>CAWFFH010000009.1:0-54727 GCA_963815095.1 Candidatus Bathyarchaeota archaeon | reverse complement strand
CGAAAGTAAGAATAGGGATCGAGGCTTTATCACTGGGTTAGAACTTTGTCCAATCCAAAGATGGGTTGTTGTTGCACCCATTGTGCGGAACGCAGTTGCAACAACAACAACTTCTCTGGCTTCTGTCGGCTCAACCGAAAAACTTTCAGTGAAAAAACGGTGTATTTGTGTTTAGTTTTGAAAGATGCAACAATCGATTTGCAAAATTCTATTATTGCAGCAGCATTAGCAGCAACTTCTCCATAAAGTTGTCGATTTGAGCTTTAGAAGGATTTTTTTTAGTCAAAACACATTTACAAATTTGAGTTGGCTTTTAAAATAGACATATGTTACATCTCTGTTGAATCGCAAATTCTCTTTTTGATTTTTTCATATTGTTCTGGCGTGAACAGTTCTTCTTCGCATCCGGGACACCGGAGCGCCTTTACATCATGCAGTATTACACCGTCGATTTCCAAGTCAAACTCAACTTCAACATATTCAATGCAGCATGTAGGGCAAAGCAAAGCACCTGCCTTAGTGCCCTTTGACTTATTGGGTGAATTTCTTTCCAAGTTCTTCTGCCCAAACCTCAACCTTGACCAAATCTGTGTTATCTACCATGGTTTTTCTAAAATATCTTATGCGCCCGCCGAAGGCTTCTGTGCTGACGGCGTTTATTTTGGGGTATTTAGTTAATGTTTTTTCTACAAATTTGGCTTTTGCGTTATCATAGCTTCCAGGAGTACCAGCCCAAGTAGAGGAAACAAAAAAGGCGACATTTTTGCCGCTTAAATCGTTCTCAAGAAACTTTAATGTTTTACTGTAAACTCTTCCGCCTCTCACACCGCCGCCGACAATGACGTTTTGGTACAACGAAAGATCAACGGTTTTCTGCACTTTGAGGTCAACTAAATCAACCTCTAATTGAAACTTTGAGCGAAGGGTTTCTGCTATTTTTCTCGCTGAATCCGCGGTAGCTCCAAGCTTACTTTCATACGCAATAAGCGTCTTGCCTGTGCTCATTTTTTAGGTGCTTCCAGCAGATGCTACTTTTTCTCCGCAGTTATGGCAGAAAACCGCGCCAGAACTATTCTTTGTTCCGCAGCTAGTACATACAACATTTTCTTGGGTACTTGAGGTGGCGTTTTTTTGCTGCATGTTCTCGCTAACTTTCTTAAATGCTGATTGCGTTTCTCTTGCCGCCACGGTGAAGGCTTTTTCGAGTTCAAGTCCAACTTGGTAAAACGCGTCCCGTAACTCATCAGAAGGATACATAGCTTTTGCATTTTTTCCTACTTGAGTTTTTGTTCCGCATTTATAACAGAAATATGCTCCATCTTCTATTTTTGTTCCGCAGTTAGAACAGTAAACCATCTTTTCACCAGTAAGTATCCACACACGTGTACTTGGAATTTAAGCGTTTATAAAAACTAAAAGATAAAAAAAGCAAAAGAAAAGATTAGCTAAGGGCTAATCTACGAGTTTTTTTCTTGCGTCCTCAATCAATTTTATGGTTTGGAGGCGCCATGGCTCAAACCCTTCAGGCGAGGCTGGGTAGGTATTGTAGTGTGCTCTCAGACCCTTCATCATTGTAACCGTCAAGCGCAATCTGTTGAGGAACCCAACTCGGCGGAGGCCTCTAAAGACGCGTTTTGCTGTTTCGGTGATGTTTAGGTGGAAGTCGTCGCCCATGCCTGCTTTAAGTACGTCGTCTTCGGTCATGAGTTTCTCATTCATGCCATAGTTGAGGTCTTCATCACTGCATGATAAGAGGAACATTTTGAAGATGTCAAGCGTACCCTGTTTCTTGCCGTAGGTGTCGATGTATTTCTTGTTGTAGCCCCAGAGTGCTTCTTTTGTTGGTTCACCTTTGTTTAGTGCTTCAACGATTTGTTGCCCCGCAAAGTAGCCGCTTAGCATTGAGGGTCCTATGCCGCCGCCATGAATCGGGTTAACTAGCGAGGCAGCGTCGCCGACCAACATAACTCCGTTTGAAACCATGTTGTCTAAAGGTCTGCGGACAGGGTCAAACCATGAGCCACCAGTCAAAACTAAGGAGCCATCAAAGATTGGTTTTTTGAAGGCTGTGTTATAGAGTTGTTCTTTGGGATTGGGGTAGTTTTTGCGCATGCAGATGCCTAAGCCGACGTTTACGCGTGCGCCGCCTTTGGGGAAAATCCATATGTAACCGCCTGGGGATGCTTTTTGGTTTAGGTAGATTTCGCAGAAGTTTGTGTTTTCGTTTTCTTGTTTGAGTTGGCGGATTTCTCTGTAGCATGCTTCAACGTCTTCGTTTGCTATGTCGCGGTCGATTCCCATTTCTGGAGGTAATTGTTTGCGTACCATACCAAAATAGCCGCTTGCGTCAACTACAACTTTGCTGCGCATCTCTGTGACTTTGCCCGTTTTCATATTCTTTGCTGTAAGACCTACGACTGCGCCTTTTTCAATTATCGGGGCACGGAAGTTCATGTTGTCCTGTAAAAGGGCGCCTTTGTCTATGGCTTTGTTAAGAAGCCACTGACCAAAAAGACGTCTGTTAAGAAGGAAGCCAATAAAGTCTTTATCTGCGATAGTGAAGACGGTGTTTTCGTCTGGGGAGTAAATTTTTATGCCATCAATTTTACTTTCGAGTTCGCCGCCTGTTGGTTTTTCTAATCCGAGGAACTTTAGGTGGTGTTCACCTAGGGCGTCGCCGCAGATTTTTTCGCCGATTTCTTCGCGTTTTTTCTTTTCAACGATACAGACTTTTAAGCCTTTTTCAGCGATGGTTTTTGCTGCAAGGCAGCCTGCTGTTCCTGCGCCAACAACTATTGCGTCATATTTTTCCAAGTGATTGTTTCCTCCAGTTAACTTTACTTTGTATACCTTGTTGTATATGTAAAGCTTAATAAATTATGAAGTGAGCAAAACCACACCGAGTGTAGAGTGCATGAGTGCCCCACTAACTTTGAGCGCGGAATTCCGCAAGCTCGTTGAAGCCAGAATGAATCAAGTGTTAAAAGGCGTAGAAGTAACCTTCAATGAAATCATAGAAAAACAAAAAATTACGCCAACAGAACTCAAGGATGAACTCGAAAGTCTCGAGGAAAGTTTCAACTTTCTGTTCCAGAAATGGAGCTTGGAAATTCTCTATACATTGCTTATTAAAGACGCCATCGGTTTTGGAAGCATTAAGAAAATCTTAACCGTCAATTCTCGTACGCTCTCTGACAAACTTAAGATGCTGCAGAAACATGGATACATAACCAGAAACGTTACTGATGGTCCCCCCCTAAGGGTAGAATATGCTCTGACTGCTAAAGGAAAAAACACCGTTCTATTGGCATTGCCTTTGCTGTATTATTCAAGCTCAGCCTAACTATGGCTTCAGAAGGGTTTTTCTGAATGTTTGAGGCAGGCTCGTTGATTCTTTTACCGTTTCAAACACCATGCATGTCAAGGTCTTGTCTAAGCCTTTAATCAACCGCAACTTATCAACCACAAACTTGCCGATGGCTTCCACGTTCTCTGCACGCAACTTTACAAGCAAATCCCAATCACCAGTAATTATATGCACTTCTTGCACCTCAGGGAAGCGGGAAATCTCTTCTGCAACCTGCCTTTGGGATATTGGGGTTTGGTCATCGTTTTTTGCACTGTAGGACACAGCTGCTAAGATGAAAGCGGCGGTGCCGAGGTTAAGTTTTTCAGCTGAGAGGATAGCTCGATACTGTTTTATTATGCCCATTTCTTCCATGCGTTTGGTTTTGGCGAAGACAGTGGTGATTGGAATGTTAATTTTTTTGGCTATTTGGTTGGCTGTTAGTTTGCTGTTATCTTGGATGAGAGTTAGGATTGCGAGGTCTTTTTCGTCTAGTTTAATGCTCATATGTAAATATTACAGGTTCCAACTATAAAAAGTTGTATTTATTGTAAATTAATCATGTTTTATTGTAGAAAATTTATTACCTTCCCTGCACAATGTACACCAAAACAACTCCAAGTGATCTAAATTGCCAAAACAAGAATTAATCGAAATGCCCAAACCGTTAGACCAGCTAACTGCAACGGAAATAGAAAGAAAAGCCTGTATAGGCAAAGTCATGACTTATACCCTAAAAAGTCTCTCAACAACTTTTGTTAACAAAGGATTCCAATGGCTTCTACCCGTAGCGTTAAGCCAAAGTACTGACCCTCTGTGGCCCGATCCAGGCGCATCCATCGAGAAACGAATCGAAGTCGACATATACGGCAAACCAGTCCGAACCACCGCCAGCATGATAATCCACAAACTCGTCGCCGCCTCAACCGCTTACCCTAGACTATTCATACTCTCACCCAACATACGTATTGAGAAAGCGGAGCGTGCAAAAACTGGCAAGCACATTTACGAGTTTACCCAATTAGATTTTGAAGCTCAAGGTGCATCCTCACAAGACGTTTTCGCTTTGGTTGAAGAAGCCATAGGCACCCTTGTCAAAGACTTAAAGAAAGATATGAAAGGTGAATTAACTACTCTGTGCCGCTGCGATACCCTCAAAGCACCCAAGACTCCCTTCAAAATCTACGACCGCGTAGACCTTGAAGCCAAATACGGTGCAGACTGGGAAGCAGGCATATCTCAAGAAACGAAAGAACCTGTCTGGGTAACCAACATTCCAAGAGAATTCTATGACTTTGAAGACTTCAAGACAGGCAAATGGGACAACTACGATTTGTTCCTGCCTCAATTCGGCGAAGTCCTCTCAGGTGCAAAACGCGAATATGAATACACTAAAATCCTAAAGAAGATTGAACGCGACCAAGTCAAAAAAGAAAACTACGCCCTAGTGCTGAAAATGGCCAAGGAAGGCAGACTCAAACCCACCGCTGGCGGAGGCATAGGCATGGAACGTTTAGTCGGCTGGCTTGCAGGCGTCAAACATATCGCTGAATGTCAACCATTCCCACGTATACCTGGAACAGTAAACGAACTCTAAGAGATTGATAAACACAATGAATCCATACCTTGAAGCATTACAACCCAAACTAAGCGTCGCAGACTTCAAAAAACTAAGTGCTATCGACAACCCAAACGTTCACGAGTTTATAGCTAAAGAAAGCGACTTATGTCACCCTGAAAAAATCTTTATCTGCAGCGACTCAGCCGAAGACATAGCTTACGTGCGTAAGCAATCAATCGCTACCGGCGAAGAACAAGCAATACTCACAATACCCGGGCACACTGTACATTTTGATGGCGAACAAGACCAAGGTCGAGACCGCCAAGCTACCAAATACCTAGTACCCAAGGGCGTCACACTCAGCAAAGCCCTCAATCAGATGGACCGCCAAGAAGGACTCCTAGAAGTTATGGGGTTACTCCGAGGTTCCATGGTTGACAAAACCATGATCGTCAGATTTATTGCTCTTGGACCCGCTGACTCGGTTTTTACGATTTTGGGTTTACAATGCACTGATTCCTGGTACGTCGCCCATTCTGAATCACTACTTTACCGATCTGGATACGAACAATTCGTGAAGGCAGGAACAAAAAGCGATTTCCTCCGCGTGTTGCATTCCGCTGGAAAACTTAACAGCGACATGGTCAGTGTAGATTACAACAAAAAACGAATTTACATCGACCACATGGATAACACAATCTATAGCGTCAACACCCAGTATGCCGGAAACTCCGTGGGATTCAAGAAACTTGCTTTCCGTTTAGCAATCCGCAAAGCTAGCAGCGAAGGCTGGTTAGCTGAACACATGTTGCTTATGGGCGTTTTCGGTCCAGGCGGACGTAAAACCTACTTTGCAGGCGCTTTCCCCAGCGCATGCGGCAAAACGTCAACAGCGATGCTTCCAGGCGAATCCATACTTGGCGACGACATCGCCTACATTCGAGACATAGACTCTGCGGCTCGTGCTGTGAACGTTGAATCCGGCATCTTCGGTATAATACAGGATGTCAAACCAAAAGATGATGCCTTGATTTGGAAAGTACTAACGGCTCCGGGAGAAATAGTGTTCTCCAACATTCTAGTGAAGGATGGCAAACCATACTGGCTTGGGATGGGACAAGAACTCCCCAAAGAAGGCTGTAACTACACTGGAACATGGTATGAAGGCAAAAAAGACGAAGCTGGTAACGATGTTCCAGCCGCCAACAAAAACGCACGATACGCAGTAGCCCTCAAAGCAATGGAAAACGTTGACCCAGAACTAGACAATCCTAACGGTGTCGAATTGGGCGGCATAATGTATGGTGGACGTGACACTAAAGCTTACGTACCTGTGCAGCAAAGCTTCAGCTGGGACCACGGCATAGTCGCATACGGCGCTTCACTAGAAACAGAAACCACATTCGCAACCATCGGCAAAGAAGGCGTCCCAGAAATCAACATGATGAGCATCCAAGACTTCATCTCGATTCCAATGGGCAAAAACGTTCACAACAACTTGGATTTCGGACGCAAACTCAAAAAACAACCCATAGTATTCGGGGTCAACTACTTCTTAAAAGAAGTCGGCAACGACAAATACCTAAACAGCCCACAAGACAAACATGTCTGGATAAAATGGATGGAACTTCGCGTCCACAACGAAGTCGGCGCTCTAAAAACACCAACGGGATACATACCAAAATATGAAGATCTACGCAAGCTCTTCAAACAAGTGCTCAGCAAAAACTACGTCAAAGAAGACTACATTAAACAATTCACCATACGTGTTCCAGAAAACTTGGCAAAAATCGAGCGGGTCTCACGTTTCTACCAAGAAAACGTCACAGATACACCTCTAGAAATGTTCGGAATACTCTACATGCAGCGCGAACGTTTGCTCCAAGCGAAAGAGAAGTACGGCGACTATATTTCACCCGAAAATTTTGAAAAAGAAGCAGATGCCTGAGAAAAAATGGTGAATATATCAGTAATTTTTCCCTTTTTTTGCGTCAACCTTTTAAATGGATTCCACATATGGAATAGAAATTCATAATCGTTAATTAATAAAAACGTTCAATGAAAATTTAAAGAAAAGAAGAGTGAAAATACATGATGATGAAAAAGCTGGAAAACAAAAAAGTTTCGGCATTTAAAATAGACTTGGCTAGTGCTGAAAGTGACGGCTCGTTCAAATGCCCAAAATGCGGTTTGTCGATATCCCCTGATGATGAATCGGAAGACAACTACCAAATCTTAGACACTAAAGTTGTCAACGACGAGCTTGCTGAGTTAGTCATAAGCTGCGGTAAATGCGGAAGTACTATAAAGCTTACAGGTTTCCAGCAAATCTTGGATGTTTAATTTCTTTTGCTGTTAAAAGAAATTTTTCATTTATGACAAACACTAAAGGTTATACTGTCCAATTTGATATGTCCAAGGCAAATCCTTTATTTTATCATTAGCTTATTTGCATCTTGATTCGTATGCTTATTGAAACCTTCACGGTTGGTATGTTATCAACCAACTGTTACATGGCTATTTCCAAAGAAACAAAAGAAGCAATCCTAATTGACCCCGGACTGGACTTTGCAAATGAGGCCAAACCAATATTCGACCAAATAACCAAAGGCAAATTAAAAGTAAAATTTATTATTAACACACATGGGCACGACGACCACATCAAAGGAAACACAATTTTCCAACAAAAACTCAACGTTCCTTTATGTATCCACTCACTTGACGAACACTACATTGAACCTGTAGGAACCAGCAAGTTCCCAGCGAACGTTCTCTTGGAGGACGGTAGCTTAGTCCAATTTGGTAATGAAACCCTCAATGTTGTGCATACACCAGGGCACACACCAGGGAGTATATGTCTTGTAGGAGAAAAATTTGTTTTCACGGGCGACACATTGTTTGCGGGTAGCATAGGAAGAACCGACTTTCCAGGCGGCTCAATGAGCGATATGCGGGCTTCTCTGAAGAAACTTGTGCGTTTGCCCGATAGCTTGCTGGTTTATCCTGGGCACGGTGAAACGTCAATGATTCGCGAAGAAAAAAGGATGAACCCATTTTTGAATAATAGACGCGAGGGTATTCTGTTTTAGTAGTTGCTTGGGTTTTCGTTGAGTTCCTTTAGCGCCCGTAATCGTTTGATTATGTTTGGATGGGTGGAGAAGACTTCAGCGAACTTGTCAACCGATGAAGGTTGCTTTGCTAGAGTTTCCCTTAGCAGGTCTTCTTTGTTTGTTATTCGGTTTGCGTTTAGGTCTGCCGCGTCTGCTGTTGCACGTTCCGGGTCTGCAATGAAGAGGGCTTTGTAGGAACTCGTGCTTTTCTGGTGGTCTTTTTGTTGTTTAGTTGGATTCTTACTTTCTTGCACGATTGTTACTAGTCCAGTAGAGAGTTTTGTTGCACCGTTTTCAACGATTGCGGCGCTGTGTCTGTCCGCGTAGTATTCCCTTAAGCGGCTTAGATAAAGAGTGAAGAGGGTTAGGACCCAGGAGAAGGCCATGAATGCAATGCCAAATATTGCGTTGTTTCCGCCGCTGTTTTTTCGGTCTCCTCCGCCGAAGACACCTGATAGCATCATTGAGTACCCAATATAGTAGAATAATGCAGGCAAGAATGAAACAACCATCATAACCTGTACGTCTCGGTGTTTTAAGTGCCCCAGTTCATGTCCCAAGACGGCTTCAACCTCTCCTTCGTCTAGATGGGTTAAAAGACCCTGAGTTACGGCGACTCGACTGCCAGTTAGAGGTGAACCATAAGCGAATGCGTTGGGTAATGGGATTTGTGAAAGCATGAGTTTTGGGGTGGATATTCCGCTTTTCTTGCTTAAGTCGCTGACCATCTGGTGAACCTTTGGGTTTTCGGTCGGAGACATTTCTTTAACTTTATAGATCCAACCTACAAGGTAAGGCGACAGGAGCCACTGGGCAACGTTGAGGATTACGACGAGTATTCCGACGCTTATTAAGTCAAAGTATCCGACATAAAGTAATACAGCTGAGAAAACTAATGTGGTTAAACCAAAGATGGCAGCTAATGTTGCAATCATTGAAAAACGAAGTTTCCAAGTGTTCATACTATGTCACTGTATTCTTCACAGTTTCCTATGGGCGCTTATAACTTTTGTGCGAAAATACAAAAAATCCATTCTTGAAATACAATAACATGGTGTTCATTTTGCCCTAGCCAATAAGATGAGACGCAAAGAATTAGAACTAAAGTTTTCCCCTTCATAACCGCCATAAACTTCCTTAACTACAAAACCTGATTTATTCAGCAAACTCTTCAGTCCATCCAGCTTATACAAACGCACTAAGTGTTCAAAAAAACTAACTTGCTGATCTCTCTTATCCCTAATAGTCCATGAATCACAGAGCCAATCACCATTGTTGCTTATTGTTCTTTTTTGTTTTAAGAAAAAGCTAGGGTATTCTTTCCACTTGGAAAAATTGTTTTTTCCTTGGTATTTTAGGGTTAATTCTTCTCGGTTAAAGACGTCAAGAATAAAAATGCCCGATTGAACCAGTACCCTTTGCACTTCAGATAAACTTGAAATATCGTCTGCCTCAGACGGCAAGTACCCAAAACTTGTATCCATGCTAATGGCGGCTTTGAACGCTTGGGGTTTGAAAGGCAAAAACCGCATATCACCCCTGACTACCTCGACCTTTTTATGCCGAAGCTTGGCTATTCGGAGCAGTTTAGTTGAAACATCAAAACCCACCAAGCCATATCCAGCTTCGTTTAGGGGAATTGAGTGTCTGCCCGTTCCGCAAGCAAGGTCCAAAACGTAACCATCTGACTTAAGCTGGGTTTTTAGGAATTTAATCTGCTGTTCCGTTTGGTTTTTGTCCGCTATCTCTGCCCAGTAAATACCCATTTCATCAAAAACGTTCACTTTAATCAACGCCTCGATTTATCCAGTCAGCAATAAAACATTAAGCTTGGCTCAGATTTAGCGGTTTGGTCTTTCGAGCCGCTTAAATATGCAACCTCTTATTTTCTAAACTACTTGAGGTCCTTGTGTTGACTGAGAAACAAGAGTGGCAACATCTCTATATGCTCCTAAAACTCGCGGAGATGGGTGCATACAGGAGAATCGCCAAAATATCCACAGAGTACTTGGCAAATAAACTTGGAATTTCCCAGCAAACAGCCTCAAGATACCTAATCGAGCTTGAACGCAAAAGCTGGATACAACGCAACATTACTCCAGACGGCAGCCTAATCAAAATTGAAGAGCAAGGCACCAAAGAGCTTCAGAAATTGTATTCGGGTCTTAAGGTTTTGATGGAGAAATCTTATCCACCTTCGGTCACGCTAGAAGGCACTGTTTTTACGGGTTTAGGCGAAGGAGCTTACTATATCACAAAAGAGGAGTATCGGAAAGAAATTGTAGAGAAAATGGGTTTTGAACCTTATCCAGGTACACTCAATCTCAAATTGAATACTGACTATGACGTCAAAACCCGCATGGAACTTGATGCGTACCCAGCAATTGAAGTTAAAGGTTTCAAGAATGAAGACCGGACCTTTGGCCTAGTAAAATGCTATCCAGTAATCATTGGAGGGACAGTTAAGGGTGCGTTAGTAACGGCTCTCCGCAGTCACTATGATGCTTCAGTTTTAGAAATAATTGCGCCCGTTTGTCTAAGAAAAGCGTTGAGCTTAAAAGACGGTAACAAAGTTAAAGTTGAAGTCTACACTCAGAGCAACTAAAACGGCATCGCGACTGAATATGGATTTCTCGCTTTTTCCACATGGTCTGGTTTGCGTCTTGTAGCAATTAAGTAGCCCACAATTAAACCGAAACCTAACCCGCCTAAATGAGCCAAAATGTTGACGCCTGCACCTGTATTGATGAAAAACAGGAAGAATGCGTAAACTAACGCTCCCACAATTGATTGCCGCACTGAACGCCTACTGTAAATTACGCATGCACCGAACAGGGCAAAAATTGCTCCTGAGGCACCCACAGAAATAAAATTGGGCCCAAAAGCTAAAGTGAGAACGTTGCCGACAAACCCACCTGCGAGGAAGATTCCGAGGTATTCAGGTAACGAAAACATTTCTTCTCCACGCAAACCGAATATGAAAAGGAAGAGCATGTTACCGACGAGGTGAACTATTGAGGCATGGATAAACATTGAAGTGAAAAGTTGATAATATGCTCCTTCAAAAACAGAATAATTTACTTGCCCCCATTGAAAGATGACGTTGTCGCCTGTGATGAAAGCATCTCCGCCGACGATTGCACCGTAAATGTAGATAGCAACCATTACCCCGATAAGAATGAACGTTGGCTTATACTTCTCGCAACCCATAAGCGTACAACCGTTACTTAGAGAGTTTATCGATTATTTTCTGCTTAATCTTGGACGAACTATCTAAAGCATTCTCCCCAAACTTGCTAATCTTGACAACTTCAACGGGTAATTTATGCAAAGCAATGTATGCTTTGACTTCGTTTTCCATATCTGATTGGTCATATCCCAAGGCGATTATGTCTGGCTTAATTTTTTCAATTATCTCACCGATGGCGAAGTTTTCGTAGCCTAAGACTGCTTCATCAACAACTCTCAATGACTCCACCAAAGCGCAGCGCTGGTCTTCAGACATTATGGGATTTCTACCTTTAGTTTTCTCTACAGTGCTGTCTCTGGCGATAACAACCACAAGTTTAGCATTCTTGCCGCCTGCTTTCTTTGCATCCTCCAGAAACCGCACATGACCCAAATGCAGCAGGTCAAAAACGCCTGAAGCTAAAACAATTTTTTTTCCGGGTTTGTTGACCATTCGAAGTTCACAGCACCCAATAATCTTAAAGCGTCAAGCAGCCCTTCACAGTAAGCTACCGAGGTTAAGCTGGTTTCAAGGTTGCCCTGAGCCTTATAATACTTTGCATCCTCTAAGTAATCATTCGCGTAACTCAAAACAGAAGCCACCATCTCCTCAGTCAAATTGATGGATGTTTGAGTTTTTTTGAGTTCACTGAATACTTTTTCGGCCATGGAAATGTATTTGGCAGTGAGTGTTTCTAAGCTTATTTTGCAAGCCTCCGAAACTCCGATGGCGCACCCGCAAAAGCAATCAAAGAATCAACCTCCATAAAATGCAAATCCCCTGGAAAAATCAGGCTGTAGGGTGGCTCACCGAAATCAAAACTTGCCAAGTCTTTTACGAAGTCGGCTTTAAGGGTTGGGCTGTTACCTCCTGCTCTTGCAATTCCGACCGCAATTGTGTCTGTCGTAATTACATTTTGTTTCTTTTTTTCTTCAACTTCCCTCAGCATCTTGATGGCTTGGTTAATGCTTAAAAAGAGATTTTCTTTAGCCTTCAAATCTAAAAGGCAAAGCGCATGCAACCCCAACTTCTTATTTTGGGCGATAACGTTGTAGGGTGTTTCCGAAAAATTCTCGGGAAAAGGCACGGTGACGGTTTTTCCAAACTTGTAATTATGTAAACCTGATAGGCTCACGATTGCTGACATAATAGATATGCCGTGGATTATGCGGGTTTTAATACCCTGTTTTTCAGCATCAATCCGCAAAGTAACATGGGTTGTTGCAATGAAGGGATCGCCGGGAACGAGAAACACAGCTTTCCCCACTTTGGCGGATTGGAGAATTTGGGTTCCGTTTTCTTCTTCAAGGTCACGTCTGGAAACTATTTGGATTTTTTTTCCACATAACGTCTCAAACCGTTGCATGCTGAAGTCTGGCATGAGGCTTGTGTAGTTTTCCATAAAAACAGCGTCTGCCGTTTTGGTTTCTTCTAAACCCTTGACGGTGATGCCTTTCTCGTCATTTAATCCTAAACCTACGAAGACAAGTTCATTCAATGTGAGCCCTTGCAGAGTAATTGAGGGCTTAAAACTTAAAGCTATTTTTCTTTGATATCGCCATTTTCAACCAAAATATTGTAGTAATATCTGCATGTTCCGGAGGTAAGTCCGTGGCGCTCGCAAAATATTGTGAGGAGCTCCTCTACTGGTTGCTTTGGGTCTTTGTCTTTTATCATTTGTCTTAGTTCTTCGATTTTGTGTTTGTCTAATTTGTCGCTCATAAGAATCGTCCTTGCGTAAGTTATCTTATAGCATTGTTTTGCTTATTCAAAAACCCTTTTACTGATAAGTTGGTTTGGATGGAACATCCAACCAAACATTTATATGATTTACGTTAAAAAGAAACCATGGAATTTAGCGGCTTAGCTGAAGGAAAAAACATAATGAAGCCCATTGAGAGCCTAATTAGAGATAACGTTAAAAATCTTAAGCCATGCGTTCACGGCGCAGAGGTTTTAGGCGCCGCAGAGGAAAGTGGGCTTTTGCCCCAGGACATTTTAGATTTTAGCTCAAGCGTAAATCCACTGGGTCCGTCAAAAAAAGCGCTTGACGCCGCAAAAAAAGCCTTCAGCCAAATCGCTGCCTATCCTGATTCAAACTCAAATGAACTTAGGCAGGTAATTGCAAGTAATTTTGGAATCACCAAGGATAATGTTGTTGTCGGCAACGGCTCCACCGAACTCATGTATCTGTTTGCGGAAGTTTTTCTAAAAAAAGGCGAAAAAGCGCTCATGCCAGCGCCAACTTTTGGCGAATATGAAAGTGCAGTTAGTAAAACAGGGGAAACACCCAAATTCTCAAAATTAGGAAGAAACTTTGCGATTGACTTGGAAGCGTTTAAACGTGAAATGGTTGGGGCAAAACTTGTTTTCCTATGTAACCCAAACAACCCAACCAGCATGCTCATACCTCAAGAAACATTAACAGACATAATCGAGATAGCTTTGGAACATAATACCTTTGTCTTCCTCGACGAGGACTTCTTAGAGTTTGTAGAAGACGAAAAAGCCCTCACCATGATTGGCAAAATCAACAAGTACCCTAACCTGTTCATTTTGAAGTCTTTTACCAAGATTTTTGGCTTGACAGGTTTACGGGTCGGCTATGGCATAGCCAACGAAGAAATCATCAACGTGCTATCTTGTGCCAAGATTCCTTGGAACGTTAACTGTTTAGCGCAGGCTGCTGCAGTGGCTGCCTTGAAAGATGAAGCGCATCTTAGTTTGACGCGTGAACTCATCAAAACAGAAAAAGCATGGCTCCAGGCCGAGTTAGGAAAATTTGGCTCGTTTAAGTTTTCTTCACCAGATGCCAACTTTTTCTTCATCAACATACAAAAGTCAGCCTTAACAGCTGCAGAAATAAAAAACAAAATGCTTAAGCAGGGAATTCTGATTCGCGATTGCACCTCATTCAAGGGAATAGACGAATACTACATTCGCGTTGCTGTCAAAACTCATGCGGAGAATGTGCGTTTGATTGACGCATTCAAGCGGATAGTAAAGGCAGTTTGAGTAGTGACCTATGTTTTCGCTTGACCTCTCATTGCTCGTTGATTCTGTTCTGATTTTTGCGTTAGCTTTCTTGATTGACATGGTTTTGGGGGAGTATCCGGACAGGATTCATCCAACAATAGGTATAGGCAAAATGATTTCGTACCTCAAACGCAAATCAAAAAACCCTAATCCAAAAGTTGAGAAAGTAAATGGTATCTTAATGGCGATAACCATTATGTTGGTTGTTGCGCTTCCAGTTTTTCTGCTCCTTTTCTGGCTCAGAACGTTACCATATGGCGAAATACTCTACATCATCGTGGGTGCCATCTTGTTCAAAGCCACCTTCGCTATCAGAGGCATGGGACAATATACCAAACCCATTGCAAAAGCCCTAAAACAGAACGATTTAGCTGGGGCACGAAAATGGTTGCCTTACATTGTTAGGCGTGACCCAAACAGCCTCAATGAGCGTCAGATTATTTCTGGAGCGGTCGAATCCATTGCGGAAAGCACTACTGATGGGATAACCGCCCCGTTCTTCTTTTTTGCATTATTTGGAGTTCCAGGAGCGTTTGCTTATCGTGTTGTAAACACTTTGGATTCCATGGTTGGCTACAAGAACGTTGAAAACCGAAATATCGGCTGGTTCTCAGCCAAATTGGATACTATAGCAAACTATATTCCAGCACGTTTAACAGCTTACTTGATGGTGGCTGCATCTTTTGTGTTGCGCGAAGATTGGCGGGAATCGTGGCGTATTCTGCAGCGTGACAAACACAAAACCGCAAGTCCCAATGCAGGCTTCACCATCTCTGCCATGGCGGGAGCACTAAATATACAACTAGAAAAACAGGGCTACTACATGTTGGGCGATGATCATGGAATCTCTGCGGAACATATTACGAAGGCTTTGCGAGTGATGACTGTAACGGCTGTTTTGTTTGGGTTGGTTGTGGTTGTTCCAGTTTTGGCTCTGCGAATTTATGTTGTTGGACTATAGTTCTCTTTTTTTAGCCCTTTATGTAAAGGCTTAACAGAAGTTCAGCCTTCACTTTCCTTGCTCCAAAGGCTCAAAGAACAAAAATATGGTGCCCACTGCTCGAAGAAAAATATAAAATCAGGGAATTAAATACATTTAAAAAAGTGGAGTTTTACGGTTTTTCCGTTTTAATTTTTCTTCCACTCAATTTGTAGTAGGTCAAGTCTGAGCCTTATTGTTGTATACGGCCCACCTAAGTGGTGTCTTAACCGCTGCAGATTCTTGCGCCGTTTGGAACCTGCTGCTTCACAGCTCAGATGCCACAACACTATGCATGTTCAGCCCATAGAGGCAAAGTCTTGAACGCGTACTAATTTTTCGCTGTTTCAATTAGCACGCTTCTGTGCCTCAATGCATTGCATCTAAAGCTTGCTCCCTGACCTACACAAACAAGATAGAATTAGCTTAATTATAAATTTAGCGACATCTATGGTACAAAAGCGAAAAAAAGTGTACCATTTGCAACAAAAGGAGGGATTAATTTTTAGAGCCATTTGTTCGATCCTTTCTCAGGATAATGTATTGCGTGTTTTTTACGCCTTTGCGCCAACGAAACTAACGTTAGCATAAATGGAATCTCGATGAGTGGACATGTAGAAATTCAAGGATTTCAAGTCGGTCGGGGTCTGAGAGTGCATGAAAGACTTGTGCTTTGAATCTTTGTTATTGCGCTGTTGGTGGGTTCATGATTTCAAATAGAATATATAACAATATTTAAATATTTACATTAATAGCTTGTTAATTAAACATACTCAAAACCACCAAGTGACAACATTGACTGAAGGACACATACAAATCCGAAGCTGGCAAGATTTTAAACACATAGTTACTGAAAAGAAGAACGCCTCAATAGTTTTCATCCTTGAACAAAACGGCTTCTCAAAAAACAAAGAATTCTCCACCATCAAAATAATAATGCTCCACGACAAACGCTACTACATCTTCAACGACTTCCCAAAAGGCGATGCACTAAGAGAAACAAAAATCCCCCTTCACAAAGACAAAAACGGCATCCCCAACTTAGACGAAATTGAGGTTAAGGCTTATCTGAAAAGCCTGTCTGAAAACTTGGAAATTTACCCGTTTTGGACAACACAAAAATAGGTGAATTGAATGTCTGAAGAAACATACGAAGGAATTCCCCGAAACAAAATTCCCTGGAACCCAAAAATCGACTATGAAAAATGTATATCTTGCGGAAAATGCGTCGACTTCTGTCACATGACCGCTTACAACTTGGAAGAGAAAGATGGAAAAAAAAGAACCATAGTAAACCCAAACAAGTGCGTAGTTTTCTGCAGAGGTTGTGAAGATATCTGCCCCGCTGGCGCCATTTCCCATCCTTCGGAAGAGGAAACCCGAAAGACTATTGAAAAACTTCAAGAAGCCGCATTAAGCTAGAGAAGATTGATCGTGAAGAAGATTTTGTTTGTCTGTGTCGAAAAAGCTGGCAGAAGCCAAATGGCTGAAGCGTTCGGAAAAAAATATGGCGCCGATACATTAATCGCTTCTAGTGCTGGCAACAAACCTGCTGAACACGTGAACCCTATGGTGGTTGAGGTTTTGAAGGAAAAGGGTATCGGCTTATCAATGAACCAGCCAAAACTGATAACAGCAAATATGGCTATAGACGCAGACTTGATTGTTACAATGGGTTGCAATGACCACGGTATATGCTATGGGCCATTCTTCAAACCTACAATCGGATGGAAATCTTGAAGACCCAAAAGGCAAACCTATAGAAAAAGTAAGAGAAATCCGAGATGAAATTGAGCAGAAGGTAAAACAACTAATAGCCCAACAGACAACTGCTGAGACATAGTTTTTTTCACACTATTTTTAATCTTTGGGCAATTGAGTCTAAATCCCCAACCGTGGTAATGTATTTATCATTAAAGGCAATTTGACTAACGAGAAGCCACTTTGTGCAGAGGTCGCCGAGCATGGTCAAAGGCGTAGGCTTCAGGAGCCTATCCTCCAGAGGTTCGTGGGTTCAAATCCCACCCTCTGCACCATCTAGTTCCCGTGCATTCAAGCCTGTTTTTTGCCCCTTTTACGCAAATAGCTTGCTTTATTTCTGCTTTGATTTTGCAGTAGTATCCTATTTCGCATTAAGGTTTAAATTTAACGTTGTCACAAATTTTCTTGGAAGCAGCTCGGTTATGGAACAATTTCCCTCTCAAAACCGTGTGTTAGTTATCTTGAGTGATGGCACGGCGAAGTGTTCAAGAGATATTGCTAAACTTACGGGTTTGAGCAGAGGAGCAACCGAGAATGCATTGAAGAGGCTTTGGGTACGGGGCATTATTCTGCGCACAAAATCTCCCGTATTTGAGGCAGCAAGGATATTCAAAGGAAGAGCTGGGGTCAGCAGGAATACTAGACCTTATCATTTGTACCTTTTTCAGCCAAATAATAAAAATGTTATTAGAGAAGGCGATTTAGCGTTTGTTGGATACGATAAGAAATACCTAGATGCAAGAGGCGGAGGAATCAAGAGCAAAGCAACCGCGGTTTTAGAATTTCTTGAAAAACATGGAGAAAAGGCATGGTTCTCAATTGAAATCGTCTCTAATCTTCAAAACGAATCGGTGAGACCAAGAGATATTATGGCTAACATCCGCAGGTTCGAAAAGAAAGGGCTAGTCTATGTTAGAGGCTACAAATTAGAAGAGCGACAAACGCCCTTTAAAGAAGGTTACTTAATCACTTGGATTGACCAGAAAAAGTCGAGAGAACAAGCTATCGTTGAGGCAGTTGAGCGAACAGATTTTGCTTTAGAAGGCAGGAGTTCCATGAACCCGACGATGGAGAGAGTTCATCGCATAGCCGACATCATTGTTGAGCATTCTAAACTCAAAGACCTAGTAGGCTTCAACTATATTCAAGAGAAGCTTAAATGCAGTGAATATGAAGCTAAACACGCATTGAAGAGGGCCTTGCAACTTTATCCGAAGCTTCAGAAAATCAAGCTATTTGATGCTTACTCATATTATTATCATTTGTCCCTTTCAGACGAAGATTTGAGAGCGGCGATTTCGATGAAAGAGAATTACATACGATTAACTCAGGGAAAGAGACATCGCATCGGACACAATTGGGAGGCGGTCTCAGAATGGTTTATTGATAGGTTCACGACGGGTGCTCATTTCTGGACACAAAATCATCGAACGAAGAAAATGGACTCCAGAAGGATCACGCTTCACTTACTCAAGGGGGTTGGCGGAAGAAGGACAGCTGCAGAAGTGGACCGAGTCTGGGAGGTCACGCCGGGCATTTTTGCCCCAGATATTACATACGTGCTTTCATGCAAATGGGGATTAGTAAGGAAACTGGATGTTGATGACTTCTTTGAAGTTTTGCGTTGGACTAAAGAGTTCGGCGTTGACACTTCGGATGGAAGGCAAATAAAACAAGGTATTACCGGAGTATTTGCAGGTCAAGCTTTCGACCCAAAAGATTACGTGAAGCTCAAGAACGAGGATAAGATAAGTTTGGCTTCATATGCTGCAAGAATGAATGTTCAACTTTTGACGGCTGCAGACTTCAATGTCAAATTGCAGCAAAGAGGATGTTGTAAGGCTATAAGTGTGCAAAAAACTTGCAGAGCAGCCCGAAATGAAAAACAAGTCCGGGAATTGTTGGAAGCTATTTGGGAAAATCCTACAAAGTCAGAAGAGGTGTTGGAGAAGGCATTCCGAAATAACGAAGATATATATCAATTTGAAAAAATGCTTGAAAATGAAAAACCGAAGAAGTAATGGACTCAGATTGAATAACGCAAAACGCTGGAACAGTCTAACTTTATTAGCGATCTATCTTGGAGAAGTGTAATAAAAGCAAAAGTGCGGGCGAAATATTGTATTCTTCAGTGGTTCTTTTAATTTCAGCCTCTAAATTTGATTTGGATGAAACAAATTTCGAAACGTTCTCCGCAAAGCCTTTCGTTGGATCCATTTGGCTAAACAAGTCAGTCCACAACTGGTATGATGAGTACTCATGCTTGTCTTTTGCTAGAACTACATCGTTAAGTTGTCTGTAAAAGACTCTTAAGTTAGCAACTGTGGTTTTCTTAGCTTTATTGAAAAATTCCTCCTCGACATTAATTTCGGCTTGGTTAAAGGCTTTTCTGATATTTTTCAACAGCACAGTTTTGGCTAACTTTTCGTTTTCTTCAACTAATCTAACTTTTTGTGTACGTCCATCATTAACTTTTTTAGGGTCATCCTCAATTTTGTTCGCATGTTTTAGAATTCCAAGATGATGATATACCGCTTTATCTGTGCAATTTATTCCGAGCTTTATCAAGTGTCTGTGCAATTCGGCGCCTGAAAGACTCTCATGCTCTTTGAGGATTTCGATTATGTAGTCTTTTTTGGTAGGTCTATGATTCTGATGATCTTGATACCCACGGGACAACTCTTCCAACATCTTTTCTTCTTCGGTTGGAATACCCGAGCCGTTTTTTAGTCTATACTTACCTAGAACATAATCGAGTTGCCCATTTTCTGCTCGGTCACTTTTACTCAACTCATGTAGCGAATTTACACAAACAGTATGCTTCAAACCAGAAAGCGCGGATATTTCTTCTACACTAAAAGTCTTGCCAGCTAAATAGATGCAACACCACTCGACTGTCCTTAGGTGACATTGAAATAAAAAACTTCCAAAACCACTCTTGCCGTTTCGCGGTACCCAATCAATTGTAAAAAAATCGCTGAGAATCGCTCTGGAAATATTATCTGACTTGAAGCATTTATTAGACCTTAAGGATTCACCGGTTGCTTCTTTCGATAGTCCAGCTTCAACTATCTTATCGAATATCTTTTGAATGTCTTCATTTTTGAGAGGCTTTTTATCATGATGAACTGATTCCTCATTAATGTAATGAATTAGTTCTTCAACAGAAAAAGAGGCCTTATCGCTAAGAATGTAAACGCCTTCTGCGACGCGATAAACATTTTCCCCATACTTTAGACCATCCACTGGAGAAAAGGTTTTCAAGATCAATGATAACTTGCCGAGATCCACAGTATATTCCAATGTAAATGGCCCTTAGAACCAAATTAATGGATGTCACTGCTATTAAATTTTGTTTCCTACAAAACAATATTTAAAATCACTTGCATCATTTGAAATTCAAAATTTACCCGTAAAGTTTTGAACTATTATTTTAAGGCAAAAAATTGGTCTGTTTTTTATAGAAAAGAGGCAAAAGAAATGTATGAAAAAAAGAAAAAGGACTACCTCAGAATCAACGTCCAGATATGCGGCAAGCCTGCAGAAGAAGCGAAGGAACTGAAACAATCTGGTGCAGTAAGAAATAACGCAGATTTAGTGTGCCAAGGAATAGGTGTGCTCTATCAAAAAGCGTTGGATGAGCGACTGAAAACTCTACGCTTGAAAGCTTTTGAACAAACAGAGGAGACTTGATCTAAATTGGCTAATCAAAAACTCAAATCTGATATAATCAGGAATCATTGGCGATACACAAGCTCAGGGCCATTTGAGGGGGAAAAATATAGAGAAAAAGATGGTTTAGTCTTGGACACGGGCGATTTCTGCTGCATTATAAAAGATGAAACAACAGATTTAGCGCAGGAAGTAATCAAACGTTCCAATTTATGCGGTACTCCTTTTTGGACCGAATCGTGGGTTCCTTCAAAAGCATTCTTACGAGCAGTTCCAGGAGTTCACAGCAGGTATGTCGATATAGATGGGTTAGTTGTTGAATCTTCTGTATTAGCTAAGCTCTTAAATGTGATCGGCGAGTGGGACGTTGAATTCTACAGAACTCCAAGTAACGAACTCCTAGGCATCAAAGCTCGCGAAGAGTCATATTCGGGGGATAAGCAACTGGACCAGCGAACCGTGAATAAGGGTGTCATAGACCCTCAAGAAATTCCATGGGGCGATATTCTATCAGTAGGTAAGCTAACCTTCAATGTGGAAATACCTACACTCAAAGAACAAATTGCCTATTACATAAACGGAACACGAATCAAACCAGAATTTTCACTTGGACTTTGGTCACAAGATAAGTATGCAAAGCTGAATGTGCCCAAATTCTCTCTCAGTCATATGAGCTGGGTGAAAAAAGCATACTATTCCAAAGACAAATCGGCAGCCCAAATGAATCAAACTCCCAACTTAACCAACGGTGACAACACTTGAAAATAAAACGTTTAATTAACAAGAAGCAATCGACCCCCAATTTCAAACGACAACTTAAGAACACCCGTAGCGGTGTTGTTAAGTTAACGTTTGTTTGGAGGGCTGTTAACGTTTCGTTTTATGGATGTCTATTTGAATGATTTGGTGGAACTGAAGTTTGCCTGTTACAATAACTTTGCCCTTGATTCATAGACGGATTTCTGCCGTTTTTCCAAACCCGTATGATCAAATTAATCTAGCGGGGTTGCTTGCTTCTATTAGGAATGGTGATGGGTTTCCAGCTCACTTTGATGAAGATTGTTGTATGGATTGTGGGCATCCATTAAGTACCTATGGTACTAGGCACAATGACATAGAGGAAAGACAAAAAAAACATTGCCCAAAGTGCGGTAAGCATACGACCCCCGCATTTAATCACGGCTCTCGTGTTCCAGAATGGGTTTATCGGCATGTTCTTCTCTGGTCTGCATTGAACCACAAAGATACAGACATTATAAGAGAAATAGAATTGAAGAGTAGAGAAGATCATCTAAAACCCCTTACCATTAATGTCCCAACTATTTATCGTATCAGAGAATCGGTTAACGTTATATTGGAAGAAGCAGAGCCAATAATTCTCAGGTATTTGGCAAAGGAGCCGTTACTTCTTAAGGGGTCTTGGCTCATGGATGTGCGTCATAATAACCTTCCTTTTCGTAGAGTCTCTCCTCTTGGAAGAAAGTTGGACAAGAGTTCTGGTCATCCTAAAATGTACGAAACGATTGTTACAGATCAGGCAACCGATTATGACTACTCGGGAGAGGTTAGCGCAAACAAGTCGTGGTTTAGTGCTCTATCAGCGTTAACCTTGGCGCTGGATCGCACAGGCGCCAGGCCTAGACCTTTAAAGATTGATGCCGCGTCAGATTTGGATAAAGCTGTTATTTCACTGCTCGCTCCTGACGAGATTAAGATACTAAACAAGTCTGATCCAGATTATTGGAAAAATCCGAAAATGAATGGAGTTGAACGGTGGTTTTCCGATTTCGGTCAACGTGATAATAAACGGCATTGCCAACATCGCAGACTTTGGACTCAACAGAGTAGTTTTAATATTTACAGATGGTATCGCAACTATATTTGGCCGCGTAAACCACGTGATAGAAGCTCGCCTGCATTTGGTAAGACCCCTGCAGAGTTGCTTGGACTCGCATTGCCTGAGGATATTAACAATGGCCTAGACTTTCTGCCTCTGGTAAAATTCTCTTATAAGTTAACGCAATACGTTAAAAGCGAAATTGCCAGAGCTAAGGTTGCTCGTTGGAATCTTTAGTTGACGCCTTATCAATAAGCTGTCGCCAATTCAACCCTTCATCAGAACCTTTAGACGCTCCATAAGGAGTTTTTCCATTTAAAGCAAGATGCTCTCGTATATAGTTGTAGTGAATTTCATAACCATCTGTAAACAAGTCTGCGCCTACATTGTTGTTTAGATGCCCCATTGGTTTAAGCCTACCTTTAACGGAACCGTTGAATCTTTCAACTCTATTGTTATTGATTTTTCCGACTAAGGGACCTACTATGTGAATAGTTTTTTGGTTTGAATCGGAATTTTGATTAGCGCCAAATTGGTCATCAATTGCAAAAGGGTAACTTGGCAGCCCATCCGTTATAATTTCTTTAGGTGGATTTTCTGATCTTTTCTTCCCTTTCTTAAACAAAATAACTGCATCTTCTTTGCCCCTAGTTTCAGAAATGTGCTTCGCAATCCATTGCTTGGTTCCTGAGTCGAGTAAGTTCCAAAGTACCATTTTTCTACCTTCAACCCTGATCAAAGTTTCATCAGCATGCCAGCGGTCAGACGTATTAAATCTAAGGTTTTCTGTGAAGCATTTGACAAGCTGGACGTACTTCTTTAGCCAATTGTATATTGTAACGTAGCTAACATCACATCCAAAAGTTGACTTTAGGTGTTGTTGTATCTCTCTTAGGCTTATGCCTCTAAAATATAAATCGAGGGCACTGAGGATCGAGATTTTTTGATTTTTCATTCGCTCATAGCCTTTTCTGTTAGTGAAATATTTTTCGCAGGTTTTACACTTGAACATTTGAGTGGTCGCACTCTGCCTATATCTAGGTCCATATTTTACCAAGTGTTCACTGGATCCACAGTATTTACACTTGACTTGGTCATCTTGCTCTTGCATGCCTTTTGTTATGTCTCGGATCATTAGAAAGTATTCTAATGCATGAAGATGTTTACAACGCCCTGATCTCTTTTGATAGTCGGGGCATTGGCAAGACCAACGATCTCTTTGCCAAATAATGTCATACCACTTATTAGGTGTCGTTTGAGAACGTATCGCATAATGTGCCTGGCTGATTATCTTTATGTTGTTTCCTTTTGCCAAAAGTTGGATTGCTTTTACTTCTCGTTTGTCTGCCAATATTGCCGCTCCATTATGTCTTTTAAAAACCACGAAGTTTCTAGTTTATAGGCGCTGGTATGTGTGTCTTAAATCGTTTTGAGGCAACTTGATCAAGAACTAAGTATCTCAATTTCTCTTGGTACCCGTTTATCGATTCTTCGAGTTTGTTGATTAGATTTCTGGTTTTTTCCAAGTTTGTGATTGTAGAATTATTGCATTTCCTTAAAGCTTCAATTTCTTGATTAACTGATGCCATTTCATTTATGGTCCTTTCTAACTCTTTAAAATCGATATGCTGTCCTGGGACGCCAACTGGCAAAATATTCTGGAAAATTTCGAAAACTTCTCTAGCTACTCGCCATGTCCCCGACTCGGCGTCGGTTACAGCCAAAGTTATTTCTTGAATGGTGGTTAGGAATAACGGTTTATGTGCTTCAACAAGATTCTCGGATGAATCATAAACAAGTAACCCAAAATGAGCACCCTCAACCCTTGCATGCTCTATAGTCTGTTGGAGATGGATGCCACAATATTTTTGCTTTCCCCCTTTTCTTTCCACCACGATTTTTTGACCAATTTTTCCCCCGCTGAAATCAACGAATGGCTCGATAACCAAATCAGGCTGACCTGCCCCTCCTTTTCTGGTAACTTTATCTTTGGTGAAAGATTCATTCCAACTCAACTCAAGGGTTTTTTCTTTCACTAATCCACTGAGATTGGGCTTATTCAGCAAACTGTTAATAGTAAGGGAAAGTTCCCTCACATCTCTTTGGATTGGCTCGGCCGAATTCTTTGCAATCTCTTGAACTGTTTTTGTTTCCTTTGCAAGTTGAATGGTTATCTCTTGGAATTGTTTCTTAACGTCTTGGGGAAGTTTTTCAATTAATCCTTCTAGCTTCTCATTTAGCGGAGAGGTTAATTTCGCGATCATTTCGAGTGGAACCAATGCTTTAGCTAGCTGTTGCTGAATATGGTCAAGAAGAAGGTCAACAATTTCTTTGGAATCCGAGTGCAACCTTAACTCTGGAAACATGTTCCAAGCGGTAGCACATATGTTGAGAGCTTCGTTAACATTTTTTTCTTGAATCCGTGAACGAAGAAATCTGAGATTAGATTCACCAACGCTAAAGTTGCTTGCTCTGTTTCCACATAAAGGGCAAATGGTACTTTCGTTGAATTCTTTTTCCGCTGTCATATTATTCCTTCAAAGCGATTTTTGAATGAATAGTTCCCAAGAAGTTTTTAACGTTCCAAGCGATGATTACCCCGAGGAAAATTTCTTTTGATTTACTTGGATAAAGAAGATAAGAAATCATATACTGAAATCGTCCAGATGTAGCTCGAGCTCTTATCAGTTCGTTTATGCATTCAGCTCCTTCCTTTGCGATGAATAAATCACCAGAAAACAGCATCCCCCTGTCACTCAGAAACTTTTGACATTCCTCCACTTGTCTCGAAATGGCGACTTCTTTTTTTGCTTCGTCGGAAACGTAAATAGCTGCTAATTGAGAGCTTTCATCTAAATTCATAGTTTTTTTTCGATCATTTTCTTCTTTTATTATATGGTCTATACTCTTTTTTTCCATATTCTCCATATGTTTTTTCTCCATTTTCGTCACCTTTAATGCTGTGCGTTAATGCACAACATTAATAAACAACCAACTATATAAGCATTGTTTGATAACGATGTTCACCAGTGCACAACAAAATGAGCCAAGATATCGAAAAAATAGTCTTGGAATTCCTTCAGAAAGAGTATCCAAAAGACTTCTCTATAGAAGAAATAGCCGCAAAAACCGGCGTTCACCGGAACACCATTTCGAAATACGTTTTTGGGTTAGAAAAGTGTGGAAAAGTGAAGATTTCGAGGACAGTTGGAAGAGCAAAAATGTATGTTTCGGAAAAGTAGATGATTCTCGATGTCTTAGCAAATGCGAGCGTTTGCTTTTGGTAAAAAAAGATTTTAAAACGAAAAACGTCAACTTCCCGCAGTCTTCACAACGAGGACCCAAAATAACTCTAGTTTTTTCCTGCGCAAACTGCAAAAATAAATTCCCTTTCGAAGAAGCTTACTTAGATACTGGTCATGGCAAAACGATCAAGAACTGTATGTCTCAAGAAGTATTCGCTTTTTCATTCTATTGCAAGAATTGCTTAAAGAAGATTTAGAAAAAAATGAAGATTAAACAATCGGACCTTACACTACGAGTTTGGGCTCAACTCAAGTCACGCCACTAATTTGAAGGGAGCCAAAGTTCAGAAAACTCAAATAGCGACTTTACTCTAATGGTTAATAGGCGCAGAAACCATGGTCGAACTTACGTTTTATGGCGGAGTAAACGAAATTGGCGGTAACAAAATTTTGGCGAAGTCAGAGAAATCGTCAATTTTCTTTGATTTTGGTTTGTCATACAAACAACAAGGTACTTTCTTCGAAGAGTTTCTGAAACCCAGAACAAACAGCAAATTTTATGGTACCAGCCAATTTTTTTGGTCATTTAGGTATTTAAGATTTCTAAAATTAGCTTGATTGGAATCCTATACTTTCTAAGGTAAGGTATCGAAAGGATTGCGGGAGGCGGATCCTATCGCATTCAGCACGGATCGCCTTTGAGGAAAATGGCTTTAACAGGGTTGCCTTGCAAGGGGTCTATCACGTTACCACCAGCTTTCTGCTGTGGTTTTATGCCAATTAAAGCATTCTTGTGTAGCAAATAGGAGAGAAGTGTCGGACTGCAATTTTACTTATCGTTGAGCTTTTCTACGTGTGGTGTTAGGGGCCTCGGTAGTACCGGATCAGCGGCGGAAAATTAGGGTCATCAGGAGTCATTTTTCTAACCATTTTTGGAAGCTCTTCAGGAGGTTCAACATAATCAGTTTCTAGTATTATCAACTGCGTATCAGCCAATGGACCCAAGGCAAGACTATAGAGATATTTGTAGAAAGCTTCAAAGACCTCTTGGTTTACGCCCTTTCCAACGTTTTTCATTGGGGAGTAGATTATAAGGAAATTAGGAAGTGGTAATTTCTTTTCGGCAGCTACTTTGTGTATTGCAAGCGCATAGCACACATTGAGAATTGTCATTTTTCCACCGCTTCCCGCGTTGAAGAAATCCCAGGCATGTTCTTTGTTTCCATGCTCTAAAATATACGGAATCCAAGAGGTTCTGTCAATTTCTACTTTGTCGTCTGGATTAACGCCTTGAAGGCCAATAGCGATTAGAGCATTCAAATAGCTTTTTTCGATTTCTTTTATCAGTTCTTCGGCGGTGATAAATGTGTCTTTCTCTCTCTCGAATTCCAAGTTAAGTTTTTGTTCTTTGGCGTCCAAGTTCATTATCTCGTCTTCGAGAGCATTTACCGCTCTTGGCATCATTGCTGATTTTCTTAGGTTCTGAATTTTTTCTTCGGAAGCTGCTATTTTGCGCTCCATTTGGCGAGATGCCGCCAGAAAGTTGGAATCATATGTTTTTAGTGCCTCAGCAAGTTTTGAGTCCATAGCATTTTTCTTAACTCTAAGTTCTGAGTACTCTTGTTTTTGTTTTTCTTGCTCCTTCGTCTGACGATTGATAGAATCTTCAAGTTCGAAAATCCTAGCGTCGAGATCCAACTTAACTATATCAGCCTTTGCAGCGTTCACCTCGCTTTGCTGGGGATGCGTTTGTTTGCACAAATGGCAAGTATCCGTTTCGGTATCAATTGTCTCTTCAATTTTGGCTCCGCAAGAAGGGCATATTTCGAAGCTAACATTATCAAGAATGTTTGTAGCTGATACCGAACGTACGAGTTTGAATTTGGTGGCAATAAGTTCAGCTTTCAAAGTCGTTTGCTCATTGATTCTTTTTCGTATGTCTCCTAACGCTTCCTCACGATCAGACAGGTCGCTTTCCAATAATCTAAGCTGATGTCTGAGTTCATCTACAAAATGTGTTTCACTGGTGTACCCTTTTTTTATCTGCGCTAATTCCGCGTTGACTTGGAATAGGGTCTCTTCTTCAGTTTTTATTTCCTTTAACAGCAAATCCTCGGAGCTATAACCAAATTTCTCCAAAAACGGTCTTATGCTTTCGATCTCCGTTTTTTTCCTACTTTTCTCGTCCTTGATTTTCCCTATCTCTGTTTTGAGGGCTGATAGCTTGTCGCTATATGCACCTACAATATAATCAAGAACATAGCGACTGTTTCTCTGCTTGTATTCTGTTTTAAGCCAATAGAATGATGAATCTAAAAGGTGTTGTTGGAGGTAGCAATACCACATAAAGTTTCGGAAGCTCAAACGTACCGGTTGTTGTTGCTCAGAAGATTGGGAACTGGGTATTCTTAGAGGTTCAACACCTAAGAAGTAAAAGAGGAGATCGCTCAAATTGCAGATGTTTCCTTCCCATATCGGCGTTTGTGAACTTCCTGTGGGTGCCGACACGCTACCGTATAGCCCATCTTTAGTCGTCCATGTTACTTGGACTTGGTCTGAACCGGATTCAGGTCGCTCAAAAATCACGTCATATTGCCCTATCGTTGCTTCAAGTTGGACTGAAGTAAGCTCTTTACCAATTGCTGTCGTACGCTGCAGGTCACCGCCTAGGCAGTAGTCCACTAGACGGGCGATAGTGGATTTACCTGACGACATTTTTCCATAGAAAAGTGATAATCTTGGTGAGAAATCTATAATCTCTTTAGATTGCTTGCAAGTTAAGGCAAGCGTCTTAAATTTAATATTCATACTTTATAGTCTCCCCGGATTTTAGCGAAACAATTTCTGGGAACGTATCGTAAATAAAGTGCATGAGGCTGGTGCCGCCTTGGTCAAAGTGCTTTTTTAATACTTGCGCTCGATTGGTTATATTCTCAAATTCCTCAGCTTTTGATAGTTGGGTCGCCACTTCGTATCCTTTCTGGGTTAGACCAATGTAAACCATGCGATTCTCCTTGGTCAGAGCGCACAGTCCCAACCCGATGAGCAAATTGATAAAGGTGTCGTAACGGGGGTCCCATGGGCCGAAGCGATAGCGTATCATTGTCGACTCAATGCTGTTGCGCTCATAATCCATTACTGCAATAGTGTTTTCGGGAATTTCCTTTTCTTTGAGCGCACGTTCTAAAAAGACAGGGTACCTAAGTAGAAAATCGAGCTTAACTAGCTTAGTTTTACCGTCGATACCTTGACCGCCTTTTTTGCTTTCAAATGCCCTGAGCAACACTAAGAGCCGAGATAGGTGTAATTTCGGATTTTCTTCAAGATCAGCTAATGTTTTGAAAAGATCCATTACGAATTCTCCTGTTTCTCGATAGGGAATTGTTTGCTCCACCACAGTTTGCATTCTTCGGTAAGAACCCCCGCAATTCCTAATAAGTGTGGATATTGGAGGTCTTCATAGCCACTCAATAATGTGGAATGACTTTTTCTCAATCTCTCACGGATATCTTGTAACATTTCAGCCCCATAAGCAGCGGCGCCTCTTTTGGAAGCTTCATTCTCAGCTGAATCCTTTGCTTCTTGGCAATCATTTCTAACTAGAAGTGAAAGATGGTCAGCTTGGCGTTCAGCTTCAGTCTTTCCCCATTTATAAAGCCAGCCAATAAAAAGTCTGCGAGCAGAATAGTTGTTGTCTTTCATTAATTCAATGTTTTCGGCGCTGACGCAACCCTCTTTCATTTTAATTTCCATTATCTTTGTGCCTTTGGGTTTAAGCAAAATTGGGCTGGGACCAATGCTTTGCAATGTAATGACTGAGTGCAAATGCTTGTTTAAACATGCATCAACCATGTCCAACGAGATTCGTTTATTTGCTAAGACCGAATCGGAAATTGCGGCTTCAGGTGCTCTAAGTAATTTGTAGTAGGATGGTTCTGTTAAATCAGTTGAACGGCAGGCTGCTTTTGAGGTTAGGGTAATAAGCTCCTCTGCAATTGCCTCAAGAATAAAAGACGGCTGGTGGGCATTTCCGGTTATAACTCCAATGTCGTGCGCAAGAATGGTCTTATAGTTATCTAAATCTGCCCAATCGATTACGCCAAGTTTGTTGAGAACAGAAAGAGATAGGCTTTTTTTGCAGTTCGCTAATTTGCTCAACTTTTCCAATTTCTGTGAAAAGTCTAATTCTTTTAGACATTTGGTTGAAGCTTTATGCTTCTTTACAGTTTCCAAAATTAGTTTTAGATTGTCATCATTTGTTCCTGATGTAAACCCTGCGTTTGTGCTGATGATGTAGTTTGAAAAAGAATCGGGAAATTCAAGTTCGTGTTTAACAAAACGTTTTATACTTTGCATTATTTCATCGTCATTAAACCTGAATGGTCCCTGAGACTTGTCTTTGGTTTTGACCTGTATGCCTGTAAACAACCCATTCTTTAGCTTAACCAAGACGTCTTCAAGCTGTTCGCAGTAAACACATTCGTATTCCGAATTGTTGCCCAGAAGTCGTAGTGAAGTATATCCAGCGAAGGCTGCTTGGAATCTAAACCTGTTTTGAACTATGTCCCCTGGATCTTTAGTGTCCACTTTTGTGTTTGGCAGATTACCAGACAACCGTCAGTTACTCCTATTTGCGGTCCTCTTTGAAAGATTATACGCCTTAGCGATTTGGCGATTGTTAATTCAAAGGGGTTTATTTGACATATAAGTTTTTACAAGGAAAGAAAAGTTGGGGTTTATGTTCAAGTAAGAGATAGTTATGTCCCCTATTGGATGTTACATTTTGCCATTTATGCAAGTGCCTGAGCATCTGGGCTTCTTGGTATCCCCCCGTGTCATCACCCCAGCAGGAACACAGCGGTAGCAAAGGGGAAAGTGTCAAGTACAAGTTTTGTAGAAAAGTAAGTTGTGAAAAAATGTCAACTCCAAATCCAACTCGCGTGTATTTAGGGCAACTTAGAGAAAGGCTTCATGAACGGTTTTTTGACCCACTGAGCAGAAGCATTCCGGAAGACATTCTATCAATGGATTGTAATAATCCATTAATCCGCGATGAGAAGCAAATGAGAATGGAGCCATTGTATTCTCCTGCGTGTGATGTTGCTATCGGACCTTATTCGTTTAGTCGAGGCAACATTGCAGAATTATTTTCAGATCTACTGAACATTAGGGAACTCGCACGCTTTGTTGAGGAACTGCAGAATGGTAGTTTAGGGGATGGGTACAACCGAGTACTGGATTTAAACCGAAATCCAAGGTGTCTAATGTCTTTTGAGGTTGAAAATTCAACCGCAAAGGACGTCAAACATGTTCTAGGTTCCATTACAAACTGTTCAATTCTTTCAAAGATCGGGGTGGTTGTAATATTCGATGATAAAATAGATTTTGCGGAACGACTGCTCTCTTATCTTGCATTTGCAAAGAGAAAGGAAAAAGCAGAGAAAGACCTTTTCGGAAATGTTTTCGTTATACAAAAGAGTAGACTGGACGAGATACTACAATAAGAGTATCGTTTCACAAAACTCTTTAATTAAAACTTTCTTTTTATGCAAGCAGGCGGACTCTTATGAGAGGCAAACACCATTCCAGCAAATTTAATATTCTTTTAGATGCTTAAATATTTTTTACTATTAAAGCCAACCATCTCTGATAATAGTAAAAACTTTTTATTCTGAACAATATGTTGTAACAACGGTTTAAACGACGGTGCCAAGCTAACCCCCTGCACATTTTTGCTTATTTTCTGCGTGTTTCTTACTATTTTCTGGCTTTTTGCAAAGAAAGGATAAGATGTATTCACTTTGGTAGGGTTCAAACCTTCACGTCCATAATGCGCTTCGAATTCTGCAGGGTTCAAGTCCATAGAGACTCAAACCGCTTCAGGCTTGAATCCAATCATAAATTTCTCATCTCATTGGTCTATTTACGGGAGTTTCAAGGTTTCTTCCGCCAAGTTTGTACTTCAGACAGACGAACCGCACCCCGACTTTTGGGTGAAGGGGGCGAAAACAGGAATAGACTGGAGCTATCGCTTGCCCAAATATCTGGCGCAGTAGATATCCAAGACTTAAGTAAAATTAGGCGCGCCAACGCAGTGGGTTTGCTGCTTGAAACATAGGCGTGATATCCTATATAGGGAAAAACGCCTATATCTATGTGATAGCCGTCTCGTTTCGATTCCGATGACTTTAGACAGCAATCAATCTGTTCAAGGATCAATTTGCTCTATCTTGAAGGGAACGTTCAATTGATTGCCTTTTTCATCAACTGCTTCGACTTTCAGTGTAAAGGTCTTAAAACGGCGGTTAAGCCAGTCTGCGAATACTGGATCAGTTATCCTGTACTGCCCCTTCATTGGTTTCTCGATTACACTGTAGTTCATAAGCTTTGTAATAGTCTTTGATATGTTTTCGATTGGTTTTCTCACAGCCCGCGCTACTTCACTTGGCTGGATATTCCCAATTGCGAGAGCAACAAGGATTTCCCGTTCTAAAGGCGAAAAATTACTGAAGTAATCATCGAACTCTCCGTCTAGACTAACGACCATATCTTCATAGGCCTTATCGACTTTTTCCTCGACTATCGAGTGCCCAGGTCCTATCAAGAGGTAAAGTTCGAGTCCAAGGCGCTGCATGTAATCAGGGTAACCATCAGAAAGAGTAGCTATCTTCCCTACAATGGCATCGGTTGCTTCCATTTTCACGCATGCGAACCTTCTTTTAAGAAAAGCAATAGCAATCACTTTATCAAGTTTCTTAATTGGGATTTCGACTAGTTGCCTGTAAAATGGAGATCGTTTTTTGTAAACTAGATCGCGCATTATACTTGTTGCAGAACCCGACAAGACATAGCATACTCTCTTCTGTGATTGCACGACTGTACGAATCCTCTTGAGAGTGTCTTCTCCCCATCTGGTAACATCTTGAAATTCGTCGAGCATTACTACAAAGAATACTTCCTTTTCTAAAGCCAGAGCTTCTATGTACTGCAGAGCGTCCTCAAGGAGGATGTCTTCCTCTGTGTTCCTGTCTTGAAGCTTTAAAGAAAACTCGGCAAATTTCACTTCACTTATCTGGGCAAGTGCCGATTTCTTAAATTCACCAATTGCCTTTTTTATTCGTGTTAGAAAGGCGTTATCACCTGTTTTAAAAACGTAGCTTTCGATTGTTGTGTCGACTAGTACTTTGGCAAGGCGACTCTTCGCGGCTATTCCATAGCAATTTACAGTTACTGGAATAAGTTTTGTATTCGGTTTCAGCAGAACGCCAAGGTTTTCTAAAATGGATGTTTTCCCTGTTCTTCTTAAACCAATTAAAGCTATGTTGCTGGATGCCCCTTTTTGGACTCCTTCAACAAGTGTCTGAAGCCTATGTAGTTCGTCTTCTCTGTCTACAAAGTACTCCCCTGTGACTGGCCTACCGACTATGAATGGGGGTTCTTGCATATTTTCGCCATCAAAACATAGGGAACCATGCCTATATAGGTAACGGTGCCTATAAGGAGGCATTGGGGGGATTACTCCGGGAGTTACCTATGGGTATACCCTCTTTTCTCTATTTACTCAGGTGAATTGTCTTTATTGTCCGCATATTAAGACAAGGGGTTATTGAGAAAATTTATCTGCATATCAATTTACTAATTATCGAAGGAGAGAGGCGAATTGCGGTTTGAAAATGTTGTTTTTCCTGATGGAATTCAAATTAAATAAGATAAACATTCTCATCGACCTAAGCCACGCGACCAAAAAGACCATAAAGGAAATAAATAGAATTGCATTTTGAAAAATTATTAGTTGAAAAAACTGATCAAAGAGCGAGTATGCAGTAAGAGCGGATAAAACAAAAATCGAAAAAAGATAAATGGCAAACAAACAAAATTTTTTTCCTATTCCCGATAATGGGATTAACTAATATTTATTAAACTGACCCTGATGGTCGTCAACTAACTACTTGCAATTCCCGATAATGGGATTAAAATCAATTATCGCATACTTCATATTAAATATATTTCTTGGCAACTATATTTCTTTACAGTCTATAGTAACCTCCCCTGCACCACTGGACTTTAGTCCACCCAATACTGTTATACTTTTTAGCCGGTCCAAAATGAAATTTCCTATGATTTCTTCAATACCAAGATCATTTTTGCACAACCATAAATCTCCTAAAGTATTTTCTTGAAGAGGCCTTTTTTTTCCAAACTTCCAATCCCTAAGGGGATCCTCTATCAAAATTTTCAGAATTCCTTCAAACTTCGTGCCGTTTGGAATTAATTGATAGAAGCGCTGATTACCTGCAGCCACCACTTTAGCTGCCCTATCGATTCGATTTGCAGGCAATTCACCATAAACAGTATTAGTATAAAGAAAAGGTATAGTAACAAAACCTACAAGTCCCTGAGCGCCCAACAAGTAACAAACTGGACAAATTCCATGAGGTGATATACTGTCTTCATGGGAACATGGATAGTGACAAGTTGGTCCTCTATAAGTCCCTCTATTTATTAAATAGCGTTCGTCTAAAGACAAACTTGTTCCACTAGTAGGAACACAGGGTTTCATATCTGGATTATTGGCAAATTCGGTAATTAGATACCTTTCTATTTGTTCTCTCAGCGCGCCTTTGAGAGATGTGCCTGGAATAACGACCTGATTTCCAAGTTTAATAACTGGCAGTTCCGGTCCAGAAAACGGATCTTTTCTACCTCCAATTCTGAAAGGTCCTTGAGTTTCAAGAACTACCTTAATTTTCTTAGTTCTCAGCATCTTTTGCCGCTTCTCCCAGTTTCAATATTAGTGGAATCTTTTTTATTATATAACCTCCTATACCTGAAGGTAACTCAGCCCTTTTTACCATATCAACTATAACTAATAGTGCCTCAGCTTCACTACTCTTTTCATGAAGCCTCGCTTTGTTCTGCAAAAAAACCCAAACTGCCCCATAACCTTTCTTCTCATAAATAGAACTAACTGCACTCAAGAATCTATTCGTAAATCTAGTCTCATTAACTTTCTTGTTGAATTGAATCTCTTTCAATATTTTTTCTATGTTATCCATTGAGGGTAGTGCTTTACTGAGAATAGTTTCTTTTAACAAAAACTGAGGACATATTACTTCGGAGCCTTCGAAAATTGACTTAACATAAATTCCAGATGCATCGGTAATTGGTTTAAAGACATATCCAAAAAAGGGTTTTATAATGGAATCAGGTTTTATCATAAACAAATCAAGGCAAGAACACGGAAGTCTAGTGGCTAATATTCCTCTGCTAATTTTGGGATTGCTAACTTCTTTTATTAATTCCAGTTCACAAGCACCAAAACCCTTCGTACGTAACCCTCCCAAAGAAAGTTCAAATTTCCTCGGTAAATTAGTACTTACATACTCATTTTTGATTATGTATACTCGTCCTATAACTTGGGTGAGAACTTCGGCGGTTAATGATTTTTTGTTTATTTTTGTAATCTTTTCAAGTGGCATATAGGTAAAGTAATCGATTTTAAAATTGTCAATTACTCCAGTGGCGTGTATATCAGGATAACCCAGTAAACTTTTCAAGGCACCGCTGATTTGGCTGTATGGAATAGTTGAGCAAGATGGCCTGAATGTGCCCTCTTTAATTCGTTCCCCCATAATTAGTGCTTTGGATTCTATTTTATATTCAAGAAACATTGTTAATCATCCAAAATCTTTACTAGAGCTTTGATGCTTTCAAAATCTATATCTGCCGGAAGGCGAAGTTTCTCTTCGTGTTCAAACAATTCGATTCTTGCCTAGTGCTTCTGAAACGTTTGCCATGTCGGATAGCCGATGTAGAAGTGTTCTGTTGGGTAATATTATTTTGATTGTTTTGTTTAAAAGTTCATCTAGCTTGTCAACGTTCATTGATAGCTGTCCACCCGTGACAAAAATAACCGATATTTCTTTTTCAGAATTGTTTAGAAGTCTCCAATGCTCCAAAAATGGAAATTTCACTCCCGAAATAGTGATGGCGAGTCTTATTGGGGATTTTCTAATCCGCTTAAATTCTGGAAAATGGCGGTTAAAGCAATCATTGAATGATGCGAGAATGCTAAGTATTACGGAAGATTTCTCTCTCTTAATTATGAATAAATCGTCTATTGGGCGTTCCACATTAAGTTCGGAAAACTGAAGTTTCAATTTTTCATTAAAATCTACCAAGAAATTATTGAAATCTTGATGGAATTCTTCAAAAACTGAAAAGGTGAGATTAGGACTTAAATTCGAAAGACCGATACTATTAAGATACCCCGAGTACAGTTCTTCGAGAATCTTCAATAATTCATCAAACACCAGTCTAATTTTCAACCAGTAAACCTGAATTTCGGGTTCGTCACTCCATGACGCCAGTTTCTTCAGCACTTCTTTCGAAGTTCTTATTTGAGAACATCGAGCGCAGATATTTTCTGTAATTTGTTCGTTTTCATTACTCCACAAAACGTCAGCGTGCGCCATTTGACAAACTTCACAAATTTCTGGCGTGATCTGCGAGCTTAAATCCCAATATAGTCTCGTTTCGTCAAATTTCTGGAAAGTTTCTTGCTGCAGCTCAAAAATCAGCTTTTTTCGATTGTGTTCAGGTATTTCTTTTTTATATTCAACAATTTCGGTATCTGTTTTCAATTCTTCCAAATATTTGGCAATTATTTTCTGCGGGTTTGGACTTAAGGTTCCTATTGAAGCCTCAACTGATGTGATTTCAACGAAGAAACCTGCTTCAGTAAAAATCTTCAAAATATCTTCTGTCCTATCCTTTGAAGGGAGTACCAACAAGAATTCATCAGATGAAAATGGGAATGCTTGATCCCTTTTTTTAATAGCGTCCATTTTTTCTTTTAAAATCAAAAGTATTTTTAGATCTTTGACTCTGACTGGTTTCTGAGGAAAGCCAACTTTGCATCTTACAATTTTTAATTTCCACTTATTTTCTGCATCTTTAAGGCTGTTTGCTTTTTTTCCTTCAAATGAAGGGAAATTATCCTCGATTTTAAGATTGTTTTCAAATATTCTATAAAATTTTCCTACGAGAATAAGATGAGTCTTTAAGCTGACTATATTATTAGGTGGAGAAAAATCTTCAGGGCGCATATTCAATAAAGGATCATGAACCTTTACAAAGGATTCAAAGTCCCCAAGATTCACAAATTTAATTAAACCTTGAATTTCTTCAGGCGATGATAATAAATTTAAACCGCTTTTTTCATAATCTGGATTCCAAAGCTTGTGAACTCCTTTCTTCACAGGCATTACCTTTTGTCTTCTTATCTCGTCTGGGGTCAATGAACGTGAGAAAGCGGATGCCAGCCTATCTGCAATACGAAGAATACCAACTTCAGGAGTCCATGTTTCTTTGTGATGTGATTTGATGCATTTCCATGTAGAATTATTTGGTTCGCTAATTCCAAATACTGTCTTAAAGTCGTAATTTTGTTCTTTTCCATCAATAATTAGACGCCAATCGTGTTTAAAAAAAAATCTTTCGGAAGGATATCCCGTTTTTTTGCAATTAACGTTTTGAGTAAAAGCATATCGACTAATTTCCCTATGTCGTGTAATTCGGGAATCAGATCGTCCATTCATTTTCACCTGAATTGTTAGTTTTAATTTTTAGGTGCTCTCGTTTCCCTTTAATTTTTTTTCATTTTAGTGATTTGCGTAATTCGTAACGCCAAAACCGCTTGTTCTATTTCCTCCGACGTTTGCAAACTCAGCATATTTTGCCAACATGCTCGTTGTATTTTTCCAGCGGTATTCATTATCTTTGAACTCGTATTTTATCCAGCCAACAAATCCTATTGTTTTCTTTGTCTTTGTAGCTACAAATATAGTCCTTAAATCATATTGGCCAACATAGGAATGTTTGCTCAACCAGTTTTTGTACTCAAAATAATCGTCCTTAGAAAATCGTTTTCCATCAGTAAACAAATTCCAGCGACGCATTAATCCTGTGAAAACCCTTGATGGATCAGGAAACATCCAGTGGGAATCACTCCCCAAATTTGCAAGATAGGTTGGTGATCTGAAAGTAAGTTTAATTGTGCTAACTGGCTCCGATTCTCTCTCCAATTCGTTATAACTTTTTGAAACTACCTTCAAAGAAGTAATTCTGAATATCGAATCAAAAATTAACAACTCATTTCCCTTGCGAAAGAAATCAAAAAACAGCCCAGAGTCTTCATCTTTCAAAAACCTAAAGCATACATGACCGGGAAAAGCAGGATTTACCAAGGAACCTTTCTCCAATTGACAACTGTTATTAAAATGAAAAGGTGTAACACTGTACGGTTTTGTAACATTTAACTCATGCAGGATTTTTGCAGCCGCAGGGTCAACACCGCTAACGATATTTAAAAACAAACCATGCGCTATATGACCTGTAAAGTGTGGCAGAATTATTTCTTTATCTGACTTCAGTTCTAAAGTAATCTCGATTGGCAAAGTATCAATCACGAATGAATTTAAGAAGAATAACGGATAAGACTTTCCTAAAAATCGTTTCTCATTAATATCTTGTAGTTTGGTTCTTCAAATTGAAACTGAAAATAGAATAGTGCTATTGATGTCAGCAAGTTTTTCAAGAAAGATTTTGTCTACAATTTTTATATCTTGGCATTCGGCTAAAACTCTCAGTTTTCCTTTTCACCTTCGTTCCAGACTTCTACTGCAAACCCTGTAAGTGCCCAATGCCATCCTCTTTGCTCCGAACACGCTCTCCAAACTCTTTTTCTATTTGCTTGTTCATCCGTAGGATTCTGCGACTAACCTGATGCCGCAGTACATTAAATCGCTCAATCTTAACAGCCAAATCCTTTGGCAACAAACCCCAGATACCCTGCCTCAAAGAGCAGTCGCAGGATTTCCTGGTCAACCTCGTCTTTACAAGCTATCCGTTCAATCAGTGACTTTTCAAAACTGAAAGAGCTCTTCAGGCCGAGAAGCCAAACTAAACCGCAATATTTTGTGATTCTTAACATTAGGCTCTGAACCCATTTCAGACTGTATTAAAACTCAGAGTTAAATCCTAAGGGCATTTAGAATTAGAGCTATTGCCTGCAAGTCTTTTTTACTTATTTTCTCTTTTCTACTTCTTCATCAAATTTATTATCGTTCCAACCCCGAAAATGTTGATGACTCGTCTCATGTTGTAAGCAAGCATCGTAAATCCAACCTCTCCCTTAACCTTCCGCAGACCCTTCAAAAGCAAGTAACCCTGATTGAACGCCCGCTTCATGGTTCCAAACGGATGCTCAACTATCTGCCTCCTCAAACCAAGCTTCTGTCTACCTTCACAACTCTGCAACCTTAATCTGAGACGTTCAACAGCGCCATCATACTTGGACCTAACCATTGTCCTTCCACGTTTGTTCCTCGTGCACTTGCTCCTGAAAGTGCAGACAGCACAACCAACCGTCCTGTAAACCCTGCCTCGCAGAGGGTCATTTCTGTACACGCACTTACAAAACGTCAATTCTTTGCCTACGGGACAAACATACACGTCTTTAGAATCATTGTAAACGAATCGGTCCGAATAGAACTCAGGCTCGGGAACTCCAATGCTTTTGTATGGGCTAAAAACATTAGGAATGGGCATAAACACTGTTACGCCATTATCTTCACAGTCAGCGATGTCTTTCTCAACGTAGAAGCCCTTATCGCTCAAAACATCAAGCGTATCCACACCCAAAGTGTCCTTTGCCACTAAAGCATCCTTTGTGAGTTGATGATGGTCAGTTGAGTTATTTATCACGTCATAATCAACGATTAAGTGCTGTTTTGCATCAACTGACGCTTGAATGTTATAGCTAACTTCAAGCCGTTGACTATCCACTCGCATCAAGCGGCTATCCGGATCTACAAGAGAAACCTCCCTTTGGCCTGTGGTCTTCATCTGCTCCTGAATATGCTCGTACTGCTGCTTCTTGTCTTCCAACTGGCTTATTTTTTCCTCGAGCTCATCAGTCTTGACTGTTTCATCTTCAGCTGAATCGTCCGCATCATTGTGGTCCAATTCATTGAGATATTGTGCTATCTTTTCCTCTGTCTGCTTGAGTCTTTGAGCGACTGTTTTCTCGTTGAGGTTGTTGCTCTTGGAATTGACCGCTTTGAATTTGGTTCCATCAATCGCAACTAGTTGAGCTCCATAAAGATCTAGGCTTCTGCATAGGTAAACAAATTCTTTGAATACTCCTTTGATGCAGTCTACGTTGTCTTTTCTGAAGTCAGCGATGGTTTTGAAGTCTGGAGCAAGTTTCTTCATGAGCCACATGACTTCAACGTTACGATGGCACTCTTTCTCAAGTTTTCGGCTAGATCTCACCTGGTTAAGGTAACCATAAATGTAGAGCTTCAATATGTCTGAGGGATTGTAAGATGGTCTTCCTGTGATTGCTAGGATTGAGTGTTTGAAGCCGAGCTTTTCCATGTTGAGGCTGTCTACGAAGGCATCGATGAACCTTACTGGATTTTCTTTGTCGACATACTTGTCGATGGTGTCTGGGAACAGCACTGTTTGGTCTCTGTGTGGTCCGTTTACATGTTCGCTCATGGCTTTTCAGTTGTTCTAAAGCTAGCTTTAAGCTTAACGGTAAGTAGCGAGCATAAAAAGAGACTTTTCACACAGTCTGATTTGGGTTTGAGACCCAGCGGACTCGCCATAAGGGAAAAAAACGACTGTTTCTGAAAGCGTTGCCCATGCTCGGGACTTGAACCGTTCGGGTTTAAGCCCTGGCGGGTTTACCTTTAAAAGTTGGTGAACGGATATAAAACTTAAAGTGATTTAGGTCGGTGCGCGTGAAATTTAAACGTGGGTTTAGATCTAACCCTCTGCACCACTCAAGAACACATTGTATTCCGTGAGTTTCTTTTAAAAAAAACCTCTTTGACTTTAGAAACCATCAACCGAAGGCGCAAGGCTATCAATCAGCTAAGTAGCCACGTTGACCTTTTTGATAATGGTAAGGTTGTAAAGTTTCTTAACGAAAGTAAGTCGAAGAATGGCAAAAGAAACATTATGGTTCAAGCATATCATGATTTTCAACTTATGCATTGCTTAGAAGTTATTTTGATTAAGAAATACCATGTAGTGCAAAAAATGCCATTTGTGCCGCTTGAAAGTGAGATAAACCAATTGATATCCGCACATATAAGTAAATAAATAGAGTTGTTAAGCAGTTCTGAAAACGCGAATAGAAGGAACGGCATAATCTCCAAATGTCCGCATGTTTATGCTTATCTTTACGCCTGTTAAGCAAGTACACAATAAGGCAAACAACACCAAACGCATCGAGGATTGTCAAAAACATTGCAAGCCATTCAATAGGGTTATCGGTCGAAATTTCGGACATCATATTCCTTATTCTTATGTTTTCAATTTTATCCTTTGGTACCGACCAAATGAAGTAACCTCTCAACTTTAGAAGAAGAAGCGCAAATTTTCAACTTTCTTCTTCTTTCAGTTTATAGACAAATAATCCAATTTGCTACGGCTTTTGTTCTTCTGTTAATCTATCGAGAATTTCTGAAAGTTGAGAATTTAGAGTACTGACTTAAACATTTCCAAAAATTCTAACCAAAAAACAAATAGGCAAATCAGCAAATTAGATTGTGCAACAGGAAGAAAGCAACTTGTCAGATTTAGCCAGTAGCTGTGAATATTTAACAAGTGAGAAATTATGTTTAGCTGTTTCTGAAAGTGAGAAAGCAAAATCGGCTAGGGAAGTTCGATGCAAAAATGACGAGAAGATGACGTGTTGCTACCTTTGTATGTTTGTACTAGACTGCGCTACTCCCTGCCGATTTTTGAGTGGTACCGAAAGTGTGCCCCAACGAGTTGACACGGAAAAAAGTCAAGTTGATAACGCTCTTGTCAATGAAGAAAAACCCAAAGTGGAAGAAACAAAAGAGGCGGAAGTGACTTTGTGTTCTTTGTGCAGCATCGAGATGTCCCAAACAAGAACCAAGTTTAAGATTGACGGCTGGGAAGGATCTGGTGGTTCAGGTAACCTGAGGGAAGAAGTACTGCCAGTAATAGTTTACCTTTGTCCCACATGTGGCAAAATCGAGTTTAAGGCCGATAAAAAACAAAACAAGGACTAATTTTTTCAAATATGCTGGTTAAGGTTTTTCTTTTTTTGTATCTTTTTCCACTGAAACACGTGTGCCGCACTCCGTGCATTCCCAGCAAATAAGACCTTTGTTTTTGTCATAGACAGAATTCATTTCTTCTTCGCATTCAGGGCATGTTTTTTCCAGTTGATTCTTCTTTGACATTTGAAGTTCAGGTTTTTCATTCATCATTATTCAATATAAACTAACTGGATTAATTTTAAGAAATCAATAAATCATAATGAATTGTAGCTATCATAGGTGCCAAATTTGGTTACTGAAAAAGCCACCCATTTCTCTGCCTGTCAAATGGCAACCACTAATTCGGTGAAACAGCACAAACTCCGAAAGCGCATAGCTTGGTTATCTAATAAAGAGGGAATGAGTAAGGAATTCATATCTCTATACATACCTTCTACGACTTCGATTGATCGAGTAGTTGCGACCCTCAAGAAGGAATCAGATACATCTTTCAGAGAATCTGAGCGATTTAAGGAACGTTTTGAAAACGCTCTTAAGGCTGTTATACAGCATTTGAAGCAGCAGAAGGAAATTCCACAGAATGGGTTAGCAGTATTTGCTGGAACATTCCTCACTGACGAAGCCGGCAAAGAAGTTTTAAGCGTTGAAGAGCTGATTCCACCTGAGCCAGTAACCAACTATTTCTATGCGGTTGATGACCATTTTCACTTAGAGCCGCTAAGGGAAATGCTCAGAGACCAAAAAATTGTTGGGATTCTCGTTTTGGATTCTAAGCAGGCTAGCTTTGGGGTACTCAACGGTGAACACATCGAAAAAATAGAGAATATTTCGTCAGGCGTTTCGGGAAAATCAGGAAAAGGCGGTTCAAGCCAAAGACGCTATGAAAGAGAACGCGACATGGCAGTAGTAGGTTTTTTCCACAGGATAGCCGAACATGCAACTAAAGAATTTCTCGAAAACAAAGTTAACGTGCTCATTGCGGGGGGACCTGGCCAAACAAAAAATGATTTCCTAAAGGGTGATTTTCTTCACTATGAACTAACCAACATGCTCCTCAACAGTGTTGACACCCAATCCGCAAGTAAAGAAGCTCTAAAAGAGGTACTTGATAAATCATCGGAAATACTCAGCAACATGTGTGGACCCGAAGAGAAAAGAATCGTGCAACGCTTTATGACTTCGTTGAGTAAACAGGATGGTTTGGCTACTTACGGTTTAGATTCAGTATTAGCCGCGCTTAAGAAGGGTGAAGTGCAAGTTGCATTAGTAACCGATTCCACTGATATAATCGAAGATATTGTGGTTTGCAAAAGATGTGGGCATTCAAGAACGAAGATAGTGAATAAGAAGACGCAGATTGCACAAGAAATGATAGCAAGCCCATGTGAGAAATGCGGTTCTGTCGCTTTTGAGGTTCGGGAGCGAGATATAGTTGATGTTTTAGAAGATATGGCTTCGCAAACTGATGCAACTGTCGAGGTAATTTCTACAACGTCAGAAGAAAAAGCAAATCTTTCGGCTTTGGGCGGCTTTGCAGCTCTTTTAAGGTACAAATCTGCCTGAAGTGCTACATGAAGTTCAACTATTTTTAGATGATTACGTTCGCAATATGTTCGCAGTTGGCGGTTTAGGAAACATCATAAGTAGGTCGTTGATGTTAAAAGAAAATCTCACAACAAAGAAGCGGGAAGTTCATTTCGACAACAGCCAGCACTGAATTTCTCGTTGTATGAAGAAGAACAAACAGTTTCTACCTAAAATCATATATTCTAAGAAGCCATCTTTTGGGAGAACCTTAGCATTTCAAACTGTTAACTAGCAACCAACAGTTCACTTGTTTAGGTACTCAAACTCTGGATGGTCAAGGCTAACGCTATGAATACGGAAATCAAGCATCTGGCATTCGGAATTGTCGTATTGATTTTCTTGGCAAGCATAGCGGCATACTGCAATGTAACATCAAACACGACCACAACCGTTCAGCCAATTCGGGTTGCATGCGTCGGCGACAGCATCACCCAGAGAAGTGGATACCCGTTTAAACTACATCAGATGCTCGGTCCTAACTATACAGTCGGTAATTTTGGGGTCAGCGGAGCTACAGTTTCATGTGATTCCATATTGCCCTACATGAACCAATCAGAATTTCAAAAAGCCAAGGATTTTGGTCCAGATATTATTATAATAATGTTGGGAACAAACGATGCTAACCCACAAATTAGCCCAAATGAAACCAATTTTACAACAGATTATAATCAACTAATTTCGGATTTTGAACAGCTTCAAGGTAGGCAACTAGTTTGGATTTTAAAATCACCACCAATTGTCACGAATAATTCCAGCTACAACAATACAATTCTTGCAAACACAGTGATTCCTCAAATTGACGATTTGGCAAACAATCTAAATTTACCAACAGTAGACATGTATGGTGTATTCATAAATCATACAGATGCTTACCTCGATGGGGTTCACCCGAACAATGACGGCGCGACCCTCATCGCTTCAACTGTATACGACGCAATAACCCTGCCTGACGGCTCCCCAGATACCTCTCCTTTCAACGATGGGAACTCAGGTTAATTTTTTTTAATGGACTCCCTTTTTAACTTTAACTTCTCATTGAAGTGAAAACAAGTCTTATGTACTTGGGAAACATACAGGAACTTGATGCAATATGCAAAACGACGCAGAAACCAGGATTAAGCAAGACCTTCTTGCTGAAATTCAGAATTTAGAGCAAAATTACATGGTTATTAGAGGTTTTGTCGCAGGAAAAGATTACGATGTTACAGTTATCGCTTCAAGTATTCAGTCGTTCAAAGACAGCTTAAGCCGAGCAAGCGCCTTCGTTTTAGCCCTATACAATCTGAAAGGTAAACGGGTGAACATTCCATGGGAACCCCTCTTTACTAGTATAGACTATGCATTAGCGACATTGTCAACGACTCCAAAGAAAGCTGCAGTTCAAGCAATCCTTTCCATGGCTGAACCCCAAATTGAACAGGTCTTAACTTACTTTTCAGCGTTAAAAGAATCACTCAAATAAACTATCTTTTCCAAGCAAAGCTTAATTAGAAATTGCATCTTTTCTTTTTTGATAATTATGGTCTCTTTTCTTGCAACTCAAGTAGACCTATTTTTTCAGATTTCAATTTTTATTTTCTTAATTGCTGGTTTTGCGGTTGAGAGGAAACGCAAAGTTAAGGTGCATGCAAATTTAATGTTGGCTGCGGTTGTTTTGAACCTTGTTTCTTTTGTTGCTATTATGGCTCCTGCTTGGGATAATGTCGGTGAAGGTGGTGGAGGGTTATCGACTGTTGGTATGTTGCACGTTACGTTTGGCGGTTTAACTATTCTTTCGAGCCTATGGGTTCTGGGAACATGGCTTGTGCCAACGTTTCTTATGCAAAATTCAAAATTGCGATGCTATGGCAAACTGAATAAACGCATCATGCGGGTTGTCTTAACACTTTGGCTGGTTTCATTGATAATGGGTTTCGTGCTATACCTGATGGTGAACACAACAATGCTCGGCAGTTTTCCAATTACTCAAGGCACAAACTAGTCCCGTCTAAATCGGCTTAATCACGAAAGTGTTAGATGAAGAGTTAAGTATAACCCAAACAAACCATTCTTGAAGAAAAATGGCTTATCTACGTAACGAGGATGAAAACCTCGAAATAGATTATCCACTGGAAAAGATTTGGGCAACCATTCCAGAAGTCATCACGATTTTAGAATGGCAACTTGAAGAAAAAGACGACGCAATCCACAAAGCCAAAGTGAAAACAAAAGGTGGCTTCATGGCATATGGCTCAACGCTCTCCATTGAGGTTACATCGGTGGATGAGAAAACAACCCGTATGAGTATAAGCGCGGAAACACCGGTGACCACCATAACCTCGATTATTGATTTTGGCAGAACAAGAGATCGAATGGGGCAGTTCATTGAAATTTTAGCTAAGCAAATGGAAAAAAAGAAAACATAGACGCCTTTTAGGATAGCCAAAAATCTAATATGTTTAGCAACGCTTGATTACCTATGATTCGCGCTGTCAACTTGGGTGACAACACAGAAAGAAAAGTTCAGATTGAAGAAGTAAAAACATTAAGCTTCTCAAATATTTGGCTGGAGCTTGTTGACCCAACCGAAAACGAGCTACAAGAGGTCTCAAATGCAACTCAGTTGCCAATAAATTTTTTGAGGCTTCCCCCAACCAGTGGCGTTGTTGATTTACGTTTAGAACAAGATTTTGGAATAATCAATTTCCTTTTTATGCAGGATCCTACGTCAACCAAAAAAGCTTATCCTATTGTTATGGCTTTTGCAAAGGATTTTCTTGTAACGGTTGCCAAACAGGAACTTCAACCCGTAATTAATACGGCTAAAGAGCGAATGAGCAAACCAAAGGTAGATACTCCAACGCAAGTTATCTATTTCATAATAGATGAAATCGTCGCCAACCATTATTTGCAGATTGAAAAGCTGGAGAGCCTTACTGCAAAGATGGAAGAGGAGGTAGTTGAGAAAACTTCCCCCGATATTTTAAAGAAAATATTTAAGCTTAAATCGAACATGATTAGCTTCAACAAGGTCTTGTGGTATGAGCGAGGTTTAGTTTTTAACCTTAAAAAATGCAACTGCAATTGCATGGATGTTGAATCACAAGCATTATTTGACACTACCCATGAGGAATTGACGCGGCAAGTAGATATTGTTGAAACTTACCGCGAAATCCTTTCAGACGCCATAAATGTGCATTTGTCTGCTATTTCAAACAAAATCAATCTCTCGATAAAAGGCCTAACAATTGTCATATTCTATTTAACCATCGTTACTACTGTTACTTCTTTTCCAAACACCGTGGCTACTTTCTTTGGAATTTCACAGTTCGGCAACACCAACATCATCATAATAAGCGGTGCCATATTGGTGTCCATAATTTTGCCGTTCATTTGGCTATGGAGAAAGAAATGGCTTACATCAAAAAGACTTGATTACGCCTAGCTCGTTTTAATTTTAATTGGCAGGAAAAGATATTTGTGTTCTATGATTGCAGTAATGTTGAGGGCAATTTGATGAGTAACAAGCAACCCCCAACCATCACATACAAGGGCAGAAACATAGGTCTCGCAGTTCTTGTAGCAGCACAGCTTTTAATCGGCGCTATTCACGTTTTCTTCGGGTTCCTGCTTCTTGCCTTCGAAAACCTGAACTTCATCCAAGCAACATTAGCCTACGACGTATACACAATTATTTTCGGCTCATTGACCGTTGTTTTCGCCATTCTAATTTGGCAGGGTAAAAAAACCGGGTGGGTTGGAACGATTGCGGTTTCACTGTTTGTGACAGTTGCGGATTCTTTAACGCTTCTTGATTTACCCAGCATCCCAGGAATCCCCAAGTTTCCTGGATTCACAGAAATAGGGTATAGCATATTGATTATAGTTTACTTATGTATAAGCAAAGTTAGGAAGAAGTATTTAGGTAGATTATCTTAGAGTTGCATTGTTGGGGTAGCCTCGGCTTTCCCAGTAACCAAGATAATTCGGGTTATTTGTTAACTCAATTTTTGTTACCCATTTTATCCATTTGTAGCCATATTGGCTTTCAGAGATAAGTTGAAAAGGAAAACCGCGTTCAGGAGGAATCACAAGCCCGTTCATTTTGGAAGCTAAGATTATGTCGTTGTTTGATAAGTAACTAAGTGGAAGCTCAGTTGAGTAACCGTCTGAAGCATAAAAGATTGCAGCTACAGCGCTGGAATTGACGCTTGCTTCCTTAAGTAAATCGCTAACCAAAACGCCTTCCCAGAGAATCTTAGCTGACCATCCCTCCACGCAATAGATAGTTACCACTTTTTGATAGGTCTGAAAATCATTGATTATTTGGTCGTATGTGTAATTCAAAGGATCGTTGACTAAACCTGTTATTTGCAAATGGTAATTTGAAACGTTGATATATTGGGTGCCTTTGATGGCGTTTTCGTAGACATCAGCAATTGACGAGAGGTTTTCGCCCTGATAATTTCTAACTTCTCCAGGATAAAGCATCTTAGGTGGCTGTTTTGGCGGATTCTCACTATAATAAACTACTATGAAAACAAGTGCTAAAAGTATAGCGATTAAAAAGACCGCAGTTACCTTCTGAGACTGATTAGTCTTCTCCATAAAAAGTCAGTAATAAAAAAGCAAAAAGCATGCTTTAAAGGTACCTAAAACCAAACCGAAAAAGGCCTGGAACTGTTAAAAGCACTCTATTTCTAATAGGTTCAAGCGGATTCTTTTTTCATCCAGTCATGCGATAGTATTTCAGCAGGTCCTTTTTCGATGGCTTCAACAACCTGTTTTGCAACGTGTTCTGGTGGGTCGGCTTTTGCCCAGGCTTGCTCGCCGCCCTCTGAGTCTTCGTCCCAATGGGATTCGGAAGAGTCTTTTATGGTGTTTTTTTCAAAGTCAGTTAACGTTATGTATGGGTAGAGTGCGCTGACTGATATGTTGTCGCCTTTAAGTTCTTCTCTAGCTGTTAAGCTCAGATGCGCGAATGCTGCCTTTAACGTTGCGTATGCACCCATATGCTCTAAATGCATCAATGCAAGTCCTGAACTTATGTTAACAATTGCGCCTGCTCTTTGTTTTTGCATGAAAGGTGCTACTTCTTGGATAGCGACAAGTTGCCCCAAAATATCCAAGTTGAAAAGGTAACGGAAAACCTTGGAATCAATCTTCATAACGGGCGCATCGTACCCTTGACCAGCATTATTAACCAGAATGTCGATTCGCCCAAAATGTTCGTAGGCGTGGTTAACCATTTTTTTTGACATCATCAACTTTGGAAAAATCAGCAAAAATCGCGATGGAGTCAGGAAGCTGCTTTGCAAGTTTGTCCAGTTTATCTTTTGAGCGGGCAACCAAAACAAGTTTGGCGCCTTTTTGTGAAAGCAGCTTCGCTGTGACAAATCCTATTCCCATTGCTTCACCTGTTACGATGGCGACTTTCCCTTTGATATCCATTTAAATCACAGTCGCTTTAGGGAATTAATGATTTATAAAAACAATTTCCCAAATTAAAATTAGTGTTAGAGAAACTGGAATTCAAAAATAAAAAAGAAAAGGGAAGTTTTCCTTGGTTGGTTTATTGTCGTTTTCTTAATATCATCACAATTACTGCGCCGACAATTGCTATTGCAACTATTGTGGCCGCTGCTGAAGCGAGAACATACATGTCAGTGTTTGATGCTGGTGTTGATGTAGGCGTTGCGGTTGCTGTTGGTTGAAGCATTACGTTAAAACTGTTTTCAGCAGTTGATGGCCAGTATCCGTTGGTGCCAGCAAAAGATGCCATTAGTGTGTAGTCGCCTGGAATATCTGGTTTCCATGTGAACTTGAATGTGCCGCTTGCATCGGTTGTTGTTGTTCCTATGCTTCTGTAGTTGCCGTTAGAATCCACGACGTTTAAGGTCACTGAGACGCCTGTAAAGTTTGTTGGCAATGGTTGCTGCTGGTAAACGTAACCCATCCACTCCCGCATGCTGGCATCAGATGAAACTGGGACACCATTGGGGAAGCGTGCTGCTTGCTCATTTTGCTTTGTGCCTGCAGAAACATCTGTGACTGATCCTTTGATGACAATGGGTGTGTTAAATGGTACCGCGACGTCGGGTGCTGAAACTGTCATTGTGCTTGGGCCTTTGCCTATGCTGTAGATTTGGTTATCGTATGCGTTAAATGTGGTTGCATAGCCATCAGCTATTCCAAAGCTTGATGCTGCGAATTCGTTGTTGTCGTTTGAAAGAGTAAAGATTTCTTGTCCAGTTGTAGCATTAACAGCTCGCATTAATGCACCCTTGTAAATTGGGGTTTCTACTGTGTGTTCAGAAGTAAGCAAGTAAACTACTCCGTTTCCAACCGCGTTTAAGAAGGTTGGGTAGTTGCCGGGTACTTCAAAGCCACTGTGAGTGCTGTTGCCTTCTCCGCCGTTTCCATAGGTGAAAATTATGTTTCCAGTTTTCATGTCATAGGCGTAGAGTACTCCGCCGTATGCAGCGCTGTAGATGTTGCCGTAAGCAATCTGGTTGGCTAATGTTCCTGGACCTTGACTACCATAGTAGTCCATGGGCGATTGACCTGCAGTTGGACCCCATATTTGGGCACCTGTCGCAAGGCTGTATCCAACGAACTGAGATGTTTGCCTGTACGATTCAGCAAATACGCCTGCATTTTGGTCAGCTCCAGCATATGTTACAGTGGTGATGTTTTTGCCTGATGGTGGCTGCACTGTGTTCCACCATAATACGTTGCCGATTGTTCCTATGGATGCATTTAGGTTGATTGCAAAGTAGGTATATGGAGTATATGCGCCTAATGCTGGATAAGAGCCGTTTCTACAGAGTAGCAGGTTACCTGGGAAAACTGATAGAATGCTGGGTGCTGCGGTCATGGTGTTGCGCCAAGAGTTTATCGAATAGTTCCAGTCGTAACGGTTCTGTGGACTTGTAGAGTTGAAGCCGCTTGCATCAATTGTTATTGCTGAGTTGTATGGTACTGAGATGCTTGTGCCGTTAGGAAGTGTGCCAGTTGTTCCTGTATATGGTGGTGGAATAGTTGTTATAAGAGCTCCGTTGGAGGCATTGATGATTGATGGTGAAAGTAGGCTTGCGCCAGAGTATGGGTTCACAACATAATTCCAGAGTTTGCTAGAGTTCCACTCTGCCACAACATAGTTATGTAATGTAGAATTGCCCAAGTCCGTTAAGGTATATCTCAACACTTCGCCGTTTGGACCAAGGACTGAAGTGCCCGAGGGAACACCAGTTACGTTAAACAATTGGTTGCCTGTGTCTGCATCAAAAGCGCGTGCAAAACTGCTTGTAAAAAGCATCGCTGGAAAAACACCGTGTTGGTTAGGGTCTTCGTGGTCCCAAACTAGACCGAATGATAGCGCTGGAACATCGGTGCGAGACCAAATAACTTGGCCTGTTCGCAAGTCAACGCAATCTGTTGGTCCACTGCTGACGCCAGTGTAGGATACGGTTTCAGTGAAGTAGAGTTTTCCGTTGAGTATTATGGGATTTACGAATCTTTGGTTATATGCTGAACCTTCAAAGATGCCGTTTCCCTGGATTTGATAGTTGTTTCCTCCAGCTACTCCGCCGCTTTGGATAGGCTTAGTCCACATGATGTGACCTGTTTGGGGTCCAACGGAATCGCCTGAGAACATCTGCTCGTTTGGACCAGGCATCGCACCATAGCCAGTTATGCCTGAGCCAAGCCAGTTAGATGAAATGGACCACCAGTTAGTGTTTTCGCCGTAGATTGGACGTGTCCAGTATTCAGTTGGAAGTGGGGTGTTGGGAAGGTTTGAAACAGGGTCTTGTTGTACCGTCAATGTTGATGTATAGGAACTTGCTTGGAAGGTATCGTTTGTGTATGAGGTTGTTGCTGTTGAGGGGTCATGTGGATAGTCATTAACATTTTGTCCTAAGTATGCGAAAGAGAGTGTGTAGGTGCCTATTTGGTTGGGGCTGAAGATATAGTATTGGCTGTTGGTTGTATCTTGGATGGTTGGATAAGTTTTTGTTGTGTTAGTTCCATCTGGTGCGGTTATGGTGAGTTCGTAGTTATGATATCTGTAGTCATTGTTTATGGCTGCAGATGGATAAGGCGGGTTTCCGAGGAACATGTAAATGGTTGTTGATTGTCCGACTCCTATCGGATTAGGTAGAGCAATCACGTAAGCAAATGTTGGAATTTGCCATGGAGGTGTGTGCGCAGTCGCAGTTGGTGAAAGAGTTATTGAAGTTGCAATTGAAATCATTAATAATAACGAAATTGCTATCGCTAGAATTTTGTTTTTAGTTTGCATTTTCTTTTCTCCAAGAGGCTTAAAGTTGGAGCTGTTTATAAGTTTATTCTAAAACAAACTCACACTTTTACAACTGGGCTTTTTCCTGCAACGTACGCAAATACGAAGTTAAACTCTCTATACACTGAATTTCTCGACCGACCAGCCCACCCAATTCACGCCAAAACTTCACATTTACATTAATTTTTCCCCGTTCTAAGCTCTCCTGAAGCCGCTTGATTCCTTCTTTTCCTCTTCGGTCAAAATCTAACAAAAGAATTACCTCAACGACGCTGAGATTTTCAATCTCTTGGGCGGCTAAAAGGAAAGATTTGTCGCCAGTTTTCACAGTTACGATTGATCCCGTTATGCCTAACTCTTGGAGCGTGTGGGCATCTTTTTTGCCCTCAACAACGATTAGTTTGCCTTTAGCTGACTCTTCAGCCAACTTGACAATGACTTGGTCGATTTTTTCCAGTTTTTCTTTAAGGTGTGTTGACAAGCTTTTACCTTGTAATTTTTGCTTTGCGAACGGTCTCCAAGCAGTCTTTGGCTTCTTTGTTGTTCACAAAGTACCGGCGGACGGGCTCAAGAATTTCTCCAAGTTCAGTTGCAACTCCGTTTTTGAGGTCCATCGGATGCAGTTTGCCTTCTGAATAGGCGACTTCAAGCTCTTGGAAACTTTGGAAATCAACATTTCCACCAAACTTGGTTGGACGCTCAATCGTAAAGACTGGTTTTTCGCGGAAAACAATGTATTTACAGATATCGATGATGGGATTGAATTTTACGGTTCGTTCTGGACAGAATGCTTTGCTCATCTTTTGTTTGATTTCTTCGGGAGTATCATAGATGAAAATGCATGTGTCGGGTTTGCTTTTGGACATTTTTGCGGAGGCAACTGCTTCTCTTTCTTGTCCCTCAGGAATCGGCCAAATTCCCGGTTTCGCTAAACCCTGGAGTAAATGATGATGTACACAGACGGGTTTCCAGCAGCCGATTTTTTCGCCGATTTCTCTACCAACCATGTTTGCTTTCCGCTGGTCCATGCCCAACTGGCAAATCTTGACTTTCATCTGGAAAATGTCTGCTACCTGCATGGGCGTATAGAGGTAATCGGAGACATAGTGGGCTTCGCCTTCTTTTCTGCCCGCAATTTCCAGAGTTCGTGTGGTTCGGGCTAAAGTGAGGTTTTTGGCGATTATGACCGTTTTTGCCCAGTAATCAATATCCTTGTATAGCTCGTCAGAGTAGATGAATTCAACTTTGTCACCAGGAACACCAAGAGCCAGCCATGAATGCCTAAATAGGTCCGCTGCTTTACGGATGAGTTCGCGGTCGCCACCGAGTTTGTTATTTAACCATGCATGCCACGTAGCCAAAAATGCTTTGAAGCGTATGCCCGCTTCAGCGAAGTCTTTCATTTTGTAAGCGCAGATAACTCCCGTTCCCAAATGCGCTAAGCCAGAGGGTTCCCAACCGTTGTAAGCAATGGGATGCTCCTCTGCCTCAAAAAGCGCTCGTAAATCTTCAGGAGTCACAACTTCTTCAGTTGGGGGTCTGCAGATTAACTCAATTTTCTTTTCTATGTCCAAGTGAGCTCAGCTTCTTCGTTTTAATAGTTTTAATAGAGGTGTTGAACTTAAAAATTTAGTCTGGCTTTCTTAATTTTAATGTTTACGGTTTACTTTTTTGGTGAAGCGTATCTTGTATTTTTTTCGTCTATGGTTTTTGTGCGGCTATCTATGAGGATTTGTCTTTTTAGTTATTACAACCCAAATTTCATAATACTTCTCTTTGTTTTTTTCAAAAAACAGTTTGAGGTCGGACGCGTTTTGGGGTTCAAAAGTCACCGATTCCAACGTTTTTTTTCTCCCCGTTTTTGCGGGCTAGATGTCTCCCACGTAACCAAACACTTAACCTCATTGCTGAGCGTTGCTTTTAGCTTGGCTAAGTTCTCTCGGCGTGGGACTTTTGCCCTTTGCCTCACCTGTTCCATAATTGGGTAGAACTCGATCGTCATAGGTGCAAGATTTGTGTTTCTTACGTTCCTCTGTTGAGTCCGTCGTTATGGGTGCTCAATTTTGGTTTGGCAAACTATGATAGTTTGAGGTGTTGGTTAAATGTTGTTATGGTTGTCATCTGGTTTTATCTCCAGAAAAATTCTTCTCGGACATTCAGTTCAGTTTCAAAGAATCAATAATCTGCGAAGTTGCAACCCGTCCACAACGTGCAATTGCACCAACAACTTCTCAGGCAAGGCAATTTAAGCCAGAATCAAACAACATATCCTCCACAGACAGAAAAGTCCTATTTTAGAGAGATCCATCTATCTACTTTGTTGCAGAGTGATTCTTTTGGACATTGGCAAAACGCTTTATGTATCAGATAGGAAAGCATGGCGAAAATGGCTTTCAGAAAACTACGATAAAGAAAAGGAAATCTGGTTAATCTACTCCAAAAAAGTAAGCGGCAAACCACGCATACTCTACAACGACGCAGTCGAAGAAGCGCTTTCCTTTGGCTGGATTGATAGCACAGCTAAGAAAATCGATGAAAACAGCTATGCCCAACGCTTTACTCCTAGGCGCCTAAAAACTCCTTATTCAGAATCTAACAAGAAGCGGCTAAGAACGCTTGTCAAACTGGGTAAGGTTATCCCCTCCGTGAAAGAAGCAGCCAAAAATTTTCTCGAAGAAGAATATACTGCGGCACCCGACGTTATAGAAGCCATAAAAGCCAACGAAGAGGCGTGGGATAACTTTCAAAAGTTCTCGCCTGAATACAAGAGAATCCGCTTAGCCTACATTGAGGGCGCAAGGAACCGACCGGAAGAATTTAAGAAGCGGCTAAATAACTTCGTAAAAATGACAGAGAAAAACAAGCAGTTCGGTTTTGGGGGAATCGAAAAGCATTATTGATTGGTGGGGCCGGGGCCGAGATTTGAACTCGGGCGAAAGGCTCCACAGGCCTCTATGCTACCAAGCTACACCACCCC
>CAWFFH010000008.1:0-112985 GCA_963815095.1 Candidatus Bathyarchaeota archaeon | reverse complement strand
TTCTTTGCTACTTCGACTGTTCTGTCTTTGCTTCTGCCGTCAACTACTAGGATAGATGTGTTTCCAAGAGTTCTCTTTAGTTCGGATATTGTATGTCCGATGCCTTCTTCCTCGTTTAAGGCGGCTATTAAAACTTGCATCGAAGGGGCACTTTGCTTTTCTTTTTTAACCACTCTTTCAACACCTTTTTTTAAAGGCCTTAACTCTTTGACTATTAATGTCTTTTAGACGCTACGATAATATATCAACATTTTCAATCTTAACTTGTTACTTCTATTGTACAACAACCCAAAAACTGATGGAAATTTTGCAAAGTTGTTTCTTTTTACATGTATAGCTGACAATTACAAAACCTTAAATATTAAGAGTCAAGCAGGAGTATAATACAGGTGTCGAAATGATAACTGCAGCCTGTAGAAAAAAACGCAGTAAACTTGCATTAGTTCCGCTTGGCTCCTTTGTTCTTGGTGGTTTTTGTTGTTGGCTGGATTATATATTGGATAGGCAATTAAGCCATTAAACGCCAACAAACACTAACTCTCCCAAAATATCTCGCAAAAAAACCTAATGCAAAAAACCAGCCTACTGCCCCCAACTCAAAAACAAAAATTGGGCTCACCACTAATGAATCCCTTCCTGACAGAAGTGGACAGAAACAAAAACAACTCGAATTAAATGTTAGGACATTTTCGCCTTCCTTAAAGGAATTATAGCTACTGTCCGTACAACCTCTATTAAAGAGTTCTTGGACCATGCAGTAACATTATATGTAATGTTCAATAAAAAATTTTGCAATTTCTCCTGTCTCCACCCATGCCCATTCTCATCAAGCAAACAATACCACGAAAAAAGCATATAATCCCATATTCAAAAAATCGTAATGTATCAAGACACCAAAGAACCTTGGTTTGATATCAGAAGCTGGAGAGCCCAACTGGTTTGCAGCAGTTACATAAACAGAATAGTTCTCTTCAACCTTATGTTATAGGGGTAGTTTTCAGCCATTTGACTGGGACCTAAAAGATAAAGCTCAGAAAACATCTCGTTCCTTTTTGAAACTTTTGGTGAAAATCGTCTTATATTGCAAACTTAGTCCTTCAGGAGGGCTTCTCTTATTTTCTCAGAACTTGAGAGGGTGACGCATTCTTTATTCTTGTATTCTTCAAGACTTCTTTCAATTCTCTTTAACCCTTTTTTATCTGAAAGCTCTTCTAAGGTGCTAGAATCTCTTCTATTCGGTCAAAATGTTCATAGAGCTCTTTTAATAGCGGACGAGGAATGGAAACTGTTTCAGCCATACAACTCACCAATACCGATAAGGAAACTCAAGATAATAAGTTATTCTAAGCAACTTTTCAAATGAAGTTAACCATCTTTTACTTAAAATCGTCTCTTCGCAGCGCTGCAAAAGTTTTCGTACAGTTTTTTATATCGACTTTTTGAAAGTGGTCTCGAACTTTTTTATGGCTTTCTTGCTTTCTGCGATAGAATTATCTCAAACAAGCCTTAATCAACACAGTTGATTATGTTCTTTTTGCCAAGCTACTGAAAACCGGCTCTTCTAGGCATTAACAACTTCACGTCACGAATCTCAGCTTCATGAGTGCGACGCTTGGTTTTGTCTGCAAAAGATTGTTAATTTAACTTCACTTGAAGGGCATTCTAGCGCGAATCCTCAACGAAGCCCTTTAAACCAGGTGCCTAAAAAACTTTCTAAACTAAATTATGTGCACATTCTTTATTGTCCCAGCTAAACAAAAACTTTGATCAAGCACATCTCTCTAACACACTACTTGTCATACTGAGGCCTTACACAGATCAATCGCATAAGCAAGAATTTTTCGCATCAAAGGCCGATCTTTAACTCTTTTGAACTCGCTTGGAGTGTAAGCAAGGGCTTCCAAATCCTCACGGTAACGCCATCTATGCTGAAGAAAACCAAGCCTCTTCGGCTGCGCCATACCCTCAAAACCCTCAGAAACAACTATAAGATCAACATCACTATTCTCGTGGCGCTCGCCCTTAGCGGTTGAACCGAATAGCAAAACCTGAGTCACGCCTATTTCAGCATCAAGTTTTTCATTGAAATCAAGTAGTCTATCCATCAACGGCTGCTTGCTCTCAACTATCAAGGCGTGAGTCACTTTTTTTCTACCCCTAACTTTGAACAGAAGCCCTTAACTTCTCTATTATAGGCAATGCTTTCTGCATATATTCCTCAACTACCGACTTAGTATAGATTTCGCTAGGATCTGTCAACTCTATGTCCTCATATCGAGCACTGACAGCGACGGATGTCAATTCTTCAAGAAACTCTATTTGCTCTTCAGTCAAAACTACCTTATCTTGAATTTCAGCATAAAGTCGCTGCAACCGATGCGTTTTTTGGGGAAACTCTTCATTTAGTGATACTATGGCTACTTTAAGAGCTTTTTCAACCGACAAATGAATGTAGAAAGCAGCCGAAACATACAGTTGCATTTCCAAGTTTTTCTCAGCCACATTAACTGTATAATCCAAACTCTTCAGCCTCAACTCGAGGTTCTGTTTGGTTTCTGTTGAGGAAGATAACGTCGGTTTCCTATTTGATCTAGGCAGGTCTCGTTTTCTCTCTGGTACCTTATTATCGCCGTTCATCTTAAAACGCCTCACCCATAAGCTAAACTCAAAAAATAAGAAAAAGATCCCTTAAATTATAGCAGCCTTCAACTACACCGCTTCTTTTTCAACAAATCTTTGCCTGCAACCGCTTCTATAGTCAATTCTTCATCATCCAAATAACTATATTTAAAACCAATACTCCTAAGCACTGCCGAAAACTCTGCCCGAGACATACCTAAAACCTCAGCTGCCTTACCTAAAGTAACAGTTCGAGAAGCAAGAAGACCCAAAACCAACAAGAAACGCTCCTTCGCCTCTCTTTCCCTAAACAAAGGAAACTCATCAACAACACTGGTCAAAGACACATCAAACACCACCACATCAATAATTATTAAACATAAAATTTAAACCTTCAAAGCCAAGCCCTAATCAACACAGTTCTTTAAGTAGCTTTCTCATATGCTTCATCACCAAATAAAGGCCTAAACAATTAAACTTTATCCTATTAGATCTAATCAACAACTAACCATTTATTGTGTAAATGTCTGATTCTTTTACAGAGATAGATCTACGAAAAAAGTTGTATCTAAACAAACCATTAGTGAAGTTTCATCTCACGCATTCTACTGACTGTCTGGTCAAGGTTTTTTGCGTAGTTTTCGTCTTGGTGAAAGCTTTCATACCACTGCAAAATTCCTTGCGGGCTGCCTCCTTTTCTAACACTATTTATAGTGAACCCTTTTAGTCGAAGTTCGATTTGAGTACTAACTGGAACCCCAGTCTTTTCCCGTATATTCTCCATTTCGACAACAATTGAGTCTTCAATACGGAAGCAGACTTGACGCTTTTTCCTTTTCACCATATTTTACCCCAACAACCATCATGCAATTAATGCATTTAACTCTGTAACTCATGCTAACGCATTGTTCTCATTATCTTTCTGATTCTCAAAACACAACACGACATAATGTGAATTTTCGGGCAAGAAATTAAATCAGAAATCGACAAACTACCTGAAAACAAATGCTAAAAGACCAATTTTTCTTAGCTTTTCCATGACCATTCTTAAGTGCACTAAGAACCCCATTTTCATCAAGAAAACAATACAACAAAAAAAGAGTTATCTACCGATTTTCTTCATCGCCAAATTCACTTGCTATATCCATGACCTGGGCGATTAAAGCGTCTTTTAAACGTTCAGCTTCTGCTGGGGTACAAGCAGGGCCGTTCAAACCTTGAAGATGCAACTCCACATGATCCTCTATGGCCTTACCCATTTCTTTCAAATCGGGCACCAACAAGATTTCATCTCCACACTCACACCGAACAATAACCATACTTTTGGATTTTTTCATTTTTTCACCAACACAAATCTCATTTTTGTAAAAACAAACCTGCAACAAAAAATTCCTCTACTGGGCGTCTTTTCCTAAGCCGCACAAGTTTTCAAGGTGCTGTCGATCTTTTGTGTGGGTCTCAACTTCCCCCCTTAAACGTGTGGAACGCTCCAGATATTCTGCATAGAGCTTAAGAAACTCTTTCCCTGACTCAGTAGTTAAATAACCTGAACCGCCATCGAACGACAAAAGAGCGTTGCCCAAAAGTGCTTTCAAATATTTTTCTAATTGAAGAAAACTCAAATTGGCCCCATACATGATTTTAGTCTTGCAAACCTTAGCTGATGCGACGGATAGAATTTCCCGCACGATATCTAGACTGTTGCGGTTTTTTGGGGTTGCTTTTCTTTCGTTGACAGACAACACAACATCTCCATGGCTTAAACAATGCAAGAAACGCAAGCTTTCCAAAAATTCTAAAGTTGGGGGTCAGTCACACATTTGTTTCCACTGACTAATCCCTCCGTGACCGGAGTGGACAATTCTTGAACATTAAAGCTTAGCAATCAAGAACTCTGCAGTTGAATGTTATAAAGCATAAAGGGCAACAAGTAGAGCCCTTAGGTACACACAAAAAAACCACAATCCCAGCTTAGCCTACAAGAAATAGACAATTAACATTGAAACTTTTCAAGCAACATTAGAGCCAGAGAAGTTGTTGTTGATGCTGCTGCAACTGAATTCTGCAGACCGGTTGCAACAACAATCAAAAGTAACACGACTCAGACCCATAGAAGATAATGATGGTGATGATTACGCAAACAATTTGCACACAACAGCATCATCAATCAAAGACAAACCCAAACCAAACAACATCGACACCTAAAAAATCAAACCAGAAAAAAACTCACTAAACCGAATATCCAAGTTCATTCACTTTCCTTAGCAACACAAGTAGAGTTTTACCACGGGAAGTTATGCGGTAGCAGCCGTTGCCTTCTTCATCTTTGAGGGCTTCGATGAAACCCTTGCTTAGGAACTCTTTGAGGTATCGGTTGAAACGTACGTAATTCAAGCCTGCTTGGTACATTATTTTCATTTTTTTCTGGGGCTTTAGGGTTGCTTCTAAGATGTCTATTGTGATGGTTACGTGGCTACGTTTCTGCATTCAGCTTCGCCTAAAACAACACCTCAAAAAACTCTTATAAGCGATATTTCGGGGTTCGAAATATATCTACAAATCAGCAGTTTGTGACTGTGTAGGCACATAAACAATGTTATAATAGGCACTGCAATGCTTACTTTAGTAAAAGTTGTTTATCATGACAGATTTGTATAAAGCAGCCCAAAAACCAACGCTATTCCGACTTCCGATATACTGCCATTTCTTCAACATAGCTCTTATATAGCATGTAACAACTAACAATTGAAAACAACAGAAAAAGGATGATAAGCTTTTGACAGTTCTAATCCAACAGATCCAAACCCGCCCGTACTCGGCACAACTAGTAATCGCAGCCCTAAACGAAGCCCCAGGAATAGGCCTCACCATAGCTGAAATGAGAGACACCCTAGGCGAGATTCCAGTCTTAGTGGTAGATGGCAATAGCACAGATAGAACCGTCGAGATTGCAAAGAACTTGGATGCAAATGTTTTTGTGCAAGATGGAAAAGGCAAAGGCGACGCCTTAACTAAAGCATTTGAAAATGCCGATTCAAACATTGCCTACATCATATTAACAGACGCGGACTTTACCTACCCCGCTGAATATGTTCCAGATATGATAAGAATGCTCGATGAAAACCCACTTATCGGCATGGTCTGCGGCAACAGGCTCAACGGAGGAGAAGTGGACAAGAAAGCCCTACACAGGGTTTTCCACATTGGCAATAAATTGCTGGCTTGGACACACAAGGTTCTAAATGGTGTGCCACTTGAAGATCCCCTAACTGGACTGCGCGTTATTCGCACAGAGATTTTGAAGGAGTGGGATATGAAATCCAAGGGCTTTGACATTGAAGTTGAGCTAAACCATCTGGTTGCGCAAAAGGGCTTTTTGATTAAGGAAATCCCCATCGCCTACAGAGCACGCTTAGGTGAAAAGAAATTGAAGGTAAGAGATGGCCTCACTATCCTCAAACGGATCATGCTAGAAATGTCCTTAGAAAATTAACACAAAAAATTTTCTTAAAAAAGAAGTTAGAAACTGGTTTGAAAATTAGTTTTTGGCTCTGAAAAAAACCATTCTATTTGCTGTTTTTTATTTCATCCAACAAAATTTTCAACCCAGCCGCTAAATCAAGACCAGCCCTAAAACCCAACAACTCACTTGCCTTAGCAGAGTCACCGTAGCTATGTCTTATATCACCTAATCTTGCAGCCCCATGCTTAACACCAAAGTTCTTGCCTGTCACCTCTTTCAAAGTAGCAGCAAGCTGATTAACACTCGTCGGCACACCCGTGCAAACATTAAAAACCTCACCACTCAAGCCTTCACGCTCCAAAGCCAAGATCAATGCGCTGACAATATCGTTTACATGAATGAAGTCCCGTGTCTGCTCGCCATCACCATCAATAGTTAAGTCTTCACCATCCGCGATTTTTTGCAGAAACTTTGTTATAACGCCACTGTAGGGACTGTTGCCGCTTCTTAGGCCATAAATGTTGAAAAACCTCAACGCAACCGTTTCAAGCCCAAAACAACTCGCGAAAGCACTACAGTATGCTTCGCCGGCAGCTTTTGAGGCGGCATAAGGAGAAATAGGTTTTAGAGCATTAGTTTCTTGAACGGGCAAAGTTTTTACATCGCCATACACAGCTGTTGAAGAAGCAAAAACAAACCGCTTCACCTTATTCTTGGCAGCTACCTGCAACATGTTGAAGGTTCCATCTACGTTAATTTCATGATTTTGAACGGGATCAGCCACAGAAGCCGAAATATCAATTAATGCAGCAAGATGAACGACAAAATCAACCCCGCCAAAAACCTCATTGGACAAGGCAGTGTCGCGTATGTCGCCGCGCTTAAACACGAATTTCGGGTGATCAAGCACGCCGTCGAGATTTTCCAATTTTCCATTAGATAAATTGTCCAATACAGTTACAGAGTAGCCTTTTTCAAGTAGCTTGGGAACCAGGTGCGAGCCGATAAAGCCTGCTCCACCGGTGACAAGGACTTTTCCACTATTTTTGCTCATATTAATACTCACTCAACTCTTGTGACTTAAGATTAATATCATTTTCGTCCCCAAAAACATGCAAAGATAAATGAACTAAACTTTCATGACCTCTTAAGCATTTTCAGGTTTTCGTTTTAGACGTCGGACAGCAATTACTACATAGAGCACAACGATTTCGGGAACAGTTAAACCAACAGCAAGCAACGGCAAAATTGTTGATTGCGACTTGGAAGATGCCCCCTCAAACTGTATTGCCACTTGATGGGTACTGAAATGCGTTGTGTACCAAACATAGAAGTTGTTGGCGTCTTGCGTGTAGCCCTGACTTGGAGCCTGCTGGCCATCTATGGATATGAGCGGGGTTGATCCGTAGGGTACATTAGTTTTTGGTATAGTTATGTTGCTAAAGCCTGTTGATGCGCTGGCTCCTGTTAGGGTGAAAGACAAGGTGGTTGTTGAGGCGGATTGGTTTGACGTGATTTTAGCGTTGGATATTTGTGAGGAGGTTATGTTTCCTTTGATTGCAAACTCTACTGTTGAGCCGCTATCGGTCTTCACCGGCAGAGGTGCTAATGGAGTTGGAGTAGGTGTGGGCTTCGCTGTTGGAGTTGGCGTCGCCGTAGATTTAGAAGTAGACGTTGGAGTTGGTGTTGAATAGGGAGCTGGCGTTGGTGCTGGAGTAGGTGCTGTGGTAGGAGAATTTGTCACAGCAAACGAGTTACTGACCCCAGAAGCACTACCATCAGTAGCTGTAATAGTAATGCTTGAACCCGCCGTATCCACAGTAACTGAAGCTGACCCTACACCATTAACGAAAGCACCCATAACACTAGGACTAATGGCCCCAGCGGAAACCGTCAGAGACGGCGTACCAACATAGGCAGTAACGTTATTCTCAGACTTATCCTTGGCAATAACCGTAACGCTAAAAGCAGAACCAGCAGTCTGATCCCCAACGAAAGAAAATGCAAAATGATCCAAGGCAGCCGGATTCACAGTCAAACCAGTCTGAGAACCATTGATTGCACTATTCGCCGTGTCAGTAGCAACGATTGACTGAGAACCAGCAGTCTTCAAAGTAACACCAAAAGAACCCACACCACTCGTAAGAGCAGCATTAGCGGGCAAAACTGCTGAGCTGTCAGTGGAAGTAATCTTGACTGTACCCGTATAGCCAGAATAAACGTTACCAAATTGGTCTTTGACAGTTACCGTAACAGTGCCAGCAGAACCAGCTGTTGCCGGATCGGGAAAGCCAGTAACCACAAAGTGAATCCCAGAAGAAACCTTCAACACTATGCCAGCTTGAGAACCACTAATCGAACTTGTTGCCGTGTCAGTGGCTGTAACGGATTGAGTCCCAACGCTCATCAAAGTAACGGCGCTAGTAAAGGTGTGAGTGCCAAGATCTCCCGATTTGAACGCATAGTTGCTTGGTAAACTGACACCAGTCCCAGAATCCGAAGAGCTGAAATGAACCGTACCGAGCATAACCCGTGGCTGTATTTCCATTCGCATCTTTAGCCGTAACCGTTACAGAAAAAGGTGTACCGGCAACCTGGGAAGTCCCACTTGAAACCACCAAGCGTGTGGCAGCACCTGCATTAACCGTAAATGAGTTACTTGCTCCAGAATGCGCGCCGTCAGTTGCAGTTATGGAAACGCCCAAACCAGCCACAGTAACCGAAACCGAAACCGTCCCAACCCCAGCAACAAAAGCAGGCATAACAGTTGGACTAATTGAACCGGCAGAATAACTCAAAGATGGCGTACCAACATAACCTACCGCCGTGTTGCCAAATGCGTCTTTTGCGGTAACAGTTATGCTAAACGATGTCCCCGCAGTTTGAGAACTTACAGAACTAAACACAAAGTGGTCCATGGGTGCAGCATTCACTGTAACGGAGGCGGCAGCAGAAGTTATCTGGGCGCCTGCAGCATCGGTTACTTGAAGCTCAAAACTCCACGCGCCAACTGCAGTGGAGCCTGCTGTCGCAAAGCTGTAACTTGACGAAGTAGCGCCAGTAATTGACGAAAAAGAACCTGCACCAGGAGCTTTCGAGAGCCACTGATACGCATATGGCGAACTGCCCGTTGTCACCGCGGACGAAGACAAACTGCACGTCTGACCCTGACTAACCGAACCAGGAGCAGCACTCACAGAGGGAGCGACCAAAGCTGAACTCACCGTTACAACAACGGCATTAGAAGGGTTAGAAGTAACAGGAGTAGAGGCACTATCAGTCACCTTACAAGTGATGGAGGCTGAAGTTCCCGAAGCAGTATAGGTATAACTCGAACTATCAGTGCCCACCGTTGTGGCACCCAAATACCACTGATAATGAATCACACCCGAACCTCCCGCGGCAGTCGCGGTAAACGTCTTAGTCTGACCAACATCCATCGGCAAAGGACCAACAGGAGCAACACTTACAGTCGGAGAAGCAGCCACACTAACAGAAGCAGCAAGCGATAGAGCTGAAGTTGTGCCTAAACTGTCTCTAACAGTCACAGTAATTGAGTAAGACCCAACCGATCCAGGAATAAAACTAAAGCTTGATGTAGTTGCGCCTGACTGAGCAACCCCATCCACATACCATTGATAAGATGAGTAAGATCCCGAACCACCAGATGCAGATGCTGTGAACGGCTTAATTTGACCCACATCCATAGTCCAAGAAGTAGGTGACAAAGTAACAGTTGGAGCAGAGTTCACGGTGACAGATGCAGCAGCAGAAGTAACCGACGATCCAGCTGCATCGCTTACTTGCAGCTCAAAACTCCACGCACCCACAGTAGTGGTACCTGTTGTCGCAAAGTTGTAGCTGGAAGAAGTAGCCCCAGTAATCGACGAAAAAATACTCGCACCAGGAGCCTTCTGCAGCCACTGATAAGTATAAGGCGATGTACCCGTTGTCACAGTTGAAGAAGTCAAACTGCTCGTCTGACCCTGATTAATCGAACCAGGAGCCGCACTCACAGTTGGAGCAGCCAAAGCCGAACTCACCGTAACCGATGCAATATTCGAAGTCACCACAGCTGAAGCTGAATCTGTTACTCGAAGCTCAAAACTCCAAACACCCACCGCAGTTGAAACCTTTGGAGCAAAGTCGTAACTAGTCGAAGTTGCACCGCCTATCGACGAAAAAGAACCCGCTCCCGGAGCCTCCGAAAGCCACTGATAACTATATGGACTGATACCACTCGTAACAACAGTTGAAGTTAAAGTTGAAGTTTGACCTTGATCCAATAAACCATGCGAAGCAGAAATAGTTGGAGCAGCCAAAGGAATAGTTACAGTAAACGTTGTTGAAGCGGTGTTGGCGCTGCCGTCAGTCACCTGGACTGTTTGGGAGCCCGGTGAAGAAGCAGGAACAGTAAAAGTCACACCCCCAGGAATAGTACCTATTTGATTAGTTGTGGGATTACCACTCAGAGTCACGGTTGAACCTCCAAAAGTTGCCGTAAGAGCGGAGTCGGAAGCAAACTGGGTTCCAGAAATGGTAACCACGGCGCCCACCAAACCACGACTAGGATTTAAGTTGATCTGAGGCGTCAAAGCAGAACCCATTGGAATATTTGCTACCGCATAGATGGATATCGAAATGAAAAGGACAATTACTAAGATTTGGAGTTTCTTCATTTTTTCTCATTCTGATTTTATTTGTTAACTTAGATTGGGCTAATGTCTATTAAAAGACACCGTTTTAAACGCCTAAACCTTCACCATTTTAACATTTCCAGGATTGCCGACAAACAAAAAAAGCGATTAAGGAAACTGAGTCTAAAACTCTAAAACACTTAAACCTACATCAAAAAATCTACCGCAACAGTAACCACAAACAAAACACCCAACACCAACGCCAAATTCCGAAGCTTCTTTATCTCTGAAACCAAAGTCTTTTCCCCAAAAACATAAGGAACAAGCTCAGCAGTAACAAGCAAAAGAACTGCACTCACAGCCAAAAGCATAATCAGATCTTGGATAGTTATTGGAGGAAGCAACATCTACATTTCTTCCATACGATATTCTATTATGAGCGTCTTTGTCTCGGGATCCAACGTATCCTTTTGGATTATTATAGGCTTGTCTGAAGCTTTAGCAAAAGCACACGCGAAAGCACTCGCTAAAATGCATCCAACCTGCTCATGCGTTAGAGGCTGGTTTATTCTGGTTTCGTGACAAAGCGTGTTGAATATGCTGCCCGTTATTTCCAGGATTATTATATTGTCTTGGATTCGAATTTGAGCATTCTCTGCAAATTTCAAATCCAAGAATAGCTTCTTGATCACATCCTGCATCTGAGGAAGAGAAATTTTCCTAAAAGACAAACCAAGTTCCTTTTCAAACATCAATGAAAGCGCCAATCCTGGAGGAGTAAAAAACAAACCAGTTTTCTTTTCATTAAACAACTTATCAACTGTTTCATCGGATGTAGGCAAAGCGGTCCCAGGTTTTTTCGGAACAAAAACCAGGCTAGATTCGAAGTTATGAAGGTTTTGGGGGGGTAAATAGACTCCTTTTTCAGTCAAATTGAACTCCAAAAGGGAACGTTCAATGTTGCTAGCGTTTGCGCTTGCTGAAGCTTTCAACAAGTCGAGAAACGCATGTTTCGCAGGAGTGAAGAATAAAAGCAACATGCTCCAGAAAGCTATAGAAACACCCAGAACAGCTAGAAATGCTGAGTCATTTAGTGCGGAGAGCACTACCAAGATTACACCAGTTATGAGGGCTATTCCTATCATGAGCACGGTGAATATGTCTTGGTTAACTTTGGTTTTTTTGTTCTTAAGCATTAAGTTACCTCTATGGATACTTTAACTAATATATTATTCTGAAAAAGAATGGCTTGAGGGAATTTGGATTTTGAAGATGCAAGATTTTGCCCTATGCTAATCTCATGAGAAGCATTCTATTTTCAAAAATAATGGCCGCAATTGACTTAGACGCAGTCGATATTAAGATGCTCTTAATTGAAGCCAATTTAGCTTGATTGATCCCAATTGTTTTTCCGCCCGACTTTTTCTGGATATATTGCTTAAAATTGGAATACCCCTTTTATGCCGTATAAGTCATAAGTCTTAAATGTCGAGATGCTATGATTCATGGCAATCCTGGAATTACAACACATCAGTCAACTTAACGATTTTGAAACAGATTGGAATCAGCTTCTCTCGCACAGTTTAGACAACAATCCGTTCTTAACGTACGAGTGGCTCACATTATGGTGGAAACAATTCGGAAAAGGAAGAACATTAAAACTCTTCACAGCAAACGGCCGTGACGGCGCGACTTCGCTTATTGCTCCCATTATGTATTCATCATACAGGAGGTTAGGCTTAAAACTCAGAAAAGCAGAATTCGCTGCTACTCCAGACTCAGACTACAACACTTTTCTAGTAACAAACTACCAAGAAGCAACCCAAGCCGTAAACCCCTTAATCCAAAGCATCATGGAAGACTTGACAGATGCAGATTCTTTCACCCTAACAGATATCCCAGAAGACTCCTACACCGCCAAACTGCTTCAAAACATCGACATAAACGACGGGGAAACCAAACGCTCAGTAATCAACACCTGCCCATACGTCACACTCCCAAACAACAATGAATTATTCCTTCAAACTCTCGGCCAAGGAATGAGAAGCGGCTTAAAAAGATACGAAACCAAAGCCAAGAAAGATTACAAAGTTGAATTCATAAAGTACGACAAAATAGGAACCATCAAAGAAGCGATGAACATTTTCTTTAAACTTCACCAAAAACGCCAAACACAAACAGGAGAAGCCGGTATATTTGCACAAAACGCCAACAGAAGTTTTCATTTGGATGTAGCAAACGCCTTTGCAGAGAAAGGTTGGTTATCGCTCTTCTTCTTAACTTTCAACGACGAGCCTGTCTCATGCATTTACTGTTATGAATACAACAAAAAACTGTATTTCTACCTCTCAGGATTCGATACAGAATATTCCTATTATCGACCAGGTCATTTGACCTTCAAATACATCATAAAATATGGGATAGAAAAAGGACTGAGGGAATTCGACTTTCTGCGGGGAAACGAAACGTACAAATCACTTTGGGGAACGAAGATCCGAAGAAACCTTGAATACCGAATTCCGAAAAAAACCCTTAAAGCCAAGCTCTATAAATGGACCACGAACAACCCAGCCTTACCATATCTCTACGCAGCAAGTACACTGCCCAATCGATTCTTAATACGATCCCACGGGCAAAAGAAACTGAGCTAACATGTTAACACAATGGGGCTTGATTACTAAATGGCTTTAGAATGCAAAGTTTTCCGATCGGTAGATGCAATAGGGCGAGATTCAATAAATTCGCTTGCAGAAGATGGTTTTTTTACCTACGAGTGGTTCAAAACCCTTGAAACCCAACAATCATTTCACATATCGCCTTTCTACTTAGCGGTTTTTGACGAGGACAAAGTGATTGCAGTTGCACCTTGCTTTGTAGAGCTATCTTATTTTTTTCAGTATGGACCCCAAGTGCGGTATATCATGCCTTTATTACAGAAATTATTGGTTATTGGCCATCATAGAGGTTATTGCCAAAATAACGTGTTAGTTTGCTACTCACCATTTTGCAGTCGCAGCAAAGTTCTAATCGAAGAAAATCCAGAGAAAAAAAACATTTTAAATCTGTTAGCCAAAGAGATAGATACAATTTGTAAGAAAGAGAGAATTTTGTTCAGCTCTTTTCTTTTCGTTTCAGAGTTCGATCGACTTTTGATGGATAATCTTCAAAATTTAAATTACCTCAAATCGGCAGGGACTACTTCACTCTATCTTGACATTCAATGGTCAAGTTTCGAAGATTACCTAAAATCCCTAAAAAACAAAACTAGGGAAAACATTAGAAGAGAAATAAAAAAATTTAAGGAAAACGGTGTCACAATAGAAGAACAAGAATTAGAAGATCACTCAGAAAACTTAGCTGAGCTAACGTCAAATCTCATTTCAAAATACGATAAAAATGTAAAACCCATCTTTAACAATTCTTTCTTTAACACGCTAAGCGGACAAGCAAAAAACAAGACAAAACTATTCATTGCAAAGAAGAACAACGAAGTTATAGGATTTTCCTTGCTTTTACGGCAGGGAAACATTCTCGATGGGTGGCTAACGGGTTTCAAATATGAGGTTCAATCAAAAACAGACTTCACATATTTCAACTTATGTTACTATGTTCCCATTCAATGGGCTATTGAAGAAAAAATAAAAAAAATATATTACCGGAGCAAAGCTGAAAAAGTAAAGTATGACCGAGGTTGTAAACCAGAAAAAACATATTCTTTTGTTAAATGCCATGATCAACTTCTGGGACCCTTAATTAATAAAGCCGTAAAAACTCCGCTTTATGCTCACTTGAGTCAACGGCTTTCTAAAAGAGAGTTTAGAGAGCAGGAAGAGAATCAAATTTGCAAAAAATAAACGATCCTGAAAAAGCATCAGCTAGCGGTGCAACTACCAAATGAAAATAGTAACAAAAATACTTACAAACGCGAGTGAATTGAGCAAAATTAAAAAGGACTTAGACATTTTTTTAAGTAGCTATGGCAGAAATCCCTTTAATCTTTATCCATTTATCGAGAACTACATGCAAGTTTATAGCCAAGACACTATACCAGTGATTTTAGTAAGCAGTGTTAACAAAAAAATTGTAGGGTTAGCACCATTATTATTAAGAAAAAATTTAGTTTCTCGGAGTGCAAACTTTCTTTTGCCCTATTATGTTTCTCCAGACTTTGTTGTTGCTGATGAGTACCGAGAAGAGGTTCTACGCATTTTTCTGCACATTATCGTTAAAAAAATGCAGTGCAAACTAATAGATCTGGATTTTCCCGTTGAATCACAAAACTTATCCATTTTAGAAAATATTTACAAAGATTATAAGCTATTATTTACAAAACAAATCATAGACACAATTAGCCATTGTGTAATTCTTGTTCAAAATTCTTCTGCTGAGTACGAGAAAACCCAAAGAGCTCAATTCAACAAAAAATTTAGACGCATATCCAGAAATCTAGACGAAGCAGGTGACTGGAAAACCATAATTATTGACAACTTACAAAATGCCCAAATGGCATATGACAAAATGATGATAATTGAGAAAAAGAGTTGGAAAGAAAATTGGCGATTAAATACTGGAAGCACAATTGACAAAGATTTGCAGTGGATTTGGGATGCATCACTTTCCGCAGCTAACACCAATCCCAATTTTAAGTGTAAAGTCTGGTTTCTGGAGCTTAACAATCAAGCAATTGCATACCAGTTAATTATAGAATACAGAGGAACTGCATTTTTTGCCAAGACTTCTTTCGTTGAGAAATATAGGCACCTTAGTCCTGGGTTATTTGTTCAACAAGAAATAATAGCAGAACAATTTAACAAAAGAGAAAACGAAAAAATCGACTTTCTTACAAATCTGCCTTATATGAAAACTTGGAATGTTACACGTTTTTCTCGAGTAAAATTTACATTTAACAAAAGTTCTATTTCAAACTTATTCGTGAAAGAAATAATGGCTTTATTATACAGATTTCGACAAATTATAAAGACTCACGAAATTTAATCGCCAAGTTGATTTCTTCAAAAGAGCAATATTCATAAAATTGCTATCTATGTTCTACATATTTTTTATAATTATTTTTATTTTAAAAAGCAAAAAAAATAGTTCTGCTTGGAATAGTGTTCTAAAATAAAATAAAAAGGGAAAAAGGGGTTTTAAGAGAGCTTCTTTGCTTTTGTTCTCCTAAAGAGCAGGAATCCGACTGCGGCCAAGATTGCAATCACTACTACAATACCTATTCCGTAGGCAAGGGTTAAGTCTTGACCTGTTTCTGTCTTTGGAGTTGGCGAGACAGTGGTGGGTTTTGCTGTTGCAGTAGGTGTAGGGCTTGAACTTGGTGTATGTGTAGGAGTAGGAGTTGGTGTTGCTGTTGAATGAGTGGTAGGTGTTGGTGCGGCGGTTGGAGTCGGTTTGGGGGTAGCTGAAGCGTCATACCAATTCCAAGTAATAGTCGAAGGAGCAGTGATCGCAAACGTCGTGACTGATGAGCTACCAGAAGATGGAACACTGCCAGTACCTGACCAACCTGAACAAGTGTATCCAGAGGCAGGAGATGAAACATAAGCGGTTATGCTTGTGTTGTTATCGTACCATTGGCTTGTCGGTGAAGGGGAATCGTATTGTGAGGTGACAGTCAAGTAGTATTGTGTTGAATAGGTTGCGGTTACAGTTGTGGGCGCTGCAACAGTTATGGATGTTGCAGTGGTGTTGCCGGTTACTCCGGTAATCAGGTATCTTGTCGTAGTATCGCTAACAGTCGCTGTAGGTGCGTAGCTAAATGTGTATCCTGAGTTTGCATTTGCCCAAGTTGAGTAACCACTTGCATTGTAAGCATTTCCATTCACGATAATCAAGTCGCCTGTGAAATCAGAACCTACGCCAGTTTGCGTTAAGGTCAAGTTGTATTGTGTCTGCCAAACAGTTGAAGCTGTCTTGGGGGCGTTCATAGTTATGGCATTTGAGGTTAAAGCAGTACCTGATGCGTCAGTGGCCCAGTTAGTAAAAGCGTACTGGACACCGCTTGTTCCAGGTGAAGTTAAAGCATTCAATGTCGCTGTTGCAGAGGTGCCAGCATTGTACCAGCCTGAACCTGTAACAGTACCATGAGTTGTAGTTGTAGTCAAGAAATACTGAGTTGTCCAACTCGCTGTAGCAGTCATAGGTCCACTCATAGTAATCGGATTAGAGGTTAAAGCAGAACCTGAAGCGCCACCAGTCCAACCTGCAAAGATATATTGAGTTCCAGTGGAACCAGCAACAGTGCCGCTATCGAGCGTAGCAGTCGCAGTAGTACCAACGTCATACCAAGTATTGTTGCCAGTAACGGTACCCTGAGGAGAAACTATAGTTAACTGATACTGATGTTCCCACGTGGCTGTTTCAGTAATTGGGCTGTTCATCGTAACTATAGCAGGATTATTAGGTCCTGAATAACTGCCAATACCAGAACCAGTCCAACCAGTAAAAATGTACCGTTCACCCGCTACAGTCGTTGGTGGAGTTGCAGTAATTGTTACTTCTTGACCTTGAGCGTAAGATGAGCCGTTAGATGGAGTCACTGTGCCTGCGTTAGTAATTAAAGTTAAGGCGTTTTGATTTAATCCTATGTAACTATCGCTGACAATTACGTCTGCAAGATAATATTTCAATGTGCCACCGACTAGGCTAGTGACAGTTTGGCTTCCACCGATAACCGCATTATACGGAGTTCTATCACCATTTAACGCATTTGTTATCTCTGCAATTAGTTGTCCATTCACATATAATTTTTCTATACCGTTTTGCTGTCCTGCAGTTCCAGTAGTTTGTTCTAACTCCAAACAAGTCCATCCAACTGTAACTGGTCGTGCATTTCCTGTAGTATTAGTAGAGCTTATTACCCTGCTAAAACCTAAGGGATTGATGCCACCAGTAGCGTCACGATAGAACATTCCCCAATAGAGTGTTCCATCGACATTAGTCACTATTAATTCTCCATCACCATTGTTTGCGCCGCCACTGCTAGAAAAGCCGCCAACTTGATAGTAATCGCCACTAGTCGAAGGTGTTGCTATAGAACTTATGTAAACGTACTCTCTGAAATGTATTGGATTTGTAACTTGGGGTAACGGTTGATAAGCTATATTGTTATCTGAACCTGCGGAAATTGTAACCTCCACACTGTAAGGTTCACCGTTGTTTGTGACCGCACTACTTATAGCAAGCGTGGTCGGTGGTTGGAATTGGCTCCAAGCATCCAAATTGCCGCTATGGAAATTATCACTTAAGATTACGGTCGCTGATGCCACATTGAGGGCGTTCATTGAAATAACCAATGTAATGATAGTTAAGAACGAAATAGCTAGTAAGGATATTTTTTTCTTCATTTTGAGATACCTTTATTTAACTTTATTGCATCTTAAGACTCGAACCTATTTTTAAAGTTTATTCCCACTAAGAATGTATTCGTTAGTGTTTTTTCCCTTAGCAACGCACAATTTTCCAATTAACTTTGGTAGACATCACTATTTTCTATTTAATCTCAACAGCTCTTCAGCAATCCTCCATACAAGGAAACCAAAAGCAGCAACAATGAAGCTTAATATTGTAAAAGTGTCTACACGAATCCACATTACAAGATGAGATAGACTAAGAGGTAGCCATTCAGGATGGATTAGCTGGATGAGTACTCCGTAGATCCATGCTAACAAGCCAAATAAGAAAAGAAATTCTCCAACAACTTTTACAAAAATCAGTTTTAGGGATGCAACCATAAGATTTGTTTCCTATGTTTTGAAACTAAAGGGGGATGTGTTCTTATAAAAATTTGCACAAAAAAGCATCTTGAAGTTATCAATAAATTCGTTGAATACTATTCGATTTTGATAGGTATTCTCGAGCTACGGCTACAGTAGCAAAAAACGAAATCAAAGCCAACAAACTCAAAGTTATTGGGATAAGACCCATACCAAGAGGAGTGTAATAGAATACCAAACTTACAATGGGCGAGAGGGCTAAACTCAATCCAATACTCAAAACCACACGTTCGATATTATCGAAACTTTCTGAAGACGTCTTGAATGGAACCTTCTTTTGGAAAAAGGCCTTTACAAAAGCATACCCAGGCAAAAACAACACAAACACCACCCCAAGAAAATTGCGAACATACACCAAAGGATACCAATCTTGAGGAACAACAAAAACTGTTAAAGTTGTAACTAAAGCAACTACTATTATAGTCCAATACCACGATGACTTGGATGAAAAAAGGTAGGATCCAAATGAAAAAGAAGTTGCTTCTGGTCTTAGGTTGAAGTGAATTTTGTCTTCCGCTTCAAGTTGATTAAGCAGATTGATAATTTCTTTTTCGGACAGGTTAGTTGCACTTTGGATAAGTCCTATTAGTTGGCTTGTTGTTGCAGGTTTTTGCTCTCGCACAAGTTTTGACTATATCGTCTTTTATTGATTCGTTGGGCGTTAAGATTTTAGACAATCCAAAATGCACACTCCTCCGATCTTTGTGGTTTTGTGATTTTATTAATTACCCTAATTACCCTAATTGCTATTAAATGTATTATTTCAACCTTAAAACTGAAAGTTTTGAGTTTATTATTTAAACCTTATTCTTCTTTGCCCAAAGCAAGTATTCCAGATTTATTTGCAACAATTTTACTAATATTGTTAGGTAACAATTAAGAAGATCCTGACAGGTACGCGACTTGAAGCTTAGGCTTTATCCGAATCTTCTTAGAAATGAAAGTTTCATTTAGTAATTAACACCGGACATTTCGCCGTATGAGCAACCTTTTCGCTTGTGCTACCCAAAAAGAATTCACTGATTTTACTATTCCCTCGATGACCTAAAACTATCAGGTCAAATTGACCGTTTGTAGCAGTTTCAACTATCTGCGATGCTGCGTCTCCTTCCTTGAGTTCAGATGTAATTTCAAGATTAGGCTTTAGGTTAGTGGCTTTTTCAATAGATCTGACCAAAACCGCCTCATGTATTCTTCGAAGATCGTTAATAAAAGAGACCGCGTTTGACTGATTACCCATTTGCTCTTGAGAGGACCCGGACGTGGGAAACTGTTGCCCCATTGCCGGTTGATATTCAAACTCTGGAGGCAGCTGAAAAACATTGATTACGAAAACGGATGCTGAAAACTTTTCGGCGACTTCAAGCGCGTAATTTAACGCTTTTTCCGAATTTTCTGAACCATCTACGCCCACAAGAATTTTTGTTATCAAACTTGGCATCCTCTACGCTTAATTTACGAATGAAACTCATAGACCTTTCGAATAGTACTATGTGAATATAATATTTCGAAAATACTAAAAAATAAAGACAAGAAAAGCAATCATGGGCGACGCAGCGCTATTGGAATATACGCCTTACTTTTTAACGATACTCAAATGTCGTGTTGCATTGAAAATAAAGTTGTTAAAGATGTAGTGCTTTTTCTAATTATACAAAATCTGCAACCTTTCTTTTAAAGCATGATCTAGCTGCACTTCACAAACTGTGTTAACTTGACTTTGCAAACTTAGATTGAAATTGACAATCGACGTTAGTAGATTTTTCAAAAAACTATAAAATAGATCAATTCTAAATAAGCTCAAAAACTCAGGAAGAGAGAAAATAAAGTGAAAACAACTAACTTAAAGAAAAAGCAGCACTCAATTAGCCTTAGAAAACTCTCAAAACCAACAGCTCTATTCATCAGCGCACTTTTCGTCATAAGTATACTATTAGCGGTCTCATCAAGCGCAGTCCAAGCAGCAAATTCATTGAATCAAGTTGAAGTGTCAAGCGTAACCGCCTCCTCATACGACAGCACCCACACACCAAACATAGCCATAGACGGAGATGACACAACCTGGAATTACTGGGGAACAAACGCCATGATTACCAAACTACCACAATGGCTACAACTCAACCTAGGAACACAAACCACCATCAGCCAAATCACCACCCACTTCTACGACGGCGACTCAAGAACATACACCTACAACATACAAGCATCAACCGACGGCTCAAACTGGAACACAATAGTATCAACCAAAACCGGAGCCAACACAGTCACAGACACATTCAACCCAACAACAGCAAAATACGTCAAAATAACCGTAACCGGCAACACAGCAAACTTAGCAGCCCACATAGTAGAAATAACAGTCTACCAATCAGCAACCCAAACCCAAACCCAAACACAAACCCAAACACCTACACCCACACCAACACCAACAAACAACCCCCAAACACAATCGACTTCATCTAGCCAAGTTGAAGTGTCAAGCGTAACCGCCTCCTCATACGACAGCACCCACACACCAAACATAGCCATAGACGGAGATGACACAACCTGGAATTACTGGGGAACAAACGCCATGATTACCCGGCAAACTACCACAATGGCTACAACTCAACCTAGGAACACAAACCACCATCAGCCAAATCACCACCCACTTCTACGACGGCGACTCAAGAACATACACCTACAACATACAAGCATCAACCGACGGCTCAAACTGGAACACAATAGTATCAACCAAAACCGGAGCCAGCACAGTCACAGACACATTCAACCCAACAACAGCAAAATACGTCAAAATAACCGTAACCGGCAACACAGCAAACTTAGCAGCCCACATAGTAGAAATAACAATCTACCAATCAGCAACCCAATCCCAAACTCAAACACAAACACCAAACACCTACACCCACACCAACACCAACAAACAACCCCCAAACACAAACTGGCTCATCGTCTCCTAATTTGATGCCGCTTAGTGTGTTCTATCCGGACATGAAAGGCGCCGCTTCTTCTTACGCTTCACTTGACTACAACACATTACACAACGGAAATCCGAGCATCAAAGTAGGACCAGACTACGTTAGAGGATCAAGAGAAGTAGACGGAGCATGGATAAAAGTACGACCAGGAGACCACATTGTGTTTTCAGCATGGGTAAAAACTGCTTCTTACGCAAGCAGTGATCTTTGTGCTGGGGCACGAATTGGAATGGATTTCTACATCCAAAGCTCACAAGGTTACGGAATAGCCACCATTGACGCTGTTGGCCATCAGGCAGGACACCCCAATGATGTCGAGAACATGGCTGGCGTAGCACGTCTTCCATGGGGTAACGGTTGGACATTACTGACATGGGATATTTACGTTCCAACAACATACTACACATATGTCACGAACGGTGCAGCAGGCAATTACGGTGTTCACTCTGTCAATCCAGTGCAGATTAGTTCAATGGTTCCATGGTTTGATGCTCGCAGTCTAACCGACAACACTTACGCATGGCTTTCAGACACAACATTCTACGTTAACCCTTAACGTAGAATCATTTCAACCTTTCTTTTTTTTTTTCAAAATTTATTAATAATTATAGAAAAGAAAAAAAATATCTCTTTACACATTTCGATATTTAAATTAAAAAGAAAAGAAAATCTCGAATGATAAGCAAAATTCAGACAAATTTTAAAGTCTCAAGTATAGTAGAAGGAACTGTATTTTGATGTGCATATTTATTGAAATGGAGTAGTATTTGAGGAAGTTAAAAAAGTGTTAAAGTTTTTCAAATTTTCAAAATTGGAAATAAAGTCAACTACAGCGAAAAAAAAAGTCACATTATCGACTTTCTTCCGGGTTTTAGTTGCGTATTTTTATAGTTTTTCCATTATCCTCAACGGTATTCTCAGTAGTCTTGATATTATGACCCAAACTGGAAAACATTGTTTTAAGATTGTTAACATCTGATTGATTGATTGCACCAACTAATGGAGCAGAAATTAGATAAACCACCAAAAATAGAATTAAACCCGCAATTAATAAGACCCAAAAGGCAGCGGATAAAAAAGGAAGGAAAAGATAAACGGTCCTGCAGCAAGAAAAGATGCAAGAAGGATTTTTGCTGAAGCACCAAAATCGGCTTTGGCTCCATAGTGTTTCCATATTTAATATAGTCCGATGAATGTGCTTGGCAAAGCTGCGACTTGGAGACCGATTATCATCCCAATTATTCCTATGGAAGGAACTAAAAGAAAAGCCACAGGAATCCCTAAGATAAGACTAGCAGAACACTTTGTCCATTAACAGTCTTGTTTCGCCCATCGCCTATAAGAGGCTACCCATACTGCGCAAACCGAAAAGCGAGAGCAAATAAAACACTACCTTAACAGCGAGAAAAGGCGGAGCGAAGGACCATTTGTTTCCATAAAGTGTTCCGATAAGTGGTGTTGCAAGGACAACCATAGCCATAGCGGCGGGAACCAAAAGAAGAACTGTATACTTAACGGATGAGGCAAATACGGTTTTAAGAAGACTTTTCTCCTTTCGGGGATCCAATTTGGAGAATGCAGGAAACAAAACGGTACTGATGGGAACTGTAAGAAAACTCAAAAGAATTATAAAATTAGCTGCAATTTTGTAATTTCCTATCATCACTTCATTAACGTATGAAGCCATAAGAAAAGAGAAAATCTGGACCGCCTAAATTGCCTACGATGGCACCTATTCCTAAAGGAACCCCATAGCTTAGTAATGACTTTAGTGTTTGAATTATTTCAGACTTGTTTATTTTATAGACAGGAAGTTTTCTGAATATAAAGAAATAGAGGAAGATCAATGAAATTACTCCTTGAACCACCGAAGCTGAAGTATAACCAATTATAGCACCCGTGGCGCCATACCCAAAAATACTAATAAAGGAGCCAATAAACTTTACACTATTGCATAAGATAACAGCTAAGTAACTGTTGAGCTTCATCTGCTCAAAACCTGTAAACACACTTGCTACACCCAGTGATATTGCTCCTGAAAGAATGTGACTGAAGCAAGAGTCATCAAGAAAGCAGATGCCGGTTTTTTATAGACGTTATGCAAAGAAATTAGCTAAAAAATGAGACAACAGTTAAAACCAAACCTGTTACAAGCGAAAGATTAATCCAGCAATTATTACTTTCCGCTGTTCCGCTGCTTCATTTGTCGCTCTGTATTTGGCGATGTGTCTTGTCAAAGCGGAACCTATACCCCAATCCTGGAATAGAGCAAAGTTGTTGTTGGAATCAATGCAACAACATATAATCCATAGTCTCCTGGAAGAATGAATATTCCAAGTACTATCGCTCCTACCGCCCGAATTATAGTAGAAATCGATGTGCCAAGGAACAATTGTAAGCTATCAATAGCTGAAGTCTTACCCATTTCCGTTGCTTTATCCATGATTTTCCCTCATAACCCCCTTATAAAGTAAGATGACGCCGAGTTTTTGTTTTTGACTTGATTAATTCTGATTTCATAACGAGAATGAACACTTTGAATAAAAACATTATTCCCAAATCTCTCTAATTCCCGATATGATATACGAAATAAAAAAAAAAAAAAAAAACCAAATTGTAGAGTAAATTCAAATAAATTTTAAAGTCAATTAAAAACGATTACTAAGGTCCCATTGAGGCTGAACATTAACCTTTAAAAAATCCAATAAAACTCTGTTTTCATCTAGTCTTTAATTAAAGTTTAAAAAGTGAGAGGATGAAATAAGGGGTGCATCTAAAATCAAAGTTCGCACTTTTATGAACGAGGGATTAGATATTGTAGAAAAATTGTGCCCCACTATTGTTTGAACCCTTCTTTAGCTTAACAAATCTTTGAATTTTTAGTCGTTGAAGATGATTTTTAAAAATGGCGTGGGCAAAGCAAACTTTGTTCGCTTTTTGATTTCACCAATTTTGCCTCCAATTGTCGCTATAGCAACTGTGCGCATATTCTTAGGCTTCAACCTAACAATAGGACATTTCAAAGCTTGTGCCCAAATCTTTCTTTAAACGCAATTACCCCTTTAAGCCCAGCGCTTGGATTGAAATCAAACCAAGTAAACTTTCTTTCGCATGCATTCTTAATGACTTCGTACAAAAGAAGATTCACTGGTCTAAGAGTGAAGTAAGTATCTGTTGATGCACCATGCCAATAAACAAAATGTCTTTTTGAGTGAAAACAAAGTGCCCCTGAAATAACAGCATCTTGATAAATAGCTAACCAAAGTTCGACATTCGGCGAATTCCTTGCAAAGAAGTCGCGGAAGAGTTCCCAGGAATATTTCTCACCTAGCAACCGATTCCCCCATCTGTCAACAGAGGTTTCGTAAACCCGATAATAATTTAACCAATCCTCAATTGAGGAAGAACGTCTTACTGAAACCCCACTTCGAATTGCCTGTTTCACAGCACTTCTATGACCCTTAGACATGTTTGATGCAATCACGTCAAATCCTTCTTCCAAGTTAATTGCATGAGTTTCACCCTCATCGGTGATAGAAACTCCTGAATTTAAAGCGGTATAATCATAAGGGTTTAACCTCCAAGACAAATTGTTAAATTTCTTTTTTATCAAATTTAACAACAAGATCGCATGATTAGTGCCTAGTTCATTTGCAGAGATCCAACCGCCGTAAGTGCACTCAGGGGAGGAGATGTACAGTCTAGTTGAGCCAGTTAAAATTGGTGTTAATCCTTCGTTTTTTCTGCATGAAAAAGGCAGTAAAGCTTTTTTGCCATCTGAGAACGAAACAAGAAAAGGGCTTAAGAACATCTTTCTATTTGTGTATTTGCTCCATATTTCAGCCCATTCCCTAGAGTGGAAATATGTTGAATATTCACATTCATGCCAAATCAGATCCCATTCCGAAATGGAGGCTGGACGCACACTTACGATTGAAACACCTTTTTGCCCTATGGGTTTTTGCTGGTTGCCTAACACTCTAGAAGGATTTCTTGTCATTCTCAATCACCCACACGATTATTTCAATAACTTTCAAATCGAATAATGCGTCGAATTTAAAATATACAGCATCTTCAAGAAGCTTTGGATAAAAAGTAAACCCAGTGATCCATTGCTTTACTTGGATTCTTAATCTCTTGTCCATCCGCTAAGCTATACATTTTGATATCTGAAAAACCCAATTCGCTTAGCTGTTTGATTTGCTCAATTGGTGTGATGTAGTAAGTCTTCAACTGAAAATTATGAGCTCCGTCATTGACCATATGATGACGTGGATTTTGTGAAGAGTCTCTAATTGTTTTCCAAGCGTCTTTTTTCGTTTAGAAGACGCATCTGCAAAAGCTTGTACGTGCGTGATGCAAGTATAGAAGGGTGTTTTGATAATTGAATTGAGCATTTGTTTGATAGGAAGTTTAAATTGTGTGTTGAAAAGCAAAAATAACCACCTGATCTGATGAGTCGTCGTATTTCACGCAGAGATGCCAGCCTATCTTCATGATCCATATAATCAATGCCATTGAAGCTAAAAAGGACAAAATCAAATGAATTATCTTTGAAACTCTTCATTGTTCTTGCGTCAGCCGTAAGGAAAGAAATTTTTTGGGGGGAACCATGGAATTTTTTGATGCAAGCGTTTATCATTTGGCTGGAGTAATCTATTCCAAGATATTCCTTGGCTAAAAACGCGAAGTGTGTGGTGGTTCGGCCTCCGCCAACACCAATATCGAGCATACGCATCTTGGGCAGCTTATTTCTTAATTCTGTTAATATCGTTGTTTCTGGTTTTTGGAGGTCGTTTTGTTCTGTGTAAAATCTTATAATATCTTCTGACTCATAGACAATTTTGTTGTTAGCAGTGGTTATGACGTTCTGAGTAATAACTTGTTGGACAACTTCTTTGCTGGATTTGACAAAATTTAGAAGTTGCAATTGTATACCTACTGAATCACGAATGGTGATTTTACATTCTTAAGCTTTTTGGATTATATTAAAGGTGATTCAGCTTTTCTTTTGGGAACCAAGTTTACCTCTCAAATCATTCAGATTCAACAAAACAGTCAAACAAATAATCAGTATTGAGATTTAATAATAGGGGAGAGTTACTCTCGAAACAACAAAAATTTTTGTTATGTTCTGCAAGCAGAGAAAGATTTTAGGGAAGAGCCTAATATTAATTAAAGCAATGTTAAAAATTGGCAAAAAATCGTTCAGGCTATTTCTCGAGTATAATATAGAAATTGCATCGCTAATTTTAAGGCATAATGACTCGAGTAACTTTCAAGTAAAACGCGTGTATGAATCCAACGATTTCGTAGATGATTATCTGCCTCAAACTGAACTACAAATCCCTGAAAAGACTATACTTGAAGAATTGAGGAATGAACTGCCTTCTTTTAGGATGCTTGATATTGGAGTGGGGACCGGGCGCACTACCAAGCATTTTGCAGGTTTGGTTAAAGAATATGTAGGGGTTGATTATTCAAGCGCTTTGATAAAGGCTTGTCGAGAAAAATTTCCAAAATATAGACTTGAGTGGGCGGATGCTAGAAATCTAAGCCTTTTTGACGATGCTTATTTTGACTTTGTCTTGTTTAGCTTTAATGGGATAGACGCTGTGGAACATGAAGATCGCCTGGCGATTCTGCGTGAGATTCGAAGGGTACTTAGAAGGGGCGGTTATTTTTGCTTTTCAACACTTAACCTAAATTCTTGGCAGCTAAAGCCACCTTTTAGATTTTCAAAAAACCCAGCAATATTGTATCGAAACACGTACAATTTCTTGTTAAATCACAAAGTATGGCCAACCATAAAACAAACTGGAAAAAAAACACAACACATGATGGCCTATTTTAGATACAAAGATTTTCTTGTTAGAGATTACTTTAGCACACCTAGCGAACAACTAAAACAGTTAAATGATGCCGGGTTCTCAAATACCAAGGCTTATGGTTTGAATAGTGGCAAAGAAGTGTTTGACCCAACAAATATGCTGGATTATTACGTTTATTTTCTTACTAAAGCAAAGTAAATTATTCTAAATAATCCTGAAATCGTTTTAATGACAAGATTCAGTCATATTCGTAAATAATAAGCTACTTAAAGGCTACTAAGCATCTCTATTTTATTTCTGAGCTTCAAATAATTGCCAATTTGAGAGTTCACAAGCTTATTGTGGCATTTAACGAAGGAATATATCATTTCTGGTTTGCAACCTCGTTTGTACTTCGCTTTTTCTGAGCCCCATCGATAATAAATTTTTCGAATACCTTCTTTTATTGCCCAATTGATCGGTGCGTAGTAAACTAGATTAAAATAAGTAAAATCAGTTTTAGATGAAGTTCATAGTTGAAGCCGCCTATAAAGGCATCAAGTGTTTCTCCCTTGCGAATAAACAATGAAAAACCTACTATGACATTATTTTTCTTTGCAACAAAAACTACTGTATTAGCTTTTGCATAATCGCTTAAGCATTCAAAGAAAAATGGCTCGAGTCTTTGTGCCCACTTGTTATATTTCAAAGAAAGATTTAGTGACAAATCAGATAGTATCTTTGAGAGTTTCTTGAAATCAGTTACCGCTTCTATAGTAATTCCGTTTTCTATGCAATTTTTTATTTCTCTCTAACTTCGTGTCTTACAGTGGTTCTCAGGCTTTTCAGATAATCCTCGAAGCTTCGCCAACAAACATCAATGTAAAGAGTGGATTGCCAAAAGAACTTATAATATCCTAGATTTTCAAGATGCGTTATCAAATTTTTGTCAAACTCTGAGACAAACAAAAAAGAACTGAACAATATTTTCTCCTTCTTACAAATAACATCAATTTTTTCAGATATTTGCTTAAAAGTAATCCCTCATCGAGATTCTTATCGAAAAGACTTTGGTACGAAAACACCAAGGCGAGTAACACAGTAAAACATGATCTTGACGAATAGTAATCGGTTATATATATTCAAGACTCTTTTCATATAAGGAATTACTTTTGGGCCATATTGGAAATATTGATCTGCAATATCGCGAAAACAAGGTGCAAAAGCAACCAATTTGCGTTTATAATAAGCGGTCACATAGAAAGGATCAATTTAATTGGAGGTTTAGATGTTTCAAGGGTTTTGAGCCAACCATAAGTAAAAAAACCATCGTCAACCAGTGAATCAATCGCGTCTTGCCTATTCGTCGACAGTTTTGAAAACTCTTGTTTTTATTGATAAGTCAGTCCACCTCACTTAATTTTGACTACAAGCCATTTTAAAACTATTAGAAAGGTAAAATAGTCTTTCTAATCTTGAGGAATTTTAATTGAAATTTTGAATAATTCAAATATTGATCAATCTTTGTAGACTTTGTGTCCTAAAATCATAAAGCTACTGATCTCTTTTGAAATAATCGGGAAGAAAACGTGATTTTAATTTATAGTAAAGTCTGCTTTTTAACAGAGCATTCATAAAAGGCCGAAGGAATACATTGTGACATTTAATAAATGAGTAGGTTTGTTCAGGTCTGCAGCCACGATCTAACCTTACTTTTTTGTTAAGATATCTAAAATATATTTTCTTTATCTTCTCATCGATTGCTAATTGAATTGGTTTGTAATAAGCAAGATTGAAATAAGTGAAAAATGTATTTGTCTGAGCTGCATAATCAGAACCATACATGTACACGTCAAGTACATCTTTGTGTTGCAGCGAAAGGGAAAAACCAACAACTTCATCGTTCTTTCTAGCCACAAACAACCTTATTTTATCCTTTGCATATTTCTGCAGTGTTAAGAAAAAAGAAGGGGAGTTTATTATTGCTTGTAGGATTGTATTTTGAAGTAACATTTGCCCCAAGCTCTGAAAGTTTTTCTGCAATATTTTCAGTTATTGTTTCTTCTTTAATAGTCACACCATTTTCCGAGCATTTTTTGATCTCACGTCTAATTTTTTTTCTCATTCCAGGTTTCAGGCTGTTCAAATAGTCCTCGAAATTTGACCAGTTGACATCAAGATAAAAAGTAACGATATTAGGAAATTTCGTGTAATTTAGACTTTCAAGATTTTTCATTAAAAGTTCGTCGAATTCTGAAACAAAAAGAAATGAGCTGAACAAAATTTTCTGTTCCTTGCAAATATCATCGATTTTTTTGGAAAACAAATTTAGAATTGTTTTGTCTTTATGGTTGTCGTCAAATAAAATTTTAGTACGACAACAAGCTGGTGAATAACACAATAATACGTTTCTTTTGTATAATCCAAGTCTTTGACTAACATTCAAGAGTCCATGAAGATAAGGCAATATATTTGGTCCCCAACTGAAGAAGTCGTTAATCTTGTCTATGAAGCAAGGTGCGATCGCTATTGTTGACCCTTCATAACTCGCAGTTAAGTAAAGCGGTTCAGGAAGCATTCCAAAGGATTCTAAAGTCTTAAACCATCCATATGTAAAGAAACTATCGTTCGAAATTTGATCAATCGACTCTTTGATGTCATCTACAGTTTGAAAAACTCTGACCTCTTCTTGACGAACCATTAAGAATCGACCATTTACGTTGTTTAGTCCTGTTTCTTTATAAGTTGATTGGAGCAAGCTACCTTTATTTATCGTCTCAAAGCTGTTTTAATGTAATCTTGGCTGTATTGTAAATAGGAAACTAAGAAATCTTAATTTAGCCAACTCTTTGCAAAAAATTGAGAGTGAAAAAAAGGAAATGCAAGCGCACGTGCAAAAGATTTGTCCCAAAACTTTTGTACGCCTCCAACGGGTTTGATATCCATGAGCTAACTACAACAGCCACTCCTAAAAGTCCGACCAACTTATAGAATTCAAGCCGAGAGTGTACATCGCCTTTGAAATTTTTGCTGTATTCTGAGACAAAACGTTCAGCAACTCCTTCACCTGAGTTTAAATTTTTGTGGTCGTACATCAGTTTAAGCATGTGATATGCATATCCGACGTCAAACGCGGGATCGCCTATCTGGACACTTTCCCAATCTATTACTTTCAAGACATTATCTTTTGTCAGTAAACCATGACCAGGGTGGTATTCACCATGAATTAAGCAATATTGAGGACAATTATTATTGGAAACATTTGACTCAAGCCAGTTTATTGCATAATTGAAATGTTTTTTTAGAGCCCGATAATGTCTAGTTTCATTTAGATATTGCTTCAAACAAATTTGCCGTTCTCTGGCGAATGAACCACTATCACTAGGGAAGCTGAGAGACTTAATCTCTAACTCCTTCACTTCAAATTATGGAGACTTGCGAGTGTTGCAGCAAAACGATCCATCGGGAAAACGCTTTGTTGGATTATTTTTTCCTTTTGCATTATTAAAAACGGATAGCCAAAAAAAGATGAATCGTATTCACAAAGATAGGCATGTGGTACAGGAAAACCTGCCCTCTCAAGACTTCTCAGAGCTTCAAATTCTCTTACATATGGTCTAATATCTTCGTCTGCATGATGAATCTTAGACCATAAACCAACCTTCTCAGAATAAGCTTTCATGACAAGATCAAAACGTTGCTCAAATCCTTTCTGGGAAAATGTAAGCAAGAAAGAACAAGTGTTATTCGTCATGCCTCCTGAAAGCGTTCTAATGTTAGAAACCTTGACGTTAGTAGCATCTTTAGGGATTATGCTAGAATCCTCATAATTCGATTTTACACGCAAATAGTCTTCGAGCTTTTTTGAGTCCAACAATTTTCTCAGAAATCCATCAACTTTTGAAAATGCAGTTCGTTTGTTTAGAGTTTGCGAATACGGTGTGCTATTACTTTGTTATCCATAGTATTAAACCGCTAATTTGTTAGAATAATTTTGTCTTAATCCGAAAAATAGAACGTTATGCGCGAGGACTTTGAGTTTTTTCTAGAAGGTTCATGTAAGAGTTTGTCATGCGTTTTATGCTAAACATTTCTTCTGCTCGCTTTCGGGCATTTTGGCCCATTTGAGCGGCAAGGCTTTGATCGAGTAACAGCGTTCGAACGTGAGATGTAAGTTGATCAATATTTCCCCATGGGGCAAGTAGACCAGTTTCACGGTGAACTATCGCTTCACTATTTGCTCCTATGTCGTATGCTACTACTGGTTTTCCGTGAGCCATAGCTTGAATAACTGAATAACTCATCGGCTCAGGCCACAAAGAAGGCAAAAGAAGCAAATAACTCGACCTAAACATAGCCTCCAGGTCTTGCTTGTTCCGAATGTATCCCTGAGTCTCAAAAGTGTCACCTTCCAGTTCGTTTTGACCAACCCATAGAAAACGAACATCCGGGAACTCTGGTTTAAGGTTTTTTGAAAGTTGAATAAAATGGTAGACTCCTTTTTGTTTGTTGATTTGGTTAGAAAGAAACAACACTATTTTTTGTTTATTACTAGGGATTGCAGGCTCGATGCTGCTAAAATCAGTCCCATTATAAATCACGTGGACATTCGCGGTGTCGTATTTAAATCGTGCCATCATTGTCTTTAGAAATAGACTATCACTAACTATCGCGGAAGCACGACTTAGTTTCGATCTAAGATTATGAACTTTCATCATTGAAAGTTGAGTAAAAGGTAAACACGCAATAGAGGGTATAGCAGAACGCATTTCTCCTACAACTTTTGCTCGCTTTGCTAAGCAAAGACCGCAACTCTTGCTTGGGCCATTACAAGGAGACTCATCAATCTCATTAAAGAGACAACTTAATGGACAAACAGGCCAAAGAATCTGAGCCTGAACAATCGCAGGTATTCCTGAAAGTACGCTAGCCCAGAAAGCAGAAAGATCGTAATCATACCAAGTCATAACGATGTCTGGACGGATTTTCTCCATCTGACGTTTGTACAAACCTACTGCTTTTTGATTCATAACTGATTGCGAAGTGAAGGGATTTACTGGACACCATTTCCGCGGTCGGTCTCGCGGTACAAAACATTTGGATACCTCAATACCTTGGGTTGCGAAAACATTTTCTAATAATCGAGCAACGCTGGGCTCTCCGCCAGGCCAAGAAGGCTGCAGTATTACACCCGTGAAGAGAACTTTCATTCTTTAAGCCGTTTCCTTTAAAAATAAATGTTCTTAATCAATCCATATTTTTGTCGTTATAATTCCAATGCAAGGTTTGACACTAACAATATGATCTCAATAAAGACCATTAAGTTAATTCTTTAAGTTGGCTGTTAAAAAAAATCAGGTTGCGTGAGCTCCTGCCTTTAAAGCGTTAATTACTGTCTGAAATTCAAGCTCCGTCATAAATGGAAACATTGGAAGTGAAAGAATCTTTGAATACAATGCTTCTGCTTGCGGAAAATCTCCTTTTCGATATTTTGTGGTCTTTTTGTAGTAAGAAAACATGTGTAGAGGAGGATAGTGAACTCCGGTTGTTATCCCTTCTTTTTTTAGAAAATCATAAAGTTTGTCTCTTTTCAGAGGGTATTGTTTTTCAACCTTGACTTCTAGCAGATGGAAAACGCCTTGTCGATAGATGTGAGATTCTGGATCATGGAGCATTTCGATGCCGTCGATTTTTTCTAACTCTTCTTTATACCTTTTTGCTATTTTCCGTCTTGATTCAATGATAAGGTCAAGTTTTTCCATTTGTTTAAGTCCAATTACAGCCGCAATTTCGCTCATCCTAAAATTGAAGCCTAAATCAGTAACGTCGTAACGCCAGTGAGCGAACTTTTCCTTTGGAGTCTTGCTTTGACCATGATTTCTTATTAGGAGAGCTCTGTCTTTAATTTTTTCGCTACTTGTGACAAGCATCCCTCCTTCCCCAGTTGTTATATTTTTTGTAGCGTAAAAACTATAACAACCTGCATCTCCAAAACTGCCAACTTTCTTATCTCCGAACGTTGCACCGACAGACTGAGCGCAGTCCTCTATCATTCCTAAGTCATGTTTCTTGACTAATTGACCGATCTGTTTCATATCGCAGGGAAAACCGTATAGGTGAACGGGGATAACACATTTGATTTTATCATCTTGTTCGAGTTGGGTTGCTAATTTTGCTGGATCAAGTTCGCCGTCTTTTCCTACGTCGCAGAAGCGGACTTCAGCCCCTAACCACCTAACTACATTTGCGGTTGCGACGAAAGTATTTACTGGAACCACGACAGAGTTGCCTTTTTTTATTCCTAAGCCATCCAAAGCCAGGTACAAGGCAGAAGTACAAGAATCAGTGGCTACCCCATATTTACATGATATATACTTTGCAAAGACCTCTTCAAACTTTATTGTTTTTGGACCCATGGTCAGCCACCCAGACTCAAGGACTTCTCGAATTGAATCTAGTACCTCTGCGCCTATGGTATTTTGAGGCTTGTATAAAGGAATTGGATCTAACAATTTTCAAGGCTCCGATGTCACTTGTTTGAGATTACACTTACTACATATATTAATAAATTTTAATAATCAAGAATCTGAATTACTTTTATTCCTTTTTGTAGCCGTTTATTTTCGGTCAAATTATGCAGAAGTTGTTGCAAAATGGTCTGGAGACTTCTGACCTTAAATTGTGGTCAAGTATTCCGGATTAACAGATTGTGGTCAAGTATTCCGGATTCAACAGCGCGCCACTCATGCAAATCAATTATTTCTACATCCGCGTCCCTACAAAAACCACACCACCAGCGACAGCAGGAGAAGATGCAACCCAATCGCCTGTAGCGAAGCTCCATATCATAGCCCCTGTAGCAGCACTCAAAGCATAAACCTTACCATCAAGTGAACCTACGAAAGCCACTCCATTTAACAACAGCAGGAGAAGAAGTTACTTCATCGTCGGTCGTGAAGCTCCATATCAATGCGCCTGTAGAAGCGTTTAAAGCATAAACTTTGCCATCTTCAGAGCCTATATAAACTACGCCATTTTCAATTGCAGGGGAAGAAAACAGCATCATCGGTTGGAAAAGTCCATAATACAGAGCCTGTTGCAGCATCGAAAGCGAAAACTGCGCCTCTGCCTGAGAGATCAGGACTTACGCGTCCGACATAAATTACACCGTTTGAAACGCCAAGAGAAGACCACTTTCTGGCCGATTGTGTGACTCCACATTAAAGCGCCTGTGTCAGAACTCAAAGCATAAACCTTGCCATCATTTTCATCCACAACCCCATCAACAACAACAGGAGAAGATTCAACAGCATTACCTGTTATATAACTCCACAAAAACATGGTTTGTTGTTGGAGAGGTCGAAGTGGTATTACCTGTATGACCTAAATTATTATGGAACATTGACCATGTGTCGGGGTTTCCGTTTGAGTCACTGCTTTGAGTATCTGCCTTCGCCATTTCTAATGTTCCTATAAACACGGAAATCATCAGTATAGTAAAAAGGAATACTGTAATAATGATGGAAAATGTTTTCTTTTTCAAAGTTTGGAGCTCCCTCTCTTGATAATAATTCAAAAGGTGGCAACGCCAGAAATTAATATTCTTTCTGTGCATATAGTTCAATTTTTCATAACTATTGGTTTTAGTGATTAGCGCAGAGTTTTCTTACCAAGATCTTAAAAGCGCGAATATTTTGCTAAACTTTATTTTCGCTCTGCCGCCACGCCAATCTTCAAATCAAATAACTTTGAATTAGTCTTATAGCTTTAAATTTTAAATACAAAAGCAAAAAGAATTATTTTTTTTTTGATTTTCGAAAAATGTCAAACTATCTTTCTTTGAGTTTAGATATTGCTCTTTTGTACAAAGACCCTGGCTTTTCAGGAGCATAAGTGAGACTACCCTCTGGAAAATTCTCTCGAAGACTATTGACATCTGGAGAAGTTTTGAGTTCACAGATTTCGCCCTTTAATGCAACGAAAGTAAGATGGTCCGGATGATGAATTCCGGGTTTTCCGAAATTCATGTGTGCGGGGGTAAAGCATTCGTAAATTGAAGAAAAACCTACTTTGCTGAGTAAGTTGATTAAGGATGGTCGTGTGAACCAGAAACTAGTCATATTATCTATTGAGTAAAAGAGACGTTTCTCTTTCTCCTGTGGTGGCATTTTCAGGGTGTTCCCGGAATATGGTGCCCCAGTATTCATCTTTGTTATGCATTACCTTCTCGATTGGTTCGAGAGCTACGCGAACATCAAGTACTATAAGTCTATTTACCATTTCATACATAGTTTTGATAAGATTGATTGCGTCAATAGCGGGCAAATGATAGAAAACGCCACTACAAATAATTGCATCAAATTTCCCATAAGACGCAACATTTATTTTTCTAATATCGTCCTGTCGAAACTCCAAGTTTTTCAGGTTTAGAACTTCTTTGCTGAATATAGCTTTTTTAATATTGGCTTCTCTTGCTTCTACACCAACAGTGTCTGCCCCATGTAATGCGAATTCGATGGAGAACATCCCATCCGAGCATCCTAAAATCTAGGATGCGGCATTTAGAAATTGGCTTCTGAGACAGATCGTTAACAATTTGCACTATTTTCCTAAGTCTTGTCTGCGGTACGCCTTGATTTCCTTTAGTCCAGATGTCAAAAGGAAGAGGAATGTCAAAGTTCCATTCGCCGTATTTAAGTTTAAGTTCATCTAGTTCTTTCTGAATCTGTTCTTTGGTGTACATTATTTCGGATTCTCCTGACTTTATCCTATAGGTACTTATTTTAATCTTTCTTCCATCAGTATAATATGTCGAAAATCTTTCTGAATTTTTCTTTTACAAAGTCTCGGTTAAATCGATAGCTCTCATAGATGATGGAATTGTTATAAAAATAAATATTTCCGAATTGTTGCTTAGCAATAATTACAGAGATCTTATTCTATATAAGAAGAGGGACTTTTAAATCTCTTCTAAATACATAATCCTTTCATCCACAAATTTGCAGATTGTTAATATTTTGTTTTTCAATTACAGTAACTTACTTGCATTCTGTTTGTGACTAAATGAATTTTGTACCCATTATCCGGCTGTTTTCTGGTCGGGCAAAACTTTCTTGATGAGAGTTTTATAATTATTTATCATCCGATCTAAGCTAAACATTTCTTGGGCTCGCCTAATAGCGTTTTGCCCCATCTTAGCAGCAAGCTTTTCATCACTTAAAAGCTTGGCCACGTTTGATGAAAGCTCCTTATGTTTCCCCATTCCGCGAGCAAACCAGTCTCACCATGGATTATACCTTCGCTATTGGCTCCTACATCATATGCTACTACTGGTTTTCCATGAGCCATAGCCTGTATAACTGAGTAACTCATCGGCTCAGGCCACAAAGACGGCAAAAGAAGCAAATAACTCGACCTAAAAACCTCCTCTAAATCTTCCCTATTCCAAACGTACCCATGAGTATCAAAAGTATCACCGTGCACCTCTGTTTGTCCTACCCACAGAAATCGTACATCAGGGAACTCAGGTTTCAGATTTTTCGAAAGTTGCACAAAATGACGAAAACCTTTTTGCCTATTGGTCTGGTGAGAAAGAAATAGAATAGTTTTTGGTTTCTTAAACGAGGTCGATGGTTTGATCCTCGTTAAATCCACTCCGTTGTATATCACTTGGACTTTTGAAACATCGAAGTGTAAGGTCGCCATCACTTTCTTCAGGAACAAATTGTCACTAACGATTGCTGAAGCATGCTTTAGTTTGGACCTAATATTATTAGTTCTCAACATTGAAAGCTGAGTAAAAGGGAGACATGCAATATACGGAACACGAACTATTTCTTTAACCACTTTCGCTCGCTTTGCCAAACAAAGACCACAACTCTTGCTTGGGCCTTCACAAGGAGACTCATCAATTTCATTAAAGAGACAACTTGATGGACAAACAGGCCAAAGAATCTGAGCCTGAGCAATCGTTGGTGTTTTTGATTGCACACTTGCCCAAAAAGCGGAAAGATCGTAATCAGACCAGGTCATAACAAGATCTGGGCGGATTTTCTCGATTTGACGTCTGTATAAACCTATGGCCTCATGATTGGTAATAGATTGTGCGGTCAAAGGATTCAAACTCCACTTCCGCGGGTGATTCCGAGGCACGAAAAATTTTGATACTTCAATACCTTGGGCTGAGAAGGCATGGTCTAATATCCGTGAAATTGCAGGTTCACCTCCTGGCCAAGAAGGCTGCAGTATTGCTCCTGTAAAGACAATTTTCATTTCTATGTAATTCCTTCAAAAAAAAGTGTATTTCATAATTTTATCAGTTCAATATCTTTATTGTTAATAGTAAGAAACTAATTTTTTTTGGTTTTAGAGATTATTTACTCCCTACAGTACTTTCTGATTGAATAAAATTCCATTTTGCAAAAATTTTTAACGATAGACAAAGCAACCATTTATTGATACGATAATAACTACGATAGTTCGTGTAACGATGCCTAAATTAATAGTGTTATTTTTCCCGCTTCGTGATATCTAAAGGTCGATTTAGCTCTTTTTGGTTTAACAAAAGAATATTCTTTCTATACTTTTCAGTTTCATTAAAATAAGAACTGAACAACCTTGGAATGAGATAAACAGCGGCAGGAATAGTTATTTTTATCATTCTAGATCTAAGCGTTCTTTCGTCGATTACTGCTTTACTCCAATATTTCAATCGATTTTTCCATACATACTTTAGATGCGTTAGAACCCAGAACACCCCAGACATGTTTCCCTGGAATCTCACTATTTTTCTTTTTAAAAGGGAATCATAAAAAAACTTATACACAAAAAAGATGAATAGACCTTTAGTCAAATCAAATAGGTTCCAATAAACATCGAAAATAAGAGATACACTACCAATAAACGCATGACGAAATTTAAAGAAATCATTATGTCCACTAGTGCCGCCCAGGAAGTGACGCACTCTGGATCCTGAAACGGTAACAACGCGCTTACCAGCTAACCAAGTTCTGAAAGAAAGATAATCATCGTCATAGTAATAGAAATATTTTGGATCGAACACATCTATTTGCATTAGAAATTTGCGTTTAGCAATCATTGCGGCTCCCATTACAGAGGATATCTCGAAAACTTTGGGAAATGCCACCTTGAAATAATCTCTATTCATTTCAATCCAATATCCAGGTAGCATGTAGTCACACTTCAGAATCCCTGCCGTTTGGACAGTTTGACCGTCCATATTGAGAAACAGACTTGAGGCCAAACCTATAGTTTCATCTTTCTCCAATGCGTCGACCAAGGTTGCTAACCATTCAGGTTCCACCGAAGTGTCGTTATTAAGAAAAACTATGTAGTCCCCTTTTGCTTGCTTGAAACCGATATTGTTAGCGGGGCCAAAACCTACATTCTCACCATTCTTGATTAATGTAAGACATTTGTTCTCGTTGAATTCACTACTGACAAAATCTACACTTTTATCAGTGGAAGCATTGTCAACAAAGATAACTTCAAAGCTGGGGTAGTTTGTTTCGAGACAGTGGAAAGACACTCTTTCAAGAAACGCTTTCCATTAAAGTTCACTATGATGATAGAAACAAAGGGCCGTTTCGTCGCCATCACCGCCATTTAAGAGATATGTTTCCTTTTATCTGCGAGGTCTTCTTACGTTTGGCCTATGCACAATCCCGGCTGTTTGAGAGTCGTTAGAGTCGCGCTAAGGTGTTTCATTGTTTCTTCGACGCTTGGGAGGTCTGCAGGCAATTTTAGTTCAAAAGAAGAAGAAGACTCTGCACAGGGCACTTCTTCTTCTCTTAAGCTTAGATCAATCATCTTTTGATAAACCGCGTTCTTATATCTTCCGTCAAAGCTGATAACCAAAGCGTTAAGACTAAAACCCATGCCGACCCAATCACATAGCCAGTCCGCTATCGGTAAACCTCGGGTGTAATAATTTGAATATGAGGACTTCTTTTCTCAAATATTACCAAGGCGAACCTGTGGCCATTTAATCGATCGCTGACAAGTATCACTTCAGATTTTCTCTGACAAATTCTTTGAAACTTTTAACCCAAATTTTATCCAAATCAGTTCCCACCCTTTTAGCGACAAAGGGTAAATTTAAAAATGGAAATGAAAGAAACGCTTTTGGCCCACGAATCTCATAGGCTCTTAGAGGATTCGACAAAACCGCGTTGTGAGTAATGGCCAAACGCAAATACGCAATAAGTTCATAGAAAAGAAGTCTGCCAGTAACATCTCCATCGTGATACCGTAAGTATTCTTGAACAAACCGATCAGCAGTTTCTTTACCTAAGTCTACTCGCTCACGAGCATAAGCGGATCCTACATCATATGCTGGATCCCCTATTGCAGCATCTTCCCAATCTGTCACAACCATTCCAGAACCACGAGTCAAGAATGTGTTAAAGCCTGCGCGATAATCACCATGAATAAGACAGTATGTTTGGCAAGAAGATTTAGTTACATTCGACTCAAGCCAATGAATTGCTAAATCAAAATCTTTCATTAGTCCTTTGTTTTTATGAATAGGATAAAGATTCAAATAATTTTTAATGTAAAAAATATTTTGCCGTGCAAATGCATACATGTCTCCGGGGGGTTTAATGGCTTCAATTCCCAACGTGCCTACGTCTATGCTATGAAGGAGAAAAAGATTTTTGGCAAAACAATCCATATCGACAATGACATTTTGGTTCAATTCTTCTTTTAGCGTTATTATGAAAGGATAACCAAGAACTTGTAAATCATCCTCACAAAGGTATGCTTTTGGAACAGGAAAATTAACACTTTCAAGACTTCTCAACACTTGAAATTCTTTTACACATCTATCAAAATTTTCGCGATTAGAGGATGCCCTCAAAACTGGATCTAAAGACTTGCCATAGGCTTTCAAAATAAGATTAATCTGTCGCTCACGACTCAAATCGCGATAAGTAAACACAAATGAATAAACGTCGTTACCAATAGCACGCGAGCTTAATCTCCTAACATCTGAGACACTAACGAAATTGATTCCGTCAGGAAAAAAATCTAATTTGCCATTTAACAGAATTGAAGAAAAATATTTTTCAAGCGCTTTAGAAATGAACAGTTCTCTTTGGCGACTTCTTTTCTCCAAAGTTAAGTTTATGGGGCAATAATGGCTCATGGTTTTCAACCAGATTTCAGTTTAGCGTCAATTCTTCCGCTCAAGAAAAATAAACCCTTATCCTTTGCGGATTCCCTTTTCGCATACACTTAATCCTAATCGATTTTGTAATTTCGATTATGGGTATTGAGAAAATTATTGTATTTTGGCAGACTAATCTATTGTTTTAACGCTTCTTCAAGATAATTTTCATAATATTTTAACCAAAGAAGATCCCCTTCAGATGCCAATTGCCGAGCAACAGAGGGCCATCGAATAAATGGAAATCCGAGTAGAATGAATAGCCCACTGAGAAAAGGAAATGTAGGTAAAACTTTGCGTCGATGATATTTGTAGGCGTAAACGGGATTTGATAATCCCGAACTGTAGTAAATGGATGTCCCTAAGAGTCCAACCATTTTGTAATATTCAAGTCTCTGGCTAATGTCTCCTTCGAAATTCTTATTGTATTCTGAAACAAATCGTTCGGCAGTTCTCTGAGCAGAATTTGGATTTTTGGGGTTACTGAAAAATTTAACAAAGTGATAAGCATAACCAACATCGTAAGCTGGGTCGCCAATTTCAATTGAGTCCCAGTCTAATACAATCATCCTTGAATCCTTGGTTACACAAACGTTACCTGGATGGTAATCCCCGTGAGCTAAACAATATTGTGGACAATAGTTGTTCGGCACATTTGAATTAAGCCATTGAACTGCCAGATTAAAATCTTTTTTAAGTCTTTTGGGATGTTTGGTTTCAAGATTCAAATAGTGCTTGAAATGAATTGGCCAACGTCTCGCAAATGCATATCCGTCTTTAGGAGTTCTAAGAACAGCTATTCCTAGTCGGCCACTTTGAGATTATGAAGATTTGCGAGTGTTGAGGCAAAGCTATCCACTATCTCATTGATGCTTTTTTGAGTCACTTCTTCTTTCTGCATTATTACGAAAGGGTAACCAAGAAAACGGGAATCACACTCACAAAGGTATACTTCTGGGACAGGAAAACCAATTCTCTTAAGACTTTTTAGAGCCTGAAATTCTCTTACACATTTCCTAAGGTCTTCATCATGAATATATGCTTTCATCACAGGATCGATGTTCACGAGATAAGTTTTCAAGACAAGATTACGGTGTTGAGGGTGTTCCGTCCATATAAGTAAGAGATATGGAGAATACATCACTCCAAAACCCACCTCCAATCTTTAGGACATTCGAAACCCTAATTGTATGAGCATCTTTGGTATCAATTTCGAAATACCGTTACGCGAAGTGTCACGAAGATAGTCTCTCAAGTCTTGAGCTAAGCGCACTTCCTGGACGGACACGCGCGTTGTAACGAAGTGAGTTTACAATTGTTTTATCGAACAACAAAGAATCACGCCAAAAATGAAGGACAACAGAATGGGACGCTAAATAAGCTAAAATTGGATTGAAAAATTTCTGCTTCATAATGATGATTAAGTGAACTAAGAATTGGCGTTGCATTATTCTGCGAATCTTTATCGAAAAATCGGATAAAGTGATTATAAATAAAATGCGGCTTGTATCCAAACCCTTCTGCCCATTTAATACTCAATTTATAACATTTCTCCACATCTATTGATGATCGGATGCAGAGTTTTATTTGTTGTTTTAAGTTCAGGTGTTACTTTCAAAAGATGAAACTTCTGAAGTGTTGCCAGATGTCTTAAGAGTAAATCGAATCTACGATATTTAGATTTTATTTCTTCAGGACTTCTTGCAGGAGGCTGAGCAAGATTTGTAGGATTAAGTTTAAAGTTGTTATGTTTATGGTAGTAAATTAAGTCCCAATCGAGTTTGTTTACCATTGTGCTAGGATGAATTGTCAAAACAGAAATCTCGCGCTTCAATGTAAATCGTTGAAGAAAATAGTGCTCACGGATTCCACCTTGCCAGTTTGTTTCTAGTATTGTGAAGGGATAAAACGTGATTCCATGATAGCTGATCGGATCGATGGAGATGTTTGTTGAGAAATCATATTTTATGCCAAAGGTTTTCATCGCGTCAAGATGGGGCGGAGTCCAGCAGTAACCAGGTGCCCGAAATGAAACTATTTGTTTTTTGGGGAAAAGCCTTGGAGCGCTTGAATTCCACCGGACCCTTCAATCTCGCCTGTTAACGGATTGATATGGGCGGTCTCTCGAATTAAGGAAGTTTGATATGCCTCCTCATAACTTTCTACATCGGTAAACTCGAAAAGGGTAGGGTGAATAGAATGGCTGGAAGAGTGATAACCAATTTGGTGCTCACTTAGTAATTCTACGGTATCTGGAAAGTCTGACAGTTTTTCAGCCATGCTTCCAGTTATGAAGAACAAACCGATTAATTCATGTTTTTTCAAGAGCACCAAGATATTATGCAGGCTCGAAACCGAGTTTTCACTTATGAAATCTTCAGTATCGAAGGTTAAGAAAAAACTATGCAGATATTTACACTCCTAAAGTACAACATTTAAGTATGTTTTATTTATAATTGAAGTTCAAGTTAATTGGAAAAAAGAGTTTTTTCGTATTTCAAGCATTCATTACGATAAAATGAATATGTTAGTTTAGAATGTGCAACGCAAAGTGGAAATGGAAGCTTTATTCGAATTACTTTTGCAACTAACATTTCAGGAGAGATTTTTGGGTTGCTCCAATGGTTCAGCCGATTCGTCCATACGTGTTTAAAATTTTTCAATAGCCAAGTGGAAGCGCGAATACTTCCCAGTATTTCTGAAGGATTTTTGGCTATCACAAAAAAACCCGATTCAACCGCAAGTGAAAAATAAAGAATAAATAAAGCTTTTATTAAATCCTTGAAATTGAAGTATACATCAAATAACAAACACATTTTGGCTCTAAGAAGAGAGAAAGTCACTGATTGGCTATTCCAAAATTTCTTTGTGGTGGCTCCGCCAATGTGGCATATTCTTGAACCCGACACTGATACAACTCGTTTGCCTGCAAGCCACGTTTTCACTGATAACAAAGTATCGTCATAATTGTAAGGTATATCTGGATCAAATAATCCTATTTCATTGAGAAATTCCTTTCGGGCTATCAATGAGCAACCTGTGGCAAACGAAACTTCAAAAGTGGGAATAAACTTAAAATCGCCTCTTTTCCTGCTCCTACCGGCCACAAGAACAAAAGATAATCGCTCCAAAGCCCGCCAGCTCCTCGAAGTTTCTTCCCATCAATTGATAGTATTGTACTTCCAGCTAATCCAATTGTTTTATCTTTTTCCATAGTACTGACCAAAGCATCAAGCCAATAAGGATCCGCGATTGTATCATTGTTTAGAAAAACAATATAGTGTCCTCTCGCATGTCTAAAACCAAAATTATTGCCAGCGCTAAAACCAAGATTTTCGCTGCTTTTGAAAATTCGTAGTCGTTTGTCATTTCCAAAGTTTTTTTCAACCACTTTCAAGCTCGAATCTGTGGATGCATTATCTACGAAAATTACTTCAAAATTTGGGTATTTTGTTTCTAAAACGGAAAAAAGACACTTCTCTAAATAGTTTTCTCCGTTGAAATTTAAAATAATAACTGACACGAGAGGAGTATTTTCTTGAATAAGCAACTTATCTTTCCACCTACATTTTGCCTCTAAAGATTGCTTATACACCAAGTTCAAAAAATAAAATCAGGGTTTCTTAATGATCAAAATCAAAAGACCTACAAACTATTTATTGAACAAGTTTACAGCAACGATTTGTAAATATCAGCTATGGAAGATGAAACTTTTTGAATATCATGTTTTTTCACAGCTTCTATACCGTTTGCTACGATCATTGCTCGAAGGTCTTTGTTTCTTATTAGATTTATTATTGCAGACGCTAACTGATCGGCATCGCCAGGGGGAGTTAATAAGCCATTTTTACCGTTAGAAATTATTTCCTTCATGATTCCAAAATCTGGAGCAATAACTGGGAGACCAGCTGCCCAAGCTTCTAGTGTAGTTATGTAGCTACCCCTTGTTCCAATAGATATATCACTATTCCACAAAAACTTTCTCACATCTGATTTCATGCCAATCATTGTGATCGACTTTCCAAGATTCAAATCTTGAACCAAACGATTTGCATCTTCATAAAGTGGACCGTACCCCACAATTGTGAAAGTTGCCTCAGGTATTTCCTTTATAACTTTAGCAAAAGCTCGAATTGGAGTCATTGGATCCTTGGGTTTACTAAACCTCGTCACCATCACTATTCGATTTCCTGAACCGTTTCCATTAAAGTTGGACGTTTGAATAATTTCGTATTTACAAAATTAGGTATTAACCGACTTGTTTTACCCAGATCAAGTTCTTTCAACACATTGAGAGTCTCCTCTGAATATGTTGTAATCACATCAGCTCGTCTAAGCACGTCAAGCGTTGCTGAAGCTCTTATGGGCATTGCGAAACGATCGTTTGGGTTTACTGAATCACCATGAAGAGTAATCATAAGGGGCGATGGAAATGTTGACTTAAAAGAAGCCCTATTGTAGGATAAAGTGGCTGCCAAAATCCATGCACATGAAAAACATCTACCTTATCAATACCTTTTATGGTGGAGCTTCTCTAAATAGGCTCGCAATCAACATTTTGTCCAAAAGGTTTGACTGTCGACCAAGAAGTTTGTAAGACGAACTTCTTAGAAAACTGGAAAGGTTAGGTCCCAGTCGATGTACTTCGAGACTGTTAATTCTTTGACAGCTGGATGTTCGAATCGCGCGGGAAAAAGGAACGTAAGCGGCTTTGTCAGTAATCATGAGAAAATTCATGTTTTGATCTTGATTGGACAGAAAGTCTGACAAGCTCAGTATGTAACGCTCTACTCCTCCAAACTCAATTGGTATGAAGTTTTGCCAAATATGACATATACGCATAAACAATACCCCTCTATTTCTGTCTCAGATACCCAAATATTCAAAACTAACCTCGATGGATCCAACAACAAAATCAACTAACTCTTATCAATACCAAATCATTAACTGTTCTTAAAAGAATTTCACGTTGTTTCTTAGCTAAGGATAAAGCTTGATCGCGATTTTGTTTGCCCATTTCCACTATTCTATCTTTTCCAAATTGCAAAAGTTGCTCTAATTTGGCTGCCAAGTCTTGACTGTCAACATAAGTATACTCGTTTGGAAGTAAGTCTCCCCGAGTACCCATTGTATCCGAGAAAACTACTAATCCAGCCATTGCATAGTCATATTTTCTTTCATTTGATCCAGCCATATGAAAACCTATGTTTATTCCAATCCAAGATTTGCTAAGGACATGTAAATAATCCAATTTGATCGGAATGAACTCATAATGCTGCAATCTAATGTTTTTAGAAACCTTTTTGGGTTTGACACCAATAACCGTAACCTTGATGGTCCTACTAGAAACGACAAAGCTTTGAAAATCTCCTCAAGAGATTTTTCAGCTTTTGATCCCCATGCCCTCGCGAAACTATAACGATACTCGGCAACTGATCTTTTACACTTGCCTCAAATTCCTCAAGGGGATAAATATTAGGATAATAAACTGATTTTTTGGCACCCATTTCTACATATTTAAGTCTGTCTCGCTCACTGCAGGCGATAACCACATCCACTTGATCAATCGCGGTCCGCTCAAACTGATACATTAACTCCTTAGTAATCAAATTGTCTCGAAACCCATAACGATTGAAAGCGACATCCTGAGACACATAAACTATTCTACCCAAATGCTTTAGTTTTTTCAAATCTACCGTATTTATGCTCCAGAACTCATCTATTAGAAAGACTTTTGAAGATTCAACCCTTTTCAAAAACCTTACTATCGCATCAGTTCGAGATGAAGCCGCAAAATAATAATACAAGACTTGTGAAAGGACTGACAAAAATCCTTCTTCAGAAAGCACAGGTGCAGTCCGCCTCCCGAATAAACGTCTCAGCATTCCGTCACGCAGATCACGAGGGTTCTTCAAGATTGTTAAGAGCAGATATGCCAAAATACTTGAAGTAGAAGAGCCTAAGTCTATTCGGGTGTCGCCCCATTTTTCACCATACTTATCAGCGTCTTTTCTATAAATAAGTAGTATTTGGGTAAAAGAACTTGATTCATAAAGTTTAATAAGGAAATTTGTTTTTAGTGAAAGCTCTTTCCCGTTTCTAATAACAACTAACAAACAAAATCAACCCCCAAAAAAATTTTTCCAAGGTTCAACGTACATCGTCTACAGACAAAAACGAAAAACAGAATGATTTCATAAACTGCAAATGACAACTAACTATTGTTTAGTTAAAAATACTAAGACGACAGTAATTTAATTCAAAAAGACTTTTCCTCGGGCACATGTCTTCGATATTTGCAAGCGTTCGAAAACTGCGTTGACTAACAAGAATATAACAAACTTAGCTCTCCAATTGTTATAAATGATGTGAAATTTGAACAATAATATCGTCAAAAATAAAGGCGGAAAAATGACGGGCGCAAAGTTAAGCGGCCAACCAATACGCCAAAGAGAAAAAGGTGTTTCGCCAGATTCTTTGTACAAAAAGACTTTTGGGGTGAAAATAGTTAAAATATCGACCCATTTTATGAAATTTAGTTGGTTTTCGTGTAATATTCTTTGGTGATAAGACAACCATCTAAAAGACTAAATAGTATTTTACCAACTTTTGTTGATAGATCAAATTAAGGTTTAATCTAAAAAATGCAAAAGAACTTTAATCAGAATTTTCGGGCAGTAATTCGAATAATTCAAAATTCGTAAAATCTGCAAATTTTTTTCATTTTCACAATGTTTGATAGACGCATGAATAGTTGGAATGGGTCAGTGCCTTTAAATTTCAAAACGTATTGAACATTGCCTTTGCTTAATAGGTATTCCGTATTCAGAATCAGATTTAAACCCTGATGCCTTACGAACCTGATGAACAACATTTAATTTTGTAAAATACCTAACTTCCAGAGTCCTTGTTGGCGGAAATATTAGTAAATTGCTTAATCTATAAGAAGCCAAAGAACGATATGATATTATATCATCTGAATTGACCAAAGCTCTTGAATTGCAAAGGTATTCTTTGTACTTCAACAAAATAATAAAACACAAGACGATGCATATAAAAATAAGATACCAACAATATCAACCAAGAAAAGTTATTTGCGCTTGTCACCAAAATTGAAACAAGAATTGCAACTGGAACCACACCGTACTCAACGTACCTGTATTCTTCACCTAAAAAGGACAGCCTAGGAAGAGAAACAAAAAGAGCAATTACTATAGGAACAAATGCCCAGAAAAGTATGCGTGAATCTAAACCTGAATTATATCAAGAGACTTAAATTATTTTGGAAAAGAAGAATTATGATTAATGTGCCAATTGTTAAGTACCAGAAATTTTTATTAAAAATTCTCATTAACTTTCTCTTAAACATCTCTCAAAATGAAACCTAACTCTAGAGTAAAAGTAGAGCCAACTGAGGTGCTCTTTAAAAATTTCTATGTAGGTACCTCTGCTTACAATTATTGACAACAAGAAACCCAGGGCAAATGACAAGAGGAGATAAGGTGTGTTAAATAATATGGCATATGGAATAAGTCCGAATGCTAAAACTTGCAATGCGAATTTATGTGTCAGAATGACTAACGTAACAAGCACTGTGATTGCTATTATTGAAAAAACGCTTTGAGGAGAGAAAATCGCTCCAAGAACAATAAGCGAATAAAAGAGCACACCTAACGGTCTCGGCGGCGTCCACATTGTAACAAGCTCAAAAACTGAGAAGTTGAAAATTGCTATGAAACTTGCAAAAATTGCCAGAATAAGATTTGTTGTAAGATCATATACGAAATGCTGCCGCCAAACTGCTTAAGATTGAGAGGATAATAAGATTAAGAATCTTTGTTAATTTTAGATGAGAATTAACTGGAAATATTGCAGTAATATAATGAAGAAGAGGAGGATATGCCAAGTATTTGTATCTTTTTTCGCCTTCAATAAACTTAACATTTTCTAGTGATGAAGGATATTTCCAATCATGTTCGCGTATGTGCTCGCTTATAAGTAGATGAAAAAAAGTATCACCACTGTAAACTTTGCCGTTAGTAAGGTAAATCCAAATAAAAAAAAGGACAATAAAGGAAAAGATGAAAGAAAGTAACCCGACAATTAAGATAATATCAAATCCCTCTTGAATAGTTAAGGCATTTTAAAACTATTGTAATGATCTATTACTTTACTGTGTGATGAAAAGGAAACTCTAATTTATTTTGTTTATTTAATGTTAAAAAGACACTTTTTAATTGCATAAGGTTTTTTGTCAAATTGGAAAACGCTCATTATTGAGTTGAAATTACCTTATTTTAGTTATTGCTTTTTAAATTAGAAAAACTCGTTCTCTTGCGCACATATCCCATAATGTAAGGCGTTCATAAACTAGTTTTATGTAAATAAAGGAGAATAAAGCAAAATCTTCTTTTTGTTTTATTCACATTTCTAAAAAGACTTGTGAATATTAGAGGGAGGAAAAATTATTGCCAGCAAGTCTTTTGGATAAACGATTCTTCCGATGAAAAGAGGTCTTTCTTTAGATTTCTTATAGAGCAATACATTGTTTCTAAGTATTTTGCCTTTTTTTAAAAACTGTATGGGTGTTAAGGTTTTTTTCTGATGATACACTACCATTTTAGGGTTAAAAAAGATTCGGCCTTGCTTAAGTGCTCTAAGGGCAAGATCTCGATCTTCATGGTAAGTAAATCTTTTATCAAAACCACCGATCCTTTCGATAAATTGCTTTCTTGTAGGCAATATTGCAGGTCATGAATAATTCGCCGGTCTTATTTTCAACCACATCATCTGAACGAGTGGGTTTGTATTCTTTTGAAATGTAGTAAGTTTTCCCTTCAACACCAACGTAACCCGCGGTTTTGAGATATGTTATTCCTTCCTGAAGCCAATTTGGGAAACTACGCAATCACCATCAGTGAAGAAAACAAAATCGCCTCTTGCCTGCTTCACACATTCATTTCTACTCTGAGATAGTCCAAGTAATTCTTTGTTTCTAAAATATCTTATTCGTTTGTCTGTGAATTTTTCTATTATATCCTTCGTTTTGTCATTACTCAAATCATCGATCAAAATAACCTCAAAATCAGTAAATGTCTGTTGTAATATAGATTTTAAACATCGATCAATGTATTGCTCAACGTTCCTAACAGTAATTAAAATGCTAACATTTATTCCCATTACTTAAAACTCCCAAAAAATCAAACGCAGGTTCTCTTTGAGGAAAAAGCACCATTTAGGTCAGCCAACTATTATTAAAACAGAAAACTTCCTTTTGGCCCTCTTTAATTGTAATTTATAGAAGCACAATTGAGTAAGGATTTGTACAACAGAATGTATTTGTCGGCTATGTTTTCCCAGCTGTATTGTGAAGCTTTTTGATATGCATTAAGAGATAATTCTTTTCTCAGTTGAGGATCTTGGCTTAAATTAACTATTGCCTTTGACAAGGCACCAGAATCCTCGGTTTTGAATAGCTTGCCATCTACTCCATCAGAGATTATTTCCCTAAAACTTGGAATATCCGAAGCTATTATGGGTATTCCTGAAGCCATAGCTTCAAGAACAACTAACCCAAAACCTTCATGCCTTGAAGGAAAAACGCAAATATCCGCAGATTTATAGTAACAAGCTGCCACCGGTTGCTTTGCCCAACCGTGAAAAACCACATTTTTTTCAATTCCTTCCTTCTTCGCAATAAGCGAAAAATAGTGATCATTGCCACTCCCAACGAGATGCAGTTTAATATTTGGAAATTGAGACTTAAGGTGGGCTATCGATTGAATTAAGATATCAACGCCTTTTAGCGTTGAAAAGTGTCCAATATACAACACAGAAGGATCACCGTCTAAGGGCATTCTATTATCACAGTTGGTAAATATCTTTTGATCCACACCATTAGGGATAACTACAACTTTTTGGGGATTTACTCTATACCATGCAACAACATTATTTCGCATAAATTCTGAGTTGACAACTATTCGGTCTGCCAAGTTGCAATAGATTAAAGTAGGCATCCAATCAGAAAATGAAACAGAATCATTAACCTTTTCAGCTATCCGTTCTAACTGAGGAATACCGTGAATATTGAGAATCGTGGGAGTTTGGGTCAACTTTGCAAATCTCAACAACATAGAACTTCCATTAATCCAGGCAGGATTAGCATTGAAATGAATAATATCGAATTCTTTTTTGACAAACTGGCTAAATACTTTTAAGTAAATTTCTAGAAAATTTTTATTTGACTTAATACTTGGCAAGTAAGTGACACCTATTTTTTTTCTCAAAGCTTCGGGAAGGTAGTAAGCGACTTTATTTACGCCGCCCCCTTTTGCTAAATTAGGCTCACCATAATACAGAATGTTCAAATTTGACCAACCAAGCTATGAATAATCGTACGTAAATTCAACTATGGAGTTTCTAACAAATCAGTGATGATACAGATTTGTTATAGTATTACTTTACCTGCTTTTGGTTGCAATGTAAGAGAAACCTGAATTATAAACTATATCAAATTTATCCATTATTTGTTGAGATGTAGCTTCAATTGAAATATTAGACGCGTATAGACTTTCTGCCAAACCCACCGAATATACTATGGAATCATACTTAGTAATGTTTAATATCCCAAAGCGCGAAATGAGGTTGGAATCGATTTCTGTATTTCCCTGTACTTGTGGAAGTATATACCAACTCCTATAAGAATCAGTAATTACTATGCTTTTGGATGCCCAATCGTATTTCTCGATCATGAAGTTAGATGTCGCAATATCCTCTTTTGTTTGAAAAGTTATTGGATAACTACTAAATGAAGGATGCATTGGAATGAAAACAACAAAAACTAACAGGATAACAAACAAAAATTTAAGGTATTTTCTAAACTTGCTTTGAAAAAGATAAGCTACCCCCAATGTGATTGGAATAAAGAGTAGTGATATTGCACGTGTTCCTAAGACATTAAGAACAACACCTAAACCCGAATAAACAATTCCCGTTAAAAAAATAGCAGTGTCTATTTTCCTTAACTTTCTTCTATATAATAGGAAAACGAAACCTGCAATACATAAAATTGCAAATGCAATTGTTATCCATCTAGAAAAGAAATGGGGGATTGCATCAATCTCAACGGAAGTTGATGCAAGAGTAGCCCCCGCGACATTGGAATATTCGCTCGGTGCGGCAAAAACGCTAATAATATTACTCTTAAAAGAAAATACAACAAATGTTATTTGCGCTAAGACATAGATGATTAATGTCAACATAAAAAATTCGAAATACTGTCTACTTCTGCCTATAATGCTCCGAATGAGTAAATAGATTACAAAAAAAAGGGGAACAAAAGCATGCGTAATTACTGTACTTACATACAAGACGAACATTGCCAATATGGTACCAGCACCCTTTTCTCTTGTCTCCAAAACTAACATGACAAGCAGAAGCGCAAATGCAAGCGAGAATGGAACGGCTTGATAATTCAAGAACAAAAACATTACAACAAAGAAGGCCGAAACAGCGAAAAAAGCACCGCGATTGTATGCCTTTGAAGCAGTAAATATACAAAGCAGTTGCAAGTAGAAACCCTAAAATTGCATAGAGTATGAATTCATAATTAGCCAAATTTAATCCGCTGATTAATGTGGTTATTCCAGCTAAAAGGAAAAAAGAAGGCCACTGGTAATAACTATGGATATATTGTGAAGCGTTCAAACTATTCGTTTTAATGAAATTTTCTGTCAGCCCTCTGAAAAAAGCTGCATCGGCGGTTGACATTGTGAAATAGAAGTACGATAATGAATAGAGTACAAATACAAAGCTGATAGTTACTATCCATATCCAATACTTGTTTTTGAAACTAATAGAAATCAGAAACATCGACGTAAACAATAAAGGAATACTGAACCAATACAAAATTGAAATATGATTAAAAATTGAGTCACTGACAAAATCAACCGATAAAGGAAAACTCAAGTACCATGAATATATTAAAAGCGCAAGGCCTACAAAAAAAAGGGATTAAGAGGAGCTTATTTTTTTCCATAGTCTACGCCTTGCTGAAGATTATCAACTAACCATTTCAGAAATCGCCTAAACTAATTTAATATCAATGAATTGAAAAAGACATATCAATCCCCACGCTACTTAGCATATCTGCGTGCTTCGGTTAAGTCCAGGCTCAGTCTTAGGTCTCCAAATTGGTCGATTGTTATTTTATCTATTTGTCGAGTCTAAAATTGGCTATAATTTTTGAAGTTCACTCAAAAGAAAAAGTATTATGGATTGATGTATAAAGTTGGCTCTAAGAACCATGCATGGCAAGCATCATCATAATTTGAAAGGTCTAACCAAGGCACAATACTTTGGATTTGCGTTGAAGGAATAGTATGCAACGCCCATGGATTTCCTCCATACATCAAAGTGAATGTGTCGGTTGGAATGTAGAAGTCCCACTCTACATATTGCCACCCAGCAGTACCAAACTGAATATTCACATCCGAGCGGTTGGTTCACCCACGTAATTATCAGGATGCCCTCCAGCATGAATAGCATTGTAATAAGGAATCCCAATGCCTAAATTAGCTGATCCGCTGGAAACATAGAAGTCAACGCCTGTTCTTGCCCCTGAATAGGCTGGATCACGAATATAAGGCGCATCGTCTGGTGCATAAATCCAACATCCAAAATCTATATGGTCCCCGGGATTAACTAAAACCCAAGCACCATCAATTTCACCGTTGGCACGACCACTAAAGGAATAGATGGCAAAGAAGTGTAAATGCTCGGATTCCCATTATGAGTAACCGAGTAGTCAACGTGTGAGTAACTGTAATCAGTGGCTTGTTCGGTGAAAGCGCTAAGAGGTTCCAGGTTTACCGAAGATGGTTTGGACGTTGGAATCGGCGACAAAGTAGGCGTTGGAGTCGGAGACAAAGTAGGCGTTGGAGTCGGAGACAAAGTAGCGCCTATTGCATAAATGCTCATAGCGCCACTGTTATCGGTTCCCCATATGGTTCCGAAAGGATTTTTGAAGCCATTTACGTAGGAACTGACAGCATTGTGGTCTCGTTGACCTGTTGCACCCTCCATAATGTTTAGGGCAATGTTGCCCATTATTGCGAGTCCGTAGGTCGTGCCTGATGTTACAGTATACGGTGTTTGTAGTTGGAAGTCTTTCCATGAAAAATCGGTGCTTACGTTTAGGGGATGGGTTGTACCAGTAAAACTCCTGCTGACCCTCCGCTAACTGCATATAATGCTGCTATCGCACTGCCTGATGACACTCCATTGATATGCTATTATGTCAGTAATTGATCCCGTTGCAGTGCATGTGAAGTACGAGATAGATTGAGCGTTAGCATCGTTTTGCCCGAGATTTGTGCCGATTATTGAATTTCCAAAAATAAAAGAAGTTGGAGCGGAGGTGATCGAAACAATTCCGAAAGAGGATATTGTTGATTGAGTTGAGCTGACGCCTCAGTATAATACATATTAAATGAATAGCAGACCATCAAACAAATGCACAATGCAAGCGATAGCTTTTTGGCCATTCAACACACTTGCATCTCATATCTTAACCCTCAATATAAACGATATGTATTAATAGTAACTAGTTTCTTTTTGTTAAACAAAAATTCAAAAGCGGACAAAATCGCCAACATTCTCAATGAGGGACAACATAATGTATTACATAAATTTACAGTTGATTTAATAGTTTTTAGATATCTGCAATTATTATTTGATGTTTACCTGGGCAAAGATACATCAAATCTTTTACGAACAAAGCAATTATTTAAACTTATTAATTTGACCTTCTGAACGTAACTTTCGCAAAATTTCAGTAGATCGAAACCAACATTCGCGCGAACCTTTATCGGATATCTTGCGTGCTGGACAACCTGCAATTGTAATATCGGGTTCTCTAAAAGATTTATTAACATACGAATTTGCTCCAATTGCTATTCCAGCTGCAATTTCAATATCACCATCTATAACCGCACCGGGTCCAATAAACACATTATCACCAATCTGGGGGGCAGCTGCAGGGTAATGAATACTACCTAGAAACGCACCGATCAATCCTGCAATTTTCACCTACCAAGGCTTTTGAATGCACTATTATGGGACCTCCATGCGCAATTGCAGCCCGGCCCAAACACGTTACGTGGTATCGCAAACCCAAATTGTGTACTTAACTTTTGAAGGCTATATTTTGCCTGCAAACGAATAATCGCATCTAAACGATTATTTCCACAGTTTTCTAAATATTCGACTTTTCGAAGTAAACGTTCAAATTTCCAAATTTCATCTTGAAATATCCGTGGACGCTTATGCTTTATAGTTAGAGCAAGTCGATCTGGGCCAAAATAGAATGCGTAATCTTCTTTGGATTTAATCATTCTATTTTCACAACCAAAATATAAAAAAGAATCCTAAATTTCAACATTTTACTGTGAGGTCTTATTTTATAATGCATTTGGAATCAATAAGAGTTCATTTTTTGAGAAGGGACTCGTAAACGTTTATGAAATTGTCAGTTATCATATCCCATGTGTACTTTTTCATAATAGTTTTCCTAGCACAATCGCCGAGTTTCTTCCTCAATTTTTCATCATTCCACAATTCCATTATCATTTGTGCCATTATCTCAGGAGATCTGGGGGGAACTAATAGCCCATTTACATTAGAAGAAATCAAGTCGCGATTGCCTCCTATATCAGTGGCTACAACTGGTAAACCGCAAGCCATCGCTTCTAGAATAACTGTTGGAAGACCTTCATAAATAGAAGACACAACATATATCGTAGCACCTTGATATATTTTAATGAGTTTCTTTCTATCTACGCGACCTAAGAAAACTACTTTCTGTTCAAGCCCAGCGCTCTTAACTTGTTCCTTTAACTTTTGAAGAAGAGGACCGGTACCACAAATAACAAATTTTGCATCAGGTATTATTTTACTTACTATGATTGCACATTTAATTAAATCAAAAAGCCCTTTTCGAGCACGCAATACACCAGTGTACAATACATATTTTTCCAATTTCTCATTTTTATTGGTTGGAAAAGATTTTTCATTAACACCATTCCACATTACTTTAACTTTACTGGAATCTATTCCGTATTCGGTCAATTCATTAGCAACGGAAGGAGAAACAGCAGTCACTATATCTGAAATTCTTAACAGTTGAGATTCAAGAAGGGGCGAAAAATACATCGATTGCACTTTTTCCGCCAATGAGTAAGGATCTACTACCTCATGATACCTCGAGTCAATCCTCATAGCGGTATGAACAGTCATAACTACCGGTAAAGAAGTCTTAACTTTTGGAGTTAAAGGTGAGTGTAAATGAACTAAGCTTACCTCAGGACTTAAAGAATTAAGAAGAGAATTAACAAAGAACCCATGCAACGCCATATGAAAAGGATATAACGGAAAGAAAGTAGCTTTATATACATTAATTCCGTCTATCAATTTTTTCTCGACTTTACCAGTAGATCCACGAGTAATAATCGAAACGTTATGACCCCTTTTGACTAGCCCTTTTGAGAGATTATAAACAAAATAGCCTATTCCACCTGTCACAGGAGGAAATTCTCGTGAAATCATACAAACGTGCATGTGAGATCAACTAATGTAGTTTAAGGAGAAATTAACGTTGGTCGGATTTCTTTAATTAATAGAACTCTTGGAAATTTTTACTATCGATTTGAAGAAAAATTTTATTTGTGGGAAGATCATCGCTTAAAAGAAGTACGCAATTTTGAGGCCACATACTTGATCAAGCCAAAATAGAAACCTAATATTCTCGCGCCTGTAAATAAAATTACTAACGGAAAATACAAAATTTTACGGTTATAAGTATGTGTTCTCACTGCATTAAATATTATATATCCACCTAAAATTGTAAGGAAAAACAAGACAAAAAACAATGGCGAAATGATCAGAATAACAAGAAGCAAAATAAAAAGAAAATTCGTTACATAGAAGTAGGCAATCATTGATTCGTATCTTGCAAGTTTAAGAGTCTTCCTTGACAAGAAAAACGGCGCACTTCTTGAACTGCCTTGGAAGGCATGCTTTAGGCCCTGTCTACGATGCAAAACCCAAATTTCTGGATCATAACGTAAACTGTATCCTTTTTCAACTAGCCGTCTATTAAAATCCCAATCTTCACAAGTTCGCAATTGCTCGTTCAAACAGCCCGTTTCTAGAAAGACAGACTTCTTGTACGTCACATTGCAGCCAGCTATCTTCCCAATTGCTGATTTATCAAAATATGTTACTTGGGAATTACCTTCAAAAAACAAACCTTCAAAATAATTTAAAGGACTTTTTTTGGTTTTTTCTTGGAGTGTAAAGTGTGGTCCGCCTAAGGAAGTCAATGAAGGGAAAGATGAAAAAGTTTTAGATATTTTTCCAAGCCAGTCAACCGAGGCTTCTGCATCATCATCAATGAATGAAACCAGTTCGCCTTTAGCGTTTATAACCCCTAAATTTCTGGCGGCGCCTAATGTCGATCCTTTTTCCTCAATAAATCTGATATTCTCGGTTTCAAACAAATCTTCTAGTTCTTTTGGAAACCTTTTTGAAACTACAATAATTTCAAAGTTTCTGAACTTCTGATTTTTAAGTGACAAAAGACAGTTTTTCAAGAAATCTAACTTGTCGCCCCTCGTTGCCACAATGACGCTTATGGCTGGAGTTTCAAGAGAATTGCTATTGTTTTCAGCCATAACTAATTTACTCACATAATTGGATTCTAATTACAGGATGTTACGGAGTTTTTGTTACAAAATTGACAAATTTCGAAAGTATTTCTATTGTATTACTTTTAAATCATGAATCAAGGGTTTGTCTATAGACTTCATATGTGTCTTTTGCACATTTTGTTGATGAAAAAGATCTTTCGACGGTTTTTCTTGCTTCCTCTCCAATTATTCTATTCAGATGCTCATCTTTTAGAAGTGAAATTATCGCTCTTGCAAACTCTTTATCATCAAATGCACGTACCAATAAACCATTCTTTCCAGATTGGATAAGCTCTGGATTGCCACCTACATTACTTGCTACGACTGCACAACCGCTGCTCATTGCTTCAAGAATGCTAATGGAACAGTTCTCAAAAAAAGAAGGATTTACAAATACTGTTGCTTCACGGAATATTTTTGCTCGTTCGAGATAACCCATATGACCTGTAAACAGATAGTTTTTCTCAGATATGCCTTTATTTTTTATCATTTCTTTGTAGAGGGAAATGTTACCGCCTCCAACAAATACAAAACAGGCATGTGGAAAAGATTTCAAAGTCTCAGGCATCGCTTTGATGAGGATATCTATACCTTTTTTGGAAATGATTCGCCCAACGTATACAATTTTTGGGCTTGAATACCTGTTGAGAAGTTCAGATTCATCAGGCATTCGAAATAGATTAACATCAACACCATTGTATACTAAACTAATTTTGCTCGGGTCAACGCCAAAATGTTCCACAGCTAACTCCTTAGTTTTTTTGGAAACTGCAATAAACCGGGATACCCTTTTTACGTATAATTGTTGTAGTTGACTAATTACTGGATAGAAACGCAGAATAGATTTCTCACCAGATTCCAAATCATGAAACAAATCGCGTGCAATTATCGCATGATCTCTTAGCATTTGAATCGTTCCATGAATAGTAACAACAGTCGGAATTTTCAGCTGATTTAGCAGTTTTAAATATACATCAGGCATCTGACACATATGCGAATGCATAATGTCAAAGCCGAACTTCTTGTGAAGTACCGGAATTTTTGCGGTACAAGCAAGTTGAAAAGGAAGATTATAGAAAAATGTCTCACTAGACTTGGTCAAATAATGGACTTTGAGAGACCTTTTCACTATTGCATCTACATTATTATCGATAGAAGAGTTTCTTGCGGAGAGACCTACGTCACGCTTCAGTGTAACTACATGAATATCCATAGTGCTTGGGAGAGACTTAACCAATTCAACAGTATATGATCCTGTTCCGCCCCAGACAGGAATAAATTCTGGAGCAAGCATGCAAAGAGTAATAGAGGTCATTTGAAAAAATCACATGTTAGTAAAGTTAATTGTTCTTCTTTTATGGTAAAATTATTTCTAAGCAAATGAGACCTTGAAACTATTTCTGTTCAGGTTCCAAGAAGACTGAATGTTTCACGCGCCTGCTTCTCATTAGATACGCCTACAACAACTGCATTAGCATTTGGAAGCCCAAGAACGTAATCTATAGCCTCTTTGGGTTTCAAGTAACCTGCCGCCAGAATACTCATCATAATCACAGTGCCCCCAGAAACATCGGCAAGCGACTTTTCACACTCATCCTTAGAAGGGTTCATGTAGAAACCTATTTTGTTAAACGGAGCTGCCAGAACTATTCCCTTAAAATCTATATCCCATTCTTTAAACTTCTTCACAAGATAGGAAAAATTGCGCGTCTCAAATCCAGGTTCTATTCCATGGTCATTCATAAACTTAATGTAGGACTTAACCAAGCTTTCAAGATTGAGAGCTATAGCCATATCAGTAATTACTTCGTGAAGCAAAACAGAACGCAAAACACCTCGATTCTTTGCAGAAGCTTTAACTCTAATAATTTCATATGAAAGATAGGCTTTCATAACATCAATTGGATCAGACGTCAAGACACCCTTTAATCCAACACCAACAGTTTTCAAATTTCCCGATCGCAATACCTCTTTAGCAAAGCGCTTTGCCAATCCTGGAAGACCCCCTTCATGAGTGGCCAGTCTAACATATTCGTAAGCATAAGGGACAAGTGCATAAAGATGCAGCCGTTTTTTCGGCTCCTTTTCAGGGAGCATATTTAGTATTGAGAGAGTTGTTTCGCTTACTGAAAACATGAATCCATTGGCGCCATTTTCGATTGAGGTTTTAACAATGTCAGAAGCGTATTTTGCCCTGGTAACGTCAGTTCCTCTATTTTTAACATTTTGTTGAGAAAGATGGCTAATACCATGAAATGGATTGTCCCCGACCAGCAAAATCGGTTGTTTCCTACTCATTTTTTTTAGCTCCATCAAATACCTTTTCGATTACATAATCAACTTTTGAAGCGGTAGCAAAACTAGGTTCAGCAGTAGCGCCATTCAAAATTGATTTAACAAAATAATCATCTTCTCGGAAATATTCCGGAGCACCGAGTAAGAAACCTACATTATCATTAAGGTCATGTCTATGCCAACGGATTGATTGTCCTGAAGCGGGCGACAACTCAACTACATCATCATCGACCTCTATTTTACCCTTAGAACCGGTGATTAATAACCCAAATTCTGGCACATGATAACCTTCCTTGCACCAAGATACATCAAAAATTCCATCAACAGAGGCACCGCTTGCGACTTTAAACTTTACTGCGTTTTGAATATCATTTGCATCGATCTGGTCGGTTTGAACCTGTAAATCTCCGAAAAACCATAAACTAAGATCAATAACATGTGAACCCAAATCACTAAGAACGCCTCCCCGGCTCGACGTCACATGTGAAGGATTATTTTTTAGGCCAAAAAAATCTGATGAATAAGCATGTGCTTCGAAAGAATACGTAGATCCTATAGCACCTTGTTCTAACAGTTCTTTAGCTTTTATGAACGTAACGGCGAACCTCTTCATATAACCAACCATGTTAACGCTTACTGAATTCCGAACCAATTCGCACAGTTTTGCAGAATCTGAATAGGAAGAAGAAAGGGTTTTCTCAACAAACATATTTGGTGCCTTTTTGGTGGAACAGAAGCTGTTGATAATTGAGTAATGAGAAGGAATGGGGGTAGTTACACAAACTATGTCAATGTCTAAGTCAGATATTTTCGTTATATCATCCACTATATGAACTCCAGACAATAGTTTACTACAGAATTTACGTATCAAAGTACTCTTATCACATAATGCAACAAGTTCAACATTGGGCAGAGTGTTAAAAATACTAGCATGCACTAAGCCCATCTTACCTACTCCAACCACTGCCACTTTCAACTTATTCGTTTGCAAACATGAGACCTCAATCAGTTAATTTAAAGAAAACCAACACCAAATAACAAATTAGCCATCTTAATCAAATCATGATCAATGTATATAAAAACTGAAGATCCCGAATCCCTAAATATAACTCTGGAATCCGAGCTCATCTCTCTGAAATCCCTCCCTGACAGGAGCAGATGCGTAAAGAGATCCACACTCAGAGATTAATTTTCCGCCAATCATCATTTTTTTTCTATGCAAGGCATCTCAAGAGGGTAGTATGAAACCTATAGAAAATTGTCAAGAAGAAAGAAATACCTTCTGTATTGAGAATTAAAAAATCATCATTACGATAGTCTTCTATGTTATTTAGCCTTCTACATATTTTACAATTTCAAAGGCTTCTGCCGCAGCAATACCAACCTGGCTCCCTCTAAAAGAAGCAAGATTAACTGTGGATTCGTATGCTAGATATCTTTTCTCGTTTTGAGAAACATGGCATCGCAGGGCTTCCCATTTCTTGTCAACACTGCCCGTTATATTTACAAAGTAAGTAGGCAAGAAAGCCGCAGGTCTTACTCTAGGGGTTTCAAAAGCAAGAACTTTCGGTATGTTCCTAAATGAAGACATTGCAAGCCAAGCTACTCTTCGGTGATCTTGATGTATATCGTTAATTGAGTGTGTTAGCACGATATCGGGTTGGTATTTGAGGGCGTATTGTTCTAAACAGTTTATGGCTTCAAATGAATCTGGAATCTCCGTGTCAGGGAAATTCTCAAAAAAGACTTCATTAACGCCCAAAACGTTCATGGCCTCAGTGCTTTCTCTCATTCTTACATTAGTGTCAGTGATTTTTCCGCCCCTTGTCATATACAAAGCAATAACATGCGCCCCTGCTTGCACCGCTTTATAGATTGTCCCGCCAGACCCTAATTCAATATCATCAGGATGGGCTCCCACCGCCAACACAACTTTTTTTGCAAATACCATTTTAATCACCAGATAAATTGAAGTTAAAGATTATTCTTAGTTGAGGATTATAACTTTTGTTCTTTAATTGATAAGAAGAAGAGATTAGGAAAACAGAGAACTTAAATTATAGCATTTAGAAAGGATTCGCGAGTTTTCCTTAGAGTTTAAGGAGTAAGTTTGTACGGATTTAACGCATTATTGTCTGCTTTAGAAAGCACTTTTCTTGAAGACTTGGCGCACATCATGAAAAACGGCAAAAGATCATCCCAAGCAAACCAAGCACTCTCTTGGACGCCACGAAATGATGCTAACCAGTGTTTAAAGGTTAGACTTTTTTCATAGTGATACCGAAAACTCGAAACAGAATCTCTGTCTTCAACAAACCATTTTCGCCCCTCAATAAGCTCACTTGAAGGAACTGATTGACCAGTGAGATCTAAATATTGGGCGCGGGCAACATCTAACCCATTAGCGCCTACAAAGAGCCGAAAAGTTGAACCTATACGAGGATTAATATCGAGAACCTTGTACTTTCCATCTCTCAAATCGTACCTGTATCCGATGTCAAGAATCCCCTTGTAACCAATACTTTTCATAAAGCGCCTCGTCATTTCATCAACTAATGGGTTTTTCAAACAAACACCAAGCGAGGTCACACCAGTATGAATGGGAGATTGACGAATTTTTCGTCCAGTCATTCCAAAAAGGCAATCCGATTTTTCATCGAAATAACCGTTAAACATCCAAATCGAATCATCCCCACCTGGAATATACTCTTGTAACATAAAATTTGGGTTCGAAGAATCTTCGCATTGGCTATAAAACTTGAGAAGTTCAGCTTTCGTTTTTGCCACGAACATTCTTTTTCCAACTCGGGGTGACCCTCCACGATAAAGCTCCTTTAAAACTACCGGAAAAACTGCATCCTTCACGTATTCTTCAACATCGCTTAGCGAAAGTGGAAAGCACGCCTCGGGAGTTGGAACACCATACTTTTTGGCAAGAAAATACATCTCTTTTTTGTTGGCAAGAGCTAAAACAAGCTGAGAAGATAGCTTCGGAAAAATGTATCCTTCACTCAAAGCTTCAGCGTTGTCTGCAAGCCACCCTGCACCACTATCGGTTGTGTGAATCAGAAGTGAACGTTTTCCAATTTTCTTGGCAACATCTAATAAGTATTGAACAGAAGCGCGGGAGGGTGCAGCGTCTATATCAAACAAGAATTTTTTCTGACAATATCTGGAAAACAGACCGGGAGACCGCGGATTTGGATCAACACCATGAACTACAATGCCGAGCCTTCCAAAACTACGCAAGACGCCTAATTGACCATAGTGGTAAGTGTACAATACGACAACTGGAACGCTCGTATCTTCTGCAGTAACCTTTTCACGTTTAACCGTCTTTTCCACTCCGCGACTAAACCGGTGTTTTAACAATCTCATTGTTCTTAATCTTAAGTGGCGAGTTAAGGTCGTTCACGTGGCTGAGAATAAAATCAAGGTCTTTTGCTTGACCAGATCTTCGGAGATACTCAGCACTTTTCCCTTCACCACAAACCGTAACTGGCTTTTCTGCCCAACGATTTACAATCTCCGTGGTTTTTTCATCTTCAGAAGCATATCCAGCTTTGATGAGGCCAGCTGCAATCCGTGCGCAACACAGTTTATCTTCTTCACGAAACTCTCCCCGGGTTGGGGCACCAAGAACTATTACTCGATTGTAAAGTCCAGCGAGATGCTTGATGGTTGCACTATAATTCCGAAGACAAGCAACGTAAACTGAATTGCAATCTCTCAACGAATAAAGCAGCGGTATCCCCGATGAAGAAACCAGAATTGCAGGTCGCAAAATATCTTTGCGGCTTTCAATTTCCACCGGACTATTATTAATGTCAAAACCATAGGGCATGCTCCCGCCCATTTCACCAATCAGCAACGGATTGTCAAACTGTTTTGCAAAAAGAAATGCCGCCTCAATCGAAGGAGCAAAAAAACATCTTCTTCCAGATTCAACTATCGTGGATGCTACAGTTATTGAACGAATAACATCGATAACTATGACCGCACATCTTTCATCATAATGACATAGACTCTCGCTTAGACAATCTATAGCAACTGATTTTCTGCTCATAACCTCTCTTCTCCTTAATACCGCTTCATTCCACCGGAAGATGGGGACGCAAATTCTCTTTGTTAAAAGCATCTGAGTGAAGGCCTCGCCTATAAATTTCCACCCGCAACAACTCTTCAAGGCGAACATTGCATAGATGAACGTGGCGACCGAAGTGATCTAACAGAGCAAATTGACTTGGCTTGTTAGGTGCTTCAAACATGACCACACTGTGGCCAAACGCATTTGCGAAACGATCAGCGAAACCAACATTAAGATTCCCTTCATCATCAAACAACCCAACGCCCTTCGCACTCTCCCGCGCCTCTACAACCAACTGAACGGCTCCAGCCTCAAGCCACCGCTCACCTTGGCTAATCAAAGCTTCAACTACATTTTTAGTAAAAGCGCCCGTATGTTTTTTCCCAAGTTCAAACTGAACCTCTAAGCCACGGTCGTTTGCCATTTTCACAATCTCTCGAGCGTCTAAGGAAATATCTGTGAACCCCTCCCCGCATTCTATCCGCGTAAATCCAAAATCGGCCACAAGATCAAGGTATTGCTGTAGCTTACCTTGCACATACGCTACCTCAAAAGGTCCGCCGCCCGTAGTTGTGGGCACGCGGTATTTCTTAGCAACTGCAATTTTCTGACGAGTAACATCTTCGTTTGCAATCATCCAACACGCCATTGAAACCTTCAGAATCGATATAAGATGGTGACTTTGTTCAAGATGACCCGCCAACGTTAAGGCATCATATCCAGGGTCGAACGGGCTGGTCGCTGAAGTTATTTCGGGAACACCGATCGATTTTAGATAAGCATCGGTATGTAGTTGCCCTTTTCGTGGCAAATTTAAAGAAGGAAAAGAATCAATCAAGTTTTATCACCATAGATGGAAACACGCATTTACAAAAAAATTATCTATAGATTCAGGAACAAAAGGATAGAGTCAAGAAGTAACAAAGAATAGTTTAAAGCCATGATGATTATCGATAGTTGGGAAGTAGGGGATGTTTGCTAATTGGCTTCACCCAAAGCACAAAACGATCGTCAGCAGAAGCTGGTTGATGAACTCTTCGATACTCAGGCAACATATTGGAGAGATACGTACAAAAAGAAGGACATTGCTGGAATAATTTATCAAAGGCGGCAGGCCGTCGCCCTCAGTTATATTGATGGATTATCGCTCCCAAGAACTGCTCATGTTCTTGAAATCGGTTGCGGAGCAGGGTTCATGACTGCCGCTCTTGCAAAGCGCGGATTTTTTATTGAAGGAATTGACCATGCACAAGCAATGGTTGATCTAACAAATGAACATGCAAGACAAACGGGGTTATTAGATAAGATCAGGGCTTGCACAGGCGATATTCATGAGCTATCCTATAAGGACCAAACGTTTGACTTAATCATTGCTTTAGGAGTAATCCCTTGGCTTCATGATTTCAAAAAGGCATTGACTGAAATCATAAGAGTCACAAAACCCGGCGGTTTTATTGTCCTGACAATGGATAATGCATTACGAGCCACAACATTACTTGATCCCAAAACTTTTCCACCAATAGCACAGGTCCGATGGCTAATAAAGAGTAAACTTGAAAGAGCAGGGTTACTTAGTTCATGGAATCCCTGGACCAATGCGCCACCTTATAGTCAATATACTCCAAAAGCATTCAACAATAATCTTTGCGAGGCAGGTTTAAATGTCGTGAAAAGCGCAAGTGTAGGATTTGGACCATTCACTTTTTTTGGCTATCGGTTGTTCTCTGACAGGGTGGGAATAAGAATTAATCAGAAGCTGCAAGAATACGCTGACAGCGGCTACCTATTTTTCCGCTCAACCGGATCGCAATACATTGTCCTTGCAACAAGAACCCGTTAAACCGATACCTTGAACGCTAAAAATAAGGGTCACTGAAAATATTTTTTGTTGGGTTTGGTTAGGACTGATTACATGATTTCTAGTGATTTCTCTTCGAAGGAGTTTCAAAAATAGATAATCTATTGGTCATGTTCAGAATTAAACTAACATACTGGTTGTTATACTTTGAAGTCACCGATGTAGAATAAGAAAACCAAAATTAAGAGAAGAGAAAACATTGCCTCATGCAATTTTAGTATTTTCATTAACAAATTCTAGCAGTATACGTTTAAAAATTTCGCCACCATTTTTAATGCCTAATTTTTTCTGACCCAGTCTTTCTCGATAATTAATGGGAACCTCCACTATCCCAAAACCAGCACATTCTACATAATGATTAAGCTCAACTTCAACATCAAAACCCTTAGACTGAACCGTCCAATTTCTAAGAATCCCCGCGCGCACTACACGTAGCCCAGTCAATGGATCAGTTAATGAGACACCATTCAACAAGTTGTGGGTAAAAGCTATAAACCGATTACCGACATAAAAAATGCTGCTTAATGCCGTTTTTTCTTCGTAACCATTAAAACGGTTACCGCAGACCATACCTACCTTAGGATACTTCTCCAAAATCCTGATCATCTCAGGAACATACACTGCTGGATATGTGTAATCTGCGTCGGTTAACACAATATAATCAACTGTTGGATCTATGTTTGCTACTGCTTTGGCTATTGCGTCACCTTTGCCTAATCCATCTTGGACAAAGAGTTGGGCACCCAAATTCTTAGCCACCTCCACGGTTCTATCGGTGCTTTTGCCATCAACCACTAGCACTTGCGGGTCACCTAGGGCATCAATCATCTCAGCGATGGTTAGACCAATTCCTTCTTCCTCATTCAACGCGGCAATAATAACCTGCGTAGAAGGATTACCCCATTTTTCTCCGCTTCTCATTTACAAAAACACCTTTGTTAATGATAAAAGCCAATCTGAATTTTAAGCGAAATTACAAACGCTTAATAATATAAAATATATCTGCAAGCAAAGTTAACACTGCAAGGTCCCTTCCTGACAGAAGTGGACATGAAGCAAAAATTAACTCTCCCCAAAATTCTTAGCCTTATAGCCATCTCTTGTTAATGCGACATATTTTAAGTTTTTTGCATGTCTATCTATTGAACGCAGAAGAAAACAAGCGGCTACTGCCCCAAAGAGGCAAACTACGCCTACGAGGACCCAGATTCCGCCTTGAAGAACTAAACCGCTGATACTTAATGCCAACAGTGCAAAGTATCCCGCAAGACAGGTTGCTTGTTTGCCTTTTTTGGACGATAGTTTTGAAGTCATTCCTTTCTCCCCACTCAATACTTTATACATCAGAATCAACAAAAAACGCATATAAGCGATATTGCAAAAAACGAAATATATCAACAAAAACAACGTGTAATGTAGCAATTTTAGCCACCACACCCAACACAAAAAGAACAAAAAATAACTCATTAACTTACCACTTCAAAGTACATTTAAAGGGAAGTCTAACACAAAAGACACACCAAGGAGCACAAACGATGCAGCTCGAAGAGATGAAAAAACAAATCGAAGCCCTAGTAATAGCGAAAGGCTTCTACAATAAACCCGAAGACATCCCAAAAAAACTCCTCTTTGCATTCATTGAACTTGGCGAAGCCAGCGACGCATGGAAAAAAGGATACCCGGAAGAAAAAATCGCAGAAGAACTCATCGACACTATCTTTTACATTTTGGATGCAAGTCGCTTAGCATGCCCAAACATGAACATGGATGAAGTCTTCCAAAAGAAATTGGAAAAAAACCTGGGCAGACCCTTTCAATATGGCGAAGGACACCGCACCAAACCAACAGAACAAAACAAAAACCTGTAACCAACATTTTTATGGCAACCTACAGAAATAATACGTGTTGAATCAAAGTGGAATTCACCTGCCCAAACAACCTATTTTTCGAATGTACCAAATGCGGAGTATGCTGCGGAGACACCACACAGAAAACAAGACATGTACTTCTCTTAGAAACAGAAACAAATGCCATATCAACAGAAACCCATTTGCCAAAACAAGTCTTTACCACATCAATCGTCGACAAAACCCCGTATTGCTATGAAATAAAAAAGAACAGCGAAGGCAAATGTCATTTCCTCAAAGACAACCAATGCACGATCTACACATTAAGACCCTTAATCTGCAGGTTTTACCCGTTTGAACTAAAATTTGACCCAGAAAAAGATCTGCATGTCTTTGATTTTACTCTTGAGTGCCCAGGAATTAGCAAAGGAAAAAAGATGACCAAAAAGGAATTTGAGGCTCTGTTCTTGCTTGCTCAGGAAAGGTTGCCTTAGAGTTGTCCCAGAACATCTGCCTGTTCAAGTGGGACTCCACAGTAGTGGCACTTCAATAACAAGGGGTCTTCACTTTTTATGTAGAATTTGGAGACTACGGGTTCGTTGGCGTTGGTTATGCAACATGGATTTGCACATTTTACTATGCCTTCGATCGCTTTAGGCAGCTTGACTTCAAGTTTTTCAACCACTGCATAATTGCGAACAATATTTATTGACGCGTGAGGAGCAACAAGAGCAATCCGGTTAACTTCCTGTGAATTGAGGGCTTTTCCTTCAATCTTAACTATGTCCTTAACCCCAAAACGTTTACTGGGAACATTGATGGCGATAGTCATAACTCTTTTTTCCTTTCCAGTTATCCCTAAAATTTTAACAACATCTAAAGCGTAACCACCGCAGATGTGATCGATGACCGTACCATCTTTGATTTTGGAAACTCTAAGCTCCTTATCACTCATATTGACCTCTCCGCTACATCCTATGTAAAGGAGTCAAATAAGATTTCACCAAATTAACCCGTTTTTTTAAGAGGATGGAAACGCAAATCAATAACTGTTGTTCCTGCGAACTTATCAAAGTAGCGCATGAAAACGTCATTTCTAATTCGCCACCCGATCAGTAGGTCAAAGGGTAGTAAAGGTAAAACTTTGCCAAAGTTTCTCACCGCTGCATGGTCGTAGGACATTTTCTTTCCATCAGTTCGAACGACTTTAAGACCCAATACGCGTTTGCCGATGCTTTGACCATTAAATCCCTCAAGTAAAGTGGAGTAAAGCCAAAGAAGACCAACAGTGATGAAAAGAACCTGACTAATGCTCTCTGCAAAAGCGATACCTGATAAAAATGAAAACAATTGAGGAAGATAAGTTATTGCTGTTGTAATTGCCAAAATCAAAGCAAAATCAATAAGGAAAGCAAAAGCCCTATTTTTAAAAGATGCAAGGGGAAGCTGACTTGCCTTTCCCTGCACATCAGCAACCTCAGCCCAACCCTCGACATCATGAATAACGCGGACAGCACTCTCCCCAGCACGGCTAAGCTTGTACTTGCCATTGGCCGTTTGCTCAATGAAAGGTGAAAGCGAACGAAGGTGAAAACTAAGCTTTCCAGTATCAACCTTCAGCAAATTTAGCAAATCCGTGAAAGAGGATTCGCCATTATGGCTTAGGTCTAGTAATATTTCCCTTCGCAATGGATGCGAAAGAACCGAAAGTATTTTTGAAACGTTTGCTTGATCTACTGCCATATTTCAACATCATGCATTAAATAATTAATTACATTTTTTTACCGTCAATTTTGGCTATAACCCAATAAAACTCTAATCTCCCATATAAGCTCCACTTAAAAAACGCTGACAACTTAAAAACTAGTTTTAATAGATTAAACCAACCATTAAACTCTATATGTCAAGCGCAGAAGTAGCCGTCAAAGTATTCAAAGAATTAGAAGCCGAAGATTTCCGAATACTAAACATCATCGAAGCAGGCATGAGCAAACACGAATTCGTCCCAAAAGATCAAATCCAAAGATACGCCAAACTGCCCATGGACCGCATCGACTTCACGCTAGGCAAAATAAACAAGTTAGGCTTAACGTATCGAACAAAAGAAACCTACAATGGACACACCCTAAACTACGCAGGATACGATTGCCTAGCCATAAACGCTCTGGTCAAAGCAGGAGTAATCGAATCCTTTGGACAAAGTTTAGGTGTTGGAAAAGAAGCCGACGTTTTCGATGCATTAAACTCAACTGGCAAACGCGTAGCCGTAAAATTTCACAGACTAGGAAGGATAAGTTTTAGGCAAACAAGACGTACAAGAGGCTACACAAGAGAACACTCAACATGGCTCTTCCAATCACACATAGCAGCAGAAAAAGAATTCAACGCCATGAAACTTGCATATGAAAACGGCGTAGCCGTACCCGAACCCATAAGCCAAAACCGCCACGTCGTAGCTATGGGAATGATCGAAGGCGCCCAACTTTCAAAATACAAAGACATAGGCAAACCCGAAAAAGTCCTAAAAGAAATCCTGCGCAACCTCAGAAAAGCATACCTCAAAGCCCACCTCATCCACGCAGACATAAGTGAATACAACATCATCCTACAACCTGACGGCCACATTCTCATAATTGATTGGCCTCAAGCTGTAAAGACAGATCATGCTAATGCGCCAGAACTGCTGGAAAGAGACATTAAAAATTTGCTGACTTATTTCAGCCGCAAATTTAACATAGAATTAACTGCAGAAGAAGCCTGCAAATACGTAACTGGAAAGGCCAGAAGTTTAGTTTTTTAGTGCTTGCTGGCGTCCATAACTATGTAGAGAATGTTGTTTCCGCGAAGCAACACGTTTCCATAGTTAGTCATTAATTGGTCTTCTTTGAATTCTGTGGCGCCTTCCAAGAGAATGTTCATGTGGCCATCGCACTTTATCATTTTTCCCTTGTATTCATAGCCGTTTTTCAGAACAACTTCAATGTTGCCATGCAACTGTTTAATGAGAACGTTCAACGGTTTTTTACTTGGTTCCATCATCGTCATTTTAGGGTCCCTGTCCATTTCTGTTATTATGCAAGAACTCCATCCCAAATATAAAAGTCTTATGAAAGAGCCACAGCTCTCAACAAAAAGGATTTACTATAAGCAATAAAGAAAGTTTGCTTTGGGAAATAATTATAAAAATTTAACTTTCCATAACCATCAGTAACGCAAAAACTGTATAAGAAAAATTGCAAAAAGAAAAAAGGATTTTTTGGGAACCTACAACTTGGCCAGAATTGACAGCGCAGCAACCACAAGGAAAGCAATGCCTGCCCAAAACAAGTTACCCCCCGTCAAAAACCAAACTATGGCGGCGACTATAATCGCTGGAATCAGCACTAAGAAAAGTTTGATTAGAACTATGATTATCAAGCCAATTATGACTAATATAATCAGCGCTGTAAGGTCAAAGGTAAAGTTGCCCAAAACAAAAAGAATAATGGTCATTAAAACTGTATTATCCAATAGAATCCCTACTATAAAATTAAGATTAAGTAAGTAATATGCTTTTTGCACGCTTACTTTTTAACTCTTAAACGGTCATTTTAGCCCGTATTTTTGGAATAATATCCTTCTGCACTTGAATAATTCCAAAAGATGTTACCTTAAAGCAATCATCACCCGTTTTAGCCACTAATTCATCCTTAACTAATTCACCAAGCCGCGTGCTAGTTATCTTGCCGCTTTTGGCAAGCTTCGTTTGCAACTCCTTTTTCGAGACCAAATCGCTTCCAACTAAGCCAAGCTGGTGACCAAGATAATAAGAAACAAGCCAAACCAACAAGGCTTCATAATCAGTCAACTTATTTTTAGGCACCAGTAAACTTACGCCATCCCTAGAAAAAGCCAGTATACCATTTAGATCTCTTGCAAGCTGCGCAACGTCAACGTTTAGCCAGAGTTTTTGGGCAATCTCAAAAGAAGGCAACATGTCTTTGAAGAATTGGTTAAGCAATAACCACGCTTCTTGAGTTTCAGCAGAAAATTGCTGTTCAATGCCCTTGTATTTTATTTGTATGTGGATTTTTTCGGGTTTAACGCTCACTCATCTTTCCCCTAAGTTTGGAGAGAACGTCTTGTTCTACCCATTTTTCGCCCTGAATTGTCAGTTTGAACTCAGGTTTGTTGGGGTCCGGTTTGAAGACTTGTCCCCTTTTAGTCATCTCATTGAGCCGGGCGGGCACCATACTTTTTATGCCGCTGGATTCCAAAAGCTTCTGAACCATCGCAGCGGTGTTTTTTCGCTCATCCGAAGCATACAACACAAGCCCTACTGCTTCATAGTGTGTGAGGTTCTCGCGTGTGACTATTATTGGGCCTTCAGTTGTAGGTTCAATTATGCCTTTTAATTGCGCGCCTGAAGGGGTTAATCGGTTAGATACAAAATCGGAGAGTTTCTCAACAAAATTTTCTGGAATTGATTCCAGCATATTCATTATGTCTTGGGGGCTTTCGCCTTCAATTACAACTTCACCAAAACCAGTTTTTATGCGTGCTTCAATACGTTTCATAGGCTAAAGCCTCGTCTATAACTATACTCTGAGAAAACATTTAGGATTTGCGGCTAATAGCTTCTTTTAACATAAAAAACGCTATTTTAGACGTTCCCGCAAAAGTCTACCTACAAGTTCAGGATTAGCCTTTCCACGAACTTCTTTCATTGCCGCTCCCATAAGCATCCCCTGAGCATTCTTGCCCAACTTTTCGATTTGCTGGCTGTTGGCAGCGATTATCCGATCGATAATTAGCGCTAAGTCTGCTTCAGTAAACATTTTGAGACCTAAAGCGGCACCTGCATCCTGCATGGTTTTGCCCTCATTTTTAGAAAGCCAACTAAACACTTCTGAAATTGCTTCTTTGGCGAGTTCTCCTGAGCCGACGGATTTGAAAATGGAGCTGATTTGGTTATCTGTCACATTTTCGGTTTGGATCCCTTCACGTTTGAGCGCTTTGATAGTTTCGGTCAAGAATGCTGCAACGGTGGATGCTGCGACGGCGCCAGCTTTGGCGGTATCTTCAAAGAGCAAGAGGTATTCGGAGTCGATGAGTTGTTTGGCCAATTTTTCGTTTAAGCCATACTGTCTTATGAGTCGGGCAAGCTTTTTGTCGGCTGGTTCGGGAAGATGTGAACAGATTTTGTTCACCATCTGTTCTGTTATGGGTTGCGCGGGGATATCGGTTTCGGGGTACATTCTTGCAGCGCCTGGACGTGGACGCATGTACCGAGTAGTTCCGTCGTCTTTGGCAGTTCGAGTTTCCGCGGGGATGCCTGTGCAGGCTTCTTGCGCCCGCTCTACAACTGCTTTGAGGGCATCTTGGGTGTTTTCAGCTGTGTCTGCAACAAACACGACAGCATCGGCTTCATTGGCACTGACTGCTTCGCGTACAGCTTCAACCTCTGCAGGCGTTATGCCATAGTTAGAAAGCAACTCGTCTGTGTGGAATATTCCTCCGACTCTACCCCAGAATTTAGCGCGGTCAGACAGCTCTGAGCCTAACCGGAAATTTGGCATCAATTCACGACCGGTTAAACCTGCAAAACCCAAAAGTTTGACGGCTAAGACTTTATGGTTTTTGTCGACCGCTTTGCGGATAACTTTGCTTTTAGTGTCTTTGAAGATTGCTGTGACATCGACATATTCGGGCTTGAGCGATTCAGGTTTAATTCCGCGTTTGGCAAGTTCTTCTTTAACTTCGATTAACTCAAGCTGCCTCTGAACTTCATATTCGACGACAGTAGAAATTAATTCGAGTTCCTGAACGCCTTTAATTTCAATTAAGGCACCGTTTGGTAAGGAGACGTTGAGGTCTTGGCGAATTGTGCCTAGACCCCTCATAACTTTGCCTGTGTCACGAAGTATTCTACCAATTGCAAATGCAACTTCTTGTGCCTCTTGCGGCGAATAAATTACGGGTGCAGTCGCAACTTCGATGAGTGGGATTCCTAAACGGTCGATGCGGTAACGGATGGTTTTGCCTTCGTCTTGGGCGCCAGTTTTGCGAGCAGCATCTTCCTCTAAGCTCGAGGCTTGCATAGGGATAATTTTCTCGCCGACCTTAATCCAACCGTCCAAACCGATAATGCACGTTCTCTGAAAGCCCGTAGTGTTTGAGCCATCGATAACGGTTTTACGCATGACATGAACTTCGTCGACGGGTTGCATATTCATCATTAACGAAGCAGTCAAGACCACTTCGACCGCATCCAAGTTAATTGGGTGAGGTGGCTCTTCATCCATCTCGACGAGACAGGAGCTTTTGTGGTTGGCTTCGTAGAGGATTTTTACACCCTTTTGGAACTCAAAATATGCTGCAGGATCAACCTGTCCCAGTTCACTCTGAGTTGGTCGTAGTCTCCGTAGGAATGTGATTTCGGGTTTTTCTTTGAAGAGTTCAGGAGGGCAACTACAGAATAGTTTGCTGTTGACGTTGAGTTGTTGGTGGATTTCTAAACCCACTTTTAAGCCCACTTTAGCGTAGTCGATGGTCATTTTATTGTGCTCCTTCAACGATTTTGTCTTGTGGAAGCGTTCGGGGGGAGAATTCACCTGCAATATTAGTTTTCAGCAATTTGACGGCTTCATTTGGATCATCCGTTTGTCCAAGAGCCCACATGAGTTTAACAAGCCCGGTTTCGGGGAACATGTCGTCAAGCGGCACAACACCGAATGATTGCAAATCGCGTCCTGTATCGTAGACGTTCATGTTTACACGACCCCAGATGCATTGGGAAGCTAAAGCAACTACTACTCCTTTGGACACTGCGTTTTTGATAGCGTCAAAGCAGAATTTGCTGACATGACCTAAACCTGAACCTTCAAGCAGAATGCCCTTCATGCCCTTTTCAACGTAAAAGTCAATGATAGCGGGGTCGAGTCCAGGATAGAACTTTACAAGCGCTACTTTTTCGCTAAAATTAGGTTTGAGAACCAGTTTTTTCTTGGGGTCTCGGCGCGGGTATTGGTCAGTTTGCATTGTAACTTGCAAATCTTTGACTTTCGCAATGGTAAAACCGTTAATCGCCTTGAAGGTGTCTCTTCGGCTTGTGTGGCACTTGCGTACTTTTGTTCCCCTATGAACTACGATTGCGGTGTCAGAGACAGTTTCATGCATCGCCAATCCAACCTCGGCAAAGGGCGCTTCTCCAGCGGCTTTAACTGCACCAATCAGATTTGTTGCTGCATCACTGCTGGGGCGGTCAGAAGAACGCTGGGCCCCAACGAGAATAACTGGAACGGGCAAATTCTGCAGTGCGAAGCTCAAAGCGGCTGATGTGTAAGCCATAGTGTCTGTGCCATGCGCAATGACAACGCCATCCACGCCTTGCTCGATGCGCTCTGCCACCTTAATGGCCAGTTCTTGCCAGTTTTGCTGGGTGAGGTTTTCGCTGTAAATACTAAAAACAATTTCTGTGTCAACTCTTGCTACGTCAGCGAGCTCTGGAACCACGCCATATAGATCGCTGGCTGAAATCGCTGAGCGCACTGCGCCTGTGCGGTAGTCTACTCGGCTAGCGATGGTTCCGCCAGTGCTCATGATAACAACGTGGGGTAAAGCAGGGTTCTGTTTGGGAATGGGCGGTGAAGCGAAGGTGGGTTTGGTGCCCTTCCCGATTTTTTCAACTTCAATGTCCGAGGAGGCTTGGATGCCGATATTATAGCCACTTTTCATCTTGATAATGATGGCTGTCCCCTCGCCTGAGCGGGGAATCAATATGCCCTCGTAGGTTTTGCCTTTGCTTATGACTTTCAGAATGTCTCCGACGCTGCAGTCGGCTTGTTTTAGCAGGCGCAGTGCCTCGCCTTTGTAACCTGAATCTTCAATTTGACTCATTTTAATTCACCAGTTTTTTTGAAACGTAAACTCCATCGCGTTCGTACCCGAAACGCATGTAATACCTTCTTGTTCCTAACGCACTGATAACTAAAAGCTTTTTCAGACCAAGTTCTTCTCCTGCTAAGCGTTCGGCTTCTTTTAGTAGAATTTGTCCGTAACCCTTGTGCTGCCAAGCGCCAGCGGTGTGTTTTCCGACTGGGACAAGCTGTCCGTAAACGTGGAGTTCCCGCACAATTGCAGAGGGCATAGCAGTGATTTCTGGTCTGTGAGCCTTCACAGAAGGAACACGCATACGCAAGTAACCTAACAAAACATTGTTTTCTGGATCTTCGACTGATATGAAAAATTCTTTACCTCCCGAAGCTTCGTAGTGTTGGGTTAGGATTTTGATTTTTTCCAAATCAGGCCTTACGTGGTCAACTTCCAAACGGTGTCCCACTTCTCGGCACCGGATACATTGGCATTGGTTACCCTGTGCTTTAAGTTTTGACTGGGCAAGCTCTCGCACATCACTCTTTTTTACGCCTGCCAAAATAAGTCTGGCTGGAATGTCGCGTTGCACACGCATCACTCTTACCCATTGCGGAATGGTTTTTTTGATTTCCGCGATTACGTTGGCGGCTTGTTCAGTTGTATAAGGCTCAAACGTGCCTTTCTGAAACCACTCATTGGCTTTGGTTCCAGCAATGGCTAGGCATGGATAAATTTTTATCATATCCGGTTTAAAATCTAGATTGGAAAAAACTCTTTTGAACGCAGCGATATCTTTTTCAGCATTAGAACCAGGCATTCCAGGCATTAAGTGATAAACAATTTTTAATCCCGAATCTTTAGCAATTTGCGTGGCCTCAATTACGTCTGCAACGGTGTGGGTTCTTCCAACAAGATGATAAATTTCGTCATCGGGATTCTGCACGCCAATCTCCACACGCGTTACACCCATGCCAAGCATAGCATCGATGTGAACTTGTTTTGCCCAGTCAGGCCGCGTTTCGACGGTTATGCCGACGTTGCGGGTTTTGCTAACTTCAGCATTCGCTTTAGCTTCATCCAGGTTTGCAGAGGTTTTTCCCGTTAAGGCGTCTAGGCAACGCTGGATAAACCAGGTCTGGTACTCCATCGGAGTGGCTGGGAAGGTTCCGCCCATAACGATTAACTCGACCTTATCCACCTTGTGCCCGATAGCTGTGAGTTGGCGTATGCGGCTTTTAACTTGTTCATATGGATCGAAACTGTTTTGGGTTCCACGCAAAGCGGCTGGTTCATATCCTGTGTAGCTTTGGGGGCTGCCTTGGGTGGGTCCACCGGGGCAGTAAGCACAGGGCTCAGGCTGTGGACACGGATAAGGCTTAGTCATGACGGCGATTACTGTTACGCCGCTGATGGCGCGAGTATTTTTTCGTCTAATAATAGGTAAAAGTTTTTTTGCTTCCGTCGGGGTCAATGCGGTTATTAAATCGGCGTTGGCGGGGACAGCTTTTAAATGGTACTTTGCTGCGACCTTGATTTTTAGGCGGTTTACGTCTTCATGCGTGGGCGAGGGCATAGAAAGCAATGTTGCAATTATTTCTCTGAGGGCAACTTGGGCGTTCAAAGGAAAGTACCAGAATAGGTTAAGATTACAAATAAATAAACTAAACTAACTTAAAATGAAAAAATGAGCTTGAAAAAATATTCTGCTTAGACCCAGTTTTGACCGGCTTTGCGCTGCAGAGTCACGCGTTTCTCAAAGTTTCGTCTGTTTCGTGCTTTTGGACTCGGAGCAGTTCTCTCTTGCGCTGTGATTTTTGGTGTTTGAGAGCGGACTTTTCCAGCTTTTGATAGACTTCCGTGAGTTGGCATATTTCATACCTTTGGCAGAATAAGAATGAATGTTGCACTTAAACCTTTACCCATTTGAAAATACCTTTTGTACACCTTATGTTTGGTGGGTATAGCTCATTCGCTTTGCACTAATGAATGGACTTTTGTTAAATCCAATTAGAAACTGTATGCAGCAACCTAAGAGGGGAGGTCATATTGAAGTTTTTCTAAACTATTAACACCGCAGAAAATATGGCAATTCATTTTGAAAGCAAGAAAAGCCCAACTTCACCAAACAGATTAGGCAAAATAGTAACATTCCTATTCTTTGAAATGAATGCCGCATTTTCAATGGTTATCTGGTTCTTTTTGCAGTATTCCTTGAAGTCTGAGATACTTAAGAAATGCAAGTTTGGGGTATTATACCATTCAAAGGGCAGTGAGGGTGTAACTGGAACTTTTCCCCGGAAGAAAATCTGGAAGCGATCAGTAACGTAGCAGAAATTTGGGAAACCAACTACAACTTTTTTACCTACGCGTAATGCTTCTTTTATGACAAAATCAGGCTTCTTAACTTGTTGAAGCGTTTGGTTCAAAATTACGTAATTGACACTTTTGTCGGCGAATTCCGTTAATCCCGTATCAATATCTTGTTGAAACACACTTAAGCCCACTGTAACACAATTGTGGATAGCTTGATCGTTTAGCTCCACACCTTGGGCATGCACTTGCTTGTTTCTAATCAGCAAAGAAAGCAATTCACCATCGCCACACCCCAAATCCAACACGGATGCTCCGCTACTTATCCACCCTGAAATGACTTTATGCTCTATCACGTGGGTTTGCTTGGTCATGCTTGGTCGCTGCCCCCATTTCCAGCTGTCACAGCCTTCAAGAAACCCCCGATAAGCTGCGCTTCTTGTTCAGTTTCCAACAGAAAAGAGTCGTGTCCATAAGTGCTAGTTATTTCGCAATAACTTGCCTCTATATCGGCGAGTTTGCAGGCTTTTACGATTTCTTGGCTTTGATAAGCTGGGTAGAGCCAATCCGATTTAAAAGCTAACACTAGAACCTTTGCCTTTAAGCCCCAAAAGACCTTGCCTAAACTGTGGCCGTTTAGGATGTTGAAGTTGTCTATGGCTTTGGTGAGATATAGGTAGCTGTTGGCGTCAAAACGTTTGACAAAGTTGTCTCCTCGGTAACGTAGGTATCCTTCGACTTCGTAGTCAGCGCTGAATTTGAAGGGTTCTTTATCAATTCGAGTTTTTCGACCAAACTTCTCAGTCATTGAAGTGTCGCTCATGTAGGTTATGTGCCCAATCATTCTAGCCACAGCTAATCCTTTCGCTGGTGGATTGTGACTGTAGTAGTCGCCGTTTTTCCAATCAGGGTCAGACATCACCGCTTGCCGACCAACTTCGTTGAAAGCTATTTGCTGAGGAGTATGCTTAAGTGTAGTTGCTATAGGAATGGCCGAGCGTATTCTGTTTGGGTACGTGATCATCCACTGCAAAACCTGCATACCACCCATCGAGCCCCCAACCACAGCCAAAAGTTTCTCAATACCCAAATGATCTATGAGTTTTTTTTGTGCTTCAACCATGTCGCCTATGCTAACCAATGGAAAACTAAGACCATAAGGCTTGTCCGTCTTTGGATTGATTGAAGATGGACCAGTTGAACCCTTGCAGCCGCCAATAACGTTGCTGCATATGACAAAGTACTTGTCTGTATCAATACCATATCCTTTACCTATGAGGTTCTCCCACCAACCGCCTGGTCCTGAAACATGCGCATCGCCGCTGAGAGCATGAAGAATTAGAATTGCGTTTGATTTTTGTTTATTCAACTTGCCGTATGTTTCGTAGGCGAGCGTAATTGAACCTAGTTTTTCGCCTGATTCCAACGTTAACTCGTCTGGTGGACTGGCGAAAGTGTAGGTTTGCGTTGGGTTAGTTTTTTCGTTGATTATTAGCGTGTTTGCCTCCATAAAAAAGGAAAAGGTGAGGTATTTACGGTTTGGCTGATGATTTGAGGGCTTGGTCTATGTCAGAGATTATGTCTTCAGGGTCCTCTAAGCCAATTGAGAGCCTGATAAAATCGGGTGTGACTCCCGTTGTAGCCTGTTCCTGTGGAGTCAATTGTTGATGAGTCGTAGATGCTGGATGAATTACTAGGCTTTTTGCGTCGCCAATGTTTGCTAAGTGCGAGAGCAGTTTTACTGATTCGATGAATTTTTTGCCTGAGCTTAAGCCGCCTTTTATGCCAAACCCAACTAAGCCACCATAGTATTTTTTGAGATATTTTGAGGCAACCTTGTGGTTGGGGTTGTCTGTTAAGCCTGGGTAGTTAACCCAGCTAACCAAGGGATTATTCTTGAGGAACTGTGCAACTTGTAAAGCGTTTTCGGAGTGTCTGCGTTGTCTTAGGGGCAAATCTTCTAAGCCCTGAAGGAATAGGAAGGAATTGAATGGACTCAAAGTAGGTCCCAAATCTCGTAGAAGTTGGACTCGCGCTTTGAATATGAATACAACGTTTCCTAAATCTGGGAAGTTTCCAAAAGCATCCCAATATTTTATTCCATGGTAGCTTGGATCTGGCGCGGTAAATTCTGGATATTTGCCGTTATTCCATTTGAATTTGCCAGAATCCACTATTATTCCGCCGATGCTTGTGCCGTGTCCACCGATGTATTTGGTGGCTGAAGTAACTAGGATGTCTGCACCGTAATCGATGGGTTTCACCAAACCCACCCCTACCGTGTTATCTATAACCAGTGGGACACCCGCTTCGTGAGCTATTTTTGCTAATGCTTCAAAGTCTGGGACATCGAGTTTGGGGTTGCCGATTGTTTCAGCGTAAATGACACGGGTTTTGGGTGTAATGGCTTTTTTGAATTCGCTTGGTTTCTGGGAATCAACGAAGGTTGCTTTTCTAGCTAATTTGGGGAAAGTATAGTGAAGTAAGCTGTAGGTTCCGCCGTACAGGTTGTTGGCTGCGACTATTTCGTCGCCGACTTGTGTTATGTTTAGCAGTGCCAATGATATTGCTGCTTGGCCTGATGCTACAGCTAAGGCTCCGGTTCCGCCTTCGATTGCAGCAACTCTTTTTTCGAAGACATCAGTTGTGGGGTTCATCATTCTTGTGTAAATGTTTCCGAGCTCTTTTAGAGCAAACAAGTTTGCTGCATGCTCTGTGCTCTTGAACACGAATGAGCTTGTTTGGTAGATTGGGACGGCTCTTGATCCTGTAGTTGGATCAGGAGTTTCTTGCCCTGCGTGGAGGGCGATTGTGTCTATTTTTTTGTTTGGCATTTTTGGTTGCCTCTTGTTTTGGTTGAAACAAAATATGGATAACGGCGTTATATGGGTTCTTGCAAAAAATATTCCAAAAAGAATATTAGCCCATAAAAACAATCATTAAACCATGGTCCCGACACTGCAAGACATTGCCAAACGCCGCAGACAACTAGGTCTAAAACAATCAGAACTAGCCAAAGCCGCAGGCGTCAGCCAATCCTTAATCGCCAAACTTGAAGCAGGAACCATAGATTCATCCTACACCAAAGTAAAAACCATCTTTGACGTGCTTGAACGTTTAGAATTCAAAACTAAAGTCCAAACAGAAAAAATAGTCCACAACGACGTCCTTAGCATCCAAAAAAATCAACCAATCTCAGAAGTCGTAAAAATAATGAAAGACCACGGTTACTCACAACTACCGGTTTTTAATGGGAAACAGTCTGTAGGCAGCATATCAGAAAAGGCAATTCTTCACCAAATCCTTTCTGGAAAAGATTTAGAGCAAATCTCCAAATTGCCAACGGAAGACATTATGGAAGAATCGTTCCCACAGATAAACGAGGATGCTCCCCTATCGTTGATAACTAGTCTTTTGCAGACTTACTCAGCTGTTTTAGTATCGAAGAAAGGCATCGTAATAGGCATCATTACAAAGGCAGACTTGTTACGAATGCTCTAGACTCAATATTTAGGGCTTTTCTTGGAGCTTTGCTTTTTTGAGTCAAATGTAGTAATCTGGGTTTAAGACCCCTGTTTTCACAGAAGTTTTAGTACAAAAAGTAGCACAGAGTCGACAAAAATCAAAAGTAACATCCTTAGCCGCAATCTTTTGATTCACGAGTTTCTGGGCGGTTTCAGATGCCATTTCCTGAATTTTTGGCAAATATTGCTCTACATGTTCAATACCTTTGTAAGCACGTTTTGAGCTGAGATACTGACTTACAGCAGCTTGGGTAGTTCCTAGTTTTTTGGCTGCTTCCGTCTGGGAAAGATGGTATGTTTGCACGAGCTCTTTGGCAAGCATCGACCTAAAGATGGGCAGAACGTATTTGCCGATTACTTCACATTGAGGATCCATGTTTATCGCTTTTCTATAACATGCTTATATTAATAAAGTGTTTCTGAAACATAAAGTCATTGGCTGATTTGGCTTTTGCATATAATGAAACAAGAAAGGAAAGGCAAAAGCCTTTCCCGCTTATTCTATTGATAGTTTTTTGGTTTCTTTAGGTTCCTTCTTTGGCAATGTAACCTCAAGTATGCCGTTGTTGAGGTTTGCTTTCGCATCATCTGACCTAACTACTTCAGGCAATGGAACTTTTCTGTAGAAAGTTTGGGCGGCTCTTTCACGACGAACATAGTTTCTTTTCTTCTCTTCGTCTTCAACACTTTTTTTGGCATGAATAACAACTGAATCATCGCTGACCTCGATTTCCACGTTTTCCTTACTAAAGCCTGGCAAATCTACAGTCAAACGAAAATCTTTTCCACGATCCTCAATGTCTACTGAAGGCATCATTGTGTCTCTGAAAGGCATCATCGGAAAACCGTGCCTCCATCGCATTCCATGACCCCATCGTGAAGGTGTTTCCCAGAAATCGTCAAATTCATGTTGGAAACTGTTCATCATTCTGTCAAAATCACGTTGAATATCGCTGGAAGCATATGGAATAATTTCTTCGGAGTGTTTTTTGATTTCTCCTGCTTTTTTCTCTTTGCCGCCATAATAATAGTACATTTTCTTCTTTTTTTCTTCAGACAAATCTATTCACCTCCTATCTAAAACTGATTTCTTTTTTGATACTTACATTAACGAGTTGTGTTGATAGCATTAGCCAGGTATGAGAACTGCGAGCGTGTAAACAGTGCTCAGTTGAATGATTTTAATCTAAAAGTTGCATTAAATTCTATGGTTGAAGTGTTATAAAAGTTTTCGCGGCTTTGAATTATAGTAACATGAAGCCAAAAAAAAATTGTTTCAATAGCACTATGTTAAAAATGAGGGTGTGTTAAGGTCAATTTGACACAAGGGGAATATAAGATTATTCAAATAAGCGGGCAATAATCTTCTAATTTATTTAAGGGAATTTTTTGACGTTTTCTTGAGCTTTCTTGATGACCAAAATTAAAACCGTGTAACCAATAGATAATGCTGCAATTGTCCAACCTTCCACCCAATCTCGATAAACCAGCCACACGAAATAGTTTATCACAATATTAGAAACTTGAATTAACATTATGATCTTTATTACTTGCCAAGTATTTTGAAAAGAGAGTTTAGGCAAACTTTGTTTCAACCAAAAATATTTTCTAAAATTTATAATTCGCACAACAATTAATTCTTTTTTTGGTTAATATGAATATGTGGTTGCTACCGATCTGCAACAAGATTACATTTCATCACATTCCATATTTTACTTAATGCAATAGATTATTTTTCAATGTGAAAAAATGAAAATAACAAAAAATTTAACTAATCGAAAACGGTTCTGTTGAAGCAGCAAGCAGTTAAAGAATAATTTTAGTGCTCACTTGTTGAAGCGAGATGAACCTGTTTGGAAAATAAAGAAACTTTAAAAGAAAATGATGCTGCAAAGGTGCGAGTTTTAAAAAACGGACCTTACCTTGTTTCTGGAAACATTCCTTTAGTCAAAATGACAATTCAATGCGATCACGAAGACGTCCCGGCGAAATGGCGGATGGGTGAAAAACTAAAAACGCCTGCAACTTATGCCCTTTGCAGATGTGGACAATCTAAAAATAAGCCGTTCTGTGATGGCGCCCACATGAAAGTAGACTTTAATGGAACAGAAACCAGCGATAATGAACCCTACGAAAAAATGGCAAAAGAGATAGATGGTCCCAAATTAAAACTGAAAGATGCTGAGATATTGTGCGCTTCAGCACGTTTTTGTCATCGGGGGGGTGACATCTGGCAGGTTGTTACTAAATCAGATGAACTATGGGCAAAGCAAAACGTGATTGAAAATGCCAGTGATTGCCCTTCAGGTCGGCTGGTTGTTATTGATAAGGATTCGGGAAAATCAATTGAGCCATTACTTGAGAAATCAATCGGTTTAATTGAAGATCCCGCCATCGGTGTTGATGGTCCGATTTGGGTTCGAGGTGGAATCCCTATCTATTCGGCGGATGGAAAACTCTATGAGGTTAGGAATCGGGTGACCCTTTGTCGTTGTGGAAAATCAACTAACAAGCCGTTTTGTGATAGCAGTCATTACCCCGAAGAAGATCGAGAGGTGAAGTAAATGAGTAAAAGAGAAAAACCTAAGGCAAAACCTGTAAATGAAGTTGATGATTTGTTAAAATCTAAGGAGAAAGCGTTTGTCCTCTTCTATGCTTCATGGTGTCCATATTCGCAGCGATTCTTGCCGATTTTTGAAGAATACGCTAAAAGCAACCCCCAGGAGTGCGTGCGCGTCGTGATAGATGACCGACCGGACTTATGCGAAAAATACGAAATTGACTACTACCCGACAGTGTTGCTTTTCAGGAAGGGAGCAGTTGAGAAGAGACTCGATGCCACACCAGGCGAAGGGTTAACCAAAAAACAACTAAAAGAGCTTACTTCTAACCCATAACGCCCTTTTTTATTGTTGTGCTAGTAGTTGTTGGTATTCTGGGTTAACTTTTCCTCGTTTGTTGAGTATGGCTGCGTCTATTTTGCGCCATTCATCACTTATTTTTGGCCAGATCGGACCACCAATGATGCTTTTCTTGACGTAGTCGCCCAGTGATTTTTCACGTTTTATCGTTCGTTTGTTCCAGTCGACGCTGATTAGTCTTGAGCGCATGAGATACTGTAGGTTGCGCGCCATCTGGTTTGAGTTAATAGGATAAGTTATTGCACTGTTTAAGTCCTCGTTCAACGATTCGATTGAGAATTCATCCTCGACTCGAAGACTAATGGCTGCAATCATGTCCTGCATCAATTTAGCTGTTCTCGTAACGTATAACGCTCTTTTCGGCACCAAGGTTTGCTCGATGCGGTATGCATGTCTTTTGTAGAACCAGTTCTTTATGATTTCAGCAAGCATTATGTATGCACCGAGCAGAAGCAGCAAGATTAGGAAGAATAGGGGAGGAGGTGTAACAAACCCAAATACTTCGCCAAGCGGCGTGAAAGGCAAGATTAATGCAAAAGCAAGAATTATTATAGCGCTGATTACCAGGTATTTGCTGGGTTTGCTCTTCCAGAATGGTTTTCGCCGCGTTCTAATTATGAACACCACTATGATTTGGGAGCAGAGAGATTCGATAAACCACGCCGTCTGGAATAGGGAAACGTCATGGGATGTGTAGCCGACCAATGGAATACTGAAGACCAGCAGCATGATGAAGAAGGTTAAGAAGTCAAAAAGAGAACTAACTGGACCCATATACAGCATGAACTGGCGGATGTAACCAATATCCCATCGCTTGGGCCGCTCGACGTATTCGTCATCAACGTGGTCTGTTGTGATTGTTGATTGGGAAACGTCGTAGAGCAGGTTGTTTAAGAGAATCTGAACAGGAGCCATTGGTAGAAAAGTCAGGAATATTGCAGCGCCTGCAACGCTGAACATGTTTCCAAAGTTGGAGCTGACTCCAAGCATGATGTATTTCATGGTGTTGCCGAAGGTTTTGCGTCCTTCAAAGACTCCTTCCGCCAAAACCGTCAAATCGTTTTTGGAGAGGATGATGTCGGCGGATTCTCTTGCCACATCTACCGCATTGTCAACTGAGATTCCGACGTCGCTTGTTTTCAGAGATGGCGCGTCGTTGATGCCGTCGCCCATGTAGCCGACCACGTGACCGTTGCGTTTTAGCAGGGCGATTATGCGGTCTTTTTGAATGGGGTTAACTCGGCAGAAAACGTTTGTTTCTTCAACCACTGCTGTCAACGCTTCATCCGACATGTTGGCTATGTCATTTCCAAGCGTGACACCCTTCACTTCAAAACTTAGTTCCTCACAGACTTTCCGCGTGACCAGCTCGTTGTCGCCTGTGAGAACTTTAAGTTCGATGCCTGCTTTGGTTAACATTTGAATTGATTGTTTGGCTGTTTCTTTGGGTGGGTCAAGGAAAGCTACAAAACCCAAGAACACCATGTCGTTTTCGTCGTTTGTGGAGTAGACGGCTTTGTCTTCTTTGATGCGTTTGTAGGCAATTCCTAAAACTCTTAAGCCTTCTGCGCTGTAATCATGGTATTTTTGTTCAATTTTTGTTCGCGTCTCGTCTGTGAGGTCTGCTACTCCTCTTCGCAGCTCGTAGTAAGAGCAGACTTTGAGGATTTCTTCTGGTGCGCCTTTAGCTATGAAGAACCTGAGTCCTTCACGTTCTACCACTACTGAAACGCGTCTTCGAATAAAATCGAAAGGAACCTCATCTATTTTCAGGAATTTTGTGGTGTCGATTTCCTTGTGTTTCAGAATGGCTTCGTCAAGCGGGCTTTTTAACCCTGTTTGGAAGTTGCTGTTGAGGAATGAGTATAGGAATACTTTTTCGTCTTCTGTTCCCTCGATGTCTACGTTTAAGATTAGTTTAATTCGGTTCTCGGTTAAAGTTCCTGTTTTGTCGGTGCATAACACATTCATACTGCCAAAATTCTCTATCGCCGACAACCGCTTTACGATAACGCCTTTCTTGGACATAGCCATTGCACCTCTTGAGAGGTTGATGGTGATAATCATGGGCAAAAGCTCAGGGGTTAACCCTACAGCTAACGCAACGGCAAAGAGCAAGGCAGTTACAACACCGTTTGTGGTGGGGTTTCGCAGGGAAATCGTTAAGAAGACAAAGATAACCAAAAGGAAGGTTACCTGCATGATAAGAAAACCGAAGCTTCTGATGCCGCGTTCAAACTCAGTTTCAGGGGCTTTCTCGATGAGTCTCTTGGCGATTTTACCGTATTCTGTCGCGCTTCCAGTTTTAACAACCATTGCGGTTGCGGTTCCGCTTACTACTGAGGTGCCCATGAAACAGAAGTTGCTCCATTCAGTAATCGAGCCTTCTTTGCCCTTCACGGCGCCCGCGGTTTTCTCCACTGGAAAAGATTCGCCTGTTAAAGAAGACTGGTTGATAAACAAATCTTTGGCGTTTATGACTCGTGCATCGGCGGGTGTAATGTCGCCGGCTGAAAGATAGATCATGTCTCCAGGAACTATTTCAGGGAACTTTATTTCCTGTTTAACATTGTCCCTGAGTACCGTAGCTGTCGAGGTGACTTTTTGTTTGAGCAGTTGAGCAGCTTTCTCAGCTTTGCTCTCCTGATAATAATCCAGTATAACGCTGATGAAGATTATACTTAAGATTATGGCGGTGTTGGCTATTTCCCCGAAAAAACCCGAAATAATCGCCGCTATCAAAAGTATGATTACCAATGGGCTTTTGAAATGCTGAAGGAATTCTTTGAGGGCACTGTGCCGGTGTTCACGTGCAAGTTCATTTCTGCCGTAAAACTCTAGGCTTTCAGCAACTTGCTCAGTGCTGAGTCCCTGCGGTGAACTCTTCAAGCGAACCATGAGTTCTTCAGTTGGAAGACTCACCATGTCTTCTGAAGTCAATAGCGGCAGCGTCAAGGCAACTGAGGAATCGTTTAGGTCACCTCTATTCTGCTCTGCTTTAGCCATTAGCTCACCGCCTTAAACCGTACAATAGAATATACTGCTCTTAAAGGCGTTTCTAAAAATTAATGATTTAAACCCTCAGAAAACAGGAGGTTACTTCCATTTTGTCAGGATTTCTTCTCTTTGGAACGTTGCTTTGCTCAGGAAGAACAAGGCTACGTCTGCGACCGCCAGCGCCGCTACAACCGCAAGAGCCAACCAAGTTGAGAGTTGAGCGCTTGTTGAAGCAAAAATCACCACGAACACAAGCGGCAGCACAACCAATCCGCCCAGCTGCTGAGCGGCCCGAATATCGTTAACCTTGGACGACACGATTATGTTGGCTTCGACGCTCATTATGCAGGCTAAGGGCGCGATTGCACCGATTACCAAGAGCCAGTACGGGTTAGGGATTAGGAACGTGTGTACTTGAGGGGTAGTGTAGGACCAGAAATCGATGATTCCGGCAGATATGGCGGCTCCAACGTAAGTCACGACCATGCAGGGGATGAAGGAGGCTAGGCTTTTGCCAAGCAGCAATTCGCCGTCTGTGGTTGGAGTTGCCAGCAGTGGCTCGAGGCTTTTCTCGATTTTTTCGCCAACAAAACTATAGGAAGCTATTATCGATGGAAGAATAGCCGGGATGAGGACAAAGTACATTGTGGCGATACCTACGATTTGGTTTACGGCGGCTAAGACTTGGTCATGTGTGAGGGTTCCGGCACCAATTTGGGAGTTTAGAGCAAATATGAAAATTGTAGGTAGCACGACGCCTAGAATTATGGGCATCGCGATTAAAGAGTAAAGGACGTACTTGTTTTTGCGGAAAACACTAAGGTCTTTTCTGGTTACAATCCATGATTTCCAAAGCCTCATTGAGCGGAAGCCTCCCGGATAAGTTTCAAATAGACATCCTCAAGGGATGTTCTCAACTCAGTAACGTACTGGATGTTCCCACCTGCCTCCACAATTGCCCTCACAACGTCAGGGTTGTCTTTTTCAGGATTATCAATATCAAGAATTAATTTGTTGTCGCTTGTGCGCAAGTTTCTAACCGAGTTCAGCCTTTGTACAGCAGTCACTATAGAACTGTTAACGCTGACCAAATGAACTATAGTTTTGCGATTGTACAAACTGCGTTCCAAGTTTTTAGGCGAGTCAACAGCAACAAGCTTTGTTTTTAAGATGGCAATTCGGTCGCAGAGCCGTTCTGCCTCATCCAAATTATGAGTGTTGATAAAAATTGTTCGTTTTTCTTTTTTAAGTTCTAAAATGAAGTCTCGCACGGTTTTTGAGGCTTCAGGGTCAAGGTTCGCTGTTGGTTCATCCAAGAATAGAACTTGCGGGTCATGAATTAAGGCGCGTGCAATTGCGATTTTCTGTTTGGTACCCTTGCTGAATGTTCCAACCGCGTCTTCCCTTCGTTCCCAAATACCCAGCAAGGTTAGTAGGCGTTCTATGTTTATCTCTGCGTTTGTTTTCGGGAACCTCGTAGAGTTGCCCATAAAAATCTAGGTTCCTATAAGCACTTAGGCTGTCGTATAACCCTACGTTTTCCGGCAGAAAACCCACCATTTTTCTGATTTTAAGGCAATCATTTTCGTTGTCTATTGAGTAATCGCCTATTTTGGCTTCGCCACTGGTTTTGCCTATTAAGCAACAAAGCATGCGCACAGTTGTGGTTTTGCCTGCTCCGTTGGGACCTAAGAAACCGAAAACTTCGCCCTCTTCAACGTGCAAGGTGACGTTGTCTACGGCTATTAGGTTGCCGAATTTTCGGGTGAGGTTGTTGGTATCAATCATGCCGCAGACTACCCGAGGTTTTTATTATTTAGGCTTTTTCGTATTTGGATTCTTCGATGCGTTTTTTTTCCAGTTCTTCCTCAGTCAACTCTGACGGGACTACCTGTTGCTGTTTTGCTTCTTCTGGAGGCCAAGTTAGGGGGTCTTTTACAGAAGAGTAAATGTTAAGCCAGCTTCTTTTTCCACACGCGGGGCATTTAACGTAATGTAGAGGACCTATATGGGGTGCCAAAGCTGCTCCGCCTAGTCCTTGCTCAAAGACGTTGCCGCATTTTTTACATTTTACTCTGGCCATGTTAATCGAGTCTTGTAAAGTGCAGATTGGCGATTAAAAGGTTTGTTTTGAAAAAAGTGGTTTTTGATGAAGTTGGTAAAAAGGTATAAAGGCAAACGTAGGCTTAGGAACTAAAGGTTTAGAAAGCGATGAACAGGAATGTTTGAGCATCACGAAGAAAAACTTCTACCAAGAAGCCTTTTCCTCAAGCGCTTAGCTAAGTACGCACTCATATCCCTCAAGCCTAATTATTGTTTCATTATTAATTGGCATGGCTGGTTACCATGCGTTTGAAAGCTACTCATGGGTTGACTCATTTCTGAACGCCGCTATGCTGATGGGCGGCATGGGTCCTGTAAATGTTCTCCATACGGATGCGGGAAAAGTATTCGCTGGAATATATGCACTTTACTGCGGAACAATCGAGTTGGTAGCAATCGGCGTTTTTGCCGCTCCAATTGTCCATAGGTTCCTTCACAATTTCCATTTAGAAAGTGAGCAAAAACAAATAGAATAGAACACTAAAGTAGCAATGAAAAGTCAGATGGTAAATCTTAGACTAAGTGGCAGCAGATTTGTCAATCTTTTTTAGAAGCGCATACTTGTTTTGAATATGACAAATGCCATGTTTTGGCGCCGAAAAATCTTCCCAAACGGTTTAACGGTGCTACAGTTTCCCCGTGAATCCGCAAATACAACGCAACTATCAGTTGCCGTTGAATATGGATCAAATCAAGAACCTCCAGAAATCGTTGGATCCGCCCATTTTCTAGAGCATATGCTGGCAGGAGGCTCAAATAAACGAATTCAGCTGTCCCGAAGCGTCGAAAATTCTGGGGGAATCATGGATTTCTATACGGACCATGAGCACACAATGAGTATGATGGACATCTTACCAGGCGAGTTGCATGAAGCTTCCGCGATTATTTCGGAATTGCTCTTTAACTCGGATTTTGAAGAAGAAAAATTCCTGCAAGAACGCAAAATAATTCTTAACGAGCTAGCCGAAGCCCTTGATGATCCGACTGAAAGAATTGAGGAGTTACTCATGAAGAGCTTATTCAAGAACCATCCTGTAAATCGCCCAGTGGGAAGCCTTCCGAAAAACGTTAAACAATTAACTTTAGACCAACTGTGTAATGCCCATAAAATGAATTATATTCCCCAAAATATGGTACTGATTTTGACAGGTAATTTCTCAGAAGAAACAGCGGAGGCTGTTCTGAAAAACTTCACTGATAGAGCCTTTGAGAAAGTATCTTCAAAGATGGTGTTTCCAGTTGAAACCGTTAAGCCTAAGCCTCTTGTTGTAGAAAAAAAGGCTGGAATAGTTCAAACATATCTTAGCGTAGGTGCGCGAACGGTTAATTCAAGTCACCCTGATGCGCCCGTGTTAGATTTGATGAGTGCTCTACTTAGTGGAGGTACTAGTTCCCGGTTATTTGTGGAAATGCGGGAAAAGCACGCTTTAACTTACGATGTTGACTCTAGTCACAACAAAGGTGTGGATTTCGGTTGTTTTAGAATTAACTGTGCTGTGAAGGACAAAAATTTTGAAAAGGCTCACCGAGTGATTCTAAAAGAATTAACTAAACTAAGGACAGAAAAGGTTCAAGTGGATGAACTTAATCGGACTAAGAATCTGATTATGGGTGCTAGTCTTAGGGGAATGGATGATCCGCAAGACTGTTCAGAGATTCTTGCTTATATGGAAATGCAGTTTAAGAGTGAAAAAGGGTTGGTTGATCATCTTGTTAAGATCAAGGCTGTTTCAAGCGGAGATATACTTGAGGTTGCAAATTTGTACCTCAAAGAAGATTGCTTATCAACTGTTGTTTTAAAACCAAAATAACTTAAGTTCACAAAAAATGAGGAATTATTTCGAAAAGTGTTAGAAGTAGTAGTCTATTGAATCTTAGGGACTACTACTATTAATCCCAAGTTCTAAAATAGTAACAGACAAATTTTTATTTTTTCTTAGGCTTCATTTAAACCGTTTTTAATGCTCTTTTTTTGAGTTCTTGAGAAATGATTTGCTGCAACAATTGATGCAGATGGTTGTTGTTTCTTTATGTGACAACAAGATTTCATATAGTATTTTCACTTTATTTAGCAAGTTGATTTAGTGATATCATTCCACAAGGTACATTGTCCAAAATGCGGAAAAGAACTAATTAAACCCGACAGAAAGTTAGAGAATTCTGCGTTTTGTGTTGCCCGTTTCACCTGTGATACGTGTGGTACAACGTTTAGATTTTCTTCGGAATTTTAGATTTAGATTATAATTGTTTAATTTTTTTATCTTTTATCGTTAACTACTTGTGTAATTTATTTTGGCTTTTTTTGGAGAACACATTAAAGAGGCTTGAGCAAAGGAACTTCAGCCTATAAACCCCTGGGTTTCCTATAGAATGACTTATTGTAGGCATCGTACAGTCACAACTTCTAAAAACACCGACAAAACACTACTATTTTGAGGTTAAAAACATGAAAGTAGCTATTATTGGAAAAGGCAACGTCGGCACCGCACTCAACAAAGGCTTAAGCAAAGCAGGGCATGAAACAAAGTTTGGTCACCGCGACCCATCAGAACCAGTGGCTGACGCCGCAAAATGGGGAGAAGTAATTATCCTCGCAGTGCCCCACGAGAACGCAAACGACGCAATAGAAAAAATAAAACCATATGCTGACGAAAAAATCGTAATCGACGTAATGAACGCCATTGGACCAAAAATGGACTTAGGAATCAGCTGCACAACTTCCACCGCAGAAGAGACCCAGAAAAAACTTCCCAAAGCTCATGTAGTTAAAGCATTCAACACCGTATTTGCCACAAACCAAAGCACCGCAAAAGTTGGCAATGAACAATTAACAGCTTTCATAGCTGGAGACAATTTGAAAGCTAAACAAACCGTAGCTAAATTAACCAAAGACATCGGTTTTGACCCAGTGGATTGTGGACCCCTAAAAGCAGCACGCAACTTAGAGGCCATGGGAAATTTAATAATTAACTTAGCCTACAATTATGGAATGGGAAACAAGATGGGCTACAAACTTGCAAAAGCCTAACCGAAAACTTTCAGCTCGAAGGACATCAATGAGATCCAATTTGGTAAACATTAACCATCAAATAAAATTCCCACACTTAGCCCATTCAAAACTCTGCTTAGACTTCACAGCTCTTGTGGCGCCTTGGGCATAGTAACTTTGGGTTTCATCCAAACCTGAAAGCTTCACCTATTCAGCGTAGCGAGCTTCACCAAAAGCAGTGTCTTTGCTGTAATGCTGCAAAAATGCTGCATGAATCTTCTCGAAATCAGGATGCCGACTACCTCCAACTGACATGCTCCATTCGTTGTTTGTAAACTGCACTAATGGCTTATTGTCGCAAACACGACAGCACAAAAAGAAAACGCAGTGGTCTTTCAAAATTGGAGACTAAGCTGAGACCTTTCCGCTTGGCTGAGTGTATCAGCCCTGTAGTTATTTTTAGGTTGAGAAAACTTGGGTCTTATTTTAATCAAGCAATTTCCCATTCGAAAGGACAGGTTATTGAATTTACACCAACTCCAGCAAGTGTGCCATATGGAAAAATAAAATGGTGCGTTCCAGATGTCCCATCAGTTTTTTCCCAATTGACGCTTACTGCAAAATACTCTTCGCTTGGAAGAACAACTGCATAATTGCCTGAAACGATAGGTGAACTATATACTTTGCCAGTCAGCGAACCATATGATGACATTTGTTCAAAAATTATTTGATTCGGAATTCCTTCATTTGTGGTGACTCTACCCGAAACTGAAATCTTAGAGTCTATAACCGATAAATCATAATGTGAGGAGTAGGTCTTTCCATTGTTTGCTGTTGAAGTTATTGTTATTTTATATTGGTCAGAAGGAACCAATTCTGTAACAAATATTGTCAAGGTACTGTTAAAGGAACTACTGTTTGTTGGTACACCTTCGACCTGAGTAAAGCTATAGGTTGCTTGTTTGGGAATGCCTGTTGCATTCAACAATACGTTTTCAGGTGAGCCTTGAATATAGGTTATGAGGATATCAATCGGTACTGTATTACCTTGCATGACTGTAGTGTCCATTTTCGGGACGCTTAAGTTATAATCAAAGGGTGTAGAAGCGGGTGTTGGATTGTTATTAATTGGATTATTTGATGAGAACAAACCATTCCAACTAAGACTGAGAAGAAATGCAAGAAATAATATTGCCACCAATATCCCGATAATGCCTATAGTTCTCTTTTTTGAGAGTGTGTTTGAAAGTGCTGGCTTGCTAGTTTGTTCCATGTAAAATATTTTGGTTTAAGTAAAATTTAGTTCTATCTATCGAACAAACTGTTCCAAGAGAGGAACATCAAGTTTTAACGTATTATCTCTCTGCTCCCTTTCTATTCTGAATCGAAAAACACATAAATTGAGTAATTAGACCTTTTCCCACGGTTGAAGATACCCTGCCTATTACGCTAAATCTTTTAAGCAAGGTCAAAACATAAAAAAGATATATGAAACCCAATTTGAAATTGGTTGGTAACAGTTTTTTTTTATTAGGTATGGCATTAATATGTTATTTGCTTATTCAGAATAATGGTGTACCTTATAATTCACTTTTATACAACTTGATTGAAGCATTTGGATTTGTGTTTGCCATCTTAGGCTGGTTAATTCTTATGATTACGCCCAAAACAAAAAAGACCCCTACATAGTTCTTATAAAATCTTTTAAGCAAGGTCAAAACAAATATAGAATTAGTGAAAAAAATGAGACGCAATTTAACATTAGTCGGTAAAATGGGTATAGTTTTAGCTTTAATTGGCTTCGTAATGTTACTTTATTATTTAATTGCGATTTTTGCAACTGTTGGCACCATTATACCTCCAAGCTCGATAATTATCGTAGCTATGTTGCTTGGAGTCGCAGGTATGTTAATGAATATAAGGAATAGGCAAGCAAAACAGACCCCTTCTTCTTAGACCTGTAAATCTTTTAAGCAAAGTCAAAACAATACTAATAACTATGTATAATGGGAAAATATTTCCTTCAAAATCAAGAATAATGTTAGTTATCGTTGGGTTAGTTTTGTTAGTGGTCTGCTTTATTTTGGTAATTTCTAAGATTATTAATGAAAACGTGTATGCCTTGAGCAATCTGGTTATAATTGCTCTTTTCGTTTTTCTGTTGCCTTTTTTGGTAAAACGATATGAACAAAAACAAGGAATTAAGCAACTAACCCCTTCTTAGAAATTTTATCATAAGACCTTTTCCCACAGCAAGGTGTTACCTGCTTCTATTACCTTCTTTTTGTCAAGAAATGTTGACTGGGATTAGTCAAGCTTTCTTTACGAATAGCCTTTTATCGCCAACTAACCCAAATACTAAATATGGGTAACATCTGCAAGAGTTTCTCAATATTCCTGATAACTATGATGGTTGTCTCAAACCTAATTATAGTGAAGTCTGCTTCTGCGCAAACAATCCCAAAGCCGTCCGTACCAGAATTCATCGTAAACTATGCTAACCACTCTTATGATGTTCTAGCAAACACTTCAATAGACCCATTCACGGGCAAGACTATAACAAATCCTGCCCAACATATCGAAAACCAAACAATACAAATCTCCATAAAAAACCAAACAATCAATAGCTCAGATTACCTGTATTTTGAAATTCAAATGAAAGGTCACTTCTCACAAGAATGGACCAACATAACTTTTATTCAGGCAAACCCCCTATCAGAATATACCGTATTGACGTATGGGTTGCCGGGAAACAATGCTTCTGGACATTTTGACAGTAGTTTAGAAATTTCCTCTGGCGGTTCAGCAGATTTTCAAGTTCAGGCACAAATATGGCATTATGTCCTTAGCGACAATCCCAATTCGCAGTTTGGCGGTGGATGGCAATTAATAATGAGTAATTACAGCGATTGGAGCAGCACAGAAACAATAACAATACCTGAAAGTTCCACTTCGCCCACTCCTACCGTTCCAGAGTTTCCCTTATGGGCTTCACTATTGTTGCTTACTTCAATAGTTGTAGCTGCTTGGTTGTTGTTCTACTGTAGGAAGGGTAAGCAGTGGTTTAGTCAAGAAACCTTGACGAAAAACCTTTTATTGATATGGTTCTAAGAGAAAACTGTATGAGAAAAAGTTTAGTGCTCCTTGTTGTCCTGCTCTTTAATTGCTTCGTCAATGCTTACTGTTATTGCTAGTTTGGCAGTTGAGAATACTTGGGTAACTAAGGCAAATATGCCTCAAGCAGTCACGGGATGCAAGGCTGCTGTTTATGAAGGAAAAATATTCGTAATTGGTAATTCAGCCAATTATATGTATGATCCTGCAGCTGATAGTTGGACTGGCAAAACGTCTATGCCAACTCCAAGAGAGTTTTTTGCCATAGCTGTTGTTCAAGACGCAATTTATGTAATTGGTGGAAGTGATGCTAATTCCACTTATTCTTTAAATGAAGTCTATTACCCTTCAAATGACAGTTGGGCAGCCAAGAAGTCTATGCCCGTTGCTGGAAGGGATATGGATGCCAATGTATTTGGACAAAAAATATACGTTATTTGGGGCAGCGAAAATTTAGTTTATAATGAATTGAATGATTCTTGGAATAACGCTACATCAATGCCTCATCCTGTTTCCGGTTATGGGTCTGCTGTTTTTCAAAATAAAATTTACTTCTTTGGCGGCAGTTCTAGAATTCCCATATACGTAAACTATACCCAGATTTATAACCCGACAACTGACACTTGGACTTTAGGTGCGCCCATTCCTACTAAAAGTCAAGACGAACAAGAGAATATTGCAATTTCAGCAGCATCAACATCAGGCTCATTATCATTGAGAAGGATCTATGTTTTTAGGAGGATGGTCAGTAGAGGATGTTCTTTCCGGTTCAAATCTGAACAGAGTGTATAATCCTGAGAATGATTCATGGACTTTTGGAGCTTTGATGCCAACGGGGCGTGTTGGTGTCGCACTTGCGATTGTTAATGATGCGATATTTGCGATTGGTGGAAATCCACTTTATATTTCTTCAACTTCTGCTAATGAGCAATATTTCCCATGGGTTATGGAACTCCTGATTTAACACCGATCGCAACACAATCGCCAAATCCAACGCCTACTTCAACACCGACCATTCCAGAGTTTCCAATATGGACAATTCAGTTACTTCTTAGTCTCATGCTGACAACTGCTGGGTTGTTGGTCTACCACAGAAACAAAACAGACAAACACTAAACCTTAAATTTGATTCCAACCTGGAGAGCAAAGTCTAAATCTGCCTGTGCCCGCTCGATCTTGCGCAAGGCAGTTTTCCTTGATCGAGTGACATTCTTGGCCTCGACTCGTAGCTTTCGAGCAATCTTGTAATCTGATAGTTCACTTTTTTCAGGCGCAAAATTTGCTTCTCACGCTCAGTCAAACCCAAACTAAACCCTCTCCTCATCGCTATCTAAACTTATACCTTCAGAAGTAGGAATTTCCTCGACATCAACTCCACGATGGGCAAAACAGGTTGAATCAAAACGTCGTTGCTTAGAGAAACAAACTGCTCACCGTCAACCGACTTGAACATTGAACCTAAAAAACCTCTTCAAACTAAAGTAAACTTGGACATTCTCGAAAAACACTGTCCCGCTACCGCCAAAAAAAGAGCCACCAAACCGTTTTTATACCAAAAAAGAAGGGGAAATCAAAGTATGAATTCAACTCTGGACAGAAGAAACCATAAAGTTTAAGGGCAAATGTTTGTTTTAGGTTGCGAGTATTCTACCTTTGAGGTTTGTGGTTTGAGCACTACTAAAGTTGAAACGATCGAAGAACGGAAAGCAGAAGTTCTAATCAAATTAAGAAAATACAAGCTTATCGAAAAAGAAAAGTTTGAAGGCGCATATGCGTACATTATCGATATTCCACAGGATAAAGAGAAAGCAATCGTCTGGTGCATTCTAGGTGAAGCTACCGTCGGAATTGCAGCCATGAACACTCTCTACAAAATTATGAAGGAAAAAGACCTTGACCGAGCCATCGTAGTCACCGAAGGACGGTACACCCACGCCGTCAAATTAGGCGCAAAGAAGAAAAAAGTGGAACTGCTACCTAAATCGTTCCCAGTGTTCGATATCTTTGAGCACGCTCTAGTGCCATTCCACGAAATCCTAAGCGAAAAAGAAAAGAATCAATTGCTCGCACAGTTCAAAGTTAAACCATACCAGATGCCACAAGTCAAATCGGGCGACCCGGCGGTTAAAGCGATAGGTGCAAAACCAGGCGACATACTAAAAATCACACGAAAAAGCGTAACAGCAGGCGAACACATAACATACAGGTATGTAGTAGAATAAAAAAATAAAAATTTTCTATTTTGCAATCATGATTTCTGTTGATTTCACGATCGCGGTTACTTCGTCGCCCACTTTAATATCTAATTCGTCAACTGCTTCTTTTGTTATAACTGCAGTAACGGTTACGGGCATTTTGACTTCGACTTTAACTTTGGCGGTTATGACACCTTTTTCAACCGCTAAGACTTTTCCTTTAAACTGGTTGCGTGCACTTAACTTCAAATTTTTCACCTCCAAACTTCCCGGGTTAGATAAAATTTTATCTAAATAAAGTTCAGCCTGCTTGTATTCGCTTAGCAAACTTTTGCCTAAATCAGTCAGTTTTGCGCCGCCTCCGCCCGATTTTCCGCCTTTGTAGGTTTCCACAATCTGTTCTTCCATAACGGTTTGGATTTCTTGGATGTAGTTCCAAACGTAACGGTAGGACATGCTCAGGGTTTCCGCAGCTTTAGAAATTGAGTTTTCCTTGCCGATAGCTTCGAGGATTTCTGCGCCGCCTTTGCCGATTAACGGTTTTCCTTTGTACTCAATCCACGCTTTGCAGGACAGGGTATGTTTTTTGTTGCTAAGCATTCTAATAGGGTTATGTGGCAAAGTCCATATAAAGCTACTTAACAAGCCTTTAGAAATCGAGTTCTCCGTTGATGAATTTGCGGGTTACCTCGCTTTTTGGGTTCATAAAGAAATCTTCAGATTTCGCAACTTCAACGACTTCTCCGTTGTGAATATGCACGATTTCATCTGCCATTCTTCGAGCTTGGTTTAAGTTATGAGTAGCCATCACTATGATTCGGTGGCTGCTTTTTTTATCGATGATTGCTTTCTCGATTATGGTTGCGCTATTTGGGTCCAAGTTGGCTGTGGGTTCATCTAAAAGCAAAACATTAGGATTAAGCAAAAAAGCCCGCGCTAACGAAATTCGCTGTTGTTCACCGCCGGAAAGTTTTTTCGCCTTCCGCTTCTCAAACCCTGAAAGCCTAACTGCTGCCAACGCTTCAGGCACCATTTTAGCGATTTCTTCATGCGGAACTTTTCTGATTTTTAAACCATATGCTAAATTATCATAGACATTCAGGGTAAACATGACGGTTTTCTGGAAAACCAAAGTTGAAAATCGACGAATCGATTTGGAGTCTGAGATTTGACCATTGAATTGTATTGTTCCGCAATCGGGCTCTTCTAAACCAGCCAAAATTCTCAGAAGAGTACTCTTGCCTGCACCGTTGACTCCGAGCAGAACAATCAATTTGCCGCCTTCCATTTCAAATGACACTGAATTAAGCGCTTTGACGTTTCGGTAACTTTTCTTAATATCGGATAATTTTAGGATTACACTCATTTTTTAACCCCTGAAAATAATCCGCGCAACAGAATGAATTTTCTAAGTTCCCCACGTTCATCTTTGACACGTTCAACCAGACTTATGGTAACCGCTAAAGCTACCACGATTACCATAAGGACAATGCCATAAGCCATTGCCAAACTGAAGTTGCCAAAGTTGGTCCAAACCGCTATCGAAGTCGTTAAGACCCGTGTTTCCCCAAGTATACTTCCACCTACAAGCGACGCTATGCCGAGTTCTCCGAAACAGCGGTTAAAAGAAGCTGTCACAGAAAGCACCAGTGACCAGATTGTTTCGCGAACAAGAGTCAAGTTTGTTCTAAAACCTGATGCGCCAAGGGTTTTCGCCAAATCTTTTAGCTGAGCATCAGCTGTGTTTAAGGCATTAGCAGTAAAAGTTACAATGATTGGAGTGACCAGTATTGCTTCCCCCAATGCGATACCGTTTAAGGTAAAAAGCAGATTCAAAAAGCCCAATTCGCCCTGTCTGGACAAAAGCAGAAACAAAAGTAATCCTAAAGCCACGGTGGGTATCCCTATTAACGCGTTAAAGACACCTTTGATGAACCATTTTCCCCTAAAATTGTAAAGACCCAAAAGGACAGCTATTGGAATGCTCCAGAGGCATGCAAGAAAAGTTCCTAATCCCGCAACATAGATTGTTCTATAGACTGTAGCGTAAACTTCTGGGTTTCCGCTAGTGATTAAGTTAATTGCTTGCTGAAGCGCTGGAACGATTATATCAGCCATACATATCACAAAGAAAAGAAGGGAATTAAATTTTGTCTTTCCGAAAACTATGCAGAAAAGGTTTTAGTGCTGAACGGGTTTGCCGTCGTCTGCGCTGGAACAATTTTTGGTTTGTCAGCTATGTAGTAGTTTGGTGTGCTTATTGAGATGTTAAGGTTGAAGTTAGCTACAGTGTCGTAAGTTGCTGAGTAGAGGTTGCCAGCGTTGTATCGGTACTGTGAGGGACATTCGGTTCCGGCAGCCCCAATCACTGGAGGTGTATCGGAGGTCATGTAAGCGTAGCTTTTTATCCATCCGAGCAAAGTGTCGTTGGAGATTGCGCCACTCATTAAGGGTACGGTGGGGGTAAAGAGTGATTGGCCGTAGGCTATTTTACCATAGTTACCGATCAATTGCTGTCCTTCGTCAGAGACCAAAAAGTTAACGAATAATAGTGAAGCGTCAAATTTTGTGTTTGTTAAAGCTGCGTTTTGCGGGTTATCGATTATTGCGCTGTAAACGTTAAGAAGGCTTTGTTGGGCTTGAATCTGTATCTTAAGTTGTATGTCGCCTCTATTGTAGTAAGCTAAGTATGTGCCCATGTCTGAGATTGTGTATCCACCGATGCTGCCATAATAGTTCGCGGCTAGAAGGGTTGGTCCCATTCCTGAACCTGTAACTTTAAACCATGACGTCTGAGCTGCTAGTTGACTGTAGGTGAAGCTTGCATTGGTCCAAAGTGAAATTTCTTTTGTTGCTGTTCCTGATGCATCGTTTCTTGAGAACCAAAGAACGTTAGAGTTGTATTGTGGATTGCTTGGTTGTGTGCAGTTGTATATTTTCTGCAGTGCTAGGCTTACGTTACTCATACCGTTTATTCCTGCAGGATCACTTGCTGGACCAACAATCACAAAGAAGTTGTATGCTACTATTTTTCGGTCAACACCGTATCCTCCTGTTAGGAAAGGAAGCTCTTGTGAGGGTGAATGAACTAGTAGCATGTCTGCGTCTCCTCTCTGTGCAGCCTGTATAGCGGGTCCAGTTCCATAATAGAGGAAGTTAACGGTTATCCATGGATATTTAGCTTGGAAAGCATCTTTGAGGTCATCTCTAACTACGGTTCCGTTAGCGAAAATTTCAGGCACATCTTCGAGTCCAGTGTCTTTGAGGCTAGTGGTTGATGCAACCTTAAGCGTTACTGGGCTAGGCAATGGAGTTGGGGATGGAGTGGGAGAAGCTGTGGGATTCGGAGTGGGGGTTGGGGAGGCAGTTGGGGAAGATGATGCGCGGGGAGTGGGAGAAGGGCTTGCGGATGGCGACGGAGAGGGAGAGGTCGTTGGGGCGGGCGTGGGGGTTGGTTGCTGATTATTGTTATTGTTTTGACCATAATTGTAGCCTGCATACGCGCCTATTCCAGCTACAATTATGATTATCAGTATGATTGCGGCTATCGTTGTTGTTTTCATTTTTTTTCACTGTTTTCCAAGTGAGCCGTTATGCATATATAAGAATATCGACTAGGCAGCAATCAAAAACATATAATATAATAAAAAACCTCGAAAACCGTTTAACTCATTTTTTTAACTTGAGTTAATTCTTCCAAAATAATTAGTGCTTCACCAAGCGGCATCCCTAATCGCTCAGCAAGCTCAACTGCCGAAACATCTGCTTTCTGGGGCAAAATGCAATCGCGAGTATAGGCCTTATGAGTTGGGTACATTACAGATGCGTGGACGGCTTCGACTAGTAACTGCCAGAGTTTCTCTTTGGGGTATTCATCCAAGTTCATAAGTATCACCCATTGATATGCCGTAGCAGTTATTAGTCTACCCGTAGCCAGAAGGACATCACAACAATCTTAATACCCAGCCAACTACCATTCAGTTATTTGAGGTTGACTCTTTTTGAAAGCTGCTGTTTATCGTGGACCACTGGCCATCAAAATCGAAGATGTCCCTGAGCCCGTGGTTAAAGGAGCCAGGGCGATTGTCAAGTTTAAAGCAGGTAGCATCTGCGGAACCGACATGCATTTCTATCGAGGCGATTGGAAATGGATGAAGAAAGGAAGAATCATTGGGCACGATGCTTGCGGAGTAAGAGGAGACAATGGCGAACGGGCCGTTATGGTTCCAATCGTAAACTGTGGGCATTGTTACTTCTGTCTGCGAGGTTTGCCAACGTACTGTGTCCGTGGTAAATTCTACGGTTTGACCAGAGATGGCTTTTTCGCGGAATCCAAAGCGATGCTTCCTCGAAGCCTTATTCCCATCCCCGCCAATCTAACTGATGAAGAAGCTGCTATTGTGGAGCCTGTAGCTTTGGCGCTTAGAGTGTTAAACCACTTGAAGCCTAATTTGGGTGATTGGGTGACTGTAATTGGGCAAGGGCCTATCGGTTTGCTTATGACGCAGGTGGCGTTGATGAAGGGGTGCCGAGTCATTGCGGTGGATTTTGAGGATTACAGACTGGAGCTTGCAGAAAAGTACGGTGCTGACGCTGTTATCAACGCCAAAAAATCAGATGTGCGCAAAACTGTCCGCAAACTAACCAAGATTGGTTCTGACTTTGTAATTGAAGCCGCAGGAAACACAACTGCTGTGGAGCAGACGCCGTTTTTGGTGCGAAAAGTAGGCAAAGTCGCGTTAGTCGGGGAATCTAAGGGTTACTTGAACTTAGAAGATGCAGATGAAGCACAGTTTTTCACGATTTACATTTCACCAATTGAGTACCCTGCAGCGGTTGAGTTAATTGCTCGAAAACTGGTTGATGTGAAGGGGCTGATAACACACAAATTCAAGCTGGACGACTTTGAGAAAGCTTTGCAAATAGTGGATAATCCAGCTGAGAAGCCTCTCAAAGTTGTGATAACACAGTAAAACTCTGAGCAGGGGTTTTACCACAAGGTATATTTCTGTTAGAGAAGTGTTAACCCCAAACTACCCCATGGAATCGGAGCTAACAATTTTGCCGTTAGAAGCAGTAATATTCGATTTAGATGGAACACTTGCCCATTTCAACTTAGACTACAAAACCTTACGTTCAGAAGTCAGAACCTACCTAATGAGCGCACACATTCCAGCGTCCCTTCTCGACGTTAACGAGAACATCTTTGAAATGCTAAAAAAAGCTGAGATTTTCGTAAAAAACAACTCTAAATCTACGGAAGCTTTTACACAAATTCGCACACATGCTTTGTCGATTGCTGAGAAATACGAGATGCAAGCCGCCACATCTACTAGCCTGCTTTCTGGAGCGGTTGAAACACTCAAGGACATACAGAAAATGAACCTGAGAATAGGTTTATGCACAACCAGCAGCGAAAAAGCCTCAAACTACATTCTGCAACGCTTCAAAATTGACGGTTTCTTCAAAGTGGTTGTTCCACGGGACAAAGTGAAATATGTAAAGCCCCATACTGAACAATTCGAATTAGCACTCAAATCCTTAGGAGTTCACCCAAAAGCCACACTAATAGTTGGGGACAACGTTGTTGATATGCAAAGTGCTAAGGAATTAAAAGCCATCGCAGTCGGAATGCCAACGGGTTTGTCCACAACAGAGCAGTTGATGAGTAATGGCGCAAACTACATTATAACATCACTAAACGATTTGCCTATTCTAATAAAAAAAATAAATAAAGATTAAGCGACGGTTACGACGCCGTCGTCTCGGCGGATAAGTTTTCTTTCCCTAACTAACCTTTTAAGAACTTCAGAGAAAACAGATCTGGCTTCCTCACCTGAACGATTAAGCCCGAAAACCTTAGCGGTTTCAGCAATCAACGAATCATCGCTTATACCTAAAGCATACTGAGCAACTATCATCATAGCCGAAGCGACCTCTTCTGGCGCAATGTAGTCAGGTTTACGTTTGGATTCTGGAACACCTTGCATTGGAACGCGAATCGGGGTTTCCTTTAGTCCAGTTGGCCATAGAAAACTGCCTTTGATTATTACTTTCTGTTCGCGTATCAAGTTGTTCAGGGCGTCTTTTACAGCATGAGCAATTTTTGGTGTTACCTGCTTTATTCCCCAAGCTGCTGCTAACCTTTCAACGGCATAGTCAAAGTGGATTGGACCTTCGTTTTGGATGAGTTCGGCAAGGAGTTTGGTTTGGTTTTCTCGGTTTTCTGGAAAGTGGAACTCGTTTTTTTGTTTGGAGTCGTAGGTGGTTTTGGCTGTGGCAACTTTGATGTATGGATTGTATGTGGCTTTTAGTGGGTAGATTTTGTATGGGACGCCGATTTTTTCGATACCAGCAAATGTGTTTTTTTGGATGTCGGTTTGGGGTGCAAAGTCTTCTTCGATATCAATTATGGGTTTTTGAGCGTCTTTTTCAAGTTGGATTTTCTGGGATTGTTCTAGTGTTTCTTTTAGCCGTCTGATTTCTGAGTCGCGTCTTGCAACCCACGCGGGTGACCAGATGCGATGGATTCGCCAGCCCAGTTGCCGTAGGACCTGTTCACGGAGTCGGTCGCGGTCTCTTGCACTGCTGCTTGATCTGTATGTTGCGCCGTCGCATTCTACGCCAAGCAGGAAACTTCCGGGGTTAACTGGGTCAACTACGCCTATGTCGATTCTGTATCCGCTGCAACCAACTTCTGGAATAATCTCATAACCCAGCTTTTTGATTTCTTCTGCTACATCTTCATCTAAGGCTGAATCAAACGTGCCTTTCGGGTTATTTGATAGAGTTTCGGGTCCGTGCTCGGCATAGTCGAGGTAGGTGCGCAGAGTTTGTACTCCGAGTGCTTGAGCGTCTTTGTCAACGTCCGAGGCTTTAATAGAAGTAATCAGCACTACTTTTTCCCTTGCGCGGGTTACGGCAACATTTAAGCGCCGCTCGCCTCCCGGCTTGTTTAAGGGACCAAAGTTCATCGCCATCTGTCCCTGCTGATCAAAACCATAGCCTACACTGAAAAATATAACGTCACGTTCGTCTCCTTGAACGTTCTCCAAGTTTTTCACGAAAAAGCCTTCTAAACGGTCTTCTTTGAAGAAGGGTTCAAAGTCTGGTTGATCTTGGAGCTTATTTTCGATTGCTTCTTCCACCGCGTTCATTTGGGCTATGCTGAAGGTTACAACTCCAAGGGTTTTGTGCGGGTAGTTTTTGAAGTGCTCAAAGACCAAGTCGGCGACTTTTTCGGCTTCTTTAAGATTGTTTCTTGCGCCGCCTCGATCATAGACACCCTCTGGCACGTGGACGAGTTTTACACCTAAACTTTCGGTTTGATTTTTGGCAGCTGGGAACGTTATCATGGTATCGTCGTAGAAGCGGTGGTTTGAAAATGCAATAAGGTCTTCGTGTTTGCTGCGATAGTGCCACCTTAGCGTTTTAACTGGCAGTCCGATGCCGAGGCATTCGTCAAGGATACTGTCGAAGACTTCGACGTCTTCGTCGCTTAGTTCGTCCCAGTCTACATTGTCCATTAGACTTTTTTGGAAAAAAGAGGTTGGCGGCAATTGCTTGTTATCGCCTGCAACTACAACGGTTTTTCCACGGTAAATAGCGCCAATGGCGTCTTCAGGAACAAGTTGGGAAGCCTCGTCGAAGAGTACTAAGTCAAACTTTTTGTCTGGAGGCAGAAATTGGCTAACTGATATGGGACTCATTAAAAGACAGGGTTTGAGTTTAACGAGTAGGTTGGGGATTTTCTGCATCAGGGTTCTAATCGGCATGAGGCGACGTTTCTTTGCGGCTTCTTTTAGAAGGACGTTGGCTTCGGAGTCGGCTGCTTGGATGAGAATGTCTTGGGGTTTTCTGCTGTTTGCTGCTTCAATAACCATGCTGGAGGTTAAGCGGATTAGGTCTTGGTCGAGTTTTCGGAAGTCAGCAATCAACTGCTCATGATTCTCACGGCGGAACATGCCCAACTTTTGGTCTTCATTGTATAGGTTGTTTATCCACTCCTGATAAACGCCCTTTCGGAAAACATAACCCAAATCAGCCGCTGAAATGTGCTGCTCTACTAATCGGCTAAAGAATTGGTCCAAGTTTCGCAGGTTGAAGCGGTTTTTGGCGTCTTTAAAGTCAATCCAAACCTGAACGTCATCCACACGATCTCGAAGCGCTTGGATTCGTTCACTAATGACTTTAATTTCTAAATCCTTTAGCTTCTGGTTTTGGTATTTCATTTCGGTTTCGAATCGTTTGTCAAAATCTGCCAGAATCTTAAGTGAAGCCTCGTTTTGCTGGGTTAACTCTGTATTTGAAGGTGCTGCTGTTGGTCCTTGGGCGGCGAGGTCTGCGAATGCTTGTGGCACTGGAATATCGCCAAACGCTTCTTGAACTTTTTTGCACCATTCAAGCACCGCGACGATGTCTTGCCAGTTGGTTTTTAATTCTTGGAAGCGGTTACCATATTTTTCTTGAAGTTGAACTTTTTCGCCGACGATTTGGGCTTCTTTTTTGCGTATTTCTTCGGCGTTTTTAAGGTCTTCGATGAGTTGTTTGTAGTTTTGGGGTTCCTGTTTACTTGTTGTTAAGGTGTCTTTGGTGAGGGTGCTCAGGAGGTTGAGTTGTTTTTCTGTTTCGTTTGTCCATTCCTCAAGCATTGACAGCGGCGTCCAGTTTATGGCTGCGTCTGACTTGGGCAAACTCAGTGGAATAATTGATTCCACTTCTTTGCCTTGCTCTTCCCATTTAGCCACGGAAGCTTGCAATTCCATACCCAAATTCTTAATCATAGGAGAAGGACTTGACGAGGTTGTGAGTAGTTTGAGCAGAGTCTCAGGAATTTGAGTCCCCCACGATAACTTTTTGATTTCGTCTGTTAATGCGAGGGCTTTTTCGGCACCTTGGAAGTCTGTTCGAGTTTTGCGGTAGTAGTGACCCATCAATGTTCGGACAGTTTCAGCGGAAGCCTCAATCTTTGCTTGTAGCTTTTTGACTTTGCGTGCGTCGATTAGATCTTGCTGGATTATTTTTGGGACTTTACCATCGTTTGTTAACCTTGCAATCGCCTTTTGGTCGTTACGGTAAGTTGCATTGAAAATTTTCAAGCCACTCTGGTATTCACCGCTGTACCTTTCAATCATCCCGTCCAAATCTAAGTCGTAGATACCATCGCTGTAGGTTTCTCCTATTCGGCTTTTTATGAGGTTGTGTTCTTGATAGAGCTCTTTGGCATTGCCGACGGTTTCTTGGACTTGCTCGAGATATTTAGCATCGAACCATTCTGGCTCAGGCTTATCTTCTGAGAAACACAGCAGCGCCATTCGGGAGAGCTGTTTTAATTGTGTAACGGTCAAATCGGCGCCATCTATACCGAGGAGTTGGGCAAGAGATTGAGAAGTTTCACGCCACTTACGTGAAATTAACTCAGTGTTCCGAATGAACGCCAATAGTTTTTCCCGTTTAGATAACAATTCGCCTTCTTCCACACCGACTCCTGGCAACATTTTGCTTAGCGTTGAAACTGCTTGTTGCACTTCCACCGACCTATTAAGAACCAGAGTGAACAAAGACGGCTGATAACGTTCTATCAGGCTTGCGCGGGTATTCTTTATCCAGATACTCGTGTCCAAATAACCGTGGGCTTCACTCAGCAGTATATCAATACCCTGATTTGTTAACCAGTATGCTTCCGGTTTTGGGCTCTCAAACAGTAATTTGCTTACGTCAAGGAGCCATTGTATTTGTACAAAGGTTTCAGGCGGAAACACGCCCAGCTTAGCTGAGAAGTCTTCGGTTTCCTGTTGCAAACCACGGAGTTTTTCGTTTATTTTTTCAAGGGCAGTGAGGAGTTCGCTACGGATTTCAAGGCTATATTTATCTGCGCGATAGCCTATCCATGGAAAATCTGGTTCCTCGACTACTTGCCAAACCTTGCTAAGTTGAGAAACGAGGTCTTCGAGTTCACGAATTTTCTGAGGAGTTAACGTTCCCAGTTCAGACAAGCCGACAGGAACAAATGGAACTCGCTCTAAACTTGAAATTATGCTTAGGACTTCGTAGACGCTTCTTTGCATATACGGTCGTTTCTCATGCAATGCCGCAACGTAGCCATTTAGTGATTCGCGGTACTCCGCCATCCTCTCGAACTCGTGCGCCGAGGGCAATTTACGTGGAATGAGGTTCTCATCTAAGCTCCTTTTGAGTTCCGCTACAACCTGTTGTTTGTTTGCTTTGCTGCTGTGAAGTTCAAGACAGAAATGAGCCAAACCAACTTCGCTTAGCCGTTTGTAAACTACTTCGAGGGCAGCCATTTTGTCACTGACAAACAGTACGCTTTTGCCGTTTGCGATGCATTCGGCGATTATGTTTGCAATTGTCTGACTCTTCCCTGTACCTGGGGGTCCTTTCATGACGAAGCTTTGGCCGCGAAGAGCATATTCAATGGATACGCGCTGACTGCTGTCTGCATCGAGGACCTGGTAGGTTTTTGCTGGCATTTCAATCCTATCAACATCTTTCTCGTCGGGTAACCCGCTTAGGATAAGGTTGTCCTCTTTTATGCCCGCGATGGCCTTAATGATGGGGTGCTGAGTAACCAAGGCGGCATTGGATTCTAAATCTTTGTAAATAACCAGTTTCTGGAAGGAAAAAAGGCCCAAATCGATAGACGACTCCGTTTTCCAACCCATCTCAGCAACTGCTTCGTTGACCAAATTGAAGTAGTCGGTTAATTTTTGTTCTTCCCACTCTTCGGGCAGTGGTGGCAACTCGATTTTAAAGTCATTCTTCAGTTTAGCCTGCAGCGCTGGGTTTAGAACGGCTTCATCTTCTACAGGCGGAACTGAGATGTTGTAGGGTTGACGTATGGTATCCCGTGTTAGTTCTAAGGGCACAAGAATTAGGGGTGACTGAACGTTTTCTTTTGTTTCCGCATCTACCCAATTGAGTGTCCCGAAAGCTGCATGCAAAATGCGGACACCGCGCTCCATATAATCCAGAAGTGAACGACCCTGCAAACTTTTGAGGTTGCGCTCAAGTTCCATTCGACTTAAATTACCGCAAACAAGCTGGTTTGCAGTCGGACGTTTGGGTTCTTCAGGGACGATGGCGGTTTTGACTTCAGGTTTTGCGGTTTTGGCTTCAGATTTGGCTTTGCCCTTACCTTTTAATTTTGACTTCTCAAGCATTTCGGTTGTTTTGGTTTCTTGAGGTTCCCAAAATTCTAAATGATTCTTCTTCAAGACGAGTACGTCGAAGATTTTTTGTGGTTCCGGCTGGGATATGGCAAGGTTTCCACGTTTAGACTTATGAAAGTATAATAAATTGTTTTTTCTGGAAAGGTCGATTAGTCGAGATTTCCAATCTTCGACCCGTTTCATGGGCGATGAGGGAGTAGTTTCAGTCATTAAAGGCACATCCAAGCGGTACTAGTCAGCATTATTGTATGTATGGTTGTTTAATACTTACGGTTGTTTCGACTACGTCAAACAATTGGGTTGTTAAATTTTTAGCTCCAAAAGAGTCAATTGACTCCATTTTCGCAGTTTATTGCATCCAAAACTACTTGCTTAACATTCTCTAATCCTATTTTTCTTGTTTCAAGAATTGTAAGCTTCATACCTGACTCTTCCAGTTCTTTTCTGCATTTTTCTGCGTTGTCACATGTATCCAATATTACGGCACCTTTAATCCCATTGAACATATTTGCAAAAGCTGCATCGTCCACGCCTTCCCTGCGCAGCTGCTCCTTAGCATGCCTAAAAAAACCTATCATGCCTGGACCCATAAACATCAAGTTGTGCTTGGGGTCCGCTTCGAAGAATTTGCCCTTTCCTCCGAGTTGACAGTCTATGCAGTTCACCGCATCAATCTTATTAACCCCAAACTCTTGAGCTAACTTTTTCATTTCGTCATCTTGCCCAAGGCACAAGTCACCATAAGCGAGTACAACTTTGCCCTTGAATCTTTTGAGAGTTTGTTTTAGAACTTTTCTCAAATTGCTTTCTAATATTGAATAGTCTATATGGAAAAATTTGCTAACAAAAACTAGTTCAGCGTCAAGGTCACCTTGTTTGACTAATTGTTCAAGTTCCTCTCTTAGAACACTGCAGGAAACCAAGCAAACTTTGGGTTTTTCAACCACTGGGACTTCAACTTCTATAAGAAAAATATTGCTCAATTGCCAATAAAGTTTTGCTGTGATGCTAAAAATAGGTTTAGTGATTAGAATATACATAATTAATGTTAACCAAGCAATCACTAAGCTTGTGGGTGATTAACACCCGCTTAATGGCTATTGGGTTTCCCTCTTTCCTGAAAATTGAGATTTTATTTTCTATTCGTTAAGAACAAGTTTTAAGAAATTTTGTTCAATAATTCAAGGTTTGAAGCAGTACCTGGGCCATTGTGGCCATTGCTGAGGCATGCTGCATGTGCCAAAGTCCAAATTTAACTCCATGCCAATCTTCAAGTGCTCTTGTATTGTGCCCTGTATCATGCCGGGAATTTTTAAGCCATTTTCCAGTTCCACAATGCCTACAGCATAGGGAGTTAAGTTTTGAAATTGTTGGGGCGCAACATGGATTACCGTGTAAGTTACCAGCTTGCCTTTTCCTGAGACATTGACCCATTCGAAATCCTGCGAGAAACAGTTATCACACAATGGTCTTGGAGGCAAATGAATTTTACCGCATTTTAAGCATTTTCCAGCCATCAATTTTTGCTGGCTCAAAAACTTGTAAAATTGCTCTATAGTAAATTCTGGTTGAGTGCTCATTGTTGTGCGCTCCTGTAGATGTGGACAGCTGCGGTGGCGCCTGAGCCGCCGACGTTGTGAGTTAAGCCAACTTTGGCGTCTTTTACTTGGCGTTTACCCGCTTGACCTGTAAGTTGGAGGTAGATTTCGTATGCTTGAGCAGTTCCTGTTGCGCCGACTGGGTGCCCTTTGGCTTTTAAGCCGCCGCTTGTGTTAACGGGTATTCTTCCGCCAAGTCGTGTTGCGCCGCTTTCAATTAGTCTTCCGCTTTCACCTGACTTGCAGAAGCCGAGGTCTTCATAAGCCATTAATTCGGCGAATGTAAAGCAGTCGTGAACTTCCGCCAAATCTATCTGTTTAGGCGTTAATTGTGCGTGGTCATAGGCTGTTTTTGCCGCCAGTTTTGTTGCGTTAAGCGAGGTTAAGCTTTTGCGTTGGTAAAGACCAATGGTGTCGCTTGCTTGTCCGCTACCAACGATGTGGACTGGTTGGTCAGTGTATTTTTTGGCGAGTTCGGGTTTGGTTAAGATTATGCAGCTTGCGCCATCAGTAATCAGCGAACAGTCGTAGAGTTTGAGTGGCCAAGCAACATAACGCGATTTCATAACAGTTTCGAGGGTGATTTCTTTTTGCATGTGGGCTTTGGGGTTCATGCTTCCGTGATAGTGGTTTTTGACTGCTGCCAAAGCCATCTGCTCTTCGGTGGTGCCGTAAGCATGCATGTGAGCAGTTGCCATCAAAGCGAACAATCCTGGAAAAGTGATACCGTGCCACTGCTCAAATGGATAATCAGAAGCCATAGCTAGGTACTCAGTGACTTCAGCGGTCGTGCGATGCGTCATCTTTTCAACACCGCCAACAACTACAACATCTGCTAACCCTGATAATACTGCATAAATACCTGATCTAAGAGCTGCTCCTGAGGAAGCACAAGCAGCTTCAGTTCGCGTGGCTGGGATACCAGTTAGGCCTGCCCAATCTGCAATAGCGCTACCAGTGTGACCTTGATGCTCATAGGCTTCACCCATGTGACCAATAAACATGGATTTGATGTCTTTTTTTGGTTCCAGTTTGGGGCAACGTGTGAATGCTTCGTATGCAGCTTGGGAGAAGATTTCTCTTGCCATTAGGCCTTCGTGTTTACCGAATTTGGACATGCCAGCGCTGATTATGCTGACCAGTGGTTTCCCATTCAAACCAACAATACCTCTTGAATAGCTATACATTTAGCCGAGCCACAATAAAAACCTACAACTAAACAAGGACAATCATCTTCACGATGTTAAAAGCTCAACATGTATAACTTGATTTATAATTTGTTGACTACTTGAAAAAGCTCCAACAGGGACCCATTCTTCAGAATTCTATAGGTTCAAACAGAGCACCAATATGTCTTTCTTCTGTAATGTCTAATCTTTGCAGGTTCTAAGCTTGCCTAGTTCTAAAGCATGCCCAATTAATCGCTCAAACGTTTCAAAATCAGTGTGCTGCAGAGTTGTTTGCTCAGAGCATACATACTTGTTATTTTTTGCTTGGATCACTAATCTTTCGAACTCATTCTCTAAAATATCCCTGATCATAATTGGCTTTCCGTTGAACAATCTTAAGTCACAGTTAAGACAATATTCAAAATCAAACTCTAAGAGCCTGTCTTTAGAGTTGCCTTCACCAAAATATTTTGTGTCTTTAGCCAATTTATTGACATTCACATCATCAAATTCAATAATTGAAATGTGAGTTTTTTTAAGGGCATGTTTATGATTCAAGTTAACGCCTCATAAAAGTTTTCATCGTCTTGAATACGGTTATGAACGGCGGTTACGGATAGGTCAAGTTTTTCTGCTAGTTCACGGTAAGAAAGTCTCGAGTTTGCAAGCAAAAGCTGACAAAGTATTACGTCAGTCTTGTCCACAGTTTCACCTTAGTCGCTAATTATGCATTATAAGTTTAAAGACTTTAGGCTGGCATAATGGATCTTAAGATCGGTTCGTTCCTGCCTATAGCTTTTATAGCACAACCACTAAGATATTTAGACGGTTTTAACTGAGCCAATAAAGAGATGCAATTATGAGTCTCGTTGACCCCACATTGTTAGAAACCCTATTCGCAGGTTTTGTGGTAGCTGTAGCCTTCCCGGTTGGCGCCCTAATTGCAATCTACGTAAACTATTCCCCTTCCAAGCGAGCTCTTTTCGCAGCGTTTGGCGCAGGCATATTCTTCGCTGCAGTGATGCTTCTTACACAAGAAACTTTGATTTTGGGGAACGTTTTTGATTTGGTTTTAGGTTTTGGTCTAGGAGCCACCGCGTTTGGTTTAGCCCAAAACTATATCAGACGCTGCAAAGCCTGCACACTAGAAGAACGAAAAGTTAAACGACAAAAAACAGAGGGAAAACTGTCAGTCGTTGGAACAATCTTAGACAGCGTGCCCGAAACACTCTTTGTTGGAATCATCGCTGCCCTAAGGCAACCAAATCTTTACGCTGCCGTGGTAGTGCTTTTTCTGGGAAACATAGCAACTACTCTGGAGGGTGCGAGAATTATGCGTAATCAGGGTATGTCAAAGCGAGATATTATGCGCGACTGGATTATGGACTTCTTGATTGTTGGTTTGGCCGCTCCTTTGGGCTACTTCCTTGCTGGAGCAGTAAACAATGACGTCTTGGCAGTTGTGTTAAGCTTTGCCACTGGAACCTTAATTGTGTTTATTGCAGGAGAACTCATAGCTCGAGCCTACAGGGAATCAATCGGACATGCCGAAGACCTAGCAATATCCGCCGGATTTCTAATAGGTGTAATTTTGCTGTTTGTACTGTAAAAAGGCAAAGCTTACTGCAAAAGCGTTCCGAAAACAAAAATAAGGACAAACCAAACAACAGTAACGAGCCAAGCAAAAACAGGACAAATGCAGCGGCC
>CAWFFH010000007.1:0-124456 GCA_963815095.1 Candidatus Bathyarchaeota archaeon | reverse complement strand
AACCAATGCAAGGGTTACCGTCGCGAAGGCTGTTTCAAAGAAAAAATAAGAAGGAAGAGTAACTGAATTGTTAAAATATTGTGGACCCATTGACCACCAAACTTGCGTAAATATATCTGCAGAATTACTTTGGAAGCCTCCCATGAATGGAAAATTGTACAGCGGATTACCCATTAAGCCCCCGCCTATTGCAGGTGCAAAAGCAACGCTAAAGCCGATAAATGCCATGAAAAAGAAGCCTGAACACGATATCATAATATTCTTCATTAAGGCTCTGTTGGCGCCTCTGCCAAGTTCGCCTCTCTCAAGTATTCCAACTGAAATAGTCATGATAAAAACAAGGACTCCGCATATCAAGACCCAGAGATTATTGAATAGGTTTTCTGTAGGAAGAGCTGACATCTTTATCCATCCATAAATCTACTTAGGCACTAAAGCAGCACCAATGCAAAATGATGGATTAACTGCATAAGCACTGGAACGCCGTTGTTTGTTAAAATAGCTATTTGGGCTGGAGCTATAGAAGGAAAAATGTGTGCGCCCAACTCTATAAGCCAAGCAGTGAACACAAACGGACCTGTTAAAGTTGGCAGATTGAAACGTCCTGTTATTGTTCCCATGAAAGCCGTCACTACAGTTGAGAAAGCCGTGGCGAAAAGCATGACTAAGAAGTTAATTGGTGCACCATTGAAGGGACTTATTGGCCAGAGGAACCCAACAAAGACACCCATGACAGCCAAGGCGGTTAAGGTTCCGTTAAAACCGTACAACCCAATTAGGACAGATGATCTGTCAGCTTTGAAAGCAATCGCGGCTAATGTTGCAGAAAGAGTCCCTATGAATGCTGTGATTCCAGCAAAGTATATTGGATATTGCACCGGGAAACCATAAGGATTTAATGGAATCGTGGCGACTGTTAGTCCGATGAAAATTAAAACGCCTGTCTTCCAGTTTTCCTGAAAGAATACTTGAGCAATGCCTGTAAAGATCAATTTTATGAATCCTCCAGCGGTGAATTCACTTAATCGCAGGGGCTCTTTTTTCTCTGTGTCTTGAGGATTTTTGAGTAGTGTGCTTCTTTGTTTTGGTGCAGGTGGAGGACCAGCCAATTTCACGCCGGAAAACTTTTTAGCTGCAAACAGGAAAATCCAAGTTGTTAATACAAACGCTGAAGTTTCCACTGGGAGACCAAAAATTTTAGTGAACCAAATTAACGAAGCAGTAATAAAACCAGTTATAAGAGCGCCTATAACCGCTGCGGTTGTTGCTGATCTTCCTTTCTCAAGGAACGTATCGCCTAAGGCGATAGCTGTTAAAACGGAGTTAAACCCAAATATTCCATAAGTTAGCGCATTATCGGGCGAAGATAAAGAAGCTGGAACTAACTCTATGCCTAACGCTAAACCCACCAAACTGCCTGCTATTGACCCGATGATTGCAAAGGCAGCTGCCCTTTTTGAGTTAATGGCAAGAGCAATTACAAAGATGATTCCAACTAAGGGTGAACCCATGAAGAAAACTTGAGCAACTCCGTTAAGAATGAAATTTATAGTTCCTGAAATTGGATCCAATAAAATCACTGAGTAAGAAAAATTATTGCGGTTATTATTTAAATTCTTGTTGTAGCCATTAGACAACAACATACTCTTAAAACGTCTTCCGCTAGTGTTTTAGTATAGTTTTTGTAAAAAAGGTGAAAAAATGAAGTTAGTAGCACGTGAAGTAGAAAAAATGATGATTTTCACCGCTGCACAAATGGCTGACCGAAGACTTAAATGCGGTTTAAAACTGAATTATCCTGAAGCCGTTGCAATCATAGCTGATTTTGTACAAGAAGGCGCCAGAAGAGGCGTGATGGTTGCTCAAATTGCTAAAGATGCTAGACACGTTTTGACGATGGATGACGTAATGCCTAACGTAGCAGACATGATAACTCTAGTGCAGGTTGAAGCAACATTTCCAGACGGAACCAAACTAGTAAGCGTACATAACCCAATCCAACCAAAGGGAGAAGGTAAAAAATGACTCCAAACACCGTAGGACAAATAACTCTTGGAAAAGGAGACATAGAGGCTTTCGAAACAAGAAAATCGATTAAATTGAAAGTAAAGAATGCTGGTGACAGAGGAATTCAGGTGGGTTCGCATTTCCATTTCTTTGAGGCAAATAGGGCATTAGACTTTGACAGAGAAAAGGCGTATGGCATGAAACTTGCAATTCCAGCAGGCACAAGCGTAAGATTTGAACCCGGTCAGGAAAAAGAAGTGACCCTTGTCGAATATGGAGGTAAAAAGTACATACACGGATTTAACAACCTCGTCGATGGCAGCGTACGGACCATATACCGAAAAGCACATGGCGCTTAAAAAAGCTAAGGAGCTTAAGTTCAAAGGAGCATGAAAAAAATGAAAATTCCAAGAAAACAATATCTAGACCTGTATGGCCCCACGACAGGCGATAAAATTCAGTTAGCAGACACAAACTTGATCATTGAAGTGGAAAAAGATTGCACTTCATACGGCGACGAGTTGGTCTTTGGTGGTGGAAAGACTGCTAGACAAGGAATGGGATTAGCGGCTGGCACCACACAAGCAGATGGAGCTCTTGACCATGTTATCACCAACGTTGTAGTGTTGGATGCTATGCTGGGTGTTGTTAAAGCGGATATAGGCATTAGGAACGGCGTGATCGCCGCAATCGGAAAAGCTGGAAATCCAAGTACAATGGACAACGTCACTGAAAACATGGTTGTAAGCAACTCAACTGAAGTAACTGCTGGAGAAGGACTGATAGCCACTGCTGGCTTCTTCGATACGCATGTTCACATGATATCTCCACAACAAGTATTCCATGCAATAGGAAATGGAATAACAACCTATATAGGTGGAGGCACAGGACCTGCCGATGGAACAAACGCAACTACGTGTACACCTGGACCTTGGAACATAAGAAAAATGATAGAAGCAATTGAAGGCTTACCACTAAACTGGCTTTTCTTGGCTAAAGCTAACGACAGCAAAGGGGAAACAATAGTTGAACAACTTGCAGCAGGAGCAGGTGGACTTAAAATGCATGAAGACTGGGGAGCTACCAGGGCATCTTTGGACACTGGTTTAAGTGTTGCAGACGAATATGACGTTCAAATAGCAATACACACTGATTCACTAAACGAAGGAGGCTACGTTGACGATTCCATCGATGCGATTGATGGAAGGACAGTTCACACTTATCACACGGAAGGCGCAGGAGGCGGACATGCCCCAGACATTATGAAAATAGCTGGAGAACCCAATGCATTACCATCCTCAACAAACCCCACGAGACCGTATACCGTCAATACTTTAGCTGAACATCTTGACATGGTCATGGTAACTCACCACCTTAATCCTAAAGTTCCTGAAGATGTAGCATTTGCCGAATCAAGAATCAGAGCCGAAACGATAGCCGCGGAAGACGTATTCCACGATTGGGGCATTCTTAGCATGTATTCAGCTGACAGCCAAGCAATGGGGAGAACAGGAGAAGTTTCAACCAGATGCTGGCAGACTGCACACAAAATGAAAGCACAATTTGGCAAACTTCCTGAAGACGTTCCAGGAAATGACAACTTTAGAGTTTTGAGGTACTTAGCTAAGCTAAACATAAACCCAGCAATAACAAACGGAGTTTCCGATTACGTAGGCAGTCTTGAAAAAGGAAAAATGGCTGACATAGTATCTATGGGACCCAAGATTCTTTGGAGCAAAACCAAACATAGTTTTCAAGGGAGGCTTCATAGCCTACGCAATGATGGGCGACCCCAATGCTTCAGTTCCACCAGTTGAACCAGTCTTCTTCAGACCAATGTTTGGCGGATTCGGTTCAGCAAGATCGACAACATCGGCACTATTCACATCAAAACTAGCAATTGAAAACGGCATCAAAGAAAAATACGGCATAAAACGCCAAGTTCTACCAGTATACAACGTAAGAAACTTGGGCAAGCAACATATGATTCGGAACAGCACACTCGGCGAAATAAAAATCGATCCGGAAACATACAAAGTAACATTCAATGGTAAGCCGGCAACTTGTGAACCTGCAAAAACATTACCGTTAACTCAGCTCTATCATCTAGTATAGAAGCTGAGTCTTCCATCCTTTTTTTGGAGCAAGAATAATTTGATTAGACATTTTACATTAATTTCCAACGTGAAAAATGGAGAAGTAATTGATCCCCAAAAAGTTAAACATGGAGAAATTACTGCTCTTAAAATTTCAAATCTTTCCGGTTGGATTGATCCACAAACTCATTTAAATTTAGATTTTCCCAAACATCTCATGCGAGAAGTGTACATAGCAGAGAATTTAGAGTTAAACAGCAAGATAATAACCAAGGACGAAAGGTTAATGTCCGTCCTTGTGAGTCCCAAAGCATACAAGCATTTAGGCTTTGTTGATGAAGCCGAAAGGAATGAACAGCTAAGAGAGGCAATTTTAAAGGAAACTAAATAAAAAGAGAAGGTTGTTGAATGATTGTTTTTGATAAATTAGCAAGCCAAGTTAACGTTGAAAAGATTAAGGAAGTTACAGCCAACAGGCAAGATGCAATGAGGGGTAGAGTAAGAGCTAAGTTAAGCGAGGCAGAGGATTTAGTAATCAACTTGCCCCGAGGTCAACCTATAGGGCAGGGCGACATTTTTGGGCCTTCAGAAAAAGGAGACTATTATAAAATATTAATCGAACCAGAACTTGTAATAAAAGTGACTTTAGATAAAACACTGAGCGATGATGCTATAGAGAAAGCAGCAAAATTGGGTTACAATTTAGGTAATCGGCATCTTGAGGTATTAATTGAGGATGGCGCTTTATTTGTTCCAGTTACGATAGGAGAAGAAAAGGTCAGGAAAATACTGGAGTCTATGAAGTTGCCGATAAAGTTCGAATCAGTTCAGAAGGTAATATCAATGTCTTCAGCAGGATACCACGGAGGAGAAGAGGAATAATTTTAACTGAAAACGCGAAACTACTAAATTTGCTGAGGACCTCAGACTCGTTTTTTCCCATGGGGTCCTTCACCATGTCGCAAGGCATGGAACAGGTTATAAATGATAATTTGTTGCCTAAAGAAAAAGTTTCAAAAATAATAAATATCTATTTAGAAAAGATTTGGAAAACATTCGACCTTGGTATCTTCTACTACGCTTTAGATGCAATAGAAAAGAAAGATATCGAGTTTTTAAAGAAAATTGATGAAATCTGTTATTCTTCTAAAGTTTCTGAAGAAAACAGGTCTGCAATCGTTAAGATGGGAAGAAGCATGATGAATGCAACTGAATTCAGCGAGGACTCGATAGGGAAATCTTACAAGGGTCTAGTCAAATCTGATGCTGCATATGGAACATACCCGGTTGTTTTAGCGCTTGTGTCCATTCAGTTCAGCTTCAAAGATTTAGGCGCTTTATCCCTTTTATACGTGAACTTGATGGAAGTCACCGCTTCTCTAGTGAGAATGGGCATAATCGATTACATAGAGGCACAAAAGATTCTGATTAACGCTGTAACAGCAATTCAGGTAACGCCTCTGAAGATAACTGATTTACACCAAACTTTCCCATTGGTTGATATCGCCTCAATGAGGCATGAATTAAGCACAAGTAGAATGTTCATGAGTTAAAAAAAAGGAGATTGACATGAAAAATGAGTAGTAGAACTGTTAGAATTGGAATGGGCGGCGCAATAGGCTGTGGAAAAACTGAATTAATTGAGAAATTGGTTCCAAAGCTAATTGAACAAGGCTTCAAGGTTGGAGTAATATCAAACGACGCGTACTCCAAAGAAGATGCAAGAAGACTAGCAGCAAGACTTGGCAAAGACATCGACCCAAATCTAATCTTAGGAATAGAGACAGGAGGATGCCCCCATACTGCCGTTCGAGATGATCCGTCGATGAACATAGATGCTGCTGAGAAACTTGAGCGAGACAATCCTGGATTAGATGTACTCTTGATAGAATCCGGAGGAGACAATATAACGTTGACTTTTAGTCCAAAATTAGCGGACTTCTTCATTTATATGGTGGATGTGGCTGGCGGAGACAAAACGATTCGGAAAGGGGGATTAGGGATCAAAAAATCCGATTTACTTGTTATAAATAAAATAGACTTAGCCCCTTATGTTGAATCTACCATTCTTGAATCTGGGATTAAGACTGCCAACCTTGATCTTATGATGCAAGATGCAAAGAAACTGCGAGGTGACAAACCAACAGTCATGTTGTCTTTAAAAGATGGCACCGGATTGGATGATGTGATGAAAATAATCAAAGAAAAGGCACTTTTCAAATGACGCAGGAAGTGTTTCAAGAAGTGATTCAAGACCTAAGCGGTTTACCGTCCGCTTTCTCGAAGTTTGAGGCAGAACAAACAAGGCTTGCTGTTGGTTCTCCAGGCAAAAATGCTGTCGCAGAATTAACGTTCACGAAATTTGGTGACAAGACATATCTTACTGATGTTTATAATGAAGTTCCCGCGAAAATTCTAAGAGAACTCTACTATGACCCTTACCTGCCGGGGTTGCCTTATATTCTTTTTATGAACCCGACAGGCGGGATAGTTCAAGGTGACCGTTATTTTTACAAATTTAGATTGAAAGAGGGCGCAGAAGCATTCATCACGGATACAATGGCCACAAAAATCTATAAAATGGATTTAAATTATGCTAGCAAAGAAATAGATGTTTATCTTGGAAAGAACAGTCGTTTGGAGTTTCTGCCAAGAGAAACTATGGTTTTTGTTGATTCCCGTTGGCATCAAAGAGTAACTTTTCATGTTAGTGATGGTGCTAAATTCTTGTATTGTGACATATTCTGCCCTGGGCGGGTGGAAAGGGGAGAATTTTGGGATTTTGACATTTATTCTTCGAAGGTAGTTATAGAAGAGGATAAAAAGCTCTTGCTTAATGAAAGCACGATTTTCACTGGGCAGGACAAAGACTCACTTGATGTTATGTTTGGTGATAACAAGTTTTACTTGAAAGCATATTGGTATTCCGGCAATGCTGTTAAGGCAAAGAAGGAAATTGATTTTGGAAATACTTATGGTGGGGCTACACAAATGGCAAACAATAGGGGTCTGGTTATCAAGGCGCTTTCAAATGATTTGAATGACTTGCAGAAACTTCAAGGCGAAATATGGAAGGTTTTCAGAAAAACCGAGACCGGAATGGACGTTCCTTCACTTAGGATGTATTGATTAGCATCAAAAAGCATTCTGGTTAGGATAGGGCGCCTATTGTATTGGAGAGCGCAAATAACACTCCATGAAAAATAATTGTGCACCTTTCTTTGTTCTGTTGCAAGTAGCCAAAGAGGTTATCTGTGGAATGCCTTTTTTGATATTTATGTCTGGTCAAGAGTTCCTTGAGCAGCTTTGATTGCAGCTTTGTCTGTAATCCGTCCCCGTAGAATGTATGCAAAACCAACAGCAATGAATCCGCCTGTAATCGGTCCCAAGACATACAACCAATAATGAGCAAAATTTAACAATATCAGTTGAGGACCAAAAGAACGTGCAGGATTCATCGACGCGCCGCTTATAGGACCTGCCCAGAGCCCTGCAAGGGCTATGTATCCGCCGACAGCAATAGCTGAGAGTGGTCCAACATTCTGAGCTTCCGATGCAGTCCCCAAAATCGTGCTCACTAAACCAACCGTAAGTATAATCTCCATTAAAAATGCTTGGAAATCATTTATTCCAACGCCAGGTAGAGTTGCCCCAAACATTCCCACTTTTCCGAACATAAAGAATAGAAACAAACATGCAATAACTGAGCCAACCAACTGGGCTAATACATATCCTGGAACTCTGCGCCATGGAAAGTCGCCCCGAGCAGCAAAAGCTATGCTTACAACTGGATTTAGGTGCGCTCCAGACACATTTCCCATGAATAAAATAATCACCATCACCATTAGACCAGGCGCTACGACGATTGCAATAGGGCTTATTACCCCAGCATTCATCAAGTAAACTATATTTCCACCCACAGCAACTAACACAAGAAAAAATGTGCCTAAAATCTCTGAGAACAACCGCCTAAGCTCATGCTTTGGGTCGTCAATATTCTTTCTCTTCGGACCCTCAAATTCTAAGAATATTTCTAGTTTTTCTAAGAAACTTTTCTCGACCTTTACCTTGGATTCAGAAGTGGACAATTTCCAATCGCCTTAATCCTCACAGTATTACATTAAACGATTTTAAAAATATAAAATTTAACAAACATGCAATTTCCAAAAAAGTTTGGTGCAACCTCATTTTAGTCCTTTGATGTTAGGGAAATTCTACTGAACCTGTTTTCTTACAGTTCTAGATAATCAGGTCATTGCTCCAAATATTAACGTATTGGCTTGTTACTTAGATACGGTCAAAGCAAACTAAGTAGTAGTGGTAAAGTTTTAAACCGTTCAAACTATTAGAGACCGCAACTTTCAACAAGAGCCAATGGAAGATAAAAAATTGAAAAGGTAGCCCATATGCTTGGCTGCAATGGGAGACAGGGAAATTGCGAAGTCAACTACATAGAAGTTTAGCCTCCCGCTACAGTCAGTTCATAAAGTTTCTTGGAGAACTCGTAAGACTCTGCCGTTTAATTCGAACTGTTCCAGGGACGGGCATTGTCAAATTGGTCAAAATCTGCGAAGATTAATCTTATTCACCAAGTTTTTGTTTGGGACTCGTACCCGTTAGGGGGTAAGTCCGGTACGGCCCACCAAATACCATCGTTATATTTTCTTTGATGATAGAACAACTATTTTATTCCACTGTTCAAGCGAAATTTGAAAATTTGTTGCTTGCTGATGTTTTAGGACGTCAATCGTCTTTAGGACGTCATCACTTAAACACTCATGCTCAAGCAAAGGGTTGGCTGATAGGTCTTGAAAATACAGAACTAAGACGCTTTTGTTATATAGGAATTTATTTATTGCCCGCTCTTCCATCCAAAATTGCTGTTCCTCGAGGTTTAAAGGAGTGTCAGTTGGATAGGTGACCATTCTTCCCAATGCAGTGATACCTGCCTTTTTTCCGGATGCCCAGATAGCTACCAAATCGTTTTTTTTTCATATATTGGGAGAATCTACTTGTTAACCATTGTGCTGGCTTATTAGTTAGCTTTTTGTCCTTCATTCTTTCAAAACATTTGTATGTTTTTGGGTTATATTGAAAAACCCAATAACGTTGTTGAGGCGGAGGCGTTAACAAGCTTCCACAGATTGCACAGGGATAACTAGAATCAGGTTTTTCTACTGTAAAATGTTTGCCACATTTTCTACATTCATACTCGAGTTTTCCTGAAGAACTCATGCCCAAACCTACTAATCTCTTTATAGGAACCTTGATTTTAATCTTTATAACCTTGTAAGCGGATATGTATTTAGGGAAATTTTTTATGCATCGAAAAACAGTATTTTTTGTTGCAGCTATATTTCTGGTTGTTGCTTTAGTTGTGCCTCCAGTCGTTTTAATATTGCAAGCTGACCATGACTTAGACAATTACATCATAGTAGCAAACCCTAATGGGTTGCAGACAAACGGAAACATAACGACCCTTACTCCTGCAGAACTACAAGAAAACCATAACAATACATTCATAATTGTGCTAGTTATCGAAGTTGTCTTTGTTACTCTATTCGCGGTTACCATGTTTTACGGGATAAATCATTCCCATCCAAAACATTAAACAAGCAAACCAAAAGCTAGCCATTCTAAAAACAATAATGTACGCTAAGCGCCCAGCAATAAAAAGACAATAAGTCAAATTTAGCCCATAAATAGGGCGTTGAGGTCAACCCAGCGGTTGCTGTTGTATCTGTACAGTCACAAATTCATAAAAGCAGTCAACTATCAGATGAATCTAGTGCAATTGACCTGAATAAGGAGGTGTAGTTTATGGCAGATACATCAGTTAACATCACTGAGAAGTTACAGAAGATTGGACAAACCGCTCAAGAATACAAAGAAGCGATTGTAAACCAATTCAAGGATATGGAAGTTGAAGTCAAGGATTGGAACTTCTCCGTTGGCAAAATGGAAAAAGAATACGTCGTTGAAGTAAATCTTAAGCTGGGCATTCGCTCAAAAAAAGCTTAAATAAGCAGCAGGTCAAAACCTGAACCCTTTTTCTTTCAATTTATCTCTAAGTGATCGTTTGGTTCCAATAGTAAATTCGCGAGTAATTTCCCTGTACGGGAAACATTGGATCCTCATAAATAATATCCAAATGCAAACCGTACATGTTGAGAAGAGTCTGAGTATTATTCCAAATTAGGGCTGAATTATTGTCTGGTCCCCAAAAACCCCAAATCCCATCAGTTGGACTTCTCAATCCTGAACCATAATCGTTGGGTAAAACCAAAGCAGCATTGGCATGTACTGAGTTCGGCGTTGATTTTGTTACGACTTGGCTCCAGAATTGTTGGAGCGCTTGGAAGTGCTCATTGGTCATTGTACCATAGGGGTTGCTTGTGGCGTTATAAGGGTCAAATTCCAAATTGAAAAGTAAGATGTATTTAGCTCCACAATTGTATGCTGCTTCCATCTGGCTGTAAATGTTTACGCCTGTGTCAAGATATGGAAAATGCGTATACTTCCAAGTTATGATTGCTCCCCAATCTCTGTTCTGCATAGTTGCAGCTCCACGGATGAGTGAAATTTGTTCATTTATACTTTCGTTCCAGCCTAACTGCGTAAAGAGGGTGTCGTATCCGCCAAGGTAATCAAACCAGTAGAGGGCATAATCGGAAGTAAAAGTTGTGATGTTGTTTTGTTTGAGGCTGTTGTGTCCTCTGTTTCGTTCTAAAAGCTGGTTAAACCATTGGGCTTCTATGGTGTAATTCTGCGGTTGGGTTCCTGTTATGTTGGCTATTTGGATTTTATAGTGAATCGGGGTTAAATCCAGCGGATTTGCCCCAGAAAAAAGTGCGCTGTTTTCAGAGAATTGCTTTGTCCAATTCCAGTCAAGAGGTATTCCTCCCGGTTCATCATCGTAATATGCGCCCAGAAATTTGTCGTTATATTTTTCTTTGGAGAAATTATAGAATTGGAGTTTCCAAGCCCAATCCGTCTGATTGGTATATGTTCCCAAGTTCACAATTATGTTTAACCCAGCTTTGACAGCGTAATCGCAGATTTCCTCTACGGCTGTCTGGTTTTTGCTTATGGAATTTAAGCCAGAATCCAAAACGAACAGATTGGTGTAACTTTTAACTTTGTCAATTAGAAGTTCTGCGCCAAGAGTTGTGTTGCCGCCGTAGGCAACGCCAACGTAAACGGGGTTTTTTTGAGCGTTGCTGCTTTGGGTGTATGAAACAAGCAGCGACACTGTTGCAACAAGTAAGATAACTATTAGGATAAGCGAGAGGATGTGTCGAGTTTTTATTCGCTTATATTCCATATCTTAGCACTCTTATTGCCTGCTTTCCGTTATATGAGTGAAGGTTGATTGAATATAAAAGTTGCAATAACATGCAATTTCCCATGGGAATCTTAGGTTGTACCAAAACAGATAAAAACTTGGCTTTGCATCCATCACAACGAACTAACACAAGAAGGATAAATCATGCCATCTGAAATTACTGATGTCGAAAAATTTGTGGCCATGAGCGCCAAAGCAAAACAATGCCAAGTAAAAAGGCTCAAAGACACCGTAAAATTGAAACTTCGCACACCCGGTCAACTCTATACATTAAAGATTGAGCCGCTGAGAGCAGACGAAATCATAAAGAAGCTGCAGTGCGAAATCAAAGAAGAAGAAAAAGAATAATTTTTTTATTTGTGATTTTTTCTTCTTTCGACCTTTATTAGAAAGAAAAATAAAATAATTTAGGAAAGCCGAAATAGGCTAGATGTCTTTGTTTCCATATTTGTTGTGATGGGTGAAATCTGCGATGTCGCGGCGTACTCTGAAGTATTTGGATGCTCCTATGGGATGTCCTAGTCGGCAGGCATATGCAATTCTTAATTGTTCAGGGATTCCTAGAATTTGTTTTACCTGTTTTTCTACTGGTGGAGCTGCGAAAGCACTGAGTATCTGAAAGCCAATTCCCAAGGATTGAGCCATAAGCCACATGTTTTCCATAAGACATCCAAGACTCATAAAACCTAAAACATCGCCTTCAGATGCAGGGGCTCTCTTGCTCGGGTCATAAATTATTATCAAAAGGCAAGGACTGCCACGAATGGATTGAGTCAATGGCATAGGTTCGCTTTTAGAGGCAACATCAGCCATTTTTGACGGATCCACCCACGCTGGAGGAAACATAGCACCTAAAATTCCAGTCTTCTTCTCCTGCAATTCCTCTTTTGAGAATGAAAGTTGCTCATAGTTTTCTCTAAGAAACACTTCCGAAATCCGGGACTTAACATTTCCAATTATCTCCAAAACCTCTTTGTCATCCACAACCACAACATCAAAGTTTTGCATATTGTGGGCTGTAGGCGTCCATCGACCCGCCTCTAAAATTTGCTTAAGATCTTCTTTGGACACTCTCTGATTCGGGTCAAAGGGAACTCTTGCTGATTGCCTTTCCTGAATTAGTCTTGAAACCTCATTCATTTTGAACCATCTCCAATCTTTAAAACTGCCCTAAAATGAACCTTTGCAGTCATCATGCGCTCAAAAGCTACGGCCGCTTGTTCAAGAGGAAAAACCTCAACCATGGGAACAACATGTGTTAGGACGCTAAAGTTTAGTGTGTCAGCTGTATTTCCGCCCACCCAACCACTAACTGACCTTACTGCACGCATCAGTTGTGAAGGAGAAATCTGCATTGGCTCATTAACAAAAGTAACGATGATTAGTTGTCCATTGCGGGCTAGCCCTTCAACGAGGTCTCCAATGGCTTTGCTGTTAGGTGCAGTGCAAAAGATAGCTTTTGCTCCACCAAGATTCATGAGTTCCTGACTTGGGTTAGCGGTTTCTGCATCTATGTAAAATTGGGCACCAAGTTTACGGGCCAGATCTTCTTTCTCTTTCCCGCGAGAAATAACCACGGTTTTCATACCCAGCCGCACAGCAAACTGCAACGCCAAGTGACCTAAACCCCCAAAACCTTGAATTGCAATTAAATCTCCACCTTTTGCAGCGCTACTTTTCAAGGCTCCAAGCGTTGTTGCACCAGCACACAGAAGCGGTGCAGCTTCCACTGAGGTAAGTTCATCAGGAATAGCAGTTAAAACATCCACACGAGCAACCATGTACTCAGCGTATCCACCATCAGTTGAAATTCCTGTTGCCAAAGGACTCTCACAAGCCCAATAATCGCCTTTTAAGCAAGATTTACATTTTTGGCAATGCCCGCCACGCCAACCAACCCCAACCCTTTGCCCAACCTTCCAATAATGTGATTGAGAACCCAACTTCGCAATAGTACCAACAACCTCGTGTCCGGGTGTTCGCGGATACTGTAAACCGGGAAAACCCCCATACTTAACGATCGCGTCCCCATGACAAATGCCGCAGGCCTCAACCTTGAGAAAGGTTTCGTGTTCTTTTGGTTCAGGAATTTCCTTTTGCGCTAGAACAAATTCGCCACCAGGGTGGTTAACTTGGATTGCTCTCATAAGCGTCATAAAAATTACCTATTCAGCTAACCCTTACTTAATATTTAAAGCGTATGTACGGGGCTATTTTTGGGTTTTTTTAGTCGATTAAATGGTCTATTCTGGGTTTGTATACAAAAGCATCGCCAAAACACACAAAACGGTTTTCAGAATTTTTAAAAATTTAGCTCATAAGTCGTTAAATTCCCGAAACTTTACGAACCTTATATATACGTGCCGGACTTAAGTGATAAAAACTGAAAAAGCATTGTTCCTGCTACAAACTTCTGCAACAAGATTAAGACACTAAGCTTCCCAAAATCAGAAAAAATATACGTAATGAAAGATAAATCGTTGATTCCCCTTTTTATCCGCTTGATCAGAAACAAAAACCAAAAAAAATCTCAAGTTTCTTAAATTGTGTCGTTAGAATCTCGTTTTTTAGTGTTTTTTTATTTCTTGTAAGGATGAAAGAACCCTTAAGTTTCAGTCTCAAACGAGCGTAGTGCCATTTTTTGTTAATCTTCTATTATTTTTGCTTTGGGTGGGTCTTCTTATATCTTGTATTCCTAAGAGTCGTGGATTTTTTCAGCGAAATTTATTTGATTAAGGCTTCCAAGTTAGTTTATCTTAAGCGAAAAACCATCGAACGTTCATTTTTTACATTAAAAAGTTAAAGATAACATAGCATAGTTGAATAGAGTAACATTAATCAGTGCAAGTATCCATGGGGCTTTTTGTTTTTTGGACCTACGAGTAGCGAAGGTAAGCGAAATTTTCATTTTTATAGAAACAATGGGAAAGGTTATTTCAGCGACAGGGCTTAGATTTTAAAACAGTAGGTAAGGATGGAGATTATTGATGACTTTGAGGGCAGCCGGATTTTCTGAGAGGTTGATAAAAGTGTGTTTGGGACATGCTTTAGTATACGGTTTATTCTTTGTCGATTTAGGTTCAGCCTCAAATCAGAGTAATTTGACTGTTCTTGAATCCTTTATGTTGATTTTCCTGAGGTTAGGTTATGAGTGTTGAACGGAATCTATTGATTTCGCTGCTGAAACTGACTAAAGAAGGACCTGCTTTAGTTGAAAGTGTTAAAAGAGAAGCCAAGATACCTTCAACAGTCACATTAGATTTGCTTGAAAAACTACAAAAAGAAAACCTCATTTACCTCAAACCCTCCAGCATTGAAATAAACGGAGGCAGCAGACTTAAACTAGCCATTAAAGCATCACAATTAGGGGCTGACATTGAACAAATTAGCGATTTGCTTTGTTGGCAAGAGTTTGAAGAAATCGCCGCTTTGGCCCTCAAAAATAATGGTTATGTCGTCCAAAACAATGTCCGATTCAAACACAACGAAAAAAGATGGGAAATCGATGTAGTCGGATGCAAAAAGCCGTTAGTCGTTTGTATTGATTGTAAACATTGGCAACGTTCGATTGCAGCGTCAGCTTTGAAAAAAATTGTTGATTTACAAACACAAAGAACCCATGCGTTAGCAGATTCACTGCCTAACATAAACATAAAACTTGAATGCACTCGATGGGAAAAAGCCAAGTTTATTCCAACTGTGCTCTCCCTAATACCCAGCTCCTTCAAGTTTTACGAGAAAGTTCCAGTGGTGCCTGTCCTTCAGCTCCAAGATTTCATTCACCAACTGGTTGCTTACACGGAAATGCTAAAGTTTTTCCCTAAAACGTTCAAAACGTTAAGTCAAGATTTTTAGAATCGCGGCTTAATCGAGTCTAAGCACCGGGAGGCGACCAAAGATGAACATAAAAAATAAGGCTGCAAGTAATCAAACTACGCTTGAAAAATGAACCAACATGGGTACAGCGGAAATCTGACAAAAATCCTCATCTTGCTCTGTCAGATGCCGATCTGCAAACACGATTTTTTCCCGACGATAGCATTTAATTCTTAACTATAATGTTGAGGAAGCGGTTTTGCCTGAACCTATAACGCCACACAATGCAAATATTGTTTGTGGAATTTGCAGGTTTATTTTTTTTAAGACTTAAAGTTTATTTCACGTAACGCATGTTTTTCCTAAGGCTTGTAAAGAGACGATTATATCATTTTTTTTTGAGGTAGACGTTCTAAATGTGGCGCGAATTAAGTGTCAGTTTGCCTGAAAGGTAATAATTTGTTTTATTCTGTTTTTTCCAGTTGCTGGTAGCTTGTGTCTATGTTTAGGTTGCCGCGGTCCCGTTTTAAGATTCTTACTTTGTCAGGGAGTTTGTTTTTTTCCCAGTCGTTCCAGCTGATTTCTTTGAATATCCATCGTTTCCCCAGGTGAGCGGCGATGACGGCGTGTTTGTTTTCGTTTCCTGAGGGAATGAATTGGTCGAGAAATCGGAAGAGTTTGTCGATTTGTATTCTTGGGAAGTAGGCGTAGTAGCTTGCGTTTTTTACTTCAAACGCGTACATGTGTTTGCCTTTTCGGGCCATGACGTCGGGTAGAGGGTTGAGGCTAGGGTTGCTAACTGGGACGCGGACGGAATTGTAGCCTTTTTTTTGTAAGAGCTTGACTAGGACTGTTTCGCTGTAGAAGCCTCTTTTGCGCCATCGCCTAAGTTTGATGCGGTCGATCTCTGTTGCCAACAATTTCCACTCAGAATGTTTCTATTTATTGAGCTCTTAACATAAAAATGGTTCCTTGGGAGCAAGTTGGAAATGTGTTTTGGGGATGCTTTTGTATACTGCCCGTTTAGGTTGGTGTGGCTGGAGCGCACTGGTGATGGTGTAAATTGCAAGTATTACTTACACAACTATAGCCACTGATTACGCATTCTTCAACATCCACACATGAAAAATAACCGCCGATTAGACTACAGTAAGCATACGAAAAGTGATTGTTGACTTGAAAGAGATAGAAAATAACGCTCCCTAAGAGACCAAAAATTCCCACAGAAACATAACCTATCCTTCAAAAAACCAAAGAAACTCAATACAGAATGCTCAACTAGAACCTTTTCTGGTCTCCCAAGGAAATCCTTTCAGACAAAAAACAAACACCAGACAATATACTCGCCAAATAGAAATTGGATCAAAACTTAGAAACCCAGTCATCAATTCACCAAAACAAAACCAACACAGCCAAGAATTACTTCCTAATGACAAAACTTTTCTGAAAAAATCTTTTGAGCCAAAATGCCAAAGTTATCCAATTTATCAAAAAAAGGGGTTTTTCCTCGAAGGCTAGCCGAAAAAACAGACACTTGCTTCGCATGGAGATTTTCGGAGGTACTTATATGAGGCTCCGGTAATGTCCATACCAGTTCATTGAGCTAAAACCGATGAGGGCGTAATTGAGGGTTTTTTACCATTTTGACTGCAATTTGAGCCTTTAGATTATCGTTTCCATAGAAAAAAATCATTGTTTTCTGTATTTAACGTCTTTCGGAGCAAAACAATAGCACTAACACAAAATTAAGGCAAAATAAGTCCAAATACAGGCTATTTATGATAAAAAGCCTCAACGGTTACCCGAAAATTTTTGAACTAAGAAAAATTTTTAATTTTGGTCTAAGTTAATAAAATTATTTTTTCGCTAACATTATAGACTCTTTCTCACTTGTGTCCACTTCTAAACAAGCTTTGAATCGAGCTAAGCAAGAGTTTTTTTGAATACAAAAAAAAGTGTCCGCGAAAGAGGCCCCTCTAAGCACAGGGTCCAGAAATCCTAACTTTAACTGGTGACATACTCACAGACAAATTGGAGCCACAATAAGTGCTGATACTTTCAAAAACAACTCACTGCTCTGAAAACAACTGTTCCTTTCAGCTGCCACTTTCTTATTCAAGAAACACTGAGTTTATTCCAGCTTTGATTTCAGTGCCTCTTGAAAGTGGATAGGATTTTTTTAGAAAAATGCAACTATTAATTAATTTGTAAATGTTTTTGATTTTCTTCAAAGCTATTTGGTTATTTCTTTTAGACACGGTTTGGAGGTAGAGCTGATTAAAGAGTTGGTAAGTAATCAGTTTTCAAGCTTATTTGGAATTCAAAAGCATTATTACATATGCTTAAAGATGCCTAAATTACTTAATTTTGTTAACTGTGATTGATTAAAAAGAGCTGTCATTGTAGTGAGTAGTAAATGTAATATACACTGAAATGACGTCATCATGGTATCTGGAAAAATTTGGGCAAATGTTAGCTATCGTCAGCCCCATGGTATTTTGTTTGTCAAGACACAAATAATTGAAAGTCTCAGAAGAAGCCTGAAAAAGTTATCTTGTTAAGAATTAATCGCATATGATTGTTAAAAATGATGAAAATCAACTTCAATAAAATTAACCTTGACCTTTTCTGTATACAAAAGCATCAACCAAACACAGTCATTTAATCAAACTCGAAAACTTTTTCAGCCAAGTGAACTGATAAAATAGCGGGAGAGCCTAGAATGTCAAACTTTAAAGTCATAAACAAAACTTACACTTTTTCCACGCAAGGAGAAATTGACTTTGTAAACTTATCAGATAAAGTCCAGGAGACGGTTGACATTTCAGAAATCCGAAACGGTATAGTCCATGTATTCGCTCCACATGCCACAGGCATTCTCATCTTAACTGAAAACGACTCCGCGTTGCTGAAAGATATTAAAGTTTTTCTAGAAGAGATTGCGCCAAAACATGGGGCATACCAGCATCCTTCTAATGCGCATTCACATTTGCGTTCCATGCTTCTTCCTCCAGATAAAACTCTGCCAATAGTTAATGGTAACGTCGAATTTGGAACTTGGCAATCACTCCTTTTTGTTGAGACCGACGTTTATCCCCGAGCTAGGACAATAATTATTCAAGTTCTGGGCGAACAATAAAAATCGTGCTCCGAGTGGTGGTAAAAATATTTTATTGAAAGTTTTCATTTTTCGGCTCTCGAATAGGAGAAAGTGCGACTGTTTACGTGCAAAATTAACTGTTTGATGATAAATTCAGAATATGATGTCTGTTGTTTTCACTATTTATTGTAAAAAGTTACTACTCGAAAAAATTTCGTAAACAAAAAACCAAATTGGGCATGTTAAGGGATTGACAACTTTGGAAAACACTTCTTTAGCATCAAAAGTTGATTTTAAAACGTGTACGAACAAGGGAATAAAATTAGAAAGATGTTACTAAAGTTATGCAATCTCACCAAAAGCACAATCGAACCTGTAAAGTTCAAAACATAGCCTAAAACACCATTAGCAAGAGGCATTCAGCTCGTTTCAACCTGTTAATTAAGCCAAATAACTCCGAGTGATGCATTTAATCCGAATAGAAAACCTTTTTAGAAGTCCAGTTAAAAATATTTTTGGAAAAAAAAGTCATACAACGAACCTTACGCTTTTTTACAGGAATTCTACTCCGATGATTATATAAGGTTCGTCGCTGTTCGAAAAAACTTAGCCTTATCGCTCCGTCCGAATTTGCTTAGTGGCTCCTTTAGGGCGCATTCGAGCTTTTTTCTTAACTTCTGCGCGTAGTGAAGGTTTCTCTGCTAACGCGTCAGGCTGCGTTTCTTCTATGGACAATTTATCAACAGCATCTGGAAAATCGTCGGCAGTGGCCTGTTGGGCACCATATTTAACAATCGTTTCAATGGCTCGATCTACATCACCTGGCTCCAAGTTAATTCCCAATGTTGCATCCATAAGCACCACTGCTTCAAGGCCCAACTTACGTGCATCAACAACGGTATTAACCACACAGTAATCGGTCGCTAATCCGGCAACGAAAAGCCGCTTTACACATAAAGTCTGAAGCTCATGGGCGAGGCTTGTTCCATCAAAGGCTGAATATGCTTCATTTTGAGGATTGGTAGCTTTGGAAATAATGATTGTGCGTTTGGGCAGTTTAAGTTCAGCGCTAAACTTTGCGCCGCTTGTTTCCTGGATGCAATGTGGTGGCCAAGGTCCTCCTTGAGTTGTGAAGGAAACATGGTTGCTTGGGTGCCAATCTCGAGACGCTAAAACATGTGCCTTAGCGTTTTCAAAATATTTTATGTAATTATTGATGACGGGGATTATTTCATCACCGTTTTCGATTGGCAAGGCCCCGCCGGGCAGAAAATCTTTTTGTATGTCTGTTACTAAGAGGGCATCCGAGTTTTTTATCATATAGTTTTTATTCAAACAAGTCACCATTTTCAGAAATATAGTTCTTCAAGAATGTAGGCTAAAACCTGAACTAAGTAAACGTAAAGGTATGGATAAACTTTTTTGCCCAAATTGATGTTTTGGAAAAGTAATTACGACTTAACAAGACTATGAAAATGGTGAAATCATGGCGCGATGTTAGCTTACGTTCTCTTCAAAGTATCTTCTGGAACTGAAAGAGAGGTAGCGCAAAAACTCTCAACCAAAAAACCAACCTTTTTTATTGAATTTAAAGTTTGAAATTTTGAAAAATAAATTTTTAACGATAGCAATTTTAGGTTTGAAGATGCACCTTCGTTATTTTTTGTGCTTCTAAGTAAAGCTCCCTATGGTAAGTTATAGTTGTTTCATTAATTTTTACGTAATAATCAAGGGGTGTTTTAACTTTTTAGTGTAAAAAAGTGACGTTCGACTATTTTTCGCTCAAACAAAAAAAGACATAGCAATTAAAACCGTCTAATTTTACGTAAGCACATAAAAGGACTCATTTGAAGAAACAAAATTCATTTCATTTGAAGAAAAAAATGCTTCCAAAACAATTCAAAAAACTTCCAAGAAGAGTTTCTACGCCAAAAAAATAGTTTCACATAGTACATGTTTCTCTTGAAGTGTCTCGAAAGGGTAGTCCCTGTCATTTTCGTAGAAAAATAACCGCAATCTTACGCTTAAAGAGGTTTCTTCTTAATTAAACGATTGTTTGGAATGTTAATAGCCATGATTCCTAACACGGTTTAGCCACTTTATTTTGTTTCCTCTTTTATTTTGAATTGAATGCAAGTATGATTATATATAGTTCGTTGATCTTCGAATTTTTTTCCAGTTTTGAGGTCAGCAAAACAGATCAAGTTGATTTATGTGTTTGGGCGATGCTTTTGTATACAGCTAAGGATATGCTTATCTTTTAACCATACATAACAATAATCAGGCGTCAATATGCAAGCAAAAAACAAAACCCTCTACATAGCAAGCCGCGAAATGCGTGCCCTAGAAGTCAACGCACAATACTTTGGCATTAGTCTGCTTCAACTGATGGAGAACGCTGGACGCAGCATAGCCCAAGAAACTATTACTCGCTTCCAAAAAAACAAAAAAGCAGCTGTTTTTTGTGGTCTAGGTGGAAATGGGGGCGACGGTTTTGTAGCTGCTAGACATCTTTTGGCAGAGGATTTTGATGTCACATTGGTTTTACTAGGCAGAAGCCGCGACATTACCCATGAAGCCGCACGGATCAACTGGGGCATTCTTCAATCACTACAGAGCAAAGTGACCTTGCTTGAGGTAACAGATAGTTCCCTAATTCCTAAAGTTAACGCTGGCATAATTATTGATGCTTTGCTTGGAACTGGAACGAAAGGAAAACTAAAACCATTAACATCTAAAGTGGTCGATTACATTAACTCGCTGAGCGGTTTCAAGATTGCAGTCGATGTGCCCACAGGCATTGATTCAGATACTGGCGAAGTGTTAGGCGCTGCCATAAAAGCAGATCTTACAATAACATTTCATAAGGCAAAAGCAGGTTTGGATAAAGCCAAACAATACGTTGGAGAACTCGCCGTTGTCGATATTGGCTTACCGACCGAAATAGAGCGGTTTGCCGGTCCAGGCGACGTTTTACTCGTAACCAAATCGCGTAGCCCTACGTCTCACAAGGGCGATTTTGGACGACTGCTCGTTATTGGCGGCAGCGAAGTTTACTCTGGCGCTCCAACACTTGTTTCTTTGGCGGCCCTGCGCACAGGCGTGGACATAACTTACCTTGTCGCACCAGAAAAGACAGCTTACGCTATTTCATCCATATCTCCTGACTTGATTACCGTAAAACTTGAGGGAGATAGCAGCAGCCTTTCCTCAGCAAACATGGAAAAAATTAAGCATTACATAGGCATGGTTGACGCGGTTGTCATGGGGCCCGGATTAGGATTAAACCCTGAAACAGTCAAATTTGTCAAGGCATGCGTAGATGAAGTTGAAAAAGCCAAAAAACCGCTGCTTTTGGATGCTGACGGATTGAAAGCTTTCGCGAAATTCAAAAGACCCCTAAAAATTCCTCTTGTTTTAACGCCTCATGCTGGCGAATACACGATACTTACAGGAGAAGTGTTGCCTGATAACCAAGAAGAACGCGTCTTAGCAATACAGAAAACCGCCAAAAAACTCAACGCTGTCGTTTTAGTAAAAGGAAAAGTTGACATAATCTGCGATGCAAACCGTGCAAAGATGAATTTTACCGGTAATCCAGGGATGACTGTAGGTGGAACAGGTGACGTTCTAAGCGGCATAGTAGGGAGTTTGATGGCTCAAAACGTTGACTCCTTTGAGGCAGCTGTCGCAGGTGCCTTCGTGAATGGTGCGGCAGGTGACTTCGTTACAGATGAAATTGGTTTTCATATGGTAGCCACGGATATTATCGATTGGATTCCACGTGTGTTTGAAGATCCCATGAGTCATTTGAAGGTGCGAAGCCCAAGTGGAATCTGATTCTGAAGGTCAAAAGCAGGTTTTACCCGTCAGGCTTACGATTTATCACGCTGCTCAAGATGACCCTAAAAAAAACACTGCCTTGAGGCTTAAACGCCGAGGACTTGCCCGAATAGTTACAAGTACAAGGTTTCTTCCAAAGCGAGCCATCGTGCTCAACCCATTTGGCGAAATTGCGTTCTCTCCAGCGGACAGGGAAAGGCTAGAACAGTTTGGATTAGCAGCGTTAGATTGCAGTTGGGAACATGCCCAAAAAGTTATGGAAAAACAAGTAAAGGGAACCAGCAGGTGCTTACCCATTTTGATTGCAGGCAATCCCGTGAATTATGGGAAGCTTACCAAACTAACAACCGTTGAAGCCATCGCAGCAGCCTTGTACATTGCTGGTTTTAAGAAAGAGGCGGAAGATGTTTTGTTGATTTTTCCGTGGGGGCACACGTTTTTTGAGGTAAACCAAATGTTGCTAGACAATTACGTAACCGCTAAGGATAGCGCAGACATTGTAGAAATGCAAACGAGGTTGTTAAAGCCTCAAAAACGCGAGCCAAGCAAAAATGTGTTTGAGTAATGCTTGATTAAAGCGAAGGTTTCAAAGTATGTTTAGATCCATTGGAGAGTGAAAGCTTATAGCTGACCATGCAAAAAGATTGGAAAAGCATTGGAGACTTGGATCTTGGAGTTTATCACCGACTTCTATGTATTCTTGGCCTCTGTGTTGCTTATCTCGCTTTCAGGGGTTCTGATACCGGGACCACTATTTGCGGTCACAATTCGAAAGGCATCAAAAAACAAAACAGCTGGCGCCCTGATAGCCGTCGGTCATGCTATAGTTGAAATTCCTTTGATGTTCCTGATTTTCTTTGTGCTCAGCGAATTTGAAATCCCCAGTTTCGTGCAGGTTATGATTAGTTTGATTGGTGGTTTTCTAATGATTTTCATGGGCTTGCGGGCATTCATAAACAGGCACAAACAAGAAGAGCGCACTGTGAGTGTTAAGCGGGATTCCGTACTTGCAGGAGCGTGGACGACAGCTGCAAATGCAGGCTTTATCCTATGGTGGCTAACTATTGGAACAACTCTTATCTTGAACGCAAAATTGTTTGGATTGTTAGGGTTTTCTATCTTTGCAGGGGTTCATTGGCTCACTGATTTTATCTGGTACACTGTGGTTGCGTTATTGATTTTTAAGTCTCAAAGGTTCTGGACCGAGCGCACACGGATAGGAATTACGCTTTTTTGTATAGCTGTATTCATTTGTTTTGGCGTGTATTTTATTGGTTCAGCTTTGTGGTCTTTGTTGGCATAGTTAAATAGCCATTTGAGATAAGGGATATCTATGGAATTTAAAGTTGGAAACGCTAAGCTTGAATTAATCAAAAGTGACATTACGGAGGTTGAAGCTGACGCCATTGTAAACGCAGCTAACTCAACGCTTCTTGGAGGCGGCGGAGTGGATGGAGCTATACATCTTAAAGGTGGACCAAAAATTCTTGCAGAATGCAAACGCATCCGAGAAACCGAGTGGCCAGATGGATTGCCCACTGGTAAAGCAATTATAACTTCTGGAGGAAACCTAAAAGCTAAACATGTCATCCACACAGTTGGACCAGTCTGGCTTGGAGGTTTTCATGTCGAAGCCGAACTGTTGAAACAGGCATATAGGAACTCGTTAAAGCTTGCCGTCAGCAAGGGGCTGAAAACTATTGCATTTCCATCAATCAGCACTGGAGCATACAGTTATCCCATCGAAGAAGCTAGCCGAGTAGCAATTGGCACAATTAAGGCGTTTTTAGAAAAAGAAGATAGGATTGAAAAAGTTACTTTTGTATTGTTTTCCGAACGAGATTTCGAAATCTACCTTAAGGCAGCGAAAGAGTTAATCTAAATTAGACGCATTTTCTATAAGATATCGCTATTTTAAAATACAGAAAAAGGCTTGAGAATTTTTCTTCAAGCTGCAACAAAGGATATTGGCAGGGGTTATGGCAAAACTGAGACTTCTTCTGCTTCCATTATTGAAGCGACTGGAATGTCAAGTTGCTCTTGAACCACACGTAAGATAGCATCCTCGCTTGGGCCTTCAATAAGAAAAGCAACTCTATTTTCTGTTTCACAGCAATAACAGGCTTTCATTTCTATTCCCTTGATTTTTCCTTTGGCAAGCATTTTTGCTGCGCCTTGTGCACAGGTTTTTGGATTTTTTCCAGATTTTAAAATAGCTGAGTTAACCATGTATGTTGTCAAAAAATCACATCTTACTCTATACTACTCAGGGGATTTTAAAAAGGATTATGGATTTTGCTTTATCGAAAATGTGGCAAACTGCATGATGTTATTGGGCATTTGTAGTAGATAGCCATTATCATGGAAGGCACCTGAATAAGTAAAAGGACAAGTTCGAATGCATGTGCATGAATTAAAAGGCAAAGCACGCTAATTTTGGCTATTTTTTTTATTACTTGTTTTGCACATATCTTTTTTGTATATATCGACTTTGGGAATATATCGGAATCTAAAACAAGTGATATATTAACAATTAAGATACAACCGTTGCTAAGCAGAACACAACAACAAGCAGGAATGAAAATGGCTCAACAACTAACCAGCATAACAACTTTCGTCCTAAACGGCGAAAAAGAACCACTAAAAATCAATTTTGAAACAACCTTAATAGATGCAATTGATGAAGTTTTCACTTCCCTTGGAGAAAATGTTAAGAAAGCCATTTACAGTTACTTAGAAAACAAGCACGGCATAAGAAAAGAACAAATTCCTCGCATGATCGAAAGTTTCACTCTTGCAGTTGAAACAATTTTCGGAGAAGCAGCTAAACTATTAGAGTTAAAAATTATTGAAAAAATACAAAATAAAGTAAAAAGTTTCACCTATAAATCGAAAAGCAAAGAAGTATTTTTCGTTGAGTACATAGTTGCGGTTCAAACGCATTTAGATTGGCAATGTATGATTGCGCATGTTTAGATAATGGTTAGAGTCAACGTTGATTTGATGCTTGTCAGGTTTCTTATTCTTGATTGAACAATCTCGCGAACATGGTTAAACGATGTGCCGCTTACCTTAGCTACAATGTCATAAACACCGTAAGCAAGGTAAGCCTCTTTGACTTCCTCAATCTTCCTTAAATCTTCAAGCAATAAGCTATTGTCATCGGAATCTGCCGTTATAAAAACAAAAGCGCTCCGATTGGGTTTCTCAAAGATTTCTTGTTTAGAGTATTTGCTACTAATCTCCGTTCCCATATCTACAAAAATGTTCTCCAAAAAATCCACCTCAAAAATCTACTTATGATAATTATTCGAGAATTAACTATTAAGTGTGCGTTGCTGTCATAGTACAACAACAAACCGTGTTAAAAACGGCTTTAAATTTTTTTGCAGCCGGAGAGCGCTGGGGCTTCGAGAGGCGCCATTGGCAATTATATTTTCGCCGTCTAAAGGTAGTAAAGAAATAGAGCTTGAATTGTTCTTTCTACAGCCAAGCCCGAAATTTACATGCTTGATTACTTCTTTTTACCCGTTTGTGGTTTTCAATTGAACCAGTGAGTATATGTCGTGTTTATTGCCAAGTGCCTTTCGACCTTCTAAATAACCCAATTCGATGAGGAAGCCCAATCCAACAACTTTGCCGCCTAACTTTTCAACCAATTCAATGTTAGCTTTAACGGTGCCGCCCGTGGCTAAAAGGTCGTCGATGAGCAAAACGTTCTGTCCTTTTTCAATCGCGTCTTGGTGAATTTCGATGGTGTCAGATTCATATTCTTTTTTGTATGTTAGGTCCATGCATTTGTAGGGTAATTTACCTTTTTTGCGTATTGGGACAAACCCCACGCCTAACTCGTAGGCTAAGGGTGCGCCTACGATGAATCCTCTTGCTTCATTTGAAACAATTACATCGATTGGTTTGTCTTTATAGTGGTCGGCTAATTGTTTGATACATTCGTGAAAGCAGGCTTTGTCTTTTAGGAGGGGTGTTATGTCCCAGAAAGTTACACCTTTGAACTCTGGGATTCTTCGGATTTTGGATTTTATATCTATTTTTTTGTCGGTTTTGTTCATTTGTCTTATCCCCTAAACGAATGCTCCTTTTAATGCTTGTTCACATCCACAACTGCATTTGGCTGGCGTTTTGGCAACTGTTTCAGCGATTATACGCTTAACATTCTCAACGTTGCTTTTCATAGTTGATAGAATATCGTCAACGCTGACTACGTGGTCTTTCCAAACGTCGTAGTCTGTAACGGTGGATATGTTTGCATAGCAGATTTCAGCTTCTCGAGCCAAGACGCATTCGGGAACCAGGGTCATACCAACCACGTCGGCTCCCCATTGACGGTACATTTTGGATTCTGCTTTGGTAGAAAAGCGAGGCCCTTCAATGCAAACGTATGTGCCTGTTTCATGCATTTTGATACCTAAGCCTTTAGCAACTGAAATTAATGTTTTACGTAGTTCGGGGCACATGGGTTCAGCAACTGAGATGTGACAAACTTTTCCTTCCGTTGCTGTGTAGAAGGATTGCTCGCGTCGTGTGGTTCGATCGATGAATTGGTCTACGAACACAATTTCGCCGGGATGATATTCTTCGCGCAGTGAACCAACCGTTGAAGGCGCCAATATGTGTTTTACACCGAGTTTTTTGAGAGCGAAAATGTTCGCTCTAACATTGATGTCTGTGGGGCGTATGGTGTGCTTTTTTCCGTGTCTTGGTAGAAATGCAACGGATTTTCCGGCAAGTTCGCCAACGGTTATGGCATCTGAGGGTTTGCCATATGGGGTTTCAACTGTTACTTCTTGGATGTTTTTTAGAAGTTTAGGGTCATAAAGACCTGTGCCACCGATTACTCCAAATTCAGCTTGCATGAAAACCTAATTCAAGCGTAGGACTTATAAAAATAGCGACCACAAAACAAGTTAACAATAAAGTATAACGATTTTAACATACTAAGCAGCTGTTTTCAATCAAAAGAACCTACCTTTTTTATGAAAAAAGTATGAAGAGTAAACGGGCAAGAATGTGCCCATTCAAAGTATTCCGCTGGTTAGTTGGTTTAGAGGGTTGGGATTAGGGCTGAGAGTTGGTGTGTTGCTGGCTGAATCAGTTGGAGGACGATGTCTGGGAATAAGCCTAACAAGAAGATTGCCGCGACCAAGATGAAGACAGGGATGAGCAAGCGTCTATTTTCTTTGAGGGGTGTTTCGTCCTTTGGTTTCTTTGAGTACATGACGTTCATTAGGCGGAAGATGTAGGCGGTTTGCAAGACGCTTGTTAAGACTCCAATTATAGCTAACCAGCTGAGGTTTGCTTGCAGTGCAGCGGTGAAGACGAGATATTTACCTATGAATCCTCCTAGCGGTGGTACTCCAGCGAACGATAATCCAGCTATTACTAAAGCTAAACTTACCAGAGGCGCTTTCTTGCCGAATCCAGCGAAGTCACTGAGTGTCTTTATGCCGTATTTGTTTATGATGCCTATTGCCATGAAAGCTAAGGCTGTGGTTAAGCCGCCGATGAGGAAGAAGTATAGGTTCCCTTCGAGACCAAGTGATTTTATGCTGGTGATTGCTACCAGGTTGTAGCCGACGTCTGCAACGCAGATGTATGCGATTAAGCGTTTTACGTCGTTTTGGATTAAAGCGAACACATTGCCAACGACCATAGTTACTGCAGCCAATATGGCGAGCATGAATGTCCAATCTAACACTAGGTTCGGACCCGTTGGAATGATAATGTACAGCAGTATTCTGATGAGAATATAGTAGCTGCCTTGGTCAACAAGTGCTGAAAGGAATGCTGCTGATGGTGCTGGTGCGGCTGTGTATGCGTCGGGTAGCCAGAAGTGGAATGGCACAATTGCTGCTTCAATAGCATAGCCAGCAGCGATGAAGACGAAGGCGATTATAAGTAAGTTTTTGTCAGATCCAACCAAAGTGGAAACATTCAAAGCTTCTCTGACAGCACTGTAGTTTAAGCTGCCAGTTAAGCCGTAAACGATCGACATTCCAAACAATACGAATGCTGAAGCGATTATGACCATTACCAGGAACTTTAGGGTTGCATTGAGGCTGAACGCATTCTTTCGGTACATCATTAGGAAGGCTGCAGCTGCGGTTGCGGCTTCCCAGAAAATAAAGAAGGTTAAGAGGTCGCCTGAGAGAACAGCGCCCAACAATGCTGCGGTGAGTATGAGCATGATTGCAAAGTACCTGTCTGAGGGGCGTTCGTTAGAGTCAATAAAGAAAACACTGTAAACCATGACTACCGAGCTAATTGCTACGATGATTATTGCCATATAGATGGAAATGGCATCTACTAAAAAGGAACTTGAAATTGCAGATGATATACTACCATCTAAAGCCAAGTTTAATGGCGGCGGGTTGGCTGTGCTGTAATAGCTTAATGCAAGATTAGCCACGGTTGCGCCTGCAATCAGGAAAACGGTTAAGAGCCAGCCCAATGTTAGAGCGGTTTTATGGTTTTCTTGTTTTCTGATAATCCTAAATATTGGAATTGTAAGTAATGCAGCGATTACTAGCGTGAAGATGGGTAATACTATGTCTAGGATTTGAACCATTGTTTAAGCGCCTCCAAAGGTAACTGTTTGTATTAGATTCATGAAGAACGTCGGGTAAATCCCAATGAGAACTACCAGAACCACCAAGATTGCCAATGAGACCTTCATGTAATTGGGAACATCGACGATCTTGTGTTTTTCAGCAGCTATGTGTTCGGCAGCATCTTTGTGTCCTTCTTCTGCGCCCTCTTCGTCTTTTGATGTTCCAAAGAACACTTTTGAGATGAATCTTAATGCGTAGGCTAACGAGAACACTGTTGCTATGAGCATAAGAGCTGTGGGTATTATGTAGAAGCTGCTAGCTCCTCCCGTCTTATTTATTATCTGTATAGCGCCGACGAATATTAGAAATTCACTGATGAAGCATGCTAGTGGTGGCGCTCCTGCAATGCTCAACGCCGCTATAGTTCCTGAAACGGTTGAAAACGGCATCTTGCTTGCTAAACCGCCCATTTTGCGGATGTCTCTTTCTTCAGTTTGATGCATGATTCCGCCTGCAGTAAGGAAGAAGAGGCCTTTGCTGGCGGCGTGGGTGATTATGTGGAGTACGGTACCTACGATTGCAATGGCTGAGGCAGATGCAAGGAACACTGGGTTTCCGCTGGCTAAAGCCACTGGAAACAGGGATAGCCCGAACATGATGTAGCCCATGTGGGCAATACTTGAGTAGGCAATTAGGCGTTTTATGTCAGTTGCAACAAGCGCAAGAAATGAACCGAAAAACGCAGTAATTACACCGACTATTGACAAGGCATAAAGGAAGTTTGTTCCGAATGCTGTTCCGACTGCCGGGAAAACTATTCCAAATGATAATCGCAAAATGGCATAAGCTCCTGCGCTAATGATGACTCCGCTTAGGAGCGCAGACATGGGTGCTGGTGCTTCAGAGTGTGCATCTGGGAGCCACCCGTGAACTGGAAATATTGCCATTTTAACGGCGAACCCAGCGGTTAACGCGATTATTATCCATTTGGCGAGATCTGGGAAAGCGGATAAAGCTGCTTGAGCTTGGAACATGTCTGAAGTATTGGTTAGATAATATATTGTTCCTATACCCAGCAGAACAAATACTGCTCCTGCATGGGTGTATATGAAAAGTTTGAATGCAGATTTGTAGCTGTTTCGGTAGCCCCATTCGCCAACTATGAAGTAGGCAGGAACAAGCATTAGTTCCCAGCAGAAGTAGAATAAAATCAGATTAGAGGTTAAGAACACACCGATTAAACCTACTGACAGCATACAGAGCAGTGCATAGTAGGCTGGAAGGTTCTTTTTGCCTGACATATAGTTAATTGAGTAGAGAGCGGCTACGAAGATTAGGCCTAGGCTGATTAAGGCAATGGAGGCGCTTATCCCGTCGACAAATAGTGAGAATTGGGTACCGTTTAGGGTTGAGATCCAACTGTAGGATTCGGTGTAGCGGTGGCTTGCATCGTTAAGTACAGTTGGAACCGTGGATAAAACCAAGCCCAAGTTGATAAGCGCTATTAAAGCAACAAAAATTGCTGCTGCTTTTGGCGATTTCTTTCCTGTAAAGTAAACAAAGGGTATGCTTATTGTTGGAATTGCAAATACTGCTAAAAGAATGGGTAGCGTCATTTTCTTACACTCCTACAGTTAATATGATCAGTATAACGATTAGTATGAAGCCGAGAACTGCCGCGGCGACGTAGTTTCTAAAGGAGTCTGATGGTCCCTGCTTCAAAGTTGTAGCGTGTCCAGGTTCTGCAGCCTCACCGACTTGGTTGGCAGCGTTGTCGGGGTAGCGTCCGAACAGGGCATTTTCGATTCGTGTAAGGCCATCTGAGAAACGTTCTATTCCCTTTGAGACTGCACCGTAGAAGTCGTCGAAGAAGTAAGCATGTTTGAATGTTGTCATAAGAGGGTTTTTGCCTGCGGCAAAGTTTCGGATCCCCTGATAGCCCTTGTAATATGTATAATATGCGATTAATCCTGTGGGTATGAGCAATACGATGAAGATGGGGAACTCTATGTTTGTGAATGCAGCTAGTAAGCCTTCGCCCAAGTTTACATGCATAAAGCTTGCTACTATAGTCTCTGATAAGCCCCATACGATGCATAAGCCTGCAAGGATTGCTGCTGGGATAAGCATGACTTTGCGTGCTTCGTGAACATGCTGTTTTTGGATGTGTTCAGATTCTTTACCCATGAACGCCAAACTAAACATACGCACGACATAGGCGAATGTTATCGCGGCGGTAGCGTAGAGAATTATTGCTTGGGCAAGGTATCCAGCGTCAGTTGCGCTTGAGATAATTAGGCCTTTGCTAAAAAACGCGGCGAAAGGCGGCAGACCACTAGTGGTGATAATCATGATTGCCATCAGAATGAATGAAATAGGCATAGCCTTGCGTAAACCGCCCATAAGGCGCATGTCACGTGTGCCGATTGCATGTATAATACCTCCTGCCAAGAGGAATCCAAGACCTTCGAAGAAAGCGTGACTGACCATATGGAATAAGCTTGCAAACCAGCCAATTGAAGCAGCTCCATCCACTGCTGCGCCTAACCCAGCCATCATGAAACCAATCTGGCTTACAGTTGAGTATGCAAGGACTCCTTTGATGTCGGTGGTTGTTAACGCGAGTGTTGCTCCGACTATGGCGGTTAAAACACCTATCCAAGATACTGTTGCAAACCAGAACTGAGTGCCTAAAGCTGTGATTAGTACGGGTGCAACTGAGAATATGAGTATGAACCTTGCAAGCAAATAGATACCTGCCTTGACCATTGTGGCTGCATGTAAGAGGGCGCTAACTGAGGTTGGGGCTTCCATAGCGCTATATAACCAAGTGAACAATGGAAGCTGAGCAGACTTTGCAATAGCGCCGCCTAAAACAAGGAATGCAACAACAACCAGTAGACTTGTATTCAATGTCCCTGCCGTTGCAGCATCTTGTATACCGGTTATTACTCCGTGGAAGCTGAAGGTGCCAAACATTAAAAAGAGGATACCGATAGCGGCAAGCAAGGAGATGTCACCGATACGTGTCATTATAAAAACTTTGACACCTGCTTTGATTGATTCTGGTTTTTTATACCAGAACGAAATTAAAGCGTAAGAGCATAAGCCCACCATTTCCCAGAAGATAAACATCTGCAGCATGTTGTCGGCGATTACAAGGCCAATCATGGAGCCGATGAAAAGTAAGATGAGGTAGTAGTAGCGTGTTAATCCTTCTTCACCTTTCATGTAGCCTATTGAGTAGATGGCGATGATTAATGCAAAGAAGGCAACAAGACATGTGAATAATACGCTTAAGGGGTCTATGTAGACTCCAGCGTTAAGTGGACCGTTTAGTCCTGGAATCCAGGATACCGAGAACTCGGTGGCTACGCCGTTGCCATTCCAGACACTTGGAACCAAGGAAAGCGCCAACACAGCTGTGACAGCCGCAATTGCGACAACGAAGTAGTTTCTTGCTTTGTCACTGTATTTTCCAATTATAGGTACAAATAAGCTTGCTATGAGGGGTAGGACCCAAACGAACCACGCTGAGAATTCTTCAAGAATCATTGCACTTCATCCTCACTTTCGCCTTTATCTTGCAACATCTGTATTATTTTGCTCATGTCGCTCGTTCCGTACTTTTTGGATACTATGACGAGCAACCCTAGGATCACGCCGCTGACCGCGGTATCAGTTGAGAACGCCAAAATTAGAAATGCTTGACCTAAGCCGACACCCATAGAAGACGCAAGCATCACGAAATTCAATGTGGCTGCCGTTGCGATTAACTCAACGGATATGAAAACTTTAATCAGTTGACGGTTGGTGAGCAAACCATAGATTCCAATAGCCAACATTACTAGTGACAGTATAACAAAGTCCATTATTGACCACCCTTTTTCTTCTTCTCATACAAGACAATGGCGATTCCCAGAGACACTGTCAAAATAACAAGAGCCTGTAAAACAACATCTAAACCCCGAGCATTCCACAGGGCATCACTTAAATCAAGGTTTGAATTTGTGCCGGTTGAACCGGAAACTGAGAGGAAAATTGCAGGTAACGATAAAACTGCGCCTATTCCAATTAAGGCGCTTGTGCGTTTTGGGGAAGTTTTCTTTTTTGGTTTATCGCCTAACATTTCTCCTGAAAGAAACAAGATCGATAACGTGCCCACGCCTACGGCAAACTGGAAAATAGCTGCAAATAGTGCACCGTTTAAAACGTAGATTAATGCTGTAAAAAAGAAAGTTCCTGCCAACGCGGCAACGGAATAAATAACTTCATCTAGGAAAAGCGCCAATACGGCGGAAATTATCAGGCCTACAGCGAGAATTTCAAAGATCATTAAGATTTAGTCTCCTTAGCGTGATTTGGCTTTTGGATTAATGCGCATTTGTCAGTTGTGGCTAATTCATAGAAAACTGAGCTTTTAATTGCACCTCGGGGGCAACTTTCTACGCACTGGTGACAGAAGATACATTTGTCAAAACGGATTTGGGGGCGTCTTTTGCCTTCCACTTCAACTATTTCTATCGCGGCTGCTGGGCAATCTCGTACGCAAACTCTACAGTTAGAGCCAACGATTGATTTAACATCCAAAGTTAAGCCATTTGAACCGCCTGTACCTGTTCCAATATCGATGACGTTGCAAGATTCAATTGTATAAACTGTTTTGCAACGGGCATCTTCAGGAAGCACCGGTTTTACGAACGGGTATTTTGTTGTTGCTGGCTTTGTGAATATGTGTGATACCGCTCGTCTGAAGATGGGGGATATGCGTTTTTTCTTTTCCGTCATCTTGTTACACCACCAATGGATAGACCCATGTTACTAAAGCTACAGTAAGCATCAAAGAGAGCAACGCTGCGGGTAAGAGGATTCGCCAATTGCCTGACAGGACTTGGTCGATGCGGAAGCGAGCAAATACAGTTGTAATGTACTCGCTAATCAATACGACAACTAAGAGTTTGAGTACAAACCACAGGGTAAACCAGAACCAAGATGCACCAAAGAATACAGGCCCGTTAGCACCACCAAGGAACAACATAACCACTAACGCTGAACCGAAAACTATTTGCACGTCACGTGTCAAATGAAGAAATGCCAGTTTGGCGCCTGTGAACTCTGTTTCTAAACCGCCGACGAGCTCGCTTTCAGAGTGAGGAACGTCGAACGGGTCTTTTTCAAGTTCCGCCTGCATAGTTATTACAAATAGGACGAAAGCCCAAGGAGCCAAAACGATGAATGGAAGAAAATGGGCTGATTGGTATGCAGATATTTCTGCAATACTCAAGCTGCCAGCGATGAATGCGGGTGTTAAAGCAATTAGAAAGAGCGGGATGTCATAGCCTAAGAACTGAGTTAACACTCTTGCTGAGCCTATGGTGCCGTATGGGTTGCAAGATGCCCAACCTGCAAGGAACAGCAAAAAGTTAGCTATTGTTGAGAAAGCCAAAATAATGATTAAATCGCCACTGAATCCGCCAGTGGAAAATATGTTTTTTCCATCAATTGGTATGAAGAATAAGGCAAAAATCATGATTGTGAAAGCTGCTAGAGGTGCAAACTTGAAGATGGTTTTTTTTGCGTCTCTTGGTTCAATGTCTTCTTTCGTTAGAAGTTTAATGAAGTCGGCTAAAGGCTGTAGAATCCCTGCTGGACCAGCAACCATAGGTCCGACGCGGTTTTGTATTCGGGCTTCGACTTTGCGTTCTACCCAATCGCAAAAGAGAGTTAAGAGTACTATGAATGTGAAACCTGGAAAGACGAGTATGCGGAAGATCAGGGTAAAGTCGATCATTGTTGGATCACCGGTCTGTGCATGAGAAGCAGGGGTCTAAGCTAACAAAGTTGGCGGGTACATCTGCTATACTCTCTCCTATTGCTGTCTTGAGGAATGATGGAATGTTAGCGAATGTCGGAGTGCGGACTTTAACGCGGTCAGGCATGTCTGTGCCATTGCTTCTAACGTAGTAGAATAGTTCGCCTCTTGGAGCTTCAACGCGATTTACCGCTTCCCCTGCAGGTATTGATCTGGGTGTAGCGATTCGGAAAGGTCCTGATGGTAAGTTATCGACTGCATATTCAATTATGTTGATACTTTCTTCAACTTCATCCATACGAACGTTCATTCGAGCCCAAGTGTCGCCCTCTTTGTAGACTATTTCTTTGAAGGGAATCTCGTCGTATGCTTCGTAAGGCTCATCTTTGCGAACATCAATGTCGACGCCAGAAGCCCTCGCCACTGGACCAACTACTGAGAGCTTAAGGGCATCATCCCTTTTGAGAACCCCGACGTTTTTCATGCGCAACCTAAGTGTGGGTTCATTTTCGTAAACTTGTCTGTAGAAGGGTAATTGTCCTCGAAGTGTCTTGAGAGTAGATTTGATTTTTGGAATATCTGTGTCTTTGATGTCTCGTCGTACGCCGCCTATGGTCATGAGTGAAGAGTAAACGCGGTTGCCGCTGGTTAACTCGATTAGATCCATAATTGGTTCTCGGTCTCTCCAGAAATACTGGAACAAAGTTTCGTACCCGATTTCTAAGCCTGCATGACCTAAAGTCAGTAGGTGGCTATGGAGCCTGTTGAGTTCTAAAGCAACAACGCGTAGGTATTTGGCTCGTGGAGGAACTTCTGTTTTTGCTATTTTTTCGACGCATTCAACAAAGCCTGCTGCATGGATGCTGTTACAGATTCCACAGATTCGTTCAACCAAATAAACATCTTGCAGATAAGTGCGTGACTCAGTTGCTTTCTCGATGCCTCTATGGACGTAGCCAATTCGTGGTTCAACCTTGACTACAGTTTCACCCTCGACAGTTACCGCGAACTTTTCAGGCTCCAACAACGCAGGATGCTGGGGACCAATGATGATTTTCACGAGCTTTTCATTTTCGGGAAGCTTAATTTCCTCAGATACTGGGGTTGGAACCAGCTTTACTTCGTTTGCTTTAACGTCTTTCCTGAGCGGGTAAACACCTATAGGCCAATTTTCTGATAAAACAAAATGACCAGGGGTTGGGTGTCCTTCGAAAACGACACCTAAAAGATCAGCCACTTCAAGTTCATGAAAAACTGCGCCTGGATGTAAGTCTACGATAGTTTGGATTTTGGGGTTTTCTTTAGGGACTTGAGCTTTGATAGTTACAAACGCGTTGGATGTGTGAACATGATAATAAACGCCAATGGTTGCTCCAAGATCTAATCCAGTTATGGCTGTTATGCCTGTTTTTTCGTCAGCATCAAGCATCACTTTTAGGACCTCCCGGTGCAAGCCGTTTTGAGCAATTATTGTTCCTGTGCTCAGGTGTCCTGGTTGGATTTGGACCTTGTTTCCAAGTTTTGATTCAATTATGCTAAGAATATCTATTTTATTGTTTGACAATTTGTTTTACCTCCTCAACTACTGGATGAGCCGTTTGTGTTACTACGGCTTCTTGTTTGGCAACCTCAAGCGCTTTTTCCTGTTTAGATTGTTTTTTAGGTTTGGGCGGGTTTAAAGCATTTAGGAGCTTCACTACCCCGTCTAAGATTGCTTCTGGACGCGGTGGGCACCCTGGAATGTAAGCGGTTACTGGAATTACTTTGTCTACTCCGCCAAGAACATTGTAGTTTCCTTCGAAAACTCCGCCGCTGCATGCGCATGCGCCAATGGCGACAACGAATTTGGGTTGTGGCATTTGGTCATAGACTCGTTTTAGTCGTTCTGCACATTGCTGGGTAACGCAGCCTGTTACTAGGAGAACGTCAGCGTGGCGTGGTGATGGTTCAAGTTTTACTCCGAAGCGTTCAACATCGTATTTTGGTGTTAGTAAAGCGACTATTTCTATGTCGCAGCCGTTGCAAGCTCCTGAGTTAAAGTGTAGAACCCATGGCGATTTTACTCGTGCCCATGTCTTTGTGTCAGTCATTATTCTTTTCCTCCTTCGACGAGAACTATTCCTGCGGCAAGAATTATGCCGAGGTAGAGAATTAAAAGAAGAGGATTTGTTGTTCCTGCTATTGAGAAAGAGGCGAAAGCAAGAACTAAAACGGATGAATCGAAGATAACAAAGTAAATCAGGTATTTGTAGAGTGATACGTTGATTTTTACGCCGCGGAAAACTACTTTTTCTCCACAAGCGTAGGATGATTGTTCGTTTTCGCTTATAGTAGTTTTAGGCGCTGCACGCTTGCCTAAAGCGTATATTGCATAAGTTGAGATGAAGACTAATAGGAATGCTAAGAGGGCTTCAATAATCGCTTCATAATCCATAATTCATCTCTCCATTTATCCATTCAATCATTAAATCTCCCTCAAGAGTAGAGTTTAATTTGTATTGTTTATAACCAAAAGCCTTGGTATGACCATATTTAAATTTATCTGGATAGAAACTGTGCAGATGAGCAAAAGTAACTGTGTTTGAAGGACAGATGTCTTTCACGAAAGCAACTTCATTTTCAACAAAGTTGCCTAGTATACCCTCTCCCTCTGCACTTTTTTCTCCCATACTACCCCGAGCTAGTTCACATAGAAATACTACACTTGCTTTTAAATTTTAAGCACAAAAATATGAAAAATTTCATGTTTTTTAAAAAAATTAATAAGCACGCTAAAAAATGAGAAATCTCATGTTGTACGAAGCCTTAGACTTTGATTTCCTCGGCTAAACCAGCTTCTGGATATGGGAACAAATGTGCTTTGTCCAGTGGGTAAGTGATTGTCACGTCTTCACCGATTTTACCCCATTCTTCTGTAAGCGAGGGTCGGTTGATCACGAATCGGTCTCCATTATCAAGCCTGATTTCATAACGAACAACAATACCTTCAAATGTAGCCTTCTCAACCTTCCCAAACAAACTATTCTCAGCCACAATATGCCCCTTTCTCATTTCGCACGTTTCGGGTCTTATAGCTAAAACCACTCTTTCGCTTGGCTTAATATTCAACGGGTTTGAGGCCTTAATCTTCAAACCCTCCCTCAACTCAATATCCGATTGGCCATTTGCATTAGTGATGTAACCTTCTAAAAAGTTGGATTCCCCAATGAAATGAGCCACAAACAAACTGTTTGGATTCATGTAAAGTTCCTGTGAGGACCCAACCTGAACAATCTTGCCTTTTTTCATGACTGCTATACGGTCAGAGATGGACATTGCTTCTGCTTGATCGTGGGTTACGTGGATTGCAGTTAATTTGAGGTCTTTTGCCATTCTACGAATTTCATACCTAATCTCGTTGCGCACTTTAGCGTCAAGCTGTCCCAAGGGTTCATCCAAAAGTAGAGTTTTCGCGCCTGCAGCCAAGGCTCGAGCAACGGCTATTCTCTGCATCATTCCGCCGCTGAGTTCGCTTGGATATGCGTTCAAGCGTTCGTTGAGCTTTACTAGTTCAAGAACTTCGTGTCCTATCGTTTCTGCCTGTTTTGCATCGTAATTCTTGACTTTTGGGCCATATAGAACGTTGCTCCAAGCAGTCATGTGTGGGAACAAAGCGAAGGTTTGGAAGACAAAGCCGATGTCGCGGTCTTCAGGAGGTACTTTGTCGATGCGGCGGTCGCCTATGTAGATTTCGCCGCTATCGGGTTCAATGAGCCCGGCGATTAGCCTTAGAAGTGTTGTTTTGCCGCAACCGCTTGGTCCAAGCAAAGAGAAGTACTCTTGGTCATGTATGGTTAAGCTAACGTTGTCTAAGGCGTAGAGTTTGCCGTATTTTTTTGTTACGTTTACGACTCTGACGTCAGGCATAATTAACTCTCTCCCTGTGTAGCGTTTTTGAAGTGTTTATGATTTGCCATTCTAAACCTTTCCTTTTCTAGTTAAAAGCCTCAAAACTAACAGGATTATGAAACTAAACAATATCAAGAAGCCACAGGCTAAACCAACAGTTAAAGAGTTAACGCCAACAATTGAAGCTGTTATTCCTCGTACCGAGTTTACCCAGTTAACAAGCAAAACCGGCGCAGTGATAAGCTTCGAACTTACAGCTAACGTAGCCCCCGTTTCACTTACGCTTCGAGTAAATACAATGATGGCTCCTGAGAGAATTGAGTATTTTGTGATAGGCAACACAATTGTTTTGAAGACAGTAAAGGGTCTGGCGCCTAAGGTTCTTGCTGCCTCTTCCATGTCAACGTTTATTCTCTCCATCGCTGCTGACATGGACCTAACGAAATACGGGTAGGTAATTGATAGGTGGGCAAATACAAGCAGCAGGAATTCTGGTATTCCGGGGACACCTTGCCAAAAGAATTTCAAAGAGATACCTAATGCAATGGATGGCACTATTAGTGGAATGTTGATTAGCGAGTCAAGAATAGTTGAGGGCCATTTGCCGAATGTTTTTCGTGCAATCAAAATCGCCATCGGTATGCCAGTAAGTATGCCAATCACAGTGACAATTGCGCCTAAACTATATGACAGTAAAAGACTTTGCCAAAAACTTGCCCAAATACTCTGCCCAGTAAATGCTTGAACAAGAGTGTTACCAGTTGCAATTGCTTGAAAAGCTGGTAAAGCAACAAAAAGCGAAGGAATCAGAACTACAATCAGGAAAACAGTCAAAGCTACTCCATTTCGGGTCCAAGCTGTTTTCTTGTAACTGAGTTTTTTTTCAACAAGGGGCAAACCCTTTCCAAAAGGCAACGTTAACTTTTGACCTAGAACCCGAATCAAACCGAATATGACCAGTGAAACAACGATCAGTATAAGACTGGCAAAAACGGTGCCGCCTTCATATGTCGCTTGAGTGATAGGTACAGGTACACCGCTTGCAAGCTGATTTTTCAACCCTTGAATAAAAACGGGGCCATTTATGAAAGCTCCCGCCACGATGAATGTTGCTCCAGTCTCAGAGAGGGAACGGGCAAAAGCCAAAGAAAATGCCGCTATCAAAGAAGGTTTTATGATAGGAAAAGTTACTGTTCTCGAAGCGGTTAAAGGTGGTGCTCCAAGGGTTCGTGATGCACGTTCATACTCCATCTTGTAATCAAGCAAAGCACCAACAATGACTCGAACAACAACAGGGAAGGAAAAGGTGAAATGCAACAGCATAACCAATAGCCAGCCGGGGGAAATTAGCGAATAACCGAAAAGGTCTGAGATTCCGCCCGTTGAACTCCAAAACAACAAAATAGAATAACCCAAAGCCGCTGTAGGCACAACAAAGGGAATGTCGGCTAAGGTATCAAGAACACTTAACCACCTGGATTTGCCACGGGTAATCAACCATGCTAAAGGCACTCCAGCTAGTAAATCCAAAGCAGCCACCACTAATGCAATTATAAACGAGTTTTGGACTGCAGATAACGCCGTATTCATCAACGCTGGCTGGTTGAGAACATTTTGAACTGTTCCAATTTTTAGAAGAATACCAATTATCGGCGGTACAAGGATTATCGCAAAGAAGATTATGATTGCGGAAAGGTAGAGAGTGTACTTTAAGGGTTTTTTAGAGGACAGTTTATTTAATGTGTTCCAGAGTTTGTTAAGCACGGCGCCGCTCCTTTCCCCGAAGAGTACGATTCGCTTCGAGGGAAAATTATTCGTTCAAGTATATTAGCTGTTATACTAAACAAACATTTTTCTCCATATTTCAGCAGCAAAGTATATAGTCAAAATTAATGAACATGAACTGTAGAGCAATCAACACGCTGTAAAGGATTAATAAAATAAACGATAATATTTTATCAGGCTGTGATGTGATTGAGGTACAAAATTAAGCGGTTACCCAAACCCGCTGAAGTGAATGCACACCTTTATCCTGTTAAGTAGAATCAGCTTTTTAGCTGACTACTTTCCTGAATTGATACAGCGTAGCGCTCAATGTTATCAGTGCAACTAATCCGATTACGCCCCATGCGGGAAGAATCGTGCCCCAGTCATAGCCATTGATCATTAGTGCTCGGCTGGCGTCAACGGCGTAGCTTACGGGGTTAAACCTTGAAACGTCTTGCACCCAGGTGGGCAGGAAAGTAACCGGGAATAAAGCTGAACTCAAGAACAGCAATGGAAAAGTAATAACGCCTCCTATGGCAAAAACTGTCTCAGCACTTCTCGTCTTCATGCCTAATGCTAAGGATATTCCTGACCATGCAAGACCAAAGAATGCAAGTGTGAAAAAGATTAGTAAAATTCCGATGATCCCTGTGTTGACGTAAGCGCCCAATGCATAAGCTAAACCTAGAATTATTGCAGTTTGGACAACTACTCTAAAGGCGTCGCTGGTTAACCTACCTAGCAGAATCGCAGGACGACTCATAGGTGTCACGAGCATTTTCTGTAGGAACCCTGAGTCGATGTCAGCCACAATTGAGTTTCCTGATTGCAGAGCGCTTCCAAACGCGTTTTGAATCAGAATTCCCGCAGTTGCAAACTCTATATAGCTTACGCCATTCGGTAATACTCCAAAATTTCCAAGTTTGCCTAGTAACTGTGTAAATAGCAAAAGGAACAAAAGGGGTTGGAAGAGCGAAAAGAAAAGCAAAATAGGAGTTCGAACAAGTTTGGTCATGTACCTTATAAAAACATAACGAGTATCAGAAAGTAGAGTCATTTAACGTCGTCCTCCAAACATTGTGCTGGGAGCTTTAACGAGTTCTTCGGCGCGGATTCTTTTTCCGGTGTGCTTCATGAAGACATCATCCAGTGAAGGCGAAGAAAACGTTACTGATGAAAGCCGTATTTCGCTGCTGTCTAATGCCCTTACAATATCCGGTATTAATAATCCAGCGTTTTTGGCATAAACCGTGAGGCATTCTTCAGAAACTAATATTTCATTAACACCTATCAGAGTTTTGATAAGTTCTTTTGCTTTAAGTTGGTCTTTTGAACAATTCTCAAGTGATATTTTTATGGAATCTGCGCCAATTTCACGTTTTAAATCAGCCGGAGAGCCACTCGAAACTATTTTTCCAACGTCAATTATTGAAAGTCTTTTGCATAGTTTGTCGGCTTCTTCTAGATATTGGGTTGTTAAGAAAATGGTTATGCCTTCTTCTTTGTTTAGTTTTTCCAGATAACTCCAAATGGCTGAACGTGACTGAGGGTCCAAGCCTGTTGTTGGTTCGTCTAGAAATAGGATTTTTGGTTTATGGACAAGGGCTGTAGCCAAATCTAGGCGTTTTTTCATTCCGCCCGAGTAGTTTCTGGCACGTTTTTCGGCAGCTTCTTCAAGACCTACTAAACCCAGAAGTTCGTTTACTCGTCTTTTGATTTCATCAGTTTTCATTTGATGGAAATGCCCTTGAAGGGTAATATTTTCTCTACCTGTTAAATCGCCGTCGACAGTTGTTTCTTGACTTTGAACGCCTATGATTTTTCGAATATCGACTGCTTGCTTTGCAACATCGTAACCCGCGATTGTAACGGTTCCTGATGTTTTTCTTAGAAGAGTTGTTAGAACCTTAATTGTGGTGCTTTTTCCGGCGCCGTTGGGGCCTAAAAATCCGAAGAATTCTCCAGTTTTCACGCTGAAAGAGATGTTGTCCACTGCTTTGGTGCCGTCTCCGTAAACTAAAACAAGATCTTTGACGTCAATAATGTCCGACATAAGCATTCCTTTATGAGTTTTACATTTGGAAAAATAACTCTTTGTGACTGTGCTCGTACAGCAACAGCTTACGCGCTAAGCATTGTTTGGTTTTGTTTGAGTGGTTGTGTTTTTTTGTTCGAATTTGGTCTCTTTTTTCTCTAAAATAAATTAACTTTAATCAGTGAATTTTGATGGAGCAGATTGTTGATTATGCGTGCTAAAATGGCGTTTTGGTTGACTTTATCTTTTTATACTTAGAGATGGAATACACCGCGATTCCCTTGCCTGTTAACTCCAAAGCTAAATGCCGCGCGTGCGGGCAATCCGATTCTGTAACTGGGAAGCTTGAGGACAAGATTTGTGAAAAATGTGCCTCACTTTTAGGCGTTGAATCTTTAATTGTTGATAAGCCAATAGAGGAGACTCAGAAGCTACCCAAAAAGAACAGTAAGAAGCTCTTAGTTGGGAAAACATCAACCACGGCAATAAAATCTCCCCCGAGAATGATTTCGGATGAATTTGTAGAGGAAACAGCAACCGGTGAAAAAGTTAAACACAAATATGCCCTTTGTTTCTCCGATCCCTTCGGCATAAAAGAAAAAATCATGGCAAAGAGTTTTTCAAAATTTCAGAAATTCCAATTGAATTTAGAAGCACACAAAATCAAACATATGGGCAAAATCGACCAACTAATTGCTTTAGATGCTTTGCGAACAAAACTAATTCCGTATAATTTTCAGATGCAAACCGCACTTCAAGTAATAAATGATATGAACGCAAATGCTATTTTAGCTGATGAGGTGGGACTTGGCAAAACCATAGAGGCTGGGCTCATAATGAAAGAGTTGCTTCTAAGAGAAGAGATTAATTCAATTTTAATTATTTCGCCCAAGAGTCTTTTGTCTCAGTGGAAAACTGAAATGGCTGAAAAATTTGGAGAAAACTTTTCTATAGCTAATACCCCAAAAGAACACGTTATGATTGAAACTGACGATAGAATATTATGTTCTCATAACCTTTTAGCTAGAAAAATTGACCAGTTTGCAAGTCGAACATGGGACTTAATTGTAATAGATGAAGCGCATGCATTCAGAAACACCCATAGCAAAGGCAGAGCCTGTATTGCCAATTTAAAAAAGAATCATTTCTTGCTTCTTACCGCTACTCCTTTATGCAATAAGCTAACGGATTTGTACAGTATTGTAGATTTAATTCAGCCTGGAATTCTTGACAGTGAACGTGCATTTATTTCTCGATTTGCTGAAGACGCGAAAAGCCGAATTGTAAAAGAAGAGGAAGCAAGCCAATTACGACAGAGCCTTCGAGACGTAATGTGTCGAACTCGCCGAGAACAAACAGGAATTCCATTTACTAAGCGATGCGTTGAATCCAGATCTCTCGAAGCAAATGAAAGCGAACGTGAATTTATTGATCAAGCAACCGAATACCTGCGGGATATGAGCAAAAACCATTTCAAAACAATAGAGACCCTAATGGCCGAGAATCCGAATAGAAAAATCAGTGCATCTCAAAGCAACGCGATTTTAGTGTTTCAAGCTGTTACTTTGCAGCAGTCTTTCTCAAGTTCACCGTCAGCCGCTATTGAATCGTTAAAAAAAAGACAGCTACGGTTCCCTTCAGAGGTCCAGGTTACTAGCCATTTAATTGAGATGGCGACAAAAGTCAATAGCGCAAAAATGGAGTTGTTAAGAAACGTTCTAAAAGAAATTCCCAACGAACAAGCAATAATATTTTGCTCACGAAAAATAACGACCCACAAACTCAAAGAGATGTTGGATCAAGACTTTGGAAGAACATCTGTCTACTTAGGTGATATGGATCAAAATGATAGAGACAAAGTTATTGAAAGTTTCAAAAAAGGCGAAACCAAATATCTTGTCGCAACCGATGCAGCAGCGGAAGGCTTGAACCTTCAAAATTGTTGTATAATGTTTAATTATGATTTGCATTGGAACCCTATGAAAATCGAGCAACGTATAGGGCGAATTCATAGGTTCCAACAAGATCGGGATGTTACGGTTTTCAACCTAAGTGTCAAAGATACCATTGACGATTATGTCCTTCATATCCTATATCAAAAAATTGAGTTGTTTACAATGACAATTGGCAAAATGGAAACCGTGCTAGCAGAATTAAAAGAGGGCTCCCAAGATATTCAAAAGACCATAGCTGAAATTTTGCTTCGAAGCAATTCTCGTTTAGACATAAAAAAAGAACTTGAAAAACTTGCAGACAATCTAATTGTTTCTAGAAAAAATCAGGAATTAGCCGAAAAATTCACTCAAGGGGTTCTTGATTGAGCGTAAAGTACTCTGAAACAAAAATTGACCGTTTCATAAAGGCATATGTCAAATCCAAAGAAGGCAAGATAATTGAACAAACTGATGATGTCTTTACAGTAACCTATCCAAATCAAACAAACCCCAAAGAATACACCTATCAACCAGCATTGTCACGAGAGAAAAAAATACCTTTGCTAACACCAGGGAGCCCAGCGTTCCAGCAAATACTAAAAGAATGTTTAGAAAATGGTGTTCTATCCCAGGTTTTACTAAACTCCAAAGAAAAAATTGAAACATTAGTGAATAAATACTTTAAAGATTCGCCCTTTTCCTGTGAAGAATGTGACAGGGTAACTTTAGGAGATGAAGTAATCACCTCTTGCACGAAAACCCCGCCATGTCGCCATCAAATAATTAATGGAAAAATTGTTTCCGCAAAAATAATAAAGAAAGAACCAGTTAGATATTTTCAATTTTATTTTTCTGCAACATTCCAAAATAAACTAAGACCAAAAAACGAAGAAACAATCATATTAATGATAGACGAGAAAGGCAATGTTGTTAGCGAAGGGGATTTTAGTGAAGATAATGTTTTGAACGATGAAGAGATAGAGATTCAAGATTTTAAAACGAAACTCGAAGCCATGGTTTTTGATAAGTTAAATGAGGTTGCAGAGGAAAAGGTAGAGGATATTGTTAGGGAAAAGTTGATTCTTTTTGATTTATCGCTTAGCAAGGAGAAAAAGTCTAAACTAAGAAGCTTTGACAAGAGACTTAGAAGGGAACGCCGAGAAAAAGTAATATCAAGAAAACATGATTTTGACGTACTCCAATGGCAAGCCAACTATGAAAAACTCCTAAAAAGAGAAGAAGAATCATACATAACCAACGTATCCATAAAATTCATCAATCTACTTGTAATCAACACAGCTAAGATCAGATTCGAAGTAAACCTTGATAATAATTCAACCATACATTCCTCTCTTATCTTAGGCGTCAACCATGCTTCGGAAGTTACTTGCCCCATATGCCGAAAAACTTTCTTTGAGGGGTACGCGACGCAAGATGCGCTCTATGTCTGCAAGGGCTGCGTTAGACAATCCGTAGATACTGGGAAATTTTATTCGAAAAAAGCAGCTTTAACGTTGGATGAAACGTTGAAAGAGTACTTTGAACATGATTCGGGATTTGTCTGCTCGGTTTGTGGAAAGAGGCACAGTCGGTTGCTGGAGTTCAAATGTAGTCATGATAATTCAAGCGTATGCATCCAGCATTATGGACTTTGCGATCAATGTGGAAAAGTGTTTTCAAAACTTAACCTTGCCTACACAGAAGAATTCAAACGACAATTATGCCCTACCCACATGGTTAAATGTGAAACCTGTCAAACAACTATTGCACTTTCTGAGAGTAAGCTTTGCAAAGCAACTGGAAAAATATGGTGCATCAAATGTATGACCTTTACAAAATGTTCTTTGTGCCAGCAGGAATACTCCACCAAAGCACTAATTGACGATAGGTGTCAAGCTTGTAATAACCTAAAGGAAACAAATGACCCAGCACTTACCCTTATTGTTCAAAATTTTGATAGTTCTCAACAAAAAACAACAAAGTGGTTAGTAGGAAAAAATGCTCTAAACGCAATTATAGTAGCAAAAAGCCTATTTTCAAACGCGTTATACATTATTGAGAACGATAACGTTGTTTATCAAAAATCCATTTCGTTCTTAGACAAGTTAAGGGAGCGTTAAGATGAGTTATTTGAGGTTTAACGGTGTCTTAAATGAGATCATTGAGCGGTACCCAAACATCGATGTAGTAGATTTTTTACAAGAGAAACTTCAGCTGCCCACGTTTAAAGCAGAGGAATTAGCTGCAAGAATTGAGAAAGAATATTGCTTGAAGGTTTTGAGCAAAATAGAAACAGATTATGAAGTAGAAAACTTGGAAAAATCGAATAACCCAAAGATTTCCTCGAAAACAGGTGTTTATTCAGTTGAAAGACTTTCGGAGAAGGAGTTCGAACTTTTTACTAAATGGCTACTTGAAGAATTGGGTTATGAAGTTCATCCTGGGAAATATGAAGCTGATTTAGGGATTGAGGTTGTAGCCTCGAAGGATGACCAGAAAATTGTAATTTTGGCCAGAAGATGCCCAAAGGAAAGCAAAGTTTCGAATGTAATCGTTTTAAAAACTGAAGAAGCGGGGCGTATCTTCGGATGCTCAAGATCAATTGTTATAACTTCCTCATATTTTTCTCAACAAGCCCTAGTTGATGCACGGAAGTTGGGTGTCGAGCTTTGGGATAAAGACACGTTGACTTCGAAAATTGAAGAAGTAAGAAAGAACACTGACCTGAGGGAACGATCTTGTTTTCCGCTATATAAGGGATCATTGCTACAGAGTCTTCTAAGACTAGAAGAGACCAAAGATTTCATCATTGAGACCAAAGCAGATGAAAAATACGATTTGCATTTGCCCGGGATAAAATATCCCTTACTGACGTTTCAAGCTTGCGACGACAATGTTATCCGTTGTGTTTATAGAATCAAATACAACGAGCCTGTCGGAGAATTGGATGGTGAAGCGATAATCAGAAGTGACCGCAATAATGACAGATATGGTCCAAATGGTATAGGTGCTTACGAGTTAATCATCCAATATCTAGAACAATTTGTGGAGTAAAATCGAAGGATCTTCTGCAATTGGATGTATGAATAATTTGAATTTGATCTATTCGTTTGCTAGTTGAAAAAGATAAAGAAAATTAAGCTCTTTCAGGTATTTCGATGTTTAATTGCCTCTTAAGTGATTTGTATCTGTTTCTAACTGTGACTTCTGTGACTCCAGCTGCTTCCGCAATGTCTTTTTGCGTTATTTTTTCGTTATTTTGTAGGCAAGCTATGTAGAGTGCAGCAGCAGCCAATCCCGTTGGGTCTTTTCCAGCTGCAAAACGTTTTCGCCTAGCTTCACCAAGAATAGCAATAGCTGCGCCCTGAGTTTTACCTGACACACCATTCTTCTCTGCAATCTTTGAAACGTACGTTAATGAATCGGCAATTGGCATATGTATGTTGAGTTCTTGCAACAGCAGCCTATAGCAACGTGCGACATCTTTCTTATCAACAAGACTTGCCTCGGCTATTTCGCGAAGGGTTCTGGGACTTCCACTTTGGCGGCAAGCTGCGTAAAGTGCCGCTGCAGCGATTGCGTTGATTGATCTGCCTCGGACTAAGCCTTTGTCGAGTGCTTTTCTGTAGACGACAGCTGCTTTTTCTCTTATTGGTGGTGCGATGGAGACTTTGCTTGACAACCGTTCAAGTTCACTCATAGCTTGTGCGAGGTTGCGGTCGACGGATGAGTGGACGCGGCTGCGTATTTGCCATTTACGAAGGCGCCACATCTGCAACCTAGTAGATAGAGGCAGTTTTCTTCCAAACGCATCACGGTCCACTTGGCTTATAGTTGTTGATAATCCTTTGTCATGAATTGAATATGATGTGGGCATTCCAACGCGGCTTCTTGAGGCTTTTTCTTCCATCGTAAAAGCGCGCCATTCGGGACCCTTATCCAACATCTGCTCATAGAGAACAAGACCACAATCACCGCAAATAGTTTCCCCTGAATCATAGTCGTGAACGAGGTTTTTGCTCTCACATTCAGGGCACTTTTCAGCAAAGCGCTGACGTACTTTTGGACCTTCTTCATTTACTTTAACTTGAGTTACTGTCATTTTTCGTATTACTTTTCCTTGCTCAGAAAGTCACTAAATCATAAAAACCCGATTTAAGGCTTAAAAACTATAATGCGATCCGCGCAATTATATTAATAAAACAGCGTGGTTATTATACATGATTAATTAAAACCTTAAAATTCATGTGCATTATGCCTTATTTTACATCACTGACAATTTTTGGGCATATTTTTTTATTTGTTTGTTGTTTTAACCGTTGTGCGGAATGAGTTGCAGCAATATCACTTTTAAAATGGGGATTCGTTTCGCCAGTTTTGATAATATCTTCTTCTTGATCTCCAAAGCAGCATACGAGCCACAAACACGGCTAGCATAACAATCAAAATGACAATCAAGAATTCTCCCGGATAATATTTTGCACCAGTTAAACTCAGAGAGATGTAAAGCAAAACCACAACTATGATTCCAAACGGAAGCATAAGAAGAATCCCTGCGTACCGTAACCAAGATGAGGGCCGATCTCCAATTCCTCCGTCGCCGCCTCTTGAGTTGGCGCGTTCTTGCTGGATTTGCCTCAGTCTATCTTCGTTGAGGTAGTATTTGCCGTTAGCTTCAACAAATATGCCTGTTTGACCAAGTCTTCGATTCATGGCTTGTTCGAAACGAGGCGGTAACTCCAATTGTTCAACGGTGAGGGCTTTTTCTGGGCTGGTTGCGTCTTTTTGGCGGAACTTCTCTATTATCTCTTGGAGTCTTCTGCGCATTTCTTGAGGGTCTCTGAACATTTCGTTTCCTCTACTTGCTATTCTTGAGTTTTTCTTCCGCCGAGGTTTCAAGTACTTTGAAGGATTTTTCCGGCAAGTTCATTCATGACATCGGCTTTAGCTAGGGCAATGAAACACTGGTTTCTGCCAGTCATGTCTAAAAGTAAATCGCATGGTTTTGTCTATAGTTCATATTTTTATGAAATGTATTTAGGGGTTTACCCAAATTCAACCTTTCTTTGTGGTTATGGACTCTTGTTATATTAGTTATTTAGCTCAAGATCAGTATGGCGATTGCTCTTAAAGGAATGCTCGGAAAAATCGTTGTTTACTATTTGGTATCGAGTATTATTATTCTAACTTCACTTTTTTTGTAAGCCAAAGATTCTGTCCCATTGCTCGGAACTTAGTCGAAAGTTTGTTCCTTGGGGATTCATAAAAACCTGTAAATCACTCAACATTTTATCTTCACTGCATACACCTTGCTCAAGAAGCGGTCTCTCTCCCGAGAATTTAAAGTACTCAACCATAACGCTACGTTTTTCCAAAAACTTTGCCACATAGGCTAAGTCTGAAAAATACTTTATTTGGTTGGGGTTTAGGGGTTTCGTGGCGGGATTAGTGATTATATTGCCCAAGGCATAGATGCCTCCGTTGTGGTTTGAACCCCAAATTGCAATTAAGTCTCCTTTCTGGATTAGTTTGGCATATTGGCTTAACAGCCACTGTTCTGGTTCTTGCGTTTCTTTTATTCTATCTATCCATTTGTAGGTGTAGGGATTAAATTGGAAAAGCCAATGCTTGGGTTGAGGTTTTGGATAAAGTGATGTTTTGCAGTTAACATCAGGGCAGAAACAGCTTAACTTAAACTGTTCAGAGGTTACCACTTTTCCACATTTTCTACAAACATACTCGATCTTTGTCAAAATATTACCTCATAACATTTGGTATCAAGCAAGTTATCGTTATGCAGATTTAACGTTTAAGGTAATAAACGGTTAAGTTCTATCCGAATTGATCTTTTTTTGCATGATTTGCCCTTTGCAAAATCTTGGCATATTTATCTAAGTCGATAATGTTATGCACTTGAACGGTTGACCGCCTTTTTTTACCAGTTATCCAACATCTTTTAGTGTTTTTTTATTTTGGCGATAAAAGTTTATTTTTTAGTAATAAGGTTTAGAGTAGTCGAGCGATTGTTGATTTGGCATCTAGTAACGAAAGCGAAGAGCAAAATGCTAAGCAGAAAAGAATTGAATTTAATTTTCCAATTCTAATTATTAGAACAAAACGGTTTGAAGCCATCTTTAACAGGATGGGGGTTTTGCGTGCCTCACGATATTTTTCGTGGGTAAGCTTGATACTTGTACCATTGGTTGCTGGATTCGCGCTCTACCTTTTGGTCAACAGCCTCTTTGGTGTACTCTCTAATCCAGGTGTGGGTCAAGCAGTTCGGCAGTTGGGACCAGGATCAGTTCTGTTGCTGCCTGGAATCAACCCTTTGCTTCCCATAGTTTATGGGTGGATTGCGATAGTAATCGCAATCGCGATTCATGAAGGTGCACATGGGGTTATAGCCAGAAACGTAGGGTTTAATGTTAAGTCAAGTGGTTTATTGTTTTTTTTGTTTATTCCCATCGGCGCTTTTGTGGATGTGGATGAGGAGCAAATAAAGAAGGCGAAACCTCGCCCTGCTCTAAAAGTTATGGCTGGTGGAGTTGGCGCAAACATCATTTTAGCTGCTGTTTGCCTTTTGGGTGTTTTGCTTTTGGTTGGGAGCTTGTCTCCAGTCATCGACGGGGTTTATGTTAATGATGTTTCAAGTGGCTTGCCGGCTCAGGCTGCAGGGCTTATGCCAAAAGATGTCTTTGTCTCCATCGACAACATAACAATCAGCAACACCACACAGCTAAGAGCCATCCTTGACAATAAGACGGCGGGAGATCTAATTCAAGTATCAGTGGCCAGGGGTGAACATTGGCTGGACAGATACTCTACAACAGTCAATCTAACTTCAGATGGGAACCGGACCATAATGGGAATAACCAGCTTTGACCTTTTTACCCAGCAAAGATTAGAAAACTACAAAACCTTCTCGATAGAGCAGCTTGCCATATACATTGTTCCACCGACCTTAGCTTCCGGGGTTGTGCCATTCTCTGATTTTTTGGGGACCTTCTATTCAAGCTCGGTTCCGCAGTGGCAAATCGTTGCCAACACGCTTTTTTGGATCTGGTTTGTCAACTTCAACCTTGCAATCTTCAATGCGTTACCAATATATCCCTTGGACGGAGGCAGAATCTTTGACATCACTTTGAAAAGGGCCCTCGGTAAGAGAATAAATGAAAAAGCTATCCATTCAATAACTATTGGGACAACCGTTGCTTGTGTTATTCTTGTCTTGTTAGTTACTTTGTTACCCTTCATAATATAACAACGGACTTTTAGGAGGAGTCGTTAAAACACCTTAAGGATCAAACGGCAAACGGATATTTAGTGCGATTTAGTTTGAATTGCGAAACCTCATTTTACCGAAACAAATTTGTTGTTTCTAATGTAGAATCGCCAAGGCTTGTTTTTCCATTCACCTGAATAATCTACGCCCACACGAGTAGTTTCCATTATATCATCTCTCGGAACTTGTGGTGCATCTTTAATGTACAGTGGCCGAGCTGTTAGGTTTGTTTTGTTTTGAGCTTTTGATATATTCATTGCCATGCATAATTTGCTTGGGCCATTTGTCAGGTTAACAAATTTTATTTGTTTACCGCGGCGTTTTTCCATAATTTCTTCGCCTGCTATCGGTTCGAGAGCTCTAATAAGAACCGCCTCCGGTTTTCCCGGCAAATTGCCAGTAATTACGTTAATACAGTAATATAATCCATAAATAAAATAAACATAGGCGCGACCTTTTTGACCAAACATAACTTCATTTCTAGCTGTTTTTCGACCACCATAACTGTGGGCTGCTTGATCTTCAGGTCCGTGATAGGCTTCTGTCTCAACTATTCTGCCAGACGTGATGCCTTCTTTGGTTTCATGAACTAAAATTTTTCCCAAAAGCTCTTTCGCAACGGTAATTGTATCCCTTTGATAGAAAGATTCTTGCAGAATCATAATTGTGAAAGTAAGACTACCGAACAAATAAGGTTTGACTACATTTATTTCTAAGAGAATATTGCTTTCTGAAATAATACGAGCAAGCGAGGTTTATATCGATTTGCAAAGACTTCTCAAAATAATCTTGGCGGCTTTTTTGTCTAAGGGCTTGTTTTCGTTTCCACATTTTGGCGAATAAATGCATGAGGGACAGCCGTCTTGGCATTCACAGTTGTCAATTAATTCGAGGGTTTTTTCCCAGAGGGGTTTTATGTTTGCATAAAGGGTTTCTGAGATACCGATGCCGCCTTCAAAGCCGTCGTATATGAAAATTGTTGCCTCCCCCGTATCCCGATGAAGAGGAGTAGATAATCCTCCAATGTCCCATCTATCACACATCGCGAAAATGGGAGACATCCCAATCATTGCATGTTCAACTGCGTGAATGCCTCCAGCAAAATCGAGTCCTTGCTCTTCAATTTCTTGTCTTATTGTGTCAGGAACGATAAACCACATGCCAACCGTCGAGAAAGACAGAGGCGGAAGACTCAGCGGTGTTCGCTTGATAACTTCATCATACGTTTTAGTAACGTAGGTATTGTATACTTCAGTTATACTTAACTCTCCAAGCCCAATTTTTACTCCGCAGTTTTTTTCTTCAAGGTTTTTTTCGATGGCAACATCCACGTCCTTTAGTGCTTCAGTATAGTAGTTGACGTTTTCTTGCCTAACCTTGGCAACCAATTGGTTTAAGTCCAATTCTTCTGAAATGTAGGTTTCTCCTTGATGAAGCAAGACCGCGCCTGCGTGGGCTTCTTCGTAAGCTTTGTTTAATGTGAGTGTTTCTAGTAGGTTTCCGTTGCAGGTCACTGTGACCGTTTGATGAGAGAGGCTTTCTAGACTAACAACTTCGGTTGTTCTTGCGGTTCCTGAGTAGACCCATCCTCTTGGTGTTTTTCGGATCAGGTTTTCTTTTTCGAGGGCTTGAATGCTTTCTTGGAGCAGTTCGGGGAAGAATTGTTTGTCTCCGTCTGTTATGGGTAGTTCGCTTGAGGCGCACATTATGTGTCCCAGTGAGATGTATTGATTGTGAAGGTCGATTATGGCTTGTTCGTGGGGTCTTCCAAAGAAGTCGTCGGGATGCTTCATGAAGTATTGGTCCAGGGGGTTTTGGAAGGCAACTAAAGTTACTATTGAATCGGAGCTGGTTCTGCCTGCTCGTCCCGCTTGTTGCCAAGCGGAAATGACGGTTCCGGGATAACCCGAAATTATGACGGAATCAAGAGAGCCAATATTTATTCCAAGTTCCAATGCGTTGGTTGAGACTACGCCGATTAGGTTTTTGTTTTTTAGTCGGTTTTCTATTTCACGACGTTCTTGGGGCAAATACCCTGCTCGATAAGCCGTTACAATACTGGGTGACTTTGATCTTTGGGTGAGTTCTTCTTTGGTCCATCGCGTAATTAATTCAGCCATTTGTCTGGATGTGGTAAAACATAGAGTTTGCAAGTTTTTTACAATGTTGAGGGTTAGGAGGTCTTTGGTTTCTTGATGGGTTGACCTACGCACTGTATTGGCTGCGTCTATGAAGGGTGGGTTCCAGAAAACAAAGGTTTTCTGTCCTCTGGGAGAGCCATCCTTTGAGACTACTTCAAAGTCTTTGCCGGTGAGTCTTTTTGCGTGTTCTTGGGGGTTTGCGATTGTGGCAGAGGAGAGTATGATTTGGGGGTTTGCGTGGTAAAAATTGCAGATTCGCAAAAGCCGTCTTAGAAGCATGGCAAAGTTGGATCCAAATATTCCCCGGTAAACGTGCGCTTCATCGATTACAATAAATTTGAGATTTTGGAGGAAGCTTCGCCATTTGTAATGCCAAGGAAGATACTGGTGAAGCCCATATGGATTAGTTAGAATGATTCTTGAGTTTTCGCGTATGCTTGCTCTTTGATGTTGAGGCGTATCTCCATCGTAAACATTCGGATCTGCTTTGATGCCTATGTCTTTTTCGAGTTCCTTTAGAACCTTGAGTTGATCGTTTGATAAGGCTTTTGTCGGGTAGAGGTATAGTGCTGTTGCTTTCTTGTCGTTTGTTAGGGCTTCTATGACTGGGATGTTAAACGCTAAGGTTTTCCCTGAGGCTGTTGGTGTAGCAATAACTACGTTTTTACCTTGTCTTGCTATGTTAATGGCTTGGGCTTGGTGAGAATAGAGACTGATATTTCGGTTCAGCATGCAAGTTTGCAATTTTTGTGGCAGAGGCTTTTCCAGTTCGCCAAAGTTTGCTTCTTGGGCTGGCAGTTTTTCTATATGCACGATTTGTTTTTTGTAAGACGGCATATGCTTTATGTTTTTGATGAATTCCTCAATCATAGGTTCCATTCCTCATACAGCTTTGAGAAAAGTGTGCCAAGCGTTAGCAAATCTTGCCTGTTATGTTCTACTATGGGAACGAGGGGTCCAACGTTTTTAGTTCGAAGATAAGTCTCATAGAAGTGGGGAACCAAAGCGCCAGGTATGTTTATGTCTCTTTTGATACCGATGTATTTCTCAACCGTGTCCAGCCTGCAATCGGATAATTTGTGGCGTAGCGCGCGTCTAGTAAAATGTAGAACGTCAAAATGTGGATTATCCAAAGGTGCATCTAATCCATAGTAAGCCAATCTTTGTTTAATGTATGGCATGTCAAAGCTTCGGCCATTAAACGTTATTAGCGATAAGTTAGGTTCGAGCTGAGAAACTAAAGCCCAGATTGCGCTGGGTTCATCTTGGATGTCTCTTAGCAAGAATTGGCTTGTACATATATGGTCTTTTGTTGGTTTTGCGATCCCCAGTAAAATGATGGGTCGTTCCGATAGCCCTAAAGTCTCTATGTCAACTATAGCGAAGTCCTGGTCTTGGCAGAATCCTGCCAAATAGTGGAGCAGGGGGTGGGATTTTGGGAGCCGTTGCCACAGAAATTTTTGTATTGCATCTACTTTTTTATTGTCGATTATTTTCATGTAGTTGACGGCTTGTTTTTTCCATCTGGGATGATGCGTCAAGTCTTCCACTGTTTTGTAGCCCTTTCGCTTTAGTGTTTGTTCACCGACAGGTCCAATTCCCGATAGGACTTTTAAGTCAGAGATAATGTGTTGCCTGCTTTCCTGGTAAGGCACCAGTTTGAAGTTTGATGTGCAAGATGCTGAGATGGAGTAGCATTCGCCCTGATCATTTGAAACCACTTTCCCAGGAATGGCATCTTCAATACTTTTGTCCTGATATTGTTTAATCAGTTCTCCTTCGAGGTACAAAGCATCGTTGTACTCAGCACTCCATAGCCAACTCTCAAAAACGGGTTTCTTGAGCGACTCGACAGCAGCTTCAGATACAACCTCATACTCTTTTGAATCATCTACTCTTTGCCTAAGGCTCTCAGCAGCTCTATTTAGAGCAGATTTTTCTTTGATAAAATTATCAGATTTAGCTGTTACGGTTTCCTGATTTTGCACTCTGAAGTTGGGCATGAGAAAAGAACCGCATGACTCACAAAATTTGCATTTAGTAAACTCTTCTTTGGAGTAATTTTTACCGCATTTTCTGCACAAATATGAAATAGCCAATTTGGAGTCACCCTACAATCTCTTCGATGATTATAAAAGTCCTATGTTATTTTGGGAAAAAATTTCCACAAACACATGTGAGCACTCAGTGCCAAATTTTTGACTATGGTTTAGTTTTGATTGTTGTTGCAACCGAAGTGAAGAATGCAGTAGCAGCAGCAACAACTTCTTTTGTTGCCTTGTCGGGTTTTTCCATTTTGGCACAGAAATCTTCGATGTCGATTTGGATTGGATTACTAAATTATGAGAGGGCAAATTGCATACGTCATAAGGTTTTGTCTAAGGGTCAAATCGTAATCCCGCGAGAAACTATGAAGGAAGGGCTAGGGAATTATTACCTAACAGTTTTAAATAATTAAGGAATTAGTGCATTGTTTCGTTTCTTTTTGTTTTCGACTGCCGCTTTGATGTCGTTTATTCTTTGTTCAATTGTTGGGTAAAGTTTGGGCATGTATCGTTCTATGCGTGTGTTTCTTTGGGGTCGCAGGTTATTTAGTTTGATTAGAGCGGTTATCATTGGTTCGCCGTTTAGGTACTTTACTGTGTTGAGGTCGCATTCTGTTTCTTGGCTTCGGAGCCATTTTGCGTTAACGAATAAGGCACCAACTAAACCTAAAAAACCAAAGAATAAGGCTGCGAGCAAACTGGATGCGATTTTTCCTAAACTTCCAACGATAAGAATTGCATCTATGGATGTAAAGTTGAAAAACACAAAGGACCCCATCAGAACTCCAATTAATGCTGAAGGTATGGTTAATCGAAAGAATTTTTTTAGTCCATGTCTTTTTTTTAGATGCGTTAACTCATGCGCTGCAACCGCTAGCACCTCATCAGCTTGGAGCGTATTGAAATATGTGGCGTCAAAGAAGATTCTGTCTAAGAAAGCCATACCGCCAACCCGCAACCTCGCTTTATAAAAGCGATCTGATTTGGGTTTTTTCAAAATTTTGGGTTACCTGCATTGTCTCGGCTAGGTTGTCTATGGATTCTGATGGAAAAGGAGTTGCTTTTAGTATTTGTGCAAGAAGCGAATTGATGAATGCCATTGTGTCTATCTTCACTTATTGACTATTATGGCTTCTTTACATACTTGCGATTTTCATGATGATTTCTCGGTAGGCCTTATCTTTGAAATCTTTTTCACATGCCACTAAGACAAGTCTGTTCTCCGTCCCCTTGCACTGATAAATCGTAAAGTATTTGTCATCTTTAATTTCTTCTCCGCACAACCCACACTTCTTCAATTTTACCCCTCAATACTCTTTTCTTTACTCAGTGCATTTAAGAATTTGTTTCCTCTGAGAGTGTTATGTCTTTTGAAGTCTTAAGCTGGTGATGGGTAAATTATTAATGTAACTTGCCCGTTAATTGCCATTTGGGAAAGTCATGACGGCTAAGCTTACGTTCTACGGTGGAGTCAACGAAATCGGCGGCAACAAAATCTTGCTCCAAACCGAGGATGGCTCCGTTCTTTTGGATTTTGGGCGTAGAATGGGCGAATATGGCAAGTTTTTCTCCGAGTTTCTTTTGGCTCGTTCTAAGAATGCTTTGCGGGATATGCTTCGGTTGGGGATTTTGCCTAAAATCGACGGCATCTATACGCAGCATTTGGTTGATATGACGGTTCTTTTTGAAAACGATGAGGTTAGCAAGAAGGTTCCTTTGGATGAGGCGTTGGATTATTGGAAAACCACTGATGTTTGCCCTTGCAACCCCGAGCAACCAGCAGTTGATGGTGTCTTTGTTTCTCATGCTCATTTTGACCACATTCAAGACGTCAGCTTCCTTGACCCATGCATTCCTGTTTACTGTACCGAAAAAACCAAAGTTCTCGCAAAAGCGATGACTGATGTTTCGGTTTCTGGTGTGGATGATCAATATTACAAAATCGCTAAAAAAGTCACCATAAAGCAGAAAGTTCCTCTCTTCAAGACGCTTTGTCCCGGAGAGTGCGCGTGCAGTGAAGAAAAGGAAGAGGAGCACCCGATCATTGAGGATCCCAAAACTAAATTCAAATTCACCTACGACATAGCGCCTCAGTACAGAGTGTTTAACACGGCTTCTGAGGGGCAGATCAAGGGCATTAAATACAAATTGATCCCAGTCGGGCACTCAGTGCCAGGTGCATGTTCAGTTTTGCTTATTCTTCCAGATGGAAAACGCCTCCTCTACACTGGTGATGTGAGGTTTCATGGTGCTGGCGAGGTTTCGATGGATGATTATGTTGGCTTGATTGGTGGTCCGGTTGATGTTTTGATTAGTGAAGGAACCCGTATTGGCTCGGATGAAGTGATAACTGAAGAAGATGTTGGAAGAGAGATCAGTGTTGACATTGGTCGTTCTGAAGGATTAGTTCTCATAAATTTTGGCTGGAAGGATCTAACACGATTCAAGACCATCTACCAAGCCGCAAAGGAAAACGATCGCACATTGGTAATTAATTCCAAACTCGCGTACCTTCTCTATGAAATGCACCATAGTTTTCCAACCGAACACGCCGATCCACGCTCAATGCCCAACCTTAAAGTCTACCTCAAACGAGAAGGCGACCTCCTCTACTCAAAAGCAGACTACGACAAATACAAAATGGGCTACCTCCACTATCACGGAAGAAACATCGCCCAAGACGATAGAAACATCGTGCGAGTGGCAGAAAGACTGGGCGTAGGCGGCAACCCAAACAACCCAAAAAACCCTTTGCCAGTAACCAGTGAAGGGCAACCATATGATTACAGGGAACTCTATGAGCTAGCAACCCACCACTTAGACAACGGAGTTAGAGCATACCAAATCAGAGAAAACCCTAAAAAGTACATTCTAATGCTTTCGTATTGGGATGCAAACGATCTCTTCGACCTAATTCCGCCTGGCCACAAACATAACACAAAGTATATTTCTGCTTCAACTGAGCCCTTCAACGAAGAAATGGAGATCGATGAAACCAAAATGGTGCATTGGCTTGACTTCTTTGGAATATCTTACGACCACGAAATGAACGGTGAACTTAAGATATTTGTTAGGAGGCACGTGTCAGGCCACGCCTCAAAGAGCGAACTTTTTGAACTATTAGAAAAAACAAAGCCTGCAAAGATAATCCCTATCCATTCAGAGAAAACCAACCTGTTTGTAGAAATGTTTGGCCTGAAAGTAACATTGCCTTCCTATGCCCAACCGATCAATCTATAGAAGATATTGATTTTGAAGGAAGGAATTTTTGCAGGTTGCTAATTATGATAACCGCTAGCCAATAGACTAACCCAAGTTTTTGATGCATGTTAAAGTGCAGATTATTAATGGCTTAGAAATTGAGATTGGATAATTGATGGAATGGCCAGAAGCACAATTAATACAATTAGAATTGGCACAAACTTTAGCGTGAGATTGTATTTTTTTGCTGTCTCATAGCCTAGAACGAACCAGAATGGGTAGATGGATAAGAACATCATAACTATCCATGCAGGAAATGCGGCCTTGGTAATGCCGGTTAAGCCTTGGTCAAACATAATATATGATCCCTGCAAATCCACAAGCCCAGGTATAGTCCATCGATACCAATCTAGGTAGAGAGCTAACCCACCAAATGTGAAACTCGTCAAAATAGCAGTCGCCAAAGCATAGGTCAAAGACTTTGCAAACTTATAGTTGGCTGAGATAATGTATAGAATGGCACCAAAGAAGAGAAGGCCAAAAGGATCTACAAAAAAACTCATAGCAAACCTCCATAACTAACTAAAAACGGCGTTTGTTTCACCCAAAAGAAATCTACTCTAGAGTAAGAAAATAATAACTCTATTGTGTCTTGGTTATATTCGCCAAACAAGAGACTTCAACTCTAAAAAAACAAGGAAAGAGTGTAGCTGACCCTTAAGTTGGGTTTAGGCTCAATCGACGCATTATCTTCTTTTGTGGCGCTTTAGCATCTTGTTTAGTTTTTGCTTGGGACGCTTGGTTCTCTGGCGATGGTTGCTTTGGTTTGTCTTCAGGCGTAACTAACTCTACCTTTATTCTTGAAGGCACTTTGAAGTTAAAGATAACACCTTGACCTGGGTTAACGCTGATCTTAGGCGGGTTAATTGCTTTTTCAGTACATTCTACTTGAACTGATTGTGATTGTCTTGGAGTCTTGCCTATTTGTGGGTAAAGAATCTTCAATTCTGCTTCAGCTTTTGTTAAAGTATTCGTTATTCGATAGGTTCCTGGACGCAGCAGCGTTGCAACAAACAAGTCCTGACTTGTTAATTCGCGGTTATCAAAAATCTTCTTGCCTTCATTTTCTGGCTTTGTAATTTCTATGTTATATCCCCCGGCTCCGGTTGAAACAAAGAACATTGCGTATCCTCCAAGGATAAGGTTAAAGCAGCTGCATTCTGGATTCTTCGATTGATCTGATAGGGGATCTTCTATAGCTTTTAGGTCGATTTTGACGCTTGGCTGCATTGTGAGCGATTCTCCAACCAGTATCTTAAACTGACCTACCTCATTTTCGCCTCTTCTGATTTTGCCAAAGTATGCGCCAGATTCAGAGAACTTGTGGACAACAGAAGCCAACACGGTAAGCGAACCACTGTCAACATTCGCCTGAGAAAAAATAAAACGGTTTATCATCATGTTCACCTCTTAATTTCCTATATCTCCCTCTATAACCATCTCATCACCGGTAATTCGAACGCCGATAAACTCTATCGGAAGCTTAACTGGAATCAATCCTGGTTCAGATAGTATCGGAAATGGATCTTCAATTTCAAGGGGAGGCACCAATGTCGTCAAGAAATCGTTCAAAGCAGATAGAAGCACGTCAAAGACTCCTAAATCTGTGAGCGCATCAAGAAGCCATTCACCTACGTCGTCGGGTATGTCGAGAGCAAAACGTATGAAGTCGTCGAGGGGCCCAAAGAGAAACTTGAAAACGTCTTTTGCCCAATCTGGAAATCCGCTAAGAAGACCATCAATTGCGGCGTTTACAGCGTTCTCAACTAAGTCTCCCACTGTATCAGCTATGTCGATGATATCAATATCAAAAGGCAATGTAGGCACTATGACTATTTGCCAGCGGTTAGGTAAGCCTGGGCTGGTTCCGTAGAAGACTTTTATGCCTGCAGTGAAAGATACCTCTGAAGTTAGCAAACTGCTTATGTTTAGAGGTATACAGAAGTCTGGGGTGTCTTTAAAGAAGCAGTACGAGGGCACATCTAATAGGCAGCCTTCGAAGGGAATAGGAATAATGCATCCACCGGGTGTGCAGATCTTCGGGATATCGATGCACAGATTTAGGCTAAGGGTATCCCATTTAATGTCTAATTCAGAAATTTTTATGGTACCGTTACTTCTTAAGTCAACCGAGCCGCCTTCCAAATGAGCCTTGACATCGTAGTTTGCCGAAAAAGGACCAAAACTGCCGCTGTCTGCGCAGTGAAGACTAAACCCTTTCACCACTCCCGCAAAAATCTTTTCAAACGCTTTTTGAGAAACAGCAGCCTGAAGGTCAAATGTACCAGTCCTGGTTCTAGATCGAGTAGTCCGAGTTATTGTCGGTCCGCCGCCTCCAGTTGGTAAACTGCAATCTATCGGTTCAATACCGATGTTTAGTTCAACTTGGTCAAGATTGATGAAAGCTTTGAGTTGATCTTGTTCTATTGCCGGATTGTTTGGAACGGCAGTTGATCCAGACACCTTAAGTTTACCCATATTATCCGGTAAATCAATCAAGTTAAAGGCCAAATTAGATATTGAAGACGCTAAGGGCGGAATTATTCCTTGATTAAGTGCCAGCAATGCATAGCATTCGATGCTGTTTTCTAAGCCTTCGGGTTTTAAGTCAACAATTTCTATGCCATCTACAAAAGGTAAAATGGTTTGATTTCCGACTGGACCCGTTATTTTGGCTCCTGCAGTGGCAAAGAGATCAAGACAGAAACATTCAAGCTTGGATGTGGGAACTACAACAACTTCTTTGCCTGGCAAGGCAATGCCGTCTAATCCAGAGGTAGGTTTTCTGTCAGTTACATCCACTTTAGCTGCAGACATCCGAGCGGCGGTTAAAACTGAAGTTGAAAGTCTTCCTGGGAGAGGAAGACTACGAGTTGGGCATCCGATGCCCGCGCAAACTTGAAAGTGAACACCAAGACGTTGAGGCTTCAGTGGATTTAACTCAGGTGGAAGAGCTATAATGTTCCCTGGATGAAAATCAATCTCGCCTTTTGTAAGTTGAACGCAATAGTTTAAGCCTAAATTTGTCCCGATGACTGGGAGTGGGTCAAGAACTGTGATAAGTGGGTTGCCAGCTTGCACAACCTCTGATGCAGCATCAATTCTTTGACAAAGCAAGTCTGGATTATGTAGCAAAAATGAAGTACCATAATTGAATAAGGAGGGACGTTGCCGCATTACGTGCTTTACAACCCGATTTATGCCAGCATCGTGAATAGAAACATAAAAATCAGAATTGCTAGTTAACGACACAAGCAACAACTCCTTCTCAGCCAATTTTCTGAATCGATATTTCGGGAAAAATCAATTAATTTCCTATCTGAAAAATCAATCATAACATATACCTCTTTTCAAAAGAGTTCTGTCTGATTACTCAAGTCAGCATACCATTAATAAACTAATGTTGTCACACCAAATAAGCAACAAGATCTAAGTAATTTATCGTAAAGACAAGAAATGAGCTGGGGCAATTGAGGATAGCGACCGAAAGGTTTTTCAGTAGTTTTTAGAAAAATTGTGTCTTATTTTTTTGGCAGTACTGACGAAGTTACTCGATCAATAGGTGGGCTACCAGAATTTGTGCGGACCCTGAGACTTTGTTCTATTTCTGTTCTCGTTTTCGAGCCTAGCTTTATTGGTGCATCATTTAACCATGGGATATACTCCCATTTCCATATTCTATCGTTTGTGTCACGCTCTGCCATAGCGTGATTTGATGTGTTTATGAAAACAACGGGATGGTTGCGATTTAAGAAATAGTATTTGATTCGATGTTCCGGCGCAGGCGGAGGGATTTTGTCGCCATGAATAGAATCAGCATTCAATTCCTCTTTGTTACTGTATATCCCTGCGAAAAAGAATCGATCACTATCTTGATCCTTACCCATATGAATCTTAAATGACTCCAGATCCATCAACCTACCATACTTCAACCGTCGGATAAACTCGTAGATTGAATTCCAGATGCCATGCTGGCGTAGTCGCTCGTTATTAAAGAGAATTGAGACCTCCATTTCGTAAGAACCGTCCGGGTTGGCGGGTCCCTTTGCGCAGTGAACTTCTCGAACAAAGTTCTTCAAGGCATCAACGCTCGGCTGATATAAAACTGGAATCACTCTATCGTCCTCCACTTCAATTTGCGCCTTGAGGATATTATCTCCCATTATCGAAGGATGCTCTATCTCGTTGACTATCTCATTGTAGATTTTGTAGATTGTCGAATTGGCAATGTCTCCTCCTTCCTGTGCCCACTCCCAAATCCAATGTTTATCATCCAGCTGCAAAACCCACCGATTCTTCGGGCCTTCTCTTTTGTCTGGAAAATTATTCCTTGCAATGTACATCTCGGCTTTAGGTTCAGAAGGGTTACCCGAAATCTCAAAACCCAACATGTACCGAAGCACAACTTCTTTTTCCATGAACCTGCTGCGTTTTGTTTGGTTGCTTCGAACAACAATCAAGCATTTATTATCAAGTGTTCTAGCAAAACTAATTATACAATTATCTGAGTCCCAAAACTGATCCTCTCTTGTCCAAGAAAACTCGCCAAAGTAGCTAACCTTCCACTTCTTTTCTTTAACAGTGAACCAGACAGCATTTGAAACCATAATTACACCATAGTAAAATATTAACGCTTAAGCTTTACCAAATGCTATATTATTTACTTGACACTTTAGTTTTCCGTAGAGAATATGTCTTTTTCTTGCAGCAATTCCGATGATGCTTTTTTAGATAAGAAACTGGAGAGTCTTTCTAAATTTATCAGTATGCTTGATGATGGTTTTGAACTTTTAGAATTAGTCCGTAACAGTCAAGGCAGAGTTGTTGATTTTGTATTTGTTGAAGTTAATCCTGCTTACGAGCGGCAAACAGGCCTAAAAGCAGCTAACATAATAGGTAAGCGAAAAAAAGAAGTCGCTCCAGCTGCAGAACAACGCTGGTTTGATTATGCGATTAAAGCAATCAACACAAACAAAACATTAAGATACCAATACTACAACCCCATCGTTGATACCTTCTACGAAACCCAATTCATACCTCTACCTCCAGATCGAGTAGCAGTATTGATTAAAGACGTAACTGAACGCAAGAAAACTAAAGAAACACTCAAGATAAGTGAGCAAAAGTACCGTGAGTTGTATGAGAGTTTTGATGAAGCCTTCATAGCTACTGATTGGGAGTTTAATGTAATTCATTGGAATAAGGCAGCTGAGAGAGTTACTACTGTGCCGGCAAAGGTTGCTTTGGGTAAAAAAATTTATGACGTTTTGCCTGAAATGTTGACTATTGATGTTACGCCGTACTTTGAATCTTTGAAGCAGAAAAAATCGGCACGTTTTATGATGAATACCTTCAGTAGGGAGACTAAGCGGCCTTCTGTGTTTGAGATTTCAACTTATCCGTCAGATTTAGGTATAATTGTAATTGTTGAAGACAAGACTGATGAGGAAGAGAGAAAGCGATTGTCCGCTATCGGTGCAACAGCTGGGATGGTTGGTCATGATATACGAAATCCATTGCAGGCAGTATTAAGCGATACCTATTTGCTTAGAGATGAGTTAACTGGTTTGCCTGAATGCAAAAACAAAGACGGCATCGCTGAAAGCATTGACAGCATTGAGAAAAACGTTGCCTACATCAATAAGATAGTGCAAGATCTGCAGGATTATTCTAGAACCATAATTCCTGAAATCGCAGAAACGAACTTATCAGCAATCGTTTCAAATATTTTTAATATATTAGAACTCCCAGACACCATCAAGCTTTCACTTAACGTTAAAGCTGTTGAACGGGTTCGAACAGACCATATGATACTTCAACGAGCGCTAACAAATCTCGTTACTAATGCCATTCAGGCAATGCCTAATGGAGGCAGTTTAAAAATAAATGGTCAAATAAAAGACAACAAAATTGTTATAACTGTTATCGACACCGGTATTGGCATACCTGATGAAGTAAAATCTAAACTGTTTACTCCAATGATGACTACAAAAGCTAAGGGCCAAGGGTTTGGATTAGCAGTTTCTAAGCGGTTAATTGAAGCTTTGAATGGAACTATTAGTTTTGAGAGCCAGGTTGGCAGGGGAACAAAATTCATTATAGAGTTACCAATGTCTTGACAGCGCATTATTTTTGGGTGTGAGCTTAGAGCTTAATTATTGAATGCATTTTGTTTTTTGGGTTGCTCGGGTTTAATTTGCTAAAAATCTTCAAGTTTTCGCATATGTATTTTAAGTCAATTCTGTGATAATTATCCAATGTCGAAATCGTCCTCTAAGTATTTCAATTTGAACCTTTGGCAACGTGAATCGGGAGCCTTGTGGTTGCCTTTTGAAGCTGAAAAAATTAAGGAATACGCAAGCGTAAAGGCCAACGAGAAAGCCTCAGTTAGCGGTTATGTTAAATGGATTGGAAATAACATTTTTGCGATAGTGCCCACGCTTTTTTCTAATCAAACCTATGTTGTTTGCATAAATTATACCGAATTGAACCCTGCTGAAAATGAGTTCATTACGGTATCGGGGCTTGCTAAATTTGAAAGAATTCAGCCAATATCGGAGACTTCGAGGCGTTTTAGTGGCGATTTGGTTTTAGAGGTGTATGATTGGATTGGCGCTAAACCTGGTTTTGATGTACTAAAACTAAATTTTAGTTATCGGGATTTCAAGTTGGGCTTAACTAATAGAGTAGAGTCGTTGGAACCTCAAATACGAGATTTCTTGGCGTTCTCTGCAATTAGCTCACCAGCATTCCTTGAAAATATCGGTGGAATAAATCTTACTTTGTATGATTCTACCAAATTAGGGCTCCCCTTGAAGGTCGTTAGGGAGATAAGAAAGGTCATACCTCAAGACATGGGCAGAATCCAAAAAGTAGAAACCAGGTTTGGAAAATTTGCCATGAGATACAAGTACGGTTTTATCTGTGAAGATGCAGACGAACCGCTGACAAAAGTGACAGAAAATTTGCTTGCCCACAAAAGTTCAGCCTCAACTGGGCTGGATTTGGAAATTTCGATGTCAATGTATAGCAAACATGATAAACCTGCCTCGATTGAGGATCCCCCGTGCAGCCTAAGCGATGTACCAACCGTAATCCCCGAGGATACCTCAATTAGCTGTTCAAGATCCGTAATCGATCAGTTTGATGCCCTCAAATTCATGATAATTAGCCACATGAAAGCTCCAATTATCGAAGATATGCCAACTTCAGAAGCAAAAATTGTAAATGAGCTGGAAAAATTAGTTGATAGTTATGGGTTGGATCCAGCGCATTTAACTAAACACGGTTTTCTAAATGCCAGCTACAATTCCAGACCCTCATCTGTGTTTCGAGAGTGTTTAGCCTATGCAAGAGCCAACGACATCTCCATTGCTAATCCAGCCGTGGTGTCTAAGGTCTTTGATGAGTTCTTTAAGTGGAATTTTGAATACGTTTACGATGTATGGGCAGATTTACTCGCCAATCCAATTTCAGGTAAAGAAAACTTGGCAGCATTAAATGTGAAATACCGCGATATCATCAGAATAATCCGAAAATACCACTCAACCAGAGAACCCGGCGCGAAAAAGTCAGATATTGTTAGAGAGGCGAAAACTAAACCGCAAGAAACTGAGCAGCTCATTAAAGATTGCCTAAACGAAGGCATCATCTATGAGCCTCTGTTTGAAGTTTACAGGTTAACTCGTGAGTTGGCATAAGAAGACCAAATACCATAATTTGGGTTTTAGTTTTGATAGATGCAACTGTCGATGTGCAAATTGCGTTGCAGCAGAAGCAACAGCAACTTCTTTGAGTAGTGACATTTCGATTTGCTCACAAGCGTTATTCTGTGCTTGTTGAGGTCAAAGACCTTATAAATCCAGATGATAACTATCACAACACTTATCGATCTATAACTCAAGCAGGTGATATGATGGAAACTCTGTACTTTACGATTACAAAAAATGATGTTAGCCAATACAAAACAATTTGCGACAAATTGATTACAAAAACACAAGTTGCTAAAGATTACCAAACTCTAAGAGTCATATTTGTCGCTAATAATTCCTTGCTTGAGCTTTTTCAAAAACAAATCACACTTGCAATCGGTGGAAACTTCGAAAACAAACTACCCCTTCAAGCCTATGCATACGCCTCCAAACCAAACAGAGCCGCAATAGCAATTAACACAGATGGCCTAATGAATAAAACAATGGAGAATTGCGAGTTTATCATCTTAGAAGAGTTTTGCCATCTGTTAGATTATGCCGCAGCCGATTTTACCCAAAGCAACCAATTTCTCAGTTTCTGCAACGATTATAATAAACATGTTATTTCCCACTTCTCATCTAAGATTCCTGAGCAACTGGATAGCTATTATGACAATTATTACATCAACAAGCTTTTGCTGTTTTTTGATGTAGAAAAATGGATTCAATTTAAATCTAACCATTATGGTCCAAGCTCGAAATCCCAATTAAGCCGATTGTTTGCCGAAATTAAGGCAACAAAACCAGCCAAACATAGCCTCGCAATAATTACGACAGAAAGCCTACACGCACTCTGTTTTATTCGCTCAGTAGAGAGCTTTTTAGCCTATGCCGAACTGCCAGAGGAACAGAAACAACAACTAATAGCAAGCAAAAACAAGGCAATTGAGACAATACTGTTTGTCGAACAGAATGCGAGAACACTTGATAAGTCCTATCCAAACACCATGGATTACTTTAGACTAAGCGATTTTGTCTCTAAGGATAGCTTTTTTATTAGAGTAAGGCAATTCTGGAACTATCTTCACTTATTTGAATGATGAAATCCCAAATTATTAAGGATCTGCTCTTCTGGTTTTAGAACGTTGCGAGAAAATGAGATGCTGAAAGTATTTTGATACTTTTTCTTTATTTAGAAATATAGACGGTTGAAGGTTTGACTTTTAGAAAAAACTAATTACTTACAATAATTAGAAGAGTTACGTATAAAAGACATCGCAGATATACCATTGAAGAAATAGAGGATTGGTTAGAAAATGGCGAATTGTAAAGACCCGATGGAAATTGCTTTGCGAATCATTAAGAGCGATGATAAGATACTCAGAGCTCTCAATAATGGACACGGCAAAGCCAAGAAGAAATAACAATCAGTATTTTGATTAACTAAAGATATTTTCAGACCCTGCCTAAGCAAATCCGTAACAGATGTATTCGTTGATATCAAATTTTTATAAACCATATTCCCAAAAATTTCATGCCTTAACTGAAATTCCCCAGCAGCACAATAACTTTTTCCTTCGGGTCTTCAGCTGTTTTCTGGTTAAACGTTAACGCCAAAATATTCTCAGGCCTAACAGCCTGATTAATCAAGTAAGCGACTTTACTCGCCACCGTCAGAGTCAGTTTGCTGGGATGCTTTGTTTTTGGAAGCGCGTTGGAATGAAGACTTCCTCCATCCAAGCACTGCTCAAGACTGAGCCAATTTTTTCTTTATAATTCTCCTTAATGGTTTGCATAACCGTTGGATCTTTGTAGATTCTTAGGCAGGCTTGGCAGCAGTGAGCATACATATTTTCCCATTTTATAGCGGGGTTTTTTTCTGCCGCCCAAGCCAAAATTTTAATCGGTCCCTCATAGTGAAGCCAGATTTTCATAAAGTCATTTTCCGTATTCTCAATCGCTTCCGCGACGAAATTTGGTTTGTGCACATTTGAGACTAAAAGTTCAGGTATTAACCTGGCTCCAAATCCGCAGCATGTTGAAATATTTCCATCTGACAAAATTGTGAGAGATTGCAAAACAGTGTCGCAACTCGTAAATGAATCTAGATTTTGTTTGTTTGCTATGGCGGTTTTTTGGTATTGTTCAATTTTGAATGGATCAAGCGGCATCCAGGGGCTTTCCATAAAGGTCAAATTGTTTTTGTCCTTTGAAAGTATTTTTTTTATTTCTGGGTTGCGAAGAATTTTGTTTTTTGTGATTGTTCTTCCGTTTCTATCTTCAACCATGACTGCTGGTTTTAGGTGATGGAAAATTGATGCTGAAATAGCGTTAATTACATTTTGTATGGGAACAAATTTTGCGTGTTCGTCGCCTGTGCTAAAATTTATTTCGTCTAATCCTGCTTCTTTTAGGGTTTTAATGGTTCGTAGTGTTTTTTTGGGGGTTTTTGCCCAGTGAGCGTTGGTTACTAGTCGAGTCACCATTCCCTGTTTTTTTGTTTCTTTAATGGCTTTTAGCAGGTTTTTCCAGCATAGTGTGGCTTCTCCGCCTGTAAAAACGATGTTTGCAAAGTTGCTGCGTTTTGCTTGTATGATGCATTTTTTGATGGTTGGAAGTGTGAGTTTGGTTTTGTCGTTTGGGTTGCTAAGGGTGCCGCATGATGTGCAGTTTGCTACGCATCTAAAGGTTGGCATAATTGAGAGTGTTCTTGGGCCGCGAAACACACCTTTGACAGGGGTTGTAGCTATGTTTTGTGTGGTTTGTGTTTTATTCAAGTTTTTTCTCTTCTGTTTGTTCTCGCTTTTGCTTGGCATATTTTACTATTTGATCTGATAGGGACCGAAGTTCTTTCGAAGAAACTGTGACAATTTTGTGTTGTTCATCAATTATGTCTATTTTGCCTATCCCAGCTGCTTGGTAAGTAAAGTAATCGTAGTTGTAGACAAAAAGCGAGATTCGAATCAAAAAGAGATATTCCCATATGGCGAAATTCTTGTTGCTGACTACAAAATCCATTTCTATCATTTTAGAAGAGTTTAATTGTTCCATGGTTTTTGGAGAAGTGTCCAGTAGGTCGCCCAGTATTTTTGGGTCGCCATTTTCGATTAAGGCTTTTGCGAATTCTTGCAGTACTTTTTGTTTAGTTGGTAGTTTTCCGGAATTGTTGTAATGAATGATTGTTTGTTTTTGGTATTTTTGTAGCCACTGCATGAATTTATCGTTAGATAACACTGAAAAGAGAAATTGGTTTGCTTCATTTGTTCGATTTACATCGTACTTTGGGAATTCTGGGAAAATTTTTGTTTGCAAAACAACTATCGGGTTGCGAATGAAGGCCGTAGCTAATTCAGGGTTTTTCTCTAACTCGTCGAATAGATCAGATACGCGTTTTCTGAGGTTTATGCCATTAGTTGTGAGGAAATCATTCAAATAAAAGCCCATGAAAATTCGTCCATTTAGTTAATGATTATCCAAATTATTATCTTCTTTCATTTTCTTTGAATATTTAATCATTTGTTCAGCCAAAGATTTGAGTTCTTTAGGTGAAATCGTTACAATTTTTTGGTTTTCATCCAGCAGGCTGATTCTGTCTGGACCAACAATGATATAGTCGTATACGAAAATGTAGAAGAATTCAATGAACGCAATAATATGATAGTAAAACCACCAGCGATCAACGAGCCCTGAGGACGATTCAATTAGTTCTTGGGGCATTTCAAGAATGTCACTGAGCAATTCTGGGTCCCCATATTCGATAATTCCTTTTGCGAAATCTCGCAGTATTTTCTTTTTGTCAGGAACCTTTCCTGTTTTGTTATATCGATCAATCAGTTTTGTCCCGTAGTCTTGGGTCCACTTCATGAATTTGTCGTTACTTAAAACAGAGAACAAAAGTTGATTTGCGGCGTTAATTGAGTTTTCTTCGAGCACTTGGAATTCAGGCAAAACTTTGGATTGCAAAACAAGCGTTGGGTTTTGTATGAAAACTTGGGCTAATTCATTGTTCTTTTCTAATTCATCAAAAAGGTCGGAAACTCGTTTTCTTAGGCTTATTCCATTGGCAACAAGATAATCGTTTAAGAAAAAAACCATAAAATTCGCCAATATGTTTCAATGGAGCTGAAGTATTAGTACTTATCGAATGAACCTAAATCCCATATTGGTAACATAATTAAAAGGTATCACGATATAGCTGGCTTATTTTGCGTGTGAAAAGGTTAATAGTTTGTTTATTTTTTGATATAAGTTAGTTTCCGGTGATTTTTTTGGAGTATAAATGGGTAGCCATAACTGTTACAACCATCGGCATTTTTATGGTTGGACTTGACGCCCGCATAGTCATCATAGGTTTGCCGCAGGTTGCTCATCAGTTAGGTGCAGATGCAGAGCAAGCCGTTTGGATTACCCAGTCCTATGTCTTAACAACTACCGTTTTGTTGTTGTTGATTGGGCGGTTGTCTGATATTTTTGGTAGAGTGCGACTCTATTGGTTTGGGTTTGCCATCTTCACCGTTGGATCAGCTCTAACAAGCCTGGGCTTTAACCCTCTTTCAGTAATAATATTTAGAGCCATTCAGGGAGCAGGTGCAGCTCTTATTTTTGCCAACAGCATCGCCATTGTAACAGATGCCACTCCTCGCCGCCAGCTGGGTTTGTTTGTTGGAATCAACCAAATCTCATATCGAGCCGGAGCAATATTGGGCTTAACTTTAAGTGGCTTAATTTTGTCTTTTCTGGATTGGCGAGCTCTTTTTTACATCAATATTCCCGTAGGGATTTTTGGCACTTTTTGGGCGAGAAGGCGACTAAAAGAAGTGGCGGTTTTAGATAAAAATGCAAAGATTGATTGGGTTGGATTTGGTTTATTTGCAGTTTTTCTTTTATCTTTGATGGTTGGTTTAACAATTAGCGCTTACGTTTCAGTTGAGTCGGCGGTTGTTTTGGGGCTTTTTGTGGCGTCTGGAATTTTTGTGTTGCTGTTTGTTTTGTGGGAGAGGCGCAGTCGGTCTCCTTTGATTGATTTTCATATTTTTAGAATCAGGGAAGTTTCTGGTGGGGTTTTGGCTGTTTTGCTTAATGTTATAGCTTGGGCAGCTATGCTTTTGCTTTTGAGTTTGCAGTTTCAGCTGGCTCGAGGCCAGACGCCGTTGCAGGCGGGTATTAGCATTTTGCCTTTTGAGATTGCTTTTTTGGCTGTTGGTCCGCTTAGTGGAACACTGTCTGATAGGTTTGGGTATTCTAGGTTTATCTTGACGGGTTTGAGTTTGGGATCTGTGATGCTTTTTCTTTTATCGACCACTGATGCTTCAACGCCTTACTCTTTATTGGCTTTGTATATGGCTTTTATGGGGGTTGCTACTGGCTTGTTTTTAGCTCCAAATTTGCGGTCTGTAATGGGTGCTCTTCCAATGCAGAGGCGCGGCGTTGGATCGGCGTTGGTTGGGCTTTTTCTCAATATAGGATTAAGCGTTAGCCTCAACTTTGCCATATTGATTATGTCCTTTACAGCTCCCTACTCTTTAATTACAAGAATTATCACTCAAGTTGGCGCTACTTCTGTAACGTCATCTGAACAAATGCTCTTCATGGCAAGCATCAAATCTGCATATTTTGCTATCGCAATCGTTAACGCTCTAGCTATTCTTCCTTCTATTCTGCAAATTAACCGAGCATCAAAGAATACAGCAGTACCTTCTTCTAAGAATCCCCTTCCGTCAACGGGTGATGTTGGCGCATCAATTGAATGAAAAACAACTTTTGTGATGAAGTTGCCTTTCTATTTTTTTAAAAGAAGATGCAAACACTAAAACCTGTACATACTGTTGCAACAGCTCCATCTCTTGAAGCATTAACCTTTTTTCATTTATTAAAAAAAAATGTTGAGATATTTTTGTTTTTTTCAGCAGAGTTTAACTTTGTTGGAATAGGGAATCGGATAGTGCTGGATTTACGCTTATGTTTGTGATTTTGACTGTGTCTCCAGCTGGATCGGTATATGTCCAGTCCCCGGTCCCTGCCCAGCTTGAAAGGCTGTTTTTGTAGCCTAAGAAAGCAGAGTTCCAAGTGTCATATTGGCTTGCATAAGTGCTTGAAAGATCAGTCCATTGTCCATCAGATTTAATCAGTACCTGTTGAGTTGCGCTATTTACAATGTAGACAAAATCTCCACTAGAAGGATCTGTAAAGTCTATTCGCACCATTTGAGTGGATGTCCCTGCATTCTTTACATAGTAGGTGTATGATCCTATCAATCCACCTGAACTATTTGTAACGCTTACTGTGAACTGCAGACTGCTTGCTCCCTCAACATTTGCACCGACACCGCTAGTTGTAGGATTTGCTGTTGCACTAGGATTAGGATTAGATGTTGCAGTGGGGGTTGGCGATGTTGAAGGGTTAGTGTTGCCGTTGCCGCTTGTTGCGAGATAAACTCCCGCTGCGATTGCAACAACTAAAACCACGATTACTACAACTGCAATCAATGTTTTTCTAGAATTTTTTTTGGGTGATTCTGAAGTTGACGTAGACATAGTATTTGCTAAGTTCAAAATATTTCCTTTCATAATTTTACCTACTTTTATGTGGAATAGTGGATCGAATAAACCTTTCGGCTAAACGATTCCTTGGAGAGCTCGCGATGGGAATTGAATTCTCCACTCGACAGAATCGTAAGGTCGAACGTCTACTGTATCGGTGCCTTGGATTAATAGAACATTTGCTAAGCAAATCCGTAAGTATGAATTATTTATATGCTTTTTCACGTTGCGAAATGGAGTAAATCACAATTGTTTGATCAGAAGACAGCTCAAATCTTAACCTGTAATCCCCTAACCTTACACGAAAATGCCCTTGATAACCTCGAAGCTTCTTAATATCCAGTCTAGCAGACAACCCTTCTTTCGCTAAAATATTCAGAACTTCAATTATTCTTTCTATATCACGCTTAGGCGCTTTCTTGAGTTGCTTTTGCGCTTTAACTTCAACAAAAACCGAATGTTTGGTCAAACGCTAAATCCCTTTTGCCAAATCATCCAAAGGAACTAAAGTCAGCTTTCCATTCTTCTTAGCAGCCTCATATTCTTTTATGGCAGCAACATCTTCTTGTGTTGGTTCCTCAGAACCTATTAGTCGCTCTTCCACTAAGTCGTTTAAGCCGTCGACTTTCTTGTTTAATTTCAGCAGCAAACTCCTAATCTCTTTGAGCTCTACTTCAGAGGTCATGTTACGTCGAATCTACTATTGGTTCCACGTATATTAAATAATTATGCTAAACTATGCGATCACGCTCTAAAAATTGACTGACTTGTTTCTGTCAGAGATGGGCAAATATATACTGACGTACGTATGTAGAGATGTGGAGGGCATATTAGTTGAAACGCTTGTTAAGCGCTGTATTAATCGCGTTGTTACTTTGCGCGATGTTGTTTGTAGTTGCTGCAGTTTGTGGCGCCACAACTATTAGTTCCAGTACAACTTGGACCAAAGCCAACAGCCCCTACACCTTAACAGGAAACCTAACCGTCGAATCTGGCGCAACACTAACAATTGAACCTGGCGTCACCATACAAATTCCCAGTGACTGCACCCTGCAGGTAAACGGCGTTTTGGTTGCCAAAGGCACTAGTTCTGAAAAAATCAGTTTTGTAGGCGGAGACGTTTCCCTTGGTGGCAGCGGTGGCAGCGTGATTGAGAATGCAATCCTAAATCCAACTAATCTTATCGTTGGATGTTCAGCCACAATTGAGGGTAACACCATTATTGGGCGAGGCTCAGCAAACAACTTCGAACCAGTATTAATAACTGGTGGGACGCCCAGCATTTCAAACAATCTTATTTATGGAGCCGATAGCCAACGCGGAATAGGCATAAGTGGCGGGTCCCCAACAATTAGCTCAAACGGCATCATAGGCATGATAATTAGCGAAGGCGACAAAGTGGGTGCTCCCGTAATTTCGCATAATACCATTGAGGGTGGCATCTCATTGTCAATAAGCGGCGCAACCATAACAAACAATCTAATCACCGGCTTTAAGTATGTTAACTTTAACGGCGACGTGGACAGCCTCTTTGGCTTGTTATATGATAGTTGGCTTGGTAGCGGGGTTGGCATTACCGCGGACTACACAAATAGTTTGCATGGCGCAGGCGCAGTGATAACTGACAATGTCATCACAGGTTGCATGGATGGAATTTCTGTTTTGCAAGGCGGCACCACAACCATACAGAGAAACCTAATCGTTAACACCACAAGACATGCCCTCAGCGTAGCATCCGACGCCATCATCAGCGACAACACAATCAGAAACAACCAAGAAAGCATAGTGGTAGGCAATTCGCCGACCCTGACCGTGAAAAACAACAACCTGGAAAACAATGGCAACTATAGCTTTTACCTCTATACAGGCAAAAATGTTGATGCAACCAGTAACTGGTGGGGAACAAACGACACCCAAACCATCGAAAAGGGCATTTGGGATAGCACCTTTGAACCCAACGACGGCACGGTAAGCATTAATCCAATTCTGGGTGCGCCAAACCCAGATGCACAGCCCAACTCCATGGCGTTTCCAAGTATTAACATGCCAAACAGCGGCGGCTCAGATAGCAGCAACCCTTTTCACATTGGAACCAACAGCACCGTAACCGAAGTAGTCTTCAATGCTGAAAATGCAACCCTCAGCTTCACAGTCAACGGACCCAGCGGCACCGCAGGCTCCACCAACGTCACCATAGCCAAATCTGTAATGCCAAACGGCGGCGCCCTCAAAGTAACCCTAGATAACAACCCTGTTAGTTATGCGCTTGCGGATAATGGCAATTCATGGAATTTAGGCTTCACCTATACCCACAGCACCCACAGAGTAACCATCACTGACGGAGTAACCCAAAGCCAACCCACCCAAACCCCAACTTCAACACCAATTTCTGCAGCTGACGAATTTAATATCCAGCCAATTGCATTATTTGTCATCATGGCATTTGCAGCTGTAAGCTTCATTATTGTTGGGTTAAAAAGAAAAAAATCCTAACAGTAAATCAGGTACTGGAAGGTATTATACTAAAGGGTATAATTGAGGGGGCACTCTCAGAAAATATGTTATTCAAGAAAGCATAATAGTATGAAAGTAAACTATTCTTACTGATAGGTATGACAACCGAAGAGCCTGAAGTTACCACAATAAGCGAAAAAGGCCAAGTAGTTATACCCCAGTCTATACGCAAAGAACTGGGAATAAAGCCGAAAAACAAATTTCTAGTCTACGGGCGAGGCGACACTATTATTTTAAAGAAACTTGAGCTCCCAGACCTAAAGAAAGAATGGGACGACATCTTCAAGATGATGGATAAAAAAGATTTGAAGATATCTGATGAAGAAATATTAAAAGAAATAGCCGCCGTTCGAAAAACAAAATAGTTGATTTGATGCTTCGAGCTGTTCTTGACACTAACGTTTTGGTAAGCGCAATAATTTCTGATGGAAAATCAAGAGAACTCTTGAAAAGGGGCATAACAAATCAGTATACTATCATCACATCAGATTTAATTCTAAAAGAACTTTTAACCGTCCTTCGACGCCCAAAATTTAAAACAAGCGAAGATGAAATCCACAGAACTGTCCTTGCTCTTATCAGAACCGCAGATGTTGTAAACGTAACATCAAAACTCAAAGCAGTCAAAGAAGATCCTAAAGATGATATGATTGTCGAGACGGCTGTTGATGGAGAAGCTGACATTATTGTGACTGGAGACAGCCACCTTCTGAGGCTCAAAACTTTTGAGGGAATTAAAATAATTACTGTGGAAGAAATGCTCGCTTGCCTTTAGAGCGTTTCAGACTTTCTGAGGAATTAGTTTTAGTTTTTGCAACCGGTGTGCAGAATGTTGGTGCAACAACTTCTCGCTCCTATGGGCTCAACCCTCGGAAAAGAGAAATAAAACGACGCTGACATGCTTAACTGACCGTACATTATGTTGCTGTTGTTAGGTAGTCACAAATGCTTAAGAAGAATAACCCGTTTGCATTCAAGGTAATATTTTGAGTGAATCTGATTTTCCCTATGAAAAAAAGTCAAACGACCCATTCGACGATTTGACAACACCAACACCGCCAGATGGCTCCCTTGAATCCCCCGATCAAAAACCTTCTTCACTTCCCCCAATGGACAACCCAACCTCAAACAAGTTTGCCTGCAAAATATGCGGCAAAGTATTCAATACTAAAGAAGAATTAACCACCCACTTGAAAACTGAACATCAAAGACCCGAGAAGAAAGTCTAATTCTCAAAACGCCTAATTTATTCAATTCTCCAGCTTTTTGTCATCCACTATGAATTTGGGTTGCTTTCTGGGTGTTTAGTCTTGGGTTTTAATGATCAAGTTTCGATTTGGCTGAGAGGTTTAAGGTTCTCGAAGATAGTTGGATGCAGGTTCATGTTTGTAAATGCTATAGAATCTGCATTGGGATTTTATTTAAAATATGGTTTTGGGTTGCTTCCAAGCTGGAAGTAGAGAATCGAAAGAAATTTTTCTATACATATCCAAAGGCGTCTGAGCCCATCTCTTTTAAGAGAAAAAGGGTTTTAGCTAATTGAGTTGTTTAATGTAGTTTGAATCAATGTGTTCTTGTTTTGAGATTGGATTGTTAGATGAACATTGAAACGTCTGCGCCTGCAGCAATATCAAGGAAGGTTGCCGCGCCAACCATACTATCGACTTCCGGAACAAGGTCTTCTCTTTTGATTCCAAACATTTCCATCGTTGGTGTGCATGCGTAGATTTTACATAAGCCTGATTGCTTAATGCGTTTGAGCATATCGTAGGGCGATGGATATTTCATGCGTTCTAGATTCTTTCTCATTGTTTCTTCTAGGTGTTTGTAGTCTCCAGGCAACACTGCTTTTTCCATAGCGCCTTTTGCTAGACTTTGTAATCCCCAAAATGTGAAGTATAAGTGTGCTTCCCAGCCCATGGCTACTGATGTGGATGCCAAAATGAAAGCGCAATAGAGTTTATCGATTGTGCCGCTTTGAACAACTAATGCTAATTTTTTGGTTTGACTCATTTTTTTATCACCTTCTTTTCTTGTGGTGCACAATTTTGGCAGCAAAAACTAACTTTTTTTCCGTCTATTTCGGTGGTGTAAGCTGCAAGTTGGCAAGGTTCGCTTGTGGTTTCAGTGCCGCAACAATTACATTTGGTGGTTTCTTTTTTCATTTTTCCACCTCTTTTGTTTTCTGTTTTTTTTGGTAGTCTTCGATGGCGGCGTGGAGTGCGTCTGCTGCTAGGTTTGAGCAGTGCATTTTTACTGGTGGGAGGCCTCCGAGTGATTCGGCGACGCTTGCGCGACTTATGTTCATTGCTTCGTCGATTGTTTTTCCTTTTGCGAGTTCTGTTGTCATGCTGCTTGTGGCGATGGCTGCTCCGCATCCGTAGGTTTTGAATTTGACGTCTTCAATGCGGTTGTCTTTAACTTTTATGTACATCGTCATTAGGTCTCCGCAGGTGGGGTTTCCGACTGAACCCACTCCGTCGGCATTTGGGATTTCTCCCATGTTTTGTGGTTTTTTAAAATGTTGCATCACTTTTTCAGAATACATGCTATTTCAGCTCCTTAGGAGTTAGAGGAGACATATCTCTTAGTCTCTTAACAATATCAGGCATTATACTTGTTAATTTGTCCACGTCTTCTTGTGTGTTTTCTTTTCCCAAAGTCGCCATCAAGGAGCCATGTGCATCTTCAGGTTGTAGGCCTAAAGCAAGTAGAACGTGTGAGGGTTGTAGTGTTTTTGCGGCACAAGCTGATCCTGATGAAGCGTACACACCCATAATGTCTAAGCTTAAAAGTATTGATTCGCCTTCGATGAAGCTGTATCTAACTGATACGTTGTTGGGTAACCTTTGGGTTGGATGTCCGTTTAGGTATGAATAGGGTATGGGTTCGATTAGACCTTTAATTAGGTTGTTTCGTAGCAAAGTTAGTCTTTGGCTTTCGTTGGTCATTTCGTTTTTGGCGATTTCGGCAGCTTTAGCAAACCCAACGATGCCTGGTACGTTTTCGGTTCCAGACCGTAATCCGCGTTCTTGGCCTCCGCCTTGATTTACGGGTTCTATGGTGGTGCCGGGTTTGATGTAGAGTGCTCCTACGCCTTTTGGTCCATACATGTCGTTGCTTGACATAGTCAGCAGGTCAATATTTTCATCTTGGACATCAATTGGGACTTGACCACAAGCTGCAGTAGCGTCAATGTGAAGAAAAGCCTTTTTTGCATGTACAATTTTGCTGATTTCTTTAATCGGCTCAATGGTTCCTATTTCGGGGTTTGCATAAACGATTGAAACAAGCACAGTTTGATCATCTAACTCAGATTCTAGCTTTTCTAAATCCAAAACCCCAAACTTGTCAACGGGCAGGAATATGACTTGAAATCCATTTCGAATCATTAACTTACAGGGGTTGACAATTGACATGTGCTCTACGCTTGAGGTTAAGATTTTGTTTCCGCGGCTTTTGTTTCGGCCAGCGGTGCCTCTAATGGCTAAATTGTTGCTTTCTGTGGCGCCGGAAGTGAAAACTATGGCTTCTGGCGTTTCTGAGTTGATTAATTTCGCGACAACTTCTCTGCTATTTTGTAATGCCCCTTTGGCTTCCTGTCCCAAAGTATGCACTGAGGAGGGATTCCCAAAGCTTGAATTAAAGAAAGGCAACATAGCATCAGTTACACGTGGGTCAACTGGTTTTCCAGCTGAATAATCCATGTAAATTCTTCTTGAACTATCAGTTTCCAAAATAAGGTACCTTCGTTTGACTACTTTAACTTTTTAATTATTATTCGAGTTACGCCGTTTTCCTGTTTGCTTTCTAGGACTTGGTCGCCTAAGTTTTTAGCGAGGTTTTCGATGTCAGATTTTGCTGCTGGATCATCGGCTGTGACTTCTAGAGTTTCGCCAACCTTCATTTCATCCAATTGCAATCTGGTGTTGAAGACCGGTTCGGGACAGAACAAACCTAAGCAATCTAGTGATTTATCAGCTTTTATTAAAATACCTCACATAGATTTAGAAAAAAGTAAACAATAAATGTTTTGCACAAAGTTCCAAAATATTTTGTTAAGAGCTGTACCAAAAAAGAATTTGGGTTAACTTAAGCGTTTTGGGCTGCATAATTTTTGTTAACTTGGAAAGATGCAACAGTCGATGTGCAAATGCAATTGCAGCAACATCAGCAGCAACTTCTCTTTCGAGTAAGTGACCCGTTTCGCCAACCGGACAGATGTATTCGTTATTCTGATAACCCACCGAAAGCTTACTACTGGTTTGTTTAAGAAGATATTGTCAGGTGCCGTGTGCCTTTTAAACGCGGACGTTGCCTTTTGTCAAAACAAATCCGTAACAGACGTATTCGTCGATGTCAAATCCCTAAACTCTATCCAAAAATCTTAAGCCTCAACTGAAGTGCTCGTGTTCAACAATAGCCAAATCGTCAATTGTTGTCAGTATTGTGGCGCTTGAAAAAGTCTGAAAAAGCTTATAACTCAGACCTTACAAATAAGGACTCAGGAATCGCTTGCCGATGGAAAAAACGGCGCAATATACTTAGAGACTACGTCACAGATTTTCTGTTTTACTATTAGTGAATTCCACTTCGATTGCAACTTCATTTCTTCGTAAGAATCCTGGGATAAATGGTGGATTATAGAGCATTGTGAATACGTTTCCTTTTGTTTTGATTTTTTCTTTAGATATCTCGTTTAGTAGTTCTTGTGTTTCTTTTTCAAAATGAGATTCTGACCATCCACCAGAAAAACATAATGCGGCGATGAGTCTTTCTGGGATTTCAATAATTTTTACTCGTGAATCTAAGGGTTCGGGGGTGGTTTCAAGGGTGAATTCTTTTGGCATGACAAATGCCATTGTTCCTGTTTCTGAAAGGACGGGTGATGTCATTTGGATTTCTTGAGAGACAACTGGAGTTGTCATTTTCACTTTGACTTTTTGCCTATTCTCTCCGGTAATGAACCTGTATAGCAGGTTGAACCCGTATGAGGGGTCTTCGACTTTGGCTACGATAATTTTGGGGTACTTGCGTATCTCTACTTTGTCTATTTCATGTATGATTTCATATTTTATTGTTTCAACCATACCTTCACCACATTTTTATAGATCGGTTTTTAATTGTTTTTGTTTTTTCAAAGCTTAAAAAATGTATTAAAAAAAAGGATGGAGTTAGAAGGGTTTGAATAGCCCTATAAACACTAACCAAACTAGAAATGTTTTCGCTATGAAACTTAGGACAATGTAGGTTCTTTCGCCATAAAGATAGTCTCTCCATTTACCTACAGCCTTGTATTGCAGAACTTGGTTGACTGCAAAGCTCATGAACAGCGCCAGATATACAACGAAGATAACATAAACGAAGTTTGGAACATTGCCTGCACTTGAGGCTACAGCGCCTCCGAAGTAGGCAAACAGGACCACCCAGGGAAAACCGCCGGATATGCATCCTAAAATAAACGATGACCAGTTGGTTTTCTCCGTTTTCTGATTCACCAACTCCATGAGATAACCAAACATTATCATCATGGCGTTTAAAACAAACATCATTGCTAGTGACCAGAAGTCCCAGATTCCAACAAAAGTTGCAATTATCCAGATCATTATCGAGCTTGAGAGGGCGTATTCATACCATCGGTAGGGGTTCATTCCTTTTTTGAGGTTTTCGTTGTAGGCTTTGTTTTTCGGGAAAGCAATAATGAAATGTGCGAATGCTGAGATCAGTGGGAAAGCGGCAAGCAGCAACCCTAGATGAGTTACGGTGAAGAGAACTTGGGGGTTTGGCACAGCGAAAATCGCCGGATTAGTTGGGCTAACATGTGCGAATGTGAGGTAGAATGTGTAGATGTCGGTTCCTTTAGGCCAAGTCAAAAGAAAGGTCAAAGCCAGAATTGCAATGCCATTAATCAGCTGCAGTGTTCCTGCGCCTATATTGAAATTTTTTAGGTATCCAAGAGATATGGGGGATTTAGCAATTATTTCCTGTCTTTCTTTATAATTTATTGTTATTTCCTCCTTTCTCATAGTTCTTTATCGGTCTTTTGAATTAATTAGCCTAACGGTCGCATCCGAACTTGAGAAAGGTTTAGGTGGAAAAGCCAACTGTATTGGCAGTATTGGGAAAAATCGAATAGGGGAAACCCAGCTATGACAAAAAAAGCAACGAAAAAGTGTAGTGGGATTGTTTTCTTAAATCAGCGGTGTTCATAATATTTATTGTAGTAGGTTATGCCTGGGAATTCTGTTTTTTCTAGCAAATCAGTAATGTATTTTGTCATAGCTTCAACAACCTTGCTTTCAAAGGAGACAATTCCAGCTTCAAGCACGCCTCCCCTGCTGAACCACTATACAAATTCATTGAAGACAAAATCGCCATTTTGCGATCCACTAAAATAATTTTCGAGTGGATAGTATTAATGTAATGAATGGTGACTCCTTTTTTCCTCAAAGTTGCATGACATTCCAATTTTGTAATGTCGCTTTTCTCTTTTGTCGGTCTTCTGGTAACAATTCGAACATTCACCCGCCTCTCTCTTGCCTCCTGCAAAGCAGTCGTAAGGTAACAACTATCAACGTAAGGATTAGCCACCAGGATTTCGTCTTTGGTTCTACCAATAACATCCCTTGTAAATTCTTCAAGCCTCATTCCCTCCAAAAAGAAATAGCGACAACTCGAAAAACAATCAATTAAGCAAGATGTCAGAGGTTTAAGCTGATTTTTAGAGCTTCATCAACTTCTATCATTTTGAGTTTAGGTACTGACCCTATTTTCTTTTGTAATCGAGTTTTGTCCACCGTCCTTATTTGGTTGAGGAGAACAACGGAGTCGGAGGTGAGCCCTGTTTCTTTTGCATTAATAAAAACGTTGGTTGGAAAGTCTTTTCTGGTTAGATTGCTTGTTATCTATGCATCGCATTCTTCATCCAGTTCGTTTTCGACCTGTTCAAAATCCTTAGCTATCTTCAGATCTTCATCTGCAAATTCTCTGTAACCCTTCGCCATGCGGTGAACTACACTTTTAGGCAGCTTCTTTGGGGGCATTTTGATGAAGCCTTCTTTTGGTTTAATTGGTTAAGGATTGATTTAATTTTAGTGGTCTGCAATGTGCATATGCTCATATACCAGGAGCAGACAAATATCCACAAGTTGCTGGATGTAAAATTGGTGATTTGAATGGAGCCGATGGATAGAATAACCATAGACCCAAACGTTATGGTTGGTAAACCAGTCATTAAGGGTACCCGCATTACAGTGCAACTGATTGTTCAACTTTTGGCAAATGGGGCAACAGAAACCGAAATACTAAATGACTACCCGGACTTGAAAAAAGAAGACATTAAAGCTGCCCTCTTATATGCCTCCGAATGCCTTGGTCGCGAAGAAGTTATTCCTGTTTAAGAGCCGAGGAAAGCGTTTTGGCAAAAATTCTCATTGACCAAAATATACCAAAACGCGTTATGGATTGGCTCAAGCAGAAAGGCTTTGAAATAGTAACATTAGCGGATGCCAACCTCCGAGGAGCAAATGACAAGAAGATAGCGGAATTCGCAATGCAAAACAACATGGCGGTTCTGACACAAGACGTCGACTTTGCCAAGATGTACCATACCCTTTACAAACGCAACCTTGCAGTTATACTCGTCAACACCAAAGAGGGAACGACCCAAAGCATCATTCAAGCCCTTGATAAGGCCCAATTAAAGCTAAACCTAAAAAACGTACAAAAACAACTTGTGATCGTCACTAAAAGAAGAATACGCATAGTTTCATAGATGGTTTTCTTTGTTTGAGTGGAGTTTGGAATTGTTGATTCATAAGTCTTTTAAGATAAGCCCTAAGTCAATAATACCAAAGAAGCGCGATGCTTATGTGTCCAAATTGGCTCTCAAACATTCTAAGTCCACCCTGGGCAACTCCGCCCAAAGCAAAAATTGAATTGTACGCTGACAAATCGCAGGTTCTGCTTGGGGAACAAGTTAAAGGAAAAATAAAAGTAACCTCAGATGAAGAATTCGTAGCCAACCAAGTAACAGTGCATTTGAGCTGCAACGAGTGCATAAAAAAAACCAAAACCTGGAGCAGCCAATACGGAACCCAACAAAACGAATACTGGGACAAAGCAGAAGTATACACTGCTTGCTGCAAAATATTTGGCGCCTCAACCATACCTCAAGGCTTCACTGGCTCGTACAACTACGCAATTGACACATCATTCGCTGCCCAAGAGACACTCTACAGTATCGATCATAACGTCAAATGGATGTTACTTGCAATCATCGAGTCAAATGGACGCCCAAATATTCAAACCCAAGAATACGAAGTGCAAATCGCAAAACCCCAGACAAGTCTAACCTCTCCAGCGATTATGAAGGAAGTTACAAGGGAAGTTGTTTTGATTCCTTGCTCTTACTGTGGCGGATTAATGCCTCAAACATCCGTATTCTGCCCAAACTGTGGAGCCCGAAGAAAAGGATAAGATCTTCGGCAGATAGGTGGTACAGGATAAGTCTACACACTTACACTCGCTTCAATACCAAATCGAAATTTTTAGTTACCGATATTATAATAAGCGAAGTAAGTAGTTTAACGTAATCAACCATTAAGATTCCTCTTAAACTTGTTCACGCAATCTCTTTTTAAGACTACTAAGGGTGTGCGACAAAAAGTGTGGTTTGATGTGTGAAATGTTATGTTTTGTTTGGTAAAATTTGGCGGAAAGTTCCAATTTATGATGAATGTGTCTGTTGTAAATGGGGTTTTGGGGTGTTGGAATTGGTTAGTTTGGGGTGGTTTTTGGTTAAGCGGTTGTTTTTGGGGTTTTTTCGGTTCCATATTTTGTCGTTTTTTGGCGTGTTTTGACTTGTTTTGGATGATGTTTTGCCTTGTTTGGTAGGTTTTTGACTTGAAAAGGCGTGGTTTCAATAAAAACTTTGGCAGGTTAATAAGCGTCAAAGCTACAGGGTTATTTGGACTATAGAAAAATTCAAATCCAAAATTTCCTTTTTTTATATATTTTGTTAAATTAAGATTACTTCTTAATTGTAGCTTCTTTCGGTCTCTTTTTTTTTAAAAAGTTAAATTTTAGAAAAACGCTATAGCGCCATTTCACAGTATATTAAATTGTAATCCAACCATCTATTTCACGTGCCGCAGGGAAACGGAAAAAAGATTCTAATCTACGTAGACACGGTTCGGCATAGCTTAGAAAAAATATCATATAGGAATAGTCGGAGTCGAGTATACAGATAATCCAGGATTCAGAAACCTTATATCAGCTATGATAGGATACAGTTGAAACCAATGTTGAAGCCATACACGCTGATTTTTGGATTCCTTACAGCTTTGGGCATTGCTTTACTCACTTTTTTCTTCACGGTTTTTTATTTAGCTCGTACTTTGTCAGCTGAAATCTTAACAATTGAAGCTCTAATACCTGCTTCATTTTTCTGAAAATCTGGGTCCTCTTTTTAATCGCTGGAACAGGATTTTTGACGGTTGGAATATTAGGCATTGAAAGGCGAAAAATAAAGAAAAAAAGAACCCTATTTGCGGCACTTACAGTTGCGTTGATTCCATTGTTAGTAGTTACCTTGCTTTTTTCTATATCTTTTGCGACAACCTACCCCATAATGAGCTCGCCGCCAGAAAGAATGGCTATAACCGACGTTTCAGTAATTGCCACAAATCCACTCATTCTCTCACTCAAAGCAAAATCATTCTACATGGCAGAAATACGGTTTGACAACGCATACATCAAAGACAACAACCAAAACACCGTAGCATCAATTATAGGAAAAGAAGTTGAGGTTCAAAATAGCACAAATAACCCAGCAAACTGGCCCGGCTATCCATACTGGACATTTCAATATGCAGCCAGATTACCAGCCGCGTCAGAGAAAATATTAACTCTAGAATTTAACACAACTATACCTTCAGGAGAATACAGTATATGGCTCCACAGTTACAGACAAGAAACCTTCACTACTCTCCACTTCAGCATACCATAACTCCAAACTCAGTATAGCTATAGTCTGAGTAGAATATACACAAATTGAATTAAAGTTAATCCTCCACCATTAACCCAAAGATTACAAAACCTATTTATCAACTCTTAAAAAAACTCTGATTCTCTTTACACTACCCTAAACAGCACATGCAGCTCTGGTTGCAGTGGTTGTATTCCCAGCTCTTTTTAGATTCAACTTTCCTGATGATAGAGGAGATAGCGGTAGGGTCGAAAATTGTCGTGAGAGCGCTTGAGTAATTATATAAGCAATTTACAACAATACCACTTATTCAGAGTTGAGTCGCAATGTCTTCCCCCAAATTAGATTACAAGATTCTCTTTGAAGACTACAATAATCTAGAAGAAATCAAAGTTGAAGGATTATCCTTCAGCAACGTTTATGACTATTTGCCCGCAAAAGGGCTTACGCGAAATACCGTGAAAAGTTTGCCCCAGAAAGATTGAAAGAAGGCGAGCAGTGGAAAAAGGATTTCAGCGATTTTCTCCATTTTAGATTCAACCAATCCTGGTCAACTCTTTACCGAAGCGGATTAGAGGCATTATCAGAGCCAGAACAACTAAGGGATTTGATAGTTTACTTACAGGATGAATCCATCAGCATCGAAACGAGTGTCAAAGAAGGGCTGCAAGGAATTCACCACTGCCAAGGAGTAGGAAAAAACATACTAACAGGATTACTACACACTTTCAAACCTGACTTATACGGCGTATGGAATAGTAGAAGCGAGGATGCGTTAAAGAAAATTGGGCAAATGCCACCAATTACGGGTAACGCTGGAGTGGAACTACATGGCAATAAATGCAGCATTAACTAAACTTGCAGCCGAATTTAAGAAAGATCTGACTACCATAGATGGTTTCATGTGGTATATCAGCAAAGATTAGATTCAAACTGAATTCTCATAAGGAGGTATGCTTCAATGGCAACTAAGGGCAGTCAAAAATGGATTCAATTCCTGGTCAACCAAAAAACAGACGTTCTAAAAAATCAAATCAAAACAATCCTATCGCTACCTACAGATGAGGAAATACAGTGGCACTAGCCCCTTGCAATCGATCATTATATTGAGTATAAAGACGAAGATTTTCTTTATGCTCTTGAAATTCAACAACTGAAGTCTAAGCTCGCGGATTTCTGGCCAGCAAGTGGTCCCCGTTGGGATGCATTAGCTAAAAGTAGCTCAGGCAAACTGTTCCTAGTTGAAGCTAAAAGTCACATAACAGAGCTTATCTCAGACCTCAAAGCAAGCAACCCAACATCAATCGAAAAAATCAACAAAAGCCTCAATAAAACAAAGAAACACTTCGGAGTAAAAGAAAGCTACGACTGGACCAAACCCTTCTACCAATACGCAAACCGATTAGCCCACATTAACTTTCTTAAGGAAAACGGGTATGAGGAACTTGGCTAGTTAATGTTTACTTAATGACACCGACATGGATGAGCCAAAAACAGTCGATGAATGGAAAGGCGCAATACGGCTACTACATCGGTGCCTTGGCTTAAAAGAACACTTGCTAAACAAATGCGTAACAGACATATTCGTCGATATCAAATCCCTATAGACTCTATTCCCAAAATTGTGTGTTGTGAAAGGGGTAAGGGGTAGGCATAGGTGGCGATCCAAACAACTCCAAAAACCCATGCCATACAATCTCTACGATGATTATAAAAGCCCTGTGTTATTTGGTTCTGTAAAGTCCGCGGTAGTTTGGGGATTCATATAAACTTTCGTCTGTTATGGTGGAAGTATTCTCCTTAAGGTATAACCTATTTATGTTACTTTGGTCTAATAAAATAACTGTAAAGTGTTTAGTTATGCCTAATACTATAGAAAAGATACTCTGTGTTACGAGCGTCACATTACTTACGGAAATAGTTTCGGGTGACTTCATTTACCAAGTAGTTTTCGGATATTATACTAAGAACACTCCTGAGATACTTAGCCGTATGCCCGCTGAAACAAGGGGAACCTTCATGGGTAATCAAATAGCTATAAATGAAATGTCATTGCTTGTAAAAACCAATACCGTTCCTTACAAGGTAGGCTCAAAATGGAAACTAACAATTCGAGAAAATGGAACATTAAATTTAGTTGAAATACATGAGTAATACCATACAATTAACTCAACCAACGCATCAATTTTTGAGTGGAAAACATAATGCTTCATTTGCAACATTCCAATTACCACAATTACAAAAAATAAATGCAGGTTCAATCAACTTTACTCAACAATCTTCCGTCGGTGTATCCGCTACTTCAGGGGTGTATGTTACATCTGGGACAACTTTTTCGGTATTTTCCTCAAATGCAGTAGTGGCATCACTTAGTTCTATTCAAAAAATACCATCAGTTTACTTTATCGCATTAGACCATATCGATATCGGAGAAAAGATACTTTCCTTTAATCAATCTATTTTTGCTAGAGTTACTAACAACGAGAATGGTTTTGTTTGTCAGAATGAAGAGTTAGGTATCATTACTATGGCAGTCGACCTGGAGAATTGTATCAAAGACTTTAAAGATGAAATTTTGTTCGTATTGAATGAATATGGTAAAGAAGAAGATAGTAAATTAACAAGTGATGCTAAAGAACTCAAACGTAAAATTTTGGCTTATGTAAGACAATAAGGCGCTCTGAATAAATGACTGTCCTTAAAGTGAAAGATGTTATCAGAGGTTTAGAGAAAAAGGGATTCTGTCAATCCGAAAGCGACCATACCTTTTTGATTTTTTGTGTTAACGGGTTAAAAACACCAATTAGAACTAAAATGAGCCATGGAAGTAGTGAAGTTGATGATTATCTAATAAATAGAATGTCCATACAAGTAAAACTTGAGAAGAAACAATTTATAGACTTAGTTAATTGTCCATTTTCAATGGAAAATTATCTGAAAGAATTAGATACTAAGGGCTTTAAATTTAATTAATTATTTTTTAGCTTCGGTATACTTGCGTTCTGCATTAGAGTTTTCGACTTGCTTTGCCCTTCAATTATTATTCCGCAAGCAAAAATGGCGTGATACTTTGAGTTTTGACAAAACCACTGAAGAGGTAATTGATGAATTTGCAACCGACTAAATGAGAAATCCGATAGCATGTTCGACGAATTAATGTAAAGTTCTTACGATGTCACTCGAGTTAAACTTTTTCTTGGAAGAGCGACTTTTGAATTAAACGAACTTTATGATTACCATGCGAAGGTGGATACATTTCTTTAAGGACATTTCCAGTAACCTGTGATAAAACAAAAGCATAGAGGCAATTTCTATTGTTCCAACGCTTCGTTATGAAATCGTTTGCCAAATGCATATCATTATGCCTTTTCATCGTTGCCACAGTCACTCTCTTAACTTCCGAAACAGTCGCAACCCCTTCAATCAGCTTAGTTTAATTGTTTCCCAACGCAATCCTTTCTCCAACATTAAACAATTTTTGAGTCCTGACTTCCCAGACTTTTTGCTTACCAAGAATTAGCTTGATATAATTGTCATGAATTAAAAGGCACCACATTGAATTTTATTCCACCAAAAAAGGCAAAAATATTGTAGCTTAAACGAGTATAAGGGCGCTATTTACAATTGAGCGCTCAATCCTAAAGAAAGAATTTGCTGAGATCTTCCAAGTGATGGATAAAAAATCATTGAAGATATCTGAAGAAGAAATACAAAAAGAAATAGCAGTCGCTAGTAAAACAAAATAGTTGATTAGATGTCGATTAATTTTAGGGGTTGCTTTAAGATTATGCGTGCATGGATCGACAAATATTAAGGAAACTTGTGTTCTTTGATTTCGCCTTTGATTTTTTGGACTACTTTTAGTTTTTCTTTGATTAACCCTTCCATAACAATATCCAACGGCACCACTGAAACACTGTTTAAATCTCTAAGCTTAATTCTAATGAAGCCTTTTTCCATTAACCGTAGAACGTTATCTGTTAATTCTATTTCCCCAATTCCAAGTTTGATTAAAACTTTTTCCTTGTCGAAAATGTTTTGTGCGAAAAAAACATAGATATGTGCTTCGTCTGAGGTTAAACCTAAACTTATGAGTTCTTTAACGAGTCTTTCCAAGATAGATCATGCCCGCTCTCGTTGGTATTAGATAAAAAAAGAAAAAAGAAGATTGTTGGTTTGCTTTGTGTGCTATGCTTGTGGTATAGGTGGAGTTATGACTTCGCTGAAGTGATAGTCAATGTGTCCACAGACTTCAAGGGGAGACGTAGCGCCAAGCCATAATGGGACAGTTTCTTCAACCCATGCGGGTGTTCGCATTTCAGAAATTGGCTGTCGCGCGTATCCTGAGGGTAATGTGGCGTTGGTTCCTGAGTCAGTGTAGCTGTCTCCAATGGGGCGGAATTTCAGCGTCAATGGCGGAAGTGTGAAAGTCAAATCTCCGTAGACCTGAGTGGGTGAAGTTGTCCAAAGGTTGAATGGAAGGTTGATTTTTACTCCACCTGTTTTTGTAAAGTTAACAATAAAGTTGGCATTGTTATTGTTTGAATCCTTTCTGTCATCGTGTCCCTGGTTTACATTTTCTGTCCATATTTGGAGGTCTTTATCGGTTACTTGAATTACGTTAAGGAATGCAGGACTAGCAATTCCAGTTGTGTTATACCAAATGAAAGTCTTGTACCATAAATCCTGGAAGAGCTGAACGTTTGGGGCATCTGTAATCAATGCAACAAGATTGTAACTATTTCTTTGAGGGATCCATAGGTATACCATAATTGAATCAAATGGACCCATTGGCGAATTGTCGAAGTGATAGCATCGAAGTTGAAGGTCAGAAGGATGACTTGGTACTGCAGCGGTTGGGGTTGATGGCGGAAGATTGAGATAAACCAAGCTTCCGGTTCCACCGTTAATTATGAGATTGCTGTTTTTATGATTGGTTTTAGTAGAGGCTAATGTCTGTCCAACTGTTGCTACCAACGAAAAAACCAAGATTGATAACAACAGAATACTTAAGCTGAGATATTTTCTTTTCATTTACTTTGGCTCCTTAGGTAAATTAAATAACTTATTCGTGTCATAAACTGTAGTCAGTCTGAGGTTCGACTGACCACTACTTGAGGTAGGTGAAAATAAACGACTGAGGAACGTGTCTTTAAGACATTAACTGGGCTTGGATTCTCGGATATAGATGCTCAGGTCTATGTTTTTCTTTCAAAGAAGGGTCTCAAAAGAGGGCGTGATATTTCTCTTGCCTTGAAGATGAATAAGCAGCAGCTTTACCCTTCTTTAAAAAACTTGCAGAGTAAGGGTGTGGTTAGTGTAACTTTGGAGCATCCTGCACAGTTTAGTGCGATTCCGTTTGAAAAAGTCTTGGATTTGTATTTGAAGGCAAAATTGGAAGAGGTTAGACGGATTCAACAGAGTAAGGATCAGATTCTGCATGATTGGCAATCTATTGTTGTTGGGATGTCGGATGATTCCTCAGAGAAATTCATGGTTTTTGAAGGCAAAAATCGTATTTTTTCTAAACTTCAGAAGATGATTCAAGAGAGTAAAAAGGAGTTGGTCACGATAGCTTCTGTCGCTGGCCTAACACAGGCGGATGATTTTGGAATTTTTGAGCTTGCCCAAGATTACCCTTTCGAATCTATTGTTCAATTCAGATGTTTAGTTGAGGCTAAAGACAAGAATGTTGATGTCATCAAGAGGTTAGTAAAAGAAATCTCTAAGGGACAAGTGAACATTGAAGCGAGAAGTCTTTTTTTGCCTTTGAAGAATTTTCCCACATTGGTTATTAGGGATGGTGAAGAAATTTTGCTCTTCATTAAGCCTTTGTCCGAAAAAACCAAGGTTGAGGAAAATGATGTCTGTCTTTGGACTGACTGTAAGACGATAATTGGCGCATTCACAACTATTTTCGAGGAGCTTTGGCGTAATTCAGTTGATATTGAAAAAAATGTCGCGATATCTATAGGAGAATTTTTAATTGAAAAGAAGGGTGTCATACATCAAAAACAAATTGAACAAGAGTATGAGGAAAAGTTAACTCAAGCCGTACACGAAGTTATTATTCTTACTTCATCTCAAGGGTTTGTCGAGTTATCTTTGAAACAAGATATCTTTAAGAGTCTTTTTGATCGAGGGGTTTTGATTAAAATTTTGGCGCCGATTGCGAGGGAAAACTCGGCGATAGTAGAATTGTTTTCAAAATTTAGTACAGTTAAGCATGTTCCTGCGAATTATGTTGGAGTAACGGTAATCGATGGAAAACATCTTTTTCAATCTCAAAATTTTTCGTTAAATGAGAGGAAAGGTGCGCCTCACTTATTTTATTTGAATTCTGGTGATTACGTTGGAAAAATGCTCAATACCTTAGAGGACATGTGGGAGAAAGCTCAGGAGCCTTCTAATGTAACATTAGAGTCGATAACTGGACCTTATGGGTACAATATCTTTCCTTTTCCGAGGGAGATAGAATTAAGTGCAGAAAAAAGAACCAGTGTTCAATTCAAGATTCTTGACATTAAACCGCCTGGATCAATTACTGAACAGGATATACTGGCTAAAATCATAACGGGCAAAAAACATAGAATCACCCGAAGCAATCCTGTTAACGTTATGTATGCGAGTGCTGGCTCTGCAGTAATTCATCCTCCAGAATATTTCAACCTGCCCAGAATGCTCATAAATGTTAATCATATTGAAAAGCGGTCTTCTTTGGGCGAAGCAGACGCACTTGAAATTCATCTTTGGTTGAATACTCCTCAAGGCTACTCTTTTGTGCCTATGGGTGGTTTGGGTGACAACCCGAAGGGGGTTCTTCATAGAAAGTCTATGTTTGCGGGAACGCCTTTTGAAAAGAATTATCAGTTGGTTGGTAAAGACAAGCTCCAGGTTAGGGTTTATGGTAATACCCTTTTTGCAGGTTGGACAGTGCCCATAAAACTTGAGCCGTGGAAACATGTTCTTCCTCCTGGCTGCATCATTTTTGAAGGACAGGGAAATGTAAAATCCAGTTCTGTAACGGTGCTAAATCAGTTTGGTGTGAAGATTGATAGGGAGCAAAACTGGTTTGATGCTTTTGTGACGTTCATGCATCCCTCTTCGAAGTATTCTGGACCTGGCACGGATGGATTATTTGCGAGGGATTTGATTGTGACAATGACGCCTCCGCAAAAAACTTAGAGTATGCAATTTATGAAGCCGGACTCTTAGAGGGTAAGCAAGGGTCTTTGGCTATGAAAAGTATTATTAATGCTGAAATGACTGCGAAAATTCCGAGTGTTAAACCCAATGCTTGAAAACCCTGAGTGAGGGCTAATCCTCCGCATGCAGTTCCTATGGATACTCCTATCGAGGCAAAGACGCCGTTTATGGACATCATGGTTCCTCGAGATTTGGGTGCCTGTTCAACTATCAAACTGTGTCCTGCGGTGACTGCGAACCCGCCGATTAGGGTTGCTACAAACGACATTAACAGTGCGGCATAGACGTTGGGCATAAAAACGATGGCTGCAATCAATACGCCTCTTAAAAACCAATTATAGACGACGAAACGTTTCCGACCAAACCTGTTGACGAGTCTGCCTCCCATGAACCCGCCTAAGGCATAAACCAAGACTACTGCCACAGTAATCCATGCGACGATTTCAATTGGCAAAGAATAGTTTTTTCTCCAAAAAGTGGCTGCGAAGAAGGACCACATGCCCGCAGCTGCCAAAAACATGTTTCCGATTAAGCAGGCTGTTGCGGATTTATTTAGGAATACTTGTTTGAAGCTTTCTGAAAAAGGTTGCTTGGTGATCGTGCCTTGTTGTAGGTTCTTTGGTACAAAAAAATATGCTGCAAACAAGGCTACTATTGAGATTGGCAGTACATACCAGGCTAAATAAGAATGGTACCCTCCGATACTTGCGCCATATCCGGCTATGGCAAATCCGATGGCTGTGGAGAGAATCCCTGAAGAAGTCACTATTCCGATTGTTATTGCTCTTTTTTCTAGCGGGAGAGATTCACCGATTAATGCAAATGCCATCGATCCAACGATTATGGTTCCGATGCCGTCGAAGGGATAAAAAATCTGCAAGAACAGGAGGCTTGGCGCCCATAAGCATCCAACTGCTCCTATGACAATGCATAGTGCTCCGAAAAGCAGAAGAGTTCTGTGCTTAACTCTTACACTCAAAAAGCCATTCAACAATCCGAACACTATAGCTGCTATACTTGAAATAGTGACAATTTGGCTGACAATTGCTAAATAGACTAGATTTGATGAGCCAAAGTAGGTTTTAGCTAAATCAACTAAGAATAGGCTTGACAACACATCAAGCATGCTTGTTCCAAAAAATGCCAGAGCCAAAGAAAAAACGAACCGTCTTCCAAGCGGTTTATCGACAGCTGAATTATCAGTCATGCTATCCTAATTTGAATTTAAGCGCTTAAAAGATTTTTCAAATACGCCGCAGACGTATTCGTCGATATCAAATCCCAACAGACTCCATTCTCAAAAATCTTATGCCTTAACTGAAGAATAATTTGTATGTGTAGCTTTGGGGTCATGCTAATGACCGATGATAAACTTCACTGCCAAGCTTGCGGTTATGAAACCTGCTGGCTGGTAAAACTGCTCTGGTTTTTGTATTCTCTGATTAATTAGTAAACAGTTTTGTGGAACATAGTGCTTATTAGAAATAGCGTCAAGTTAGTGGTATGCTGGATTTTAAAAGGCATAGAGGCACCGTTATTGTAGATACTCCAAAAGGAATACTTGTAGTTAGCTACAACGGTAGGACTTTTTATTTGCCTGGCGGCGGAGCAGAAAAAGGTGAAAGTCGAAAAGACGCTGCAATTAGAGAACTTAAAGAAGAAACTAGCCTTGAAACGGTTACTTGCAGTTTTCTTTTTGAATACGAGTCATTAACCAATAACCATAAAGTCTTTTTGATAGAGAGTACAGGCGTTGCTAAGCCAAGCAGCGAAATCAGATTCATCGATTACTTTAATGGTTCAAACCTGAAAGTTTCCACCGCCACATGGGAAATCCTTGAGCAATACCACGCAACCAAGGTGACTAAGAAGTTACCGTGACAGTTGTTACTGCCTAAAATTCAACTTAGATAACCGGGGTAGCTCACTTTTGGCATTGTTGGCGATTTATCCGATTTCTTCAGCTTAACCCTTTTTTTCTTTTTTTGGAGGTTGTTAATTGGTTATGCTAGCCGTGTTGAGCGTAAGTTGCGATAACTATGATTTTTTTTTAAAGCCTTCATTTAGTACGGTGTCTATTTGAGTGATTTTGTTAGCGTTACTCCAGCAGTGTGAAGCTTCACTTTAAAGTTTGAATTGAGTCTTATTCTAGAAGAACCGAACGCTGTATGAGCCTGTTTTATGTCTCGTGGGTTAAAGTAGATATGAAGTAAATTTACGTTTGCATCACATTCATATCTTACAGAGAAGCAAGTTTTTTTAGCAATTGACAAAAAATCGTTTTTTGTTTGTGCAACGACAAATAAGTGGCATATGCTTTCGCATTGAGAAATGAAAGGTGTGCGTGTGAACATATTGTTTACTCTATACGTTAACTGTAATTGCTGTTTAGAAGTAATAATCCTTCCCACGGTTTTTCCGCGGGTTATTCATATTATTCATATAATTACTACAAATTACGCCTTGAAGAAATATGCCGACTTGGCAAAGATGGATGGAATGAATACACAGTTTTCCATTTCAATAGTTCTTAGATTCCTTCATCATCGAAAATAGTGTGTTTAGTTAAGGTTTAAGTGTGACTTTGTGGTTTATATTATAACATCACAAAAATGTGATGTTGTGGTATAAATGGTGAAATCCAGTTTTCTGCTAAAAAAACTTAGCATAGACAAAAAAGAATTCATCACATCAGAAGAACTCAAACTCTACTGCAAATTAATGGGACTAAACTACGAAATAACAATAAGACACCTAGTTTCCCGAGGCTACTTAATACGCATCTTCAAAGGCATATTCTATGTCAAATCCTTAGATGAAGTAAAGTTTGGCAAGTCCAAATACAGTAATCTAGACCTTGTTGCAAAAGGTCTTGAACTCAAAGGTGTCAAGAAATGGTATTTCGGATTATACACAGCCCTAAAATTCAGCAACATGACACACGAGGCTTTTTCTGTCGATTATGTGGTCAACGACAAGCTGTTACGAACTAAGCCCATAAACATTGCTGGATACAAGTACAGATTCGTCAAGTTGGCACCTAAACTACTAACATTTGGCATAATCGAAGACAACCTCAGATACTCAGACCCCGAAAAAACCATTTTGGATTTCATTTATACCTGGCGATATAATGGAGTCCCAAAAGAGAAGATAATCCTCAACGTTTCAGAATGGGCAAAGGACATATCAAGCGAAAAAACCATAAGGTATTCAATCCACTATCCAAAAACCGTCCGGGAAATAGCTGACATAGTGATTCGATGAGAAAAGACTTCGTAAATGAAGTAGCTAGAACACAAAACGTCAAGAGAGCAGATTTGATAGAGAAAGACCTTATCCTTCACCAAATTCTTACAGATCTTTCTAAAAATAAATTCTTCCATGATAATTTTGCTTTCAAAGGCGGCACCTGCCTTGCTAAATGCTACCTTGATTACTTTCGATTTTCTGAAGATATCGATTTCACATGGAAGAACCAAAGTGTTTTTGAGGGTAAATCTCAGAAAGAGGTTAGAAGATATCTTTCATCAGTTATCAACAGCATCGGAGAAATCTTTAAAGAAATTGCTAAAGCCCGTGGTTTGGACTTTAGCTGTCTAAAAGATGATAGAAACTACGTCGAGCTAACCGGAGGAGATAAGACCTGTACCTTTAAGGTTTGGTACCAATCTGAAGTGCTCAATCGCAAGAGCTTTCTGAAGGTCCAAATGAACTTTGTTGAAAAACTTTGTTATCCCTTCAAGAGCGCTGAGTTAAAAAGTTTAATTTCGGGAAACCAAAAGGAGCTTATTTTGTTATTCCCAGAATACGTGGAATACACTCAAAAAATAAATTTCGATGTATATGACCCCAAAGAGATTTTAGCTGAGAAAATTCGAGCCATCCTTACCCGTCAAGGGACAAAAGTGCGAGACTTCCTTGATGTATACTTAATTGATAAGGAACTCGGCATTTCGTTAGAAGCGATTTTTACTTGTGCAGTAGAGAAGACCTTGTTCACACTTAACCTATATGCACGATACCGCGAAAACCTAGAAGAGAAGAAGTCCACTATCTTATCAACGCCGTTCAATTGGGGTGACGAGAAAGGACTTCTGTTAAAGGAAATCGATGAGAAGGATTTCTACAAGTTCATTGAAAAATTGAAAGCTTTCCTAAAGAAGGTTATTGAAAGCTTGCCTGAAAAGGAAAAGAGCAGTTAATCCATTATTATAAGAATGATACATCGGGCATCGTATGTCGTTTAAACGCTAACGTTGCCTCTTACCGCGAGGGTAATTCCCAAAGTTTAGAACGCTTAGAAGTAGTCGGCGCTAAGGCCCATAGGACTACTACTTCTGTTTGAAAGAGAAATAGTCGTTTTGTAAGGAATAATTAGTTGCTTATTTAGTTAGATGCCTTCGTCGTCGAAAAAGAGGTCTTCAGAGTCCTGGTTATCGCCAGAGTCACCAATTTCATCCGTTAAGGCACCATAGACCTCGCAGGCTACCGCATCATCAGGATTATCGTGTCCACAATTCCTACACGGCCACAAAACAACACCTACCTCTACATTAATTCATCAAACATACTGTCAGATTCCTCAATTAACTGGTCATCCCAGCATTCCCAACACATACCATCGTAACTTTCGCTGTCCTGGGCGCTGATTTCCTTTCCACAGACCTTGCATTTTCTGCTATTTTTTTCTTCAGTCATGTCTTTTCACTTTTATGTTTTGTCATCGCATAGGCAGTTGTAGTCGCAGTGGTGGCATTCTCAACTCTCTTTGGCTCCAAATTGCCCCGCCCTAATTTTCCCGATGATATCCGTGAGTTCTGTTTTAAGAGCGTCGATGGTTTGGTCTTTGTTCTTCGTCCAAAATGCTTATAGTTGTCATTATATATTTTATTAACTGACCTTTATGTCTGAAAAAACAGTTTCAATCCTTCGAGCAATAGGAAATCCCAACAAAGCAAAGATAATCGCGCACCTAGCAAAACATAGAGGCGAAACCGCAGAAGGCATCGGCAAACATTTAGGCTACCCTCTACCAACCGTTTACAAGTACCTGCGAGAGCTTGAAGCAGCAAGCGCCGTAGAGAGCGAAGCTAAAGGTAACACAAAAGTATATTTTGCTTGCGATTTCAAGCTTGAAGTTTCACCTGAAAAATTAATGGAAGCTTTCGAGGAACAAACAGTGACGGAACTCTACAAAGGCCGATTTGGGAATGATGGCACAGAGAAGTTTAACAAAGTTGCAGCTAAAGCGAGGGCGGGAAAGATGACCTTTAGACAAGCCGCCGCTACACTGGGAATAACCTACTATGAGTTTGTCTCCCTTCTAGATGAAGCTGGCGCCCTTGATGCCTAATTATCTGGTAGTAGATTCATCAATTCTCATATTCTATGATAGAAAAGGGAAATCTATTCCCAAAATCTTAGGCATTGACTTAAGACAAGACTCCTTCAGCAGGAAAGCCATGACCGATGGGACAACCAACTAACTGCGGAATACTACAAATCGGTGTGTTGCCACAAAGTTTTAAATAAAGAGGCAAGGTATTATTCTATGCGAGTAAGGCCTATCCGAGGCAATGATGCCCGCAATTGTGGGATGGGAGTACTAGGATAGGGATCGCAAATTTATTTTCTCCACAAATACTTGAATGCGCCAACCTTATCCTCGATTATTTCGACGTATTCATCGTTGTTATGTTCATACTTTTGAAAATAAGCACCCGCTACAGCGTCAGCCGCTTGGAGGCAAGGCTCAGTCTCTGACGAAAGATGCTCTGAGGAGATTCCTTCTGATGAAAAAGATGTTTTCTTTTCAGAAAACAGCAGATAACTTGCTTTATTCTCTAGGTAGTCGTTGAATTCTTTTATTCTCCAGTTAGGAAGGCTTTTGTCAAAAACCATATGAACTTTTTGTCCAGCTGCAATGTTAGGTAGCAATGATAACATTATATTGTGAACTACACACCAATTGTATAGAAGAGAAGGATCTTTCCTTAGATTGTTATTTACGCAAGTTTTGTCCATAATAATAACACCTAAGCTAACGTCACCTTGAGCTAACTTTCCAAGAACATATTTTCGGCAGTAGTCGTCCATGCGTGAAAACTTTAATTCATTTCTTGCAAGTGAATATCGCCTTTTCTGATGAAGCTGCTTGAGCACCCGTGAAATTTCAATACCTGTTCGTTGGGGAGAGTCGCACTCTAAGTAAGCTACAACAAAGAATTTAGTAGCTTTTTTTGTAAAACCAAGGTCTCCCGATTCATCAACAAACACGTGCAACTTCTGTTTTCGCTTCCAAGGGTTTAAGTTTCAGTCTAATTTGGAAAAGAAATACATTTCGCAAAAACCCTACAGGAGAAATCTCTTCTAAAGCTCAAAAATAGCAGTTACTCAAATCCTCTGAATTTTACAGCATACCGATAGCTCTTTCCTTCAGCTCTTCAGCTGCTTTCGGGTTAAACTGTGCAACTACAATTGCTGCTCCAATGACAACAGTGACTTCCGCTGACAAAGTGTTGCTTCAGGGTACAGTTATGGACATGTCTCCAGGCGAAACTAACACCCCAGCAGTTTCAGATGCAAGCATGACTACATGGATGGATTACCTATTTGGCCAAAACGCTCAACTCATCAACAGCCAGTCGGAGTCGAGTATACAGATAATCCAGGATTCAGAAACCTTATATCAGCTATGATAGGATACAGTTGAAACCAATGTTGAAGCACCATACACTGATTTTTGGGTTCATTGCAGCTTTGGGCGTTGCTTTGCTCACTTTTTTCTTCACGGTTTTTTATTTAGCTCGTACTTTGTCAGCTGAAATCTTAACAATGGAAGCTCTAATACCTGCTTCATTTTTTGGAAAATTCTGGGTACCGCTTTTTAATTGCTGGAACAGGATTTTTGACGGTTGGAATATTAGGCATTGAAAGGCGAACAAATAAAGAAAAAGAGAACCCTATTTACGGCACTTACGGTTGCGTTGATTCCATTACTGGTAGTTACCTTGCTTTTTTCAATATCTTTTGCGACAACCTACCCCATAATGAGTTCGCCGCCAGAAAGGATGGCTATATCTGACGTTTCAGTAATTGCCACAAATCCACTCATTCTCTCACTCAAAGCAAAATCATTCTACATGGCAGAAATACGGTTTGACAACGCATACGTCAAAGACAACAACCAAAACACCGTAGCTTCAATTATAGGAAAAGAAGTTGAGGTTCAAAATAGCACAGATAACCCTGCAAATTGGCCCGGCTATCCATATTGGACATTTCAATTTGCAGCCCGATTACCAGCCGCGTCAGAGAAAATATTAACTCTAAATTTTAACACAACTATACCTTCAGGAGAGTACAGCATATGGCTCCACAGTTACAGACAAGGAACCTTCACTACTCTCCACTTCAGCATACCATAACTCCAAACTCAGTATTTCTAATTCTCTATTTCGGATCCAAGATCAATCAAAACACCTGTAGTTGAATTAGTTATCCTATTTTTTGTTCTATCAACTAATAATAATTCAAATTGACTTGTGTGTTAACATTTTTTTGGCTGAAAAGAGAAAACGTGTTTGAATAAACCAAGTAATATGTTCCGGCATCCGATGGCAGGTTTACGTTAAAGGTCGAGGTTGTTAGTTGGCCACTTGAATAATAGCAGTTTACTGTATGGCCATTTTTCCAATTGATAAAACTTGTTGGGTTCATAACTACTACATCAATGTCGTTCCCTGAGCCACCTGCAGCATAGAAATTTCCCTGTAATTGTACGTTTGTGGCTCCTTGTGGTAAAGTAAACTCGTAATAATTGTAACTGCCTGCGTTTATAGTAATCATTCCATTTACTATGTTTGTGCTATGAGGAGAAGATAAAATGTTACCTCCTTCTGAAATATTGGAAAGATAGAGACCACCGAGCAAACAAACGATAAAAACAAAGATTATAATTCCAATGTTTCGAGCTAAATTAGGTTGAACTGGATGTTGAGGAACCGCAGGCGCATATGTGGACATTTTCAAGTCAACAGTTGTATTATTGAAATTGTGCTAATAAGTCTTACGATTTACTATAACTCAGGTTAAACCCTGTTTGGCATGTTTCAAAATTTTTCCCTCAGCGTAACGACACAAACCTGAAAGAAATTAGTGAAGTGAAGCGTTGCATTTTACACAATTTGTTTGTCTTGCATTATTTTTTGAACCACAATATCTGCAATAGACTACTTCAATTTCTCTAATTATTTCTCTTTCTTTCCAAACAGGCGCCAAAAAAGGCTCTGTCGAATTGGACATTCCCATTCCAAATGTATTTCTTTTTAGTTCAGCCTGGGTAGTAATATAGTTCATAAAATTTTTTTCCAGCAAAGGTTCACCTAAAATGACTTTTGCATTGAAGGGAATTCTTTCAATTGGTTGTATTGTGTTAATGTTGTTTATTTTTTGAGAGTATCCTATTGAGATATCAAAATTTTCCGGTGTTCCTTGGATTTGAGAAACAATAACATTATTTCCTAATTGTTTCTTGTAAGCTTGAGTTAAGTAAAGATTTTCTTTAAAGAAATTATTTACTCTATAGCATTTTCCGACAAAGTATGTTTCCATACTTTTGTGTAACTTTGTCAGGTCACAATTGCACGCTTGAAAAGTTTGCCTTTCCATGTTGAGTTAGCTCACAAAGGTTTGCCGCAATTGTTGCAGAATTTGCTGTTGTTTGGTTGTTCGATTCCACAAGCTGGACAGAACTTGGAAGAGGCGTATGTTGTTTGGGACGCGGCAACTGCGTATGCAGGAGGCGGTGGAGGCATATACATGCTTTGTGCCTGTTGTGCAGGTTGCCGCAGTTCTGGAGACAAGAAAGGTAATAATCTCTGATATAGAGTTTTAATTGAAGCCTGATTGCCCATCAAAACCATCTTTGACGCACTTGAAATTTCAAGGTATGAACTTTTGATAAACATGCCTGTTTCCTTGTACTTGATTCCCTGAACGTCTCTGATAGCTTCGGTTACAACATCATCACTCTTGAAAATCAAGCCTTTACGAGCATACAAAATTAATCGAATATCAGTAAGAACGACGGTATAGGGTTTACCGGCGTATGAAATGTCAAAATCGCTTTGGTACCGGATGTTCTCGTTCGGCATTAAATAATCTTCTAAAGGCAATAGCGTTATCCCTGATTGCCTATGCAGTGTTTTTGCTTTAAAGCTTTGTGTATTACTAATAACTACGTTAAATCTTAAAAGTAAACTGTTAGGATATCGTGGCCGACGAGACGTCGCAGCGAAGCGATATGAAAGACAGGGATAATTAACTCAATTCATGTTCAATACATAAGTGAAATAGCACTAACTACCGAGGAATAGTTCAGTTCAATCGATTCTGATGCAAATAAAATAGTAACTTCATGTTAACTGCCACTTGGGAGAGTAATAACTTAGTTTGTGTCCTACAGAGGGATCAGCGATTGAATCGGTGCCTTGGGTTAAAAGAACTCTTTCTGCAAATCCATAACAGTCGTATTCGTCACAAAAAATCCTTGAGACTCTATTCCCAAAGATCTACATACATAACTGAAGAATAAAATACACTTTAGAAGAATAAGGTTATGACCCATGATAAATTCCACTGCTTTGTTTAAAGTCAAGAAAGTTTTGTGAATTTGAAGTTCACATTACTTTTAAGCTTGGAAGGACAATCAAGATAACGTTAAGTGACCCTCAATTAATGTGCCTTAAAAAGATAAGAGCCTTCCTTAGCGAAATTAGAAGAAACGGAAAACAAAGCAAAGAGGCAACTGCAGAAGCTCACAAACATATCATAAATGGAGTTTCTGAAATAGAGAAGCTAACGAATGAACTCGCCGATAGTCGAACTTATCTAATCTATCCAAAGAAGGCGATTTTGCTCTCTAAAATAGAAGCATTAAAACAAGAGATATGCAAAATGCAAAAAAGATGGTAATCTTTATTCTGATTTTTTGGCTGAAATGGAAGAACTCTGAACAACAGCTTCCAATTGGTTAGCTCTTATAATGACAAGTTTGTTGAACAAAGAAAAATAGACTACAAGTATCTGTGGTCCAAAGGCGCGATTTCTCTTGATGATGAACAACAAACATCCATTGTTACTGATGACAAGTACAATCTTGTAGTTGCAGCTGCTGGTTCCGGCAAAACTGAAGTTCTCATAACCCGAATTGCATACTTAATTCAGAGAAAACCTGACCAGGTTGAACCCAATAGAATTCTCGCCATTGCTTTTCAGAGAAAAGCTATGGAGCAAATTGAGGATCGATTGCATCAACGCTATGGCATTGAAAAAGTAAATGTTTCAACCTTTCATAAACTTGGTAAAGACATTCTCGAGCGTTCGGGACAGAGAATAGAATCAACAGATATTGTAAATGAAAATAAAAAACACAGTATCGTTAAAAGTTACATCGAAGAACAAGTTGCTGTCAATCCTGATTTTTTTAAGCTTTTTATGTGTTACATGAAAACAGTGAATGATTCCGACGAAAAGGTCACTCAAGTAGAGAAAGCGGAAACAGTTACCTATGCAAAAGAGCAAAAATACGCATCCATTAACGGCATCAAAGTAAATAGTATAGCTGAAAAAGAAATAATGGATTACCTCTTAACGCTATAAAATTGATGGTAAACCAATTGAGGTGAAATACGAACCTGACCTTGATGGGTTTAGACCCGACTTCTATCTTCCTCAATTTAATTTATTCATTGAGCATTGGGGTATTGATAAAGATGGCAATGTACCTGAATGGTTTAGCCAATCCAGCCAAGAGTACAATGAAATAAGGGAAAAGAAAAAGAAATGGTTCCTCGAAAATCAACAGTTGCTCGTTGAGACTTATACCTATGAGTTTAATCCTTTGGAGCCTGAAGCTTTCTGTGAGCTACTGCGAGGATAAAATTGAGAAAATCTGTAAAAAAACCGCTTTCATTTACGGCTCTGACCTATGCAGAAGTTCTGGAACTCGTATGGCAATCGCAGAAAACACCCATCGATGATATAGGGAATTTTATTACTATCGCAAAAACCTATGGATTGAACCCTGATGATATTTCAAATAAATTGGACAAAAATAGTTGGAGCACCAAGCAATTATCATTCGGTAGATTGGCTCTTAATGTTTTTAGTGCATATGAGGCGCAACTGGATAAACTTGGAAAGATAGATTTTGAAGACATGATAAATGAAGCTACAGCTGAATTAGAAAATAATCCAGAACTTTGTCAGGATATTTATGACCACATATTGGTCGATGAATATCAAGATATTAGTGCTCAAAGGCTTGGTCTTCTAAAAAAATTGCTTGATCGCAATCAAAATTGTAAGCTCTTTTGTGTAGGCGATGACTGGCAAAGTATCATGGGGTTTACCGGTTCAAATTTGGATTACTTTGTCAAATTTGACGAGTATTTTGTTCATCCAGCGGTAAGCCAGATTCGGACGAATTACAGAAGTATCAAATCCATTGTTGATACAGGTGCACAGTTGATAAAAGTCAATGGTGAAAAACAAGTTCAAAAAGTAGCATTATCAAAAAGAAAAGAAGCAAAACCGCTTCTTGTGTTCGAGTCAACTCATAAAGAAGGATATGACAAGCAATACTTCAGGCAAACAGTTGATGACTGCTTAACTCGAATCAGTGAATATCTCGCCAAAGGCTATTCTCCAGATGACATTCTTGTCCTTACCCGCTTTATTAGAACGAAAGTTTTTGGGAGGCCAAAGTGGTTTAAAATCGTTGAAACATTCAACTATTCTGCTCAAGCACGAGGTATCCCTGTTGCAATTGATAGCGCTAAAATTCCAAATGCAGTGAGACTACTAACTGTGCATAAATGCAAAGGGCTTGAGGCAAGAGTTGTTTTTATTTTAAACGTTGTTAGCGGCGAGTTTGGATTTCCGAGTGAAATCGAAGACCCTTCAATCTTTGAAGTTGCCAGAGGTGACAATGGTATTCAAGACAAAATTGAAGAAGAACGCAGACTATTCTACGTAGCTTTAACAAGAGCAAAAGAAGACCTATACATCTACACTCGCTTCAATACTAAATCGAAATTTTTAGAAGAAATAGCAAATCATGTTCAACCAATTACCTTAACTTACTAAAGTTCAACCCATAATGTTAGTAAATAATTAATATGTATTTTTCTCCCTGTGATTTTTTCTAAAGTCAGCGGTGTCCATAATATTTATTGTATGATGTTATGTCGGGGGATTCTGTTTTTTCCAACAAATCAGTAATGTACTTAGTTGTGGAGTCTACAACCTTGCCTTCAAAGGAGACAATTCCAGCTTCAAGCACTCCTCCTCCTGCTGAACCACTGTACAAATTCATTGAAGATAAAATCGCCATTTTGCGATCCATCAAAATAATTTTTGAGTGAATTGTATTGATATAATGAATAGTTACGCCTTTTTTCCTCAAAGTGCTGCGTGACACTCTAATTTCGTTATGTCATCTTTGTCCTTTGTTGGTCTTCTGGTAACAATTCTGAACATTTACTCGTCTTTCTCTTGCTTCCTGCAAAGCTGTTGATAAGGTAGCAACTATCGACGTAGGGATTTGCCACTAAGATTTCGTCTTTAGCTTTACCAATAACATCTCTTGAAAATTCTTCAAGCCTCATTCCTTCTAAAAAGAAATGCTTTGATTCCAATTCAAAGTTAATTGGTTTAGCATTTACCCATTGAATTATCCATTGAATCAAGCTATCTTGAACTTTTTCTGAAATTGTGTCTTTTGAACTCTGTTTCAGATGCTTTTTTAATCGATCATTTGAAGTAGTTTTAGATTCTGTTGCAACTACGTTTGGTTTTTGTTCTGTATCTGCTTTTGCTTTAATTTGTTTTTGTATCTCTTGATGCTTCCGACAAAGAGCCATATTGAAAAGATTTGTAGAGTAACTATTTTCTTTAGGAGTTATTTCCTCTTGGCAGACAACACAGCAATAATTTTGCTTTTCCAATTTGCTTTCAGACTCTGATGGAGCATTTGTCTTTTGTTCAGTCTCGGCTTTCGCTTTAATTTGTTTTTGAATTTCTTGATGTTTTCTGCACAGAGCCATATTGTAAAATTTTAGTGAGTAACTTTCTTCTTTGTCAGTTATTTCTTCTTGGCAAACGACACAGCGATGAGACATAGCCAAATGTTATCTCAATAAATAATATAAATTATGCTAATCAGAAATCAATATAGAAAATTCCCAAATATCCAAATGCAAAATTAAAAAAATAGTCGTCAAGTTTCCAGGTGAATCCATCACTCAGACGCTTTCCCTATTGCTATGTGAGCTCGACAGAGAATTAAATACGAGGTATTACAGGCTGCTCTTTTAGCCAAAGGATAACTTCTTTGAAATTCTGGCAATTAGATGGATCTTTGAGAGCTTCAATTCTAACGCTGGGATATTTGTTGGCAAATACTTTTGGTATGTCATTGAAATTAGGTATTTGCGTAAGCTTATTATGAAATTGCTCTAAAGTTTCTTGAGATATCGCTCCAAGCAGATAACCGAAATCTATGGCCAATCTGCCATCGGTATAAACAGTAAATGGTGCAATGGTTCGTCCACCTTTCAAGAAATGTAATGTGAATGAACCTATTTCTTTTCCCTGGCCAAACCAAATTCTGTCTCCGGTTTCTTTGCTCCAACTATACAAATCTCTGGCTGTGTTAACTAAATCAGGACGATTTCGTTCTGTGAAAGCTTTAAGGAAGGTTTCTTGGTTCCAAGATATACGTTGGCTGACTGTTGTTTTAGATGAGTTTCCGTGCAAATGTGGGACAAGAATTTCAACAGCATTTGATTGAAACCTATTCATTTCTAAAGCATGCAGAGAGAATGCCGACTTACCACCGCATTCGTTAATGAATCTAATAATTTGGTTTAGCTCATCATTGATCTCATCAACAACAATAACAAGAATAAATGAGCCAATTTCTAGGTTCCTACTAACATTAGTTCTAAAAAGTTCTTCATCCCATTCACCAACTATAGATTCAGCCATTAATTCCGCTAATGGTTTGCCTCTCATTTCTTTAGCTTTTTCGTCGACTTTTTTATAACTCATTTGCCATAAGTAAGCAGCATACTCTAAAATTTGCCCAATTACTTTCCGTTTAATTTCTTGATTAGCAGCAAGTTTGCATTCAATCAACGCTATGTCACCCTGAGCACTAAAAGCTAAGATGTCAGTTGCACCTGAACCAGGGAGGCCGAATTCACCTAGAGCTAGTAGGAGTGGGGAAGCACCATCACGAATCTCGTCGATCGTTATCAGCGAAGGAGATTCGATTAGCAATTTTTGAAGTTCAGATTCAGCTTTCGCCTTAATGGCATCAGCAATAAGCCATTTTTTGATTTTTGGTCCTTAATCAGAATTCGCATCTTTTGCCTCAGATTAACTCTTGGGTATCAAAACTTTTAGCTATTGTGTCAATTATTGTTGGTTGAATGTGTCCTTGAAGTCCTTCCACACGTGAAAGCAGCTTGCTTAGTTCCTCAAGAGGTATGAATTTACAGTATTCGTTTAAGACCGATTTTCTGGAAGGTGGGTCTTGTTATTTCAGCGCGTACTTTGTCTTCGCGTTCCTTGGGAGCAACAATGTACAAGTTGATTTTTAGTGATGGCACAACCGAAACAAATCAGACATTCGCAGAAGCCCTGAGAATATCGAAGTAGTTGTTTCAACCTCAAATGCGCAAATAGGCGAATTTCTGAGTATCCAAATTACATCTATTAGGCTTATTTTTCGTACTGCTTCTTCATTTAATCCAAAGTTTGGTAAATTTTTTAGACATTCTTCGCCCAATAGTTTTCCTTGAACTGTTTTTCCTCTATCGTTAGATGCAACATATACTGAGCATCCAGTTGCTTTTCCCAGCCTGACAAGAGCATATTCCGCTTGAGAATGGTGGGAGGTTTCTTCGTCGGTTTGAGGTTCTACCGTAGTATTAGTTGGTTCTTTTGTAGGTGGTTTTTTGGCTCTCTTGGGTTTTTTTGTTTGGTTTTTTCTTGCTTGTTTTGCTCTTCAAGAAGTAAATCAAGCCCGGATTGAATTTGGGTAATATTGTTTGGTTGTCCAGAGATTATTTTAACCAGAGTTTCGGCTTGTTTTCCCTCAATAATGTTTTGTGTTAGTATACCCCATCCATAGTTTGGTCCCCATGCAGAGGTGAGAACTTCTCTAACCTCACCATAGAATTGGCACCCGGTTATCTTTGGTCAATACGTGAGCAAATTTTATCGGTATCCTATATGGAAAAAGCCCGTTGTCCCAAACTTTATCTGTTGAATGAAATGGTTTGCCTGATACCACGGCATATCCAGCCAATGCCTTATCGACTATGAATACCAAGTAATCGTCTCCTTGCCAGTCTTTAAATCTGGCAGATTTGCTTCCCCAAAGAGAATGCTTCAAGCAAGTTAAGAATTGGTATTCGTCAACTTTTGTAATTCGCAAACGCATTGATTTCACAATTACTAATTAAGAAGAGCTTTTGTTAAAAAGACTTTTTATTGCCTTTTCTTCACCTTTCAAATAAAACTTTTTTTGGGATTTAAGGAAAAATATTTTCCTTTTTCCAGCGTTTGCTACTTCTTTAGTCTTAGGTATGTATGACTTAATTTTCCGTTTCTATAGTATTCCATAAACGTTTTTCGCACCCAGAACAAGAATACTGCTTGACATGGAATAATCCGTACTCCTATTCTTTGCCCGTGAGTTTAGCACTCGATTGAAATCTTGGACATTTGCTCATCAATTCACCAGTGATTTTTTAATGCACTGAATCTAATTTTTTCCCATAGTTTGGGATAAATGCGTTAACACTCGTGCTAAGGTTGTCGAATCTTTCTGGAATAATTCATAGTCGACATAGCATTTGCAGATGTATTGGAATGAGGCTTCGAATGGATTCCAAGACACAACAAGAAAATGTCTTCGCTCTCCTCGGTTTTCTTTTTTTCGGCCTTCAATTAACTCTTCACAAACAAGGTCTCCGCGGTCTTTTTGCTCAAGGTACAAGTTAACCATGAAGATTATTGTCAGGTCTTTTCCTTCAAAGACAAACTTGGAATCTTCACCATTGATTTTTGCTTTACGTATTGTTGCTTCCATTAACGAAGCTATTCTGAGTTCGTCAGCTTCTTCTAGCTCTACTAATGTATCCGCCAGCAAATGGCCATCATATCTTAAGTACATTCTAAGCTTCTCAGGTAACGATTGGTCGTCATGTATTGATTCTGCTACTTCAATAAGACTTTGAACTGCAGGGTGAAGCTTCGCTTTCTTTTTGTCTCTTTCGCGCTTGGCTTCTAATCAGCATTACTTCAAAGGACTTTGATTCCAAGGCCTTATCTGGATTTCTAAGCATGCTTTTTAGCATTCTGGGTTCTGGCTCAGTTAAAACAGGTTTTTGATTTCTTATCCAATTATATCGATCTATCAAGAACTTGTAAAAAACATGATGTCATTGATTACTCCGGGCTGCTGTATTTGGCCGATTTCTAGAATTCTTGTGTTAGACCATCCCTCTAAATTGGTTGGGACAAATTGCTGAAACAAACATCATACTTGGCAATTTTGAGTACACAAGTGCTTTCTCATTGTTGCCAACTATGGTTGAATCTACTGCTCTTAGAGTATACCATTGGAAGTCAGTTGGCATATTTTGCCCCTCTGCAATTTGGTCAAAAAAGAAAAGATGGTGCTCATATGGACCGGGGTTTACAGAGCAACCAAGCAGATAGTTTCTCCATGATTCTTCCGCTTTTGTAGCTGTATTGCAAGAGTTGAGGAAAATTCTTTTTGAAATTGTCATCGTTGAGTACTAGTAATCTCCAGCTCAGTGAAACTGCGAATTTGAGAAATCGGTCGTCGTAAGTTAACGGCTTATTTTTTCCTTCAACGTAGGGATAGAATATTTCCTTGGCAAAGTATGTTTCAAAACCTGAAAGTAACTGCTCACAATCCCTGCAAAGTAACTGTTATCTTCCAAACGTCTTGGATTCGTTCATTAGGAGCTCTTAATTCACGCATGAAGCCCGTTGCCGAACTCTCTTTCAACCATTTTCCAACAAAACTTGGCACAATATGGCTGATTTGGAGAGGTTTTTCCTTTTTGCATAGTGCACAAGCTTTAGCCATAATTTCCACTTAAGCTGCAACTTGCTTTTGAATTAAGAACCAGTAGGTTAAGAGACTTTTTTCTTTGGCTTGAAAGTCTGGATGTTTTCTTTTTATGAGTGCCCAAAAGTTTTCGTTGTGTTTTCTTTCGAGGTTGTGGGCTGTCTCATGGTAGACTATGTAGCTGATTAGGTCTTCTGGGAGGTATTTGAGAAGGGTGTTTATGGTTAGGTTATTGTTTTGGCTGTGGCTTGCCCATTTCGTTTTCATTTCTCTGAAGTAGATTTTGTTGATTTTTGTATTGAGGTCTTTTTGGGCTGATGCAGCGTAATTTCTAACGAGTATTCTCAGTTCATTGTCGGTTCTCGTTTTGTTGATAGATGTTTCCGTTGACTTCTGAATTGCTGTGTTTATGGTTGCTTGTTTGCGCTTTATCCATTCCCCATATTTCTCCAGCACCTGCTCTGGCGTCCAGCCCTTTTTCGGCAGAACAATCAGTAAAGACCCCGTTTTGAATTCGCACCTTGGATGCTTCACATTACGGTATTCTACCGTGTACTGCGGGGTTTTCAGGCATAGCTCTTCACATTATCAATTATTTTCTCATACAGCGCATCCATCTCTGCCAGAGTGAGGTGGTTTTGGCTTACGTATTTTCTTCTGAGGTATCTTCGGGTTTCTTGTTCAACTGCTTTTTTGGCGGTTTGTTGGTATTGCCAACCCTTGAACAGGTAAGGCTGCAGCAGTGAGGCGAGTTCTTGGGTGTCCTGGGTTAGGTCTCCGTGGTTTGGGATGGCTTTTTCCATGTTCAGCAGGATGGCGTATTGTAGGTTTGAGAATTGGAGTTGTTTTTGTCTTGCTTGGCGTGCTTGGATTTGCTGGAAGATTTCGGCGCCTTCGTTGTAGATTTTGTCGAATTTCTTGGTTTTTTCTTTCCAAAGATTAAGGAGGCGCTCTACTTTGGCTGCTAAGCCTTCGTAGACTGGGTTGCGTTGTTTGTCTATGATGACGAAGCGGTTGAGTGTGAAGAGAATGTTGGCGGCTCTTTCCTCTTTGGTTTTGAGTTTTTCTTGGAGGTTTATGAGGTAGTCAGCGTCAAACTCGATAGTTGGGTATTGCTCATCTATTCCTTTGACTTCGGTTGATTTGTAGACGTACTTGAGGGTTTTTTGGAAGTACTTGTATGCGAGGGCATTTTCTTTGGCCACGTCTTGTCGGGTTTCATGGAGGTAGAAGTTGTAGACTTGGGTTAGCCAGGTGTAGTCTTTGAGTTTTTCCAGTTTTATCGGGTGAGGCCCAAGCAGTTCGAAGAGTTTTCTTAGGCGTTTGTAGTTTGCTTGGAATTTTTTGGTGCTCTCTTCATCGCTGGTTATGGTTTGGAAGGCTTTGTTCATCGTTTCTCGGTCGAATTGGTCTTTGGGAACGTCTGCGAAGAGTGCGGTTGTTTCATCCAGTTTTTGGGTGAATTCTTTGACGAGGTCGTCTGTGTTGATGAGTATGCCTGAGATGTCTTCTTTGGTGTAGTTTTCGAATGCCCGAGTGAATTCTTTTAGGATGCCAACGTAGTCGATGATTAGGCCTGCTTCTTTGAGGTCTTTGAAGGGGCGGTTGGTTCTGGCTATGGCTTGCAGAAGCCGGTGTTCCTTCAGAGGCTTGTCCAGATACATCGTTTGGAGAATTGGAGCGTCAAAGCCTGTGAGGAGCATGTCGGTTACTATGAGGATTCTGGGGTTTTGTTCCTCTTTGAATTTGGTTACGGTTTCCTTGCGGATGTCCTCTATTTCCTTGCCATGGTTCTGTTGGATTGTTTCCTTGAAGTAATCTTGGATTTCTTTTTGGTCTTTAAGCGGGTTGTAGGTCATGACGACTTCTGAGTATTCCTTTGGGCAGAAGCCTATCGAGTTCCCGTTTATAGCGTACACATGAAAGGCGGTTGACGGCAACAACCATGGCTTTGAATCTGCCATCCAAGTTCTCTTTGAAGTGGGCGGCGATGTCTTGGGCAACTTTTTTGATGCGGTCAGGGTTTTCAAGGTACACTTTGGCGATGTTTAGTTTCTGCTTTGCTTTTTCCTCAACGACTTCTTGCAGGTTTTCAGGTATTTCTTCAATGTTTACTTCGAGGAAGGCTTCCAGCATGTCTTTTTTGAGGTGGACATCTTCTTCCAGGCGGGGTTGATAAGCGATTTTTAGGGTAAAGCCGTCTTCAATGCTATCCGTCATGAAATACTTGTCTAGGTACTTCTCTTCTGGCGGATAGCTAAATTGCCCATAAGTGTCGTGTCCCTGTTTAGCTACTGGGGTACCCGTAAAGGCATAAGCCTCTGCGTTTTTGAGGATTTCATTCATTTGAGCCGCAAGCGTGCCGTATTGGGTGCGGTGGGCTTCGTCAATGAAGAGGATAACGTTCTTGCGTGTTTGGATTGTTTCTCTGGTTTTGCTTAGGTTGTCGAGTTCTTTTTGGAGTTCCGATAGTTCTTCGGGGCGGAATTTGTGGATGAGGGTGATGAATATGCCTCGTTTGCCCCGGTATTCGTCATGCTGGATGATTTTTCTTAGGGCATGTATGGAGTCTACGACTTCGGGTTTGGTTATGTCGAGGGCGTTGAATTCGTCGCTGAGTTGGGTTTCGAGTTCTTCGCGGTCAACAACAAAAAAGACCGTTGGGTTCTGCAGCTCTGGGTGGCGGTAGAGTTTGTTGGCGGCGAAAATCATGGTTAAGGTTTTGCCGCTGCCCTGCCAATGCCAAATTAAGCCTTTGTTTTTTGGGTTTTTGCCTTCGATGTTGTTTAGGACTCGGTTGCTGATTTGTTCGGCTGCCCGGTACTGCATGTATCGGGTGATGACTTTGGTTGTGGCTCCCCGTTCTATGCGTATGAAAAGGTAGTTTCGGATAATGTTGAGAAGTGTTTCTGGCATCAGCATTTCGATGGTTGAGTCTATCGAGTCTTTGCTGCCATCTCGCCATTCATAATATCTGGGTTCGCCGTCTTGTTGCCAAGGCGTGGTTGGGAAATATTTGGCTTTGTTATCTGATGCTACGCCAATCTGGATGTACTTGTAGAGTTCTGGAACATCCCTCTCGTAACCGAGAATTTGCATGAATGCATTATACCACGTTTCCGTTAGGCTAGCAGGATTCTTGCATTCGATGTTTACTAAGCGGGATGCCGTTGATATAGAGGATTATGTCGTTGCGGATTTGTTTGTCTCCGGCTTGATGGGTGATTTGGCGGCTGACAACAAAATCGTTGTTTCCAACGTTGTCATAGTCGAAGAGTTTGACGTATTTGACTACTCGTTCCTTCTCAAACTTGATTGGAACGCCATCTTTGAAGTAGTTGAGGATTTTCTTGGAGTCTTCGCTGCCACTGCCCCTAAGCTTCAGCTCGTTTAGGACCTGCTTTACCTCATCATCGCCAATCCCAATGTCCTTGTTCAAGCTTTTCAGGGCACGAATAAACGCAGCAGTCAGCAACGGCTCCTCGACTAGCTTCCCGCTCAAGCTCATCAGCACCAACAAACCTCCAACGCTTCCCACTCCGCACCTGCAACTGCTCAACAAAATAATCTTCAATCAAAGACTTCTCATTAAAAAGAGGCATAACTACATCAATCCACCCTAATCCTTACTTTACCCGTAAGAAGCAAATCCATCAAACCCCGCTTAATTCGCTCCAATTTTACTTTTTCTTTTGTTTTCAACATCAAGTTTCTTATCAACAGTAGAAAGAATGATCAGCAATCCCTTTTGTTGCGAATCTACTGTTTTAGGTCAAGTCTTCGAACTTGAATACGCTAATTGCTTTCGACGAACAGTCTCTCCTCTGGACTGATTTTGTTCCTGGAATTGTAGGATATTAGCATGGTCAAGTAACTCCTTTGGACGTAAATAATTCATATACCAGAAATTCTTTTAAAACCTCTTTTTTGACTTTCAGCACTAGCAAATCGGTTGACAAATCCCATTAAAATCAACCAATCTCTTTGTAAGGTAATCGAGCTTTCCGTGAATAGGTCTCCAGAATAGAACTTGAATTTAGAGCTTTTAACAGATGCGTCTTTAGCATAAGTGTGTACTTTTGTTTCACCAGAAGCAACGTGTTCTAACCCAACAAATGTGTAAGTGTTGTTTCTGGTAGTTTAGAACATTTCGTTTCTTTGTTCGAATACGTCGCCAAGTGCCATTTCATTCCATTTTACTGGAATTTTTCCTATCGATGTGCTTTGGTATTCTGTATTTCCTATTCCATGTGTTAGGAGCTGCTGCATCAAACCTTTCTTGAGACGCTCAGTCTTCGCAATAAGGCGGTCAGCTAACTCAATGGCAGAATCAACATCACCCAAAACCCCAGCGATTCGTTGCTGTTCATTGAAACGAGGAAAGGAAATCTAAACATTCTAATTATTTCCTGAAATGTTTGGCTGAGCTCTCCTGCACTTTGGAAACACGTTTTCTCATTGGTCCAAAGAATGCTTGAGATAGGCTTACATCAACATTTTTTTCCTTTAAGAATTATCTGCAAACCGCTTGGTTAATTATGTGGCATGTCTATACCTAAGATTGCGCGTTTTTCCGACCTTGTCCATACATTGCCACAAGAAGTGTTCCCTTTGGAAAGACTTTTGCACTGAATTTCTCAACAACCTCTGTAATCTTTTCTTCGTATCAAATATTCATTTATATCGTTGTATTACCTGACTTAACCCGGAATATTTTTACCTTTTATAATATTCTTTTTTTTATGGAACCGCCGAAGGCGTCCTCCACTTGAGGTATCAAATTTGTCTTCTATCTCGTACAATGTCCCAATCTTTTGGATATCTACCTATCAGTGAATCTTGGAAATCGTTTTCCTTGTAAAACACCATTTGTTTCCCCCATTGCTTTTGTTATTTCAGAAACATATTTTTCCAACTTGTATCCTAATTCTTGTCTTTGCTTTTCCAGTTCTTTTAGTTCTGCGTATTCTTGTGGCTATGTTGATTCCTTCGTTTTCCTCATCCTGCATGACATAGAGCGTTACGTTTAGGTTGCTGTCATTCTGCTTCCAATCTCTTCAAAGGGAACAATTCGTGAAAATCCTTTTTCTTCGCTAAAGTTCCTATAGGCATCTGCGATTTTCTTTATGTTGCCATCTCTGAGTTTGTTTAGTTTTCGTACTTCTGGGTGTTGTTCTGCTTCTTTGGATGCGTTTATGAATAGGACTTTGCCTTTGCGTTCTGTTGGTTTGTGTTGGTTGAAGATTATGATGGCTCCGGGTGCGCCTGTGTTGTAGAATAGTTTTTCTGGTAGGAGTATGACGGTTTCGATTAGGTCGTGTTTTTGGCTTAGGACTGCGGTTCGGATGGTTTTTTCTTTGCCGCCTCGGAATAGGCAGCCGTTGTCTATGACTATGCCGACTCTGCTGCCGTTGTCTTTGGCGGATGCAAGCATGTGTTCTATCCATGCCCAGTCTGCGCTTTGGCGGGGGACAAAACCGAGCTCGAACCGTTTTTTGTAGAATTCAGCCTTCTTGAGGACCTCTTCGTCGTAGCCGTCCTGGTTCCATGGGGGATTAGCTAAAACTACATCAAACTGCTTTATTCCATCGCCTTCTTTGAACTTGGGATACAGAAAAGTGTCGCCAAACTCTAAGTGGGCGTCTCGGATGTCGTGGATGTACATGTTCATTTTCGCTAAGGCAATTGTGCGCTGGTTAACTTCCTGCCCAAACAAGAATAGCTTCTGAGCTTCCTCAAACCCACATTTGGATTCAACGTGCTTGAAGGCTTCGATTAGCATGCCGCCTGAACCGCAGGCAGGGTCATAGACGCTCTCCATGGGCTTGGGATCCAGAATCTCAATGAGTAGTTTGATGACTTCTCGGGGGGTGTATATCTCGCCTTCCTTAGCTTTGCTTGGGGCGAAATACCGCAGAATCCATTCATAAGCATCGCCGAGTACGTCGGCAGAGACGTGGTTGAGTTTTTTCTCACTGAACAGCTCCACTAATTGCCGGAGAGTTTCGGCGTTTTCTCTGCTGCTTGCAAACTGGATAAAATCAACGCTGTCTACAATGTCTTTGAGCTCTGGGTTTTGCTCGGCTATGGCTTTGAGTGCTTTGGAGAATTGTTCGGTTAGTCCACTGACGTTTTTGCGGAGGTTTTCCCAGAGGTATTCTTCGGGAAGGTTGAAGAGGTGGTATTCGCCTCGTTTGGCTTCAGCTCTTGCGTCTTCTTCGCTTAGGCCGTCGGCTTTGGCTTCTTTGTAGGCTTCTTCAAACTCCATTTCCCATTTATCGCTGATGCGTTTCATGAAGAGCAGAATGAGGATAAACTTGTAATCCACACGAGTCCGAATTAAATCCGCAGCTCGCTTGAGCAAAGCATCAATGTCGCCGCGTCCAAGTTTTTCAACAATCTTGGCTTCACGGCTATGCAAACGGTAAATTTTTTGCCGTGCATCTCGGGCATCGGATTCAGCGGACAGGAAGCCTGCTTTTCGCAGTTGAGAGAGGAAAACGGGTACCTGCTCTTCAGTGTCTTTGTTTTTTTCTTTTAGAAGCTTGGCTGCGTCTTCGAACCTGAAGGTTTTGTCGCCGAAGGCTTCCCATAGGATGTCGTAGCGGCGGTCTATCCATTCTGCCATTTCACTTTTCATGTGAATTCCAACCAATCAAACTATAGCTTCTAAACTTATAAGATTTGCGCTTATTAGATAAGTAAAAAATATTACTTATGTATTGAAAAGCTCGCTAAGTCTTCTAAACATTTGCTTAAAACATTAGCGGCGAGAAAATGGTTCTTTAGCGGACTCAACGTTAAGTCCTAAAAAAACTGATTATTCTGATTGCTAAGGATCATAGTTTGGTTGAACGATTAGGTGCCCCTTTGTCCTTATAGTTTGAACCAAAATCCAAATTTATTTAAGTTTGCTAAATTCGATCTTCACGTTCTGTCACTTTCATAAGCGCTTCCCTTGCAGCAATTCTTACTCGACTTTCATATCTACTCCTGAAGTCAGCAAAATAGCCGTGAAAAGTAGGTATTGGCGTCTTTATTAACGCTGTTAGTGGATCAACTACACTACTGTCACCAATTATCCCTAAAGTATGAACTAACTCTAATCGGCAATCGGCTGATTCAATCCACTTTTCAGTAGCCGGTGGAACAAAATCGCTGAATAATTTTAGCAATCTTTCTAAGGCAGTAAAACTACCTATTTTTCCCAAAGCCGTTATGGTTTCTTTCCAAATCAGCGTTGGATTTCCAAATAACGCTTGATTTTGATAGTTCTTCCCGATTACCACTTGCTCACTGTTGTCCAATATTGCAAGCAAATTAGGGACTACGACTGCATTACCTATCTCGCCTAAGGCTCTCACCAAGGCAATTCTAACATCATAGTCCTGTTCTTTTGTTAGTACTCTCAGTAAAGGTGTTACAGCAATACCGCTTTTGAGTTTACCCAATGAATCAATTGCTGACGTTCTTACTTCCTTCACTGAGTCATTTAGTAGAAATATTAACGGATGTGTTACCCGCCTATCTCCTATGTCTCCGAATGCAATAGCAACCGCTCGTCTAATTTTCATGTGTTCAGTTTTCATAGATATTTCTAAATTTTCGATAATCGAGGAATCGCCTATTTTTCCTATTGCGATAATTGAATTGGCGACTATATCTTCATCCTGATCTTTTAAAAAATCCACAAGAGTCGGTAATATGGCGTGTGCTTTCATCCGACCTAAAGCATTTATCGCCAATATTTTTAGACTCTTATCTTCGCTTCTTATTGCCCAAATAGCGCGTCTAACGCTAAAGGTCCACTGATTGTTTCTGACTTTCACAGTTTCTTCGCTATATATGCCTGGGTAACTCGCCATATAATCAATAATGGGTTTTACACCCAATTCTGACTTGAGTGCACCGATTGCAGTTATTACATAATTAATTTTCAGGCATGATTTTTCTTTTAAAAGCTCGACAAGTTTTGGGAGTGCTATTTCAACTCCTAATCCAGCGATTGCTTCATAAATGCATCTTTTGTTTTTTATTTTGTCATTAAATAAAGATTCTAACAAAGATGGCATCACTTTTTCTCCACCTATCATTCCCAAAGCCGTGACTGCGTGCCTCTTTAATTTCTTCATTGTCCTCATTTAGCAGTTCGATAATAGGTGCGGCAATGTCCTGACCGCCAATTCTGCCCCAAAGCTTCGGCAGCTCGACTGCGGAGATGGCTGTCTTTTTCAGAAAGTAAAGATAAAAGCGGCTTTATCGCTTTTTTATTTTGGGTGATACCCAATGCTTCGGCGACTTCTTTTTTTACCCAATCGCTTGGATGACCAAGTGCTTTTATCAAGCAATCAGTTGCTTTTTCGTTCCAACTTTTCCATATTTTTTCATCTTTAAATAAAATATTCCCGATAGCCTCTGCAGCAGTAGAAACGATTACTTCGTCATGGTCTTCCAAAGCTATAAGAAAGAACTTTATTGACTCATTCCCGCCGATTTTACCTCAGTCTTCAATAGAGCACTTCTTAGTATACGAATCTGCGTCTTTAGCTAAATCTATTATTATTTTTGTTATATCTCTATTCTTGACTTTTGATAAAACTCTTGTTATATAGTAACGAAAAGAAAGATCTTTCATATCTCTTAGCGCTATGGCAAGAGATTGGATTGCTTTCTTGCTGCCGATTTCGACAGAGAATCAATCGATTGTTCCCAAACATCCGAATCAGGGTCTCGGAGTGCTTTTACTAAATAGTCTGTTGCATTTTTTCCGCCAATTTCTCCGAGTGCTTTTGCAGCATACGTTTTGAAATTTCCTTGTACGACAAGATTTCCGATCACATCAACAATTTTTTCCTGTTCCTTCAACTTAAGGGAGACATTAATTACAAAGCTTTCCCAGGCGGGATCTTGATTTTTATTTAGTCGAATAAGCATTTTTACGTGGATATCGGACTTTTTACCTTCGAGCATCATAATAAGATACTGAATTGTGCCTTTCATAATTCTGAATTGTTTGACATCTTCAACAAATTTATCCAGATCTTCAATTATTTGCTCATTGCTTGTATTGAGCCAGTTGTAATCCTTGCCAAATATTATCCACCTAGCCATCACATACTCAAAGAATGCTTCATAGGCAAAACCTACAACTCGATCCCCCGACCAGTTTAGATACGTGACAAGGTTTTCGCTCAACACCTTGCTTAAAACTGTCTGCAAATCATCTGTTGTATCACCTAAAAGGCTAATAATCTGACTCTTTGGCAATTCGTTCCTTCTGTTCTTTTTAAGTTCAGCGACAAACTTGAACATATACTCTGTAGCTTTATCTTGTTTTCCAGTATGCTCAAGTTTTCTGAGCCAATACTGATCAAATATTTCAATTCTTCTAATATCCCTCAGGGAGATTTTGCCCTTCAAAACCTTCAGCCAGGAATCGTGAGCATTAGTGGATGCAAACATATTTCTTTTAGCTCTTTTTCTAAAGACCCCTTCAATCGATAAATCTGCTTATAGCGCACCCAAGCCTCATTGAATTCTTTTATGCTGAATTCATTAAAAATTAGATCATTCCTAATGAATACACGCCCTTTCTTAGAGTATAATCTATCGATAAACAAGTCGTTGTTTCTTAGGAAAAATTCCCAATCCATATCTCTGCAACTAATATAGAATTTAACTCTCTTACCAACACTTTTTTGAACTATTTCAGATATGTCAGATTTCACTTTGTTTGGGTCGGGTGCCTCATTTATTGCATCGATGAAAACTATCAGGTCGATGTTTTTTTCATTCAAAATCTGATTAAGCTTTTCTATTAAATCAGAGAAATCCAAATAATCTTTAGGATCAAATAAGTCCATCATAAATTCTTGAAGAGGACCATTCAGATGCATGCTATTTATGAATAATGCTGGTCTATTTTCCACAAGTTTTTCAGATAAATGGCATAACAGGTTAGTTTTTCCAATTCCAGCTTCACCGACAACTACGCAGGCGTTTTTTTCTTGTTGCACAAGAAATTCTTCAAATTCTTTCTCAATTTCAGACCGGACAACATACAAATCTGGGATGTATTTCTTGCTTCGTTCACTTGAATTGCCTTTCAGAAATTGTATTTGACTTTGGACTTGCTCTTTGCAGATTTGCAATACTTTTAAGTATGATACTTGCCTATGCAACTCTGGATCGGGTTCATCAGTTTTGCTTATCTCGTTAAGCGTTGGCGCTGGCGTTTGTTCCAATAATCCTCTTGTATAAGCAGCCGCAACGATTGCAGCATACTTGTGCCAAACATCGTTTTTTCTAGAATCGCAGTAGTCACAAATTCCCCGAATAATTAAGTATCCAACATCTTGGTTCCATGTTGCATCGGCCGTTCCAGAACCCTCCATTTCAAAGGCTTTAACTCCAAATTTATCTCTCAGGGAATCTCTTTTCATAGGGTTCTTTAACAGCGTATTAGCTGATGCGATACATCCGACAAATACCTTCGGAAGATTTTCTATTCTTTTAGGATCCCTTGGGTGGTTAAGAATGCTTTCAGAATCAAGTGAACTGACAAGAACATCAGTTTCTTCAGGCGGTTTTTTTATCTTAAGCTTCTGTAACCCTTCCTCAATGAACCTAAACCAATAATTCTTTCCTTCGAGCTCAGCTATTTCCATTCTTTTAACTGACGCCAACAAATAGGCGCTCGGTGGTCTTGGTGAATGTCTAAAAGTTACATTATTGGCTTCTTCTTTAACTAAGTCATATTGGATGACTCCATTCTTATCTGAAACAACGACATCGCCAAGACGAACATGTTCTTCGACTTTATTTGGGTTGGGTGCTCCTCCTGCTATACCAACCATTATTATTGAGGTAATGTTTGGGAAGTCCACAACTAAAAGAGTAGTGCTCGAAGCTGCATTATTATTTCCCATCCCAGCCATACACAAAGCTACATAATGCTTTTCAGAATTAGATGCTGGGATTTCACCTATTTCATACGTTCGAGGGTTACGGGTTCCAGCTGTATGTATCTGGGTGTTTTCTAACATTGCCTTTACGGCAACGAATTCCTCAGGTAATGCAGTCACTATGCCAATCGTTGGGCGGATCTTTTGAGCGGCATTTGCTATTTCTCTTGCCATAACTTGTGGTATTACAATCGATTACCTTAATATGTGCTGTGCAATTTTTTGCGTTGTCGCAAAATTGCTGAGATACAAGCGAACACATTTCGATTTCTTGTCTGAGCTTGTTTTATGATGGGTCTATTTTGTTTTGTTTATTTCTAAAAAGAAGAAGTGGCAATTCAGCAATCGTCTTCTTCTACCCATTAGGTGAGATTCGAAAAGTAAATTAGCTTAAAGTTGAAAGAAGAAGAACGGCCCTTCCCGTGGAATTTTAACCGTTTTTCTTCTTCTAAGAGCTGGCTATTTCCAAGTGTTACCAGAAGGTTGTTAACTGAAAAATGCGCCCAGCTGCGACTGTTTAACTTTGCTTTTTTCTTTTGCCTTCTTTTGTTCCTGCGAAAGCAGCCCTAGCCGTTCCATAAGTTGCAGGCAATTCTCGGGGGCATATCCGTGGTAGTGGTTGTTGAAGTACCCGTAGACTTTCTTAACTTTGCCTGCCGCTTCCTCAACTTTGGGGACCCATGGCTCCAGTTCGTCTTTGCTGTAGCGGTAGTCAAACCAGATGTTTTCTCCGTGGCCATGCCAGCGGAAATATGCAAAATCGGCGGTTAAGTGCATTTCAGGCGGCAGCAATGGCTCATCAACGTTGGTGTAAGCTACCCCGTACTCTTCAAGAAGCTTGAAAGTTCGAGTTTCAGGCATCAACCAAGTTACGTTGCGAAACTCAACTGCGTACCTAAACGTGGGATCCAGCATTTGGAAGAACGATTCGAGGTTCTCGGGGTTGTAGGTGTACTTTGGGGGCAACTGAATCAGTAAACAACCAAGTTTTCCTCCAAGCATGCAGAGGCCTCATCAACTCCAAAAATTCAACCAAGTCAGCTTTAACGTCCCGTCTTAAGCCCAAAGCTTTGTCATGCGTAATGAGTTTGGGCAGTTTGGCGGTGAAGATGAAATCGCTTGGAGAATACTTCAACCAGCCCATAACCGTACCCTTGGATGGGTTACGGTAAAAAGTGGAGTCTATTTCAGCGGTCTTAAAAATCCTTGAGTATGCGCGGAGTTTGCTCTGGCCGCTGCGTTTCTCATAGAAGTTGCCTTCCCATTCTTTGTAGCTCCAGCCGCAAGTGCCTAACAAGATGTTGCTGCTGCTCAAATAACCGCCTTCAGCTCCTCTACAACTTCGGTTAGCCGCAGATATGTTCTTTCTGGAATTTTGCCAAGCACCTCTGATAAGTGGATTCTTTTCTCGGCGGTTAAGTCGATGACTTTCCAGCCCTGGTCCTCCACCAACTCAGCCTTAGTCGAAGGAAATACGGCGTCTTCAGCTAAAACCGCCTTCGCCGACTCAACCCCAAAATAGGCCGTCACAGGCAAAAACTTGCCCGTCTGCAAGTGCCTTTGAAACCTTGCGGCATCGGTGTTCATTCTTAGTCCATGGTAGGATAGGGCAACGGTTTTGGCTTGGGTTTCCTCTGCTCTTTGCTCTATTTCGAGGAGTTCTTCGTCGGTGAATTGGTAGATGTTGTGTTTGCCCTTGCCAAAGAGCCGCGAGTAAGCTACATCTGAGGGTACGGTGGGTTTTTTGAGGGATAGGTCGACGCTTTGCACTATGCCAAAGTCCTGCATTAGGCTGCCGACCTGCGGCGTGAAGGGTGCCCGATACTCCCAGACAAACTGAATCTTGCCAGGTGAGACTGAAGAAAAGAAGTCGCGAGCCTCTGAAACGCCTTTAGCATCCAAAACTTGGCTAACCGGAGTTTCCAACACTAAATAGGGCGCCTCCAAGGCGTCGCAGTAAGCCTTCATCTTATAGAATACCTCAAACGCTGCATCCACTGGCTTAAGCCCGATCCTGTGAGTGAGGTCCTGATGGCAACGCACCGAAAACACGAAATCAGCAGGAACCGTTCGCCTCCAGCTTTCGACAAGCCGCGGACTGGGGTACTCGTAGAAGGTGCTGTTAACCTCTACAAAATTGAACACTTCAGAGTAAGCCTTCAACGGCGCCTTGCCTGGCACTTGGAAATAAGCCCAACCGCCAGTACCAACAAGAAACTCCGGCAACAAATCTCACTTAAATAATAAGTCTCCTAACAACGCAATTAAATTTTTCAGTTGGACCCAATAACTTTAGAAGTAGTAGTCTATAGGACTAGTCGGACTACTACTTCCAATCTAAGACGGGGAATTTTTTCTTGACACTCCTTTCTTCTTCTATTATTTGATGGCCCATTAAAGGCGTTTGTAGTGTCAAAATAGTGCAAAGGTAAATGTGGCCGAAAAATTTCCTACCAAAACAAAACCGGCTATTGCAAAGAATGCTTTGGCCGTTTAATTCTTAGCCCTAAGGGAGCTAACGCAAGTAGGCGAGATGCTTCAAAATAAAGTAATTTAGCACTCAACGGTGGCTTTTACTTGTAGGTCCATTTACCGTTTAGCTCTTGGGGGGGGGGCAAACGCACAATGAAAGTTGTTCCTTTGCCTTCTTGGCTTTCAAAAGTGACTGTTCCGCCTAACCTTCAGTCATACGCTTAACCACTGCCAAGCCGAACCCTTGACCCTTAGATTTTGTAGTCATCATAGGCGTAAAAAACTTAGGCTTCACATCTTCAGGGATACCAACGCCCGTATCCTTAACAGTTATCAACACATCACGTTTTCTTATCAGATATGCGAATTGTTAGTTTGCCGCCATTGGGCATAGCTTGGACGCATTCAAAGTTAAATTTGAGGCAATGCGCTTGAGATAGTCAGGGTCAGCCATAACTTTTCCGCTTTGTCTTCTATTTCAACATTAATTTGATGTTTTTGGGAATACCATTCTTTACCACTATTTCGTTGAATATCGATTTTATGTTTGTTTCTTGGGCTCGTGGATTTAGCGGTCTAGCGTAGTCTTGGAGGTCGGCCACTATTTTGTTAATGTAATCAATGTTGCTTTGAATTTCATCCAAGCTTTCCATCGCATTTTTCTTTTGCTCGTTCTCTGCAAGCTCTGCCAATTCAGTCTTAGCTAAATATAGATCGCCCGTGATAGCCTGCAATGGATTACGAATGTCATGACCAACCATGCCAGCAGTAGCGCCGATAGCAGCTAAACGCTCAGAATCTTTTAGTTGCTTTGTGCTTCCTTGACCAGTTTCTCTAAATCTTCAGAGTGTTTTTCAAGGCGATTTTGAAGTTCTTTGAGCTCTGTAATATCACGAACCACAGACACCGACCCAATAATGTTACCTTCATTGTCCCTAACTGGGGCTGAACTGACCTGTCGG
>CAWFFH010000006.1:0-211288 GCA_963815095.1 Candidatus Bathyarchaeota archaeon | reverse complement strand
ACGCGACCCAGAACTTCTAACCGAAAAATGAACAATTTTTAATAACCAAAGGGCTTGAGACTAAAACAAATTTGATGTGGAGGCACAAGAAAATTGCCTACCTCCACGCTATTTGGAGTTGTTTATTGTGTTCCGGTGAGTGTTACGTTGCAGCTAAGTTTGAGAGGCTGCCTGTGTTTGAGGCTGCTGTTAAGGTTAAGGTGGCTTGGATCGATTGTCCTGCGGGGAAGGACTGTGTTTTGTTGGTTCCATGTTAGTGTTAGGTATGTGCTGGCGCTTGTTGGGTTCCAGTTGTTTGTTGTCATGGTTAGCGTTTCAGGGGCGTTGCCCGTGTTTTTGATATAGACTGTTTGCGTACCGGTGCCGCCTTGGTTGATGGTTCCTACGTTTAGGGATGTGACGGTTTGGGCGCAGGCGCTGTCGGAGTAGACGCCCAAGTTTATTGCGGTTATGGATCCGTTTAAGGGTACGTTTTGGCTGCTGCTGAGGACTGCTGCTGTTGTTGCGGTTAGGGCTATTGCTGCTACTACGAGTGCGATTATTGCTGCTGTGGGGATTTTTTGAAGTTTCATATTTTGTTTCCCTCTATTTTTTATATATCCAGTCTTAAGTATTAATAAACATTTATGGGACACATAAACCAAAACCAACTGCACGACACAAATACGGTATAAAAAAACAGGCTTTTCAAAAAATTCAATTAAAAAAATATACAACGTTTAAGAATAAAGTTGACTGGTTCAATTTGCCCGAATTTGTTCTTCTTGTTGAGAAATCACTGCCAACTCTACAGCGTCTCGTTTTGTGGGCATTTCGTTTATTGGTTGTTGTGTTTGTTTCACTTGCTGCCATGGCTTTCCGATGCAATAGAGGCTCCAGCCAGCAATGAAAACGAAGATTAGAAGTGGGGATAGTAGAATGATTGTGAGTTTGCTGCGTTTTGTTCGGGTGGTTGATTTTGTCATGTTGATGCCTTCTCCAGATTTTGTTTAGGAGTTTTTAGTGTATAAGCTTTATTGATTTAGGATTCATATCGAAAATCCATAAGAATCGTTCACGAGCTTTTGTAAATAAAAAGGGCAAATAGCCTTTAGCTTAGAAGTCGCTTGTTTTTCTGATGTGGCGAAGTTTGCTTGTCGTTGTGGGTTGTTTTTATGTTGTGTTGTTTTTTTGTTTATTTGTTGTTCAGTTGTAGGTGTGTACACTTGATCAATAATGCTTATTAAGACTTAATACACACGTTGCTTTTGCAGGGAACAAATACGCCAAAAATAAAACTCTCCGTAACAGCATCAATAATCGCACTAGTTCGAATTGCAACCGTATTAACGGTAACAACTTTTGCCGCCACAACCAACTCACAAAGACTATCATCCAACGGCAAAATAAGCACATCCGCTAAAACTTAGGCGTATACTCAAACGCTAATTGCACTACTCCATTAACCACCATTGATTGGGGAACCTTAACTCCCGGTACAAACATCACCCAAACAATCTACGTCAAAAACACCAGCAACGGCCTCTCACTTGCTTTGAACATGGAACAACCAGTTGGACTCCAACAAACGCAAACGGTCCAATTACATTAACCTGGAACCAAGAAGGCACAAGAATCACTCCACAACAATCAGTAGCCGCAAACTTAACATTAGCAATTTCCTCAAGCATAACTGACATTACAAACTTTAGCGTTCAAATAACCGTCACAGGTACAAATTAAACAAAAATCCCTCCACCCATTTTTCTTTTAAATTAAACTAATTTTCTTGGTTTCTCTGCCTCAAGCTACTTTAAAGATTGCCGAAAAATTATTTAACACAACAACCGAGAAAGTGATGAAGCAAATGCCGTATCCAGAGAGCAAAAATTTTTTTGTAAAAGGTGAAAGTTGATTAGTAATTTTTGCTTTGGTCTCCGCCTTGTAGAATAGAAGTCCGGTTAGTGTTATGGCTGAGAGTTTTACGGCACTGAAGATGAGCATGTTTATTGCGTTTACCCAGCCATAACTGGCTGGTTTCAGTTGCGCTGAAAAACACTATCCCGACTAACGTGGTTAGACAGTTTAAAGTGCCTATAAGGATGAGGGTTGTGCAAAACAAAACTTCCCGCTTAACCATGACCTTCTATGCCCCTGTCAAATTCACTTAACCTATAGTGGTGGCGATTGAGTTATGTTTTCATCATGGTGACCTGTCATTGCAGATATGCAGCTATACTTGAATATTTACATAAATCATTCAAAAACATGATTATTTGCATGAAATTTTGATACCTATGTTTCAATCTTCGCGGTTTACACGTACTACAGCCGTACCTATATCCCGCCTATATGCCGCTCTTAGCCAAATAAGCAAAGAATAAGCAAACAGCCCCATATAAAAAAGGCTTGGAATCACAAGAAGGGTCGGCAACGCATTTTCTTGTCCTCGACCAAGCGAAAGCAAAGGTCCAATAATCGATCCCAGTGGGATTATCAAAGCCCAATTCCGGTTGTGGGGTTTTAGAAGAGTTTGCAAATCACCCAGCTTATACATAATTGGCACTGTTACCAGGAACAGTACAAGCTCCGTTAATGCTATCGGCATGCTGGTTACCTCAAAGTTTAGTGCCCCAAACAAGTTATGAGATAAAGGCCAGAAAAGCTCGATTCCTCCGGTTAAGAAATCGCCTATTAAAACGTGGGTTAGCAAGGCGGCGTAATAGGGGATGGCTTGTTTTTTGTAAACAACAAAAAAAGGGATCATCAAAACTGTTATGGTTAGAAGTGAGTGGGTGGGTCCTCCGTGCATGAGGAAACGGAAGAGAAGATCGACGTCTGGTAAAACTGAAGAAGCTAACAGAAGCGGCAGATTCACTTTAACTCGGGCAAGCTTTGAGGAACCCTTCCCAAATAGGTAGCCTAAGGCAAAGTGACCAATCGCAAACGTCCAAAAAACCTCTTTTCTAATCTCTGATAAAAAACCAACTAATAAATCAGCCTAGCCTATCCAAAATAGGCATATGATTAATATATTTCCAAAATCAACACTCATAATCAAACAAAAGCTTTGGGTGGTGAAAAAGAATGAGTAAAGATCAAGCAATTGGCGGAGTTATCGTGGCGGTTTGTTTGGTTGTTGCTTTGGGTTATATTGGGTTGCTTTTCTTCTATGATCCCTATATTTCCGGATTGATTAACTTGGGTTCAGCTACAAACGTTCACTTCTGGGTAATTGCGGTTCCAGTTGCGGTTGCTTTTATCGCTATTCTGGGTATCGGCGCTTGGATTGGGTTTACAATGGCGACTACTCCTCCACCTAAACCTATTGAAGAAATCACTGCAGACGTAAAAGAAGAAAAACATAACGTAAAAAATTAATTTTTCCTTTTTTTGATTATAATTCAGTTGAAAAAAAATTGTTTACATTTGTAGGTCCTAGTTTGTAACCACAAATTTTCATATACCCAAATCACCTCATAAGCCGCGTTCGGATGGTCAAATGGTCAACTGTAATAAATGCGGCAAAGTTATTGCCCAACCCACAAAAAAACTAGAAAACTCTATGTTTAGCATAAAACTTTACAAATGCAGAAAATGCAACACCACAATTAAACAAGCACAATACCAAAATACATTGTTGCGTTCTTCAGCAAGTTAACCTAACTTATCATCTCAGATCGAAAAAAATAAGCTCCAAAAGACAAACCTACACTTCCGTTGAAAACACTTGTTGCTGCACAGTGTAACCACAAATCTTGATATTTTTTCATCAAGACAAATTATGAAAGTGAACTAATGGCTAAAGTTAAATGTCCCAATTGTGGGAAAGAAAACTAAAACCGGATAGGGAAATAAAGAACTTTTTCTTCAGCATAGCTGCTTTCACTTGTACTGGATGCGAGACCTGTTTTAAAGTGACGTTTACTACCTGCAGATAGTTTTTTCTCTGCCCTAAAAATTGCACCAACTTTCTAGTGTTAAACGAAATTTTGAAAAAACGTGTCAGGTTGAATGGAGCCAACCTCGGCCGCCCTTCTTGGGTTGTTGGCTTGCGCTTTTTTTGTTTTTCTTTTCCTCTTCATAAGCTGCAGCCCGGCTGCCTTTCTTGGTTTTGCCGGATATTTCTGTTTTTATGAATTTATTCCAACCCCCCACATGCACGTCCGGCTGGACATATCGTTCAGGGTTTTCAATTTTGTGCTTTTCGAGTATTTGTTTGAGGTTTAGGATCTTGAAATCTTTGGTTGCATGGATAATCGTTCCTTTCTCAACATCCAGAATTGCATAATCGTTTACTGAAACACCCTCAGCCCTTACCCTATCGTCAAATCTCTCACTCCACAGAAGCTTCCACTGAGCCTTAAGGTCCTCAATCAATTGCTTTTGTGCTTCCGCTCTTGCCTTGCGATCTTCAGAACTAAAATCCTTTTTCGAATTCTCAGTAGCAGGCAATTGCCGCACTCCATACCAAACGCTCCCCAGCGAACTATTTAATAGTTATTCTAGAAAAATTATGCCTCTTTTCTATATCCGCGGAAAAAACAAACAAATTATCTAAAATAGAGAGATTGTAAAAATAAAACTTACACGTTGCCCCTCAAATTTGCAATGGCACGGTCAATAATGTCCAGTTCAATCTTCTGGAAAGCTGTTTTAGGTTGCTGTTTTACCTGTTCGCGATATTTTTCTAAATCCTCAAAGTCAGTTACTTTTTTGTACATTGCCCCCACCCACATTTAATGTTGAATTAAAATTGCAATTAAGCTTTGCCAAATATGAAAAAATACGAATCAATAAAACGCTTGCTAAATTTTCACAATAAACACAAACATATCATTATTAACCATATCATGATAATTTCATAAAGATCATGATTGCATTACAAAAAAGACGTTTTACAAATTTTTTTTATAAAATATTTAGGTTATTTGGAAATTTTCTCTTCCATTCTTGTTTAATTTAGGAATGCTGATGACAAATTTCACTCCTTCACCAGGTAACCCACTCTCTTGGATTTGCCAGCCATAAACATCTATCATCTTCTTAGTTAAAAATAATCCAAAGCCTGTGCTCCCGCCTGTGCTGAAGCCTTCTTTGAAAAGATATGCTTTGTTCTCTAAAGATATTCCCACACCGTCATCCTCATAAAATAGCTTAAGGTTTTCTGGGTTAGGTTTTTCATAATGCACTCTGATTGTTGTGGTTTTTTTGCCATATTTTTTGGTGTTGTCGATAAAGTTGTAGAATAGTTGTCGCAAGAATGAATCAGCCAAAACAGTTAGCCCTTGGCATTCGTTGATTATATTAGGAAGCTGGCCGGAAAAGAGTGTGCATGCTTCTTTTAGTTTGGATTCTACATCGATGTAAGTTAGGTCTTCAACGCCAAGTTGTTCATACATTTTTGCAAAGTCAAAGATCTTCATCGACTCTCTAACAGCTTGCTCCATCTTGCTAAGTCCATCCAAGATATCTGCCTGATCACTATGCTTCTTCTTAAGCAGATATGCATACCCAGTCACTGATGAAAGCTTGTTACGAACATCATGCCTAGTTAAGCTGCCAACCACACTCAATTTCTCGTTCATAATCTCGAGTTTGTCAAGGCTTTCTTTCAAGTTAACCTCTATCTTCTTGCGTTCAGTAGTGTCTGCAACCAGTGCAAGAGTTCCAATAATTTCGCCAGTGTCATCTTGAATGGATGAAGCTGCAATATTTGCATAAATGTGATTGCCGTTCTTTTGAATAAACTCAAACTCGCATTGCCCTTTGTTGCCTAGTTTGCATCCTTCCAAATTGTGTTCGGCAAGTTCAGAGTTGGGTGCTGCCAAAAAAGCTGATAAATTCTTTCCAATCAATTCGCTTTCAATGTATCCCAACATCTTAGCCATACGAGGATTAACAAAAACCGTACAGTAATTACTGTCTAATGCCCAAACTCCTTCTTGCGCAAGTTCAACCAATTGGCGGTACTTCGCCTCGCTTTCCATCAAGGTATACTCCATTTTCTTGGCTTCCGTCACGTCTAGATAGATGCTGTGGACGAATTTTTTTCCAGAAAGTTCAATCATTTGAGAAGTTGCTACGATATCTCTGATCTCGCCGCTTTTAGTTCGGTGTTTGGTTTCGAATTCAGTTCTGCCTTCTCGCAATATCTTTTTTATCCTGTCTCTTGTTTGATCTTGAGTCTCAGCGGCTATGTAATCAAAAATGCGGAGTTTTGCAAACTCATCTCTGGAATACCCTAATTGTTTATGGGCGACCTCATTGAATTCAACTGGTATTGCCGTTTCAGCATCGATAAGAAGAATACCCACAGGCGCCTGATCAAATAATGCGCGATATCTTTTTTCGGCTTCCCGAATCTTCGTTTCCATTTGTTTCCTTTCAGTAATATCTCTGGCAACGTGAATTATGACTGGTTTTCCTTGAGGATTTTTGACGAGTCTTGCTGATACTTCTACAATTCGTTCATTATAGTTTTCATCAAAATGCTTGTGCTCAACCGTTGTGATTTCTTTGGTTTCAAGTACTCTTTGAATTGGGCAAAGGTGTTCTTGAGAATTGCAGGGTGCCTTTGAGTGGTGGGTTATTTCATAGCAAGTTTTTCCAATAAGTTCGTCCCTGCTAAGCTTCAATTGTTCCAATGCAGATTTATTGGTACTAATTATTTTATAGTCGCTGGGGTCGATTACTAATAGGGCATCGTCAAGTGAATCTATTATTCTTCCATCGAATTTTTTCAAATTTGCTAAATTTTCTTCAGCTTCGATTCGATCAGTGATGTCGATGCAGGTTCCAACCCATTCATGTATTTCTCCGTTCTCATCAAATATTGGAACTCCGCGGGCCAATAAATTACGATAAGCGCCGTCAAACCTGCGCAAACGATATTCAACTTCATACTTGGTTCTGTTTTTTACAGCTTTCTGCCATGTCAGGGTGACTTGTTCCAAATCGCCGGGATGAATATGTTTTGTCCAGCCGGATCCTTTCACTTCGTCGTAAGTCTGACCTGTAAAATTTCTAAACGAAGGTATATCTTCCAATACCTCGCCAGCGGCATTTGTGGTCCAGCCCAACTCGCCGGTTACTTCAATGAAGGATTGATATCGTTTCAAACTTGCGTTGGCTGCTTTTTCAGCTTTCTTGCGTTCCGAAATGTCTCGAGCCACGCTTATGACTAATTTTTTGCCTTCTGACTCAATTACTCGTGCATGGATCTCGACTGGCAAGACTGTCTTGTCTTTGAGTAAGTTCACTGTTTCAAAGGTTGCCTCGCCATGGTCGTGCATCTGCTTCATTTGGGTTCCAAAAAACGTTGGGTCGCCTGGTTCCTCCAAGTTTTGGATGCTGAGTCTTTGGAATTCGTCTTTTGTATATCCTCTTGTCTTGTAGGAAGTCTCGTTGAAGTACAGAATTTTTCCATCCGAATCATGCACTATTATTGAGTCTGAAACAGCATCGAAAAGGTTTGCTGCAATGTGCAGCTCCATTTCTGCCTGTTTGATTGCACTTATGTCTTTAGCTACATGGATAATCTGAGTAATTTTGCCCTGTTCGTCAAGAATTGGTGAGGTCGTTATTAATAGTGGTATGCCTAAGTTGGGATCGTTGATCTCTTTGGTTACTGATTGTTTTGTTTCATAAGTCTTTGTTGCTGGACAATTAGACAATGGACAATTAGTACCATGAACAATCTCGTAACAATACTTACCTAACATTTCTTCAGGTTTTTTATTGAAGTAATCGCAAGTGGTTTTGTTAACTTCAGTGATTATTCTGTTTTTATCCATAACAAACAATAGATCGCCAATGCCATCAATAATTGCACGAATTTTATCAGGTTTAGCTTCTTGTTTTTCCTGCTCGTCATTTATTTTCGAGATACTGATCAATTATTATTCCCCCAAAACTGAATTAATTTGGTAGTTCACTTTTCCAGTTTGATTAAATCTTGGAATAGTTATAACAAACCTTGCTCCAATACCCGGTTTGCCATCTTCAGTTATTAACCAACCGTAGACTTCCATTATTTTTTTTATCAACCGTAATCCAAGGCCGGATCCATTCCCTGTCGTGAAATTTTCGGCGAAAATTTTCGGCTTATTCTCTTTTGAAATGCCGACTCCGTTGTCTTCATAGTAAAGTTTTACCCCATCACCATTTTTGTTGTAGTATAATCGTATTTGGGTAACTTTTTCTCCGTGCTTAAGTGAGTTGTCGATGAGGTTATACAGTAATTGCCTAAGTAGTGAATCAGCCAGAACAGTTAGACCTTGGGATTCATTGATTACATTTATTCCGAGTAGTTCCGGAAACAGGGCAGCAGCTTCATTAAAGCAGGCTTCAACATGCATATTGGTGAGCTCTTCTGAACCAATTTTCTCATATGCACGTCCAAACTCGATAATCTGATCTGCTCCATGGAGCGCTGAATCGATGCCTTCCAAATATTTAGTTAATTCAGGATTGTCGCCCACTCGTTTCGAAAGCAAATAGGTGTTAGCCTTTATCGTCATAAGCTTGTTGCTTAAGTCATGTCTAGTTAAACCACCTACGACGCGAAGCTTTTCATTCATTACTTCGATTTTTGCCTGTCCCTTCTTCTGCTCTTCTTCAGCTTCTTTGCGTTGAGTAATATCCATGGCTACACCTCTAAGACCCACAGGTCCATTCTCTCCTATGATTGATTTACTTACAATTAAGGTTGGGAAAGTGCTGCCATTCTTTCTAACACAAGTATATTCATTGTCAACAGAGGAATTGTTAGCCAATGTTTTGCTAAAGTGGTCTTTGGCTTTTTCTTTGTCTTCTTGTTCAACCAAATCAAAGGCCGAAAAACCTTTTGCTAAATCTTCACTTGTGTAACCCATCATTTCAAAGGCACTTCGGTTGGCATAAGTTAAGACGCCATTAATGTCTGTCTCAAAAATAATTTCAGGCAAAGAATCTGCAAGCTCCCTGTACCTCTCCATGCCCTTTCGCAAGGTTTCTTTAACCTTCTTTCTTTCCGTAATGTCTTCACTCATACCAAGAATTTGTTTACCAAAGCCCTCTGCTGTTCGTGCAAACAAGGTGTCACGGCTACGGAGCCATCGCCAATCTCCACTTGCATGCTTCATTCTATACTCAACCTCAAAGGTTGCGTTGTCGGGTGCATTCTTGAAAAGTGCATGATGTTTAGCGACAATTGGGGCGTCATCGGGATGCAGAATGTTGGCAAACAACTCAGACCCCATAGATTTAACCTGTTCAGGAGTGTACCCTAAGAAAGATAGCACTTCTTTGTTGGCGTATACATTGCAGTTTTTCTGTAAGTCGTAAATGTAAATGAGATTTGGAGAGCAAAAGAGCATTTTTTGTGTTAATACTTGGCTCTCCCTCAATGCTTCCTCTGCTTTTTTGCGTTCAGTTATGTTTGTTACAAATCCAAAAAAATAAGTGACTTTTCCTTTGTTTTCAAAGAATGGGTGAGTAACAATTTCGATTGGCACTCTAGAGCCGTCTTTGCGAATGTACTCCTTCCTGTAGACACCGGCTTTTTTTGATCGGATAATTTCTTCCAGAGTCTTTATTTCATGTTCGCGCCACTCGGGCGGGGTTAGAGTTTCATTCCAAGTTATTTTTTTTAATTCTTCTTCATCGTAACCTGTAAGCTCCTGAAAGGCATTATTAGCCATCAATAATCTACCATCAGGTGAAGCCACAGCAATTGCAATTGAGGCATTTCTTATTAAGTCGGCAAAGAAATGTTCCTTTGCAAGGCTAGATTTTAGTTCTGTTTCGATTTTTTTGCGTTCTGTGATATCTGTTATTGATCCTTCTATTATTCCCTGTTCAGGGTAAAGTTTAACTGAAGTTAGACACGTTCGTAGTTCGTTTTGTTTGTTTAACATTTTGCATTCAAAATCTTTCACGTGACCGTTCGCTTGAAGCAGACGAATCAATTCTTGTCGTTGAAGCGGGTCAGCCCAAAAAATCGCTGATCGCTTACCTTTCATCTCTTCACGGGTTAAACCGAAAATATTTAGGTATTTTTCATTAAAATCAAGAATTTCTGTTCCATCTAATTTAGTTCTGAACATTCCTACTTCAGAGTTGTTGAAAATATTCTGGTACTTTGATTCTTTTTCAATTAGTTCTTGTTCTGCTTTTTCGCGTTGTTTTTTTGTTTCCGTTCTTTCTACAATTTTGTTTATGGCGTCTGCCAATTCAAAATAGACCGTTTCTGGTGATCCGTTTTTATTGATGTAGCTATCGGCGCCTAAATTCAAAGCTTTAACCGCAACATCTTCTCGGCCTTTTCCAGTAAATAGGATAAATGGGGCTTGGTTGGTTTGTTCTCTGAGTTCTTTAAGAAAATCTAAACCGTTTTTCTGCGGCATTTCGTAGTCAGAAACTATTACATCATAGGTTTGTTGTTCCATTTTTTTGAAAGCGTCGGCAACTGAGGTGGCATTGTCGATTTCATAATTGTTTTCGATTGAGAGGATTTGTTTTGAAACTTCTAGAAAGCAAAGATCGTCGTCAACATGTAAAACTCGAGTAATGGTTTTTTTGTTGGAAGGCGTTGAATCTGATGCATATGTATTTTTTGTTTTTTCATCCTGCTTGTTCAAGATTGCTAATTACCTCATCGAAGTCAATCGAGCATAGTTTTTGCTAAGTGAATTCACGTGTCATCAGTTTGCTTTTGTTTTATTAAGGTTTATGAACTCAGAATCTTCAAAGTAGGCTTAGAACTGAGGAGAGGATCGGTTTTGGTTTGTTTCTGATCAAAATGGTGGATGTATAAAGATGGACTATGGCTAAAGAAGGCCAGACTTTCAAGCCTCAAGAGTCGTCATAAAATATGTAAAAGCTAAACAAGAATGTAAATAGAATTATGAATTGCTCAATGGATAATTAGAGGTGCATTTGTTTTGTGCTCTTTGAATAAGGATTAATGATGAAAATTTTTCTTTTACCCAAGTTTTCTTGCATCCTCAGGTTTAATAATTAAATGCTATTTGGCTTGTAAGTTGCCTTCTATGATATTCCTTTCGTTCGTCTTTAGTTGAATGGATAACCATGTTTTTAGAATTGTTGAAAAATTTGGAAGAACGCCTGTATATTTTATAAGCTGGTTTTCTTTAAGTGCGTCAGCTTGGAAAACCTTCTCTTCCTGTTTATAGTTAAAAGTCAACGTTTGCGCCTGCATTGATAAGTTTTGAAATTCCTCCCACCGGTTGCATTGCAAAGTCAAAAAAGGTACGTTTTGAGAAGTCGCTGATGTTGCCTGAATATGGGGTGCTTGTTGCATAGCAGTTGTGGCTGCTGATGATGCTTCTTTGGGGTCGTTTGATAAAATCCCGATTAGATTTGTAATTTCTTTTTGTAGGTTGTCTATTTTTTGTTCTGCACTGTCGACTTTTATTTTTAATGCATCTATATTTCCCATCTGTTCGGCAACGGTTGCCAACTCCTGAATTGACTCGTCCAAGGTCTGTTCGTGTTCTCTTAGGACGTTCATTAGAAAATCTAACGCTTCTAAGGATCTATCTTTCGAACCTGGGTTCTCTACCATCTTTTTCATTTCCTAGCAGGTTTATCGTATTTTGCTTTTTAAGGCGTATTTCGATACCGGAAATATGTCGACGGATTAGTTAAAGGGGTTTTTAGAGTCGTTGCTTGAGCCTAAATGAAGTTTAAGGCTCTGGAGGGGCTGATTATTTTGTTTGTCTGTTTGTTGGACAGTAGGTTTTTGTTTGATTTTGGGTAGGGTTTTGTTGATTTTTCTGGCTTTATGATGGTTGTAATGGTGTTTTTTTGGTTGGAATGTGTGTTTTGTTATGCTTTGGGTATGTCTGAAGGTTTATATCGGGTATCTTGTATAGTATGATTTGCAAATCCAATATGTCCTATTAAGTACCTATTGTAGACTTGTACAACAAAAACACAGAGCCGAAAACAAATGAACGCACACCAAGACATCCAAAAAAACCTCACAAAAAACCTCCTAGACATAATAACTCTAGAACTACTTGAAACACGACCAATGCACGGCTACGAAATCATGGTCACCATACGAAAAAATTACGGCATCAACTTCGGACCAAGCACAATATACCCCATATTAACCACACTGGAAAAAAAGCAATACCTAAAATGTACCTGGAACATGACCGGTGAACGTCCCCGAAAAATATATGAATTGACAACTGACGGAAAAGCTCTACTTGACTATACTGCAAACTCGCTTAAGGCAATTTGTAGAAGTTTCGGAAAAGGCAACATACAAACTCCAGAAATCAATAAAGAAATTGAGCTCTTTGTACCTTAGAATCAAAGAAAGAAGTATTGTTAGCTGAGGAGCTTTTTTCTGCTTCCGCTATATTTTTAGCAGATTAATCTACATGGAATAATGATTTTTAGGAATAAGTTCCGTTGTTTTTCCTTTAGAGCGTCGTATTAAAAACTTTGACGCGATCTTCCACATAAAAGTGCAAGTTCGACTGTTCCATGTTTAGCACTGATAGTCTGCTTTCAAAAGCAGTAACTAAGTCGTCAATTAGAATGTCTTGAAGTTCGCCGGAAAGAGATGTGATTTTATCGCTTAAGGCTTCAGACATTTTAGTTTTGAGTTCTTTTCTTTTTTTACCGCTTAGTTCCTTCATATTTATTTCTCAACCGAATATTATTTTAAGTATATAAGTCCTTTATGAATTTAGAATCAATGTTTCAATAGTTTTTTCTTGCGGTTTTTTTTGAGGAAAAATAAGGGCCACTTTTTATATTAGTTGTCAGGTAATGATAAATTTCTTTAATTTATTAAAAAAACGGCGTTTGATTTTTACTTATTTTTGCTTAATTGAGGCCTTCTGTTTTTTTTTAGTCCTTTTAACTATTTTATAAGTATTTTTTGCATCTTAGAATTGTTAGCGATACATGAGGATATTATAAAGTGTTATAATCGAATAAAGATAATTTGGATTCGTTAAAATGAAAGGCGATTGAAATGAAAGAATCAACGATTGTATTTGAAAATGAAGATGCAGTACGTTTGTTAAATTATTTTATTTCCTATAAAGAAATTGTCAACAAAAACGAATCCAATTCCAAACGTAATTTGGATGAAGATGTAAAAGACATCGAGATTATATCTGAGCCTGAAAAGTTAACCATAAAATAATTTTTTCTTTTATTCTGATTCTTAAAAAAAATTCTTTATTAAAAAATTTGGAGGAAAAAAAGAAATTAAAATTTCTTTTTGCTTTCCATTTGTTTCTTGAGTTCTTGTAGGTTCTTTACATTCGGTGACTTTCTACGCTTCACCAACATCACGCCAGCAACTGCTGCTATAACGACTGCAATTATAATTACCGCTACTATGGCTAATGGGTTGTTGGAACTAGGAGTTACATCGGTGTTTTCCGTCAGGGGTATTTGGAGTGTTAAAGGTTGACCATTATAATCTAGTGTTTCGTTGGTTTGTGGGTATCCGTCTTTAATTATTTTGAAGGTGTAGGTTCCTGCTGTTGCGTTTTGGAATGTAACGTAGCCTGTTGCGTTTGAGATTTGAGTTAATGTTGGCATTCCATTTGGTTGGGAAGTTGAGGTTACGATTGTGTCGTTTAATGGTTCTCCTTGACTATCTGTTATTAGTAATGCTAATGTTGGAGTGGTTGAAGTTGGTGTTGGGGTTGGTGTTTCAGTTGGAGTAGGTGTTGGTGTTTCTGTTGGGGCAGGGGCTGTTACGACTGTTACTTGTGTGGTTCCTTGTGCGCTCAAGTAGCCAATTTTTGAGCCGCTTGCTGTAATGGTGCAACTTGTTGTTACTGAGAAACTTGGTGCAGTGAAGCTAATGTTATAGTAGCCGTTTCCTTGTTCTGATATTGATCCGAATGTTCCACCGTTATTCGATGTAAAACTGAGTGTTGCTCCAATCACTGGGGCTCCGTTAGCAGTGACATAAGCTGTTACTGAAGTTGAGTACCCATTGTTTACGCTTGTTGGATCCACTGTCAGTGTTATTTGTAGGGGTGAGTAATCGATTAAAGTGGTTGATATCGATGTTTGTCCTGTTATGTAGCCAGAGGCTTGAGCCGCTATCGTTGTTGTGCCTGGCGCGTTTGTTACCGTTAAGGTTCCTGTGGCTTGTGTTTGTCCAAACGGAATAGTTAATGTTGAGCCTACAACTCCGACTGTTGGTTGTGAGGAGAAGAGATTTACATTGACATCAGCTTGGGGATCTTTTGCAGGTCGACCTTGTGCGTCTTGTAGTTGTACTTGGATCGCTTGATATGTTTTGTTATCTGCTGGTAGATTTACTGGAACGCAATACACGGCTAACTTGGAAGGAATAAATCCAAATGTGTTTATTGTTTGGTGATCCCATAGAAGGTCTGTTGCTACTGCTGTTATAGTTGCAGAACCTGCTTTGTACGTAGAATCGAGGGTTGCTAAAGCATAAGTTTGCGTTTGTGGAATCGTTATTGAGTTTATCTTGCATACGCTTTGGTCGTTTGATGCAATAGTTACTAATATATCAGTTTGATTTACAGCGACAAAACCCGTGGCGTTTTGTAATTCAATTGCGATTTGTGGGTATGCGTTTTGGTCAGCTGGAACTTTGGAGGGTCCTACAAATATTTTTAGTTGCGTTGGGTTGGTTGCGATTGGCGTTGTAATGATTGTGAGTTGGCTGGGAGTGTATCCCTGAGCTAAGGCTGTAATTGTTGCTGATTCTGTTTTTCCCTCCGTTTGTGCTTTTATGGTTGTTGTGAAATTGGCTGTAGCGTAAGTTTGGCCTTCAAGAATTTTTGCGATTGGTGAGACTGTGCCGACAGTATTGTCTGTACATGATAGGGTAACTTGCACGCCTCCTTGAGGTGCTCTTGCAGGATTACCGCTTACGTCCTGCAGTTGTAGCATTATGGCTTGGTACGTATTCCCGTCTGAGGGTAGAGTGGATGGGAAACCGTAAACTGCTATGGCTGAAGGTATTGGACCCACGGTTGTCATTGTTGCTTGGACTGTTGCAAAACCTGTTGCTGAAGCCGAAATCGTTGTTGTTCCTGGACTGAATGTGGTGTAAAAGTTTGCTGCTGCATATGTGGCTCCTTTGGGAATAGTAATGAATGAATTAACAGTTCCTACACTTGGGAGTGAGGAGGCAAGGCTTATGGTTGTGTCTTGTAAGGCTCTGGCTGGTAGCCCCGAGGAATCTTGTAACTGCACAAAAATACATACGTAAGTGTTGTTGTCCGCGAGTACGCTAGTTGGTCCAGTGTAAATGTAGAGTTTGGATGGATTAGTTGTTGATGCGGAGGATGTGTTGTTTTTATCAAATACAAAGAATGCGGAAGTTAAAATTAACACTGTTATTACAAGGGTAATTGCTTTTTTGTTCATTTTTATTGCCTCACTTGTTTTTCTTTTTTGTTATTTTTATGATCTTTATTTTTTTTAGTAGTTTTTTTTGGTTTGGTTTTTCTTTCAGGTCTGGATAGGGTTGAATTATTGTGTTTTAATTCGCAGAGGGAGCATGTGATGTTGGATAATTCTAAGTGATAATGGGGTGTTGTTTCTCTGCATTTTTTAACTTGGCAGATATTGACAATAGGAATCTTGTTTGTTGCTTCATTTGTTAGAATGAAATAGCTACATTGACCGTCTTTTGCATGTTCGCAACAGGCTTGTTTCATTTCTCCAAAAAATGTAACATTTGATAGGATCTCTATTAATGTCATAACTTCATCAGTCTTCTGTTTTTCAATTCTATCAATACGCTTGCTTAGGGCTTCTAATTCTGTAATCATGGCAATATCCGACATCCATGGATTAATTCCCAAAGTTAACTTATATACTAAGTCAACCCTGAAAAGCCCTTAATTGGGTGAAAATGATTGCCAAATTCAATAAAATAGGCAATTTAGGCATATAAATTCCAATTAAACTGTTAGAGGTCTGTTTACTTGAAAAACTATTACTGGAGCCGATTTCGTCCTTTTTCTACTAGCTAAAAGCCTTCTAATTTTTACTTCATTGGAATACACTGTTCTCGCAGAAATGCCGAAAACTTCTCCAATTTTTTCTTTAGAAATATTGGTTTTCTTTTTGCAAACATAGTAAAAAGAGCCAGCTGCCAGTCCAATTGGGTTTCCACCAAAACCTCCAATCTCTATCAATGTGTTTTCCGCATTAACAAGCAGGTCTTTATTGACTGATATTTTAGCTGCATTTTCCCGCAGATAGTCTAATGCTGTTTTTCGTTGAATTTTCAGATGTTCTTTTTCTATTTTCAGAGTTTTGTTAAGCATCCACGCTTGTTTCATAACTAAAGCGCTGTCCAAGCTGAGGTCTTTGGATATGCTTTTTATGGGTCTCATCTTGTCGTATTCTTTAAGTATCAAATGCATAAGCGCTGCAACCGTAGCCCTTTTGTTCTTGGAGAGTTTTTGAGATTTGAAAAGCAACTGATTTTGTGTCCGTATTGTGCGAGCTGCCTCTTCTCTGTAAGGAAAATTTGGAAGGTTTAACTGACAAGAAACAGCTCTAAGTGTAGTTAGCCATTCTTTGAGAGTTTCAGAATCTTGTTCATTCCAGTTTGAATGCCATTCAGGTGTCCATTTTGTAAAGCTTTTGAGGACTGGAGTTTCATCTAAAACTAATCCGCATTGGATACAGATTTTTTCTCCATTTAAGCCTTCGGGATAAACGACTGCACCATAACATTTCGGACACTTCAAACCTTTTTTGCTCCTTCTTCCTTTGACCCTTTTTGTAATTGCTTAGTGATAGCGAATGCCAATTATGCTCAGTTGCTTAATAAGACTTAAGAACTACAAATTCATAAATTAAAAATTTAAATGATTATTTTTTAAAGAAATTGCTAAAAAATTATGGTTTTTTATTAAATTTAATAATATTGCCCATTTTCACAGTACTATTTTTAGGAATCCCCTGATTCGTAAGTCCGGTTTTAAACAAAAAGGGGAACCCCGAATTCTCAATTTCACATTAAAAACCAACTATCACTTATCTTTATGGTAAATAAATGAGCCAAAGAAAATTTTTTCAATTGAGATTCAATTGAATGGAATGAGGAATTGTCGGAGATATTGAAATTGCAAAGTGCCTTAATTTTTGAATTCGGGTCCGTAGTCGATAATCACAACAGGTTGATATTAATCTACTAACCTATGAGTGATTGTTTTGGTTATTAGTAGAACAACAACACCTTTGTGCCACAATTTTTCTGATGAGCTTTTTTTGGGTTGGTTTTTTGAGTCAAACCTTGAATTGGTTTTAGGTTGCGTCTGTATTAGTCATAGTAAGTCACCGAAAGTTTGAGTGCGGGCCAGGAAAGATTGCTTTAACTGAAAAAGTTAGTTTCAAAACTAGATTGCAGAGAGTAAATCGATTACAAATTCCTAGGCTGGTTCGCTGGCAGTTTAAGCTTGAGACTGATTAAGTCTTGAAAGTAACCATAATACTATCGGTCTTTGGAGTAGTAGTTGGGAGAGTTTTTGGCTAAAATGAGTTAGGACAGTCGCGTGGTAGTTCTAAACTTAATTTCAGTTTCGTTAAAGAAAGATAAGCCGAGACTTGATGATATATTATGGAAATAAAAATTGAGCCATTCTAAGAAACAATCAGTAAAATTTTTTTCTTTAACCTTGCTGAACGTAATTTGCAATGCAAGTTTTTAGCTCATTTAACATCATTTGATAGAATTGAAAAAAATCCTTAGAAAACATCAGCGTCAATATAGATATTCATAAGAAAAGGGTTATCTTGAGCGTTTTTAGTGTTTTGGTGGATGAATGTTTTTTAAAGAATTGATAACTCAGAAGAAAAACTGCGACTAAATATCCCAGTAAAGCCAATCTGAAAAGCGTCCAGGCTCAATACCTGCCATTAGTACCAACCCTGTTAAGCTCAACACAACCTGACTTTAAACCGACAGTAGTTGTTGCTGCATCAAGAAGACTAAAAATCGTTAAAAACGTGAACATTAACTTAAACGATAACCCGTTTAAGAGCGATAAAAGTCCCGAAAAGGTCTCGTTTAATTCGGAAAAAATGACTTGATTTCTCCTTTTAAGCATTAGATCTGACTCCTTAAAAATCGATGTTTTCTTGCTAGATGTAATTGTTTTGTTGCTTATAAATTACTATATTTAATATAAACTTGTATGTATCTTCGTTTGATTACTTCTACAAGCATGGGTTGCTTGTTTCTGAATTTGTTAATTTATTGTCGATTATCTTTCGTGTTTTGTAATATTACTTATTGAAATACTTAGTTTATAAGCAAACTCTTTGAAGAGAATGATAACAAAGGCGAAAGAGATTTCATGAGGAGGTGCAAAGAAAAAAATGAATAATATTAAACGTTTAATGAAGAACCGTAAAGCTATTTCACCAATTTTCGCAACTTTAATTCTCATCGCAATTGCAGTCATCGCTGGTGTTGTTGTTTACATGTTTACTACCGGAACATTGTCAACTATGACTAATGGAGGAACAGCAGGACAAGAAAAAGTTTCAGTTCAAGCTGCAAGCTATAGCGAACTTCACTCAGGTAACAGTATCTGTTTATGTTCAGCAAACAAGCGGCCCAGCGGCAACAGTAAACGGCTTGATAATTAAAGATAGCTCTGGAAACATAATAGCTTCTGCAACAGGTATCCTTATGACTGCTCCTATTCCTACTCCAAGTCCAAACCCCTCAACTTTATCCACAGGGACTCTAACCACTATAACAGGAACTGTTGGAATCTTGGCTCCAGGTGCTTACACTGTTACAGTAACGACAGCTGCAGGTGGTAGTTTTGTTTCACCAAGCTTTACAGTACCTTAAGCGGTTTTTTCCGCTAAAAGTCTTCCTTTTTTAACTTTCTTTATTTAAAGGCTTATTCATCGCATTGTAAGTGTTTGTCATGAGGCATGATGAATGTTTAATATTGAGTTGAGGGATAAAACAGAATTAGCAAGATAAAATTTTTTCAGTTACTTGATCTTTTTTAATTTAAATCATTCAATTTAAAGTAGCATTTCTGTACTTACTTCTACTAACTGTGACAAAGGGCTACGTTTAACAAAATATTGTAAGAAAATCTGATTTGGTCACCATCCTTGAAAAACCTTAGAATACCCATGACTGTTACAAAATCGGAAATAATGTTTAACTATCTATAACCTTATTGGAAAAACAGGGTTTATTAGCAAACTCTGTTAATGAAATGCTGGAAATCCTAAAAAATGAAGTTTCAGCTAAAATGGCCGGAAAAAGAGAGGATACCTGTTAGATTTGATGTTGGGTGTTGTGCTTGAGAAAACTTTGTATCTTTTCACGTGATAAGCGTGCGCTTAGTCCAATATTTGCCACCGTTTTGTTAGCGGCAATTATCCTAATTTTTGGTTCCGTCGCTTACTATTACGCAAGCAACGTAACGACGACTACTACAAACAATTATTCTAGCACTATATCTAATAGTCAGCAATCGATTGCTGAACGGATCGGGTTCGAAAACGTCGTCTATTCGCAATCTCCAGCAAACCTAACAGTTTACATTATAAATTCTGGGGGTTCTAATAGCTTGAAAATAAACTCTGTTTTCATCTACGACTCAAATAATAATATAGTAGGTGTTTATTCTGCTAACCCTCAACTTTCACCATTACAAATTTCACAATTATACCCTATTAGTTCTGTTACTCCTGCTCCGACGCCTATAACGGGAAATGCCCTTAATATTGGTAAAGAAGCATACTTTTACGTTATTTTAAGTGGGCCACCCCTAAATCAAGGTTCAATTTATACTCTTCATTTAGTAACTCAAAGTGGAAGTGCTTTTGACTATGAATTTACACCATAATCTGCGAAGAAACAATAAAGGAATCGGTACTGTATTTGGTATGGTATTTTTCTTACTTATAGTCATGATTGTTTTTGCTAGTTTTATGATTGTTCTCAATCAAAATACTGGCCTCGAACAGACGACAATTCAGGCAAAACAGTTGGATTTGGATCGCTACACAGAACTCCAAACCGTATCAATTACGAACCCGGAGACTGCTGTGTTAAACAACAAGGTTTACATGCTATGTGATATTACCAACAATGGTACGCTTCCCACTGAATTGGTACGTTTATGGATTAGAGATATAACCAATGATACGGTTGGTAACGTATTATTGAGTCCATCACTTGTTATTCAACCTGGAAGCAGTATTGAATATTTCAAGTCAGTTCCCATATTAAACGCGTCAAATTATGATCAGTTTAGCTTTTGGTTTGTAACTACAAGAGGGAATATTATATCGGCTTTTCCAGGAATTAACCAATTTAATGGCATAGTTACAAGCAATAGTTTCCCTGGAGTTACTGATATCAACTCTACTTACTCCACTGACTCAACACCCCTGAAGTTATCTCTTACAACAACAAAGCCTAATCAACTAATTTATGTTGTAGTTTCTTACGATGATGAGAATAACTTGTATACACCCACTTCAACTCCTAGCTTAACTTGGACTATTAGGGGCCACACATTGCCTACTGATTATGGTTCAATGGATGGGGATAGCATTTTGGAAACTTACTATGCTATTATGCCTTCAGTTGGTCCGTTAACTATCAGCATTCATTCAACTGCTGATGAATTAAGCGATTATTATTGTTCGGCTTTAGCTTTTGCAGTTAGTGATGTTAATACTACCTCTCCATTTGATGGTTCAGCACAAACTGCGATAGGCAAATCCACTCTAGTACAAGATACAATCAATATTCATTACTCAAATGAACTTGTAATAGGAGCCCTAAGTATTGACTCTCTTAATCCAGTAATAACGCCTGGATTGGGTTTCCAGGAAATTATGCCCGTACAGAGTTCTTACGGAGCAACTGGAGAACCTGATGCTCTGCCCAGGTCAGTGTGGAGTGAATGGGCTATAACCGCAGCTCCAAAAAACAACTTGTCAGTAAATTGCAGTTTTACCTCTACTAAAAATTGGGCTATAATTTTAGATGCTGTCAAATTGGTTGTAATACCTCCTACAACTCCTGTTAGTCTTTCACCTATCAGTGGTCCAATTGGTCAGCCAGTTACGGTATCAGGGCAAGGTTTTGCAGCCAACTCTCCACTTTTAGCTATTTTTGATGGGACGCAAGTTCCCTTTAGTGCATCCACTGATTCAAATGGAGTCATCACTGCCAACTCCATATTCACGGTTCCTCTTGGGGAAACACCAGGAAACAAAACAGTCACTATCGTCGACAAAAATTTCAATTACGCAAATACCACCTTCATAGTTACCACTCCCACAATAGCTATAAGTCCTACAAATGGCCCAGTCGGAACTACTATAACAGTAACGGGTTCAAACTTTATTTATAATTCGACAATAAGCATCAACTTTGCCGGAAACCCAATGACAACAAGTCCTTATCCGATAGTCGCGGATCCAACTGGCTCGTTCTCAGCAACTTTTAATTTTAACTTCAATGCTTCAGCAGGCATTAACCAAGTTATGGCTAGCGATGGAGTTAATTCTGCCTTTGCCAATTTCAATGTTAAACCTTCAATCACATTAAACCCAATTACAGGTCCAATCGGCTCACTTGCGACTGTGACCGGTACAGGTTTTGCCGCTTCTCAATCAGTTACCGTCACCTTTGCAGGTGCAACTGTTACAACGGCTCCTGTAAATGTTAATACTGATGGCTTTGGCTTTTTCACCTCTAACTTCACAGTTCCTTCAGGTCAAACAGCCGGAACGAAAAACGTTGTCGCAACCGACGCTAATTCAAATTCAGCCACTACCACATTCGCCGTAACCCCCTCAATCTCTCTAAATTCAACAAACGGTGATGTTGGTTCAACTGTTAATGTGTCAGGTTCAGGATTTGCTGCAAATTCCATTCTTGCATTAAAGTTTGCAGGATCAACGGTAACACTTGTGGGCACCACAAGTACAAATTCTTCAGGCGCGTTTACTGGCGCGACCTTCACAGTACCAACCTGGGTATCAACTTGGGCAATAGGAAGTGTTCAAACGGTTGTCATCACCGATGCTGCTGCTAACTCTGGCCTCAACACATTCACGGTAAACACTGTGACCCAGAGCATCACAGTTACTCTGAGCGATTCAGCTCCAAGCGCCACTGTGACAGTGAATGGCGGTAATCCTGCTCCAAACACTTTCGCAGCTGATGGAACCTCACATTCTGTAACTATGTTTTCAGGGTCCTCATTTACTCTGTCTTTCTCTAATAGTGGAAATACTCGCAATGGCTTCATCGTGGCTAGCGATTTCTCTGCAAGTTCAATCTCTTATACAGCCTCAGTTACCCCTGTTACGGTCACTGGCTTCGAGCAAGTGCAGAATACTTTCAGTGTCACATTTAATGGTGGTAATGCTGGAAGTGGAGATTCTCTTACTATGACTGGAACTTATCTGGGTGCAAGCTCGAGTACTATCACAGCGCTTAACTCAGGCAACAGTTGGAGATCATCTTCGTGGAGTGATTACAATACTGTTGTTACTTTCCCTGTTAACACAGCTTTGAGCAGTTCAACGCAAAGATGGGCAATAAACGGAGCATACTCAACCGCTGTTTTAACTTCTGGCGGAAACACTTATTCCACGTCTTATTATCATCAGTATCCGCAAACGTTGAGCTACTCTGTTTTCGCTGGTGGTTCGCCCGCAGCTCCCGCTGCCACTGGTGCCTCATTTGGGGTTGCTTATGCGCCTTCATTAACTAATGCTGCGACGGGTTACTGGTTTGATGCTTTAGGTTCCATCGCTTTTAGCACTTCTGCTGAAGGAGTCGGTGAACAGTGGGTTCCGGTTCCAGCCAGCATTTTGGCTACGTCAGCGCAAACCCAGATTGTGAATATGCATCATCAGTATCAGGTGAGTTTTAGTCAGTCTGGTGTTGATAGTTCTGCTGGGACCAATGCAGTGTTAACGGTTAGTTCTACAAACTATGCTTACAATGCTTTGCCTGCTAACGTTTGGTTTGATAGTGGAACGATTTTCAATTGGGTGCCAACTGTTGCTGGAGGTGCTGGTAAGCAGTTTGTAAGTACAGGAAGTACGGGCACTTCACCTATATTGACTGCAGGGGCCTATTCTGGTGCTTATAAGACTCAATATCAACACACAATAACTAGCTCTCCAGCTACAGGAAGTGGATTCATTACAGTAGATGGAGTTGCCCAATCAACGCCATATACAACCTCTTGGTGGGATAGTGGTTCAACTCATACAATTGCAGCAAGCTCGACTGTAACTGTAGTTGCTGGGCAAAGACAGTATCAGTATTTAAGCTGGAGCGACGCTGGAGCACAATCACACACTGTGTCGCCAGCCACTATTACAACTTATACGGCCAACTTCCAACAGCAATTCTACTTCACAGTTTCATCCACGTATGACAGTGCAACTGGCTCAGGATGGTACAATGCAGGAACTACCATATCATCAACTGTAACAACTCCTTTTTCTGGGGTAACTGGAATCCAATACGTAACTACAGGCTGGACGGGTTCGGGCAGTTTAAGTTCAGGCGGGAGTGCTGGCTCAAGTAGCACAGGATCATTTGCGATAAATGCTTACACAACGTGCATATGGAACTGGAAAACTCAGTACCAGGTATCTTTTGCCGCTTCCGGTTTGGGCTCTGTTGCTCCTAATACTAAGGTGATAAGTGTTGGAGGTTCTGATGTGCTATATAGTCAGCTTCCGTTTACGAATTGGTTTGATAGCGGCACATCTTACATTTATTATTCTACAGTTGCAGGTTCAGTTTCTGAAACGCAATTTGCTTTGATAGGGACTTCTCCAGCCTCTCCAGTTAGTGGAACTACCGGAGCCACCATTATAGGTACTTACAAGACTCAATATGAGTTGACTGTGACTTCAGCTGCCGGCACTTCTGGCGGTCAAACTTCAGGTTACTATGATTCAGGAACAATTATCTCTTCTTCAGTCTCTACTACGGTAATTATTGCGGGTCCACCAAGTATTATCTACAATTCAAATGGATTTACAGGAACTGGAAATGCACCATCAAGCGGCTCAGGACCAACGGTCAGCTTCACCCTAACCCAACCATCATCCGTCATGTGGCACTGGAATGGTCAAATGACTATAGACCCTGAGGCATCCATAACCGAAAACATACCTAGCGAAGCCCCAAACAACAGCAATCATTGGGTCGATGTATCAGACAGCAGCGATAGCACATATGTATATGCCGGAAAAAGCGGAACCTTTACCGATTCTTACTCCCTTCAGTCCATTGGCTCAGTTACTGGTACAATTAGCAGCGTTACTCAATACATAAGAGTGGATTTCACAGCTGTTTCCAGCAATTATGTAACATCCTCACTTACCCTTGGAACCAACACGCTAACAAGCAACAACTTTACTCCAGCGTTAAACACGTGGACTACCCATTCAGATACTTTTACAAGACCAGGAGGCGGAGCTTGGACTATGAGCGATATAAATAACCTTCAAAGCGGGTTAACGCTACATCGTGCATCTGGACAAACTAGATGCTCAGAAGTTTGGATAATGGTGAACTTTAGCACATGAGTACCCACCCAAGTATTTTCTTTATAGAAATTTCTGACAATGCAAATAAATTAGAATTAAGACAAACGGTGAAGAAAAATTGAAATCACAAAGAAAAAAACTATTGATGTTTATAATAGTGATATTACTTTCGAGCATGTTCCTAACAATTGTTAAACCTCAATTAGTTAAAGCCCAATTAGCTCCTTTATTTAGTGACGACTTTGACACTAATCAACCAAACTCACAGTTTATCATAGGCTCAAGTGATCTCCTTAACAATACTCATTACGTAAGTCCAAACAATTCACTTCAAGTATCACCACAAAGTACGAATTTCAGCCACGCAACTTTTGATAATGTTACGGGTCAATTATATATTCAAATATTTTATGAAACAAATAAAACGGGCTACTCTTACATTCTATCTTTGCTAGGAGAAACAGCGTACATAGGCATTTATCAAGATCAATACGGAATCATATTCGATTGGGATTATGGTTATAATGAAACAAATGCTATTTTGTCTCCGAATATCTGGTACAACATAACTTTATCTTTATATCTAGACCCAAATCAGGGTTCCCTATCTTCGGCGACATTATGGCTAAATGGGTCAGTTATTGCAAAACAAGACATGCCTCAGGTTGACGGATATTACCTAAATACCTTGATATTTGATACAATTCGGACTTGGAAAGCCAGCACTAACTATGACGATGTAATTGTCAGCACCCAGCCGTTTGGGTCCTCTGGACCTGCACCAACTTCAACTCCAGTACCCACTGCAACACCCACTCCTACTCCTGCACCTACGCCTTCACCATCACCAACGCCAACGGATTCTCCCACTCCAACCCCAACGCTGTCACCTTCTCCAACTCCTACCACACACCCATCAATATCTCCCACTCCAACCCCTAAAGAATCATCAAATCCAACCAATAAGCCAACTTCGAAACCAACTTCAACTGACCCTACAACTACTCCTGTCGTTCCAGAAATCCCATTTATTTTAGCAATTTCGACTTTCATAGCAATTACAATGCTGATGGTAGTTGCGGTAAGAAAGCACTATGCTTACCATAAACCCTCCTTTTTGACCATTAAAAGGTTTTATCTGAAAAATCTGGCATAAACTCAATGTAGACCTGCCTACTCGCCATTTACATGGTTTATATGGACTCTTAGGGAATAAAGTCACGTGGTCGCTGACTTGAAGATTTGGAAACATGAAAAGAAAACTGAGCAATCACAACTACAAAAGGAAAATGCCTCAGTCATAGATATTGATACGCCTGGTCCTGCTATTGTATCCCACACGGACGCGGCTATGGGTTCAGAGGTTCCTGAAACATTCAAAGAACATTATCCTCTTTTGCTTCCTTTTTCATACGCTGCAATCGTTGAAGACGAAAGAAACGAAGTAAAATATTCACTTTTAGAGCCTACATTAACTAAATTGGATGAACAAATCCTAGCTGAATTAAAAAGTATTCTTTGGGATGAACTTTCCGTTAATACGAAAGGATTCAAAAATGGACAGGAAGCAGACGATTTCTTAAAATATAAAATTTTAGAAACGGCAATAAAATATCGAATAAACGTGGATGCCAACACACTTGGCAAATATCAGTATTATATTGGCAGAGATTTCTTAGGGTTTGGAAAAATAGATGGCATAATGAGAGACGAAAACATTGAAGACGTCTCCTGCGATGGAACTAACTCGCCGGTATTTGTTTGGCACCGCAAATATGAATCCATACCCTCAAACGTAAAATTTGAAACTCATCAAGAACTAGAAAACTTTGTTTTCAAACTCGCTTACCTCTGCGGCAGACACATCTCCATCGCACAACCAATCCTTGACGGAACATTAAATGACGGCAGCCGAGCCCAAGTAACCTATGGAACCGAAGTTACACCAAAAGGAAGCACCTTCACCATCCGAAAATTCAAAAAGACTCCCCTCACAATCACCGATCTAATAATATACAAGGCGTTGTCACCAGAAATCGCAGCTTACTACTGGTTCTTAATAGAAAACCGCCACTCAGTTATGATAGGCGGCGACATCGGTGGAGGAAAAACTTCAATGCTTAACGCCATCAGCCTATTCATTCGGCCAACCCTAAAAATAGTAAGCATAGAAGACACACAAGAAATCCGATTACCCCACCAAAACTGGGAAATGATGGTAACAAGGCAAGGCTTAGGCACAGGCGCAGGAGCAGTCGGCGAAGCTGGAATAGGCAGCATCAGCATGTTCGACTTGCTCAGAGCAGCCCTAAGACAACGTCCCGACTTCATCATAGTAGGCGAAATTAGAGGCGAAGAAGCCTACGCGCTTTTCCAAGCCATGGCAACAGGACACTTAGGCTTAACAACCATACACGCAGAACACGTACAAGGTGTCCTCCACAGATTAACAACAAAACCCATGAACATACCCCAAACACAAGTAGAAAACTTGAACGCTATCTCAATCGTCCGACGACTAGTCGTAAACAACGTCTCGCTAAGGCGAACCATAAGCGTATCAGAAATGGTTGGATGGGACAAAGAGAAAAACGACTTCAAAATTCAAGACATATTCACCTGGAACACTGAAAAAGACACCTACGAAAAAGTTTCAAGAAGCCCCCTGCTAGACCGAATCGCTACTCAATGGGGATATACATCGGAAGAAATAGATCAAGAACTAGAAATGCGGCAAACAATCCTTGAGTATATGGTTAGGAACCATTTGCGTTCATATGAGCAGGTCTCAAAATTAGTCTTAGACTACTTCTCTGACCCACAACAAATCTACCGAAAAGCAAAAGTGAGCTAAAAATGAAATTTCAACCTTGGGCAACAGCATACGATCTGCTAAACAAAAGGTTACAGAGACTATACCCACATTTCCAAGAGATTCATGTCCAGTTAAAAAAAGGCGGCGTACTAATCGCCTTCAAAGCCTACATCGCCTTCATGGTCTTAACTTCAATCATCGCTTTTGCAGCTGCAATCCCCATTGCATTTATTATCTTTCCACTTTTAAGTGGAGTTCCAATGCTTTCGGTGACAAATTTCTTGTTCACCCTGGTAATTGCTGTTTCCGCCGCGTTTATAACACTGATGGTAATGTACATTTACCCAGGATTGAAAGCCAGCAATAGAAATGGTCCGATAGATAAGAATTTACCATATATCGCCAACTTTCTAACCCTTCTCTCAAGCTCTAATGTTCCACCAAGCGTCATCTTCGATTCAATGGCCAAAATTGATACCTTAAAAGAAGTTCGGATGGAATTTACTAACATAATTCGAGACATAGAAGTTTTTGGCAGTGATTTAATGAGTTCAATTCTTGATAATGCCAAACTGACCCCTAATGAACAACTTGGAGAAATCCTCCAAGGCTACGTAGCAACCGTAAGAACAGGCGGAAACCCAACAGAATATCTCAAAATTACAACAGAAAAGGTCACCAAAGACCGAATCGGCAAACTAGATCTTATGCTCGAATCTCTTGCAGCATCAGCTGAAATCTACATCATGATGCTCGTTGCAGCTCCGCTTTTATTCGTAGTCCTCTTTGTTACATTAGGCATGATCGGAAGCGGAACAATTGCTGGCATGTCTATGTCACTCATTCTGTATCTACTAACCTACGTTGGAATTCCAATTATGGGCGCCATAATGATGGTCATAATGTCAACATTCGAAAAGTGATAACTACATGAGAATACCTAAAAAAACAATAAAGCTAATTGCTATCATCTCAGGCATAGCAGCCATTATCTTCTTCATTTTCGCAGCAGCCTTCTACCTTACATCCCCAACATTAGACTACATGATCATCATAGCATTGGCAATAGGTGTTGGCCCACCAAGTATCGTGAGCATAATTCACAATAGATGGAAAATGAAAATTGAAAAAGCAACCCCCGAGTTTCTAAGAGACTTGGCCACCGCTTCACGGACAGGTATTCCCTTGCAAGTCGCCATGGAACATGCATCCCACAGAATGTACGGTCCGCTTACAGAAGAACTCAAAATCTTAGTTGCGCATATGAGCTGGGGCATGAACTTTAACGATGCGTTAGACGAATTTGGCGCCAGAATCGATCTCCCACTAATCAAAAAAGCGACCATTTTAATAAATGAAGCAGGAAAACACGGTGGCGACTTATCAAACATCTTTGACTCAACAGCAAAGTACCTTGAAAACATCAATGAATGGACGCAAAAGAGAAGACAGCAAACACTTCCATACGTTGCAATTTTCTACTTCTCAGTATTCATGTTCCTGTTCATAATTATAGTTATTTCAAACATGATGTTCGCTCCACTAAGTCAAACCTCAACAGGAGTTTCTTTCATTAAACCAATACTTTCACAAAATGAATCAAGACGTCTATTCCTGCACGCATCTTTGATAGAATCCGTATTCGGAGGACTCATTGCAGGAAAAATCAACGAGGAAAGCTTCGCCAACGGATTAAAACATGTGACTGTTTTAGCCGTCGTTTCAGGTGTAGCATTCTATCTATTCCTCCATTAAAAAAATAACACAAAAAAAGAACATCAATCAGAAAAGGACAGGTCGCTTAAATGAAAAAAAACCCACAAAGTACCGATACCGTACAAATAACCGAAAATCAAAAGCCACTGATAAGTAAGATTTTGCCAAACAAGAACAAAGAAACAATAAAGGCATTGGACACGGAAGACAAAATAGAGCTCGAAAGAAGGGAAGCCTACATTGAACCTAAAGCGCGCGACCTACTCAGAGAAATTCTTGAGTACTCCGATAGTGAAGAGATAATTCCTAAGTACGTTCTAGGGCAAGGATTCGTATACCAGGCTACGAGTCAGGTTTTGAATGCTCCTAAAGCGAAAGTAATTAGTAAAGATCTATTAGAAAACCTCGCGCGATTGGACATCCTGAAAAAAGGTTTCTTTGACTCAGTTTCAGTGTGTCCAAATTGTGAATCAACAATAATTACATTACACAATCGTTGCCCCAAATGCAAAAGTCACAACGTAGAAAAAACGAGCTTAACCGAACACATACCCTGCGGATACATAAATCAAAGAGACAAGTACATAGAAAACCATTGTCCTAAGTGCGGCGAACCCTTAATCGAAGGCCAATATCGTAATATGGGTCGTTGGTACATATGCCAAGAATGCGGGGAAAAATTCGAAAACCCGGAATCAGACCTTGTCTGTCGAAGTTGCTCAAAGAACTTCACTATAAAAGAAGCTAAACCTGTCGATATACCTAAGTTTTCATTAAACTTGGCGAGAAAGAAAGAAATTAGACAAAACGTCGCCAGCTTAGAAAACATCCAAGAACTCCTTGTAAACTTAGGGTTCTCAGTTGAAATTCCAGGCTTAGTGATGGGCCAAAAAAGTGGAATGCAACACCATTTTAGTCTTATCGCCAAAAAAATAGTTGATGGACAAGAAAAAGTCATTGCATTAGATCATGCTGTAAGCGAATCTGAAGTTTCTACATCTCCTCTAATTCTATACATATACAAAACCTCGGAAGTCAAAGTCGATGTTCCTATCTTTGTAGCTATTCCGCAACTTAACGAAACGGCCAGAAAAATCGCTCAAGGCCACAACATTCTCTTAATTGAGGGTTCAGCGGACGAAAAAGAAGCAATGGCACAAATAAAATCTGAAATAGAAAAAAGCTTAGAAATCAAACCACAAGACAATTCAATAAGCAGCAAGCAACCGGAAGAAAATAAACAGCAAAAGAAATCATTCATAAACAAATTTATGGGAAAAAAATAAACCCCTAAACCATCAGCTATCCAACCAATCAATCCTTGCATTCCATACTTAAGCATCGTAATTTAGCGAACGCAACTTTCGAGTAAGTCTTCAAACAACTAATATAACTACGCGCACAGTAAAGTTAAGGAAAAATGAAAGCCTACTCTATTCGGAATATTCTTAGGAACAGCATTTTGTGCGTCTGGTATCGGTGCAATAATTGGTACCTGCGTAAAAGGTTCAAGATACGTTGCATTTATCTCCTCAATGACCGCGATTTACCTGTTCCTTTTGGGTGGGGGGTTTACTGTAATTGAATTGGTTCCCCGTTGGCTTAAGACTTTAAGCGCGTTCATCCCAACACGGTACTCGATCGATGCTTTGCGTCAAGCGTTGTTTTATCCTAACCCTACGGGACTTCCTTTTGCGCTTTTGGTTCTTACGCTTTATGCTATCGCTTGTGTCGGGGTTGGTGCATTCCTCATGAGGCGCTCTTGGACTAAGTAAACTTTCACTTTGGAACATTTTGCTAAATGAAGAACTAATTAGTTGACAGTATTAAGCGAAATTCTGTAGATCTCACAATTTAAACTAATTTTAGCTTTTTCTCTATTCCTCTGTCTTCTAATTCTGGGCAGAGACAAGAGAGATTGTGGTTATTTTAGCATTACAGAAACTTGTTGTGTGCAGGAGAAGGCTAATGATGTTTTGGTGTTGGTGTAGGAGTGGGATGTTGTGTTGGTCTGGGAGTTGTTGTTGGTGTTGGTGTTAGTGTGGGAGTTGGAGTTGAAGTTGGACTCGGAGTAGGCGTAGGTGCGTTCGCAACGACTGTGGATGAAGTGAAACTGCCGCCTCTCGTGCTTATTACAGATAAAGTGTAAATTTTTCCTTCAGCTACGCCAGTTAAAGTGAGACGCTCTGAACCGATTTGCACCAACGCTCCAGATGAGGGAAGGCAGTTAGAATATGGCGAGGTTGTGGAAGGCGTAAATGTAGTAACCACATTTCCATTTGCATCTTTAATTATGATACTAGAGACAATGACATTAATGCTGTTTTTACTCTCAGCATACACATTCACTACGCCAGTGCCAGTTCCATCAATAGTTATTTGAGCAGCTAAAACCGAAACTCTTTCTGATGCCCCAGATCCATTATCAGTTACAGTTGCAAAAGTTCCACTAGTAAACATGTAAACGACTGTGCTAGCAATAACTACAATTGAAACAAGAATTAGAACTGCGAATATTGGCGAAATAGCTTTAAAACTTCGTCTAAAACTTTTCATTTTTCCCTCATACCCCTGCTTAAATTGCCCATGATATTTCGTTCTACAAGTTTGTATATAACAAATGTTGCAAAACCCGAAATATGTCGACAAAACCAGTCTTTGTTCAAAAATCTAGAAGACATAAGCGATGAATGTGGATGCCAACCGTTTAAAAGAGCGTAAACCTGCTCCTTCAAGGTTCATTTCCATGTTTATTATCCATTTTTCAGCCTAACCAAAGCGGACTTAGTTTTTGATACGACATAATAAATGGCTGAAGATGAAGCAATATCTCCTTTTTTTCTGTTTGTGTCTGTCTGAGCAAGGTAACGAAAGAATGCGTGGAGAGAGTGATACGAGAGAGTTAGAGTTCGCTGTTGTTGTAGGTGTAGTTGTTGAAGATTTAGAGAGGGGAAAAAGACTGAATTTTAACGCTTCCCGTACGTTCTATAATAGTTATTGGCTACTTAATACGCGAGACCAAAAGGTCTCATCGGTTATTTGTGAGCTTCGCGTTTTTTATCTTCTTCACACACCAAGTTTAGAAAATTAACACGGTTTGGTCAATAATTTGATTCACCCCACTTTGTGAATTTCACATATGCAGAGATTTAGGGTTTGAAAATAACAAATGTTAAAAGCTAACCTTGAAACATTTAAAACGGGAGGGGCACAGTGTCAAATGAAGGCTTCAACTAAAAAAATCATAGTCATCGGCATTATCATTCTGTTTATAGTTTCCACCGTAGCTGGCGTTCTGGGTGGACATCTGTAATTTTTGCGAAGCTTACCTAATTATGTCTGATATAAAAATTGCAATAATTGTTGAAATTTTTTAAATCGCTGTTGATGACTTGAAATGAGAAAAAACGAGCCTGTTGAGAACTTAAATAAGTATAGGGCAATAAATAATATGAATAAAGTTTTTGAGTATGGTGAGCATGGGTAAGCAAACTAAGAAGAGTTTTGGTGAAAGAGCAAAGAAGTGGCTTTTCGCCTTCATTAAATTCAACATTATCGGTTTCATTGTTTTCCTCGTCGGAACCGCCATTTTCGCGGTTGCTTTCAGCACTTTTGGAGCTTTAACCTGGTTAGTCGCCAGCGCCGCTGGAGGTATATTGCAGTTTTCCTTAATCAATTGGTTAAACACTACAAAGTGGGGAAAAATATTTGACAGCTGCGAACAGAGGCGCCAGCAAAAAAACCAAGAAGAACTAAGCCTCAAAAAGGAATAATCGGCCAGAATTAAATTAAATTGGGAAATGCTGCAAAAGTTGCTACTTGATGTTTAGTAGAAAGTCTTTTCGTTTGGTATTTATCATCCCAATGAAGGACTTCTCTTGTTCGATCCACGTAGAAACTGACCAATTAGCATCAATACATTTGGTACAGGTTGGAATTTTTGAATCAAGATTTTTTAAGCAGTTGAGTTCGAGTCGACTTGCGCCAAAGCCAAAAACCTTTTGCAAAATGTAAGAGAATTCTTCCAGCCTTAGCGGGATGTCGTTTTTTTCCATGTTGAAGTTAACTTCCAAGCGAAGATAAAACTCGTTCTTTACGGGTTCGCCTAATAAAATAATCGCTTCATCAATAGACTCAATCAACAAATGGTTAAATTTATCTGAGGGCGTTTGATTCGTTGGTTTATCACCTTTTTGATAGGTTTTTTCAGTAAGATTTTGAGAAAGATATGACTCAGCGCTATTTGCTAATGGAATTAGGGACTCTTCTTGTGTTATCGTAAAACTCATTCGTTTTCCTTCATGTGAGTTCTATTATTCCTTAACGATTCTTTACTAAGACATGCAGCTAACTGGATATATAAACTTAAAATATTCAAAATATTTATCATCAATCAATATTTAAGAATATTTTTGGTTAAAGCAACAAATTATTTAATATAAATTATTTAAATTCATTAAAAAAGTAAATATAGAAAAAAACTATAGATTCTATTAAACCTGGTCCACTGTTATGTCTTTGACGCGACTTTCAATGAAATCAGCGACTTTTTGTTCACTGAATTTTTTATCTTCTTCTTGTTTTGCAAGCTGCTCTTTCACTGTAGCAAGTAATTTATCTACGTCAACAGGCTTAATCAAATATGCATCTGCATTTTTGTTAACTGCTTCAACGGCATTCTGTAGAGATGGGAATCCGGTCACCATGATTTTGCGCATTCTAGGCATAGGTTCCTTCATTAGTTTTAGTAATTCAACGCCTTCCATGTCGGGTAATCTTATGTCAAGTAATGCTAAGTTGTAGGATTGTTCTTGGGTCTTTTTGATTGCTTCTTTTCCGTTAGCTGCGCTATCAACGCTGTATCCTTCATCTTCAAGGATTGCTTTCATAGTAGATCTGATGGTTTCATCATCGTCAACGATTAATATTTTGTATTTTTGGTCCAAACTAGTCACCTCCGCTTTGAAGTTTAGCTTCAATTGGAATAGTTACTGTAAAGGTTGTTCCTTTTTCCAGGGCTGTTTTAACGGTTATCGTTCCTCCATGTGCTTCAACGATGCGTTTGCAAATTGCTAGCCCAAATCCCATACCCTGAGCTTTCGTAGTAAACAATGGGGCAAACAACTTGGGTAAAACATCTTCTGAAATTCCCATACCTGTATCAGAGAAATGAATTTTTACTCTGCCGTCTTCTATTACGCTACTGATGCTCAAGGTGCCACCATTTGGCATGGCGTCTACTGCATTTTTGATTAAATTAACAAAGATGCGAGTTAATTTATTGACATCAGCCATAAATCTGGTCGTATTGATTTGATCGTTTATGACATTAATCTTACTTGGAATGTTTGCCATCATTAAGCTTTCAGGTATCATTTTTTGTAATGAAGTTTCTTTGAGGTCTAACCGGATTTCTCTTGAGAAATCGAGCAAGTCATTTATTATTTTATTTGAATACTCAACGCAGCGATCTATTATTTCGATCATTTCTTTTTCTTGTGGGGACGAATTAGAATTCTTTCTTTTTAAGAAGTAGGCTGCGTTCTTTATCCCGGTTAATGGGTTGCGTAAGTCATGACCAATCATGCCGGATAACTCTCCTATCGCGGCTAATCGCTCAGACTTTAACAGTTGAACCTGTGCTTTCTCTAATTCCTTGGTCTTTTGGGCAATTATTTCTTCAAGATTCTTAGAATACTTTTCTAACTTGTTTTCCATATCTTTACGTAACGTAATATCGGCTACGAGGGCAAGGGTTCCCAAATAATCTCCTTTATCATCAGTAATCTGAGATGCCGCAATACTTGCGTATATGTGGGAGCCATCTTTTTTGGTGAGTTCATACTCCAAATTTCCGCTAACTCCACACTTATATTTTCCTAAGAAATCCTTCGCCAAAGGAACTACTCGGCTATCTATAAAATCAAACAGGGTTTTTCCAGTCATTTCACTGTTACTGTAACCCAACATTTCTGTCATTCTACGATTAACAAAAACTGTTTCATAGTCTTTTGATAGAACCCAAACGCCTTCTTGAGCGAGTTCAACTAATTGTCGATACTTAGCTTCACTCTCACCCAGACTCTTTTGGACGCGTCTAATTTCGGTAATGTCACGGAATATGCACTGGAGATATTTTGTGCCCTTTAGTTTGAGGGTCTTTGTAGTTACCAGAACATTTTTTGTCTCTGATGTTTTGGTTTTATGTTCTGTCTCAAATTCTCCATCTCCAGCCTTCAATAATTCAGCGACATTTTTCTTAATTTTGCCTGGCTTGTTGACTTCTATATCGGTTAGTGAAAGCTTTTCAAATTCTTCTCTTGTGTACCCAAGTTGGTTATGCGCAAGATCGTTAAATTCAACAAAACCAGTGGTCTTAGGGTCAACAACTAGGACCCCTGCAGGGGATTGATTAAACAGCGCATGGTACCGTTGTTCGGCTTCTCTTAATTTATCCTCAGCCTGTTTTCTACGTGTAATGTCTTTGATTATTCCAACGGCGTTCCATTTGCCTGAGATTTTCAGTGGAGAAATCGTAAGCTCAACTGTAATTTCGGATCCATCTTTTCTGCACCCAGCCAACTCGACATTTCCCACAGCATAGTAACCCATTCCTGTATCTTCAAAGATTTCCATGCTAGTTTTAATTCGGTCTTTAGCTTCCAGGCACATGCTTTTGGGAACTATTAGTTGATGCACGTTTTTGCCTATGGCTTCATTGCTATTGTATCCAAACATTTTTTCAGAGGCAGAATTCCAGCATGAAATTTTACCTTTTTCATCTACTATGATTACAGCGTCCTTGAGTGAGTTAGCTATGACTTGAAAGTTTTCTTCATCTCTTGTAATATCGGATAAGATTATGCCACTGATCGAACTCGCCTTTTGGGTAATATTCATCAACTCTCGTAATGCTAAAAGGTAGCTCCAAAAAAGCACATAAGCATTATGAATCCTGAATACATACTCAAGTTACAAACAAAAAATTAGCCAATAACTTTCAATAAAAAAATAAATGTAAAATTACAGATTCTTCTTTTTGGCGTAGCTGCTGCGTAAATCTTCAATATTATCTGTAAACGACGCATCGCTAACAATCCACTTAGAGAGCGGCCATTCATACTCAGTTAATTGAACATCGACTTGAAGCTTGGAACTCAAATTTTTCACAATCTTAAGTTCCAATCGATCCGCACCTAATCCAAAGACCTTGTGAATAATCTTAGCAAAATCACAAATCTTTTGGGGGATATCGCCTTTAGCTATTTGGAAATCGTTTTCTAAATGTTCAAACACCGCGTTCTTAACAACTTCGCCCAGGGAAGCTAAAGTTTCATCAATGGCTTGCAACAGATATTGATTGAATTTCTCATCAGAAATATTGGCCCGGGTGGATGTAGGTTCTATGGAAACGGTGTTTTTGAACTGTGGAGATGTTGTTTCTTTGAAACTTTCGGTTTGTTTACTGCTTATAACTACTGATTGTTGAAAATACTCTTCTGTTTCAACAATGTCTTCTTCAGTAAGGTAAGATGCTTGTATTTTTCCAACAGTGATTTGTTTCACCATTTCGTTTTAATGCTCCTTAAGTGCCTGTTGAATTGTTAGTTGAGCGTAGTGTTTACTGGAATTCATAGTTGGTATCGTGCTATATAAGTATTAATATTTAAGATATAAATCCTGAACTGTAAAACAACAATACTCTAAAATTCGATATATAGCCAAAATCCCAAGCATGGTTATAAGCAATCGCATGGAAAGTTGATTTATAATAACATATTCAAATAGGAAGAAACCTGATATGAAATTAACCAATAAAAAATCAACATCACTATTAATCATCCTCATAATAGCCTTAGTTCCGACAATTGCAATCCCAGTTCAGCTTAGTTCAGCATGTTCAACATCTAGTTTCATATGCACAGCAAATGTAACAACTGACAATGCTATTACAGCTCAAACAGCTCAATATGCAATAACGATAACGAACACCGGCACATCAAATATAATCTCTGTAAATTTAACAATTCCTAAGGGATACAATAATTTGGTTTCTTCATCACTAAAAATTACAAACTCCCCAACAGGACAAACCTGGAAACCTACAGTAATCTCCCAACCCACCCTGACTGGCAACGGCACGATAAATCTACATGGACATGGAGAAGGGCTGAGCACCAACCAAGTTGTTTCAGTCACCTTCACCTTGCAAAACCCTAGCGCTGCAGGCCAATATCAATGGATCATAAGTGCCTATCAAAACTCATGGAGAGACTACCAAATATACACTGTTCTCTTTAAACAAATCATAACTTCAGCCCCAACTCCAACGCCAATTCCAACTGCAACACCGACACCAACCACCACCCCCACGCCAACTCCTGTAACTTCTCCAACACCCCAACCCACCGTGCCCCCAACACAAGAACCTACACCAACAACTTCACCAACACCAATTGATACTTCGGCACCAACAATTACACCAACGCCAACCCCCAGCCCAAGTCCAATATCAAGCGATTCTCCGACACCAACACCTACACCAAGCCAGGAACCAACATTAACCGATTCTCCAACACCCACTCCAATTCCAACCGAGACAATAACCCCATCACCAACCCCCATCTCAACCCAAAGTTCAAGACCAAAACCTCTTACTGAAACTACAACCACCAACACAATAACTTTCAAAGAACAAGGCTTACCCTTAGGAAAATCATGGAGCATAACCTTCAACGGACAAACCAAAACTACAACAACATCAACCGTAACTTTCAGCGGCATTCAAGCTGGAGATTACTCATGGACAACAAGGAGCGTAGTAAGCCAAAATGCTACAACCAGATACATAGTCAAGGGAAGTAACTCAGCTACAATTCAGGTTCCAACAGTTACAATCCAAACTATAGTATACGGTACACAGTATTATTTGGCTATTAACTCGCCCTACGGGAATCCCATGGGACAAGGCTGGTACAATGCCGGTGCAACTGCAAACTTTAACGTAGATTCACAGAGCACAGATAGCTATGGCACACAGTATGCCTTCTCAAACTGGGCTGGAAACGGTTTAGGCTCGTACAGCGGCACTGATAACACACCATATGTTACCATGAATAACCCCATCACCGAGACAGCAAACTGGGATCAAACCGTAAGCCTCTACACCGTAGCTGAATCAGCACTAATCATCCTAATCCTCCTGCTCATAGCGTTCCTGCTGCTGGCAAGGCGAAGACGAAGAAAAAAAGAAACAAAACAAACAACCAAACCCTAACGCTATACCTGCCCCGAAAAACTAAACTTCCTTTTTTCATTTTTAAATAATCAGTTCTTTTTCTCAAAACCCAACAAATTTGCATTTTATTATGTGTAACTTTGGAGAGAACTAAACGACAGAAAAGATATCTATACCTTTGTAGTCGAAAAACCTTCAAGAAAACTTGAACTGCAAAAATTAATCGAGCTAACGTAATTGATTAATTTTTAGGAAAAAGGAACCGAACTAGGATGTATCCAAAATAAGTTATCGCAATACCTGTCAGCGCTATCTCGGAGTAGAGTATGAGTGAGTTTGTTTCTATTCCTCTGAAATATCCGTTTTTTAGGATGCTTGTGAATACGGTGCTTTGTAGGAATAGGGCGCTGCCTAAGCTGCTTAAGCCTATGCCGTGGATGAGGAATCGTAACTTTTTGGGGATGTTTGGCATGTTTATTGTTGCCCTGATAACTCACTTGTTAAAAATCATGAGTCTCGTTTATTAATAAACTTTGTTTAGCGAAAATTAAGTCCAACAACATTTCAGGAACCAAACCCAAAAAAACCACAAAAAGAAGCCAAACAAAAAAGGAACTAAAAACTAATTTTAAAAGTAAGTTCCAGAAAATCATGTCTTACTTGACCCTAAAAATTTATGTCTCAACTAATGAGTGATGGAGCAAATATGATAAGTTATCGGAGTCAATCAAAACTTCAAGAAACAGGTCAAAGCATTTTTGATTGCAAATGAGTTGAATCTCAATTCTTAATCAACCGCAAACATAAATAAGTTAAATCGACAAAGTGAGAGTTGGTTGATTAATAGTGCCACAATTCAGTGTTAACACACATCGAGTTGACCCTTACAAAAAATTCAAGTTCAGAGTCAAATGGGACAATAAAGTTGTTGCGGGCGTCTCAAAGATGAGTCCGCTCAAACGCACCACGGACGTCATTCTTCACCGCGATGGAGGTGATACAAATGTTGAACGAAAGTCTCCAGGAAAAACCCATTATGACTCGATCATTCTAGAACGTGGCGTAACCCATGACCAAGAATTTGAGGATTGGGCAAACATGGTGTTTAATAAAAACAGCGGGTCGATGTCTCTTAAGAATTTCCGAAAAGATATAATAATTGAGTTACTCAACGAGGCAGGAGTTCCATGTGTAGCTTACAAGGTTTTCCGATGCTGGGTTTCTGAGTACGTTGCCTTGCCTGAACTAGATGCGGGAATAAACGCGGTTGCCATACAAAGCATAACAATTGAGAATGAAGGCTGGGAAAGAGACACAGCCGTGGTTGAACCCAAAGAAACATAGAATGCCAAGGTAGGTAAACGTTGCCAAGCCAACCCAGTATCAACAGAGGAACCCTAATCCTGCTTGCCCCAGATGCAAAAGACGCAACTATTTCTTCAAAGAACGTCTTTTTTACTTTCCAATACAATCCGGAAAAACTCCTCCACACCTTCAACCAACCCCTTCCATCAGAAACCACCGCAAACTTATCCTCCAACATACAAAGCGTCCCATCCGAGTTTTTCAATTTAACCTTTGAACTTGACAGTATGGATCTTAATCTACCGTCTCAGATTCAAGCTTCAGCAGATCTAGGTGTCCATCCGGCATTGGCTATGTTGGAACTTATGATGCAGCCGCAAGTAGTAGGTAGCCAGACATGCATGCCTATTGTCGTTTTTAAGTGGGGGGCTAAAAGGGCTGTGGCAGTGCGTTTTGTAAGTTTTGATGTTGAGGAGAATTCTTTTGATATAACTTTGAATCCGACGAGAGCAACTGTAAGTTTAATTTTAAGAGTACTGAACGTTTCGGAGGTCGGCAGCAATGTTGGTGCTCGCAGCGTTTGCTTAAATCATCAGAATGCACGGGCGTCTCTTATTGATGCCTATAAATTTCTGACAGGACAACCTAATACTATTCAGGGCGTCGGCGCCGCGGCTGGTGTTTCGGAATCAGGAGGGTCGGCTACGGCCGCTTCAGGTGTCGAAAGAACATCAAAAAAGGTCGCTTAAGCTTTGCCGAAAAACTGGGAAAAATCGGCCTTCTATGCTATTAATGAGTGATCGTTTGGTTCCAGTAGTAAATCGTCTGTAACTTTTGAACCAACCTACCAAGTTGATGAGGCTTCAGGCTCGTTCATAACTTGGATATATTTAAGGTGACTTCCCCGTCGGTCAAGGTAACAATCCATTTTTGCGTTTCCTGCTGTTCCGGTATCAATAACCATTATTTCTTTTTCGTTGATTACTAAGTAAACGTTAGCGTGTTCAAGGTTTGTTGCTGGCTTCATCAATTCGGTGGATGCCTTCAATTATTTCCATCAAACAAGCCCCCTATTTGATGCGCAAACTGGAAGAAAGAGGTCCTATAAAAATATTAGAAAATCAAACTATCATAGGCTAAGATAAATCCAAGTTCAGCATTAAAGTTCAACCGATGACTATTTCACAAAATTCAAGGTTCATGTTCCTTAGACGGAAAGCGCCGCAAATAATCGCTGCAACAATAATCATCATTATTGCAGTTTATGTTTCGTTTGAGTTTTTAGAAGACGTATTCATCGAAGGTGCCCCTCTAACAAGCGGACCACTGGTTCGCGCAATTATGTCTTTTACTGGTAACGTGAAGGACACTGTTTCTTCATGGGGCTATCTTGGAATTTTTGGTTTAATGCTTTTGGAATCCAGTTCATTACCTGTTCCCAGCGAAGTAATTCTTCCTTTCTCGGGATTTTTGGTTTTCAAAGGTCAACTAAACTTTATAGTAACAGTAGCGGTTGCAACCGTGGCCGCCATAATGGGTTCATTGATTGATTATTACATAGGCTTGAAAGGTATTGAGGTGCTAACGAAGCGTAAAGTGTTGGGAAGAGCATTGTTGTCTATGGATCAATTGACCTTTGCTGGAAATTGGTTCAACAAATACGGCTCGCTCACAATTTTTCTTGCACGCTTGATCCCGGGAATTAGAACACTAATATCGTTCCCTGCAGGAGCCACCAAAATGCCTTTGGCAAAGTTTTTGGTTCTTACGACTGCAGGATGCATCTTGTGGAACAGTCTATTAATTTATGTAGGTTTCTATTTGGGAAGTAAGTGGGCAGAGGTTGCGGGTATTTCACATTACATTCTCCTGGCTGTCGTAGCTTCATTGGCCCTGCTTTTTGGGGGGTACATGTTAATTCGGAGAAGAAAAAGAAAAACTCAAAAGACTAAATGATTTTATTTATTTTTGGCTTAACCTCGCCTTCAATACCGATGCGCTTTGCTTCTTTTACTTGTAACATGCAATCTACCTCGGATAAATCATTCAATACTTTATAATCAATCATTGATAGAAACGCGGCGTCAATGGAAACTGGCGAGTTAGAAGCAAAGATACCGACATCTTTGAAAATTATTTGCCCTGGGTTAGGTAAGCAATCGCAGCCTTCCGCTATGTCTTTAGCAAAACTTACGTAAGAGACTTTTTTGGGTTGAAAAGTAGACAGAACGCCAAAAGCAGCTGACGCTAAGGCCTTGCTCAGATTTCCCTTATCAACAAAACTTATAGCTTCAATAGGGCAAGCTCCAATGCACATTGGACAACACATGCACAAAGGCGAAGTATTATGAGCTTTTCCCTCAATTATCTCCGGCAGGTTCATCGGACATGTTTCCTTACATTTGCCACAACCACTACATTTGGATGTGTCAATTTTTAAGCCAACGGTTTTGTGCTGACGAATCTTTCCAGCGCTCGGCGTGCAACCCATGCCCAAGTTTTTTATAGCGCCTCCAAATCCGCTAAGTTCATGTCCCTTGCAATGCGATACAACAATCATAGCATCAGCCTCAGCTATGGCACCTGAAACTTCAATCTCCTTTAGAACACCTTTAGTTTTTACGAGGCGGAAGTTTTCGCTCTTCAACCCATCAGCAACGATGAACGGCGCCATATTAAATCCATTCATCAAAGCTGTCCTCATATGATCGTATGCATTGGTTCGTTGAGCATGATAAGCTGTGTTGGAGTCAGTTAAGAAAGGTTTACCGCCGACCTCCTTTACCCTGCGAACTATATCGTGAACAAAACAAGGCTGCACATAATACGGATTACCTAATTCACCCACATGCAATTTAACTGCTACAAGATCCCCTTTCTGTATACAATCGAAGGTTCCTGCTTCATCATAGAGGCGATTTGTTTCCTCCAATAAGTTACGGCTAGTATCCCAAGGCAACAAATGGACAGTCACAATTATTCCCAACTAACACTTTAGCGTATATTTCTTGGTATAAACCTTAGCATTCTACGGTAGAGGTCGGAACGTTTTTAGTGAAGAAAATTAAATCAACTAAAAACATTGCCCATCGACCCAGAAGGCATCTTAATGGGTAAGCTTGAATGCAACAATCTAACAAAGGTTTACAAAGACCAAAGAAAAGCATTAGATAACGTAAGTTTCTCAGTGGAAACTAAAGGCATATTCGCGTTAATTGGACGAAACGGCGCAGGAAAAACCACACTTATCCGTATACTCGCAACGGAGCTTGAACCCACCTCTGGAACAGCAAACATAAACGGTATCGACATAATTTCCCACGCTGACAAACTGAGAGAAAAAATCGCAATTGTTCCTCAAGAAGCCCGAGCAATAAGGTGGATGACACCAAAACAAACCGTAATGTCCTATCTTCTTTGGCGAGGCTACCCCTACAAACAAGCAAACCAGCTAGCTGTAGAATCGCTAAAAAAACTCAGTTTAGAATCATATGCCAACACATTGAACAGTAATCTTTCCGGCGGCACAAAAAGAAAAGTCCTTATCGCAACAGTTACCGCTTCGGAAGCAGAAATAATATTTCTTGATGAACCCACAACTGGCTTAGACCCCATTTCACGAAGGGAACTTTGGGATATTCTTAGGGAACTTGGAAAAAACCGCTTCATCTTTCTCACTACACATTATCTTGAAGAAGCAGAACAGCTTGCTGACCAAATTGGAATCCTCAATGAAGGAAAACTAGTATGCATTGGTTCTCTCTCAGATCTAAGACAAAGCTCACGATTTCAGTATAGCATACAAATACCACCAAAAGTACAGGTGCCAGCTATAATTGACGGCGAAGTAACGGTTAGCAATAGTGGATACACGCAGATAATGACTAACGAAGCTGAAGCTTTCCGTTTGGCAAAGGTGTTTGCTGAGCAAGAGGTAAAGTTCTCAATTACTCCAGTTACTTTGGATGATATCTTCTTCAGTATTGTTGGACAAAAAGCGAGGGATGAATAACTGAAACGCAGTAAACTCAGCCAAATTCTCGCTGGAGTTCTCGTAAACGCCATATACGAAATGAAGAATTACCCCATAGTGCTGATTAGCAGCGTGATTGCTCCCCTGTCAATGCTATTTGTCATTACTTTTGTTAGCAATGGCACACTTTTTGGAGCCGCCATAGAAGGCGGATTAATCATGGTTTTCTTCTCAAGCGGCATAGCCCTCCAATCCGACCTCTCCCACTTAAAAAACGACTTTAAGCTACAGGACATGATTGTGAGTTCCCCAACCAGTTCCCGCATGTACATGGGTGGCATGGCTCTAGCCGAAATCGTTTACTCGCTACCAGCACTAATCATTTTGATTGCGCTTGCCGGCTTCTACCTGCACCCATCGCTTCTGCAAATCGCCATCTTATCCATCGTCTTACTCTTAATGTTCGCGATTTCAGTAGCTATAGGATTTATGTTATCAACTTTTTCGAGTGATGTAGTGCAGAGTTACGCTTTCTCACGGCTGCTTTCATTACTGTTTGCCACTTTGCCCCCGGTTTATTATCCAATATCCTACGTGCCTACACCTTACAATTATTTAGCCTACCTTTCTCCAACAACGTACGCAGCCGAAATAATGCATTCAGCAACTGGCTACCTAAAAATCTCAACCAACATGATAATCCTAGATTGGGTAGTCTTACTGGTTGTCTGCGCCATCATATTGTTTATAGCAATAAAAAAGACAAGATGGCGAGACATTTAAGCGGCTAATACTTTTTGCCTAGACTTAGCTTTTTCTGAATCATGTTTACATCGGTTTCGTTATCTGCCAAGATGTTAATCCATAATTCAAACTCAGCTTTCGAAATTTCCTTCTGGATAACGCCCTGCTGATCCCCCGAAAAAAACCTTGAAGGCCCAGACGAAAACAGTTTCACATAGAAAATTCTGTCCGCAATAACTATTTCAGAGGAACAACCAATCCGTTCGCCCCCAGCGTAATCAATTTCGTAGCCCATTAGCATGAAACCTCAAGAATGCGTTGGTTAATGTTTACTTAAAATTTTCCCCTTTGAAGAATAAAAAGATAGAGAAATATGTTCATCCAAATTCTTTATGGCGATTCTTTAATGCTGCTGGATTTTTTGCGCTTATAGAACAGGTATCCGGCAGCTAAAACAATCGTTATTGTAGCCGCTACTGCAGCAACAGTAACGGTTGGGAAAGGTGCAATATTAAAGAAAACCGTTTTCTCAGCTGAATTGCCAACTTCGTCAGTTGCGTAAAGCGTTACTCTGTGAGGGCCATTGGACAGCGCTGGCAAAGTAAGGTTTCCGTTAATTTTTACTTTTTCTTGACCATCTAAACTGTAAGCCAAAAAAGATACAGGTTCATTTATGGTAAATGTTAACTGAATGTCAGTTGCACCATAAGATTGGTTTTTGGGAACTATTACCTTAATGTTTGGTGGAGTCGTATCTACCGAAAAGAAAACAGTGTTCGAAGAACCCATATTTCCAAGGCTGTCATTAGCAAAGATCGTTATTTTATGAACTCCCTGTGATAGACCTAAAATGTTGAATCCAGAAGTAATCGTTACGTTTGCCTTATTATCTAAGCTATAACCCATCCATTGCGTTCCTCTATTAACAGAAAACGCCAATGAGACCGCATTGTAGGTTTTGTTTTCAGGAGAGGTAATTTGTACTTGTGGCGCTACAGTTCCATACCCAACGGGCTTGTACTGTTCATTTACATTAAGCCAGTTTGTTCCATCAAACCCACCGATTGCATACAAAACATCATTCACATCGGCCACACTCAAGTAGGCTCGGGCAGTAGGCATCGGGTCTACAATGTTCCATGAATTGTTCTCCGCGTTATACGCTTGAACTTGTCCGCTAAATTTCCCAGCTGAAAAACCGCCTACACAATAAATTCTTGGCGGAGCCAGGTACCCTTCTGTTGCAGCCGCCGCTCCGTAGCTATTAGCTTTTGGTAAATTAGAAGCTAAACTCCAGCTATCAGTCTCGGGGTCATATACCTGATTTGCACTGGTAACATGAGCAATTACCGGAGATGTGGATTCCGGGGAACCTCCCATGAAATAGATTTCGTTATCCAGAACTGCTGACGCATACCCTTGAACGGATGTCGGAATGGACGTTTTTGTAATCCAAGTATCATTAACTGGGTCGTAAACTTCGTTTATGTTGGTTACATTGTAGAATGGAGTTGTGCTTGAATATTTTTCTCCGCCGATGAGGTAAATTTCATCATTAACTACGCTTGCAGATAAATCCGCTCTTGGAGTAGGCATTGAAGCTTTTGTTTCCCAAGTGTTGCTTACTGGGTCATATACCTCGTTGTTTCCAACAAAACCATTGCCAACAGTTCCACCTACGACATAAATCTTGTTTTGGTAAACTGCAATGGCAAAACCGCTTCTAGCCGTTGGCATAGGCATCATGCTTGTCCACCCGTCGGATTGAGGATTAAACTCTTCAACAGTACTTAAAGGATTATTTTCATCAGTTAAGCCACCGATTGCATAGATTTTTCCGTTGACAACTGCTACCCCAAATCCTCCTCTTGCAGTAGGCATCGGTGTCATGGTTGTCCAAGACGATTGAACATCGGCTGCTTTTGCAGGAGGCAAATTAAGATTGAGGGACGGAAGAATAAGAGTTAATGCGATGAGTATTAATGCTAAGATTTTGAAATGCTTGTTGATTGATGTACCCCCAACGCTTCCTCAGTTATGAAATAACGCTTTATCCTTATATTGTTAAAGGAAAATTAGTCGCGAAATGTGCCAAAAACGGTAAATAGTTTCTAAATGTTTCTTTGAGGAAAAGTTTAATGTCTCTAAAAACATATTTGCCTACGGAGTTCAATCTGTTTGATTCGCAATGTTTTGGTTGCAGTTGATGGATCGGAAAATTCGGATAGAGCTATAGATTTTGCCCTTGACTTTGCAGAAAAATATGGTGCTGCCGTAACGATTTTGAATGTTAGTGAGTCGCCATCGATGGGTGCGGTTCCTTTGGAGCCAACAACGGTTTCAGGAGATAGCATGGCGATTTTTGCTAAGGATTTGCAAAATTTCCATCAAGAAATTCTTAATAAAGCCGTGGAACATGCGAAAATGGTTAAGCCTAATGTGGTAGTTTCTTCGAAGTTGAGAGAGGGGGATCCTGCATTGGAGATTGTTGCAGAGGTGAAGGATGCCGGTTTTGATGTTGTTGTGGTTGGGCATAGAGGGAAGGGCAGGATGAGGGAGATTTTTTTGGGTGCTGTAAGTGAAAAAGTAGTTCATTTGGCGACTTGTTCAGTTGTAATTATTAGGTAATTCTGATTTTTCAAAATAAGTATGTTCACTTAGTTTAGTGCGAATATTTTTTAAGCGCATGAGGCTTTAGTTAATTGTAGGTTTTTCTATGATAACTGTTATTGGCGCTGGTAAAGTGGGCAGTGAAGCTGCTTTTGATATTTTGCGATATAAAATAAGTGATGTAGTTTTGATTGATACTAATGAGAAGGCGGCACAGGGCGAAGCGTTAGATATGATGCAGGCGGCCCCCGCGATTGAGTTTGATGGCAAAATTCGCGGAACCAGTGATTTTAGGGAAATGCAGGGTTCAGAACTGGTGATTGTGACGGCTGGTTTGGGTAGACGCCCCGACATGACACGTTTTGACCTCATGAACACCAACGCTCAAATCATAAAATCTATAGTTAAAGAAATTGTCAAGTACGCGCCTAAGTGCAAACTTATGATGGTAACCAACCCTGTAGACATCATGACTTACATTGCATCGAAGGAAACAGGTTTTCCCCGCTGCTGTCTTTTTGGAATGGGCAACATCTTAGACTCCATGCGCTTTAGAACATACATTGCCAATGAACTTGATGTTTCACGGGAAGACACGAGGGCGTTAGTGATTGGTGAGCATGGCGACTCGATGGTGCCGCTTGATGAATATGCTTCAGTTTCAGGCATACCAATAAAAAGTCTACTTACAAATGAGCAGATTGACAAAATTGTGAATTCAACGATAACTTCAGGCGCCGACGTAATTCAACTAAAAGGCAGCACCATTTATGCTCCAGGCACCGTGATTGCAATAATGGCAGACGCGATTTTAACTGGAAGAAACCGCGTCATGAGCGTTTCCACTTGTCTTGACGCCGAATATGGAGCCTCGGACCTGTCCATCGGTGTACCTGTAGTTCTGGGGAAGCAGGGAGTTGAAAAAATAATTGAACTAGAATTATCCGAGAAAACCAGGGAACGCTTTGCGAAATCAGTGGCGGTTATAAAAGGAGCAATAGCTGCTCTCAAAGATTAAACTAATAAATTTAAAAAGGAAAAAAAATTAAATTATCGCTTTAATTTTGGCGCAGTAAAAATTCCCATTCTGCCGCACAAACGCAGGGCATTTTCCGTCGTAGCAATTCTTTAGCCATTGACAAGGAGCCCTAATTTCGCTTATTCGTGGCATGTATGCGCGTGAGTTAAAAGTTTCTTTGTGGTTTGTTTCTCGTTTAGAAATTTGTTCCATTAAAGTTTGCATTCCGCTTTCCATTTTCAAAAACACCTTCAAGTTTTGTTTACCTGAATTTAAAATACTATTGCTCAGGTCTGGTTAATTAAAAGTTGTTGCAGTCGTTGTACAACTACAAAAGCATATAAGCACTAACAAGCCGCAAAAGAGATTCCGGTTATCAGCATACAAAGTGTTATTTAGAAGTTGCCGGCTTCTTGTTTTGGGTGCCACAATGGAGTTCAAGGGAAGAGACATCATATCAATCGAAGACTTCTCCCAACAAGAAATCAACCACATCCTCGACGTAAGCAAAACCATGGAGCCCATAGCAAAAACAGGCTCAGACATGCTTAAAGGCAAAATCCTCGCCACCTTATTCTTTGAACCCAGCACACGAACCCGCCTAAGTTTTGAAACTGCTATGCTAAAGTTGGGTGGCTCAAACATTGGGTTTGCGGACGCAGAAATTGCTTCGGTTAAGAAAGGCGAAAACCTCGCAGACACCGTGCGCACAGTCGAAAATTATGCGGATGCAATTGCCCTTCGGCACAATTTGGAGGGTTCAGCGAAGGTGGCGGCCGAATTCTCCAAAGTCCCAATAATAAATGCAGGCACAGGTGCAGAGGAACATCCCACACAAGCCTTCATCGATCTCTACACGATGCGTAAAGAAAAGGGCAAGATTGATGGCTTAAAAATCGCGTTAGTTGGCGACTTGCGATATGGGCGAACCGTTCACTCACTAGCTTACGCGCTCGCACTCTACAACGTCGAACTGTACCTTGTTTCACCCGAAAGTCTGCGAATGCGCAAAGACGTCCTCCAAACAATCAAAAACAAAATTCCCGTAACCGAAAATGTAGACCTCGAAACGGTAATCCCCAAAATAGACGTTCTCTATGTAACTCGTATCCAAAAAGAACGCTTCCCAGACGCCGCAGAATATACCAAAGTTAAAGGCGCCTACAAAATCGACCTCAAAACTCTCAAAGGCGCCAAAAAAGACATGATAATTCTTCATCCTCTACCACGTGTAGACGAAATCGCCGCCGAAGTGGATGCAACGCCTCAGGCAAGGTATTTCCAGCAAGTCTGGAACGGAATCGTAGTCCGAATGGCGCTGCTCTCATTGGTATTAGGCGCAGTAAAATAATTAGGTTGATGTGAATCGGTCAAACGTTGTTAGGTTGCTCATTGAGCCGCAGCTGGGGCATTTGTGGAGTGTGCCGAACCAGTTTTTCTTGCAGTTATCGCAGAAGCTGATTAAGCGGTTATAGGTGAAGAATTCGATGGATTGGTTTTCCATTAGACGCATTGTCAGGTTCATGAGGGTTTCGGGTTTGTATTCGGCGCCTTCAAGTTCGATGATTGCTAGGTTTCCGCCAGCATTCAACCCCTTCCACTTCTGCGCGGTCTCAAGCAATTCAGTTTGGATGCTGAGGAGTTCAGCGGCTTTAACTTGGAACCGTCTAGCAGTGGAATAATACGGTTTGTCTCTGGTTCCCGAAAACTTCACTTTAGCAACCCCATACCGCTCAACATCCAACTGCGCCAGCCGCTCCGAGGCTTCCGCGCTGCCGAGGATGACAGGGTAGAGACGTTTGCCGTATTTTCTTCCGATCTTCTGTTTAAACGCCAAAAGGTTCATGATTGTTTCTTCGGCGAATTTTCGGCTTTCTTCCGAGTTAACGCTTTTTTCAGTGAAGGCTTCGATGGCTTCTCGGAACCCAGCTAAATTAATTAGCCGTGAGCAGTTTTCCAATCGAAAGTAGGTGTCGCGGTCGGCTTTCTGGAGCAGAAACGGCAGAGAATTTTTTCCAAACTGCTTGAGCGCATTATTCTTTATCCCCAATGCTCGGGCTGCAAGTTCAAAACGTTCCCGCATCAAATCAAAGAATTTGTTTTTGTCTTTATCGCATTCAAGCCCGATTCTGGGAAGATTAATCGTTACGCAGCCCAAAGCGCCCGTGCGCAAGGTGTCGGTTTCCCAGTCGCCAGTTAAATCAGCTGAGAATTTTACGCCTGAAGACGAAAAAGCTGCATTCTCGTTTTCTTTTTTAGTCATGTTAGCAAAGTATGGGATTCCACTTTTTGCCGCTAACTGATGTGCTTTAAGCAGAATCGCCTTAGCGTTTTCATCGGTCAAAGCAGCAATGTTGATTTTTATAACCAACTTTGGACTAAGCAGCGGCTTGCTGACGCTTTCTTCAGTGAAAACGTCGACGGTAAGAGAAGCTATTAGTTGGCTTTCTTGGGTAAAGTCGCCGTATTTGCCGTTTGGTTTGCCATGCGGTCCGATTGCTTCTTTTTCGGCCATTAGCTTTGGAATAGCAAGCTCAAGTCCCAGCGTAGCCTCAGCGTGCTGGTTGAGGTTTTGAATGAATAAACGCAGGTTTTCTCTAATTTTCGCAACTTCATTGCCTCTCACATAAGGTGCGAGGAACACGTTGAAGTAGTTGAAGGTTTGAGTTCGATTGGTTTCTCTGCTAGCGTGCAAAAGCACATTAAAGGCAATAGATAAGGCGGATTTGAGATCGGTGGGCGCGTCCATGGCGACTTGGAGTGGATTGTCGAGTTTGACGCCATGTTGAAAGAAGTATCTTAGGTCGTGGATTACCTCGTTTGGTTTGAGTACCCATGTGCCTAAGCCTTCGACGTGAATGGCGCCTGAAAGGTGAGCGTCCGCGATGTCCCGTGGGAAAATGTTTAGCAATGTATACTCGCCCAATACGGTTTGCCCTGCCTTACTGATCGTGGCTACGCAATCTTGAGCGGCGTCTTTGGTTTCGATGAGTGCGGTTACTTCATGGATTGGCATGCCAACTCGGGTGAGTTTATTACGGTAATCTTCATAGCCCTTCTCAACTAAAATTCCGTTGACAACTTCCCTGATTAATGAAGCAGTCAGATACTTTGTTTTCGATTTAACAAGGCGCTTTTCAGCTTCCTTCGCTGCCTTCTGCGCCAATTCAGCAGGCACTTTGGCCTCTTTAATTAGTGAATTGGCAATTTTGTTAGCGTCAAACTCTTCTACCGTCAGATGAGACGTACGAACCATCATTCCTCTTGGCTTAACCGCCTTCTTCTCCACCCGGTCAGCAACATCGAGCACCATCTTGCCAAGGTCAGTGAGATAATATTTTTTTGCCTCGACATCTGCCTCAACCAGATCTGCTTTTAGCAGGAATTTTAGGTGGTAAGCGAATCTGCCTGCGTCTCGGCTGGGGTTCATTTTAAGTTGGTTCATAAGTTCAGTGTAGGAGAGGGCGCTTTTGTCGAAGAGTAGGTTAAGGATTTGTAGCCGCAACGGTGACGAAACGGCTTTTAGCACCTTAACGCCGCGTGCACGATGCGGAGGCTGATTAACCATTACCTAATCTCTCCTGAACTCCTCAAACTTTGGGGTTTACCTATAATTCCAGTCGAGGGTTTAAACTTAACTAGAAAAAATGGCTCTGCATTGTAACGTTTTACGATTAGACACTGCAAGGCTGCTGTTGAGATATGCAGTGTATCGTGCCAAACCCATAGACTAAATCAACGCAGCGGATCCCAACCACCTCTCTGGTCGGAAACAATTCTTGCAGAATTGCGAGGGCTTTGGCATCGTTTTTATGGTCAAAAATCGGCACCAACACCTTTTGATTGCCAATGTAAAAGTTCGTATAACTCGCAGGAAGCCGTTCATCTTCATCACTGACAACTTTTGGCATGGGCAATTTTACGATTTTGAGTTTTTCGCCATCCTGATCAACTGCTTGACAGAGAATATCAAAGTTTTCTTTGAGGGCATCGTAATCGACATCGTTTTCGTCATCTTGATAGGCGCAAACGATTGTGGTCGGGTTCACGAATCTTGCTAAGTCATCAATGTGCCCGTCTGTGTCGTCACCGAGGATTCCACATTTCAACCAGATAAAATGATTTACGCCAAGATAGTTAGAAAGGTATTTTTCAATCTGTTGCCTGTCAAGGTCGGGGTTTCGGTTCTTGTTTAGAAGGCACTGCGCTGTCGTAAGCAGGGTTCCTTTTCCGTTAACATCTATAGACCCACCTTCCAAAACTATGCCAGGTTTAAAGCATCGCATAGACATTTTTTGGTTGATTACATCGGGAATTTGCCTGTCTTTTAGCAGAGTTTCATATTTTTCTCCCCATGAGTTAAAGTCCCAATGAATCATCGCAAGTTCATGTTGGTTCTTGACAAATATTGGTCCATAATCTCTAAACCATACATCGGCGTAGTCGGAAACGTAAAAATGGATTTTCTCCATGTTGATGTTTGCAGCTTTAAACATTCTTGTTGCTTTTTGTTTGGTAGGCTCATCGATGACGAATAGGTTTACTTCTTCGCCTTCGTGAATCTCCTTAACAATTTGGACATAAGTAGCTTCCACGCGCTCTACTTTTTCTGGAAAAGTGGTTGGGTCATAGGGCCACGCAAGCCAGATGGCATCATGTTTTTCCCATTCTGCAGGCATACAAAAACCCTGTTCACGGCAACTCCGCTCGGAACTACTCATCTTCCGCACCCTTTCTTTTTTCCTTGGTGAGTCTTTGATAGGTATCCGGGCGTCGATTCCTCAGAAAACCCCACCCTTCCTGAATTTTCTTATTCTTGCCCAAATCAACGGATGTAACCACAACTTCTTCTTTTGTAGAGCTTGCTTCAGCGAGAACTTTGCCAAAAGAATCGCAGATAAACGAGCCCCCCCAAAACTCCAACTCGCCTTCCTCCCCCACACGGTTAACTGCTGCAACGTGGATCCCATTTGCGATGGCGTGGGCACGTTGAACAGTTCGCCAGGCATCATGCCAGTCGCCGTCCTCAGATGTGTGCCCTTTAACGTAGCCGATTGCTGTTGGGTAAAATATTATTTCTGCACCTTCAAGCGCGTTGATTCGGGCTGGTTCAGGGAACCATTGGTCATAACATATGAGCACGCCAATGCGGGCAAATTCTGTTTCAAAAATACTGTAGTCTGTGTCGCCTTCTGCGAAGTAGTCTTTTTCGTAGAAATAAGGGTCTTGGGGAATGTGGGCTTTACGATAAGTACCCAAGATTTCGCCCTTTGAACCGACTACGACGGCTGTGTTGTAGAATTTGCCGTTTTTAGCTTTCTCAAATAATGGTGCAATAATAACTACTCCATATTTTTTTGCCAACTTGGAAAATATGTTTGTGGATTCTCCGGGAATCACTTCAGCTAAAGCCGAAACATCTTTGTTTTCTTCTTGCGGAAAATATCTTGTTCGGTATAGTTCTTGGAGACAAACAATTTTCGCACCCTTTTTGGCTGCTTCCTCAATCTTTTCCACGATTTTCTCCATGTTCTTGGCGACATTTTCGGAAACTGAAGTTTGGATAAGCCCAACAGCCACTATTTTACCGCTCTTTAATTTAGTAATTTTTGAATTTGTTTTGGAAGCTTCGATTTGATTTCCTTCCTTGTTTTCAACTAATTTATAGGCTGTGTATTAACTTTTTTGAAAAATATAAGCAAACCTCCTAAAAAACAAAAATAAAACCAGAACAAACCATAGTTTTCTGGCATCTCAAGGCATATAAATTAAAAAAAACGGTTCTTTTGGATTGCGGGCAACGAAACTATTTATAAAGACAATGCAGTTACAATGCATAGTTTATCGGGGCCAAATAACATGAAAATAGTCATCATTCAATTTCCCTTCGGCGTTGCAGCCTTCGACGAAAACAACGGCTTAGTAGAAAAAGCACTGTTTCCAAAAAATGCGGTGGCAGCAGCAAAAAGCATGCTAAAAACTGAGTCTGGAAAATTATCCGATCAAGTCTCATCCTTAATATCACTTCTCGCAAGCGTAGGTTACGATACTTTTGTTTTTGAATCCGGCAAGTTGGCAGAAGAAGCCCAAAAGAAAATGAAAGTCAAAGTTGAAGTTGCAAAGCCCGCGGAAACCGCCGTGCTTCATTCGCGGATGGGTGAATTAGCGATTGAGGTAGGCTTTGCGAAGGACGAACAGGAACTTAGCGTTTGGAACCGCAGTGTCAGTTTGGAACTTGCAAAGTTACGGATTAAAGGTGCCACTGGAAAACGTGACTTAATAGTTGCTCAAGGCATCCAAACACTCGATAGTTTAGATCAAACCGTTAACCTCTTTATGGGCAGACTCCGCGAATGGTATGGCGTGTACTTCCCAGAGCTTGATCGTCTGGTCGAAAAACACGAAACGTACTCCAGGCTTGTTGTGAACTTGGGTGATAGGGAAAACTTTACTATTGACAATTTGGAAAAAGAGAACATTCCAAAAGAACGAACCCAGCTTATGGCGAAAGCAGCTGAATCATCTATGGGCGCAGATGTGGCAGAAGCCGACCTGGAAATGGTGCAAGACTTAGCCAAGAACGTTTTGGATTTCTATTTGTTGCGCAAGAACATGGAAGATTACGTTGACCACACTATGGAGGAACTCGCGCCAAACGTACGCGCTGTTGCTGGATCCCTTTTGGGGGCACGTTTGATTGCCATGGCAGGAAGTCTACAAAACTTAGCCATGAGACCAGCAAGCACTATACAAGTTATAGGTGCAGAAAAAGCCCTCTTCCGCAGCCTAAAAACAGGAGCACGACCACCAAAACATGGATTAATTTTCCAACACACCCTGCTTCATGACGCCAAAAGGTGGCAACGCGGAAAAATCGCCCGGGTCATTGCAGGCAAACTCGCCATTGCAGCTCGAGCTGACGCTTTCGGAGCAGGACACTATATCGGAGACAAATTAAAAGAGGACATTAACAAACGCATAGAAGAAATCCACGTAAAATACAAAGAACCCCCAGCGCCAAAAGAAGTTAAACCACGTCCCGAAGGAGCAGCGGGATTTGAACGAAGAGAACAACGACCTCCACGAAGAGATGACCGAGGCGGATTCAGGGGCGGTGGCAAAAACTTTGGTGGCGGCGATAGAGGTCCAAGACCACCACATCGCGGAGGCGGCGGTGGAGGCGGAGGACGCAACTTCAGTTACGGTGGCGGCGATAGAGGTGACCGACGCGGCGGAAGCGGTAGCGGTGGCGGTCAAAACCGGGGACCAGAACGACGTGCACCTCAAAGTTAAACCACACCCTAAATTCGAAGAAATCTACCAAGTAATGCTGGAAGACGGTCATCAGCGGTTAGCCACAAAAAACTTGACCCCTGGGCTTCGGGTTTATGGCGAACGGCTTTTCAAATTCAAATATGTTGAGTACCGAGTTTGGGATGCGTTCCGCAGTAAACTTGCAGGAGCCATCATAAAAGGCGTCCAAAACGTACCTGTCGAACCTGGGTTCAAAATTCTTTATTTGGGTGCAGCCTCTGGAACCACACCTAGCCATGTCTCAGACATAGTCGGTGACACCGGACACGTTTACTGCGTAGAATTTGCGCAGCGCTCTCTTCGAGATTTAGTTAACAATGTCGCGGCTTACCGAAACAACATTTCACCTATGCTCGAAGATGCACGCCTGCCCGAGCGGTACGCCATGTTCATCTCAGGCAAAGTCGACACGATCTACTGCGATGTCGCACAACCCGAACAAGCCAAACTCCTCGCAGACAACGCAGACGTTTTCCTCAAACCACAAGGCTGGGTTATGCTTGCATGCAAATCCCAAAGCATCGACGTTACAATGGACCCCAATGCAGTCTATCGCCAAGAAGCAGCCATACTAAGAAACAGGGGTTTTGACGTAAAAGAAATCGTGGATCTAGAACCATACGACAAAGCACACGCAATGATTGTTGCACAGCGAATTTGATTGAGGTTAAATTGATCTGCGCTAGTTTTTGTTTTCTTTGAAATTGTTGTTTTTGGAAAAGCGTTATAGCCTAGGAACCAAACCCATTCATAGTTTAGGGAAAGAACCTTTGATGTTAGTTGCTGGAGTTGACGAAGCTGGGCGTGGATGCGTTATCGGTCCGTTAGTTGTTGCTGGCGTTGCAGTGAGAACCGAGAATCTGCAGTCACTTATCGATTTGGGAGTTAAAGACTCCAAACTTCTAACCGCTAAAAAAAGGGAATCTCTATTCCCAGAAATAATTAAATTAACCGAAAAACACCATATAATAAAGGTTCCACCTGCCCAAATTGACAAAGTAGTTCGCAGCAGCAGAACACTCCACAAACTGAACCGCCTTGAAGCCCAAACTATGGCAAAAATCATTGAGGTTTTAAGACCTGACGAAGCTTACGTTGATGCGGCAGATGTGTTGGAACATCGGTTCGGAAACCACATAGCTGAATTGCTGAGGTTCAAACCCAAAATTGTTTCAGAACACAAAGCTGACAGAACTTACCCTATAGTTTCAGCAGCTTCAATAATTGCTAAAGTACAGCGGGATGCTGAGATTGAAAAATTAAGAAAGAAATATGGCGATTTTGGTAGCGGATACTTAACTGATGACAAAACTATGGTTTTCTTAAAATGGCTTTTAGATACGAACGGAGATTACCCAAGCTTTGTCAGAAAAGCGTGGAAGCCTGCGCAGAAAGCCAAAAGTGAACATGGAACCTTACAGACGAAGCTAATTTAGTGTTAAACATTGTGTTTTGTAGTGTCCAAAAAGATGCAATTTATAAATATGGTCTACCATCCGTACTAGTAAACACGGGTTTTATATGGCGGTAACTTGATGAGTGAAAAAGACGTAACTAAATTTTTGCAACTGTTACTTTTATCAAAAAGAGAAATTCAAGTTTACATGTTCCTTGCCAAAAGCGGCGTCCAATCAACCAGCTTCGTAGCTAAACGCCTAAAGATGGAACGGGTCCAAGCTTACCGCACCTTCAAGAAACTGCAAGAAAAAGGTTTTATCGAAGCAACCCTTGAGCGTCCAACCCGGTTCACAATTGTTCCCTTTGAAAACTTAGTTGATAATTTCATTAACACCAAAAAAACTGAGGTTGTTACCCTCAACGACCAGAAACAAAGCCTTTTAACAGCATGGGGATCAATTAGCGCACCCGAATCAGAATATCCTGTTGCTAAATTCTCAATCATCACAGGCAAGAAAAAGATTCACTCAAAAATGATCAACATGATTGAGGAATCAAAATCTGAAGTTATCGTTTTAACGACTGCTCTGGGATTAATTCAAGAAGACGTTGCAGGAATCTTCGATGCGGTCCTTAGTCCACCTGAAGATAGTAAAGTGCAGACTCAAATTATAACGGAGATTGCCTCAGAGAACCTCAAAGTTGTAGAGAGAATCGATCGAGAAATTGCTGAAGATAAACTTAACATTAAACTTCGCCACGTTAACATGAGCTCAAAGTTTTTCCCCCGCTTCCTTATCAAAGACGAAGAAGAAGCCATCCTCTACGCGCCCTTCGGAAACGAAGCGTCAGTTCTAAACTTGGAGGATGAAGGTTTATGGATAAACGACAAAATGTTCATTTCCGTTTTGAAAGCGTTTTTTGTGCAGATGTGGCAGAGCGGAGTTGACGCTTCAAGACGAATCGAGGAACTTAAGAGCGGAATCCCCATTGGCGAAACCCTCGTCATAAAAGGCGTCGAGGAAGCATGGAACAAAATTTCCAAGATTCTTGATTCAGCCAAAAAAGACATCATTGTAATTACTTCTTCACAGGGCATTAACCGACTAGCCGAAGGCGACCCCATCATAAAATACTTTAAAAAAGGCTTAAACACCCGCATAATGGCATCCATCGACTTAGACAACCTCGAACCCGCACAGAAACTAGCAAAGGACTACGAAGTCAAACACGTCCCAATCAGCTACCTAACAATGATGTTGGTTGACGATAAACACCTGTTTATGTTCAAGATGCCACCTCTAAGCGATTTAGGCACCGAATCTGCCTTCTACTTAGCTGACACCTTCTACTCCAGCGACCCCAGCCAAATTGAAAGGGTCAGCGAAATGCTAGATGATATCTGGAAACGCGGCATTGACATAACTGAAATTAGCAGTCAAGCAGGTACAAAGCTTCCAACAGTGGAAATTGCAACAACTGAGAGTGTGGCTAAGACCGTGGGTAAGATGCTGCAGAATAATGTTACTTCAGTTTTGATTACTGAAAACCACAAACCCATCGGCGTAATTAACGACCGAGAACTACTAAGAGAAATTGTTGATGCACGGAAAGACCCGCTGAAGACTCTTGCAAAAGACATCGATTACACGCCTCTCATCATTTTGGAAGGTAACGAGTCAATGATTACTGCCATGAAAATTATGGGTGAAAAAGATTTCAAGCGAGCAGCCATGGTAAAGAATGGTCAGTTAATTGGTATGTTAACTGAACAAGCAGCCAAAAAAGCTGCCCTACACGTGAAACCTGTCGCCAAAAAAGCCTCTTAGTCCACCTGCCAATTCTTTTTTGAAAGGCAAACAATTATTAACAAAAAAGTTTTACCCATAAGCGAGGCACAACTCTATTGAACCTACAATCACCGATGATTATTATAAATTTTAAAACCTATCTCGAATCCACAGGCAAAAGAGCCGTTGAATTGGCAAAGCAAGCTGAAAAAGCCGCTAAAGAAACGGGCGCCAACATTGTTGTGGTTCCACAGTTCGTTGATCTTGCAAAGGTTGCGGAGGCGGTTGAGATTCCAGTCTTCTCCCAGCATATCGACCCAATTAAACCTGGAAACAGTACAGGGCATATTTTGGCTGAGGCGGTTAAAGAGGCGGGTGCCGTGGGAACGTTGATTAACCATTCTGAGCGTCAATTAAGGCTCATTGACATTGATGCAATTATTGCTTTAGCAAGAGAAAAAGGTCTTGTTTCATGTGTTTGTGCAAACAACCCCTCTGTAAGCGCTGCCATAGCTGCCATGAGACCAGACATCACGTCAATTGAGCCTCCAGAACTAATTGGGACAGGCATCTCAGTTTCTAAAGCTAAACCTGAAATAGTCACTGACACCGTAAAACTTGTACATAAAATCGATTCACAGATGACTATTCTATGCGGTGCAGGCATTAGCCAAGCAGAAGACGTTTCCATAGCGCTAAAACTTGGAACTCGCGGTGTTCTAGTTGCAAGCGGTATAGTGAAGGCAAAAGACCCATATAGTGTGCTACGAGCATTTGCCGACGCAACAAAACATTAAGCACGTGAAAATCCTTGAAGGTTGAACCTGAATGTGAATCGTGCCTGCTTTCACGGTCACAAGTACAAACTTACCAAGCCACAACTAACCCTGCATTGCGTTTTAGATGCTTAGCTGAAATCGTTAAACTACTCAACCGAGAGTTCAAGTCTACATCGGTAGCAGCAGATATTGGGACAAAGAGAGACCGCATAATACGCCAATTAACAAGCAACAGCGACCCTTACAAATATAATAAAAAACTCGCCAACGAAAAAGCACTCAAAATGCGTCCTCACGCAAAAAAATATGTCGAATCAGGAATTAATCAACAGGAACGATTCAAAAAAGCCTGCTTATGTGCCATTGTGGGGAACATTATGGAGTTTGATATTCCTGGGCACAAGTTTACTTTGAAAAATATGGCGGGCGCCATTAGAGAAGCTGCCAAAGACTTGGCTATTGATGATATTGACAAGGCTTATGAGTTAGCCAAGAAAGCGAATAGTGTTCTATTTTTGGCGGATAACGCCGGAGAAATCGTTTTTGATTCGCTGTTGGTTGAGCAACTCAAAAACATGGGGTTAAAAGTCACCTATGTCGTTAAAGGTGCACCTGTAATTAACGATGCTACCATGGAAGATGTTGAGATTTCGAACATCGACAAGCTTGCAGACGAAGTAATAACTACAGGCTGTGACGCGGTGGGGTTACAGAAAAAGGAAGCCTCCGCTGAATTTCTAAAAGTCTACGATGACGCAGAACTCGTCTTCGCCAAAGGTATGGGATACGCTGAAACGCTTACCGAATACAAACTAACCAAGCCCCATTTGCTAATGTTCCGCACCAAATGTGTGCCCGTCGCAAACTATTTCTGTGTTCCACGCGATAAGAACATAGCAAAGCTGATGCCGTAATGAATTTGCCCGCCATAACTTTTCAAAAAGAAGCCTTCTCTCGTTTTAGCAATCTTCTTGAGAAGGAGTGGCTGATAACCAATGGTTTGGGCAGTTACGCGTCCTCAAGCGTTCCCGGGATTAATACACGAAAGTATCATGGGTTGCTTGTTGCTGCGTTGGATCCGCCGGGAAACCGAACGGTTTGCCTCTCAAAACTCGACGAAGATATGTTGGTGGGCGATGGCGTTTTTCGTTTAGGCGCTAACGAGTTCCACGACGTTATTTATCCTGAAGGTTACAAACTGATAAAGGATTTTTCAATAAACCCCTTTCCCAACTACAACTATGATTTGGGCAATGTGCAGGTTAACAAAACCATTTTTATGCAAAAAAACAAGAACGCTGTCATAGTAAAATACAGGATAACAAACCAGAACAATTCAGACGCCACGGCTCGACTTTATCCGCTTCTAACATGCAGATACTACCACACCGTAATCTACCAATCACAAATACCTTTGAATTTTACCTTAAATAGCGCGGGTGCTCAGTTCCAAGTTGTTTTTCAGCGTCCACAAGCCACAATCATTTGCCGCTCAACCGACGGAGAATTCAAAGAAGCAGTAAATTGGGTAAACCACATTCACTATCGCGACGAGGCGCTGCGAGGTGAAACCAACGTAGATGATTGTTTCCAACCAGGATACTTTGAAGTCCAAATACCCCCAAATATGGAGAAAGAATTTGCAATAACATGTGCCGTAAGCCATGAAACCCAACAAGCCAACGCGATTTCCAATTCGATTGGAACAATAATTAGCGGAGTAAAAAATTCTTTCAACCAAGAGCTAAATCAAAAAGAAGAGTTGCTCTCAAATTTTCACCGCGACCAACCTGACGTTCCTACGAGTGATTGGCTAAACTGGATTTTGCTCGCTGCCGACTCTTTCATGGTAGAAAATGGTGCTGGCGGAAAAGCAGTAATCGCTGGATATCACTGGTTTGAGACTTGGGGTAGAGACACTTTCATTTCACTTCCGGGGCTAATGCTGGTAACTGGAAAATGCGATGCTGCCAAAGACATTCTGCAAACCTATATACAGTATTGCAAAAGTGGGTTGATTCCTAATTTTATTTCCGATAAGTCAGGAATTCCAGTTTATGATACGGTTGATGCCACTTTATGGTATGTTAATGCTGTGCTTCAATACGTCAAATACACTGGCGACTTTGAGTTTGTTAAAGAGGCGTTGTGGGAGAAACTTCAGGATATAGTTGAGAATCACCAAAAAGGCACCCTATTTGGCATCCACGTGGACAATGACGGTTTACTTATGCATGGTCCAAGACTCACATGGATGGATGCCAAAGTAGGAAACGACGTAATTACTCCCAGAACAGGAAAAGCCGTAGAAATCCAATCATTATGGTACAACACCCTCCGAACCATGGAACTCTTCGCAAACAAATTTGATGTTCAAACTTTGGCTGAAAAATATGGTGCCATGGCAAACCAAGCCCGCCAAAGCTTCAACCAAAAATTCTGGAACCCAAAAGAAAACTGTCTCTTCGACGTTATTGACGATAAAGCGGATGAATCTATTCGTCCCAACCAAATATTCGCTGTCTCGCTCGAATACCCTGTTCTTGAGGGAGAAAAATGCCGAAAAGTAATAGATGTAGTGAACCGCGAGCTTGTTACGCCCTATGGATTGAAGACTTTATCGGTTAGTGACCCCAAGTTTGTTGGAAAATGTATGGGTGACAGTAGAAGCAGGGATATGGCTTATCATAACGGCACAATTTGGCCTTGGCTTTTAGGTCCCTACGTGACAGCATACCTCAAAGTCAACGATTACTCAATACAGGCAAGGCAGCAAACATTAGAAAATTTAGTTCTGCCCTTATTCACTACTGGAATCCACCAGGGCGGCTTAGGAACAATGAACGAAATTTACGATTGCGACCCCCCGAATGAACCCCGTGGTTGTATAGCCCAAGCATGGAGCGTAGCCGAACCATTGAGAGCGTACGTAGAAGATATCTTGCAGGTTAAATCGAAATACTCAAAAGAAATTTTGGGAATTTAAAGTTTCATAGTGAGTCTTAAGCTGTTGGCGGCGGTTTCTGGTGTCACTGTATTGATGTAGCATCCTGTGCTTTTCTCAAAGCCTGCCCAAGTTGCAAGTTTAGGGTAAACTTCCAGGTGCCAGTGGTAGCTGTCTTGGTTTTGGGGGCTTAGGGATAGGTGGATGCCGTAGTTGTATGGGGGGTCGTTGACGAGATCTTTTAGAGCTTTGAGGCTGTCTTTGAGAGTTTTCGCAAACGCACTAATCTCAGAGGTAGTTAAGTTTAGGATGTTTGGGGAATGCTTTTTGGGAAATATCCAGAACTCCATCGGGTTGATGCTTGCATAAGGGGCCAAAACAACAAAATCTCCCTCTTCAGAAACCATCCTTGGACCCTTTGATTCCCCCTCAATAATGTCACAGAACACACATTTGCCAAAATCATCATAGAATTCTTTGCTGGCTTTCTGTTCCTCTTGGATTATTGGCGGAACTATAGGAGAGGCAATGATTTGGCTGTGTGCATGAGACAAAGATGCTCCAGCTTCCAAGCCATGATTGCGAAAAATCGACACGTACTTAACATACGGTTTGGCGCTTAATTCTTTGAGCCGCTCAACGTAGGCGTTTATGACCAGTTCCAACTGGGGCAACTCTGCGTTGGCTAGGTCTTCATCATGGTTTGGAGATTCAACAATAACTTCGTGATGACCAATTGCATTCCACAAATAATCGTTTTTTGTGATTTGTTTTTCGTCCTCAGGCTGTTTAGGTGGACTGAAGGCTGGGTAGAGGTTTGGGATTACGCGAACAATCCAGTTTTTGGGTCGCTCACCTATTAACGGATCTTGGCTTTTCTTTACTGTTCCGTTTTCTTTGAGGTACAGCATTAAGGCTGGTGGTGTCATGTTTTCGTTGCCAACACACATGGGGCATGTTGCGGTTTTGGCGGCTTCAGGTTTGGGTTTAGCGAAGTCGATGGGTCGGCGACTGCGTTCGGTGGCAATTACTACCCATCGGTTAAGTAAGTAATCTTTTCTGAGTTCATTATAAGGCATGGCTAACCACCCTATAGTTGGGAGAAGTGTTCTTATTTTAATCTTGCTTGGTGGCCGCTTGGGGAAATGCGCAAATTTTATGTTATCTTCCAAGGAGATAGCAAGTAAAGTTAGCGTATTTATGGCTGGAAAAGTGGGGTAAATTGCTCAATAAAGTTAGGATCAAAAAATTAGTAATTGAAGTCGTCCCCCTTCTTATCATTCTAGTGGGCGTTGCATTAGTCGCTTTCTCAATTGGTCCCTACCAGAGCTATGACACACAATTAGAATTTGAAGCCGCATCAAACGTAGTTAAAACAGGTATTCCTTACGTGAAAGCTTATGGCACAGCAATAGACCAGCCACCGCTTGGATTCTACATTGAAGCATTATTCTTGAAAATTTTCGGGATGTCAGCCAACACCGGCACAGCCTTAATGACTCTTTTTGGGCTCGCATCCACCGTTGCAATTTACTTGATTGCCAAAGAATTGTATGGCAAGTCAGCTGGGTTTTTTGCAGCCGCACTTTTTGGTTTAAACCCATGGCAACTTGTACTTTCCCGAAGCTTCCTGCTTGATGCACAATGCCTTTTCTTTAGTATTATTTGCCTTTATGTCGGTATTTTGGCCATCCGCAACGGCTCAGGAAAATTCGCATTAGTCACGGGAGTGGTTTTTGCCGCTGCTCTTTTAACAAAGTTATATGCTGCGTTCGTGCTCATTCCATTACTTTTGTATTACATTTATTCTCGACCGAAATTAAATCACATTCCAACCCGATTAGCTGCATTTTCAATACCGTCGCTCATGTTTGCTTTCTTGTGGTATCAAATTATTCGTAGTGTTTCAATACTGACCATTTTTCGTCACAACGACCTTACAGATGTGGTTCCCGCAAGCACAGGCGTTGTTACTTCACCTTTTTTTGTTACCAATTTTCTGTTAAATTATGGGTTAGGGCTCTACTTTTTAGTTGCAGTCACGTTTTCCTTGCTTTTGGGTTTCTCGCTTAAAAAATATTTTTCTAAAAAAGTTGTTTTTGAAGGGATACTTTTAGTATCAATAGTTCTTATTTTAGGCGTTAACGTTATTTTGGGTGCAGGGTTCAAACTTAATGTGCCTTATTTTAGCGCCATAAAATATTGCTACCAAACTTTGCCTTTCTTTGTTTTGTTAGCAGCTTCACTCGTAGCCAAGGGCTTTTTAATGGTTAATTCAGCAAAAGAGAAGGTGAATTCGAAAAAAATACTGTTTTATTTGTCGGCTTCAGCGGCGATAATTCTGGTTGTTGCATCTTTGATTTCAAGCATGTATTATACAAATGAGCTTTCCACACACGATTACTTGCAATATAGAGTGGAGCCACAAGTGAACTATGGATATGCTTTTCTGAATCCAACACCATTAACCGTTGGCAGTCCACTTATGGTTCTTCAATATTTGGGCTACGTTATTGTTTTGTCTGTCCTATTGTGGGCTTTCAGGTATGAAATTGTTTGGTTATCCAAACAAGGAAACGCCGAATAACTTAACCAAATTTACTTTTTCGATTGTATAGAACCGTTATTATTTCAAGAATTATAAATGCCGCAATTGAATAAAGTGGAATCCAATCGTACAGATACATTTGTGAGGCCACTGACGCCTTGGTTTCAGTCTGCAAAAATGTATAGCCTATATTGTAATAGAAGAAGAACGGAAGATTGGTAGCCGCAAGAAAAACAGCGGACCCCCCAATGAATTTCCATATCGATTGCCTATTATACCACAGTAGAAGCGGCAATGCAAAAAGTGCCATACGGGGGTCAAATAAACCAAATGCAAAAAACAAAGCTGAAAACCATGGCTTTTTAGCGAACCCAAAATACAATGCGCCTACTAGAATGACATTTTGAAGAATGTGGGCATTTGCCAAAAGATATCCAGAATAATAACTTGGCGAAAACGTCTGGACATGAAGGCTTAACATACGGTAATGAAGAAAATTAGCAACATCATATTTTATTGAAGGCGTAAAAAGTAGTGGTTCAACCAAAACAATCAATGCAACTACAACGCCGAGAAAGAGGTTTTTGTCTTTGACAAGTTTGTAGACAAAGAAAGCCAAAGCAAGAATTGAAATAAATTGCACAATGTCAAACGCGTTAAGCGCATTCTGGTAGTTTAAAGTTAGGAACGGCGCAAAAAGTATCAGAAAGGAAGGTGTATATTTGAAAGGTTGCGGCTGCCCAATAATCGGGTAATCGCCCGGTTGAACGCCTTCAGAATATATTTGGGTTGGATTATGGAACAATCGCCATTCCCCTGTGTAGTAAGCTGAAAAATCTCGTGCAAGGGTAGTTGTTTGAGGCGCAAATGTTTGAGGATATGCGAAACAAAAAATACTGAAGTTCAGCAGTACTGCTAAGAGAATAACTAAAATGATTGCCATTTTTTTAGATAGCAGTAGCCTCATGTTTTTCTCCGTGTAGATTCAGTGAGGATAAGGATGTTGGAACTTGTTTGACATATGATTTATTATTTGCGGTAGATTCGGCGGAGCGCAAAAAAGTTTGGTTACCGCTGTTTTGTTAATGGAAAGTTTTAATTATAGATACTTTCTGTGATTCTAATATATCGGGGAAAAACTGAATTGCCAACTTGTTCAAACTGTGGTGCAAAGGTTCCCGCGGATGTAGTAAACTGTAGCAATTGTGGAGCCGCCTTAAACTCCTCCCAAACGCCAGTATCCTCATTTCAAAATCAAGTAGCTTTACAAACAAATACGAATGATAGCGGCGACATGACTTTGCGATTAGAAAAAGCGATGAGACGAAATGAACTGTTAAGTTATGCCGCAGCAGGTCTCGGAGTAGCTATTCTTGCTGTTCTAATAATCATATCTTTTCTTTAAAGAAGAAAAAATAGGTCAAGGGGTGGGAAAGAATGGAAAGTACTATTGAACAAACGGTTAAAAGAATAGAGCGAATAAATAGAATCCTTACTGTTGCGGTAATTGCAGAACTTACAGTTTTGATATTGTTCATATAAATTCTTTAATAGCTTAAGAGTTTCCACCTGCTCAACGTCCTCTCGACGCTCAATCTGTAAATCTGCAACTATTCCGTCGGCTTCCCAATAATTATTAACTTTTGTAAACGTTTTTTGTTGCTTCCAGATTGGTCTAAATTTCATTTCCATAGACCCATACTTTTCTTCAAAAACAACCTCCATAAACCTTGGAGCTTGGTTTCCGCTGGAAAGGTTTATCTCACTCAAGGTCACTATGATGTGAAATTGCAGGCGGACAACATAGTCCGTTGGGATGTGGTCCTTCGGGACTGAACCGTAAGCAAACAATACATTTAGGAGAAAATTTAGATGGCATATAAATACATAGCAGAAGAATGGGCACAGCCCGAAAAAAGCTTCGTTGAAGAACTTATGCGCCAACGCTTAGTGCAGTGGCGTAAACAACCAACTACATTACGCATCGAGCATCCTACAAGACTCGACCGCGCAAGAAAACTCGGCTACAAAGCCAAACAAGGCTTCGTTGTTGCCCGAACAAAAGTTCGAAGGGGCAATTTGAGAAAACTACGTCCACGATCAGGACGACGCCCCAAACGTATGGGTGTGGCCAAATTTAAACCAGGAAAAAGCATCCGACTTATAGCTGAAGAGCGAACCGCCAAAAAATTCCCTAACCTGGAAGTTTTGAACAGCTACTGGGTAGGCGAAGACGGAAAACACAAATGGTTTGAAGTCATCCTCCTTGACCCCAATGCTCCAACCATAAAGACTGACAAAGATGTCAGCTGGATAACAGAACCACAACACACCAGCAGAGTCTTCCGTAGCATGACCAGTGCAGGCAAAAACGTCCGAGGACTCCACCACCGCGGCAGAGGCACAGAAAAACTGCGCCCAAGCCACAAATTCGGCAACACTGGCCGTCACGGTGACCATCAGAAGAAGGGAGGAAAGTAAATGCATCATATGAAAGCTATAATAACTAAACAAAACGGCAAACATAAACCCGGTCAGGGCTTTAGCCCTAATGAACTTAAAGAAGCAGGCGTAAACACGCAGCAAGCTCGGCAATTGGGCATACGCATCGACATCAAACGCAAATCCACCCATAAAGAAAACGTGGATTGTATCAAAGCCCACGCTAAACCAAAAAGCTAAAAGCCAAAACAAACAACACAAACCCGGTGCCCAATGTCTACTAAACCGCCAATAGCTTACATAGATATACGTGTCTTCGCCCATGCAACAGAAGACCCAACCAAAGTTCAAACTGCCGTACAAAACCTATTGCCAGCCGAACTGGCACAAACTCTTGTTTTTGAAAAAACCAATTGCACAGGGCACCACGGAAACCATATCATCCTTTTTACCGCTAAACTAACCGACAAAAAACTGCTCCCAAACACTTTGGAAAAATTTGGCAAAGACCTAGGCGCCTTGGATAAGGAAGAATTAGATCGCGACATCAAACTGCACCTTGAAAAAGGAAACCTATACCTAAGGTTTGACAAACAATCTGCATTTTTGGGACACTTTAAAGTTTTCTCATAATGATCCAATCCGCATAAAAATTCATTTCAAAAACAAGACCGCGAAGGAAATAATGGAGCTTTCTAAGCAAACTGGGTTGCTGCCATGACCCGAACCTTCGCCGATTTGCATTTACGTATCAATCCAAAAGACCAACAAACGGCTCAGCTACTAATCACAAAGGCAGCCCGAATGGGTTACCACTACATAGGTTTTCCATTCACAAATGGTGTCCGAGAAACCGAAGTAGCTGCCCTCAAAGCTGCATGCACTCAAGCGGGTTTGGACTTTGTTTTGCGAGCGGATTTTAAGCCCCGAACCCAAGAAGACCTAATGCGTTTCCTGCGCAAATTCCGGCGTCAATTCGAAGTCATATGCATTGTTTGTGACGAAAAAGAAATTGCGCGGCAAGCTGCCAAAGACAGACGCGTTGACCTATTAAGTTTTCCAAGTCTTGATTATCATAAACGGTTTTTTGACCGCGCCGAAGCGGAACTTGCTAGCTGCAGTTTAGCAGCGTTGGAAGTGGATATTAAACCTCTGCTCGTTATGGAGGGCCCAGCACGTGTCAGGTTGCTTTCGAGTTTGAGGCGGGAAGTGGCAATTGCACTGGAGTTCCATGTGCCTGTTATAGTTTCGAGCGGAGTTGGCGAGGAAAATCTGATGCGCATGCCCCATGATTTGGCAAGTTTAGGTTACTTATTTGGGCTCGACGAAGTTCAGGCTTTAAATGCAGTTTCAACTAATCCCGCCGAGATTGTTTTGCGTAACCGCGAAAAGCTAAGTACAAGGTTTGTGGCGCCCGGTATCAGTGTAGTTAAGGAGGGCAAACCCATTTGAAACGAGTTAAACGCCGGTACCTTGCCCTTCAACTGGAATCCGAAACTTTACCCTCAGAGCGGGAATTTATGGATGCTGTTTGGGCTGCTGTTACTAAGCTATATGGAGAGATTGGGGCAAGTACGACTGGGTTAGCTTTGATTAATTTTGAGGGGGAGAGAAAAATTTTTGTGGTTCGCACTTCTCTTGTGTCTTTTCCGAAAGTTAGAGCTTCGTTGGTTACAGTTACGAATGTGGCTGGTAAGGTAGCGTCGGTGCACGTTTTGGCTGTTTCGGGGACGCTTAAAGCTCTGTATGCTAATGTTGGATAGTTTGCGTGTTGAATGTAAAGGTTTTGTTAATATTAAGACAAAACATTTTGCAGTTAAGTCTCGTATTCTTTTGGACAAACTTACATAAATAGTGCAGAAACGTTTATCAATTGCAGACAAGCGTTAGTTAGCGTTAAAAAAATGCGTCGGAGAAACGCAAAGGATCAAGAGAGCAATGGACATAAAAGATTTTTATTTCAAACTCAAGCCACTAAAAACCGAGCCAATTATAGATGACACTACCCTTCGTGACGGTATACAAATGCCGGGCTTAGCCGCTGGACCAAGAGATGCTGCAAAAATTGCCCAGTTGCTCAGTGAAGTTGGCGTTGAACGTATCGAACTTTTTCATTATCAGGAACCAGACAAAAAAGCAGCTAAGTTAATCGGGGATCTGCATCTTGATTTACGGGTCGCAGGTTGGTGCAGAGCTGTCAAAGAAGACATCGATAGTGCGGTCCAATGTGGACTCAAAGAAGTTGGCATTTCGCACCCTGTTTCAGATATACATTTTAAAGCAAAATGGCCAGAAAAAACCCAAGAACAAATCTTAGCTAACATAGTCGACGTAACTGAATACTCCGCTAAAACTTGTGGCTTGCGAACCTTTGTTCATGGTGAAGATAGTACTCGCGCTGACTGGGGTTTTGAAAAACGTTTTATAAATGCTGTTGCAGATGCAGGAGCAGAGTGTTACCGTATATGTGACACAGTTGGGATTGGATTATCTGACCCCGAAGCACCTTTACCCCACGGCATTCCCGCTAAAGTTTTAGCCATCAAAAAGGAAACTCGGATGAGCGCTATTGAGATTCATGCTCATGATGATTTTGGAAACGCTGTTGAGAACACTATGGCTGCGATTAAGACGGCTTCAGGGGTTTGGGATAAAGTTTACGCAAGCACAACCTACCTTGGCATTGGTGAACGAGCAGGTAACGCAGAGACAGAAAAAGTTCTGTTGAACTTGTATTTGCACTATGGCGTCAAGAAATATGAGGGCAAAACAGAGAAAATGAAGGTAACAGCAGATTACATTGGAAAAGCTACAGGTTACACAGTTCCACCAAACAAGGCAATCGTAGGCGACTATGGTTTCGCCCACGAATCAGGAATCCACACTCACGGCGTTCTCAACGATCCATGGACCTATGAACCTTATCCGCCTGAATTAGTAGGTAACACAAGACGTTTAACCATTGGCAAACAATCCGGCAAAGGGATAATCAAACACAAAATCACCGAGTTATCTGGAAATGCTCCAGATGATCAAGTCGTCGCAGCAGTCGTAGATACGGTTAAAGACATGTATGCTAATGGTCGCAGAGCATCGCTAAAAGAGGAAGAGTTCAAGAAAATCCTTCGCATACTAAAAATCCTGCCTGAAAATAGGGACTGTCGCTAAACCAGAGAAAGGGAAAAGAAATTCCACTTTCTTTTATTATTTTAATTCTTTTAGAAGCGAGGCGAAAGTAGTTAAAACTTAAATAACAAATTATTGTCTTCTACCTCAAGAGAGCGGATAACTTGAGTCTAGCCGTAGAAGCAATTTCAATAACTAAGCAGTTTGGTCAAGTAAGAGCCCTTAACGGTGTAAGTTTTAATATTAAACCTGGCGAAATCTACGGCTTAATCGGACCCAACGGTGCCGGAAAAACTACAACCCTGCGCATCATCTGCACTTTAATTAAGCCAACAACAGGAACAATAAATATTTTTGGTCAGGACGCAACAAATCAACCTGAAAAGACCCGTCAAATTATCAGTTATTTGCCAGAAGAATCTGGTGCTTACCCAAACCTTACGGGTTTAGAGTACCTTCAATTTATGGCTAAACTTCAAACCACACCCGGCATGAATCTAAAAGCCACTATAGAGGAAGCTGTAGAAATCTGTGGACTAGGAGACCGCTTAAAAGACAAAGCTAAAACTTACAGCAAAGGCATGAAACGACGATTACTCGTTGCAAGGGCTTTAATGACACATCCAAAATTAGCAGTGCTTGATGAACCAGCAAGTGGGTTGGATGTTTTATACGCTTATCATATTCGTGAGATCGTTAAACGCTACGTTAAGGAACATGGCGTCACGGTTCTGTTCAGCAGCCACAACATGCTTGAAGTTGAGTACCTCTGCAACCGCGTAGCACTCGTTCATAAGGGTCGGTTGGTTGTTGAAGGGGAACCAAAAGAGCTCAAATCGAAATATAATAGCCAGAATTTAGAAGAGGTTTTTGCGAGGGTGGTTGGCTTTGCTTAAAGGTTTCACAACTATACTTATCAAAGAATTAAAAGAACTTATGCGTGACCCAAAAATTCTAATTGGCATGATAGTTTTGCCCCTCATTATGTTCCCAGTTTTGGGGTTAGTTATGGGTTTTGCGGTTCAGACAGCTCAGACAGAGGCTCAAAGGGCAACTTTACTTGTGATTGACAACGATAATGGCAACTGGAGCCAAGCTTTCGTGGGCTACCTCAACAACACAATGAACGTTAAGGCGGTCAACAATGTTGCGCCTCAAAGTGTAGTTGACCAAGGTTTGCTTGCCAAATATAACAGCAGTACGTTTTTAGTTATTCCCGCTGGATTCAGCGACAACCTAACACGGCATAACGCTGGGGAATGGAATGTAACTGGCGTGATAAACACTTATGGAGTATTCAATGGTGGAGGCGGAATTTTCAGCGGCATCAGCAGTACAACAGTTACCGCGGTCCTTAACGGTTTTAACCGTGCAGTTGCACCAGATGTTGTTTCAGTTTCAGAGTCAAGCGTTATTAAAGGAACAATTACTAATGGTGTCAGTGTTAGTGTTTTGTCAAGTTTGTTGTTAACCCAATCGATCGCTTTACCCATCACGATAATGGTTATGTTGACTTATGCCATGCAGATTGCTGCGACAAGTGTTGCAATGGAGAAAGAAGAAAAAACGTTGGAAACTCTCCTCACAACTCCTGTGGATAGGTTTGCGATTCTTATGGGAAAAGTCTCCAGCACCATCATCGTTGCGGGGGTTGCCGCGATCACGGTTTTGATAGGTTACAATTATATGCTTGGTTCCTTAACGGTTGGAATCGCAAGTAATTCAGGCGGAAGTGTTGACTTAGTTGCTTTAGGGTTAGTGCCTTCAATTGGAGGATATGTTTTGTTGGGTATAAGCCTGTTCTTTACGTTGCTGTCGGCATTGGCGTTGGCTGTTGTGATGTCAGCTTTCAGCGAAAACGTTAGGGGCGCACAAGCCTTAGTTGGATATATTTACCCCTTGATTTTCCTGCCTGCAATGGCGTTAATCTACCTCGACGTGAATTCGCTGCCACTCTCAATAAAAGCAATCTTCTACGCAATTCCGTACAGTCATCCTATCCTCGCCGCAAAAGCTGTAGTTACAGGCGACTATGGAACCGTTGTGTTTGGGATTGTTTATGTTGCAATCTTCACGATTGCCATAATGTACATTGCTTCACGGCTGTTTGCAACTGAAAAAATACTGACTGCAAAACTTAGGTATGGCAAGAGCAAGGCAAAACATTCCAGCGAATAAAAAAGGATATTGGAAAGGTCTATTAATCAAATAATTTGCCTTCCAATCTAAAGAGCAAATTTTCAACATACTAATTACGATAGAAACCGCCAATACAGACAAACTCCTCCCAAATTTCTTCATATGAGATTTCGTTAGCTTCGAAAGAGGCACGAGTCCTTATCGAGAAACATAAACGGGTAACTTAAAAGTTGAAGTTAAGTTAGTGAAGTTTGAAGGATTGGTTATGTGTGTTGGCGTCCAATAGCCATCCGTATCGAGGAGAAAGGAGAAGGCTTCGAAAACGGAAATTATTTTTTGGCATACTGGTGTAGCCTTCAACCCTAACCAATTCCTCCAATCACTAACAAGAATCAAGATAATCAAAAATTCATTTAAGCATTATGAAACAAAAATAAGGAGTGAAAATACAGGTTTTAGCTTACTGCTAAAACGCCTTCCATAATACTTCGTTCGGGAACATCGAGCTGTTTAGACAGCCATGTTTTGAGTATGGAAGAAAACTTTGGAAGTGCACCACTGTAGATAATGATTTGGTTTCCCTTAAGTGCATCAGCTTGGAAAACCTTCTCTTCTTCTTTATAACTGAAAGACAATGTTTGAGCTTTATTAGCTAATGCTTGGAAGTCCTCCCATTGTCTGCAACGAAAAACTACTGATGGTGCCCCCTGCAATGCTGCCGTTGCCGCAGGTATAGTTTCGTTTTTTTCGGATGCTAATGTTGTTGGTGATGCTTCTCTGGGAACGCTGGATATGTGACCGATTAAGTTTGTTACTTCTTTTTGAAGAGTATCTATTTTTTCCTCTATATTCTCAACTTTGCTGCTTAATTCCCCGGTGTCACCTATTTGTTCTGTGACGATTGTCAACTCATTGATTAGTTTATCTAAGTCTTTCTCGTGCTCTTTGAGAACATTTACTATGAAATCTAAAGCCTCTAAAGCATCATCTTTTGATTGTGGATTCTTGGCCAATTTTTCTACCCCTCTGTCTGACAACTCAATACACCTTTTTGCTAATTAAACCTAGCGAATTATAAAATAGTATCGAAGTAATTGATTAGCAATACTTAAAGTGGAGTAAATAGGGTCCGTAACCCATCAGATCTCAACATTTTCTCGCTGATTCCGCCTTCCTTTTTCGCTCAACCAACAAAGGAACCGCCACGGTAGTAATTATTGGAATATAATAAAACCCATAATTTTTGTTCCCATAATCCTTCGTTTTATCTTTGTTTATCAGCTTATTTTATCCTAAAAATTTTCTAACTGCTGACTCTGAACAATTCATAACGGATTCCAAATGCACCTGATTGCTCCAGATTCACATGCGACCACGCATGGCGTACTGTTGCCTTCGGGTTTGCAGGGTGTACAAGTGTACTTTATTTTTTTTCGGTGCCCTTCCACTATTGACGCCACCACTTTGTCTTCAAGATCAATAAATTCGGTCTCAATTTGAAGGGCAGTTTGGGGGCATTTTTGAACGCATTTACCGCAGCCGCTGCATTTGTTGGAGTCAATTACTATGAAGTATTCGCCAGAACCGTCGATATAGCCGTAATGCGTAATCAAACTTTCACCTATGTCTTCTGTGCTTTCTCGTAGAGGGCTTTGGCAAGTAAAGCAGCGCCTAATGCGCCTGCAACCATGGGGTCTAAGCTGCCTTCTTCGCGCCACTTGGGAGTCGGAAGCGTTTTTATCCCAAGGATGGTTTCGATTCGGGTAACAATACCTTTGTTTTTGGATTGTCCGCCGGTGACGACTAGTTCCAGTTCCAAGCCTACTCTGTTAATTAAATTGGCCATGCGTACAGCCATTGCCCTTGTATATGCGGCCAAAACTTTTTCTCTTGTCCAGCCTTTGCGCAGTAAGCCCATGGCTTCAGTTTTTGCGAAAGCAACACAAGTGCAGCTTACTGGTTCTGGTTCTTTTTCCACTTTGAGGGAAATATCGCCTATTTGTTCGATGGGAATCTGCAATAAATCAGCAAAAACTTCCATTCCTCTGCCTGTTCCAGCGGCGCATTTGTCGTTCATTAAGAAGGAGACAACTCTGCCTGTTTCATCTATTCGGATGGCTTTGATGTCTTGTCCACCAACGTCTAGGACGGTTCTGACGCTGGTTCCCCAGATGTAGTTGGCACCTTTTGCGTGGCAGGCGATTTCGGTTATGGCTTTGTTTGCCATAGGTACGTTGACACGTCCGTAGCCTGTGCCGACGATGTATTTGAGGTCACTTGCTTTCAGTCCTGTACCTTCCAATGCGTAGTTGAGGGCTTTGGTGGCGCTTTCAGGGCTGTTAGAGCCTGTGCGGGTAATGCCCCAACTGTACGCTTCACCATTAACCATGATGGCAGCTTTGGAACCAACTGAGCCAACATCTACGCCTGCAGTGATTATGTCTTTGTTTGTCCATTTCTTGTTGGGCATTATGCGGTGGTATTCTTGCCAACGCCAGAATTCTGTCTCTTTTGGCTGGTTCATTTCTGTGGCTCCTTTGCGCGCGTTGCGGCTATCAACGCCGCGCCTAGTGCCCCAACGTATTCTGGGTATTCTGGAATCGTGACAGTTAAACCTAGTTTGCGGTTTAGCGATGCAACAAACCCCGGGTCTTTGGCGACGCCGCCTACAAGTATCACTTCGGGGTTGATTCCTAAGCGGTGGATCATGGATGAGACTCGGTCAGCCATCGCGTCATATACTGCTCGTGCGATTTCGGGTTTGGATTCTTGACGATGAATAAGTGAAACCACATCGGATTCGCCAAAGATTACGCATGAAGCGTTTATGGGGCTCGCTCGCTCTGCCTTAAGTGATAATAGACCCATTTCTTCGGTTTTAACTTCAAGCGCTCTCGCCATAGCTTCTATGAAAGCTCCCGCGCCAGCAGCGCAGCGTTCGTTAACGACAAAATCCACCATGATTCCTTTTTCGTCGCATTTTACAGCTCTTGCTTCCTCCGCACCCACATCGATGATTGTTCGCGCTTTAGGGACAAGGAAGATGCCTGCTTTTGCGTCGGCACTCATCATGCTGACTTTGCTGAAGGCGTATGGCGCCATGTCAGTGGCAGAGCCTGTAGCTGCGAAGTGGTTAACTTCGGAGAGTTTTAGGTTCGCTTGTTTTAGGGCTTCCTCTACAGCTTGTTCAGCGGCTTTGGTTGGGTCAAACCCTGAAAAAGCCCAAGCTCTGGCTACTGCTGTGCCGTCTTTAACGACTACAACTTGCACTCTTTGAGTGCCCAAATCCATTCCAACAGTTATCATTTTTAGAAGTCCAACCTCGCGGTTAACATTTCAAGAAACGCTTCTACACGGGTCTTCATTTGTCCAACGTCTTCGCGTGTGTATTCAGTGTCAAGGTAGTAAACTGGTACATTGATTTTGTCGAGTGCTTTTTTAACTCGAGTGTATTCCATGGCATAGAGCATGCAACCCCTGACCACATAATAAATTACGCCTTGAACGTTCCAGTCCTTGACTTTATTTAGAAGCCAATTGACACGGTCCTCGTTCCCGTCTTTGCTTGTAAAGCAAGGGCATGTGGAAGCCATCAAATAGCGTTCGCCGATGGCATTTAACATGTCATCCATTGACCATTCGTCAACGCCGACGGGGTCGTTTAGTATTCTCTCGCCTGAACATAATTCGTCTGCAACGATAACGCCCCGAGGATTACTTTCCTCAACCAACGTAGGCAATTTCCAACTGTCAGGCCAAAACATCGGCGTGCCAGTAATCATGACTCTTGGAGTGTCCGGAGGGGAAACCCAATCTTTCCGTTGCGCCCTCGCTTCAAGCTCATTGCATAAAGCCTCAGTTTTCTCGGTCCATCGCTTCTTATCATCCCACAGGAAGGTTTGGTTAACCAACATGGCATCTCTACCCATAATTACAGGTGAGCCTTTGCGCAGTTCTTGTAAGCGTCGGAAAGCTTTGGTCGCCCTGTGGGTTGTTTCGATAGCTTCTTTTAGGTTCTTGCGAGTAATTTTGTTGCCTGTGAACTGTTCAATCTGAGCTTTCATTTGTTTTATTTCATCATTCCAGAAATGCAACGACTGCGTGGAATCCTTTATTCGAGGAACGTTCATTCCCCAAATTGTTTTGTAATCGCTGAGGATTTCGCTGAGTTTAGTCATGCCATCGCAGGTTAAAACGCTAATAAGTGCATCGCTCTGTTCAAGAAACGGCGAAAGTTCAATCATTTTTGCTCCGATGGTTGAGCGGATAACTGGGCAGACCTCTACAGGCACAACTCTGTCGCCGAGTTTGGATGTGTCATACCAACCTGAGTTAACCCTAACCGGGATGGCGTCGGCAGCTAGAATCAACTCTGTGGGAGCGAAGAGGCACATGTAACCGATAACTTTCTTGCCTTTTTCTTTCTCTGCCGCAATTTCCTCTTGGCGTCTACCAAACAGGTTTGAGATTTCGTCAAAGTAACTCATCGCTTCAGGTCTATGTGGATCGGCTTTTTTCATGCGTTCGATGTTATCAGCTATTACTTTTTGAGATGCTGCTTTCATAGTGCTTTTGAGTTCATCAATTTCTTTTCGGGATATATCAGGCATGTATCTTTTTCCAACGGTTTCGTCAGTCATTCTCTCTTCCTCTTTCACTCTTAGGTTGTTCTAACCAGTTTCTTGATTTAAATACGGTCTTGCTACCCAACTTTACTTTTAGTGTTTCCTCGTATGGGCACATTTCCACGCATCTTACACAGAGCATGCATTGGGAGGTTTTGATTTTTCCGCCCTTTTGCTCATAAACTTCATTAACTTGTACTGGGCAAACGCGTTTGCACACGCCGCACTTGGTGCATTTTTCTTCGTCTTTGTCAATATGAAGCAGTGGTGCCCACTTAAAACCCTTAAACCTGTTCACAACAGCCAATGAAGCGCCTGTTGGACAGAAACGGCACCAGACACGCCTAAACAAAAAAGATCCCACCAACGTTAACCCAACAAACACTATGGCTATTACTTGCCCAATGTTTGCGCCTACATAAGTAATGAAGTCCAAAGCATAAGGATAAGTTAAGTTAACCTGGTTTATAATAAGCTGTCCTTTCCATGGGACAAGAAAAGGAATTAACGGGTCAAGCAGTATGCTGTAGGGTCGGAAATGACCTGCTAAAAGTTGAGCCATCAATGGCGAAACCATGATTGGCTGGGGATTCAGAAACCATAACAATACCGGCATTAGCAAGAAAAATAACAATATGATGTATCGTGATTGATGGAGCATTTTGTTTAGTTTGTTGGGGATTATTCGGTAGGGTATTTTGAGGGCTTTTCTAACGAGGCTTTCTATGTCCATTATAAGGGCGAAGGGACATAACCATCCGCAGAAAATCCTGCCCAAAAAAAGAGTCATAGACAACACTATAACTAGTACGTAAAGAAACTCAATGGGTGGCAATCCTCCAGACGCAGGCGGAATTGTATAAGAAAGCACATAGAATATTGCTGCAAAAGAAACTGCTTGGATAACAAACCTGAGAAAAGTTACCCGTGTGGATAGGTTTTTCTTCCAAATCAAAATACTCAGAATCCCTGCTACCCCAAGTCCCGCAAGCACCATGAGCCTTAATAGGTCTCCAAGTAGTTCCAAACCCATTTTTTTCCCACCTATAGAATTATCTTGGTTGAATTACGGAATTAACGATAGTAATTACTCCAAGTAGTATTAGTATTCCGCCTCCTGATAGTGAGATCCATTTGCGAAATAGCGGCGCCTTGTTTAGTAACCAACCTGTAACTCCGCCAAGCACTAACAAGGGCGAGATTACGGTTCCTAATCCAAAGAGGACAGCCAAAGTCATACTTCCTACAGGGTTGGAGAACGGTAATGCATAGACTAAGAGCAGAGAAACAAGGGGTGGGCAGATGATTAATCCTCTACTTAGACCAAGTGTGAAGGCGCCAAAATCAAATCCGAAGCGCCTTTTTTTCCCAGATGCCGCAACATTTGTGCCTTTGATATTACATTCGTATGGTTTTCTTGTTTTCAAGAGAATACTTGCGCCAATTGCTATTGTTATTGCTCCAAATATCAACGCAGAATAAACTTGAAAGGGCGACAAAGCGTTAGGCGCTAGCAAAGTCACCAGTCCACTTAACATCCCGATTAATGCACCAATCAAAGCATATGCTATTATTCTTCCAGAATTAAAAATTAAAGTAATTTTAATTCCTTTTTTAAAACCTGCGCCAGTTCCTGCAATGTAGGCTGATATATATGGCAGGCAGGAGGCGGTGCAAACCCCTAATCCATAAATTAGTCCTATGATAAATGAGCCTACGTATGGATTTGGGATTTCAGGTGTCAACGACATGCCATAGTCTCTTTGGAAGTTATTAAAGCAAGTAACAGGTTGAAACCTTTTAAATCTTACATAAATTTCGCATTTGTATTTGTTTTTCTGTTTTTAGCTGTTTTTTAAAAAAAAGAAAAGGGGAGAACTATGGGGCAGGTATTATTCGAGTGTTGTATTGTTGGATGTAGGCTAAGTTTACTGCGACGTATGGATAGCTCTCAGTTGTTGGGTAAGGGAATCCACTCATAGCCATGAAAGGCATTGGGTTTACTGTGAAGTTGAATCCGTATCCCCATGCGCTTGGGGGGTCTTTAAACCAGCATGCTACCACAAAGAAGTAGTCTCTCACCATACCTGGTGTAGGAGCTTTCAAGTTGGCGGTTGAGAATTGCATGTTAACAGTGTCACCTTGTCGTCCAATCACAAACATGTCATCCGCACTTTGCATTAATGGTGTTACGTCGCCGTATCGAGTGAAAGCTCCTGAAGATGAAGAGTTGGTGTCCCAGATTTGGCTGAGATTTGCTGAAGTAGGTGTTAGTTTCTGAATTGTTGTGGTTTGTTGTGGCGTTGTATCTATTCCTATGTAATCGTATGTAACGTTCCAGAAGTTGGTGATTCTAACTTGGTAACTCTTCACGTCAGCCGGGAAAAGTCCTGATAGGTCGACGATGAAAGTTCGAGCATTATAATCTGAGGGCAAAGGTACCTCACTGCTTTGTGGAACGCTAACCCAGTTGCCGTTTGCATCTTTAATTTCCATGGTGGGTGGGGGAGTAATTTGCGTGCCGTTGGGAACAAGTCCTTGTGCAGCCGCTTCTTTGAAATCGTTTATCCAAGCATAATACGCGTCGGCTGAGCCCCAATCGACCATTCCCGTAATTACAAGTTTTGTGGCTGGAGCGGCAGATAAATTGCCTAAATCTAAAGTTAATTGGTTTTGGGTTATGTTGTTCCACGATTTGCTGTCATCTCCATTTATTCCTGGCGTGTAAATTCCATCTTGTTTTATGATTTGAGACAGAACATTTTGACCTTTTTCGTTTGTGGCGCTGATAGGCGATAGTAGGGTACTGTTGCTTACGGTATAAATTTGGCCTGTTGAACCTTTGTTGAGGTAGTTTGTCATCGAGGTGTATGCGTTGGTTCCTGCCGGGTGGTCAACAACCAGCATGTAAGCTGAATCTAAATAGAATAGTTCGTCCCATTGCTGAGTCAAAGTCATGTCAAAGTTATCATTGTTTGTAGCGATCAGGTTATTGTTGAGTTTTATATAGTCCCAGGGGTTTCCTCCGCTATTTACAATGCCGCCGTCTTCATTCATGTAGCCGATGTATCCAAGCCAGCCTGGGTTTGAAACGTCAGTTACATAAGAATAGCCTGTTCCATTCCACATGAACAGTGAAGGACAGGACGCGTATCCGCTTACTAACGTATAAGTTACAACAAGTAATTGACGGTTGCTTAACGTGAAAGTTTTTGTTGGATTTGTACTGCCGTCGTTCCAAGAAGTAAAGGCTAGCACTCCTGTTCCGACACTGAATGGGTCAGGCACAGTAACGGTGTATGTTCCTATAGGCAGTAGCGCTTGGTAAACGGTTTGTTCTTTTTGGCCGTTTATTGTGAATGGTAACGGGGTGGAGCCTCCTCCTGAGCGGTTGATTATGAGTGTGTGGTATCCTGTCTTAACCACATAAAATGAACCAGAGAGCGTGTTTAGTGCTGCTGTATGTTTTCCTTCTGCTGCGTTGGATGCGTTAATTGAATATTGTACAGTTTGAGTTTCTCCGGCATTTAGAGAAATAACCAGTATTCCTACGAATACGTTATCAACCGTTACTTTAATTGTTAAGCTGTCGGGTTTATTTGATGGATTCTGGGCGATGGCAGAAAAAGTGACATTGTCATATGCCCAAACTTCGTAGGGTGTGCTTATAAAATTTGAGAGTAAAATTTTGCTGGAATCTGGCGGGGCATCTTTAATGAGAAATGCTCCCGTTAAATCCCCGACTGTAACACTATAGTTTCCTGCCACCATTTCAATATCGGTAAACTCGACAATTTGTGTCGAGTTACCTGCAAGAGTTACATTCGTCGAATCTTTAACAGCATTATTAACTTCAAGGTTTACTGCTTGGTTGCCTTCTAAATCGCCAATGTTGGTTAAGTTAACTGAAATTTGAACTGCTTGACCTACGAAAGCTTCAGATGGAGAGATAGATAAATCAGTTAAGGTGAACTTGGCGGCTTTAGTGGCGCTTCCAAGGGCGCCTTGTTCTTGAAGATAAACATAGGCTCCTGCAGCCACGCCAATAATAATTAAGTCAATTATCAGAATTGCTTTCAGTTTAACTATTGCTGAACGAGATAACATTCTCCTCTCGCCTCAAATTTTGCTTATTCATATAGAGGCATATGAGAATTAAAGGTTTATGTGGCAAAGGTTTCAAAGAAAAAATAATTAATCAGAACAGATTTCGCCTTTGCGGCATATAAAGAGGTGAGTAGCTGTGATTGCAAAGAAGCAGTCGTTTACTTGTTGTTGTGTAGGTACAGTCACATAGTTAAATATAACAATATTTGGTTAAATTGAAACAAGCAAGCATGCTATTTTGGAGAAAAAAATAAATGATGAAATCTAAAAAAATATTTGCTTTGACTTTCATAACCTCGCTATTACTCCTTGCAGCGCTAAACGTTAGTGTTCTAAGCGCTCAAACCCAAGCTACCGTAATCATGGTGGACACTGTCGGAGGATCAACAGATCCAGCGGCAGGAACTCACACCTATGATGATGGCACATCAGTTACATTTACTGCAACACCTGACACAGGCTACGTATTCCAAGATTGGATCTTTTCCATTGATCAAGGCGCCAACACTGCCACAGATGCTTCAATCACAATCCCCGTGAGCGGAGGCGTCACCTATACTGTGCAAGCAAACTTTGTTCCAATACAGGTACCCCCAAATGGTGTTCCGGTCACTAATTTTGCCACAGCTGCAATCGTAATAGTCTTAACATCTGCAGGAGGAACAACAAGTCCAGTGCCAGGAACTTATGCTTTAGAGGATGCATCAGCGCTTGAACTGACAGCTACGCCCGCGAGCGGTTGGGTATTCTCACACTGGGTTATTTCAGGACCCAACCTAAGCCACGGCGGATACCCCTTCACAGCAACACCAACAGACAATCCCTACAACGTTAACCACGGCTACGGAAGCACCTACAGCTACCAAGCAGTATTTACCCCCGAAGGTACAACTGAACCAACACCAACAGTTCCCGAATTTTCAAGCATAGCAACAATAGTCGTAGCTTTAGCATTAGTTGCAATTGCCTTCGGAACATACGCATACCGACGCAAAACTAAATAAAACTCTTTTTCCTTTTTTTATTTTTTTTCTTGCAAAGTATTAATTTTTTGTCTTTTTAACGAAGTTTTATTGGTTGATTTATTTCATACTGTAACTAAACTTAACTGGTTTTTCATAAAAGTATATCTTGCTCTCGGCAGTTGCCTACTCTTTTAGATTTAGGGGCTCTCAGGCTCAATATGAACCGTAACCACAGCGTTCGCAAAGTACTCTTTAGTTTCCTTCTCAATTTGTGATGCTATCCTATGAGCTTCCTTTATCTGAATCTGCTTGGTGAAATAGCAGTCAATGTTAATGTACCGTTTGCCTCCCGAAGCATAAGTTAAGACTCGTTTAATGCGCAAGCTACCCAGAATATTTTTGGCTACTTCATTTACGACTTTTCTTAGTTGAACTTCATTAACTTCCGCGGCTGGAATAGCAACTCCTGCTGGTTCAACATGAACAGTAACGTTTTCAAGAGATTTAATCTCAGCTTGCATGCTTCCCTCAATGGTTTCAGCGATTCTATGGGCTTCTTCCACAGACATTTCAGGGTTAACGTAAGCATGTAAAGTGATGTACAGTTTGCCGCCGACGTAAATGGTTGAGATTTCGTGGATTTCTTTTACGCCATCAACCGAGGCCAACTTCTCGACTAGTTGGTCCATTTTTCGTTCTTTATCAGAGGGTTCAATATGAATAGTTGCATCCACATTTCCAAAGGCGCCTTTTAAGCAGGCTTCAATCTTTGAGGCTAAGGAATGTGCGTCTTCCAAACTCATAAGACTTGGAACCTGAACTGACGCATCTATGAAAACTTTTGAACTAACTTTGCGAACTTTAAGGTTCTCCGTTTTAACCACATCCTCGCAGGAAAGAATTATTTTTCTAGTTTTTTCAATAAGCTCTTTTGAAGCGGTGTCGCTAAGTTCCATAACGCTGACCTTCACCAGTTTAAGACTCAAGTAAGTCAGCATTACTCCTAAGAAAATAGATGCAAAAGCGTCTCCGCCTGTAAAACCCAATATGGCTAAGCCAAAACCTACAAGGGCAAGTAAAGTTGAACTTAAATCTGAAATAGCGTCATAAAAGCCTGCTTTCATTGATGTGCTTTGAATGTGCTGGAACTTCTTGAAAACAGTTACTCTAAGGGAAGCAATGAAGAGTGCGTAGCCTATGGCAATGAAACCTGCATACTCTATCCCTATAGCAAGTTGCGGGGGGCTTATTAGGCGTAATGCAGCTTCGTAGAAAATTATGAATGCTACTACAATTAATACTATGCCGCCGATTAATCCTCCTATAGTCTCAAACTTTTCGTGACCGTAAGTGTGTTCTTCATCAGCTGGTTTGAGTGAGGCGCGGACAGCGAAAAACAACATGAGGCTCGAGACAGCATCCAATAACGCGTGTAAGCCGTCACTCATTATCGCTAAACTGTTAACCAAGAAACCAACTGTAACCTCAACCAATACGACACTAAATATTGCAACAGCTGAAATCTTGAGTGCCTTCAGTTTGGTATTTCCATCTGAATGTTCCGACATTTTCGTAATCTAATTATGCTCTCTGCAAGGGCGATTTAAGAATTGTGGGATGCAATTTGCTAATTGATTTTCAAAATATAATTTTGAAATTGTTGATTTTAATTTAAATAATTCTTAACTGATTTTTATCCACAATGAAGTTGTCAACGCTTTTCCGTGGCGACTCAGCCGTGTTAAGAGGCAATTTTCTACTCATAACAATAAGCTGGATAATCATGTTTTTCGCCCAGCCAATTCCTGACACTTATACCAGCCTTTATTACTTGCATTTAGGTGCCAACTTATTTCTTATCTCCATTCTTGGATTTGTTGGCTCAATTGCCGTTGCCCTTGTGCAGCTTCCTGGTGGCTACTTGGCTGATAAACATGGTAGAAGATGGCTAATAGTCACGATGACTTTTGGCTTAGGTATTGGAACATTATTTTTCATTTTTGCTCCTTCATGGCAGTTCCTTTTGATAGGGCTACTAATACAAAATTTATGCTCGATCTATGGTCCAGCCCTTATGGCGATGGTTATGGATTCTTTGGCGCCAGAAAATAGGGGCGCAGGTTTCAGTTTTCAATCAGTAATTACGACACTTGTGCTTCTGCCCGCACCACTTATTGCTCAATATTTGGTTGTAACCTTTAACTTTGATTTAGGCATGCGTATAGCGTACACCATAGTGGCGCTAACGTATTTTGCGATAGCCCTTCTGAGGCTCAGACTTAAAGAAACATTATCGTCTGAACCTGAAAAGAAAAGACCAAGTTTCATCGCAGCATTAAAGGACTATCCTAAATCAGTTAAAGAAGGCATTTATGTTTGGCGTAAAATTCCCAAATCCGCCTTTAATCTTTTCTTAGCCATAATAGTTATAAATGGATTAGTCGTTAGTTGCCAAGCATACTTTGTAGTTTATGCAACTTCAATCCTTAAAATATCATTATCACAATGGGCAATTGTAGTAGCTTTCAGGTACCTGACCATCGCAATTCCAGGCATAGTTGCCGGGTTCAGCATGGATGTCATGGGTAGGAAACGTTTCCTAATATTGGGTTATTTGCTTTATGTCCCAGGCATGCTTTTGTTCATCAACGCAGATTTTAACATGTTATTGCTGGCCTTTTTCTTCTTCGGCTTAGGCAACCTGTTGCAACTCAACAGTTACCAAGTTTTGATGGGTGACTTGGTTCCGCGAAATTTAAGGGGAACAGTTACTGGATGCTTACAATTTTTCATGTTCATTATGCAAGCTATTCTACAAATAGTGGTAGGGGTGCTTTACGCTTTTGTTTCTCCACAGCTTCCGTTTCTACTTTTAGCGGCATCAGCAATCCCGCTCTCTATTTTTGTTTTCTGGAAAGTTTACGAGCCCATAGTCAAAGAAGCGTAATGTTAAGAATTCATGCAAGCAGGTCCAAAAAAGAAACAGCGATACAGGTAAGAGATGAAACCGTAATTCCCATTGCGATTGCTGATTGTGCTCGGCTCCACGTTTTTTTGAAATTTTCCTTATAAACATCAATAATGTTTTGGTCGTTTGTCCAAAGCATACATGGGTAGCCTGATTCAGTATTTTGCTGGGTAGCGATCCATATTTCTTTGTTATCAACGATTTGGTAGTTTTTGCAGGAGGTTTTATTAATGGATCTAACTGTGAACTGACTTGTGGATGGGACTATTTTTTCAATAACTTTTTTAGTTTTCTCAGGGTCGTCTTTGGTTATTACGATTAATCTTGTTTTGGCGTTGCTTGCTGCGATTGTTTGCAGGAAATCGCGGAAATGCATAGAAGGCGTTTGAAGATGTTCGATATTGGCAACTAAAAGAAACTCTCTTTTTAGTTTTTTTAAAGTGCGCTTTGCTCTGCTTTTTAAGGCTTCATCAGTGGTCAAGAGACTGAATTGCACTTCGTCTTTAACCTCGGGTTGTTTTTGGATTGAATTTACCATTTCTTTGAGGTTATTTTCCAGATGACAAATTCTCTGATTGGATTTTTCTCTTTCCTTTGCTATTAGGGTCTCTAAGGCTTTATCTATCGGAATGGCTTCAATCATAAAAGGCGAATCGATTGTTTTTATGATTAACCCCATTTTTTCAAGTTTAGGCAATAGTTTGTATATGTCTTGCCGATGCAACTGGGTGCTTTTGGAGATATTTCCAACCCGTGTTTTTCCAGATTGCACGATATTTAGGTACACCTTAGCCTGATTGACCGTAAAACCAAAGCTTTCTAATTTAATCACTAAGTCTTCTTGCAATAGTTCCCCAACCTATTGTTTCCTGAATAATTGCCCATCTTCATATGATTATGAAGTCTTCATAAGATTTTCGCTATTCCCTCGGTTGTATAGTCAGTGGTCACTTGCTACTCTTTTTTTGTGGTCAACTTTTCAATTGAAATTACTTCAGGAGGGTATCTTAAAGTTAAGCTCCTAAATCGATATGCATTTAGGTTTGAGAATAAGTAATACAGGAAATAGTTGATGCCCGATGGCTTTGGTTAAAATAAACGAAATATTGGAAGGCACCTTTAAAGACCAACAAGTAACCGTACGCGGCTGGGTATACCGCAAACGCGAAGGAAAAGAACTCATGTTTCTATTAATCCGAGATTCAACAGGCGTAATTCAATGTACTGTAAAAAAAACCAGTACAGGCTGGAGTGAAGCCCAAAAACTAACAATAGAATCCTCTGTTTCACTAGAAGGAACCGCTAAAGAAGATAAACGTGCACCAGGCGGCTTCGAAATCGGCGCAGAAGCCATCAATATAATAGGTTTAGCAGAAACTTTTCCAATTTCCAAAGACAAAAGCGAAGAATTCATTCGTGACATGCGCCACCTCTGGTTGCGTAGCAGAAAAATGAATCTGGTCATGAAAGTCCGAGCTGAAGTGCTAGAAGCAGCAAGAGAATACTTCAAAAAACAAAGCTACATTGAAGTCTCGCCACCAATGTTCATATCTGCTGCTGTTGAAGGCGGATCAACATTGTTTGGCTTAAAATATTTTGACCAGGAACTGTACTTGACTCAGAGTAGCCAACTCTACCTTGAAATCCTAATCTATTCGTTGGAAAATGTATACTGCATCGCGCCTTCATTTCGCGCAGAAAAGAGCCGAACTATCCGTCATTTAACGGAGTATTGGCATATGGAAGGCGAATGGCCATTTGCCGACATGAATGATTTAATGAAGTTTGAAGAAGGTTTAATGGAGCATATTTGTCAAGCCATTGCCGAAAGTTGCCAAGCTGAATTTAAGGAGTTAGGCGCTGATATTGAAAAATTAAAAGCGGTGAAGACGCCGTTTCCAAGAATAACTTACAAAGAAGCCATCGAACGCCTAAAAGTAAAGAATCCAGCGTTGAATTGGGGCGCTGACCTTGGCTACGAAGACGAGAAAGTTTTGGCGGAAGACTTTGGTACACCTTTCTTTGTATACGATTACCCCACAGAAATCAAAGCATTCTACTGCAAAACCTACAGTGACCACCCAGAAGTTGCTATGTCCGTAGACATGATGGTGCCGAGAATCGGCGAAATCAGCACCGGTGGCGCAAGAGAAGAAAACAAAGAAATACTAATCGAACGCATGAAGGCACAGGGTTTGAAGCCTGAAGACTACGAATGGTACCTTGACCTGCGACGCTATGGCACCGTGCCACATGTCGGATTCGGAATGGGTCTTGAGAGGCTGCTGGTTTGGATGCTTGACTTGGATAACATCATTGACGCCATCCCATTCCCAAGAACTACCCGCAGATTCTACCCATAAACCCTTTTTTCCTTTTTAGTAGCCGGAAAAAAGTTCCCGTTTTAACTTTTCTTTTGGTAACCCCAAGTTCACCACAAGTTTTTCCATTGCCTCAATCATCGGTGGCGGTCCACAAGTGTAAAAAATATTCTCTTTGTAATCGGGCAGTTGCTGCTTTATCATGTCTATGTTGATTGTGCCAGTTGCACCTTTCCAGTCAGGAGTTGGTTGGTTAACTGTGAAGACTAACTTGAGGTTCCTATTTTGCTGCGCAAACTCTTCGAACTCTTTCCTAAAAGCGATATCCTCCGGTGTACGGCATCCATAGAACAAAGTGATTTTGCTGCTTAAACTCTTGTCCGAGGCATTTTTGCAGTAACTCACAAACGGAGTTATCCCGATTCCTCCTCCAAGCAAGGCAATTTTTGGGTATTCACCCTCAAAAGTGAATTGTCCATAGGGGCCATCTATTCGGGCCCAATCACCGACTTTGGCGGCTTTCAGAGCCAAGGAAAATTCGTGGTCCGTTAATTTTTTGGTGAATTCTATATGGTTTTTTTCTGTCGGGCTGCTGCTGAAACTAAAATGTTTGGTTAGTTCTTTGTAGCCTTGTTTTAGGGTTACTAAAAAGAATTGCCCCGGTTTGTAATCAAGCTCGGAAGGTCGGGAAAACCTGAAGCTTGTTACTTCATGGGTTCGTGGTATTATCTCTTGGAATGTAGTTTCGAACTTCATTAAAGCACCTTAAAAGTACAGTTTCTACTAATGCCTTCTAGGCATTATATCTTTTTTGGCTTTAAGCGTGATAATTTTTTTAGAAAAAAGATTTTTGGCTGCTGAAATTGCCATTTGTAACCTACACTCTAAAGTTTCTGCAAAGATAAACTATTAGAATGCAAATTTGTCCAAACCAGCGCAACTTGAAACCCTGCATGCACTTGATTTTTTTGAAAACTCATATATTCTATTGATATAATAAAAATACTTTACAAACCAGGACATCAGTGAGCTCTGACAGCCCTATGCAAACCTACATTTACAAAATTTCCAACTATGTGAGAATCCACAAGGTGTCACTTGGCTTGTTTTTGGCTGCTTATGGCGTGTTCTATTTGTCTTCTGTGCTGCTTAGTCGCTGGACGCTGGCTGATTGGGGCAAAGACATTACGGGTTATCCTCCTTCAAGCATCAACGTTCTGCTTCCACGCAGTATTATTGAACCTATATTTTTTGTCACCAGTTTACCGGCTTTGATTGTAGGTACTGTAATGCTATGTAACTATAGCATGCGAGCAATCAAGCCTGAAGCATCCGTCGATAAACAGTACGTCGCCATATTGTTAACAGCTTTTGGCTTTACCTACCAGGTAATCGGGGCATGGCCGCTTGAGAGTCTTGCTGACTTTCCTTGGCAATGGCAAAAACAAATAAGCAGTTTCGGTTCAGTTTTCACTTGGTTCCTATACTTATTGAGTTTAATTGTTCTGTTGACTGGAGTCATCTCCCTCTATAAGCATAGCCTGATTTATCATAGAAAAAATCCTGAGGAAAGTTAATGGTGAACCCGTGGTACAGCAAAACAGTCGAAGAAACCATGAGCGCATTGCAGGTTACCCCCCAAGGATTAACCTCCCAGGATTCACAGGAACGCCTAACAAAGTATGGACTCAACGAGATTAAGAAAGAAAAAAGCAGGTCCCCCATAAAACTGCTTCTTGGACAATTCACCAACGTCCTTATGGTTATCCTGATTGTAGCAATCGCTCTATCATTCTTCGTCGGAGAAGCAACCGATGCATTCATGATCCTAGCTATCGTCATTGCAAGCGCAGTTTTAGGTTTCTCACAAGAATATCGAAGCGAAAAAGCTGTAGAAGCCCTCAAAAAAATGACTGCACCAACCGCCAGCGTTCTTCGTGACAACAAAGAAGTTAAAATACCTTCTAGCCAACTCGTCCCAGGTGATATAATCTTTCTCTACACAGGAGATAAAGTTCCTGCGGACGCGAGGCTTCTGGAAACATCAATGATGAAAACCGATGAAGCGTCATTAACCGGCGAATCTGCACCCGTTGACAAATCCACCCTGCCACTTCCCGAAAAGACCTCCCTAAATGATCGGCACAATTTGGTTTTCACTGGAACAATCGTCGTGTACGGCAGAGGCAAGGCAGCGGTTACATATACTGGTATGAATACGGAATTCGGTAAAATTGCCGAGATGGTTCAAGCTTCGCCCAAGGAACAAACCCCTCTGGAAAAACGGATGAACGGCGTCGGCAAATGGATCGGCATTTTAGCCATAATTGTTTCGCTTAGCGTTGGAACAGTTGGAGTAATCGTTGAGCACCGCCCAATCCTTGACATGATTCTTTGGGCTATTAGCTTAGCAGTTGCCGCTGTTCCTGAGGCATTACCCGCTATCATAACAGGCGCCCTTGCCATAGGCATGTACCGCATGGCTAAAGTTAACACCATCGTTAAACGACTGCCTGCAGTAGAGACCCTTGGAAGCACCAGCGTTATATGCAGCGACAAAACAGGAACCATGACAAAGGGCGAAATGACCGTCCAGCACATCTACGTTAATGATCAAACTATCAAAGTTACTGGAATAGGTTATGCTCCACAGGGCGAATTCCAATCTGAAGCTAGAGCAATACAACCTGATGAAAACCTGAGAATGTTGCTTAAAGTTGCAGCCTTGTGTAACGATTCGAACCTTGAAAAAGATCCCAAATCCGGCAAATGGACAGTGAAAGGCGACCCAACAGAAGGAGCGCTTGTTGTTGCCGCGGAGAAAGCAGAAATCGCCAAAACAGAACTAGAAAAGCAAGAGCCACGCATAGCGGAAGTGCCATTTTCTTCAGAAAGAAAACGAATGACAACAATACATGCTGTCGAAGGTAAAAAAGTTGCTTACATGAAAGGAGCACCAGAAATAGTTTTGGAACGATGCAGCAAAATCTTTTTGGAAGGGAGAGTTCAGGCACTAACCAATGAACTGCGCGAAAAATACTACAAAGTCACCGAGACCATGGCTCTGCAAGCCCTCAGAAACCTCGGTTTCGCCTACAAAGAATTACCTGACTACATAGGACAATTTGAAGAGGAAATGGAAGAGGGCTTCGTCTTTGTTGGAATCATTGGCATGATTGATCCACCGCGTCCAGAAGTCAAAGACGCCATAACCATATGTAAGAACGCTGGAATACGCGTAGTCATGATTACAGGCGACCACCAACTTACAGCCACCGCTGTGGCTAAGGAACTCAACTTGATTGGTGAAAAAGAGCAAGAAGGTCAAGTTTTGATGGGTCAGGAGCTTGAGGCTATGACAGACGAACAATTTGCCCGAGTGGTCGAAAAGGTTGTCGTCTATGCCCGTGTAGCTCCCGAGCATAAAATGCGGATTGTTATGGCTTGGAAGAAAAAAGGCGAAGTTGTAGCTATGACAGGCGATGGAGTTAATGATGCGCCTGCTTTAAAAATGAGTGATATAGGCATCGCTATGGGCATTTCGGGAACGGAGGTTTCAAAGGAAGCCGCTGACATGGTTTTGGCAGACGACAACTTTGCAAGCATAGTTAAAGCCGTCCGCGAAGGCCGAGAAATCTTTGACAACATCAAAAAATACCTGACCTATCTGCTGCAATGTAACATCATGGAAATCTTGGTTATGTTTTTTGCTGTGGTCAGTGTGCCGTACCTCGCCCGGATTTTATCGCCGGGCTCTGATGTTGGGTTGGTAAATAGTGCTGCTCTTGCTTTAACAGCTGTGCAGATTCTTTGGATTAACCTTGTTACTGATGGTTTGCCTGCCATAGCTTTAGGTGTTGACCCCGGTGACCCAGATTTGATGCAGCGCAAACCCCGCAAACCCAGTGAGAGCGTGTTTAGCAAAGATGTCAAGGTGTACCTTACTACCGTCCCCATATTCATGTCGATTCTGTTGTTGCTGGCGTTTTTCTCACATATGCCTTGGGAAAGCAACTTTAGACTCTTGGAGGCAAGAACGCAATTGCTCACGGCAATGATCGTTATGGAATTAGCGGTCGCCATCTCCTGTCGCTCATTAAAGTACCCTGTTTTCAAGGTTGGGCCTTTCAAAAACAAATACCTCTGGTACGCAGTTCTATCCTCTTTTGGTTTGCAGTTAGTTATCCTCTATGTGCCCGGTCTGCAAGTTCTCTTTGACGTCCATTCCCCTGAACTAGTTGATTGGGCAATAGCTGGGCTCTTTGCAGGAGCAGTGTTTGCCGCTTTGGAAATTGGCAAGTATTTGGCTTCAAGAAAGAGAATCGTATTGTTTTCCAAAGCTTTATAAAAAAGTATGCTGAATTCAGTTAAAACATCCAATCGGGGAAACATAGAAATGAGTATAACTCAAAAATTAGCTAATCCTGCTCCTCTGGGGCTATTAGGTTTCGGACTAACAACAGTACTTCTCAACCTTCACAACGCTGGCGTTTTTAATCCTCTTGACACAATGATTCTGGCGATGGGCATTGCATTCGGTGGCTTAGCACAGATAATTGTTGGAATAATGGAATTCAAAAAAGGCAACACATTTGGCATGGTAGCTTTCAGCTCTTACGGCTTCTTTTGGTGGTCACTGGTTCTTCTGCTTGTTTTACCAAAACTATCCTTCATAGCCCCTGGATTCGCCACACCAAACGATACATCGATGGCAGCATACTTTTTCATGTGGGGGCTTTTCACTTTCGCAATGTTCTTTGGCACCATTAAAGCAAATCGCGCACTGCAATTCGTTTTTGGCAGCTTATTCATACTATTCTTTATGTTGGCAACACGTGAACTGCTGGGCAACCCAGTCTGGTTCAACACAATAACAGGCATTGAAGGCGTCATCTGCGGCGGAAGCGCAGTCTACCTTGGGCTCGCAGAAGTCTTAAACGAAGCAAATGGAAAAACCGTCCTGCCAATTCTCCCAGTCAAACAGTAAATCTCTCTCATTTTCCTTTTTATTTTTTTTATTTCGGTCTTTTAGAGCATTCTCACTTTAAGGTAGCTTCGTTTCTTGTTGATGCAAAAGGGGCTTTTCTTTTTTTGTTTTAAGCGTTTTAGTTGAAAAAACTTATATTCTCTGTGGCTAATCCTTCCCAGCATCTAAGGATATGATAGCTATGTCAGATAGTTTACCTTTCAATGAACGATATAGTCCAAGTATTGCAAAGGTTTCTTCTGGAGAAATACGAAAAAAAGTATGGGAAGAATCCATTAAAAACCCCACTGAGTTCTGGGCAGAAAAAGCAAAAGCCATCGACTGGTTTAAGGCGCCAACCAAAGTGTTGGATGACTCAAACCCGCCGTTCTACAAATGGTTCCCCGATGGAGAACTCAACATCTGCTACAACGCAGTTGACCGCCACATAAAAACCGCACGCAAAAACAAACTCGCCTACATTTGGGAAGGCGAAATGGGAGAAGTAAAAACTTACACTTACTATCAACTATACCGTGAAGTAAACAAAGTTGCAAAAGCACTAAAAAGCTACGGCGTCAAAAAAGGCGACCGCGTCGCACTCTTCTTACCAGTCATCCCAGAGTTGCCAATCAGTTTGCTTGCAATCGCAAGAATCGGAGGCGTGCACACTGTTGTCTTCTCAGGCTTTAGCGCTGAAGCACTTGCAGACCGAGTTAACGACTGTGGAGCAAAAATCCTCATAACAGCAGACGGCAGCTTCCGCAGAGGCAAACCAGTCGGAATCAAAGACAACGCAGACAAAGCAGCACCAATTATGCCTAATGTCGAGAAGATCATTGTTGTCAAACGCACAGGTCAACCTATCCAAATGAAGGAAGGCAGAGACGTTTGGTATCACGACGCACTCACCGCAGCAGGAGCAAATGCATACGTTGAACCAGAACACATGAATTCAACTGATCCACTGTTCATCCTTTACACTTCAGGAACAACAGGCAAGCCAAAAGGCGTACAGCACGGCATCGGAGGATACCTAGTTTGGGCTTACTGGACCCTTAAATGGGCATTTAACCCAACAGACGAAGACATCTACTGGTGCGTTGCAGATATTGGCTGGATTACTGGACACACATACAACGTTTACGCGCCACTAAGCCACGGCATAACCGCGTTCCTATTCGAAGGCACACCAGACTTCCCAGCACAAGACCGCTGGTGGCAAATGATTGAAAACCACGGCGTAACCATCCTCTACGGCACACCAACCGCAGTCCGTATGTTCATGAAATTCGGCGAAGAATGGGTTAACAAACATGACCTATCTACCCTACGTGAACTCGGTTCAGTCGGCGAAGCAATCAACCCCGAAGCATGGAAATGGTATTACCGCGTCATCGGCCACGAAAAATTGCCAATCATCGACACCTGGTGGCAGACAGAAACAGGCGGATTCATGATTTCACCAGCAACAGGCATCGAGCTTACACCGCTAAAACCAGGCTCAGCCACACTTGCCTTGCCAGGAGTTAACGCAGACATCGTTGATGAAAAAGGACAATCAGTGCCACAAGGAACCAAAGGCTACCTAGTCATAAAGTCACCTTGGCCAGGAATGCTGCAAACCGTCTGGAAAGACAACGAACGCTTCAAACTAACATACTTTGGCAAATGGCCAGGAATCTACTACGTCGGCGACTACGCAATCCGCGACCCTGATGGATACTTCTGGTTACTAGGCAGAGCAGATGAAGTCCTTAAAGTTGCAGGCCACAGAATCGGCACAGTCGAACTTGAAAGCGCATTAGTCTCGCACCCAGCAGTATCTGAAGCAGCAGTTATGGGCAAAGAAGACGCAGTTAAAGGCGAAGTTCCAGTAGCATTCGTAGTGCTACGGCAAGGATTCACACCGTCAGACGAGCTCAGAGCTGAACTTATAAAACAAGTTAGAACCTCAATTGGACCAATCGCAACTCCAGACGCCGTAATAATCGTTGCCAAATTACCGAAGACTCGCAGCGGCAAAATCATGCGCAGGCTCCTCAAAGCAGTCTTAACAGGCGCACCCCTTGGCGACACATCCACCATCGAAGACGAAGGCAGCATTGAAGACATCAAAGCAACATACGCAGAACTACGCAAACAACTCGAGAAGAAAGCCTAAAACAACATCCTTTCTTCTTTCTTTTTTTATTTTCTTATTTTCTTATTAAAACAACTTTCAGACATAATACTTCGGAATTATCATTTTGCCATCGCACATAGGGCACTCTATTACAGACTTACGTTGAAAACGCATTAGCTGATATGAGCAGAGGTAGCAGTGCAAGGTTTTGCATTTGGGCAATATTTGACGCCGCCTCCAATTATTTCGCCACAAGAATCACAAGGATGAGACGGATCAACCATAATTGTTTTTGTGGTTTAAATCGTGTAGAAGTTAGTTTAAAACGACGTTTCTTAACAGTTGAGAATTTATTGAAAAGAAGGGCAAAAAAACATGGAAAAGATCTAAATCCATATGCAAGTGATAAGAAGAAAATGCCACAAAAATAAAAGTTGATTTTAGAGAGTTGATTGGGTTGTTAGTAGTCAGCTTTGTAAGCTTTAAAGGCGGAATTTACGGTTCTTCTGAACATCGCTGCCGAACTCTTTGGCTAACTGCTCCAAGAGGGCTTTCTGTGGACCTGAAAGTTTTTCTGGAACCGAAATACTGATGCGTACATGCAAATCGCCTCTGCCATAACCTCGGAAACGCGGCATGCCTTTGCCCCGTAAAGTTACTGTTTCGCCCACCTGCGTTCCCGGATGCAATTTAATCGTTGTTGGTCCTTCTATGGTAGGCACCGAGATTTCTGCACCCAAAGCCGCTTGAGGAAAGGTAATTACTGCTATATGCCAAAGGTCGTCTCCTTCCCGAATGAACTGTGGATTCTGCTTAATGTGAACAACCACGTAGAGGTCACCTGGTTCACCGTCATTAGCTGGCGTTTCACCTTCGCCCCGAAGACGCAGCTGTAAACCTTCATCTATACCCATGGGCACTTTGACGCTGATTTTTCTGCGTCGCCTAACCAGTCCTGAGCCATGACAATTGTTGCAAGGAGATTCTATGAGTTTGCCTTTTCCCTTACAAGTTGGGCAGGCCGTAACTTGGACATACATTGCAAATCCGGCTTTGCGCATGTTCTGAATTTTGCCTGAACCGCCACATCGTGGACAAATTTTGGCTGATGTGCCAGGGTTTGCTCCTGAGCCGCCGCAGATTTCGCATCGCTCGGTTCGTGGAATTTCGATTTCTTTTTCGGTGCCTTTGGCTGCCTCTTCAAGAGTTATTTCCAAGTTATATGCAAGATCCTGTCCTCGGTTGCGCTCCTCAAAATTGCCGAATCCACCACCTCCGCCGCCAAAGAAGCTTCGGAAAATGTCGCCGAACCCCATGTCGCGGAAAACTGAGTCGAAGTCGGCTCCACGGAAAATGTCTTCACTAGTATAGCGTTGGTCAAAGCCTTGATGGCCAAGGTTGTCGTAGGTTTGGCGTTTTTGGTCATCAGACAGAACCGCGTATGCTTCACTGATTTCCTTGAAGCGTTCTTCGGCACCTACTTCCTTGTTTCGATCGGGATGAAACTGCATGGCTAGTTTTCTGTAGGCATCTTTGATTTCATCTTTTGACGCACTTTTTTGTACGCCTAAAACCTCGTAATAGTCTCTTTTTTCAGCCATTCAAGTTTACCGCAAATATAATTTTAATTATCGTTCTTTATAAGGAAGCTTAAGACTGCCTTTTATACCATTTCCCCTCTTAAGCTGGTTTTTTTTATGTTTGTTAACATTTCCTTATTGTTTTTTGATTGAATCCGAATGGTCTCAAGCCAAATTCACCGAAAGCTCTAAATGCCCTTATTACCGTGTTTTTCCAGAAAAGGGCCGGTAGATCAGTTCGGTATGATCGCCGCGTTCGCAACGCGGAAGCCGCGGGTTCAAATCCCGCCCGGTCCACTAAACTACACTGTTTTTTTAGAAGTTTATCTTTATTAGTTGTTTTTTGTTTTTTTAGTGTGATTGTTAATAAGGCCTTTCTTAATTAACATACTATTCTTCAAGTGGGAAAATGAAAAAAACCAAAATACTTGCCCTTACTGTGTTAGTGATGCTGCTAACAATGCCATTGATGGCTTCTTCGGCGTTTGCAACAACAATTCCGCCTTTCACCCTTTCCAATTCGTCAGGTCAATTACCCTTTGTACTGCCATCTGGAACCACATTTAACGGTTCAATCTCGTCCACCGGCATCATACGATTTTGGGTGAATGCTCCTAACCAAACTCAAATAGTTAACCTTGGCTTAATCGACAAAACAGCTTCATTTGGTTTTGTTGCCCAGCAAGACGGAAACTATACGCTGAATTTCGAGAATGACTTTTCTAACGCTGTTCAAGTGACTTTCTCTTATACAACAAATCCCGACGTCTTCGTCGGCAACCATTCAACGGAAACACCTCTCAGCAATATCCTATTGATATCCATAATTATCACCGTTGTAGGTAGCGTCTTGATATTCGTTATCTTGCGCCGAAAAAGCAGAAAAGAGATTCGAAATCGTTAAAGACGTAATGCAACTGCCCAAATCTTACAAACATAGCCAAAAAAATTAGTAAAAAGAATTCTTATGCTTTTTTTAGAAACTTGGTATTATGATGTAAATCTCGGTTGGCGTTATTATGCTCGGTCATTAAGGCTTGGTTAACCATTGTTTCTTCGGTGATTGCTTTTTCCATTAGGCTTCGGATGGCTTTGTTCATATTGCCGTGAAAATAGGGCAACACAATTTTTTGGGCGAATTCTTTTAGCATTTCAGCAGAGAAGTTGTGGAGTGTTAGGGAAACAATCAAGTTTTCTTCGGTTTCTGTTTCGGTTTGAGTCATGTTTGTTCACGGAGCAACCGATATTGTAGATAATCCTTAAAAGGCGGGTGTCTACGCGACATTGCGGAGAGGGAGAGAGGTCAATGAAAGTGATCACCCAACACCTATTCGCCATTATCACCCAAAGGATCTATTTGAGAACCTTCCTTTTTTTTTCGGCAGTTCTCTTCAACTGAGGATTATAAGAAATCAAGCTTCGAGCCCCCAAAATCTGAACAGCTACAAAACCCACAAAGAGCGGGAACCAAAAGCCCACACTTCGCAGCAACAGAGCAGTTATTGCGCTTAATCCAGGGTCTATGCCGTAGAGTAGTAGAATGCTTGCTAAAATTATGTCCAATGAGCCCACGGAGAAGCTTGCGGCGGCGTCCTGCACCGCTGTTGCGATAAAGTAGATTACGATATAGAACTCAGGGCTCTGAGGGATGCCAAGCGCGTAAAAGATAGCTATGTAAACTGATAGTCCCAGAAGATACGAAATCAAATGAATTATAAGGGGTTTTACAAGCAGTTTTGGTTTTTCACGAAAGATTTTGAATCCGTTGTAGTAGTTTTCAAGCGATTTTTCTCTTTGAGTTTCTTTCCATGCGCTAAAATGTTTGGGGCGAAGTACCTTGAGGATTTTTCCGTAAGCCCTGCTGATGTTTATTGCCGCATGCTTAACAAACGCCAAGTATAAAAGAACTGCCAAGTAAGCAGTTACTCCGACTAGGAATAAAATAAAAACATTCTGGATAACAGGCGTTAAACCGGGCTTAAGAAAAATCAGGATTGCTCCACTGTATAGCCCGAAGGCAACTATAATATAGGCAACAAGTCGATTAGTTACAGCTGAAGCTGCAAGAACCCCGTAGCTTTTTCCTGTTTCTTTCTGCACAAGATAGAGCCTTGTTAGTTCCCCGCAAACTGTTGCACAGGGAAGAACTAAGTCGCTAAAGTATCCTACCCAATAATAAAGGTAGGTTCTTCTCAGAGTGATTTTGATAGAGAGTGCTTTTAGTATGCTGTTCCAGGCAAGTGACCAGCAAAGCACTGAGGCAAGCACTGCTAAGAGTGCAAGAGTGTAGTAAAATGCGTATTGATTTGAGTTTAAGTTTTCTATTACCTCCAGTATTTCGGGAATTCCGATATAGAAGTACAGGTAAACGATGAAAGCTACCAAGCCAGCTATCATAAAGAGAACGGAGCGCCTAATGGACAAGTACTTACTTATGCCAGACAAGTATTTCACTCAAATTTGCTAATAGTTCTAAAAGAAACCGAACGTCATAGTCTTCTCTTAATTGGCATTATTAAAGCATTTGCAAATATTTTTGGCGTCACAAAAACAATAATGCATGTTTATTGATTGGTTTGAATAACTATTCTACAAGATTTAGCTTGAGGTTTGATGTCTGTAGAATATTTCGTGGAATTCTATTTCGCCATTAGGCTAAGGGCTGAAATCCCATGGGCCAATCTGGCGGCGTTTTGTTAAGTTCCTGTTTCTTGAGATGTATCGCTGCGACAGTAGCGTTGATGTTTTTTTCCTCAACTACAAGAATGATCTGTGACGTGTGGGGTGCGAAGATGCCACGTTTGATGTTGATTCCTGATATCGCGCTGATTGCTCTAGATGCTACTCCCGGAGAATCTTTCATTCGATCGCCGATTAGAGTGACTACGCCTAAGCCATAATCGATTTTCATGTTCTCGTCAAAGCCTTTGAGTTTTTCCTCATTTTTCTTGAGGAAGTCTGAGTCTAAGAAGAGGAAATCCCTGATACGCTCGCCCGTTTCCATCGTTTCTGCGCCCAAATCTAAAAAGTCGTTTCTACGTTCCCATATACGCAGGGAATCTTCCAATGAGCGGCTTTTCTCGTCACTCATCGAAAGGATTGCACAGCCAAATTTGCCCGTTAAACACTTCACGACTTCGCCACCTGTAGTTACAGCTTCAATCATTGAGAACAACTCTGGCTTATCGATTGGGACAACCATTAACGGTTGACCAAAACGTCTAGCCATAGCGATTGCGGGACTCTGCACAATTTTCATACCCATCATTGATGCTTTATGAGCTTCGTTGTAGGTTAAGGCGTTTACGTGTTCGGTTTTTTGTCCTTTTACGACTTTGGGGTCGGCACTTTGTACTGGTATATCTTTGTAGAGTAGGGTTTTGGTTGAGTAGGCATCTTTTAGGAGACAGGAAGCAAAAACTGCAGTTAGGTCTGAGCCGCCTCTGCCAAGAATTGTTTCGAGTCCGTCTGCTGTGACTCCTAAGAAACCTCCCATCGATACAACTTTACCTTCTTCAAGAGGTTCGATAAGGGAGTGTAGTCGTTTTTTGCTTAACTCAAAGTTTGGCAGTGCATCTTCAAAGTTGTCGTCGGTTACGATTGGCCAGTCGTCCATAGACAATGACATTGAGTCTAAGTCGTGGCTTTTTAGAATGTAATTCATCAAAGTGGACATGGTGAGTTCCCCACCTAATGTAAGGGTTCTCGCTTTGATGTTTCCGCTAAAACGTTTGTTCACAGATTCGAGAGTAGTTTGGGTTAATGTTTTGTAATTAGATAATTCTTCTAAGGCTTTTTTTAGATATTTGTCTTTGACGTAGATTTTCGCTAAATGCTCGTATATTTCAAAAACCGGGTCCAAAGGTAACTGGCATGCTTGCGCGTATGATTCGCCTATGCGAATAAGTGAATCTGTGCAGCCCATAGGTGCAGAAAATACTGTTAAGGGTCCACAGCCGTCTTTTTCTCTGATTTCCGCTATTCGCTTGATTATCTTAGGGATTCCTTTTCCTTCCACATCAAGAAGGCTGCCGCCGAATTTAGCAACTGAAACAGTTTTGAAAGCACATTCCACCTATAGGAATTAGCAACATAAAAGCAGGTTTAATAAAATTTTCTAGTTTCAACCTCTTTAGTCCTTTGTCTAAAAGCAAAAAGGAAATAAACGCCGACACGCTTCCCAGTAGCGAAGAAGGTTCTATTTAGTTATGTACGACGGATACATATTTTTTTGTAACAAAACATCCCTACAGCAATGTTTAAGCAGTAAACTTTACACATGTGCGGATGAAAAAACTAAGCCTAAAGATGAAGATATTAAAGCAGGCTCCATTATTTTCCTGTTTAACGTTGAAGACAAGAGTTTGCTAGGTCCTTTCACCGCTATGAGGGAAGAAGATGAGTTGGATGCTGGCGCCTGGGCTATGGATGTTGACACCCACATACCATCCGAAGACCTCAAAGTTGCATGGGAAGACCTGCATATAATCAAAAACGCACCAGAAACCTTACAGTTCCTAAAAGACCCCAAAACCTGCAAATTAACAACTATGCAGACCCAGAGAGCCTTAGACTTGCTTAAACAGGGTGAACTTTACCTCACATCAAAAAACAAATAGATAACTATTCAAAAATTTTTTTTTGCTTCTAACTCCACTATTTTGTGGCAATTAAGACAACGCGTAAAATGATATTCTAATCCATTTAGTATGTCAAACTGCCTCTGCCGGTATTGCACCTGTTTTTCATGAGCACAAATCAGCTGGCGCTGGATAAACAGAATATCATCTTCCATTTGCCTCTCCTCACTTAACTCTAAAATAAAAGCCGCTTAAAAGTATACAATAAGGTTTCTGATATATCGAAGAAAGAAAGAAAAAGCGATTATTCTACCGCTCTTACGTCAACTTCAACCCTAACAGGCACTGATTGCTTGTAAACAAATAGTACTGGGCAGCCTGCTTCAGTTCGTCGCCAAGCGGCTTCAACTAAAGCTTTTCGTGCTTTCGAGGCAATATTGACTTTCATGGTGACACTACTTAACGTGGGTGAATTGGGGGTTTTTTCGGCTTCGACTGCAATGTTGATATTGCCTGGGTCAATTTTGCTGTTTTTGCAGACATCAGCGTAGATTATAACTCCGCAGCCTGCTAATGCCATCAGAGCCAACTCCAGCGGCGTGGGTCCAGCGTTTGTTCCTCCTGAATCTTCAGATAAATCGCAGACAACACTGTGTCCTCTTCCATTATCGGTTACTAAACGGACATTTTCCAAAAGTTTCGCGTTTCCTTTAAGCTTAGCCATAAAATCACTGATAAGAATTATGACGCTGTCAATTTAAGAATTCTGTTACTTAAAGCCGACTCGTGGAACCTTCACGTAGAATGTGAAGCGTTAAATACCAAAAAACCCGTTTCAACTAAACAAAGAGGCTTTAGGCTTGAAAGGAAAAGGTCCAGTATTCATAGTTCCTTGGCGATGCACCTACGCATGCAACAGTCAATGTGTACATTGCATTTCTGCGGGGCAAAAAGCTGCTCCAGACGAAATAAACACCACTGAGGCAAAAAAAATTGTGGACCAAGCCGGCGATTTCGGAGCAACCTTTTTTGGAATTACAGGTGGACAACCCCTTCTTAGAAAAGACCTCTTTGAAGTGCTTGATTATGCCACAGAAAAGGGTTTGAACACGAGTATAATAACTGACGGTCGACTCCTTGACGAGAAAGCCTTCAAAAATATCGTAAAAAATCAAACTAAAATTTCAATTAGCATCGATGGCGCAGAAATAACAAACGACGCTATACGTGGCAAGGGCGCCTACAAAGCTGCGGTCTCTGCCATTGAACGGTTCTCCAAAGAAAAACTCCTAAACTGTCTTGTCTACACATTTGCAAACGCTGGCGAAACCACGAACGCAAACGAAGCGGATATGCGGCATGTACTGGATTTAGCTAAGAAGTACGATGCCCGATGGGTGGTTTTCCACGGCATGATTCCCTACAGCAACGATCCCGAATGTCTCAAAGCTGACTTAACCCCCGCTCAGTACGAGTGGGTATGCAACAAACTCTACGACCTCACCCCCGAATACAACGGGAAACCAGCCATTAATGTCTACATACCTTTCTACGCCCGAGTTGTCAAACAACGCGGCATGCCCGATTTCGACAACTGGTACAACAACTTCTTTTTGGGTAGATGTTTCTTTGGCAAATTTATGAGTATAGCGGAAAATGGCGACGCTATCCCCTGCAGCTACAACGACACTTACCGAGTTGGAAACGTCAAAAACAAGACAATCAAAGAGATTTGGACGGACATGCAGAACAGTGAGTTCTTCAAAAAAGTCAAAGATAAAACCAACATCAAAGGCAAATGCGGTGTCTGCGAATACAAAGACATCTGCGGCGGATGCCGCTCATCAGCGCTTTTCTACTCGGGAGACATTTATGGGTCAGACCCAAGATGTGCGTATGTACCTAAAGCGACAAGGAAAAAATAGTCTTCACTTATTGTAAAACAAAATTTTTAGCCAACGCGAGTGGCACATACCCAAAAACCATGTGGATAAAGGGTCATGGTAATGTGGAGCGTGTCACGCGGTTATGGGTTTCTCAGGTGTTGTCGGAAGAGGAATCCGCAGGTTCGTCTGGATTTGCTGTAGTTTTGTTGGGCTTTGGCTTTTGGGAAAGATAATTTCTGTTTCCCTTTGCTGGTTATGAATACTGAGCCTCCGTTTTTGAGGTGTTCTTTAACTTGGCTGAAGTCAATTTGGTTTGCTTCTTGAACTTCAACGTCATCGCTGGCGTCGTTGTCGAGGAGTAGGATTTGAAAAATCGATGGTTTTGTCCGTTTTTTTAGCTGAGCGGTCAAAAATATTCTTCCTTCAGTTTGAGAGTAAAGCTATATTTCTTTTGAAAAATGTTTAAAGTTATGTTGTTGCTAGCGCGCTACAACAAGGTAATATTATTTAGAATAAAACGGAGAATTTTGGAGTCTTTTAATACTTTGACAATTAAATCAGGGTTTTCTTTCTCGAGTTCTTTCTTGGAGTAGACGCCTGTTGTGACTGCTATGCACCCCATCTTAGCGGCTTTGGCAGCTTGGACTCCAAAAAGCGAATCCTCCAAAACCACGCATTTTGCAGGGAGAGTGTTTAGTTGAGCTGCGGTTTTCAAGAAAATTTCAGGGTCAGGTTTTGAGTGGGAAACCGCCTCTGCAGTTAAAACGGTATCAAAACAGTTTGCTAACCCATTAATTTGAAGCAGATGCATGATGACTGAGCGATTATTCATAGATGCCAAACCCAACTTCACCTTGCCCTGCAGCTCCTCCAAAAGTTCCCGTGTCCCCTCAAACAACTCCACTTCACTGGCTAATTCGGTTTGTACTTTACTCTTCCGCTCAACCAGCTGCTTTACCACTTTCTCGTCAACGCGTCGGTTTGCAGCAGCGAGAATTTCTCGGAAGGTTTCGGCTGCACCAATCCCCATTCTTCTTTCAACAAACTTAGCGGGAACATCAAGGCTGATTTCTTTAAGCGCCTTTTGAAACGAAATCACGATTTCTTTTCTTGTGTCCGCGAGGGTTCCATCCCAGTCGCATATAACTGCTTCGTACATAACGAATCTATTCAAGTTTGAGTTTTTCGCGGATTGCTTGGCTTTTTTTGGTGGCTTCTTCGATAGCGCGTATCATGGCGGGTCGGATTTGGCTTTGTTCGATTTGATAGATTGCTTCGATGGTTGTTCCGCCGGGAGTGGTGGTCATGTCTTTGATTTTTGTGGGGTCCTCGTTTAAGTCGATGACTAGTTTGCCTGTTCCCATTACGGTTTGGGCGGCACATTTGAGAGCGATATTTCTGGGCAACCCAACTTTCAATCCGGCGTAAGTTAAGGCTTCAATGATTATGGACATATAACCTGGTCCGCTACCGCTGACCGCCGTAATTGCATCCATGTATTTCTCATCCATCTCGTCACAGACACCCATCATGTTCAAGAGGGCTTTGACTTTTTCTTTGTCTTCGGCGGTTACGTTTGGTTCGCAGCAGTAGGCGGTATATGCAGCTTGCACCATAGCACCCAAATTAGGCATGATTCGCACAATTTTTGCTTCAGGGGCGTTCTTTCTCAGAAAAGCTAGAGGCACCGTAGCAGCCACTGAAACCAGAAGCTTGCCTTTGATTTCTTTGTTGATTTCTTTTAGAACCTTCTCCACGTCGCCGGGTTTCACGATTATGAAAACTATGTCGGCGTCTGCGGCGGATTTACGGTTATCCGAGGAAACATTGACGCCTAATTTTTCCAAATCGCCCAGTTTCTCGGGTGCAATGTCAACAGCGGTTATTTTGCCTGCATATTTGCCTTTAATGAAGCTTTTGATAATGGCGCTTCCCATCATACCTGCCCCGATTACTGTGATTTTGTCATTCATGAGTGCTCACTTACCTGTTAGAAACGCTGGTTTTGCTCTTTAAACTTTTGTTGCCAAAAAACATAACTATTTACCTGCAACGATTTCTCTGAGCAGCTTATGCATGGTTAAGGATAGGGCATCGGTTTTTATGCCTCTGGGGTTGAAATGGGTTGGCACCGCCTGGAACCCGTACTTGTTAAGTGCATCCAAAAAAGCTTGGTTTGAAGGTGCGACCGAGTTGAGTTTGCCGCTTAACTTGTCAATTACATAGTAAGTCGCTGGGAGCGGTGCTTCGTTTTTTGTTAGGTTTAGAAGTTTGGTGATTTTGGCGCTGTTTCTAAAAGCGGTGATCTGGTTTTCCTTAGTGATTTGGTCAATGAAAGCAGGGTCGGAAATGGAGCCTATCCAAAGGGGTCCTGCATAATCCATCTTGCCGCCGCATTCTGGACATAAATCGCTCTTCCCAAAAATTTTGTTTGCAACTTCTCGATGCATACAGTTGAAGCAGTGGAGGATGTAGCCTGTTTGTTTGAGGCTTTCATCTGATTTTTGGCAGCCGTATGCGATTTGAGCGTAGACTCGGATGTAGTGGTCACTACTGTGGCTGAAGAGGATTCGGATTCCAATGTCGTGTTTCGCCGCTAATGACGCCATGCAACCTGCCAAAAGTCGTACGGCCAATTCATGACAATATTCTGTTCGCAAGGGTTTGCCGCCGTACTTTCGAACGCAAGCCTTAGCATGAACTCCGCATAATGGCGCCAAATCCGTGGCAGTTGCCGCCAGTAATCCTTTGTTCTTTAGGGCACGAAATGCTGAATCCAGGTAGGGAACGGGAGTACCAAATGGGTCAATATCTACAATGTCGAAGCGTTTTTTTGGTGAGGCGTTGCAACTTAGAACACAGTTGGCATCCTTGTACTTGAGCGTGATTTTGTTTTCCTGCTTGTTAAGTTCAATGTTGTATTTTGCTAAATCGATAGCTGAAGTGTTAATGTCACTAAGCAGCACCCTTGTCACGCCATCGACTTCAACGGCGAAACGAATTCCTCTGATGCCTTGACTGGTGAACGGTTCACATATGCTGATTTCATGGTTAACGATGTGCTGGTAAGCTTTGAAGGCTAAAACGGTTACGTCACGGTTAAACTCCATAACGGGATTGTAGAAGACTGGAGCTTTGGCTGGTGCATAATCTGATGCCACAACTCCGTAGGCTTCGAGTTTAGGCACTAAGACTTGGACTTTTCCTTCCCTAATGATTTCGCTGGGAAAATCTGGGACGTAGCCATCTTTATTTGCCATCGGGTCTGCTCCAGAGGTGTTGGTATGAAAAGAATTTAATCAGCATATTAGACTTATGGTAGGGTTGGTGCAAAAGATGAAGATGACGATGACGAGAGTTTTTATTTTGACTGGTGCTCCGGGAGTTGGAAAAACCACTGTGCTCACTAAGATTGTTGATGCCTTAAAAGCCAAAGGTCTCAGTGTAGGCGGAATGGTTAGCCGTGAAGTAAGGGAAAACGGTGTGCGTGTTGGTTTTGAAATCTTGGATTTAACCCGTGGCAAACGTGGGTGGCTGGCTCAAGTAAACGGGCAGGGTGGTCCACAGGTGGGCAAATACCACGTTAACCTCGTTGATCTCGACAACATTGGCACGGCAGCTATCACGCAAGCCATCGAAAAATGTAGCATTATAGTCATTGACGAGGTTGGCCCCATGGAGCTTTACTCAGAGAAATTCAAACAGGCCGTGACACAAGTGTTAGAGAGCAAAAAGTTGGTGTTGATGGTTGTGCATGGAAAAGCCAACGGATCATTTGTAACTAATGTGAAGCGAAGAGTTGACGCGGAGATTTTTAATGTGACTTTCTCTAATAGAGAAAACCTGACTAAGCAGCTAACTCAAAAAGCTTTGGATTCACTTTAGACTGGGTATTCTTCTTCAAGGCGAACCTATTCGGAGCCTAATGGAAGCTCATTGCAGAAACGTTAGAGGATAGGTCATTTTTGGCGATCCCCCATCTATTAACAATGAAAAAACAGCATTACCAAAAACAAGCTTTAATTCAGGTTAAATAAAAAAGGAAAAAGTTAGGTTGACTCACATTTCTGCAAGAGCCGTTGCCAACGTTCATCAGTGGCGCGTTGAATCTCGTCGAGGACATTCGAGTTTTGTGGCGTAAAGAGGTGTCTGAACCTGCCTTGTCCTTCAAGGTAAGCTTTCACAGGCTTCTTTTTCTGAGGTGCGAGAGAGATGAGTTTGCTAGGTGTTGAGAGTGTTCGTTTGCCATTGACTGCTTCCCATATTGGAAACACACATGACTCAACAGAGAGTTTGCTGTACTCCATGGTTTTTGCTGGGTCGCTTCTCCAGCCTCTTGGACAAGGAGCAAATATGTGTAGAAATGCTGGGCCTTCAACTTCTAAGCCTTTGCGCACTTTTGTTAGCATGTCTTTCCAGTAGTACGGTGTTGCTGTTGCCACGTATTCCATTTCGTGTGCCAGCATTATTTCTGTGATGGGTTTTTTCTTTTCTAGTTTGCCAGGGTTTACTGAACCAGCGGGAGTTGTAGTTGTCGCTGCGCCAAGAGGTGTAGAGCTGCTTCTTTGGATGCCAGTGTTCATGTAACCTTCGTTATCATAGAGAATGAAGAGAAAATCGTGTCCACGCTCCACTGCACCCGATAGTGCTTGCAAACCAATGTCGTAGGTTCCGCCATCACCGGCTAACGCGATGATGTCTATATGCTCTTGTTTTATTTTTCCTTTTTTGCGCATAGCTTTGATTGCTGCATCGATACCTGAAGCATTAGCAGCAGCATTCTCAAATGCGGTGTGAAGCCATGGAAGAGCCCAAGATGAGTAAGGGTAAATTGAGCCGACGATTTCCATGCAGCCGGTTGCTTGAGTCACGATTGTTGGTCCACGGGTTGCTTTCATTACCATTCTTAGCATTGCAGCTGGTCCACAACCGGCACATGCACGGTGCCCTGAAAGGAACAGGTCTGGTTTGTTTGCAATATCTTTAGCTGTGAATTTCCATTCTTGAGTTGTCATTTTTGTCTCCTACTCCCTTAATCCTAAATAATGCACTTCCTTATCGACTTGCCCAGTTTTAGCAATTTTAGATAAGTCTTCAAAGATTTTTCGCAGGTCACGTGGGCTACTGTCTCTGCCGCCTAAACCGAAAATGTAATTGACCATAATTGGGCGTTGGTTTAGGGCGTAGAGTGCGTTTTTGACTTCACTGAAGACCGGAGCGCCTAACCCGCCTGGACTCATGCTTTTATCCATAACTGCAATAACCTTAATCGTTTTTAAGGGCATTTTGAAGTTCTTCGAATGGCAGCGGTCTAAATGTGCGAAGCCGTAGAACACCTGCTTTAATTCCTTCTTGCTCTTAGTTGGTCAACTAATACCTTTAGTGTTCCAGCGGTTGAGCCTATGCATACAATTGCGATTTCTGCATCTTCAAGTTGATATGCGTCTATGAGTCCGTTGCCATAGCTTCTGCCGCTGATTTTGGCGTATTCAGCGTTGACTTCTTGGATCTTTTTTAATGCGTTGTTCATGCCTTCTTGTTGTTGCCTCTTAAACTCGAAATAGTAATTCTGTAGCGCGTTTGGACCCATAGTCATGGGGTTTTCGGGGTCAAGTTTGAAAGGAACAGTTTTTCCTTCATGTGTAAGAACAAATGGAAATTGACGTTCTCCAACGAATTGCTTGACTTCGTCTATCTGAAAGTGTGTCTACTCGTTCAAGTGTATGACTAATAGTGAACCCGTCTAAACCCACAATTATAGGTAATGAAACACCAATATCCTCTGCTATCTTGAAGGCTTGAAGGATGGAGTCGTATGCTTCCTGGGCGTTTTCAACGTAAATTTGTAGCCACCCGCTATCTCGCTCAGCCATACTGTCTGAGTGGTCACCATGAATGTTGAGAGGCGCCGATAGCGCGCGGTTAGCAACCGCCATTACGACTGGTACACGAGAACCCGAAGTAACAAAGAGCATTTCATGCATTAGTGCTAAACCTGCTGAAGCGCTGGCGGTGAAAGTTCGTGCTCCTGTTGCTGATGCTGCAAGACTATGCTGTCATGGCGCTGTGTTCTGATTCGGTGCAGACAAATTCTGTTTTGACTTCTCCGTTGGCGACGTATTCGCTGAATTTTTCAACAATGATTGTTTGGGGCGTAATTGGGTAAGCAGCAACAACATCAACGTCGCATTGTTTAACTGCGAAGGCAACTGCTTCGTCACCATTCATAGCTACGGTTTCTTGTTTAGATTTTTGTGTCATTTTTATTCCTCAGGCATCTTCATAGTTATTGCTTTGGTTGGGCATTCGTTTGCGCATATTCCGCAACCTTTGCAGAAGCTGAAGTCGAATTCGATTTTGCCCATTTCAGGACGATATTTAATTGCGCCTTCAGGACAGAACATGACGCATGTTAAGCATACAGTGCATTTCTCTAGGTCGCGGACAGGCATGTAAGTTTTCCAGTCACCAGTCATGAATCCAATGCTGGATTTTGGAGGAACGCCGGCTATAGAGATTTCTTTCCAAGTTTTTTCTTTGCTACTCATTCTACTTTTGCCTCCTTGTAGGCTTCCTTTATGACTGCAAAGTTTTTCTCTGCCAAGTCAGGTCTGAATCGTCCTTTCAAAGTTTTTTCTATTCCCTCTAAGGTTACTATGTCAGTTGCTTTAGCAACAACGCCTAGCAGAGCGGTATTTGTTATTGGAGCACCCAAAATTCTTATGGCAATCTCGGTCGCTGGTACGGTCCAAACTTTGCATTTGGTAACTCGAAGGTTTTCTTTCAAAACCGTAGGTTCCTCATTTGAATTAATAATTAAAGAGGTTTCTTCACGGTTTAATCCTGCGGTGACTGGTACACTTTTCAGTAAAGTGTTATCTAAGACTACCACAACGTCTGGATCATAGATTGCACAATGTAACCGTATTGGTTCAGTGCTGATTCGGGTAAAAGCAGTTACTGGCGCACCCATTCGTTCTGGCCCAAACTCTGGGAAAGATTGAATGTATTTACCCTCATCGAGGGCTGTTCTTGCCAAAAGTTCGCTGGCTGTCCAAGCGCCTTGTCCGCCTCTTCCATGCCATCTAAACTCTACCATAATTTTCAAAGCAATCCCTTCACTAAGTCTTTTCTCTAGTAAATTCACGAGTACCTTGATATACATTTTCGTGGTTAAACGCAAAAACACTCGAATTTAATGTAAAAATAACCTTAATCAACATTGACATAAATACCATCGAAGCTTCAGCATTTAGCACTAAAAACACCATGATTTTGTGGTCAAGATAGATAGCAATAAAGTTATATCCCCCCGTTGAGTGACTAAAATCTCGCTATACAGTAGTTTTAAAGAATGACTGAGAGGAAACGCAAATGGCAGATGTAATTTTAACTGCGGACAGAACGCTAATGAGTAACTATCATAATAATGAATTTCTAGGTTTCGGTACATGCGCCCCTCCAAATTTTATCCCCGAATGGCTCTATAGCTACCTTTTTTTTCCGCATCTAAAAACCAGCAACGGACAACCTTGGGCAGCTCCATATGGCCTAAGAAAAACTGAAGCCCAACTTCTAAAAGAAGGCTTCAAAGTGGAAACCCTAAGCCCAAATCGCCTTGGAGACGCCTTAAAGGATGCAAAGGTTCTGGGCATTCACGCGATGGATCCGTTTGGTTTAGGACCTGCCTCTACAACTCTTGCATCTATCTTCAAAAAAGAGCCATATCTTGCAAAGTATTTTCAAGCATTACTTAGAAGTTCGGAAATCAAAAAAGCAAAACAAAACGGCTTAAAAGTTATTGTCGGAGGTCCCGGGGCATGGCAGTTTAAGTATCGAGAAAAATTGGTTAAGGATTTGGGCATCGACTGCGTGGTTGAAGGGGAAGGGGAAAATGTAGTGGGTAAGCTCTTTAAAGCAGCTATTGAAGGTCAAGATCTTCCAAGTCATTACGAGGTTGGTGCTAGTGAAGTTCCAAGTTTGGAAGAAATTCCCGATATTGTTTCACCTTCGATTAATGGTTTGATTGAGATTGGACGAGGATGTTGTCGTGGCTGCCAATTCTGCAACGTCACTTTGCGCCCGTTAAGATGGTATCCGATTGAAAAAATTGACCGAGAACTCCAAGTTAATTTGTCGTCGGATAAAGTGACTGGTGCTTGTCTCCATTCTGAAGATGTTATGCTTTATGGCTCAAATAACACTGTGCCAAATGGGGAGCAGATTTTGGCTTTGCACAAGATGGTTATGAAACAGGTTGATGGGATAAGTTGGAGTCATTGTTCTTTGGCTGCAGTGGCTTCTTCGCCTAAACTTTTCCACGAACTTTCGGAGATTATTTTGCAGAACCAAACTTGGTGGGGTGCTGAAGTGGGCATCGAGACTGGGTCAGGCGATGTGGCAAAGAAGATTATGCCTGCAAAAGCTCATCCATTTCTGGCAGAAAATTGGCATGATGTAGTTGTGAACGGCATGGGTTTGATGCATGATAACAAACTGGTTCCCGCTTGTACATTGATTGTTGGGTTACCCGACGAAACCGAGGACGATGTAATAAAAACGATGGATTTGGTTGACGACCTCAAAGATATGCGAAGCCTGATTGTGCCATTGTTCTTTGTTCCCCTGGGAAAACTTCAGAGCGCAGACTGGTTTGAAGAAACGAAGCTTAGCTCTTTGCATAAGCAACTGCTGGTTTCATGTGCCGAACACGACTTCCGCTGGGTTGACAACCTGTTAGATTGGTCTTTTTCGGGCAAATGGTACTCACTCATTATGAAAGAATTCTATAAAGGCTTCTCAGCGATCGCAAAGTACAAAGTGAGACGAACAGAATAGCCATTTTTCTGCTTTTACGTTTATAATCTTTGGCTTCTTAAATATTCAGTGAGTTATTTTGATTTGGGTTTCACATTCGTCGCAGGTGAAAACTGCAATAAAGAAGACAAAATTTTCGAGTTTTCTATCGGGTTTACTCAGTTTTTTTCCGCATTTAGGGCAGTCAACCATAAAAAGACTCTTGTATGTTGCCCATGTACAAAAAGGGTATAAAAACTTGTGCTCGCAACATAATAAGAAAATAATCGTTGTACATGAGTACAATTGAATTTATAACCCTTAACGGCAAATCACGCTTATTTTCCGATAATTACGCATAGGAGACAGGAAGAAAACGGATTCAGCAACTATATTATTTTTTTATGCAGCGAAAACTGGTATGACTGCTTTTAACTCCACAAAATATTCTCTAAGTAAACATTGCCCTTTTTGCGTAATTCGGTACTGCTTGCGGGCTTTTCCCAAGACGAATATCCAGCTTGAAGTTATGAACCCCCGTTTCTCTAAACGTTTGAGCTCAGGGTATATCAAAGAGGGACCTAACCGTATGCCGAATTTTTTCTGTACGGCCGTCAGGATAGCGTAACCGTGTAGACCATAATCAGAAGTTTCGTTTATTAGGTTTAGAATGATGCTTTCGAGAATGGCACCGTGGAATATTTTTTTATTAAAAATTTTGTTCAACTCCGTAAAATGTTTCAAAATCCAAACTTACTAATATAGTAAGAGAGAAGATGTAAGATATAAGATCGTGTTGTAGCCTCGCCACTACAACAAGCAACCAACCCACCCATAGCAACTTAAATCATCAAATAAAGTTCTTTGAGATTTGTCCAACAGCCTGTTTCGGAAACACGGCTAAACTTAAATAGTCTTGTGAATCTGAAAGATGAGAGAACAATGGTTTGCCGCCGTTGCACAGCCCGGTAGTGCAACTGACTGTTAATCAGTAGGTCAAAGGTTCGAGTCCTTTCGGCGGCGCCAACACTTACGTGAAAAACTACTAATAGTAGTTTTTCTATCATCTTTTTCCTTTATTTTAAAAATTAAGTATTTTTCAGGCTTAGCACAGGCTATAAACGTTTTTGGGGGCCTCTTTTCTTGAGCAGTATTCAAGAATATAATAAGGTCTCAACTCAGCTTCTCAAAGCGTTTTCCGCAACGATTGTCGACCGCTATTTTGGCGGCGACATGGGCAAAGCGCTTGCTGATTTGATGGATAAGGCGCTCATTGAAGAGGAACTCTATCAGGACCACGTTGATAAACGGAGGCATCGGCTTGGTTGAGTTCACTTATTTGCGTCAGCCGCTTAACCGCTACACGTTCAAGGCGCCTAAGACGAAGGCATGGGTTGAGGAGCACTGCAAGGGCAAGTATGTGCTTAACCTCTTTGCAGGTTCCACAAGGCTGATGTGTTGTATTGAAGTCACCAACGATCTAGACCCTGATTTGCCCGGTATTCTTTTCAAGATGGATGCCCTGGAATGCGCTAAAATGTTCCGTGAAAAGGGCGTGTTGTTTGATATTGTTTTGCTTGACCCGCCCTATAGTACCGCAAATATTTGGAGCTGTACCATGTAATTTGAACAACTGTTGTAAACAGCTTCTCGATGGCTCCTAGATATTTTGACTGTGAACGGGTTTGTTATCACTTTTGGATATTATAGCAGCGTTATGAGCGCTAGCTAGCCGTGGTTTTCAGATTCGGGAGATTTGTTTGGTTTCTCACTGTGGCGCCCAGCTACTCATTGAAACCGACAAAGCAATTGAGACTCGCAAGCTAAAAATTACCGCAAGCCACACGTTTGGCGCTAAAATCCTGGACTTCAAAGAAATCGTACGTATCTGGACAAGCCACGTCGATTAATAACGCTGCTGTGCAAGCGGAATTCCAACAAGGAAAGACCGCTCCCAAATTTTTATTCTTAAAAATTAAGCGGGAAAAATTCTATTTTTTCGGTGGCTTAAAGCGTCTTGCGACATGAAAAATCAGTATTGCAACTATTCCCATGACCGACAAAGCAAATCCAGCTAATATGTAGGGCAATGTAGGCGGTGGAAAAGCATCTACAAACGCAACCCAAACTGCATAGTATGAACCATTGTATTCTACGTTACTTGTTTTATGTTGTTCCTCTAAATCTAAGATTTGCGTTTCTCTTTGGGGAGCTAAAAGGTTCTGTTCACCGTTTATTGCTCTGAGGACGTATGGGTCGGGGTTTGACAATATGAAATATTGCTCTGGTTTTGTCGTTAATTTTTCAGCATGAATGTAGAATTCTGGATAATAGTTTGATCCGTAGTTGTGCTTGATACGCAATTTGGGCGAAAACAGACAACAAGAGGATAGCTGTAAAGAAAATCAAAGCTATGTTTGCTTTAGAAAGCTTTCTTGCCATTTTCAGTCAACAATTTATTCTGTTTTAAGTTGATTAATAAGACTTTGCTAATTCACCAAAGTGGTGATACACCCAATCGTGAGAAAAAAGTCATCGGAATTTCTAGTGTTCTTTAACCCAAATTTTTCACAGTATCTCTAGAAAGGCTCATAATAGCTGATTTTTGAATATCTGCTTCTCTTATAAATCAAATAACCAATTAAGCCACCTATAATTGAGCCTACGGTAAAACTTGTTATTATCCAAGAATTAAAGCCAAAAAGCCAAATTTTAAGCAATCCTATAGTTAATCCGCCCCCAAAAAAAAGAGTAACCCCACCTGTAAATGCACCCGAAAAAATTAACGCAATTTTTGCCCCCAACATTTGTTTCATAGGTTGCGACATAGTTCTTCTCCGTCTTGCCTGTTCAGCAATCAAAAGAAATGCGATACCTAAAACGGAGGTTGCAAGATACTCCACAAATCTGTCTAAGCCGATAATCCCGCTAACGTATAAGCCAAACTCTAAGGCAAGGAGAACAGTTGAAAAAATTCCAACAACAATAAAGTAAGCTTTTGGAAAAGAAGCTTCTTTTTGTGACTGACTTTTCTTTTCACAGAATTCTTCCATTAGACGGATAGCAAGTTTACCTTTCTCAGTTATGGAAAACTGCCCGCTCTCATTTTTTGCAATCAGTCCGTTTAATATTTTTAGATGATAGTTCATTTTTCCGGTACTTCCAATCCTCACCTCGGTCATTAAGTCTGTGTAGCTTACGCTTCCTCTATCATTCAGTAAAAGTAGTATTCGTTGCCTTGTTTCGTCTTTGAGAATCTTGTGAAGTGAGGTTAGCCCTGACATAACTGCTAATTAATGATTGGTAAATTTAGGCTTTGTTGACTAATTTTTTAGTCAAAAGCCATTGTTGATGGTCCCCCATCACCCGCTTGGAAAAAGGTCATGGACAGAGTACTATGTAGTCTTCTGTTTTGAAGCAGTTAAAAAACGAAGAAAAGGCGGTTTATAAAAAACCCAAATTAATGTAGCCCTTATAATTAGCAGATTTAGTAAAGGTTTCTTGACCTAGCGAAATTGTGGATGAATACATCCAACCGTGGGAAAAGGTTGCTTTCAGAGTAGCGTGGGTTGTCCAGAAAACTGGACTAGCCGTTCTAAGAGTTATTTTTTCGGTCTACAAAAAGAGGGATTAAATAGCCATATTGGAAGAGAGAAAAGATGGAAAACGATAAGCAGGTTGAACAGGATAGGCAAAGAGCAGAAGTCTTTGATGCATTGGGGCATCCAACACGCATACTCATCCTTAAGGTCTTAAGCGAAGGTTCTCTTGGATTTGCGGACTTAAAGAAGAAAACAGCTATTGAAAGTAGTGGACACCTTCAACATCACTTAACCAAACTTAATGGATTGATAAAGGACGATGAATATGGCAAATACTGTTTATCAGATGAAGGAAAAGATGCTCTGCTTACGGTTCAAACGGTAGAGAATGCATCACCCAAAAAAGAGGCAAAAGAGAAAGGACATAAACGCTTCAAGATAGGTCTAAAACCAGTTGCTTTTCTACTTGTAACTCTCTTAATTGCAAGTTCCGCAATAGCAGTATATGAATACAATCAAGCTACCGATAATCATATTGCCCTTCTTAGAGAAAAGGCTGCCAACGCTGACGAATTTGCAGGAGCTTACCTCGACCAGTCTATATCCTGCATCTAATTTTTACTAACAATGCAACCACAATAAAACTCAATACCTACCGAGATATGATGCGGTACTATGATGGAATAGTTTTTGAAACCGCCAAATTTCCTCTTTCTCGCTTATATGCTGTTCAAGACGCTTTGACTGGAGTCATGATAAAATTTAGTATCGATGCAACAGGAGTAAATGAAATTGCAAACAAACTAGATGTCCATCTGCACGATAGCACAAAACAAAAGGAAATTATAAATTTTCTTAATACCAAATTCAACGACTTTGACGAAAGGTGTATTTCATTTTTGGGTCCACTCGAAATGGTTCCGTCTGCTGTCCTAACCACAAACATCACTTCATCATTTGCCCCACCAATTTCCTAACATTTCATGACTTGACAATAGCGAGTGTATACACCAAATCGCTGAAAAAGCGCTCGCGAGGTCTATCTAGTTGCTAAGTTAGTGGTTTTTCGATGCCTTCTAAATTTACCAGGTTAATTCCGAAGGCTATTACAAGTTTGGATTCGAATTTCTACGCATTAAAGATTTTATCCCTAAAAACAAAGTAAAAACTTCAGTGCAAACAGTTGTTAAAGTAAGTAAAACTCCAAAGCTACTAGTCTCATTAATTAAAGTAAGATAGAAGACAAAAGAGAAGATAGCAAGTCCAAAACTTCCCAAAGTAACTAAAAATATTCCAACGGTTAATCTATGGGTGGGTTTGTAATGGTACAGAATAGCTCCAATAATTAGAATAACAAATGGAGCAACGATAATAGAATAAGCAACTAAACTGAATGGAATCTCAATCAAAGATACCATAACACCTATTCTATACAAGAAGTATTTAGTTTCTTTGATTACGCTCCAAACTTGGTTCTTAATGATTGGAATCTATGCAGCATCGCGGAAAAGGTCTACCTGTTTTAGTTACTGGTTTTTCGATGCATTGTAAAAAGCAGTAGAGATAATGCAATAACAACAGCCAGTACAAAGCTGATAGATAATAAGTAATCTATCGGTTCTAAATGTGGTGGATTTCTTGGAGATAGTGTTGGAGTTGAGGTTGGAGATAGAGATGGCGATTGTACTGGAGTTGAAGTTGTTGGTTGAAAGGCAGTATCTGAATTAATGTTGACAAGATACGTAACAATTTGAGGGATAGCCCAATCGCCTGCCGTATTATTGGCGTAAAGGGTCAAACTATGGTTTCCATCACTCTCAAAAACACCAGATACCCTAACGCTTGGGTTTCCTTCAGCATCATATAATATTTGATCAACATTAAACCACTCTCCATAAGCGGTTTTATTTTGACCACCATCAATACTATAGCCTATCCATGAAAGTGGAGGGTTGTTTGTTGTATATTTCAGTTGGAAACTATCAACTCCCATACTGACATTGAAGAACGTACCATTTGCAGGATACAAAATCGTAATTTCTGTAACAGGTGTTGATTGAGCATCTACAAGCTTAACTGTCATAAATGTCAGAGATGACATCATTATAGTTAGAGTTAGGAGTAATGTGAAAGTCTTGCTGATTCTACCCATGCTTGAAATTAGGTAGGTAAAGGCAATAAAAGATTATTGGTAAAACATCCTTGACTAAGGCCAGTCAACAGTTTTAACCTAGTACGAATACCGAGGGCGGATACACCCAAGCGTTGAAAAGGTCATTGCTTCAAGTTACTGGTTTTTCGATGCCTAAACTTAATTACAATAAAGAGCAGAGAGAGGAACAAGGAAAAGATTGTTAACCATGTAAATTCTGGATCGGTTGGAGATGGATTGGTCAAATCAGAACTTGCTTGTATGTGGATCAACTCGTTGAGTGCATCTCAAATTTTATAAAGCGAGCAATATCCCAATTGAATCTAGGTTCGCTTGTATGACTGACTTCAACCCATAATTATCAATTTAATTGTGAAAAGCCAAATAAGTGGATGCCTTTTAGCTCATAAAAGCCTATGTTGTAGTCTGGCAACCTCAACATACAGTTAATAATTATAAAGATGGGTATAATCTAAGGAGAATTTTTAATGGAACATAAAGATGAAAATTTAAAAAAGGCTTCCGAAAAAGTGTCTGAATCAATGGAAAATGCCGCGGGTACAATTGGTGATACAATAATCGCAGTTATAGACAAGCTAGCTGGAAAACAATCTGATATTAAACTAAGCTTCGAAGATCTAACACTTGACGCAGGAGTCTTTAAAGCTCGGCTAAATGGAGCAGTAATCTTGGACATCGTGATGGCAAAAGAAGCGGAGAAATGAATTAGTTAATTTTCTAATGCGATGGCGACCAGATTTGCAGTTAACTACCATGCTATTTGAAACTCTAAAGTCTGGAAAGTTAACTCTAAGCCAAAACAATGATCCAAAAATCGAAGTGAATGTGCGGAACAAAAACATCGAAGTAAATGCCCTTGATAAGAAATTTATTAAAGAAATAGTATCAGGTGCAACCAAAGGGACAACAAAAAAGGGTGTCGGACAAACAATTCGCAGAAACATCAAAACTATCCAAGAAACTAGAAAGATGCAACCACTCCTAAAAGAAATGGCTGAAGATTTATGCAGAGAAGGGATTACTGTAACCCTGAATTATAAGGGCGATCGCGTTGCGACTATTGGTGCTGAAGCAAACTCCAAGTTTACTCGTCTTATCACACAAACAAAGGGTATAGAGATTAACAGTCCGCTAAAACTCGCAGAATTGGGAATATAATTTTAGACTAAGAATCTATCTCTTCTTTCTTAAAACCGAGCGACTCTTTTTGTTTAGTTCGTTTGGATTAACGTCTTTTTTTTCTAAAATTTTTTCTGTGACATTCTCAAATCTCCAATTTGCATTTTTTCTCAAAAATATTTTCCACGGATCACTCTTCAGCTCTATCTTGACCTTTCTAATTTTGAGTGAGCACACATTATTTTAAGAAAGATGATATATCCTCTGCGCTGAAATTTAGGCGAGCAATCGCTTCAACGTTTTTTAGGTCTTCGCCCCATTTATCCAAAAGCTGCGAGTTGAGTTAACTTGCAGCTAGGTGAATCAAACTCCGTTGAGTGCATCTCAAATTTTATAAAGCGATCAACAAGCCATTGAATTTAGGGATCGCTCGTATGACTGACTTCAATAACGAGGAACAAGCTGTAGAGGCAATCTATGTGGCATTGACTGCTCTTGTAGCTGTTGAGTGGAGCTGAAAGGGATGGTCATAAATTTTAACGATAAAGAGCAGGCAAACAAAGCAATCTACTCTGCTATAATGGCACTGAATTCCCCGTATGCTCTGCAGACCGACGCCGTATTAGTTCAAGTTGACCCACAGCAGAACCAATGGTACACCGTTTTAGACACCAAAGTGAATGCTCGTATCTACTCTATTGTGCCTATTGTTTGGGTGGCTGATGAGACTCTTGAAGTTAGAATCACCACAAAAAACCGCACTTTCACAGGCAGCTTTAATGCAACGCACACGACTTACTATTGGGCGTTTCTAAAGATGTATGGTGAAGGCTTAGACTTTGACACCGCAAATAAACGCTTAACCGGCTTTGATGCTCCCTTAGAAGACCCCAGCATAAAAATCGAGATGCGAAAGACAACTGCTAACGGCGCTGGAAATTTGGAGTGCCGAGTTGTTTGGGCTCAAAAAGAAGCAGCATAATTTTTGGCTTCTTCATGCTTTATCCAGTGTTTTTCCCTCTTTTCCTAAGCTTGGGGTAGATCAGCACGGCTCCAACCACTGCAACAAATAAGAGAGCAGCTGAAACAGGCACTAATGGGAATGGCTCTGTCTGTGGAGGTTCTGCACCTGTATTAATTGTTGGAAGCGGTGTTGAGGTTGGTATGATAGAATTAATCTGGCGTTCATCATAAAAACTGACAGGGAAATTGTTTTGGAAAGAAACACTAAAAGTACGAGAATCTTGGAAAACCCAGCTGATCGCTGTAGAAGCGTTTGTGCGATTGATTGACATTGTGAGGTTGCCTGAAGTTGTGCTGGTATTTTGAGCTATATCGACATTTGATAGCGTCTCTATCATTTTTGTTGAATCAGACCCCGACCAGCTCTGGTAATTAGCCAAGAAATTCGTAATGTTAGCCACTTCGAGTTGACGTCCAAAACTATTGTAAGATGGCGCGTCATCGATATTCACGACTCCTTGGTAAAAACTGTTTTCTCTGATTACCAAAATGACCTCCAGACTATCCGCAGTACCTACCATTGAACCCAAAAAATAAATCAACACATTATCGCTATTACTGAAAGAAACGTTATTGATATCGAGTCGCTGGCGAACTTGTGCATCTGTTGCATTGCTGTCAACCTTGAGTTCTACATGCCATTGGGTACTATCTATTGGAAGAACGTTTTCAATAAACGCTAACGCCCTATCCTGTTCAGAAGGAGATCCCGAATGCACAACACCAATTTGTCCGGACTTGGGCATTGTAACTGAAATCGGCAACATCATTGGATTATTATCTTGGTTGTATGCGTCTAAGATGTATGGGGTATCACCGATGCCATCCCTATTGGTGTCTGTTCCGTTGTATTCACTCCAATAATTTCGGTCGACAGTGTTAATAGAACGGCTGCCACCCCAGACAAGATAATAATCTTCATTAGCTGAAAACTGGACGGTATTGTTAACATAATTATTATTGGATATTATGTTTCCATTAGCACCATAAACGGTTGTTCCGCATCCTGAATTTGATATGCTATTCTGCGTTATTGTGTTATTATTTGGACCGTACCATACTCTGCCAACACCCGAACCCATCAATCGGACAGCCACATTGTCACAGTTTGTTACAATATTTTCTTCAACGATGTTGTTAGAACTGCCTTCTCTAAGCTGAATTCCCTCCGTGCATGAGTCGACATAATTATTTTTCAGCAAATTATTATTTGAGTAGCTCAACTGAATAGCAGCCGAAAGTCCGATTGATTGAAGTATATTTTCTGTTATAGTGCTATTTTGTGAATGGAGTAACACTATGCCGTATTGACAATTTGTTATCTTGTTTCCTGAAATTTTGGAATAATTTGCAGATATTGTTATTCCTTGCCAACCATCATATAGGGTCAAGCCTGTTATAGTCACATTATCACTTTCTACCTTCAAACCCGCTGTCACATCAATTACAGTTGCATCCCTATCTTCCCCAACCAATGAAACCGATTTATTGACAACTGGATTTTCCACATAACTGCCTCTCTTAACGAATATTGTGTCTCCTTCGTCGGCAGCGTTGATGGCTTCTTGAATAGTGGGGAAATCGTCCGGTACAGTGATTGTTTTAGATTCTGCCTTCACGGGCAAATTTACAGTTAAACATGAAGTTGCCAAGAAGACGAGAACAACCAGCAATACAACATTCTTTCTCATGGTTTACCTCCCGATTTTGGATGGCGTTTCTTGAGGTAAACCAGCAAACTTAAAACACCAATCACAGCAACAACAATTACAGACCCAATGACTAATGTTGTTAAAAAAGGCTCGATTTGTGGTGGTTCTGCACCAGTATTAATGGTCGGATGCATTGTTGTGATAGGTGTCGTTGATGGAAAAAGGCTGAAGTTGGGAATCTCAAAATCGGTTATGGGGTTTACTAATGGGTGATAATCAATGGCTGAATAGTTGCCATGGCTACCGCCTATAAATTTGTCATAGACATTTGGCGTATCCCATATTCCAGAATTATCCAATTCCTTTGCGTTGGGGTATTCTGCTGTATAATTGCTCCAGTAATTCCTATCTACAATTGGCGGAGTAGATAAATCAACGAATATCACAGTGTAAATAAAATTATTCTCAGTTAGAACATCAAGTGGAAGGGGATTGTAATCAACAAAGATGCTTGCATTTATGAAAGTGTTGTGTTTTATCAAGTCTCCTGTGTAATTTGCGCTTCCTTGGAGATGAACACCTGATTTATCGAAGTAATTACCGATGAAACTGTTGTTACTTGAGCCAACAGAGAATATGCCTCTTGGTATATTGGAAATCATTAAATTTTCAACCAAGACATTTCTGCATATTCGATAGGATAAATCAGGTCCACCTAGCAGTATGCCAATTTCCGAATTTTGACCAGTGCTAATTCCGTTTCCTCGAAGCGAATGCCCTGCACCGTCAATTATAATATTGTTGGTTTGAACCCAAATGGTGCCGAAAATGTCGCCCTTAAAGGTGTAAGTGTTCCCATTTCTTTCTAGCAAATCTGTACTTGGTTCAATGCTTCCATCTGGCTTAATGGTTAAGCTGAGCGGTTCTTGCGCTCTAACAGGGAGCATAACAATTGAAAGGGAAACTATGAAGCTTATTGTAATTAGTACAATCAGGGCTTTCATTTGGTATCTCCAATAGGTATCCAAAAATTTTTGTTTTATAAGGGTTTTCGTCAAGGAACCTTGACTAAGCACTCAATGGCGAGTTCAGTGTTATTTGCTCTATTGTTTTGTGATTAAAGTCTATAGCTCAAGTCTTATAATGGCTAGCTGACAAACCCTCTTTAAAATGCAGGGGTAAGTCAGTTTTGAAACTGCATGCGCTACTAAATCTCTACAATGATCGAACTTTCATTGCTGAGATGCTTGAGAGCATCCGAGACATCGCAGACTCACTGATAGTTGTAGATGGCGCCTACTCGCAGTACCTGGAGCACTACAAAGCCTTTGTTCCAGACGCAAAAGCATGGAGTACCGATGGCAGCCTCGAGATCATCGAAGCCTTCCAAGACAAACCCGAAGCAAAAACGGAGTGTCAAGAAGAAAATTAGCTGTCTTGGATTAGAGGAGTCGTCCGGCAAATTCAACAGATGACTACTTTTCTAATGTTTTGCGAAGTGTTGAAAGCGCGTGATTTCCCGCGGCAAGTTTCTTCTTTGCTTTCCAACAAACGCAGAACGCTCATGCAACTAGAAGAAAACACAATCTCTGCATACAGCGCTCTTCTTGTTTCAACTCATTCACAATTCAAAATAACAAAACATATGGAAAAATAATTTTTGTATCGGTAGGCTCCATAATATACTATTAGAGACCTCTCCCTCACTCTATTGGTGATAGTTTGACTTATCTTCGCTGTTCAATAGGTAAGTGGCGCATTGATCTCCATTCTGCAGAGGCTAAAGAAATTTTTAAACTGATTAATACAGAAGGGGTCAGGGTTTTTCATCAACAACCCGGGTTCATAAGCTATAGGCTAATGCGAGCTAGTGCTGATGTGACAGTAGCTGTTGCTGAGTGGGAATCTGAAGAATTGGGCAAGAGTGGAGCTGAGAATTATAGGAAATGGTTGCGGAAAAAGGGCATTTGGGACAAGCTTATTCTACAGACATATGATGGCGACGTCGTAGCTTTGTCATAAACTGTTCCATGTCTATTGTCTTCCACGATGATCTATTCAGCTAGGCTTTTATTGAGTTTGAAGAAATAGTGCGTTGAATTTTTTATTTTCTGTTTTGCTATGAACCAAAGGGTTGAGAAGTCGTTTCACTCGAGAACTTGAGACAAACTCTAGAAGAAGAAAAAATCAGTTTTTTCCAGAAGCGACGTTTTTTCTTCTTTTGACTTAAAGACTATTTCGCCATCTATTTAACTGATAGAAGAAGGGGCTGACTTTCTGCGTGAACAGGTAAATACGGTAGGCGGTGTTGGCAAACAGGGTGAGTAAATCCAAAACGTAATTTCAGTGGGAATGTTAACTGAGGGTTGGGACGCCAAAACAGCTATGTTTATTCTTAAGGGTGGAAAAAGGTAATTACTTAAATTTCATATGATTATATCGTTTTTTACTTTTATGAAATGGCGCTAGTCGTCTTTTTATTATAGTTAATTGACTATAACATTATAGTAAAAATACTATGATTGGTCAGTGATGAATGGTAATGAATACTGTCACAATTCGAATCCTAGAAGCGATTTCTTCCAGCATAGGTGATTCTTTATCAATTAACGAATTAACTAACCGAATGAAGAGTAGGTATGGATCTGCTTATTACGCAAACATTTACGAAAAATTGCAGGATCTAAAAAATAAGGGCTTGCTTAACCTGGAAGCAATTGGACGGTCCTCAAGCATTAGGCTAAATTTTGAAAATTACCTTTTGATTGACACTCTTTCTGAAATGGAGCTAGAAAAGAAACTGGAATTCCTATCCAATAAAGCGAACCTATTCTCCGTCTTTGCCGAGATGGACAAATCCCTAAGTGAGAAATGTTGCATTAGGTCGATCAGCGCAATCAACCCGCTAAAGAACATTAAATTAAACCGAATCGAACTACTATCACTCCTCAATGTAACTCCTGATTATCTCGATCAGACAATAGAGCTCCAGAAAGTCACCCTGAACCTTCAACGAAAATTTAACCTAAAAATAAGTAGCCTAATCTTAGATGCAAACTATTTTTTGGACTTTTTAGCCTCAGATGAAATTAACCCAATCAGAGAAGCTCTAAGCCAACAAATTATCCTCTACAATCCTCAAGCGTTCTGGAGCCAAATTAAAGAAATCGCACAAAAAAACCAAATCAGAACACTGCACACAGAAACTAAACCGCTAAGCATCCCAGACCCGGACCTAAACTTCAACCTTAACAGGTTTGGGTACAGCGAGTTTGGCACTGTCTTCGTCGAGGGAAAAAAATTCTGCATTGAATACATAACGATATCATTGCTTCTCAGAGAAGAGGCGCGAGGGATTGATGCAGCAGCGGTTATTCTCGCCAAGAACAGTTTTAACAGTAATCTTCTGGCGTTTCTTAGCGAAAAGTACGAGGTCTCACCCAGATTATTGGGAATACTAACCGTCCTGGGACAAATAAACCCTAAACCAGAAGTTGATAAAACCGTAAAAATCTTAAAAGTGATAAACTCGCAAGTATTTCCTGCAGATGAAGATAGTATAAGGCAAAAGCTGGAACTCTATAATGCCCTGTGACAAAAACTCCCTCTTTGACTTTCTAAGCGTACTAAACGAGGACCTGACTAAAAAGATCACCCTCGTCGCTGCAGGCGGGACAGCCATGACTCTGCTGGACCTAAAAACCTCAACAATCGATATCGACTTTACAATTCCAGGTTGCGATAGACTAGAATTTGAGCAAGCTCTGAAAAGCAATCCGCCAGGCTACAAAGTTGACCGATGGACAGACGGATGCATATTCTGCCAAACACTGCCCAAAGATTACTTGGAGAAAAGCATCAAAATCAAAGAATTCAGCCACATTGTGCTGAGGGCTCTTCAACCAGTCGATATAATCGTAACCAAAATTGGACGACTAAACGACACAGGGATTTGCAAGACATCGAAGCCTGCATCAAGAAGGCAAACGTCTCAGAGGCCGAAATCAAAGAAAGGGCCATGTTGGTGGTTCAAACATACGTTGGACCCGAAGAAGACTACCTCTATCATCTAAATCTGGTGATAGATAAATTCTTCAAGAAATGACAAAAACCAACAAGTGAAGAACTAACCAAAGAGGCATTCAGATCTTTTAGAACCTCCTCAACGCTAAATATCACCTTGGGCAAAACAAGTATATCAGTAATAGATAAGGACCAAGATTTTTTTCGGTCACCATTCAACTAAAATGATCCTCTCTCTTTCAAATAGAAGTAGTAGTCCTATGGGCCTTAGCGCCGACTACTTCTAAGTATTCTAACTTGGGAATTAGCCTTGTGGTAAAAGGCAACGTCCGCCCTACAGAGAGTTAGATGCGGACAACCACTTTTTCGGTGAAGGGCTGAATTAATTTTGCAAATTCAGTGATTGTCTCGGGTGCATAGGGCTTGAATGTTTGATATCGTTTGTCCAATGTGTCCTGTGGAACAAATTGTTGGAGCGCATGGGTTTTTGAGCCTTTAACCATCTCTCCAATGCACGTGGCATCCTGCGCCGTGACAAGTTCAGGAACAACGGTTGTGCGAAATTCATAGGGCACTTTACCCGTTTTCAGGATTTCCATAGTATGCATCAAACCAGTCGTTTCTTTAGCGCCCAGCAACTTGTATTTGTCACTGCAGGTTTTAACATCCATAGCAACAAAATCCACATGACCTAAGCATTCTTCAAGTACATTTGGGAAGAACCCGTTCGTATCTAACTTTACCATGAAACCTCGCTCTTTGAGTTTAGCTAAGAATTTAGGCAGTTCCTTATGCATGCACGGTTCCCCTCCAGTGACCACGACTGCATCAACGTATTTTTTGCGACTCTCCAAAATCTCTAATGCCACGCCTTCCTGCAGAAAAGGCGGTTGAGGGTCAACAGCGATGCGCCAGTTGTGGCAGAAGGGGCAGCGAAGGTTGCACCCGGGTGTAAACAGAACTGACGCTATCCTATCGGGGTAGTCGACGAGACTGATTTTTTGTAGTCCGCTAAACTTCATTCAGATATTTTCTCCTTAAGCTGTTAGGGGCGCAGATTTTATTACTGTTGAGCGGTCGAAGGTTTTGCGTATGTCAAATTCTGCTTGTTTTCCATCGTTCCATTGGTCAATTGGTCGCAGGTACCCGACGACTCGTGAGTAGACTTCGCTTGGTGCTTGGCAGACGGGGCAGAGTCTGTGTTCGCCGCTGGTGTAGCCGTGAGTTGGGCAAACACTGAAAGTTGGCGTCAAAGTGAAGTAAGGCAGCTTTGAGTTCCATGCGACTTTCTTGATTAGTTCTGCGGCTGATTTCCATGATTGCAAGCGTTCGCCAAGGAAAATATGGAATACTGTACCGCCTGTGTAGAGTGATTGCAAGGTTTCTTGGTGTTCAAGCGCGTCGAAGAGGTCGCCTGAGAAGTCCACTGGTAACTGGGAAGAGTTAGTGTAGAAAGGTTCTGCGTGGTTTGCATTGATTTGTTTCTGGTTAGCGAATATAATGTCTCGGTAGCGTTTTTTGTCTAATCGTGCAAGACGATAGGATGTTCCTTCGGCTGGAGTGGCTTCAAGGTTGTAGATGCAGCCTGTCTCCTCTTGGTAATCTGCTAAGCGGTCACGCATGAACGTGAGCATCTTCATGGCGAAGGCTTGTCCATCTTTGGAGGCAATGTCTTGTCCCAGCAAGTTTATGATTGCTTCGTTAACGCCGACAATGCCTATGGTGGAGAAGTGATTCTTCCAGAACTTGTCATAGCCTTCCTTAACATGCCGCAGGTAGCGCTTTGAATAGGGGTACAAACCATTATCTGTGAATGCTTCAAGCACTTTACGTTTAATTTCCAAGCTGGATTTAGCTGTCTCCATTAAAGTTACGAGCCGCTCGAAGAATTCGTCTTCGTTTTTGGATAGGTAGCCGATTCTTGGAAGGTTCAAGGTAACTACGCCGATGCTGCCCGTCAAGGGGTTAGCGCCGAAAAAGCCGCCTCCTCTCTTTCGAAGTTCACGGTTATCGATACGTAAACGACAGCACATGCTGCGTACATCTTCAGGCTTCATGTCGCTGTTAACGAAGTTGCTGAAGTATGGGACTCCGTATTTGGCAGTTACTTCAAAGATTGCCTGCGAAACCGGTGAATCCCAGTCGAAGTCTTTTGTGATGTTGTAGGTTGGGATTGGAAAAGTGAAGACTCTGCCTTTGGAATCGCCTTGGCGCATACCTTCGGCGAAGGCTAAGTTGAACATTTCCATTTCTTTAGTCATGTCGCCGTATGTGTCCTGGGTAACTTTGCCGTTGTAAAGGACAGCTTCATTCTTCATGAAGTCTGGAACCGTCAAATCCAATGTTAGGTTAGTGAAGGGTGTTTGGAAGCCGACGCGGGTTGGCACGTTCATGTTGAAGAAGAATTCCTGTAACGCCTGCTCCACGTCCTTCTGTGTTAAGTGATCATAACGTATGAAAGGAGCCAGGTATGTGTCAAAATTGCTAAATGCTTGTGCTCCTGCTGCTTCTCCTTGTAAGGTGTAGAAGAAGTTTACCACTTGTCCAAGGGCAGTGCGGAAGTGTTTTGCAGGTTTGCTTTCTATCTTTCCTGCTACTCCGCCAAAGCCTGAAAGTAACAGATCACTTACGTCCCAGCCGACACAATAAGGGCCAAGCACGCCTAAATCGTGAATATGTATGTCGCCTGAGAAATGGGATTCAGCAATCTTTGAGGGGTAAATTCGGGCAATCCAATATTTGGCAATGACAGTGGATGAAAGGTAATTGTTCAAACCTTGGAGCGAGTAGCTCATGTTGCTGTTCTCTTTTACGCGCCAGTCCTCAACCTCAAGGTATTGATCTACCATGTCTGAAGAACTCAAAAGCGCCGCTAACTCACGCATATCAGTGTGTTGTTTACGGTAGAGGATGTAGGCTTTCGCTGTTGAAGCGTGTCCGTTTTCGATTAAGCGTTTTTCAACGAGGTCTTGAACTTCTTCAACTGTAGGTACGGCATCGTCGCCGTATTGCTTGTTTAGTAGAGCTACGACTTCATCGCTGATGCGTTTGGCTTGTTCTTTGTCTCTTCCGCCTACTGCTTTAGCGGCTTTCCAAATAGCAGTTGTAATTCGTTCTTGATCGAAGGGTTCTAATTTACTATCACGTTTTAGTACAAACTTCATTGTTTTTTCACTTCCAAGAGTAATTTCCTGAAGTCTTCAGGCTCTTCAAACTCTTTGTAAACTGAAGCGAACCGAATGTACGCAATGCGGTCCACATTTTTTAGATATTTCATGATTAAATCGCCGATTTCACCAGATGCAACTTCTTCGGTGCCTTTAAGCATAAGATCTTGGCGTACTTGTTCTGCTAACGAGTTGATTTGGCTCATGTTTACTGGTCTTTTTTCGCACGCTTTCTGCAAGCCGCGGATTATTTTGTTTACGTCGAAGCGTTGGAGTTCGCCGTCTTTTTTTCTCACCATGATTTCCACGGTTTCGAGGTACTCGTAGGTTGTATAGCGTTTGGCGCAGTTGATACATTCTCTTCGCCTGCGTGTGGTGTTTTCTGGGGAGTCGCGTGTTTCGAGGGTTTTTGAATTTTCCGAGTTGCAGTAGGGACATCTCATAGGTTTAACATACTCAATCTGATGATACACGTATAGTGTTAAGTGCTCAATCTACACACTACATTTAGCGCATATATAAGGTGTTTTCACATTAAACATACAATACAACCAACAAACCCATACAAAACTCCATAAAGTTTAAACAAAAAACACAAAATAAAAAAATCCAAAAACAGCCCTTTTACGCCAAACCCCCCCTTTTCAAGCAAATACATCTTAGGTTAAGGCTTGCGCAAACAATATAATAAAAAACACACATAATCTACAGTTACCTTTTATCTTACTAAATCAACCATAAGACACGGTGAAAACTTGCAGCCAAAAATCGTAAAAGCCGATTCTCTAAAACCATATTTAACGCCAGAACGCTGCACCATTGCCGAAAATTTCAGCGACAAAGACGTTTCAATTGCCATAGCTACAGTAAAACCAGGCGTAACAACCAGAGCGCATCACCTAGAAGGCATCCAGGAAATTTACATCATAACAGCCGGAGAGGGCAAGGTTGCTTTTAGCGGCTTAGAACCAATCATGGTGAGGGCTGGCGACGTTGTTGTTATTCCCACTGGGGCATCCCAAAAAATAACCAGCACAGGTCAAACGGACCTAGTATTCTACTGTGTTTGCACTCCGCGGTTTAAGGAAGCCTGCTACTTCGATGATGAACCTGAAAAGCCTTAGTGATATATGTCGAGTGTGGAAATAGCGGTTTATATGCTGAAGAATAGTTATGTGCCTTGAGGAGAAAGGAGAAGCTCCTTACAGTTTCTCTCATTAAACGAGTAAAGTTAGCTTGTTTTAAGGTCATCCATGAATTCGCTAAGATCCAGCACGGAGATACCGCTCTCGTCTTTGAGTTGTTGTTTCGCTGGCGGGTTTTCCATGTAAAAGGGTATTCTTTGAGTGAAACGTTCCTGAAAGGTTGGTTTGAGCTCGTTTTTATAGAAGACGCCAAGCGGGATCCTGTCACCCCATTCCTGCGCTTTTTCTAAGCCTGCAACTTTTTTCTTAAATTCTTCGCTCGCGTCATGCACTACTGGGTCGAATCCAGCTTCTTCAAGTTTATAGAGTCTTGACTGAGGCTTTCCTGAAGCGTCTTTGCGGTCTTCGCCAGCATACCAGTCCTTCGTGTTTATGTCGTTGTAGACTGGGCATGGCTGCAAGCAGTCAACAAGCGCCAAACCCTTATGTTCGATGGCTTGTTTAATCGTGTTTTTTAGGTGCATAACGTCGAAAGCGTAGGACCTTGCAACAAAAGTGTAACCCGCAGTTATTGCAAGGGCAACCGGGATTATTGCTTCATTGATGTTTGGTTTTGGTAGCGATTTTGTTTGCATTCCAAGCCGAAGCGTGGGTGATGCTTGGCCTTTTGTTAGTCCGTAAACTCCGTTATTATACAGCAGATAAGCCATGTCTATGTTTCTTCTGCCCGTGTTAACGAAGTGTCCCGCGCCTATACCGAGTCCGTCGCCGTCTCCTCCGACACCAATGACTTCAAGGTTTGGGTTCGCAACTTTAATGCCCATAGCAAAAGGCAAAAGCCGACCGTGAAGCGTGTGGACCCCGTTAACTTTAATGAAATGCGGCGTTTTCGCTGCGTTCCCAACCCCTGAAACAACCACAACATTGTGCGGTTCAAGGTTCAATTCTGCCAAAGCCATCTGCAAAGCGCTTAGGATTCCGTAGTCTCCGCAGCCTGGGCACCAGTCAACGTAGACGTCGGTTTTGTATTCTGAAGCTTTATGCGCCAAGCATCAGCACCTGCCTCTCGGCTGCTTTATCCGTTAAAATTAACTTGATTGCTTCATAAACTTCTGTTGTCATCATTGGTCTTCCTGTGTATTTGAGAATGTAATAGTTAGGTTTGACCAATGCATGTTCAGTTATTACGCCTCCAAGTTGTGCGGTTGCATTGTCTTCTATGTCTATCACTCGTTTTTTGTTCTGGAGCATTTGTTTTATTTGAGCAGAGGGAAGCGGATGAATCATGCGCACTTGAATGAAACCCACACTGAAGCCTTCTTCTTTTAGCTGGTTTATCGCTTCAATTATAGCGCCTTTGGGTGAGCCCCAACTGACCACTATGTTTTCTGAATCTTTGTCGCCAAAAAAGTTCACCTTCATTTTTAATGGCACTTCCTTATCGATTAATTCAAGTTTTCTAAGGCGTTTTTCCATCATTTTTCTACGAATGATGGGTTCTTCGTTTATGTTGCCCAGTTCGTTGTGTTCGTCGCCGCTGTACCACTGTACGCCGTTCTTTGTTCCCAGAAAAGCCCTTGGAGACACTCCTGTTTCTGTGAATTGGAACCGTTTGTACTCTTTACCTTCAAACTCCTTTTCGCCAACAATTTCACCACGGTCGATCTTGACTTTGGCATAGTCAAAAATAGGATAGGTCTGCGATGAGTTAGCCATGCCCTTATCGAGCAAATGAATGACTGGCATCTGATATTTCTCTGCCAAATTGAAGACTTCAGCCGCATCAAAGAAGCATTCCTCAATGTCACCCGATGCAAGGATTATTCTGGCGAACTCTCCGTGGGCTGCGTGCATCGCGAATCGTAAATCTTGTTGCCCGTGCCGTGTTGGCTGTCCAGTTGCGGGTCCACCTCTCTGATAATAAGTTATTACTAGAGGGACTTCATTGTTGCCAGCCCATCCTAATCCTTCAGCCATTAAGGAAAAACCTGGTCCCGACGTGCTCGTTGCTGCCCTCGCACCTGCTAAACATGCACCTGAGGCCGAATTAACTGCGGCAATTTCATCTTCCGTTTGGAGCACGATTATGGCTTCTTGGTCTTTTCGAGTTTTTAGAATTTCGTGAGCTTCCAAGTATTCGCTTTCGTCTGCCGCTGGTGTGATTGGGTAGTACGTTTGGACTCTGCATCCGCCAAGGACTTTGCCCATGGCGATAGCCTGGTTTCCTGTCAAGAAAATTCGGGCTTCTTTAATGTCCATTTTTTCGAGTTTATGCTTGAAATCATCAACTTTGAAGTTCTGCTCAGCGTAGTCATAGGCGGTGTCTACTGCTACGACGTTCATGTCGGCAATTTTCTCGTGAAAGGTGGCTTTGATTGCGTTTTCTACGAGTTTTCGGTCATATTTTAGCAACGCAAAAGACACGCCGATTGTTAAAACATTTATCATTCTGTGAAGGGTACTTGTTTGTTCTATGTGGAGTTTTTCGCCAATTTGTTTTAACAAATCCATGTAAGGAACAGCAAAAACCTGAATGTTTTTCTGTTTTGCGTAGTTTAGGAAGTCGTTAATGGTTTCGCCTACTTTATTTTCTTTCATGAACTCGCGGATTTGAGTTTTGTAGTCTTCACTAAACGTTGCGATATCTTTCAGAACATTGACGCCTAAGTCTCGGGAATCCACTATTATGCCACCTTCACTTACGACTTCGCCAATGTGTCGCACGACCGTTTCTGCGTCAAAGGCTGCAAGCAAATTCACATCACTTATGTTTGCCAGCGTTGGTTCTTTGGATATGCGTTGGAGGAAGTAGCTGTGCATCGTTTTGATGTTTGAGTGATATTCTCTTCGGCCAAAAACGTACAAGCCGCCGTAACCGCAAGCTCGGCCAAATATGTTGGACGCTGAGTCAACACCGCTTCCTTGGGGACCGCCTGCCATCCAGTTTATACTTTCAATTACCATTTTTGTCTCACGTTCGAAAATTTCTTTTTACGGAGTTCGTCCGCCTGTTACTTTATCTTTGCTTATACAGCAGTTGCAGTTGTCGATAAAGTTTCCGCAGTTTGTGTAACTAGGATGATTTTTTTGATTCATCCTTTGTTAAAGCGGCTATCCTTAATCTGGTAGTTTAAGGAATTTAAGTTTTTTGAAAAGCTTTCCGAATAATTTAATATTTGCAGTCAACCAATTTGTATTGGATAGCTTTGATGAGAATACTTCTAATTGCTTTTATTGTTGCAAGCTTAATTACCGCATCATTTGTCTTCAGCAATGTACAGGCAACTGACACAATAGGCGCAATAACTTCTGACATTACATGGACTTCAGAAAATAGTCCATACAATCTTACTGGACCCATAAACGTGAAGACTGGAGTAACATTAACAATCGAACAGGGAGTTGTCGTCAACCTAAACAATTTTTACATCCAAGTCGAGGGCAGTATCCAAGCTTACGGCGTCATTTCTAATCCAATCAAATTCAATACGGGAAACATCAAGTTTACTCATGATAGTACCGGTTGGAATGAACAGACTCAAACTGGCTGCATAATCGAGAATGCAAACTTGAACTCTGTTTCAGTTACTAATATTTACCATGCGATTAAACTTGATAACGATTACATTAAAGGGGATATTAGTGTTAGTGATGCATCAATAATTTCAAACAATATAATCGTAGGCTCTGTCTATATTACAGGAACCACCGTGGTTTGGAATAATACAATTTCAGGCACCGTTAGTAGTGCAGGAGGCACTTTGTCAGGCTATCCCGTTATTGCAAGTAACAAGATTTTTGGTGGTTCAAATTACCTCAAGACTGGAATTTCATCAACAGGTTATGCTTTGATTGTTGACAACAGTATTTTTAATTGCAATTACGGTGTTTACCTATATACTTCCCATCAGGCGCTTGCCGGGAGTATTCCTCCAAATGAGGTTCTTGAACGAAACAAAATATCGGGCAACACTGAAGGAATCCATATGGAAATTTATCCAGCATTTACTTATGGAGTCATTAACCCCTCAATAAATAGCAACACAATTTCGAAAAACTCGATCGGAGTCAAAATTATTGGGGAAGCCCAGTACCTAGCGTTTCAAAACAACAATTTGCAAGATAATTTAAATTACAGTATTTATTTTGCAATAGGCGAAACCACAGACCTCAATGCCTCAAATAACTGGTGGGGAACAACCGATCAATCAGTCATCAATCAAACAATATTTGATGGCAAAAGCGATTTTAACTTGGGCACAGTGAATTTTCAGCCAGTTTTAGACAGCCCAAACATCCAAGCAGCCCCAAACCCAAACGCGGCAATGCCACTTCCTTTAGCCGTAACCTCAATAGCTCCAACGCCAATCACACAGCCAACCGACACCCCAACTCCTGAAACAACTTTGTTCTCGACCACAACCTTATCACCCAACCAAACCCAAACTTCTATTTCCAGTGGAATTAACGGATTTGAACTCGGCATTCTCGCCGCGTTGATCGTGATAATAGTCTTGCTAATTGTTTTGGTTACTCTTGTAATAAAAAGAAGAAGAACATACAAAAGCTGACAAAAAAAAGCAGTAATCGTTTCCAGGTGCTTTAGAATTCCTGTGTGGAGCCTAATATGCCAATTATTAAAGAAACACTGAAAGAGGTCAGAATCCTAAGAAGATCGGTCGTATTAGTAAAAAATCAACGCTGTACTATCTTAGAAAATAGTTGAAAAAAGATTAAAAAATAACCCTAAGAAAACAGGGAAAGAAAATTTTTGGTTTTTATCTTACGAAGTCGTCGAAGGTCCAGAAGTGATTTTCTTCTTGGATAATGATGTCTTCGAACATGCGTCTGGTGGTTGTGTCGCCGCGTTTGAGTGCTTCCGCGATAATTTGGCGGTAGAGCGTTATTGCGCTACTTTCCAATGCGTGGTCTAAGACAAGGAATTCCTGCGCAGTGTTGCCGACAACTGGCAATGGATCTGGTTTCCAGACCGCTTCCCCTTCGAGCAAGTATATGCGTTCACTGATTTTTTCGAGGTGATCCATTTCTTGCATGAAGACTTCTTTGAGGATTTTGCTCACGACTGCTGCTTTGTTGGATTCCGTGATTGTTTCAAGTGATGTGTTCTTCATCCTGAGTTCAAGCAATGCCATTTTCTCATGCTGGTTAGTGTACTGGATGATGCCTGCGATTTCAGCGGAAACCGCTTTGTTTAGGAGTGTGAAATATTCTTCCGTGTAGATTTTGCGCCATTCAGGAAGCGGCACTTTGCTCGGTTCTTCCTTTTCGTCAGGGAACTTTGTATATTCTTGGAATTTGAACAGATGCTGCTCTTCTTCACCGTAGATTTTCTCGAAGAGCTCACGAGTTTCCCAATCGCCCATTTTACCTGAAGTATCGATGATTTCGCGATATAGTGTTACGGCTTCTTCCTCTGCTTTTACTCCCAGCTTAGCGAATTCGCTTATGCTGTCGCCTACAGTAATTTTGCTGGATTTAGTTGAGGCTTTTCCGCCAAGGTAATAGATGCGCTCGATTATTGCGGCGGCATGTTTCATTTCCTGGATGGAGATTTCTCTGAGAATCTTTCCAACTGCGTCGTAGGTGGTTTTCTCGAGAAGGATATTTTCAGGGAGGGTTCTTCGGACCAATTTCTCCATTTTTGAATGTTGAAGAATATATTGGAGAGAAACTTGAATTTCGCGTTCGACTGCCTTGTTTAGAAGGTCAATATAATCTGGTGAAATTTTGACTGCCATATAATCACAACTTGTGTTTAAAAGGAGAAGGCACTGAGATATAAAATTTTTTGTAAAAATCAAGTGCCCTTAAGGAATAATCCATTGCTTGCTTGATTATCGCGTATTTTCTATTGTAGTGGTTTGCCGCAGTGAGTGCAGTAAAGAGAGTCGGCGCTATTTTCTGTTCCGCAGTTGGAGCAATGCTTGGTTTGCAACGTAGTTGACGGTGGCGGTGGGGTAAAGTAGGAACCATTTTGGGTTACTATTGGAGCTGGCTTAAGTTTGTTGAATCCCTGGGCGGCGAAAATCCATGCTATCCAAACCAACAAGCTGCCAAAAAACAAGATTGCCGTCAAAACTCCAATTAAGTACAGCAAGCCGGTCGATTTGAAATTATCGACGCCTGATTTCTCCGCTAACTTGTTAAACGCCTGCATGTAGAGAACTGCGTTGATTATGCTGAAGACAAGACTTATTCCTAATACGCCAAAAATGGATAGAATGGGCAGGGCTGGTGTTGCTCCGGTTTGTGAACCCCCAAATGACCAGGACCCAAAGACAAATTCATAAACAAAAAAGACTACCCCAGAAACGATACTCACGATGAATGCGTATAGCACATTCTTGAAAATTGACGGCTCACTGTAATAAATGGATAGGCGGTGCATCGACACTAAAAAGAGGGTAAATCCGATAAGGGCTAAACCGCCCACAGCAATAAAGAAAACAACTAGACCCACTGAGAACCCAAAAATTGGAGCGGCAGGTATGCCCATGGTGGTTCTTGATACTGATGCGACTAATGCCGATATGACTAAAGCAACTATTCCGACAACCGCCACAATTGGCAAGATAACCTGTATTAAACTTGCGATTAACCCTAGTTTTCTGCCTGATTCAAGTGACATAGACTGAGCCCTCAACTGCTATAAGATACAGTTTAGGGATAAGCTTTTCCGTAGGCACGCTTTAGTCAAAAAGGAAAAACCCGAAAAACAGATTTGAAAAGTGGTTTGTTGGTTAAATTAAAACTATTTTTGCCATTTTCCTGAAGACCACTTATTAAAAGTCGTAGGTATCACCTTAATAATAGGCACATCGCCTTCTTTCCAGCTGCCTTCAGGACTCGCATACTCAGGATACTTTTCTTTAAGAAGATCATGAGCGTAACGGTATTCTTTGCCATTTAACATAATTTCTGCTTCGCCTTGAACGCGGACGCCTCTGATGGTTGACCAGTTTTTTTGGTCGTAATCATCAAAGACCAGTGATACCTGAGGGTTTGCTTCTATATGTTCCAATTTGGGGGTGTCAGGGTCAGATGCAAAGTAGATGTTTGCTCCATCAAAAATCGCCCAAATAGGTCTCACAACGGGTTCACATTCTTCGGTTGCGGTTGCAAGACGACAAACTGGTAACTGTTTTATAAACGCTATATCGGACTTTGAAAGTTTAATCCCCATTCAGGCACCAACACATTTTCATAAACGCAGGAAAACCTGCAAGAGAATAGTTAACAAGGTCACCCTTTTAAACTATATTGACGCCTAACGCAAAGTTCCTTCCTCAAAAGGGTAGAGTTCCAATATCAAGGCTGTGTGGACATATAGAACATGGTTTTCAGAGTCGTTGACCCCCTTAGGTTAGCCAAACAGCGTCGGGAGCAAACTTTAATTGAGGGTTTTTTTATATTTTATATTGGAATAAGGTGAATTTTTTGGATTTTTTTGGTCATAAAACACAGCCTAAAGTAACATTAACTTATGATGTAATAACGAAGTGCCAATGTGTTAACTGCGCCGTACAAAAAAACAGCGAATGCGCCAAACCCAAAATTTTGGCAAGAAATGACATGATAAATAAAATGAACTCAGGAAATGTGCAGGATATTTTAGGTTCCGAAATGATGAAGAACGTTGAAATGATGAAGAACATGACTCCTGAAATGATGATGAAAATGTCGAGGGAGCAGCAAAAAAGTATGAGTAATGAAATGATGAAAAACATGTCAAATAATAGTTCATTAAAGATGATTCCTAAACCGGAAGATATGCCTGGACCCTACTGCGCCAACGGGGTTGCCCCATGCAAAGACTTTGATTTCGGCAAGATGTGTATTTGCAGCGAATGCGAAGTTTTTAAAGACTTCAACCTCGCCAAAGCTAGACCAAACATCTACTTCTGCAAAGACGGCAAAGCATCATAACTAAAATAGCTGATAGAATTTTCTGTTCTTATTTCTTTTATTTTTTTTGACTACTCTCCCGGTTTTCCTTAACTCTAAACATCACCATTTTCTTCAACAAATCATAAGGAATAGGCTTGTCTAAGAAGAATTTAACCGTGCCTTTAGTTACCTGATAATCGCGCAATTCCTCTTTGAAGGTCTCGATAGCGGATACTCTTGGGTAAAATCCGATGTGGTTTTTGTGCGCCGCAAACCACACTAAAATTCCGTTTTGTTTGAAGGCGGGCATCTGATAGCTTATAGCTTCTTTTGCTTGGGGGGCAGCTTCATGGATTGTTTGCCTAATCGTTTCCAAAATCTTCTGGATATTTTGTGGGAAAGTAGCTATGTATTCATCTATGGTATTGAATTGTTTTTTAGGCGCCATACTGATTCCTGAAAAAGGTTATTTCTTTATTTATTCTTGCGTGCCCCGATTTAGATTTAATGGTAAATCATGTGCAGGAAATAGCTTGGTGAATCCACTAGTTTTAATTCCCAGAAAGGTTTAATTGAAATACAGTATAATGGATTGGCTGAACTTGAGGCGTGCGGGATTCCCCAAGCCTGGTATGGGGCAGGCCTGCTAAGTCTGTGGTCGAAAGGCCGCGTGGGTTCAATTCCCACATCCCGCGCCATTTCCAAATTCAGCTGATTATTACCGTTAATTTTAGAAACTGAGCCTAAATTATTTTCCTAATAAATGCGTTACTCCATTCGGTCTAGTGTTTGAAGCCACGCCAACTCAAATTTGGCCCAAGCTTTGTGGTTAAGCCTGGTACCGCTCGTTCTTAGCATTTTTTTCTGGAAATTTGCGCCAGTATCCTTCGAGCACCTTGATTAAATCTCTCTTTTTCCAACTCATTCTGTAAATTTGAATTCAAATTCATGAGGAAGCTACGAGCTTCGCCTTCATAAGTCGTGAGAACTAGTTTATTCCAGATACCGCTCGCCCTTAACCATTTTCTGTAATTCTCCGCACCCGCCCTGCCTAGTTCTTCCGATTCCCACTCAGCGATGGCAACTGTAACATCATTGCTAGCCCGCATCAGTCTATAACTTATAAACCCTGACTGCTCCTGAAACAGTCTAACTCCTTCATCGTTTATCCTTCCAAAAATCGCCTCAGCTTCAGAAGAATAAAGGTCAATACGCCACTTTCCTATAGAACAACGAATGTAAGTCAAAAACATTTCACACTCCTTTGAGGAATTAACAAAATAGAATTTATTTAATTTAAGTTATTTAACTTCTCCATTTACCTTTACTGGACGATCGGTAAATAATGTATCAAAGCATTTTCTTTTGAATTTTAAACGGGTCGGGAATCGTACTTCAACTCAAAAGCCCATCCCCAGTACAGATTCTGACATGGATGTAGAGGGTTCGGATCCCCAACGGCTGATCTTATCAGCTTAATCAACTGACTTAATTGAAACGTTGTTTTGAGTGGGTTCTTCTTGTTTTGTCCATTTTTTTCGCATAACAAGAAGTCCTACACTTAGACCAACTGTTGAAGCTGAAAGAAGAATTAGTCCTACCCACGCAAACAAAGGTATGTTATTTAAGGCCACATTTGTTGGATTTTCCATGTTGATTGTAATATCCGAAAAGCTCATGTCGTTACTAAAAGTACGCGTTGTTCCATCTATGTTGTGCAGTGTGCCGTTATCGTAAAATCTTATCTCAATGGTTCCAGTGCCATTTGGAATAAGGTCGTACTGAAATGGGAAGTAATTGTTTCCCAGAACATTAGCTATATTGTCTTCTGGATAGAAACGTGAACCTACATCAAAACGCTTTATGATTTGTTGTCCCTGCACTATGGAGTAGGTTACTTGTATGTCGGTGGATTCTGATTCGTTTGATGGATTATATAGTCTGTGAGTAATTTCAATTCCTTGACCAGGCATAGCTGTAATATACTGCTCCATATATGGTGAGTCGGCGACGCTGTACCTCATGTCAACGCTGATTGTAGTTTCCTGAGCCAATTGCGCTTCTGCGGGAAGGATGCCACATACAAGCACCAATGCTGCTATTGTGATTAGTGAGATTACTGTCTTTCTCATGGCAACTCTTGTAGTGAATAGTAATATATAATTTATTAGGTTTGTTCATTCTTGATAAGTGAAAAAATGTTCTCGTGCGTCCCCTGAATAGCCAAAAATGGGGTGGTGCGGGTGACATCTCCATTTACAGAGGGTTCGATGCCACGGCTGCTCAACTTGCCAGGGGGTGCCTCAGAAACCTTATATCATATCTGTCACGATACAGATTGTTAATTTTAAAATATTCAAAGTACTTGTTTGGAGCTTTAACCGCTTTAGGCGCTGTCATTTTAGCCATTTTCTTTATAGTTTTCTATTGGGAGCAAACATGGTCGGTTGAGCTTCTGACAGTCCAGAGATTTCTGGGCGACTCATATCTTGAATGGTCAGGGCTTAATTCTTTCTTCTTTTTCACTCTAATAGCTGGAACAGCACTTATTACGGTTGGGATGCTCGGCATTATTGTTCTGTCTATTAAGAAGCACAGAGCTATTTTCGCTATACTTATTACTGTTCTAATTCCATTGCTCGTTTTCGGAACTCTTGTTTTATCATCTTCTGTTCTCTCATCCCAAGAAACGGAAAAACTGGCAATAACCGATTTTAGACTAGAAAGCACTAACCCACTCACATTCTCAGTTGAGGCAAAATCCTCTTACTACTATGAAATCGCTTTTGATACGGCATTCATTAAGGCTTACAATCAAACCATTGTGACACAAATTAATAGCGACTGGGTGGAGTCTACTAAGACAGACAATACGGGACAGCCTATTTGGACAATGAATTTCCTTTACAAGCTACCGCCTGGAAATGAAAAGACTTTATTTTTTAACTTTAACACCACTTTGCCTTCTGGTAACTATACTTTTTGGCTTTCTACCCATAGGCAAGGCGGCTTCGTTTCTTTCAGCTTTGAGATTTGACCGTGCCATAACACCGTATGGAAAAAAGGATTATGCGGGTGATATCCCCACTGGTATGTGGTTCAAAGTGTTCCGCTCTCGCTGGAGCCATTGGGTTTGGACTCAACCTACCGCATAAACATCTATACTCAGAAGGTTCGTATCACCCCCTACACCACGTTAAAACGAACGGACTATTGTGGAGCATAGTTCCAGTACTTGAATGCATAAAAAGCGGATTTTGGCAATAGCGCTTTTATAACAATATAAGTAATTGAAAGTAGAAAGAATTGCCAATTTCATACTATTGCAAAAAATGTGGCAGAACCCACTCACATCAGGAATATACCCAGAGCTTATTCTGCAAAGAATGCGGCACCTTTCTTACAAGAGGTAGCAAACCAAATAATTTCAGACCCTCCTCAATCAATAATTCGTTAAAATCTAAAACAGTGAACTTGCCAGAGAAAGAAATTATCCCGCAAAAAGTGCAAACCCCACAAAACTCTATTGCACACATTCAAGAAATTCCTGCACAAGACCCATGTTTTGGAGAGCTTGAAAAAGCCCTTCCAGAAAATATAAGCACTTATTTGCAGAATAAGAAAATTAAGTTCTATTCCCATCAAGCAGTAGCCATAAACAAAGCACGACAAGGCAAAAATGTAATTATTACTACCCCCACGGCTTCAGGAAAAACTTTGGCGTTTAATATCCCCGTTTTTGATGCCCTCACAAACGATAAAAAAGCAACAGCACTCTTCATTTATCCCTCAAAAGCTCTAACAAATGATCAGCTCAAAGTTTTACAAGAAATCGAGAAAGGTACGGGCATTAAAGCAGATTCTAACGTGTACGATGGTGACACACCAAAAGAGCAGCGGGCATTCATACGGGAAAATTCCAGAATAATTTTAACTAACCCTTATGGTTTGCATCTGTACCTTCCCTGGCATAATCTCTGGCGATCTTTTTTCCAAAACTTACGCTACGTCGTACTTGATGAAGCGCATGTTTACCGAGGCGTTTTTGGCTCAAACGTAGCCATGCTTCTACGAAGACTGCTAAGAATCTGCAGTTTTTACCATTCGGACCCCCAAATCATACTCTCATCAGCAACCATAGCTAATCCACAAGAACATGCAAAGAAACTAACTGGAAAAGATTTTGAAATAGTTTCAAACGACGGCTCCCCAAGAGGTAAAAAATCATTCGTATTTTGGAATCCACCTTTCATTAACCCACAAAAAACAATCCGCCGCTCAACCCATCAAGAAACCAAAGACCTTCTAACAGTGAGCGTAATGAAAAACTTGCAAACCCTCTGCTTTACAACCTCACGGCAAATGGCTGAGCTTATAACAAGATGGACTAAAGAAGACCTAAAACGAAGAAATCCTAAACTTTATAGTTCAGTGACTGCCTACAGGGCAGGTTACCTTCCTCAAGAACGACGCGACATAGAGAATCGTCTAAAAACCAAGGACTTAATCGGTTTGGTTTCAACAAATGCATTAGAGCTCGGCATCGACATAGGTTCTTTGGATTCAGTGATAATTTCGGGTTATCCTGGGACAGTCATCTCTACGTGGCAACAAGCTGGACGTGCAGGTAGAAGTAAAAATGATTCAACCGTAACCTTGGTTGCTTTCCAAAACCCTCTTGATCAATATTTTATGAAGCATCCACAAGACTTCTTTGATAGACCACATGAACAAGCGATCATTAATCTGCACAATCGGCAAATTACTTCAGGCCATATTATGTGTGCAGCTGACGAGCTGCCCCTTACCGATTCTGACCAAAAATATTTTCCAGAGCTCTTCAAAGAAAGCGTTCAAGCCCTTGCACAAAAAGGTCTTCTGAAAAAAACTTTTCAAGGTTGGACTTACTCTGGGCTGGAAAAGGCAACTAGAGTTGTTAACCTTGAAAGTATTAGCGGAAAGACAGTAAATGTACTTTGCAATGGGCGTATTCTTGAAACGCTTCCCTTAAACAAGGCTTATGAAGAAACCCATATAGGAGCAATTCTTCTACATCAAGGTGAAACCTACTGCTCAGAAGAACTAGATCTCAACAATTTCACCGCTAAGGTTCGCCAAGAGAGCACCAACTATTATACTGAAACCCAAAAAACCGTTGAAGTATCAATCAAGAAAACATTGGAGGAAACAAAAAAAGACCTCGAAACTGCTTTGGGCGAATTAACAATCACTGAAAATTATCCTTCATATGTAGTAAAATCCAACGATGTGATCATCAAAAAACATACGCTTGATTTGCCCTCTTCGTCTTTCTCAACGGTAGGTATGTGGTTTATTGTTCCTGAACTGATCAGAGAAGAAATAGAAGATAAAGGCTTGAATTTCGAGGGTGGATTGCATGCTCTTGAACACGCCATTATTGCTATGTCACCAATGTTTGCAATGTGTGACCGATGGGATATAGGTGGAATGTCAACAGCTGTGCATATGGACACAGGAAAAGCAACAGTCTTTATTTACGATGGTTTTGAGGGTGGAATTGGTATTTCAGAAAACCTCTTTTCAAACATAAAAACGCTACTAGAAAAAACGTTAAAGTTGATTGAAGCCTGTGAATGCAAAGAAGGTTGCCCATCATGCATATACTCGCCTAAATGTGGAAATGGGAACGAACCATTAGATAAAAAGGCAGCATACATCATATTGCAACGTCTAATGACTCCCGAGGACCTTTTCAAACGCTAAGCTTGTTAGGCTTTACGATTCATTGAAGGGAACTCTCAGTCACCTTAGGCAAGTAGTCTGCATTACAATCAGGCTCTAAAGAAAAAAGGGATTGCGCGGGTGATTTTTCAATTCCCAGAGGGTTCGAATCCCACCCCCTGCACCAATATAAGCAAAACTGTAAGGGTTCCGACGGGTATGTTGGAGAAAGGATCCGCTTATTAAGCGCATCCCAGCGGGTACTCCCGTGCGAATATGTACTTTTCTTTAGTCCTGAAAGCGTGCATCAAATCAAATACGGATGTTGTCCGCCGTCTTTTCTTTAGACTTTGCAACTGTTCAATCGTTTCTTGAGGCTAAATTAAAAAAAGGAATTTCAGTGTTTGTTTAGTCGTCCCATACAGGAGTGCCAGTTCTGCATGAAACCAGTGGTGAGCCGTCTGGAACTTGGACAGATGTACTGAGGTCCTTAGAACCTCCTGCTGAAACATCGCCGATAGTTATTGTTTCTGTCTTTAATTCTGCCTGAGTGTCAACATTAAAGAAGGTGACGTCAACTCTGACGTTCTTGGCGTCTTTTTGTCCCATGTTTTGAGCATTGATCTGCAAATCAAACATGCCTGTCTGGCTATTGTATCCTCCTCCAGCACTGATTGCTACAGAAGCTTCTTTGAGTTCAGGGGGGCCATTGGCCGAGAAAATAGAGTTCATCATTCCAGTGAAAACCATAGCGCCGACGACTGAGACCACTACTACAACCGCAATAACTGCAATCACTATTACGTTAGATTTCTTCATGCCAACACTACTCGCTTGCTTGATTAATAATTCTTTTGACAAAGAGAGTTCACAATTTATAAAAGGAATTTTCCATAAAATGAATTACACAGGTGATTATCAATGGGTATGTTAGGCAAAAAATTTGCAGATCTAGAATTCGAATCCAACCCCTATTGGAGAACGATGATCAATTTTATAAACCAGTTTTACTACTGGAGGATCGGTAATATGCATGCAAACCTCTCCCTTGAAATCTAAGCGGGGTAGGGAATCGTATTTCAACTCAAAAGCCCATCCCCAGCTCTAGACTTAGTTTGTTATTACTGAACACTTGTAAGAAAAAGGGAATTGCTTGCAGTTGGAGACTTGTCAGGAGACGAAGCGAGGCTCAGCCCCGTTTGGGGAAGTTCGGTCCGGCTCACTCTGGTCGATGTTCGAGATATTGTAACTTTTGATATCTCGTGTGGAATTTAAACGTGGGTGTAAACCTAACATCCCGCGCCAAGCTTATTTTTCAAATTCAGCCATATATTTAGCCTATTTTCGGTCATTGTGACTAATTTTTGTCCATAAGTTTTGGACATATACCGCTTTAGACCTTGTGTTTAAATTCCACGCGAACCAGGCAAAATGCATTCTTACTGGCAAATTGGCGTTAGAATCCACCCCCGCTCAGCGCTTACTGAAAAATCATTCAAACAAATATTCATTAAAGGTTTTGAACCCGTTAATGAGGGGACGGTAGCTCTAAACTTCGGTCAAAATCGGAGAAAAAGGCTTAAATGGGCAATCGAGTGCCTGGGTCTCAAACTCATCCGGGGTTAACCCTGTCCCCGCCACTACAAATTAGCTCTTCTAAGGAAAAAAGTGTTTTCAACAATTCATCACTTTGAAGAATCTAATTATCACGCTTTAAAAGCACGCCCTTACCCTATTTTGGGCCAACGCATGATAATTTCGTCTTCGAGCATAGCGAGGAGTCTTTCTATAGCAACCTCGGTCAAAAAAACCTAATTCTAAGGTGTTAATGACGACATGTCAATTACGAAGCGATATCGTACATCACGACTCTTAATGCGTTCAAATGCCTCGTTAATTTTCTGTATCGGAATGACCTCCACGTCCGCTTTGATGCCACACTCGGAGCAGAAGTTGATGACCTCTTGAGTTTCAGGCATACCGCCGATAGTCGAACCCGCTAAACTGTGACGCGAGGAAGCTAAAGCCCATCCATTAATACCAGGTTCTAAACGATCCATTGCGCCAACGTTAACAAACGTACCGTTCACTTTTAGCATCTCAAGGTAAGGGTTAATATCATAGGCTTGGGGAATGGTTGAAATTATAAAATCAAAAGTTCTTGTCATCTTCTTAATGGCTTGATCATCCGTCTCCAGAAAAACTTGTTCCGCCCCAAGCCGTTTTGCGTCAGACATTTTTTGGGGTGAACTGGTGAAGGCAGTTACACTTGCTCCCTTAGCTTTACTTATTTTGACGGCCAAGTGGCCTAATCCGCCTATACCGACAACACCGACTTTTTGTCCGGCTATTACTTTCCAGTGTTGCATAGGTGAGAAAGTGGTTATTCCTGCGCAAAGCAGCGGTGCCGTTGCTTTGAGATCCATGTTTTCTGGAATCTTCACCACAAACCTTTCTGTTACTACCATTTTGTTTGAGTATCCACCGAAAGTTGGTCTATCAAATCCTTTTTCAGGGCTGTTATATGTATAAATTGGGCCGCCATTAAGGCAATATTGTTCTAGTCCATTGTTGCAATTCTCGCAATGTTGACACGAGTCCACCATGCAGCCTACCCCGCTTACGTCACCAACGTTAAATTTGGTAACTTTGTTACCTACTGATGTTACGCGGCCAATTATCTCGTGACCTGGCATGCAGGGATACAGAGTGCCATTCCATTCATTTCGTACTTGATGCAAATCAGTGTGGCAAACTCCACAGTATAGAATATCCATTGATATGTCGTAAGGACTGGGACTGCGACGAATAAACTCAGTCGGTTTTAGAACACTTTTTGGGTCTTGAGCAGAATAACCCTTGCATTGAATCATGTCTTTTTCACTCATCTAACTCAGTTTAATTTAACTGGCATTAATTTTATATGACTATGTGATCGTAATTAAGCTAACACTGTCTGATTGGGCTTTAACTATTATAGTTTAATTAGTTTTTAAATTGAATCCTCATAAATCTAATTATAGATATTTTAACGAGTGCATTAGTCTTAGCAATTCCTCTATCTAAATTTTGATTGACAGGAATAGGTATCCAAAAATGCTCAACTCTCCAACTGCAACTTGCAAATACTGCTCTAGAGGTTGGAATCTATCTCCAAGCTACCAAAGCAAAGGCAAAGTAGCATTTTGGCTGGGGACTCAGACTCTTTTGAGATAAACCTAGTCTGGCTCACCTTGCTGAATAGGTTTCGTGTGGAATTTAACCGTTGGTGTAAATTTAACATCCCTTAATAAGAGCTCAAAAGCATCCACAAGTTCAAGGGCGATATAGATAGAGACTTATCCTCAGAGGGACAAAATCGGTTAAGGTTATCATTAGAAAATGAGAAAAGCAAGAATTGAAGCACATCTTTTAGTCTAATCTTCGATTGCTTTCTTTATTTCCGCAACTTCTTTAGTGAGCGAATCTAACTTTGTTCCAATGTTTTGAAAATTGAGTTGCACGTTAACTTCCTGTTCTTTGACTAAGTAACTAACAATACCCGTAAAGACCAAGGTTATCAAAAATACAATCCACCAGTCATCAAACATCGTTATTAGCCATTGTGTAGCATTATCACTATAAATTGCTCCTAGCGAAATAAGTAACGAAAATATTATTGTAACCGCTGACCAGACACTTAGAACTATTAGGTTTTTACTTTTCATATTCTTCTCCCTCCTTCTTCAGTACTTCAGGAGATACATGGATTTTAAAGTCTTCAAGTTTGTAGTATCTGAGGGCTAGCGCTTCTCCTTCAACCAGAACTACTCTACTTTTAACTATTCCACCTCGTTCTAGCTTTTTTAGGTGTATTTTTGCTAGCGCCCTGTTGATTCCTATACATTTGGCTATTTGATTTAGGTACATATCTTTGCCTTCCTTAGCCAACAGGGTTACTATCTTCAAGGCCATTGGATGAGATAATGCCTTTAGTTTCGTTGACAGCAGTTCTATTTTGGACATACATGTAAGCAACGATTACATGTAATAGAAATATTACATATTTACGTTTGCTTCCCATTGGTAAATCCAGCTCAATATGTGCTTAACACTCTTTGCGATAAATTGGTAAGTCCGGTCAGGAGTATATTTGTTGAAAGGAAGAATACAAAATAATACAGTCACATCAAGCTTTTTCGAGAGATTCTAAACGAGGTTTAGATTTAATATTCTGTGCCATTTCCAAATTTCGCCAATTCATGATTATATTTTCAATAATTGAACTTAAATTATATTGTAAAATTGTGAGTCAATTAAACTTTTTTTTAAAAATGCTGCGGAACATGTATGTGATAGCTATTGCGTTTATGATTGCACTTGTTCCGTTAAGCAGGTAGATTGAGAAATAAATGACGTTGAATGTGTTGAAGCAAAAAGCATAAGTCAGTGAGAATGTTGCAATTGCTGCGCCCAACTTTCTTGCTGAGATTAAACCTGCAATAGACAAAATCCACAGAATGAGCAGTATTGAATTATTTAGGTCTGCTATGTCACCAAAAACGGTCAGCTCCAAAACGTAGAAAACAACGTTAAAACTCATCCAAATTAATATCGCGAAATCAGCTGGTGATCTATTAGCCTTTTTCAGGTTAGTCCCGAACCCAAATTGAGGTAACTTGACATATTAGATTTTCGCAAAATTTTTTGTCTTTGCTGCAAGTCTTATTTTTAAAAAGATAGTTTTTAGAAATTTTGTTTCCTGAGAATGGAAAAATAAATAAAAAGAGTTTAGTTTGGCTCTATTTGACGGCGTCTTCTTGATTAGGCTCTGTATCTACTGATTTTGCTGATGTTTTTTCTGTTTCCATTTCTTTTTCAACTGCTTTTTCTTGTTGTGAACTAAGAGCGGCCACTAAGAAGAAAACAACTGCACCAAGCAAGAACGGCAAAATTGATGTCATGAGGCTGATCAAAAAATAGCTCATAGGAGGAGCTGGATTGTACATTAAATTTAACTCGTAATTTATTATCGCTGCTATCAATGTAAATATTGCGAATGCTGTTCCAATCCATTCGGCGAATTTTTTGATGATTCTCCAGTTATTCATTGTCTTCACCTGTTACCGTTGCTTACATATGCTTTCCTTTTAAAGCATTGCTTTAGGACAATTCGGTTTAACACAAACCAACGTTAATTTGCTCAAGCTTGAATGTGGCAGTCTAGTGAATAATTATCAAATTCATTGCAAAGTTTAATTTGGTTATTCAACTGTGAAATGGTTGTTCAGTTTGATATTTCCGAACCGAAATATGGCGATCAGCTAATTCGACATTTTTTTGAAACTTAAAAGCAACGGCACGGTTGCACTGGAAATTACTGCCGAAATAACAAACGCCAACCCGTCAAACCCCCCTGAAACCCCAAAGGATAATGCGATTGCAGCCAAAACAGGTGTAATTGTTTGCGCAAGACCCGCAATTGCCCAAGCAACCCCCAACGCGCCGCCTTGAGCATTTTCTGGACTATTTACCGAAATTAAAGTGTTGATTGTAACGTATTGGATTCCGAAACCAAACGAAAACACAACAGCAACTACCAATAAAACAGCAAGATTCGAAACGATCGCTAAACTCAAAAGCCCAACAACAAAGAAGGCAATTCCAAGCAACACTAAGGTTAAGCGATTGAATTTCTTGCTCAGCACAGGCAATAACACTGCTTGGGTGAATACGCTGACTCCGCCGATTAAAAAGAAAACCAGCCCTGTTTGGAAGGCGCCGAATCCGAGAACTGCTGCCAACCAAGGCGACAAAGAAGCCTGCAGAAAAACAAATGAAACAAAAAACAGAAAATAAATAGTCAACAGCAGAGCGATTTTGCGCTTTCTCAGAATGCCGAGGAGAGCACCGAAGGAAACAACCGTCTTCTTTATGTTAAAACTTGCTGGTTCAGGCAACAAAAAATAAGCCGAAACCAAATTTGCGAACGCCAAACCCGACGCCAAAAAAGACGGCACACCATAGCCGAAAAGGCTGCTGAGGGTTCCCCCGATGGCTGGACCTAAAATGAAGGCAACGCCCGCTGCCGCTCCTAAAAGCCCCAAGTACCTTAATCGTTGGTTTGGGGTTGTAATGTCTGCAACGTAAGCTTGTGCAACTGGCACCGTAGCCGCAGTGGTTCCCGAAAGCATCCTGCCTAAAAACAATAGCCAAATCACCTGTGCAGAACCAAAGATAAAGTAGCTTAAACTAGAAATTGCCAAACCTAACAGCAGAATCTTTCTTCGCCCAAAACGATCGCTAAACCTTGCCAAAAAAGGTGTGAAAATAAAAGACATCAACGCATACGACGCCAAAAGCACTCCATACAGAACAGCTGAGCCTCCAAGGGCAACCACATAAAAATACAGGTAGGGTACAACGATTGCGAAGCCTAAGTTGTCAAGGAATACAACCGAGAACAACACTGCCAAAGCTGAGCGGCTGACAGGAACGCCGCCGGTCGTCTGATTGCTGTTTACCAAAACTTTCACTATCAGGTTTACCGCTTCTAGGCAAATAAGTATTTCATCCTGGGTTGTTCACCTACTTGTAAATTCTCTATTTGGGTTAACCTAAAAAATCATGTGTCGCCGCCGTGAAATTTAGAATATTTTGATTTGACTAGTTTGTAGATGGTTTGATTAATTATTGTTGCAACCTTTGTGCAGAATGCAGTCGCAGCAGCAACAACTTCTATTCGATATTGAAGATTTGGGTGTTTTTTAGATCAAACGTCTCAAACAAAGTGTAATCTGACTTTTGTTGTCAATTATCAATTGTTGTTTCTTCAAAAATAATCGTTAAGGGCGTACACTCTGAATAATATTTGAGTGTTAAGTAATATTCGTTTTTAATCACCATTATTTCAATAGTTATTGCTAATTATGAACAAATCACAACTATATTTATATTTGATTGAATGTTTATCTGTTGTAACTAAAAGGTGTATATTAAATGTTGAGCCTAATAGTAGTCGGTTTAAGCCTTATCACAAGTGCGATAGGTGCATTGGCAACTGAAATATATGTGGCAAAGAAAGTGAATGGAATAACTGCCAATTTAAACCATCGGAACTACTAAAGTCAAGCGGTGATTAGAATGGATATTGAAACTACAGAGGTTGAAGTCTACGGTGTATGTACCTTGGTAACTGCTTTCCTTATGAGTACAAGGGCTAAAAGGAAAACGGTGCAAGTTAGGGAACACACAAAAATCCCTTAAGGCGCTTCTAAGCGCCAAAACACTATTAATCTATTTTCTAAAACTGTTGATTTGGCAGGAAAATTTAAGATTGGTGTTGCTTGATGAATTTGGTCAGGTTCACTATTTCGAGATCGCCTTTGCATCTAGGACAGGTGCTTTGGATTTCAGGCGCTTTTGCGCCGATTTTCATTGGTGCACCACAGTGACAACAGTAGATAGTAAGAGTTTGACCTTTCTCAGAGAGCTTCTTTACAAGGACAGTTGCTTCTTTTTCCTGCTCAGTTGGTTCATTTTTCTTTTTTGAGCTCGCTTTTTGTTCAGTGGAGTAATCTCCGCATTTTTCTGCTTGAGTAAAATACGTGTTAAACCCAGCCTTTACGGGCACCAACGTTTTTCCACGTTTCTCGCAGGATTCCTCATCGAAGTGACCGCAGTTTTCACAGGATTTCTTCAGGGAATATTCCTTTTGAAGCTTCCATAAGCAATCAGCACAATAAGTCCGTTCTTCACAGTTTATACTCACAATCAAGCCTTTACCGGAAAAAGATTTCTTGCAACCGTAGCATTCTGACCGCATATTGTTCACGTTGGAACTTACATTTGGATATGCTTTTATTTAATGTTTGACGTGCTTAGACCACGAAATGTGTTACTCCCGTTAAGATATACTGGACAGCAATGGCGGCGATAAGCAGAGCCATAACTCGTGCTATAATCAAAGAACCTGTTTTGCCTAAGAACTTGTAAATGCCGTTTATGAATCTGAGAATAACCCATGTCAGCGTCATTACTACAACAACTGCCAAAATCGCGATTAAAGTTGCCATCACAGCACTATTATAAATCTGTTGATTAACTTGAAGAGTAAATATGGTTGTTGTAATTGCTCCGGGTCCTACAAGAAGTGGAATAGCAATCGGCACCGCTCCAACAGTTTCTAGGGATTCAGGGTTCTCACGTGTTCCAGAAATTAATATTCTGATAGCGATGATTAAAAGCAAGATTCCTCCTGCAACCTCGAAACTGTAAATTGATAAACCAAAAATATTGAGAATCTCCTGTCCAGTGAACGCAAAAACCAAAAGCAGAACAGTGCCGACTATCACGGCTGTGTTGAAAATCTTTTTTCTCTTGGTTTCTGGTACGTTTTCGGTTAAACTCATAAAAATAGGAATGCTACCCAGCGGGTCGACAATTATGAATAGGGCGATGATGGCTTTAATTAAGTCTGAAATGAAATCCAAACAAGCAGTCCCAGCTTAATTATAGTCTGAGGTTGACTCGATAAAAACCTAGCGGCAACTCAAAGAAATATATTTGTGAAGCTCAAAAAATCGTTAAGTAAAAAAGACTATAGGATTTTTTGCCAGCTTTCAACCCTATCCAGAAAATCCTGCACAGGTTGCCCACCATAAGTTCTAAGCTTTTTTATAAGCTCAACCTGCCCAACGACAGCTTTCTGGAAATCCAACATTTGGCTGGCACCATCAGTTAAGTAAAGGAACCCATCTGCGCCTGCTCTTGCACAGCGAGTTGTGACAGTAAGCAACTCTTCGGGTAATGGCGCGTCCTTGGGGTTGTCGCCTGGGCCAAAAACATACAAACTAATGTAGAATGGTTTTTTCAACAATTTTTTGAAGCCGCGTGCGAGCATTTCCCAATACCATGGTGTAGCATAGTTTTTGCTAAACATTACAACATTGAAATCATCAGCGTACTTAGCTAAATCATCAAAATCTACACCGTAGCGTTCGCAAGAGGTTATGGGGTCAGGTTGGATACTTAAGACAAGTTCTTTTTTGACAACATCTCGGATTTGGGCAATGTAATCGGTGACTTCTTTTCTTCGCCATGCAAACCAGCTCAAACCGCTCTTTTGCCATAGTTCTATGCAACGCGGACAGGTGCAGTGTTCATGGTCAGCAAAATATTGGCTGTTTAACCAAACCCCGGGCGATTGTCTGTCCACTTCGGCGATGTATTTGAGTTGTTCTTCGCGGTACTCCGGGTGGGTCGCGCATACTACACTCCAGTAAATGTTGAAGTTGTTGTTTCCAAATTTGGCTGGACCCAGAGGAGATTGTGAAACCCAGTCAGGATGGTTTTGAACTGTTAAGGTGTCTGCGAAGACAGCTATGTTGCTGTACATATCTTGCCTTGGTGGAAGCCTTACGCCTGTTTCAGGTTTGACACGAAAAACATGGAAGTCGAAACCATTGGGTTTTTGTGGTTGAAACGTGAATGAACCAAACTTCATAATTTCTGCGCCTTTTACGGCAAAGAAGCAATTATAGTGTTATAAGTTTTTTGTGCTAAAGGGACTTTTATGGGTAGTTGGGGTTTTGGACCTGCTTTCTTTGTTTGGACGCTTATCTAACAGGTTAATGTTTTAACTGTTTTGATTCATTTTTGGGAATATTTTGGATTTTTTCTTATTTTTATGTTTAATTGACTATTTGAAAATGAATGAATAACTGTTTTATGAAGGGTTTTAAAAACGTTAGTTCACTAAAATGGATTGTTTCATTTCAAACGGATAGTTTTATATATTTGTGACTGATATTTGCACAGTCATTAAACAAATAACTAAACATATGTTGAATGGTGTAATGAAATGAGTGTAACTACTTTGACTTCAAACTCTGGAGATATAGCTTGGGTCTTAACCTCAACGGCCCTAGTAATGCTAATGACCCCTGCCCTAGGATTCTTTTACGGCGGTTTGGTGCGTAGAAAAAACCTAGTATCCACAATCGCCCAATGCTTCATAATATTCGCCGTTATCAGCCTCACATGGGCAATATGGGGATATAGCATGGCCTTCGGACCCAGTTATCATGGCATAATAGGCAACTTGTCCCTCGCAGGATTAAACGGCGTAGGTATACATGACATAAACCCCGCCTTAGCCGCAACAATACCAACGTTACTCGTCTTCGCATTCCAGCTAAAATTCGCAGCAATCACCCCCGCACTCATCATAGGTGCCTGCGCAGAAAGAGTCCGCTTCAGATCACTGCTAATATTCATAGTTCTCTGGTCAACCCTCATCTATGTGCCGATCGCTCACTGGGTTTGGAACCCAGACGGGTGGCTTAAAGGCGTGGGCTCAATTGATTTTGCAGGAGGACTCGTTGTCCACATATCTGCAGGAGTCTCAGCACTTGCAGCCGCGTTGGTCATTGGTCGAAGAAAAGGGTGTGCAGTTCCATGGAAAGCTCACATGCAGGAACTTGACCAAAAGAGCGTAGCAACACAATTCAAACCCACCAACATCCCCTATGTACTGTTAGGCGCAGCATTACTGTGGTTTGGTTGGTTCGGATTCAACGCAGGCAGCGCACTAGCAGCAAACGACCTCGCAGTCTCAGCACTAGTCGTGACAAACTTAGCCGCAGCAGCTGCCGCAGTAAGTTGGATGCTTATGGATTGGCTCCTTAAAGGCAAACCCTCCGCAACTGGCATGGCAATCGGTGCAGTTGTAGGTTTAGTCGTAATCACACCAGCCTCGGGTTTCGTGGGTCCCACCGCAGCTATAATAATGGGTCTAATCGGTGGTGTACTCTCTAACCTCATTTCAAGCTGGAGATCAGGCAGATCTCGAATCGACGATACACTGGATGTCTTCGCCTGTCACGGTGTCGGCGGCATTTGGGGTGCAATAGGAACAGGCATATTCGCGTCCATCGGCGCAACGGGTCTAATATACGGAAACGTTCACCAATTCCTCGCTCAACTCTTGGCTGTCGGTGTAGTGGTGCCGTTCTCGTTCATAGGCTCTTGGCTATTGCTTAAAGCAGTCAATCTGTTCTCGCCTCTTAGGGTGAGTCCAGAAGCAGAGGATGCAGGTTTAGATCTCAGCGAGCACGGTGAAGAAGCCTACCAACTGGATTAGGCTCACCCACCCAATTTTTTCTTTTTTACTTTTTTGGTTCAGTTCAACTAAGTTTAACAGTTTGTTTCTTCTTTAAAAGTGCAGGCTGATTGGTTTGGTCGATACTTGGCGTGAACCTTATCATGTAGTAATTGAAATTGAGAATAAGCAATGCAAAATGGTTGGGAAACTTGCATCACTAGGATTTAAACATCTCAAAGTAGTCGATGTTCGAAGTTCCTCCAGTGGTTCCGTTCGGCACTTAATGGATGTCGGTGAGGACCAAGCCCAGAAAGTTCCTAAAGAACTAGCTGCTAAAGGTCATGTTGAGGGAAAATCGGCGGTTTGGCTGGAGAGCGAAGGCTGCGAAGTATGCAACACAATTCTTGCACATGACGCTTTTTTGGTGTCGGGCAAAAGCATGCAAAACAGTATCATAACCTACAGTTTTATGGTTCCAACCTTTGAAGCCTACAAGGGTATTATAGGCGACCTCGAAAAGGCGGGACACCCTGTTAACGTCCGCAAAGTTGGCAAGTTTGAGCAGCAAATTGGAGTTTTAACTGAAAACCAAGAGAGAATTTTTTGGCTCGCACTTAAGAGCGGTTTTTTTGATTACCCCCGGCAAATTGGAATGGCAGAACTGGCAGCTAAATTAGGAATTAGCGCGGCGACACTCTCAGAAATAATGCGGCGGGGAACTCGCAGGTTGCTGGAGCATTACTTCAAAAAGGAACTCTAACGGTTTTTTTAGAGTAAAAAATACTTTCACTAGCTTTTTGTAAAATAGTTGATTAAATAGAATCCAAATGCCACTTTCTAAGATTAATGGCTTAATTCAGCGGATTCTTCTCGATTCTTGAGTTTCTCTTCCAAAAGAACCAAAAGTTCCTGAGGCTTCACAGGCTTTACCAAATAAGCATCTGCTCCTTCATCGAGCGCTTTAACACCTGTTTCAAGGGAAGGAAAACCAGTAATCATAATTTTAACGGTGTGTTGAAGTTGCTTTTTGAGTTTTGCGAGTAAATCTGTACCATCCATGTCTGGAAGCCGGATGTCAACCAACGCGAGGTCGTAGTGGTTATTTTCAGCTTTTTCAATGGCTTCTTTGCCGGTTTCGGCTGTTTCAATCTCGTAACCGCTTTTTTGAAGAATACGTGTGAAGGTTCGAAGTATTGATTTATCGTCGTCAACAACTAATATAGTTTTTTTTGGTGCTGCCACTTCTTACATTCCCTCTTAAATTCACAATGTCGGCTTTCTTAAACCTTTGAAGGTCAATATAAGCCGTTAAATTCTTTGAGATTTCAAACCAAATTGATAGGGGTTTGATTTCAACAAAGACGTCTCTGCCCTTAGCTTTGGGCAATTCTAACAATACTTTTCGAGATTAATAAACACATTCCCCTTAGCCAAACCTCAAAGCAAACTTGTTTAACAATAAAGTTATAACTAAGCAAAACCAACAGAAATACAGAATAATTTGTTTTGAGGTCCAAAGGTGTCTTCACCCTTTACTTACACAATAGAAACTGAAGTCCCATCAATGTACTTTGAGAAGCTATTTGACTTCATTTATACACAATACCTTGTTCCCCAAAAACAGCGATTCGCAAACTTATCCAGAGAAACAACTCCGACAAGCAACAAAATCTCATACGTTGTCATTGACGCACAAGGAAGGCAAATAATCAAAGTTGAAATAACGGGCACAGATACCGTAAACGCAACTATAACACCCTTAGAATCGAATATCTCAGACGGAAACATCAAAGAAGCAAGACAAGATGTACTAATTGCCACGGAATTGTTTGAAGAAAAAGCCCGCAAAGTAACATGGTACTTTGCATGGCGAGAAGGCGAAGAAATCGTACCTGAAAAAGTGACTCTCCACGAAAAAAGCTTCAACCGCCTTTTTCTGGAAACCCAAGTTCTGCTAACCTTCGTGTTTATTGGGCTTGGATTGGGGTTATTCGTTGTCGTCTTAACCTTTTATCCATCTTACTTCTGGACGGTCCCAATAATTTTGATTGCTTCACAATCCGTGTTTGTTTTCTACTCAAACAAGATAATAGCCCGATCAAGCGACTGGACTATCACCAAAGACAATCCCACAATAACATTTCTAGAATATCAGCCTCCAATTGGTTCGCTGGGCACCCTTGACGACTACAAACAAATCCCTCCCGAGCAACTGGTTGCCTTAAAGAAAGAAGTCTACGAAGAAATAATAGCTAAACATGGCACAATAGACTGCCAAGAAGCAGAAAAAATCTTCGCCAAATACAGCGTATCTTGTAGAATGGGTAGTTTGTCAACCAAAAAAATCAACGTCTACGAAACAGTAAAGAAAGTAGCTGACCGTTTCGGGTACAAAGTGCCTAAAATAGTGATTTCCAACACAATGGTTCCCAACGCTGCAGCTTCCGGTCCTAGTCCAAGCAGAGGAATAGTTTTGATAACTACCGGATTGCTTGTTCAATTGGAAGAACCTGAAGTAGTTAGCGTTTTGGGACACGAATTTGGGCACCTCAAAGGAAGAGACCCCTTAATACTGTTTGGGCTACTAAGTGCAGAATTCCTGTTCCGATTCTACGTGCTACTTACTCTGTTTCCACTAATATTCACTTCACTGTTGTTCTTTGTCTACTTCTTCGCAGTTATGACCCTCATATTCTTCATAGCGAAATTCTTTGAAGCTCGCGCGGACTTAACGTCGGCTATAATGATGGGACAACCAAAAGTCATGGCAAGGTCACTGGAGAAAATTGGATTCCACAGGCTCCTCTTCGAGCGGGCACCGAGCTTCCGTCTGCAAGAGTGGGTTGGTTTGGATTCGCATCCGCCAATTTATTTCAGAGTGGACCGTTTGGAGAATCTTGGGGATGAGAAAATTAAGAGTCCGTTGGTTCAATCAATTAAAGATGTCTTTAGAGGGTTCTTTGCCACCTTGAAGAGTTAGCGACTTCAGTTGTAATTTTCCTCAAGTTTTTTCATCCCTTACATGTTAGGGACAATACCTATTTATGATAACCCACACTAGATGTTTATAGTGATATTTTATGAGTCAAAACCAAATGTTCTGTTACCAATGTGAACAAACAGCTAAAGGGCAGGGTTGCACAATTGCAGGTGTTTGCGGAAAAACATCGGACGTCGCAAACCTCCAGGACCTTTTAGTTTACAAACTTCGGGAACTAAGCCAACTCGTAATACAAGCTGGTAAATTTGGAGTGAAAGATGAGCAAACCAGTGTCTTTACCGCTGAAGCTTTGTTTGTTACGTTGACAAATGTGAATTTTGATCCAGAAGCAATTGTTGCTTACATCAGAAAAACCGCTGAATTGCACGAAAAGTTGCATAAGGAGTTACAAATCCAAGCTACCTATTTACCGTTAGAAAAAACTACGGAAGGTTTAATTGCTCAGGGCAAAAAGTATGGCATAAATTCTGACTCTACAATAGACCCCGACTTGCATTCACTCCAGTGGCTGCTTACCTACGGGTTGAAAGGAGTAGCTGCCTACTCATACCACTCTTATCTTTTAGGCAAAAAAGACCAAAAAGTCTTTGATTTCATCCATGAAGGCTTAGTGGCTCCATTCAACAAATCCCTAGGCGTAAATGATTTTGTGGGTCTAGTTTTAAAATGCGGCGAAATCAACATACGAGCCATGGAACTTCTTGACGCAGGCAATACCGAAACTTATGGTCACCCAGTTCCAACTAAGGTACCTTTGGGACACAAAAAAGGCAAAGCTATCCTTGTTTCAGGACATGACCTAATCGATTTAGAAAACATCCTAAAGCAAACTCAAGGCACAGGCATAACCGTCTATACACATGGCGAAATGCTCCCCACACACGGATACCCAAAACTCAAAGCATACCCAAACTTCTATGGCCACTACGGAACCGCCTGGCAAAACCAACAAAAAGAATTCGCACAATTCCCAGGCGCAATCTTAATGACAACAAACTGCATCCAACGCCCCATCGAGAGCTACAAGAGCAACATCTTCACCGCTGGACCCGTCGGTTTCCCAGGCGTATCTCACATAACAGGCAAAGACTTTTCACCAGTAATACAAAAAGCTCTCTCAATGCCAGGGTTCCCAGATGACGTTGAAGGCAAAAGTGTCTTAGTCGGTTTTGGCAGAAACGCAGTTCTAAGCGTAGCAGGAAAAGTCATCGAATCCGTCAAAAGTGGACACATTAAACGCTTCTTACTCGTCGGAGGATGCGACGGCGCAAAACCCGGACGCAGCTACTACACCGAATTCGTGGAGAAAGCACCCACTAACACGATCATTCTGACACTGGCATGTGGAAAATTCCGCTTCTTCGACAAAGAACTCGGAACTATTGACGACATCCCACGCCTACTCGACATCGGACAATGCAACGACGCGTACTCAGCAGTAAAAATAGCCCTTGCACTCGCAGATGCCTTCCGCGTAGAGGTCAACGATCTGCCGCTCTCATTGGTGCTCTCTTGGTACGAACAAAAAGCCGTTGCTATATTGCTCTCGCTGCTATCTTTAGGAATAAAAGACATCCGCCTTGGACCAAGCCTACCAGCATTCATTACGCCAAACATACTCAAAGTGCTCGTCGACAAATTCAACATAATGCCAATAACAACACCAGACGAAGACCTCAAAGCAATAATGAAATAAACTTAAGAAGATGGCTTGAGCTGTTTTAAGAGCCAAGCCATATTTTTCCCCAAATCTTCCATTGTTTTCATTCCTTCTTCATCTTTTTCGACATCACCTTTTGCTAAACCTATACCTACGTTCCAGTAAGATGAGCCAGGAACAATCATCTGGCTGATGAGGAAAAAGTGGTTGATGGCGTCAAATGTTGGGATGCCACCTGCTCTTCGAACAGCTACTACTGCTGCGCCGACTTTGTGTTTAAACAAATCATCATTGGCTCTGCCGACAAATCCTGCTCGATCGATAAGTGCCTTCATCTCTGAAGTCATCATTGAAAAGTACGTTGGTGAACCAAGAATTATCCCGTCAGCGGTAGCAATCTTCTCTATGTAGAGATTAACGTTATCATTTACGATTTTACATTGTTTATTCTTTACTTTTCGGCATGTTCCGCACGCCATGCAGCCATGAATCTGCTCGCCAGCAAGCTGGATAAGTTCAGTTTCTATTCCTTCGCTCTCAAGAACCTGAAAAACGCGCCGAATCAAAATGGCCGTGTTTCCATCTTTTCTTGCGCTTCCGTTTATGGCAACAACTTTCATACAAATCACATCAACTGTTAATTGAAATTGAGATAAAAGAATACCGCAAACAGCCCTTATGCTTTCTCTTTTCGCCTATAAACAAACGCAGCCCCGACCACAACAACCACTCCCATAGCAGAAACACCCAAAGCTATTGCTTCAACAGGAATTTTTGCTGCTGGAATGGAAGTTTTAATCGGGCTCTCCATAAGGGGATAGCGGTCTTGGTTTAGAGCGTCGATGATGTAGGGTGTATCGCCTATACCGGCGCGAATTGTGTCTGTGCCGTTGTAGTCACTCCAGTAGTTTCCAATTTTACCAAAATCCCAGTCGTGAATTAGTTCGGACATGTTCAGCTCTTTGCAGGTACAACCGTTCATCTGAATATCATTCTTTTCGAAGTCATTGTTGTAAATGTAAATGTCCTCAGGGATACCTCCTGTTGTGAAACCAAAAAAGAGCCCCCGAATATTACTTGATATGTAATTCTCGGTTATAGTCATGTTTGAACCCGAAACAAGAAGCCCAACTATGTTGTTGGATATTACATTTCCAATTACCGAGTCATTTGCAGTCCAAATGTACATGCCTATGCTAAAGTTCAAAACGTTGAGATTCTCAACTGTGACCCCACTTACGCTGCTACTAGATAAGTCTACACCTATCACGTATTGGGCCAATGTACTTTTGTCGGGTCCACTGCCAACAACCCAAATGTCCGATGCAGTCCCATTATATGGCCCGCTCAGAGTATGACCATTGCCGTCGAGCACAATGTTGCTTCTGAAAATCTTGATTGCAGCGTACAGGTTACCCGTGAAGGTGTAAGTATTTCCGCTACGTTGGATTGGGGCCGTGCTTGGAGAAACGCTGCCATCAGCGTTAATAACTATGGTTTGCAGAGGCACTTGGGAATTTGCCGGTTTGGCCAGGACGACTAGTGAAGCAAGCATTAAAACAATGAGAGCGTACACCACTTTTTTCTGAGCTTTCAACTCCTCATTCACCATCCACCTTCACATTGTTCGAATTATTTAACCAATCCCTTGATCTAACTAAAGTTTTGCCGAAAAACTTGAACTGCAAACAATTCTGATTAGGACACATCTCAACGCAGCGCAGACAGAAGATGCATTGGGAAGATGCAACGTCGCCGCTTTTTTGCTCATAAACCTCCTTTACTTGAGTGGGGCAAACCCGTTTGCAAATGCCGCATTTAGTGCATTTTTCTTCTACTTTGTTTAGGTGTACGCCACTGATCCATTTGAAGGGAGGAAAACGGTTGAAAAGAGCAATTAAGCCACCAAGAGGACAAATTCGGCACCATGAACGACGGAAAAAGAACGCGGCAACCGTAACTACACCCAGAATGATGAGATTGGTTGAGGTTATGTACTGACCTAGCTGCCAGAATTGTCCTGTGGTGTTCTGGGTTATCCATTGAGGCTTCATTAAACCAACGCCCGTTTCTGCTAAGACGCAGAGAGGTTTCATAGGGCAAACTTGACAGAATGGTGTTGAGAAATAGGTATAGACAAATCCGCCTTTTTGGCTTCCCGCTACCAGTTGGGTGCCTGCGATGGCTTGGGAAGCAAAAACTACGCTTACAATGATGAGTAGAGCTAAGATGACGTAGCTTAGTTGGTGGAAACGCTGGTTAAACCTGTCGGAAAAGTTGCGACGTTTTATCTTTAGCGCTTTTCGTAGACGCGTCATCAAGTCCACATATAATCCGAATGGACAAACCCAACCGCACCAGACACGCCCTAGAACAACGGCTGCCAAAATGATAATGCCAAAAACTATCGCTAATCGCGCAAGCCCAGTAGAATCATAGTGTACGCCCCAACCACCCCCTGTCGTAAAGAAAGGGTAAATGTAGGCTTGAATCTGCCATAACGCACAAGTTGCCACTCTTCCGCATGGATAGTAACAGCCAAAAAACGGAGCAGGCAACCCATCAGGCATACCCACGCCAAGCACATTGGTTGAAATGTCTACTTCATGAGGGTCAATTTGCGCAGCAGGCACAGGAAAGCCATAATGGTCAACGAAGATACCGAAGAATATGACAAAGATTAATCCTATTTGAACAAACAAGCGCAGAGAACTTATTTTTCGAGTTTTGTTTCGGGTCCCAAAAAGAAGCGTAATTGTACCGATGCTTAATAAAACTGCAGCTCCACCGATAACGGCATAGTTAGGTTTATAATTTAATGGAACACTGGGGCTTGGCAACGGCGCATTAGGGTTTGCTGGGTCAGTTACTTGCGCGAATAATCGGTCACAGATATGTCCGTTAATGGCAAAAATATTCCAGTATCCTGACATGTCAAGTTTTTGTGTAACCGTAAAATTGCCTGACACGGGGTCTGTGAGAGCATATTGTTCCACGTAAGTGTAGTCGGGACGGGTGAAAGCTACTCTAATGGTCTTGTTTTCTTCAGGCGGACAGACTTGTCCTGTTACTGTGACGGTTTCGTTGAGGATAACTTGTGTGCTGTTTATATCTGCGGTTATGCAGGGGCCGAAGCAGGAGCTGGCTGGTGCGACCTGTACGCTCAGAAAATAAACAGCTATGAGGGCTGCAATAAGTAAACAGAGAAGTGTCCGCTGTTTAATACCTATCCACACCTATGCTACCCCATTCTTGTTCTTTATTCATATATCTTTGCAAACAACCGCATGCGTTCTTACCGTTTGATCTGACTTACGTTCGGTTGATTGAAAATAAAACCTTTTTTGTCAAGGTTTCTGAACTAACTATTAGCTTTTAGTCAATATTTCTTGACCAAGACTGAATTACAACGTATTGACAACTCAAAACAATTTGTATAGCGATTATGAAGGGCGCTAAATGAAGTATAAGTCGCCTATCGTTAAATCAAACGTTATAGATTTTAAGACAAAGACTTAGTCGAGGTTGTATGCTTCTTCTCCATGCTGGCTCATGTCTAAGCCTTCATCTTCCTCTTTTGGGCTCACTCGTAGCGGAGAGAACAAATCCACAACCCTCAAAAGCGCATAAGAACCGAAGAATGCGAAGGCCGCTACAACCACCACTGCTAACACTTGAATGCCAAGTAACGCGGGATTTCCATAGAATAAGCCGTTAGTGACTGTAAAGTTAACAGCGACGGAGGCAAACAAACCAACTGCTACTGCACCGATGATTCCGCCTATGCCATGGCAGGCAAAAACATCAAGTGTATCATCGATTCTTGAGCGTCCTGCACGCCAATTAGCAACCAAATTCGAAATTATACCCGCTGCCAACCCGATGATGACTGCTGCTGTGAAGTTAATGTATCCCGCAGCCGCCGTAACCGCCGCCATGCCGCAAACTGCACCCACCGATATTCCAATTGCGGATGGTTTACCCTTGATAACCCAATCGAGAATCATCCAACTTACTGCCGCTGCAGCCGCCGCCAGATTAGTTGCAACGACAGCGGAAACTGCGATGCTGTCGGCTCCAAGTGCGCTTCCGCCGTTGAATCCGAACCAGCCAAACCATAGCAGTCCTGCGCCCAGAATCACATAAGGAATGTTTGTTGGTTTAAACTCTGTGCCCATGGCGGGTGCATTTGGGTTTTTGTGGTCTAAAGCTTTCATTTGGTCTTTCCAGTAGACACAGCCCTTACGTCTACCAACAATAAGTGCAGCCGCTAGCGCCGACAATCCAGCTGCAACGTGTACTACTATGCCGCCTGCAAAATCCCATGCTCCCAAAACTCGTAACCAGCCGTTGGCGTTCCAAATCCAGTGCGCGATTGGTGAATAAATGAGTGTAGACCACAAGATGACGAAGATTAGAAGGGACCGGAAGCGGATTCTTTCTGCGCAGGCACCGATAATGAGTGCGGGGGTGATTGCTGCGAATTTTAGTTGGAATGCGAAAAACAAGATTTCAGGAATTCCTTGTGCATATGTAGTGTTAATGGTGTTCACAGTTATTCCGTTTAAGCCGACCAGTGACAGGTTTCCGATGACTCCGCCGACGCTTGGTCCGAAAACAAGACTGTAACCCCAGAAGAACCACACGAGGCTTACAACGGCGAAGATGGCAATGCATTGGACCAACGTGGATACGAGGTTTTTTCTGCGCACTAAACCGCCGTAAAAGAAGGCCAAGGCTGGAGTCATCAACATGACCAAAGCTGTTGACGTTAAAACCCATGCTATGTCCGCTGGATTTACAGCCATCCTTCTTCCCTTCCTTTGTGATTGCTTATCCCCCATTTTTGTCAAACAAATATTTAAACTATACATTCGCATTGAATAGAAGGGTAAATTTTGATAAATGTCCAACAAAATGCTCGTAAGCGTTGTGATCATACAACAATTATTCGGGTAAAACCAATTAATCACAAAATTGTCCAAAAAAAACCTTATAAAGCAACATATTGTCTAATTACAAAACAATAGGAAAATTGTTTTTTTAAAGAAATTAATGTGGGCTATTTTTTTAATAGCTCCATAAGTTTAGGCATCAATTCACAGCCACGCTCTATAGTTCCAAGGCTACCTTTTGCACATTCCCGTTCACTGAACTTAACTGCTTTGCCACTACCAATAATTTTGTCTCCTGAGATCATCACTGGAACCGGCGTGTCACTATGCACTTTAAGTGCGCAAGGTGTTGCGTGGTCAGTGGTTATGCAGATAAGGTTGTCTTCAAGAGAAATCTGCTTCAGTAGTGGTCCAAAGAAGTATTTGTCGATGGCTGATATAATCTGGGTTTTTAGTGTGCAGTTGCCGTCGTGTCCTGGTTCGTCGGGTCCTTTAAGGTGAATGTAGAAGCAATCATGCTTTGGCAAGGCTTCTAGGAGTGCCTTTACTCTGACTTCGCAATCTTTCTGTAGGTTTCCTGAAGGCGGCGGAAGAAGGGAAGCCTCCATACCCGCTAGTTGAGCTATGCCGCGTTCTGCATGCATGTCCGCTAAACAAGCAAAATCCACGTGGTAGCGCTCATCTATGTTGAAGAATTTTGGAAGCAAATGCCCTGCGTCACGTGTTAAGACCACGTTTGCTTTCAGTTTACCTTCTGCAGCGCGCTTTTGGTTTATTGGGTGATTTTCCCATAGCTCATGTGATTTTTCTATGAACTCGTTTACCAGCCCCGCCGAGACTTTTGCTGCCTCGGTGTTATCTGTAGGTTCGCAGGTTTGCAGTATCATTTCAACTTCAGCTTTTGCTACACCAATGCCGTTAACGATTGTGTAGGCGGGGTCACTGTTGGTTATATTGCTCGAAAGAGGCTTAGCTTTACTCTTAATTAACAATACTGCCCGGTGCCCAAGAGTGTTGCGGAACTCAAAAGTGGCAGGGTACGATTCCAGTTTTACTTCTTTATTTACCGCTTTAGTTAACTCAGTAGCTTCTTCAGTGCTTAAACTTCGAGCTACTCGACGGTCAAGTATGTTTTTTCCTTTCCCCAATGTGGCAAAATTGCATCGTAGAGCTAAATCTCCATCTTTCATCTTCAAGCCTACACCAGCCGCTTCTATGACGCCTCGGCCTGTACTATACTTGAAGGGGTCATAGCCTAAAAGCGAAATAACCGCAACGTCGCTCTCTGGAGCGACACCCTTCTTGACCGAATACATCAAGCCAGTCTTTCCAGTTTTGGCAAGTGCATCCATGTTGGGAGTTTCGGCTACTTCAAGGGGAGTTTTGTTACCTAATGACTTTATTGGTATATCGCCCATACCATCTATTGCAACAAAGATTAGTTTCAAACTGTTTGCCTCGTTATCGTTAGAGCTTACTCGGCTAACCTTATTATTTTTTGCATTAAAAACCTTTGTTTAACAAAGTAAGTGCAACGATTTTTTTGAATATATCTTTGACTGATGCTGCTCAAGAATCTGCCATTTTAATTTAAGGGGAAAAAGATAGACAAGGTACCCGCTAGCTTTTACTCTAAAAATGTTGTAAAAAATAACAAGAAAGACCAAAAGTCTTGCCCCAATAACATATCCTTTCTTAAATAAGAGTAATAAAAAAACCATGCATAATTATTCAATGTAGATGGCTGGTTGGTAGGGCATTGCCATTGCTGCTCGTTGTTTGGGGTCAAATCGTTCTTGGTTGGTTTCGCTGTAAACTGATACTTCTGCGTTGAAGCGTTCCCCCAAAAAAGTGGCTGCACCCATCAATAAGGCGTTCTCGTCCACCATTTTGATTTGTTGCATGTTCACTTTTCGCTCGCCTGAAACTTTTGTCAAAGCTTTAATCACCCGCGGAACCAGACCTGCAATATCTTTCATGTGAGGTTTCAGGTCTTTGTCAGCGACGAATTCCTTCATCAACTCGCCAATTTTTGCTTCGCCAGTCACGGTTTTTTCTAAGATTTTGAGGTAAACCTGCCATTTCCAAGGCGCAGCAGTGTAGTAGCATATGCGTTTTGGTGTTATTTTCGTTGCTTTTAGGATGTTGGATGTGTCAGTCATTAAGTTGGTTATTTCGGTCTCCTGCTCTTCTGCGGGTACATCAATCTTGTGAGCTGCAAAAGTTGGCCACGAAGCAACGCTAATGAAACCTTCCTCACCAGTCTGGTTCCAGAGCTCTTCGCAAAGGAAAGGAGCAAAAGGCGCAAGCATCTTTAGCCAAACTTTAACCGCTTCGCACAATGCCTTAGATTCAGAGTTGCCTTTTCGTTGAATGTACCAACGTAAATCGTTCCAAGTTTCAAACAAAGCCACTTGCAGAGCTGTTCGGGTTTTAAGTTCCTCTAAGCTCGCCGTGACCACTTTTATTCGAGTTTGAAGTTTACTCTGAAGCCACCGCTCAAGCATTGTGTCTTCTTCTTTTTTGGCAGACGCAATAATGCCGCTTGCAAAACCCATTAACCCAGTAAACTTGCTTTGTAAGTCGCTTATGTTTTCCGCTCGCCAATCTGGGTCATCCATGCCCTCAGCACCTAACAATAAACCGCAACGGGTTGCATCTGCACCGTATTTTTCGACGGCGCTTTTCATGGTTATAAAGTTGCCTTTGCTTTTGTGCATGCCTTGACCTTCAACCATAAGCATGCCGTTTACGCCGATGGCTCTTGGCCAATGTTCAGGTGGAAACAATGCTGCGTGGTGAAAGATGCAGAATGAGAGATGGTTGGGTACAAGTTCTTTGGCTGAGTTTCGCAGGTCAAATGGGTACCAATATAGGAATTCAGAACGCATTGAATCCAGCAACTCAGTTTTGATTCCTACGTCTTTCGAAAGTTCAGACAAATTGCCTTTGCCGTAGAATATGTAATCAAAAACTTCAGGCTTGAGTGACGGTGGGTTGATGTTGTGTTGTTTTATGTGTTTGTTTATGGTGTAGAACGCCATGTAGACTGTGGAGTCGCTGAGGGTTTCTATTATCCACCCTTTACCCCATGGCAGTGGCGTTCCAAAACCGGTGGTTCTTGCACACGCCCATTCGCGGAGCCAGTCGATGACTGTGTTGAACGATGACTTAGCGGAGTCAGGGTAAATTGTCATTTGAGCGATGGCAGCGTGGGCTTGTTCCTTCCATTGTGGATCTGAATAGTTTAGGAACCATTGATCTGAGAGAATTTTTACGAAGCATTGGGTCATGCAGCGGCAAACTACGGGTTCCGACAAATCATACATGCTTTCGGCCACCCCCATCTTCTTAAAATCCTCGATAAGAAGATCCTTAACTCCACGCACACTCTTGCCAGCGTAAGGACCGCAACTCTCCTTGAGGATTCCTCCGTGGAATTCTTTTTTGTAGAGTTCTTTTGTAGCTTGGTCAGCTTTTGGGTCGTTTTGATCTTTTATGCCCATTTTATCGACTATTTCTATCGCAGGAAAATCGCCGAAGCCTTCAACTTTGATAATTGAGATTGGTTTAATCTGACAAACCACTGCTGGGTCTATTCCAAACTGGGTAAGAACCTCGGGTTTTTGTTGAAGATCTCTGAGTGCAAGCCAATCATATGGTGCATGTGCGGGAACGCTGTAAACTACACCCGTGGCAGTCTTGGGATCAACAAACCATCCAGGCAAAATTGGGAACTTGAGTTTTGTGACAGGGTTCTCAAAGGTTTTGCCGATGAGTTCTTTGCCTTGGAAGCTCCGATTAACTTCAATTTTTCTTTCCTGTTCTTTTAGTTTTTCTGCCGCTTCTTGGCTAATTATCCAGCATTCGCCATTTACAGTGGCTTCCACGTATTTGGCTTCCGGGTTTATCCATATGTTTGTTATGGCGTAGATGGTTTCTGGTCGGAAAGTGGCAGCTGGCAAAATGATGCCATTTTCGAGTTTGTATTTGATTAGTGTGTATTCTTCGGGGGTGACGCCTTCGCCGCTTTGGCGGTCATGGTCGCCTGTAGGGCTTTTGTCTTTGGGGCACCAAACGACTGGGTGAGTACCTCGTGTGACGTATCCTTTTTCTTTAAGGTTCTTATACTGCCACTCAACAAATTTTTGGAAAGTAGGCATAACGGTTGTAAATTCTCGTCGCCAATCCACCGAGAAGCCTATGCCTTTGACGGCTAAGCGTCCTTCATCAGTGTAATATTGAGCCATGTAGAGGGGATCAACGAATTTCTTAATTGTCTCTTCTGGCACACCGTCGACTTCGCGTAAGACGCGGATGAATTCTTGGTCACCTCGAGCTACACGCTGACTTGCTCCAAGTAACGGTTGGCCGGTCCAATGCCAAGCCCAAGGCCAAAGAACATTAAAACCCTGCATACGTTTGAATCGAGCGAAAGCATCCACGCGGGAAGCTGTGAACGTGTGACCTACATGCAATGGACCATTCATATATGGAAAGGGAAAAGTAACCATTATTTTCTGTCTTTTTGGGTCAGGATCTGATTCGAAAATCCCTGCTGATTCCCAACTTCCACGCCATTTAGCCTCAATTTCTTTGCTGGAGCTCATGAAACTGTTGAATTATTAATAAAGCTATTAAGAGTTTTGTATTCGACAAATAATTCCCATAAATAATGATTTTGAATAATATCAGATTGTAAAAGAATTCAACCATACCTCAGTCAAAAAATAATTCTAAATTCTACAAAAATTCTTGCTACGAAAATATTATATCAATTTACCCACAATAAGAGCCATATGACTCAAGAAAACAAAGCTGAAAAAGCTTTATTGCTTCTTAATCAAAAAAGCGAAAAGGCTCTTGCTATTTTTCAGCAACTTGTTAATGAAAATAATTTCGGTTATGGCAAAATCGATAGAGCAATTGAACAATATATTTCTAGATGGAAGGATACGACCAGACCGGGCGTTCTTGCAATTGCCAGTGAAGCAGTTGGTGGCAAGTTGGAAGACATAGTGCCTTTGCAAGTTGCATTATCATTCATTGATGTTACTATGGATATTCATGATGATTTAATTGATGGATCATTGTCTAAAAAGAAAATAAAGACTCCCTATGGTAAACTTGGTCTAGAAACCACTTTGCTCATCGGTGATGAGTATATGACAAGAAGTTTCTACTATCTTCATCAATGTATTTCAAAATTACCGAATGATCGTCAGGATCTAATAATGAAGATTATGAATAGTTTCTTGGCTGAAGTTGTAAACGCTCATATCTCTGAAATAGAATTGAAAAAAATACGTCGGAGTGTGAAGCCGGAAACATATTTACAGGTTTTGACTAAGAAAGCTGCAGAAATTGAAGGTCGAATGAAAATAGGTGCAATCTTTAGCGGCGGATCTGAAGAGGAAATCGAGGCAATGGGCGTCTATGGGAGAAATTTAGGTACGCTGTTGGCTGTTAGGGCAGAGTTTGCTGATCTTTTTGAACCAGACGAGTTATTTGATAGGATAAAAAATGGGTGCCTTCCCCTTCAATTGTTATATGCTCTTCAGAACAAGGCTTATTCGTCAAAAATTCGGGAACTATTATCAAAAGATAAAATTAGTTCAAATGATTCTCGTGAGCTTTTGAAAATTATTCAAGAAACGAATACTCTTCCCTTATTGATGAAATACTTAAAAAGGTTAGAAAATGAAGCGATACAAGCTCTCTCTAAATTAAAGAGCAAGAGAGAAAGAGGCTCTTTAGAGCTTGTTATCGCTTCAATGTTGGAGGATCTTTGAGGATAATTTACCAAGCGAATACTACTGGTTTCCTCATTTCTTTTTTCGTTGCCTTCTTCATTCTCCTCACCTTAATTGTATATGTGTAGAACAACTCAATTTAAGCTTTGTGTTAAACAGTTATACACAATACAAACAAAAAATTAGCCAATATGAATCAAAAAAATGCATCGTAAATTCATAAAGTTAGTATATATTGGTGACAAGCAGTATATTCAGAAACAAGATGCTCGGAGCAAAACTAAAGACCTTACTGCCGCTATTCGTGGTTGCAAACAGTATATCGTGGTTCTTATTAACCATGGTTACAATATTGGATTTGCCAAATAACATCCAATTTAGTGGTGCCAACACTTTTTATGTGGTTTCTATTCCATATTTCGCGGCATTATTGTTCTCTGCATTAATTGGAGCTACTCTTTTAGCCCAAAAACTGAAAGAGAAATCATTTCTAAAGTTATGGATACTTTGGGGAGTCTTGTCGTCACTATTAACCTATTTCTTCTTAGTGCCTCAGACAAATTGGGTTATTTTGGGAGTAATTTCGTTTATACTAGGTGGATCGGTCGGTTTAGGAATTCCAACATGCCTTTCAATGTTCGCAAACCAAACCAAAAATGAACAATTAGGTAGAATTGGAGCAGCTTTGTTCTTCATAATTCAAATAATGACAGCGATAATTATTTTTATTTTAGGTGAATCAACTATAGATTACAAATTTTTAATCTTTTCAATATGGCGAATTATGGGTTTATTAGGAATATTCTTTCTCATTGAAATAAAGAATAATGACAAAGAACGAAAATTAACTCTATTAAAAATTTTGAGAGACAGAACTTTTATTCTTTACTTCTTACCTTGGTTCATGTTCACACTTGTTAATTTTATGTTAACTCCCTTAGTTAAAGGATACATGGACGGTATTGATTCAAATAATTATTATTCAAATTATGAGTTGGCAACGCTTGTAATAACGAGCTTAACAGCACTCGCGGCAGGTTTTCTTTGTGATTTGAAAGGAAGAAAAGTTACTGGAATCGTGGGATTTGTTCTGTTAGGAATAGGTTATGCCTTTCTAAGCTTAATTCCAACAGGTCTGGTTGCCATAATTCTTTTTACAGTTTTCGATGGACTTGCTTGGGGTTTCCTGTATGTTAATTTTGTTTTTGTTGTCTGGGGTGATCTTTCAGAAACAAGCAACCGTGAGAAGTACTATTTCTTAGGAGGATTACCATTTTTACTATCAGGATTTGTTCAAGTGATGGCTCAATTTCTTACTCCACCTGACCAACCGGTTGGATCCGCTTTTTCCTTAGCAAGCTTCTTGCTGTTTATAGCTACTATACCTTTGCTTTATGCTCCCGAATCTCTTTCGGATAAATTAATGAAGAGTAGAGACCTTTTTAATTATGTAAACAAGGCGCTTAAGAAAGTTCAAAAAGAAAAGGAAACAGACCAGCACGAAAAGGAAGAAAAAGATCAAGAAGAAAATGAAGCGGAAGAAACTCCTGAAGAAGTTGAAGCAAGAAAACTCGCTGAAAAATACTATTAAGCAACACTCATTCTTTAGCTAAATATTTTCTTCAGTGTATTAACGGTGTCTAACTGCAATTTACAGTGCAAATACCTTTTTAGTTAGTCGTTTGCCAGCGAAGTTGAACCTGTACTCTTTTAATGCAACCCTGTTTTTCCAAGGAAATTAAGCTTCGATAGACAGAAGCGTATTCTTTTGATTTGTAATCTATAATTTTCCCAAAAATCATTTCGGCAAGTTCCTTGGTTGTCATGTCAGGCTTTATCTTTAGCATTTCCACAAGTCGTTTTTGATTTTTAGAAAGACCTACCAAAGCCCGCACCAAATAATTAAGATGTATTTGTTAAAAAGTGATTTATGATTACTCTTATAAACAAAATTCTGAAAAAAAGAATATATCGAAGCATAAACTTCTTAAATTTACACTTCTGACCAAGTGCATTTTGAAAGTTTTTGATATGAGGAGCCTTATGGTAGAGGAAAAATCCTATTAAACCCGACTTATCCACTATTAACCATGTTCTTTCATGTCCTACTCACAAGTGATTGTAACCTGCAATGCAAATACTGCTTTGGCGAGAGCCTAGACGATTTCGACGAAGAATTCGGCGACGACATCGAAGTAGATTACGATTTACCTCGAAAACTAAACTATGATTTGGAATTACTCAAAGAATTTTGCAGTAAAGACCCCGAATGCGTTTTAACTTTCTACGGCGGCGAACCCTTACTGGGCATAGATAAACTCCGGCAAATCATGGATAAAGTTGAACCAAAACATTTTATGATTCAAACCAACGGCTTGCTTCTTGACAAGTTGGAGCCCAAGTACGTTAATCGCTTCCACACAATCCTCGTTTCCATAGATGGAGAAGAAGCCTTAACAGACTATTACCGTGGAGTGGGCACTTTCCGCAAAGTCATCGATAACCTAAAACTAATAAAGAAAAACGGTTTCGCAGGCGAATTAATCGCTCGCATGACAATAATGGAGCAAACCGACATCAACAAACAAGTCCGATGGCTACTGGATAACGAAGAATTTTCGTTTTCGTCAATACATTGGCAGCTTAACGCCGGTTTTTGGGGAAACGATTATCAAAGACGGAACTTTGAAGAATGGACAAAAACTAACTATATCCCAGGCGTTCGAGAACTCGCGCGGTTCTGGGTGGATCAAATGCAGGAAAAGGGCGTGGCGCTGAAGCTTTATCCGTTACTGGGTATTGCAGGGTCGCTTTTGCATGAAGAGAAGAACTGTCTCATGCGTTGTGGAGGTGGCTGGATAAATTACGCCATCCAAACGGATGGTTATATTATGCCTTGTCCAACGATGTGGGGCATGAAAAAATACTATTTGGGGCACATTAAAGATTCTGATCCACTTAAGTTAAAGAAGCTGTTTGTTAACGAAAAACCCTGTAGCCAATGCACTATCCTCAACATTTGTGGCGGCAGATGCTTATACACAAACATAACAAAAAGATGGACGGATGAAGCATACAGCAAGGTTTGCTACACCGTTGAGCAACTAGTCGAGTCTGTGAAAAGTGAGGTTCCAAGAATCCAGCAACTAATAGAAAACCAAAAAATTAGGCTTGAAGATTTCGATTACCTCAAGTACAACGGCTGCGAAATTATACCTTAGCTTTTGGAAATTATCCATTATATCGATTTCTTTTCCTAAACAATTTATTCCCCTCAATTTCAGAATGATACTCAAATCTAACTTGCGACAGTGGTTTTTTATAGCCCAAGACCTTAGAAGCGCGAATGAATCATCAAACAATCATTCTGGTTATTTATTCTCAAATTATGACTTTTAACGTAATCGTGCAGTTGGTTGGAATATGGTTCATTAGCCAAAAATGCATCCGTTAAAACTACGTAACCGTCTGTGTCAGTATCACAAATACCCCATTCAACAAAACCTTTGAATACTTTGGGGTGACAGAAGGGAAATTTCTTAAGAAATTCTATTGCTTCATCTAAATCCATTCAGAATAACCAATCTTACAAAACATTAGCTTCACAAAATACATAAAGAATTGTGGTTACAAATTGGTACCAACAATCAGAATATATTTTGTTTTTGCTATGAGAGCAATAAAAAAACAACCTAGTTTGTTAACTACTGCATAAAGACAAATTTTACTTTCTTTTATTGTTCAATTAATAGCCTATATTTACCAAGTTAAACAAAACAATATTGGAAAAAAAAGATGTTGGGAGAAGTTTACTCTTCATCCTCGCAGTCTTCGCAATCGCAGTCTTCGCAATCTTCTTCTTCGTCTTCTTCTCTAAAAATTTCGTATATGTACATTTCTGAAAACCAACCAATCTTAGCACAGCAAACCTATAAGTCTTGTCCAAATTGATGCGGAAAAAGCGATCTGTTTTTCTTAGCTAATTGCAATAATAGATTGCTAGAATAAAATAATGTGGAATTAAGTAAATTACCGATCGCGTTTTCGAATTTTACTTAGAGTTTCTTGTATACGACGTCTTTTTCTCTTGCTAATTGCTCCAATTTTAATCCTATGTTTTGTCCGCCTTCTGCCCTTTGGATATCTTTGCGGTCAATTTGCATTGACTGGACAGTTTGTTCAAAATCTGTTAAGGGCCCTTTAATGAGGATGCGATCTCTGACGTATAGAGGCAATGTTAATCTTATTATTGCAACATTAATTTTCGGGAAAAGATGAGTTACTTCCCCAATTTCAATTATGGCTTCTTCCAAGCAATTACCTCATTGATTTAATGGAGTCGATGGCAATAAAAGATTTACGTTTTTGAAATAAAAGTAGCTAAATTGGCGTTATTTTAAACGAAACAGAAGCTATTAGCTCGAATAGTGTTAAAAGAAAAAAAAGAGTCGTGTTGAAACGAATTATTTACCATCCTGAAGTTGCATCGTCTCCTGTTTGCTCTAAAGCCTTCTTTTCTTCATCTCCAACTTCTTGTGGAATATCCACCTGGTTTTTGCCTTCCTGGATGATTTCTCGTTTCTTTTTCCTCTGGTCTATAACAAATTCGCCTTTCTTGCTTTTTTCTGGAAAAATATTCACCTCACCTAAAAGAACATCAGTAATTGCTGTATTAACATACGTGACTGTACTGAGGCAACAACAAACAAAAGCAGGCATCTGGTTCTTCTACTTTAATAGTTGATTGTCAAAGAACCTGCCAATACCTGCATTCCTTCCCAATAGGTTTCCGCAATAATATATTATTAGAATCCAAATTGGCTGCAAGTTTACAGCAAACAAAATTTTATTAGAATGCCCTGTGTCACAGCTTCTTATGTTGAGGTTTGTAGCTTTACTGAGGGGAATCAACGTTGGCGGACACATCGTTAGCAAAGAGAAACTCAAGGAAGCTTTTTCTTCGATTGGATTCCAAAACGTTTCTACCTACAAGCAGAGCGGCAACGTAATTTTCGAAACTGATATAGCGAATCCTCAAGAAATTAAGAGTAAAATCGAAGAAAAACTCCGTGACGCCCTGGGGTATGATGTTGCTGTTTTTGTGCGCACAATTCCTCAACTCAAACGCATTCTCGATATAGATCCATTCAAGGGACAAACTGCAGAAGGCACAAGCTGCCTTGTAAAATTTCTGCCAGCACAATTTTCACTATTTCCTTTGACAATTCCACTCACGATCCCCAAATCCACCGCACAAATACTTTCGGCCAAGGACACCGAAGTTTTTAGCGTAACCCATGGCGGCGGAGAAGGCGCATTGCCAAATTCTTTTTTGGAAGCAAAACTAAAGGTGAAAGCATCAACGCGAAATATGAATATAATCAGGGAAATCGTTGGAAAATATGCTTAATGTTTTCTACTGTGGATTTCCCCAACCCTATTTTTTAGCCAATCATGAGCAAAAATTTCCGCTTCCCCACTTTCTATGCCATCAATAATCTTCTGTGCTGCATAATCCGCGGAGTCTGGTGGAAAAGGTCCATGAGGTTCTAACTCAGCTTCGGGAACTGGGACGTCTCGGATGGTATTTCGCTCAAAATTAGTTAGTGTTATGTAGGGGTAGACTACGCTGACAGTTATTTTGTCATTTTTTAGTTCCTCTCTGGCGGTTAAACTTAGAACTGCTAAAGCGCGTTTTATCGAAGCATACGGTGCATTGTTGGGTAGAGTCATAAGGGCCACTGCTGAGCTTATGTTGATGATTGTGCCTCCTCCATGTTTACGCATGATCGGGATGACTTGTTGCATGGCTTCGAGCGGTCCAACTAAGTCGAGATCGAAAATATAGTGGTACGTGTCAACATCAATTTTCTCCGCAAAAGCGTCGTATCCAACACCTGCATTATTAACAAGAATGTCGATGTTGCCAAATCGGTCCATAACTTCCTTAACCATGAGTTTAACTTCAAAAATCTTTGACATGTCAGCTTGAACCGCGATGGAGTTGGGAATTTCGTTTGAGAGTTTTTCTAATTTTTCTTTTGAACGTGAAACAAGCGCTACTTTAGCGCCCATTTTAGAGAGCAATTGGGCAGTCGATAGCCCTATCCCCGAAGATGCTCCAGTAACAATTGCAAATTTATCTTTTATATCCATAAAGAATCCTTCAATTTACTTTGAGTTCCAGAAACCAGAAACTATACGTTTCCACTAGACAGAGAACTTTATGAAGTATAAAAAATTTCTTCTCAGACCATTACCCAAACGGTATTTTTGGTAATTTTATAATGGTATGTTCTTATAATTCCACTTTACCCATTTATCGCATCGGTGTTGGGTTTGCCGGAATTAATTTCGCCTTTGAAAGTGAAGACTTACACTCTTAGAAACCGAATTGTGTTGCCGCCTATGCAAACGGGACGGGCAAGTTTTGAAGGCGAGGTAACAAAAAGGTTAATCAATTTTTATGTTCGACGCTCAGCCCATTCAGGCTTACCGATTGTTGAGCACTCCTACGTTTCTCCAATGGGTAAGATTGGACCCAAACAACTTGCAATCCACGATGACTCTTTAATTGGTGGTTTTGAGAAGCTCGCCAATGCCATTCATGAGGTTGGTGCTCCTGCGGTTGTACAGATTTCCCACGCTGGCGCGGTTACGAATAAAAGAGTCATCGGTGCCATACCTGTTGGCCCTTCGCCGAGGGAAAAAAGCCGCGTTTTAGATTCGAGTGAAATTTACGTAATAGTTGAAGAGTTTGCTTTGGCGGCTGAACGTGCGGTTAAGGCTGGGTTTGACGGTGTTGAATTGCATGGAGCCCACGGTTACCTGTTAAACCAGTTCTATTCGCCACTTTTTAATAGACGTGAAGATGAGTTTGGAGGTTCATTAGAGAAACGGATGCGTTTTCCTTTATTGGTCGCCGAAAAGGTGCGTGAGCACCTTGGCCGTAGACTTTTGCTCTACAGGTTAGGCTCGGATGATTTAGCTCCGTATGGAACCCACATTGAAGATTCAGTTATTTTTGCTAAAAGACTTGAGGCTTTGGGAGTTGATATAATAGACGTTTCTGGTGGTATGTGTGGGAGTGAACCAAGGCAGTTAAGGCAAGTTAAAGGCTACTTTGTTCCTCAGGCACAAGTGATCAAGAAAGCAGTCAACGTTCCAGTTATCGGAGTAGGTGGAATCAGAGAGGCAGAATTTGCGGATAAGCTAGTTCGAGAGGACAAGGTGGATTTGGTTGCGGTGGGCAGAGCATTTTGGACAGACCATCAATGGGCAGAGAATGCTATAGAAACGCTAAAAACTAGCAAAAACCGTCAATAAATTAAATGGGTAACAAAACCCTTATGCTTAGGAACACATTATTAATCTGAAAAGAGGATGATGCGCTTTTAGCCCTAAAAAAAGAGCCCCAAGAAACGCCAAAAACCGCGGAAGAGGTATTGAGTACCCCATGGAAATTGGAGAAGAATTTGAAGTGGACGTTATAGATATGAGTCCCAACGGTGAAGGCGTCGCTAAAATCAAAGGTTTTCCAGTGTTTATCAAAAACGCAAAAGCCAATGAACACGTAAAAATAAAAATAACAAACCTGATTAGCGGCTGTGCAGACGCAGAAGTTGTTCCTTAACTAATAAAAGGAATTCTCCAAGCTCATTTTTTGTTTTTATTTTCTTTCGTTCAACTATTAAGTTTATTTGAGTCAGTAGAACAACACTGAACTCTTCCGATGTTGTTCTGCCCGCTAAATTTCCGCGACCGATGAGAAGAAGAAAATTTTTTTTCTTCTTTAAATTCGGTTTTGGTCGGAACCAACTTACAGCAACGTACTTCTGAAAAAAAAGAATGGACTACGAAGTAAAAGTTTGCTTCTTTCCTTATGTGAGTTAACCGGGGGCCAAAAATTTCTTTGTGTTGGATAGAAGAAGAAGAAGTAGTGGTGCAGAGTTTTTCTTTTTCTTTTAGTTTGCTATTTGTTTTCGTTTTTGTCTTTTGGGGTTTGAGGAATTTTTGAGGATTTATGTGGCCACCAGTTTAGTTTCTGCGCAAGTCCCATCAAGGACGGCACAAAAAAGAGGATAACCACAAGAACATCGATAATGATGGCGGCTGATACAGCTAAAGCGATTTCCTGCAGAATGGCTATTCCAGTTATTATCAAGGATGCAAATACTGTTGAGAGAACCAGCCCAAGCCCAAGTATAGTTACCCACACTTTTTCTATGGCTGTTTTTATGGCTTCGTCGTCACTGTTGCCTTTGAGGGCTTCTTCACGTATTCGGGTGACAAAAAATATGTCATAGTCTATTCCTACGCCAAGCATAGTTACTACTACGAAGAGGGGTGCGAAGTCGAGGATTGGCAGGTTGCTGCCGTAATAGAAAATAGCGGCAAGTATAGCTAAAGCAAAGGCGACGCTGCATAGTATTGTGAAAATGAGTCGTAGAGGTGTGAAGGCTGAACGGAGTTGGATGAAAAGAATTATGTATACTGCGATGGCGAGGATTATAACGACTTCGGGAAGCAGATTAGCCATAAAGGCTTGGCTATCGATTGAGGATTGTGTTTCTCCACCGAAAGTAACATCGACGTCATTAATGAGTGGGAGTGCGTTAACGTTTTTCTCTATTTGCTTCAATGTTGTCATTGCTGCTTGGCTTTGTGATTCCTTTGAAAGACCTATTGTGACCTGAGCCGTTTTGTTATCTTTACCTATCATGGAGAGAATTTGGCTCTCATATTGTGGTTGAAGAATATCTGACATGATAGATAGTTCGGCGTAGTTGAACGTGGACCCGTATGGTCTTGTTGGACTGGCCACACTAACAACACCCGGTGAATTAGCGACTGTGTTAGTGATTAATTCAAGTTGATCCATTAGGGTTTGGTTAAATTGGTTGTCGGCGTAAACGATCTGAGTGGGAGTCGTTATAACTATTGTAGTTGGGCTTGTGAAGGCGCTGCCAAAACTGTTAGAGATGACGGTTAAGCCTTGGTTGCTTTGGAAGTTGGGGATAAGTTTGAGGAAATCTGAGCCAGTTGGTGTTGTGTATTCAACGTAGAAGGCTCCTAAAGCAAGTGCACTGATTAAGATGACTATTACCTTTTTCCGTTTTAAGATGTTTTTTGCGAGGGTTCTTAAGCGCGGGGTTTTGGATGTGTTATTTTTGTTTTTGTTTAGTCCTGGCCAGAAGATTTTGTCTTTCAACGAAATTTCAAGGGCAGGCAGGAGTGTTAGTGAGGCGGCAAGCAGGATGGAGACGCTTATGGCTATGGCTGTTCCTACGTCGCTGAAGATAGGTACGTTTACTACGGCCATCACGATGTAGGCTACAATAACGGTGATTCCTGCTGTCAGAACCGCTTGTCCAGCCCACCGCACTGAGAGTCCCACACTTTCTTCTATGGATTTTCCTTGTTGTCTTTCTTCTTTTGTTCGTCTTAGCTGCAAAACCGCGTAATCAACTGCCAGTCCTAGCAATAGCAAAATGGTTAGTGTGGGAGTTAGGAAGGTTATGCTGCCTTTGCCCACAATCACTATTCCAAAATAGATAGAGGCGAGGGAAATAACGGTTGAAAAACCTCCTATCACTAGTGGGATGAGTGCAGCTAAGGGTGCTAAAAACAAGAGTCCAACAATCAACAACGAAATCCCAATTGCTGGTCCCACAGTAACTTCAAGTGCGGGTATGAAGGCGTTTTCGATGTCTCGCCCTAGAATGGGCGATCCAGTTATGTAAGCAGTGCCGAGGTTCTTGAGCGCTGAGTTGTCTATAGCTAACTTTACTTGGGCAATTGATTTAGCGTCGGGTTCTGAGGAGAAGCCCAAAATGATGAGTACAGTTTTGTTGTCGGAACCAACAAAGTTTTTGGTTATCGCGCTGGTTGGTTGATAGGGGAAGTTTGCGTAGCTTTGGTTTGTGATTGTGTTTGAGATTGCTCCATCAATCTCTGTTGATGATGCGTTTTGTGGTAGGCTCGAAAGAAAGTTAGCCAGAGCAGTGCTGTTGATGGAGAAAAGTGGAGACCCCATAAATGCGGTTTGGGTTGCGTTTGCGATAAATTCTGAAGCTAACGTCCATTGTTGAGCGAAATTTGGTGATGCTCCCAAGTTGGCGGTTTCATTTACTAGTTGGGTTGGTGAAAAACCTACGTCTGTGGCAGTTAGGTTTCCCATGGAGTTTTCTGTTAATGTTATTGCGTAATTTAGAATTGTTGTGTTTGAGGGTGAAGAACCGTAGCTGTATAGTTGATTGATTAGTGTTTGGGGTGATGTACCTAGTTGGCTGGATAGGTCTTTGGGGATGTTTGCTGCCAGCGTTGAAGTTGCAAGATTTGTTATGGTGTCGCTTTGGCTCCAGCTTGTTGGGTTAAGGCCTGAAGCGACAAGGGTTACTATTTGTTGGGTTTGGTTGTCTATTTGTGGAGAGCTCAAGAACAGGGCGACTGACTGGTTTATGGCTAAGGTTTCTCTGTCAAGAACAGAGCTGGAGTTGCTTGGCAGATTAAGGAAGCTGGAGTTCCAAACGTTAAAGAACGCTGTGTAGTATCCAATGGAGTTTGGGTCGCCTCCAAAATTGTTTGTAATTTGATATGTGGTTGTGTTGGCTTGGAGATTTGCATTGTATGGGTCAGATACTCCTTGACTGGTTATTTCTTGCCAAGCACCCACAAAAACCGTGGGGATTCCATAGACCAACTGGGCGGTTTGGTTGATTCCCTCGATGGTTTGGAATAGGTTTGTGCTCAGTGAGGACAAGTTTTGCGCTAACGTGTAGATGCCTGTGTTTATGTAGCTGATATTTGATGCTAAGGCGTTTACTTGTGGGATTATGCTTGGAAGAGAAGAATTAAGTAAACTGTACTCAGTGGAATAGAGGCTTGAAATACCTGTAAAATTCACGATGCTTGAGTCTTGAGTGATTGTTTGGTTTAGATCAAGTATGGCTTTCTTTAAGGCGTCGGAATATGGTTGTGTGCCTTGAATTACAATAAGGATGCTGCTGGAGCTTTGGTTTGAGTGATTTGGAAACTGCGCATCCATTATTTCGGAGGCTTTTTCAGATTGGCTGTTTGAAGGTGCGGCAAAGCCGCCTACAAGGTTGTAGGAAACGGCTGAGAAGAAACTAGGAACCAAACTTAACGAAATAACTAAAGCAATAACCCAAGCGATAATTATCCAACGATGACGTTTAACTATGAATTTGTTTAGTGAACCGAATAGGTTTCTTGACAATTGAGCCAAACCCCAAAGACTTTGCTGCGTTTTCCATATTGGAAAATGCCTCTCGAATTAGAAGGTTTTCCCACAATCACCCCAAAACAAATGCGTAACCACAATAAGTTGCTGCAATTATAGAAAGTTTCTAAACAGTTCAGAAGGGGTCTGGTGAGGGGCTTGAGATTTGAATAAAAAATAGGGCGGATATCATCTGTAAGATTCTTTTTGTTTTCTTTGTGTTAGAATTGCACGTTAGTCTTTGGGGTTTGGTTTTGTTTACCTGTTTGTGATGCAACAAGAGGGCTTGATTTGCCCTTTTGAAGGTTTGGTTGGGTGAACGTGTTTTTTTGGGTTTTTGCGTGTGACAAAAAGTGTGGTTTGATGTGTGAAATGTTATGTTTTGTTTGGTAAAATTTGGCGGATTGTTCCAATTTATGATGAATGTGTCTGTTGTAAATGGGGTTTTGGGGTGTTGGATATGGCTTGTTTGGGGTGGTTTTTGGTTAAGGGGTTGTTTTTGGGGTTTTTGCGGTTCCCTATTTTGTCGTTTTTTGGCGTGTTTTGGCCTGTTTTGGAGGTGTTTTGTCGTGTTTGGTAGGGTTTTTGACTTGAAATGGCGCAGCAACTTTAAGCGTTGGGCCAAGTTTGGTGTGTAGATAGGTGTGTTGAGAGTTGGGTTCAGAATAAGTGTGAGGGGGTAGGCGGTTGAGGGTTTTGGAGTTGTAGTTTGCGGGTTGGGAGCTGGTTTAGACTGCTATGTTGGTTTCTATCTTGGGCAGTGTGAGTGTAGGTGAATGTTGGGGATTCTGTTCCTGTGCCATGAGTTTGGTTTTCGGTTTCTTTTTATGAAAGCCATGATAGTTCAAGTTGCTTTTTGGATGCCTGCGATTTCGGTGAATTCAAATTATTCAGAAAGCTCAATAGCCAATATTCAAAGAGCGCTACATTATCGTGGTAGTAAATTTGGCTAATTTGACTGTTAGACAGATGACATTAGCTTATCCTCAGAACTTAGAAAATTCAAAAAATAATTTCTGATTTGACTTATCCTGCCCGCCCAATTAGTAAATGACCTTCTTCCACATTGCTCCGTTTATCAAGTTGGGTTTCGGTTTATTGACGTTAACATCGACATTAACGTCACACAAGACTTTTATCGTACGATGTAACGCACATAGAAAGTGCGCCAAATATGGTTAAGTGCCCTAGATGCAGAACAGAATTTGCTCAGCTCCAAAAAGAAGTAGAAAACCCGTTCTTCTCATTGAAGCATTACACATGCAATAAATGCCAGCATGTTTTCAAAGTGGCCCGAGTTAAATATCCTACCGGCTGATTCAAACTTTGAAATGTGTTTGGAACCTTATGGATTGAGGTACGCCTACGGACTTCCAAATTTTGGGGTATAGACCGAGAAAAGCTTGACGGGTTTTCTCTTATCATCAGAATCTATAAAATAAATAACGAATATTTTGATTTGACTTACTCTAAAGGCTCCAATTCGCGAAAATCTTTTACCGGAACAGAGTACTCGTATGGGCTATAATGTGAACTTTTTTTTGACCGGAGAATGCAAAAAGCTATCCAAACAACACTTTTCAAGGTTCTGAAGTCTTTTGAATCTTAAACCAAATTAACCTCAAAAGAAAAATACTACTTGACTAATTCAGTTCTACAGAAAAAAAAATGAGGTTAGAGGTTAAAACATGACAAAATGGGAATATGTCTCAATTGCTCTAGTAAAAGGCATTCAGGATGCTGGCGTCAAAACGCAAGAAGAGTTGTTAAATAAATATGGTTTAGATGGGTGGGAATTGGTTTCTATCGTTGCGCTTCAAATTAATCAAAGTTTTGAAGTAGTTGCTTATCTGAAACGAGAATTAAGAAACGAAAGCGAATCTGCCAATAATGAAACGAAAGGTAACAGCTAAAAGCGATTTGTCTTTGCTTGCTTGGAAGACATTCTAAAAAGGGTTTTTGCAGTTAGATTGCCCATAATCCTCATTCGAGGAGTTCCAGGCTAACTGGTTTCCCTTGCCTTTTACCTAGGCTTCTTATAAGGTAGTTATTGGGATTTGAAGAGGGACGGCTTCATTTTTTGATCCATGTTTTGACTGCTTCTTGGAGAGCTTTGGATAAGTCGCCTTTTTTTCCTCCGAATCTTTCTACGGTTTTTAGTCTGAGCTGTTTTTCTAGTTCGTCTGAAATTTCAACGTTGATGCGGCCCAATTTTAGTCACTTGTTTTTGGTTTGGAATAAGCGAGCAGCCATATTTTATCCCTTCGAGTTCGCTTATTAACATAACCATATATGTGCATACGCGCTTATAAGCATATGTGTTTAAGTGTGTAAACTGCATGGGAACATTGCACTAAAACAGGACTTAGGACAGTACAAAGGACCTTCCAAAATCTGAGTGGAGAGTACAATAAAAGTATGTTTATTCGCTAATTTTTGCGAGAAAAGAATTTAAAGCGTTATAAGTGAATTTACTACAGTTTTTCTTAATGAATATCAGAAGGGACAATAGTGGTAGACGTTTTATATTCTATTACGTTGGGAATCGTTGCTGGTCTGGTTCCAGTGTATCTTGGGCTTCTTCCAGTTCCACTGTTCAGGAGACTTTCTAGTTCTAAGAGAAATTTGCTTTTAAGCTTCTCAATCGGTATACTACTATTCCTTTTTGCTGATGTCACAGGAGAAGGCGTCGACTTGTCAAAACTAGTTAATTTTGGGTCGCTTCTTTTTGCTGCAGGCTTGATTATTGGTGCTCTTGTTCCCTTTCTTGTATCCACCAGAAGACATTCAACAAAAGACCCTTCTAACACCTCAAATATTACTTCAAAATCTTTAACCGTCTACATAATTTCTTTTGCAATAGGTATGCACAACCTTGGCGAGGGTCTCGCACTTGGAGCCTCTTATGCTGCCGGGCAGCTTGCATTGACCACATTATTAGTCGTAGGTTTTGCACTTCACAATGGAACCGAAGGGATTGCCATTTCAGGACCAGTCTCAGATATTCCAGTCCATCTAAGAGAACTTCTCCTAATGGGATTTCTTGCAGGTTTTCCTACAGTAGTTGGAAGCGTGATAGGATCGATGTTTTATTCGGACTTTGCAGGTGCTCTTTTCTTTTCAATAGCAGCAGGAGCTCTACTTTACGTAGTTGTGGAACTTTTGAGAAGAGCACAATCATCCAAAAGCACTATCGCAGGCTTACTAATCGGGATTCTTCTGATGTACTTCACAGATTTGCTCCTCAGCCTTTGAAAGATTACGCGTTTATTAAAACAAACGATGTGGAAAGTAAATGATCCAGAAGTATTCTCAAACCAATTCCTATTAGAATAAGCCCTCCAACAACCTTAATCCTATTTCCGAATACTCGGCCTAACCCACATCCAAAGAAGAACCCTGTGAATGAGAGTGAAAAGGTTACTAACCCAATTATCAAGATTGGCTCGAGTATCGATGTTTTAAGGAAAGCAAAGCTTAGTCCCACCATTAAGGCATCAATACTTGTAGCAATTGCCAAGGTCAATATTACGTGTAATTTGAGGTTTTCTTCTGTGTCAATCTTTTCTTTTTTTGTTGAGTCATAAATCATTTTTGAGCCTATGAAAGCGAGTAGCCCGAACGCAATCCAATGGTCAATACCCATAATTATTTCTTTGAAACTTAAGCCTACAAGCCATCCAATTGCAGGCATCAGCATTTGGAACCCGCCGAAAAATAGTCCTAATAGCAAAGCAGTCCTTCTTTTGTGGCTTTTTACGACTATTCCTTTTGCTATTGAAACTGCAAAAGCATCCATTGCTAAACCTACTGCAATCAGTATTATCGTCAGTACATCCATTTTTGACCACTGAACTCCTCTAAAGAATCGTTCCCACGTTATAGGCTTTGCAGCGTAATTTCCTTTATTTGTTCTTTTTTCAATTTGATTTTATTAATTCTATTTTTTGTGTGTTAAGTTAGTATTTTTGTGATCAAGCTTCGTTACAGGTCAGTTATATTTCTTTGGTTCTTTACTGCTTTGGTTTCGAGGGCGTTCTTGACCATCTGGTTGAATGCAGGATGACAGCAATGTCCCGTTGGATTGTTAATTTTACAGTTACTCTTTACAGTTCCACGTAAATGAAGCATAATATCATCTGCTTTTGTTAGTTCTGTTTCCATGATTGTTTTGCTGACTTCTTCTTGGGTAATCTCTCTGCAGTAACATGCATACTTGGGATTTGCGTTTTTCTTGTACCATAAAGGTTTGTTTAATGCTGATTTTTCAAAAATTGATTCGGAATTATAGTATGCCACGTCACAGTCCGGGTTTAGACAAATAAAGTAGCCCTTTTCTACAATCTTGCCCTGACATTTGGCTATGACAATGTTTTTACGGTTTCATTAGCTACTTTTTGTCCTTCCTTGCTACATGACGGGCAATTCATCGTTCTGGTTCCTCATTTCATACGAAATCGATCGTTGAATTTCTTTTTTATTGATATGCAAATCCTTACTTTTTGCTTTTTCGCACTTTAACATGTCAAACAAGCTAGCGTTAAGCAAAAAATCTTTAACACAAGAAAGCTATTCCAATAACTGGAAAGTATGAGCCAAAAGTTGAAAATAGCCTTTTGCTGGGCTGCAAGCTGTGGCGGTTGCGAAATAGCAGTTCTAGACGTTAACGAGAAAATTCTTGACGTATTGAAAATTGCAGATATTCAGTTTTGGCCCGTAGCTGTGGACACAATAAAAAGGGCATGATAATGGAAAATAAAATAGATATCGTTGAAGTTCTTGAAAAGAGCCTGCAAGGCAGCCAATATCTAATCCAAAAAGGAGTACTTGGCATGGTAACCCTTCACGTGGGTTCAGGCAAGCACAAAGATGCAATAAAAGCCATGATGGATGTGGATAAAAAAACAGCTCTTACTGCAATTACCGGCTTAGACCTTGGCGCAAACATAGGCGTTCTTTATCACGTTCGCCTTTCAGATGGATTTGTCACCGTTCGTTCGGATGTTCCCAAAGAAAATCCTAGTGTTATTACTATTACAGATTTAATTCCTGGTGCTACTTTTCATGAAAGAGAAGTTGCAGATTTGCTGAGAGTTACTTTTGAGGGTCATCCGAGTCCAGGTAGGCTTTTGCTTTCTGAGAATTGGCCTGAGAATATTTTTCCTTTAAGGAAAGATGTTAAGGCAAACGAGGTTAAGCTTAACCCTTCTCCGCATAACGTGAACAAATTAAATGAGAACGAACGGCTAGTCAACGTAATTATAGGTCCGCAGCATCCAGCGTTGTGTGAACCAGAAAAGTTTACTGTTATAACTGAGGGTGAGACGGTAAGAAGTATTGAACCCCGATTAGGATATGTGCATCGAGGTATCGAAAAAGCCACTGAGTCCCGAACATACCTTCAGGACGTTTACTTGGTAGAACGAATATGTGGCATATGCAACGCTTGCCACGCTTACGGTTTTGTAGCTACGGTGGAGAAATTATTGAAGACCGAAGCTCCAGAGCGAGCCAAATACCTGCGAGTAATCACTTTAGAACTTAACAGACTGCACAGCCACCTGCTAAGTTTAGGCCATACGGCATTAGAAATTGGCTTCGAAACGTTATTTCAGTATTTTTGAAGAGACCGTGAACCAATAATGGATTTAATTGAACTAACAGGTGGAAATCGTGTTTATGCATCATTAATGAGTATAGGCGGCGTAAGACGTGATATCAGAGAAGCTGATATCCCTAAAATCAAGGCAGTAATGGCGGATTTGAGAAAGAAGCTTCCGTTCTATAGACAAATCTATGCAAATGAGCCTTCCCTGAGACTTCGTATGATAGACGTAGGAGTACTTTCCAAAGAAGAGGCAGTAAAACAATGCTGCGTTGGTCCGGTAGCAAGGGCATCGGGATATGATATCGATGTCCGCAAAGACGCGCCATATGAAGCCTACGGAGAAATTCCCTTCAAAAAGATAGTTTACACTGAAGGAGATACTTGGGCAAGAATGAACGTTCGCATGGATGAAGTGGAAGAAAGCATCAACATAATTGAGTATGCACTAGACCATCCTCCCACGGGACCATTCCGTATTCAATTACCCCGTTCTGTACCCGAAGGTGAAACGATACATCGTCTTGAAGCACCGAGAGGCGAATTGTTCTACTACATTAAGAGCAACGGTACCGCAATGCCTGAAAGAGTTAAAGTGCGAACACCTACTTTTGCTAATTTGCCCGCCTTCCTTAACACAATTGTTGATGAAAACATAGCTGACGTTCCAGCGAATCTAGCCAGTTTAGACCCGTGCTTCTCATGTACTGATCGCTAAAGTTTTGAAAAAGAAAAGTTTAGCTTCTTTTTCTATTTTTTCGCTACATTTTCCTGAGTTAGCGGAAGCCGTAGAATTCCATAAATGTGTCTTAATTTTTTGAATGTTGTTTTAAGTTTTAACTTCATTTGATGTGCGAATATTCAATTGTTTCTGCACAGTCTTTTTAGGTTCGCATCTTTCGAAATCGAGGTTTATTTGAAAGTTTGTGATTTCGTCTTTGTTTAGTTTTGGAATCGTTATCACAAATTTGACTCCTTTGCCCGGTTCACCCACCTCTTGGATTGACCATCCGTATACATCTATCATTTTTTTCGTCAAGAACAACCCAAAACCAGTGCTGCCTCCCGTGCTGAACCCCTCCTTAAACAGACTCTCCTTATTCTCAAACGGCACACCTATCCCGTCATCTTCGTAAATTAGCTTTAGTTGGTTTTGACTTTCTAATTCGAAGTAAACTCTAATGTTTTTAGTTTTTTTGCCATATTTTCTGGTGTTATCGATAAAATTGTAAAACATCTGCCTAAGAAAAGAATCCGCTAGCACTGTTAATCCCTGGCATTTATTTGTTATAGTTGGCATTGATCCGGAAAAAAGAGTTTTTGCCTCATCCATTTGCTCCTCTACATTGATGTAAATAAGCTCTTCAACACCAATTTGTTCATACAATTTGGCAAAATCAAAAATTTCAACAATTTCCTTAACTGATTGCTCTATCTTACTTAAGCCATCCGCGATCTCGAATTGATTCTCGTATTTTCTCTTAAGTAAATAGGCGTAACCATTTACTGATGATAGCTTGTTTCGAACATCATGGCGGGTTAAGCCACTGATTACTCGGAGTTTTTCATTTAGTTCCTGAATTTTGTCAAGGCTTTTTGATAAGGAAGTTAAGGAATATGTTAAGTCAGCTTCTGTTGTTTTTTGCAAGGATATGTCTGTAGATATACTTGCAGCGCCAAGGTATTCGCCAACTTGATTGTATATTGGTGTTCGATTCAAAATTACTGGAACAACTGAGCCATCTTTATTGTTTGCTAAGACTTCTTTTGACCAGCTCTCGCCGGCCTTTAATCTCTTTGTTACTTCATTTACTTCCTCAGATGGGGTGGCGCCTAATAGTTCATTGACGTCACGACCTAATGCCTGTTCTTGTGTCCAACCATAAAGTTTCTCAGCGGATTTATTCCAAAAGCGAATTATTTTCTTGCCGTCTGCCATTATAACGGCTTGTCCCACATGATTTAGCAAATCGGCTTGAAATTTGACAGATTCTTCAGCTTTCTTGCGTTCAGTAATGTCTTCGAAAACTGCTGCAAAATAGCCTTTTCTAGGTGAATAAACTGAGACATTTAACCAAATTTTTAGGGGTTTGAAGAAAATTTCAAATTTTTCTTTTTGCCTTGTGAGTGCTACTCGTCCGTAAATTTCAAAAAGTTCTGGAGTTGCTTCTTTAATTCCGGGTATTGCCAGAGTTACTTTTTTTCCGATAACTTCCTCTTTTTTCAAACCTGTTATTCGTTCAAATGCCTCATTAATTTGAAGATATACAAAGTCATCAGGTTTTCCAGATGCGTCAAATATCATTTGGCAAAATGCAAAACCATCTATCATGTTCGAGAAAAGAGAATTGTATTCTTCACCACTCTTCCTAAGCGCTTCTTCAACTTTTTTACGTTTATCGATATTTAAGAATATAGATTGAACAGCAGGTTGTCCGTTATACTCTATTAATGTTGCAAAGGCTTCCAACCAAATTATTGAACCGTCTTTTCGGACAGCCCGAAACTCATATGTGCTTTCCGCTTGCTTACCTTCTAGTCGATCCCTAAAACGATTAAAGAAAATCGCTCGATCTTCAGGATAGACAAGTGCCACTACTTCTGAAGATGATAGAAAAATGAATTCTGCAAGAGAATACCCCAATATTTTCCCCATAGACTCATTGGCATAAATCACGCGAAGAGGGATACCCTGAGCGATCATTATTCCTTGAAGTGAATTTTCTACCAACACCTGATATTTTGAATCTGATGTATCTTGGTTTTTTGAACTGCTCCTTACTTCAGCCGAAATAGGTAAATCAGTAGTCTCTAAAACTGTATCATTTTCATTGAGTAGTCTCATTAAACCAACTGCAACTCAAAGAATTAATCAAGACATAATAAATGCATTATGAATTCAAAATACCTAAAAATCAATCTCACAAAAACTGTGGGAAATCATAGCTATCTACTAAAAAATGTTTGAAAAAATTTTCTTCTTAACAAACTCTCTTAGACTCTATATAAATAAGGGCAAATGGATTGGTGAGGCCGCTGTGTCTCAGCCCTAAATGGTTCGGGCCGATTAATTGTTACTATGATCAGAACAATTCTTAGGTGCTGGGTGATCCTAGCCCCAATTCACCAGTAAAAATATGTTAAGTGTGAGTCGGACTGGCTTACCCCACGAGATTCGCCCCTCTGGAAGAGAATTTATTCTGCTCTTTCTATTATTTCCGCTAATATTCAGGGCAAGGATTTGATTGAACCCGTGTCCGTTGTCGATTTTGCCAATTATGCTTCTACGTAGCTAATTAAAATCAAAGTGGAGTGGTTGATGTAAATGGGCTATCATGGTGAAGGTATTTTTAGTTGCTGTTTATTGATTGTTTGATAAGGAGTGTTGCTTTTGGTTAGCGAGAAAAAGATTGGGGACAAAACTGTTTTTCTCTGTGATATATGTGGGCTTGGATACGCGGACAGGAAGACTGCGCAAGAATGTGAAGATTATTGCCGAGCTCACGCTGGCTTATGTAGTGCCGAGATTAGTAAAAAAGCGGTTTATCTCCCCAATGCACAAATGTTGCCAGAGAAAGAATAGATAACGCAGAATTGTGGATAATTTTTCACTCAAGTTAACTTTGGCTCTTAGTCAGTGGGCAAACGATGGACCAGTTTGGTTTACTTTTTCACGAAGGTTAATATGGAAATGACTCCAAGAAGTCGACAGGTGAAGGGCGTGAAGATTCGAGATAGCGGCATGCCTGAAGAGGAGTTGTGGACAGAGTTTTTCGACCCAAACAAAGTCCTCGAGCTGTTGGGTGTAGATTCTAATGTTGAGAACGTAGCGGATTTTGGCTGCGGCTATGGAACTTTCACTATTCCCGCGGCAAGAATAATTGCTGATAAAATCTACGCTTTTGACATTGAATCTGAAATGGTTAAGGCAGTACAATTGAAAGCAGATGCGCTTAGCCTTTGCAATGTTGAGGCGTTTACTCATGATTTCATTTCAGAAGGGTCGGGGCTCAAGAATGGAAGTGTTGACTATGTTTTTCTTTTTAATATCCTCCATCTTGAAAAACCTGAATCATTGCTAATGGAAGCTTACCGAATTTTAAAGGTTGGCGGTAGGGTTGGAATTATTCACTGGAACTATGACCCAACAACACCTAGAGGTCCTCCAATGGATATTCGTCCGAGACCTGAACAATGCAAGGCATGGGCTGAGTCTGTAGGGTTTATTTTTGAAAAGATGCTTGACTTAAAACCATATCACTATGGTCTTGTTTTGAGGAAGTAAATGATATTTTTTATTCAAAGGGTTACGAGTCTGTCTGACCATTCGACAATATATAGCATATCATTCATGGTTGCGATAGGGCAGAATGATGAGTTTATTAACATATTGCTGAGAGAGGTTCCGATATGGGGTACTTCCCAGTTTTGTTCTAACGATCTGGGTGAACAGAAGAGGGAGTCGAATAATGAACTTCTGTGAGGTATGTCTTTTCATAAAGTTGATTTCAAGATAGTAAATTCATCAATAGACAAAGGGGCGTACTTTTTTCTTTTTCATGCGTACAGCATAAGTACTAGATAGTCAATCAGTAAATAATTAACATTCAAGGGCTTAAACAAATTGTGACAAATTGAACAATGTCTTCTCTGTAGCATTACATTGTTGTAAAAACGCGAGAAAGCAAACAATTATGTAGAATGGAGTTCACAAAATGTCCAAAGTAAAACAATCGGTCATCACGGTAGGAATAGGCGCTTCAGCAGGCGGCTTAGAAGCGTTCAAAGTTTTGTTCGAATGTTTACCTGTCAATACTGGCTTGTCGTTTGTCGTTGTCCAGCATTTGGCAGCTGGTCAGGAAAGTATGCTGACCGATATTCTCTCAAGATTTACTAAAATGCCGGTCCAAGCCATCAAGAATAAAATGCCAGTTGAACCAGACAACGTTTACGTTATTCCTCCAGGAAAAACCATGACCATGGAAAACAAAACACTCATTCTTAACCAAAAGATAAAGTCGTTAAAACCAATCGATACCTTTTTTATTTCTTTAGCTGAAAACTCTAAAAATCAAAGCATAGGAATTGTGCTCTCAGGAACAGGCTCCGACGGAACCGAAGGTCTAAAAGCCATCAAAGCACAGGGTGGAATCACTTTCGCTCAAACTCCAAATTCTGCACAGTATGGCGACATGCCCCAAAGTGCCATTTCAGCAGAAGCCGCAGATTTTATTCTAACTCCAGACAAGATAGCCTTAGAACTAAAAAAAATCGCACTCAACCCGCAATTGGCTAGAAGTGAAATAGCATCAAGAGACGAAGAAATAACAAAAGATGGAAAGCAAAAGAAAGAAACAGCTTTAAACTCAATATTTGCAATCCTAAAATCCAATTGCAATGTAGATTTCTCGCATTATAAAGAAACAGTCGTAAATCGACGAGTTGCCCGCCGAATGGTAATTAATCATATTAAAAAAATTGCAGATTATATGGAGTTTCTGCGGGCACATCCAAACGAGTTGCAAGCATTATACAATGATATGTTAATTGGGGTTACAGGCTTCTTCAGGGAACCCGAAACTTTTGCTGCTTTGAAAGAAAAAGTGTTTCCTGAACTCGTAAAGAATCGTTCTCCCAAAGAACCTATTAGAATTTGGATTCCAGGCTGCTCAACAGGTGAAGAAGACATATTCATTCGCAATTGCGATACAAGAATATATCGAAGAAAACTCCCTTACAAATATTCAAGTTCAAATTTTCGGAACTGATGTCAACGAAAAAAACATTGAAAAAGCAAGACAAGGAAGTTATCCAAAAACCATAGAAACTGACGTACCAGAAAAACAACTAAAACAGTTCTTCAAAAGCTTAAATGGAAACTATCAAATCGCAAAAAATATTCGAGACATGTGCGTTTTCGCCAAGGCAAGACATCACTGCAGACCCACCGTTCTCCAATATGGATCTAATCAGCTGCCGTAAACATGCTCATTTACTTTGACGCTTACCTTCACGAAAAAGTTGTGCCTACTTTACATTATGCATTAAAGATAGGTGGCTTTTTGGTTTTGGGGCAGTCCGAGAGCATTGGTAAATTTACAAACTTGTTTGAGCCTTTAAAAAAGACGTCTATATATGCAAAAAAGAGAGCCCAACCAGGCATTACTTTTGGTTTGCAAGTTTCGCCGCGGTATCAACAAAAGCTGAGGGAAGTTCAAACAGGTGAAAAGAAAGATGCCCTTGCGATTTTGAAGGAGGAAATTGACCATTTGCTGGTAACGGAATATGTCCCAGCCGCATTGCTAGTTAATTCGAATTCAGATGTCCTTCTTTTCCGAGGAAATATTGCGCCATTTGTTTTGCCTGAATCTGGGCTAGCGAGTTTCAATATTTCCAGGATAACTCGAAAAGAGTTGAAATCTGAAGTTCAAACAATGATTTATAGAGCAAAAAAAGAGAATAAACCCATAAAGGAAAGCGCAATACGCTTAAATTTTGCTGGAGAACACAAAACAATCAATATTCAAGTTATTCCATTACATATTGAACAGTTTGAGGAGCCATTCTTTCTCGTCTTATTGGAAGATATCAGTACAGCTGCCGCGTTACTAAGAAAGACACTGGAGTTGGCTTCAACTCCTCAAGGTCAGGAAAATGCCAAAGATCGACAAATTATAGAGCTCAGAGAGGAATTAGAGTCCACTAAACTTTCTCTGCAGAAAATCATAGAAACTCAAGAAGCAACCAATGAAGAATTAAGAACTACTATGGAAGAGGCACAATCAAGCAATGAAGAATTGCAGAGCACAAACGAAGAGTTAGAGACTGCGAAAGAAGAGTTGCAGTCTAGCAATGAAGAATTAAAAACCCTAAATGACGAAGTAAAAAACAGAAATGAAGCACTATCGCATCTAAATGATGATTTAGTCAACTTGAATAGAAACATAGGTCCAGCAATTGTGATTATTGATAAAGGTCTCAAGATTAGAATGTTTTCTCCTTCAGCTCAAAAAATCCTAAATCTTTTGCCTTCAGCGATTGGATTGCCCATTACGAGCATCAAACTAAGAATAAATGTTGAAGATTTAGAAAACATGATTTTAGAAGTGATTTCGAAGCTTCATTCTGTTACTAGAGAAGTAAAAGATGAAGACGCGCACTACTATGATTTGCAAGTGAGACCTTACATTACTCTTGAAGACAAGATAGATGGCGCTGTTTTGTCTTTTGTTGATATTGATGACAGAAAAAACCTTGAAAAGTCTCTGCGCCTCGCCGCGATAGGTGAGACTGCAGGTATGGTGGGTCATGATATTCGCAATCCGTTGCAGGCTATAACTAGCGACTTATATCTAGCTAGAGAAGAGCTAAAGGGAATGCCTCCAAAAGAAGGAAAGCAAGCTATGGAGGAGAACCTTGTAGAGATTGAGAAGAACATTGATTACATAAACAAGATTGTTGCTGACCTGCAAGACTATGCAAAGACGACTCAGTCTTCACCTCAAGAAACTAATTTGAAAGAATTATGTTGTGAATTAATTCAAAAAATAACGGTGCCAGAAAATATCGAGACTTCGTGCGAGATCGAGGGTTCAGTTAAAATAAGCTTTGTTGATCGTAATATATTGAAGCGTGCTCTTGGCAATCTTATTTCTAATGCAGTTCAAGCTATGCCTAATGGAGGAAAACTGACCTTAAGGGCATTTCAGAAAGAAGCCGATTTAGTTATCACTGTTTCAGATACCGGAATGGGTATCCCCGAAAAAGTCAAGTCGAAGCTATTTACTCCATTCTTCACGACAAAATCTAAGGGGCAGGGTCTAGGATTAGCTGTTGTTAAGCGGATGATTGAAGCGTTAAACGGGACTGTGACCTTTGAAAGTATTGAAGGAAATGGAACAACATTTATCGTACGTTTGCCTCCTCAGAATAAAAGATAATTGGAGCTTCAGAAAAATTTGTATTCAAGTTCCTATCGAGCAAAAAATCACGTCTCAAAATGAAGCTCAACAAAATTCACTTTTTAACTTTTTCTTTTTTTTGAGGGTTCTTTATCGATTTTATCAATACAAACAACCAGCAACTCTTCAAACAAAAGTAGGATGGGTTGAAGAAGTAAGTTTATTCTCCGGACAATCTTTTCGGGTTGAAAGGTTCTTTCAATTTTGACCAATCACTTACACAGCGAGTTACTGACAAGACGAGGTCTATCGAGAAATTCTGTGCTTGCTCTTTGAAGCGGGCTCACTTGGATTGTTACTTTTGACTTAGCAATTTAGCTTTGAATATTCAAGATTTCATAGCACCTAATTAGCCACGGATCATAAGAATTAATAAACGATTGGAAAAAGAGCACGGAGATCACGTTGCTGCGCGAAAAGGTTGGCATTGGGCGCGTACAAAGTTTGTTTTTGGTTCTTTTGGAGAAAGCAAAATGGACAGAAAGTAATTCTTAATTTAAGCATTTTTATGTTGCTCAAAACCTGAAATTAACTTTTTCTTTGTCATTTATGTTAGAAAGTCATAAATATGTTTACTGTTAAGTGGATTTAACCAATTTGAGGACCTAAAGATGGCTATATTGAGAAGGAGAAATTTGGTAATAATAGCCGTTATCATTTTGGTTATAGCCATTGTTTCTAAGTTCATTTGTTTACCTAAATTCCCAGAGACCACATAAAAAGACGGCAAATAATGTCGTTATCGGCAATGCCCAATCCTTCGAATGCGACACCTTAGTCTATATCGCTCAACAACGAAACTACTTCGCCGAAAACGGACTTAACGTAACAGTCATGAATTACACCTCAGGCATGGCTGCCGTCAACGACCTTCTTAATGGAAAATTGGATATTGCTGCAACAGCCGAGTTTCCATTAGTCACTAACGCCTTAAAGGGAGAAAACATTAGCGCGTTAGCGGGCATCGGTAAATTCCAGCTCCAAGATCTTATCGCCAGAAAAGACCATGGAATCCAAAATGTATCCGATCTTAAAGGAAAAACAATTGGAGTTCCTCTAGGTACAATTTCCCAGTTCTACATTGGGCGATTCCTTGAACTTAATGGTTTAAGCCTTCAAAACGTAACAATTGTTAACATAACTCCAACAGGCGCTATTGAATCATTGATGAACGGAACTATTGACGCCGTCGTCATTTGGCAACCTTACGCCTACGCCATAGAAGAACAGTTAGGCAATAACGCTGTTGTCTGGTCGCCGCAAAGTAGCCAAGCACTCTACATAGTTGAGGTCGCAAATAACAACTGGGTAAATCAGAACCCAGACGTTGTTAAGCGTTTCGTTGAATCTCTTGCAGAAGCAGAAAGCTATTACGTTAATAACCCGTCTAAAACGGAAACTATGATAAAAACAGGATTAAATTACTCCGAAGGATACATGGCTGCGGTATGGCATAACCAGCAGATTTCGCTCTCACTCGACCAAAGCCTAATAGTGGCCTTGGAAGACGAATCCCGATGGCTCATAAGCAACAACCTGACAAACGCAACCGCTCCTCCAAACTTTCTGAATAACGTTTACTTGGACGGGTTATTGTCGGTTAAGCCAGAGGCAGTAACAATTATACATTAAGAAAAAATGCAAGTTAAACTAACAATATATGAAAAGCCCAGTTCAATAGCTGTTTTTTAGATAATTATATATACGTTCGACCATCAGGGGTAGTTAAGCTTTGTATTTCTGAGGGTAAATTGGATGGCAGTGCTGAAAAAGCGAAATCTCATAATCATAGCTGTAATTATCTTGGTGATAGCGATTGTCTTAAGCTCATTTGTTTACCTGAATTCTCAAAAGCCCTATGAAAAAAATATTGAATCAGTCACTGTCGGATTTCTTCCAATTGAATCCACCTCTTTAGTTGCAATAGCCAATGACCAGCAATACTTCACCAAGTACGGCTTAAACGTGACTGTGAAAAGCTATCCGTCAGGCTTTGCCGCTGTGCAAGGACTCCTAAACGGTGAAGTTAACATAGCTGGGGCGGCTGAATTTGTGTTAGCGCAAGCAGCATTACAAAATGAAGGTATCTTGACAATAGGGACTTTTAGCAAGACTTTCAACCTATTTGTAATAGCACGAACTGATATGGGCATAAATGCAATATCAGACCTGAAGGGCAAAAACATAGGCGTTCCAGTGTGAACAAGCGGACAATTCTTTCTAGGCAGGCTCCTTGAACTAAACGGTGTAAACTTAAATGAAGTGCACGTTGTCAACGTCCCCTATGCGCAATCGAGTATGGCTTTAGCAAATGGAACCGTCAGTGCCGTAGTAACGCTTGAGCCTTATGCAACCCAGACAAAGAATGAATTAGTTGGCAAGGTTGCTGAGTGGGACGCTCAAGCCGACCAAATCAGCTACTACGATGCGATATGTACAAGAAGTTGGACTTTGGCACACCCAGACTTAATTGTAAGATTCCTAAAAGCATTAGCACAAGCCGAAAATTTTGTAACCAGTGAGAGGGGTCAAGCAATGTCTATTGTTGAAAAGGCATTTAACTACAATAGCTCTTACCTTGAATCGGTTTGGTCAGAATATGTATTTACAGTTACGTTAGATCAAGCTCAACTTCTAGCTTTGCAAGATCAATCTCGGTGGCTAATTAATAACAACCTCACCAACGCAACGGTTGTTCCTAACTTTTTAAACTACGTTTATTTAGAAGGGTTAGAGGCAGTTGATCCCAACTTAGTAACGATCATACATTGAGGTTAAAAATTGAAGCCGAGACTTGATAGAAAGACCATTGTTATATTATTCATGATTGTTATTGTGCCGTCATTGATTTTGGCAGCCTTCATCTACAATAAAAATTCAGTTACCAATTCCGGAAGAACTGAAGCGATAACTATTGCAATTCCACCTTTAGAACAAAACACTTTGTTATATGTTGCAACTAAGCAAGGGTATTTTGCCAATAATGGCTTAAAAGTTACGATAAAAAACTTTGATTCAGGTGTAACTTCTATAAACGCATTGTTAGCGGGTAATGCAGATATCGCAGAAGCTGCCGAATTTCCGTTTGCCGCTGCGGTTCTAAAGAATAATTCAATATCCATTATAGCGGTAAATGACGAATTTGTGAATGACTACATCGTAGCGCTGAAAAATCATGGAATCGAAAATATTTCCGATTTGAAAGGAAAAACAATCGGCGTGACAAAAGGAACGATAGCTGAATTTTATTTAGGCCGTTTTCTTGATCTAAACAATATACCTGAAAAAGATGTTAACATTGTCAACATTGACCCAAAAGAATACGTAAGAACAGTTTCCGCTGGATCCGTTGATGCATTAGTAGCATGGCAACCTTATATTAACCAGATACAAAATCAAGTAAACGATATCATTATTTGGCCCGTACAAAGCAGTCAAACAGCATATGGTGTTTTAATATGTAACAGCGAGTGGATAACCCAACATCCCATTTCAGTGAAAAATTTTCTCACTGCTCTTAATGAAGCACAAAACTTTATTCTAAACCGCCCTGATCAGGCAAAAGTTATTGTGAAGAATACTTTGAATTACAGCGATTCATATATTAAATCTGTTTGGGCCGAGCACAAGTTTTCGCTTTCACTTGAGCAGTCACTTGTTATAGCTATGAAGGATGAAGCCCAATGGATGATAAACAACCAATTGACCAATCAAACAAAGGTTCCTAACTTTACCGATTTCATCTTCACCGATGGACTTAAATCGGTTATACCCGATGCAGTAACTATCATTAAGTAGGCGTAAGGATGCGGCTGTCAACCCAATTCAAAATTACCCTATTTGTCTTTAGCTTGCTACTGATTATTATTGCAGCATCCGTAGCCTTTACCTTTCAAGAGGTGGACAAAACTCGTACACAGGAAAACCTTGCCAATAGCGTAGTCCAAGGTGCAAGCGACTTAACGTATCTTTCAAACGACTACGTGATTTATCAGGGAGACCAGCAGCTTAGCCAATGGCAAACAAGATACGCTTCTTTTTCCCAAGACGTTTCCAACTTGAATGTGGATACTCAAGAACAGCAGGCCCTTGTCTCAGATATTATTGCTAATCAGCAGCGAATGAAAACTGTGTTTGATAGTTTAGTTACAACCGTCGGGACTTCTAAGATCCAGAATGCAACTCCGAGCGAGACCTTGTCAATAATCCAAGTGTCGTGGAGCCGCATATCAATCCAAACCCAAGCAGTTTCTTCCGATGGGACCCGATTAGCGCAGCTTCTCCGCATTCAAGTTGATGCATTAAACACTTTTAATTCGGTTTTGATTTTTGCAATTGTTGGAACTTTCAGCGCATTTCTCGGCGTTATTTATCTTCAGACTTTTCGCCGTACCCTCAAATCACTCTCGGACCTACGAGCAGGCGCAGTCGTAATAGGATCAGGCAACTTAGAATTTAAACTCAAGGAAGACAAAAAAGATGAAATCGGCGAATTATCCCAAACCTTCAACCAAATGACAACTAACCTGAAAACAGTAACCGCTTCTAAGACTGATTTGGAGAGGGAAATTGTTGACCGCAAGAAAGCTGAAGAAGCACTAAAACGCCAGGCTGAGCTTATCGATCTTAGTCCAGATGCTATAATTGTTAAGAAGCTTAACGGTACAATCACTTTTTGGAGTAAGGGCGCATATAAACTGTACGGTTGGACAAAAGAGGAAGCAAATAAACAAGATATCAACATTCTGCTAAAGACGGAGTCTCGCCAACCAATTGAAGAAATTTTAAGCAAAGTTAAACAGGATGGTGAATGGTCAGGTGAAATCATTCACACAAGCAAAGATGGAAGTAAGGTAGTTGTTCAAAGCTATTGGCTGGGAAAAACTGGTGCAGATAACAAAATTGTTGAGATATTGGAGTCAAATGTGGATATTACTGATCGGATAAATTTGGAGTCGAAACTTGAAGAATCAGCCGTCCAAGTTGAAGAATATGCCAATCAGATGGAGGAGCTCGCAAACAAAAGAGCGGAGCAGTTGAAGGATGCAGAGCGCTTAGCAACTATAGGCGCTACCGCGGGAATGGTTGGACATGACATTCGCAATCCATTACAAGCGATAACCGGTGATATTTTTTTAGCTAAAACAGAGTTAATTGCAATTCCAGAAAGCGAAGAAAAAAACAGCATCCAAGAAAGCTTATCGGAAATTGAGAAAAATGTCGATTACATTAATAAAATTGTGGCTGATCTGCAAGATTTTGCCAGACCTCTTAGACCTAACGCGGAAGAAACCGATTTGAAACTCATAATTGACGACTTATTGAAAAAGAATGGTTTGCCAGAAAACGTCAAAGTAACCGTAAAAGTGGATGCCGAAGCAAGGAAAGTTGTGGCTGACTCTACTTTCATAAACCGTATCATGTACAATTTAGTAACTAACGCGGTTCAAGCTATGCCTAAAGGCGGAAAACTAACAATTCTAGCATACAAAGAAGCCAAAGACGTTCTCATAACTGTCAAGGACACCGGCGTTGGCATACCAGAAAAAGTTAGGGGAAAATTGTTTACTCCAATGTTTACGACTAAGTCTAAGGGTCAAGGTTTTGGGTTGGCAGTTATTAAGCGTATGACTGAATCTTTAGGCGGTATAGTAAGTTTTGAGAGCGAAGAAGGCAAAGGAACAACCTTCATCATACGGTTGCCCCAGAAGATAAACGGGGTATCAGGGAAGCAAACTTTTTGAAGTCTTTCTGTAGCGCAGTTTGGGTTTGCTTTGCGATTAGGCAAATCTTAGGTACGTACAGCCTCGAATGGTAGTATGAATGTAACAAATATTGGGGGATTTTATATTACTCGAACTAAAGCGATTGAGGTTATGTACGAAATTTATGATGCGCTCAAGGAAACAGTTTCGATTAGTCAGGTTTCGATTGGTGAAAACTCCAAGGGCTTTGAGATAAAGATGCGATGTGCTTTTGATAGCGGTTCTTGGGACTGCATTAAGCCAATTCTGCAGAAGCATGGTTTGAGAATGAAAATTGAAGATGGAGCCGTAATCGTTTTTGCGCCTTAATACGGATCAGAATGCAATCTTTTAAAACAAGTGGAAGCGTGGTTTTAGCGGTCTTCAATAATCATCAGTGTTAATGAGCTAGTTACACCCGCGATGTTTCTTATTTTTAATTTGATGATTTCTTTAAGTTTGTCCAGTGATATGGCTTTGATTTTGACTAAAAGGTCATAAACGCCGTATAGGGAATGTGCTTCTTGAACTCCCTCAACAAGCTTTATGTTTTCTGCTACTTTGTCCTGGGCGCCTATGTCAGTATTTACTAAAACTACTGCAGATATCATATTTTCCTGTCCTCTGTTTCGCATCTACCCTAAACTGATAGTTAAGACTGTGTTGTTACATGAATGAGACTACAAGCGATAGCTTCAAAATATACTAAGCGAAAGGCATTCAATTAAACCGAGTTTTCTAACCTGTATGAGTAAGGGAATGTTTCAAAGTGAAGCTCTATGGTTCCAATAAGAGATTGTGGTGAGGCCGCTGGGATTTGAACCCAGGATCGCATACGCCCCAGGCATGTATCCTGAACCATGCTAGACGACGGCCCCACGAACATACTTTCCGTTGGTCTACGGACCTTTGGAGATAACCAGCAGGAGCATTAATTAGTTTTTCTGAAAAGACTAACGCCCTCCTTATCTGTAAGCACATATTCAAAGCCTAACTCTATCAGTTTCATTGCGTCCTGGCGCGTGAAAGCTTCTTTGCAAACATAGCCAACGTCTCCAAAGTACGTTTCGCTTAATTGAGCATACAGCAGCACATATCTTAGCGATGTATGACCGAGTAGTACCATTACTGCTCCGAAATCGTGGGTTTTATGATATTCAGCTGTGGCTCGCCAGTACCTGCAGGTGTAGAAATCGATCTTGCTTAGTTCCTGGTTGCCGAGTTTTGTGATTGCTCTTTTTCGCATTTTTCTAAATGATCTACCTGCGCTCTGGGTTGATTTGTATGGAAAGATTCGTTTGTCTTTTCTTGGCAAAGCTTGAAGCATGTTTAGTAATTGGTTTGAGATGGGTCTAATTCTTGCGTTGCTTCCCTTTGCTGGGTGATTGATGCTTAGTTTTTTGTTGCCGATGTCCAGGTCGTCCCATTGCATTCTTAATGCTTCGACGGGTCTGGCGGCTGTTTCTTTTAGTGTTTTGAACAATGCTGACATTGCTTGATTGCAGTGTGCGATTAGTTGATCGAGGTACTCTTCTGGTGGGATGTAAGGTATGGCTCTTGTGGGTTTGTATTTTGGAAGTTTTGCTTCAATTTTTTTATGGTTAAGAAAGCTTCGGTAGGCTTTAGTTAGGTTATATTTTCGGGTGCTTGTCCACTGTGTTTGCATCGTCATTTTTTCGATGAAGTCTTCGGGTTGCAATAGGTTAATTCCTTTGCTAACGAGGGTATGCAATGCGTAGTCGTAGTTTTCGATTGTTATGTCAGCTTTGTTTTCCTTTTTGAGTTGCCATAGGAAGTCGATGATAGTGCTGTTTAGGTCCACTTCACTTCTCTGCGGAACTGCTAACGATTGTTGTTCCGCAACCAAGTTTTTCGTCTCCTTAACGCATATTTGGCGAGTATTTACTATGCTATCTTTGCTTCTTAATGTCTTCGTTTCAATCATTTCAACTGTTGCAACAGCTTTCTTAGCCTGCAATAGGTCGTTAGGGTCTGAAAATCGGAGGCCACATTCTCGGCAGAGCCAACGTTGGATCGGTTCACCAAACATTAGGGAACGAGTACCGTCGCGCCAGACTTTTTTTGATCTGCATTGTGGGCATAGGGGGCTGGTGCCGGTGGAGCCTTGGGCAGACTCCAACTTACAAGAATTAAAACCGACTTTAGTGCCAAAAACGTCTGGAGAAGACTTCGATGTAAGCTCAGCCATTCCCTCCCACCTCAGCTCCAAGTTTAGTTAGAATTTGCCGTTATTTTCTTGCCAAAAAACAAGATGGGTTTACCTTTAACGTCTTGCAAATAAGTTACCGGAAACATTTGCCTAAACAGTTCAACTGCAGCTGGATTTTCAAAGACTGGATTGGCATATTCTGAAGCTTTGTCTAAGTGCTCCTTACAGAACGGTGCAAACAATCGTGTTCTTCCACTTTCATAGTAAACGTAGCCTGTATGCCCTGCTGGAGGCTTTCCACAGACTACGCATCGGTTGCGATTCAGGCGTCTCCTCAAGTTTTCTTTGCTCCTTACTTGAAGAATTGGTCGTCACGCATGTTTTCGCTAATTTGGATGAAGCGGCGTTTCTTGCAGAAATCCAAGATCTTTATCAAGAGCGGATCGTCGCCCTTATCAAACTCTTTCTTAAATCCAATCCTGCCCGTTTGTACCCTAATTTCAATGATTCCATCGTTGCTAAGAAGTTGATAGAAACCTAATTTTTCTCCAGCATACTCAGATAGGACATCCCAGTCCTCAATAATATTTACCACTTTGTTGTCACCTTCCATCTCTTGCAGGCTGAGAATAAAAATCATCTATCGCTGCAAAGACGGCACGTCTTTGTGACCTCTCGCAAAGACACCTCTCCGAAAATGGACATATCCTCCCTCAAGTAAAAGATGGCTGGCTATTCTGAGCAAGTAGTCTTTACGAATAAATTTTTCTGAAGTACTTCAAAATTTCAGTAAATTTTGTTGAAAGTGTTTATTTCTTCATCGGTAGCCGTGGCCAAGAATCGATCTCCGCTTTTCCGATCCATTTTAAGAGCCGCTTGTCCTTTGGGGGTGATTTGATAAAGTACGCAGTCTCCTTTGACGGCGCCAGGTCTTGTTCCTTTTGGCCCGATAAAGCCATCTTTATTTAGTGCATCCATTCGTCGGCATACTATCTTAGAGGTTTTATGTCTGAAGCCTTTGGTTATTCTTAGTATATGGAAAACATCTTCTTTTGCCAGAGCCTTCTTTTCCACCAGAGGCAGGATAATGCGGTTTAGTTTTGCCTCTTTGCCACTAAACACCTTAAGCGGTGTACCTGTGCATTTCTTGCCCGCCATCTGTGCTTAACCCTCCTCCCTCACTCAGGAGCCCAAAATGGAGGGTTGCTGCATATCACATTAGCCCAACAAAAATCGGTCGCTACGCTCGAGGCAAAATCTTTCTTTCTAAAGAAATGCCTGGGGCAAAATTTTCTTATAGTGCTAACTTGCTAAAAATTGCTGATTTTACAGCAAAAACATGAGTTAACGACGTCTTTACGAGAGAAATGTTATGTGTTTTTTGGGGGTGTTTTCTTTAGTAAGAAATTTTTTGCCCAACACACATAATGTGTTTTGGGGTCAAGTTTTCAATATGCTGCGGGAACTTGCTAAGCCTTTTTCCTGCAGGCTTTACTTTTCTTATTTTTGGTTACTCCGCTATGTTGCTGGGTTAACGCTAAGTACATCGTTTCACCGAATATGCAGATCTTTTGTTCCAAAGGTCTGCGCAAAAAATCCACAATCAACTCATTGTAGCGTGCGCTTACAGGTACCAAATGCTTAGGATAAGCATAAGGATCTCTTCTCTTGTATTTCGTGCGAATTATATTACTGTAGATTCTGATTATAGATGGTTCTTCTATGTCATCGAGCTTATCGAGAATGCTGCCGTCTGTCAAATTAGCCATGGATGGTCCCTCCGCTTTTCTCAGATGCCTCTTTTAGCTGGCGTTCGAGCGTCTGTATCCTAACTTGCTGCGCTAGCAGAATTGACATCACCAAAGATTCAAACACTATAGGATTTGTGGCGCAGCTGCTTTCTGAAGCAATTTTTTTGCAGGTATCCATCAAATCGTTAAAAGCTTCTCGATCAGGCTCACGTAAAGCTTTAGCAAAACAACTCCATCTTCTGATTTCTTGTTCTACTGCAATCTGATATTCTTCAACGTTCACGCCCATAATTGCTTTTAAGAGAAAATCCTTTAAAAAGCAACCCTTGAAACGACACTTTGAGGAAGTAGAGGGGACAGTGAAAGTGTCGATCAAGTTTCACGGGTTTTTTCCGTTAATACAATAATATGTTTGTTTTAGTCCGTATTTGCTAGAGACTGGACCAGTTCTCTTATGCATCGGCAACAGCAAGCGGTGACCCCACTAGAAAAATTTTGCGTAATTAAGGATATTTCTTAAGTTTTTGGTTGGGCGGATTAAGCTAGCTCTACTTCGGATGGAGTTTTTGAGAAGGCATGCACTGGAGATGAGCGCTCCAGATAAGCTGCTTAACCCACCCAACTTCTGGGGATGGGTACTTCCATTTAGAGCAATTTGATGCATACAATTTAAAACGATGTGGTCACACTCCGAAACAACAGCTACCTCATGGGTAATCGTTGGATTAAAAAATGGGTACGATATTGTAGATCAAGTCTCTGTGGTTTTTCCGTTAATGCAATAATATGTTTGTTTTAGTCCGTATTTGGTGGCGACTGGACATGCAAGACAAGGACAAGAAACACTTTTTACTGCTTCTTTCGCTTTTCCTATGGCACAGAAAAGTGTTCCAGTTAGATTAGAGTTAGTACCATGCGGCGTTTGATGCGGCGATTTAGAAAGGCTTCTTTGTAGTGGGAGAAATCTACTTTGAAATTAGATTTCAACAAGGAAAATAACGACCCTGAGACGGGTTCATTTTTGTTTTCTGCAGCTTCTATTTCGGCGCGAATCAACTGGGGATTGCTGGCTATTTTTGAAAGTTCCTGGGCGATTTGACTTGGTGAAAGCACTAAATCAACTATTTCGGCAGATATGGCGCTTTGAGGCATTCCTGTGTACTGGGCGGTTTTTGGGTCTTGCGCTATCGTTATTCCGCCTTCGTTCTTAATTTCTCTAAGTCCGTCAGTTCCATCAGTGCCTGTGCCTGAGAGCACGATTCCTATAGCTTGCGTTTTTCGTTGTTTGGCTATAGAATCAAAAAAGGCATCTATGGGTTTTAAGGAAGCTCCTTTGGGAATTAGTTTGAGGCATTCTCCATCAAGCGTCATTATTTTTCCTGATGGGATAACGTAAACAGTGTTGGGTTCTACCTGCATTTCGTTTGTGACTGCAAGTACGGGCATTTTGGTTGCTCGTGCAAGAATGCTGGGGAGCATGCTTTCTTGTCCTGTGGCTAGGTGCTGTACGATGACAAAGATTAAGCCTGTGTTTAGTTGTAGTTGTTGAAGTATTGATGTTATGGCTTCTAAGCCGCCTGCCGAGGCGCCGATTCCAACTATTGGTGTGCCCTCTTTATTTTGGTTTGCAATAGTTTCTTTATCCGATCGCTTAGCTGTTTTCATCTTTTTATTGGAAATATTGTTCCCCTCCCATAGAATCTACAGATGCTGTCGAGATAACCCTAAGACGTACATTTGATTGTAGTGATGTACAAGATAACTGCATAAAAAGCTATGCTTAAAGTACTGTAAGAAACTCAGAGGCATTACTTTTCTGTTTCGCCCCATATTTCTAATGAAAAACTAGTAAGTGCCCAATGCCAACCACGCTTCTCCGCAGTATGCTCACCTAACTCTTTTTCCAGACGCTTGTTCATTCTCAGGATTCTTCTGCTTCTTTAATGGAGATATTGAGACTATAGTGCCCACATAAAGAAGTAGGAAACTCAGAAGTGATTTATCGTTGGGGATCTTGGCATAGGGTGCTGATGATTAAGTAGTCTTGGCCTTGATCTATTCTTAATTTATGATTCTTACTGTAATCTTCCAATTGTTTGAAGATTGGTTCATTATTTGAAGCTGCATCAGCTAGAACTACATAGCCCTCTGTTTCAATATCACAAATCCCCCACTCATAAAATCCTTTGAATATTTTTGGATTACAAGCAGGAAATTTCTTTACAAACGCTACTGCATCCGAAAAGTCCATGAAAACTAACCTACTATAACCCAGATCTTGGTGAATGACGGATCAAACTATTATCCAGAATTCTACATTCATGCTGAATGTATATCAAAAGGTTAAATGCTCTGCTAGAAAATGGTTTTCTATTGTGCTACAAAAACTGTGGATGTTAAAAAAAGAGGTTTTGAATTGGTTTTCCTGATTGTTGAGAGATTAAGCCAACCCTATTAGTGTTGCCGAATAAAGCCTAACAAATCCGCAGTTCTTGCATCCCATTTGAACCATAGGGCTGCTAACTCCAATTGTTAACGCCCCTTTAGCATATGGAATCTGTCCAATAATGTCTCCTGTTTCCCAAACATTCTTGCCACATGAAGGGCAAGTATTGCTAACTCCTTTTGCAACCATCCAGTCGTGTAATTTCTTTATTTGTTCTTTATTTAAAGGCATATCTTTATCCCTGTTGATATGTGCTTTGCGCAGTCATAAGTTTTTGCGTCCCTCAGATTTTGATTTAATTATTTTAGGCAGCCATAGATTGAACAGTATAAAAAGAGACTTGCTGAGTAGTGCGAGTGAAGATGTGACTTGGTATGCAAAACGTTCTGCATTAATAGTTAGATACCATAGCCTACTGCTTTTCCTTGCTTTATGCAATTAAGGACTAATTGTCTCTCACGTTTAGGGTCCAATGCATATATTATTAGGTTTCGACAGCAGTGAGTTTGGGATGTTGTCGTTGAGCAACATGAAATGGCGATAATATCTCTATGCCTGCTTTTTTAAATTCACTTAGAATATTGTCAATAAGTTCGCTTTTTATGTTGACAAGTGAATTAGGCTGGTCTGTGTAGGCGTTGATTTCATAAGTTACTGAATAGTTTCCGAGATCTCTTAACAAAACGAATGGTTTTCTATCTTTCAAGAGGCCTCCCGTTTTTTCCTCACCTTCAATGTCTACTATAGAATCGGTTGGTTTTTTGTTTGTTGTTAAGATTCCTCTGGTTTTTTCGGCACTTTCGATTAAGATTCTTTTAGCTTGATCCTTATCCACGTCATAACCTAAGGAGACTGATACATAAATTAAGACTTCTTTTAAAGCACTAAAATTTTTCATCTCTTTGTTCATGACTGTTAGGTTTGGAATGCTAATTATTTCATCTTTTATCGTTTTGATCCTTGTGTAAAATATGCCTACTTCAACTATGTCCCCGTAACTTTCGCCAATCTGCACTCTGTCGCCGGTCTTGAATTCGTTTGTCCCCTCAAGAACACTGTATGCCAAAACGTTCCCAAGAACACTAGATGTGAACAATCCCAGAATGAAGGTTAATGCGACAATCATTCCAGTTCCTAGAAATCCCGCAATCCATGCGCCTATAAACGAGTAAGCCCAAATTAGTACAAGAGCCACTATTGTAGTGAAGTAGATTATGTAGGTTAGATATGTTTTTGTTGATTTGACAGTTCTACTTCTAGAGCTTGGGTCTCTTACTACTTTTCCAACCACTGGAGAGATAGTGACTATTACCGCTGGCACGATAATTTTTTTGGAAACTGCTAAGAAAAACCACACTAACCCGGAGAGTAGGATCTTTTGCAGAACCATGTAGATTATTGTTTGAATTTCTGCCGTTCCAAAGATGTAGAATGCGCCATCTCTATAGCTGCTCTCAAGTAGCACGAATAGAATAACAAGAATTGAGATTCTTAGTACTAACCAAACCAAATATTTTTCTACGATAAAAGCTCTTGTATCGCGTTTCTTTTTCTGCAAACAGCTAAAGCTCCGATTGAATAGAACCCGGTCTTCGATATATAAAATCTTTCATATCACATTTTTTCAATTTCTCTTCTATTTACTAGCTCGAATCTGAACTAAGCCTTCATGATTTACGATTCTCATTTGCCGATATTAAGTTTGAAGAATGTTGGTGATATCGCTTTATCTGGTCTTCCAAGGTTTTAAGATACTTCTCTTTTCAGAATCAGGTATGCTCTATTCCCATTTGCTGTTTGCTTAAACTGCATCACAACCACGCAGCAATCCTCACACCAAATCCTGGTATTTTAGAAACAGGCCATCACATTTCTTTCTCTGTTTAGTGATTAGAAAATTAGCATCTGTTTTATGTAAACAATATCCCTTTTCTCGAATTACAGAAATTATGCCTTCAAAAATAGAGAAGGGTTTTTCTTAGCTATGTTGGACGGGTTTTAAAGAGCACCTATGAATCAACTTAGCAGCAGAATTGCGAGACCAAGAATGATGTTGCATAACGATTATGGAAGCGCCCAATTTTTCTGGCAACAATAATGCTATTTTTTTCATTAGCTCATTGTTTATCGTACAATCCTCAGGAGAATACATAGAAACTATCAAAAATAAGCATCCACGATTTAAGGAGGAATTTGCGGTCAGTAAGCATCAACCATTCGGGAAAACGTCTGATTATATTGTTTCTATGCTAGACTCATGCCCGCCGTCATGGCTAAGCCCCGAATCCTAAGAGGCCAATCCGCCATCTTTTATAGAACGCCAAAAGGCAGAACAGATGACAGATGCTCCAGTGTACGTTTGCGGTCTTCTCATTTCGGTTTGCCGCCTTCTTGGGCTGGGTGTTCTGGAGAACGAACAAAATCAGGCGCTTCTGCACCTATGGCGTTCTTGGGCATGTCGGGATATTGCGCTGTTTCGGGATCTTGTGCGAAGGTTATTCCCCCTTCGGCTTTGATTGCCTTTAAGCCTTCAGTTCCATCATTACCCGTTCCAGACAACACAATTCCGATTGCTTGAGCTTTTCGCTCAGAAGCTAAAGAGACCATAAAGTCGTTTATGGGTTTGAGAGCTAAGCATTTGGGAACAAGCCTGAGCTGACCGTTTTTCAACGTCATGGTTGTTGCTGGAGTAATTACGTATACATGATTCTGTTGAACCTGTATGCCATCTTGGACTTGTAAAACCTTCATCTTGGTAGATCTTGAAAGGATTTCAGGAAGCAGGCTCTCTTGTCCCGGAGCCAAATGGTGGACTACAACAAACGACATGCCCGTATCGATGGGCAAGTTTTCCAGCAGTTTTCTGATGGGGTCTAATCCGCCTGCAGAAGCGCCAATCCCAACAATAGGGAACTCTGAATTTCACTCTTGATTTCAGAAGAGCTTTGTACATTCAAATCGTTTTTCTTTAGCGCCACTTGCAGACCTCACAAAAATTATACTGACAATTCTTAAACAAATTCGTATTCATGCCTATTTAAGACTTACAATATTTAATTCATGACAACTTACTGATCTTTGGGAAAGAAAAACAGAGCCGAACATTAGCACAAAGAATTGTCTGATTTATTCTTTCTGAGATTAAGTTAGATCTTCTTCAACCTCTCTTTTGCTCTTTCCCCATACTTCACCCGCGAAACTTGTTAGAGCCCAGTGCCATCCTCTCTGCTCAGCAACATGTTCTCCAAATTCATTCTCTAACTTTTTGTTCATCCGCAAAATTCTACGGCTAATTTGAAAACGCTGCACATTAAACCTCTCAAGCTTTGCAGCCAAGTCCTTGGGCAATAAGCCTGAACTACCTATTTCAAAAAGCAAACGCAAAATTTCCCGGTCAACTTCATCTTCACAGATAACACGTTCGATTAGTGATTGCTCGAAATTGAAAGAGCCCTTCAAGCCAGCAAAAATTGTCCGCAGCATAAGCTTGACTTCTTCTACTTCGGCTAAGGTCTGTTTGAGGAGCTGCTGGTTATACTTCAATCGACCTATCTTATCGTTTTGGCTTCGCTTCTTTTTCTGGGTTTGAACAGGTTTTTCCGTTTCTTCCATGTCAGAATGCACACTCCAAGAATTCTTCTCCATTAACACTGGGCAAAATTAGCAGTGGGTAATCAGGACTAACTAATTGCAGAAAAGTGACTTGTGAAAAGCATGGACTTTTCCCATGCCTACCGCATAGTGCTAAAATGGCTTTTGAACAAGTTTTTACTGCCATTAATGAGATTCTAAACTTTGGATTTTCTGATATCAGCCTAAGACACATATCTATTTCCTCCATCTGCTGAACCTTTAGCGACGTCTTGGGTGCCTTCAGGATCCACAAGCTTACCCAAAATATCCGCTACTCTTCCTAAATCACAGCCCATCTTCTCCAGCCGAGAAAGGCTTCCTGAAATCTTCTCTAAATCACAGAGCACATTGTCGAATTGGCCTTCAAGTTTTTTGACTCGCTCTGGCATTAGCAAGTATTCGACTGCAGCGTCGCGACCAAGGTGATCAAGCTCACCCTCATCTTCACCTGGACTATCATCTATAACCCGTTTGGGAGTGCTTACTGTGAAATAGCGGTTGAGAAGATTAGCAACAGGATCATCAACCCCTAATTCGTGGCGTTTGTTGATTTTTCCATCTCCTAAAACGCAGCCATACTTGCTCATTAAACCTTTAGCGACTCGGTCAGCCAAAGTTTTAGCAGTCGTCACTAACTCCCCGGGACTTCGACCATACAATGTTTCGACGTGAACAATCCAAGAAGCCGTCGTATGCCTAACTTTGACGCCTTGCTCTAACCCCAAAAGAGCCGTCCAATTCTGCATCTCAATCCGCTTGAAATCTGCCGATGGATAAGCCCCTTCTCGCAAAACGGGAAACTTGAAGAAACACCGATGAAGCCGAAATACGCCGCTGCTAAAAAATACCCCCTCACATGATATGAGAAAGTTTTGACCTCGCTCCGTCAACTCGTAATCAACAAAGTTGCTACGCTTTAACCTGCGGATTAAGCCTGCCTTCTCCAGCTTCTTTACATAGTAATCAACGTGCTGTTTGCTCCATCCACGTACTCGCCCTATCTTAGCAGGATACATCTTAACCTCAATGCCCTTAAGGATCGGAAGGACACGGGAGCGAACAGTAGAGAAGTCAAATTTGACTTTGGACTTTGAAAGCGAAATATTTTGACTTCTATCGACAGGTTCCTTATTCAAAAATTTAGCACCTTTTCGTTCTTGAAAACTTATCGCAAGCAGGTGAAGACGCAAGTTGGTTAAGCGATTTCTTTCCTATTAAGGATGGCTCAGAACATCGTCCACACCAAAAAAAGCAATCACTGCAAAAAGAAAACTTTGAGTTCTGCCGTTGAATTGACTTGAAAACTGGAAACAGAAAATACCATTTAGGGTGTCTCCGCTTCGACTTGAAGCAAAGCCCTTTTAGCAATTTCTTCAAGCTCATGATAGTTAGCATCAAAATTAAGCGCCAAACCAGTAAGGAAAATCCGCATCATAATAGCTGCAGCTTCTATTTCCTTCTGATTCAATTAAAAACCTCTCAGGCTAAAGATAAAAAGAAAAAAGTTTGTGCGCCTAAAAGTAGGAAAATC
>CAWFFH010000005.1:0-169358 GCA_963815095.1 Candidatus Bathyarchaeota archaeon | reverse complement strand
CGAAAAACCGCTAACTTGAGCAAGTAAACCTTTTTCCGTTCTTGCTATTAAAAATAAAAAGTTGGGAGCGGTCGTTCCTTGATGGAATTCCGCTTGCACAGCAGCGTTATTAATCGACGTGGCTTGTCCAGATGCGTACGATTTCTTTGAAGTCCAGGATTTTAGCGCCAAACGTGTGGCTTGCGGTGATTTTGAGCTTGCGAGTCTCAATTGCTTTGTCAGTTTCAATGAGTAACTCCCGTTTTGGAGTCAATGCGACTGCACGTTTACCTCTCATACAGAAGCACAAATCAACTGTGCCGGTGCCTGCGTTGGTTCTTTGCTGGCTTGGTCTATAGCCGCCGACGACTAAGCCCACGCCCATTAGTTCCTCGATTTCTCCGGTTCTAATCAGGGTTGGGTCGGCTGTGGCTATGACTTCGTTTGAGAATAGTTCTTCGAGCAGTGCGCCGTAAGCGTAGCTTGTTAGGTAACAGACGCATTCGTTGGGGCGTACTTTTTTGCCTGCATTGAGTAGGGTGCGGATGGATTGGGCTATGTTGGATGCATAGAAGTATGCGGGACCTGTGCTACGACCGACGTCGCCGGCGAAGTTGGTGCCTGTACCCGCCTCGATAAGCGACATGATCTTTGCGTCTTCAGCTCGCACTGAGGCGTTTGCTAGCATGGAGTTGATTTCGTCGAGTAGGTTTTGGTTGATGCGTTCGAGTATGTAGTAGGGGATCTGTGTCCAGAGGCCTGCTTCGTATAGTGTGGTAGTAACGCTTGAGATTAAATCTGTGGTTTCAGAGGCAAATGCATTGCCAACTGCACCTAAGATTTCGAAGTCAGCATCTTTCACATAGGGTATGTTTGCTTGGTCGCCTGGCTCATCTTTTAGGAGTTCGTCAACCCAAACATAGTCTCGTAAGCCTGCTGAGGTCTCTGCGTTAGTGTAGTTGGGAATAACTACCGTCCACTGCTCTGTAAGTAGCGATGAATTCTTTTCTTTGCCAACAGTCTTTAGTTGCTCGATAAGTTTCTCTTGGGTAGGACCGCTAGCTCGTAGCTGTCCCTTTTTACGCTTGCCTGCAACGATGCCTTCTTGTTTTCGAAGTTCTTCAACGATTGCTTTGACAAGAGTCTTGTCTCTTTCGCCTAAGGCTTCCACTAGTGAGTCTTTGAAACCGCTAAAGTCCAGCTTAATTTCCTGGGGCTCTTCTTTTGATGCCATATTTTTTTCACCTTTTTTATGTGCCCATTGGTGCGCTCGGTGCGCTGACGGCAGCTTAGGCATAGCGTCTGCCGCCTCCCATCATCCAGGGAGGTTGTCGAGGTCTTGACCGTTGGGTCGTGACTACATATTCACGGTTATTTTTGCTAACCGTTTGGCTTTTTTGAGGTCCGTGTCGAGTTTTTCAGCCCTCTGAGACGTCTGGAGCAGATCCTCATTTGTAATTGTGAGCTCTTTGCTAAGGTCCAGGTTCTTTTTGAGTTGATCTCTGTATTTGCCGTCTATCTCTTCTTTTTTCTTGACCAGCTTCTCGTTTTCGTCTTTTAGCTGCTGGTTTGCCTCTTCACTATCCTGCAAGCGACGCTCCAAATCCTTTATTCTGGCGCCGTCCTGTATCGTGCTCTTGTTGTTTTCGGAGGCTTTATTCTCGAGACGCTCAACCTGCTTTTCAAGGTCTTCGACTTTTCCTTCGGCTCTTTGTCGACGTCCGCTCTCCTCGATAAAGTTCTCCTCAGCTTTGGCTGCCTTAAGCTCCGCACCCTTCAACTTTGCTGCCGCTTCATTTTTGGCACTTTCGAGTTGAGCTGCAGTTGTTAACTTGAGGTTCTCTAACTCCGATTCCACACGCGCCTTTGCCACATTGAGGCTGGAGATCGCTAGGGCGCTTTGACTAGTCTTTAGGCGTTCAATTTCAGCAACCGCATAGGCAAAGAGCGGGTCCTTTTTCATGCGCTCAGCAAATAGCTGTGCTGCCTCTTGAGAAGTCTTAGCTAACTTTAACGCCAAGGCGGCAGCTTCAATGGGCTTCCTGCTGCTGTCCGCGATATTATCTCCTACACTAACGCTTGTTCCCTCGGGGGTTTTGCCTGTACCTTCGTCGGGCACGCAGGCGCCTTTGTTCTCGTCCCAATGTTGACCAACTGGGCAGCTTTGAGTTCCTTCTGACATGTTCGTTAAACCTTTGATTTGGATTTTTACGGTTTTTCCATTTATCTTTTGTGATGCACTCAACGCCTCAGAGACCACGTGTTCGAGTGGAAATATCCTTGAGAGAGGAATACCGGGCAGTGTATCCTTAGTTAGAAGGGCAGAACCGACAAAATGGAACCCGCCCATTTCTGTTGCCTCAAGGCTTTGGTTAACAATAACGTGCTCGTCTATCCACTCGATAAAGAGGCTTACCTTCGCCGATGTCATACATGTGCTGGGTTAAGTCAATGTTGCATCGTAGAGACTTTTGGAACTTTAAGAACTGCCTCAACGGCGCCGTCCTCAAATTTGGCTGCAACATAACGCACTCCTGGAAGATCATAACCTGGCAGATGATTGAGGTTACAGTCAAACGCATCAACTAGGGTTTCTGCTGCAGCTGTTAGCTTACTTTGAGTGTAGAGGTGGTCGTTCATACTTGTTAGAGGAAACCCAACGAGCACTTTGTAGTAGACGTTCTCTTTGTCCTCTTTGAGTTTAGCGAGCATTGGCTTTATGAAGCTGAATTTCTCCCGCTGCGAGGAACCATACGACTGAGTTTCATCTAAGTTTAGGGCTTTAAGCCAAGCTTGATACTCTTGATCGCCTGCCTCGGCGCCATAATACTTGATGAACTCATTTCTAATACGTTCAAAGTCAGGATGCCTTGCCATTAACTTCCGGGTCTCCTATTATTGCAGGCCGTGCACGCATACCGATTATCATCGATGCGCCATGCCTTGCCAACGATTCGCTTTTTGCAGATTACACATTTAGATTTTGTGTTGAACTCACGTTTGGAAGCTTTCTTGTAGGCTTGTTCTTCACTCATAAAATCACCTTAAAACATCCCTGGCAACCAATCAGGCGTAACGCCGATATCCAGCCCTATGTAGTCCAGGGGATCTGTTATGCGAATTAGGATGCAGCGGCAATTCGGATGCACCCATGCAAAATAGTGTTTTCATCCCCAATTTCCAGATAAGGAAAAAGGGAAAGCAACTCATCTCCAGTGAAGGTTGTTTTGTCAAAGCTATTGCAGGGAAAACAGGTGCGGTTATCGGTTACTGTCTGATAATACCACCAATCAGTTTCCGAGAAATAGCTTACTCCATGCCCTGCGTAGTCTTCAGGAGAAATCTTTGGGCGCTGCCACTCCAACTCTTCAAGATAGACAAGGACGACTGCAACTGCCGCTGCGACTTCAAGCTTCGACGGTGACTGTGAACTGCTTTCCTTCAGGATGGCCGCACTCCGTATGGGTGCCTGTAGGCAGTAGCTTTTGCTTAAACTGACTGCCTAAGTTGAACTGTAGGACCTTGAAGTAGCTTTCAGCTTCCGGCGACAACTTGGCGCCCTGTATATCTTTCTGCAGGCGAGTTAGGACCTCGCGTTTTGCTGCGTCAACATGTGCCCGTATGGCTTTAGCGCCCTCTTTGAAAGCCTCGTCTAGGCTGATGTTTTTCTCAGCATAATTTTTCTCCAATACCTCAAGAGAAGTCTTCAGTGTTTTCATTCTCGCCGGGTCTAGCTGTGGCATTTGCGGAAGGCCAACAGATGGAACTGCAGTGGGATCCTGAACAGATTGAGGCGGCAAGTCTTTTAGTGGAACACCTAGCTTTTTGAGTAAGTCCTGAGCTTGATCGAAGGTAATGCAGCCAGATGTTTTTAGCTCCGCAACGTCTTTACCTGTTAACTTTTCAAGGCCTGTGCGTTTTCTCCCCCAAGTCAAGTTCGGGATAGGGTTAGAAGTAGACGGCTTGCCCAATACCTTTTGAAATATCGAGTTTTCAATGAGACGTTTGAGGCTAAATTGAATGCCCTGGGCATAGTTCTCGAAAAACTCAAGCATCTTTGTAGCGCTAGCTTCAGTGCTATTTTTGAGGGTGCTCATTGTAGGCGCATTTAAGTTATTGGTGATGCGTTGGTCGTTGCTCTGCTGGAAGCCTTCAAAGTTAATGCGGATGTTTTGCAGCTGCGATGACTTCTCGTTAATGTCACCCTCGTTAACTCCCGCAAGGAAAATAGCTTCATCCGGTTCCTTCTTTGTATACTCATCATAGATCAGGTCTCTGACTTTGTCGTCTCTGCATTCAAACCTGCGATCTGGGTAGCCCAAGCGGTGCAGAACTGCATTTCCATCCTCTGTCATCTCTCGCCTTGAGTCGACAAAGTCCTCAAGACAAAAAGCAAGTGCTTTGCCATACGGGTTCATCGGCGTCTCTTTGTGAGCCCACCAAATAATACGCTCAAGATCGTCGCCTTCCCAAGTTTCAGTGACTTGCCCACCGAACTCCTGGGTGAATTTGTAGGGTTTTTTCTCATCTACATGGCGCCACATGTACATGCTTTCGGATGGCAGCACTTTGGGCTCAAAGTTATCGTCAGGGTCTAAATCTATAGCGAAAAAGCCTTTCTCAAATGCTTCCCTGACAGCCATCTTTAGGACTTCATCAGCTCTGTGCTTCTCTGCCCAGGCATCGAGTTTAACCTTATTGGGGTGCGGCTTTTCCTTACCTGTTGTTTGGTCAGTTACTTTTGGGACGTCTTGACCCATTTCTGTAAAGAAGCCAGCGGCAACCATTTCTGTCAAATTAGTGATAGCTGTTTCGACGTCCGGATCTGCGTTAATCTCATCAAGCCTAGACATAACCGATGGGTGGGGGATCTTGTCTGTCCAGCGGCTTGAGGCATTTGCTAGGCGCCCTTTTGCTTTTTCTTTTCTGATTTTTTGGCGACCACGTTTTATATTTATGACTTGAATAACGGTCTTCTCTATTGTCGGCAGCTGACCAGTTATCACTGCCCTAATTGCACTGAGACGAGCGTGTTTTTCTTCTTTGCTACTCAAATTCGAGCCCTCTTAGCAGAGATCTTGCAAACAGGCGTGACTGGTAGGCTATAGCGTCCTGCATCAATAGCGTGGTCACGTTCTTTCACGTCTTCTCGGTATTCGAGGGCTTCGCTTATAAAATTGGCGCAGCACTTGCTCACGAACTGTCTGGGCAACCCGTCGCCTGCAACGGCAAAACGGCTGTTGAGTTCACGTAGGCCATCTTCTCGCTTAATTGTGTAGGCAACTGCATTCACGCCTCTTATGTACGTACCATTGGGTTTGGTATAGCCACGGCGCAACTTCATAATCGACTGAGGAAACCGCCCATCGCAAAAGAATGGTCCTCTACCCCAGGTGTCTTCCAACTCAACGCATGCTTCAAGCAACTCTTCATCAGTAGTCTCAGTCTTGTAGAATTCATCGACAAAGTAGCCTCGGCCATCATGATCAAACGCATTAGCCATAACCGCCGAGGGAGCGCTCCAGCCAAAGTCCACACCATAGCGCATATACTCGATTAGCTCCCGATCGATCTCCCGCACATGCTTAGCAGAATCAAACGGCAAAGTCCCAGCTCCAACTGCTGCAAACTTGCCATAGATAAACCGATCAGCCAGCCCTCCGTGGTGAGTGCGCACGATCTCAGCAATGAAGCTCTTGGGCAGCGTGGGGTTTTGATAGATACTCCAGCGGTAGACATGCATCTCGGGGCTAGCTGTCTGAGGGTTTTCGATGACATTATAGAGCTGTGTTCCCGGAGAGTCCGGCGTTGTTGTAACCCAAACGCCAGGCTCAATAGGTACAGAACAGCGCCCGGACTTACGAAGCCGACGAACCACAGTCAACCAAGCAGTATCAAAATGCCGCACTAAGCGAGCCTCATCGATGTGCGCATAATCAACGTTAGGACCCTCAGCCCGCTCAGGATCCTCCAGAGAGACAAACCACCACTGAGACCCATTTATCCAATCTAATCGCAAATCGTCCCTGCTAAAGTTTGCAACATAGGGGTTTTGGGTATATGGGAATCTACAGCCAAAAAAGTCCTTTGACTCCAATGTGGGGAACAAAATACGCTTCATCATCGGATAGCTGGGTTCGAAGATATAGCCAACACTCCCTGGATACTCCAGAGCCCAATGTATGTCCTCGGCTAACCCGCATTTTGTTTTACCACTGCCAGTTCCACAGCTACAAGCCCGTTGAGCATAATAGTAGCGTCCACAGTGGAAAGATACCTGCGCGGCATGGGGAACATAGCAGAAACAATCAATGCCCTGTCTCAGATTCAGCTTTTCCACATTTTGCGGCATCGGCTGCTCTCCGCTCATCTTCTAATCTGCGCTGCTGTTTTTGGCGCTCCATCTCTTCGAGCAATATTTTCTTTATGTCAGAATCACGCTCATAGGGCAACGAATCAGGGCACTCCAAAATTGCAATAGGTCTCTTCTCAATGTAGCCCCGCTCCTGAGCCAGAGTTATCTGCTCATGAGTAACTCTTAGAGCAGTATTTATCGCTCCAATTTTCACCAACTTGTTTTTTGCGTCGGCGCTGTTCTCTATGGCAGTTATCATAGTGATGGCTTCCCTATCGAGAAAATCCAAACGCGCCTGCATAAATGTGGCATAATCATCCATGGCTTCTACAACTGGAATCCAATCTTTGCGCCGCTCATAGTCAGCATATATTGCGACCTTGCTGACACCAAAGTCGCGGCTGAGCTGATCAACTACGCTGGATATACTGTTGTTTAGGCCAAGCAAAGTCAACATGCGACGGCGCCGATTTAGCAATCTTTCCTTACTACGCTTCAAGGGTACCCCCTTATTTTCTACAAATCTGTAGAATTATATGCTTTCACATATCGGGCGCCTTCTAAGCCCCTTAACAACATCCATCTCGCGTGCTCGCAATAAGCTATTGGCATTTTAGAAAACCACTTATCCTGTAAATATCCAAAGGAAGGTGGGTACACTCAACCGTGGGAAAAGATCTACTCCAAAAATAGTTCTTAGCGGTTGAAATTCATACATATGTAGGGTGGATATACAAATGCTTGGGAAAAAGTAATTGATTCGAGTTAACGGCTACTAAAATAAAATATATAAAATATATTAGGAATTCTTTATCTCAGGTTTTGCATCGTTGACAATTAACCATATCCCTACACCAACAAACAAAAAGGCAATAAGTCCACCATACAAGCTCATCATTGACAGCGTACTGAGTCCAGAACTATATGGGGTTTTTCAAGGCATTAATGATGACTGAAGATAGAACATAAACAAGAAACCCTCCCCCAATTGTGATGCTCAATATTCCAAATAAACCAATGTATTTCATAGTCATCTTAGATAAGTATGATTTACCTTGCTTAAATTATTTAGAGGTGTGGTACTCCTTGCCGTGGGTAAAGGTCATTACTTGTTTAGACTCTTATCATTGGAATAACATAGTTTCTTTTGCTGCCTATCCAGTCACCTACCCATCCGCCAACAATCCAACTTATAATGAGGTTTATTGTTACAACAAAATCATCACCAAAACTTCCGGTTGATCCAATTATTAGCGAACGAAGACCGCTAAACATTATCAACGAGGTTAAAAGAAACCAAAAAATGAACCCAATGCCAAAAGCTCCAATCGCGATGAAGAATACTCTATTGCCTGAAGTGGATGGTTTAACTCTAATGTAGAAGGCAAAACCTGTCGATAACAACAAAATGAAAATTACTGTGGCTGTTCTTTCAATCGGAATGTTTTGGAAATTGCCATAAAGAATAGCAATAATAATGGATGCTATGGTAAAAACTATCCAAGCCTTGAAGATCCTTTTATCTCTTAAGGCATGTTCTTCTGGAAAATCGGTCGTTAAACATCTATGGGCAAGTTTGCCTTTTTCTGAGAGCTGGTACTCTCCAATTCTATTCTTCTGTAAAAGGTCACCTAAAACTTTCAAGTGGTAGTTTAGAAGTCCCGTACTTAGAACTTCTGAGCCTTCCATCAAATCGCTATAGCTAAGGCTTTCTTTTTGGTTTAGCAACATTATGATTTTTTGGCGTGTTTCATCCTTTAGAATCTTATGAAGTGAAGCTATTCCTTTACTCATATGTGAGGAGTTGTTGTTTTGTTTATTTAGGGTTTATTGACTAATTTTTTAGTCAAGGTCTTGGTCGATGGGTTTCTGTCTATTTCGATGCTTGACTACTATAGCGATAAAGAACAATGAAGCAAACAAGGGCAAAATTGCTAACCATGAAAACTCTGGAACGGTTGGAGTTGTTGAAGGCGTTGATGTTGGGGTTGAGGATAAAGAAGCAGTTGGTGAGATGCTTGGTAAGTATGAGCTATATATCTCTGGTAAGGTTGAAGGCAATGGTGTTACTGCTTCGTTTAATGTTACTGTTTGTGTATTGCTCCATCCGCTTTCTTGTCCTGTAAAGATAGTGGGAGTAGTTGGATACCCAATGAGTGCTTCAACTTGAAAGTCTATTTGACCATCGGCAGGGAAACCGACAGAAAACTGTCTAATATCAAATTCTGAATTATAGGTTCCATTGGCTATGTAGATTGTTTGTGGTCCAGATGTGGGGTTAACATATCCAAAGTTTGGACCAAACAATTCAATCCAATTTTGGTTTTGGTCAAAATGTCCCTTATAGCGAATATTATAGTATATGTTGACATTATAGCTGTTGTCTCGAAATGTAGTTAATACTTGGTTTTGAATTGTGAACACTAAGGTTCTTTCTTCGTAGTGGGAGAAAGGTTGTGTTGTTTGTTGTCCATTATAGGGGTTGGTTGTTGAAAAGGCAGGAACATCGTAAGACGAATCATAAAGGGCTAAACTAAATTGGGGTATGGTTGGCTTAGGTATTTCAGTTTTAGTTATTATTTGGGTAGCAAATGCTGGTTGAACCATCAGTATACTTAGGATTGAGACTGTTATGATTAGAATAATGAATACTGCTAAACCTTTGTTTGCACTGTTCATGTATTCCATTAAGAAACTATAGGCAATAAAAGGTTATTCGTAAACGTTTCTTGACCGACCTTAGTCAAACTTTCTTGACATAAAAAAGATAAAGAGTGGATGCACTCAACCGTGGAAAAAGTCTACTTCCTCTCCAAAATTAGTTCTTAATGATTGACAAAGCTGACAACTCAGGTAATCTAAAGAGGTATATGCACCCAACCGTGGGAAAAGGTTGAAGCCAATCTCTAATCTAGGAACTACCAGTTGGGTCGTTGTTGTTTGGTGCTTTTGGCACAAGAAAAACAGTTATTTCCAGCCACTTTGCATTAGACGCATATTTTGCTTTCTTTCAAAGGCTGCAAACAATAAAGTTTTTATTAGAAAAAAAGAAACCGTATACGAAAGAATTGAAATTAGCCATGCCTGCAATGAAGAGTAGAGAAACCAATTAACAAAACCGCCAAGAATAAGAATGAAACTAATGGTAAAAGAAGAATAAGCCGGTCTTTTTTATTTGGTGTGAATTGGTAATCGTTTGATAATCGAGTGAGTTGATTTTTAGTAAGCATAGTGTTTGAAATTATACCTATTGTTAAACCAACGAATAACCAAGCCATAATTTGAAAGGGTGGAATAGCGTGAAATTCAAGATTGAAAGACATAACAAGCTCTAACCCTAAAAACAATATCCAAAAAACTGCAAATCCGCCAGCTATTTTTGTCGCGCTGGCATTGTATTGGGGAGGAATTATCAAAGGCGGCTGCTTGTATTCATGGTTCACCTTTAATCGCGCACTGATCATTGTCGGTTCTTGGGGAAACCAACCTCGTATTCGATTTTCCAAATTTTTCTTTACGGTCATGTTTTCAACTCTGGAATAAGTTGGGAGAAAATCATGTGTGCCAGTTTGGCTGGGTGAATTGAATCAGAGCCGTTGATTTCTATTCCTCGTTCTCTGGCAATGTCGAGTAGGCACTGTCTTGTCTGGTTTAGGAAGCCTGAGTCGGTTACTTCTTCAGGGTTGTCATGCCAATACCACACTTTTATACCATAATTTGTGCTGTAAGTGAGTATAGCTTTGCGTTTTAATGCTGGATGATATCCTAAAAGTATGCCTTCTTTTGGTTGTAGTTTTGTTATTTGTAGATCATTTGCTTGTGCAACATCCAGAAGGGTGGTAGTTAGTTTGGTTTCTGCAGCAATTTTGGTTTGATTCACATATTGACGTGTTCTGTTGAGTTTTTCAGCTATGTTAACTACTGAGAAGCCTTTGGTGATTAATGACCACACCGCTTTTTGGCTTTGACTTAAAGGCGAAGACACTGAACAATTAGGCACATTTCGGTCAGTAAATAACTCTATATTTACTAATATTTAAAATTTTCTTGAAATGTTAAATGTTAGCTTAAAACTTCTGAAAACGTGACGAATGAGTCAACACATCGCTTGAAAAGGTCTTATGATTCTATCGTTTCCCTGACATGGTTGCTAAATGTTAGGTTTTCCTAAGTATTCCAGCGAAACTGTGAGGCGGTTTTCGGCTCCGTGACTGTAAGGACCTTTCATTGTCTTTTGGAAGCTAGAGTTGTTGATCTTGCCGCCTCTTCCTGCTCTGTTAAGCTTCCATCCCTTTAGCCCTGTGCGAATCAGTTGAGGATTACTAGTAATTATAACAAACGGCGCATTGTCCATTTTTTTGTAATGCTCTGCAGTCCAGTTAAGCAATCTGCGTCCAACTCCAATTCCTTGATAGTCTGGCAAAACTACTAGGCGGCTGACGCGGTTAAAACGTGTTCCAAACTTGATAGGCTGCACAGCAATAAACGCGACGGGATTGCCCCTATAAGGACCTTTCATCGTCTTTTGGAAGCTAGAGTTATTGATCTTGCCGCCTCTACCTGCTCTGTTAAGCTTCCAGCCCTTTAGCCCCGTGCGAATCAGCTGCGGATTGCTCGTGATAATTACAAAAGGCGCATTGTCCATTTTCTTGTAATGCTCTGCAGTCCAGTTAAGCAGTTTGCGGCCAATCCCAATACCTTGATAGTCAGGCAAAACTACTAGGCGGCTAACGCGGTTAAAACGGGTTCCAAACTTGATGGGCTGAACAGCAATAAACGCAACTGGATTACCTTTGAGAAAAGCTGCATAACAACGGCAGAATGGAGCAATCACCGTGTTTAGATAGTGATATTCCCTAAACAGTGTCCAGAGGTTGAGAGGAACTTGGTGGATTTCGAGCTCAATTGTTGGGTGGATTCTTTTTTTTATCAAAACTCATATCGTCAGTGCAGAGCACCCAATCTGGCTCTAACCAGTCAATTACGTCACGGTGGCAGGTTACGGCTATAAACTGCTTGCAGCTTTTGCGCACAGATTTTGCGATAGCCATGCAGGCAATGTGTGCAATCTCCCTGTCAATTACGCTGGTAAACTCATCAAACACTACCCGCTTTCCTGACAACAAGAGAGCACGTGCAACGTCAACCCTCATCTTTTCTCCCTGACTAAGATTTGCATAACACTTTAGCCAATCCGGAGGAGACGCAAAACCTACACTGCAGAGTGCTTGGGTAATATCGGCAACTGTGAGGTTCTCTGGGAAATCATCCAGGACAGTCTCAGATCCATACGTGAAACTGTTGATGTACTCACCGGGGAAAAGTTGCTTTGCAATGGTTGTTTTTCCAGTGCCGCTGCGACCTGTGATAACTCCGATCTTCCAGTCTAGATCTTCAATAGGTAGTTTGCCGATAAAGTGTTTATCCATCTTCTCAGCGGTAATGGTGAAGCTGCTTGCGACGCTTTGGCTGCGAAAACTTGCGGGCTTAGGCCACTCTTTTACAATGTTAAAATCCGTGCGTCATACCCCTGAGCTTTTAATTCGTCAAATACTCGTTTTCTGTTCGGGCTCGTCTTTGCATGCGACGATAACTTCAAAGGTGCTATCAAGGATGGCGCCAGTGGAGCTCTCAGCTGCATCGAGGATTTTGTCATATCGCTCCAGCGTACCGTTTGAGATGTTAAGCAGTGCTTTTAGGTCGTCAGCTCTGTTTGCTTCTGTTATACGTTTGAATTCCTCAGCGTCGAGTAGTTTATCATGGGTGCCTTTGAGCTTGTTTAAAACCTGCCTTAGAAGACGTCGGTCGATATCCTCTATCTGAAGTCGCAAAACGGGACCAAAAAACTCTTCGTGACTAATGCAAGTATCGACTCGCTGCTCTCCATCTGCAAAACAGCCTTCTTTGTTGGTAACTATAGGGTAAACCCACGCGAATTTAGTTAGGCTATGCCAAGTTGCCTGTTTTTGCTTGTCAGTCATTTTATTTGGGTTCTGGCCATCACGGCTAAGTTCACGGAGATCCTCAAGCATGCCCTCGTACTCCGGAGGCACAAAAACAGAAGTCTCGATCTCTTGCCCATTTTTGAGCTTATACTTATACGTCAAACTAGGTACCTTCGGGACTGTCTCAGCGCTAAGAGGTTAAAAATTTTCACATATCAACTTCCACGGAACCAAGCGGCAAGCGATGTTACAAGCATCGCAACTGTTGCACCAATGGCAGCCAAACCCTTTATAACTCGTGACTTTTCTTTTCGCTTTTGCTCCTCGAGTTCCTGTTGAGCTTTCTGCCCAGCAATAAACAAATCGAGTTTAGAATCAATGTCAGCGACTTTCTTAACCAAACCACTGCTCATATCACTGCCGATTAGAGCAGAATGCATCTCTTGAGTCTCTTTGCTGATGTGGTTGATTTTTTCTTCCATGCCGCTATGCTGGGGACAAGTAGCCATTTGAAGTTCACCGAACGTATGTTTTTTCTTATTTAAGTGATGCAGATTTAAGCCTTGCTTTGCACTGCTCAAACGTGCCCTTTGGCTACCCGAGCGCCGATGTGACCAAATAAGAGGTAACGGAACCTTCAAAACCTCACCTCTTCCTAACCCAGCGCTTCGCAGTCGTGCCCACCCTAAACTGACGACTGCCCCTTCGAATAGTTGCTCGTATGCAAGAAAGGTTGTTTTCGCCCGAACCTCAACTAATCCATCCTTCACATCAGAAACCACTTCAACGGCGTAGATGCCCTTAAGATAGAACTCTTGCTGGGAATCAACCTTAGAAGTCATTGCCAGGCTTCCTCTTCAGGCGTAACGACTTCACTTCCGCCTCAGCCTTCTCGCTGCTCTCTCCCCAAGCGCCAACGGCAAAACTGGATAGCGCCCAACGCCAACCCCGCAACTCAAACAAAGACTCATCAAGCCGCTCCCGAAACGCTCTATTCATCCGCTGAATTCTACGACCAACTTGGAAGCGGGTAACCTTGAAACTCTCAAGCCGCTGAGCAATAACCCGAGGATACAAACCCAAATCGCCAGCTTCAAACACTAAACGCACAATTTCCCTGTCGACCTCGTCGGCGCAAACGTCCTCGATGTCTGAGCGTACAAACTCCAAGTCTCGTTTACGGTACTTCTCAATTCTACTAACTCTTCGGTCGAGGGAATCCATTTTGCCGTTTAAACGGATAAGAAGCTCCTGAATATACTTCAGACGCCCCACTTTTTCGCTCTCAGAACGCTTTTTTCTGATGCTCTGAGCAGGTTTTTCACTTGTTTCCATCACAGAATGCACACTCCAATGTTTCGTTAACATTCACGAATAGCCAAACTAACAGTCTGTAGCCTACATCAGCAACTGCTAAAACGGCACTTCCCAAAGCATGGGAAAAGTCCATGCAAAAACAGCCCAAAAAGCGCCCTTCTAAAACTTCTGAGCGGCTTTTTACTGCCAAAAAAGCCCTTAAAACTCAAATCTGCATTGCCTCCCAGCATTTTTCGTGATATGCTTTCCGAGACTGTTTCCCTTTCCGAATTCTCTCTTCTTCCACAAAGGCTCTGCCGCATCGAGCACAAACCTTGAATCGGGGATGCCTACAAAACCGCTCTCTGAAAACTCTGCTATCCGTCAAACGGAAGCCTCCTTAACGCATTGCTCAAGCGGATGATCGCAGTTACTGCAACTGCGCAGCTCTAAGCAAACTCTCGCGTAATGCTCGCATTTACTCCTAAGTTTCCACGGGCAACGGCGACAAGGACAAGGCGCTAACTCCATCTGCAAAGTCAAGTCACATACTCCCCAAGCCGTCTTTGTCCCTCAGCAAGCCGTTTCGGGTCACTCTCTAAATCGCCAAGTTTACCAATCGCTTCATGAAGCACCCTAGCCTCAGTTGAAAAATTCTTTGCAGCTTCAGTAAACTCCTTAAGTAAACCCTCCAAATTCTCAACAGCCCTGCCACCGCTCGTTTTTCCAAGAGTCTGATACATAGCCTCCAAAAGCCTAAACTGCTCTAAGCTGCAACTTATTGCTAAATTTCTGAGTTTCAGAAAGCCGCTTAACCTCCTGCTGCAACTCAAAGAATTCCTGCCCTTTGCCAATGTCTTCCATTTGTCGATGAATTTCAGACTCAAACTTGTTCATCGTCATAGGCAAAACGATCTTCCGTTCTCGCCGAATTACATCCTCTTCCTTCTGGTAAGTCCGATCAATAATCCCGTAGAGCTCCATCTTAGTTACACATTGAAAACCATCGATGCGGGCGCCATGGTAATCTTTGTTAAACTCCACCGTCTGCAAAACCAACATCCTGCAGGCAATAGCCCAATCTGCCCTCAACAATTTCGAACCACCTATTAAGCGCCAAAAGACAAGCATCATGCGACATGCCCCCGACGTCACAAGCAATATAACCCGTAACCTGCTTGCGCTCTTTACCAAAACAAACATGAATCTTCACCCCACCGACAAACTCATCGTTTTCCCAATGCTTAAGATTCTGACAAACCTTAGCAAGCAACGTCACATTATGCACGCAAAGCGGAACGAACCGCACCCCGTGGGTGATTTTGTTGCAGTATGTTCCCTCATAGGGCTGCACGATCAAGCCTTTGTTGAGAAGGTTCCGACAGGCTACGCGAACGGTGGTATATTGACCGGGCTTAATTTGCTTGGGTTTCTTGGTTTTATGGATAATTCGGGCAATTTCACAGGGTTTTAATTCGACTTCTGAAGCAGTCGATAACTTGGTAAACTCTACGCTCTATCCCCCAAAGCTTGTCAGCCGTTGGTAAACTGTTTAAACAGGTGTTAGGTATGTTGCCCGAGGAATTATCAGATGCAACAACCAAAAATTAAGCGCTCCCTTGACTTTTGCACTTACTTTTTCCAATCGCGGATGGGCCTTGATTGAAATTCCAAAGGAAAACTTGGCACTCCTCGCCCAAGAAATGCAGCTTAGTGAAGGGCTTGTCTTTCTTGTCAGTAATCCATTTGGCTAAGTCTGCAAAGCGTTGCCTGCCCTGATTATCTTTCTCGTAGGCCTTCAGGTACTTCAGGTTGGCAGTGCCATTCTCGAAGACTTTAACCCAGACTAAACCATCCTCTTCGAAGCCTTCCCGCGGGTTAGTATCCCGCTGCACCTTCGGCAGCTGAGACGGCGCAGTAGGCGGCTTAGGCTGTGGCGCCGCTACAGAAAACATGGAGAGCTGAGCAGACAAGTCTCCAAGAGCCAAAGGCAAATCAGTGGCTAATTTGTCAAGCAAACGTGAAATATCAGCCATCGATTCCATCTTCAAAACACTAAAACACAACCGCATGTGCTCAGCACTGCAGGAATCGGCATCAGAGCAACTTATGCAAACTTTGGCTTTGAAAGTGGCTATTGGGCTAGACTGCTTAAGCGTTTTTTCAGTTGTTTCTTTGTTACGTTTTTCGGTTGCTTCATTCGCCAGTTCTGTAGGCAACTTTTGCTTTTCAGGTGTGGGTGCTGGCGTGGGTTCGGCAGTTTTGACGTCGACAGGTTTTGGCGCCTCTATAGGAGCGGCGGGTGTGGCTTCGGGTTTAGGATCTTCCTTCGACTGCTCAGTCACTGGCTGCTGAGATTTGGGTTTGGGAATCAAATAAAACGAGTTGTCTTTTCCCCGACTTACAAAAGCCCCACTATACCTTCGCACCGTATTATCTAGCAAGTGCATATCAGGCGTTCCATGCAAAGACTTTGGATAAGTTAAAACTAAGGCATCGCCGCCTTCATGCAACTTAAAGGAAATGCCCATGGCTACCTCTTCAGGCAAATCATGCAGAATCTTATCGGCTACCTCTTGCAGGGCAGGATCTACCTTTTGTTCAGGATCAATCATGAAAAAGCCTCCCTGTGTTCAGGGATCTTCCAGAACCGATCAAAATCGGCAATCTCAAAAGGATTAAACTCCCAACCAGCACGGTACATATTGCCAGCACGAATCAGGAACCGTTGATACTTCAAACACTCATCAAAAGGATGAGCGAAAGTATCACAGAACAAGCCATCAACACCTAAGCATTCTTTGACAAGATCACAGGAGCTACGAGCGTTTGTTTGGTCAGCTGCAAGCATTTGCGCATCGTTGGCTAGCGGAAACATGTGGTAACAATTCTGCTCCAAGGCACGATTATGGGGTTTGCTGGGGTCGATAATGACGAGTATATTGCTCATAAGAAGGCACAAGCCAAACCTAGCACAAGGAGGCATGCCTTTCTCGAGTCGCTCAATGATGCTAGCGAAAGATTGTACTTTGGTACATTTGCAGCCTGTGAGCTTGTAAGTACATCTAAATTTCCAGTCTTTGGGGTTTATTCCGTAGAGATCTTGGCCTCTTTTGATTAACTCTTCTTGCAAGATTTCCATTTATGCTCTCTCCTGTTTGGTGACTTGATTCGCTCCTCAACGGAGGCAATGGTGTCATGCTGAGCGCCACCATGGCTAATCAGGCAAATCTCCCGAACACGAAAACCACGCTTGCCACTCATTACGCTGCTAAGATAACCAAAATTGATAACCAACCCGTTTGGCGTCAAAATATCAGGGATAACATCGAGGAGCTGCTTGAAACGACTATTCTTATGCCCATTGTACAGCTCCATAGATTTGCGGTAACTGTAAGGTCCATCAATCAAAACAACATCAAACAACTCGCCCTCTTCCCTAAACATTTTAGCGCACTCCAAAGCATCCATCTGGAAAAGCGTGCCCGGCATAGCTGGATCAATGTCGTTGGCGACTTCTATGCAGCCACTCAATCGAGTAGGACCTGCAAAAAGGTTAAGCACATGCTTGCCCTGGCAATGTTGCTCAACCCACGCCCGAGTTTTCGGCGCCTTGAACGTGTAACGGTTAAGCGGCTGCCGAAGATAAGTAAAAATGATGCTCAAGAAATAGCCCTCCTAAAGCTTAGGGCATCCGCTGAAAATAAAAAAAAATTCAAAGATATTGGGAAAAAAAGTCTAGTACTTACTCCCTTATAATTTGGCGGGTCCGGAGGGATTTGAACCCTCGATCTTCGGCTCCGAAGGCCGACACCTTAATCCGTGCTAGGCTACGAACCCAAACTAAACTGAACCTAACAACTCAATAATGGAGTTGCATTAAAAGATTTACGGCAATGCTTATAAAACTACACAATATTAGATTTGTGTCACGTCAAAAATGGGGGCCGGTAGCTCAGCTTGGCTGGAGCGTTCGACTGATAATCGAAAGGTCGGCAGTTCAAATCCGCCTCGGCCCACCATCAAACCCAATAATCTCTTAAGTTAAAAAAACTATTAAGCTGGCATTAGCAGGCTAATGAGCAGTTCTTAATCGGGCAAATCTTCAATGCAGCTCAAACAATCTTTGGCTTGACTTTTAAGAAACTATGTGGGGTACCTCTCTTCTTTCGGACGCTTAATTAAATCCCTTTAAGTATTATTCATTTAGGTGTTTAATTTGACCGAGAAAAAAAGTAAACCTCAAGATAGTCATAACGCATGTGTTATAGCTGTTGCCGAAGAATTGAAACGGGATAATTGGCTAGTAAAAGCTAATGCAGAGGGTTACGAGAAACCATCTGAAATCGCGAAAGGCTACATCCCTGATATTCAAGCAGAAAAGAAAGGCTGCATAACCCGAATCTGCGAAATAGCAACTCCTGAAATGTTTGAAGGCAACATCCAAAGGTATGGTGAATTCAAGAATTATTGCAACGAATACGACTTCCACATGTATGTTATCGATAAAGATGGGACACGAAGGCAGATCGATCCACAAACTTTTGGAAAAAAATAGAACTTTATTTTAATCTTAAATTAGTTGTGCTTTTCTTTTTTAAAAAATTTCTGCCTTTTCCTTTATGCTTCAACACTTCCCACATCTAAATGGACAAGCAGATCTGGTTGAAATTGAGTGCGTATTGATATTTTGTAATTTTTGGCTAAATTGTTCCAGTTTTATTCTCTCGTGATAACAGTCTTAAGTCGAAAGGCTTAATAGTTAAAATGTTTCCATCTCCTTTTGAAAGGACGATACAACTTGGCACTTTCCAGAATGGAGATGTACCTCGCCGTAATTAAGGTCTTAGAGACCATGGACTCAATGACGCGCCAACAAATAATACGCAAAGCGGACCTTGATTTGGTTTCTTCAAAAGAAAGTTTTAATTTTCTGATCAAATTTGACCTAATTAGAGAAGAAACTTTGGGATCTAAAAAAGTGTACACCCTAACCGATAAAGGACAAAGAGTAGGTAAGTATTTTGGGTTAAACGACGAAGATGCAATATTTGATGGGACAGGCATATTCCGAATTGACTAATCACCTCAACTTAGGAAACTGTCAAAAATTAGCCGTCTTCTTTGAAAGGGATTGTCGGGTTTGGGTTGGTCTCTCTTACTCTTGTTTCTTTTTGACTTATTCTTTTTTGGTTTTTTCTTGGGTTTCAAACTCATCTTTTGTCGCTTGTTCTATTCTCTCTCCAGCTTTCTCTAAGGGTTGAACTATTTTTTCTATGGAAGGGGAGAAATGTTGTCGTGAATGTTCACTGACTTTTGTGGCGTAAATTTTGGAGACTTCTGCCCCGAAGAGAACGATTTGGTTTAACACAAAAATCCAAAGCAGAATAATCAGTAATGAACCAGCCGCTCCGATGACCGTGGTGACGGTAAAGGTTTGAATGTAAGTACCAAAAATATAATTTGTTACAGTAAATGCAATGCCAGTCACAACGGATGCGACGATTACGTCTTGCCAGTGTACTCTTGCTTGGGGTATCAGTTTGTAGATTAATGCGAAAAGCAATGTTGAAACGGCAAAAGATAAAATAAATTGAGCAAATGCAATTACAACTACAGTTAGAGTTCCATTTATTGAATAAAATCGTATCAAACTAAACAAGCTACGGACAATTACCGTCCAAGCAATTACAATCAATCCAAGCACAGAAACAAGAACAAACGGTCCAATTGTCTGCCTAATTCTTTTCCACAAAGGTCGCTCTTTAGGCACCTTAACCTCCCAAATAACATCCATTGTGTCACGTAAAACAGAAAACGCACCTATTGCACCGCCAACGGAAAAACCCACCACAACAATTGCAGTCCAAACCGATGTAAATGGTGAACCTGAGCTTGAAAGCAATTGCTTAAACAAATCAGATACGGCAGGTCCTGCAACTTCAGATATTTGTAGAATAACTATTTGGATGGCTTGGGACTGACCGAAAAACTGAGCAAAAATAGACACCACAATAAGCAAAAGGGTAGGCAAGGGCAGAATTATGAAAAAAGTCAGGGCTGCCGCTCTGAGTGTGGCGTTATCGTCTCGCCAGTCCTGAAAGGAAGTTTTAAAAATTTTGTACAGTTCCTTTCGATTCATAGTTTGGACCAATTTAGTTAAGAAGGGATGGTGCAGTTCAAATTCTCAATCTTTAAGTTGGGTTATATGTTTTTGTGGGAGTAAACAAGCAATCACAAGCCCTTCAAAATTAAAGCTTTTTTCCTTACATAAGGCGAAAGGGACAATCGGAAATGCCGTCGTTTGTTCAATGAGATTTACGTAGTTTTCAGTTCGACAATAATTAAATGGTTGACAAAGGCGATATTTAATCCAGAAAGCAATAGCACTTTTGCAGGAAAAGCGGCGTTTGATTGAAAAAAAATTTTGATAATATTTTAGATCTGCTAAAGGTTCTTACTGCTCATTCAAGAACGCGCTTGAAAAAGTAAAAGTGTGACCATGAAATTTGTTGTCACGAACGGTTTATATCAAACTATTCTTTTAGATTATTGTTGATTATTAGGAGAAATTAAACGTGAGCGCTGAACCTTTTCATATAACCGACTCAAATTTTGAGGAAACAGTCAAGAAAAACAAGCTGGTCTTTGTGGATTTCTGGGCTAATTGGTGTGGTCCCTGCAGAGCCTTAGCTCCAACTATCGTGGAACTAGCCAAAGAATACAGCGGCAAATTCTTAATTGGCAAACTCGATGTTGACGAGAACCCAGCAACTGCAGAAAAATTTCAAGTCTTCAGTATACCCACCATGATAGTTTTCAAAGACGGCAAAGAAGCGGAAAGACTTGTGGGTTTATGTCCCAAGAACAAAATAGTTGACACCCTACTGAAACATTCAATGTAGTTTAGGTGCCGCTTTTCATTTTTTCATACATTTTCTCAAAAGTCCAGCGGATGCTCGACTTGAGTTCTTTGAGACGTTCGTCATCGGCGTTTTTGATGATTATTTCTCGAATTAAGTCGCCTTCTCGAACGATGTTATAGGAGAACATTTTGTCGGTCTGTAGTTGCCCTAGCCTGACGAGTTCTTTGTCTTTTTCCTGCATTTTTGCAAAGACTTTCTCAATGAGAAAATTTCCAAAAGGGGTTGTGTTGACGCTAAAATTTTTGCTTTCGTCAGGCAACACATGTATTGTTTGTTTACCAAAGTACATTAATGCTAAGGGTTCGTCAGCCATAGTTTTTAGAGGTATGACGCTTTCGGGCTCTGTGTGCTGCTGGGTCAACGGTGCTTTTGGCGCCTCAGATTCATGTTTTGGCAAAACCACTTCTTTGAGCACTGGCACTGGAACTGCAGGAACCTCTTTTATGTCTCCGCGTTTGAATCCTTTCTCAAGCAGAATTTGGTTAACAGTGTCGAGGGTTGCTTGGACCTCGTTTGTTTCACTAGTTAATTTTTCCAGTTGCTCTTCAAGTCGTTTCTTGAAGGCTATCATCGTTTTCATTTTTTCTGGGTCTTGAGACAAGCCAATCAACACTCGCAATTACTTAGGCACAAGAGACTTATCAGTTTTAGCTTTTCTGCGTTCCAGCGTTGGAACAGCGTGTTCCTTCAATAGAACTAAAAGGAACACTCTACAATAGTTCTTTGGGCGACCAAAGTAATGTCCAAAAACTCAAAGAAAATTATTGGTGTTTTCGCTGTTCTGCTGTTAGTTTTAGTTGCCTATGTCATTGTGGATTTTTATCCTAAAACTAAACCCTCAGTGTCTACGCCCTTAGACTATACCTTAAGCGTTTATCCATCCAACGGCACAGTTTTGCAAGCAAACAACTGCACCACAAACATTAACATGACCTATACCGGTGGTTCTCCTGAACTTGTTATTTTAACGGCATCTGGTGGACCAAACGGCACAGAATGTGTTTTCTCCAAAGAAAAAGGAACACCCTCCGCAAACAACACATTTACCAGCAACCTAACAATCAATGTTCCAGCCGATGCGACCTCAGACATTTACACAATCACCATTACCTCCACTTCAGCAAATGGCAATTCCACGTCCAAATCATACGATTTAACTGTCTTGAACGCTGAAGTTCAAGTTTCAGGCACAGTCACAGCAAATTCGTATAACGATATTTTTCCAACCGAAATAAAATTTGTAAACACAGCTGACAATTCAACATACTCAACACCGGTAAAAACCACATCAGGCTCACCGAGCTCAGGAGGACTAATTCAATCTGGAACATATTCTATTTCTCTCCCAAACCAACATATCTACCGCGTAATCTGCACCTGGGCAACTTTCGAAGTGGTCTCACCGCCTTCCTCCGGCATGGGAATGAGCACCTTTGAGGGACCCTCGTTAACTATTAATTGCGGAATAGGTGTGAATTCAATTTATGCTGACTATTCAGATTAGCACATCATAGTCCAATCTTTATCGCTATGCAGTGGGGTTTTTGCCGATTTTTTTCAGTTGGGCACGGTACATCTCAACGATTTCTTTAGAGGTCGTTGCATCTTCGGGAGCTTTCTCGGTGCGGTATTTGCCTGTAAAACGAGGAAAACGAATTGCTAAGCCTGCACCTTTGCGGATGGAGTCCATTGCGGCCATGTGAATGGGGCTCAAAGTGACTTCTGCTCCAAGAATCTCCAAAACCACCGCGGGCTCAAACCATACATCTGCCTCCATCGTTGATTGGACGCGACTGTTTTTACGGGGAACCATATGTTTTTGGAGCATTTCATGAAGCATTGCCAAGTCTTTGTCAGTGAAACCGGTGCCACATTTGGTGACTGTTTCAAACGTGTCTGTTTTGTCATTGTATGTAGCTAAGAGCAAAGCACCATAAGCTCCAACACGTTTGCCTCTGCCATGAAAAGCGCCAACCACCACCAAATCTACTGTGTCAGTCATTTCACTTCGATAGTCGCGCTTCAGCTTTATCCATAGCCAACCACGACTTCCTGCCTGGTAAACTGAGTCTTTGGCAACGGATTTGCATATTAAGCCTTCACAGCCTTCCGCTATGGCTTGCTCAAAGAAATCCTCCAGCTCTTTGGGGCTGTTGACGAGTTTTTGTGTAGCTGGTTTAATGCGGTCGGTTTGTTTGATGATTTTTTCGAGAATTTTGCGTCTGTGCGGGAATGGTTCTTGGGTTAGGTCTTTGCCGTCAACGTAGAGTGCGTCAAAGGCAAATAGCGAAATCGGGTAATCTTGTATGGCTGCTTCTATGCCATATTTGCGTCTGCGGTGCATGAGTTCTTGAAATGGGCGCATGTCACCCGTTTCTAGATCCATTGCTACACATTCGGCTTCGAAGATGGCTTCTTTTGCAGCGATTTTTTCTTTGATTAAATCTACGGCGTCGGGGTATTGGTCAGAAATGTTCTCCATACGCCTCGAAAATAAAATTACCTTGTCGTCTTTTTTGTGTGCTTGGATTCGTTCCCCGTCGTACTTGTATTCGGCAACGCATTTGCCGCTAAACTTTTCTAAAATTTCTTCTGGGGCACCAAGGCGTTCAGCCAACATGGGTCTTATGGGTTCAAAAACAACGACTTGGAACTTTTGGATGCCTTCTATGCCTTTTTCGACAACGATGTTTGCTACCCTGCCAAGGTCCGAGGATATGTTGTAGGCGCGTTCGATGAGTTCCCGGGCTTCCTTTCCTCCGCCGTAGGCAATTGCCAACGAGTCAAGCACCGTCATATCAGCGATGCCTAAACGCAGGTTGCCCGTTACGGTGCGGATTATCCATTTTGCCTCTTTGGGCGAAGCGTCAGTTAAGAGTCCACAGAGCAAGGCCATTTTGGTGTCAACGGCGCCTGAGCCTGAGGTTTTTGCAAGTTTATCAAGCGTCTCATAAACACGTTCGGCTGTGAGCTTTCTAGTGAAGAAAGTGGATTGTTTGCGTTTTTCTAATTGTTTTTGTGATGTTTCTCCGATGTCACCACTTTTCTGAAGTTCCGCTTGGATTACACTTTCACTTTGTCCTGCTGCACGTGAGAGGGCTTTTATGGCAAGTTTTTCGGCAACACCCATCTCTACGCCCATAAAGTCGGGGTATAGTTTGCCCTGCGTTAAATAAACAACTTTAGCTATGACTCCTTTGGGGGTTTTCTTAAGTAGTTCAACCAGCAAATCAGTCATTTCTAAGCGTTTGGTTGTTGCTTCTATTTTTTCATAGGCGTCGGCAATTATGGCGTAATCCATGGTTTTCTGCTCAACAAATACTACTTGGCTGAACTTTTAAACTTACCACAAAATAGTTAGTGGAAGATTTTATAACCTATCCACCGCTAATTTAATCCATGAACGGATGCGTAGTTTACTTTTCAAGAACAGGCAACACCAAACGTTTAGCCCAAGCCATAGCCGATATAGCAAAAGTCGCAATCTTTGACATTGCAGGAACAACACCTTCAACCATCGAAACTTACGACCACCTAATCTTAGGCACCCCCGTTGAAGGCTCAAGTCCCGCCAAAGAAACCAAAACCTCGATCAAAAAGCATGACTAAAGCGCAAAACAAAAAAGCCATTTTGTTCTGCACATACCGCATCTTTGGAAACGAACGGACAATGAAAGTAATAGAAAAAGAGCTGAAAAGCAAAGGCTACGAGACAATTCTGAAAGTTTCAAAGAAAGGCATGAAACCTGACAAAGAAGCAGACTTCTCAGATGTCATAGTCGAAGTTAAGAAGACTTTGGAAAAGCTATAGGCTGAACAAAGGTAGTAAGAAAAATAAAGAAAAATAAAAAAAATTGTTTGTTTAAAACTAACAATTAATTTTTGTTTTAGGCGCCGTCAATTAAATGGGCTGTTCCGTCTGGGCAATAAACATAATTACCTTTCTCGGCGATATCGAATCGTTTACTGCACGGTTTCATTTGGGAGCATCCGTCGCAATCTCGTGATAACATTTCTTTTCCTCCTTGTGATTATGATTTTTCATTGGAGAATAGTCGCATGTTGTTGAACTGGCGTTCTCACCAGTTCAACCATATGCTTTCAGCCATTGAAGTTCAAAGTTAAATGTGAGTGACTCTATTAAACGTTGCCATAAATTAAGAGGCGACTATGGAAAATCAAATCTTCAACACGTAGTTTTACGTCTAAAGATCCTCCTTTGCAGCACCTTAATGATGGATCTTCTAGGTTTTGCTGCAGGCGCCCCATTTTGGTACGCCATTTGAATTAATGCCTCAGATGTATGTATTGGGACGTTAATGACTTTTCTCCACTCTTTTGGGTAGGGCTTCCAAAAAATCCATTTTTCTTAACTTCAGGTAAACATTTGTTTCAGATAACAAAAACAGTTTTGCAGCATAACAGTCTTAAGTTCTGTTGCTAAATTGTGTGATGGATGATGAGCACTAGAGTCTGAGCTTTGGCAGTGAGAAGGACTCGACGGGCGAACTGACAAGCATAAAAGAAAAACTTAATCAATAGAGCGGCTATGAAAAGTATGCTAAATCAAAGTTAATTGGCTGACAAGAATCGAGGTGAACAGAAAAATGGTTGAAATGAAAGTTAACGCTTCAGAACTTAAAGGTGACGAAGATAAACTAATCGAGAAACTCGCAGACTTCCTCAAGGACAAAACAGGCGGAGACGTAACCACGGACGCAAAGATCGTTACAGTGAAAGGCGAAGGTGAAGCGCTCTCAAAGAAATACGTCCGTATTATCGTTAAGAAGTTCCTGCACAAACATGAGCTATCTGAAACTTTCAAGGTTATCGGCGACGAAGAAGCGCTGAAGGTTAAAGAAAGAAAACTCGATGAGGAAGAAGATTAAACTCTTTTCCATCAATAATTAATTTTTATTTTCATTGTCTTTCGCGTTAGCGTGCTGTCCTAATCTCTGAACATGTTGTTCTATAGATTAGCATTAAATCAAAACAGCCCTTAACTGTACTAATTGAAATAGAGAAGTGAGGGCAAAGTTTTGAGCCATAAAAAATTAGCCGTCGGAACAGCCGTAATTTTATTTTCATTTATAACTTTGATGACTGTTTTGGCTGCTTCTTTTGCAATACAAGCGATTAATCCCATTGCCGCTTTCATAGCCATAACCGTAGCCGTAATAGGCATAGTGTGGTTCAAGAAAATAAGTAAATAGCAAACAAACCTCGACTACGTCAAGAAGCAAGACAATCTTCACCGAAAAAAGCATATATGACAAAATGGGTTCTTGATAAAAGAACACGGTGAATCATACGGCTTCCTCAAACGCTGAAGAAAACAACAACGAAATGATAGTTACACCCTGGGAAGTTAAGGGCAAAGTCGACTACGAACGCCTCATAAAAGAATTTGGTACCCAACCCCTAACACCCCAACTACTACAACGAGTGGAAAAACATACCGACAAACTCCACTTGCAGCTTGAACGCAAAATCTTCTTTAGCCACCGAGACCTGGACACAGTGCTCGACCTTTACGATAAAGGCACCAAATTTGTGCTCTACACCGGCAGAGGACCCAGCGGACCAGTCCACATTGGACACTTAGTCCCTTGGATATTTACCCTTCATATACAACAAAAATTCAAAACCCGCCTCTACTTCCAAATAACCGACGATGAAAAATACTTAATTAGCGATAACCAAGACCTTAAAAACACTGCCAAATGGTCATATGAGAACGCACTTGACTTAATCGCAGTTGGCTTTAAGCCTGAAGACACATTCATCATTTATGACACAAAAGACATCGACCTACTCTATGACATCACCTTAGAAGTCGCCAAACGCATAACCTACAGTACCGCCCGCAGCAGTTTTGGCTTCCAAGATAGCACCAACATCGGCTGGGTTTTCTGGCCAGCCATCCAAGCTGCACCATGCTTCATCCACAAAAAACTCACAGGCGAAAACGTGCCCGCGTTGATTCCAGCAGCCATCGACCAAGACCCCTACTGGCGAGTCACCCGCGACATAGCCCAAAAACTCGGCTATTACAAACCCGCCCAGATCCACTGCCGCTTTCTGCCAGGACTTGGAGCAGGTGGAAAAATGAGTGCATCCCAACCTGAAACCAGCATATTCACCGTAGACCAACCCGACGTTGTCAAGAAGAAAATTTGGAACGCCTTCACAGGTGGCAAAGGCACTGCCGCGGAACAACGCAAAGAAGGCGCGGATCCAACCGTCTGCAGCATATACCAGTACTACTTTTTCCTATTCGAAGAAGACAACACAAAACTGGCGGAACGTGAACGCAGATGCCGCGGAGGCGAAATACTTTGTGGCGAATGCAAAAAAGACATAGCAGAAAAACTAAACAAATTCCTACAGCAACATCAAGAACGCCGAGAAAAGGCTAAAGACGTAATCGAACAATACCATGTAAAAAGGTAAAATCGATTTTTTAGTTCATAGTCGAAGGAGACGTAGTCGCCTCGGTGATGTTCTTCTACGAAAAGAACGAGTAAAAAAATGGAAATCTCTAACTAAACTATTTTTATATGCCAACTCGAAGATTCCATTTGGGATTTTTCAAGCTGATATCAAACTATAAATAACAAAAAGGCTTAATAGTAAATAAAAATTACCTTTATATAAGAATTTTACTGTCATATGTTTTGTTCATTCTTACATGGAAACAGTGCGTTAGCCCAAACCAAAATCAGGAGTCACTCAGAAAATGGATGCTACTGAAGAGATTATACAATTAGTTCCGAAAAGAGTTGAAAGACTAGCTGAGCTTGCAAACAACCTTTGGTGGAGTTGGGATGAAGAGGGGCGACAGGTGTTTCGGTCGCTTGATTACGAGCTTTGGAGAGCAAGCGGACACAACCCCGTTAAACAATTAAGAGATATTGACCCAAACAAGCTAGAAGCGGCTGCGAAAGACCCTGCTTTCCTTGAGCTTTACGACTCGGTAATTTCGAAATTTGATAATTACATGATGAGCAAAAAGGATTGGTGTGGAAAAAAGGTTCCCGACGATTTTGGGGTTCAAGTCGCCTATTTTTCCGCTGAATATGCAATTCACAATTCACTTCCCATCTACGCGGGCGGTTTAGGAGTCCTCGCAGGAGATATCTGCAAACAATCCTCAGACATAGGATTACCTTTGGTTGCCGTTGGATTCATGTATCCTCAAGGATATTTTCGTCAACACGTCTCTGCTGATGGCTGGCAAGAAGAAGTCTACCAGCAGCTAGATTTTAGCGAGGCACCAATTTCCCCTTGTGCATGGCCTCAAGGCTGTGGACCTTTGATTGCGGTTCCGCTTGGTGACCGCCAAATTTTCCTTCAAGTATGGCAGGTACGTGTGGGACGAGTGAACTTGTATTTGCTTGATACAAACATCAGTGACAATCGTGAAGAAGACAAGGGGCTTTCAGCGAGGCTTTATACGGCTAACCAAGAGGAGAGACTGCGGCAGCTTATTGTGTTAGGCATAGGTGGAGTCCGTGCTTTACGGGCACTACGTATTGACCCAGTGGTTTGGCATGCAAACGAAGATCATACCGCGTTCATGATGCTTGAACGGCTAATAGAAGAACGCACCAAAGGAATCCCTCTAAATGAAGCCATTGAAAAAGTTCGGAAAAACACTGTTTTCACAACGCACACTCCCGTTGCGGCAGGTCAACATATTTTTCCTTACCAACTTATGGATTATTACGCTCGAAACTTTTGGGAATCTCTGGGAATTGACCGCGAATCTTTTCTAAAACTTGGAAACTACGAAGGGTTGGGACCAGAGAAATTTAGTTTAACAGCGTTTGCGCTCCGGTTAGCTGGTCAAGCAAACGCTGTCAGCAAATTGCATGGTTTAGTAGCACGTAAAATGTGGAGAGCTATTTACCCAGAAAAGTCTCTTGAGGAAATTCCGATTTTAAGCATAACTAATGGGGTTCATTCGCCGAGTTGGCGGGCTGCAGAGATTTCAGAGCTCTTCGAAAAACAGATCGGAGAGGTGCCGTTACCTAGCGAGTATGAGGAGCAGTTTTGGAAATTTGGCAGCGGTATCCCTAATGAGCAGTTTTGGGCTGTACACCAACTGATGAAGACTCGGTTGATTCGTGCTATTCAAGATCGCGCTCAATTACGTTTAGTTAGGGATGGTGTTTCAACTCAGCAAGTGCTTGCCATGGGTGCCTTGCTTGACCCTTATGCTTTAACTATCGCGTTTACCCGCAGGTTTGCCCAGTACAAGCGTCCTTACTTGATACTCTCGGACAGTGAACGTCTCAAAAAAATCGTCACAGACCCACTTCGTCCGGTGCAAATAATTTTTGGCGGCAAATCGCACCCTGCAGACTATGCTTCAAAAGAACTCCTTAAAACCGTATACAATGTGGCTTTGGATAAGCGTTTTCAGGGACGAATTGTGTTTGTTGAAGATTACGACATGAACCTTGCCCGTGATTTGGTCCGCGGTGTGGATGTTTGGTTAAACACACCAAGGCGCTTGCAGGAGGCATGTGGAACCAGCGGAATGAAGGCATCTATGAATGGAGTTATTAATTTAAGTGTTCGAGATGGCTGGTGGGATGAAGCTTTTAATGGCTTGAACGGCTGGGCAATTGATGGTTTCAAGGGTGGAACCCCCGAAGAGGAAGACCGGGCGGATGCTGAATCACTATATAGCTTACTGGAAAATAGCATAGTGCCTCTATATTACAACCGCGACCGGAAAGGAATCCCTCACCGCTGGATAGAGGTGGCTAAGGAAGCCATCAAAACCATCAACCCCGTTTTCAATGCTTGCCGAATGATGAAAGAATATGTAGAGCGAATGTATATGCCAGTTGTTTTTCCAGAAACATCTAACGTTAACCCTTTAATTGAAAAGGAGAAATTTTGATGTCGGAAAAAAAGAATATAGAAAATTTTGACCTCAACTTAGAAGATTTGACAGTTGTTTTTGTTGGAAAAGATGAGAAAGTTGCTGAAATTAACCAGAAAGGCTGCGATATGCTAGAGGTCGCGAAAGAAGAGGTTGTGGCGAAAAATTGGTTTGACGTTTTTGTTCCCCAAAATGTCCGTGAGGAGGCGAGGGCTTCTTTTCATCAGATGTTGAATGGCACGCTTCGTAGAGGTCATGTTGAGAGGCGGGTTTTGACTAAGAGCGGTCAAGAGTGTCTTTTGGCGTGGTATAATATAGTCGCTAAAGGCGAGAATGGTGAGGTTACGGGTGCATTACTATTTGGGCAAGACATAACTGCACGCAAACAATTTGAAGAAAGATACATCCGCTTAGCTTCATTTCCAGCGTTTGACCCAAACCCTATCGTTGAAGTTGATTTTGGTGGAAATATTACCTTTACTAATCCCGCAACAAAAAAAGTGTTCCCCAACCTTGAGAACAAAGGTATAAATCAGCAGTTCTTCGCGGATTGGGAAAACGTTTCTGCTACGTTTAAAGGTAAAATTTCGATGGAGCACTCACTGGGGCGAGAAATACAACTTGGAGAGCATTGGTATTTGCAGCAATTTTCCTTTATGCCTATAGGACCCAGAATCCGAATCTATGTTGTAAACATGGACGAAAAAAAACTGGCAGAAGCAGCCCTTAAAGAAAGCGAAGAAAAATACCGTAGCCTATTCGAAAACATGATAAACGGCTACGCTTACTGCCAAATGATTTTTGACGAGAACGATGAACCGACAGATTTTGTGTATTTGGAAATCAACGACGCTTTTGAAAGGCTGACAGGTTTGAAACGGGAAGGAGTAGTTGGAAGGAGGGTTTCGGAGGCTATTCCTGGAACCAAAGAAGCGAACCCCGAAATATTCGAGATCTATGGCAGAGTTGCACGAACCGGAAAAGCGGAAAGCTTTGAGGTTTTCTTCAAACCGCTTAGCCTATGGCTAAACATCTCTGTATATGGACCCAAAAAAGACCATTTCGTGGCAATTTTTGAAAACATTACCAAACGCAAAGAGCTTGAGCAAGAGTTGAATAGTTATAATAAGCGACTTGAGGTTGTGGTGACACAGCGTACCTCCGAATATGCGCAGACAAACAAGGAACTGACCCAGGAAATTATGGAGCGCCAAAAGATTGAGGAGGGTTTGCTGTTTAGGGCAATGGTTTTAGATAACTTAAGCGAGGCCATCTTTTTGGCGAATTTGAATGGCGCATTTGTTTACGCGAATCTTGCCGCATGTGAACTCTTCGGTTACCCCTGTAACGAATTTTTGAACATGCATCTTTGGGAAGTTCTACAAGTTCCCGAAACGGAAAAACAATCTTTCATTGAAAAATTGGAGAAAACCGGGCAAATAGACCTTCATACTGTCCAAGTTACCAAAAATGGCGAGAAAGTGCCGATACATTTGCGGATGGCTTTAGTGAAAACTGCCCATGGAAAACTGGTAATCAGTGTGATTCATAAGGTTGAGGGGCACTAGCAAAAAACAAGTAATTAAAGAAAATCCAAGCTTGATAGATTTTATTTTTCAAATGATTGTGGTAAGCCTATGGGGGGTTGGTTAGCTGCCTCTGTTGCAATCAAGTCATGGGTTTCTGCGTGCGCTTGATTTTGGCAAAAGTGTATTTCGCTGTTTATTTTGGAGATGCATTTTATGTATTCCACTTTGATCATCAGTTTTTTGTAAGCAACAAAGTAATCCAGTAGTTTGGATGCTTCTTCATTTTCAATACTTCCACGGGGTGGGACATGTTAATTCCTCAGATAGTCAATAATATTGACTGTTACGACATAACCGTTGTTAACATGCACATATATCTCTCAATACTAAAACGACGCCAAAACCTCCCAACAAAGAGCGCGGCTGTTATAGCAAAACAGCAAACAAGCGAGTCTGACAAAGCGATTTTTAAGTAAATATCTATATTACGATTCCCTATGCCGCAATCCAAAAACAGAAATACTCCGAAAACCTTCGAAATCACATATTAAGGTGACAAAAATGTCTGCAAAAACAACCGTCAACATTAACTCGGCATATAGGCTCCTTCACCCCATGCACACCGTTTTGGTCTCATGTATTGGGAAAGCAAACAAACCTAATGTAACTACCGTTGCGTGGGCAATGCCAACCTCAATTAACCCGCCGCTGTTAGCCATCAGTCTAGCACCTACTCGCCACACCCATACCTTAATCGAAGAATCAGGCGAATTCACCGTAAACGTCCCAACCATGGAAATCTTGCAGGCAGTTTACTCGTGCGGCTCATTAACGGGCAGAAGTTTTGATAAATTCAAAAAAGCCAACCTCTCAGCTATGCCTGGCAAAAAAGTCAAAGGTCCCGCCATTCGTGAATGCATAGCACATTTAGAATGTGAAGTCGATGGACAACTCACGACAGGCGACCATACGATTTTTGTGGGCAAAATTCTCGAGGCATATGCAGACTTAGGAGTCTTTAGTGATGCAGGTTATGACCTCAAGAAAGCCCGCGTTCTCTACCATGCAGGCGGCAACAACTTTGCACTACTAGATCCCAAACTCTACAAATCCTAACAAAAAAATTCTTATCTTAATAATTTTTTTCAAGCGGACAAGGGCAGGTAAACACAACTTATAAAGCATTAATCCAATCTAATGGTTGCTATGACACGCAAAAAGAAACCAAAATATCTGATAACACAAAAAACCATACCAACAGAATCCACCGTAACATTCAAAGAAGTCACCGAGTAAAAAACTGTAGTTTTTTCCTTCAGCTGTGTGGTTATGCATTTAAGCATCCAGCACATATCCAATTTTAAACAGAGGGAACTTTCATGCCTTACGACAAAGAAGAACTCCAAAAATTTCGTTTATCCGGCAAGATTTTGCGGGAAACACGCGAAGAAATGCGTGGCTTCGTTAAGGAAAACATGCTAATTATTGATGTGTGTGAGAAAGCTGAAGGACTCATCCGCGCAAAAGGCGGCAAGCCTGCGTTTCCCGTTAACGTCAGCATAAACGAAGTTGCTGCGCACTACACTGCACCTCCAGGTGATGAATCGCGGATTCCTGAGGGTTCAACTGTTAAGGTGGATATTGGGGTGCATGTTGATGGCTACGTTACCGACACCGCGTTCACTGCCGCTTTTAACCCTGAAGGCAGAAGCATGGCAACCACAGCAGAACTCGCACTCAAAACAGCCATCGACAACATTCATGGCGACATGGCATTGGGCAAAATCGGTAGCCTAATTGAAACTACTATAAAAAACCGCGGTTTCAAACCCATCAGCAACCTCACCGGACATAGCGTTGGCCGGTACCTCATTCATGCGGGAACATCAATTCCCAACGTCTCCCAAGTTTCTCTCAACAAGGTGCGGACCGGCGAAGTTTACGCCATAGAACCTTTCGTCACCCAACCAGAAGCGATTGGCAGAGTAGACGATTTCCCCCAAATCACCATTTACCGTCTTCTCAAAGCCAAATCAACAAAAACTGAGGCAGCAAAAAAAATGCGCAAACACATCGAAACCAACTTCCGAACCCTGCCATTTGCCGAACGGTGGCTCATTGGAGTCGTTCCAGCCGACCAGCATAAAGCAGCCTTCAAAGAACTCTACGCATCAAAAGCAATCATGGGGTACCCAGTGTTTATTGAAGCAAGCAAAAAACCCGTTGCTCAAGCTGAGCATACGTTATTGATAAAAGATGAAGGTAGCGAAGTTTTAACTTAAAAAAAAATAAAAAGTTAATAAAAAATAAGAAAGTTAAACGTTGAAGGTTTTTTCCTTTTCTTTAACTTCTTTAAAGATGCCTGTTATCATTTGTTTGCCGCCGCATTTTTGGCAGGAAGTTTCAAGTTCCTTGTAGACGTAGTCGCCGCGTTGGAATTCTCGGACGTTTTTGGAGTCGCAGTTCTTTACGCATCCGATGGTGGTCATGACTTTTGGAACTTCAATTTTCATCTGTGCAACTTGGCGTCTTGATTGGTAGAAGGTGAAAATCGACATAGATAACGCCACTGCACCGATGACGCCGAAAGCTCCTGCAGTAAGCACGCTGTTTGCGTCATTTGGAGCGCTGATGTAGATGCTTGCGGCTGTTGCAAGGGCAACTATTGCAAGTGCGACGACGATTAAGACTATTAGGGTTAGGTAGTTGGCTATGTTTTTGTTTGCAGAGTTTGGTGTTGTTTTAGTTTGATTTTGAATCATGTTCTTCACCTTTATTGTCCAACTCCGATGGAGTTGCCAACGCCGACGATTATGACTTTGTCGCCTTCTTTGGTGCGTTCGAGGACGACGGCTTTGAGGCGTTCGATGACTTTGTCGGTTGCATCGTGGATTTCTTTACGCATAGGGGAAACTGCGTCGCCTATGTCTTCTTTGACGATAACTGCATAGTTGGGTATTTTGTATTTGGTTAGTGATTCTTCAATTTTGAATGCATCTACACCTGGTCCGCCGATGGCTGCGCCAATGCCTTCGGAAACCTCACCGACGAGCTCGCCTTCCAATTTGAGACCTGCATCAATCATGATGAGGCAGCCGATTTTGCCTTCGTTTTCATCTATGACTTGTACGATTGCTTCGCCTGGTTTGCCGACGTTTCCGCCTGGTCCTTCAGCTTTAAGGACATATGCTACGCGTCCTTCGAATGGAACTGTTGCAACAACACAATCTTTGCCTACTTTGCGTGTTTCGTAGCCATGCATGAGTTTGCCTGCGACTAGTGGTCCTGCGCCGTCTCCGATGGGTTGTCCATATGCGAAGGCTTTGAGGGCGCTACTGTAGGCATCTGCTTCTTTCATAACCATAGGCAAGATCATTTGAAGTTGCATGATAACGTAGAGGCTGAGGGTTTTTTTGCCTTGGATGTAATAGTGACGGACGACTTTGTAGATGAAGTTGAGTGCCATAGCAGCTTCAAGGGTGTTTTCGAGGTTGTTAATTTGGACGTCGTCGTTTTGGACTGCTGGAGCCATGAGTCTGACTTCTTCTTTTAGACGTTCGTCTCGAACATCTAGGACGTGGTCGAGTTTGTTGACGATGCCTGCTGGATCCATGTTTTGGGGCCCGATAGTGAAGTAATCAAGATAGCGGTCAACGCGTGGAGCTGGGTCGGTTGTGGGTTTGCCGATTTCTTTGAGGGTTTCGATGGCGGTCTTTCTACCCTCCTCCTTGATGTGCCGCAGTTTATGGAGGTTGTTTTCTACTTCGCGGATCATAACGTACATTTGGATACGTTGACCGTAGAAAATTAACACTATAAAGAACACGTATGATAGTAAACTGATAATCTGAGTAATTGAATCGCTTCCTGGAATAAGACTCACTGTTTGTGCACCACTTCTTTCAAAAACTACTTTCGGTTAGATATAAGGCTATGCCAAATTGCACCGAAGAATTTAGGGATAAGTAGAAATGTTGCCAGCTTTCCCAGGTTCACGTGGCCTAAGACCACACTACAGCTGGAAACGGAACACGGTTTAACTTCTGAGTTCGGAATGGGATCAGGTGGAACCCGTGCCCTTTGACCGGCAGACGAAACATAACTGCAATACAATCCCATATATACCTTGTGTTTAGTTTTTGAAAGATGCGCGTTTGATAGCGGTTTTTCATGGACAGCACCATTGATTTGTGTATTCAACGATTTCTTGCAGGGGTTTTAATCATGATTTTTAATAGGTTAGTGCGGGCAGAAATCGCCAATACTGACCTACGTCTCTTTTAGGGAAAACTGGTTTGGCTTGGTAGATGCAACTTTGATTTGCAGATCGTTGTTGCAGCAGCAACTTCTTCAGCTGCTTTTTTGGTTTAATATTGATTGTTGTTACAACTGTTGGTTGGGGAATTGGTCATAACTGGGCGGAACCAAAAAACTCTTTTTAAATTAACGAAATAATTTTTGGGTATTCTTCGAGAGCGGATTACTGTCTATATTCAGTTAAGTAAAAATGGAAGTTTGTTGTTTGAGAATGTTGATGAAATATGTCTAGCCCTGAGTGGAAGTTTACTGAGTCTGTTGTGAGGCGTATTCGTGTTATCAAGGTTAATCTTCAGGAGCGTCATCTTGATGCGCAGAACATTGATGACGGGGTTCCTTTCTGTTTGGATGCTGCGGAGGGGCTTGATTTGGGTAAGATAAAAAAAGCGAAGATTTACCGTGCAACCATCAAAGTGTTTACTGGTCAACTTAGCAGCGACCTTGAGAGGGAGCTAACAGAACTTTCATTGAACGATACAAAACTTCGCCATAGCCTACAATTTATGAAGCAATCTGGGTCTCTACTCAAAAAATTTGAGTTAGTTTCAATCAAATAGTTTTCCACAGTTTTCTTTGCCTTGTTAGAAGTGCTGAGGCGTTAATGAAATATTTTTATGGATGCAGGTAAACTATTTGGTTACTGCCTAGCAGGGTGGGGTCGTAGTCTAGACAGGTATGACGACGGGCTCCAGAAGCAACACCATATAACGGGTTTGCTGACTCCGCGAGGAGAATGACGAATTTCCGGAGCGGTCATAGAGAAACCCGTAAACTTTGGACTATGCGCCATTGTTGGGTAAAGGTCGTCGGTTCAAATCCGGCCGGCCCCACCAAATAAAAGCTCCAGATCCTGAATAAACTAAAAGAAATAATAGAATTGAGAGTAATACAGATAGTCGGTGTAACCAGCTCATTAACACTCATGATAGTTGGTTATACGCCCAAAAAATTGTCCGCTGAAAAATTAGTTATAGTCCAGACAAACAAAAGAAAATCAGGGTTTGAACTTCAAAGGACATAATTTTGGAAAATTTAGTAGGAATCTAAGTTAAAAAAGAATAGAAATCTTGAAGTTAGCGTTATTTTTGGTTATTGTGGTGTATTATTTTGGGTTTTTCTTTTTGATTTATCGATTATTTCACAAATACGGCATGCTGTTTCATCGAGCATTTTTTTGAGCTGCTTCATGTCTTCTTCCACCGCTTCGCGGTTTTCCAAAAGTGGATAGATGCTAAGATGTATCAAGTCAAAGGTGGCTTTTATATCGATTTTTCCGGTTCTTTTCTGATCCATTACTGATTTCATTATTTTTTCTCTTTTTGCAATTTCCTCAATCTTTAGCTTTGGTTTGTCGCTTAGGCTTCTGCTCATTACATTACCACCTCTATCTCCGGGATTTTCATGCCACATAGGTTTAGCCCCTTAATTTTGATGCCTTTTAAAACCAAGTTTAGGTCAAGTTTGTCTGCAATCGCTGAATCTGTTGTAACTGAGCCATTTACGTTTTTAAATTCTAAGCCGCCTTTGACTCTCATTATCGTGTTGCTAACATGAAGAGTTAATACGCCTGTGATGTGGGCTCTGTCTGCGTCACCCTTAAGGGTAACTCCTGTTCCATACATTTGTTTAGAAGTTGATATTGTAATTGCAGTTGATGATTGAGCTTCAAAGCCTTGAGTAGTAACAGACGGAATATTAACATTTAAGGCAGTTATATTTTTCATTGATGCTTGCGGGCTTGAAATTCCAGTTGAATCCATTTCGTCAATGCTTGTTAGATCAGTTGCTATATCATTTGGACCCATAGGATTGGGTATTGGAAGGCAAAGTCCAATGTTGATGCCTAGAGGGGTATCAAGTGGAATGCTGGTACATTTCATTTGGATATTTTTGGCGGTTACTTCATCAATTTTAGTTTCTCTTATAGGATCAGGTGTCATTGAGAAAGGTCCAATGTTTGTTGATGGAGAAAGCATAGAAAATTGCCCTGCGCCAAACAAAATGTCCCCCAGAGAGTGTTTCTCAACATATGAATCAAAATCTACCCCACCTGAAACGCCATAGCAAAAGTCTGACCAACAGATAGGCCAAGGTAAATCAATGTTGCCGGAAAATGTTGTACTAATAGATAGGGTAATCTCCAATTCCACATTTTTTGCTTTGCAGGAATCGTACGTGAATTTCCCACTAAAGTTTTTTAACCGCAAATTGGGAATCGATACTTCTCCAATTTCTATTTCAGCAATAGTAAGAGGTCCGCCAATGCTGGATGCAATTTCGGATTTTGGTATGACGGCACGGGTTGTGACTTTTTCTTCCCGACTACAACGCATCTGAGGTGGAGGACAATCGCAACCTTTGATTGGGATTTTAGGTAGATCAAAACAAACTTTTTGAGTGTCTACTTCTATTTTTGGTAGATTCACGCAGACTTTTTGCGTTTCCATCTTTGGAATAGGAATACAAATTTTGTCATTTTGTGACGCAATGACTGCGTTTGCTTTTTTATCAGTGATTATTTCTTTAGCGTCTAAAAGTTTTTTTGTTTTCGAGCTATTGCTCAATTACTCAGCCCCATTTCTATAGAGGATTATTGTTATTTATCGTTTGTGTTAAGTCTGATTAAACTACACAAGCGATAACTTGGTTTCAATGATGTTGGAAAAAAGATCATCTTTGCATGCCCAAGAAATGTCTTACCGTAATCTATATGTCAGGAAATAAAAACGAGGCGACAATCTCGAAAGTAGCAAGATCTGCTCAAAAATTCTGTAGCACTTTAGTAGTGTGGCTGGTTCGCCAAAGGCTTCAACTTCTTTGGTTTGAAGCGCTTTATCAAGAGTTATTTTGCCTTCAAGAAGATCAAACAAAGACTTTCTAGTGAGATTTATTTGAACATTAACATTCTTTGGCAAATTTTGACAACCGATAACAACATCATCGACTATGACTCGAATCAAAGTTTTTTCATTGTCAAGTGTTTGAAACCAAGTCAAACCTTTTGAATCAGCGACCATTCTTTGAAAATGACGAGGATAATCTTGTTTCATCAACGCTAGCAACTCATTCAAAAACTGTTCAAGCGTCAATGGCATAGTTTTCCACTCTCTTTCTTGGTCGAACAGATTCATACCAACATGGAAGAACGCTCTCGTAGGTATTGCCTGCAACTTCTGCAGTTAGATGTGCTTCACAGAACATTTCATTAAAAACAATTTCTGAAGAAGTCACGATGCTGGTGTTGACTATGCTACAAACGGCTTTTGGAGTAAAAACAACTTCAAGTTTGTCGGTCCCTTTGGTGACTGAAAATGTTCTGTTTTTCGGAAGGGAGGGGCGGTAATCTGGGTAGAGTATTTGTGTTATTGCAGGCATAATGCTTAGGCTACCATTGAAGCTTCCTGTAGAAGTGATTTTCATCTTGGAATTGTCGAAGAATTGCCTTTTTCCATCTTTTGTTTCAAGGAATACGCCGCCGTATGAAAAATCGTTTGAAGGACCATAGCGGTAAATAAGAAAATCGACTCGTCCAGGTTCATCAACAGCAAGTGGATCACAAAAGATTACGCCGGTATCCCAACCCCAAGTCATCCCAATGTCGAAGCATCCACCTTCATGATCCTGATATCCCTGATTAGTCTTAATTGAGTAAGTCTTCTTGTTAATTTCTAATTTGCCTTTAACGAATAATCTTGGCAGCTCAACCCAACTTTCCCATTGGCGATTCATCTCTTGGGCAGCCAACAGCATTTTCGAATTGGGATTTTGCTCCTTTAGAACTTCCATGAATATGTCTTTGTCAGTTACAGGCGGTGAAACAACCTTAAAGTTTAGGTCAAAAGAAGTCTTTTCCATCTTTCCTATAACGTCAAATGAATTGTTCTTCAAGAGAACCACTGAGAAGTTGTCTCCGATAAAGTTGGGGGTGAATGATGTAACGTGGAGTTGACTCATGGGAATTAGCTTTAGTTCAGAAAATATCTTTTGAGTTGGATCTACAATGTAGGAAAGAACTGAGCCCCATCCACGTTTGGAGTCATAAGGGTTTCCATGAACTCCAAAGTTTAGCAAACCAAATATGCCTGTTTTTCGGTCAAAGAAAACGAAATCATGCCATTCCTGATAGAACCTAGCTTTTATGTCGAAAAGTGATGGTAATGTGAAAGCATCAACGCTGGCCGTGTCTTCTACACGGTATAAAGTCATTGGGCTAACTGCTCAGTGGGAGTTTCTTCTGATGTTGGTGTTGCTTTTTCTATAATATCTACTGCTCGGTTTGAAACTTTTTGGATGAGGGTTAGAAGCTCAGAGTTAAACTGAATGTAGAGGCGCATCATGTCGCTAACTGAGTTGCTGACTAATTCAGTCATTTCTTCGTTGTTTAGTTTACTCATTTTTGTAGTAGCTTTACTAAATCTCTGGGCTGTCTGAACTGTGGTGTTAACTGAAGCTTGAGTCAACTTGGTTAGTTGGTCTTTGTATTCGGGGTTGTTTAGTGTATTTACAATTTGGTCTACGGCTTTCTGAACCGTTTTTGGGTTAGGCATAACTGTTTTAGGGTTTGCCTCAGTCGCATGTTTGGCTTTTGCGTTTGTTTTTTTTGTTGTTTGGTCGCTCACCGTTATCTCCACTTCCATGTAACATGTTAACGTATTTATTTTTTCCGCTGAACAAGGTAATTGGTCTGTTCAAGAAAAAAGTCTTTCCACTTTTTTTCAATCATCCAGTCACATTCATTTAACAAAACGGTCCTGGCTTTACTTGCGAATTGTTTTGCTATTTTCACAGCGTACTCTATAGCTTCGTATTTTTGCATTAGACCTCGAATGTATTCAATGTCGGTCTCTGTTTTGACATCTCGAGGCTTTGCTAAGATTTTTTGAATACGACTTCTCTCCTCGGCATCGCTGGAGTTGAGGGTGTGTATGAGCATCAGTGTTCTTTTTCCCTCTAGAATATCGCCGTCGATTTCTTTGCCGTAAAGATTCTGTGAAGCTGTTAGGTTGAGTGTATCATCAGTTATTTGGAAGGCTATTCCAGTATAGAGAGAGTATCTAGTTATTGCATCTAACTGTTTTGGAGTCGCTTCATCTAAACCTATGATTATCCCCGTTCGGCAGGGAGTGATGATTGTGTACCAGCATGTTTTGTTTTCGCAAATGCTGAAGTAATCTTCAGGCGTCAAATCTACCCTGTTATCTTTAACGAATGTCAATTCTTTTATTTGCCCCTCAACACTTCGTCGCGCTGTTTCCTGGATTTCCAAAATAATCTGCAGTGATTTGCGTACGCCAATCGACGATAAGTTGTCGATTAACGGAGACATCGCCAGGATTTTCACAGCGTCGCCAGCGTTTGCTGCCAAAGCAAGACCATACTTTCGATTCAATGTAAGATCGCCTCGGCGATAGATCGACTGATCAACAATATCATCCTTTATTAAAAAAGAATTATGAAGAAGTTCGATTGAAGTAGCTGTATCGATTGCATTGTTGTAGTCGCCGCCAACTGAAGCCGCCGCTGCAAGACATAGGAGAGGACGTATTCCTTTCCCAGGTCTAGTCGGATAGTCAGCTAAGAGATCGTAGGCTAACGTTTTTGGTCCAAAGTTTCTTTTAAGGTAGTATTGCATACGATCGTTGACTTTTTTCCTCATTGCAGAAAGAGTTGTTTCGCTCAACCGTTGAACCATCACCATCTTATTTATGAGAAATCATAGATAACCTTTCTCTATTCAGTCTTGAGAATTCTTTCAAGCCAAAACTAGATCTGATATGCTTTGTGAGAGCTTTCCGAATAATTGGAAGATGAAAGTGCAACGTTGATTGCGCTAGAAACTGATTTGAAAGCCCAATCCATAAAGGCAGAAGGATTTTGCGACAACTGAGCAGCCAATGCAAAGCTCGTTTGAAAAGCATCCAAAGCGGATCTAGCCAACGAACTTGGGTCCTGAATCAACTCAAACCAATTGGTCAAACCAGTGGATAAAATTGCCTGCTCAATTGTTCCTCGAACTACCTCTAAGTTGGTCACTTCGTTTTGAGGTACAGTTCCCATAAGAATACCTCCAACTATATCTGCGTAGTTTGAATCAATTCGTGAACGCGCCGCCATTAATTCCAACGAGCGCAGCCAAATCGGGCTAAAGCTACGATTCCGAATTAATTGAACAATTAGAGATGCAAGAGACATCCCATACCGAAGTTCCCTGTCAACAGTTTCTGTGTACGCTGCCAAAGCATTTTTTGAAAAAACGTTTGCCCTCAAACAAGAAAGCGCAGTTTCAGATGCCCATCTTCCGCTGAGAAGTGCGTATTGAATCCCTTCTCCATTTAATGGATTAACTAAACCTGCCGCGTCACCAACCAGCATGACTCGGTTTTCAATCAATGGCTGGCTTGGATTATAGGTTGTTAATGGCCATCCACCTATTTGCCCAACTAATTTTGCATTTTTAAGTCTCTTGTTCAATGGTTCGTTGTTCTTGATAAGGTGATTTAGAAGTTCCTTAAGGCGATTACCAGCTGGTATCGTATCTAAGACTACTCCAACCCCAACGTTAGCTTGGTTCCTGCCTGTGGGGAAGAGCCAGCAGTAACCGGGAAAACTCTCTTTGTTAAAGTGAAGGTCAGCCTGGTCAGATGGCCCTTCAACATCGGTGAAGTATCCGCGTATAGCAATGATTCTATCTGCACTAGAAGGTGGCCCTCTTAGTATTCTGGCTATAGTTGAATTACTCCCATCTGCACCAATCACTAAACGAGCCTTCAAGGTTCTTTTGCCATCTGATCCCTCTGCGTCTAACTCAACACTCCTGTGCTTCATGCGCATATCTACAGCCTTCAACCTATCCAAGAAAACAGCTCCCTGATTGCACGCTGAATCCAATACAAGTTTATCCAAAAGGACGCGAGGAAAAACACGACCATAACGCGGCAAGCCTTGAACTTTGGGTACAACTCTAGATACTAATTTGTTACCATCTAGAAAAACTGCTGCTTTGCTGATTCGGTTGGCATTCTTAAATTCATGGGAACAAGTAACTCCAAGTTTCGCAAGCTCAATTTGTGAAACTGGACTAACAAAGTCACCACAGATTTTGTCGCGGGGAAATTTGCATTTATCTATGATAATCACATCGTAACCGGCATTTGCAAGATAATATGCCGCACCGGATCCTGCAGGTCCGGCACCAACCACTATTGCGTCGCAGTCAAAGTCTTCATCATTATTTAAAGGAAAGATTATTCACTCCTTGCAAGATGAAAAGTTATCAGCTTTACTAACCTCGGGACACTACTGAGATGGGTCAAGCCAATCTTCCAAGTCTCCCCATTTCATCATATCAGTTATGATTCATTAGACACTAGCTTTTTAATAACCTTGCCCTGACCGAGCAAGTCCGAGTTTTTTTACATAAGGATAAGAAGAATTTTTCTCAAAATATAGAGTATAAAAAATGGGATGATTTTGAAATCCTATGTTTTTCAAATGCGTTTTGTGCAATTATAGCCACACCATCGTCCCAGGAACATAAGAAATAACAAATGTGGAAACTAAGAAAAAGGATAGTTAGTCGTTTCTTATCCAGAAATCGGCCAGATACCAAAACAACCACAAGCCACAAAAGTTGAAAGCAACCAAAACTCAATGTGTCCCATGTGTCTTCGTTTATTTAAATGGTCATAATTTCTAAAAAAAAAAATAAAAATAAACCCGACTGAATCCTTACCTTTTAGTTTTAAGGCACTTTCAAGAATCAACATAGATCTCTTCAAACCAGAAGATCGCCCATAAGCTGCCCTACAAAGAAAGGAAGAAAACAAGCTAAAGAAAATTCAAATGTTTCGGTTCCAAAAAAGAAGCCGATACGCCATCTGCGCTTATTCGTCTAAAAGCTTAGCAATTCAACGGAACGGTTTGGTATAAGGCTCTCTTTCGTCGCTGTGAGATTTAACATAAATCTGAGGTTATAGGGCCTCATCAATAGCGGGGCTAAAAGTTTATTTCTGAAAAATCAGTTTTCTTTAAGGTCTACTCCCATGTTTCCAATTAGCTTCTCTAATGCTTTTTGGCTCATCATTTCAGTTTTGAGGTATAGGCGAATATCGGCTGAGTTTAGCCCGATGAGTTTGGCTTCTTGTGCCGCGTAGCGGTAGGCTTCGATTTCTGTTGGGCGGTCCACGTAGTCGTATCGAGGGTCAAAAAGTTCCCTGCCGTTCATATGCTGTTTTACGTGGCAGAGTTCATGGATAACATCGAGGTAGAGGTCTAGTTTGCGTCCAGTGGCAAGGTAACGTTTGTTCACCATTAAGTGCCCGTCATCATCGTTTACGCCCATGTAACCGAACCAGATAAAATCTACTTTGAGGCGTTTGAGAACCTGCTCGGTCTGTTCCCCGAATATTCCTTGGACCGCACGGTTTTTCTCAAATCCCACAAAATAATCCGTAAAATTTACTTGCTGTGAAAACAAATGGATAAGCCCCCTCAAAGGCAGCTTGATGAACAAGCGGAAAAATCGCATAAAAACATATTCTGTGGCACTCTGAAAGGGCACGTGAAACAACCTACCTGAGTTTTAAGCGATGAATTTTCATTATTTATTGAAGCCTCTGCACAGCTGATGCTCAAGTACAAATGCGTTGGGTTAAAATACTTTCCCCAAACCAAAAGTTAATTCCTAAAAAATGAAAATCAATTTTTTATCGACGCGTCGTCATTTTCGGTTGTCATATTGTAAATTGGTTCGTTAGGTATCTTTGCCCCATTTGGGTATTCCTTTTAAGCCACCGCTCTGTAACGTTTTGCGAAGAAGAGATATCGATGCCATCAATAGAAGCAATTAATTTAACAAAAGAGTACGGCTCATTCTGCGCTCTCTCTGATTTAAACTTAAAGATTGAGGGCACAAAATGCGTCGGTTTCCTTGGACCTAACGGGGCAGGAAAAACAACCGCCCTAAAAATGTTCACCGACCTGATTAAACCAACCAAGGGACAAGCCCTCATAAACGGTGTAAACGTGCATACCCACAAGAAAGAAGCACTTGAATGTGTGGGTACACTTATTGAAACCCCAGAAATTTACAGTTCCCTTACGCCAAGAGAAGCCTTGACGATGATTGCAGAGATACGGGGGATACCGCATGTTGAGCGAAAGAAACGTGTGGAAGATGTCACAGCAGAATTACGCATGGAAGAATGGATTGACAAGCGTATTGGCAAGTTTTCTAAGGGCATGAAACAACGAATCTGCATTGCCTCTGCATTACTAAGTGACCCACAAGTAATCCTTTTAGATGAACCCACCACAGGACTTGACCCGCGAGGTATGAGCGAAGTCAGAGATATCATCAAAGGACTCAAAGGGAAAAACCGCCTCATATTCATGAGCTCCCACATTCTAAGCGAAGTTTCTGATGTCTGCGACGAAGTCGCCATGATAAACCACGGCAAACTAATCGTTTACGACACTCTGCCCCATGTGACAGCAAAATTCTCAGGCGGAAACAACGTTGTTGAAATCGGATTAGCACGTCCAGTGGACCCCCAAATTGTATCCCAAACCATCGCCGTATTACCAGATGTGGTTAATGCGGAAAAAATTGACGACAAAGACCTCAAAATAAGCTTCAAAGGCGGATTAGCTGTCCAAGAACGTCTCCTAAACGACATAGTCAAACTTAACATTGGCGTTGTCAGCTACAAAGCTGCGTCATCGGAACTTGAAGATGTGTACCTTAAACTCATAACCGCCACGTTGTGATAAAATATGACCCAAACAAACTTTGAATCAAAAAATGTTGTACCAAGCAGTATTGTCCAAGTCGGCATAATCACCAAGTACACTCTTCTCGACTACATAAGGTCCCGTCGATTCTTCATTATGCTAATTATAACAGCGCTGATAAGTGCGCTCCTCACTGTTCTTGTAGGATACTACCGTCCAGCTGGCTTTCTAACCTCTGAACTTGGCTTCTACAGCAGTTGGTGGGGCACCTCAGTTACATTTGTGATTATTCTCTCCGGAATCTTCTTTGGCGGCGACGCAATTTCAGGCGAATTCCAAAATAAAACAGGTTACTTCGGAGTACCAAACCCCATCAGACGATCATCCATCTACATAGGAAAATGGATCGCAGCATTCATAGCATCAATCTCCATACTTGGCGTCTTTACAAGCGTCACACTAGGAAACGGCTTATACTACTTCTCAGGCGTACCCAGCCAATTCGGCGAGTCACTACTGTTCGCGCTACTGTACCTAGTTGCAGTTCTTGGGTTCACTTTCTTCTTTAGCTCACTCTTCAAAAGCAGCTCCATGTCTATCTTGCTCACAGCGATACTGTTCCTGTTCGTATTCACACTAATACAATCACTTGTCGCGGGACTTGTCCAAATTGAGCCTTGGTTCATCTTAACATATGGCTCCCAAATTATCGGCAACGTATTAACATCGCCCTATCCCCTCCACATGACCACAACCAGCCTACGTCCAGGCGGAGGTGGACCCACCTTAACAACATACAACGCAACAATTCCTGAAGGAATTGCTATCATGGCAATATACTTCGCTGTCACTGCAATCTTAGGCTTGATTCTATTCGAAAGAAAAGAATTCAACTAAACGAAACCAACGATTGTTGGCTCAAATTGAGCCTCACCAATTTTTTATTTCTTTAGTTCTGAATAGGCTGTAGTTCAAAAGATTATTTAGGAAATTTTTCCGTTCTCGATTTACAATTGCTTGCTGTCGTCAAAAGGTTTAAGTTCCAAAAAAACTTGAGTCTCTTAGACTAATTTTTAGAAGGTAAAAAAATGGATACTGTATCAGAAACTAAAGAGATTTTAAAGAAGTATTATGAAGGTCTTTCAAAAAAAGGAGCCTGGCACTCAATGTTATCGGAAGAAATTCTCCTAACTGGAACGGTAGCCAAAGAATCAAAACGAAAGGAGCTTTTTGTCAACAACAATTTCTTCAAGATGATAAAAAGCCTAAAAATAAAACAGATAATTGTTGAAAACGAAAACGCCTGTGCTTTAATTAGTTATGACCTCACCTCTCCCAAGGGAAATAGTTTCTCAAGCGAGGTTGAGGAAATTTGGAAAATAAAAGACGGAAAACTAGCTTCGCTCGCTATTTATTTTGACACAGCAGCATTCCAAAAATCCATAGCGTAAAGTTAGGGTTTAATGGTTTTTAGCCACTCCAAAAAGCCTTCCCGTACTTTCTCAGGGTTCTCGAACACGTGCACGTCCTCTGTGGCTTCCAGCTTGCGGACTTGATCAGCTTCTTCTTTGCGGACGCGGATTTTCATATCTTTGCCGTTGGGCAACTTGGTGGAGATTACGCTTTCTTTGTAGTCCACGGGCATAACCCAGACGGGCACGAATGCTTTGAGGCTCATTATTGCCGAGTTTGTGATTAGGGTGTCGCCTATCCCGTTGACTAATTTAGCAACCGTGTTTGAGGATGCGGGCATAATCAGGAGGAACTCGTATTTGTTGCTCTGCATCATTCCAGCAAGGAAAGGGATATTCGAATTTGTCTCAACCGTTACCTTGGCAAAACTCTTCTTTAATTCCTCTTCTAGGCCATAGAATTTTATCATTGTTTCGGCGGCTTTGGAGAGGTAAACATCAATTTGCACGGTGTCTTCGGATTGGGCTTTGAGGTCTTTCATGATTTCGATGATTTCAGCGATTTTGTCGCCAGCGCCCGTGATACCCCAGGCAACTTTTCGTTTCTTAACTTTTACTTCAGTCATAAAACTCACATTATTGCTTTTTATTGTAAAGTTCTAAATACTCAGCGAACCGTTTTGTGGTTTTCTTTAGGCTGCGGAAGCCTTCCTCATCTTGCTTGACGCCTTCAAGGGTGTCCTTAGACCAGAAAGTTGCACCTAAATTCGCGCCAAAGAATCCACCGCCTACCGGAATCATTCCATTAATTATAAAAAATGAATGCATCTGCATAAGAGCAAACTCTTGCCCGCCGTTCCTGTCGCCGCCTGTAACGATGCCCATGCCGACTTTGCCCTTGAAAAAGTTTTTGTCTGCCGCAAGTACCGCACGCATACGGTCCATAACAGCTTTGGTTTGGGCGCTTACTCCACCGTTGTAGACAGGTGACGCAAAAATGATGCCTTGGCAACCAGTCAATAGCGCATAGAGCTCCTGTAAATCATCCTGAACTACGCATTCCTTGTTTTTAAGGCAGTAATCGCAGTGTGCGCAATAGTCAACCCATTTGCCGTGGACTGACCACAACTTGGTTTCATAACCCTTCTCCGCCAGCATTTTTAGCGCTTCTTCCAAAACGTGTTCGGTGGCTTGTTTTCGGGGACTACCACAGATTCCAATTATCATAAATCGTCACTAAACCTTAATCCAATATTGGCATTAAAGCCTTACCCCAAAAAGCAAGCAGGATTCTATATAATGAGAAGAAAAACTTTACTTTAAAAAAACTAAATTCAAAATTAAAGAAAAAGAATATTATTCTTTTTCGAAGTATTCTTCTGCCTTTGGTGGAACTGGTGGTAATCCTCTACGTTCGCGGATCTTCTTTACAGTTTCAGCTTGCATCTGCTCTGGAACATATGCCCAACGAGCGAACTGTGTTGCCCAGAAGGCTCTTCCTGAAGTTGAACCACGTAATTCGTCAGCTATGCCGAAGCTTTCGGAAACTGGCATTTCTGCTTTAACGGTGATTATGTCGTCTTCTGAGGGCATGTCGAGAATTTTTCCGCGTCGTTTGTTTAGCATTGTGATGACGGCACTAACATATTCGCTTGGAACTTTACATTCAAAACTCATCAATGGCTCAAGCAGTTTCGGATCGCTTAAGAGAATAGCACAGTAGATTGGCCTCCAAGTCATGGGGATAGCTTGAGCGGGGCCGCGGTGGACTGGGTCTTCGTGAAGGGTTATGTCTTCTAAGTTGATTTTTAAGCCGTAAGCTGGTTCTTTAGCGAGGGGGGATGTGTGGACTGCTTCTCGGAACCCGGTCTTTATGTGGTCAATGATTTCTTCTACATATTGGCGTCCTCTGATTCGGTTGCAGAGTATGCAGTTTTCTTCAACTGCTACAGCGCCTTTGGCTTCGTCTGGTGTCCAGCCAAGTGCCCTTAAAGTTTTGGTTCGTTCATCTCGGCTTTGCATGTCAGTGATTTTTTCAGATTTAATTGCTTCGATGACTTCTGGTGAGAGTTTATCGATGGTTATCCAGAGTTTGTTGTGTTTGTTAGGGCTTTTACCCATGATTGCTGGTCCCTTGTAATCGTGACTGATGGTTTCTCTGAAGATGACGATTGGTTTGCTGAGTTTAACTTTTAAGCCTGCTTCCTGCATTCGGTAAGCGGTGATTTCAAGGTGAAGTTCACCCATACCGGACAAGAGGAATTCGCCGCTTTCTTTATTCATAATGAAGTGCAAGTTGGGGTCTTCAGTTGTGAGTTTGTGCATGACTTTATCGAATAAGGGTAAGTCTTTGACGTCTTCTGGTTCAACAGCAACAGTTACGACTGGGTCTGAAACGTAATTTAAGCCTTCGAAAGAATGAACTACTTGGCCTTCTTCAGCAATGGTTTCTCCGACATGGATGGATGGAAGACCAGAAATAGCTCCAATGTTGCCTGCTGGAACACGGTCAATAAGAACACGATCAGTGGCCATACTCATGAAAACTTGTTGAATAGTGCCTTTTTGATTGCTGCTTAAAAGTTGAACGGTTTTGCCTCTCTCGATCGAACCGCTGAAAATTCTGCCGATTGCAACTGTTCCGCTGTGTGGGTCAACTTCGATGGTGGAGATGCACATAAGCAACGGTGCTTTAGGATCAACTGTTGCCATTCCCCGACCTGTTGGTGAGTCTACGTCGCCTGGCCAAATTTGGGGCTGCCTGTAGGGCTGTGCTTCAAGTGGGTTTGGTAAGTGTTTGCAGAACATGTCCAAGATTGGTTCTGGCAATGGTGCTTTTTTGCTGAGTTCATCGACTTTTCTACCGACTTCAATTGGGTCACCAGTGTAAGCATCAATGATGTCTTGGAAGGAGACTTTCTTCATTTTCATATGATCGAGGTTTAAACCCCATTTGTGAAGGGCTGACCCAAATGCTACACGACTATCTTCAATTGTTACTTGCCAGTCTTTCTTGTGCTCGGCAGGTGCATATTTCTCGATTAAAGTGTTAACTCTTAGGAGAATCTTTGCAAATTTCTTCTGGATTTCTTGGGGAGAAAGTTTAATTTCTTTGATCAATCGGTCAACTTTGTTGATAAATAGAATTGGCTTTACGCGTTCTCTTAGGGCTTGCATTAGAACGGTTTCAGTCTGAGTCATTGGTCCCTCAACTGCATCGACAACCACGAGTGCGCCGTCAACTGCTCGCAGGCTTCTTGTTACTGCGCCTGAAAAGTCAATGTGGCCTGGTGTGTCGATTAAGTTAATTAGATAATCTTTTTCTTGGTAAGTGTGGACGAGGCTGACGTTTGACGCGAAAACGGTCATTTGACGTTTCTGCTCAAGGTCCCATGAGTCGAGGAACAGTTTCTGTCCTGCTGTTTGGGTACTGATGATTCCTGCCGATGCTAGAAGGCTGTCGGCGAGGGTTGTTTTTCCATGGTCAACGTGGGCGATGATGCTGGTATTGCGTATAAAAATGGGTGTTTCCATCAGTTTTACAATTTCTTCAGTTTGCCTATAACGCGCCATAGTTATTCAAACTCCAAATTAATTGAATTTATTACTTGAAAGACTCGTTTTTTAATTATTTGAAGCATTATTTACTCTCTCTTGAAATTGGTAAACTACATGGAAAGTGAGTTTGTAGCCTATTAACCTTATGGCATGATTCTTTGAAAACAGTTGAGGTAAAAAATTGACGTTTGATGACTTTTTGAGCGTTTTTTCTCAGAAAATGTCCTGTCGAAGACAGTGCGAACTAAAAAGCGCGCGGTTAATTGGACTTTGCAAGTTGGTTAAGGCTAATTCGCAAAAAAGAATAAATCAGTTTTATTTTTCTGCTTAACAAGTATTCGGAGCTTAAGGAGCGAAACTATTAAATGGACGAGAAGGCGTTTGCACAATATTCATTGTTCTGCTTTATTTCTTGTCAGTTAAATACACTTTTATCTGCGATTAGTTTAAATGCAATAATCGATAATAATTCAAAAACAATCGCCAAAAATGGCGTCATGAAATCAGCTATCGAGGATATTAATGAATCATAACTTTCCAGTTCATCAAAATAACGCATTGTTTCATGTGCCCTTAGCATCCTTCATCTTCAGATTTTGTCGAGGATGACTTAAAACCAAAGTAACAAAGATTTTGGCGGAATAACATGGAAAAAGCTGCTTCTATGCCTATTAACAAGGTTTTCGATGACCTAAACACATCAGCAAGTGGATTAACAAGCCAAGAAGCTAAATTGCGCCTCAAAAAATATGGCTACAACAAACTTTCTGAAAAAAGACAAATCCCATTAATACACAAATTCATCAGACACCTCAAAGACCTATTCGGTATCCTACTACTTGTTGCAGCCGTTCTCTCTTATGCAAGTGGCAGTCCTGAACTTGCCTTAATCATCCTAGCTGTAGTATTAGTGAACATTTTCGTTAGCATCTTCCAAGAATCGCGTGCGGAAAGAGCGATGGAAACCCTCAAAAGTTGGATGCCTGAATACGCCAAAGTTTTCCGAGATGGCGAACTCAAAAAAATCTTAGTTAGAGAAATTGTTCCAGGAGATATTGTCTTTTTGGAGGAAGGCGATCGAGTTCCAGCGGATGCACGCTTGATGGAAGTTTTTGATTTATGGACAAATAATGTTCCTTTAACTGGAGAATCTGAACCCCAACCTCGTGCTGCTGAACCAGCTAAAGTTGTTGAAAAAGCATACTTGTATTCGCCTAACCTTGTTTTCATGAGCACTAGTGTTGCCAAAGGTCAAGGCAAAGCAGTTGTTTATGCAACAGGCATGGAAACACAGTTTGGCAGAATCGCAAGTTTAACCCAGACAATTAAGGAAGAAGAAAGTCCTCTCCAAAAAGAAATAGCGTTAACAGCAAAGTACGATTTTATTATAGCAGTAGTCGTAGGTACAATTTTCTTTATTGCCAGCTTTCTTTTCTTGAAAGTACCACTACCAACAAGCATACTATTCATGATTGGAGTAATGGTATGTTGTGTCCCTGAAGGCTTGCAAGTTACAGTTTCCAGTGCCCTAGCCATCAATGTGCTAAAGATGGTTAAGCAGAACGTGGTGGTTAAGCGGCTGTCGGCTGTACAAACTTTGGGCAGCGTAACCGTCATTTGCACCGACAAAACAGGCACAATCACCAAAGGAGAAATGACAGTTAACAAGCTGTGGGTTTTTGATTACGTAGTGGACGTATCTGGAGCAGGCTACAAGCCTGAGGGCGATTTCACAATAAATGGTCAGCCATTGCAAATTGGGCAAACGGCTTCTTTAGAGAAACTTCTTGAGATTGCTGCCCTCTGCAATGGCTCCAAGCTGGATCCGCCATCGGACAAAAATAGAAACTGGAATGTCATCGGTGACCCAACCGACGGAGCTTTGCTTGTTGCCACTCTTAAATCAAGCGTTAACATTCAAGACGCCCTAGCTGCTAAACCAATTCTTGATGTTTTACCCTTCAGCTTCGAGCGAAAACGTATGACAACCGTTCACAAATTAAACGGCAACGTCTTAATTTACACAAAGGGTGCGCCAAGGAACATCCTAGATGTCTGCACCAAAGTTCTCATTGAAGGCAAAATTGTCGAGTTAAACCAAGAAAATATGCAGTGGATTGAAGCAAGAATCCGCGAATTTGCTAATGCTGGTTTGCGAGTTATTGCGGTAGCTTACAAGCAATTGCCCAAATCCGAATACAAGAAGGGCATAGAAGTCGAAAATGACCTTATCTTTGTAGGATTAGCAGGAATGCGTGACCCTCCAAGAGCGGAAGTAAAGGACGCTGTTGCAAAAGCAAAGCAAGCAGGAATCAAGACAGTTATTATCACAGGTGATTATGGTCCAACAGCTCAATCTATAGCTCAGGACGTAGGAATAGTCGAAAAGGATTTCGCCCAGGTAATACGCGGCGTGGACCTTGAAGATTTAAACGACCAAGCCATTGTGGATGAGGTTAAAAAGGGCAACGTAATTTTTGCTCGGGTTTCTCCTGAGCAGAAGCTTCGCATTGTTAAGGTTCTCAAGGAAAGTGGTGAAGTTGTTGCGGTTACGGGTGACGGAGCAAACGATGCCCCATCACTAAAAGAAGCAGATATAGGTGTTGCCATGGGTGCTTCAGGCACAGACGTTGCCCGTGAAGCAGCCGACATAGTCTTGCTCAATGATAGCTTTGCATCAATTGTTAAAGCGGTTGAATCAGGCAGGGCAATCTATGAGAACATCCGCAAGTTCATCGTTTACGTTTTCTCCCACAACTGGGCGGAACTAATCCCCTATGTACTCTACGCAGTTTTGGCAATTCCATTGCCGCTGCTAGTAGTACAAGTTTTGGCTATCGACTTAGCAATAGACGTTATTCCCAGCTTGGCGCTTAGCCGCGAACCTCCAGAAGCAGGAATAATGGAAGAGCCACCAAGAAGCCTCAAAGAACGATTATTCACAGGCAAAGTCTTTGGGCGCTCACTCTACATCGGCGTAATCATAGCAATAGGCGCCATGTATGGATGCTTGAGCGCTTGGATGGCTGGAGGCTGGCACTACGGTATGGCATTGACTTCGGATAGTTCGTTCTATACAAGTGGGGTTTATGCTAAAGGTGTCACGATGACATTTGCAGGAATTGTTGTTGCACAAGCCGGAAACGTGTTGGCAAGTCGAACCAGCAGACAATCTATCTTTAAAACAAGCCTCAAAACCAACAAGTGGATAGTTGTGGGTATAGTATCGCAGCTTTCAATCTTGGCGTTTTTGGTGTATGTTCCGCTGATGCAAAAGTTCTTTGGAACCACCGCACTGGGTCTCACGGACTGGATATTCCTGATTTCGCTAGCTATATTAGTTGTTTTCGCTGAGGAAATCCGCAAGTTTTTCGTCAGGCATTTCAGCAAAACAACCGAAGACCAAAGCAAACACGATCACACCTAAACGTTCGAGGCAACCCTCAGCCCCTTCATTTAAGGGGTTTCATTTTTTTCTTTTGTCTTTTAAGCCGCTGAGTATGCACTACCCTATTAAGCAAGGCAAATAATTCTTAGGCTTGAAAAATATGGTACAGCTTTCGGTACAAGCAATCTGGAACTCAAGCGAAACAGAACTCTTAGATTTGCTCAATTCAGAAAACTTCAAGCCAAGAGAAAACAAAATTCGCTTTTACGCGCCTAGCTTCACCTATTATAAAACCAAACATTACTGCTCCACCGCAACTGCGTTCCCAACCATCTCCATCACAGGCAATGCCTGCTCATTGAACTGCAAGCATTGTGGCGGTAAAGTGCTTGAAACCATGCATCCCGCCCTCTCGCCCGAGAAACTCTTTGAATTGGGCATTAAACTCAAGCAGAATGGTGCTGTCGGTTGCCTTGTTAGCGGAGGATGCTTAACCGACGGTTCGGTACCTTTGGATGATTTTGTTCCTGTGCTTGGGCGTTTTAAGAAAGAGTTGGGCTTAACGGTTTTTGTCCACACGGGCATAATTAACCAGGAAACCGCCATAGCACTTAAAACAGCGGAAGTTGACGCGACCTTGATGGATGTTATAGGCTCCTCAGAAACGGTCAAGAAAATCTATAACCTTAAGATAACAGTTCAAAACTACTCTGACTCACTTAAAGCGCTGCAAAATGCCAAATTGCACGTTGTACCCCATGTTATCGTTGGGTTAAACGAAGGCAAACTCGATGGCGAACTGAAAGCACTCCAAATGATAAAGCAAATCAAACCCGCTGCTCTTGTGATTATCGCGTTTATGCCCATCCACGGCACCGTAATGGCAAAGACACCTCCTCCAAAACCAGTCGACATAGCCAAAGTAGCGGTGTTGGCAAGGCTGATGTTTCCAGAAACGCCACTGATCTTAGGGTGTATGCGTCCCAAAGGCTTAAGCCGCAGCGAAACGGACGTTTTAGCTTTAAAGGCAGGAGTAGACGCAGTTGCTTTCCCCAGCGAATTAGCGATTGAGTATGCGAAGAGCAAGGGTTATGGAACAGTTTTTTCCTCTTTTTGTTGCGCTCAAATGTACGTTGACGCTGTCAAACTTTAAAGCTTAATATTTTTCTGCTAAGCACAATAGTCCAAACTGAAATAGCCAATCCTGACAAAAATTCTGGGATAGCAACGTTAGAAACATAATTAAATGCAAATTGTAAAAGCCAAGGTAAAGCTGCCGCAACGCCGACAAGAACGGTGAAAACTGCCATGCCTTTTTTATGGCTGAACCAAAATGCATAGGTCAAAATAAATAGTGAAATGGGTGCCAAGACAAAGAACGCTACCGACAATATGTAGTGTGTTCCTTGAAAGTTCTCGTTGAATATGCCAATTCCGATGAGCGCTACTGTTGCCGCTTCAAAAGACCACGCGCCGACTTTACCAACTAACGTTTCACCAGAATAGTTAAACAAACCCAGTGCCGCGAAGAGCAAGGCTAAGAACCCGCTACCAATGAGTCCAAAGTTGAAGAATAGCCTTGTCACGCCGGCCATAATACCTAAGTCGCTTAACGCATTATTTGTCCAGCTAAAGGCTGAATAGGACGCAACAGCGGCGAGAATACAACTGAGCCCCAATACCGGCGCCACTATTCCAGCAATTGCACCCGTCCTTTGGAAAACAACCTTTCTTGAAGATGGCATACATTTACTATTTGGAAAGCTTGGTTTAAGAATTTGCGTTCGCTGGAACGAAGCAACGCAGCCTTTGTAGCGATTGGAGTTTTTCTTTTTCACCGATTTTGGCCTCCTTCACCGTTTGCTTGAGGATTTCTATGGACTCATCCATCGCTTGACGGTTCACTGGAAAAGGAACACCGTCTTTTCCGCCGTAGGCGAAACTAAATTTTACTGGGTCTTCCCAACTTGGCGCCTCGCCATACATCAATTCAGCGACAAGCGCTAATCCACGCACAGTTGCCGGTCCAACGCCCTTTACGCTGAGCAATTCCTCGTAGTTGCTTGGTTGAAACTCGTAGACGCGTGCAAGAGTGTCCCAGTTGATATTTCTGGGCATGTTGAGCCTTGTTTGGGTTTGAAGCCATGGGTCAGTTGATTTGGGAAGCCATTGTTGCAGTGAGGTCTGGTTTAGAGGTTTTGCTGCGGATTGAAATAGGTTCAAGAGCTTACGTGTAGGCTCCTTCGAGAGGTCGACGGAGGCTTTGCGTGCTGCCTCGCTTTGTTTTGCCACCATATTAAGGGCGCGGTCACGTTTGACGTTGCATGCGATAGCGTTGTGGGGGTCCTCGACAAAGCACCGGGTGTTTTCGCTTAGCCAATGGTACCGTCTTGCAGAGCGGTCTTCATGGCTCATCCCTTGTTGAATAACTGCCCATTTTTCGTCTTTAGTCACCATGAAGGCATGGTGGTAGAGTTGGTATCCGGCTTGGATGGCGGTATTGTCGACTTTGGCGGTTATGCGACTTGTGTAGGTGAGTTCATCGATGGTTTCTTGCGAAAAGCCAAATTTTTCGCCGACTGCTTCGATGTCGCTGGGGGTTTTCCGCGACGTTTTGCCTTTTCCTCCGCAAACTGCTACGCCATGCTCTTCGGGTGAAAGAGCGCCCTTGAGGATACCAGTGACGACCGTTGTTACGCCGCTGCTATGCCAATCGTAAGCCAAAACACAGCCAAAAGCTTGAAACCAATATGGGTCGGAGAGGCGTGCGAGGAATTTGTCGGTGCCCTGCTCTTCAATCATGATGCCAGCTATTTCCTTAGCCAGCTTCCGCATGCGCACAGTCAGCCAAGAAGGAGCCTTGCCGCCATGAAGAGGCAGGTTCGCAACACCAGTTCGATACATTACAAATCAAGGGTGGATGGCTACTGTGGGCTTATATGGATTATTGCAGCCATTCAGTCAAAAATTAACCTGTTTCCTTTCTAAGGAATGTCAACGGTGCCTGCAACCCGCAATTTGGCGCCATCCAAATACATCAACACAGCTTTATCGTTTGGGCGATGCACCAGCGGTTTTTCAAGCGTTAGGGTTAGGGCGGGTTTTTTAGCGTCGCCTGTCTCAGTTACCGAGTCAACTTTGGCAGTTATGAATTGGGTCCAGTGGCCAATGTGCATTACCATGCCGGGCTTGATTGGTGTTTGCCAGTATTTAACGAGCACTGCTTGAGTTTTTATGGCAGTTGAGTTTTTGATTGTTGGGTCGTTTGTTAAAACTGTGCCGCGGTCCAAGTCCTCGACGTCCACGTTTTTTAGTGCCAATCCAACGCGGTCGCCTTCACCTGCAAGGTCGAATTCTTCATCGTGCTTTTGGATGGAACGAACTTGCGCAGTTTTGATTGCTGGAAGAACATTAAGAGAAGCATGTTTCTGAACAAGACCGTAAACAACTATTCCAAGAACAACCACTCCGACGCCTTTAACATTGAAAGCGTGGTCGACGGGGACTGCTCCAATCGCCTGTTGTCCTGCTGGAAGTTCTACAGTCTTTTGTTTGGAAGCTTCCACCAACAGTTTTTCGCGCAGTGCGTTTGGGTCATCTGGGATTATTTCGAATTTTTCTAGGCTGGTTCCTTTTATGAGGGCTTCAATTTTTTCTTTAGGAACATAGTTTTTGAGGATTATGTAGCCGCTTTTTATATCGCTGCACTGGAGCATAACAAGTTGCTCACCAAACGAAGAGTCTAACACGTTGACGACGACTATAGCTTTTTTTGATAAGGCACAAGCGTAGAAGAGAGGCGCTAAGCGTTCGGGGTAGCGTGTGGGTTCAATGAAAGTTACGGTGTCTTCGCCCTTTTTGAGGTTGTAGAGGGTTATGTCTGTGGATGTGCCTTTTTTGGCTAAGGCGCTACCGTATTCTAAGCTGCCAAGAATAGCCACTGTAATGTTTCCCATATTTCATGACCTTTATGCTATCCGCATTGTTGGTTTGTTCTGAAAGATAAGTGTTGTTGACTCAGCAGATAAATTCACCTAAATCTGAGAAGAAAAATACGGATTATAACTTGATTCATATATGTACGAAAGGTTCATAAGGTAAAGGGTAATCTTCTAAACGGCAAGAAAACGGCAAAACCAATTGCCATTTCAGGTAACGATCAACTTCCAAGCTTGGAGGAAGGTCAGACCAACCAAAAAGGTTAAAATACCCCGATGTAGAGGTTGGAAGAGGTGAAAAGGTATGGAAAATATTTACGCAGCAATGCTCCTTCACAAGGCAGGTAAAGAAATTAACGAAGCTTCAGTAACAAAAGTTCTCGAAGCAGCAGGCGTTACAGTTGACGCAATACAAGTTAAAGCACTCGTTGCATCACTCAGCGAAGTAAACATTGATGAAGCAATCAAAGCCGCACCAGCCATGATGGCAGCCGCTCCAGTGGCAGCTCCAGCAGCAGAAGCAAAATCAGCAGCCGCTCCAGAAGACAAGAAGAAGAAAGCTGAAGAAGAAAAAGCCAAAGAAGAAGCAGCATTAGAAGGATTAGGCGCCCTATTCGGGTAAAATAAGCCTTTATCTTATTTTTAATTTATTTTTTCCCAAAAATATTTTATCTTTTAATTAAGTAATGCAACAGAAATTATTGCAGTGGTAAACTTGGGTCTTTAGGGATTTCGGCAGATTGAACAGCAATTGGCGCCACAACAGGTTTGTTTCTTGAACTAAGCACTTTCCACGCAATGATTGGTGCCCAACCACAAATAATCATCAAAGTTCCCGGGAACCCCTGGATGTTTCTTCCAAGAATTGGTATAAGTCCCTTTATGATGTCAGGTAAGAAGGCTTCCCAGATACCGAAAGCCACCGCCATCGCAACGATCGACACGATGGCTGTTCTTTTACCGAATTTGTTGAATGTTTGAACTGCGAGAACGCCGGCAAAGAAAAAGTCGCCCAACCCAAGTCCTCTGCTCAAAAGTTCACCCGCTGAATTATGAATAAATGGTACGTTGGGTATGTAAACCAGTACTGGAAGACCTAATCCAGTGAATTGTGTGGCAGCTTGTACCATGGTTCCGGTGCCTATTACCAAAATAATGTCCATGATAGTTAAGAGAACCGCAAATAGACCCACCGTTTTCCAACTAAACAAAGACGAAAGGTACAGGATAATTAGGATAGCAAAGGTAAAGCCGAAAACATCCATAATGTAGGGATACCAAATTGCCGCTGTTCCTGCGTTATGGATAACGTTTAAGAAAATAAATAATAACACAAAGATTGCTGGAGGTTGAGCAGCAACATACCATCTTTGCTTGGAAACGGTTTTTAATTGCTCGAAAGCTGCTGCGCCAAAACAGAAGGCAGCTAAAGCAAAAAAGGCTATGACTCTGTAAACGGTAAAACTGTCTGCGAGTGAACCTGAAAGACTTGCAAATCCTGCAACCAAGCTTGCTACTCCAAAGCCAAGCGAAAGTAGCTGGGCTCGCATTTTGGTTATGTTTGAAAATATGTAGGAAAACGTGAATAGCAACATGGTGTATGATGAGAGGAACATTACTAAGAGAATGTTAGGAAAGACATCGCCTGGACTAATCATTGATGTGTAGGAGATAACGGTAATTATGATAGCCATGAAAACAACTAGAAGAATTATGTCACGTGTTTTGAACTCTTTTTCCTCAACGGTCGCCATTAGTTTTCCTTCTATTCGCTTGTTTAGAAGCATGGCAACTGTTACCACAAGTAATAATGCAATAGGCATAGCAAGGTCAAGGGAAGGCATAGACTCCACAATAAACAAAAGAAGCTTTTATTTGTTTAGTCAAAAACTCCGAAAAACGCCTAAGAAAAAGGTTAGCAGTTGAAATAAACGTTAAAGATAGCCAATGACGCCAAGAGCGCCTCTTCAGTACGAACTGTTGCTGTACCCTGATTTGGAACCGTATTCACCACGAAATCGGTAATTTCTGCGATTTTTAAGCCTTCAGCCTCAGCAATCTCATGTAACCCACGCGACGGAGCACCAAACGCCACCAAAACCCGCTGACTATCCACCCATTTCGAGCCTATCTTGCTTGCAACATCCGCAAAATTATCACCCACCCTTGCCGTGGCTATCTTTAAATCAAAATCGCTCTCAGCGACCATTTTCCCAAACGAACCTTTATCGACCCGAACCTGGTAGCCCCAATATTGCGGAATATCTTCGCGATTTGCAGCTTGAACTTCTATCTGTCGTCCAATGTTAATTACTTGCAAAGTTAAACGGCAGCCGACACCGAACCCTTTTTGTCTCAAAAGGGCTGGCTGCTGAACTCCAATGTCAACAATTAAACCGTCTTTGGTTTCAGACAAAACTACGCCCTCTCGGAACTCACCTACCTGCAGATGCTTAGTTTTGCCACTCAAAGGATGATGAGGCGTACGCAGTGGGGGCAGGATTCCGGCATACTCCAAATCTGCCTCAAGCCTAAACAGGGCTTTTCGAAGGTACTGAGGCGTCTCCAAATATGAGAGCAAAAGTGCAATAAAATCCAAATCGCGCCGCTGGTCCACTTTGGGGCAGTCTGGGTATACTATGATTTCGTCTACCCGAAAAATCGCCGCGGAGCGTCCAATTAAGCCAATCTTGGCTGTTTTCTCTCGTAGGTGAGGAGTATCGGAGATTGTGGATGCTGGGATCGCGATTGAAAGTTTCGTTTTGTTCATACATTATCCCTCTTGAAGCTTGAAGTCTGCGTTGTGCTTAAAAGGAGGAGACGAGATATAAAACTGCGTGTTATTTGGAGGATCAAGCGATTGGTAACCCCCATTTTAGATAATGTTGAAAAGATATATTCTGTTGACAAGAGTGGAATGCTCAATTTTTCTGTAGAGGCGGCTAGGCATTATCGTGAAGCAGCCAAAAACGCCGAAAGAATAATCGTTGATTACCCGAAACCCAGCAACATTGTGGTAGCGGGTTTAGGTGGTTCTGCCATCGGCGGCGACTTACTCAAAGACTGGGCAAAAACACAACTATCCGTGCCCATCGAGGTCAGCCGAGAATACAAACTACCAGCATACGCTAACAAGAAAACATTGGTTTTCATCACGAGTTACTCAGGCGATACAGAAGAGACGCTGTCCAGTTTTCTTGATGCTCTAAAACGCAAATGCATGATTTACTGCATAAGCAGCGGTGGCGCCGTCTTAAAATACGCTCAAAAACATAAAGTGCCCTACCTTCAGGTTCCTAGCGGCATGCCTCCTCGTGCTGCTTTGCCGTATATGCTTTTGCCACTTTTGGTTTACATGGAAAAAGCGGGTTTAGTTAAAGGCGTAAAAGAAGAACTTAACGAAGCAATACCGTTGCTGGAGAAAATCAGCCAAGAAAACGGGCCAGAAACACTAACTAGAGATAACTTTGCAAAAACAGTAGCCACACACGTCGGCGAAAGCGCTCCAACCATCTACGGCTTTGGCTTCTACCGCAGCGTAGCCCAACGGTTTAAGCAACAATTTAACGAAAACAGCAAATCCGCGGCGAAATGGGAGTTTTTCCCTGAGCTAGACCATAACGAGGTTGTAGGTTGGGAAGGACGAGGCGAACAATGCAAATATTTTTCGATTATCTTCATTCGAGACAGTGCAGAACCAGCGGAAATTGAAAGCCGAATTGAAACTACCAAACAAATTATGGAGCAAAGGGGTTTAGTAATGTTTGATTTGGAAGTTCAGGGTAAAAGCGTCTTGGCAAAGATGCTATCAACAATACTTGTCGGCGACTTCACAAGCGTCTACTTGGCTGTCCTGCATGGAGTAGATCCTACACCAGTTAGAACTATAAACACACTAAAAGATACACTCAAACAAAACGGGTTCCGGGAGAAAGTTATCAGCGAACTTGAAAAACTTTAGATACCTACACTTCTTCAATTTTTCATGAATTTCTTTGATCGCCTTCATACAACCTGAGATTGACCCACTGATTTAGAGCGATTGATCCGTTTCTTTTTCTGAGCCAAAACCAACAATGAAACAATTATCACAATTGCCACAATGACTGCGACAATAACGGAATAGAACACCGTTGAATCTAACCTGAGGATTTGTGGACTCCACATATTTGTTGCCGACGCTTCCGCATTAATGGTGTAAGTTCCCAAGTTGTCAACGCTTTGCACATAAACACCTGTTGCTTTATCCCATTCCTTATGTCGCTCAGTCGTGTTTGTATAGGTAACTGCTCGGTCTGCACCAGCAATAGTTTTGTGCAGTTGGCCTTGAATAGTTACGTTACTGTTTATGGATGAATCGAAGAAAATGTCTCCAGCGCCTAGGTTTGCGGGGATAATTATCCAAGCTTGAACTTGTCCAGAACTAAAATTGAATTCCCTGATGCCACTTGATATGGTTCCATTAACGTATTTGACAGTAAAGTTTGCGTGAAATGCTTCGCCCTCAAAGTCTAAAATCTCAATTCTCGCCCAAGTTATATCTTGCTCAGGTTGGGGTGTACCTGTAGTTTTAACGGTGTACTCAATCCAATCTCCTATCTTAACACCCACAGCAGGCTGACCTTCAACTGCAACTAAAGATCCAAACATGAAAGCGAAGATCAAAATTGCCGCAACAGGTTTGTACATAGAAAGACCTAGATGAGAGTCAGTTTTTCGGATTAAAATACTTTGTGAAAAAACAAAAAAAATTAAAAAATATTGAAATAGTTAGGCAACGAATTTCTGGAATTCTTTGTCTGCAATGTCAATCGGCACCATCTGTGGCGGACGCTTAAACGCGTAGGCACAAACCGGCTCTACAGCGCCTTTAAGCTTCTTGTCTATTGCAAGCTTCATTGCTCTCACAACATCAAAGAGCACGGACCCTGCGTTTGGGGCATCAACGGTTTGGAATTTGAGGTCAATTTTCATAGGTGCATTGCAGAAGTAGACGCCGCTAATCCAGAAGTAACTGTCACGTTTGTTCTGCAGAAAATCAACGTAGTCAGTTGAGCCTGCAACGATTTCGGCTTTGTATGGTATTGAAGCGGCTACGGATTCGGTTTTGATGTTACGTTTTGCGTCGCGTGTGCGGTCCATGGTGTCGACGGATTCGGTTCCTCCGCCAACGTCTAACTGGTAGGTTTCGTTTATGTGAACACCGTTATCAGAGAGCAACTTTAGCAGGGTCTTGTGCAGTGCAGTTGAGCCGACTTGGTCAACTAAGTCGTCGCCGACAAGTGGAAGTTTTGCTGCGTCAAACTTTTTTGCCCATGCTGGGTCGCTTGCAATGAAGTTTGGTGTAGCGTTAACAAAGGCGCATCCTGCTGCGAGTGCTTGTTCTGCGTACCATTCTGTGGCTTTGGCTGCTCCAGAGGGAAGCAAATTAACCATGACTTCCGCTCCTGCTGCTTTGAGAACTTTTACTGCGTCCGCGTCAGGGGCTTTACTGACTTGGATTAGGGCTTTTGTTGAGTTTCCCACACCGTCAAGCAATAGTCCTTTGCTAACTTTAACACCCATTGGCGGGACATCAGATACTTTGGGCGCGTTGTTTGGTGAGGCAAAAATAGCTTCGGATATGTCTTCGCCCACTTTGCGGCCATCCACGTCAAACGCCGCAACAACTTCTATGTCTTTGGGGCTTAAATTTGCCAAAAAGGGATGACGTAATCCAACATTGTTCTCAAGTTTGTCAAGTTTTCCGTAGTATTGGATGCCTTGGATGAATGATGAGGCGCAGTTTCCAACGCCAATTAATGCAACTTTAACTTTAGGCATGATATTTGCACCTTGCTTGGCTTTTCTATTTGCGTTTGCCGTATAAAAAGATACGCGCCACATTTCTAAACCAACATGTCCATAAGAAATGCTTATTAAACGAGGCGGGGTAACTTTCTGAAGCCAGATAAAATTTGGGCGAGTAGATCAGTCTGGCATGATCGCCACGTTGGCATCGTGGAGGTCGCGGGTTCAAATCCCGCCTCGTCCACCAAACAATAACAAATAAAATTTTTTTATTGTAAATCTTTAATTCTCAATACTCTTGCAGGGACGTATTCTGTGGTTAATACTTCGAGTCAAATTAGTAACCTTGCGTTAGCCTAAAAACCGAAAGCATCTGTGACGCAAGAATTAGTTCACTTATGTTAGATGTTAAATATAACCAAAGTATTTATGTGAATTTAGATTAGCTGTCTTGTTTGCTTTCGGGTTGATTGCTGCCCGATTTATCTTCCAGCCAGTTCCTTGACTTCATCAGAGACTTCCCAGCAAACTTTAGTTCCAATGCACCTTCATACGGACAAATTTCAACGCAACGTGCGCATAGCATACATTTGGATTCGGTTACGTCTCCGCCCTTCTGAGCGAACATGGCGGTGGCTTGGGTTGGGCAAACACGCTTGCAAACACCGCATTTAGTGCATTTGTGCTCATCTTTCTGAAGTTTAGTCAGGGCGATTTGTTTGAACGGTGTAAATGTGCTGAAAAGCGCAGTTATGCCTCCTAAGGGGCAGATTCGGCACCAGAAACGCCTGTAAACCAAAGCCAAAATCGTAACGACGGCAAGAACAGCCAGATTTATCGAGGTCAAATAGAAGCCTGATATCCAGAAGGGACCATACACGATTTGGGAGATGTAGGAATAATTCATTTGTCCAATGGCGCATTCTATCAAAATACACAGAGGTCTCATGGGGCAAATCAGGCAGAAGGGCTCGTTGATGTTACTAACGATGCCTGCTTCGGTTCCCTGTGGTCCGCCAAGTTTGGTTCCTGGAATAAGTTGTGTGCCAAAAATGGTGTATGAAGCGAAGATGACGCTTAAAATCAAGAATACCGCGATTATAATGTAGCGGGATTGCCCAAGTGCCGAGTTTGTTTTGTCAGAGAAACTCAGATGCCGCAGCCGCGTGGATTTGCGAATTCGCGTTAGGACATCGTGGTATAAGCCGAAGGGGCAGAGCCAACCGCAGAAAGACCTACCTAAAACAATAGACGCCACAACCAACATACCAATAACTATCCCTATTTTTTCCAACCCCGAAGTGGAATAGATTACCTCATAGCCTCGAGGGTAGTTCCAGAAGGGAAAAATGTAGGCTTGCAACTGCCAAATTGCGCAGGTAACTGTTCGCCCGTTGGGATAGTAGCAGGCTAAGATGGGGAGGGAGATGCCATCTGGGAATTGGTTGCCTAAAACGTTAGCCCCGATTAAGTGGTCACGGGGCGAAATGCCTAGGGGATAAAATAGCGAGCCGGGTTGGTTGAATGGACCAATTATTAGTCCCATGAATACACCGAAAACAGCGGCTATTTGTATGAAGAGTCTTAATGTGCTGATTCTTCTGGTTTTATCTTTAGATAAATTTAGGATAAGAACAATACCGACGACAACTATCAAGACGTAGACCAATATGATTGTGAGGGGGTCGTTTTGCCAAACCATCATTTAACCCTCACTTTTAATTTGACTGCGACCGCAACTGCAACTGTAACCACAACTAAAGCTGCCGTTACGATTAATATTGAGTGTTGTTCAAAAAACGTCTGGTTCGAATTGTTTGGAACTTCGAAGCCGCTATAATGAGTTATTGATAAGTTGCCCGTTAGGATAGTTAGAACTATTGTGTTGTCAGGTAAGAGAGCCCAGCCTTCGCCTTCAGCAAGAAAAATGGTATTTCCACTATCGCCTGGAGTGGTTACAAACCATTCGCTGGCGTCGGTAGAGCGTGAAGTGTTAAGACCAAAGTTAATTGTCTGCTTACCAATACCCTGAACAATGCAGCTTAACGTTGCACCAAGCGTAAAAGCTGGGCTCCGGTATGAGTAGATGGTCATGTTTGAGTTTTCAACGGAAATCTCTAAGTTTCCCGGAGATTGAGAGTTTCTAAGTTTTAGGTTTGTAAAACTCCAAGTTTGATTCTGCAATGCCACTGATGAATAAGATCCGTTTACGGCGAAAGTGATAGTGCCATTGAGTGCGGGTATGCTGAATTTTTCTTGAGGCGTGAAGGTTGTATTGGTTTGAGCTTGTAAAGTAGGGCAAAAATATGAGAGCGCCAAGACTAAGACCATAATGCCTGCGAGTCCAGTTAAGACCGAGTTGTTGCGGGGTTCCCTCAAAGTCTCACATTTAGGGTAATATCTTTGTTGATGGAGCTATAAGGCTTTTCAACCGATTTTTCAACTAATTAAAGCCTGATTTTTTGGTTTTTCAAAAAAATTAGATATCGAAGTCTGGTCCGGAAGTAGGCTTCTTTTCAGAAGGACTTGTTGGTGGCGGTGGGGGTGGCAAATTGGTTTCTTGATTTGGCGTTTTCTTGGGTTTTGTTCGATTTTTCCGCATAACAAGCACTAACACCAGCAATACAACGATTATTATTGCTGCTCCAACTGCTGCATATAGAATGAGGTTTTGTTGATTCGTTGGTTGTCCTGAATTTGTGCTGGTAGATGGAGTAGTAGATTGGCCGTTACTAACCACTAAGAAATCAGCTACGTCAGAACTTACGGAAAACGCCGTTTCTGAAGCGCCCTCCGTTCCGTCAACTCCAACGTAATATGTATGTACGCTTACTGTTGCATCAGCTGGCACCGTAATATTAATTGATCTTGGAAAAGTGTAGGTGCCTTCTGCAGGAACAATGATAGGCGAGCTGCTTGAATTTAAGCCGTAAAAGCTATCGGCAGGCATCCAATCAAAATGTAGACCAACATAATTTATAGTTAGTGAATCATTCGAATTATTTTGGAAAAAAAACAGAACCGAAATGTTTTCCCCTTGTTGAGGTTGCGGGTTGGAGAGAAACGCTCTAACGGTAACAACATTAGAAGTTTGAGCAGATACGCATCCACTTGAAATTAAAAATACTAAGCAAACTACGATAACTACAAGGAAAGTGAACCCAAGTTTTCTCATTTAACCCACTCCCGTACAAGTTGTAGTATTTTACTTTCAACCTATATATTATTTTACCAGAATTGCAAAAAGTTAAAAGCATTGAGAAAATTAGGAAAAACCTAGTTTAACTTGATTTGCTTCGTCAACTAAGGCCTTTTCCTTCTGGACTAAAGACTTTTGCATACTGGGAAACTAGGCTGAAGCGTTTGATGCAGGTTTTTGGTGCTCGTGGACATCGCACCGTCCTTTGTTAATAGGTACAGCATGACTATGAAGAAGGTATTTTGTGTCCGCTTTGGAGTTCTGCGATAGTCTTAAGTTACCGCAAACCGTTTTGGCTTTTGGAAACACACAAATGGACACATTAAGTTTAGCCAATTTAGCTTTGGATTTGGCAAGTATCATAAATTTCATCGCCCTGCTTTTGATGCTTCGGGCAGTTATCAAAAATAGAAAAGTACTACGCGGTTACAGCATTTCAGGTTCATTTTTGACGTTTGTTTCCATCGTTGGCTTCGAAATAGCGTATTACTTGCTTGGAAACACTGTTGGTTTTGCGTTAGGATGGGCAACTGTGGCTTTCTGGTTCATCGCATTTGCTTACAGCCTAAGACAAAAGTTCAAAGGAACCACCACATGTGAAGAAAGCATTAAGCCTTAATTTGCTGGAAACTGGATTGTGAATTTGGCGCCTTTTCGCTCGGTACTTTCGAAGTTGATGGTACCGCTGTGTGCTTCTATAACGCGTTTGCAAACCGCTAACCCGAAACCTTGTCCACGCGGCTTGGTGGTAAAGAGCGGTGTGAAAATTTGTCTCTTGATTGCTTCGGGTATTCCTATGCCCGTATCCTGCACACTAATGACGGCTTGCTCTTCCAAATTGACATGTCCCGTTATGGTTAGTTTGCCTCCATCGGGCATAGCTTGCACCGCGTTGGTAACCAAGTTGATTAAAACACGTTTAAGGAGTTGGAGGTCTCCTTTTAATTGTGGAAAATGAACGTCGATTTGCGTCTGCATCACTATGTTACTTGGAAGGGCAACTGATGACAAAACGCTTGAAACCAGTTCTTTTAGACTAAAGGGTTTCTTATCGATTTTTATGGGTTGAACGAAGGCTTGTAAGTCTGAAACAATCTTATCCATGTAAACTGCTTGCTCTTCTATTACGTGAATGCTCTCTTGCAGGTTTCTTTTAACTTCGCCATCCGCTAATATTGTAACTTCATTTTTCGCCAGGAATAATTCGCCGATTACAGTTTGCAGTGGATTACGAAGGTCATGACCAACCATACCAGCGGTTTGTCCAATGGCGACTAGACGTTCTGAATCTTTAAGCTGTTTTGTTCGGTCTTCGATTACTTTTTTGAGATAATCTGCCTGATTTTCAAGGTTCCTCTGCAATTCTTTTTGCTCAGTTATGTCTCGAACAATGGACCATATGCCCACAACTTTGCCCTTTCCGTTAGTTAGCCGCCAAGTTCTAACGGATGCCGGAAAAACCGAGCCATCTTTTCGTTTATATTCCCGTTCAAAAACCAAAGAGTGCCCAGTTTTCAGGACTTTTTTCACGATTTTTTCTCTTTGTTCAAGCCATTTCTCAGGTAACAGCTGCTTAATTGTCAGGTTCCTTAATTCTTTTTTTGAGTAACCCAACATCTTTGCGTAGGCAAGATTGCAGTCAATCATTCTTCCTGCCTGATCCCGGGCCATAATTCCATCTTGGGTTGTTTCGTAGAGTCTACGGTACTTTTTTTCTGAAAACATTAGTTCTTGTTCGGATTTCTTTTGTTCCTCGAGTTCGTGTGCCGATCTCTTTTTTTGATTAGTGATATCTGTGAAAACAGAAACGAAAAAGGTCTTCTTTGGGCTGTAAACATAGATTTGATACCACTTGTCTGCGGGTTTGGAGTAGGATTCAAAATATTTTGGAACACAAGTCTTGGCTAGCCGACCATAAACATGTAGCCAATCTATTTTGCCACCGTTTATTTTTGAATTAGACTCCGATACTTTCTGTCCAATTTTTCCTCTTTTAAAAGAATGAATTTTGTCGTATGCCAAATTACTTTTGAGGAGAATATAATCAACTGGCTCGCCTTTTTGGTCATAAACCATCTTATATAGGGCAACAGCTTGGGGAAGATTGTCAAATAAAATTTTGAACTCGTCACTCTTAATGCCTAATTCTTCAAGAAACCCTTTGCTTGCATCATCGACTTTTTTATTTTTAAAGGAGTGGGGTGAAGAAGGAATTAATGGAGTCGTCTGCTTATTTGACTTTGACTGGGTAACATCGATAGAATGCACTATCTTTATCCCCAACTAAATATTGAGAGCTGAGTGTGCATAAAAAACTTTGCAATAAACCTCATATTTTATTGGTCAAACGTTCATTTTATCAGCGCAACCTTGAGGCTTGAGCAGGACTGCTGCTTTTGAGACGCTTACCATACCCATCAACGGTAAGATGCATTCTAAGGTAGTACTATTAACTAATCAAGTCAATTCTAAAGTTTAACCTGATTGTAATCAAAAGCGCCGGTTCTTTCTTCTTTGTGGGTATGAGCTTTGATTTTTTGGGTTTTATTTTAGAAATAGTCTTATGGTTGACTGGTAGATTGTATTTGCGTAGTTTACATGCCGACTAATTTGCCGCCTGAAGCGATGGATAAATGGGAGCTAGTTGAAGCTGCCCACACGCCCAAAGAAAAAATGGATGCTATGCTAGAGTTCCTAAAGTGCGTTCCGCATCACAAAGGTACCATGAAACTGCGCGGTGAAATGAACCGCAAAATTGCGCTTATCCGAGATGATTTGGAGAAAAAGAAGCGCCAAGGCACTGGCAAGAGCAGCGGGGGACCAAAACTTTTCATCGAGAAGGAAGGTTCAGCCCAGATAGCGTTGGTAGGTATGACCAACGTTGGCAAAAGCGCACTCATGACCGCTGTAACAAACTCAAAAGTTCTCGTAACCCCTACCCCATTTAGCACACACGAACCCATGCCCGGCATAATGAATTACATGGATGTACAATTCCAGATTGTGGAAGCACCAGCAGTAATGGAGGGAGCAGCAGAAGGAAAAGCAGGCGGCAACGTCACACTTGGCTTAGCCCGCAACGCCGACGGAGTAATCTTAATGGTAGATTTAGGCAGAGACCCCGTTGAGCAGTTAGATTTAATTTTGGCGGAACTGGAGAAAACTCGAATATTAGTCTACAAGCCCAGCGGCAAAGTGGAGATTGACAGGCGCCATTCGGGCACAGCACTGCGAGTTATCCTCGTCGGCAAACTGCTTTACTGCACTATGAGCCAGGTGGAGCAACTGCTAAGGGACTACAAAGTCCACGATGCTATCGTGCACATCAGCGGCGAAGTCACATTGGAAGATGTGGAGAACGCCATTTACGAAACAACCATGTACAAACCCGCTGTCGTCGTGGCTAACAAACTGGATTTGAAAGGCGCACAAGCAAACCTGCGCCACCTAAAAGCATTCGTCAACGGCAAATTACCCATCGTTGCCATGTCCGCACAAAATAGAGTTGGACTTCAAGAAATGGGAAAAGCACTCTTCGATTCATTGGGGCTTATTCGCATTTACACCAAAGAACCAGGCAAAAAAGCGCATGCGGACCGCCCCTTCGCACTCAAGAAGGGCGCCACCGTCAACGAATTAGCCAAGAACATCCACAAGGAACTCCTTATGAACTTCATGTTTGCCATGGTGTGGGCCAAGCGGCTACCCTTCAGCCCCAAAAAGGTCGGCATGAACTTTGTTTTAGACGACGGCGACATCGTGGAGATTCACGCGAAAATCGCGTAAGCTTAGACTGTATGCTGATGGTTGATGTTATTAGAAGTTTAGGCAACTATTTTTCTTTGGAGTTTTGTTGGGCTGTATAAAGCGGAACCCCTTTGCTTGTCCCGCCTAAAGTTAACTCTAACATGGATAAACTTTAGAAAAAAAATTAAGAAAAGAACTTTTAGGCTGGTGGTGGAGGCGGTGGTTGCGGTAACGTTTGTGCTTCAACCTTTTGACTGCTTCCCCGTCTTCTAAGAAACATAAGACCTACAATCAATACTATAATCACTACAACCGCGATTACTATTGCATACGTCGCGATAGACCCCATTGTGCCAGAGTTTTGTGTGGGGGTTGGAGAGCTACTTGGAGAAGAGGTTGGCTGTGTTGTTGGTGCAGCTGTAGGAATAGGCGTAGACGTTGCCTCAGCAACTGGAACGCCTAGAGAAGTAACATTGAATGATGCGATTTGACTCGTGAGTGCTGCAGTGTTATCCATCGGTGTCATTGTGAAGGTGGTGGATCCGGAGGGTTGTAGTGAGGTTCCCAAGTCCATGTAACCTATGGCGATAACTCCTCCTGTTGAGTTATAGAATGTACCGTAGAGCACGACATCGCTGACAGGATTAGAGCCCACGTTCAACACGGAGCCTGTAACCGTGTAGACCCCTGCGTTATCTATACCATGAAGAGTGTCAGATGAAACTACCACATCGGTGCTAACAGTATTAGTTGGCTCCTGAGCAGTTAACACGGTAACTGTAACACTGGTAACGTTGGGTACCCAAGATAGGTCCAAGCTTGGGGTGCTAGTTTCTGGTGCAAAATCCATGTAGAAAGGCGCTTTCGCTCCAACCGCCAACGTTATTCCGAAAGCTCTGCCTTCGCTTTGAGCTATAATCTGCCCAGTTGAATTATAAGCGGAGCCAACAACATAGATGCTGCCTAAAACTGTGGTGCCCGTGTTTTGGACTTCACCCACAACGACTAAGTCACCTTGATATTCAGCTAATACGGTGTTGGCGGGGGCGATGTACCAGTTGTAACTTAAGACTGCAGTTTCTACAGTTTGCGCTTTAACGTTTAGAGCAGAATTCAATAGGGAGAACGAAGATAGGATTAACGCAAAAACAATTAGAGTTGCTAATATTTTTTTCAATTTATCTCTCTTCATGATTGTTTATTGAAAAGAAGGCGGCGTTTATAGGTTATAAGGTTTTTTCCAATTTATGCCCAGAAGCGGGTTTTTTTATTAAAGAAAAAATAATATATTAAAGGTAAAAACAGAAGAGGGCAGATTTTTATCTGCTGGATTGTGCGACGCGTTCGATTTCATTGCGTTTGGCTATGGCGACGCTTTTTATGTCTTTGTTGGCTGCGAGCACGAGTTCGTCGGCGAGGGTTTCTTGGATGCTGCGTGGGTTGTTTGCTGAGGATGCACGGGCACCTGTTGTTATGTGGCGTATCGCAAGGTCGATTCTGCGTTGTGGTGCAACGTCTACTGATAGGTGGTAGACGACTCCTCCGTAGCTGACACGTGTGGTGTCTTCGCATGGTGAAGCGTTTTCGACTGCTTTAACGAGAACTTCAATTGGGTTTTTGCCTGTGCGTAGATAAATGATTTCGAATGTTTCTTTAACTATGTTTGTTGCTTTGGCTTTTTTGCCGCTGTTTTTGCCTGATCGCATTAAGCCGTTGATTAAGCGTTCAACGATGTTTACTTTGGCTTTGCGGAAGCGTTGGTGTTCGTGGCGTCCCATGCTGTGGGGTGCAACCATCGGGGTTAGGTTGAGGTATCTTTGCAATCCGATGTCTACGACTGCGATGTCTTTGAAACTCCATTTTTGGAAGAGCTTAATTTCTTGTGGTTGAGCTACAGATGATACTGTTGACATAAAATTTACCTTGCTGGTTTTTGTTTTCGACCGTAAACTAGTTCATTTAGGCTTACGCCGTTAACCATAACGACCTTCCATCTTACTCCAGGAATGTCTCCCATAGCGCCGCCTCTTGTTCCGCCGATGCCTTCTACAACGACTTCGTCGTGTTCGTCGACTACGTTGAGAGCGCCGTCACCGGGCAAGAACGCTGTAATTGTTCTGCCGTTTTTGATGAGTTGTGTGCGGACGCATTTGCGGATGGCACTGTTGGGTTGTTTTGATTCGACACCTACTTTCTCGAGAACGATACCCCTGCTTTGGGGTGCACCCTGCATAGGGTCAACTTTTTCGTCGAGTCTAAGCATGCGTCGGTTAAAGTAACGATCTGACCAACGGAAGTTTTTCCGTTTCTTTGCTAGTTGCCTTGCGGCAAATTCGCCTCTTGGAGACTTGGAACCCATTCTAAGATATTCCTTCTTTTTGCAACATCATAGTCATAGTACTAATATTTAAACAAAACGAAACGGAAACATGATGTTAACGATTAGCAAATAACACTCCAGAACTGCCTTATCCACACCGTTAGTGGCACCCTTTTTTTGGTCGCAATATCATTTGCATTAGTTTTTAAAGAATATAGCCTTCTGCGTTGGGGCCGCGCAAGGTTTAAAGCGTTTGGCGAGTGAGTTTTGTGTGGGGATTTTGGAGGAAAGTGATGATGGTTAATGTTGAGGTTCAAGTGCGTAGTCCTGAGGTTGAGAAGATTGCGAGTGTGAATGTGGATGTTAATGAGATAATCAATAAAGTTCGCGATTTTGTCGATAGCATTAAGGAGACATCGTTGGGTGGGCAGCGTTTGGCTGTTGATGTGGAGGGTTTTAATTTTTCTGTGGGTTCGGTGGGCGGTAAGTTTGGTTTGAAGTTGGGTGTGGATTTGTCGTTTACGCCCAAGTCGCCCGTTAAGGAGCCTGTTCCTTAAAACTTATACCTTAGCTCGCCGTATATGTGGAGTGGGATTGAATTTGGAAAAGAAATGTCCAATCTGTAAAAAGAAATACACCACGTTTGATGCTAAGTCGAAGTATTGTAGTGATGCTTGCGCTAGGAAAGCTGGCAAAAAGTAATGTCTGGCTCTTTTTAGACAAGTATTCTATTTTTTGTTTTCTCAACCCTAAGAAGTTGTTTGCAGTATTCTCGTAACCGCCAATTAATTTGGAGAACTAGTTACTTGCCGTTTGGTTTAGAGTTTAATGGTTTTTTATGGGGGAAGTTGAGTTTTTCCAAGCAATATTTATATCAAAAGCACTTTATTCAACATTCTAATAAAGCTAATCAACGTAGACTAATTATTCCACGATTATGAATATCTCTGGGGATAAAATATGCCGTTAAAAACTCTAAAGAAAGATGCGGCAGACGCTTTAACGTTAGAATGGGCTTTGCAAGTTAAAAATTACAAGTTAACTCTAGACAAGAACCGCTGTGTCGGCTGTCAAGTATGCACTGCGGCTTGCCCAAAAGAAGCCATAAAAACCATTAAGCAACCTAAAGTTGCAGGGGAAAAAGCCAAGAAAGCCAAAGTGGACATTGACTTGGCAAAATGCAATTTCTGTGGAATCTGCGATGTCACCTGCCCCTACGGAGCAATAAAAGTTACTCTCAACGATGCTCATGACCTACCCATCTTGGAAAAAGATAGCTACCCCCAACTCGTCAAAGAAATCGCAGTAGACACACACAAATGCGAGAAAGAATGCGTCGAATGCGAAAACGCTTGTCCACTAAAGCTCATAAAAATCTGCAAAGTGGGCTTCGACGGCAAACCAGTCGAAAATATAGCGGCTCTCTCGCCCAACGAGAAAAAACGAGTTCAACTTACACTCAATATCCAAAAAGATTACTGCCCAACCTGCAAATTATGTGAAGTAAAATGCAAGCAGGGTGCATTAAAAGTCAAAAAAACCTTTGAAGGAAAAATCAGTATAACCCAAGAAAAATGTCCTGTAGGCTGTGCAGATTGCCTTGACGTTTGTCCTATTCCAGGAGCACTTGTTCTGGGGGAAGATAAGAGGGTCTACGTTAATGAATCGTTATGTACTTACTGTGGTGCTTGCAAGAACGTTTGCCCAACAGAAGAGGCGTTGTGTGTTAAACGCACCAAAGTTCTTCATACACCTATCCATTCGGGTACATGGAATAAATCCTTAGAGCGAATAACCAGCCAAGCTGATGCCACTAAGGAACTAAAATCTCAAGCAGCCGAGAATAGACGCAAAGTCGTTGAGAAACGCTTTATTTCGGAAGGACTCAAAACGGAGGAATTCAAATGAGTAACACAGAAACATCCCCAAAACAACCAGAAACATGCGTTGCTTGCAAACCAGAAGAGTTACGAGTCGGCGTTTTCGTCTGCCACTGCGGACTCAACATCGCAGGAACCGTAGATGTTAAAGCGATCGCTGAATACGCTCGATCTATTCCAGACGTTGTTTTTGTTAAAGAGAACCGCTACACATGTGCAGACCCGGGACAAGCAGAAATCCGCAAAGCCATCAAAGAACAAAACCTAAACCGCGTAGTCATCGCCGCATGCTCACCTAGAATGCACGAACCCACCTTCCGCCGCACTGTTTCTGAAGCAGGCTTAAACCCATTCCTCTACGAAATGGCAAACATCCGCGAATTCGCGTCCTGGTGCCACCAAAGTGACCCCAAAGCCGCAACAGAACGCGCCAAAGACTCTGTACGAATGGCAGTCGCAAAAGTGCGTCTTATGCAGCCGTTACAAACCATCGAAGTCCCAGTAACCAACAAGGCGCTCATCATCGGCGGCGGAATCGCAGGCATGAATGCAGCTTTAGACTTAGCAGAAATGGGCTACAAAGTCTACATGTTAGAGAACACCCAGAGCATAGGGGGTCACATGGCTGCACTCGACAAAACCTTCCCAACCTTGGACTGCAGCATCTGCATTGAAGGACCAAAAATGGTCGACTGCGCACGCCATCCAAACATCACCATCTTTGCAAACTCTGAACTTGTCAAAGTGGACGGTTACATTGGCAACTTTAAAGTAAAAATCCGAAAAAATGCACGTTACGTCATCTCAGAAAAATGCACTGGTTGTGGCGAATGCAAAGAAGCTTGCCCAATTGAATACCCAAATGAGTGGGATATGAACTTGGGTACCCGCAAAGCAATTTCCGTGCCATTCGACCAGACGGTGCCGTTAATTTACTCTATCAACCGAGACTACTGCATTGAATGCTTCAAATGCACTGAGGTTTGCGGTGAACGCCAAGCCATCGATTTCAACCAGAAGCCTGAAGAAGTCGAATTTGATGTTGGCGCAATTATTGTTTCAACAGGTTTTGACGTTTACCTGCCTTACGACATGCCATTGCTTGGCTATGGGAAATACCCCAACGTCATCACGAGCATGGAGTTCGAACGATTAATTCTCGCAGCTGGTCCCACAGGCGGCAAAGTGATCCGCCAATCCGACGGCCAAAAACCCCACAAAATCGCTTTCATCCAATGCGTCGGCAGCCGAGACAAGAGTCATTACCCATACTGCTGCAATTTCGGTTGCATGTACACACTCAAACATGTTGTCCAGCTCAAAGAGAAGTACAAGGAAGATATCGAAGTCTACGTTTTCTACATGGACATTCGCAGCCCAGGCAAGGGCTACGAGGAATTTTACGACCGCGCACGGGAACGAGGAGTAATCTTCATCCGTGGACGCGTAAGCCGCATAGATGAAGATCCAAAAACCCACAACTTAATTGTTCACTCAGAAGATTCAATCCTTGGACAACCCATCGAAGTCGATGCCGATATGGTTGTACTTGCAACTGCCGCGATACCCAAAAAAGGCTCAGAAGAAGTTGCACGCATACTCAACCTCTCACGTGGATCAGACGGTTTCTTCATGGAGGCACACCCCAAACTTAAACCCATGGATGCACCCACCGATGGAGTGTTCTATGCGGGTGCATGCGTAGGCCTAAAGGATATTCCCGCCAGTGTTTCCCAAGGAAGCGGCGCAGCAGCAAGAGCAGCAACAGTTATTAGCAAACCAAAATGGAAAATTGAACCCATAATCTCCATCGTTGACGAAGAAAAATGCAAAAAATGCGGTCTCTGCGTTGACAAATGCCCATACGGCGCCATCAGACAAGAAAAAGGCCAACCCGCCAACATAATCACTGCAAGCTGTCACGGCTGCGGAACATGCGTTGCCGAATGCCCACAACACGCCATCACACAAATGCACTTTACAGACGCACAAATCATGGCCCAAGTTCGAGCCGCACTTGCCGAGAATCCAGAAGAAAAAATCTTAGCTATCCTCTGCAACTGGTGTAGTTACGCAGGCGCAGACCTCGCTGGCATCAGCCGCTGCGATTACCCAGCTAGTGTTCGTGCTATCCGTGTCATGTGCAGTGGCAGAGTTGCCCGAGAATTCGTTCTTGAAGCACTTAGACTTGGCGCAGGCATGGTTCTCGTTGGCGCATGTCACTTACCCTACGACTGCCACTATATCAGCGGAAACTACAAGATGAAAGCTCGAACTGACGCCCTCAAAGGCATGCTTACCAAACTTGGCATGAGCCCCGAGCGGTTCCGAGTTGAATACGTTTCAGCCGCAGAAGGCATACACTACGCTGAAGTCATAAAAGAAATCGACGCTGACATGAAAGCACTGGGCAAGGAAAAGATTCAAGCCGAAAACGCCAAACTCAAGCCAATTCTTGAGAATATGCTAAAGCGAAAGTAAATCGATCCCATTTTTCCCTTATTTTAACTAACAATTTTTTTTGAAGTGAAAGCAGAAATGCTTAATTGCCTTTAACGCTAACAAAACTTGCAAGAATTTTTCTCAAACATATTGATGCATTAAAAAGGGGTTTAAGGTTGCAAAACGAGCTCGCCATTCAAACAATCAACCTGACAAAGATATACAAAACTAAAACCCCAAACACCAGCCTCTTCAAACACAAATCGTTCTCTGTTAACGCCGTAGACAACCTTAACCTAAACGTAAAAAAAGGTGAACTCTTCGGGCTTCTAGGTCCTAACGGAGCAGGCAAAACAACCTTAGTGAAAATGCTCTGCACCCTGTTACCTCCTGACAGCGGGACAGCCACTGTAAACGGCTTTGATGTTGCTAAGCAACAGATGCAAGTAAAGCAGTCAATCGGCACCATTTTCAGCGTAGGCGAACGCGGCTTCTTCTGGAGGCTAACCGGCTTTAGCAACTTAGAATTCTTCGCTGCCATAAACAATGTCCCCCGAAACGGCAGACACGAGCGAATCATGGAAGTGCTGGAGCTAGTGGGGATGCAAGAAAAGGCATTTGAGGTTTTTCAGAAATACTCGGGCGGGATGAAAAGAAAGCTTGCCTTAGCTAGGGCTTTGCTGGCTGACCCGCCAATTCTTTTGTTGGATGAGCCTACTACAGGCTTAGACGTTACATCGTCACGAAACATCAGAGATTTCATAAAAAACGACCTCAGCAAAAAACATGGCAAAACCGTTCTCTACACCACCCATTACATCGAAGAGGTTTCCCAAATGTGCGACCGCGTAGGCATAATGAACAAGGGCAAAATCGTAGCTTTGGACACCCCCAACGCCCTTAAGGGAATGGCAAAGAAGGGTGAAGTCGCCGACATCGTAGTTAAGAACATGTCTGAGGCGCAGGTGAATAGTCTGCGGGGTCTGGATGGCGTTGTGGGTTTAGCTTCAGAAGTGCAGGATTCAGTTCTTGGGCAGACGCGGCTTCGGGTGCGTTTGGAGAATGCAGATGCCTTGCCGATGGTGTTAGAATTCTTTTTCCACGAGAAAATAAAGCTTGTTAACTTCCGCCAAGAGGAGCCTACATTGGAGGATGCCTTCATCGAGTTGACAGGGACAGGTGTAAGTCGATGACGTTGACGCAGGAATTGGACAAAATTTACTACTTCATGAAGCGCGACATCATTTCGTTCTCGACTTACAAAACAAACATCCTGCTTAGCGTTGTAAGCGCCCTTTTCGGAGCGTTATCATATGCTTTTTGGGGTGCGAATGCCTCCATGCCAAGCGTGGCGAATCTGGGGATGCCCGTGGTGACTTACCTGTTAATTGGACTTGCCTTTAACACATATTTGTCGCAGAGTCTCACGCTTGTTCAGCGAACAATTAACCCCTGGAGTCTTGAGGAAGTGTTGGTTTCACCCACTGGATTGGTTACTTTTATTGTGGGCAGTTCGCTTTGGGGCTTCATCTGGAGCACTCTTGTCATTGTTATTTATTTGTCGGTTGGCGTTTTCGCCTTCGGCGTTATCTTAAGCGTCAACATTATCGGAACCATCATAGTTGTGGGATTGGGTATTGGGACATTCATCGGGTTCAGCATGATAGGTGCCGGAGTCTTGATTTTAACAAAGCAGGGCGACCCAGTTACAACAATTATCACGCTCGCCACCAACCTCTTTGGAAACGTACTCTTCCCAATATCCGTAATGCCGCTCCCACTTCAGATAATCAGCTTCTTTGTGCCACAATACTACTTCTTTACCTGCATCCGACCCATGCTAATTGGACAAGCCATAACAGCGATTCTGCCCGACCTCGCCATTTTGGGTTTGATGTGCGCCATAATTCTCCCTGTCGGTTACCTAGCTTATTCTTGGTGCTTGAAAACTGCTAGGAAAAACGGAACCCTCTCATGGTTCTAGCAGTTAAGCTTTATTTTAGCAATTTTTTTTCAAGAATTTTCTTGAAATTAACTTCAAACGCCGCCACAGGATTCTCAAGTTTCCAAGCTTCAAGAACCACAGGATTAACTTCTCCAACAATGCCAACTTCAGAACCATCAACTATGACGGTGCCGGTTCTGCCTTGGATGAAACTTGGGTGAGCAGTATCTTTTATTGTCCATTCCACGCCAAAGTTGCCCATGAACGAGTCTAAAGCAGATTTGATTTCACTGAAATTCGCATTTGGATGTGCTGTTACTCCTGATAGCCAATCTTCATCTCGTGTCTGGGTTTCCCTTGTTTGGTCTGGCAAAGTAACTTTGCCTAGTTCGAAGATTTTTTGAGGGAACTCTACAGATTGGTTAACACTGAGGAACTCCATGAGGCTCGGCAATAGCGTATTGCGCAAGCAGGTCATGGTTACTATTTTTGGGTTAGATAACTCGATGATTTTGGTTGGTTCGGCGTTCATTTTCTTGAAGAGGGTTTCCTGGTTGGTTAGTGTGGTGTTGAGGGTTTCTTGGTAGCCAAGTCCAACCATTAATTCCCGAGCTACATCAATGAAGGGTTGGTCAGGCTTTGCAGCGCCAGTTGTGGGCAGGTCACGCCATATTGGCTCAATGTTGTTGTAGCCGTATGCAATGGCGACATCCTCGATTATGTCCACTTGATGCATAACGTCAACACGGTAACATGGAACCAGAACCGTGAGAGCTTCATCTGAAATGTTCTCCACGCCCAATCCAGCAGTCAATAACAAATCACCAATCTCTGTAGCATTCAGCTTTAAGCCCAAAAGGCGGTTGGTATCCTCAACAATTAGCTGGAATCGTTTGTTATCAAAGTTAGGAGTAACAACTGTTTCTTCTGTGTAATTGGATTTTTGTGGGTAGTGCACTGTGGCACTGAAGGCTTTGCCGCCTCGGTCAATCAACGCTAAAGTAACCAGATTCAACGTGTTCAAGACTGTCTTATACAAAGTCCCCGTAACTTCAACCAGCAAGTTGCATGATTGCTCAGTGATTTTGCCCAAATCGTTCGAGTTTATGATTGGGGGGAACGAGAGCACTTTACCTTCACAGTCAAACAGCATCGGGTAGAGTGGGTTCTTCTTGACTATATGCCCATACTCGACTCCTTTAGGATGCTTTTCCAAGATTTCATCCAAACCCATTTGATCTGAAAAACCCAACGGAACAAAACGCACATCCTTAGGCTTAACAGCAGTGTATTCAATGGGCGGCTTGATAAGATCCAAATTGTAAATGCCTATTGAGGTTTTTTGGCGACTTCTACCATTGGTTTGATCGAGCTTGTCTTGCAAGTGCATAATGCCTTTAATAACGCTGTCAGAAAGATGAATGCCTTTGATTACGGAGCAGCAAATGTAAGGGCGAATATTGTAAAGTTGGGCATTAACATTGACTTCAAGGACTGATTTCCCCACTGTGTATTGTTTTATTCCTTTTGTTTGTTTGATGTAGCCCTGCAATGCTCGGTTTAAACCTTCAACACTCCAGAGGTCAGCACGTGCAGTATCCTTCATTTCAATACTAACTGAGTTCTCTTTTTCGTTAAATGCTTTGACTTCAGCTTTGACAAAAGCAAGGATATCGTCGAGTTTTGCCATGTCACCATTCAATTTCATGTTAAGTAAGCGTTCAAGTTCAGCGTAATCTATGTCGATTGTGGGCATTTAGGTCACCTGTTTTTTTCTTAGCCAACTGAGGTCTTGGCTAAAAATCATGCGAATATCCTCGATGCCTGCACGCATCATAAACAAACGATCCACTCCCAACCCCCAAGCAATCACGGGTTCCTTTACCCCTAGTGGCATTGTGACTTCGGGACGGAAAATTCCTGAACCGCCAAATTCGACCCAGCCGTAACCTTCTTTGTAGGCGCTGAGTTCAACACTGGGTTCAGTAAATGGGAAATAGTCTGGCTTGAAGCGGATTTTGTCGGCTCCGGCAATTTCCATCGCGAACTTGCCCAACACACCGAGGAGATCTTTTAGGTTGAGGTTTTTGTCGATTACTATACCTTCAACTTGGTTGAATTCTGAGAGGTGAGTTTTGTCAGTGATTTCAGGGCGGTAAACGCGTGCAATGGAGAAATGTTTGCTTGGCACTTCAAAGTTGCCCGCTTCAAGAGTTCTGGCGCTCAGACATGTACCATGTCCTCGAAGCAGTAAGCGTTGGGCGGTTGCTAGCGAGTATTTGTATCCCCAGCCAGTGGAGCCTGTTTTCCAGCCGTTTTCGTGAGCTTCCTTCACGTGTTCTATTATTTTGGCATGTTGGCTGATGTCTCCACATTGTGGGTCTTTAATGTAATAGATGTCGCTTGCTTCCCGTGCTGGATGGTCTTGGGGCACATAGAGAGCGTCAAAGTTGAAGAAGCCTGTTTCAACAGCTGTTCCAGTCATCTCTTTAAATCCTAACTGAACCAACTTCGCGCGGACTTCATCGAGAAATTGCAGATATGGATGCTTTTTGCCACCCCATGTTTTGGTGACTGGCGCTTGTATATTGTATTTTTGAAGTTCGGAATTGCGCCAAGTTCCATTAATTATATCCTGAGGTTTGAGTTGGGTAATAATTGGTTTGATAGTTGCACTTGAGACGATATTATCGGACCTGGTTTTCGTGATTGTTTTTCCTTCTGGGGTGATTTGGAGCGTTCGTGTTGTTTTGGGTTCGATTGTGAGGAGCTTTCGTTTTTTTAGTTGTTCGGTTGCCTGTTGGAGTTCTGGGCTGAGGACTTCTTGGGCTTCCTTTTTTTTATTCTCAAGGTACTTCAGAAGGGTTTCCTCGCATCCTTCAGGAATAGTTGTTTGGTGCAAAAGTGCTTCAGTGATGCGAAGGGTGTTGTTTTGAGGCGTGTAGGTTGCCCATTTTTTTCTCATAATCCATCCGAGGGCGATTTGAGTGATTTCTGTTGGTAAATTGGCTTTTTTGGCGGCTGTTTGAAGGTCTGCTGATCCACCGAGTTCTGCGATGGCAAGGATAAGATTGCGTTCAGGCAGGCCATCTTTGGCGTATTTTTCTCCTTCTGGGGTTAGTTTGATGATATTTTGAATTTTTGCTTTAATAACGATAAGGTTTTTTTCTTGGAGGGTTAAGGCGGTGCGCATGACTGCTGTGTCTTGGATTTGGCAGGTTTGGATTATTTGGTCTACGGTTGCGCTTCCTCCGAGAGATTCCAATGCTGCGAGTACTTGTTGTTCTTGGGTTCTAAGTTCAGCCATCACGTTTGCCTTCAACGCAGTAATTTTGTTTACTGGATAGTTGCTACAGAAATAAAAGCATGCTGATAAACCCAAATTATAGGAGCTTATGTGATTTGGATTTTTTTGTCGATTGAACTATAGACGTTTTTCTCGATGGTGCGTTTAAGGCTGCTAATTTTGTCTTCAGATTCTTTGTAGGCGTTTTCTTTGACGGCTTCGTGTGTTTCTACGCTTGTTTTTCTAGCTTTTAGTTGATCGACTTGTTCTTGGAATTGTGCCAGGTTCTGATTAATTTCATCCATCTTCGCCGACGCCAACAACTGCTCCTTATTCGTCGCCATTTCAATGCATCTTAGCTGCAGTTTCCCTAAAGAATCCTTATGCAGAATCTCAGCCACGGAATCAGTCGCTTTCCGAGCCTTCTCAGGCTTCAACTTCAGCTTATCCTCAGCTATCATCTCCTCAAGCTTCTGCAAAATCTCCTTCAACTGTGGATACCCCAATTTCTCGGACACGAACGCATCAAAAGGCTTCTCGAGGTACTGGTTTATCTTGTTTAGTTCGTCGGGTGTTATTCCTCCGCCGCCGCCCCCTATGGCTAAGGCTTGCATTTTGATGAAGGGTTTCTGCAAGTGCCTAAGCTCATGTTTCAATTCGCTGCTTAAGGATTCAATCTCACAGCTAACCATGTTAAGTTTGTCGATTGGTCCTTTGCATTTGAGCTCATTGATTTTTTCCTCTAAAGCGGCAATGTCTTGCTCGATTGGTTTGCGCTCGTTCTTTATGGTTTCTTTTTCTTCGCCAAGTATGACTAACTGTTTTTCTACATTTTTCAATTCGTTGATTTGTTGGAGGGCCTCTTCCAAAGTTTTTGTTTTAACATACTCCTTTGTGAGGTAATCGTTTAGAGTGTTGTAGGATTGTTTGGCTCGCTCGTACACTGCTAAGAATTTTCGTCTATCCATAATGAAAAATGGTGAAATTCTTGGAAACCAATTCTTGATGTCTATATCAGTTACCAATAGGACTTTTTGTGTTTCCTGAACGTACCTGCTCATGCTCTCGTAGGAGACTTGTTCGGGAGGATTGAGTTTTTTGAGGCGATCGAGGAATAGTCTGGCAAGTTTGTTTAGGGCTCTGGCGCGGTTGTAAACTTTCATGTTCCTTTTTTCGATTTCTTTGGAACTTGTATCAAAGAGCTGTTTGCTAACTTCGGCGACGGCTTGGATTGAAGAGTTCATTTCGTCGCGTAGTTTTTTGGCTTGGGCATGTACGGGTGTGAGGGTGGAGCTGGTTTGGTTTTCAAGCCAACGTTTAATTTCTTCTGAAGATGCAAACTTGAGGGTTGATTCGGTCAATACTTCTTCACTTTAGGATAAGTTGTGTTGGCTTGTTTATCAATTTTAGCCCAATTCACCAACCTATTTTTGGGTAGTTACTCTTAAATAGGTAGCAGTATTGTATCAAACAGCAAGGGAAAAAAGTGAACACCAAAAAACTCACATTAACCATAGTGTTTGCCGCAGTAGCAATTGCGTTAAACCCAACATTCACCTTCATCAGCCTCCAAGCCCCCTTTGCACAAGGGCTTTTCTACCAAATATGGGAAATCCCCATCGTAATCGCCTTCTTAATAATAAGCCCTGCAGCTGGACTAGGAGTATCCTTGCTAAACACAGCAGTTCTATTCGCCATTTTCCCAGGCGTTCTACCTACAGGACCGCTCTACAATCTGGCTGCAACCTTGTCCATGCAAGTTGGAATTTTTTCGGCAGTAGCAGTCGGAAAAAGGTTCTTCTGCTCAAAAAACCCAGACACAAACATACTCTCAAAAGCCAAATGGGCAGGAATCGCAACAACATTAGGAATCATAACTAGAGTAGCATTCATGTCAGTTGTTCTGCTCTTAGCCCTTCCTCAGCCTTCACCAATCGGTTTCTCATTCCCTGTAGATGCAACAGTCGCTTATCTTCCATTTGCCGCCTTCTTCAACGCAACACTCGCACTATATACAATTCCTATAGGGTGGATAGTCGCACAAAGAGTTCAAAAAGTCCTCCACTTAACAATGCCACAAATAGAAAAATGCCCGATACCAAACACCCAAAAATAAGAAAAATTTAGAATCCTAAGGATTGAGCTAATACCTTAGGGTTTATTTGTCCTGCCTTGAAAGTTCGCCCTGTTTTGGCGTTGTTAATTATTAGGATTGCAGGGGCGAATAAGCCATGGTCGATTTTGTAGAAATCTTTGTCGGCTTCGCGGAAAATCTGCAGAAACGGTTTGCCGTAATCCTTGGACGCCAGTGATGGAGCTTGATTAACCATGTTTTGCAATGCGGATTCATCATCATAGTCAACAGTCAAGTAAACAGTTCCTCCGTAGAGTATAGCATCGTTGGTGCGTGCCATCGCAACCTCAAAATCCATGCCAACTGGTGGAATAGGCGCATAACCCATCGCGTAACGGATAACTTTTGGACTTAAACCTAAAGTTTTCAGCTTGTGAATGCCTACTTCAACCACTCTGCCAGCGACCTGCGTTAACCCTGCCATACTTGCGGTCGGAGCTACCACAACGATCAGATTTGGGGCAGAAATGCCACTTGCCACCGTAACCTTTTCTATTAAAGCGTCAGATGGCAAAACATTGCTCTCCAAGGTGATGACAGCTTTGTCGCTTACGTCTTTGTATGCTATTTCTTCGAAAACGTCTTTTGGTTTAAGTGCTAACGCCCGGACTGGTCCGGAACCAATAGCTATATTGCCGTCTGGTTCTTTGATGCGCCATCCTGCAAACTGCGAGCCCAACATGGCAATCGCTGGATGGTCTGAGGAAACAGTAATTGATGGAAATGTCAAGTCCCCATAAGTTTTGAAGCCTAACTGTGCTTTGCCGGCTCCGCCCATGCATAATTCGGTTAGTTTTTTTCCTGCCTGAAAGCCGCCCGATGCTTCTACGCCTGCATCAACTATTGTGGCGCCCGTAGTTGATTTTGAAACGGTTATACCGTAAAATTCTGGGTTATCAATAAATTTTTGAGCTATGTTCCAAGCCATTTGATTTACGCTTAACGCATTTCCCATAACTTTTCACCTTTGGAGTACCTTAATGCTTTATGGCTTTAAATATTAAAGTTAACGCTGCACATTTCCTATTTTGACAGTTTTAAGCTTAATTGATTTCTTTGCACACTTAAAACAGAAGATAGAATCATGTTTGTATCCTCTGTAGAAATAATAGACGGGTAGATCCCTATTGGTGTTTTTCAAATCGAATGCTTGTTGAAGAGAGCTTAGGGTCTATATCCACTTAGGGTACAGAGTGCCAAAGCCGCCGCTGTTAAATCGGCTGTTGTGCCAGGATTGCATGAGTTACCTTTTATGCGGAGTTTTTTGTCGAATTCTGCAAGACTCTTTCTTCCTTTAGCAGTTTCCAAGCCGCCTAATTCCAGTATCTCTTTAGCCTCTGAGGATACTTCAAGCGATTTTTCTTTGCTTGCCTTTCGTGCTATGAAAGTGTCTGGGCGTTCGGAGAGGATTTTTAGGAAAGTTTGGACGACTGCAGTGTTGAGGGGTTTGCTTTTGAGCTGACCCAACAGGTAGGGGTATGCTAAATCGAAAGTTATTGGGTAATTGTTGACCCATTCGTAGCAGATATCGTCGTAGCTTGAGGCGATTTTGAAAACCTCAAACAAACTTACATTCTCTTTTAGCAGGCGCTCTTTGGAGGCGGGGTCGGTTACGTCGAGGTCTGGTGCATCACCAAGTCCGCTGGGATTAGCTATGTCGACTGCTTCGTAGAGGTGAACCGAATCCCACGCAGATGTGGATTTAACGGCTAAGTCGATGTTCTTTCGCATTTTCTTGAAATCAAAAACGTAGCCTTCTTTACTCGATGTCATACCAGCCGCAACCGCTATGGGAACAAACAGCATAACCGTGCCCAGAATAGTGTTTCCACCCCTCTGCCAAGCATTAACATCCATAGCACAATCCTTAATGAGCCCACCAACGCCGACCTTGCCAACCTCAAGCCTGCTCTCCGCCACCGAAGTTCCAAGGTAAGCAGCTTCTTGAAAAGTTGGACCCGCAGCAACAGCTGAAGCTAAAAAATGCTCCACCCTTGTTCCCTCAAAGCTAGAGGTAAAGCTGACGTTGCCCGGTTTTTGGCTGCTGACTTCCAGCATTATCGCCAGTTGGAGGCATCTTGAGATATGTTGAGCTTTTTCGCAGCTGCTCATTGATGTGGCCTTCTGGGTAAGTGGTTTAAAAAAGGTTTATTAAAGTTTTGAAAACTACAAACAATTGATTGGAATGAAAGCACGCGAAGGCGACTTAATTAAAACCAAAAGTAACGTAGTTTTTGACGTTAAAGGCTTAGTTCACCCGCCAAACAAGGTAATAGCGTTTCCCCGCTTCATACCCTTACCGCAGGGCACAAGGCAAGGTAAAGACGCATTATATGGCAAAGTGTACAGTCTCGGTGACCGCTTTAAATACCTGCAAGAGAACCATCCTGAACTCATCGTTTTTGACTCGGTGTTCGGAGAGACGATGTGTGAGGTTCCAGTTGCACAAGTAGCTGAGCATTATAAGCCCGAGGAGAAGCTTTGGGCATTACGGTCAGCTAAGGATCTTACTGTGCTTGAAAGCAAAGCTTTGCAGTTGGCTCAAACATTAAAGGCGAAAGCAGGCATTCCTTGGAGCGCCATCGGCGTTTCAGGCTCGATAATGGCAGGGTTAACAACTGAAAAATCAGATATCGACCCACTCGTTTACGGCGTAGAAAACAGCCGCAAAGCCTACGACGCCCTGCAACAACTACGTAAAATCGAGGGTTCAGGCTTCAAACCCTACACCATAGAGGAACTGCAGACGCTCTATGAGTTCCGTTCAAAAGACACCCAGATGAGCTTCGAAGACTTCACAGAGATCGAAAGCCGAAAAGCTTTCCAAGGCATGTTCATGGGAACCGACTACTTCATCCGCTTCGTGAAGGACTGGAGCGAAACAAACGAGCAGTATGGCGATGTGTGCTACAAAAACGCTGGGTACACAAAAATAGTTGCCAACATAGCTGACGCCTCAGATTCACTTTTTACGCCCTGCACATACAAACTCAAAGATATTGCGGTTGTTGAAGGACCCAAACTCTCGCCAATTACTGAGGTTGTTTCTTTCCGCGGCAGGTTCTGCCAGCAAGTACCTACAAATCAACGAGAACCCACCACAGTTGAGGTTCAGGGAAAAATCGAGCATGTTACAGACCACAGAACAGGAGAAACGCATTACCGCGTCATTATCGGAAACAAACCAACAGACTACATGGTAATCCGCAAAACCACTGCTCACTTGTAAGCTTTCATGCTAAAATGGACCAGAATAAATGCTGTAGTCTCTTTCTAAAAATCCGAATTGAACTGCAAGAATGAACGCTACAAGTAGCAATAATAAGCCAAAAATAATAAAGTCCAGGCTTGGTCTTAAGGCGTATAATGAGAGTAGAAGACCGAGAACAAGCAGAATTGCACCAATGACTGCAAAAGCTATTACCAAAAGAAATTCTATGCGCGCATTGTTAATATGAATCCCCCAAATAACTGCCGCTTAATCTCTTTTTCAAGTTATATTTGTTTAAAACTTTGTTTACAAGATGCCCTCGACAATTTTAAAAAGATCATCTAGAAAGGCACAATATCAAATCAAAGATGTTCATCCCGCTAAAAAATTACTTTGAGTTTTTTCTGCGCTTCACTGTTACCAAGAGTGTACCTCATTGAAAAATTCCCATAGAAGATAATGATGATGGTGATGATACTGTGGCCGCAAATTGCAAATGGGTGTTATCTTTCAGAGATAAATCCAAATTGAATAGGTTAGCCATTAAACTGCAGCCACAACGTCAAACGCCGATAAGGACTAACAGGAGCTATAGCAATAGGGAGCTGGAGAAGATGCTGCTGCTGCTGCAACTGAATTCTGCCCAACGGTTGCAATAACAATCAACCCAAACGCATTCTATTTCTTCGTAGTGAATTAATGCTGGACTTTGAGGACTTGTTCATAGTAGCTTGGGCAATAAGTCAATGTTACCTGCCAGAAGTTTCCTGCTGGAGATTCGACTTCCTCTAAGTTGCCTTCAACAATTACGGTTTCGTTTTTTTGGGCTTGCTGACGGAACTCTTCCATGTAGCTGAAAATCCGCGTAACTTTCAGGGCTTCTTTGGAACCACTGAGAACTTCCAAAGGCTCAATACCGTAAATAGATGGAATAAAGGGTGCCTCATCATCCGCGGTTATGTGGGCTTTCAGTTTAACCCAGCCCTTCTGAATAATTTTTGCTTGCGGGTCATATTCGGATTTGATTTCGCTCCAGGACTTCACGGGTTCAAATTCGGCTTTGATTACTCTGCCGCTAGCTTTAGTGTCGTCGTATAACCCGTAAATCATTTTTCGGCGTTGATGCCAAACAAAATCTTCGACCGTGAAATTTTTGAATCGCCAATCTTTGCCCTTCATGACGTCCACGGATTCGAATTCATTGCTTAACCCTGAACTGCTGTCAGAATAGAGTTGGGCCATTGTTTGACACATTTTAGCGTTTTCAGCCTTACCATAGATTGTAAAGTCAATGTCGGAGTACTTTGGGTGATGGAAACCATGCAACATAGAGCCAAAGACCCCAAAACTTTCGGGTGGAACACCTGATTTTTCCGTTGCAATGTCCAATACACGTTCCATAGCTGCGAGCAATGGGTCGGTTGGTCCTGCCCTAAGAAGTTCTTGAAGACGCGGCTGGGGTTGTCGGGCTTCGACGATTAAGGTTTGTTGAACGCCGACAATTTTTAACCCAAGCATCTCGTGTTGGATAAGGTATTGAGGGTACTTTTTGGCGATGAGCTTCATGCCTTCATCGTTGTAGAATTTATAGAAGAGCTCACTTCGCCCAGTTCTTGGTGCACGCGGGTCGTTTGACCTAAAAATCTTTGAGCTCGCATATTCCGCATCGCAGATGTAAGCGTCGTTTGGGTGACTATAACCGAAAACGCGGAAAATCAAACCTTCCTGTGTTTGGATGGCGTCGCGGTCCCGCAGTTTTACAGTGGCCATATATATTCTTCTTCCGAAGTAGCTGTGCCAACGACGACTTGATAGAAGATGCTGGTATCACTTGTTGATTGGACTTTTTCAAGGGTGCCTGCAACTTTAACTTGCTGTCCTAGTCTCGCAACGTTTCGGTAGCAGCCGATATTTGAAACTACTTGAATTGGGATTTTGTCGAGGGCAAGTTCCGATTGGGGATCTTGGGGTTGGTAGTTGCTGATTTTGTAGATTGCCGGGCGATACATGGTTTCCGTGTCATCACAAACGGTGGCAATGAAACGTACAGGCGCCAACGGCGTAAAGGTATAATCGCCGAATTGATTTTTGATTTCCTCAGGTTTTTTGGTTGCATTATACATCCAGATTTTGCCTTGGTATTTGCCCACGAATTTGCGGGCAGCTTCAATACGGTTACCAGCAATGTAGGTGAGCTTGTTTTCGTTTACGAGCCTTTGAATTGCATCCTCAACAACACGGAAGTTGTTTGTGCCGTAGACAACAAAGTCGATGTCGGATTCTGGTGCATGCATTTCCAACGCAATGGAACCGTGGATGCCCAGATCGGTGCATGGCACACCGGATTCTTTAGAGATTAAATCGATTAATTGGAGCGACATTGCTTGGAGTTTGTCAGGGTGCTTTAGGTTCTGAAGCCAAACTAAGCGGTCTTTGGGAACAAAAACCTGCTCAATTGCTTCAAGTGGGGCAGTTATGAGTTCTTTGCCGCGTGTTTGGTCGAAATAGAGGTAGTTGGGGAAGGTTTTGCGGAAGGCTTCGATGAAGGTTTGGTAGTTTTTGGCCGTGTAGAGTTTTTCGGCGCGGAAAAGCTGGTTTGTAAGTGGGTTTGTGCCGAATTTCCAGGTTCGGGTAAGCATTTCCACGTTGAAAAGCTGCTTGTATTGCGCAGGGATGTATTTGAGGAACGCGAAAACACGGTCATCTGGGTGTTCGTACCCAAACGTGTTCATGATGAAGCCATCTTTTGTAACGAAGGTGTCTCCATCCATAGGAGTCCAAATATCTGCTTCTTCCGTAATTGTGCACCGCAAAATAAGGGTGAAGCGTGAACTAAAAAAGCTTGTTATGGAAGTTATGCATGAATTTCTTTAAACATCAGTCAACATTTGTAGAGAATAATCTGTTTGGGTTGAAAGTTACAGGCAACTTAGCTTGCAACGTTTAAATTCTTCGTATTAATTATACGTTTGCAGTGATTATTTATGTCCATGTCCGTTACTGCTAAGGATATTTATTGTAAAGAATTTAACTCTGTTCAAGACAACGATACTCTTTCAAGATGCCTAGAAAGTTTCAAGAAGGGCATGCCTCCAGTTTTGGCCGTTTTAGATGAGAAAGGAAAATATGCAGGCATGATTACAAGGCGGGCAATTTTGCGGTCGCGGCTCGACCCAACGGTAGCTAAGGTTCGATCTTTGATGCATGTTGCTCCAGTCGTTGGTCCTGATGTCTCGTTAGGTGAACTCGCAAAGTTAATGATTGGAAGTGGCATGCGACAACTACCATTGTTCGAAAAGGGAAAACTGTTAGGGTTTGTTACAGACGAAAATGTTATTCATGGAGCTGTTTCAGAAGGTTGGGGTAAAACCGATGTTGAAAAAGTTATGACCCGTGCACCTCACACGTTAGAGTCAAACCGCAGTGTCGGCGCCGTTTTGGGAATGATGCGTGAATACGGAATTTCGCATATTCCAGTTATGGAAGGCGGCAAACTAGAGGGAATGGTTAGTTACGAAGATATTTTGGAGAACATCTATTGGCCCCAACGACGCCAAACCACAGGCGACATAATAGGCGAAAAAATCGAAACATTAGGCGTCGCCGTAAAAGGAATCATGTCAAGCCCAGTTGTCATGGTTGAACCCAAAACCAGTTTACGTGAAGCGGAAGCACAAATGCATAAACACGATGTTTCCTGCGTAGCGGTTGTTTCAAACGACCGATTAGTGGGAATTGTTACAAAACTTGACTTTTTGGAGCCAATTTCTCAACTTGAAGCAGTTGCGCAACGAAAATTAACGATCCAATTCGGCACCAAAGGCGTAGACGTAACACCAGACCAACAAGCATTCATGATGAACGAGTTCGACTCATTCTCGCACCGGTTCCAAGAAGCGTTCCAGTTGGGAACACTCTTTGTGTACATGAAGAGCCACGGAAACGTAGTCGGACGCGAAACCCCGCTGGTCCATTGCAGATTGCAGTTCCGAACAGTTCGCGGCACATTTTTCGCGGCATCTGAAGGCTGGGGCATAGAACCAACTTTCCGCGTGGCACTGGTCCGCTTAGAACGGCGCCTGCTACGTAGTAAAGAACTCTTAGCCTACAACCCAAAATACGCCAAAGACTACCTACGCAAAATTGGAATGCCCTCAGAAGAAGAATAAACTCTTTTTCCTTTTTTATTTTTTAATTCTGTTTTTTCAATATATTAACGCGCTTGTTTTGCAAAAAGATATTCAATCGTTAGCTATTTCCTCACTGGCTGCTTTTCATTTCTTCCCTAAACGTTTCTTCCAACATTTTCTTGTTTATTCCTATCTCCTCAGCTAACCTCTTTACTTGTTTTACATAGGTGCGGAAAAGGCTTTGGAGGATTTCGGCTTTTTCGGTTTCGGTAAGTTCCTTTTCTTCAGCCATCAAGAGCGCGAACCATTTGCCAAGGTTAGTGAGTTGGTAGGCTTTAATCCAGATAGTTCGGCCTTCTTTGTCATTTTTCTCCATGGATTCGTTTAGAACGCCGAGCGAGGTGAGGGTTTTGAGGTTTTCTATTATGGTTTTGTTGCTGTAGTTGAGGGTTTTCACTAAGTCTTTTTGGTAAATGTTTTTTCCTATGCCTTGCTTAAGCGAGAAGCGGAGAACGTCAACACCTGCTTTGCTTCCGAAGATGGCGCTGAGAATTTTACCTTTTTTTTCCGTTGGAAGAAATACTACATAAGGATGTAACTTTTCAATCACAGCGTATCCAACTAAATACTTATCCACCATTTTTACATTTAAAAGTATCCCCGGATCCTCCATGCCCTATGTAGAGCCCTAGTTGCTTTTCGGCAGGGTCCGAGATTTAGGCTCAATTTTGAAAAAGTGTTTTATACCACAACCTTCCTTTTGGGGTCTATAGAAGGGCATTTCACATGAAAAAAATCTTAGTTTCTTTCCTAATTTTACTTGCCATCTGCTCATTGAGCCTAACTTTGGTCCCTGGCGCACATAGCCAAACATCCAGCGTCAAAATCCTCAGTTACAGTTATTATATTGACTCAGCGGGCTACTTCGACGTGGTGGGAGAAGTCCAAAACACAGGCTCCAACACTCTAAGCCAAGTTGTTCTTACAGGAACAGTCTTTTCATCCGACGGCACAGCTCAATCTAGCTCTTACGCCCAAATCGGGATAGAAAGAATGTCGGTAAACTATCTAGCTCCTCAGCAGATAGCGCCTTTCTATATGACCTTCTTCCAACCAAGTGGTTCATCCGATGGAACCTGGTACTCCGTTGAAATTGGAAACATAAGCCTTAATGTTGCTCAAGCAAACGCTACAGCAAGCTACCAGTACCCCGACCTCACAATTACCAGCAGCACACCCTCCATTGGCACGAACCCCGGCACAAGCGCATCAGACACCAACACAGACAAAGGCGTTTATTGGGTCAACGGCAATGTTGAAAACACAGGTGACCAAAACGCCTATAACGTTACAGTTATGGGAACTTTCTACAACAGCACTGGAACAGTCATCGCCGTCGGCTACAGCAACACTATAAATTCACTCGCCCCTAAGGGTAGTTCTCTTGATAATGGTGCCTTTAAACTTGGAGCTTTTGACCTCAATCAAACTAACATAATTACATCGGAAAAAATCGTCCGCTACACCCTCATCGTATTAGCACAACAACCTATCCGTCAGGGAACAGCACCCATCACAACACCATACAGTAACACAGCCTCCCCAGCTCCAACCAGCTCAACCTCAACTAACCCAACTTCAACAAATGGCTCACTACCCGGCTCCAACAGCAACGCCTCCACACCCCAGTGGATATACGCAATAGTGATTATAGTAGCCATCATAGCAGTCGCTGCAGCTTTCCTGCTACTCAAAAAACGCAACCCCTCTCCAACTGCTCAAACGACCAAAAAGAAATCAACTAAAAAATAGACTCTGAAACTTTTTTTCCCCAAAATCTTGTAACCTAAACTTTTTTGGCGCCACAGATAGTACCACTCTTTAAATAATTCTTTCACTACAGGGTATTTTATGAGTTTCAGATCACAAACGGGTTCACGCAAAGGTGCAGGCAAACAATTCTCAAAAAGCACCCACGAAAAGAAAGCCAAAGAAAAAAAGCAGCGTCAAGGCGCCAAGTACCTACAAGAGGGAACTCCCGAGGTTTCTGCAAAGGAGTCTGTGGAGAAAACTCTCAATAGCTTGGGGAAATTGGGGAACCAGATTTTCGCGCTCTCACCATTCAGCCAATACTTTAACGATTGGATACTGAACTTGCGACAGGTAACTTCAGAATTCGAATCCAACCCAACAATAACTTTGGATGAACAATTTATAAAAGAACGCTTCCAAATTTTCCTCGACGTTGAAGCTGCCCTCGCCGAAAACAGGCTAAAAGAAGCCACTTTAACCGAAGAAGCCAAAGCCCTATCCGAAGTTAACCACCAAATAGTCGAAGCCGACAAATCATACGCTGAGCAAACTCGAGAACGCAGCAACAAACGGAACGCAGAGGTTCAACATTTAAGCAGCAAAATCCGCGACCTCGAAGACCTATTAGCAACACAACAGAAAGTAAAATTTAGCTTCTACCAGTTCAGCGCAAAAAGAAAAGCCTCAGAACAACTCACCCAAACCACTCAGAACCTCAAAGCAGCAAAAAACGAGCTAGAAGTAACCCTGCAAACTTTTACAGCTGAACAAGAAAAACTACACGACAATTACGAAAAACAAAAACAAGAACTTAACGAAAAAAGCGACCGCCTACACACTGAACTTGAGAAACTTGAAACCGACACATCAACATCGGTAAGACAAGAAACGTGTAACTCTCTCGCTAACGCCATTAATGCATTGCTGAAACGAGTGCCACCAACTACAACGTAAAAAAAAAACAATTTCTAACCCACACAGCCTTAATTATAATTTTTCTCCACTTTGGCGGTAGCGTTCTAACGTTAGAACAAAGTGTTCTATAATCAGAGTTAAAAGCAAACAGTGATAATATTAGATTGGCGAAAATAATGAACGCATCTAATATCCTGAGATTAACTGCGGCTGCTGCTCCAGAATTGCCTCCAACGATGGAACAGCCACCAGCTCAACCAATCAAGAAAAAACGTTTTGGAAAGAAACTATATGCTGCCTTATCAGTGATCGCAATCGTAATCATTGCGGCTGCGTTTTTTATTCCTCAGGGCACAAACGCTACTATACCGCTTAAAGTTGACTACGTAGTCGGCGAAAAAATGATCTATGACACCACGATGACGATGAACATTGGCTCGTACAGTTTAGCTTCACCGTTAAACCTGCCCAACCAGACGCCAAACAACATAACTATGAACAGCCAGCAGACCATCGAAGTAGTCGGTTTTGACGGCGAAAACTACCTGCTCAATCACCCCATGAGCTTCTCTGTAACGGAAAAAATGAATAAGACCGGCTACTCAAGCTACCTGCTAAACGTCGGAAACACCCAGACTGAAATCCCCCAGACAGGCTTAGCAAGCGACTCCTACCTTGCACAGTTGCTAAACAAACCTGAAGTTAAAGTCGGCGACACCATAAACGTTCCTTACCCCGTCCCAAACTCAACTGCAAACATCCAAACGACGGGTGACCTAACTATAAAATTCAACGGTGTCGAAGACCTTACAGTTCCAGCGGGCACATACAAAGTCTTCAGAATAGACATAACAAGCAACAACCTTCAAGTGACCTTCAACGTTCCGCAATCTAGTTCAAACCTTATGCCCTCGAGCAATTTATCAATGAACCTTGACATCCACTTCCAAATGTACCTCGAGTACGGTACGTTGCGCCAAATCAAATCTTCCATGCAGGAAAACGCCAGCTATCAATCATCAATGATAAACATGACGATGGGAATGACTGAGGACATGACGCTTACTCAGCACATCAAACCCTAAAATACTGGAGCAATAACAATTCATAGCTGCTTCCTTTTTCTTTTTTTGTTTGTCTTCATCAATAACAAGAACTAGTAAAGCATATTCTAACAATATTGCTTTGATAATTCATGAGATTCAACCATGAACCAAACCGCGCAAAAAAAACTAAATAGGTTCTTCTTCATTCTGGGCGGCGCTATTTTTGGGTCAATCACAATATTTTTCGTCCTCGGGACACTTTTAATCACCCTCTTAGGTGGACCGATACCTAGCGGTTCATTTGGAACTGCTTTTTTGCTATTCTCATTTGCGGTAGGGCCAATAATAGGTGGCTTTATCGGATACTTCATCTTCAAAAAAACAAGGTACTCTAACCCTGAACTTTACTCATCCTACAAATAAAATCTAGTTAAAAAATCAAGAAAGTTAAATCTGTATTTTATTCGGAACGCTCTGCTGTGGTCCAACAAGCACCTTTAGCGATTTAACTTCATCCCGCAACGCACCAACCTCGCTTTCAAGAGTTGTGGCTTTTGCGTCAGCCATTTTTTTGAGTCCTTCAATTTCAACTAAGAGGTTCTTTTTCTCTGATTCTAAGGCTTTTATTTTTTCTATAGTAGTTTTTAGGCTGCTGCTCATTCGGTGCTTCCCCTATCGTAGCTAGATTACCTTTTTTGCACTTAAGACTTTTGCCTTTAACCCCTCAATGAAGAAAAAAATGTCACTTATTTCACATAAAACTGAACGGGTGTTGACTCGTGATAGATGCAGTTTTATATAAGTATTAGCAAATTAATGTTGATAATTTAGGTTTGTATAGTTGGATTGTGTCTAAATGAGGAAGACTATATTCAAAAAGCTCGAAGCTCAAGGGCTAATTTCAAATTATAACCGTTTACGAAAGAATTTACCCCCCAAGCTTCCCGACCGCGTTTTTATTTGGGATGAAACCTTCCGCGAAGGAATCAAGGCACCAACCGTCTACTTAACTTATGTCGAGCAGGTTAGACTTGCAAAGTTAATGGACGAAGCAGGCGTAGCCATCATAAACGTAGGATTCCCAGCTCTATCAGAAGAAGAAAAACGCACCGTCAAACGCATCGTCAACGAAACATTCACCTACTCCAAACTCACCGCATCAGCAGAAGCCACGAAGAACAGCGTAAACGCCTGTTTAGAATGCGGTATAAAAGACATAACAATAGAATCCCCCATCAACGGATTAAATTTACAGTACAAACTCAAACTAACAAAGGAACAAGCTCTACAAAGAATCGTTGAAAGCATCGAACACGCCAAAAATCACGGAACAGCCGTGAACTTTATCCTCATGGATGCCACGCGAACCTCAATTGAAGATATACTGCAAGTTTTTGAGGCAGCAGCTAACGCTGGCGCTATAAGATTAGGTATCGCTGACAGCGTCGGCTTTATCAGACCACTTTCAATGCGTTACTTAATATCACACATCCGCGACGGATTACCAGACGCAATAAGAAAAAAAGTTCCCCTATCAATCCACTGTCACAACGACTTCGGCTTAGGCTCAGCAAACACTCTAGCAGCAATGGAAGAAGGCGTATCTTACTTACATACATGTATTGCAGGCTTTGGCGAACGCGCAGGCATCGCACCCTTTGAAGAAGTTGTAACCGCAACCGAACTACTCTACAATATCGACACTGGAATAGACCTGGGAAAAATCTATCGCCTAGCCCAATCAGCCGAAAAGGCCTTTGCGTTACCTATCCAATTCCATAAACCAATAATCGGCGAAAACATCTTCACCCACGAAGTCGAAAATGAAGTTGAAGAAATGATGTCTCAACCCTTAGTTTTCGAGCCTTTCCCACCGGAAATAGTGGGCAGAGAAACCATGATTTTCATCGGCAGAAACACGGGACAAACCCTTATCCAAAAACTACTTGAAAAAGCAGGTGTCCGCGCGTCCCCAAGACAAATGGATGAGCTTTTCAGACGCATCAAAGGACCACAAGAAAGCCTCGACAAAGGTGAAGCCCAAATGACTTACTACCAAGTCAAAAAACTCATGAAGGAATTGCTAAAGGGCTACACGATGGATGAGTTCTGGCGTTTAGTTGAACAAGTTACAAGGCAAAAACCCAAACTGCCTAGAAATAGCAAAAAGCCGTCAGATCAAACCGCTGACCAACTAATATAATAATTGTTTTTTTATTTCTTCTATTTCTTTTTGGCTTGGATGCTTTGGGTAGTTGTATAGAGGTCCGCTTGGTTTTTCGTTGTAGAAGGGTCGGTTGCAGTCAGGGCAGCCAGAAGTGCGAAAAGGTAATCCACTCTCAACCAATTCGTTAAGCGCTTCATTGGAAACGCCGAAATCGACGATTCTACCCTCAACATCAAACTGCATGCCCTCAAACCTTGCTTTGCCGTAAACAATTAGGTATCTGGCAAGTTGCACCCGCCTGTAAACTTCAAGTTTAGGTGGCAATCCATGCTCTAAAGCTGTGCCTCGCACGGGAGTAAAAGCGAAGAGCGCGGGCAAAACACTCAAATCCACACACCTCTGAATAACTTCGGCGACTTCTTTTTCTGTTTCACCCAAACCAACAATAATATGTGTGCTTACATTGTTTCTGCCAAAAATTTCTATTGCTTCCTTTAGTTGGCGAAACTGGTTATCCCAAGTGTACAGACTGCTTGTCCCTGAGCCTTTGACTTTCTTGAATAGGTCTTCGGTTGCGGCATCCAAGGCTATTCCTATTCTGTCAACGCCAGCTTTTGCTAAACGTTGAATATTGTTTTTGTTAAGAGGTTGGCATGAGACTGAAATAGGAATTGATGAATGCTTTTTTATTTCTTGAACCAGCGTTTCGATGTGCCTAAAAACGTCTGGGTAGTTTAGGGCTTGAATACATACGCGCTTGATTTTTCTCGACTTTGCCTTTGCCGCGAGCTCCGTCAAAACGTTTGGGGTTGGAAAGCTTGGCCATGTGACTCTGGAAAGAAGCTCGGTATTGCCTTTGCTGGCGCGTGCTTGGGGACAAAACCCACAATTTGCCGTGCACTTTCCCGATCTGAAAGTCATCAAATACGCTGTTGTTGGCTCAGCATCCAATTTGCCCGCTAAGAGCTCAAGAACTATGGCAGAACCTATGGAAACGCGAATCTGCTCTGGCAAGTCTTTTTTAGACGCAGATGTTTTTTCTGGCAAGATAACACCGAAATTTAATGAGAAAAATAAAGAATAGAACCTATTTTAGTTTAGGGGTATCATCTTTTTTCGTTAAGCTCACTAAACGGCTTGCTAGCGAAACTGAGAGGAATCCTACAAATGCATACTGTACAAAAGCAAAGACAACTCCTGTTGACCAAAGCAAGGTTAGTACGATGCCTATGAAGAGGGCGCTTCCAAGATACCTGCCCACTGGGTCGTAGAGTTTTTTTGCGTAGATGCTTGTGGCTAAAAACTGAGTGAACGCTATTCCGATGAGTAAAAGTAGCCAAATGGGATAATATCCATCTGTATAGAATAGTACGAATATTCCTATAATGAAGATGAAGTCAGTTGTGGCATCATAGTAGGCACCAAATTTTGAAGTTGCCCTAAATTTTCTTGCGAGGTAGCCGTCGAAGAAGTCGGTTGCTGCACAAAAAGCCAATAGAATTAAGCACGAGGTTATGTTGCCTAAATTGTATAGGTAGATGAAGAGGGGTAAGGCTGCGATCCGCAACGAACTCATGAGAGTAGGAATAAGGTTTAGTTTTTGCATGATTGCACTTTAAAGGTTATGTTGTTGATCGTTTTTGAAGCGTTCTTGGTTGATTCTGAAGCAGTTAGGATATTTAAAATATCCTTCTGTTAGGCTCTTGAATTTACTGCATTTGTTTAAACACAAAATCAGTCGAAGATCAAAAAGTCTCTTTATATGCTTAGCACGCCAATTTGGAGGGAGTTTTGAAAGGAGGTTGCTTGGCAAACCTTTATTATTTGATTATGAAAAATTTACCTTCAATCAAAAAGATGTAAACGACCTTCGAACTTGGCTGGGTGACTTGTTGGCAACATTAAGTGATTTGGGTTTCTCGAAAGGCATATTCGCAGAGACCATTGTTTCAACCTATAATTCGGATGGAACACCCAATGCCGCACCCATGGGCATCCTAATGGAAAATGAACAAACTGTAACCATGAATATTTTCAATTCATCATCAACCAACCGCAATCTAAAAGCGAACAAATGCGCCGTCATTAATTTAACTAACAAAATAGAGGTTTTTTACAAAGTCACCTTCAAAGACACAACCCCCAGCGAACAATTGCCACCTGACTGGTTTGATAGAGCAAAAACCTTTAACGCGCCCAAACTACGCTTTGCAGACGCTACTATCGAAGTATCAGTCAGCAGTGCCAAACCAGAAGGCTTAGAAAGAACAAAATTCGCCTGCGACGTGATGCGAATAAATGCGCCAAAAAAATATCCTCAGGTTTACTGCCGCGCAATGTCGATAACCGTTGAAGCCGTCATCAACGCGACACGTGTAAAAGTTTTCATTATAGAAGAAAAGAAACAGAAGCAAGTCAACGAACTTTTAGAAATGATTGAAAACCAAAAGAACTTGGTAAATCGCGTGGCTCCTAACTCTGCATACTCTACAGTTATGGATGATTTAATGAAAAGAATCGCTTCGTGGAGAACCAAGCTTTGAAGGTACTTTTGGTTACTGGCATGCTTGCAGAAGACACGGTAAAAAGATGTGCTAAAGAAAGCAGCATAGAAACAGAAACGTTGGCACTCAAGATGGCTGTTGCCGCTCTGTTAACTCCACAAGCCATCGCCGATTCTCTCAAAACTAAAAAATTAGAAGGTTTCAACATGATTTTAGTGCCCGGCTTAGTCCGCGGAGACACCTCCATAATTTCAAAAGCCGTGGGCATCCTAGCATTTAAGGGTCCAAGATATGCGGCTGACCTGCCAACCGTTTTGGATTCGCTCTGCGATATTCAACTTTCAACAACTTTGACAGCAGACGATTTGCTCAGCGAAAAACTCCAGCAAAAAGCTCTTCAAGAAATAGAAAAAACAGAGAAGAATTGCGCAGAACTGCTCAAAAAACCTGGAAGTATGCTGATTGGGAACGTAGCAGTGGGCGAAGATTTTCCCATGCGGATTCTGGCGGAAATCGTTGATTCCGCTTTAATGGATAAGGAAACGATTCAACGGACAGCAAAACGATTCGTTGAGGCAGGCGCAAGCATTATTGATTTGGGTATGGTTGCAGGCGAATCGCAACCTGAAAAAGCCAAGCATATGGTTGAGTGGGTTAAGCAGGTTGTTGATGTACCTGTGAGTATTGATTCGCTTGACCCAGCTGAGATAAAAGCGGCAGTTGAAGCAGGCGCAGAACTTGTGCTAAGCGTAGATGCAGGAAATATAGATGCAATTGCCCCATTTGTCTCCAAAGTTGCGGTTGTAATCATCCCCACTAACCAGAGCCAAGGCTACTTCCCCAAAAAAGGCCAAGACCGCGTCAAATACCTTGAAGAAAACATCGTAAAAGCAAAAAAATTAGGAATAAACCGATGCCTTGCAGATTTGATACTTGACCCATGCGATGTGTTAGAATCTTTTATCGCTTTCAAAGAGTTCACAGAGAGAAACCCCACAGTGCCACTTTTTGTGGGCGTCTCTAATGTAACTGAACTTATGGATGCCGATTCAGTAGGAATTAATGCTTTGCTTGCGCGTTTGTCTTCTGAAGTTGATGCATGCATGCTTTTGGCAACAGAGAAAAGCGACAAAGCAAAAGGCACCATATCCGAAGAAGCTACAGCTGCCAAAATGATGTTTCTGGCGAAGAAGCGCGGGTCAGTTCCCAAAGACCTAGGCATAGATCTCCTCGTCTTGAAGGATAAGCGGAATAGGGAACAGCCATACGAAAAAGCGTTAGAGCAAAAAACGTGTGTTTTGCAGAATAAGAACCCAGAGAAAATTGCTGAATTGGATAAAGCAGGGTCTTTCAGGATTTTTGTTGATCGCCAAGAACAAAGTCTTGTTGCTGAGCATTTCAATTGGGCTGATGACCCAGCGCCGAACTTGATTGTTAAGGGCAAAACGGCGGAGCAGGTTTACGAGCAGATTGTTGAGTCGGGTTTGGTTTCAAGGCTTGACCATGCGGCTTACTTGGGCAGCGAGTTGGCGAAAGCTGAAATCGCTCTGCGAACAGGCAAAGAATACATTCAAGACAAGAAACTGTTTGAAAAATAAACTAATATCTGATTTGGGGTTACAGTTTTTTAAACTGTCTCAAGCCTTCTTTAACTTTGTCCCCAAGGTAAAGGTTACTAAACACTGTTCCTTCACTTTCCCTAAGATGCATGGCATCGATGATTGGTTTGTATTTGCCCCCGGCTAAGCCGTTTGCAAAAATCGCTGCGCCTTCGGCCGCTTGCTTAGTCACTGCCGCTTTACTCTCAAGCACCACGATATCAACTTTCAAGCCTGTATCCTTAAAGAAACCTGAAAGTTCGCTTTTCATAGCTGCCAGAAACTCAGGTATCCGTGTGAATCTTCCGCTGAGAATTATTTCCTTGGGCTTAGCTGTTGGAAGCAGTGATGCTACATCTTTGACTATTGATTCTAACATCATATCGTAGCCCTGTTTGACTTGCAGGTTGGTTTTTGCTGCTTTGATAAATTCCTCCAAAGGCTTGGAAGCATCAATTCCGGCAAAAGATGCTACTCCGCCGGCGAAGAGAAGTTGTTTAGAAAAATCGTCCGTCGCGTTGGCTACGGCGTAAGCTACTTCTGAATCCCAAAAACCGCTGCCGAGAAACGATGGAAAACCTGCTGTTCCTGCCATAGCATCGATTATTTGTCCGTTTTTCACTGCAATTGCTGAGGTGTATCCGAATCCAACTTCAACAAGAATTAATGATGTTTGAGCGTATGGAATTTTTAATCTTTCCGCTTGGTCCTTAACAGCATAGTACGACGCTTAGAACTTTGTCTGAAGTTCCCATGTCAATTCTGTTAGCTTTCCGATGTTTCGGCACGGTTGTTAGATGTATAACGCCTTGAGTGAACCATGTGTTCAAGTCGTCTGCACTTCGGAGCAGTTGCATGAGCTCTCTAAGACCAATTATTCTTAGTCTTCGTTTGATGTCAGCTTCTGTTACAAAAGTTGCTTCAGCAATTTCTTCATCTGTGGCTACCTGAGCTTTTTTTAAATTCATCCCATAACCTGACGGACCCACTATGGCATCTATTTTTCCAACACGGGACTGGGCTTCCCGAATTTTTTCAACAACAAGTTTAGCGCTTTTGGTAATTTCGTCTCTGGGAATGGCAACGTCAATTATTACTTTGCCGTCTTTGTCGTCGAAGCCAAAAATATCCATAGTTTTTGTTCCAGAGTCAATCCCTATGGATTTGACCAAAACTACTTGCCCCCAATAACTGCTCCAACGTTGTTAGCTTTAGTGATGAAGACTTCTCCTCCGCCATTCTTCGCCAAATACGCGTTAAGTTCTTTTGAGAGGGTTTCAGCTTCGCTTAGGCGATCTACTATGCCGTAGATTGTGGGTCCCCAAGACGTTTGGCATGCACATGTGCTTCGGCGCAGCATAATTTTTATTGCCTCTTCAACTACGGGATGACAGTAGGTTCTTCCGCATTGGTATTCATTCCAAAACTTGCCCAGCTCTGAATTAAAAGCTGTTAACCCTTCGCCAAACGATTTGAGGTCGTTTTCAACGATGGAGGGTATGATTTTAACTAGCACGATTCTTGAGAGCATGTCTGAGGTTTCTTTGGGCATCAGTTTGAGGTTTCGAAGGATATGGTCTTCGTTTTCTCTCATTTTAACGATTTTTTCTTGTGGTTCGTTTGCTATGGCGATGACGAAATGCCAGTTGCTTGGAATATCTTGATGAAAGATTAGGGGAGGAATCATTTTTTCTCTTTCTTTAATGCGGAATCCGCCTTCAACAATGAATCCGCCAACTTTGAATGCATGGACCCCAAGGCTTGTTATTGCGCCGCGTTTCATTGCCAAGGCGATTTCTTCCGCGGTTAATTTTAACCCATACAATTTAGCCATTGCACTGCCTATTGAAAGGGCAAGTGTCGTGTGGTATCCCATTCCGACAAATTTCGGAATAGCTTTTTTAACTTTAACTTCTGCTCCTGCTAAATCAAAGGTTTCTGCAAAACGTTTAGTGAAAAGGTATGCCGCATCATCGTTCGCTTTAACTTCATCAGTTTTTGTAACTTCAATTTCAAGACACCTATCAACTGCGAAACCAACGGTTCCATACAGTCTTCCAAGGTCTCCAGTCATGTCAAAATTGCCGGTATGAAGATGAGCAGGGGCACTTACTTTCACTGTGTTAGTTTCTTGCATTCTGTCCACTGCCTCGCTCATGCCGTTTGCGGAATTATAAGTTTTTCGTTTCAGTTTTGTAGACCCTGATTATTGCGCCCCGATTATTGGCTTTGGCAACTAAAACTTTTCCGCCAACTTTCCCGTCGAGAAAAGCCTGGGTTTTTGCTTGAACTTCTTTGGCGTCGGTGCTTTTGACTACGCCATAAACCGTGGGTCCCCAAGAACTCTGACCAGCCCCATAAGCTCCGTTTTCAAGCATGAACCCGATAGTTTGGGCAGCTGGAGAACTTGAGAATCGCCCGCCTTGAGCAGCTGCAAAACTGTCCCCAACAATGTTCTGTATTTGGGTTAAGGCTGCTCCAAAGTTTTCGATGTCCTTTTCGGCGGTGGCTGGAAGAAGCTTCATCATTGTTAGTCGGCAGATTTTGCCCACCGCTTCAGTTGGCATGGGCGGCAGTTTTTTGAATGCTACAGTTTCGGCTTCTTTTTCTAACCCTTTTTTTGTGTTGGGAATTGCAACAACAAAGCGCCACTCGTCTGGAAAGGGTTGGCGGCAGATAATTGGGATAGTTTTGTGGTTTGAGTTTTGGGTGTTTTTTCCTGCGTCAACAACTAGTCCTCCTTCTGCAAATACTCCGGTTCCCACGCCTGACTGTGCGGTTCTTCCCAATACTGCAGCCCACTCCTGAGGTGAAGCTATTACATTAAACAAGCGTGAAATTGAAGCTGCCACAGCCAAAGCCAACTGTGTACCAGACCCTAGCCCTATGTGTTCGGGAATTACTTGTTTTACGTCAATTGCGACATTTTCATTTATTTTGTAAGCCTTAAGGAACCTGGCAGCTATGTTTTGAGTTAATTCGGTCTGTTCACCTCTAGCTATTAGTTTCTGTGACATTTTAGCTTCGAGGACCACGTTTGGATGATCGATAGCTACTCCTAAACCTCCAAAAATTCTCCCTAAATCACCGTTCAAATCTATAAGTCCCAAATGCAATCTGGCGGGAGTCTTCACGTAAACCTTGATGTCTTCTTTCATGCCCTTAACCTAAATTATGACTTTTTGATTTCTTTTTTATTGTATTTTAGTTCAGATAACAATTGAGCAATTGTTTTTTTGTAGATTGGGTGGATAAGGTTTGGTTCGATTTCTGCCAAAGGCACCAGGACAAAGGCTCTTTCCTGAATTTTTGGGTGCGGTATGTGTAATTTGTCTTCATTTATTATCTGGTTTTTGTAGAATAAAATGTCTAAGTCAATTATTCTTGGTCCGTTTCTTCCAACTTCTTTTCTGCCCATTTTTTTTTCGATTCTTTTCAAAACGCCCAGAAGCTCTTCGGGTTTGAATGTTGTTTCTATTATTGCGACGCCGTTTAAGAACCAGTCTTGATTTTCCAAATACATCGGCTTAGTTTCATAAAGCGAGGAAGTTTTGATTATTTTTATTTTCTTTCTTAAAGTATCCAATGCTTTGTTTATGTTTGCTTCTCGGTCTCCGATGTTGGACCCAAACGCGATGTATGCCTCAACCATTTCGTTCCCTTGTAATCTCAACGCCCATTACCGGTTTGCTTCCGTATTTTTCCTTCTTAATGGCTACTGTTACTTGAGAAGCAAGTGAATCTTTCAAAATGAGGGACGCCACGGTTTGCGCAAGACCTTCTAAGAGTATAAATTCGCCATTTGTAACTGTGGCGGTTACTTGTTCTTGAACTTGGGCGTAGTTTATGGATTTGGTTAGGTCGTCTGTTTTTCCTGCGTGGGTTAAGTCGCAGAAAATTTCTATGTCAACTATAACGTTTTGTTTTTTTGCTCGCTCTTCTTTTGTCACGCCGATTGTGCAGGGTAAAACTAAATTCTTGAGAAAGACCTTATCCTTCAAAGTATTCGCACCAGCTCTTTGGGGTCTCCCAAACTCTTGCCCTCTCCAATGTGACGCCATTAGGTAAATCGCCCTTCATGTTTTGGAAAATATATTTAGAAATGTTCTCCACAGAGGGATTACCCAGTTCTTTTAGTTCATTGAGGTAACTATGATCCAGCCTTTCAGTTATCTTAAACAGCTTTTCCTTTAGCAACCTGAGGTCGAAAGAAATTCCAATCGGACCAACCTCTTTGACAACCACGAAGACCTCAACTTTATAAGTGTGGCCATGTAGGCGGGCACATTTCCCTTCATAACCTTCTATTTTATGTGCAGCGTCGAATTCAGATTCGATTCTTAATCGATACATTTTAGCATTACCGTCTACAGGGTTCCTCGCCATTCAGAGTAGGCATTATGATCGTGGATGGATTCAAAACTGACGCATTTTACGGCACAGTACCTGTTTGGATACTTTTCTCTAAGAGAACTAACGCATTTTCTCACAACATCTTCAACAAACCTTGCATTCTGGTGCATCTGCTCGACTAGCTTCTTTTCTTCAGGTCTTTTCAAAATTGAAAATGTTGGAGAACTAAAACTTTCGCTGCAAACATTAGTTATGTCGGATAATTCGACATTGCCCTTCGAAACATCTATCTCAACGCTAAGGTTTCCTCTTTGGTTATGTGTTAAGCCGCTGCACATTTCTTTTGAACAAGGGCAAGCCAGGGCGCCGTTAATGGAGACTCCGAGGGTTTTTCTTTTGCTATGAGTTGAGTATTTGGCAAACATTTTACCTATACCATTCTCTTTTTCGCCATTTGGTCGGATTCGCTCAAATGGAAATTCACAGAACACTTTGGTGCAACAGTCAAGGCGGTGTTTTGCAAGTGATGTTTCAGAGATTTTTTCGGCTAAATCTTCAATTGATCTTGTTTCTTCTGGAATTTCGTCGATGGATTCCGCAAACCTGCTCATGTGGACTCCACGGCGGTCGGAAGGCAATTTTATGTAGCTATTTATGGTGACGATTGTGTGATAGCTTTTTGTGGGGTTTTTAACTATCACATATTTTCTTAAGCCTTCTACTCCAACTTTGTTTAATTCAATTTCATTTTCAGGCTTTTCATTCTGGACGTCTTTCACAATTCATTACCTCTTTGTCCGAAAGGCTTGGATACCTTTTTGTCGGAAGAAACACGTGTTTAGCTATTGAACTGTTCCAGTTTTCTATTGTTGGTTTGAATATTTTTTCAAACCTATGTAATTTTTTACATCGCGCTGATATAAAAGACTTTTCTCGACAACCACCCATCTAAAATCGAGCCGTAGGTATTAACATAAAAATGTAAAAACTGTACAGCCATACAACCCCATTGAAAATGACTCAATGATTTACTCAGTTTTAGGCTTATTTTGATTATATCGCCTATTTTTACGTCGATTTGTTGGTTAAGGCAGCCTATGTAGCCTTAAGCAAATTTTAAATACAAATTGAAGCCAAATAGAACATTGAGGTTATTAGCGTGGCGAAAGCTCCAAAGAAAGAAGATAAAAAAGCTAAAAAGAAGAAATAAACCGCTTTAAAGTTGGGCTAAACCCTCATTTTCTTTTTTTCACCCAAAATACAGTCATTTTCTTCAATGCTTCATAAATTAACATAAAAACGATTAAAATTAGGTCCAAAAACAAACCCGCGAAATCAGCAAAAAGAAGCTTTATCTTATTAAAAGTATTAACCTAGATTGTACGGTGAATTTATTTGGAAAGCAATCCATTAGGCATAAGCTTTGCCGGCTTGACGTTGGCGAACCCAACGATTTTGGCTTCAGGGATTTTGGGTTATTCCGCCGAATCCTTCCGCCGAATTGTAAAGGGTGGCGCTGGAGCAGTGGTTACTAAATCTGTGGGCACCGAACCTCGAGCGGGCTACTCAAACCCGACAGTGGTTCAAGCAGAAAGTGGACTTATCAATGCGATGGGGCTGCCTAATCCGGGGATTGACGTTTACTCCGAGGAAATCAAATTTTCTAAGACGATTTTGCGTGTTCCTGTCATCGTGAGTGTTTTTGGTTATTCTGCTGAGGATTACGCTGCTGTGGCTAAGAAGGCGGTTGCTGCAGGCGCTGATGCAGTAGAGTTGAATGTTTCGTGTCCGCATGTTAAGCAGACAGGTGCTGAGATTGGTCAGAGCCAAAAACTTCTCTCTGAAGTTGTGCAGCAAGTTAAGTCAGGCATCAATAAACCGTTGATTGTAAAGTTGTCTCCAAATGTTGCAGACATAACTGTTTTAGCTCGGGCAGCGGTTGAAGCTGGCGCTGATGCCTTGACTGCGGTTAATACGCTCAAGGCGATGGCGATTGATACAGAAACCATGTTGCCTATTCTTAGCAATGTGAAAGGCGGGTTATCTGGTCCTGCCGTAAAGCCAGTGGCATTACGTTGCGTTTATGATATTCATGAAGCGTTAAGTGATGTACCCATTATTGGGTGCGGCGGAGTCACAGATTGGCAGGATGCCGTCGAGTTTTTCTTGGCAGGTGCATCTGCAGTCCAAATCGGAACCGCCGTCGCAGAGAACACAGAGATTTTTCAATCAGTAACCAAAGGAGTAGAAACATATTTGCGAAAAAAACATTATGGGAGTGTAAAAGAGATTGTCGGCCTCGCTCACCGCAAATAATACTATGCGAACCAGCCAAATAGTTCGAATCCGAACTGAAAGCCCAACCGTGAAAACCTTCACTCTAACCGATAAGTTGTGTGCGAAAGCAAAACCTGGACAATTCTTGATACTTTGGATTCCAGGCGTAGACGAGATTCCCCTAAGCATATTGGATGCTGGGGACAATTTGGTTTCAGTTTCCGTTAAAGCTGTTGGAGACGCCACACGACATTTGCATTCGTTAGAAACGGGCGCAACTGTTGGGGTGCGTGGTCCATTCGGCAACTGTTTCACGGAAAGCCGCGGCAGAGTACTGCTGGTCGGCGGAGGAACCGGCACGGCACCCTTACTTTTCCTTGCAAAACAGTTAGCTGCTAAAACGGAAAGGCTCTCCTTTGTGGAAGGCGCCAAAACCAAAGATGAACTACTCTTTGTGCAAGAACTCAAGAGCGTATGCAACGAAAAAAGCCTAACAACCACCACTGAAGACGGCACCGCAGGACTACAATGCTTAGTAACTCAGCCACTATCGAGCCTACTTGACAAAGAAAAATTCGATATGATATACGTGTGCGGACCAGAAGTAATGGTTAAAAAAATCTTTGAAATGACCGAGAAACGAAAATTACCCTTAGAAGCCAGCTTAGAGCGGCTAATGCGCTGCGGTATTGGATTATGTGGAAGCTGCGTAATAGGCAAATATCGTGTTTGTAGGGATGGACCCGTTTTCAATGCTGCGCAACTGCGCGAGGTCCAAGAGGAACTGGGAATTTCGAAACTGGGGTTTGACGGGTCAAGGATACCAGTTTAACACCTCCGGGTTGGAAGCGTCTATCAATAAAACATGGGTACTCCTAACGAGTCCGCTCTCCAAACATCACCCTAAACATTATGAGTAAAAAAAAACTCACTTTAGGGGCGAAAAGACAAGCCGTTTTGGTCTGGGTGGTTTTGTGGGGTCTGGAGATTTTGTTTGAGGGGAGAAGGGAGAGAGAGTAAAAAATTAATGGTTCTCCAAACCTTTCCACATTACCCAGCCAAATCGGTTTCTTTTTTGCCTCCTATAGCGCTTTGAATGCCTCGAACCATCGGTTGTACTGTGAGAGCATATCCAATGACACTGATGGCTTGCGTTCTTCGAAGATCTGCCGGAAATCCGCCATTGTCAGTGATCGCGGTTTAGCTTCTTTGTCCATAGCTTTTCCAGACTCAAAGAACTCACCTATTAAGCTCAGCTGTGCAGATTGGCAAACGTCGCGAATATCGCTTCCTGAAAATCCTTCAGCCAACCTTGCAAGTTCTCCGAGATCAACATCGTCAGAGATTTGTAGGTTACTTGAATAGAGTTTGAGCATGTTTAAGCGTGTTGCGTGGTCTGCAAGCGGTACCAAAATGCGTTTCTGGAAACGCCGAATGAAAGCCCAATCCAAATCCCAGGGTTTGTTTGTTGCTCCAATCACGTAGACGTGAAGTGCCTTTCCTTTATCCACGATGCCGTCCATTTCTTTGAGGAATTGGTTTTTGACTCGGATTTCTCCGCCAACCTCGTTGCTGTGGTTTCCCATAAGTGAATCTAACTCGTCCACGAACACAATCGCGGGTTTTCCATCAGTTGCTGATTTGCGGGCGCTTCCGAATAGTTTTGCAACATTCTGCTCAGCTTCCCCAAGCCATTTTGACATAATTGACGCTGCATCTATTGAATAGAAGTTGGCGTCAATTTCTGTGGCAACTGCAGCCGCCAACAGGGTCTTGCCGCAACCAGGAGGACCGAATAGCAAAATGCCTCGTGGCCAACCAAGCGGGAATAGATCGGGGCGTTGAACAGGGTATACAATGGCTTCTTTGACTGCTTTTTTGGCAGTATCTAAGCCGATGACTTCTCCCCAGTTAACTTTTGGTTTTTCTGTCATTACAAGTTCTTCGTTGGGTTTTCCATTCGCGCCGTTTCCATTTCCCTCCATGGTTGCACCTCCACCGCCACCATTATTGTTAGCTGCCTCATTCATCTCGTTAGAGGAAACTGTTCCCTGAAGCGCTTTAATCCGCTCCTGATAGGCAATCGCACGCTGCACGTACACCTTGTTTAAGCCGTACTCCGGATATAATTGCACAAGTTGCAGTAGGCTTTCGATTGCTTTTTGATAGAGGGTAATGGCTCTTCCTTTCTGCCCTTGCTTATCTAGTCTTACAGCATCTAGGGCGTAAGCTGTTGCTCCTTTTTCAAGTTCACTTGATGCGCTCATTTTTTTTCTCTCCTTCTCTCTGTTATTCTGGCGATCGTAATTCAATTTTTATTTTGCCCTTAGTTCCCAAGGTTTCGAGGGCACGCTCAATCTCTTCATTGGATGTCTTTAGCTCGCTGGAACATCGACCCAAATCAATTTCGCCGTTAGTCTTCCGGACGTATTCCATTAGTACATCTTCCAAACAGGGCTTGTCAACTTTAAGAGAGAACTCTTTGACCTCAGACTTCCGGTAAGTTAACAGAGTTTTTTCTGGATCAAACCCTGACGCCTCTACCGTTTGACGAGAAAAAACCTCAGAGGAACTTGCCGTTAACGCAACAAGTTCTCTTATGGGCATTTTTTCCTTTACTGGCGCCTTAGGTGGCTCTGGGAGGGTTTCGGCCAGTTTTTGCTCCATGAAGCATGATACTTCTTTTAGGATTTCTTCGCCGGCTTCTGTCTTTTTACCGACTGGAATTACAGCCTCATCTGCCGTGAGTTTTGTGGCGTGGAGGGTGTCTTGGATTGTTTGATTAACGTTACTTAGTTCTGAGCTAACATCAGGTAACACCTGGAATAGCTCTTGAGAAACGCCTTGTAGCAATTTTAATGCCGGTTTGAGGTCGGCCACGATGTCGCCGAGTTCTTTTATGGTTTCAAGGCGTAATACGACTCGTTCAATTGCTAATTGGACGTTATAGAGAAACTTTACGAGTTTTCGGACTTCCGCAATTTCAGTGGCGCACATTGCGGCTTTTTCTTTGTTATTCTTTTTTAATGCAAACATGCATGTTTCAAAAAGAATGCGGTCTCGCTCTTTTAAACGAAAACTCGCCTGCTCCAGCTTATTCTGCTGGACTTTTAGGGTACAAATAGATTTTGTGGCAACTTCACGGATGGGAGGAGGGGATTGATTAGTTAAGCTTTTTATTTTTAGCCCTCCATACCCAACGTTTTCAAGTGTTAATCCGGATTAAATGCCAGCTTTTCCTATTTCTTTAACGTAGACAACTACTGGAGGCTCTGGAAGCTTCGAAGCGTTGCTTACTTGTTCTGCGTAGACTTTGTTGGTTTTCATTGAATTTGCAGATTGGTCGCCTAGCAGTACGCTTGAGATTCTGCTTTTTGTGATTTCGAAATCGGTTTTTTCGCTGGTTGCTCGTCTGAGGGTGTCTTGTAGTAAAGCGAATGCCGTGCGGTAGTTTTCGTCGTCGACTTTTCCTATTTCATGTTCAATTTCTAGGTTTGCGATTGCATAGCTAAGAGAAGTTATTTCATCTTGGCATCGGTCGATTTCTACGGCTGATTCGTCGACGATGAGTTGGGCATCTTTTTTGAGTTGGGTCAATACGCTTGAGAAGCTGTTGTGGAGGTCTTGATAGACTTCATTTGTGATTTTTTTCTTGTCCACCAGGTCTTTTAGGGCTTCATCTTTGCGCCAGATTAAGGGGATGTGATCGCAGAGGGTGCCGGCTTGGTTTTTAATTTTAGATATGTATGTGACTTCGGCACCATTGAATTTTAGGCTCTCCATGGGCTGTTTTGTGAATTGTCCATCGCCAAATTCTACATATACTGCGTCAAATTTTCCATTTGGAGTTAATGCAAAAGAGGCAACTTTACCAATTACTCGTCCATATTCATTCTTGATTGGTTTACCAATACAAAGAAAAAGATTGGAGGAAGACATTTCTTTTTCTCCTTATCTTAGAAGGTTGTCTTCTCTGCTTGAGAAGCTGGGGTTGATGGCATTCCTGGGGGTAGATCTGGGAACTTGTCTTTTATCTTCTGCTCTGCAACTGTAGCTGCTTCGGTTAGAATCTTTGATGCATCTTCGTTTACTGTGTCGAAGTTCAGTGTCATTCCGCTGCCTTGACCTGCTTCAATCATGATTCCGCTTAGCATGTTGCCGATTTCACCTAGTTCACTTTCTGCTTCTGGGAACACACTGACTAAGCCCGCTTTGACTGAACGAAGAACACCCACGGCTGGCCCGAGAGTTGAAACAACGTCACCTAGTTCGGAAACTGTTCGTAATCTTAATGTGATTTGCTCGAGAGCAAGTTTAGCGTTCATTATCAACTTTGACATTTTTCTGACTTCAGCTAGTTCGTTAGCGAATACGTTTGCGCGTGCACTGTCATGTTTTGTGTATGCATCGACTATTCTGGCGAAGATTGCTTTGTCTCTTTGGCTAAATCTGTCTGTGGCTTGGTCTAGTTTTTGTACTTGGAGTTCGATTCTTCTTACTGCGAAGTCGAGACGTGGTTTTAGTGGTCCTGGTGGTTTTACTGTATCTCTAATGCGGTTTGTTAATGGTTCATCTTCCCGTTTGGCTTCCCACTTTTTAGCGAATCTTTCTGACAATTTGATTACCTCTGCAAGCCTAACATGCAGAAAATAATCTTATAGATTGTTAATATGATGGCAATATGCTCGTATATATGTACAGATATACGTGATGGCAAAATTGCGCTAAGCCTTTAACTAGAAACGTTAAACATGGTGTTGGAGCTTGAGGGATTATACAGAAACGTGTAAGTTAGACTAAAAAGGTGCGCCAACTAACTGCTAAAATAAAAAGGTGAATTGAATGAATAGCAGATTTAAAATATTCGGTTTAATAGCTCTTTTAGGATTCGTAGCAGGCGTTATTGCACAAGTCACAGCAACATATCTTATCCCTTGGCTGATTGTAGTTTTACCATCGCTGGCTAGTTTGACAAGCTTCATGGTTGCAGGATTTGCAGGTGCAGTCCTAACCGTTGCAATCGTCGGCGCTTGGGCATACATGTCTGGCAAAAAAGAGCCATACTAAGAAGAGCTATCCAACCTCTTTTCTTTCCCCCAAATTAGTTTATTCTTTCTTAATTTTTTTGTTTTAGATTCTTTCTGTTTTGCTATGGGCTATTTTTTGGGAAGGTTTAATATGATCCAGAATTTAAGTAAGATATGACAGAAAGTTGAACTTGTAATCAGTACTAACTTAGCAAGTTAGCTATAGGTGAGGGGAAAATGAACTTAAAACTCTACGCAATCAAAAACGCAAGCCAACAATCCGACCGCGTCCAACTAGTTGTAGTCGACCTCGACAAAAGCAAACGCTACCCCTTAAACTTCGTCTGCGTTCTCCCCCGCTATTTTCGCATACTGGAAAAACGCTCCAGTAAATTCGCCAAACTCTTCGGAGAAAAAAGTCTCTGCTTAGCAAAAAAACTCTTAGTTGACGCATCGCACAGCGAGGATGACCCGGAAATAAAAACCGTCATTAACAAACGCATAAAAGCCATCGACTCAAAGCAAGACTGCTTACCAACTTAGGTTTTGTCTGAAGAAATAAGAAGCGAAATCAAATAATCATTCTCAACACAACCAAACGCTCCTTTTCTTGCAGAAAATTCATCGAAGGTCTTAACGCCGTCTGGCTTTATGTTGGCTGAGGCAATTGTGAATGGCACAAGGTCTCTTGAGTGCGTGCCGATGCTTATGGGCGTAGGATGGTCAGGCAAGATCGCTATCGCGTATGGTTCCTTTAGGCCTTTGAGGAGTCTGCCTAGGAGTTTTTTGTCTAAGTCCTCAATAGTTTTAACTTTTAACTCATAATCCCTGCAATGACCGGCTTCATCAGGGGCTTCAACATGCACACAAACAAGGTCGTTGGTTTCAAGTGCATTTAGAGCCGCGTCCGCTTTGCCTTCATAATTCGTATTAGCTAAACCTGTTGCGCCGGGAACATTTATGATTTCCATTCCTGCGTAAGTACCGATTCCCTTCACTAGATCAACTGCTGAAATAACCGCTCCCGTTACCCCATATTTTTCCTTTAGTTTGGGCATGGAAGGTTTTTTGCCGCCGCCCCAAAGCCAAATCAAATTGCCTGGTTTTTTCCCTGCCTTTTCACGTGCAATGTTGACTGGGTGATTGCGCAGTATGTCTCTGGAGCCTTCAATGAGGTTTCTTAGGAGTTGGGTTTGTTTTTCTGCTTTGGCTGATTTTGCTTTTGGCAAAACATTTGAAACTTTTATGCCTATAGCGTCGTGTGGAGGAGTGCATTGGATTTGTTCGGGGTTGGAAAAGTTGCGTAGGATCAAAAAGTGTCTGTAGTCTAAGCCGCTGTAGAATTCAATTTGGTTGGGTTTATCAAAAGCCGCTTTCAATGCCTCGATAAGTTGGGCTGCTTCTGGTGTGGTTATGTGTCCCGCCGAGTAATCAGCTATGACGCCGTCTTTTTCTGTTATCAAATTGCATCTGTAGGCTGCATCGTTTTCGCCCAGTTCTATCCCTCTTGATGGCGCTTCCAAGGGTCCTCTACCTGTGCAGTAAACTTTTGGGTCGTAACCTAGAATGGAGCATATGGCTACTTCTGAGCCTGGCGTTAATTCGTCAGGAACGTTTTTTATTAAGCCACTCCTGCCTCTGGCCGTTATGGAGTCCATGTTTGGTTTGTGGGCTGCTTGGAGAGGGGTTTTGTTTCCTAATTCTGGAATTGGGTAATCTGCCATTCCGTCCCCGATGATTAGTACATATTTCATCCATGTCACCAACTTAAAACGACGTTTAATAATTGGAAGTTTGTTGTTTCACAGATTAAAGCAATCGCGTATTTATCTACTATCTTGGCCCTGCAAAATCTAAACACCCAAAAATCGAACCAACACACAAGCAAGCGGTTGTGATTGCCTCGGTACACCAACAAATCTATTTAAGAAAATAAACAGCCTATAGTTAGTCTTAGAAATACTTGGAGATTTTTAAACTATGCTTGAAGGTTGGGAATGGATTATTATCGGCGTTGTCGCCATCGTCATCATAATGTGGGGTCCAGCAAAAATCCCCCAGTTTGCCCGAGCCCTAGGACAAGCAAAAGGCGAATTCAGCAAAGCATCCAAAGAATTCAACGACGCAGCAAACTCAGACACACCAACAAAACCAGCAGCCAACACAACCACAAAACCCGCCATAAAAACAAAAGACGAAATGCTACTAGAAACCGCCCAAAAACTAGGAATCGCAACTACCAGTTGAGAGTTCTTCTGCAGTACCGATGTCTTTCTCTTCAAGTTCAAATAAGCTACCAACAACTCTGGCACTTGTGGCTTTTGCCAAAGCCTGCGTATCTTTTTTGTCGACGCTTTCGAGACCGAAAATGCCGTTTGCCAATAACGCAGTTTTTGATTGCTCTTCAAGGGGTTGCTCGCTTATCAAAACGTTGACGTTTAATTGTTTTAGTTTTTTTATTGGTTCATCTTTTATTTTCTGTATTGTTTCGTTGTAGGCTTGAATTTGCTGTGGTTTTTTTACATTTAGATTGATGTGGTATGGCCCTTGTCCGGGCATTTTTATTTCTAATCGGTTAATTCCTAGTCGTTCAGTTGTGATTGCGATGCGCAAGTCTTTGATTTTGTCAGGCATGTTGGGGTGTGCTTTCTGTTTTTTTATGACGATTCCGTGGATTAAACTTGAATCTTGCAGGTTACCGCCGGTTTTTCTCAGAAACCTGATGTTTTCCCGTTCAAGAACGCCATTAGACAACGCTAATGGGTAGGCTTGCTGAATCATCGCGCGAATCTGCGGTGTTAAAATGTTTCTTTTGCAGTCAACTATGTCTAAGATGTAGAGGGTCTTGCCATTTAATGGGGTAGCTTGGTTTTCAAGTATCTTGATGGATTTTTCTGTTGCAAGGTGGTAGCCGTGAATGATGGTGTTTGCATGGATTTTCGTGGATAGGAGTTTGTCTGCTTTTCTGAGAAGTGCTGACAAGAAGATGACAAAGCCTGTTACCCCGTCGCCGGCTTCTTCTCGCTGCAACTTCGCAGCTTCAGAAACTATGATGGCTGGGGGATATTGTATTGCCAGTTCACTTAGAATCGCGATTGCGTCCTTAGTAATTTTGATGACTTTTTCGGTGCCTCGGTTGTAGGTTATCAGCTTGTAGGCTCCTTTTGGGCCTAGATTACTTCGGATTTTGTCTGCTGCATAGATGGTTGTGCGTAAGTTTTCTCGCCAAACCTCTTTTCCAGTGGCCCGTTTGTATTTGGGAGAAATCATTTGGTCTGCAGTAAATATTTTTTCCAACGACTAACCTTCCTAAAATGCGGGTTTGCGAGTCTACGCTTACTTGTTTAAGGTTTAATGTTCTTAAAGATTTTGTGACGGTTCCGAGCAACTACAAGCCCCAACGGCATCTTAAGGTAATTATGGAAAGAAATTTAGAAATCATCGTAACCGAGTAATAATATAGTTATATCATTTTTTGTGAAAAATCTGTTCAAAAGAATGCGTTTTTTAATAGACATTATTTAAACAAAAATAAGCTAATTTTGGACGCAATTTACTTTTTGAGGCTGAAAAACAAATATTTCTGTTTCCAATAAAATGGTTGCTTATTGATTCAAAAACCATATTGATAGAGCGGTTCAACTTAAGAGCGCAATGGATAGTAAGCTTTTTAATCAAACAAACTAGAATATAGATATAATAAATAATTGGAAGTTAAGAACATGCTTGAAGGTTGGGAATGGATTATTATCGGCGTTGTCGCCATCGTCATCATAATGTGGGGTCCAGCAAAAATCCCCCAGTTTGCCCGAGCCCTAGGACAAGCAAAAGGCGAATTCAGCAAAGCATCCAAAGAATTCAACGACGCAGCAAACTCAGACACACCAACAAAACCAGCAGCCAACACAACCACAAAACCCGCCATAAAAACAAAAGACGAAATGCTACTAGAAACCGCCCAAAAACTAGGAATCGCAACAGAAGGAAAAACACGTGAACAACTCTCCGAAGAAATATCCATAAAAGTCAAAATTTTAGGCGCAGCCGAATAAAGGCAACATAGCCCTTATTCTTTCTTGGCAAAAACAGATCAAACTCTAAAATTTAATTGCGAAGAGAAACAGCAAACACTCTAAACTACATGGAAAGAACACAAAATGCCAGACGGACAAAGTTTTTTTTCAGGATTTTGGGGCCATGTAGAAGAATTCATAAAACGCATGAAAATAGTACTCGCCGTCTTTGTAGTCTCATTATTCATCATGCTTGTTTTACCCGGCAACAGCGATTTTTTTGCAACCACCAATAATTATAAACCGTTGATGTCGGTTCTTTTAGTGTACATTGGCAACATGTTTTTGCCATCAGGCGCAACACTATTTGCCAACTCCATGTCAGACCCCATCACACTCTATGCGTATGCAGCAGTAATGTTTTCGGTTGCATTTACCCTGCCGGTTTTTGCATATGAAGCCTACAAATTCGTCGATCCCGCACTGCTTTCACATGAACGCAGAATGATTTTTCCATTCGTCACAATCTCAACCGCCCTCTTCATAATTGGAGCAGTCTTTGGATTCTTTGTTTTAGCACCCTCATTTATCCAAGGCTTTCTACCCTTCTATAATGCTGTTAATGCAATTCAGTTATTTCCAATAATGGATTTCTACAGCACAATATTCTTCACCGTAATAATAAGCGGAGTAATCTTCACTATTCCCGCGTTTTTTGTATTGCTGGTCAGGTTTGGTATTTTGAAAACCAAGATGGTAACCAAGCAACGCAAGTATATTTGGGCAGGCCTTGCAATAGCTGCAATGCTAATCTCGCCAGGCGCAACACCGATTGGCGATTTGTACTTATTTGTAGCGCTTCTCGCATTAGTTGAAACTAGCGTATTTGTAGGCAAAATGTTTGAGAAAAGAAAGGGCGATGGTGACTCTCAAGCCATGTTGTCAAAATGGCTTTCTCCCTCGAAGTGTAAGTTCTGCAACTCTGGAATAGAGGAAAATCAGTCTTATTGTCCCCATTGCAAACGTTACCTTTTGTGATTTCAAAAGATTTTTTAACGCGCCAATGGAAGTTGTAGCTGTGCCGTAACTAGAGCAAACTTTCAAATGGAGCAAACGCTAATGATGGAGCATTGGGCAAGGTGTTTTAGAATGTTCATGCATAATGTCAAAAATATAGCGAACATATTGTTAATTACATTATTACTTGTTTCCAGCCTTTCTGCATTAACGCAAAGTCAAGTAACAACGCTATCTTGTAGTCAATGCGGGATGGATATAGATGCGACAGGTCAAGCACGTTATAGAATTGTTGATGCCTCTGGGGTTGAGTACCTTGCTTGTTGCCCAATATGTGCTCTCAAACTTCAGCGAGTTCACGGAGACCTTAATATTACTTCTTTCTGCGATTATTATGGGCCAAACTATCCCATATCCATAGTCTCGAGGAATAATGGGACAGCTGTAACTGTTAATCCCCCTGATGCTTTAATCATAGCTGCCGGCAGTTGCCTAAAGAACAGGTTGGTTTACAATTCTTCTGCGGCGGATGCTTTGCTCGCTTCTCCAAATAATGGCACTTCACAGTGGCTTTCCCCATTAACAAACGCCACAGTGCTTGCTAATGCCACAAGGATGACTGTAGCTCAAGCAGCTCTCATCAACGGTGCCGGTTTGCCTTCGCCAACCCCAACTCCAACTTTAACCCCAACTCCATCTCCTTTGCCAAATCCAAGTGCCTCACCTTTTGTGACTTCAACGCCGACCCCTTCAGTTTCCCCAACAGTAACAATCACACCATCACCCAAGCCAACGACGGTCTTGGTCAATCAGGTCTGCGAAGTATGCGGGATGGATGTAACTGCTGAATCTCAAGCAAGATACGTGGTAACTGATGGAACCGGAAACGTCCACTACGTTGAATGCTTCATGTGCGCCATGCAACTCATCAATGACTACAACACCTTGCATATCGCAACATACTGTGACTGGTATGGACCAAATTACCCAATAACCATAGATACTTCTAATTTCGGACAAACAGTTTCCATTAGTCCTTCTACCGCGATTTTTCTGCGCGGAGGAAGCTGCGTTACCGCTCGAGCAGCTTATAATCAGACAGCTGCCGACAACCTTCTTGTTAACGGATTTTCCCAAAATACCTCGCCCGAGCAACAGTACTCTTTGCCCTCAACAACTCAAGTTAAATTAGTGAACGATGCAATTAACACTTGGTACGCCAAAGCTGATGCGACAGCTGCACCTACATCTCTAATGCTTGCCCTAGCTTTGGTTGTTGGAGTTGTTATCATTGCAGGCTCAGCTTTGGCATTTAAAAAACTGAAAAGTACATAAGTTAAACAAATAATAGAACAGAAGGAATAACGGATGATTGTAAACCTGTATGCCGCAGTCGATTTAGCCATCGCACTATTCGCATTAGCTGTTGGTTGCTTTGCCGCATTTAAAGCATACAAAATAGAGACAAGCATAAAAGGTGCATCAGCTGACCAACGTTATGAATTGGAAAAGGATTTTTCTCTAGTTTCAACTGTAGGCTGGATGACTCTTGGAACTAGACTTTTGGCTATTCCACTTTTTTGGCTCACTGTAATTTCGTTAATTCCGGCTGTTCCGGGGGCTATGTGTGAATTTGGTGTTTTTCAAGCTGGAGCTCCGTGGTCTTGGGCTGACTTGGGGTTGAAGCTTTTTACGATGTTTGCGTTTGGGGGTTGGCTTTTCTTTGACATTATGAATCGAAAACTGAAAAGTTCCAATATGATGGCTTCGCTCTCGCGTGGTTTTGTTTTGCTTATGCCGCTTTTGTTCTTAGATGCTTTGTTGGATATTTCTTTTTTTGGGGGACTAAAACCGTTGGTTGTTCCTTGCTGCATGGTGGTTTATTCGAATACGGTTCCTGGCTTGTTTAATATTGGATGTCCTTTTTGTTTTATAACTTATCAGTATCCTCTGCTTTGGGGTGTTATTGCAGCTTATTCCGTTTCAGGGGCGTTATTAGTTTGGAGTTTTCTGTTTCGGAGATCCTCAAACAAAAATCCGGAGGTTCAATCAGAAATGTCTCCTTTGCTTCGGAAAATTATGCTCGTGTGTCTGATTTTAGCGATTGTGGGCACATTTTTGTTGGTTATGCAGGTCGGTTTGGGGAATTTTAGACATGTTTAATGTTGCATCTCTAAGTTCATTGGTGTATTCTTTTGTGTTAGTTTTTGTGAGTTTAAATGGGGAATTTTTTGAATCTTAAGAAACTTTTTGTGGCCGAAATTGCGATTATCGTTTTAGTCATAGTAGTAGTGGCTGTTTTTGTTGAAATTTCCCCTTTTCTGGCGGTTTCCAATCAGACTGGTCAAATTGGAGTCTACAATCAACGATTGTACGCTCAAAACACGGTGACTCTTGAGCAGGCTCAAAGTGTAAGTTCAATGTTCAATTATACAACTTATGATCCTGCAATTTTAGTTGTCGATTTAGCTTTCAAAGATTGGCAAAAGTCAGGGATCTTATCTATGTATTGTAATGGTATATTGATAGATACGTTTGAAGCTAATCCAAGTAATCCTTCGGTTGAGTCTACGACGGTAACTTTTTCGGGTTTCGACTTGGTGAAGCCGCCGCCATCAAAACTTGCTGTGTCTTCTGTATTTACTTATGGGAATGAAATTTCCTTTGTGTCGCCGCAAGATGGTGGGTTTGAAGGTAGTTTTAGTTATCAAGTAAATATTCGAGGAAGTAGATGAAATGAAGTCACGAGTTATGATTATTCTTATTTTTCTTTTGCTTGTGTTTGTTTTTGGGTCTTGTGTGGTTAGTCAAATTTCTTGGTCGGAAAAGGAGAATGCTCCAGATTCTTTGCGTCAGATGGTGGGGTTGCCCAGCTTGGCTGTTGGGAATCTTAATCCTTCGGCGAGAAACCCTGGCGTTGAGTTACTGTGTCCGGGGCTCTATGACGTTCCGGGCGGTTACTGTAATTATTTCACCTTGGGGGTTCCGTCCACCAATTTCAGTGCGCCAACGAGCTTTACTATAGTTAACAGTTTCAATGAGAGTGGAAGTGGAAAGTGAAATGAAACGCTTTAAGAATCTTTTGAATTATGCCTTGAATTGTATACAGAGATATCGGTTGCGAACAGCTGTAATTCTAATTTGCCTCATTGTTGCCGCTTCCATGTTTTCTGCTGTTGCATTTATGTCGGATGGGCTTGTGAGAGAGGGTGAGTTGAGTTTGAAGTATGCTCCGGATTTAACCGTTCAGGGAATACAGGCTGGAAGACAAACGGTTATTTCGACTAGTTATGTGGGTAGTATTTTGGGTTCTGCGTCTGGGGTTAGTGGAATTTCTGAGCGGATTTGGGGATATGGAAATGTTGGAAATACCCTTATTGTTGTTATGGGGATTGATGTGGGTAATGCGGCTACTGTTAATCAGACGTCGCATCAGTTGGGTACCTTTAATGTGGATCAGGCGGCAGCTTATCCTTTGGAGTCGGGTCGGTTTCTTGATCCGCAGTTGAATGGAACGGTTGTGATTGGAAAAGGTGTTGCTGAATTGCTCGGTGCTCATGTTGGAACTGAATTGTCGATACTTACAGAGTCTAATGAAATTAAGCAGTATACTATTGTTGGGATATTCAATAGTGAATCGAGTATCTATAATGCTGATATGATTTTGATGAATCTCAATGATGCTAGAGCGTTTTTCAATTTGCCGGATGATAAAGTGACTGATTTAATGGTGTATGTGACTCCGGTTAATGCTCAAACGAAATCGGCTTTGGTGAATGAGGTTGCTCGATCGATTTCTGGGTTGCCTAATTGTCGTGTGGTTACAAAGGATGTTCTTCTTAGTGCTCAAGAGAAGACGTACGGTGACCGATCGGGTTTCTTTTCGGTTGTTTGGTATGTAATTTTAATTGCGGTTGCGATAATTGCGTTTAACCAGACTGTTGTGGTTGGTCATGAATCAAAGTTTGAGGTTGGATTGCTTAAGGCGCTTGGGTTTTCTACGTCTGATGTTATTCAGGTTCGTTTGGTGGAGAGTTTGGTGCTTGGAACTTTGGCTGGCGCAATAGGGTTGACGGTGGGTATTTTGTTTGATAGTGTTTTGGGTGCCCCTGTGCTTAGAGATTTCATGTTGGGTTGGGCTAACCTCTATCCGAGTTTTCCAGTTCCTGTTTATATTAGCGCCCAAACGGTGCTCTTCACGTTTGCTGTTACGATTGTTCCTCTTCTTTTTGCCACTGTAATACCTTCTTGGCTTAACGCGACTGTTGATCCTGATATTTCTATGAGAGGTGCTCGTGCATGATTGAAGCTGTAAACTTGACTAAAATTTACAATCAGGGGAAAAAACATCAGGTTCAAGCTGTGACTGACGCTAATTTGACTGCTGAAAGTGGAGAGATAACTGTGTTGGTTGGACCTAGCGGTTGCGGAAAAACTACGCTCATGAGCATGATAGGCCAATTGCTAACGCCTACAAAAGGCAAAGTCTTAATTGATAATGAAAACGTGTCGGCTTATTCTGATGGTTGGAAAGCGGTTTTTAGGCGGGAAAACATGGGGTTTGTTTTTCAACATATCAATCTTTTGCCTAACTTTGATGCTTTGGAAAATGTGATGGCTCCGCTTCTTTGTCATGATGTTGATCCAGCAGATTACAAGGTTGCTGCTCTTGATTTGTTGGATCAATTGGGGTTGTCGGAGAGGGCGTACTTTAATGTGGAACAGCTTTCGGGTGGGCAACAGCAGAGGGTGGCGGTGGCGAGGGCGTTGATAACTGAGCCACAAATAATTGTTGCTGATGAGCCGTTAACATTTGTTGATGACGCTTCGGCTAAGACAATAACTGATTTTTTCCAAAAGCTCAGGGATGAGGGAAAAACGATACTGATTTCGACGCATGCGTCTAATTTGGCCAAGTTGGCGGATAAAACGTATGTTATAAGTGACGGAAAGGTAGTTGATTCCTACTAGGATTATGGAAGCTTTGTTAGATTTGTAGAATTTTTTGGGAGTTGAATATTTTGTTTCTGTCTAAGAGAGCGCAGAGAAGTGTTGGCTTCTTTCTTTTAGTTTTGTTAGTTGCTGTATTATTTGTGGAATTGAATCCTGCATCATCAACATATCCCGGTGAAGGCTGGTATGCTACCCCGTGGTTCCATGTTTATTCACCCCCAGATGAATCGCTCCAAAGCACATCATCTGAGAATCTTGGTCCAATTGGCCTGACACCTACGCAGATTAAGAACGCATACAATCTTCCAACTTCCGGCGGCTCCGGAACAATCGCCATAGTCGACGCCTACGATTGCCCCACCGTCCAAAACGACTTTGTAACTTTCAGCCAGCAATTCGGTTTGCCCACAACAAATTTTGAAAAGCACATGATGCATCCGAACATTGATGTGAATTCTGAATGGGCTCTTGAGATATCTTTGGATGTTCAGTGGGCTCATGCCATTGCTCCAAACGCAAAAATTCTTCTTGTGGAAGCGCAAGACAGTTCATTGAATAGTCTTTTAAATGCGATTTCTTATGCTGCTCACCGCTCTGATGTTGTGGCAGTGAGCATGAGTTGGGGCGGTACTGAATTTTTGGGACAAAGTTCTTACGATTCCTATTTTACCAGCAATCATAGAGTTGTTTTCTTTTCTTCTACGGGTGATGCTGGAGCTGGGGTAAGCTGGCCTTCAACTTCGTCGAATGTGGTTGCGGTTGGTGGAACAACTTTAACCCTTAATTCTGATGGGTCGGTGGCTTCGGAGACTGGTTGGGCTGGCAGTGGCGGCGGCGTTAGTGCCTATAATGCTGAGCCCCAATACCAAATAGCCTACAATGTTCTGCAGGCAAACGGGAAACGTGCAGTTCCCGATGTTTCCTATGATGCAAATCCAGCCACGGGTGTTCCAATATACGATACAACTGCTTTTAACAATCAGACTGGTTGGTTTTTAGTAGGCGGCACGAGTGCAGGGAGTCCTCAATGGGCTGCGATTCAGTCACTTGGGTTTTCTGTTTCTGGCAACAATTTGTATCAGGATGCAAAGTGGAGTGGTCCCACGTATTTTAGAGATATAACTTCGGGAACGAATGGAAAATATTTTGCGGGTCCGGGTTTTGATCTTGTGACTGGTTTGGGCAGCCCTATAACTTGGAACTTTACAACTGGAATTGGGTCTGACTATTCTATTTCGACCTCGCCCTCAACCATAACCGTTCAGAATGGGTCTTTGGGAAGCACAAATGTCACAGTCTCATCTGTTAATGGATTTTCTGGGCGTGTTTCACTTTCATCTTTTGTTCCTTCTGGCTGGAATGCTTCTTTTAGTTTATCCTCGCTTGTTGTTCCCTTGGGGGGTTCAAATCGATCGGTATTTTCAGTGACAGCTGCGTCTTCAGCTGGTGCAGGAACTTACAATGTTTCGGTGGCAGGCTCCTGTGGTTCTTTGAATCATAATTCGACGTTAGGAGTTACTGTTTTGGTTCCGACAACGTTCACAATCACAGGTTTTAATGTCCTAAACGGCGGGACCGGTTACACCACTCCTGCGGTTGTTTTGACTGGCGGTGGTGGGTCTGGTGCGACGGCTACTGCTAGAGTTTCAAATGGGGTTGTTTTGGGTTTGGTTTTGACGAATGCTGGGACTGGTTATACTTCGGCTCCCACAGTTACTTTGAGAGATCCAAGTCCAAGAGCTAAAGGTGCAGTTGCAACTGCAGTGCTGTCTGCATCATAATCGTTTACAATTTCCACTTGAACTAAATAGATAAATCAAGGGGAGTTGTCGTCTAAACTAAAGTCGCCGATGTTTGTTGTATCCAAAATTGTCTTTTGAAGACTCTGCTGTTTAGCTTTTGGTTGATGATTTTAAGGGTTATTGTTTAAGTCTGTAAAAATGTTGGCAATAATTTGTTAGTATGGATTCTGAATTCATAAAGCATTTAATTTAAAATTATCAGAATAAAGCTTTGACTTGAATTTAATTAAAGATTTGGAGAAATGAGATAAATGAATAAAATAATTTTGTCAAAAACAGTTTTTGTTATCCTACTTTTGTTTGCAAGCGTAACTTTAGTTGCTGTAACAGCAGGTGTTATGACTCATCCCTCGGTTGGAACCAAAGGTGATGTAGGACCTAAAGGGGACACAGGACCAATGGGTCCGCAGGGTCTCATCGGAGACACTGGCTTAACGGGCGCGACAGGAGCGATCGGTTCCACTGGACCGACTGGCGCAACCGGGGAAACGGGAGCTCAAGGACCTCAAGGCGAAATCGGCTTGACTGGCGAAACAGGTTTGACAGGAGCGACTGGTGCCACTGGACCAGCCGGCGCAACCGGAGCAACTGGGGCGCAAGGACTTCAAGGCGAAACTGGTTTGACGGGTGCAACAGGCCCGGCGGGAGCAATGGGTGCAACTGGAGCCACAGGCGCAACTGGACCGACAGGACCAGCCGGAACAGGAGTAATAGTCAGCTACAATGATACTTACGCTAACAGTTGGGTTCGTTTATCTACTGACTACAAAACAGTTTCCAACATATCCTTCACAGCACCCTCAAACGGATACGTTGTCCTCAACGTTAACGCCATGGCAAAAATAACTGAAGACACAACAATTCAAGCTTTAGGCTTAGGAACAACAGTTGATGCTTATCCAACCCTTTGCCACACATATGCCGGCCCCGCCAATAATGAAGGTGAAACAACCTACTACCCCATAACACTCCAAGCGGTGGTCCCTGTAACTGAAGGTAGCAACTATAATTTCTGTGCAAACGCATGGCAAATGACAGCTCTACAACCAACTGACATGTACTATGTCTACATGACTTCGATCTTCTATCCAGCAACCTAGCCTTTTTTTCTTTTTTCTTTTTCTTGAGTAGCTAAAGTTTTTAGACCAATGGACCGTTTTTAGTTCTTCAAAGCGATTCCGCTAACAATTTTAAAAAGAATTGTTATCCAACTTGATATGACAATTTGTGCTATAATTTTTTAATGAACGTAAAGGAGCCATAGTCTATGTTTCGGAACATTCCAAATATGGAAATATTCGTTTTTATTTTGCTAATTCATGTCTAGTTTATCTATTGAGTTGCTTGATATGAATTTTGCAGAGATTTGAATTAGAAAGCTAGCAAGATAAGCAGGCAATTGGACATGGGAGCTTAAGTGGGAGACGGGAATAATGAATTTACAGCTAAAAGCATTGACTCTTTTTGTAGTGTTTTTGCTGGTGACTGTAAGTTTTCCTTTGTCTTTTGGTGGCTCACCTGGTTTTTCGCAAAATCTGTTGAATTCTAGCTCGTTCACTTTCGGAAATACTTCAATCGGCTCCTTTTCTGATCAGAATGATCCTAACGCTAAATCAGCTTCTTCTTTTATATGTGGTAGCGATGGACAAGTAACAGACATATATGCCTATATCTCGCGGGCCTACACAACCGGACCCGTCAGAGTAGCGATTTATGCTGACGATTCAGGTCAACCTGGCGATTTAATTGCGCAATCGAACGAAGTAATTGTGACTACATCTTTTTTATGGGTGGACTTTCCATTGCAAACGCCTGAGGTGGTAACTTCCGGCTCGGTTTATTGGCTCTCGATTTGTAGCGATGAGTCTTTGAATCTTCGTATAGTGCTTGATTCGGGCGTGCGAGTCCACAATGGAAATGCATATGATCAGGGGTTTAGCGATCCGTTCGGTCCAGAATGGGGTGGTCCAGATCCAATTGGAGCTATGAGTATTTACGCAAGTGAAAATCTGGATAATTCTGAGTTGTCCGCGTTAATTAGTCCAACCTCGGTGAACATACCTCTTGGTGGTTATCAACAATTTTCTTCAACTGTGAATGGAGGCTCGTCACCCTACTCTTATCAATGGTATATTAATGATACAGCAGCCTCGGGGGGAACGGATCAAAATTTGGACTTTACTCCAACCCAAGCAGGAACGTACAAAATTTATCTAATTGTAGTCGACAGTCAAAGTAACCAAGTCCAATCCAACATAGCAAATAATATCGTAGTTTATAATCAGTCTGTAACCAATTTATTATCGCCCGATTGGTCAAATGTTACACAAGATTTCTTTGATCTTATTCCTGGTGCAGTGAATCCTGTTCTAACAGCGGCAGATGTCACTGATAGAAACGCCAACTTTGTTGCTGACCCTTTCATTTTTCATGAAGGAAGTTCCTGGTACATGTTTTTTGAGGTGGAAACAGATTCGGCTCAGGAAATTGGAGTTGCTACAAGTGGTGATGGCTTAAGCTGGACTTATAATCAAATTGTGATCTCTGATTCGTCTTCTTATCTGTCGTATCCTTACGTGTTCAAATGGGAGGGAATTTACTATATGATTCCGAATTCTTTTCCCTTGGGGGTTACTCTGTACAAAGCTACGAATTTTCCTTACTCTTGGACCCTTGTTAGTACTTTGATTTCGAATCAAAATTTCATACCTGCTGATGCTTCAATTTTCCGTTACAATAGTGAGTGGTGGATGTTTACTGGAACGGATAGTGATCTTCGTCTTTTCTATTCTTTTAATCTCGCGAACCCTGATTCTTGGCATGAGCATCCGATGAGTCCTCTAATCACGAATGACTCATCTAAAGTGCGTGGAGGAGGAAGAGTTACAGTTTTTGATTCTGACAAAATCATAAGGTTTGCTCAGAAGGGCGATGTGGCTTATGGTGAAGCTGATCGAGCTTTTCAGGTTGATGTACTTAACGAAACTTATTATGCTGAACATGAAATTCCTGAAAGCCCACTAATAAGTGCTAGCGGTACCGGCTGGAATAGTTGGGCCATGCACACTATTGATCCTTGGTGGAATGGTACCAATTGGATAGTTGCTGTGGATGGTGGAGGAGATTATTGGTGGTCAATTGGGATTTACGTAACCACTCGCCCTCCGGTGGCAATAAGTCCAACCCATGTTGGGATGAATTTGGGACGGTTTCAAACGTTCAGTTCATCAATTTCCATAGAAAACGCTCCTTATAGCTATCAGTGGTACCAAAATGATACGGCTGTCTTGAAAGCAACTAGCCAAAGCTGGACGTTTACCCCAACCTCAACTGGAAACTACAAAATCTACCTAAATGTAACCGATAATTTGAACAACCAATTCCAATCCAACATCGCAAACGTAACAGTTAATCCGCCGGCTTACAATTTTTCGATAATGCAAATAACGGACACTCAAACTTTGAATTCTGCTTATCTTCCAGATAATCCTGATTTGTATAGTCTATTGTGCAATTGGATTGTGAATAGCTCTGGAATGTACAATTTGCAGATGGTTGTGCATACTGGAGACATAATTAACGAATATTGGGATGCTTCACAGTGGCAAGATGCGAACACTGGTATGAGTATTTTAGCAAACAATGGCGTTCCTTATGTTTGGTGTGCAGGGAATCATGATCAGACGACTGATGATGGTTGGAGCGGTGATCCAAATAGTGGTTGGGTTGGAGAGCAGTATTCGGCGTTTAATTCATTGTCTTTTGTGAACGATAGTTATTGGGCGGGGGATTGTTTTGAAGGAAAGAATACTGCTGCAAAGTTTTCAGTGGGAAATTACAATTTTTTGGTAATTGATATAGAGGCTTTTGCCAACGATTCTACGCTCAGTTGGATGAGGGGATTATTGAATACCTATTCTAACTTAAGTTATAACATCATTGTTGCGACTCACGTTTACTTATCTTCTCCCAATGGTGACTTTGCTAATAGTATTGGAGATGGTACGTGGGAAGTTAAACTGCAAAATCTTCTCAATGAATATCCGAATGTGTTCATGACTCTTAATGGGCACTGTGGTGGTGATCCAGCGGTTAATGTTCATAACGAAGTTAATGGCAGGACTCAAATAGAATATGATCGGCAAGAAACGGATGATTTGCAGGGTGCGTGTTCAGTTAGGATTTATTCTTTTGATTTGAATAGTCAAACGGTTGCTGTTTCAACGTATTCGGTTTGGGATGATTTGTGGATTACGGATTCGGGTGACTCTTTTAGTTTTTCAGCTAATCTAACGTCAATTCCTACCGTTAATATCACTCCAACTAATGTTAGAATTGGTCTGGGAAAGTCTGAGATTTTTGATTCTTCAGTTTCAGGAGGCAGTCCGCCTTATGCTTATCAATGGTATCTGAATGAAATTGCAGTTTCAGCTGCCACAGGCGCTAACTGGACTTTCACTCCAACTCAAAGTGGACAATACAGCATTTACCTAAATGTTACTGATAGTCTCAATTATCAAACGAAATCCAATGTTGTTAACGATATCGAAGTTTATGCTCCGCCGTCGGTTTCTATTAGCCCATTATTCGCAAACATAACTTTAGGCGGATATCAGCAATTCAACTCTGCAGTTACTGGAGGCCTCGCCCCGTATACTTATCAATGGTGTTATGCGAACGGTACTGCAATATCAGGCTCAACAACCTCGACTTTGATTTACACAGCAAACTTCACAGGGTCCTATGGTATCTATCTTAATGCAACTGACAGCTTAAACTGCACAGTCCAATCCAACATGGCTACTATCAACGTCTATTCACAGCCATCTGCAACAATCAATCCCAATTCAGTGAACATAACCGTTGGGGACACGCAACAATTCAATTCGACCATAGTAGGCGGCCTCACTCCTTATGCCTACCAATGGTACCTCAATGATACCGCTGTGACAGGAGCTACTTCTAGCGTTTGGAACTTCACCCCAACAGTTGCGGGACACTATAGAATTTATCTCAATGTAACCGATGCATTAAACTTCAAAGTCCAATCTAACATTGTCATAGACATCACTGTTTATCCCCAATTGACCGTTTCAATCAGCCCCACTTTGGTTAATATGATCGTTGGGACCACGCAAACGTTCAACTCTACTGTTCAAGGAGGAGCTCAACCCTTAACTTACCAATGGTTCCTTAACGGCACTGCTGTAACTGGGGCGAATAGTTCGACATGGAACTTTACACCAACACAAACAGGTCACTACAACGTTTATCTCAATGTTACTGACAGCCTCAACAGCCAAGCTCAATCTAACATTTTGACCGATATTTTGGTTTACATTCAACTGTCAGTTTCAATTAGCCCAACCTCGGCAAACATAGTTTTCGGCGGATCACAACAGTTTAACTCAACTGTAGTAGGCGGTGTGGCACCTTTCACTTATCAGTGGGTATTGAATGGAACCGCTGTTTCTGGTGCAGCCGACTCAATCTGGAATTTTAACCCATCTCAGACTGGAAATTTCAACATTTACCTCAACATAACAGATGCTCTCAACACCAAAACTCAATCCAATGTAGTAGCAGACATCATGGTTTATCCCCAATTAGCTGTTTCAATCAGTCCAACCTCAATGAACACCACAGTTGGAACCCCACAAACCTTCGTCAGCATCGTCTCCGGCGGGGACCAACTCTATACATATCAATGGTACCTCAACGACAATGCAGTTCCAGATACAAACAACAGCTCGTGGACATTCATTCCCCAATCAATAGGACCCTACAAAATCTATGTAAAAGTAACTGACAACAACATTTTCACCGCACAATCCAATAATGCAACAGTATTGGTTGAAACGCCTTTGGTTGTTAGTTTCAATGCGATTAAAGAAAAAATGTACCTTGGAGAATCCCAAACTTTCAATTCAACCGTATCAGGAGGAACCGCTCCATATTCTTACCAGTGGTACCAAAATAACTCCGCAATTTTGGGCGCAACCAGTGAAAACTGGATCTTCACACCTACCTCTGCTGGAACCTACAGAATCTTCCTAAAGGTCACTGACGCATTCAACATAATTGCTCGATCAGACATTGAAGCAAACATAACAGTTTACCCCTTACTTTCAGCCTCGATAAGTCCTGCTTTAATTAATACGACCATTGGAACACCACAGCTATTCAACTGTATCGTGACAGGTGGATCCCAACCTTATAGTTATCAATGGTACCTTAATGGCAGTCCAATTCTAAATGCAAGCTCTAGCACCTGGACGTTCATTCCTGTATCATCTGGAGATTTCAGTGTCTACCTTATCGTCGCAGATAATAACACTGCAATGATTCAGTCAAATAATGCGACCTTAATGGTTGAATCTTTAACAAATGTAACTATCTCGCCTGTGCAGGTTAGAATGTACCTTGGGCAGTCGCAAACGTTTGATTCTATAGTTTCGGGAGGCACAACTCCGTATTCTTTCCAGTGGTATCTCAACGACACCGCTGTTTCGGGAGCAAACAGCCAGAATTGGACTTTCACGCCAACTTTAGAGGGTCACTACAAAATCTACCTAAACATCACTGATGCTTTTGGCATCAAAACTCAATCAAACATCATAACAGACATCATAGTTTATTCTCAGCTTATCGTTTCAATCAATCCCGTATCCGGTAACATGACAATAGGAGAACCGCAAACATTCAACAGTACCGTTTCTGGGGGGGCACAACCATACATTTATCAGTGGTACCTCAACGGGACCCAAATTTCAAATGCCAATGAAAGCAGCTGGACTTTCACCCCAACATCTTCTGGAAACTCAACTATCTACCTAATAGTTACAGACAAAAACACTGGGTCTGCCCAATCTAACAATGCAACAATCACAGTTGGAACATTATCAATTACAGGTTTTGTTGTTCAGAGTGGCGGTAGCTGCTATACTACTCCGGCTATAATCATCACAGGCGGAGGCGGAACAGGCGCAACGGCAACAGCTAGAGTCTCAAATGGCGTAATTATCGGCATAGTGCTTACAAATCCAGGCAGCGGTTACACTTCGGCTCCTACCGTGATCATTAGAGATCCAAGTCCAAGAGCTAACGGCGCGAGTGTAACAGCAACATTATAACTTTTGTCCACCAACAATAATTTCGTTGCAACCACATACCACACAAAGTTGCACAATAACAACTTCTTTAGCACCTACGGCCAACAAGAAAAAAGCTCCAATAGAAGAAGTGCCCTGTAGCAATCTTCTTCTTTGAGAAAACTATCGGTTTAACTGATTGGAATCTACAAGTGGAATTTTAGGCAAGGACTTTCACTTTTTGTATTGTTAACTGTCACAGTCAATGCCAACTTACAAATTGTAGATTTCCGTGATTTTGCGGTTTACTTCTTTTTTAAGTTTAGGTCCTACTTCACCGATTTCGCCTATAATGAGATCTTTTGATATTGTTGCGACCTTGTCGAGTTTTATGGTTGAGGTTAGTTTGAGTCCTGTTTGTTTGAATTCAACATTTTTTTCGTTGATGATGATGTCAACGGGTTTTGGCTTGTCCGTTCTGGAGGAAATGAAAGCCACTACGACATCTTTTTCTCCTTCATAAAGAACAAGTGCAGGCCTTAGTTTGGTTGCTGTTAGGTCTGTGAACGGAAAAGGTATAAGGACTATTTTTCCTTTCAAACACAGTTAACCTTAGCTTTTATATCTTTAATTGTGTAAATTTCAGGTTCTTTTGAAAAGAAGTCCTTAAGCGATTTCTCGGATAAACCCATCATTGTTGAAGTTTCTTTTTCTTCAATCAGAATATCCATTTTCTGTTTCAACTCTGAGAGCAGACTTTTTATTTCCTTTAACTCAATTTCAATCGTCATGTCTTCTCAATATCTATTGGCTCGTTCCCTATTTAATTATTATTGCACCTAACCATAGAGATAGTAAATGAAGCTCTGCTAGCGAAAAAATTTTTGTTGCAAAAAAACCTGCGTTACCTGTAGAGGTTGCGGTAGCTGATAAAAAAGATAAGACATAACATAAGAGCAGATTTTTCAACCTTCGTCTCTTAGACCATTCGCTGGTCTTAAAGGGGTTGCGTTGATTGGCTTGAGGGCTATTTTGGGGGGTTTGGGTGGTGGCAAAAAGTTGTTTGCTGCCTTGAAGTGATGTGTTAAAGGTTATATTTGGTTTGATAAAATATGGCACTTTTGTCACAAATCATTGGGACTCAAAAAATTTAAGAGTGATTTATGGATGAAAAGTCGAAAATTCAAGGATATTTGGTGTTTTGGGTTGTTTTTTGAGGTTTTTAGGGAACATAAAAAATCCGTTATCGCACGTTTGGGGGCTATTTGAGCATGCGCAATGCAGTTTTTGACACAAAAAAACACAATAGTGTGAAAAGGGAAGCGAGGTATCGGCGAATTGGCAAGTACTACAAAAGCTTAGAAAAATTCAAAGCAGAAACGAACCGACGCAAACAAGCCCTGGAGCTGCAAAATCAAGGCTTGGGCATCAAACAAATCGCGCGGCAGCTTCATGTCAGTGAGCGGACAGTGAAGCGGGATTTCGCCAAAATTATGATTTTCATCAAAAGCAAAAGAACCCAACTAAATCACAACGAAAGCCTTACAGCCTCAACAAATTTCAAGCCATGACATCTGAAAATAATGGTTTTGCTGTTCAGTAGGGAAATTCGGAGACATTGTAAACTTCGATGGGTGGTTTTTTCTTTTTTATTCTATCTATGAAGTCTTCTTTGTCTAATGAAACAAGGATTGCTTTATTTTTTAGAGCTACTTGTAGGTAGAGTGCATCGATTGAGTATGTGTTGTATTCTGAGCATAGGCAAAATGCTGATGTGCAAAGGTTTTTGTCACAATTGGTCAATAGTTTTGGGTTAATCATAAGGTCCATTTGTTTTCTTGCTTCGTTGGCTATCTCCAGGCTTGTTTTTCTTGCAAGAGTTCCGCATACTTCCTGGTAGATTATGCTTGGTTCTGTTAGCTGAAATTGGTTTGGGACTTTAGAAAGTATTTCGGCACATTTTTCGCTGTAAGGTTCATCTGCCTTTAATGCGGCGATAAGGACATTGGCATCTAAAGTAAGAAGTCTACTTGATTGTTTCATGTTTTCTAGACCTGCGTGTTTCTTCCAGTACTGTGGGACCGCTATTCCATTTGGCTGAGACTGCTGTCCTTAGGTTTAGAAAATTCTGGACGCCAGTGTCAGTCTGGTTATTTTTTTCTTCATTGAGCAGAATCTTTTCGCTGGCAACTAGTTCGGAAAGGAGGTTAGCCCAGGTTTTACAGCCTAGTTCTACCTTGAGCCGTTTTAGTTCTCTTAGTAGTTCTTCTGGCAGATTTTTTACTAGAATTGTTGCCATTACAGATCACTTAAGTTATCTGGATAATCCAGAATATAATTGTTGCTGGATCAAAGATGATTCCTATTTCAAGGGCCATAATTTATCCGACTTCAATCGTTGTCAGTTTTCCAATTGAAGTTAATTTAAAGGTTAAAACAATAGTGGATTAACGAAGCTAAAAGTACCAAACACAATGCCAGAGGCAAAGGTTTTTGAAAAAAGTTTGTAAATGACAAATTAGGCTTCAAGGGAAAAGTTGTTCTTTTCTGGGGAGCAGCGGTTTACTTGATTAGAGGGTCCTTGAATGTTAGATTGGATTTTTTCCATAAGATTTTTTGAATCTTCAAGATTTCCCTATCGTGAGTATACATGATGGGTACCTCATTTGCTAAAAAGTTGGCTATTATGAGTGCATCTCTTCCGCCGAGCCCATGCTTCACAGACAAGGTTAAAGCAATTGTTGTGCTTTTCATTGTTTGATTTAGAAATTTAATGTAAGGATGCTTTAGCAGCATTTTTAGTGTTTCAGCCGCGTCTTGTGGAATCCATTTCTGCCCAAAAACAAGCGTATGGTATGTTTCATGGATTGTGGTTGGGTTTAGGGCAATTTTGTTTTCATCAGATAAATTAAAGAGCAAATTGCTAACTTTTTTGTGTTCAGGATATTCTTCATCCAGGGCATAGCAGATTATGTTGGCATCTAAGCCAAAAATCATTTAGTTTGGCTCCAGATTGACTTCATTTTTTCAGGTGACCAGTTTTCCGGTTTTCCTGTTCTTTTGTGTTTTGATTCGATGACTTTCTGGAATTCTGTCAGAAAATTTTCTTGTTTGCCGGGGATTATGAGGTAACCTTCGGGTGTTTTTTTCAGCGTAGCTGTGTCTCCGATTTCTTCCCTGACTTCTGCTGGAATGCAAAGTCTGCCTTTTGAATCTATTTTGAGCGTAATATGTTCCATCATCCCACCAATATGTAGTGGGACAATCACTCATTTAAACTTGCTATGTGAAGTGGAGAAAAAGCATTGCTTAAAGCGCCTTTTGTGTAGCCGTATTTTTTCATAGCAACTTCTCTGAATTTGCGTTCCAATTTGGTGTCGATTTGAACTCTCAAAGACATGGCATATTACCATATGGACATAAGGCTAAAAATCCATTTATACTTTTCTTTGAAGGGTTGATTTAATAAAATTGGTGGGTGGGTGATGTTTTTTGGTTTCTTTGTTTTAGGTTGCTTTAGCCGCACAGACTTTAGAGGATTTTTTTGGATGCATCTGCATAGGTCGATTTCCGTCTGTTGAAGGCAAGAGCGAAGGATGTTTTAGTTGCCGTTAAATAAGATAATAGTCAGGTTTAGGTGCTCGCCAGCCTCAGATAAATGGAGACTATTAGGCACAACCATTTGCTGTTCCGTGTTTTTTGGGTGAATAGGGTGTTTTTGGGGTTTTTCTTCTAACAAATACCAAAGTCAGTAATGTTGCTACCATGAATAGGGGCAGAATTATCCATAACGCTAACTCTGGGATGGATGGTGAAGGATTAGAAGCATCCTGCAAAGACAAGTCGGATGTATTGCCGTTTTCATCAGTCTTTATCAAACAAGGAATCAACAAAGAATTGCTATCAGGGCTGGTGTATCCTGTTATAAGGTATCCGTTGTCATTGGTTTGAATAACTTGATTAGTAAAGTCGTAGCTTGAGAGTGGAAATAAGTGTTCCCACTGTGTATTGCCTTTAGAATCAACATTAACTAACCAGAAATTAAATCCATAAACGTTGTCACTTGTGTCGCTCGCTTGTTTATCTCCTGCAAAAACGTAACCGCCGTCGTTTGTTTGAATCACCGAAGCAATTACTGCAGTTAGGTCTCCACCGTATAGTTGTTGCCATTGAATATTGCCAGTCGAATCAAGTTTAACCAACTCCGGCGCACTCGCAGAAGAATTCTTCGCCAGTACGCCTGCAATAATATAGCCGCCGTCGCTTGTCTGAAACATCGAAGTCGGATACTCTTGGACGTTTTCTACCCCGATCAATTTGTCCCAAAGAACGTTTCCTGAATTGTCTGTTTTAGCAAAAAAAATCTGCGCAATAGAAGACGTATATTGACCATCACTCGTTCCCGCTACAGCGTAACCGCCATCACTTGTTTGAACCACCGATACCAGATGCGTAGGCATGTCCTCGATGGAAAAAGTTTGGTTCCATTCAAATTTACCCGTAGAATCCACTTTGATTAGGCAAGATTGTTCAGGGTACTCGTAAGTAGTTCTTGTATTGCCGATTACTTCTGAATGACCAGTATATCCACTGATAATGCCGCCTATCATAAAGCCTCCTTCCTTTGTCTGGCAAATTGAATCCAAAAAAACGAGTGTGTATTCGCCTTCATATGTTTGGCTCCATAGGATGTTGCCTTCAGAGTCGAGCTTGACAAGCCCACCGGTAACCAAAATTGCATAGCCACCATCTGATGACTGAATTACTTGGGAGTAACCTGAATTCAAGAGAATCTCTTTTTCCAATAATGTTTTTCCTTGTATGTCAACCTCAGAGAACCAAAGGTGATGAATTACCGTGTTGTTAGACTCTTGCTCGCTATCTCTAAACAAAGCATACCCGCCCTCACTTCGCTGAAAGACAAAATTCCTGATCGGATAACTATCGATCTCTGGAGCCCCGTAAGTCTTGACCCATGCTGGTAAAGTATTTGCACTTATGATTGGAGACAAAATAAGCAAGCAAAAAATAAACGCTGTGACAATTCCAAAGGCGCTTTTAGAAATCGAGTTTATCATGCCATCCCTGAGTCAGAGTCTGCAACTCAAAACCTAATAAAATTTTCTGTACTAAAAAGGTTTGATATCAAAGTTTCTTAACTAAAGTTTTGGCAACAAAATTGAAATGGAGGACGACTGGAATTTGAACTTGTTCCAAATGGAAGACGTCACCTGCACAACTTTTTTTCTTCGGTGACTTCAAAACGCCTCAGTTAACATGGAGTACAGGCGAGAGCAGTCAACCCCTAACTTTTAACGATGCCATAACAAATGTTATTATGACCACCGTCAACGCGTTGTATCGCAATACACAATTCTTATTAGAACCTCTCAGTTACCTAGCAAACGGGATTTGCTTGAAAAAGACAAAGACAATAGCGATACTGCTTATAATATGCATAACTTTCTTGTCGCTGACCTTTATCAAATCAGTAGCTTCACAGGACTCCGGAACAATCTATATCCGAGCCGACGGAAGCGTAGATCCTTCATCAGCACCCATTAATCATAACGGGAACATTTACAATTTCACCAATAATATTAGTTCAACCTCAATTTGTATACAACGAAATAACATAGTAATTGATGGGTCAGGATATTCTCTCTTAGGATCAGGCGTTGGAGTAGGAATCAACATAACTCAAACTAACAATGTAACAGTGCGAAACACCGCCATAACCAACTTCAATCAAGGTATTCTAATAGATCACTCATCCGCAGAAATTATAACTGGAAACAAAATCACCAACAACAATGGCTATGCCATCTATGGTTACACCGTGAGCAACAGTATTTTTTCAAACAATCTTATCGTTGGACAAGGATCAGAATCCCAAACCTTTGGGATAGTTATTCAAATTTCTCAAAACAACCAGATTTTTAACAATAGCGTCAACGACACTCTAGACGGCATTTACCTATGGTATTCTTCCACCGGCAATCAAATTTACGGAAATACCGCAAACAACGACTCCACGGCAATAAAGCTGTTTGTAACATCTAACAACAGCATTTTTCAAAATACGGTCACAAACTGCGAGACCGATGGAATAGATGTCGAAAGCTCAAACGACATCATTGTTTACGACAACTTTCTTAACCGGTCTGGATGGGGAGATGCATCAATTGGTGTTTACTTCTCTTCAAACATTACAGTCTTTAACAACACCGTGACAAATAGCTTATGGAGCGGCATTGCTATAGTTGATTCTTTAAGTTGCAAAATATATTGGAACAACATGGTAAACAACCCGGTTACTTCTTTAGACATTGCTTACTCTAATAATAGTTTGATTTACGAGAACAGCATAACGGGAAACAACTTTAATACTACTGGATGGGTTGGAGAAACTATATCAATTATTTCTTCTTGGAACAACACATTTTTCCACAACAATATAGTGTTTAAGCCAACCCAATTCTTTGATAACATTACCAATAACTGGGACAACGGCTATCCCTCTGGCGGAAATTACTGGGGAGACTATGCAGGCTTAGACTTCAACAAGGATGGAATAGGCGATGCTCCCTATGTAATTAACTCAGGCAATGAGGACCGTTTTCCGCTGATGACCCCATATTCCATTCCAGGCTTGCCATATCTGACCCCAACACCAACGCCCACGCCAACTCCAACTGCTTCTCCAACTCCAACACCAACACCTACACTTGCCCCAACAGCTACGCCAACAACTAACCCAACATCTAATCCCTCTTCGAATCCAACAGCAACTCCAACTTCTTTACCCCAAACGCCTCAACCAACCAACACTCCAAACCAAAATAGTAGTCTCGATACAACTCCATCCCCAACTCCGATACCAGAAATTCCAGCCGTCTTCATTTTACCGTTAGCTTTAGTCATGGTCGCGCTTACTTTGTTAGCTAGAAAGCACGTCACTCGATTCCAATAACCCCCGCCAGGAGATACAGATATTTCGTGATTTATTCTTTTAAATTAACGCCTGTTAAACTCTTACTTGGTTAAGAGTATATTATGATTCGATTTCCAAAAATAATCTTCTCCTCTTTCATTACAAAGGGCCAACCCTTTAGACTTCTGTTCACAAACAAAAATGCCCTTCTACATCTTGACAAGTAACCCTCAGATTATCAGAGGCGACATGAAAAATTGGGAAATAACTCGCTTTGGACATGCAAGCAAAGGAAAAAGCAATGCAAGAATAAACAATGAAATACGAAACAGCCTCAGTAGAAACCGAATAACCGTTTCATTGCAGTACGTCCACAAAGATCATCTGTTAAATCAAAAGCTAAATCAGCCTACCCAGTGACAGGGGAAGAATATGTGTTTGCACTTTGTGGTGGGGTTTGTTTTGGGTTGCTTTTGTTGCACAGGCTTTGAAGGGCTTTTGAATGCGTTTGCATATGTCACGTTCCGGCTGCTGAAAACAAGAACTTATGGATACTGAAGTTTCCGTTATATGAGAAAAACGTAATCAGGTTTAAGTGCGCGCCAAACCCAGACTAATGGAGAACGATGACGGCACAACCACTTTCCATATCAACTAATGGCTGTCAGCTGTCTTTGCCTGCGAGTTTTTGCCCAAACCGAATTGGACCGACGACGAATTTAAAAAGGTTAAAGCCCTATTGTAACAGGACCAAAGTGAAGAGCACCAAATACATCAAAAAGAAGCTAGAAGAGCTAAAGCCGATCCTGGAAGAGAAATTTCAAGTAGAAACCATAGGAGTCTTTGGTTCTTATGTTCGTGGAGAACAAACCAAGAAAAGTGACGTAGACGTACTAGTCGAGTTTTCAAACAATGCCCACTTGGGACTTTTAAGGTATGTAGAGTTGGAGATTTTTTTAAGCAAGCATCTTGGGGTAAAGGTAGATTTGGTTGCAAGGGGCGGTTTGAAACCAACTCTCAAAGACCAAATACTAAGTGAAGTTGTTTACGTATGACCAAGCAACTTCGAGTCTATTTTGTGGACATCCTTGAATCAATCGAAGAAATAGAAGAATTCACCAAAAACACCACTTTCGAAGAGTTCACCAAAAATAAGATGGCAATTCGAGCTGTAACAATGGATTTTGCAATCATAGGTGAAGCCACCAAACATATCCCAGCAGAAACCAAGAAAATGTATCCTCAAATCCCATGGAAACAAATGGCTGGAATAAGAGACAAAATAATTCACGGATATTCTTACATTAAACTAGAAATACTCTGGGATGCCGTGTGTTTAGATTTACCAGTTTTAAAGCCGTTAATTAAAGAAGTGCTCGATAGCGACTTTAAGTAGGTCCATTTCATTTTGATGTTTGTGTTTTACTGGATCTAATCATGTTTAGGTGCTCGCCAACCCCAAATGTGGAGAATGATGACGGCACAACTATTTTCTAATTGCTTTATTATTTTTACAGAAAAATGGCGAATGGAGGAGTGATTATTTTTTGAGCTGAGTCTTTTCTATTTCGATAATTAACCTCGCAAGTAGAGTTGGTTCTAAACGAAAACCCTTAGTCACCATGGTTAACACGGTTTCTTTAGCTTGGGTTTCTGTGATAAGACCGCGTCTGAGGGCTGATATGATCACGTAGATTGTTCCCTTTACTTTTAGCCCCCAAGCTTCTGCGAATGCGCGTCCAGCTGATTCATCCATCAGCAGCAGCAATTTCATTTCCCGAGCCAAAACTATTGCCTGCGCTTCCCCTGAGTGAATTTCCAAGGCATGCTCAGAGATCTTTTGGAGTAAACTTTGGTCGTTGGAGTTTAGTTTGGCGAGCTTTATCCAGCCTTCATCTATGCATTCTTTTATGACTTGGGCATCGGTGAATCCGAATTGTAAGCCTTTTTCTACGGCTTCTAGGTACACTTCTTGAGGTACAATGACTTCCCCAAAAAGGTCTTTTAGCAGAGTTATTCTACCCACCTTCGCAAGCCATATCAGGGGACTGGTGTCTGAGATTACGGGCAAGGTCTCTTCCTTTAGGGTTTGAGGTCTTCTTCGAGGTCTTGTTGAGAATATTGTAGCAAGATACCTTTTTCAGCTAAGAGTTTATAGAAGTTCCACAGCGAAATGTTTGCTAACTGAGCTGCTTTCCAGCCTGTTATACGCCCTTTTTGGTATAGTTCTATGGCATGCTCTATGTTTTTTTCTTCGAGACCTTCTTCTAAAATTTCGCGTATCAAAGTTGATCGGTCTTTTTCTTCTTTCTTAGCTATTTCCCGAAGTTTTTTTGCTGTTTCTTTGGATAGTCTTAGACAGATTGTTTCAGACTCGGACATAACCTACACGTAATACAGTATATATCAAATGTAATTATATATGTTTTGCCACCGTTTTGGGCTAAATAAAAAGGGCAATGACTCAATGATTAAAACGGAGTTAAGTTTAGGTGCTTGCCAACCCCAACATTTTGGAGAATGGTGACGACACAATTTTTTTCCAATTTTGCCGTTAGTTTTGATGGGGATTAGTGTTTGATTGTTGTTGCAACTCTGTGTGAAATCCTGTTGCAGCAGCAGCAGCAACAACTTCTCTGGCTCTATTATGGCTGAAAAAAATTTTTGAAACAATGAGCGGGATTTTGGAGCTAACAGCTGATTTGTTATGGTTTAAGGAGTTCCAGATAGGTTTCTTCGTAGGTCTGCGCTATGAGGCTTAAGCGTTCTTTTTGAGCAAACTTTAGGTTCTGCTCGGCCATTTTGGTGGCTGCTTCTTTGTTGTCGAGAACTTTTAGGATTGCGTTTTTGAGGGCGTCTGCATCGCCAGGGGTGACTAAGTGCGCCGTGGCGCCGCTGGAAACTAATTCTCTGATTTCCGGCAGATCTGAAGATACGATGGGTTTTCCGAACCCGCAAGCCAAATGAAACACACCGCTGGTCCCTGTTGCAAGTAAATAGGGAGTAACTACGACATCGGCGATTCCGAAGATTTTGCATAGATCTTTTTCAGGCACATACCCCGTGAAAACAACTTTTGGCGGTGCGTTTTTGATGAATTCGTCTAGGTATGTTGGAAAGTTGGGGTGACTTGTGCCGGCGATGATGAGTTGAACATCATTTCTTTCTTTGGTAATCTTTTCGAAGGCTTTGAGCATGGTTGGGAGTCCTTTGAAGGGTCCCATGTGGCCAAACATCAAAATTATTTTGTCCTCTGGATCTATTGATTTGCAGTTTTGGCTCATGCTGCCGTGTGGAATGAAAAGTATTCCTTTGTTGTTGTAGTGTTTTTTTAGGTAGGCTTCGTAAGATTTTACCATAACGACGACTCTTGAGGCAGATAGAAGTAACCTAGTTGCTACCATGATGCCTGCTTTGTTTGTGAAGCTTGGTTTTTGGTTAACTTTCTTAAGATCAACGAGTGCTGCTAAATTGTGTAGAATAACTATAACTTTGAGACCGCAAAGTCGGCATAGAAAAACTAGTGATAAGCCTGTGAAGTTGGAAATTCTGCTTTTTCCAAAACTTTGATATCCTATGCTAAAGTGAACCACATCTGGCTTGATTTTTAGGACTTGAACCATGACACCGAGAATTGATAGTGGGCGATCTTGTTTCCAAACCCTCACTACCTTAATTTTTGGATTTTTCGGTAATTCTTTTTTTGTGTTGGAGGTTTGATCTGTTAATACGTTCATTTGGTTAATTGTGGGTCTACTGGCCAATTCGGTAACTAAGTTTTGTGCGTACTCACTTAATCTGGCGTGATTTGGGGGGTAGGAAGAGATGAAGCATACTCGCACGCCTGTTTTGTCGTTTGTTATCAGATTGGGTAGGTTATATTCGCTTTTTGGTGCTCTTCGCCGTAGGTTAAGTGACCAGATATTGCGTGTGCTCAAAGCTTCAACCTCCTTTTTTCTTGCGATCTATTAAATCTTCAATGACGAAGGGAAAAACAAAGATTGGTTTAATTAGCCACACGCTGGATCCAACAGCATAATCAGGGTATCCTGCTTTAAAAAAGGAATAGATCATCAAAAGCTGTTTTTTGGGATTATAACACCAACCGGCTCTTTGGGTAGTTTGGAAACCATGGCATAGAAAATGTAGATTGTGTTGAATGGGTCCAACTCCTCTTTTGATTAGATGTTCACAAATTGCATCTTCGAGGATTATTATTTTTGAGCCGAGTTTTCTTAGAACTTGGTCGTCAAGTTTTGGAAAACCTCCTGCAGCTTTGAATTCTTTTGTTCTGCAGATCATGCAGCCGAGGGTGTGGTGAATTGACGTTTTTCCGCCTACCGCGATAACTTCAGGGTTGTCTTGGAGTGCTTGCATGCACTTTTTGTACCAGCTCTTATTCAAAACTATGTCGTCGTCAACAAAACACATTAAATTGGAACGGCATTGGCGCAAGCCCTTGTTCCGCAAATCACCAATGGTTCCTTTTCCAGTTATGAGGATAATGTTCGGGTTAGGAATAACTTCGTTTATGGACTTTACAGTATTACCTAATGTTTCCCTCAATAGAGTAACTATTACAACATCCAAAGTTTTAACCTAAACCCAAACAGCTCAATACCTACATTGTTTCAAGATAAGTCATATATATGGACTTTTAATCTCCAAACCAGACTAAGTCTAAACTTGTGCAAAGAAAAAATTGAATAATGATAAAAAGAAAACATTCTATGCCTTGTTATTTCTTTTGGATTAATCACTATTTGGGCAATGCGTAGACACCAAACGGCAAGGGCTAAGACGAGAAAAACTAAAACGCCCCAACTTGTAAGTTGATCTTTAAGAGAAGACGCAATACTTGGCGACGAAGAAGGGCCATTTGGCACTGGAGTGGGTGATGGATTAGTGTTTGGCAGGTTATTAATTGCGTATAGAGCGGCGCCAATAATCATCCCGTCGGTTTTGTCGATGTTGGAAGTATCAACACGTCCGCTCTCATCAATTCCGTCTGAATATCCGTTACTTGGATTAGGAAGGCGAGACTCAATGTATGAAACCATGTTTTCAGTGAAAGAAGTATCATTCACAGCAAGCATGCCAACCGCTATTTTGAAATAAATCATTGGCGAAATAGCCACTGGGACCTGAGAAATATCATCGATTGACCATGTTGAACCATCATCCTTCACAACCCACTCATAAACATATGAAGGATTATCCAAACCAGTATTCCCCTCGCTAAATGCAACAAACTTACCTGTTGCAGTATACCTTGCTTGTTGAGCTGAATAGACTTGGTTAGCCAAGCCATTGAGCTTAGCGTTTGGAGCGAGGTTAAAAATTGAGAGAAGCAGAGGTTCACCTGTTAATTTTGCGGAAGGTAACGTTACACCATAGGTTGAAACAGTAGGGGCAGACACGATATTATTCAAAATAGAACTTGCCAACGTTGAGAATCGGCTCGGCCAAAAACTAGCAAAGCCACTTGCAACATAATAATCATAGAGATTCTTTGAGTTCGCTAAGACATCAACTGCTTGCTCTAAGGGCTCATAGTTGGTTCGATTCAACACAATGTTGTTAATTGAATCTGCGAAGTCAGGTCTGAAAACTCTTAAATTATTAAGGGCTACTAGCAACTGGCCAGCATCAGCGGCGTTTTGTTCGTCAGTCACATATGGATTTCCGTTAGCCGCTTGGTACCACACATAGGGCAAACCATTAGTAGAAAGCTGGCGAGATTGAAGGAACGTCAAAATGTGATTAAATCTTGCATCGGCTCCCCATGTCCCGCTGTTACTTAAAATGCCTAACTGGTTAGCATCTATGATGGCTTGAATGTAAACACCCAAATCCCAATCAGTAAAATAAGGATACCCCAAACCAGCACTATGAAGCCCTGTCGAGGAATCTACACCAACGCCCGGCTGAAAATAGTTCCAAGCATTATTAGCCAAACGCAACCAATATGATCGATCAACCACCAAGCTACTTTGTTGACCTTCAGTTATCGGCACGAATAGTTGAGCGATCCCCAACAAAAACATGAAAATAAGAAAAACCCCTGCAAAATGCTTAGTTTTAACTTTCATGTTTAACCCACTTCAACACCAAACGATCTTCAAAGTACATGAGACTTGCCGATGGCATTAAAGTTTATCGCCGCAAAAATTGTTACAAAACTGGGTCCAAGAGCGCAAGTTTCCATCAAAACTACCCGTGGATTAAAGTTCCGGGACTGTATGAGTACACAGCCATTTTTCCTGACAGGTAAACTTCCTTAAAGTCTGATGGAAGACTTCGAATTCCGTACCATCCGTCCCCGCTGATCCACCAAACGGTGTACACTCTGTGACCCCCTGCTGAATATTCATTAGATGTTGATAACATTTGATCTGCAAGTATCGTTCCATTCTGGATGTTCGCATACATAGATTGATTCTGATCAACAGACACTATAATGCTACTCGGCATGTAAATAACACCCAAATAATACAATGCGTAATGCAACACGACAACGGAGCTAGAATCAGTATTATTATTTAACCAATCGAAGCATGAAACCAAGTCTGGATTGTCATTAATTGACACAGTATTCTGAAGCATAGACGAGGGAATCTCAGCTAAATACGGGTTATATTGGGAGAAATATGGGAACGCGTTTTCCGGGGTTGTGGACAAATAATATCCAGAAAGCACTAAAAGTGAAATACAGTAGATTATGGCGAAAATCTTAGGTATCAAGCGTTTGACTTTCCGTTTTGAGTCTCGGGCGAAACGCCAAAGCCTTTCTATCCCTTGAACTGTAAAAAATAGGAGTGGATAAACAAGTAGAAGAACCCAACGATTCCAATAGTAAAATGGTGCATTAGGGTAAAACATCTCTATTAGCACAATAATTATGCATAACAAAACCCAATATTTCAGAAACCGGTCTTTTAGTCCTTTTACGCCAAGAAAAACTAATGGGAAAATAATGGCATAGCAATAAATTAGCAATCCTGCCATGTACAATGCTAAATTGACAGAGGGTCCTGAAGCAGTAAAATTTTGAGGGATGGTTAGGGTACCTTGCTGCGGCGAGTATCTTTGAAATATGAACAGAGCGGCGGGTAAAGCAGCCGAAGCCAACATATAAACCGAATCTTTCTTAAGTCTTTTTTTCAAAAAACGTACAGCCTCTATCGCCACTATAACGAACAATATTACAGACTCAAACTCATGACTAATAACAGTAAAAGCCATGAAAAAAGAAGCAGCATAATACTTTTGAGGCGAATTAATCGACTTAAATGAGATGAGTGTAGCCATCAAAAATGCAAGTCCAAGCATTTGCCTATACAAATCCCAAGAATCACGTAAAGAAACAAAATATATAGCCACCAAAATAGAAACAAAGAGGGCTTTTCGGTTGTTCCAACAAAGTCCCTTCCGAGCGTAAAGATACATAGTTAAAGACAAAACAGCCAGCAAAACAGGTCCCAAAATCTTCAAAACTACAATTACATTAGGAATCAAGCCGTAAAGCAACGTTGAAACCAAAAAAAACAAATTTGTATATTGCAAAAACCCTACAGGACCTAGAGAGAATACATAACCATGCTGAATTAGCGGCATAAAACTTAATGTATCAAGCCCCAAAGGATAAGGCCACGATAGAAGCTCAGGTATACTCCTGATTATCAACGGAATAAAGAACGCCGCTATAACATAACAGTACTTTCTGAGCAGAGTTAGTAATTTTGCTAAATTGTTAATCATAATATCGCCCTCGAAGAGTAAAGTGTGATTTCGCTACTATGATTGACTCTTTCAAAGATACAGGGCATCGACGGTTGTACGTACCAAAGACTCCTATTCTCCTAAGCAACTCACCAATACCAAGAATCTGATGGTTGTATGCGCGCTCTTGTTCATAATCATCAAATCAGGATAGCTCGATATAAGCCTCTTCATACTGCGACATCACAGTTTAGTAGATAAATTAGCTACTTCGCACTTATTGCTTTGAAGATGTAGTAGAAAAATCCCCTAATTTCCTTGGTAGACATTTTAGATTTTCCTCGTTTTCTATTGACAAAAAGAATGGGAACTTCTTTGATTCCGAACCCTTGCATACGAGCCTGTTTTGCAGTTTCAATCTGAATTTCGTATGTAGTAGAATGCAGATTATCTATTGCCCCCTTTAAGAACTCAGTGGAATAACAACGAAAACCGCTTGTGCAGTCCTTAAGTTTTAAACGAATCAGAGAAATAGCTACAGTATTTGCCACGCGACTGATTATCCTTCTAGTGAGAGGCCAACCAACAATTCTGCCTCCCTTACAATATCTGCTACCAATCACCAGACCATCATCAAAGTTCAAATTTGACAAAAGTGAGGGTATATTTTGCGGGTCGTGCGAGTAATCAGCATCCATAACTACGATTTTTTTTGGAGGGTTTTTTGTTGATAAAAATATTTTAAAGCCGTCAGTAATAGCAGTACCTAAACCGTATTTTCCCGGTCTAACGAAAAGCAAAATATCTGGATATTTTTTCTGTAAAGATCTAACAAGTTCAGCAGTTCCATCAGGACTATTATCATCCATAATAAGAATCTGAGAATCCAACCTCAGACTTTCTATCTCTGTGACTAAACGTTCAATATTTGAAGACTCACAATAAGTAGCTAGCAAAACGCCAACTTGAGCTCTATAAGACAAGTTACCTTCTAACTGATTAATCATTTTGAACTCCTATTTTTATAAAAGATCTCTATTTTAACTCCTCTTCACCTTTAAATTCTTGCTTGCATTAAAAATAAAAATTGTGTGTTCTGAGTACTTTTTCAGCACATTTCTTAAAGGCAAATCTAAAGGCAACGAAAGCAGACATGCGGCGCTAGGAAAGAAATAGAAAGACGAAGCCAACAAACGGTACTTCGATGAAGGCTTGTTAGTTTCAATATTTTCTTTATATTTTCCACGATTCTTAACCATGCGGTTAAAAGGCTTAAGGAACAAGGACAAATCGACACCCTGTATGTCTGTTAAATTTAATTTTCCACTGCTTGTAAAGGCCTCTTTATAATTGTAAGCCACAGTTGGGAAATGCAAACTGTAATTTCCACTAGAATCATAAGTATATTCCAATAAAACAATGCACCCTTCAATCCTTGTAATGCGCAAAAGTTCTGATACAGCCGAATCAAATGAAGATTTCACCACATTGTGTTGCAAAACGGTAACACTCAATATGGCATCGAATAAATTTGGTACAAACGGAAGCTTTTCGACGCTTGCAACAACAAAATCGCCCGATAATTTCCGTTTTCTTAGCCTTGATTTGGCTCGTTTAATCATTTCCCGCGATAAGTCCACGCCAACTACAGATGAACCATTGGCTGCTAATCTAGGACTCCATCTACCGACGCCGCAACCTACATCCAAAACGAACTTTCCTGAAAGAACCTCTAAATGTTCTTTCAAAGCACGATTTTGAAGAAAATCAGTGTACCAATTAAGCAAACCCTTCGAACTAGGCATAAGAACAGGGGCGTAATTCTCTGTTTCACCAAATTTTCGAGCTGTTTTGTTCCAAAATTCCTTCATTGCACGCGAATCAGACATAAACGGGTGTTCACCCTTTTCTACAATTATCTTTCTTATTGCTCTTCTTCCTTAAAAAGGAAATTGCATGCGATTTAGTGGATTCCTTTTTTTAAAGAATCAATTCCGGTTTGTATAATCTATTACTTTAATTACAATAAAGATACTGCAGAAAGAATTTTTAGTACAACATAGAACTCAAAACATTTTTAAAGTAATGTTGTTGTTCAGACTTTATTCATCCGAACGAGATAAAAAAGAAGGAAATAGATACCATGTATCAAATAAAAAAACCAATTGAAATTGACCTCACATATCGCCAAACTGTAGAAAATGAATAATAACTCAATGGTTAACTCAAAGCTTAATTGGGACAACGAAACACTATAATTAGGTTCAAGTTTTCTATGCGGGTCACAGTCGGAATATGTGCATATAACGAGGGCACAAATATTGGACCACTCCTTAACAACATACTATATAAACAGAATCTTCCTGCAGGATCTGAGGTTTTAGTAGTTTGTTCGGGCTGTACTGACGACACCGTAGAAATAGTTCAGCAGTACGCTGAAAAAAATGTAGTAGTGAAAATACTCATAGAGGCTAAAAGAGCAGGAAAAGCCTCGGCAATAAATCAAATTTTGAAGAAAGCAATTGGAGATGCTATTATTTTCATTTCGGCAGATACTTTGCCTAACGTTGATTGCTTTGCTCATTTAATTTCCAAAATTGAAGTTCCAAACGCAGGACTCGTTTGTGCTTATCCTTTGCCGACAAACAATTCGAAATCTTTGGCGGGTAAATTAGTGCATATCTTATGGAGTTTTCACGATCAAGTTTTCAGGGAAGTAAACGAGGCTGGCCTTGCAAGACATGCAAGCGAAGTATATTGTGTTCGTAGAGGCATTGTTGATTCAATTCCAACAGGAACCGTAAATGATGACGCTTACATTGCTCTCACAGTCGCGAATAAAGGTTGGATGATATTATATGAACCCCAGTCGCGTGTCTCGATTCGTGGACCCGAAACTTTAAACGATTATTTTAAACAGAGAAGAAGAGTAATATTCGGACATCATCAAGTTAAGAAACTAACAGGACAAACGCCTCAATATTTTGTTCCATTGATCCGCTTAGATTTAAAAAGAAAAAAGAGCCTATTCTACTCGCTGTTTACTGAATATAACATTTTAGTTCTCCTAACTTTTATTTGGATTGAACTTATCTTGAATTCAGTTGTTATGTTAGATTCTGCCCGTGGCAAGTCACATTCAGTATGGAGTATTTCAGCCTCAACAAAAAGAACTATCAATTTAGAATCTTGAAGAGTTATTAATCTTTAATAATGGATATATTCTGAAATAAAAAGAGCAAAAGTTTGTTATCGCGAAGAATTTTTATTGATTAGAAAGATAACAGAATTTAGCATAAGTAGTTCTTGGGTTTCTTCCAAACCCTAAACTGAAGCTAAAATTGGTAACTGAACTTTTTTTATAATCTATAAGTCAATTGCATGCAGACTAAACCATAAATCTGGATTCAAATCTTGGTCAGTTGGATGCATTGGTGATTTGCGAAAAATCAGTTCCTGAAAAAATAGTCATTGGTTTAACTTTATTTATGGAAAGGTCTTTTTAATGGACTAATTTCAAAGAATGGTTGTTTTCTCTTCCGGCAGTAATAGGGTTAATAATCGTCGGATCCAGAGCATCGGTGCCCGGTAATGGGCCTCTCATGAAACGTCAACCTCCTATCATAAACCTTTTCAGTCGATGAGACGTAAGAGCTTACGCTACTATCGCACTTAACAGCTATCGTACCGTTTTCTCTATTCCCGTGTTTAATGTACACTTTAGGTAATCTCTTTTATGAGTTATGTCTCCTTTTCAATCAGACCCGCATTATCCACCAGACCTTCTTAAGCGATTGAAGTTATCCCAACTATTTTTTGCATAAATAGCGATTTCGTAAACGCAATATGCTATAGCGATAGCGAAAAATGGGTAAATTGCAATCCATGTATAAAACCAAGCATATCTCAGAACCGCCAAAGTAGTTATCAGGCTCAAAAGACCAAGCTTAACTAATTTGTGCGTTTTTCCAAAGGCAAAACTACCTATTGCAACCCATGATAGAATGAGAATAGAGTTGACACTTCCTACATAAAACGCGTCAAAATTATAGGTAAAGTTGCTTACCGCCGTAGTAAACATGTATTGAATGTTAATATCTCCATTCGTTTTTCCAATTTGAGCGCTTATGACTGCAAGAAACAGTTTGTTATCTATGATCAGACTAAATACGAACCAAGAGAGAGCTATTCCAATTGTTAAAATTAGCCACTTATAATATCTCTTGAGACCATGACTAAATAGCAAGTATAACAGAAAATATAGAATTGCAAAAATACCCATTTCTTTGCTTAGAAATGAAAGACCAGCTGAGATACCAGCGATAACTAATATTCTTTCTTGTTTTTTCTCTTCAAACATTGATGTCAATGAAATAGTCAATAAAAGAAAAAAAATAGCGCCGTTGTCAATAAACATCATAGAGTTAAACTGTATCGCAAAGGGAAAAACTGCAAAAATAAGCCCACCGATTATGGATTCTGCCGGTTTATTTCTTAATAAATACATTATTAGAACTGTAGAAAGGGTACCTATAGTATAATTGGCAGAAGCCTTGGAAAACCCAAAATGAGAAAGGGGATATCCAGAATAGCGAAAAAGGGTGGATGGTCAAACCAAGGCTCAACTGTTGGTCCATGGTTACCCCAAATAAGAGTCGCTCCTGTAGAATTATAAACTGTCCAATAGCTACTTTGAGCTGCGAGATGCCCATTCTTCAAAGAATTGGCGAGGGTCAAATAAGTATTTTCATCTACATATTGAGGCGAATTGATACTCGCATATCTAATACTGAAAGAAACAATCAGTATAACTGCTACTAAAAAATAATATGTCTTTTTGCTTCTCACAATCGAGCTACACCTGTGACCCGCTTCAATTAAAATAATTCTTTTTGATTCAGCGGGATTAGGTGGTCGGTTTTCCATGTCTTTTCTATTAGGATTAGAAGCTTTTTAGCTTTTTCATGTATTGCATGAGAACTGCATATCCAGATTCTTGAACTTGCAAATCAATGGTAAAAATGTAATCTATTTATTGATAAATTGCTTATTTTAAAATTGATGTATTTAATTAATCATAAAGTCTCTTAATAGTCACTTGTTCGGTTGTTTATTCCCTTTGGATGGTTCATATTTTCTGAGAAAATAACAATTAGTGGTTTTTTTAGGCCCCAATTCTGAGCGTCTTTATTTGAAATATTGGGTTTTTTCTTCGGCTATTTTGGCAACGATATTATTTTACTCCATAGCCTCTAATATGTGCAGATATGCAATTCTAACTTGCCTCTTTGTTGGATAGGTGCTAAGATGGGGGTTAAAAACCCAAAAATCCGAAAATATTGTTAATAATTTTGATTATTATCGCTATTTTATTCTCTACATGGAGAACATTCTGGTAGTTTCTATCGTATTAAGAAAATATTTAGGGAAGCAAAAAAACCATAGCACCTCACCTGCTATATCTACTTACTAATGAACGATAAAGAGAAGCAATTCTATCAGAATATTCTTGTTTGCCATTCAAACAAAGGTTCTCCTTTTCATTATGGCTTAAAACTTTTCTCTTCGCTCTAAAGATTGCTTCAGCCACACTATCAGGTCGTTCTGAGAGTGCAACTTCAACTAAACCCTTATTAATTAAATCCGAGAAAACTTCGCTCCTTAACACAACCGTTGGGACTCCAATAACTACAGCTTCATTCACAACTCTACTAAAACTCTCAAGAAGAGAAAGCAAAACAAAAACCCTTGCTTTAGAATACTCTGAAAGTAATTGCTGTCTGTCTAAATTTACCTTCCACTCGACGAATTCAGATATCCCAAGTTCAATTGACAATTTCATCAAATTTGACTTTTCTGGACCGTCGCCCACGATTACCAATTTGAGAAGCTTTTTTTCATGGTCTAAAACAATTTTGAAAGCCTTGAGAAGAATGTCCACTTTCTTGTATTTTTTTAATGCACCTATATACAAAATTCTTTCTGGAAATTCAGGGGACCATTTGACAATTCTTAGCTCATGCAAAGGCAGCCCCTCTTGAATCGTTAGAATGTTTCCACTATTTGAGAAATCTTTCTTCAGCATTCTTTCCTCGAAGTTTGTATTGGCAATAATGATTTGAGCTCTTTTCAGAATTAGTTCAGGAATAAATAGCTTGTAAAAAGTCAAAAGTAAATGCCGGGGTATTGTTTGTCCGTAGCGGTGGTAATGAGGCTGCAATACAAAAAGTTGTTTTGGCTTCTTGGTTAAAGATACAAAGATGGGAAACAAATTTTGAAGATTATGTACATGAAGAATTGCAGGATATTCTTTTCTCAGATCCCTAAGGAACATTAAAGGAGGTAAGAAAAATGGGTCTCCCAAAACAGCGCGATATCTTTTAACCAAAACGCCATTTATGGACTCTCTCGAATGGACGTTATTGCCTAAATCCAAGGTATACACTACTGTTTCAAATCCTTTTTTAGAAAGCTTTTCACATAACTCTTTTGTGAAGATTTCTACGCCGCCCATACTTGGAAAATATCGGGCTGAAACATGAACAATTTTCATGGCTGTTTTTGATCTCTCTCCAATTGAGATAGTGTTAATTCACTTGACATAAGAAGACTAATATTCAAATAATAAATGTTTGATACTCAGGAGTCTATTGCGAAATATGACAAAATATCTTGGATTATTTCCATTTTCTTTATAGACTTTTTTGGCTATAGCCATTTCAACAGTTTAAAATAGATCTGAAAATCGCTTGTAAAAAATGTTCTTGAGGGGAATAATATAAAAAGGCTAACTAAAAAAATCATTAAGTAACGAAGGCTCGATGGTTTTTCAGATAAAATCTCCGTTTCAAGATGTTCTAATAGTCTATCATTTCGATACCACGTTAGCTATAGTTTTCAATAAAAACATTTTTACTTTTGCAACACCAGTAAAAGCAATTGCAACTCTATCCGTTAACGATGAATCCTGCATTTTAATTACAATATGGCAATTTATTTTAATGACGACTTTTAGCCATTTCAAATGGTTCACCTTCAGTAACTAATACCAACAGCGTCAATATAGAATGCCTCTGCTTTTCCATCTGAGTTATATAACTCCACTTGAAGGAGAATGCTGTTAGGTAGAGAAGCATTAAATTTTGCTAACCATAACGAAGATAAATTAAAGTCATAGAAACCAGGAGATTTTAACCGAAGGGTTTCTTCGGAAACATGAAACGGTTGAAATTCAAAAGCATCACTTCTAAGCCATGTGGAAATGAAAAGTTGACGTGAAAAATTTTGATCTGATATGATGAAAGTTAATCCTTCAAAATCTTTGAAGGCTGTTGGAGAACTAATGTAAAAACTAAGACTGCAGTTTGAATTTTGAGTAGTTGGCAAATAGATTTCCCTTTGAAACCAATTTAACGACACGTAGTTTGAATTAGCTAAATCGTCCAATTTCAGACTATAGTTGCCATCAAAGTTGTAAAATGGGTCGGAAGAGAGCGAAATGTTGAAAGTTCCTTCCACTGATGGTGAAGACACAACTTTCCAACCTTCATAGGATAAATCTGGGTTTTCAAAGCTGTCGAAAAAAGCTAAGTTGTTATTTTCAGGGACAAAAGCAAACAGATATGAACCGCCCACATTGTAAAGGAGCTTAAAATGTGGATTTCCTAGAAATAACAATGGATTCCAAGCACTAGGTCCATTATAAGCAGTTGCTCTGGAACCTATGAAGACATGAGTTATATTGAAAAACTGCATCAAATCATATGCAGTTTTGTTCAAATTCCCATCGAGAATGAGATTGCAAAGGTTGCCATATGAAATAGAACTCCTGCTTCCCGTAAAAGGTAGAACTACCTTATATCCAGCAATTGTGGGTATGAAACCTCCAGCATCATCAGGGTTTATGAGGATTATTGAATTACTAGGTAATTTGTTTTGCATACTTTGCATGACTGCATAGTCGTCGGCAGTAGCAACGGAAAGAAAATTATACGTTCCCCTGCAGTACTGTTCGTCAGAGGAGATTGTATAGTAGATAAAAGGTGAAAAAATTGAGAAGAAAAGCAAAACAATTATTCCAAAGGAAGCTATTCTTGAGAATCTATTTTTCAGATGCTCAAAAATCCTTTCGTAAAGTTTCGCTATAACTATGCAAACTAAGAATAAGAGAGAAATAAATAAAACGATCGAAGTTTCAGAAATGTTGATAGCCGACACTAAAAAAGTCAAACCAAGTTCTCTCGAACCAATTAAGATAACAACACTTGAACCGAGAATTGAGCAAAGAGTTATTTTGATAATTTCGTTTGATTTGGACATCCAGCCAAATTTCCATCCAATGATAAGTAATACAATTGATAAAACAATCAAAATTTCAATGGCAACCATGAGAATAGGATATGGGCTTATCCAATCCGACCTAAAGTAACTCTCAATGAAAAAATTGAAATTCTCACGAATGGAGAAGAGTTGTGGCGCAATTATATCATTTGGTAAGCCTACATTTTGCCCAGGAACCGATGCAGAAAGAACAAAACGAAAAAGAAACAGACTAATTGGAATTAAACTAAAAATAAACATAATAATGAAGCTAAAGAATTCACGGATCGCCTGTTGTCTTCTACGAATTAACTTGCCAACAAAAAAAAGAAACATTGCTGCTATTATTACTTCATAAAAGACCATATGTATCGCACCGAGGTAGCCAATAAGAAGCCCCAAGAAAATAAGTGTCGTTAGGTAGCTTCTTCTTGTCTGGTTGTGTGGTCTTGATATAAAGAAAACAAGACTCAAAACAATTAGGAAAAGTGGAAAAGCCGCTACATAGGCAAAACTACCCCAAACTAAGAGTTTGGGCAACGAGAAACAAACGCAAAAATGAATGCAAAAATAAAACCATAGCTCATTTTGCCTGACAACATTTTGCCAAAAAAATATGCACCAAGAATTGTGAGGGCCTGAAAAATTGGCACTAATACAAGAATCAGGTTCTCAGGTCCCGAATTTAAGATATAGGATGCGAATGTTAGTATTACGGTGAATCCTTGGGGATATATTATTCCAGAAGACTCAAATGGACTCAGAGTTGCTGGAATCATTCGATTTTGAGAAATTACCGTTGAAAGCATCGAGAAAAGAGAAGCATCATGAACATTTCCAAAGAGGATCCCGGAAGTTGCATCAGCTTCAATCCACAAAATGACAATAAACATAATAATTAGTCCAATTCCAAAAAAGACAACCGTCTTCTTGTTAACAGCCTGGCAAACTACTTTTGAAAAATTACGCTGTAGATTTTTTAGCTTTAAAATGAAAGTTCTAATAAGAAAAAAAAGTGAAACAACAAAAAAAACGCCGATAACAAGAAACGTTATAGTAGGCGTGAACAAACCCAGGGGTATTGAGGCAAGGATGAAAAAAATGAACCCTCCCATATAGAAATCAAAGATAACAATCTGAAATAAGTCCAATGTCCCAAGCGCTGAGAGACGATTGGAAATCAGCCGTCTTAACGGGTCCCCTACAAACGATAGAATAGTAAGGATAATAAGTTGATCAACCGGGAACAAGTAATCTCACTCAAAACCTACGTGTTCTGTTTTCATTTTTTCTTGTCTCTTATGAAATCCAAATTTTACTATTTATCCTCAGTAATGCTATTCTATTAATAAATGTTTAATGGAGAGTTGTCAGACTTTAAAAAGACAAATTGAAACCAGTCTAGTAGGATAACAGGGTTACAAAATTATTATTCCTCAGTTTTCCAGATGATTATCTCAATGTCATAATCATTAAAAGAATGAAGAGCCATCGATGAGAGCTCCTATAGAAAGCTGTAACAAATAGATCTCTTATTGAAAACTGTTTCATTTATGGCAGAACTACTATGTAATTGGTTTATAAAACCTACAGTTAGAACAAACTCTACAAATAAATAATATTAGGATATCAATCAAAGAGCAGGCAAGTATTCATGTGTTACCTTTTACGATAGCTTCTTAGCTATTTAGCCAACATCTTGTCAACTCGCCATTATAATATGTAGATTTAATAAGTGCTTATTCATGTTTTACCATTTCATGGCGGGCACTTTATGAGGAACAAAACTGTGAAATTATCTCGATTAGGTCTTGCTCGTATCGGATTCTCAATTCTTTGGGAAGTCATCGTAATAAATGAATTTGTGCAACTAATCTTTTCAAATTCCGTTAGACTCGCTTTCTATAGGAAGAACGGCATGAAAGTTGGAAGAAACACAAATATTTTTAGAAAATGCTTTCTGCAAAGTTTAAGCGGGATTACCGTTGGTAATAACTGTATTATTGGCTTTTGCTGCAGACTTAATGGACGTGGTTTGATAAAGATAGGTAATAACGTAAATATTGCCAGTGAAACTATCATGGAAACCGGATCACATGATTTCGTAACAAATGAAGCCGTTTACAAACCCATTACAGTTAAAGACAATGTACACATTTACACCCGTTCTATGATTTTGCAAGGTGTAACAATAGGTGAAGGTGCTATTGTGGCAGCCGGCAGTGTAGTCACTAAAGATGTACCACCGTTTGTTATCGTCGCTGGAGTGCCAGCTAAAGTAGTTGGCTCTCGACCCAACAAAATAGATTACAAGTTGAAATTTAATCGTTGGTTTTACTAAATTCCTTTTGGTTAGACTTTACAGTTTTTCTAATTATTCAATTTGTGACTTAGTGTATTCCGTCTGTTCAGGTATGATAGGATTAAAGTGATTTCGTGATTTTGGGATTCCTTAGCAGAACCGCGACTAAGCAATTTCAATACAGAAAAACTCGAGGATATTGTACTTGCTTCGATAATCAAATTGCCTCAAACAAAGTCTATAGAGGAAAACAAAAATCATTTAACAAAATCAAGAAAGGAACATAAAAGAAATTCATAAAAGATAGAAAAAATCGTACGAGATAAAGAAAACAAAAGAGGGATAATTTATCCCCAAATAGTCAGTTGAGCATTGTCGCGTATTGTGTCAAAAAATGAACCTCCAGCGATAACGCGATTACCTGACCCTGTATTTGCCACTGAAACCGAGTTTACTCGGGTGCCTGAAGTTTGGAACCAGTTTGCTGTTGTTATGGTTGTTAAGCTAGCGCCATTAAAATCTACTATTTGGGCATTGTCCTTAACGACATCGTTGAATACTCCCCCTGTAATTATGTCTAAGCTGCTTCCTCCGGTGTAGTTGGCAATTGAAACAGAATTAATTACTGTGTTTGAGGTTTGGAACCATGTTGCAACATTCTGTAAGCCGAGAGTAGTTCCATTCCATACCGCCAATTGAGCGTTGTTTCGTGTGCCATCAAAGAAATAGCCGCCAGTTACAATGCTTAAAGCAGTTCCACCAGTCACGTTTGCGATTGCGACCGAATTTATCTCTGTGTCGCCTGTCCAGAACCATGTAATAACGTTGTTCAATGCTAAATTAGCTGCGTTCCAAACAACAAGCTGGGAGTTAAGTCGGGTTCCGTCGTTAAATGATCCGCCTGTTACTATACTCAAAGAAGCGCTACCCGTAATGTTGGCTACAGCAACGGAGTTGATATAGGTGTTCGACGTCCAGAACCAAGATTGAACATTTTGAAGTGCCATAGTTACTCCATTCCAGACAGCCAGCTGGGCGTTCCATCGAGTCCCATCGTTATATGCGCCTCCAGTAACTATGCTTAGACCTGTTGTGCCAGTTATGTTTGCAACCGCAACTGAGCTAATCTGTGTATCGCCTGTCCAATGCCAAGTTACAACATTAATCAATCCTAATGTTTGTCCATTCCAAACGACTAACTGAGAATTCCAATTTGTACCATCAAAATATGATCCGCCAGTAACTATCTCCATATTGCCATCGCCGTTAACGTCCCCAATTGCAACAGAGCTAATTTGAGTTTCAGCTCGTCCAAAACCAAGATATAACGTTTTCAAGCGCTAAGCGTGGAAGCGTTCCAGACGGCAAGTTGAGCGTTGGCTCGTGTACCGTCATTAAACCAGCCTACTGTAACAATTTCTGGTTTGCCATCACCGTTTACATCGCCAGTTGCAATTGCCGAAGCATTAGTGTCACTCTGTCCAAAACCAAGATGTTACATTTTGAGAAATAAGTGCTGATGCGGGTGCAGCCAATATCGCTGCTGACAGAAATGCTACTGATAATATTATAGTAATTAGTTTCATGGATTGTTTCTTTGACATAGTAAAAGGCATAATGAATGCTCCAAATTAACTTTTCCTTAGGTAGTAATTCACTAAATTAGTGGTATTTAATGGCTTGTGACTGTACGTATGCAACAACAGCTTAAACCAAACACGTTGCCTTAATGCAAGTTTCTTAGCTTCAGTTAGCGTTCCGACAGATAGAGAATTAGCCGCTTTCCTTTCTTGCCGTCACTCGTTTCACTACCTTAAACATTATTCGATTGTGATAACTTAAAAGGCTTTTGAATCTAAAATAATTAGTTTGTGTCGTTTTAGACTTGACTCTAAACGATCTAACGTTTTCGCCTCAATGTTTTAGAAACAGAAAGCGAAAATTGTCAATTCGCCCAAAGCAACTTTAGCTCAGACTCCCAGATTGTACAAATACATAGCCATTTTCCCCAAATGGCAAACGTCCATAAATTCAGAAGAAAGACTTCGAATGCCATACCACCCATCACCACAAATCCACCAAACAGTATACACTTTAACGTGACCTCCCACAGAATGCTCATTAGCAGTCTGTAAATGGGTTCGGAACATTAAACGATTATTCAGTCGTGACAGTGCAGGGAGGGGATCATAGCACCAATTTACCCGTAAAAAAATCGATTTCTTCAAACGTCCATAAAAAGTAAATTATCATCTAATCTTAATTCAACCATGGAACGCAGCTCAAGTTTGTGCGTTTTCCTTAACTTGATATGTCTTGCTGTTTCGTAAGTCTATTTGCATATGGGGCGATTCGATAGTTTTCTTTTCCGTATTTATTCAGTTTGGGGATAGTTAGGGTGAATTTGACTCCTTCACCAAGTTTGCCATTTTCTTCGATTTTCCAGCCATAAGCATCAATCATCTTTTTGATAAGGAATAGTCCATAGCCTGTGCTGCCGCCTGTGCTAAAGCCTTCGTGGAAAAGATTAAGTTTATTTTCAAAGGGTATTCCCACGCCATCATCTTCATAGATGAGCTTTATGTTGTCGCCGTCTGTTTTCTCATAGTGCACTTTTATGATTGCGGTTTTTTTGCCGTATTTTCTGGTGTTATCTATGAAGTTGTAGAATAGTTGTCTTAGAAATGAATCTGCCAAAATTGTTAAACCGTGGCATTCGTTTATAACTTTTGGGAGTTGCCCAGAGAAGAGGGCGGTTGCTTCATTTAGTTTGGCTTCTACGTTTATGAGGGTTAGTTGTTCTGCGCCTAGTTGTTCATACATTTTGGCAAAATCAAAAATCTTCATCGACTCTGCTACGGCTTGCTCCATCTTTCCAAGTCCTTCGACGATGTCTGCCTGGTCACGATGCTTCTTTTTTGAGTAAATATGCATATCCAGTTACCGCAGAAAGCTTGTTTCGAACATCATGCCTAGTCAAGCTTCCTACAACGCCCAACTTTTCGTTAACCAACACCAACTGATCCATAACTTCGTCTAATGCTTCTTCAGCTTTTTTGCGCTCAGATATATCTCTGGCTACGGCAAGAGCTAATTTTTTGCCTTGCAAATCAATTGTGCGGGCATGAATTTCTACCGGTAGTAAGGTTTTGTCTTTGCATACATGCACAGATTCAAAAACAACATTGCTATTCTCAACCAACAGCTTGATTCTAGGATCAACTAGAGTAGCAGAGTCTGGGTTATCTAAGTCGCGAATATTCATTTTGGCCATTTCTTCTTTTGTGTAGCCGCGTAACTTGTAAGCTGCCTCGTTGAAGTTGACAATGTTTCCTTCTATGTCATGAACAAAAATCGAGTCAGTAGCCAAATCAAAAATGTTCGCAGCTCGTCTTGAGTTCTTCTTCTGCTTCTCTTGCGTTCGGTAACGTTTCTGGCAAGGTGGACTACATTAGTTATCTTGCCATCCTGGTTTCTAATTGGATAAACGGAAATTTCTACATATGTTCTATTCTGGTCTTTGTCAAAGTGAACATGATTAGCAGTTGCGACTTTGCCAGTTGCTAAAGCCTCTTTCAAGGGGCAATTGTGAGGCGCCTCGCATGGCGTTGAGAAATTATGAGTTACTTCGTAACAGGTTTTCCCAACCAAATCTTCCTCTCTTAAACCCAATTCTCTTTCAGCTTCACCATTTACTGCGATGATTCGATAATCTTTAGGATCAATAACCAACAGTGCTTCAGAAATTGACTCAACTATACCCTCGTTAAAATCTTTCAAATCCGACAGCTCTCTCTCGGCACGTCTACGCTCAGAAATGTCACGAAAAACTAAAACGACACCGGCGATCTTGCCGCCTTCAACTCTTATGGGCGCCGCACTGTCATCGATAGCCACCTCTGTGCCATCTTTACGAACCAAAATGGTGTGGTTAGCTAATCCGGCTGTGCGTCCTGTCTCAAGAACTTTTGAAATTGGATTATCTACTTCCAGTCTAGTAAACTCATTAATTATTTTAAAAACCGTTTTCAGTGGTTTACATGAGGCTTCATGTAGAGTCCATCCGGTTAATTTTTCAGCTTCAGCATTCAAAAACGTAATTTCTCCCACGAAATTGGTTGAAATTACTGCATCACCAATACTTGTCAAAGTGGTTGCCCAACGTTGTTCACTTTCACGCAACTTATTTTCAGCTATATTGCGTCTAACAAAAACTCGATAAAAAAATATGCCAAATACAACAAACTCAGAAATTACGAGTAAATGAACGAAAATATCTTGAAGGCTGCCAGTGGAAAAAGTCAACTCTTCCAAGAATGAATTGCTTTTAAAAACAAAAGCGTCGATACCAGCTTTGCCAAAGTAGAAACACAAAAAGCCAATAGCTAACGCAATTAGCAGCTTTTTTTGGTCATTTAATTTCATTTTTGGTCTAATTCCTCTCTTTTAAACCTTCAACTTTAGTCACCGATTGAATTTTATTGTTAATTCTTACGTTTCTATCGTTTGGAATACTTATTGTGAATTTTGCTCCTTTGCCTGGCTCGCCCTCTTCAGTTATTGTCCAGCCGTAAACATCTATCATTTTTTTGGCAAGAAAAAGACCAAAGCCTGTGCTGCCGCCAGTACTAAAGCCTTCTTTGAACAAACTCGGTTTATTCTCCAAAGGCACGCCTAAACCATCATCCTCATAAATCAATTTTAAGCAGTCTTGGCCAGTCTCCTCAAAGTACACTCTTATGGTTGTGGTTTTCTTGCCATACTTCCTCGTATTGTCGATAAAATTGTAAAATAGTTGTCTCAGGAATGAGTCTGCCAGCACAATTAACCCGTGACATTCATTAATTATCGTTGGGATAGGTCCCGAAAAAAGAGCAGCTGCTTCCTTCAGTTTCTCTTCAACATTAACGTAAGTCAGCTCTTCTGCTCCAATTTGCTCGTACATTTTGGCAAAATCAAAAATCTTCATCGAATCTTTAACAGCCTGCTCCATCTTAACAAGCCCATCAACAACATCCGCCTCATCCGCATGCTTCTTTTTGAGAATATACGCATAACCAGTCACCGCTGAAAGCTTGTTACGAACATCATGCCTAGTTAACCCACCTACTACTCGAAGTTTTTCATTTAATTCCTGAATCTTAGCTAAACTATTCGACAAAGACTCTAAAGAAAAAGTCAAGTCAGCCTCTGTTCTTTTTTGCAAGGTTATGTCTGTGGTAATACTTACAGTGCCTCTAAATTCTCCATCTTCTTTGAAAATGGGTGTTAGATTTAGTATTACCGGCACAACTGAACCATCCTTATTCTTAATATTAGCCTCAGTTGGCCAGCTTTCACCCGACATTAACTTTGATGAAACTTCATCAGTTTTTTCAGATGAAATACCGCTCATTAGTTCAGTAATCTGATGACCCAAGGCTTGTTCTTCTTGCCAACCATAAAGTTTTTCTGCTGCCTTATTCCAAAAACGAATTATTCTGTTGTCATCAACCATTACGACTGCTTGCCCAACTTGATTGAGCAAATCAGCCTGAAACTTAATCGCATCTTCCGCTTTTTTTCGTTGTGTTATATCTCTAACAATTCCGGCAACTGCTATCACGTTTCCTGTATCATCTTGAACAGGATTCAAACTGGAGCTGATGAACAATTCGTGCCCCTGAGCAACCATTTTTTCCTCAACAAACATACTTTTGCCGGTTTCAAAAACATTTTTAATGTTATTTGAAAACTTGGATGCAGTTTCTTTACCATATACTTCATTTACTGACTTGCCAATAATCTCTTGAGGCGTCTTTCCCAAAACGTCTCCCAAGGTCTTATTTACAGATAAATATGTGAGGTTCTCATCTAACATGAATATTTGATCGGTAGAGTTTTCAACAATACTACTCAATTTAGCTTCCGACTGTCTTAATGCATTCCTCTCGATTTTCAATTCGCTCTCGATTTTCTTTTGCTCAGTTACGTTTTCGCAAAAAGCCATCATATTTCCACCGGGCAAACTAATAGCGTTTAAAATAACATAAACAGGTTCTCCATCTTTTCTCTTCAGGGCAATTTCAAATCGAGATTCTCCAGTTTCCTTTAGAGTTGCAAACTGTTTAAGCCCAAGAGACATATCTTTCTCAAAGAGAATGTCTACAATGCTCATTTTGAGGAGCTGGTTTTTGGAGTAGAGTAGTAGCTTGGTTGCTGCATCGTTTACTTGGATGTATTTGCCTTCAGAACTAACTACAAAGAATGCTACAGGAGAATTTTCAGTATAAGCTCGATATTGCTCTTCACTGTTTTTCAAGGCAGTTTCGTTCTGTTTGTTTAGAGTTACGTCTTGGCATATTCGAAGTATTTGTTTACCCAAGCCTTGTTTGTTGCGGGAAAACAGTGTGTCTTGACTACGTAGCCATCGCCATTCTCCATTTGCATGTTTCATTCTGAACTCAACGTTATATGCAACGTTGTCGGGAGCATTTATGAAGCGGGCATGATATGCATCTACAGCATTAGCGTCATCAGGATGCAAAATGTTAGAGAACAGCTCTGAACCCATAGCTGCTATTTGCTCTTGCGTGTACCCTAAGAAATCGAATATTTCATGATTAGAGTAAACGTTGCGGTGTTCTTCGATATCATATATGTAAATGAGATTAGGCGTAGAATTGAGGATTTTTTGGTTTAGGTGTTCACTTTTTCTAAGAGCTTCTTCATCCCTTTTATGGTCGACTGTTTGGATTATTCCATAACAAAGCTCTCCGTAGACTGTTTCGGGTGAACCTTGCTTGTTAAAATACCCGTCTACACCAAGATTCAATGCCCTTATGGCAACTTCTTCTCTTCCTTTTCCAGTAAACAGGATGAATGGAATTTTATTTTTTTGTTCTCGCAACTTTTTTAGGAATTCTAATCCGTCTTTTTGGGGCATCTCATAGTCAGAAACTACAATATCGTAGTTGCCTGTTGTTAGTTTTTTGAAGGCTTCATCCACGCTACTGACATTATCAATATACAAACTGCTTACAATGTCCATTAACATGAGTTTTGTTATCTCTAGAATTGAAGGATCGTCGTCAACATGCAAAACGCGTATAACACTCTTTTTGTTTGCAGCAGCTAAATCAGTTGCGTCTACCTCTATCGAATTTTGGTTGAGGGTTTGTATTAGCCATACACCACACCCTAGAGGAGCCTGGAGGCACTATAAGTCAGTTATGAACCCAGAATACTGAACACAACCTATGCCGATAAGAAACAGTACACTAAGCTATTTCGCCAATAGAGATGCTATTCTTGGATTCCACTCTTTCTTTTCGTTTCTCAGATACTTCGCAAGCAAAGCGCTTCTTCACTCGGATTGCAGTGGCGGGCCCGCTGGAATGTGAACCCACGCGAAAACTCGAGACTGAAAAGTGCAGGCAAAAAAAAGTTTATCTTAGACTTGCAAACCATTTTTTCAACAGTAAAAAATTGGTTGATCTTCTTTGGTTTAGCTACATGAACTGTAACTCTGACCACATTATTTTTACCGGTAAATTCGCAATTAAGTTATAGCCCCAACCCTCACAATATTCTTTATCGTCATAAATTGGAGACTATTCACTAAATTAAGCTCATAATAGGCCTGAATTAATGGTGCGGAGGGTGGGATATCAGCCCTATTTTATTGGTAAAAACTCCTAAAACATCGCCTACATTCGAGTGGTAAATTCTGGTAAGCATAGCCGCTCAACGGAATACTAAAGAAAGATTAACCTAACCTCCACGGAGAAAGGTCAAGAAACGATTATTTGGAAAAACAAGCGAATTTGGAAATGGCACGGGATGTTAGATTTACAACCACGTTTAAATTCCACACGAGAAAGCCAATAAAGGAAACGAGGGATAGAAGCAGAAATCTGCCAGGCTGTTGAGTCACATGCAAGTGGCAAAAGGAGAATAACCAGTATGCCTGATGTTAGATTGCTGTTTGCCGTTAGTACGGTCACGGAATGAAGTTTATTAGCTGTTTGCTTTCCAAATTGAATTGGAGAAGGCAGAAGTGAATATCGTTATTGATAAATGTTGGAAGGTTTTGAAGAGCGAGTTCTCCGAGTATTATGACGCGATTTTTTCTAGGAAGTCTGGACCTCCAATTTGCATTATACTGTGCTCGTTAACCATTTTGTCTTACACCTTATTGCACGCGTAAGCTACCTCAAAGTATTGTTTAGAAAAAAGGAAAAATAAAAAAAGAGTTGTTTGCTGATTTTTGCTTTTACTATTTTAAAGGCGCCTTGGTTGAGCGCTTTCTTCTTTGCACTAGCCCAATTATGACTGCTCCAAGGAAGATCGTGGCTGCTGCAATTGCAATGTATTGGCCCATTGTTGCAAGCATTGTTGTTGGAGTTGAGGTTGGATTGGTAGTTGGTCTAGGTGTAGCTGTTGGTGTAGGCGGAATTGTAGAAGTTGGTATTGTTGTTGGATTTGGCGAGGTATTTGAGGTTTGGCTTGGTGCCCAATTGGTTATTGGTATTGGAATATATGGGTTTGATTCAGTGGTGAACGAGATTTCTATTTGGTGGGTGCTGAAATGAGTAGTGTAAGTTATGTAGAAGTTGTCGAAGTCTTCAGTGAATGATTGGTTTTCAGCCACTACCCCGTCGATGTAAACAACTGGGTTTGTTCCAAAGGGTATGGCAATCTTTGGAAGGGTTAAATTGCAGAAGCCCTCTGTTCCGTTGGGTCCAGTTAGAGTAAACTCTACTATGGTTGTTTTAGTGTCTTGATATGGGGTAATGGTCATGTTTGAGAACTGTTCTGTAGTTATGTTTCCGCCTATTTCTATGGGGTAGGTTTCGAAGGTAGTGGTTACTGTTGCAGTTAAAGTGTTAGTTGCAAAGCTCGCAGAGATAGTTGTTGTTCCAGTAACAGTGGAAACAGTGTACGCGTTATTTTCAACGCCTTCCATTACTGAGGTTCCATTCATCAAAACATCTGTCAAATGGTAACCTGTTGATTTTTGTGTCTGTTTTAACTTATTTTGAACGGGATTTGTTAGTGGTTTATTTTCTAGGTCCTTTTCCGTTCAGACATTGGATGGGTATTATAGGGAGCCTTTGGATTGCCGCCTTTACACCCGTATTTGTTTTTCTAAAGCTCAGAAATCTCACTTATGCAAAAGAGATGTTGAGTGTACATGTTTTGGGAAACTTGGTTGCTTTCACGTTTATCTGCGTTCATTTCACATATAGAATAAGTAATGCTTACTTCATTGGAACAGGGCTAGCATTGTTTACCGCTGTTTTTATTCCTGTAACAACTGGTTTTCTGCAGAGGTTCTATCCAACAAAACGTGCGTACAAATATCTCAGATTTTTGCATATGAGCACGACCACAGCATTTTACCTGATATTAGTATTCCATATACTTGGAACATTTATTCATTTATAAAAAACTTCAAAAAACTTGGTGCCTAAAACATAGTCAGTTCTTCCTTGGCAGTAAGCAAAAAATACTTAAATTTTTGCGTCAAAAAAACCCCTCTGCGTTCGAGTTAAACAGAGACTTACGAAAAAATCAGTTTTTATTTCAAAAGAACAAAAAGAAATAGAGACGAAAAGGTATATATTTAAAAAAAATCTATATTAATTAAGGTGAACTATTTGAAAGATATTGAAGAAATTATGGGATTACAGGTAATAACTTCTGGAGCAAAGATTATTGGAGAAGTTAAAGGGGCAAAATTTGATGACGCGACTTGGATGATAAAGTTCTTGAATGTGAAGCTTACGGGTGATGCTGCTGAGAGTTTGGGGATGAAGAAGCGGTTTAGAAGTTCCAAAATATGCATTCCAGTTAGCATGGTTCAAGCAGTCGCACATACGGTGACGATCAATAGGACTATAGAAGAGTTGGAAAGCTCACAAGAAATTGCCGAGTGCAAAGACTAAAATCACAATAGGCCTTTTTAAAAACCTGTGAGAGAAGTTAGTACAAAAAATACTCGGCTCTAAAGTCTTCTTTCTTTTAGCTCCTGAACTCCTTTTTTAGCTTATCAATACACTCTATGTTACCCAGTTCTTCTCTTTTATCTAAATCAGTTGAACATTAAAGGCACCAAAAAGACCCTCAGCTATTAATTGACAAGTACTTAAGACTTAAAAGTGAGCGTTTTATTTTTTCATCTGAAAGAATATTTTCTGCGTTACCATTAACAGCAGATTTAAAATTTCCTTTAAGAACAGAAGCAAAAAAAGACTACCGTCGCTAGTGCTATTCCCATTTGTAGTTTGTTTGCTTAAACTGCGTCAGAACCACACGGCACTCTTCGCACCAGGTCCCTTTGCTCAAACTATCTGAATAGGGCAATATTAGTAAAATTTGCCTCACGCCTACTGTAGCCTTTTTGCTTTTTTTCTTTGCTTTGAAGGTTCATCATTTAAAATCTACTCTCACTCTGGTGGACAAGTACAAGGGAGTTGATAACTGCCCTGTTGCGTCTTTAGTTTGAACAGTTAAAAATTTTATGAATACACCGTGTAGTGCGCGCTAAACCTATAAAATCGGGTGATAAAAAATCACCTCAGAAAGAAATATTTGCACGACAGCAATATTTGTAAAATTGATGGCATTATTTGGTATCATAACCGATGTTTTGATTGTGTTGGCAGCGGCGCTTCTAGTCGGAGAGCTTTTTGAACAGTTTCATCTTCCCTCAGTTGTTGGAGAAATATTGAGTGGGATGCTAATTGGTCCCTCTCTGCTTGGCTTGGTTACTGCAGATGACGCACTTAAAGCGGTTTCATCGATTGCTTTGTTTTTCATAATATTTCATATTGGATTTGAAATGAAGACGCAGATGATTCAAGGCAAAATTCGCATAGCTTCTTTATTTTCAATTACCAGTTTTCTAGTTCCACTTGCCTTGATGCTATTGTGCAGCTTTATTTTTTTTCCCATTTGGAACTGAGGCGAATTTCATTCTTGCCCTGGCAATAGCTGTACCCTCACTTTCAATAATATCCGTTCTTATTTGGCAATACAATCTGCTTCAAACAACAACAGGACAAATTATCCTTGCCTCAGTCACCATATCTGATATATTGGCTTTCATAATTCTAGCAGGAATTGTTCATCCCCCAGAAAGCACTTTAACCATTGTTATAGAAATAATAGTTTTCATCGTTGCATTCGCTATCTTAGATGCTATTTTAAACAGAAAACCCAAAGTAATTCAGAGGATCTTGTTTCGTTCATCACATTTTTTTAGGAGACCAGACTTTGCGTTTGCACTTTTGATTATTGTTGCACTTTTGATTTCAGTTATCTTTCAAAGCATGGGTTTAAGCTTTATTTTGGGCGCTTTCTTTGCCGGGCTAATCGTTCATGACGGGTTAATTGGGAGAAAAGCGAGCGATAGAATTTCTCAGACATTGTCGACTATGAATAGTATTTTCTTTGTTCCGCTCTTTTTTGGTTTTGCCGGCATAGAAGTGATGTTGGCAGGAATAGATAGCGCATATTATTTAGGTTTGGCTGTTTTAATTGCAATAGCGTTGGGTGTTGGGGTTTCTTTGACTTATTTATTTTCAAGAAAAGCATTATCGTCTAAGATGGAAATAGCGCCTAGGCAATTGGCAGGTATTCTTGGAGGGAGAGGCGCTATCGGAATTGTGATAGCAACGGTTGCTTTTAGTGAAGGGTCATTAAATGAATCAGGCTTTTCTTTAGTTATACTTGCGACTTTAATAATGTCATTAATGCTTCCCTTTCTTGCTGGAAGAATAAATAAAAAAAAGAAAACGGAAAACGCAACCAGCAGCTCGCTTTAGATAGGATTACTCAGCCGCTTGGATATCTATCCAGCTATTATTGAAAATCTTTATGTTGTTTAAAAATTGAATAGTTTTTAGTATTAAAGCACTTTCAAAAGGAAAATGCGAATTTAGAAGGATTTATAATTATCTTTCAAGGCAAACAGTAACTATGGTTTCGTCGTTAGCCAAAACCATCTCAGCGGCTTTTGCTACAATCCTTTATGCTGTCGCAGTAAGGACTTTGCTATCTTACGGAATCATTCCCGTATCATGGCTAAATTTAGTATACTCAGCCTTCGCCATTTTCATAGGCGCCGTTATTTATTATCTCTTAACCACATTGGCTTTACGTATCC
>CAWFFH010000004.1:0-295789 GCA_963815095.1 Candidatus Bathyarchaeota archaeon | reverse complement strand
AAGTAGATTTATGGATGGATAAAGATGTCAGCTCTTCCTACAGAAAACCTATTCAATAATCTCTGGGTCTTGATATGCGGAGTCCTAGTTTTTATCATGACTATTTCAGTAGGAATACTTGAGAGAGGCGAACTTGGCAGAGGCGCCAACAGAGCCTTAATGAAAAATATTATGATATCGTGTTCAGGCTTCTTCTTCATGGCATTTATCGGCTTTAGCGTGGCTTTTGCACCTGCAATAGGCGGGGGCTTAATGGGTAATCCGCTGTACAATTTTCCATTCATGGGAGGCTTCCAAAGTAATTCTGCAGATATATTTACGCAAGTTTGGTGGTCAATGGGTCCACAATATTTTAACAATTCAGTTACTCTTCCTTCTTATTTTTTCTTTGAAACAGCCTTCGCGACGGTAACCCTTGCATTGGTCGGTGTGGTTGTTTTAAGAAAAATGAAGCTGGAAGCGTTCATTCTTTATTCAATTCCTTACTTCATCCTCATTTGGGCATTGCCAGCAGCCTGGATATGGAACCCACAGGGGTGGCTTTACGTATTAGGCGTAAGAGACTTTGCAGGCGGATTAGTTGTCCATGGAGCAGCAGGAGCAGCAGGGTTAGCCATTGTTCTTAAAATCTGGCAGGAAGAAAAAAAGAAAGGCTTCCGGGAAAGCCCGCAAATAAAACCTAAGCCTAACACGCCATGGTTATCTCTGTCAATTCTTCTTCTTTGGTTAGGATGGTTTGGTTTCAATCCGGGAAGCACTTTAGCACTAAATATTCAATCCTACATTGTAGTCATGATCACTTTTCTGGCTGCAGCGACCAGCTTTTTGTTTACAATGTTTTTTAAGTACCTTGAGATAAAGAAAATGCCAAGTATAATGTATGCAGCAAATGGTATTCTCATAGGTTTAATCGTCATAACCCCTGTTGCGGGATATGTAGGTCCTCAAAGTGCGGTTATTCTGGGAATATTGGGGTCAATTTTGTTTATTTTAGGTGAGAAACTTTTCCAGCGAGTTAAATGGTTTACCGATCCAGTTGGTCTGTTTCCAGGGCACTTTTTAGGTGGCATATTTGGTTTCATTATGGTTGCGTTTTTTACACAGAAGTCATTTGCGGATTTCGGAGGTGGGTTTGGTCTTTCAAACGGCATATTTTTCGGCGGCGGGATGACTGCTTTGCATCAACTCGGGCTTCAATTACTAGCTATTCCAGTAGTTGTCATCACGGTCTTTGTATTATCATATATCTTCATGTGGGTAATAAGCAAAGGCATCCATGGCATAATTAAAGAGTACACTACTGAAGAACTGAAAGCCCAAAAGACAACGTCAAGTGTCAAAGCTGATTTCTTGGAGTATTAGAAAAGTCTTTGAAATTTGAATCGAATTCTAAAATAGATTATTTCTAAGCACCAAATACAAAGGAATGTCTATTGAAACACCTATTCAATAGGGCAATTAAAGCAATTTTCTTACAGCGTCAAATTCTATACCAAAAGACGTACGAAAGAGTGCGCACTTTAGAAAAGTAACTAAGGAAAAGAAAAAGTAACCGTTACGTAAAGACCTCTTTTGAAAGCAAAAATCGGTTTGATAGGAAAACAAATAAGCCGGTCAACTCTATTGGCGGTAGGGATTACATGACAATCTGGTTCTGCGTCAAAACAGCCCAAACTCCAAACACGGTAGCTGAAGTCGTCCGTGTATTCAACACATTTGAAGAAGAAACACCAAACGGCAAATGCGTCTGGACAATCGAGAAAGGCAAAGGCATAGAAGAGTACTGTCAAATCCAATCTAAATACGAATACCAACAAGATGCCTTCTGTGTGGCATTGGTCTATAAGGAAGGCGACACCGTGGTTTTGGGCGAGGTAGCGGATGAGGTTCTGCCAAATTTTTTGGCGCCGCTGTTGTCAAAGTATGGGTTTGATAACGTAAAATGGATTGTTGCTAACCCTAAGCGGTAGAAATCTGTCCAAACCCTTACTTAAAGAACTCCCACGCAATATTGAATCTCCAAGGGTCACCTTTCTCAGTCAGTCTTATTTTACCATCTTCCACTTTGATTAACCCATTTTGTTGAAGTTTATCAATGGCGTCTGGAAATGCTTCTTCTGGAAACTTTCCGAACTGAGATTTGAATTCCTCTCGATCTACTGGAACATGGACATAAATCATCATCATCGCTGTTCTCAGCTCATCTTCCAAGGAGAGCTTAACAAGTTTTGAAATTGGCAACTCTCCATTTTGAACCTTTGAGATGTATTCTTCAACGTTCTCTATGTCCGAATATAGGTAGCTACCTAAACGTCCCATGAAAAAGCCCGCGCCTGTTCCAATTACTTCGGCAGAAGGTTTGTTGAAGTCTTCTTTAAGCTTTGAAAACCTGTTATGACAAGTTGGTGCGTAACCGTTTTCCTTGAAGAAACGATACGCTTCGAGGTACATTTCAAGCTCTATAGCATCGCCATTTGCTGGAGGCAGTTCTCCTTTAGCAATCATGTTTGAAAGAGGCGTGCCAGGGTATAACTCCAATGGATAACAGTCAACGCTTTCCAGATCTAGTTCAACCGATCGTTTTAGGTCTTCTCTCCATTGTTCAACCGTTTGCCCTGGGAGGTTGTAGAGCAGGTCAATGCTAACATGCACTCCGTGTTTTTTGACTTCTTTGAGTTTTTGTTTTGCCTTAGTGCTACTATCACGAAGCATGAGAATCTTGCGAAGACTCTCGTCAAAGGTTTGGATGCCTATGTCTAATTGGTCAACTGCATTCGAGGAAAAAAGTCGGATTTTTTCTTCAGTAAGATTATTGGTGCATGCAGTAAACTTCGTGGTAGAGTTGGGATTGAAACTGAATTTTTCTCTGCAAAAGTGGAGAATTTCTTCTATTTGATCTTTGGAGAGAACAGATGGGCTTCCTCCGCCTATGTAAAATTCGCTGAATGTGCTTGATTTAACATATAGGCTTTCAGCATAGAAGTTCAACGCTTTTTTTAGCGCTTCCACATATAATTCGATGTTTTGCTTTTCGCAGTTTACTGGGAAATAGCAGAAGGTGCATTTGCCGTCACAGAATGGGATCCACGGCTGCAATTCCATGTTATGGTTGGATTTGTTTTCTGTCTCAATGAGGCTCATAAAGGCATTTTTAGTCTCAGAACTGATGGTTGAGTGGTTTCTGTATGTCATTGGTGGCCAATGTTCGAGTTTGTCATATGGATTATTGTGACTTTCCAGAGGCATGAACTTTCAACCTTTAAGCACGATATTCTCAATACTTTTAAAGCTACCTAAATTTTGATATGTTAATTTCTTACTTAAGCTCTTTTTGTAGTAGGCTTTGCGCTTCTTCATAGGTGATAGGAACTTCATTAACTAACCCTAAGTCCTTGAGCTTAGTAAAAAGTCTCGCGATAGAAGGCAGTTCAAGGCCAGCGGATTCAAGCAAAGCTACATTCTGCAGAACCTTATGCATTTCTCCGCCCCCAAGCAATGCCCCGTGACTAACAACGATTACTCGGTCTGCAAGTTCTGGTAGCGCCTCCACATCATGAGTGGAAATGACAATGGTAGTTCCCTCGGCGTTTAGTTCATTTAGCAAATCGATAAGTCCTCTTCTGGAAACCAAATCCAAATTTGCGGTAGGTTCGTCAAGTATAAGCAATTCAGGTCTTAAGATCAAGGCAGTTGCCAATGATACTTTTTTCTTTTCTCCAAAACTTAGCCTATGCGGAGGGCGATCTTTCAAATCACTTATGCCGATGTCCTCAAGAATATGGTCACATCTTTCACTGATAACTTCTGCGGGTAATCCAAGGTTTTTGGGGCCATATTCGATATCTTCTTTTACGCTGGGAGTAAAAAGTTGGTCATCGGGGTCTTGGAAAACAATGCCTATTCGAGATCTGAATTTATCGAAGTTTTTTGAGACCGTTTTTTCTCCAAAAACACTGATTTGTCCCCTTTCGGGAGTTAATAAGCCGGCTATTAGAAGAATTAGGGTTGATTTTCCAGAGCCATTTGGGCCAAGTAAAGCCACGCGTTCCCCTTGATTAACTTCAAGCGATACACCTTTTAAAGCGGTGCTAACACCTGCTGGATAAGTAAACTCGACATTTTTTACTGAAACGATTGGCTCAGACATATAGTGATCCTCTAAAGCAGGAAGAGTAAGGCAAATGTAGCTATTATCGATAATGCAAAGAAAGCATCCCGAACTCTAAATGCTGGCAACTTTAATTTAGCATTATTTTCCATGCTAAAGCCCCGTGACTTCATTGCGAGGTAAACTCTCTCAGAGCGCTCGTATGTTCGGATAAATAACGTGGCAAGTATAGATGCAAAGTCTTTGAGGGCTTGATAATTCATTGTTCGCCTATGTACATATGTTCGGGCTTCTTTAGCGATTAGGAAGCTCTGTGCTTCGTGGACGGATACAAAGAAGTAGCGATATGTGAGACCAAACATTTGTACGATTAGCGGAGGAACTTTCATAGAAGAAAGTAGTTTTAGCATTTTGTCAAAGCCTGTGGCAAGGATTAGAAGACTCAGAGAGGCTACGCAGAACCATACTCGAACTGAAAATACTAGAAAGCGCACCAAACCTTCTGTAGTAATTGCCAAATTTAAAACGGTTATATTTGTTGAAAAGATTGGGTACCCCGGAGTTATGAATAATACGGGCACAGAAATTAAGGCTGCAAATGCGGGAATAAAGATTGTTCTTGCAATAAAGTGTCTTAGTGGAATTTTTGATGCCAGAGCTAAAATGAAGGGTATTACACAGATTAATGCTAAGTATGAAAGGGAGAAGATGAAAATGGACGCCACTATCATGAAGACTACAACGATCAGGTTGATGAGTGGATTTAAGCTTTGCATTAATCCAGGTTTGCTGCTTAAGTCTTCAACGTATACTAGTGACTCCGAACTTTCAACTAAATCTCTTAAAGATTGAGGAACCCTCATGCGCATTAACTCTTTTTCCTGCGCATGATTTTGGCTAATATTAAACCCATAACTAACAATAGCAGAGTCCCGCCAACGCCGACGATAAGAGCTCCCCAAATATTATCTAATCCTGGAATGTTATAGTCTGCAAACGGCGCCTTGTACACAGGTTTTTCTTCTGCCCCAAGTTTGCCGGCTTGCTTATCCAAAGTTTCAAAAGAGAAAGACAACACGAAGACACCGACCAAAACAAAGATCATAGCCAGTGTCAGCACGATTAGAACCGTTTTTTTGGTAGATATTGGCGCCAACTTTTTCATCTCACTCCTTAGCATCTTCCTCGTTTTGGAAAAAAGAGAGTCGTTTTAAGATTGGGCTTTGCTGCAAGACATCTGGCCGTAATTTCAGCAATGTGCCTACTAGAATCATTGTTATGATGCCTTCACCTACGCCTATTATGGAATGATTCAATGCCATGGCGGGTATTGCTACATTTAGTCCATACTGGAACACTGGCTGAGAGAGACCAAGTTCTGTGCCTGCCGCAACAGCCGCGAGTAAGTCACCTGCGAACGCAGAAACAAAAATAATAGCGTATAATTTGTTGCCTTTTGTTCCAACCAATTTGTTTAGTACCCAGAATATTGCGCAGGGCACGAGTACGCCGATTATGCCCATGTTTAAGACATTTGCGCCAAGAGTGGTTAATCCGCCGTCGCCAAAAAGAAAAGCTTGTAAGACTAGGATTATGGTTACTGAGATGCCGCCTGCGAAAGGTCCAAGTATTAGACCCATTGAGGCTCCGCCAAGCAAGTGTGCAGTGGTTCCGCCAACGACAGGCCAATTCATCATCATTGCCGCAAAGAAAAGAGCGGTTAGCAAGCCCATTATAGGGACTTGTTTTTCGGTGAGTTTGACTTTTTTGAGGCATATTGCCCAGAAAATTATAGTTATTATAAATGCGGGTATGAAGACGTATGGGGTCAGATATCCATCAGGTATGTGCATATTTTGTTCTCCTTTTCGCCCCTGTTTTCCAGTAACACGATTTTTAAAAAAGGTGTTACTTAAATATAAGCGTTACTTTCTTTAAAACAAGTATCACCGTCAAATCAGGAGATAAACGGTGAAAAACGACAATCAATCAGCCGAGAGAAGAGGCTTCAAGGAAAGAGCATTCCAACACATATTCGAAGGAATCGAAGACGAAATCGCCATCCTAACCGCAAACGCAAAATTCAAGTATTAATGATTTAATGGATTCTATCCTAAAGCGGTTTGGGTCTCTACCGGACTCAGACCTCAAGGGGGATGGGCCCGTAGTTACTAAAGCTGTTTCACTAGAACACATATAGCAATTAGTAAATTAATCCACAATTATCAAACGCGCAAATGGAATTTTTTATCAAATTTAAAGCAAAATAACTATGAAAATGGGCCGTACCGGATTTGAACCGGTGATCTTCGCCGCGTGAGGGCGACGTCCTAGCCAGCTAGACTAACGGCCCCTAACTGGGGATTGTGAATACATAGTTTTCCTTCATAAAACCTTTACTTATCAAACACATAAACTACGATAATAGGGAATTCAAATGAATGAAAACCACCGCTTTGAAGAACACAAGCATGACGGTTTTCTAATCTTCGCATGTTTTTTGGGCAGCGCACTTACGGGTTATCTCATTATGAACCATTATGCGTTATTTGGAATCTAAGCATAAAAATCATCAGAAACATTTAAAATACCTAGCTTTACTTTTGATGTGGTATCCCGGGTTATGTGCCGAGGTAGCTCAGCCTGGGAGAGCGCTCGGCTGAAGACCGAGTCGTCGCATGTTCAAACCCTGCCCTCGGCACCACCAATTACCCTGAAATTAAGCCTAACTTGAGCAAGTTTTAGCCATTTATGGATACTATTACACGCAAGAACCAGCAAGTCATGATCCTCTCGTTCCTTCTCAGACTGCTTTTGGTGTTCTTGCCGATGGAGAAAGTGCATGGAGTCCCACACAGACCATAACTATACAAGCAACTTCCATTTCACCAAGTCCAACCGTACCAGAATTCGACAGCATCACAATTCTGCCTTTGCTCATTTCTTTGTTCTTAGTTTCGATGCTAATTAGGGATCGAAAACCGGATTCGTTGAAAAAGTAGACCTTTTCCCACGGATGATTGTACTCACCCTTCCTTTGGATATTACAGGATAAGTGGTTTTCTAAAATGCCAATAAGTTATTGCTATCGCGCGAGATGGATGCCTTTGAGGGGCTTAGAAAGCGCCCGATATGTGAAAGCATATAATTCTACAGATTTGTAGAAAAAAAGGGGGTACCCTTGAAGCGTAGTAAGGAAAGATTGCTAAATCGGCGCCCGTCGCATGTTGACTCTGCTTGGACTTAGCATTAAGCAATCAAGTCAGGGAAACGATAGAATCATAAGACCTCTTCCCACGGTTGAGTTTGCCGATCCTCTGTCCCTTTTAGGTCAAGAAAATTTGACTATCGCAAACACCCAGTAAGCATAGCCCTTTCTAAACGTATATTAGAGAAAATAGAAAAAGAAGCTCTAAAACAAAAGCGCTCAAGAAGTGAATTCGTGGAGTCATTCTTTGAAGATGCCTTATTTAACCCAATGAAGCAGTAGAGTCAGCGCTCTTGTAACAAGTAGCACCTTGCCAATTACTTTTATAAGGCATAACCGCCGAACTATCATTTATGTCAATTGAAGGAGAAAATTCTATCCGCCAGAAGATCGCAGATCTATCACCACGCAAGACCGCAAGAATGGCGGGACTGTTTTATCTCATTTTCATATTAACTACAGTCTTAGCCTCGTATATTCGCGGAAATATTATTGTATCCGGAGAGGCAGCAACCACAGCCAATAATATTGTATCTTCTCAGGGGCTATTCCGATTCGGTTTTATAACTGAGCTAGTATCTGCAGTGTTTTTTGTTTTAGCGGCATGGGCACTATACGTGTTATTAAAACCGGTAAACAAAAACTTGGCTTTGCTGCTCTTGGTATTAAACTTGGGCGGTGTCGCTGTAGAGTGCCTTAATGCGCTAAATCTATTTGCCGCCCTTCAGTTTTTGAGCGGCGCTAACTACTTAAGCGTATTTCAAACAGGGCAACTGCAAGCCATGGCAATGTCATCTCTCAATCTATACACAAATGGCTTTCTAATCGCCCAGATATTTTTTAGCGCTTGGCTACTTCCCCTTGGATACTTAGTTTACAAATCGAGCTTCCTTCCTAAATTTTTAGGTCTACTGTTGATCCTTGATTTCTTCGGCAACATGAGTTGGTTTTTACAGGGTTTCCTTCTCCCTGACTACAAAATATTAGCTTATCCAGGAAATGCGATCAGCTTCATTGCGGAAATTGCTCTTACTGTATGGCTTTTGATTATGGCAGTTAAGGAACAGAAATAGAAAGACTATAATTAAGTAAGAGGGAGAAAAAAGATAGCCCAATCAAAAGATATCTGGAGAAAAATAGTAGTACTGGCGATCGTGGGCGGATTAGCCTTCTGGACAATTTCCATCGCAACTTCCCTTCTTCCCTTCGCAGCGGATTATAGAGTTGCGCGATGGAGCGCGGAAACGGTTTGGGTCGGTTCTTTGCCTGCTGGTTTAATTATCGGATTCTTTGTCAGCTTTTTCCTGTTTCGTTTTTTTGAAAAGATTCCGACAAAGAATTCAATTCTAAAATCCGTAATACTAAGCATCATTGCCCTAGTCATTGGCACAATCCTACTGGAAGCCCCCGCAAGTTTTGGGACGAGTGATGCCCTTTATTACTTCCTCTTCGGTACAATGCTTAATGTACCAAGGTTTCTCTTTGTTGGAGTAATTATTGGCTATCTATACAAAAGGCTACGCGCCCAACCTGATTACGGTTTGCACACGCATACCCATTTTAAAAGTTAAGTTTGTCAAACTTTTCGTTTTTAGTTTGGTTTAACATTTCAGCTTCTCAGCGAAGGTTTCCGCATGTTTGAGGTCTTCTTCATTGGGCCTACCCTTGTTCATACCTCCAAAGTACTTGAGGAAAACGTTTGTGTTGAAACCTCTGCATTGGAATTCATCAACTATTCGGTATCCTTTAGCTTCCAATTTTTCCCTAAGCTTTAAATGGTCCTTGGATAGTTTTTTCTCTCCTGTTACTCCGGCAGTGGAAAAAATGAACGCGTCCTTGTTGTCTACTTGGGGCAGTTTTTCGGCGTAGTCAAGCAACACCTTGTAGTGTTTTCCGCTATCAATTCCTGCGCCAAACCCCACTAAGTCATATTTTTGGGTTTCTTCTGGGTTTGTTTGCTGGGGCGTTTTAATTTCTGCTTCAAGCGCCTTTGCCATGACTTCCGCTATTTTTAGAGTATTGTTGTGATGGTAAGAGTAGACAATTAGCAAACATTTCATTTTTCCGTTACTCCACGCGTTTCAATTTGCTTAAGTTGTATTTAAATTCTTGAAGTTTAGGGAGAATGCTCTTATTTTTTTTTTAACAGTTTGTTTTATGTGAACTGGAGAAAGGGTTTTCTAATGGCTGGCTAACAGTAGAGACAAGCGATAAATAGAGAAAAGGGACATAAAAGTAAGTCATGGGTGCCAAAACTTCAAAGCCAAATTATGCTAGCTTAATTACCAAAATTCTGATATTTCTGGTCATATTCAACATTGCTGGGGACGTTTTAGCTGCGGCGTTTTTTCTGTGGGACCCTTCATTAGGAGAGCTGTCAGTATACGGTGGTTTGATTGCAAGTTTTGCAGGAAAAAATGGCGCCGTTATGATAACAAGCGCCATTCTTTTAGGCTACGCGGTGGTTTATGCTGTTTCTGTCTTTGGGTTGTTGAGTAAATTAAAGTGGGCACCGCCTCTGATTATTGCCGTTTCTGTAGTGAATCGCGTGCTTGCTTTGGAGGTTATTTTTGAGCCAAACGTTGCTTGGCTTATCTGGTCAGCATGGAAACTTATCATAATAGCTTTGGCTGGGTATCTTTCGCGCAAAACGTAATTTAACTATTTCTGTTTTCGTTTTGCCAACTCAATAGCTAAAAGTCAAACAAATCCACATAAGATTTATGCATAAAGTCCCTAAATGAGCAATCATTTTCTATGCAATCGGCAATTAGAATTAGCGTTTTGTTGTTCGCTTAAACAAAATCGGAATTTATCTATTATTATTAAAAAAAAGAAAATAGTTGATGGTATCTATTCTTTAGTCATCTTTTTTGCTAAGGCATAAGCTATCGGGATTAGCATAATTCCTAAGGCTATTGCGAAACCCCACGAGATGTTGGCTATGATGCTTGTGACTCCTGGGAATGTAGCGAATATTCCTCCTGCGCCAATTATTAGGAAAATACTGTATAGCACGAATTTTGCGTATCCTGCGACTGCTTTAAACTCTTCATGGTCGTCGATTAATGATTTCATTAAACCATCTGTTAAGGCGATGCCAGCTGCTATAATTACAAATCCAAGTATTAGCGAGTAGATTATGCTTCCTGAGAGTAACATGATGTTGAGAGCTGTGAGTAATACGAAAGCCACTAATCCGATTAGAAGCAGGTTTTTGAGCATATCCGCTATGTTTGCTTTTGTTGTTGGGAACATTGGTTTTAGCATGTTTCCAATGAATGATGCAAGTAATTCCACTAGTATTAATCCAAAGATAATGATTACTACGCCGGCCAAGAGTCTTGGAAGATAACTTGCTATCGAAATAAAGTATTCTCCGACTGTGCCACCTATGCTGAGCATTTGTATGCCTAGAACTATTCCTATGACCGTTATGAATGCTGTCACTAATCCTCCGATGATTTTGGAGAGGTCTAAACCAGATGATTTGAAAGAAACGCCAGCAGTTGTTTTATCAAATGTCTTTTCTAAACCCAATTTTGTGGATAGTTTGTTGCTAATTTGCCAACGAATAGCCGATTACAAAGCCAATGATGATAACTGTGATTGCAAAAAGGATTGAAGGCAAAGCGTTGACTATGCTTGTAGACATATTTGAGAAAGCGTCATAAATATTAGCTATTTATTTCACAACGGAGGTATAATTTGGTTTTTTTATAAAACGTTTACTTGCTACAAATACTTATTCAGAATTAAGTTTCAATTAAAGGTCTTGTGTAAGACCGAAGATGAAATATTGCACTTTTGAGAAGAGGCTCGTAGTCATTAATGAGAAGGTTAAAATGAAAAAACTTTTAGGAGTAATTTTAGAGCCTTTAGCAACCTCTATAATGTCAGATTCTAAACGGCTACTAAGAAATTTTTCTAGATTAATTCCAAAACTTACCCTAATTCAAAAAAGATGCAGTTTGTGATAATTTGCTTATATTTGCAAACGCTAATTGTTTGCATATGTACGAGTACCTCGTCTTCGCCACGGCGGTTGCGTCGACGACTGCAGCATTAGTTTACATACGGTCGATGTTTACAGGAAACACCAAGCCTAACCGCGTGACTTGGCTCATGTGGTCTATTGCGCCATTGATTGCTGCGGCTGCGTCTCTTTCAAACGGTGTTGGCTGGGCTGTTTTGCCAGTGTTTATGGCTGGTTTTTCTCCTCTTATGATTTTCACGGCTTCGTTCTTTGCAAAGAAGGCCTATTGGAAACTTTCAACCTTTGACTATTTCTGCGGTGTGCTGTCAGGTCTTGCCCTTGTGATGTGGTGGCTGACCAAGGAACCTAATGTCGCCATCGTTTTTGCTATAGGTAGCGATGCATTGGCATCAATACCCACACTTAAGAAATCATTGACAAATCCTGAAACTGAATCTGTTTGGCCATTCATAATAGGAGTATTTGGAGCATCTTCAAGTTTGGTCGTTATTACATATTGGACTTTTTCAGCATATGCTTTTCCCATCTATCTTATAATCATAAACATCATAATTCTTTTAACTCTCTACAAAAAACAGTTAACTTCAAAGTTGAAAAAAAAGCTATAAAGTTTTATAAACCCAAAATCATTTGCAATAAATGGGAATTAACTTATGGAACTCGATGTTTGTATTAAAGGCAGAAGAAGCGTTAGAGCTTACACAGATGAACCTGTTTCAAAACAACAAATTGAAACTGTCCTCGAAGCGGGTACTTGGGCTCCAAGTGGAATGCATAGAGAACCTTGGAAATTCATAGTTATCGAAGATAAACAACTAATCAAATATGTCTCAGATGAAACCAAGCTTTTGGTTCAACAAAATATGCCTCCGTTAGCTAAACAATTCTCTACTAAAGAAGACATTGTATGCTACAAAGCACCAGTACTCATACTGATATGTAGCGAAAAAGATGACCAATGGGCTAACTTGAATTTGCTCGATAGCGTACTTGCAGCTCAGAACATGTTTTTAAAAGCCTACGAACTAGGACTTGGAACATGCTACATGGGGTTCGTTAACTTCCTAAACAACAATCCCGAAGCACTAAAGAAAATTGGGGTTCCTGAAAACCACAGCATGATGGTTCCATTTATTATGGGACATCCTAAAACAAAACAGGGATCAGGGAAACGAAATAAACCTGCCGTTCTTAAATGGCTCAAATGAGAAAAAAAGAAAAAAATCGTTAGATTCATACTAGTTAGACAAGAACTTGACATCATATAGACTCAGGGGTTTGATTTGCCCACCGCAATCCGCCCCTGAGGACTCACTTTTTTCAATAAAAAATAGTAAATTCAACATGTTTTTGCCTAAAAAAAGCCCCATTTTATCCATTTAACAGGCAACCGATAGAAAGTGTTTTAAACCCATACATACGATACGTTCCCATTAGAGGAATAACCATGGCAAAATGCCCAATATGTGCAAAAGATGTCAAAACTGCAAAGAAAACCTGGAAGATGGCTGGAAAACCAGACAAAAAAGGCAAACGGACACAACTTACCATAGCGCTCTATGAATGCTGCGGTAAGACTTTCCGCGAAGTATTAGATAAGAAAAAGATTTAAACACAAAAACTTCCATTTTCCTTTTTCTTTTTTCTTCTATTTTTATACAAAATATTTTACTTATTTGTTTAACTCAATGTTTCAAAAAAAAAACATTAGCAAATTGATGACCCCTTAGGCTAATGGTCAAAGCAAAACAACTATAATTAACCGCTTTTAATCAAAGTGAAAAGGGTATCTTGACCATTCAATACAGCTTCAATCCTTTCAGGGAAAAACCCATTAACTACGAAGCAGTCAATGGACGAGTGCAAAAGCAACTTAGGCAAGGCTTTGTCCACGCTTGTCCGTTTGTTCATAGCTAAAAGCTCACCAGCTGATAATTTCCTAATCAATTTAGCTTCTGAATTGGTTTTTGGATCTTCCATGTAAATCCCGTCTACATCTGTAACCAACAAAACCTTTGTCGTCTCCAGCTTGCCTGCAATGAACAGTGCAATTGAGTCCGATGTAACATCCCAAGAGTTCTCCAATACGTTCTCGCCTAACAATAAATTCGAGGGCAAGAAAACGGGCAATCCGCCTGAATCTAAAAAATATTTTATTTCTTCAAGTTTGCTTACGATTACTGAGTTAGGTATCAAATCCGAAAGAAGCAAACCATATTGGTCCATACCTAAAATCGCCATTCGATGCGAGGCACTACTTGACAAAGAAATCCTCTTATCCAAACTTCGAACGACGTCAGCAAATTCGCCGCCTCCAGGAACCACAATCAACCTTTGGTTTTTGGAGACTTCACTTAACATTACACATAAGGCTCTTAGCTTTTCAGGGTACAGAGCTAAACTGCCGCCAACTTTAATGACAGTGGCTTTCATTTGGCGGTTTCCCCTTCAAGTTTGTTTGCCATCATTAATGCAACGCCAAACGCAGGTGTAGCCAAAACGGCTTTTTTGGGTAATAAGGTATCTAAATCAATAATCGCGTCTACGCAAAGCGTTTCAGTAGCGCTCCGTGCGAGGAAAATTTTTCCAAGTCCAGTAACAACTACTGGAACCTTATCTTGAGTCAGCGATTTTGTGTAAGAGTAAACTTTGGTTAAGCCTTCCGCAATCTGTCGCAGTTGCTTTTCATAAATGAACTGTGCCATTTTGAAGATTTCATGTTTAGTCAACATTTCCGCGTCAGCACAGACCACTCGAGCTAATCGAGCCATTGCTCCAGGAACGGTTTTTCCTCGCCCATCAGCCGTTTCACTATTGTAATCCTGTTCGGTAATGTTGCCCAAGACTAAGTGTACATCACCTGATAACGCGAAAAGTTCCGACGAGACACCGGCAAGGCCCTGTTTGATTGGGATTGATTGCACGATTGCTGCCACATTGGTTCTGAGGCTTCCTGTGTAAACGAGTTCACCATAGATGAGCTTATCCAAATCAGTCTTGCCACGCGCCACAACTTTACCATTTGCTATGGGAATTATACTGGTACTTGTGCTTCCCACATCAACCACGACACAATTTTTTAGATAATTAGCCACTATCCAGCCAGTTGCTGCCCAATTCGCCGCCGCGACCCCAAGAGGCTCTTGAACGGCGATGTCAAGGGGTTCTAGTTGAGCGTTTGCATTCAATACGTAAATTGGCATATTAGGAAAAGCCTTCTTGGTGCAGCCTAAAATGTGGTTGACTCCTTCTTTTTTTGTTTGGTAAACGTCAGACAATTCAGCAGTCATGGTTACGCCTACACCTTTAAACCCATTCGCGCCCAACCGCTCTTTCAGAGTTAAAAGAACACTAACAAGTTTTTCAGGTTGCTTCCAGATTGGAAAATACTCAACCGCTACTTCAGAATCAACCAGCTTCCCGTTTTTAACTGTGACAAGTACTGCTTTAGTGTTGGCGCCACCAATATCATAACCTAACGCATCAACCAAACTGTTAGCCCCAAGATAGAGTGTTGAGTAAGTGCTTTTTAGCTTCTTCTAAATGCAATCTTGCAATCTCCAAGGTTTCTCCATGTCCAATTACGAGTGCATTGGATTTTGATTCATCTTCTAAAGGAAAAGGGGGAGAAACCACATCTTCCAACTTACTTGATTTTTGGAAAACACTGAGAGAAGGTTTTGGGGTTTCTAATTTCGAAAAGCAAACAACACCGCGATTTTCTGGTTTAACTGGCAATTTGCCTTTCAAAACAGCATTCACTAACGCGCCAGCAACATTGAAATTAGCAACTTTACGTAAACCCACAAAGGACGTGGTCAACCTTGGGTTAACATCAACCACACAAGCTTTATGTTCAGTTAAAATAAAATCAACCCCCACGTAACCTTTCAAACCAGAGAAGGTTTCAGCAAGTTTCTCAGCAACTTTGAATACGTCCTGTTTTAACCAATAATCAAACGGAACAATACCACCTTCATAGCTTGAAGCTGATTCGGGATCCCCAAGAATTATGTTTTGCTTGTTTAAGCTGAGCGACATTGCTTTTTTGCCGGTGGACAGTAAGCTGACGCTTGCCGATTCACCATTGATGAATTCTTGAACCATAAAACGTGTGTTACTTGATTCAGACTTTATTTTTTCTATTGCTTTCTGTATTTGAGCTTCTTCCTTAACAAAACTTAATCCTCCGCATCCCACACCGTCCACTGGCTTGAAGACTAAGGGATAATTAAGCTCGTGATTGATGGCTTGTTTTACTTCTGCTAAACTGTCCTTAAAGGTAAAGATTAATGTTTTTGGCGTTGGAAAACCGTTTTCCTGCAAATGTTTGTACAGGTCCGCTTTATCTGCAACCTTGCCTATTGTTTCGGATTCACTGTTGAGTGAGATTTTTCCTGTTTTTTGAGCGAGTTCAACAAATGATTGCAGGATTTGTCGTGCTTCGGGGGCAATGATATAGATGGCGTCGTTGATTTTTGCGATGTTGTTTATGAATTTCGCTGGTTCCTGAGGATAAAATATTGGTACTATGCAGTCGGCGTCTATGGGCGGGTTCAGTTTTGATATTCTGGCATCCATTAAAACGGTTACTTCGTTTCCTGCAGCTTTAAAATCTGCAACGACACAGTGAAGCATACTAAATCCTTCGGTTAAAACGTTAGGTGGAATAGGTTGCTCGGCGTATCCTCCGCCTGAAACGTGCTCGTAAACGATAACCTTCAATCGTCAACCTTCAAGATTCGTTTGGTACGTTAAAGACGCCTTAAAGCTTTTCGATTTCACATAAATCCTTCAAAAAAGCAACTAAATGCCGCCTCTTTACATGTGGCATTGCAACGATTCTAACGCAATCATATCGCGGAACATAGGAAACAAACCAACCACGCTCCCTCAATTTCCCAACCACACCCTTTGTATTCTCGCAGTGAAAAGCAACCAGATTCAAAGATGGCTCGGTGACAAGGTTAAAACCGAGCTTTTTGATGGAGTCAGCGAGAAAATTTGTGTTTTTCATACAGTTTGCGACAACCTTTTGAAAACCTTCCACGCCCAATGCTTTAAGCACTGCCCAAGCGGAAGCTGCTGCGGCTCCAGTTCTTGTCCCAACGAGGGTATATTGGACCTTGTCGATTAGGTAAGGTGTTTCAGTTTTTATAAAATCCAGAGTTTGGGCGTTTTTGAAGAGTATTCCGCCTGCCGGTATTGCCGCCATACCCATCTTGTGTGGGTCAACGGTGACAGATCGCACGCCTTCTAAATTAAAGTCAAAGCTTGGCTTTGTATTCTTCAGAAAGGGAATTACTAAACCGCCAAATGCAGCATCAACATGCAAGTAAACATTATGCCGCAACGCAATTTCCGAGAGTCTATCAAGGGGGTCAATTACGCCTAACTCTGCAGTTCCAGCTGTTCCAACAATTGCAACGGTGTTCTTGTTGATGCACTTTTCAACGATTAACGGGTCAACCCTGAAAGAATTGTCTAGGCTTGCATACACAGGTTTGAGATTCAATAGATTGCAGATTTTAGTAAAAGAGAAATGAGCCGACTCAGGCAGAACAATTTCAGGCTGATTGATTTTCGCCATGTTTCTTGCTGCTAACAACGCAATCAGGTTTGCTTCGGTGCCGCCTGATACAACAAAGCCAACTGCGCTTTTGTCATGAAGAAGAGAAGCAAGTTGGTTAATAACTTCTTTTTCTATCTGTGCACTCCCAGGAAAAAGTCCTGAATCACCCAAATTTGACCCAAAAAACATTCGGTAGGCTTTTTCAGCTATTGGGTGGGGTTTGGTACACATTGAACATAGGATTTTACCATTAGCATACCCTTCGTCGAGAGTATGCATCTTTTTTAGTTCAGCTAAAACAGTCTTTTCGCTTAACCCTTTAGGTAGCAAAGCTAAGCCCTCTTGATGCACACCTGGCTTTCTGCTTGCCGAACGACCTCAACCAATTCGCTGACCAATTTTCGGTTGATTTGTCCCGTGACGCGATTGCTGTTTGTGCAGGCTGCGCCTCTTAACCCAGCAATGTCAGCGCCTAAACTGTACACGATGGGTAAATCCTGTTTTCTCAATGAGCCAGCCAACGCAGCTTCCAAACCAAGACAATGGGCTGAATCCACAAATTTCTTTAATTGCTCTTTTGTGAGGTGGTCAAAGAGGTTTTTGCCGTCCTTAACTGAGGTATCGATCATGGCAACATCCGCTTTGGCTTGATGTGCTATTTCGGGAATGAGCAACGGGTTGATTGCGCCGATTTTTTCTGCATCAGCGTAGCCGGCAATGGCAATTTTGATTTTTGGGTTGCATTCTTTGGCTGCTCGTTTGACGGTTTGTAAAAGAAAAATGGCTTCCTCGGGGGTTTTGATTCCGTAAAGACCCACTTTTATGTAATCTACGCCCAACGATGCTGCACCAAGTGCGGCTAGCGCAACTGATCCTGGAAGGTTCCCAACCTCGCCTAATGTACAGCTAACTTTAAGATTCTTGGGCGTTACTTCTTTTATTTGCTTGATAACCCAAGGATAATTCGCTCCCAAAGCGCCCTCTATGGGGTTTTTGACATCTATAATATCTGCGCCTCCAGCAATAGCTTCTAAGGCTTCTTTCTCATTCATGGGACTTATGAGCAGCTTCACGTAAGGTCATATTGATGCGGCTTGTTGGTGCCTTTAAAGTTTTCCTGTGAAAAAAGCAACCTTTCTTTATTCAGTTCGGTTAAAGGGTATTTGTTAAGAAAGGTTAGGTTTTTGTATGTGTTAGAGTTTGATTCTGTCGGTGCTTTAGTTTGAAAGTTATCCCAGTAATTGACGTTTTGGGAGGCAAAGTTGTACACGCGGTTAGGGGCAAAAGAAACGAGTATAAGCCGCTAGAAAGCAACCTTGTTAAATCAATAGAACCAGTAGTGGTAGCTAAAGCGTTCAAGGAACTTGGTTTTAACGAGTTGTATGTGGCTGATTTAGATGCCATTATCGATTGCTCTTCCAATTTTCAAACCCTCAAAAACATTAATAACGAAACTGGTCTCAGATTATTGGCTGATGCAGGTGTAACAAGTATAGGAAGAGCCCAAAAGTTACTGGATAGTGGAGTTTCCAAGCTTATTATAGGAACAGAGACTTTGCAAACCGAGAGTTTCATTGGGGAAGCGGTCAAGAGTTTTGGAAGTGACCGTGTTGTTGTGAGTTTAGATTTGAAGGGCGATAAAATTCTTGTTAAATTGGGGTTTGACGGATGCAAAAGTCCTATATGTCTACTGCAAGACTTCAAGCAAATGGGTGTTTCCCAAGTGATTGTTTTGGATTTAGCTCGGGTTGGCAGCGGTGAAGGAGTAGACGTTGATTTCGTCAAAAAAGTAATCACGGAGGTTGGCGTTGACGTTTATGTTGGTGGGGGAGTCCGAGACATGAACGACTTGGTTGAACTGAGAAAACTTGGAGTTACAGGTGCTTTGGTAGCTACTGCTTTGCATACAGGCAAAATCTCCATAGGGGAGTTAAAACACGAAGGCTTTCTCTAAACCGTTAGCCGCGTTTTGCCAAGCAAACAATTCCACCCAATTGCGTCAAGCGTTTGCCAGCGTTCGACTCAGCATCTATAACTCGTGTTTTTACCCCGTTTCTCGCGGCTATCTGCATGAGCCTGTTCACTCGATTCTTTTGACGGGTCGCTGCAAGATAATCATTAGTTAACATTAGATATTCAGGCTGAGGTTTTCCTGGTGCCTGCAGGTTTAGAATGAGGTTTTCTGATTCTACCAGCGAAAAAAACACCAAATCATCAGTTTTGTTAAGACGTTTCTCGAGAATCTCAAGCAAGTTCTCTGTTTCCTCTACTGCGTTTTCTTGGATTAACTCTTTGAAGCTGGATGTTTTTGTTAAAGCACCTACTTGTGATGGCGAACTTGCAGAACCCGTTATCTGCGAGATGGATGCTTTGTTTGTGCCCTGCAAAAGCCATGCGTGGTGGCCTTTGATGTGGCTGAGGAAGTCTTGAGCATAACTGGTTCGGGATGGCGAAGCAACAACTATGCTTCTTACGCCCTCTTTTAGCACGGGTCTTAATGCGTTAATTATACTTTCGTGAAAGCTATAGATTACTTTAGAATCTCTTCGCTCTCCATTTAGAGCAATGGTTTGTTGTTGTTTGGCAACTTGGCTAAAAATCTGCCACAATGCCGCATGGTCCTGCTCGATTCCAACGAGCACTGCGACGGGATACCCACGTTTGTAGTTTTTCGGTTTCATTTGGCTTATTCATCTGTTACTTTGATTATTTTAGTTGTTGCTTGTCTTATGAGATTGCGCCCAAAGAGAGAAGAAAACGGCATGTTTATCAAACCCCAAAACCGTTCCCTTCAAGAGAATATATGATCAAAGTAAACAACCTCCAAGACCTCAACACAGAGTTAAAGAAAAGCAAAACCGTTCTTGCGATATTCTATTCCACTTGGTGCCCCTACTGTGTAAGGTTTGTGCCAACCTTCGAAAAAAAAGTTGCAGGCATGCACTTTGAAAACATCATTCATGTGTTACTAGACGATTACGATAATCCATTATGGGATGATTTTGATATTCCTGCTGTTCCCACGATTATTTTCTTTGAAGACGGAAAGGTTAGCAAACGTCTTGACGCACAACTTGGAAGAGGTTTAAGTGAAAACGAATTCAAAAAATGGATAGAAGAATTTAAGAATATTTAATTAATAAAAAGAAAAAAAAGAAAATAGAGTTTTTATGCTGGTGGTGGCGGTGGTGGAGGATTAGGTGATGCCATCCCAAATGCCTGTTTAGTTTGAACGACGATGGTTCCTGCAATGCGGTCTGTATATTTTTGGCGTTTGTCTCCTGGTGTTGCAATTCCTACTAGCCAGTCAAGCAATAGTAATAGTGGGAAGATTTTGCTTATGTTACGTATGAATGCTTTGTCTATAGGGGCTTTGCCGCCGTTTAGCATTTGAACTTGTAAGCCCATAATTCGCTTACCTAATGTTCCACCCCAAGATGAATCAAAGATTGTGTAGTAAAGCACTGCTAGTATTCCCCATATAAACCAGAAGAAAACAAAGCCAAGGCCTCCAAAGAAATAACCGAAGCCGCCTGAAAATAGCGTTGCAATTGCCAAGATAAAGCCAAGTATTGCTGCAGCGATGCTAAGTATGATTCCGTCGATAATTAAGGCTATGAGACGAATAATCCAATGTCCCCAGTCTATCTGCTCAGAATTAGTTGTCATGTTTTTTATAAAACTCCTATTAATTCAGTTACAATGTTGTTATTAATATCTTTCTGTCGCTTGCTTAACCTGAAAAAGTTTTAAGGCTTAAAACCAGCTAAAAGCGCTAATTCAAGCCATTTCCAAGCGCAATCAACATCCACAAACCCAATCTGCCTCAACCATTGCAACTGTGTTTCGACGTCTAATAGCTTGTTTGAAGGGTCTTCAGTTTGAGGTGTGAAACCGGTTGCGGCTAAAAATTTAAGGTGAAGGTTAATTGTTGAGGAAACGTGTTCGAGGTTACAGAAAACGCCGTGGGGATTTAACAGGTTGAATATTTCTGCATATAGCAGTTTTTTTCGTGGGTGTGTCAAATGATGTATAGCTAAACTGGAGACTACCGCGTCAAAACGGCCCAGCTGCAATGCCGGCAGAGGTAAGCCGAAATCGTGCTTAACAATTGTAATGTTCTTTTCGTTTGCGAATCGTTTTTTGGCTTGATCAATCATCGGGTCAGAAAAATCTAAAGCCACCCCTTCGACAAATGGATTATTCAGTTTTACAAGAGCCAGCAACCTTCCGTCACCAGTTCCTAAATCTAAAACGCGCTTTGCATTTGGCGGAATCTGTTCTAACAAAACTTTTTCGCCTTCGGTGCGATGTGGTAGCTTATCGGCTCTGGCTAAGTATGTTAATGCATGCTCAATGGTTTGCCACTCGCTTTTTGATGTGTCTTGTTTCGGCATTTTTATTACCTTGCGTTAAGAATGTGGATAGGATATTCTAGTTAAGGTTTGCGACCTTTTCAATAACAATTTTCGTGACCAGTAAAATAAGCCTTATATCTTATTGCTATGCTCTATGGCAGGTAAAGTGAGGGAATTCTGTTCAATGGAGTTTTGTCCAACCTGCGGTTGCCGCCTTGAACCTAAAAAGACAGGCGTTGGCAACTCGTTTGTATTGTCTTGCCAAAAATGTGGATACACCAAGCAGCCGATTGACAAGAAAGCTGAAGCGAAAACAGGCAAAGTTATTCAACACAACAATACGCCGAAACCCTTCATGACGATAATTTCGGAAGAAGATTCAAAGATAAAGACCATGCAGACCATAAAGATGAAATGCGAAAAATGCGAAAACAATGAGGTTTTCGTTTGGCAGGTGCAGACTAGAGGCGGCGATGAAGCGTCAACTCAGTTTATGCGGTGTACAAAATGCGGACACACGTTCAGGGAATACACTTAATTTTGAAAAGTTATTAAAGCAGTAATCGCTATATTGATACTCTCGGAGTAAAACCCGATGCCGAAAAAAGAAAAACCATTAACTAAGAAAGAACGCGACGAAAAACGAAAAGCAAAAAAGTCAAAACAGAGCAAAACACAGACTAGTTAAGATAGTCTAAAATGTGCTTTGTTTTCCCCTTTAAGTTTTTATTTTTTTTTAAATTCTTATTGAATGGATTATTTTTATTTAACTTTACGCATTAGAAGTTGCCTATGAAGATATACACGTCAGTCGGAGCCAGGATTGGTAGTCCAAGCGATGATGTCAGTTATACGAATTCTGAGGCACAAACGCTCCTTTTTTAAGCCTAAACGCAGTAGGTTAACTTGAAATTGCAAGCGCCTATGATGATAATTGCACGAAAGTAGTGGAGTTACAGTTAATTCTGTTTCGCCAAGATGACTTTAAAACAAATTTAGTTTCTGAGGCGCTAAATCCCAAATTCAGTGACAACGTTAATTAACAATCGGCATCCGTATTTCTAACGATTGTAATGAATAAGGCTTCTCCAATTACTCACTGCTGGTTTATTCGAGATGGCGCCAAACTAATCCAATGCAAAAAAGAAGCTTTCGACAAAGCTATTATTGAAGGTAAAAGCGTAAAGTACCACGGCTACGCAAACAATAGAGCTGAACGAATCGCAGAGCAATTAGAAACTTCACGAATGGCTTTCTTAGCTGACCCAGCGTTACCCACAAAGTTTCGAGCGGCAATCACTAATCCAAATAATGTTTGTGAAGTTCAAATTATTCAAGTTGATGATCCTCAGTTTTGGGTGAAAGAATCTAAACGCTCAAAATATCAACTATGATTATCGGTTAGTTTCTTTAGTTTTAGATAATATTTCAGTTTTTTTGGAATCTATTTTGTCACGATTTGCCAAATCAATACGGCAACTATTAACGTGACAGTAAATGATGAGAAAGCAGGGTTTTTGGAATAATAGTGAATTGATTTGTTTCACTAAACCTGATTCATCGTATGTATTTATTTTAATGAGCTTCGCCTATTGACATAATAAGTTAGGTACCCAAGTTATCGAGGCAAAAAAATGGACAAACCAAAGTTCAGCATTAAAAAGCAAGCGATTACTGGATTAGCTACCCTTGCAGTTGTACTGTGGCTTGCCCTATTTGTGCCGGCCTGGACATTGAATTATTGGCAAGCATGGACCTTTTGGGTTATCTTTGTTGTATCCATAACAACGATCAGCATCTATTTCATCAAGAAAGACCTTAACCTTATTGCAAGTCGATTAAAAGTGGGTCCTGCCTCAGAACAGCAAGGCAGCCAAAAAATTACGCAGGCAATCATAACCGTTTTTTTTGTTTTGTTATTGCTGGTGCCTTCTCTTGATCATCATTTCCAATGGTCCACAGTCCCATCGTACCTGAGTGTAGCAGGGAATGTTTTTGTTGCAGTTGGGCTCTTGATAATTTTTCTGGTTTTTAAAGAGAACACCTACACCTCTGTACTCGTTGAAGTGAACGAAACTCAAAAAGTTGTTTCAACAGGTCCATATAGCGTCGTTCGCCATCCAATGTATTCTGGAGCATTACTAATCTTGCTTTTTGCACCTATTGCGTTGGGCTCGTTTTGGGGGGTACTTGTTTTTCCACCCATCCTCATAGCAATCGCTGTGAGGTTACGGGAAGAAGAAAAGTTTCTTATCAAAAATCTGCAAGGATACAACGATTACATCCAAAAAGTTAGGTTCCGTTTAATTCCACTTCTATGGTAAATTGCCTATAGAGGTCTTCTTCCCACTCTTTTTAGTAACAAATTAGCGACTCCAGCCACAACCAAATCGGCCAGTACCCAAATAATAAAATTAGTATGAAGCAAAATGGCTAAAACAGTAATTACTAAAAGTAGAGTAACTGCGATTATGCCGATAGCTCTTTTTTGGCGTTGTATTTTTATGGGATTAAACTCAACTTTTGCTGGCATGGTAATCGAGTTTACTCAATGCCACGGTTGTTAAAATACGTTATAAACTTAAAGATGCCTGAATTGCTATAGCTATCTTTTCATCAACTGATTTCATTTTTGTGGAACTTAAAGTTTAATCAGTTGTGGTATCGCTTACTTGTAATCAACACAGTAAAGATAACTAAATGTTAACAATTAGCTATATTTATCAAGAAGAAATCGCTATTAACTTTCAGGGATATTTATGAAAGCCTACATGGGATTATCCTGTAAAGTAGGTGCCTTCAACAGAGTCTTAGACGAACTGATAAAACTGAACCTTTCCAAAAAAGATGTTTTCCTGCTTTTTGGTCCCATCGACATATTAATCCAATTCCGCGACTTAAAAAAACTCGACGAATTCATCAACAAATGGTTTAATCCTATCAGAAACATCACTCCACAAGAAGTTCTGGTTGAACGAACACAAACGCTAATAGTCATCTCTGAAGGGAAACCCTTCGCCGAAGAACCTTATGCATTCTTGTTCCTAAATACGCAGCCAAGAAATTTAGAGGAAGTTCAAGAAAAACTTGGAAAGATTCCGCAGGTTTTATCTGCTGACACGGTTCTGGGACCATACGATGTTATTGTTGCAGTAAAAGCGAAAGACAAGGAAGACCTAAAACAGCTTATTGCTCAGATTCAAGAAAAAGTTCCTTTCATTCAAGGAACTGTAACTGCAATCGTAGCTTCACTTTACTGACAGAAGTTCCTAAGTGCTCCACTGATTCGATCATTGAAAGGCCTAAACTTCCAGATAAAAACTGGAACGACCACAAGCAAATCAATATTTATTTTTTCCACGCAATCTAAATAAACCATTCAGCCCAATTCACAATTACCTTGAAATTCGAAAACGTTGTCTTTCCTGATTCAATAGGCTTTCGATGCAGAAACTGCGGGGTTTGTTGCGGCATGCAGCCTCCCGACGTAAATAAAAAGGAACAGAAAAAGATAGAAGCCAAAGGTTTTAAGGATTTTTTGGAACATCCCGACGGAACAGGAATTGCGTGGATTCGGAGAAAAAAGGACGACGGCTGCTGGTTTCTTACGAAAAATAATGAATGTGCGATTTACGAGGTGCGTCCAGCAGTTTGTAGACTAGAGCCCTTTACAATCGTGGACTTTGATTTTGAGAAAAACACAATAGAGTTGGAATTGAACTTCCCATTTTCATCCTGCTGCACAGGAGTCTGTGAAAAAGAAAAAACGTTGCCTGTTGAAGAAATTGGAAAAGCTGCGCAAACCCTTGTTCAAAAAATTTTAGAGTTGACTGCTAAAGACCTTGAGTTGCCAATAACGGACAAGAGAGTTAAATATGAAACACGTTCCAGGCTACTTCGCAGAAACGTAGAAGCTGCTAACTTGCTATTGTAGCAATTAAAACGACTCTGGTCGAAAAAAGATTTTTGGAAGGGAACCTGCCCCCATGGAGCATAAATACAAATTCTCACCCCGTGCCATGCTTTATTAGAAAACTCATGGAGAACAAATCTTAAGTCACTTGAGATGTTTATAGGGAAGATTAAAAACCAGCATTTATCAGAGCTTCGTTTTAACTTTAAAGGTAGAACACTCTTTTATTGCCTCAGGTTTAAGGTGTAGCTTAGGAGATAACTAATTTGGTTAACCATTTCATTAGCAGGTGGACGGAAAAAGAAAAAGAGCCTAATGTTGTTTCAAAGATTAAAAACATGGCCAAGCCGCAAGTAAACCTCAAAGAGCAAATTGGCGTGGTTACTCAACGTCTTGACGCTCAGACTAGGACATTGGATGCTGCAGTGCAACGTTTTGAGGTTCGTGATGCGGACATTTTTAAGCGGGTTGTGAAAGCCATGACAGAAAGGGATACGGCGCGCGCAAACATTCTTGCTACAGAATTAGGCGAGATACGTAAAGTTGAAAAAATGCTCTCACAAGCTTCCCTGGCCATGCAAAGTATGTCGATGCGGTTGAGTACGGTTTCAGAACTGGGTGACGTAGTTGCAGTGTTGAGCCCCGCTAAAAGCATGATAAATAATATCCGCTCTGAAATGTGCAGCATATTTCCTGAAGCAAGCCAAGAACTCGGAAACATTGGAAACCTTCTTTCAGACATAGTTACAACTACGACCAACCAAGGTGCTGATACACCGGTAAATACGATAATGGCAAGTGCAGATGCATTGCAAATCTTAGAAGAAGCAGAATGTATCGCAGAAAATAGGCTAAAAGAAAAGATTCCTGAAGTAGAAATCGGAATTGGCCAAAATAAACGCACAAGCTTAGAAACCTAATTGATTAGGGATTAATTAAATTCCCTCTATTTTGTTATTGTCTTTTTAATTAAAAATTAAATTATGATTGTATGAAAAATTATATGGGCAGGAAGCATAAGGGGATTGGTCCTTGGGCAAGGTTTCAATTTATGCTTCCTGCTCATTACGTATAACAGTGTTATTTATGTATAAATATTTTGCCCCTTACACATACGGGTTCACCCAATCATCTAATGCTCAAAATAATCAATAAGTTATCCTTAGAATGATGGTTTGACATTTGAAAACATCAATTTCAAACAATCCTTGAGCGTTGCCTATTTTAGATTGTAACCTAAGCCTAATGTTTTTATGAGAATTTACTTTGAGATAGGTGGGAATTGGTTTGAAACGTGAAGAAGCAATATCAGTGTTAAAAGAACTCCTTGATAACTGCAGAGGTTTGGATGGACATGGATTAGAATTAACCTCACCCAACACTCCTACCTCGGGGTATCAAATTATTATTAGAGGAATTCTTGATGAGGAAACAAAAAAATGCGTACAAGGCACACTATTTAATCATCAACTTAACTTCCAAACGGGCAGTTTTTGGAAAACAAAATATTCCCCAAACAAAACTGAACCTGACACTCTCCTAATTTACAGAAAATGAACTTCCAGGATTTGCCAAAAAGCTGCTATTGTCAACGTGCATTATCCAAAAAGAGAGGTGTAGTCCGCCAAAAAACCCAAAACACCCGCCACATAGGATAGGACCCACAAAATTGCTGTTACTTGCGCTATCTTTTTGCTCTTGGCTGCAAATGATGTTGACTTAGGACGCCAAAGGGCAACAAACCATACTCCAAAGAATATCGCGGGAATTGATAAAATTGCATGCGAAATAAATTCGGCCAATTTCAAAGGTGAACTGAAATATATTTCCATGGAACCGCTGTTTGGGGGAGTCATAAACAGCACAGTAGAAAAACTGATTAACGTTGCGCCAACCACAACTATCATGATAATTCCGTGTACAAGATAATTGCCTTTGTTTCTAAACCACATACTTACTAAGATCAAAGCTGTCCAAAAAGTTTGCATGACAAGATTAATCTCAGCAACACTCATTCAGTTCTTCCTCTTTTTCGGAAAGCAACAATTGCGGAAGACATTATCAAAACTGCCAACCCTACGCTTATGGATGTTAGCATATAGAACACTGTCGGATTTAATCCGAGAATTTGAGGCCTCCACAGGTTTGTCGAAATTAAATTTACATATGCACTCCAATTTCTGAAAATTTCGGAAGAGCGAATAAAAACGCCAGTTTCTTTGTCCCATTCTTTAAATCTATATGAGTCGTTTGCGTATGTTACGGTTCGGCTAGCACCTAGCACTGTTTGTCGTTCTTGACTTTGAATAGTTATTTCTTTATCTGTTTTGGAAAAGTTATCAAAAAAAGTCTTTCCTGGCGCAAGAATGGAAGGAATAATTATCCAACCTCCAACATTGCCTTCAGTAAAATTAAACTGCCAAATGGAACTGGACAAGGTCCCATTAGCGAACCTGAGAGTAAAATTTGCTGGGAACGCTGCGCCTTCAACATGCATGACTTCTATTCTCATTTCAACAACGCCTTGATGTATTGGTGGAGCATTGCCTGTTATGTTAACGTTGTATTCCATCCAATCGCCCTCTTTGACTCCCACTGAAGGTCCGCCAGAAGCGTGTGAGGGTGAGGCAACGATTAAAACAGAAAACAGGATGCTTACCAAAAAGACAGCATTGAAGACCTTCATTTCTCATCAATATAGCCCGTTGACGCAGCCGTTTTAAAGCTTTTTCGTAAAGAAACCTTGACTAACCTCTGATCTGAATCCGGATTGTTTAGTCAAACTTTCTTGACTAACTTTTTCACATGTTTCTAAGATAGAGAAAAAGCTTTGGGTTCAAAAGGCGTAGTAGCGCCATTTAAGCACCTTTTGGAAGAATAAAACAATTAATAGATAGGTTCAGTTATTTTAAAATAACTGCGGTTAAAATAATGGCACTTGACTTTCAAGGAAATGTAGTTTCTGTTATTCAAATTATCGCATTAATCCTGCTTATAATAGGGGTTTATCCAATAAGAATGAGGACCAAAACCAGAAACCTCATAATGCATGGCTTTCTAAGCATCTTAGCGCTTGCACTTAACCTTATTACAATATTTTATACAATGATTCCTGTTTTTAGTACACAACTCACTTTCATCCTTGGATTGTCTATCTTGCAATCTATAATCGTTTGGTTCCATGTTGGCTTAGGAATAGCCGCAATTTCGCTGGGTTTAGTGATCATTGTTTCATGGATACTGCATCCTTTAGGAGAACTCGGTTGCGCCAAAACATGGAAACTTATGAAACCCACTTTTTTAATTTGGGCTCTCGTATTGTTATTGGGGTTAATTATACACTTTTTCAATATAGTATAACAATGGTTTTGGCCGATTCAGATTCAAAAGTGGATAGCACATGTTCAACTATTCCTTAAATTGGTCTATTTCTGTGCTCTGTATTAAATTATTGCCACCAATGCTTTTTCGGTTCAAGAAAGAGAACGTCAACGTTTTGGGTTAATTCGCAAACTTTACTTAACCCGTACTTTTCGACTTTAGCTTCATAGACTCCTACTGGAAGATCAGCTATTACGGTCCCATTACTATCAGTATTCATTGAGAGCATCAAGGTTTTAAAAGGAGATCCATTTTTGAGGTTTTCAGCCCATTGCTTGGGTGTTATCGCTTCTTTTTCCAATCTGGAAACTTGAACATTAACATTTTCTATTGCCACATTTTTTTGAAAAGTGACCACTCTTATTGTAAGCCTGTAAGTTTTTTCTAGAACTTCATCAACTTTTTGGGTGCTCACAATGAAAACCTGGATAACGTTATTCTGTTACTTACAAATTTAAGCTTTTAAAAAGCAAAAATTCCCTGTGGTTTTTTAGTTAAAAAAAAGAAAATAGGTTTATTCTATTTTCATTCTTTTAGCCACTTTCACTATAATGAACACAATAAGTGCTACTATAATGAAAGTAATGAGAGCAACTAAAAAGTCGCCTACACCAAATGTCTGCTTCAAAACGTCAACAGAATAGGTAGCCAAGTTTGACAAGCCAGGTATTGCTAAGCCCAAAAGCGGAATAATAAAGTCTTTAACAAGCGCTTGAATCAAAAGACCCACATACAATGCTAAAACAAACGCAACTGCCAAGCCAAGAATCTTGTACTTCGACAAGAAATCTTTGAATTCGTTCACAAAGCCTTTTGGAGGTTCTGGTGCTGGTGGTTTTTCAAGGGCAGCTCTAATTTTCTTTAATTCTTCTATAATTTGGTCTTCTTTTTCCATTCTAATTACCGAGATTAAGTATCTTTAAATTTGTTTAAATAACTTGTTGTTTCCTTAAAATTTGTTAAAATGTATCTGGATTCAGCTTAAGCATTCTGAGTTTGGAAAAAGTAATTCTTTATTGAATCTCTTAACTTTGTGATTGCGTGACTACAACAACGAGCGTTTAATAGTCGCGTTAGTCACCCCTTACTTGTTTGGAGTTGTGAATTTTGGGTGCTATAGACCAAGTTATTCATTTTATTACCTCTGGAACCATCGGCGGTATTCCACCATTAGTCTTGATGATTATTCCATTTGTCATCGGACTTATCGTTGGCTATCTATTTCATAAATTTCTAAAAATCGCGATTATAGCTGCGATTATACTTGTCGTGGTAGCTTACTTTGGGTTTTTCGGTTTAAGTCTTGACGCATTAAAAAGCATTGCAGACACATATGGTCCTATTGCAGTTCAATACGGGGTACTTCTTATGGGTATTCTACCACTCGGTTTAGGACTAATCGTTGGCTTTGTCATAGGCTTCATATTATCATAAACAAACAGCCCTTTTTTTGGGAATGCTGCTGAAAATCGAGCATAAGGAGGTTTGAGATTATTTCATGCGTGTATTATTTGCGGGACCCTAAAAGAAAAAGGAGTTCTACAAAAAAGTCAGGTAAAAAACAACCAAATATTCGTCAAACGCCCAATTTTATGACCAAATTCGAAATAGATTCTTGAAGTCGAAAAAGAAGAAAGTAAATTAAAGACACCAAAAAGCTGTTACTGTTAATTGACAGTCACACAGCTTAAAATAGGCTAGCGAGTTAAGGGTAAATAGAGTTTTTGAAAATGCGAGCACTTGATTTTCTTTTCGTAGTAGCTTTGATCCTTGTTTTGCTATGGCTTCTGGGCTTTTTCATCTTCAACCTCGGCACCATCGTATGGGTACTCCTTGTCATTGCCGTTCTCATAATACTTTACAGACTACTAACAGGACGCAGAATATGACATCAAACGAAGACAATTAGCAGCCCAGAAGCTGCTTCCCAACTTTTTTGTAAACATTCAAACCATATAGAGGACGTTACAATTTTTTCTCGCATGCTCCCAAAGATACATTTTTAAATGCTCAAAAATTCTGAAATATCGATTAACTTGGTTGCTTTTCTCTCTTGGGTTTTTGTAATTTGTTTGGGTCTTTCAGAAAATTCTGAAGAAAATCTTGGACATTTTCGTGTAAATGGATAATCTTTTTTTGATTTTCTTCTTTCGTTTGCGGTTTTGGTTGAAAATAACCTTGTTCAGTCATGTAAAACATTAAACTTGAGAAATCTCCGGCTAGGGCACAATCTACTTCTTTCTTTCCTGATTCTAAAAGAGCGTAATACCTATGGTGACCATCTAAAACTGCGTAAACGTCAAATTTTGGATGCTTAACGACAATTAAGGGCGCGATTTTCTCTCCGTTTTCGATTTTCTTTTTGTACATCTCTATAGCTTCCGGGTCCACTTTTGTGTCCGCAACGATTTTTTCTATTGGCAACCGTAGTAAGTACTTCTCTGGATTAGCAAACACGTCGATGTTAATTTCTCGCCCTCTACGTCTAGTCAACCGTATAATTCTTAATCTTAACGAATCCACGATGTCTAAAACACGTTTTGCCATGCAATCACGACTCTAATAACAACGGTTATCAAAAAAAGTTAATTGTCTATACGAAATCATCACTGATCAAATGTCCTGTCATTTATTAACTTCAATACGATTTGAAAAGAAAACATCAAAAAGCATCTAATTTAATTCGGTTTTTTTATAATATATGTTTTTCGGAAAAATTTGGTTAAAGGCGAAGCAGAAAAAGTTAAAGGAAAAATCAAAGAAGACGTTGGCAAAGCCAAAAGAAAACTCTAAAACAAAAACACAAGGCTTTTTACGAATCTATAATCAACCGAAACAAGTTTTCAAAAAAACGAAAGTACTTAGTATACTCGTGGATAGCTTGCTCTTTTTTTCCTTGATTCCTAATGCTGGCGTCTAATGATAAGCTTTTAGAAAGGCGAATTTCTTGTCTATAATTTGGATTTGCAATTACTATTTTATTATCAAAAATTTTTGCACCGTTGCAAGATAGAAAGCCAATAAAAATCTCAGATTATCAATAAATTTAAAGAATCATCCTTAACTAAAAACGCAATTTATGTTCGTTCTTCGTTTTGATGGGCTAGTGGATTTATTGATGTAATTCATCTGTCATGTTTGTATAAAAATATTTTTTGGGGTACTCTTTACTTGGCAAGTTCTTCTGCTGGAACAAGAAATGTAGGGTACTCTATTGAATCATGTGATTTGCCACCTGTTTTTTTGTGGCCCTTCGTGCATCTCATTCCGTATTTTGTTTTGGTTGCATTTTCCCAAACTTTTTCCGTTGATGCACCACATATTGGGCATTTGAAATCTTTCATATTTTTTCACCTAAACATTGAAAAGTCAAAACTGATAAGTCGTGACTGTCTTTTTCTCTCCTTTAGCTTTACGTTGACTTGTTCTTTAAGTCTTCCTATCTGAAAAAACAAGTTAAGGTCTTTTGGCCTCGTTTTCTAACTTTTCAACGATTTTTTTCAACTGTTCTTGAAATTTCTTTGACGCTGAATGCTTTCCTAAGTTAAGATTTGCCTTTTAGCAGGAGTTAATTCTTTTTTTTAGAGGTTTTTGATTGCTCTTCTTTAGTTGCCCAGGCTCCATTCGGGTGTCCCAAAGATGCTGTATTGCTACAATAGGATGACTAGTAATCATTCTTGGACCTGCGTAACCCATAACTTCCATTATTTCTTCCCTTCGTTCAAGCGGGTAACAACGCAAGCCACATCGGCCACAACAGCTTTTCTTCTCTTGATCTGGACAGTTTTCAAGATTTGACCAAAAATATTCCTTGAGTTGGCTACATTTGGGGCATAGCTCACCGTTTCATTTGTGATGGCTTTCACAATACATTTGAATCATGTATGCAGAGGCTTTTTCTCCCGTTTGAGCATTTTTTCATATTTGGAGACTTGTGTTTTCACCGTGCTCATCTATGGATAGTCGAAGGCTTCATTTGATATTTAAAAGTACAGGATTTCTAATTTTTTATCGAGCCACAGCTCGTTTTACCTGCACTGATCTTAAAGTTTTTAGAAGGTTACTTTTGAGTATTAATCAAAATCAGGAATGTTTATCCGCTTAATGGAAGTTCAATATTAAACCGTGTCCCTTTTCCTATTTCACTCTCAAAAGTCACGTTACCATTTAATGCTTCCGCCAATTTCTTAACGACTGCCAAGCCAAAACCTTGACCTTTAGCTTTCGTCGTAACCAAAGGCATGAATATTTTATCTCTAACCTCAAAAGGTATACCCATTCCATTATCTTCAACAATTAAGAGCGCTTTATTTTCCGTGCGTTTCACTTTTATAGATATTGTTCCGCCGTTTGCCAACGCTTGTATTGCATTAGAAACCAGATTGGTGAGTATTCGCTTCATATATGTTGGGTCAGTCTTAAGTGCCAGAGAACCATCTTCTAGTAAAAGAGAAACGTGTATAGTTTCTGGAATATCCATGCTTGAAATTACATCGTGAATGATTTTTTCCACCGCAACCTTCTCTAAGGTTGGCTTTGGAGTTTTAGCAAAATCTTGCAGGTCAGCAACTATTCTGTCTATGTAAGAAAGGTATTCTTCGATATTTTTGATGCTTTCTTTTATGCTATTTTTGCATTCGCTTTGAGGTAATTGGTCAACATCTTTTTTGGTCAAGTATGTTTCGTTCCAAATTGATTGGAGGGGGTTTCTTATGTCATGTCCAATCATACCTGCAGTTTGCCCGATAGCAGACAGTCTTTCAGCATTCTTAAGTTGTTCAACTTGCTGAGAAACAAGCGTTTCTAGATGCTTCATATGCAAAGCGAGTTTATCTTCAAGCTCACTTTTTTCTGTGATGTCTTCAAAAATAGCAACAGAACCTATTATTTCGCCTTTCGCGTCAGTTAATGGAGCCGATGTTGAGGAAATTAGTATTCTTGAACCATCATCTCGCTCGATTATTGCTTTATCGCAAAAGATTTTTTCTCCTTTTAAAGCGCGGTTTGCTGGAAGTTTTTCAGTGGGATAAATTTCACCGTTTGTTCTGAGCAGTTTCATCATTTTCGTTGAATAATTTTTCATTTCGAGTCCCAGTGGGTTTGTACCATAGAGTTCTACCGCACGTTCATTAGCGTATGTGATTTTTCTCGAAGGATTTTCCAAAATAATTATGCCCACAGGAACAAGTTTCAAAATCGAATATATTCCAGTTCCTGCAAATTCACTATTAAGCTTGTTGGGCATCAAATCCACTAAATAATGTTGTATCTACAAATACGTTTTTTATTAAATATAATTGTTTTGTAACTAAAGCAAATGAAAAGCTTTATTTTCATTTTCCCGTTTGTTCATAAACCTTCTTTCTTCTTTAGGAGTACATATAATCGAATTCCATTTTGAGAATTTGCTTTTCCTTACTTGTTATTACCAACCTAGTATTAATTTGAATATGCCTAATGCGATTCCCATAGATACTAAAGCACTAAGTGTTGTCCCCAATACTAATGGTAGGTAAAATTTGTTTGGCTGAATGCATATTAGACGACTAATAACTGCTACCTGAATGGGCGAGAGCACAAATACCCCAGCTATTATGCCTATCCATGCATATTTGTTGATAAGTCTTTGACCTCTCGCTGTTCTTTTTTCAAGCCAACTTCTCAAGCCTTTTTTCCAGTTTAATAATCTATCTATCACGAACATGGATGCAAAAACTGTTAAGATATTTATCGTGAGCGTCGTTGCAAAAACCAACAGGGGGTCGAATCCAACGGCGATCCCATATAGCATGCCGCCTCCACTTTCAAAGATGATAGATATTAAAATGAAGATGTAAACCTCGTACATCGATACGCCTTTTCATACATTATTATTAAAGCTAATATGGCTTATTCTACTGCGCGCGTTAAAGGGTGTTAGAACTTTGAGAAACAGAATAAACAAGTGAATAGTCTCTCTTTGGCTCTATAAATGGATAGTCATAAAGTTTCAGGTTATTCTATTACTTAAAAGTAGCTTCTTATCATTAGGCAGCGTAATAACAAATTTTGTTCCCTTCCCTTCTTGACTTTCAAAAGTAATAGTTCCATTCAATGCTTCCACTAGGCGCTTAACAACCGCTAAACCAAGTCCTTGACCTTTCGCCTTAGTCGTTAACATCGGCGTAAATAAATTAGGCTTAATACTCTCAGGAATCCCAGTGCCAGTGTCCTCCACCATAATCAAAACATTTTTGTCCTTTCTGGAGCCACTCAGAGTTATTTTACCTCCATCGGGCATGGCTTGAATCGCATTAATAATTAAGTTAGTCAGGATTCGCCTGATTATTGAGCGGTCTGAAGTGACAGTAAATGCAGGGTCGATATTCAACAAAACTTCTAATTTATTTTGGCGACTAACAGATTGTAAAATGGATGAAATCAAATCGTTTAAGTTAAACTCTGAATATTCCGGTTTTATTGCACGAGAATAGTCTTGCAAATCAGGCACAATCTTGTTAATATAATTAACATTCGATTCTACATTGTCTAAGCTCTCAGCAACTTCTTTTTTGGTTTCTGATTCGGACATTGAAGTAAGATATTCCTTGAGCAAGTAAATGTCCCCAACAATTGCTTGCAGAGGATTTCGTATGTCATGACCAACCATACCAGCAGTTGCACCAATAGCAGACAACCGTTTTGTTTTCTCTTCTTCAGTTTTGTCTTCAACAAAAATAATGATGCCTTGTTCAGAAGGGTATAGTGAGATTTCAAAAATAGATGGCTTTTTGGTCTCTCTACTGACTGTATTCATCATAAAACGAGCTCGCTTTCCTTGTTGAAGCAAAGTTAAATGAGGGGCAAAGTCAACAGTGATCATCTCAGGTAAGACATTATAAATTTTATTTTTCAGAGCATCTTTTGCTTTAACGGTTGTAACTCGTTCGGCGGCCTTGTTCCAGTGTATGATAGTTAAATCCCAATCGACAGCAATGAAGGCTTCATCAAAATCTTCATATAAATCAGGGTATCTCTGGATTCGGCTGTTATTTTCTTTTTTATCGCTTTCAAATTTTTTTTTTACTAAGAGAGACATCTTCTCTCGCAAGAATCACCAAATAACATGAGTTTACTCAACTATTAAACTTTTTATAAGTTGTTTTACTCATCGTTGTAATTGTCCATAAACATCTTGGCTAATTAAAGCACATAACGGCTCATTTTTTCATTTGTTTGTCTATTGTGCAAAAACAGAGCCTTGGGTACAAAGGAGATGCCCTAAAATGAGGTGTACTTTTTCCTTAGCTATAGAAAAATCTTCTCACCACTAGAAGTTTTTTGCGAATGCATTAAGCGATTGTAAAGAATTAAATATGTTTGCTAACTTAGTTTAATTGGGTTTTAGCCTTGGACAGAAATAAAGCGCTTGAAGTAATGAAAGAACTTATAGAACATCAATTCATAGATGCAGCTAATGTTGCCATACAATGGGATAAAACCAGTGCCTACAGGCTAATTTTGAAAGGAGGAAACTCATTGTTCTTAAGCGCGTTTACATCTGATAGAAATTTGTTGCTTCATGAAGATAAAGTTAAAGGCATTGTAACAGTATCTTCTCATTAATTCTATTCTTCGTTATCGCGTATCAAATCGAATTACGCAAAGTAATATAAAAAAAACTGCCTTTTAAGAACTATAATATCAGGATTTTCGCTGATAAATTCTAAGAATTCTACAAAATTCATTTCATATTTGACTATAGTAGCCTCTTAGTTTAAATTTTAGGTCATTTGCCAATAATACAGTGCTCTAGATGTTAAATAAAGCAATCCTACGTTACATACGATTGAGCTTCTGTTAATTACAACTTTAGAAAGGTACCGATTTGATGATGTATTGGCGGTAACCCGCTTTTGGGTTAGTATTTTTCACTTACTTTGTTTATATCATTCTCACTTTTCCTTTTATTGATGCCTAGTTATAAGCATTTTTGATAAATGAAGTGCCCATAGTTCTATTATTTACCTAAGTTCATTTCGAAAATGTTATATTTGATTAACCTTGAATTAGAAACGGGCACTTAGAATGCTAAATAGAACGTTAATCTCGCTGTTATTGATAATGTCTTTATCGCTTTGCATTGGTTTTTTTTCTGAAGTGAAAGCTCAAGAAGATATCAATATCTTATCGACAACGATCTATCAGACGTATGGATTTTCTCCTTTTTCAGTAAGTAAAGGTGACTACTTCGTTGTGGGTGAAATTGAGAATTTCGGTTCTGAAGCACAACAATTCAATGTGACTGCTACGTTCTATGATGCATCGGGGGTCTATTCTTGGTACTTCTTATCTGTCTGATTCTTTACCTGAAGCTGCTCCTTGTTATTTGCATGTTCTATTACCAGACCACAAGTCCCCTTTCTCAGTTTGGTTTTCAAGATTTGATGAACAAGGCAACTTCCGATTAGTTGACCACTATGATTTGGTTATTAATACGTCTCCAGCGAGTATTTACCATCCTGGCCTTGTGATATTGTCAAATAATTCGCATGAAGCGGGCAGTACATTATTTGTTGAAGGTGAAGTAGAAAATATTGGGTCAGTTAGTATGGATAGCCTTAGCGTCTTTGTGACTTATTACAAAGAGAACGGAGAAGTATTAGCTGTCGCAATGGAAGGCGGCAGAGGTTTAACCCTTGATGAAACTGGTCCTTTTTCAGTTTCTTTAAACGGGTTTAATGAAGGGGGGAGATTGGAGGAGATTTATAGATATGAAGTAACGGCTGAAGGTTACAATAATAGCCTATTGACAGCCGATGGACATCTAATTAACCCTGAAAGTGTTTTTGTGCTGGGAACTCCTGAAAAGATCGTTGTGCCTATTCAACCAGACAATGTTCCTTATTTTATCTATGTTGTAGCAATAGTGCTAGTTCTTGTCATAGTAGGGACATTTGTACTCCATTTGAAGAAATCACCGAAACATACTGCGTTAAAATAGGCTTCACAAACAGAGACCATATGTGTGAGGGGGGTGCCCTATTGTGGGTTTATTATCCACAAATTTGTGACCCCAATGGTACAAAAGTAATCAACAAAAATTCAAACAATTACATCGGCTCAAGGAAAGAGCAAGAGGAAAATGTAAGTCAATCCATTTTCGTAGGAAAAGGTTTATTTTCTCAAAGGCATTGTTTGTGAGAAAATTTGGCGTGCGTGCTGGTTATGATCCGCCTTTGGGACTTAGTAATTTCTTAGTTTCTTCACTCATTCTAATCTCGGTATTCTTATTCTTGACAAATAGCCATAAATTTTCTATTGTCTTTTTTCCAAGGAAACTTGTTATTCTGTAGAGGGTGATTAATGATTCTTGATATAAGTATTATAAAGCTTAAAGCACACGAGCTAGGAGTTAAGTCATCGCAGTCAATATTGGAAAGGTCTTGTTTTGAGCTGACAGCAGTAACTTTTTATGCCTATAGCGATTATTCATCAAGAATAGCCTATTTTGACTTGAGATGCGTGCGCTAAATTATGTTTAATCCGTGAAGAATGTGAACAAATATTATTATGTAAAAGCTAAATGCCAATCCAGTATGGACAAATCTGTTTGTTCCTGGAGAAAATCTTCTGAATAACCTGAATCTGAAAGCTAAACCTGTTGAAACCAGTGAGACCATTGCCATATACAAGGCTAAGCCTGTTCCTAAAGTGGGATAGAAATTTGCTGGACGGCCAACTTGACCGGCAAAATGTAGGGATATCAGAAGGAACGCTAAGAGATTGCCTAATGTGTGTGTTCTCAATAACACCTTGTACTTGTTGGGGTAACGGCGCTTTAGTACTGCAAATAGAATCACCATAAAAGCAATGTAAAGAGTTCCAGCAAATGCAATGTAGTGAATAATGCGAAACGGACCTATTCGATCAGCAAAGCTGAACCAGCGATTATAGTAGGCAAACATTAAGAAAACAGCTAAGATTATAATAATTGCTGAGAGCCATAGTTCCCAGTGTCTATTTCGTTTAGGCTCCATTTTCTTTTTTTAGCGCGCTCCTAAATACATTTCTGTTGAGGATAGCTTGAAGTTTTCAAAGATAGGTTCTTTTTCTAATGTATTCGAGATTCGCTTAACCGCAGGTGCTAAAAGTATAATTCCAGACGAGTTGAACGATAATTCATCTTCCCATAATGTTAAGATTGATACTTCGTTTTCTGAATCTTTTGAAAGCATTGAAATATAGCCTTGGAAGCCTTTTGCGGTTCGCACTTCTTTTTTTAGCATTAATTCTAATTCTGAGACGGCTTCATCACGTTTTCCTTCTTTAAAATGAAAAGTAGCCCTTCTGATTAAAACCAAATTAGAATCACTCATTAATAGAAATGCGGTCTTTCTTTTAAAGCTTAATCGTTTCAGAAAAACATCTTTGCATTTAATAAAAAACACTTAGGCGCGCTAAGCAAGTATCTTATTCCTACTTCGCTTGTAGCCAGTTATGCAAGACAGAGTCAATGATTGCGAGGAGTAGGCTTTTGGAGTTAACTTAATGAAAAACGCTTTGCTATAGAAACTTACGCTTTACATTTTAGCTATGATTGGTTCTGATAAGATTTGTAATATCAAAACCCTTTGACTTAACAAAGTCCAACAACTGAGAAATTAGCGGCTCATCCATTTTGGGGGTTCTACTCAATATCCACAAGTACTTGCGATTTGGAGTGCCCACAACAGAATACTCATACTCTTTTCCTAATTTTATAATCCAATAATCACCATAAAAAGGCCAAAAAAATGTTACCTTAAGTTTCGCCTGGGTGATTTTGTCAACTACTTTTGCACTACCCTTTGCTTTTTTATATTTACCATCTTTTTTGCACTCGTTCAAAACAGCGATGCTGCCATTATCTAATAGTGAGTAAGTTGCAGTGGTTTGTTCACATCCTTCTTGAAATTTGGCTGGAAGATGAGCTATTTCGTACCATTTGCCTAAGTATTTGTTAAGTTCCACTTTGGGAACTACTTCCAGTGCATTGAAAGTCAAAATATCCACTCCAATAACAGTCAAGTCATCAAACACTTTAACTTTTCTTGAACTGCCAAGTCTCCTTTTTTCTACTACAGCAAATAAAGGGATTTAGGGGTCCAAGGTAAATCAGTTGCTGATAAGGGTTAAACGAAAGAAGAGTCTGTTTGCTAGAGTTTATTCAAGTTTTCAACTATTTACTGAATTCCTAAATTCCTTTTGCGTTTTTTAGTCTTTGCACTCTACAATTTCTTGAGAGCTTTCCAACTCTGCTATAGTCCTTGAGATCGTCACGACATGCGCAACTGCTCGAACCATACCAACTGGAATACAAATTTTGGAACTTCTAAATCTCTTTTTGAATCCAAGACTCTCAGCAGCGTCACCGGTAAGTTTCACGTTCAAGAACTTTATAGTCCAAGTTGCGGTATCAATTTTTGCTCCTTTCACTTCTCCAATAATATGCGCTTCTGAAGTTACTACCTTTAACCCCATAATTTCTTCAAAATTAATCATAAAATTCACTAATATAATGTAGATTTGTTCTAAATATATGCATTCTCTTTTCTATTCGCTTTCGCGTCTTACTGGATAGACTCAAAATTGCATTGTAATAGGATTAGAATGTTGCAAGTTAAAGCCCTTCCTTGCGAGGTGGGTAAGCATTAGGGAAGTGCACTCGTTAAGCGAGGTGTCTTGCATTTGACAACCAGAGATGTTATAAATTTAAATTAGAATTTGATAAATAATGTTTGAGAATTAAATTATGGGTAACTCAGCTGAAATAATTGGAAATATTGCCACTAGTATCTTTCTAATCTTAATTGTTGCAACTGTCTTCACCCAATATTATGTGATTAAAGTCGACCTCGGTCCATTAGGAACTTATCCTCAATACCCTTACAAAGAATATTTTTTCTCATTAGCAATTAGCTCAGCTATTTCTTTGGCCATCGGAATAGCAGCAGCATATGCAGCGAAAAATATCAAGCAATCCGAACCAAGAATTCTGGGTGCCAAATTTAAACCCGCAAACGGAATGCTAGTTAAATGTAGAAACTGTGGTAACGAATTGCAATCTACGAATTTTTCTTTTTGTCCTTACTGTGAAACGCCATTTACTAGTAAAACACTGGATTAACAATATTCTTTTAATTGTCATTTCTGTAAAGCCTTGATTTGGATTAATAGAAACTGATAGAAATCGAGGTAAAAATTAGAAGCTGGCTAAATATATCTAACTCAGATGTTCAAGAATTAGGGCGACTTTTTCTACGACGCTGGAAAAGTGGATATGGATCAAAGATTTGGGCTGGTGTGTTGGCAGTAACCCGCCTTCTGTTGTCTGTGGCATTCGGCTAATCGGGCTACCCGCGCCTTCCGGTAGATGCTTCATCGGCGACTGTTTGCCCTTTCCACTTGCAGGACGGCCGTTTCACCGCTTCCAATCCAGCGCACTCGACATCACAAATGTGTCATTGCCTGTCTGGGTGGACGTTTCGTTTCTGCTCCGTTGCCAACGCTCTCGCGCTGTCCCGGAGGACTGCAATTCTACATGTGGGCGGAGTTTCCTCAGACCCAAATTTGGGTCCGAAAGCCACACACCAACTCGCCAGCCCACACCAAAATGCGATAACGAAAGCAATAAACATACTCTTTACGGAATTCTAATCGAGAGAATGACAAATACGGAGCTTTAGATTATTCTCTCCAAAGTTCAGGTTTATTTAAAGTGTCACAACAAATGACTCTGCCTGAGACCTTGCCAATTATGTTTGGGCTAAGGGCTAAAACCATCCAAGCGTCAATTTGTTTCTCAGGGATTGGGTACGTTGCTTCAAAGCCCTGTTTAGTGGCTGGGGAGAATCCACTTCGCGGATAATACTGCGGATGACCTACCACAAAGACCAAGTCAAAATTGTTTTTTGATAACAGTTGTAAGCCTCTTTGGATCAGTTTACCACCGATGCCTTGCTTTTGATATTTGGGTATGACTGCGAGGGGAGCCAAAAAGGAAACCGAAACCTCTGGATGATTGGTTAGGTATGCGTTGGTGAACAATATATGTCCTACCGGTTGTTCGTCGATGTATGCTATTAGGGAAATTAGTGGTTTTGCCGATAGATCAGTTAATAGTTCCTTTGTCAGGTTGGCTTCGATATCGCGGGTGAACGCCGCTTTTTCGACATATAGGATGTCGTTGAGGTCAGCTGCAATAGTTTCTCGGATGTACATATATAACTCTGTTTGAGGTTTGGAATATATTTGTTTATAGGCAACTTAACCAACAAAAAACCCAAAACCAATAACTATACGCACAGCAAACATTAGCCTATGAACCGTGTCATCCTAATTACGGGAACTCCCTGCGTCGGCAAAACAACCACTGCAAAACAACTTGCGACCAAACTCCAAGCCGAATACATCAACCTCACAGACTTCGCTAAAACCAACCACCTAACTTTAGGCGAAGATGCTGAACGCCAAACCACCATAATCGACGAAGAAGCCATGCAGCAAAGACTCCAAGAAACTATCGAATCTTCAGCTAACGCCAACATTATCGTCGACGGACACTATGCAGCCGCAGTCACACCAACAAAACTTGTATCCAATGTCTTTGTTTTACGTCGTAACCCCAAAGAACTCAAAGTGTTTATGCAGAAAAGCGATTTCAGTGATGCCAAACTCTACGAAAACCTATCCGCAGAAATCATTGACAGCTGCCTCATCGAAGCTATACAGACACAGAGAGGAAAAGTCTGTGAATTAGATATAACAGGAAAAACTGTGGATGAAAACGTGAGGGAAATCCTCGATGTTTTGGAGAAACGCAAACAATGTTACATTGGAATAGTGGATTGGCTTGGGTTGCTTGAGCAGGAAGGCATTCTCGACGAGTACTTGAAGACTTAAGTTAGCGGAAGCTGCCGATTTTTTGTTTTGTTAGCAATGTGATTTTGCGTCGGTTGCTGTAGGATTTGGCGTGGTCGCTGAATTTTTCGCCAATCATAATAGGACTAGCTAAATCTACGTCTTCGGAGGATGTGTCCAAGTTGATGATGACGTTGACGCCGATGGTTCGGTTCCAATCGCGGACCCAAACGCCTTGCTCCAAACGTCCTTTCTGAACTATCAAATCAAAATGACGCGCTACGCCGCTGTGGCCTTCTATCTTGACGTTTTCGCTGTTGACCTTGTAACCTTCCTTCTTGAAATAGACAACTGCTAAATCGGTCAATTGGGACCTGGACTTAAACTGTTCACCATCAACGCTCATAATGCTCGCTTTTCCCTAACAAACTATTAATGAAGCTGTATGATGAAAAGGCTTTCGGAAGCAACCTAAAATGGGCGCAACACTCATCATAAAATGCACAAAATGCGGAGGCTTAACCTTAACCGGTAAAGCTCAAAAGACGAAGGTTTGCCCTTATTGTGGAACCCAAATAAATCTTCAGAAAGCCCAAAGAGTTACAGCTGCCAACACAGCCTCTGAAGCTTCAGAGATGCTACGCAAACTGAAGGGACAACAAAAACAAAACCATAGAGCTAACGAACGTGCCTGAGCAATTCGCAAGCTTTACACAAATCCAACGCCGACGGTTCTCCACATTCAGTACAAGTTTTGAAATCTTCTTTTCGAGCGGTTTCTTCAAGAGCAGGACGTAAACGTTCAATGGCTTTGGAAACTGTGAATTTGGTTCCAGCATGCTTTTCTTCCATTCGGTTAAGCATCCCTCTGATATCATTGCGAAGGGCTTCGGAAGCATATGGGCAAGGTGTGTCTTGGAACTTGATTTTTTTAACGTAAGCATAAAGTGCGCTTTCTTTTTCGGGAATTTCGCAGAAGGGCTTAATTTTCTGGACGAATAATGGATGGACTTCACTGGTGACGGGTTTTTCTTTTGCTAATCTTGCGATGTCGCCATGGAAAATGTTCATCAGAACTGTCTGCACCTCGTCGTCGAGAGTATGCCCGGTGGCGACTTTGGTGGCTTTAACCTGTCGCGCACCAGCATTAATGGCCTTACGCCGTAACACTCCACAGTAAGCACATGCAGTTAACTCTGTCTTCCCCCTTTCGCGTGCCCTAGAAATCATTTCGTCAAGTGTAAAACCGTAAAGTTCTTTGAATGAAACGATGTGGTGTGGGATTTCGAGTTTTTGGCAGTTTGATGCGGCGATTTCTAAAGCTTCGTCGCGGTAGCCTTTGATGCCTTCATCTACAGTGACTGCGGTTAGGTGGGTTTTTGGTCTGGACTTCTTCAGTTTTGCAAGTATGTGCAGTATGCTGAGGCTGTCTTTGCCACCTGAAACCGCTACCGCCAAATTGTCATCGAATTTAAGCATATGGTAACGAGTTATGGTTGAGCGGACTTTTGTCTCGATGGATTCGGTGAAGCATTTTTTGCATAGCCGCTCACCTGAGTATTGCCTGAAAAAAAAGGCTTCTTTGCTCTTACAAGCGCTGCAAACAAGTGTATCCATCGGGTTTCCTCTCTTTTGATTGGATATTAAACTAATTATGTCTTCTCCCATGAACATTATCAACGAAACATTCTTTTTGTTAATGAAATATTGAATTTTCCTTAAAGCAATTCTCCGTAAAAACACGCTATAAATTAACAATTTGATCTTAAGACGATTCATCGAGTAATTAGTTTAAGAGTTGCAGTCTCGGGATAAAAGTTGGGATGAACCTTAATGGAGAAGGGGAAGGTTTCATGACTGCAACTCTTTGTCTATCTTTTCGTTTGAAGTCTATTATAGGTTTTATGAATTTCAAATAATGAATTTTTGTCTTACATCAAATAATTTAACCTCAGCTTAGTAAACAAGTTCATATTCCCTAGTGATTGGAAGTAACAAATAATATTTATTATTGAAACACGCAAGTAAGCATTATGAGGATTATGTAGGTCAAAGAAAAAACAGATCCAACAGAAAAATAATGTTTACCAACAATTCAAACATTATTTTGCTTTATTATTTATTTCTATTAATCAATTTTGATTTGGCGCGTAAAAATGGCTGTTAAACCCACACGACATGGAGAATACAAAGAAGTAACATATTCCAGTGCACGCTGGGAGAAGCTAAAGGTTCTTAGGGGAAAAGCGGTTTGGGTCATGTCGGCGTTAGAAGCGTTTCATCTACAGTCGCTTACGCATGGGAGCATAGCAAGAGGCGATGTAAAACAAGGCAGCGACATTGACGTTTTCATTCCTGAGGTGCAGAACAGTTTCTTGGTTGAAGCCGCTCTTGAAAAAGCCAAAATCCCAATCAATTCAAGGTTTATCGTCCAAGCAACACCATCTTACGCCATGAAAGCCCACATCGAAATTGATGAGGAAACAACGGTTTCTTTTCCGCTTATGGAGATGCGCCGTGTTGAGCGGGAATTTTATCGTTTCGGCGGAGAAGTCAATCTGAACCAGCTTAAAGCGAATGTGAGAGTTGTGGGCGTGGATAAACGACTTATGCTTATTGAACCTACGGAGATTGGGCACGTTGAGAGCGGCGTCATCGGAAGAGAAGAGTCTGCAGCCAAAATTTTGGGAGTTGCAGCTGAGACGGTTTTGGATAGGGTTCATGCTTTGATGAAGCGGGATACTGTCGGGAGAACAGGAGTATTTGTTAAAAAGGAATTGATGCAGGACGAGACGTTTGAGTTGGCCTTAAAAAGAGTCTCGGAACTAAATCCTGCGGTTAGGCGAAGAATGAAAACCTAAAGACGATCCGCCCTTTTCTTCATGAATAGTATAACAGTGACACAGACAGCGATGACTATTAAGAGCGCAAATACAATCATGTATTCTGTGCTGTTTTCTGTTGGCGTTTTTGGGTCTAATTGGGTATTTTGATTTTGCTGAGACTTCACAGTTGATGAAAACGGGGTAAGGCTTGGAGTTAACGAGGGCGAATTTACCGGCGAAGGTGAAGCGGTTGGTAATTCGGCTAAATCGGCAATGGCTTGAACGCTATCTTGGCTCGTAAATTTGGGGGCATCCATAAACGTGTAAAATGCACCATTGTCAAAAATTAAATTGACGCAGGCATCGTCAGATGCGTACCTCCAAGTGAAAGTTGTAGCATAATGACCGGGAAAAATCGTACCGTTATCCATGTTTAATTTAAGGTTACCTGCGGTAGCTGATGTGGTATTGCCTTGGTTTAGTGTGTACAAGAGGCGAATTAGGGGCGTCAAATCTACGTCACTTATAGTTTGGTAACGGGTGAGGAAATCGTTTGCTGCGGCCGTCATATTTGGATATTGTCTAGATGCAATTATAGGGCCATTAATGGGTCTTAGTGCAAACTGATATAGGAATCCATCTTGGAAAACGAATACCGCTGTCAATTTGCTATCTGGGGCGTCGAGTAAATAATCGACGCCTTGACAAACGGATGTGTCATTTGGCCCTGAAGGCAATGTATAGTTTTCGCCAAGTGTAACAGTGTAGTGGTTGAAGTCTAAATTGTAAACGGTAGTTAAGCAGGTGTAGGCTTTCTGAATTATGTCAGGAGATGCTGGTGTCGCTAAATCACATTTTATTTCTGATAATTGACCAAAACATAAGGCTAAAGTCAAAAATGCAATTGTAAAAACAACAGTTTTTTGGACGTAGTTCATGTTGCATCAACCATTCTGGTTAATGCAAAATAAGATATTTAGTTCTACTCATGGAACACGCTGTTCCACCAGAGGAACACCTAACAAGTTTGTAGTTAAAATGAAAAAAATTTTTATGCAGAGCTTAGTCTGCGAAGAATTTATGGAGGAGCAGGGTAATAGATGAGTTCTTTTTCTTCTAACAGCGCTTGGATTTTGTCTACTGCTTCGTAAACTTGTTCCTCTTTTTTGGCGCCGACACATACGAGTTTTCCTGCACTGAAAATTAAGAACACTACCTTAGGTTCATCCATTCGGTAAACTGCACCTGGAAACTGTTCTGGTTCGTACATGACCTTGCTGAGTTTGTAAACGAGACTTTCTAAGTCGATTTCTCCACCAAGTTCTGCTGAGGCAACAATGTTTTGGATATTTACAATTGGTTTCTCGGTAATTTGGATGCCTTCGGCGCGAAGTTCCTTGACAACTTTTTCCACTGCACTGCGAGATTCCTTTTCAGATTTGGCACCTGTGCAAACCATTTTGCCTGTGCCGAAAATGAGAGTTGCTGTTTTCGGTTTTTTTAATCGGAAAACAAGACCTGGGAAGACACTTGGGTTGTACTCGGTTTGGGGGAATTTTTCGACGATTTTTTGTAAATCGATTTTCTGGTTAAGTGAGACTGAGGCCACTATGTTTTGGATGTTAATGATTGGTTTTCTTTTACTCATGTCACTCACGGTTGAGTATTTAAATAGAAAATGGGGTATATAAAGCATCTATTTAAAGGGCTATAAACGGCTAGCTTATAAGGTTATTAGAAATGGAATTTGAATTTTTTTTATTTCTAACAACTTTTTACGCTGGAGTGTCTCTATATAGAGGAAACCTTAGAAGTGCAACGATTCCACCTAGCGATAATAATTTGGCGCCTGCTTCATGCTCTGTACTGACCACAGTTATGGGTGCATTGCGCTTTTCGACCTGATGCATTAGGTCTTCAAGTTTAAGCCGCTGTGTCTCGTCTGCATCGCGAAGCGTTGTGTCTGCAACCACCAACTTCTCGACTGCACCTATCATAATCGCGTTCTCGACCTCAATGAGACCATATGTCACTTTGCCTTCGCCCTTGCCCAAGCGTTTCATAACTTCTTCCATCGTTTCCGTTTCATCTACAACTCGAAGTTGATGTGCTGCCTTCAACAAAACACCCGACCGCAATGCCTCATCGACCCCTGCGGTCCCTCCATTGTTAACACTTTTTACATCAACCACCGCTCGAGACATTTCCTTTGATTCCTCATTGAGATATTTTACGAAATCAGTTTTAACGTAGCCAGCACCGATGATAACAATAGGATTGTGGTTTTGAGCCCACAAATTGTTCAAACTAGTTAGTGCAAGTTTGAAATACGCTTTCGTTGCTTCCACCCGCTTCTCTGCCTCAACTTTTCCGGGAAGCCTCATGCGTTGTTCAACACGGGTTTCTACGCCATACTGTTTGGTTTCCGCTACAGCGAAGCCTTCGTCGTCTATGGATAGGATTAGTATAGGTTTTTCAGTTGCACTTGCCTTAGTTAATCTATCTAAGAGATGCTTGGGCCATTCCTTCTTTACAATCGTCATAGGCTGATTCAAAGCAATGCTAAGAGTATGGTGTGCACCTGTGGGTATAATGTCTGGAGCATGACAAATCAAACCGTGAACCCGCAACTTCCCCAAGAACTTGTCCCAACCAACCGACTCAACCTTTACACCCATAAATGCAGAAACCCGCTCTGCACTTTTTGGACGAGAGGTTTCGGTGTCGTTTTTTATGGCTCTGGAACTGTAAGCATAAACTTCGTCACCCTTGTATATAACGTTGTATAAGTGCCATAGGTCATCTGGCGAATCTGGAACCACTTTAACGAAGCCTTGCGCAAGATTTTTTTCGATAATTTTCAAGCGGGTGCCATCTCAGTTAGCTTAGGTGAATGCATAGCGAAGTAAAAATATACTGCGGAAGAACCAACGAGTTATCTCAATTTACCTAACAAAACCAGGTAGGAAAAGTTAAATCCTATCACTTACTAAATTTATATAACTAATTTTTAGGTGAAATTTTATGACTCAAAAATTTGAAGATTATATGTGCAAATACATCCAAGAACAGACAAATGTCTTTAAAAAGTATCTTTTAGCAGCTTTAGACAACCAAGACCAATATCTCAGCTATCTGGATATGAGCTTAGGCACTCCTGTTCCCTCCATTGATATAAGAAACTGCGAGATGTTGACTGATGCCAAACTTTTCCGTGCAGAAACTAAAATTACCCGAGATGGACGAAACCGCTACGAAGTGTTTACCTTAACAGATTTAGGCAAAGAAATGGCGCAGATTATCCGAAAAGAATCCTTCGTGGATGAAATGACTGAAAGCGCGCCTATAAAGCAACCTTGACTAGCCAACTATCATAAAGAAAAAACAGATAACAAGTTACCTTTTAAAAATAAAAATTTTTTGGGAAGAAGAAAAAACTTCCCGTTTTTTATGTTTTAGTGGATCAGCTGTAGCAGATTGTAGAACAGTGGGATGAAGACGATTGACAGTGTGCTGAGCAGTTTTATGAGTACGTGTAGGCTTGGTCCTGCTGTGTCTTTTAGTGGGTCTCCAACTGTGTCGCCGACTACTGCTGCTGCGTGTGCTGGGGAACCTTTGCCACCATAGTGACCTGATTCGATGAATTTCTTTGCGTTGTCCCATGCTCCTCCACCAGTGTTCATGAATAGTGCCAATGGAACTGCTGAGAGTGTAGCGCCGATTACGAATGCTCCTACTGCTTCTGGACCTAACAGGATACCGACTATGATTGGGAAAATCACTAGGATTAGCCCTGGAAGGACCATGCCTTTTAGTGCAGATTTTGTGCTGATGTCAACTGCTTTACCATAGTCAGGTTTGCCTGTTCCGTCCATGATACCGGGGATTTCTCTAAATTGACGTCTGACTTCTTCGACCATTTCTGCTGCTGCTTTTCCTACTGCGCTGATGGCTTGTGAGCTGAAGAAGAATGGCAACATTGCACCCAAGAAGCCGGCGATCAGTACGGCTGGGTTAGAGATGTCCACGACAAAAGGTACGCCTGTTCGTGCTGTAACTTCTGAAGCGTACGTTTGGAATAGCAACTGTGCCGCAAGTAAAGCCGAGCCGAGTGCGAATCCTTTGGTTAAGGCTTTTGTAGTGTTGCCGACTGCGTCTAGTGCCTCCATGGTTTCTTCTGCTCCGCCTTCACCCGACATTTCGGCTATACCTGCCGCGTTGTCTGCGATTGGACCGAAGCCGTCTAAGGCTAAGACCATACCCATGACTGCGAGCATACCCATGGTTGCAAGGGTGGTTCCGTATATTCCACCGATGAATGGTGCTATTTGTGCCGTATGTGTGGCGTTCCAAGATGTTGCGAATTGTGTTCCAAAGAAATACGAAACTATCAGGGCAATTACGAGCGAAACTATAGGCAACAAAGTTGTTTCGAGTCCTACTGCGAAGCCTGTGATGATGTTGGTGGCTGCCCCTGTTTCGCTTGCTTTAGCGATTCTGCCGACTGGTCCCCTATCGCTGCCAGTATAGTAGTCAGTAATGTAATCGATGGCTACGCTTGCTCCTAAACCTGAGAGCAGGGCGAAGTACAGGTATAGGAACGTCATGGACCATTCGCCGTTGCCTAAGAGAAATATTGTTGCAAACAGGAATAATATGCCTGAAACTATTGTTGTAACCATTAGGCCTTTTCTTAGCGCTTTCATTGGGTGTTTGGCTTCGGATGCATTAAGTTTTACAAAGGGCATTCCGACTAAAGTAGCGAAGATTCCGAGAGCACGGGCAATCAGTGGGAAAATCAAGAAGATCAGGTTGCCTGTGGCGATGCTAATTAAGCCACCGATAATCATGCCACCAATGTTTTCCCCAGTGGCTGATTCAAAGAGGTCTGCGCCTCTCCCAGCTGAGTCACCTACGTTGTCTCCAACGTTGTCTGCTATGACAGCAGGGTTGCGTGGGTCATCTTCTGGAATGCCTGCTTCCACTTTGCCGACGAGGTCTGCACCAACGTCTGCGGCTTTAGTGTAGATTCCGCCTCCAAGCTGCGCAAAGAGCGCGATAAGTGAGGCTCCAAAACCCATACCGACTATACCGCTTGCTGCATCTCTTCCAAGTTGAGCTGCGGCAGTGACATCCAATGTGTTAAACAATGCATTGTAACCGCCGTAGAGCAAGAAGAGAAAACTTACACCCAACAAGGATAATCCGACGACCGCCATTCCCATTGTGGCACCGCCGTAAAACGCTGTTTTCAGCGCTTTTTCTGCGCCGAAATCTTTTGCCGCCGCCACGGTGCGAACGTTTGCTTTTGTCGCATTATCCATGGCGATGTAGCCTGCAGCTAAGGAGGCAACTGCGCCTACCAAAAATGCCGCTGCGGTGCCTACACCGTAAGGACCGCTTGGCAAAGCGACCCACAGTAGAGCGAAAATAACTACTGTAATTATGGCAATTGTTTTGTATTGTCTTTTGAGGAAAGCGTAGGCGCCTTCCCTGATTGCGTTGCCAACTTCCACTGTTTTTGGTCCGCCTGGACTCATTTTGCCTATTCGGTACATGAGTAAAAGCGAAGCAATGACAGCGATGACGCCAGCGATTGGTGCAATCCAAAAGACAACCGGATTAACCGATAATGAAGCTAATGCTTGTAAGGGTATGAACATGTTTCATACGCCATGTCCATATTCCTTATATATTTTTCCAAAAAAATTTAGTGGTTACACATCAAAAATATGAATTTTAAATCAATAAAACAAATTTTCTGTTTCTGTGTTTGGTTGCATTTTTAAGCAAGTCAACCCTATTTCAAATAAGTCTAACTAAAAGTGATTGACCGATGCCTTCAAGATTAATCGTTGTTAAAGTCGGCACCAACGGCATAACCAGCGAGGGAAAGCTGGATGAAAAAGAAATGGAAAACTTAGCCAGCCAAATAGCCGGCGCCACCAAACAAGGAGACAAAATAGTACTCGTAACCTCAGGAGCAGTTGCAGCGGGCATCGCAGAACTTGAAATTCCCCCTAAACCCAAAGATGTAGCTTTCCAGCAAGCAGCAGCGGCCACAGGTCAGAGCGTTTTAATGGCAAAGTATCGGGAGCTTTTCAAGAAATTTGGTTTGAAAGTTGCTCAAATTTTGCTGACTGCTGAGGACCTCTCTAACAGGGCATCCTACGTTCACACATGCGATGTGCTGGCTTTACTTCTCAAAATCGGGGTTATCCCAATAATAAACGAAAACGACGTAGTCTCCGTAGATGAACTCATGCGTACAGAAGGCTACAAAGTAAACTTTAGCGACAACGACATACTCTCAGTTCTTGTTGCTGGAGCCGTGTGCGCAGATTTAGTGATTATTCTCTCCGACGTTGAAGGATTATATACAGCGGATCCCTCGCAACCAGGAGCCGAACTTATCAAAACAGTCGATGCCATCACCGCTGAACTGAAAAACTCCCTTAACGGTAAAAGTAAATTGGGTCGGGGGGGAATCCAAAGCAAAATCAAGGCAGCCGAAATCGCGACTTCCTGCGGCATCCCCGTAGTCATAGCCAACAGCCGAAAAGCAAACGTAATTTTGGATATTCTCGCTGGGAAAGATATTGGAACTTACTTTAAGCCTCAAAGCCGAATGCCCGCTGTGAAACGCTGGATAGCTTACGGTGCAGCGGTAAAGGGACAAATCCATGTTAATGAAGGCGCAAAAAAAGCTATTCTTGATGGTTCCAGCTTGCTCCCCGTTGGCATGTTACGGGTAGTTGGCAGCTTCAACGTCGGCGACGTCGTAAGCATCATCGACGAAACTGGCGTAGCGTTTGCCAAGGGTAACCCAAACTTTAGCAGCGGCGAGTTAAACCTAATTAAAGGCTTGCAGGTAACAGAAGTGCACAGAAAACTTGGTTCGGAAAAGTCCAAGGACGTTATTGAGCATCGAAACATCCACCTAATCGAGGAAGAGAAATGATACGTGAAATATGCGTAAAAGCCAAAGTTGCAGCCTTTGAAATAGGCAAGCTTTCAGCAGATGCCAAAAATGTGGCACTTTGCAGAATGGCAAACGCCTTAGAAGCGAATGCTGAGAAGATTTTGGCGGCGAATAAAGCAGACGTTGAAACTGCAAAAGCTAAAGGCGTTAAAGCAGCGTTGCTGGATCGTTTAGCGTTAGACCAAAAGAAGGTTCAGACCATGGCAAATGAACTTCGGGAGGTTTCCGCTCTCCCTGACCCGATCGGTACCATCCTTAGTAGCTGGACGCGCCCCAACGGTCTAATAATTAGTCAAGTTCGCGTACCCTTAGGAGTAGTCGGCATAATCTACGAGTCGCGTCCCAACGTGACTTCGGATTCCGCTGGTATCTGCGTAAAATCGGGCAATGCAGTGATTTTGCGTGGCGGTTCAGATGCTTTAAACTCTAATGTTGCCATTGCCGAGGTACTTCGGGATGCGTTGGCTGGGACGAACGTGCCTGTTGACGCGATTCAAGTGTTGAATTCAGCTGATCGCAAGGTGGCAGAGGAGTTGATGGGTATGCGAGAGTTCATCGATGTGTTGATTCCCCGAGGCGGCGCAGACCTAATCAAAACCGTCGTTGAGAAATCCAGAATTCCAGTTATCGAAACAGGAACAGGCAACTGCCACATCTACGTAGAAGAAGACGCTGACCTCGATAAGGCAACACTCATCGTGATAAACGCAAAATGCCAACGCCCCGGAACCTGCAACGCAGCCGAAAAACTTCTGGTTCACCAAAAGATCGCCAAACAGTACTTACCCGTAGTGATTGCGGAGTTGCGCAAGAATGGTGTGGAAGTGAGAGGAGACGAAGAGACACGCAAAATCGTCTCCGACGTAAAACCCGCAACGGAAGCTGACTGGGGCACTGAATATCTTGATTTAATTATGGGCGTCAAAGTCGTCAAAGTCTTAGATGAAGCCATTGCACACATCAACAAATACGGAACCAAACATAGCGACAGCATCATCACAGCAGACTTTGGAAAAGCCATGCAGTTCATCCGCGAAGTTGATTCAGCTGCAGTCTACTGGAACGCATCCACAAGGTTCACAGACGGCAACCAATTCGGCTTAGGCGCAGAAATCGGAATCAGCACCCAAAAACTACACGCAAGGGGACCCATGAGCGTTCAGCACCTAACTACAACCAAGTACGTTATTTTGGGTGATGGACAAATCCGAAAGTAACACAAAGAAAATTCAGCCTCCCAAATTTCTATTTAATTTACAAAAAGTTCCAACATACTAATGATTGCCGAAACCGCTATGGAATCGATAGTTTCTGATCCACCAGCAGTATCTCGGCCATACTGTCGTGGAGTATAACTCCCGCCATTTCCGCTTCCTCTAAATTCAAAACCTGAGGATAAACTGCAATCTATCTACGTTGAATTGGCATTGATTGATTGGCTTGTCTGGTTTATTGGTGTTAGTTAAGTCGTTAGCAATGTTGGTGGCTGTCTGCTGGTTAGCTAAAACACTCAACGGAATAAACCCATAATTGCCAACGAAAAACCTGACGGCACGAATTACTAGTAAATCACGAATTTCGGTTGCGAAATATATCTTATTGCTATATTGATTATTCCCACATTTACCACCTATTTTTAGTGGATAAACAAAAGTGGCAACTGAGAAGAAACTTGAGGGGTTTTCGATTGGGCAGTTGTTGGGCTTACGGCCTTTTTCATTTCAAATCTCTTCTCAGTTACCTATCTCACCAAAACCCCGATGTATTATTAAATAATATTTCAAAATTACACCCAAATTAACTCCTAATTTTGATCCAAATCAATTTAGTCTAAGCGCTGAAAGGCGCACATTTATTACCAGAATCAGATTAAATCTGACAAAGAATCCCGAATGCCCGGAGACCCAAAAAATGTCCGCAAATGCACGTTCCTTAAAATACCTGCTAGGATGGCTAATCGCAGGTACCAGAGGCGGACCAACCCGTGCAAAAATAATCACTTCGCTCAAAGAGACTCCACAGAACGCAAATCAACTTGCTACCTCGCTAAAAATGGATTACAAAACGATGCGGCATCACCTTGAAGTCTTAGAGAAGAACAAAATAATAACTTCTGTCGGTGACAGGTATGGAGCAACTTACTTTCTATCTCAAACAATGGAAGACAATTATTTCCTATTTGAGGAGATTATGCAAAAAATCGGGAAAAAGTAGAAAAAGGAGAACACCAAAATGGAGAAACAAATGAGCAATAGATTCAAAGTAGGAATAATTATCACTATTATAGCAACTGTCGCAGTAGTTACCGCTCTTTGGGCACTAGTCGCATTACACGAGCCCACTTTTCTAGTAAGACGCGCTTTACCACCTGGAGGATCCGTTCCAGGTGACTTTGAATACTTCTACGTAGCCTTCACAATAATAGCGACAATAAATATCGCATTACTCGTAATCGTTTTAATATCATATTTAAGCATCTATAATAAAACTCGGTCACCCTTTACAGTTGGACTGATAATTTTCGCAGCAGCATTCCTACTAAAAGACATTGCATCGCACCCATTCGTAACTGGACTGTTTAGATTTAGAGTATACGGTCTTGGACCGTTCGCATTTCTCCCTGCACTCTTTGAGTTAGCTGCTTTGTCAGTGTTGCTTTACCTCAGCGTAAAATATTAAGCCCTAATTCTTCTTTTTTGTTTAATAGATAAATAAGCTACCAGTTCTTTGTATAGTAGGAGACTTCTTTTATGCAGAACATTTCTGAAGAAAGAAAACCTAACAGGCTGATTAAAGAGAAAAGTCCGTATCTTCTTCAGCATGCTTACAACCCTGTTGATTGGTACCCATGGAGCCCGGAGGCTTTTGAGAGGGCTAAAGCGGAGGATAAACCAGTTTTTGTTTCTATAGGTTACTCAACATGCCACTGGTGCCACGTTATGGAAAAAGAAAGTTTCGAAGATGCCCCAGTTGCCCAGCTAATGAACCAAACTTTCATCTGCATCAAAGTTGACCGCGAAGAACGCCCAGACCTTGACGCTGCATACATGGCAGTTTGCCAATCAATGGGACGAAGCTGCGGCTGGCCCCTAAACGTCATAATGTCTCCAGAAAAAAACCCTTTTTTCGTAGGCAGCTACATCCCAAAGGACAATCGGTATGGCACAGTTGGGATGTTGAGCCTTGTTCCTCAAATTGGGGAGATTTGGAAAACCAGAAAAGCAGAGATGGAATCAATAGGCAAAGAAGTCAAAGAGCAATTAACAATTCAGGCAGGAGCCGAAACAGAAAATCATCTCGACAAAGCTACGCTTGATAACGCTTACGAGCAATTGTTTTTACGTTTTGACCAGGAAAACGGAGGATTTGGCAACGCCCCAAAATTCCCTTCCCCGCACAACCTATTATTCCTTTTAAGATACTATAATAGAACAAAAGAAAAATCCGCCTGGACGATGGTTGAAAAAACCCTGCGCGCAATGAGGTTAGGCGGTATATTCGACCAAGTAGGTCTTGGTTTTCATCGTTACTCCACCGACGCTCAATGGTTGGTTCCGCATTTCGAGAAAATGCTCTATGACCAAGCACTGCTAACGTTAGCTTACCTTGAAGCATACCAAGAGTCGGGCGAGGCAAAATTCATGATAACAGCAAAGGAAACAATAGAATATGTCTTGAGAGATTTGGCGTCACTAGAAGGAGGTTTCTATTCAGCTGAAGATGCTGATAGTGAAGGAGAAGAAGGAAAATTTTACCTCTGGACTCTTGATGAAATCAGGCAAGCTACGCAAGAAGACACGGAGTTAGCAATCAAGTTCTTCGGCGTAAAATCTGAAGGCAACTATTATGAGCCACAAAAAGGCAAAACAGGAAAAAATATTCTTCACCTTGCTACACCCCTAGAACTGGTGGCTTCAGAATCAAAACTAATAATGGATGAACTTATAGGTAAGCTCGCAAAAATCACTAACGCCCTTTTCCAATATAGAGAGAAACGGGTTCATCCAGCAAAAGACGATAAGGTTCTGGTTGATTGGAACGGATTGATGATTGCTGCTTTAGCTCGGGCAAGTCAAGTTTTAGGGAACCCAAAATATCTAGAAGCGGCAACAAAAACAACAGATTTCATTCTAAAAACTATGAAAACCCCTGATTCTAAGCTATTCCATCGTTATGCGAAGGGTGAAAGGGCGATTTATGGGTTTTTAGATGATTACGCGTACCTGGTTTTCGGGTTAATTGAGCTCTACGAAGCTGGTTTTGATGAGAAATACTTGGAAGTTTCCATTGAATTAACCAAAACTATGATTAACCAATTTTGGGATGAGAAAACAAGCGGCTTTTTCTTCACTGCCTCAACCGATGACGATTCGGTTCCGAGACTCAAACAAATCTATGATGGAGCAGCGCCTTCAGGAAACTCGGTGGCTATGCATAATCTGCTGCGTTTGTCACGTTTAACTGGAGACGTTTACTTTGAAACTTACGCTACAAAACTGCTGAAGGCGTTTTCAGAAGAAGTTAAAAATCAACCGCTTGGGCATACGTTTTTGCTTGCGGGGTTAGAGTTCGCTTTGGGACCGTCATTTAATGTTGTTTTAGTGGGTGACCCAGCGGACAAGGTAATAGTAGCAATGCTTGCGGCTTTAAGAAAACCGTACTTACCCAACTTAACCGTGACTATGTGGACGCCCGAAAAAGCCAAGTCCAATCCAACTTTAATCTACGAGAAACTCCAACACAAACCCACTGCATACGTTTGCCGTGACCAAACCTGCATGCCACCTACCAACAAAATTGACAAAATGCTTGAGTTACTCAAAACCTAACTGCAGAAAATAAAAAAAGAAGTAAGTTTGGGAGCCACATTTAGGGCATTTCTCGTAGGTGTTTAGTTGGGAACACGTTTGTGGGAGTAGCCGACAACAATAGTCGGCGAGATCAGGTACATGATATTGGATGGCTTAAATTATAGTAAAATCGAAAAAAAATGAGAAAGCCTATAAGCAACTTATGACGCATGTCATAATAAGGTGATGATATGTTATCACGAGATTGTGACGGATGCGAAAGACAACTATCAGAATGTAAACGACGCTTTGCCCAAGTCCACTTAGGCGAAAAAGTCTTTTGCCCAGACGGCACAGCCCATCTAGTAGACAGTTAATAACCAAGTCATAAAAATAGGATAATACGAGATACCTGATTGAATCCAAGAGCAACTTTCATTCGTCATATTTGCTAAGAGCTTCTCGCGAATTTCATTGAGCATCTTTAAATTAGAAAGAATCAGTTAAGCTGTTGGCATCATATCAACTATTGTAGTACCAGCATGTTTTAGGATTGGAGAAACATTGAATCTATTCAAGAAAACTTTGACTTTTTTTGTTATCATTGTTTTAGTCTGCGCAATCTTCTCATCAAGTACCAAAGCGGCTTCATCAAGCAGATATCCGATTTATTGGGGTGCATGGGTTGGAAGTAGCCATATTGGTAACTACAATTTACTTACAAATTTTGAAGGGCAAGTCGGCAAAGGCGTGTCAATCTGGAACTGGATACAACTTTGGAACAGACCGCAAGATAGCGAAAATATCCCCAATTTTGATAATGCTTTGATGGATCAAAGCAGAAATCATGGGGCAATACCTATGGTTAGCTGGTCACCTGAAGCAGGTAATGGAGGCATATTTTCAAGTCTTCAAGATATTATTGAAGGTAAATGTGATACTTACTTAACGGCATGGGGTCAAGCTTCTGCACAATGGGGGCATCCATATTTTGTCCGTTTAATGTGGGAATTTACTGGACCCTGGACGGACTATACAATTAATAATGGTTATGGAATTTATCCATGGGATAGTGGAATAGGCAACACACCTGCTAAGTTTGTTCAAGCATGGCAACATATAGTAAATGTTGTTAGGAATGCGGGTGGAAATCAAATAAGCTGGGTTTGGTGCCCAGGTGATGTTGGAGATTCAACTAGCACATTAAAATCTGTCTATCCTGGCGACAACTATGTTGACTGGGTTGGCACAGACATCTATGGCGACTTAGTCCATTCAGGTGACGTTGAACTTGCAAATATTCATGCAATGACAAATAAGCCTGTAATGATTCCAGAAATAGGGTATTCTGGGGCTAATAAAGGACAATATTGGAATACTTTGCTAACTAATACGTTGCCAAATCAATATCCTTACATTAAAGCGGTTGTTATATGGGAGATGCCTTCCAAAGATTTAACGGTAACAGGCTCTGCAACTTTATCGTCTTTTAAAGATGGCATCGGAACAAATTATTACCTCTCAAACAGCTATTCCTCCTTGAACGTCTCTCCACTTAACGCATTAAGTCTGACAACCCCCATCCAGGATTCACGGTTAAAATCTCCAACAGTCACATCTTCAAACAATATTGATTTACCAATTATCGCCACAATCACCGCTTCAATTGCTGTTGCAGGAGTTATACTAATCGCATTAGCGAAGGTGCCAGGTAAAAAGTCAAAAAAATAAAAGACCAAAATTAGCGCTTTACAGTTAAACACATTTCTTAAAAGAAAAAACTTGCAGAGAATACGGAGGAAAAAAAATACTAATAGTCATCAAAAAGCTTGGAAGAAAAATTGAAGGTAACTAACTTAAAAGATGAAGCACAAAAAAGCAATTGCTCTATTGAAGCTGTCAAACGTTCTTTTGAAGAGGATATTTGCAAGGGGAAAATTCTTGGGATATTTACTCCTAACATGACAGAAACGATTTTCTTTGAGCTAACCGAAATTGGAGCTTTGAGCTTTGAATTATCCAGCGGAAAAGTCTATTTAAACGATCTTGCTGAAAGACTAAACTTAACGGTCTATCAAGCACGGTTAGTTATTGAGCACTTGCTTAAAATAAACCGGATAGACGGGGAATTAACTTATAATACGTTTATTTCGAAAACAACGTTAAAGAAAATGTTGTTGGAAAAAGCTAAAGAACATAAACGCAATCACAGACTCAAACTCAGGAATAGATAACTGCAGTCACGTTTTGCTTAAACTGTTGCACTATCAATAGCTTCTTTTAAATGATGTTCAACATCTTGCGCAAGCTCTTTTAAGTCGCTAAAACCAAGGACTTTTATAGATTCTGTTGGGCGGTACATGGAAATCTTGGTTTTTTCGTTGTCTTTGTAGATAATGATTTTACATGGAAGCACTAACCCTACTTCTTTGTGAAGTGATAGGGCGTGGCTGGCGTCTTTGGCGTTGCATACATCCAATATGAGGTAGTCATCGATGTCGGTGCCTGTTTTTTCCTTGATTATTTTGCTTACATTTATAGTGCTTAATATACTGAAGCTTCGCTCTTTAAGAGTGCCAGTTAACGCTTCTAACGTCTGCGGCACAGTTTTTGACGTTTGAGTCGTGTATGCGATTTGTATGTTCATTTTGTTTACCTTCAAAGAAAAGTTTTCATAAGATCATATTAGGGTATGTGACTTCAACTTGCAACCACTAATTTATCCTTAAAGATGATTAATCTTTACAAGAACTAAATTTCAAATTGTTTTACGGCATTCTTAATGGAAACAATTTTTTGCCTTAACTTAACATAACACAAGTCTCGATATTTTTGTTGTGAAGCTCTGTTCGCTTAATTTGCAAAATAGAGTTTGCAAGAAGCAAAGGTTTCTTTGCAGATTGCGAGAATCGTGCTTCTTAAGAAGTGTTATTTACCAAATAGGCTATCTTGCCATTAGGCTGAGATCATGGAATTTAAACTAATGATCCATAGAGAATACGCAGAGGTAGTCAAAATATGAGCAACCGTAAAGCTCCTCTTCTAAACAAAAGCTACTACGGGGGCATTTACCTCTTTTTAAAGCAACAAAAACCATCAGAAGCTAAAGAAAAAAGCAATACGGGGATTAATAGTGGATAGGGTTCAAGCTATGAATCTTATAAAAGAAATTGCAAGCAAAATTCCAGATTTGGGACCGCAAGCTATGTCTATAGAGGAAAGTGAACCCAACAATCCCCTGCAAACAGGTTGTACGATACATTTCAAGGGTTTACCCGCCGATTGCGTTGAGCAAATTAAGATGATTGTTAAAGACCGTTCATTGGCAATATTGGATAGTGAAATTGACTTAGCTATTTACACTCCATAGTTAATACTTAACTATATTCCTCATTATTTGATAAATTTCAGAGTTGCAAACTAGAAAAGTTTAGCTAAACTATTTCGATTATAGATCTTAATGCATCCATTGATCATAATTAATGAATTAATAAAAGAACCTTTTTGGTAGTTTGTTGTCTCTTTTTGTGCCAACCAACATTCATAAGATTTTTCGGGATTTACTATAGAAGTTTGGCAGGTTGCATTATTGGCTAAATGTCCTAACTGCGGGAAAGAGGTTTTAAAACCCGACAAAACCCTAAAAAACCACATGTTCTGCATAGAATCCTATACTTGCAAGAATTGTAAACATAACTTTAAAGTCACGTGATAAAAGGTTTTTTTTAACTTCATTTAAGTTTGGTAAATTAATATTAATCTCTGCTTCTTGAATTTTTATAGAAGTTGGCAGACATCTAAATTGAAAACCTCTCAATTTTCATCTAGAAAATATCGAAGCCATAACTCTGGAACAATTTGTGAATGGGTTTTCAACGGGTTTAGAATGAAATCGGACGTTTTGTAGCAACTTCCATAACACGACACCAAATTATTTGGTTTTTAACCAATAAAGTTGGAAAAACACGAATTAGACCCTACAGCTGCCGAACAATTCAAAGATGCGGCCGGTGCATAGACGACCACTGCCCAAGAAAAAAAACGCTAATACAAGCCTTCATACTCCAAACTTGAATATACGCCAGATAACATGTTGTAGTAGGAAGGCTATCACATACGCTTAAGATAGAGAGGGCAACTTACATTTTTTGATTTAGTATGACTGAACCAGACGTGCCAGCCGTTAAACCAGAACCGGAAATTCCTCCAGAAACAAATGAAGTTATCCCGCCCACACCGGATGTTAAGAATTCGTTGCCTAATCATGAACCGATTGAAAAGCAGGAGACAGATGAGTTTATTTGTCCTGTTTGCGGAAAATCCTTCAATACGAAGAATGACCTTGATTTGCATATGGAAAAAGACCATGGGCAATTAATGAAAGCCTAAAAAAAGCAAACGAGTAATATAATACATGATATTCGAATTACAAAAGAAAACCTGGTCAGTAATTAGTTGAATAGAGCTTTTTGTAAATTGGTGACATGATTTCAATTCTGAGATAGGTTCAAAAGAAAAAGAGGTTTGTTGGCTATTTACCGAATGCCCATGCATGGTCCATAGCCATATCCGTAGCCGTAGTTGCCTTGGTAGGGCGCATATGGAGAGGGGGTTGAGATGTCAGATTGAGGCGCTTGTTGAGCTGTGTTTGGGCTACTGCTGTAATATGGTTGGTTTACTCCATAACCAAAGCATCGTCCTATCCAGCCAAAGAACCCGCCGTTTGGAGATGCTGTGTTGGGGGTAGCGCCAACTGGCGTTTGGTCAGCGGCTATTTGGGCTGAAGCTAATCCAACGACAACCAAGGTTAAGGCCGCTACTGCGACCAAAGCTATTACAATTTTTTTTGTGTTCATTTTGTTTATCACCATATTACCATATGTGCATAGAGGCTTATGGCAGTTGGCTGAAACAAGAGTGAAACAGTCGATGAAACAGTTTTGAAGCACTTCATCCAATTCACTTTCAATTCATTAACCTGAATTTCGGTTCATTTTCACAGTAGACTCCACTACCTGGCAAGTTCGTTTGGAGAGGGTCTTTAAAAACCAAAAAGTACGTTTAGCTATTCTTCGACAATTGGGAGAATTGAGGATTTGAGTCAAAACATTATCGTTAAGCAAACGTTGTCTCAGCCGGTTTTTTCGCTGAACCTAAGAAGCGTTAACGAGATTTTTCCTGGATTCGCGTTAGGTGATTTTGCTGTTCTACATGGGTCGTCATCTGTTTTATCTTTGGCATCTTTGTTATGTGTAAGGGCGCAACTTCCCGTGCAGCTAGGTGGCCTTCAAAGCAGTGTTATCTTTATTGATGGAGGGAACACTTTTAGGCTCTACCAGATAGCTGAATTGGCGCGGCTTCACCATCTTAGCCCCAGGAAAGTTTTAGATAATATTTACATTTCAAGAGCCTTCACAGCCTACCAAGCAGCTGCACTTATCAAGGACCAATTAAAAGCAACAATTCAAAACTACAATGCAAAACTCGTTATCATTTCTGATATTGCGGGGTTCTTCTTAGACAAGGACATTCCAGAAGTTGAAACTCAAAGAATCTTCTGCCACGTCGCGACTTACCTTTCAAACTTTGCTAGAGAAACAAAAACAATTGTAATTGCCACTTATCCCCCGCACAATGACACTTCAAGAAACGATCTTCTCCACAAGCAAACATGCGAAAGAGCAAACGTTGTATTGTCGATAAACAGGACAAGTTACGCCAGAAGAATAACGCTGGATAAACATCCCTACCTCTCGGCGGGCTCTGTAGAGTTATCAAACGAAGCTTCAACCTTAGCTAATTTTACGGAGGACAATGCGTAATGGGTAAAACCGTTGAATCCTATCGGATGGCATTGGAAGATGAAATCAATCGATGGAACGGCTTTGAGAAAGCACTAAGAATTGAAGATAAAGCAGCTTTTGAAGCTTTGATGGATGCCTGCAGAAGCTATGCTTCAGCTGGAAGCAACGCGACTAACCCTATTCTTTTTGAACCCATGGTCATATCAATTCTACTTTCCCAGCAAGTGAAGATTAAACGATTAGAGAAGGCTTTAGATGCAGTCAAACGCCAGCCCTAAGATTCGAGGCTGGATATTCGACGTTTATCCATCTAACGTTGGAGAAATGGCAGTTTGGATAATAAGTGAAAATGGCCAAAGAATCAGACTAACTGACAAATTTCAACCGCAGATTTACGTCTCAGGCAAAAAAGAAGACGTTGAAAAACTGGTTGGGTGTATCTATTCAAACCCAGATATTGCCAATTGGAACTTTGTATACAAATTTGCTCAGCCAACCGACGCTGAAAAATCCCGCGTTTTAGAGATCACTCTCAAAGATTGCAGAAGAGTTTCATCTTTAACTAATCAAATATTGAAAATAGGCGACTACTTGCGGCTTGAAGTTCATAACTGCGATTTACGCGGCGATCGAACCTACTTTTTTACTCACGACCTATTCCCTCTTGCTTTTTTAGAAGTTGAAACCTCAAAATCTGGATTAAAGTACTCTTTGATGGATTCTGTTGAAAGAATAGATTACGTGATTCCACCGCTAAGAATAATGCAGCTCAAAATCGAAATCGCAAAAGAGGGTAAGATTGCAAGCCTGCAAGATTCTATAGCGTGTGTAAACTTAGAGCAAGAAGAAAAAAACGTAGTTATCGATTCAGGGGATGAAGCAGATAAACTTCTTCAGTTGAGCAAGATGGTAAAGGAACTTGACCCAGATATCATTGTAACAAATGGTGGAGACTCATACCTTTTCTCATACATGCTGCAGCGAGCAATAGTAAGCAACGTTGCTGACAAATTTATCTTAAGCCGCGATGAGGTTCCATTTGTTCCCAAAGCTCAGCAGGGAAAAACATTCTTTTCTTATGGACGCACATTTTACAAAGCTCCAACCGTTCGGCTTTATGGAAGAGTTCACATCGACGCAGGTAATACTTTCATCCTTAATGAAGCCAGCTTTCAAGGGTTGTTTGAAATAGCAAGAATCTGCCGAGCACCCCTGCACACTTCATCACGTTCATCCATCGGCTCAAGCATGTCTTCGCTGCAATTTTACGAGGCATTTAAACAAGAAATTTTGATACCAAGAAACAAGAGCATCCCTGAAGCCTTCAAATCAGCCTACGAACTTCTCGCGGCAGATCGTGGAGGTTTTGTCTATGAACCAAAAGTAGGCATCCACGACAACACCGGAGAGGTTGATTTCTCTTCAATGTATCCAAGTTTAATGGTTAACAACAACATCTCAGCTGAAACCGTTCTTTGCAAATGCTGCCCAGACTCGCACTTACGCATACCAGAATTGAACTATAACATCTGCGAGAAAAGAATCGGGGTTGTTCCGAAAGCCCTGAAGCTTGTTGTAAAAAAGCGATTGCAGTATAAGCGATTGAGAGATGAGGTGATGAATTCTAAACTTAAAGAAATGTATGATAACAGACAAAACGCTTTGAAGTGGATTTTGGTAACTTGTTTTGGCTATTTGGGATACAGAAACGCTAAATTCGGAACAGTGGATGGTCACATTGGGGTTTGTGCGTTTGGCAGAGATGCGTTTCTTAGAGCTGCTAGAATATCTGAGAGTCGAGGGTTTGAGGTTCTGCATGGAATTGTGGATTCCTTGTGGCTCAAAAAGGACGATGCTACCCGCGAAGATTATGTAGACCTCTGCGAAAAGGTAAGCAAGGACATTGGTGTTCCTCTAATTTATGAAGGCAGGTACAAATGGATTGTTTTCTTGCCCTCAAAAATGCACCCAAACATCGGCGTCTTAAATCGCTACTATGGAGTGATGGAGAATGGAAAACTAAAAGTCAGGGGCATTGAAGTACGCAAACACGATACACCCCGATTTGTTTACAATGCACAAATGGACATGATCAACGTATTTTCCAAGGCTAATAACTCAAAGGAGTTTATGCAAAAAATTCCTGAAGCCCTCAATGTGGTAAAGGCTTACCGGCAAAAACTACTCACTGGAGAAGTCCCTGTTGAGGATTTGATTATCTCCAAACATTTATCAAAAAACCCCAAGCATTATAAGCAGCACGTAAGCCAAGTTATCGCTGCAGAGCAGCTGATTAAGGAAGGCTCCGAAGTTCACGCGGGCAATAATGTAAACTTTGTTTTCACCCATTCAGAAGATAAACGGCATGAGCGTAGAGTCAAAGCAGCTCAACTATTAGATGAACGTACTAACCCCGACGCAAAGAGATACTTGTCTTTACTCTACGCCTCAGCAGCCAACTTGCTTAGCTTTGATGACTATACAACACAATCGGTCTATGAGGCAGTTGTAGGAAAAAACCAAAACAACCTTTTGAGGTACTGTAAAAAATGAAGTGAATTATATGGTGAAGTTACGATTTAGCAAGATAATAAAACGGTACAAGAATGGCAAACGAGTTTATCAGTACGAACAGATTTCTTTAAACTTTCCAAAAGAACTTCACGAAATGATGCAATGCCTTCGGAACCATAAACTGGAAATTAAAGCAAGCCAAATAGACAAAATTATCTGTATACAAATAATCGACAAGGGACCGTCGAAGAAAGCATTATAGAAGCCCATTTGATTTCGAGTTTCGCCCCCGCAGCAACCAAAATTATCGTGTCCATTTATCATTTATCTCAGAAATGCTCCCGCTAAAATGATTCTAGCCTAGAAATCACCTCCTCAGAACATCCGCAAAAACTACCTCATTGTACACCAAAAATCTTAATTTTGCTTCAAAGGTAGCAAGTTCGGTATATAAAGGCTGATTTTGGAATATTGCCCAAAGCATTTCTAGTCTAGAAAGATTTTACCTCGGATAATACGCTGAAAATGTTGTTAATCAATGTAATAGGCAACCTCGCATCTTGGTTTCTTAAGGTGAATTATCTTGACAAGAATTATCTACCAAAGAAACAGAATTGACCCGACCAAAATATCAGGTCCATATTCACTTCTTGCGGTAATGCTTTTGGTGGCAGAAATTCTCTTTGCAATCTGGTTTTACAAATCTCAAAGTTCTATTGAAAGAACCATTGGAAGTTCAATCTTGGCACTTGTTTTCATTTGTCTAATGATTTTTCTTTTGAGAATAAACCGAACTACCGACAAAGAAGAAAACGAAGAATCAACCGCCTAATAGATTGCGGAGTTAATTTCAGAAAATTAAGTAACCTTACGGAAATCTGGAATATTCAAGTTTAATTGTTACGAACGAAATAACCCTAAATCAGGATCTTTTTAACAATTGGTAAGCGTGCAAGTAGCTCGCGGAAAGCAAAAAAGGAATCCCGTTGAGTAGTACGGGTGAATTTGACTAGTGCCGCTTTGATTTGATTATAATGGAAGGTCTCTAAAGCCAAAGCTGGGTTTCTGAGAGGGATTCATTATGTATGAAGCCTGCTGTAAGGCTTGTTGAGCGAGGTCTAGCTGAAGAGCGGGCTTTTTTAGGTGAACAACTGTTAGGTCATTATGTAGATGTTTTCTATGGGAAGTTAAGTGATTGTCAATTGACACAATCATTTCGTCCAAAGATGGGACCATAAGGATTGGTTCACCGCACTCTGGGCATCTAATATATTTCTTTAGGGATTTCTGATTAGTTGTTTTGTTATTTTTATCTTGGGATTGCTTAGTAGATTCATCAATTATTTCCATTCAAGGGCACCGTTGATCCACTCTTTGTTCAGCCTTAGAATTTAAGCACTTATAATATGCTCATATAGTGGTCCGACCGATGGATTTGGAGTTCAACCGGTTCTTTTTTTCAATCAAATTCCATTATGTCAGTGCAGAAAACCGCGTCTGGATCCAACCATTCAATGACTCCATAACGACAAGAGGATTAATTGCTCATTGGGCGACTTTGATTTTAGTTTATAAATAATTTGTAAAAAGTATGGCTGTTTCGTTGACTTAATCGTCAGTATGATGTTGAGTTTACACATTTCCGCATAAAGATTAGATTTTTCATGTTAGTTGATTGACATATATTGTATCGCTAAGAAAATAAACTCCAATTACCGAACATATATTATTCTTTTTAACGGATATGGTTTTAATGAAGCCGCATTTGATTCTATTTAAAAAAGAAGTTGGAAGACTTGACTACCCGAAAACAGAAGTACATTTTGTGGTTGTCGACTCAGACAAATCCAAGGAGTACCCGATGAATTTTGTTTGTGTATTGCCATTGCCTCAGTCATTGCATTCTGGTCACTCTACTTTTAGAAAAATGTTCGGTGAAGAAAGCATCCCTTTGGCAAAAAAACTATTATCCAAAGCTTTGTCCAAAGAAAGCGATTATGAAATTAAAACAGAAATAGGAAAGCGCCTACAACTCCTTAAACGGAGTAACATTTCTTTTCGTCTTTCATAATAGAAATATAAGTGAAGATAAAATTGAAGAGGAAACGCTTGATCGGGAAGGGTTTGAGCGTTTGCAGATGGCGGAAAATTGAATTAGTTAAGTCTTGTAAAAGCTTAAACAATTCAAAGTATATCGAGTTTTCTATGGGTAAAGTGTCGCTGTTCTTAATTGTTATTGGATTGGTTTTCTTAGTTCCAGCCTTTGTATTGACAATATTGGCAGTCTTCGAAAAATTTATTCAAAATCAACCTTATTGGCTTAGCATTATGATAGTTTTCATCATCGGATTTCTTTACATCATTGCTTTCGCATTTTTAGTTTTAGGTCTTATTATTGCAAAGCGTGATAAAGAATAATCTTCAAGAAATAACTAAGATTCAAACCACAAGAATAATTTTGAAAACCATTTAAGCTCCCTTTAAGGTTTGCAGTTTAAAATAATTCAACAGGCTATAAAAAATCAATCAACTTTGAACCGAGCGCATCCTTATATGAGTCTATAGAACGTGTAAAGTTAGATTGTGAAATAGAGGTAAAACTATGGCGGCATTTGCACAACCAGGAGCATATGATTATAACTCAACTGTTTTCTCGCCTGATGGACGACTTTACCAAGTCGAATATGCCCGAGAATTAGTAAATCGTGGAGGCACCATTTTAGGTATCCGATGTGCAGAAGGCGTTGTTCTGGGTTCAGAAGAAAATGTAGACGTCCTTGAAGAAGAAAGACGCTCATGGAAAATTTTTCAAGTAGACGAACACATCGGAGCAGCTATTATAGGCTTAAGTTCGGACGCAAGAGTCCTAATCGACCAAGCACGTATCAACGCCCAAAGCAATAAACTGACATATGATGAACCCATCGACATAGAAGCTGCAACCAAAAAAATATGTGACACACAACAAACATATACGCAACATGGTGGTGGACGACCCTTCGGAGTTGCCATGATCTTAGCTGGGGTCGACAAAACAGGTCCACATGTCTTCGGGACTCATCCAAGTGGAAACTACACAGGATACAAAGCTACAGCCGTAGGTGCAGGAACAGAAACAGTTCTATCAATGCTAAAAGAAGAACATCGTGAAGATTTAACTCTTGAAAAAAGCATTAAGCTCGCAGTAAAATGTTTAGTAAAAGCGTTACAAACGAGACAGCTTCCGCTAAGAATAAAGATTGCCGTGATACCGATAGCAACAAAGAAATGGAGTATGCTATCTAATGAAGCGGTAGACGGCTACATTAAAGAGCTATCTTAACTACAAAAATTTCCTTGTTTATTGGTTTCTTGTTCAAAAATAGAGTTCTTAGGTGCAAGGGTTATTCTATAGTGAGGATAAATTTTTGTTAGAAGATACAACGATTCTATAACTATCAAAAAAAAGCGCCTATTCTCTACATCACAAGTTCTTCTTCTGGAACAAGAAATACGGGATACTCCACTATTATTGAATCACCTGATTTGCCACCTTTTTTTGTGTGTCCTTTTGTGCATTTCATTCCGTATTTTGTTTTGGTTGCATTTTCCCAAATCTTTTCCGTGGGTGCTCCACATATGGGGCATTTAAAATCTTTCATATATTTTCACCTAAAACTACAACGAAGTCAAGAGTAAATAAGGAATAGGTGTTTTTTTAATTTTTCTTCTCATCTTGCGATATTTTGAATTTTTTTTTAAGTCTTCATGCCAAAGAAAAGGAATTAAGGTGCTTCTTCAACTTTTCATAGGAATCGCTTATTCAATTCCAGATCAGGGTTTAATTCAGTCTGCTTTAAGTAAATGGAAGCGCCGAGGATGGGATTCGAACCCATGCGGACTCGAGAGTCCACGGGCTCTCAAGGCCCGCGCGTTAACCACTCTGCCACCTCGGCACAGACAAGTCAATAGTTCTAGTCTACAGTAGCTTAAATGTTTACCGAATTCCAAACGATTATTGTTGGGAAAAAGTACTTATCCCCGTACTGGAAAACTTAACCCCTACATTCGTATCCTTTAAGATATTCGACATGTTTAAGTTCCTCCTTGCAAACTGCTGAATCTTTTCGGCTTTTTGTAACAGTGGAATATTTGGCCGTTAATAGAAACCTCGTCGTACTTTACCCATCCAGAGGAACCTAACGCTAAGATTTCTTCTTTTGTAGTGACTGCGGTTGTTTCAAATTGATCTTGTTTAAAGTTTATTTTGCCGATGTACTTCATAGTGCTTTTAATAGCCTTATGCCTCAGCAGCTTCTTTACGGTTAGTACGTTTCCGTTGGTGTAGTAAGCGATCTGTGTTCCTCCCCAATGCCGAAAACCTCTCAGTTCAACAGCTAATAGGCGAGGGTTTTTCTGTGTTTCAGCAACTCGATTCTTAAGAGTTCGAAAAGCATTCCCAAATGCGTATCTTTGACCTTTAAATCGGAAAATGTTGTATCTGTGTTCTCGACCAGTTCAGTGCTACCACGGACATGGTTTAACCCTGAATAGTAATCTAAGAGGTCCTTGACGATGTCTTCGCCTTTGAAACCCGAATAATCCTTGGTTACGGTTTGGCGGAAGAGTTTTTCTCCCCAGCATCGCCCAGCTACGGTAACGTAGTGTTCGGTTGGGGTTGACTGAAACTTTATGCTCTCGGTTCTTGTGGTGATGAGCTGAGGGATATTGGCGCCTCTGCCAATGCAGATGTGTCCGTCTTGGCCTACGTTTAGCGGGTAAGTGCCGTTTGGGCTGTATTTTCCATCCCAATTCTGTAAATGAAGCTCCCAGCTGCTGACCTCTTTAGTGGACGCCAAATGAACCAAGGCTTCTATGACGTCAGCTTGAGGAATGCCTACTGAACCCAAAGCAATCGTCATAACTGGCGGATTAACGCTCACTTATTCAACGCCCCTCCGATAGAAAGAAGCATCAGAAGAACCGCTGCTCCGAGAACCCGAAGTAACCGCCGATTCGCCCGCCCTTTGAATACTGCGAGTATGCGTAGGCGTCTCAGCTGTTGCACTGTTGAAGTTCTGAACGCTAGCTGTTGCATTGTTCATGCTGGTTGCAAAATAAGCCATGGCAGCGGCAGCCGCAACAATAACCGCAATCCCGACACCTGTTAAAGCTAAAAAGGTTCCGTAACTGATGTTTAGGGCATTCTGGGCTGCAGTAGCCACCCAACAAGCCGCAGAATAGACCTTTTGAGCAACTGCTAACCCTGCACTTGTTCGTAGAAACATGCCCATGACTGAAACAACCATCATGGAAGAGTTGAAAACTTTCATCTCAGAATCGTTCAAAACTCCAAACTGGTTAGCAACATATCCAATTGCTGTTCCCGCAGCGCCTAAACCAGCTAAAGTTGCTCCTAAACTTTTGACCCGTGTTGCAAGGGTTTCAGCGTCAGTTTTGATTCTATTAAACTCGGTGCTTGCATGGTTTACCGCTCGGATAGTGAGGGCAATTTCTCTGAAGCTCATAGCCCAGCCTCCGCTTTTGCTTGCTCAATAGCCGCGATAACAACGGATTCCAATTGTGGAAGGTACTCTTGGATGGCAGGGTAAAGGTAAGGATGCGCTTGCATGTACTTGGTACCTAATTCAACGAATAAGGCATAAGCGGCATCTGCCCCAACTTCCACGACCCATTCCTGAACCTTCGCATAAATTGTGCTTCGAAGATAACCTGTACGGACAGGAACAATTCTTTGCGCCTCGGCTTTTACGTCGGCAGCCCAACTAGCCAAAAAGCTATGGACCTCACGCTGCATCCCTGAATCGAATCGCTGCATGGCACTTTGAATTCTTCTATGCCTTCGATGTCGCAGGTTACTTCTATCGCCGTTTTGCTTCACGCTCCGCCTTTTTTTTTTCTTTCTTCGCCATTTCGTCCATCTCTTTTAAGATGTGGCAGAACTCCTACGACTGTTCGGGCTGGCTGCTTTGCGAGCTCTGTTGGGGTCCAACCGAATTCTTTGCATAACCGAAACTCGACAAGAGCCGGATGCGGCTTTCCTCGTCTAATTGCTCTAATAAAAAACGCAAATCTTCATGTCCCATGCCATTTAGGCTGTTAACAGCTTTGGAGAAGATTTCGCCAAGCTCAATAGGAATGCCGTCTTCTTCGCTTAGAAGCTTCTCAAGCGTAATTGGCTTAGATGTCGGGTTGCCCATGCATGCTCGCAGATTATGGTTTCTGCTTGAATTGCTATGAAATCGCTGCTTTCAACGTCTCCGCTTAAACTTGTTGTACTTTGTGTGCTTTTGGATTATGCGGTTCCGTTTCGCCCAGGTTATCTCTTTGAAAACATATTTGCCCTGGTATTCCTCTCCAAATCGATTGTCAATCTCTACGACTGTCTTGCTTCATTTTTTCAGCTCCTATGAAATTGTAAGCGGTCCTCTGGCCGTGAAAGGAACTTTGGCATAGATCAAATCCTCAGATTTACCGCTCAAAGAAAAATCATCCCACTTTGCGTAAGCAACATTAACTTTGTTGGCTCCGCCAAGCCCAAACTCTAAGCTGGATTGCTCTGTGTCGGCTAAAATGTCGTCGGCTTCTTGTTTGCTTTCAAACTCAAAGTTCAATTCTCCAGTTAGAAGACGCTTGCCCCATGGGATGTACTTGGCTAAGTGCCCATTGACTGATCTGATGACTGGGACAGGTTTGCAAGAGTTGTCAATCTGAAAGTTTCCAAGAAGTAACCCGCTCACAAGATACACCGCCTATTTTGACGTAGCTTTCACTGCCTGAAACGGCGCCAGCATAATCGGTGTAGGTTGCATCTGCGATTTTAGCTGTGGTTACTTCGATGTCTTGGGCTAGAAATTCTGCTTCGCACTCCAAAAGACCGTCTATGTCGCATGTGAGCGTTGCATTGTTGAAGCGTGCGCCCTTATAGAGTAGGCTTATGATGTCGGTTGCTGTGGCGAAAATGTCTTTGTAGTAGAGCACCTGGAGGGTGAGGCTGTTGTTTAGCTCCTGCTTAACATACTGCAAAAGATTAATTGGTGCATCTGAAGGAATCGGATACTTCAATTGCAGCGTGGGCTGTCTTAAGCCTTGTTTAAGCGCTACCGCATCCACTGAACCTGTTCCTGGAACTCTGATGTTGTTTGGGTTTATGTCCGGGTCAATGTTGCTGCAGGAGTGCCCAAGCATCGCTGGAGTCGCTGGAACAACGCCGAAGGAGCCTTCGGTCACGTAATAGAATTTTTCTTGGTCGGAGTGATATGTGTCAACCATTCGGTTTCACCTATGACTATGAGATGGCTATGGACTCGAAGAGCCATGCCATGAGATGATTTCTTCTTTGTAGAGGAAGGGTTTGACATCAACAACGTCGATGTCTCGGTAACTGTGCACGTCACAAAACGTTATGCCTCGCACGTCAACGGTTGCTTGGATAAAATCGCAGTACAAAACGGCGGTGTGTTTCCATCGCTTGAATGGGTTGTCTGTGCCAATAAGTAGAGGTAGCCGTCATCATTGACGTAGTTGGTTAGATTTGACGTTAAGTGTGATGGTTGTGGTTTCATCTGTTTCTGAAACGCTACTTTGGGGATTAGTCCATGCGCCCGCCACGTTATCCCAGACTTTGCAGGTTAAACCGTTTCCCATGGGTGCAGTCCCGTAGCCTTCAAAGGACAAGACTACGCGCTTTAAGCACTGTTTTCGGGGTTCATTGCGGGTTTCTCCAGCTTTAGAACCGATTTTGAAGCGGAATAGCATAAACGCAAATTCATTGATGCCGCTTGCGCTTTTAGAGTGCCTAACGTCGTCACTGCTCCAAAGGTTTGGATATTCCAAATCAGACAGTTCTACCCAAGACGCGCTTGAGGGTTCAAGTTCCGCCAAAGCTGCTGCAGTGTAGGCTTTGTGAGTTGTAGACGTTGAGTTTAGTGGGTAAAAGTTGTAGATGGTTCTGTAGGGTAGGTTGCGGTTTTCAGGAACAATCAAAAGCAGCTGTTCAAGAATTTTGTCTCGCATAACTCTGCCAACATCGGCGCTTGGAGTTGGCTTATCGATTGCAAAGATTGTTGCTCTTAGCGAATAGATGCGGCGCCTTAACTTTCCATCCAAGGTGTGTTTTTGGGGTAGGCATGGGTCAGTGGTTTTGGAGAGTGTAATTTGGGCGTCTACGTCTTTTAGGAGTTCGCGGTCATAGTTTGCTTGCGAACACCGGATGTTTGCTAATCCGCCATCGTCTTTAACAACCCTAATTCGGGATTCAATTAAGCGCAGAACAGTTACGACGGGATTCTCAACTTCGACCACGCTCAATTGCCAATCAGCCTCCTTGCTACGCTTTTGAAGTAAATCCGCTGGTTCGCAAAAATGTAGGGTGTTACTGTTTGGATTTCGTAGTCTTCGCCTTGGCGCCTTATTTTGTCATGAACCCGAACTGGAAGAAACGTGTAGAATGCGATGTAGTCGTTTAGGTAGTAGCCTGCTTCAAGCATTACTTGCTCTTCTTTCAAAGCAGAAACAGTAGCTAACAAATCCAGTGGCTCACCATAATCCAAAGTGTCGGCAGCTTGCCTGATCGGATAAAGCTGAATTGTCTCACCCTTGCTTTTTAAAATCCTTGTGAATGTGGGTTGAGGGTTCTTCATAGTTGAGGAATAAGTGCGCAAGCCAGCAAACGGTAACCATAGCCTGCTTGTTTTCAACATAACTGTAGTCTGCGTGTTTGGCGCCCCAGAACATGAATTCCTCGCTATGCTTCTCGAGGACTTTGATGCTAAATTCAAGACTTGGTTTGTCGTGGTTGCTGCGGATTTTCCATAAAATTCCGCTTGTGACGGCATCGTAATAATCGCATGCTGAGAATCGGCTAATGATATCTATGTATCCTGCCCAGCAAACTGCAGGATTATAAGCTGGATATTTTGCGTTTGCTCTTATGCTGTTTAGGCAATTGTAGACTCTTTGGCAGCTTGCGCTCCAGCCTTCAAAATCATATAATCCAAGCAAAGCATAGGCGAACGGGTCATCATAAACCTCGTTCTCATTTAAGCCAACCCGGTGCCATTTTCCATCTGAAGGGTCATAGCTTAGCCAAAGGTTCTCAAAGCCGTTCCCTAGAAAACCGATCGCTTTACTCATAATATCCTGGTAGACTACAGAGTTTGGGACATCGTGCTTTTCCGCCAACATATTCAAACCGATTAATCCATAGAGGCATTCGACGTCCATCTGCAAAAGCCAAGCATCGCCGATAGTTACTGCTCTAGCGAAGCCGCCGTATGATTGCTGGTCCTGCATGGTTTTAAGAAAAGTTCCACCAGCAAGCTTTGCAGTGTCTAAATATCGGCTATCAGTTTGTGAGTTCATAGGCTCTTAGAAGTGAAGGAATAACTCTGCAAGCATCCACGCTGTAATAGTAAGTGCTGTTTTCTGCGCTTTTGAAACCGCCATAAGCCTTCCTTGCTGGGTCGATGCATTGCTGGGTTAGAACCCAATCAGCTAAACTTACGATTTTGTCATAGACCTCTTTCTTTTCTGTCCTCAAACTGATTGGCAGAATACGCTTCACATAAAAAGTCGATAGCGAAGCTAGCTGCTAAAACGCCTTTTCCATATGCTGGGTCTGGTGTGTTTGGCGGAATAATGTAAACGTATGGGCGCATAGTCCATTATAAACTGATAATAGGCTTCAGGAACGGTTCCCATCTCTACACGCTCCCCACATAAGGCTCTTTGAGGCTAGCAAGAATCCGTTCGAACTCCGTTTGCAAAACTGTTAAGCTTGGTAAAGATGATGTTGAGCTTGTTAGGTCGCCGACGCTGAAAGTTTAAGCCGATTGCTGAGCCGCCAGTTAAGTAGCAGACCGCATAGATAGCTGCCAGAAGCGTTATGCCTTCCTTTTGAGAGTCTGAACAATTTGAATAATCGATGTTTTCAGATAGCTCAAGTGCCAAGGTCACAGATGCGCGTTTAATCATTTTTAAGATTTTAGCGTCGGGAATATCGGAATCGCTAATATGTAAAGGACATCCCGAACGTCATCAACTGAAACAGAAGCCAAGTTATGAATGCCCCCAAAGGAACAATAATGAACTGATTGCTAAGTCCAAACGCTCCGCTAAATGCCACATCTGCAACTTTTGATTCTCTCGTCATCTTGCTTGTTCCCTCTTGTTTGGATTCTTGCACAGCCCCTCAAGTGAGCCGTGTCAAGCCAAAAAAGCCTAAGAAGAAGCTGGTTTTACGTATTTGAACCAGAAAGCGTTGAGCGTTACGCTGATAAAGCCCAAAATGCCGCATGCTGCAACTTTGAGGGCTGGGTCAACTGGCTGTGTTGCTAAGAACGCTGCTCCTGCTCCGCTTGCTTCTGCGATTCCAAGAATAAACCCTTCTTCATTGTTCGATAAGATTGCCGTGTCAATCACCTCCCTTGCTATCTGATGTGTTACTTTGACTACGTTTCTGTGAAGTATCGTCCCAGAGTTCCCAACCGAATTTTACTGCGTTCTTTCGGAATTCTTCCGCTCGAACTAACCCAAGTTCAGCTGCTTTGATGAGATCGGTTAGGACTAGTTCAGGTGTTTTGGGACTAGCCAAAATTCAATCTTACCTTAGCTTTGGCGGCATCAAACCCGCCTTGAGCAACAACAAGGGCGAAAAGTTCTTTTTCGACTTGGCGCTTGATGTAGCGCTGGACGGGTTTTATGAGCATATCTTGAAGTTCTAGCGCAGCTTTTGCGCTTGCTTCGGTAAAGCCTGGAGTGCTAAACAACCGTGGCAATGGCGTTTCGCATCCGAGATAGAATTGGTTAACCATGTGGTCGATGTAGTACTCGAAGCGTGCTCTTGGGTCAATAGTTACTGGATTTACGCCGACGGTTTTGGCGCCACTGAAAAGCCACTGCCCCTCTTCAGGTCGATTCTTGATTGCCGTTTCATACTTTTTGATGGTGTCCTCTTTCTGGCCTTCCAGTTGCACCACAACGTCCGGTCCAGCGTACTTTGTGAATATGTTGGGCAGAATTTTCTCTATCTTGGCTTTCATCCAAGCGTCAGAAGGGCGCTTATCGGTGTCAATGGTTAAGGTGTGCAAGAGCACCTGCAGCAAGTCCAACACCAAAACCCGAAGGAACATCACCGTTAAGGCGCCAATGGATAACCGCTTCAGGCTTAAGCTCATTTCCAGCATTGCCGCCATAGGTGCTTTGAAGTTGGTAACCCGTAACTTTGTAGGGAATTTCAAGTTGGGAACAGAGCTTAGTCCAATGCGTTGCACTGCATCGATGGGCATACGCAGAGTATCCGTTAGCTTGTTCAGGCGTGAGTTTAAGCCAAAAATCGTTGCCGCAGCCAATCAAAGGCTTAGCCATATCATTTAGTAAGCCATCAAGTTGACGTCTTCACAGAACTTATCAACGGCGGCTTTGGCTTCGCTTCTGCCTTCTCGTATTTCTCATCTACAGTGGTGTAGAAGCCCATGCCAACTGTTGAAGCAGCCAATAAATCCACGCTGCTCTTGCAGGTTGGGTCTCGGTCATAGAGCTTCATAACATCTGCTAAGGGAATGCAGGAAGTGTCAAAGAACACTCTGCCATTTGGAGTTGCCACGCCAGAAGCAGGCGCATAAGAGAGGACCTCACGGATTTTTCTGATGACTTTACTCATGACGTAGATTACCTTGATTTTTATTCAATCCCAAAAAAAGAGGGAAATGTTGATGGTTTTTGAAGCGCTTTTAGGTTAGTGTTGCTTTGATGTTGGTCATCTTGGCAATAGCTTTGGAGCGCAAAATGCCTAACCCAAAGCGGGTGGTGCCTCGGATGCCGTACTTGCCTGTTTTTGACGTCTTCCCAGTCTTCCACAGTGACGTCTCTTCGTAGAAGCATCACAGTAGCAACTCGTGTGTCTAATTGCGTAGGCTGTTCCGTTTGGAATCTCCAGTGCTGGCTTGAACCTTCATACCCAATATCGTACCGATGGATCCTTGGTCAATGTCAGTTTGCGTACTTGGCAGCATAACTCCGTTTCATAAAGTTCTCATCGTTTAGCAACTGATGCAGTTGCATCTCATTGATTGCCAAAACATTTGGCTTCCAATTCTGACTGCGCACCGCATAATGTAACGATAAAAGTTGACGCCCAACTTAACACTGCACCGCCGCCGGCAAGTACTGCACCAGTCGCCAAATCAGCATCAGCGATAGCAGCATAGAGGGATATGAATTTTCTGGGTTTCCTTGACTCCGACTGCTCTGCCAACGTTGCTCACCATGCGGTCCATAACGTTCCAGGTTGCGTCTTCATCGAACTCTTTGGTCCATTCATCGCCTGACTCTACGGTGATATTTGTGTATATGTCAACCTTGCTGGGTTTTTTGCCGCTTAAGCGTACGACTGCGCCTTCAGCATATTGATAAGCAACTGCGTCTTCGTCGAGTGGGAAACGCTCCATTGCTTCATTGGTCGGCATAACGTTGATTATGCTTCTACCTATTAGTTCGGGCCAAGCAGCTTCAACCATAGTGTCATGCACGCGTCCAAGCGCATTTGCCGAGTCGCTAAAGAATCCTTCTTTTACGCCCACAGCAACATAGCGCTTAAGAAACGGGTTCACCTCAAGTTTGCGTTTTAGGTCTTCATAGACGCGCTTCTGTTCAGAATCGTGCTATCTGTAGAGCTTCGAATAGTTTAGGTTTCATGCAATCACTTCTCCACATTGATGAAGATGAAATCGCCGTCAGTTGTTGCAGATTCAAGCGCTGTGCCTAATTTGCGATTGTAGAAGATGGTTAAAGTTGCTGCTCCGCCTTCGTTCACCGCTTGGTCAACGAATTGAGTAACTTTCCCGTTAGCTGCACCACACACCGCTTTTCCACGTGTTATAGCTCCATCTACAGTGACTTTGACTCGTCCACGCTTTAGAACTGGGCATATTTCGGTTGCCAGAACAGTTTTAGTTGCTATGCCAATTGCGTCGTCTCCGCCTGGACTTGGCGAGACCTTATCGTCAGCGCTCAAGTAAACCGGTGAGCCTTTAGTGACGCCGACTGCTGCTTCAAAAGATTCTATGATAGCGTTTGGGTCGTCTGTTTCTCCTGCAGCCATCCAAGCTTTGCCTGTTTTATCGGCCATTCAAATCAAATCGATTAAATTTTTTGAATTTCCCAAAGTTCGTCCTTTGGTACTCTTCCCCACAAAAGTGAGCAAAAACACAGCTAGTCCACTCCATACTTTTCTTTAGCACGAAACAGAACAGCTCTAATCTCTTGCTGTTTCCGCATGGCAAACATGGAACTGCGCTCAACCATCAAAGGTGACAGCAAGCCCTTTACCTCAGAAACATGCTCAGAAACAGGCATCATTTTAGGCGGATTCTTAAGCAAACTGGCACTGGGCAATTGCTTGCGTAAATCCTCAATTGTTGTTTGCGCTTCAGTTAACTTGCATTCTCTTTGAGCGAGCTTTTCCTGAAGCTGTTTCTCCTCAACCCGCTCTATCACATGCACGTTTGTCTCAGGAATGCCCGGAACAGCTACAAGGGACAGTTCAGGATTGAAAAGCCCATGAGGAACTTTGGCGTCAACTACATCAAGTGAGTCATAGTCGGCGCCGACACTAACGTGCTGGATGAGACCGTTGCGAATTTTATCCGCAATCGCTTGATCGTAAATCTCAGCTTCATAAAGCAGACTGCGAGTTGCCGCATCGTATGTGCATTTCGTGACTTTTCCAGAGGCAGTTTCAACAGCAACATGCTCAATATACACTGGAGCATTAACTAGCTTCTCTGCGAAAATCCCAAGTTCCTCAGGCGTGTAAACATTGAAATTTCGAGACAGCCCGGAGCCATTGCAACTCCACCAATACGCAAGGGTTTGTCTGCGATTGATTCTAAAACTTTGAAGGGTAAAAGGGAAGCTACATGTTCTCGAACATGCTTGCAACCGTTACAGTTATCCTGGGTCATAAGGCAGAATTAGGCTTATTTTGCTGAAAAAGGCTGTTGTTAAGCCTTAACAGCAATTGTTAAATATTAACAAGCGGCAAATATTCAAAGGGTCAGGATTTATGCGTAAACACCCAGTAAGCATAGCCCTCTCTAACCGCGTTTTAGAGAAGATAGACAAAGAAGCTTCCAAGCAGAAAAGATCAAGAAGCGAATACATAGAGCTACATTTTGAGAACGTTTTGTCTGAACAAAAGAATTAGAGCGCTAAATTGCAAGGAGCGAGTTGAGTTGACATCTCAAGGCGCTGCTCTTCAAGTAACTTTTATATTCGGTTGTTCATCAGTTAAGTTAGTGGATTTTAGTGAATTTCAAAGATTCTGAGTTCTTGCTGGCACTGTTAATTGTCTTAGTAGCAGGTTCGCTTATGGTTTCTGCATACCTACATTTTCTAAACGTGCTTTTCTTTGTTGGTCCTCTTCGTTTTAGCCATTGGCTCTCCATAATTGGCACAAGCTACATTGCAATCGATACTCCAGCATTCGTGGTCTTAAAGCGTTTTTACCCCTTAAAAGTTTAAGGGGCTCCTTAGGTACCACATCTTTGGAAACCTTCTCTTCTTTTCACTAATCTCAATTCATTTTGCAGCTCAACTGGGAAGACCAATAGCATTCTACCCAGCGTTAGGAACAGGCTTAATCCTGTACATTGCATTAACTTTGGAAGTGACAACAGGTTTCGCAGAAAGATTCCCTTTAGTAAAGCAAATAGACCATAAGACTAACCAATTTATTCACGCCAGCTTTAGTTATGGTGTTTTTCTTAGTGATAATTTTTCATGTTCTTACTGCTTTAGGAATTCTCTAAAATCGAGTATCAAACGTCTAAAAAACATTCACATTTAGAGACGATTTTAAGGTAACATTTAAACTGAGAGTTGACATAGAATTGGATTCTCATTTTTAACTATCTAATAGGTTCAAGTGGGTACGCACAAAACATAAATACAAATTGAATCAATAATCACAACTGGGACTGGCGAGTATGGATAGAGCAGAAGCCCTCGCTGTGCTTCACGAAATCCTAGAAGCGTTCAAAGAATCCGTGACAATGAACAGCGTTTCTTTAGATAACCCGGAAACTTCCATCTCATCAAAAGAGTTCGAGATAAAAATAAACTGCTCTGTCGATAGCACTTCAAAACAAAGTATTGCACCAATTCTGAAAAAACATAAACTATTCCTAAAAGAATTGGAAGGGTTTGTGGTAATTCAGAATATCTAATAAATTAAGAAATTTCAGAATTAAGAATTTGAGTTCCTTTAAGCTTATTTCAATGCTTGTAGACCAATTTACCGTTTAGCTCTTTGGGGGGGGGCAAACGTACTTTGAAAGTTGTTCCTTTGCCTTCTTGGCTCTCAAAAGTTACGGTGCCGCCTAATGCTTCAGTCATACGTTTAATCACAGCTAAGCCGAAGCCTTGACCTTTAGCTTTAGTCGTGAACATAGGCGTAAACAATTTGCTTTTTACATACTTCAGGAATGCCAACGCCTGTATCCTTGACAGTTATTAAGACATCTTTTGCTTCTTTGTAGACGTGTATAGTTAGTTTGCCGCCTTTTGGCATCGCTTGAACAGCATTATTAACCAAATTGTACATAATGCGGTTAATGAAAGTAGAGTCAGCCACAATTTTTCTAGCTTCAGCTTCAACTTTAACGCTTACTTTAACGTTCTCGGGTAAACCATTTTTCGATAGTAAGTTCATCAATTACGGTTTTAGGTCGGTTTCTTCTGCATTTGGCTTAAGTGGTCTTGCAAAATCTTGTAGATCAGCCACAATCTTGTTAATGTAATCAATGTTCTTCTCAATCTCTTGTAAGACTTTCTAATGCACTCTTTTTCTCTTCGCTCTCAGGCGTTGAAGCTAATTCTGTTTTAGCCAAATATACATCGCCAGTTATAGCTTGCAGAGGATTTCGAATATCATGCCCAACCATGCCTGCAGTTTGCACCAATAGCCGCCAAGCGTTCAGAATCTTTAAGCTGCTTGGTTCGCTCCTCAACAAGCCCCTCCAAATGCTCAGAGTGCTTCTTTAACTCTTTTTCATTTTCTTCCAGCATCTCAAGCATTTTACTGTTGGCTAAGGCAACCGAGGCAATTTCTCCAAACGCCATTGCCATTTCGCGATCACGTTTGGTGAATCCACCCTGTTTATTAGCTAACCCGATTACCCCGACAGCTCTCTGTTCAATCATCAATGGTGCAAACAATACACTCTTGAGTTGCACATGACCATCAGGCATAAATTTCTTCCATTCACTTTTGTTAAAATCATTTTCAACTGCCACTTTCCCAGAGTTGTACGCTTCAGAACGGAGTCCACGAATAGGCATCGGAAGCGAAGGATCAACCGTACAAGGAAGCCCTCCAGCATCCAAGAACAAGACTTCGTTTTCTCTTCCGTTATCACTTAAGAGGGCGACATAGCCAGCTGTGGCTCCAATTAATTCTTTGGCAGCGTCAAATATTGCTCGCGCCGAATCCGGAAATTCTTTGTTTTGCAAAACTACTTTTGATGATTTCAATAAGGCTGAAATCTCAGACTCACGCCGCTGTGAATCTTCGAGAGAGACAGATAACTCTTGCGCCATTTTCTTGCGTTCGGTTATGTCCGTGAAGGATAGAACTGCCCCGTCAATCTTTTTCTCCTCAGTCAAGTACGGTCGAACACTCATCTCACACGACCGGTCTTCGGCGCAAGCAACTTCTTGAATAACACCAGCTAACTTAGTGGTAACATCCAAGATTGTCTTTCCTAAATCAACAGCATAAACGCCCAGATTGAAATCGGTAATAGGCCGCCCAACATCGGATGGCGAAATCTTCAAAAGTTTTTGAGCTGAAACAGTAAAACGCCTAATCTTAAGCTCATTATCGACAATAACCACGGGAAGGTCAATGTTCGTTTGCAAGTTAGTTAGGTCATCGTTTAGGCGACCAAGAGCCTGATTGCGGTTCTTAAGCTCCTCGTTAAGAGTCTGCAGCTCCTCATTGCCTGACTGCAGCTCCTCCTTTGCGGTTTCCAACTCTTCATTTGTACTCTGCAATTCTTCATTGCTCGACTGAACCTCCTCCATAGACGACCGCAACTCCTCATTAGTCGCCTGCTGCCCCTCCATAAGACTCTGCAAAGATCGCTTAGTTGCATCCAAATCCTCTCCGAGTTCACGAATCTGACGATCCTTAAGGCTCTCCGCCTCACCTTGCAAAACAACAGATTCAACTTCTTTAGCTAAAGAAGCATCGCGCGTGGGTCCTTCAGTAAATAATGCAAGGTAGAACGGTTCTTCGAACTGTGCTGTTTCTAATGGTCTTATCTCGATGTTAACTGTCTTTGATTGCCCTTTTTGTTTGAAACCCACCGTTTCTTTAATAGCTCTCTTTTCTTTTCTTGCCCTATACAAAGCAGTCTGAACTTGCGACCTCAACTCTTTGCGAACAATCTTGGTTACGTTAAAGCTCGCGACTCCCGATTCGGGCGAAAGAAAAGGAGCAACATCTCCGCGAAACACCAGTATATCCAAGTTGTTGTTCAACAACAAAGTCGCCGGTCCATACTCCGATGTTATAAGATGATCAACTTTCTCGCTCAAAACCGATATCAAGTCTGCTTTTTCAAGCGGTTCAGCAGTTTTCTTCATAGAGTGAGGAACAAAGACTTCTTCACCTAACAATACCTGTGGTTGGGCTTGTTTCTTCCGGAAAATTAGGCTTCCTGGAATAATTGGTTGAAACAGATACTGAAACTTGCCAACACTTTCAGCCTCGCCCAGAACTAGAAAACCATTCGTTTTTAGGCCATAATGGAAAATGTGCAATATTTTTTCATGAAGGTAAGAATCAAAATAAATAAGCACATTTCTGCACATAATGAGATCTATGTTGGAGAAAGGAGGATCAGTTGTAATGTCCTGTTTTGCAAAAATGCAAATGTCACGAATAGTTTTTGTTATCCGATAATGTTCGTTGGAGAAAGTGAAGAATCGTTTTAGCCTGTTTTCGGAGACGTTGTCTTCTATGTTTTTTGGATAGGTTCCTTGTCGAGATTTCTCAATGTTTTTCTCATTTGCATCCGTTCCAAAAATTTGAACCCTTATCTCGGGTATGCCTTTTTCTTCTAGGAAGTCTTGAATTGTTATGGCAAAAGAATAGACTTCTTCTCCTGTGGAACAGCCTGGAATCCAAGCTCGTATGGATTCGTTGGGTGACTTGTTCTTGATGAGTTCTGGAAAAACTTTTTCTTTCAATGCCACGAAAGTGTCCGGTTCCCTAAAGAAGCTTGTTACGCCAATTAACAGGTCGTCAAACAATAACTGCAGCTCACTCGGATTCTTCCGCAAATACTCGACATATGCCGTCATGTTTTCTGACTTGTTAATGACCATGCGTCGTGTAATGCGTCGGTCAATTGTTGTGTCTCTGTAATGGGTAAAATCAACGCCAAAAGAAGACTTTAGCAGCATGATAATTTTCTTCAAGTCGGTCTCGGTTTTTTCTTGTTTGGCCGACATTTCGGAATGTTTGAGTTGAGGGTGATTGCCGATCTTAACTATTTCTTGGGCTATCTGTTCTGGTGAAAGGACAAAATCCGGTTCTTCTGCAGCTATGGCGTTCTTGGGCATGTCGGGATATTGTGCTGTTTCCGGGTCTTGTGCAAAGGTTAATCCGCCTTCGGCTTTGATTGCTTTTAATCCTTCGGTTCCGTCATTGCCAGTTCCTGACAAAACAATTCCGATTGCTTTGGTTTTTCGCTCGGATGCTAAGGAGATCATAAAGTCGTTGATGGGCTTGAGAGCCAAACCTTTGGGAACAAGTCTGAGTTGTCCGTTTTTCAACGTCATGGTTGTTGCTGGAGTAATTACGTAGACCTTATCCTGTTCAATTTGCATGCCATCTTGAACTTGCAAAACCTTCATTTTAGTGGATCTTGAAAGGATTTCAGGAAGAAGGCTTTCTTGTCCCGGAGCCAAATGCTGGACTACAACAAAAGACATGCCCATATCAATAGGCAAATTCTCCAGAAACTTCCTGATGGGGTCTAATCCGCCTGCAGAAGCGCCAATCCCAACAATTGGAAACACATTTGCAACTTTGATATCAGAAGAAATTTGCAGGTTCGAACCGACTTTTTTTAACTTCACACACAAACCCATAGCAAATAAATTGAGTAAATCTTTGGTTATTTAATACAAGTATGGTTTAAAGTTATTTCGGAGTAAACGTGACCAACTGCACAGAAAAAAAATAGATATTAATGCAAAAAGGAATATTCTATCTTGATTATTCATTCCAACACTTAGTTAGGTCTTCTTCAACTTCTCTTTTGCTTTTGCCCCAGGCTTCAGAAGCAAAGCTTGTAAGCGCCCAATGCCACCCTCGTTTTTCTACTACATTTTCACCAAACTCTTCTTCCAGATGCTTATTCATTCTTAGAAGTCTCCTGCTTACCTTATGCCTGTTAACCTTAAATCTTTCAAGCTTAGCAGCCAAATCCTTAGGCAGTAACCCAGAAGAACCAGCCTCAAAAAGAGCATGAAGAATCTCCCGATCTACCTCATCTACGCAAGCAACACGCTCAATGAGGGATTGCTCAAAATTGAAAGACCCCTTCAAACCAGCAAAAATCGTACGAAGCATAAGCTTGACCTCTTCAACTTCGGCTAAAGTCTGTTTGAGGAGCTGCTGGTTATACTTCAAACGGCCTATCTTATCACTTTGAGTTCGCCTCTTTTTCTGGTTTTGAACAGGGTTTTTCGTTTCTTCCATTTCAGAGTGCACACTCCATGTTTTTTCGTCCATCAACAGATGGTAAAACTAACAATGGGTAATCAGGACCAAGCAACCTTAGAAAAGCAACTTCTGAAAAGCATGGACTTTTACCATACCTTCCAATAGGTGCCAAAAGTGCCTTTGAACACCTTTTAACTTCCAAAAACCAGTTACTGCGAACACTATGACGGTTGTACAGAAGCTCTGGACACAGCCCAATGCAAAGGCTAGAATGTAGGCTTAGCATTACTCGCCCCACCAGCAGCTCTAACTGCACCGCATGAATGTTCGCAGTAACCTTAAGAGACATACTCTTTACCTCCCGCACCCGCATCCGCTTGATCCCGATCGGGCTCACCTTCAAAATTGAAAACCTGAGTTAACGCCGCAGTCAGCTTGCCTATGTCGCTTCTAAGGGCTGCAACTTCACCCTCAAGACCTTTCACTTTCTCGACGTCAGCGACCTTGCTTTTGTAAATTGCCTCGAGCAAACGCTCCATCGACAGCGATCGAGAATTATTAAACTTCAAAGCTTCACTAACTCGCTTAACTTCTTCCTTTAACTCAAAATGCTCCTGAGTCTTGTCAACGCCAGCAAAACCCATTGCGATGGCCTCTTCAAACTTATTCACGCTCACCGGGCGAACAGTCTTGCGTTCTTTGCGAACCAAGTTCTCTTCTTTCTGGTACACCCGCTCAACCATTCCAAAGAGATCCGTTTTAGTTACACATTGAACGCCATCGATGCGTACGCCGTGGTAGTCTTTGTTGCATTCAAAAGTTAAAATCTGCAAGTCGTTTAGTTGCCAGCCCAAGATGATCCTGGACAATATCAAACCAACGGTTAAGCGCCAATAGACAAGCATCATGACTCATACCGCCAACGTCACAAGCGATATACCCAGAAATCTTACGCCTCTCAGCTCCAAAGCAAACATGAATCTTCACGCCGCCCACAAACTCGTCTTTTTCCCAAGACTTCACATCCTGACAAACAAAGCTGCGTAAGCTTATGTTGTGTACGCATAGTGGTACGAACCGCAGCCCGTAGGTGATTTTGTTGCAGTAACTTCCAACATAGGGCTGCAGGATTAAGCCCTTTCGCTAAGAGTTTTCTTAGGACCACACGAACCGTTGTGCATTGGGCACGTGTTGGTTTGTGTGGCGCATGGATTTTGCGGGCAATCTCTATGGGTCGTAGCTCAATTTCTGATTCATCAATAGCATGAAAGACCCGCGCTTCGATGCCCCAGTGCTTATCCGCTAAACTGTTTAAACTGGTGTTGCTAGAGGTGTTTGCGTTGTTATCAGGTGAGGCAGCCAAAAAACATGATCTCCTAAGTTCCCTGTTTTGTTTTCAGTTTATCTTTTCGGGTTGGGCAATCTTCGAAAACTTTGGCGTCAGTATAGATTCTTGCTGGACAGAAAGTGCCATCAGAACAATATCTGCCATCACTGCCAGTTGTTATTAATTCACCGATAAACTCACAGCAACCAGCCGTTAAAGAAGTACTCACAAAATCATTTGCCTTTCTTTCTGTCGTATTTTCTTTAGGTTTCCAAAATGGCAACCCATCATTTTGTCTGTTTGAACAAAAATTAAAGAGAGGAAATTCTTCAGCCATTATTAGGCCTCCGTTTGGATTTCAAGTAAAGCTCTTTTAGTGATTTCTTCAAGTTCATGATAGGTAGCGTTAAAATTGAGAGCCATGCCTGTAAGGAAAATTTGCATCGTTATGGAGGCAGCCTCAATTTCTTTCTGCTTCACAGAAAGTCCTCCTTATTGTTATTAGAAAAAAAAGAAAAGGGGATATTATGCGGGAGATGCAGAAGGGTGATAATGATAAAGTACTTAACTCTCAAACATGACCGTTGATTGCATGAACGCAGAAGTAACTATACATATTCCGAGCAACATATTAGACGCTGTCTACGCAGGCGCCAAGGAACTCTATCCACGCGAAAGTTTCTTGCTGCTGCGAGGCAAAAAAAAGAAATGCATCATTAGCATCACCGATTTAGTTTTAGCGCCATTTGCCAATCACGAAGAAAGCGCTGTCCATTTTAACCCTTACATGTTTTCGGGTGATTATACGTTGGTTGGAACAGTGCATTCCCATCCGTCTGGCAACATTTCGCCAAGTCACGTAGATTTGAACTACTTTTTTGGGCGAGTCTTATTGATTGTGGGTCCTCCTTATGAGGGGAAAGGCTGCATTGCAGCTTACGATTCAAACGGCGACAGGTTACCTATAGAAATAACTGAGCCCATCAAATGCAAAGATGATGAAGATTTTTATTGAATGTGATCCAAGGCTTTTTTGGCGGCGGCTAATTGATATTCCATGATGAAATCTAAAGCGAATTTGTCAGCACCTCGCTCGGTGCCTTTATGCAGTCTATCCACAGATTTACTTCGTAAATGATGATAGAATTCATGAAGGATTACAAATGGGTTGATTAACACGTCGCTGTTTTGGACAGTGATAGTCTGGTTTTTTGAAATGTAGCAGCCGTATGCAGTTATTTTGTGTCCTTTAGGCAACCCAACTTTTAGGTCAGGAACGGTTACCTTGTAGTTTTTCGCTAACAAATCTATGGCTTGTTCGGGTTTACCACTTAGAATAAGCCAAACCACATAGGGTTTAAAGTTGTCCTGCGCCATCACAAATCACTTCTAAGAGGGTTTGCAACTTAATTAACAAATTTATTGCCCGTAGGTTCCACGTCTAATCTTCTCCGCCAACAAATGAATAAACTCAATCGGCCAAAAATCATCACAGACGTCGTCGGTTAAGATTTTGCGTTGATGGTAGAGAGGTATTAAATCGTTTTTCAAAATAAGGATCAGGAGGAATTTATGCCCGTAAGTTCTTTTGAAGAGCGAGTACTTGCGTGCTTGTTTTTTAGTCATTTCAAAGTGGGGTTCAAGAACTATCTTTCGTCCATTAACCGTCTTTTCTAAAATAAAGTCAGGGGTATAAACTTCATCAGGCAAAGGAAAACTGATCGTTTCGTAACCGTAAGGAATGTGCATCCGCAAAAGAGTAAGAGCGGTTTTCTTTTCCCATCCGCTTTTGTAGCGGCTCATCTTATGATAGTCCGCTTGGGATTGACCGGTAATTTTTTGCATCCGCTCAAGGAAATCGAGGGCGGTTTTGAGGGTGTATCGGTTGAGGGTTTTTTGTTTAAGCCATTTTCCCAACAGGAAAAAGGGGTAATCAACCTTAGCAGGATCCTGAGGGAAAAGGCGCTTAGCAAAACCAGTTAGCTTTTGGCGGGCTTCAGCAGCGGTTTTTTCGTCCCTCCAAAGTGAGGGCGAAGCCGAATTTATCAAACCTAAACTTGCGGCGACGTTAGCGTTCTCCTTTGTTAGGGGTACATAGAGGTCTTCGGGCAGCAGATGGTCGTAGATTTGGAGGTCAGGTTGGGGACGAACCATCCATCGCATGTAAATCCATGCACGGTCCTTGTGGGGTCCGCTAAGGGCAGTAATGTTATGTGCTATGTTTTCGATGAAGTCTTTGGGTTTAGTGAATTCTTGAGCGTATTTTAGGAGGTTTCTTTCTGCTTTTTCTTTAACGAACAGATTGATTTGGGCCAAGATTTCTGAGGCAGCTTTTTTGTTGGGACCAAGGTCGTGGTAAAAGTCGGCTTTTACAATTTCTTCTTCGAAAAGATGAGCCTTTTTGATTTCGAAGAACGTGCTACCAAACGCTTCATGCAAGTAAACTAGGAGCATACGTGCGTTTTCTGGGTACCCAACAATTGTGTCGTCGAGGATTGAAGATGCAAGCAGGAAGTAATGGGCGGCCATTTTTCTTTCTTCGAACTTTTCCGAATATGGATTAAAGAGTAGCCGTGGGCTCATGCGTCGATCCCATTGGGCGTCAACAACATTACTGTTTTTGTTTATGAATTCTACTAGTAACGCAAGCACTTCGTCCGTTGCAGCCATAGCCTCTTACCCAATCCCATGCAATATGTGAGAGGCGCCTTAAAACTGCTGTCATAATAAGCAAGCAGTTAGGAAATGGTTTAATACCAGCTGGAAAATCAAATAATGCAATGCAAATGTGTGGACCGGTCGTCTAGCCTGGTTAGGACATCTGCTTGACGTGCAGAAGGTCGCCGGTCCGAATCCGGCCCGGTCCACCACATCATATTCAAGTTTTAGAAAAATACAAAATTCTATAATTTCTTATTGACAATTTCTTACTCTTTAAAAATTGTGGCTTGAACCCACACGGTTCAAATCCCCTAAAGATTAGGGGTAACATTGCCAATTTTTTATCTCTGCTTCCATTCCTTCTTGCCTTTGTTTTTAGTTTGGTTTGTTACCTTTTCGTTTTTCGGCTTGTTTTTAGTCTTGCTTTTTATTTTTATTCCCTCCTTCACTAACAAATGTGTTTACATGCTTATCCCTTTTTGCCTTTAGCTAGTAGGAAAACTTCCAGAATCGTTATTGTGAAATTTGCAAAGAAGAGGGTCATTAGTTTTTTAGGTTACAGACACAATATTCTATTCATGCCCAATTATTCCACGAACCCACTCTTAGCAGAGAGCGAAGAAGAATATGTAATGTTAATCGAGGTCTGTGAAGAATTTGAGAAACAAAAAATCGACAAAACAGCCCGTGAGAAATCCGGAAATCCAACGGAAATAATCATTCGCAATCACCTCATTAAAAGAAATCTCAACCTTTCGTTGATTCCTGACGTCACGATTCAGGGATCTAAAATCAAAAATGACCTTCTTGTTTTAAAAGACGGTGTTGACCCAAACCAAAAAACTTTCACTTCTGACAATGTGAAGATGGTAATTGAGATTAAAAACAACGCCGTCGCGGGCAAAACTTTGGAAAACGGAAAGCGAGAAGACCCAAACAAAGTACTTCGTCTTAAGTTCAATGAAATTGAAGCAACTGCCTACGTGAAGAATTTTGCTGTTATCGTTCTTTCTGAAACGTTGCTTCCACCTCGTACCCCTTTCAAATGGCGATTTAAAGAAGAAGTAATAGGAAAAAAAAATTGCAAAGTCTTTACCTTAGTTGCCCGTCAGCTGTATCCTCCCGGTGGACTCTACATCAAGTCCAACATAGTAGAAATGCTTCAGAAGAAACAGATGAAAAAGACCGGAGAATTTCAACAACTGATTAATTACCTTAAATGCTTGTAGTCGCAAAAGGAGTCACTTATTCTAAATTTTCACTTACTTTGTGTCTTTGCTCTATTTTTAATAGAAAAATTAGATTTGAGCGGGATTTTGCTTTGAGCTAAACTTGATAAAGAAAAATTGGAAGAGAGAACCCTTATCCCAAAATTAGCTGCTAAACTTATCAACGAATTACTTCCGTAATCTAAAATTGAGTCAAGAAAAAAATAAGATCATATGACTTTAAGTTAAAGCATTAAAAGCCATAATTTCTTTGGGTTATTTTGGAATTCAATTAATCTTTTTTTGATTTAAGCGTGAATTTGTTGAGGTTCCATGCTTAGATAATGCTTTGCGTGGCAGTCTTCTTTTGGGCATCCTTCACAGCTGCTAAAGTTTGTTTTCTGGCATGGTATTGTATAAGCTCGATCCATGATCTTGTCACTTCCTTATTTTTGTATTGTATAGTATGTCTTGATATATACAGATGCTTAAAAGTTTTACTAAAATATTTAGTACGAATACAATCTAACATTATTTTTGTTTCAGACATTCGCTCTCTGATGAATTCGTAGGGCGACAAAATGATTAGGGGCTCTTCTATTTCATGCCCACTATTTGCTAGAAGAAGAACGGCTGTTATTACGGAAAGTCTCCTTCTTCTTTCAAAGACTTCTAGAACTCAGAGTTAACAGTTAATTATTGATATCAGGAGCTAGAGAAGATGATGATAATGATGATGATATGACAACGATTTTGCACAACAGCAGCATCATCTATCAAAACTAACCCAAATTAAAGCATTAGTCTGAGCCTCTTGGTGCAAGAGACGTTGTTGTTGTTGCTGCAACTAAATTCTGCACAACGGTTGCAACAACCAGAAATAAACCTAGACTGCAAAGATCGTCTATACAGAAAAAATTCTTACCCCATACTTTCAAAATTTTATTGACGAATTCTAACTGAGTGATCAACAAACCTGAATCTTACAAAACCATATGATGGCATCTTAGAGTAATGAACAGCAACTTTCTATTGATAGAAGAAGAAGCGCCCTGCACCAACCTTCTTCTTCTCTTGAAAGATAGTTAGAGGTGAAAGAACAAGAACGTCGCAAAATGGTTTACTGTTGTTCTTCCAAGTTTAATATTTGTGTCATCCGGTTTCTCTTTTTGTGGTTCCACATTTTGTGCATCTAAAGAAGGTAACCGTTGAATGGATTGTTTCGTCTGCTACTTCCACGTTCCAAGTTTCACTTTTGGTATGGCCGCATGTTTGACAGACCACGTTAATTACTGGAAGTTGTCTTAACAATGCGGCTTTTTTGTCGATAACCGCGATTTCCGCTGATTTCCCACAGTGGATGTTCATTTTTTGTTTTGTTTTTTCCTTGTCTAGAGGTTTTTGGTATTTACATTTAGTACACCTAAGTAAAGGAGTTCCCTTCTTGACTACTTGGAGCAACGCACCGCATTGTGGACAGAAGTTCATTTTGGCCACCTATAGAGGCTTTCTTAATGAAAGATGTTTTTATGTTTTGTGACTTTCAGATACAAGTAATTCTAAGACAACTTTTAACAAAGACTTTTCATAAATTCGCTTTTATATGATGGTTAAATTAAGCATTAACCATGAAACGGGTTTTGATTTCTGGCGCGGGTATAGCGGGTTTAACCTTAGCTTGTTGTCTTGCGGATTCTGGTTGGCACGTAGATGTTGTTGAGAAGTCAGAGGGCGAACGTAAAAGCGGTTATATGATCACTTTTTTTGGAAATGGCTGGAAAGTTGCCGAAAAAATGAAAATTTTGAATGTGCTCAAAGAAGTTCGATACCCTGCTCAAGAAGTTCAATATGTTGACAGCTCAGGAAAATCATACTTCAATGTGAAACTTGAAGTTGTCAAAAAAGGTTTTGAACACGAATATACTTACCTTAGAAGACCTGACCTCGAACATGTTCTGCTTGAACGCTCAAATGAACTCGCAGTTAATGTTAGATACCAAACACAAGTTGCTGAGATCAATGAAACACCCGCTTCTGTAAGTGTTTCATTTCAAAATGGCGATGTAAACTCGTACGATCTGGTTGTAGGTGCAGATGGCATTCATTCGGGTGTCAGAAAAATAGTTTTTGGCGAGGAACATCAATTCAGCCACTATTTAGGTTATGGTGTGGCTGCATTTCAAACTACATATCGACATGAAATTGGCAACAGTATAAAGATCTATCAGGAACCCAACCGCTCAGCGATTTATTATCCCGTTTCCGAAAAGACAATGGACTGCGTTTTTCTGTTCCCCTACAACAAAATTGAGAGGGTTCCCAAAGAAGACTACAAAAGTATTTTATTAGACACTTACGTCAGCTCAAAATGGATAAACCAAGAAGTAATTCAAAGCACAGCTAACGAAAGCATAGGTTTTTTTGATATAATGAAACAAATTCAAATGCCAAAGTGGACCAAAAAACGAGTGGCCCTTATTGGCGATGCATGCGCATGTCTGAGCCCTCTTGCCGGACAAGGGGCCTCAATGGCAATGCTAGAAGCCTTTATTCTTGCTAATCAATTGAAAAAGAGCAGCGATATACAAGAAAGTCTTGAACTTTACGAATCCATTTTGAAGCCAGAAATTGCTAACCGCCAAGCGCAGGCTAGACATATCGCGAACAGATTCGTTTCTTCCTCGGGGCGAGAAATAGCGTGGTATCGATGGCTTACCCATATGGAGTTTAGTCCACTTTTAGTTCATAGGACTGCAAACGGCTTCAAGGGAAAAATCCATCAAATTTAGGGCTTTTGCACAGTATTCTTTGCTTCAATTACTTCAATGCAGAATAGGCAAGACCGCTGAAAAGCACTGACACTTCCGTTCCTAGGAGAATATTTTTTCAAACAAATTGTTATGTCATTTGAGGGATGAAACAAACAAATACGATAGAAAAAATTAGATCGAATATAAGACAATGTGACTGATATAATACTGTAACAAAAGTTTATGGCTTTTGATGATTGTAGTATTTGGGCGATAAATGTCATGAGTCGGGTTTTAGAAAGCGTTGATGTCTCAAAAATTCTGCGCACAGTGCCTTATGAAAACAGCTTTCAATTCTGCACCAACGTAGGGGTGTACACAAATGTGTTTGCTGCAAGTTTGACGGATTTTGCTGAGAAATTGGATGTCGTTGATGTTGTTTCTGTTGAGTTTCATTATCCACGAGGAGACTTCCAGTTTTGGATAACTAAGACTCTTGGAGATGAAGTCCTAGGCAACAGAATGTGCCTGATAAAGAGTGGTCTGCATTGGGAGCAACTTAGAGAGGAACTATTGAAGCTTGTTACTGAACGCATAAGCGAACTCAAAGAGTCAATTAAGCAAGAGGAAGAAAGCACCTTAGTCTAAAATTAATGTCACGTGATCTATTGGGATTTTTCCAAAATAAGTAAACTTTTGTTTGAGTAACAATTGAGTCAACAAAACACCAAAAAATAACAAGATATTAAGACCAGATCTATTTGGAATAAGCCCAGTCCAGCTTACCATAGGCTCAAAATTTTATAAGAATGAGTATTCCAATTGTTTGAGAAAGTTTTTCGGGCATAGCGGTTTCTCATTTAAAACAATAATCCTACTAAAGCGCTGGATACTGTTACTTTGGAAAAAGGACCAACTTATGTTGTTGGAGAAACCTTTTACATCAAATAAATTTGGGTTTGTAGCTTTCCAAAAATGTTAAGAGAAAATAAGATAGCTCAGTTTTTATCACTTTTTTCGTGATTCAATGATGCCTCTGCATTTGTCGGCGTATTGGCAGTATTCGAGGCAGGCAGCGTTACTGGCGGGGCGTTTCCATTCAGCTCCGCAACTGGGGCATGTGGTTTTGTCTTCGTCGGTCCAGATTTCAAGGTCGCCTCCACATACATGGCATTTGATGTAAGCTGGTTTTGGCTGCAAGAGGTCGCGGAGTCCAGGGCAGGTGTCTGGGTTTTTTTGTATGGGTTTGTCTTTAGAGCTCAACTATTTCACCTCCAATTTTAACCTCTAACTCTTTAGTGGGAATGTTTTTTCCTGAGCCTTCTAGTGCCTTGTTTACTGCCCACTTTAAGCCCGTGCAGCAGGGCACTTCCATGTGGACCACGGTCACCGAAGCGATGTTGTTTTGCTGGAAAATTTCTGTTAGTTTTTGGGCGTATGCTCGTGCATCGTTGAATTTAGGGCAGCCAATGATAACGCGTTTTCCAGCTATAAGGCTGTGGAAGTTTTTTAAAGCAACAGGGGCACAGTCTGCGGCGAAGAGGAGGTCGGCGTTTTCGAAGAACGGTGCTTTGGGCGGGACTAGATCCAGTTTTATTGGCCACTGGGGCTTCTGTATTGCAGTACTAGTTGGGTGGGTTGTTGCCGGAATTTGGGGTTCCTTGGTTTTGAGGTGTTCGTGAACTTCTGCCTCACTAAAGGCTGGGGCATCTCGTTCCGTAATAGTTATTGCTCCTTGAGGGCATTGTCCTAAGCAGGCGCCGAGTCCGTCGCAGTAGGTTTCCTTGATAATTTTTGCTTTCCCGTTTACTATTTGTAGAGCGCCTTCTGCACATTTGGGGATGCAACTTCCGCATCCATTGCATAGGTTTTCGTTTATGTTTACGATTTTTCTTTTCATGTTAGTTTTCTCCTTTTAGGCATTGTCCGCCTGTTGGGCAGAATTTTTGTGCGTGGTTTTGGATGGCTTCAAAGATGGGTTGGAGGGTTTCTTGGTTGGCAGTGTAGATGTGTTTTTTGCCTTGTTTTTCGATTGTGATAAGGTTGCATTCGAGGAGTGGTTTTAGGTTGTGGGATATCATGCTTTGTTCTTGTCCGAGTGCAGTTGCGAGTTCGTTTACGCTCATGGGTTTGTCCATTAGTTGTTCGATGGTGGCGAGTCTTGTGGGGTTTGATAGGTTAGTGAAGAAGTGGTAGCAGATTTTTGTTAGTCCTTTTTTCATTGTTTCCATCCACACCTTAATTGAATGAATAATAATTCATATGAATACTTATTCATTTAAACTTGACGGTTAAAAATTAAGATAAATACAAACTACTTCAGAAAAACGAGTAGTTTAAAGGTCGTACCTACCCAAATCATCTTCAGCCTGAGAACCACACTTTGGAGTAACAAAATAAAAAACCTCCCCACACTTGGAGCAACGACACTCCTGGTTTTTGTTTCGCTCAACAGCTGGTGATCCACATTTTGGACAAATAATTTCAACGTTAGGCGTTTTCTATTTCCCCATTCTAGTTTGAACCGTTTTGCTATTAAATATTACGACAAGCGTCAAGATATGGGGCAAAGTTTTTGAGTGCCGCCGTTTTCTATTGCGTGCTAAGGTTGAAGATTTTGTCTAAAAAAGCAAAGAAAGCTGAAGGATTAGAAAAGCATAAGCTAATGGTACGTGAAAAAGAGCAGAAACGCAAAGAAAGAAAACAAGTTTCACTTCCAGCCAAACACGCAAGCAAAGGCAAAAAATAGCCTTCTAATCTACGTGTTATCATTAATCCATTTTTTACGGTTATAACTAAAAAAATTTTATGCATTAATAAAAAAAGAAGAGAAGCTCGCAATAAGATCGGGTTTAAATTAGGTTAGCGTTGATTTTCTGGGTATTATTAACTGCGTTTCTTGAAGTATAGTATTGTTCCACTTCCTGCCACCGCAGCAAATATGATTCCAGCCCAAAGCCACCATTGCATCCACAAAGACTGAGTCAGTGTCTCAACTTTGTTAGTTATTTGCAGTTGATCTATCTGAGTCATTGAGTCATGGCCAATGTAGAGTTCGTTTTGAGCCGCAATATAACCAACTGGATTAGCTACTCCGGAGGACACTATAACAGCTTGTTCCTGACCATTTACGTAAATATGCATACCCGTGATTAAGCTGCGGGTAAAAACCACATGAAGCCATTGGTTTAGTGGAACTGGCTCTTTGGTGTCTATTTCGTTTAGGATCCCATCTTGAGTCATAACGTAACCGCGAATAGCCGCTACTGGAGGCGAGCTTGCGTTTTGTGGCGTTTCTCCGTTAACTGCAACTCCAAGAGTTCTAGTTGGCAGTGGCAATGTAGTTCTTACGCATTCAACTATGATGTTGTTGTAAGCTACGTCTTTGATTTGTTGCACATTAACCCATGCATCTATTGTTACCTCTTGAGGGGTTTGCAGGCTAGGAGAGGGGGGGACAAATGCGTAGGCTGCACCATCAAAGCTTAGGGCTTGGCCAAACTTACCTTGTACATGTGCTGGAATGAATGAGATGTTTCCTACCGTTGAAGCTAAGATGGCGGGGTTGTTACCGGTTGAATCAGGTATGACGCCGTCCGATGCAATGTCGTCAAATGTCCAGGAAGCAACAATGCCGTTTGATGTTACTGGTGATGATGGAATCGCAGAAGGTATGTTGCCGGGGTTTGAGATATTATAGGGCACGGTGAGTGGATAGTTGTCGGTGTTATTGGAGTTAATCACGTAATGTGAAGATTGGTAATCGCTCCAGTAGTTTCCGCCAGAATTAGAGCCATTATCCCAGGACTCAACAAGATAAGAAGAGTTGCCGAAGGCACTATACAGGTTGTCTACAAAATTGTTATGGTAAATTTCATTTTCACGTGGGGCAGCACCCTGAGTTGTAATGTAGACCCCGTACTTGTTTTTGTCAATCTCATTGGCTGCGATGACGTTTTTGGAGCCTGATAAGAAAATGCCTGATTCAGTATTAGAAATTATTGTATTATCAAAAACCACTGAATTGGATGCGCCTAAACCTAAGCCGCGGAAGTTGTTTTGAACGGTATTTCCTTTAACCGTGTTTGAGTAACCTCCCAGAGCAATACCTGAAACTGAGTTTGAGACGATACTGTTGTTTGAAACGGTATTTGATGAACCAGCAAAGAAGCGAATGCCATCTTTTACGCTTAGTGAGATGATGTTGTTGATTATGGTTGTGTGTGATTGCAGGGAGCAGAAAATTCCGATATAGTTATTCTTAATGAGGTTGCCGCTGATTGTGCAATTGTCACCTTGGATGTTTATACCAAACGCGTTTTGCGCGGGTTTTGAACTGTTGGCGCTTTGGATAGTGAATCCTGAAACTTTGATATCCGAGGCTGCCAAGGTGAGAACGGCGGGTTGATTTGGACCTCCTTCGCCGATTATCAGGGTGTTTTCTTTGCCCTCACCGATGAGGGCGATGGATTTGGTGATTTGTATGTTTTCATGGTAAACCCCTTGTTTCACCTCTATAGTGTCGCCCGAAGAGGCGTGGCTGATTGCTTGAGCAATTGTGGGGTAATCCTGCGGAACCGTCAGCGTTTGGAATGCGTGACTGATCGGTAAACTAAACATCCAAACTGCCGACAATAAAATCACAATTAACACGAAAACACTGACAATTTCCCTATTATTCCAAGCCGGAACCAATTTGACTTTAAAGTTCATTTCAGTCACCTGAGAAAGAAGTGGCAACACTAAAATATTACTCTCCCTAAAGAACACCTTGTTCTTTTAGCGGAACACCAGCTGCAGAAGAAAGCGGCAACATGACTAATGGGGTCTGTCAATATTTTGTTCGTCATCTTTCCCAATCAGACTGGGACGGCGACATCATCCCCCGATGGAAAATGCACCGTCCCCGACTATAAAGCCTTGGGGTTAAAGGAGGAAAAGAAAATGAAGAAACAAACCCAAGAACCCCTACTTAGCACGATTTGATAGTAAGTTCCCCAGATCTCTCTCCTCGCACTAAGAACTCTTTTTTAAACGATAAGCGAATCAAGTAAAGAAATGTGAACTAACCTTAGTCAAGAAATCTATACAAAAAGACTTAAAAAAGAAATTAATCAAAACAACACTCATGACAAGCTTTAACAGACGTTTCGTCACAAGTGTAGTTTTAATCTTGGTATTTACAGCGGTCTTGGCTCCGCTAATTACATTCTCAAACCTTACAAATTCATATAACTCCGTAATTGATACACACGTAACCAAGGAAAAAGACCTACAGCAAAAAGTAGATAGCCTCACAGAGCAAAATAAACAATTGAACGCAGAAAATTCTCAATTGACAAATCTTTCTCAACCATACGTCATAACTAGCATGGGTTGGTATCTACACAAAAGCAATGACCCCGTTTCATCATCAAGAAATACCTTCACTATCTATGGAACAATATACAATATTGGAAATCTCCCTGCTAATAATGTGGAACTTACAGTTAGATTCTACGGCAGTAACGAGACTTTACTGCAAACATCAACAATACATTTGGGTATTATTCCATCAATAACCAATTCCACGGTGCCATTTGATATGGGTTTGAAAAATATAGATTGTTCAGTGGCAGATGCAGTAACTTATTTAGATTTGTCTCTACACTATCAACAAAGCTAATGCTGCTAAGAAAAAGAAGATTTAACAAAAGGTCACTCTTTGGGACACAATCACTTCACACATAAGGGCATTGTTTTTGTATAAATAATCCTTAGTAAAGGAACCTTGATTGAAACCAGACAAACAATAATGATTGAATTTGTTTTTGCGTGGGCTTTAAATATAGTTGAATTGATGATAGGGTAAGTGACTGCCGATGAGCGAAAATACCGAAAAATCAGTGGTTCGTGGATTAAGAGATGTAGCTGCAGCTGAAACAAAGATCAGCTATGTAGACCCCAATGGTTCGCTTTACTACTTAGGGTATAACATCGATGATCTTATAGGGAGAGTAATTTATTCAGAAATTGCGTATCTATTGATTCATAAGAGACTTCCCAACAAACAAGAGTTGGATGACTTTTCAAATCAACTTGTCATCGAAATGAACCTACCTGACCCAATTATTGAGAGCATAAAGAATGCTCCAAAAAGATGCCATCCAATGCATATCCTGCGAACCGAAGTCTCACACCTCGGAGAATACGACCCTGACAACGGAGATTTCTCTGACGCAGCAAACTTTAGAAGAGCAACACGATTAATTGCACAAGTACCTTCGATTGTAGCTACCATCAATAGAATCAGACTGAACAAACCACTTCTAACACCAAAAAAGGAATTCGGATTTGCTCAAAACTTCTTGTATATGTTTAAGGGGGATATTCCCGATGAGAAAGAGACTAACGTTATCAATCGTTATATGACGCTTCATGCTGACCACGGGTTTAATGCATCCACCTTCGCTGCACGCGTAACAGCAAGCACCAATTCAGACGTGTATTCAGCTGTAACTTCAGCAATTGGGACACTCAAAGGACCGCTACATGGTGGCGCTAGCGAAAAAGTAATGGATATGTTGGAAGAAATACACCCTGAAAAAGATGTGAATGAATACATTCAAGGTTTGTTAGATGAAAAGAAGAAGATTATGGGTTTTGGTCACCGAATGTACAAAACACAAGACCCTCGCACTAAGCATCTCAGAGGCATAGTCGAAGACTATTGTCATCGCGAGCGTTCTCTGGCTCTTTATAACAGGTGTATGAAGATTGAAAATATGGTTTTTGAGAAGAAGAAAATTTATCCAAACGTTGACTTCTATGCTGCTGTAGCTATGGATGCATTAGGTGTTTCAAAAGAGTTTTTCCCGTTATTCTTTGCTTCAAGCAGAATTTCTGGATGGGTGGCTCATGTGCTAGAGCAATATGAAGATGCTGTTCTTCTGCGTCCATCTGCAGATTATGTTGGAGAATTTGGAAAACAGTTTGTTCCAATAGAGAAACGTTGAGAGATAAATCTGTTGAATTGACCAAATAAAGTTCAATCTACATCTTTTTTTTAAGTGAGACGATAGCTGAGTTATTTTACAGAACTAATAAAAATTCTCATTAAAAGGTGACACTACAAGTAAGTGGGAACTAGCCGAAAATTAGAGAGAAATGTTGGAAGCGAACAACTACAAAGGTTGCCGCCGACTCAACTAAAAATTATTTTGCACTAAGGCAGGGAAAGTGACATATTCCGCTGAAAATTCAGCATCGCCACTCATTTACATTATCAAGGCGACTTCTATATGAAGCAGAACGCTTTGGCAAAAACCTCAATTAACAACTTAAAAATGACGAAAATTTTGAAAAGAAACTCGAGAAAAATTCGCTTTTGTTAAATGATTGTGCCTATATTCCAGTAGCCATCAGCAGTGTGTAGTTGCCGCTGTCCGTTTGCAGTTTGGCAGCGATTTTTAAAATCACGTGTCCAGCAGTCCAAGAGTAGCTGTATTGTCCTGCAAGTTTAAGTGTCACTGATTGCCCGTTTTGGTATATGCCTTGTGCTTGCAGCAGGATATCGTGTCTGCGTGTTAATACTCCTCCGTTTCCGCTTGTGAAGGTGTATGTAACGCCGTTTGCTACTAATGTTCCGCTTGTAACGTCAAAAAGCCTAACTGTTCCGTTGATTGTTGTCGGCTGAACCGTGAGAGTTAAGTTTGCTTGGTAATATTTTATTGTGCTGCTGTCGACTGTTTGGTAAATGTTGCCTTTGGCGTTAAAGGTTCTTATGTTTGAGGCAGCGTTGTCCGCAACAATCTGGGCGCTTGCAAGAGGCACAACAATCACCAAAACGATGGCAACGCTAAATATTGCCGCAATAGCGATTTTGTTTCTCTTAGTTAGAGTAACCATATTTTTTTCACCTCCAACCCTCGTTGGATATAGACGACTTAGTTGTCGTCTTTAAAAAAAAGACGCACGTGGGATATGCACCACAAATGAATACTAAGCAGACTTTTCGTCGGATTTAGTTTCATCTAGTTTTTGGGCGAAGATTTCTTCTTCCATATGCAAAAGCAGGCCAACTCTTCTTTCCCACTTGCTGAAGAAACGATACTGTGAGTACATTGCGTATATACTGTAGCCCAAAAGGATACCAGCAATAAATAAAAGAACAAAATCAATCAAGCCCAATCCAAAATGCCTGATTCTAATCAGAAGCCAAACAACAAGCAGAAACAGTATACCCGATGATGCCAACCCTATTATGGTGCCGTTTCGAAATTTGGTCCATTCTTTGTCAAGTTCGAATAGGAAGTCATGTAGGGATTTTACTGGGTAGATTTTTTCCTCGTTAGATTCCCGGGTCATTTTGTTTCCTCCTTTACTACAAATTTGATGTTTTTTATACGTGATGCACCAAAGGTGAATTCATTCAAAGTATTGACGGCAACGACTTACTAAGTTCAAGGTAGAGTTTTCTGCCCTCATCCGTCAAGGAACAATAACCTTCACTTGTTTCTCTAACTAGTTTCCTCTCTTCAAGAAAAAGCAGATGCTTCAGGAAGTCATCGTAGGAGAGGTTTGTTGATTTCCGCCAAACCCCTGTTCGCAACTGATTTTTTGAGTTGAAGAACAGGTACTCTAAGATCTCAAAACGAATTTGAACTGAACTTTTTCGGATTTTACCCATTCTTTTTGGTGCACCAGACATTGAGATAACAAACTTAATGCATGCAGTACTATAATAATGGCTCTTTTGTCGCTTGCAAGCTTCCAAATCGGGTCCTAAAGATGCCCCAACATCATTTGGCTTCGTGCCTCCCACAAATAAAGTAATCTTGCAATCAGATTCACCCAAATATGCTGAATATTAGTTGTCCCAGGAAGTGGCTGATTATTATTACGGGGATGGCGATGCCTATGTGGATGAGGATTTCCCTTAGGGTACTGGTTTTGGTTTGGACCCCGATGAGGTAGCTTAAGAAGACCAGTATACTCATGCCTATTATCGTGCAGGCAACTGCAGCATAATCTATGGGTAAAAATGCAAACAACACTACAAAAGTCAAAGTTATGCCAAATCGGGTGAGGAAGTTGCTTATGGTGAACATTCGAGTGTTTTCTTTTTGTGTTCTTGTTGATTCCCTGTAGATATGTATGCCCAAAGAATCAGCGATGTTATCTGCAACCGCTATAACCAGCAAAGACCCAATAACGCTGGCTTGAGGGTTACCTGAGGTTAGCAGCCCAAAAATTATGCCTAGGCTAGTTACTGTGGACGATGTGGCGCCAAAACTAAATTTACTAGGATCCTTAGGTAACTTTAACTTCATAAAAATTTTGCTCACAACAGTTATTGGTAATTCTGAAATTTATTCAATGTGGTTTAAAAAAAAAGAAAAAATAGAAAAATTTTGTTGGATTTTTAGATTGTTGGCGGTGGAGGAGACGAATATGTCGTTGCTATGGATTGTTCAGAAGGCTTTAGTGTGAAAAAAGCGATGGCTAGTAATAGTGCAGCTACCCACATCAGAATTAACCCTACAATAGGAATTATAGCTCCTATCAGCAGTATCAGTCCGGTAGTTCCAAATAAGCCAGTTCCTGATTTATTTGAGACCTGTTTTAGTGAACGCCAAATGAAGAGGGATGCGATTATGGCAACAAACCAAATCAGGACCAAGAAAGCTACTATTCCGGCTATTAGTGGACCTAATGTTGATAAGTTAAGGTTGCTTGTGTCGGGGGTCATACCTTGAAGTGTTGACCAGTTACCGTTCCAACCTGGATAGACTTGTTTTAGCAGATCGGTAAGGGATGTAAGAACAGTTATAACTACTAGGGCTCCAGCTAAAATACCGCCAACTAATACTGTTAAGGCACCGTAAAGTGCGTGATTGAATATGCCTTTTTCTTTGTAGTAATCAGATAAACCGTGCAAAGCAAACAGAACGAGTATAACGCCTATTATCTCTAAGACACCGAAGTAATTGATGTATGGAAAAACGCCTATGAACATCAGTAATGCGCCTATGCCGCCTAAAGTTTTGCTTGACTCTAAAGTCATCTTTTTTCCTCAAGGTTCTGTCACAGTACTTAAGATAAAAGCTTTTTCATGCAGGTTCATAATCACAGAAAAATTCTCAGAAAAAATATGAATCGAATTGGGTTGCGCTAAGTGCTTTCTAGTTGTCCCCGCAGAATGCTATAGTATGTTTGCAAGTAGATTTTACCTTTGTCCGTTATTTTGTATACTTTTCTAGCTCGACCATCTTTTTTTTGTTTTGTGCTTTCTACAAAACCCTTCTGTTCAAGACTGTTCAGCGTAGGGTAGAGTGCACCGTGTCTTAGTTTTATATTGAAATCAGTTTCTACTTGTTTTTTTATTTTGTATCCCCATGTTGGCTCTGCTTGGACAATGCGGAGGAGTTGGATGTCTAGTAGGTTTCTGATTATGTGTTGTACAATTTCTTCTTTGTAGGTTTCAGACATAGGGTTTCCTTGCAGGGTGTCGTTTGTGTATGGGTTGATGTTTGGATTAATTAGGTTTATGTTAATTTTTTAGATTGATGTATTGCGGAGTTATGTTGTGGTATGCTTGGGTTATGTCTGAGGGTTTATATCGGGGTTTGGGGTATCTATGTAATTGTAATATGTCCGTATAAGGACATATTGTATACAGGTACAACAGAAAAACTGTTCAACAAAAATACAAGTCAGGGAGAAAAAAATGTTTAAGGCAAGCTCACAAAAACAAGTCTCAACAAAACTAATGAAAGGCCTACTAGACATGATAATTCTGCAATTCCTAAGCAATGAGCCTATGCACGGCTACCAAGTCATCACTAAAATTCGCAAAAACTTCGGCGTATACTTCGGACCAAGTACCATATACCCGCTTCTATGCACCCTTGAAAAGAAAGGATACGTAAACAGTAACTGGAACATGAATTTTGAGCGCCCAAGAAAAGTCTACAGCCTAACAACCGACGGACAAAACATGCTGAACTTCACCGAAGACTCACTGAATTTAATTTGCAAGAAACTAACAAACACAAACCCAGAAGTAGAGCAACCCTCAGTCGGCATAATAACAACCAAAAGCAGAAACCACGCAACATTAGAAATCCCCTAAAAACAGCAAGTTTCTAATCACTTGCCACCAATTTTAACTTCAACAGTTGAATTTTTGCATCCGCTCTCGTCTTCAGCCTACTAGCGTATTCTCTTTAGATGCATAAACCTGTTTTAAATACATCTAAGATCAATTGCTATGTAACGTCAGGGTGACAACGTGAAAAAAGCTAACAACAGCGAACCTTTCGAATTAACAAATCAAATACTCGACTTCTGCAGGCACGTCGCTGGGGCATCAAAAATCGCCGCGGTCGCACTTATAGATAATTATTCTATAAAAGCCTCAAACGAGCGTTCAAACCATGAGGTAATATTAGTTATTCATGATTTTCAGCCCAGACTAATGCGCTACTTTAAAACAGTCAATAACAAGACGATTTTTATTTTTGCCGTTGATCAATGGATTTTTGAGCGTGACATAGACAGAGGCTTTTTGGGGGAGGCTATTGCAAGCAAACTTATTTTTCCCCACTTAGAGCTTCGCGGCCAGAATTATTTGCAGGAAAAAGAAGTTGCCTTAAAGAAACGTTTGATTCTTGAATTGCTTGAGAATTTAATAGTAAATTTTCCTGAGCTTGCACACCGCATTCAAATACAGCCCCAATATTTTATGTATGAAGTATTTTCTAATCGCTTTCGAGTTTTCCCCCTAATAGCTTATGACATCGCAAACTTGACAAATTGGCTTCAACAAGATGAAGAGCAAGAACTTACCAGCTACAACATAGCACTAAGTCAACTTGAAACAGAAGAGAAGATAAAAAGTCTAAATGGTTACATTACAATCTCAAAAAAATTCATAGCGAAATGCCAAGACCCCAAGCTCAAAATAATCAACTTATCAAAGAACATGCCTCGAACACTCTTCACATCCATATTCGGCGTCCTTCCGCAACTGATGAACATCGTTTCACAAAACACTGACGCCTTCCTAAAAACCCAAAAAATCAATTGGACAAGACAACCAAACCCCACCAGCAGGTTCATCGACCCGAAAAAATACATATTCTTCCCAACCTCAGAAGGGCTAGTTTCATTATCCGACAAACTTGACATTAAAAGTTTTGCTCAAAAAATGCTTCCCAAAGGACAGAAACAGAACATAGAGGTTGAACCTCTAGGCGGCATGCTAAACGACGTTTACTTAATCCGCGCCCATGGCAGCGGTGGCGAAACCAAAGTTTTGGCTAAGCGCTTTAAGGATTGGTCAGGTTTAAAATGGTTCCCCCTAACGTTGTGGTCTTTTGGAGCCCGCTCGTTTGCAGTTTCGGGACAAGCGCGGCTATCAAAAGAATGTGCGATAAATGAGGTTTTGCGCAGCGAAGGGTTCAATGTTCCAAAGATTTTGCATTTTAGCAATGCTGAACGTATAGTCTTTATGGAGTACATTGAAGGAGAAAACCTCAGCGAATTCATTAAACGCGCCGCAACAACAACCGACCCGGCAATACTCGAAGATTTGCTTACCAAGGCATACAGAGTTGGCGAGATATTTGCGCAGATCCATGCTCAAAACGTCACCTTAGGCGATACCAAACCAGATAACGTGCTCATTAAGCAGGATAACACCATTTTCCTGATTGATTTTGAGCAGGGCACCCAAAACGGCGACAAAGCCTGGGACATAGCTGTGTTTCTTTATTATAGTGGTTATTATCTTCAACCATTTCACAATAATTTAAAAGCTGAATCAGTTGCCAAAGCTTTCATAAACGGGTACCTTAAAGATGGCGGCAACACAGCTGATGTAAGGAAGGCTGGGGCGCCTAAATACACAAGGGTTTTCAGCATCTTCACCCCGCCACCAATGCTTCGAGCTATTTCCGACATTTGCAAAAAAACAAAAGAAGAAGAGAAGCAAGTGAAGGGTTAAGCATGAATTTGTGTAGAATTCAAGGAATATGAACAAGTGGCAATTGTGACTGAACCTACCAATGCGAGCGCAACTATATCCAATGAAAAAAGAGTTGAAGCGAAACTTGACAAGAATACACCACGGATTGATGATATCATGTTGGCGGAGCTTGTCCCTTGATATTGAACTCTTCAACACGTTTTGCAAAATTGCCAAGACAAACAATCGGTTCTTAGTGTTTCACTAAAACAACTGCCATTAGCTGGATGTTACTTCGAGACAATAAACACGTGTAGGTTCAAACGCTCGATAATGATGGGATATTGATTTTTCGAAGGTCGAAGAAGCTCTAAAACAAGAGAGAAAACAAGGTAACGAACGGTATTACGGGAATGTCAAGATTTTTGGTTGTGTTCGAGGTTTCGAAGCGGTAGCGATTGATAATTTTAGCTGTAACTTTCTATAATTTTGGAGAGCTCAATTGTTATTTTCAACTCTCGGCAGTCAGCTGCTCAGTTTTGTCAGCGGCAGAGCCGAGTTTTTTCTCGTCCACGCGGAGAATGGAGTTATTCAAGAAGTTCATATCAATTTAGACGGCAAGTTACGTCGGTAGAGAAAAACAGACTACCAGTCGGAACTCAAGTAAGAGTTATTTACTTTAAAATCACAATAGTATTGCGGTTCTTATGAGTGAATTTTACTTCTACAAAGGTTTATACAAAGTTAAAGTTGTCACAGAAAGTGAAGGCTACTGGATCGTAGAGGCGCTGGAAGATTTTAAAGATTGCATTGAGGGCGAAAAAGTTCCGGTTAAAGCGGGCGAAAGGCGGATTGTGCAGCCGACGGATTTAGTCAAGAAAGAAGATTTGAAGCCTATGGTTCAGGAGCATGAGTACGAGCTTAAGCTGGAGAAGAAAGTTAAGCGCATGGTTGAAGAATACGAGAAAGAAAATAATTCTAAAAAATAGTGTCTTACCCTACTTTGTAGCAATTTTTAAATAATTAAAATGCAGCTTTGCCTATGTTGGCTGAGTTTGGAATGGATGCCTTCTCATACATTTCCATCGTTCCATCAATAATTATTGCGTTAGGCATAACAAGGCTCCTTACAGGTGTAGGCAAGATAGTTGAGCGACGCGACAAGGTCCAAAATTACTGGGTCCACATGCTTTGGTCTGTTAATGTCTTCATGTATATGGCTTTGAATTGGTGGGTAATGTTTAGATGGGAACCCTGGTCAACATGGAGTTTTCCGCTTTTTATATTTCTCCTTTTGACGCCAACGGTATGCTTCCTACTGGCAGTAATTTTGTATCCTGACCCATTTGACGAAAAAATGGACTTTAAACAGCATTTCTACGAAGACCGCCGCTGGTTCTTTGCTCTTGCCGCTGTGCTTCCCCCATTAGATTTTGTTGACACGCTGCTCAAGGGCGTGCCGCATTTGCTGGCGCAAGGTCCAATCTACTTTGTCACCATATCTCTAATTACGGTTTTAGCCATCGTTGCAGCCAAAACGAGGAATCAAACTTACCACAAATTCTTCTCCATATTCTTCCTTGTGTACATATCGGTCTTCATAAGCATAAACCTTAACACCTTAGCATAAATCCAATTTTGAGAGTATCAGAAAAAAAAATTACAGGTTAAAGACGCGGAAACGACATATTTGGACACAGATTTTTATTCACTGCAGAACTATAGAATGGATAAGTCTGTAAATGGCTCTTTAGAGCCATAATTTTAGAAAAAACCAAGAAAAAAAGGTTAGTAGTTTTCAGTCCAGACTTCGAAGTATGCTTTTGGATGATTGCAGGTTGGACAAATATCTGGCGCATTTGGTCCTTCAATAACCAAACCACAGTTTCGGCATTTCCATTTTACAGGTGCATCCTTCTTGAACACTTTTCCTTGTTGCAAACTTTCTAGAAGTTTATTATATCTGCGTTCATGATAGACTTCTACTTTTGCAATCATGCGGAAAGTTCGGGCAACTTCTGGGAACCCTTCATTTTCAGCAACATCTCCAAAGTTTGGGTAGAGAGTTCCCCATTCGAATTTTTCACCTTCCGCAGCCGCTTTAAGGTGGTCAGCAGTTGAAGCAATAACCCCTGCTGGGTAAGACGCTTTAATCTCAACCATTCCGCCTTTAAGATGTTTGAAGAATAATTCCGCATGCTCCTTCTCGTTTCCTGCGGTTTCTTCAAAAATCGCGCCAATTTGCTCATAACCTGCTTTTTTGGCTACGCTAGCAAAAAAAGTGTACCGGTTACGTGCTTGGGATTCTCCTGCAAATGCAGCTAAAAGATTCTTTTCAGTTTGACTTCCAATAAAATCCATAAGATTCGACTCCTACCATGAACATTTGTAGCCGAAAATAAAAGTGTTCCCTGACAAACGAACTAAACATATCAATGCTTTTATCTCTCACAACGCTTATTGTTTTTTGCCGAATGATGAGAAGGCATTAGCTTGACATTAATTTGGATGACGGATCAGAGTTACTCAGACGGCACTTATGTTCAATTCTAGAGAATTTTTGCTTCAACAAGTTAAACGAGTTTAATTGAAAGGATTCTTTCCTTTAATTCTGCCTATATTTCAAAATGCGATATGCAAATTATTTTATAAGTTAATTTAGTTGGTATCTGGAATTATATAGCTTTTAGTTAGGATTATTAATCAAGAGAAGCTAATTGCAGATTCAATTTATTGTTAATAAAAGAAAAGAAGATAATAGAGATTCGTTGAAAGATGGTTTTAATTGCTTATTGTTGTTCCTCGTTTTCTCAGCAACGTTAGAGTTAAAGTCACGACTACTAATGCGACTAGCAGCGACAAAATTATTGTTGATGGAAATTCTGGAATCGGAGATGTTGGGAATATTATTGAAATTTGGTGTGTGGTGAATTGGGTTGTGTACCAGACGTAATAGTTGTTAGTGTCTTGTGTGTATCCTTGGTTTGGTGCAATTTTATTATCAATGTAGATTTTTGGTGTTGTTCCTTGTTCGATTGCGCTTTTTGGAATGGTCATGTTGCTAAATCCTGTTGTGCCACTTGGTCCGGTTGCGGTTAAAGATACTGTTGTTCCATTAGTTCCTGTTGTGATTGTGATGTTAGAGATTTGGGAACTCGTTATGCTGCCGCTGATTTCAAGATTAACCTTTGTACCTGTTTCTGTAGTGGCAACTATAGTTGTTGGTGAAGGCGTTGGTGAAGGTTTATTCGTCGATGTTGGAGCTGAAGTGGGCGATGTAGTCGGGTTAGCTGTCGGCACGGCCGTAGGTACCGCTGTTGGTACTGAAGTCGGGGTTGGAGTGGGTGACGGTGATGGAGTCGGAGTAGGTACTGAAGTTGGAGATGGCGTTGGAGTCGCAGTAGGGAGAGGCGTAGGAGTTGGGAAAGGCGAGGTTTGGGAAGAGAGGATTTGACCAGAAATTATTCCTGAAGGCGCGTTAGCCAGTACGAAGTTGATGTTAGCTGTTATTTGATTAAGAGTTGCCGAAACTCCAGTTTGCTGTTGCGATACATATCCCGTTGCTGTAACATTAACAGTGTAGGATCCACTGCCCAGACCAGAAGATATTATGTAATTGCCATTACTGTCGGTATAATTTGAGTTTGAGCCACCTGTTCCTTGCACGATAACATATGCACCGCTAATTAGAGTGCCTGAACTGGTAACACGTCCAGTTATAGTTCCTGACGGTGTAACAGTAACGGTTAGTTGAAAGTTAACGTTAGATGTTGTCTGTCCTTCAGTGACGCTTACGCTGGGATTAGTGACGAAAGAAGATCCTAAAGCGGCTATCACGGTATAGGTTCCAGTTTCTAACCCGGTTGAAACATTGTAATTCCCGAAGGCGTCTGTAGAAGCAAAGCCAAAGAAGGTGCCGGAAGTAACAGTGATTGAAACTCCTGCAATAGGTTGCCCATTCGCAATATTTGTTACCTTTCCAGTAATGACTCCCGAGGGGATAAGTGCAATGTTTTGGGTGGTTGTTTGTCCAGTTGTGACTGCTATTCCCGAAATTGTGTTTACTATATAACCTTTAGGAAGCAACTCTGTTACGTTATAAGTAGATGTAGGCAAGTTGTTTTTCAAGGTGTATTGTCCAGAAGAATTCGTCACTGCGTAATCAGAAAAGGCGCCATTGACACTTTCTCCTACGACAACTATGCCTTGTAGAGGAGCATGAGTATTAGCATCTATTACCGTTCCTGTGATCATGCCCGAATGCATAAGGGCGAAGTTCTTGTTGCTTGTCATTAAACCGGCTGTGATGGAAATGCTTGTTTGTGTTTGAGATAAGTATCCTGCTGTACCCGAAAAGTATTCTGCGGTTGCATTGTATGTTCCTGTTTGAAGGTTTTGAATAATTTGATAGTTGCCGTTTGCATCTGTGATCGTAGCCCCATTACTTGAGCCATCCGCACTTTCGACACTGACTACTGCCAAATAAACAGGCAAACCAGATACTGCGTCAGTTACTTTTCCAGAGATCCCACCTGAAACGTTCATGATTATGTTCACATTTGAGGTTTGAGCAGCAGCATTTACAGCTACGTTGTTCACTTGTTGGTCGATGAAACCCGGTGCGGATGCCGTCACTGAATAATTTCCAGTTTCAAGGAAGCTAGTTATAGTGTATTGACCTTGAGCATCTGCTACAGCAAAACCGTTTCCGATGTTACCCGAAGTGCCCGAAGCTGACACTGAAGCGCCTGGAACTGGAACATTGGTCGCAGCGTTGACAAGAGAAGACTCATCGTTTAAGGAAATAGGAAACGCATTGATTGAAATTCCCGGTATTATCCCGACGATAAGTATAGTGATTAAGATGTTTACGCCTATTCTGTTCTTTAGCACTCTATATCAACCGCCCGTCTAAAACAAACACGAAAGAATTTGATTGCAATTCCGCTGAAATACCAATATTTTTGTTAAAATAGAGTATTAGTTTCTTCATAAATAAGCCTCAATAAATTGAGATTACTATATGGGGAACGCTTGATTTAATAAAAGGACTTGTGGTAACAAAAAGAAGTATCAAACTTTTTTATTTTTTCTTGAGTGACCAAATTTTACATATTTTTACGTAAGATAAATAATTTTTAAGTTAGACAATCGTTTGCTCATCGATCAAGTATGGGCAGATTTGCTATTTCTCTTTATCATCACCATACGAACGATAGTAATTCTTAAAAGGAGTATGGACAATCATTAAGTCTATTCGTGAGGATTAGAGAGGCTTGGCAACAGTATTGGGGAAAAAAATCGTTCTCACTGCATCAGCTACTGAAATGAGCGATTTTTATAATAATCCCTTCATAGCATTTGTGGGAGGCTTTGGTAAAGGTCCCATCCCACTTTCATACGTTAGAAAAACGTTGTATCCGGCAACAGCCCGCAAACCTGATGGACAAGCAAAATTTGCACCATACGGACTGCGAAAAGTAGAGTCGATACTATTACAAAACGGTTTTTCACCGAAGGACATCTCAGTTGTGCACCCTGACGACTTACAAAACTTCATCGGTCCAGAAACCAAGGTGGTCGGCATATCCTCCATGGACCCTACGGGCATGGGATACGTCAGCAAAACGTACTCGTCCATTGTTGGTGGAGGAGAACCTATGAATGCTATAGAATTCCGCAAACTTGTCATGCACCCTAGCATCAAAAAGTACAAACCAAAAATCATCGTTGGTGGCTTCGGTTCATGGCAACTGGAACGCAATCATGTTTCCGACCAATATGGCATTGATTGCGTCTTAATCGGTGGTAGACCTGGGCCAATCGTAGAGCTTTTCAAGAAAGCATTAAACGACGACCCCATTCCCCGCATCGCAAAAGCGGATGAATCCCTAAACAACTGGAATTACAACCAGGAAATGCCCATAACCAATCATGTAGCTATTCACGGTGCCGTGGAAATCTCAAAGGGCTGTGGCAGAAACTGCCAATTCTGCACTCCTACAATGCAGAACAAAGTTGATGTGCCAATTGAAAAAGTCATGCGGGAAGTTGCTCTCAGCACGGCTCAAGGCAGCGACCATATAACCCTAATCACTGAGGATCTTTTTATTTATGGAGCAACAAACAAAACATTCATTCCCAACCGTGAAGCAGTCGTCAAATTGGTCAAAAGTGTCGCAGATTACCCCGGTGTTAAGAGCATTCAAGCTTCACATATGTCGTTGGCTCCTGTTTGGCATGATCCTTTGATGATTAAGCAACTTGCGGAAATCCTCATTGAGAAAAGCTGGTATTCTTTCGGTAAAAAGCCGATTATTACCGCGGAAACAGGCGTCGAAACGGGCAGTCCACGTCTCATGAAGAAGTATATGGCGGGTAAAATGTTGCCGTTTAAGCCTGAAGAATGGCAAGACGTAGTAACTAACGCTTTCGGCATCTTAAACGATAATGATTGGTACCCACTTGCAACCTTAATCATCGGTTTGCCTGACGAAAAAGAAGAAGACATGTTGCAGACGCTGGAGTTGATGGATAAACTTAAAGACTTCAACGCTTTCTATGTGCCACTCTTCTTCGTGCCTCTTGAAAACTGCGTTTTAATGAACAAGAAAGGCGCAGAAATGGATTCACTCTCCAAAGCGCGTTGGGACTTCTTTATCAAATGCTGGGAATATAACATAAAAATTTGGAAACCAACCTTCCTCGAAAACCGAATACCCAACCCATTGCTCTACAAGACATTCGACAACTTTATCATTCCTTACTTTGGTAAAATCTTAGGCACATACTATGGCTTAACCCGCGGCATAAAAAGCGAACAATTAAAACAGGCTGTTTGGCAGCTTAGTATGCCAATGCCTGAGTCGACAAAACGCAAAATGAAAGAGAAGACCTAGGCATTTTCTTCTTCTGCTAATTCTTCACTATTATCCATTTCTTCAACAGTGGATTCTTCTACAGTTACTTCGGGCATTGCTTCTTGGGAAAGCGCCTGTACCTGCGTGGTTTCTTGTGTTGGAAGTTTGAGGATTTTTCTTGCGTGAGTAATGTACCCAGAGTGCCCTGTCATCATTGTGTTAGGTCGGGTTTTTCCACGCTCCACCTGCATGGTACGCATCAAACACTCGATGGTTTCGATAAAGACAAATCCGTTTTCTCTTAGGGCTTCAGTGGTTTTTACAACTTGGTCTATGGTTGGACTGAACGAAACTAAGACTCCTGAAGGTTTTAGAGCAGTGTAAGCATGCGGAACCACAAGCCATGGAACCGCCAAATCCAAAATCACCGCATCCACATCCCGCTCTTCGTAACCCAAAGTGACATCACCGCTTTTCATTTCAACATGGTTAATTAGTTTTGAACGCTCAAGATTTTTCTTGGCATTTTTCTGGAATTCAGAACGCAACTCGTAAGTGTAAACTTTACCCGTTGGACCAACATAATGCGCCAATGCCGTAGTTAATGAGCCTGTTCCGGTGCCAGATTCTACCACACGGCTTCCAGGTCCAATGCCGCTGAACATAATAATTAGAGCAGCGTCTTTGGGGTAAATAATCTGTGTGTTACGGCTAGACTTCATAATATAATCAGTTAAGCTGGGTTTTAGAGTAGTAAAGTAGATACCCATGCTGCTTTTGATTGGTTCACCGTATTCTTTACCGATGAGCTCGTCAAGTTTGAGGTATCCTTTGTGTGTGTGAAAGGTTTGTCCTGCCTGCATCTTTATCATGTAAGTTCGGCGTGCATCCAAATAGATTAGGACGTAATCGCCATCTTGAATTCTTTCGTTAACCACAAACTTTACCTCTTTTGGAAGAGAAACGAGGTTGTTCCATTTAAGCTTTGAATCTATGAGGGCTTAGAAAGAAGACGATAAAAAACCAAGAAGTCAAAAAACAAAATTTGTGGTGCAACTTACAAAATTGTGATAAGAAAAATCGTCTTTTAAGCTGCACATTAAGGTTTTTTATTATTTAGACTATATATTTGCCTGTTCTCTCAAAATCCCGAACAATCTCCATTACACGCTTAGGGGCATTGTACGGTCCAAGCGGGATATCTTTAAGCAAAACCCAAGGCGACTTACACGCAACAACCGTAGCAATGTACTCTTCGCCAAAGCTTTTCTTTGCTACCTCAACGACTTCGCGTCTAACACCAGTCTCTGTAAGATCGCCGAGTGCATGCAGGTACTCATGCAGCAAAAGATTGTAAATTAAAGCATTTACTGTAGGTTTATCACTCATCGACGCCTCAACGATCTCCACCAAAGCGCGGTTAAGGACAATATTGTTGGTTCCAACAGGGTAATAAGCGCCCAACTGAAGAGGCAAATCATCCAAAAAAAGCATCATACTATCTCGGCGTTTACCTAAAGCATATTCTGCAGTTTCCTTGACGATTTTCCAGACCTCAGCGTAGTTTTTAGCTTTATCCAAGCTGGCGCAATACCGTTCGGTGCCTTTAGAGTTAATGCTCAAAAGCAGTTGTCTCCAAAAATAAAATTAAGTAATCAAGCCTTTAAGCGTTACACTAAAGCGGGAAATAAACGTAAAATTGATAAATGACTAACGCTTTTGTCATAGCGTTATAGGTGAAAATTAAACATGGCAAGTAATGTCGTCGTAAAAGACATCATGCAAAAAGACGTTAAAGTCGTAAACAACAACACTGTTATGCAAGAAGTAGTTGCAATAATGAACAAATTCGACAAAGACGCAATCCTCGTAGTCCAAAGCGGCAAACCAACAGGCATCATCACAGTCAAAGACGTTCTGATCAGAGCAGTAGAAGCAAACGTTCCACTCAAAACAGTCATTGCAAGAATGGTCTACACAAACCCACTCGTAGTCATTGATGAAAACGCTACTGTTGAAGAAGCAGCTAAACTCATGAAACACTGGAATATAAAGCACTTACCAGTTGTCGACAAAGCTGGAGCACTCGTTGGCTTGCTCGATGATAGAGCTATAGTCTACGCGGTTCCAAAATTGATGTCGATAATGGAAGAATTCTGCCGCCGAAAATAATTTCTTCCCAACTTTAGTTTCTTATTTACCAACCATTTTTCCAAAAAGCCTAAACCAAAAACAGACTCTTCTATATAGAAATAAACAAGAAAAAGAAAGAAAAATTAATGTTTAGCTTCTTTTGCCCAAGCTTCTTTGGCCAGTTTAGCAATGTTGTCAGTGTTCGTTTGATCATTTAAATCTTGCAAAACATTTTTGATTTCATTTCGGACTAGCAATGCAATTTCATTGACCCGCAATGGCTCAGGTCTTGTTGACTGATAGATACGCAGCGCACGCAGAACAAATCGAACCATCACATTGTTGAGTTCTTCTTGTAATACGGTAAGTTCATCCTTGCTTTCAACCATCTTTTTGCTATAAGCAATCGAATCTCTTTTTCCAGTAGGTTCCATTTTTAATCGATCCTTTAAGCAGAAGTGTCAACGGCGCATTATAGCCTTTTCTAATAAAGTAGAATGGAAATGTACCTTAAGGGTTAAAACAGCAAAGCGTAATCAAAAGAACGACGAATATCCAGCAAAGCCTTCAAGTTCACTGCCAACATACTAAACCAACACCTCCAGCATCAATCAGCACAAAACAACCTCTACGCTAGCCTCGACATCGTTGAAGCTGGAAGACGACTCACCATCTTTTCCTGCACTGCGGTTTTACACATGCTAACTTTTTACTCAGCAGAGCTTGAAGAAACAGTTTGGAGCTAGTTTTGGGCGTTGAGGTGTTTGGCTGTGAATTTTGAAGACTTCATTATTTGCGGGTTAGGGATGTCTCTTTACTTAAACATTCTTGGATGGGTCGAGGAAGACCGGTCTTGTAGATTGGACCTTAAACTTGGCCAGTTTAGTTGAAGTGTACGAATATGAAACTGTTCAAAGAAAGAAGTAGTCGTCCTATAGCCCTTAGCGACGACTACTTCTATTATTCAGCTTTAGGGTGCAGCGCTGATTCTGAGTGATTAGGCCAGAACCAGGTAGACAGCATAACAAACTATATTTCAATGCACTGAATAAACGCCGTTTACCTAAAAAGAGGCTAAGAAATGGGCGCTTTGGGCTTACCCAACTTGCGGTTTATACAAGCTTGAATAAAACCCGCATACTCAGGCGAGGGTCGTCCTGGTCGACTCTTGAATTCGCCGTGGAACTGGCTGGCAAAATAGAAGTATTTGTCAGACAACTCTAAGGCTTCCATTCTTCTGCCATCGCTGCTCTTGCCAGTAAAGCATAACCCATTGTTCTTTAATGCATCAATGTAGTCAAGGTTTACTTCGAATCGGTGGCGGTGGCGTTCATGGATTTCTTCTTGCCCAAACATGCTAAAAGCTAACGTGCCCTTTTGCAGAACCACTTTATGGGCGCCCAATCTCATGGTTGCACCTTTGATTTCGATTCCGCGTTGTTCAGGCATAAGGTCAATGACAGGGTAAGGTGTGTCAGGATTGATTTCGGTGCTGTTAGCATCCGTTAAACCACAAACATTGCGGGCAAACTCAATAACTGCTAACTGGAAACCATAACAAATTCCCAAGAACGGAATGTCATTTTCGCGTGCAAATCTGGCTGCAGCTATTTTGCCTTCTGTACCTCGGGGCCCAAATCCGTATGGAACAAAAACACCGTCAAAGTTTGCTAACTCTTTGATGCACTCAGGTTCACGCTCGAATTTCTCTGCTTCCAAATACGAGATGCAGACTTTGGTTTTGCATGCTGCCCCACCATGACGGAGCGCTTCAGTCATGCTAACGTAACTATCTGATAATCCAGCATACTTGCCAACCAACGCAATTTTTACTTCATGTTCTGGATTAACCATACCGTCAACGAAGATTTGCCAAGAACTGAAGTCCTTGCCGTCACATTTTAGGCCTAAACGTTGACAGATAAAGTCTCCCATGCCTTGCTTGTCCAAAATAAGTGGGACCTGATAGACTGTTTCAGCGTTATAGGAGCAGAAAACTGCGCTCTCAGGAATAGTGCCAAATAACGCGATTTTCCTTAATGCTTCAGCATCAATCATTTGTGGACTTCGCGCGACGATGGTGTCGGGTTGAATACCAATGCGTCTTAGTTCGTTTACGCTGTGCTGTAGGGGTTTGGTCTTCATTTCGCCTGTTACATCCAAAATTGGCACCAAAGCCACGTGAACATAAAGCGTATTTTCATACCCCTCTTCCACCCGCATCTGACGGATGGCTTCTAGAAACGGCAAACCTTCGATGTCACCTACAGTGCCACCGACCTCTGTTAAAACAATTTCAGCATTTACCATCTTTCCAGCGTTTCGGATGCGGTTTTTTATTTCATTAGTTACATGAGGAACTATTTGGACACAACGACCGAGGAAGTCGCCGTGGCGTTCTTTTTCGATTACGGAGCGGTAGATTGTTCCAGTGGTTAAGTTGTTTTCTTGTTTTAGGCTTAAATCCAAGAAGCGTTCGTACCAGCCGAGGTCCAAGTCGGTTTCGCCACCGTCATCGGTGACGAAAACTTCGCCGTGCATGTATGGGTTCATTGTTCCCGCGTCGATGTTTACGTATGGGTCGATTTTTACTACGGTAGGTTTTAGTCCTCTTGCTTGAAGCATTTTGCCGATAGAAGAAGTTAATATTCCTTTACCTACTGAACTCAATACGCCGCCTGTTACGAAGATGTACTTAACCATGCTTTTCCCCCGCAATAACTTACTCTTTTCATGGCGAATTAATATAACTCTTTTGTGTGCCCATCTGTAAAAACGTGCAATCAGTCATGTTGATTTCTGGATAGGTGAATAGGTTAGGGTGATGCGTTTATTTGTATTTGTGGTTGTGTCTTAATCCTAATAACAGAATCCATACGTCGATGAGGTTTAACACAATGGCCAGATAGTTCCAGAACGCTGTAAACCAAAAAATCCAAATATCCCAATCAGAATCCAATTCAGGGTGTTATGAGGTTCGAGGGACTACATTTTGCGCAATAACCAAAGTGTCAAGTTTCCTCAAATATCTTTTATAGAGCATTATGTTCATGAAATTTTTGGTAGATTAGAAAGTATGCACTTTACTGCATAAAATATTAATTACTAAGAGGCTCTTATTACTACTTGGAGACTCACAATGCCGCAAGCCTTTGTATTGATAAACGTTGAATCAGGAGCAGAAGAAGAGTTAGTTAAGGAACTCAAAAAGATTGAAGGCGTAGAGGAAGCCTACTTTTCATATGGTGTTTACGACATCATTGCTAAAGTTAAAGCAGAATCAATGGAAAAACTCAAAGACATGGTAACACGCAAGATAAGAGCACTCAGCAGGGTCCGCTCAACTTTAACGTTGATAATGATGGAAGAGTAATCTCTTCTACCAATAAGCTACTAAGTTATTTTTTCTTTTTGACTGAGTTAACCGTGAGTTTTATATCAATAAACGTTTAAAACAAATATTATGCGCGGAAAGCTTGTCATTGCAGCTATAGCATTCGTTCTTGTTTTAAGTTTAGCCTCTGCCGCATTGGGGATTTGTCTGTGGGCGTTAAAAAGGGCGATTGGATAGAATATGCAGTCACTTACACAGGCTCGCCAAATTAGGGGCATGGTATTAACTAGACACATATGGAAGTCACAGACTTACAAGGCACGAACATCACCGTAAGCATAAACTCAAGATACCCAAACGGCTCCACCGAACTCTTTAATTCTACTTTAAACTTAAGGTCAGGAAAATTAATCGATGACTATATCATTCCAGCCAACCTTAATGCTGGCGACATATTCCTCGACCAAAATCTGGGAAACTTAACTATCAGCAGTTCTGAACTGCACACGTATTCAGGAGCTTTACGAACGGTTTTGATTGGCTCCACAGGACAGAATACTTACGTTTGGGATCAAACCACTGGAGTACCCGTCGAAGGAAATTCGCAACAGTCTAGTTATACGATGCACACTATTGTTGTAGATACTAACATGTGGCAGTCTTCAGAGGGCTTAAATGTTGCAAGCTTGATTTTAGTTGCCGTTTTAGCGGTGGTTGTAATAGTGACAATAGTTCTGGTTGCTTTTAGGTACAGAAAAAGAAAAACACCCCAATACAAAGGTAGCGCACTAAACAGTTTGATAAAATCCTTAAAAGTTAAGCCATCGACAATTACAGAAGACTTGAATCCTAAATGAACCCAGCCAAAAAACCCTTCCGCATCAACCCCATTTGGGCAGTTTTACTTGTGGGTTTCGTTACCTTCGCACTCTACGTTTACCTTTACATAAATCCAGCACAAGTCATCGGTATTCTTTCAAAAACCAACCTTGCCATATATGCGGCGGCGTTTGTAACGTACTCCCTGTTTGCGCTTTTCTCTTCATTAGTCTGGCAAGGATTACTCAACTCTTTATTCTTAAAAGTAAGCAAACGCAAAACTTTGCTATTAACATGGGTTGGACTATTTTTTGAAGCAACTGTTCCTCAACTTGGCTGGTCAGGGGAAATATCAAAAACATATTTGTTAACTAAAGATTCAAAAGTCGACGCGGGAAAAGTAGGTGCTTCCGTTGTTGGACAAAAAATTTTCACAATGACAATAACCATTGTTGCATTGAGCACTGGCCTGGGTTTAGTACTTGCAAATTATTCGCTTCCATTTACAGTAACGATACTAATTGGATTTGTTCTAGCCCTCTCTATTTTGGCTTTAGCCATCGTTTACTATGTCAGTATTAAACCAGCAACTACGAAGACTTTACTTAAATGGGCAATAAAAATCATAATGTTCTTTCGAAGACGGTGGAACCCTCAAAACTTCCTGTTAAAAGGTGAAGAGGAACTCGGTAAATTCCATACAGGAATCAAGCAATTGACCGAGCATCCGAAAGCTTTAGTTAAACCTGCTCTTTTTGCAGTTTCCAGTTTTATTTGTGAAGTTTCGGTTGTTTCTATCTGTTTCTTGGCGTTGGGTTACTCTGTTCCAATTGATAAAGTGCTGATTGTGTTTACGTTAACGGGAACGCTGCAGACTGTTGGTGTGACGTTTTTTGGGTTTCCCGAATTGATTATGACCGTTTCGTTTAATGCTCTTTTGATACCCGTGTCACTTGCGCTATCGGTAACTTTGTTGGCAAGAGTTGTAAATCTGTGGTTTAGACTTATCGTATCCTATTCAGCGCTGCAGTGGGCTGGAATAAAAATTCTCGGGCACGCCAACAAGGAAACATTTTAATTCAAACTGTGCCTAAGTTATTGTTAGGGATTATTATGCCTACAGCGTTCGTATTAATAAATACTGAAATAGGCTCTGAATCGGATGTTTTAAAGGAGCTAAAAAAAGTTGAGGGCGTAGAAGAAGCCTCAGCTGTTTACGGGGTCTACGACATAGTAGCCAGAGTCAAAGCTGATACTATGGATAAACTAAAAGAAATTGTAACATGGCGAATTCGACGACTAGATAAAGTCCGTTCGACCCTAACAATGATTGTAGTAGAAGACAAGTAAAAAATCAAATCCCCTTCTTTTAGGGACAACAGTTTTTCCAAATTCAATGTTACAGTTGTGACTAGCAAGATACAATCACATAATTTTAAATGATTTTTGACCTAAGTATCATTCTTGTGCATCAGGTAGTAAAAAGTGAAAACAAATTCGCTCACTCAGGGAAGAACTGGGAAAAGCCAAATTGAAGTAGCAGCTCGCACTACTGGCAGATGCATGAATTTTTTAATCGTTTGGACGAAGAAGCTTGGAACTGCATCGAATCTTTTTTGTGTTCCCTCAAACAATAAAGAGCCTCCGAACCTCTAAAGCCAACCACCCTACCCAAAAAGGAGAAATAAAAATTGCCCTCCGCTTACATTCTATTAAATACTGAAATTGGATCCGAAAAAAAAGTCTTACAGGCCCTAAGAAAGGTTGAAGGTGTTGAAGAAGTCCACAATCTCTGGGGCATCTATGACCTAATCGCAAATATCAAAGCCGAAACCATGGAAGAACTTAAGAACATAATAACTAACCGAATTGAAAAAATCCGCAAAATAAACTCCAAATTAACCATGATAATCTCCGAGAAACCTCGAAACACAATCCAACAGCAAGTTTTTTTGAAAGCCCACTAATACAGTAATTCGTACCTAAGCACATTTTAAGCTAACAATATTTTTTACCTTCTAAGCTCTTTCTTATTTTATCTTGGAGAGCAGCCGCATTGAAAAAGCAGCAGACCATGCATATCGGGTTGGATGATACAGACTCAACAAAGGGAGGCTGCACCACTTATCTTGCTGCAGTTCTTATAGAAAAACTCGAAAAATTTAATGTTCAATTTATTGATTATCCAGCTTTAATCAGGCTTAATCCTAATGTGCCCTGGAAAACGAGAGGCAACGGCGCCTTATGCATACGTTTCAGATACGACATCGAGTTTGAAAACCAAATAACGGATACTGCAATGGAATTGTGGGAAACGTATTCATCTATCAAAGAGAAAGGTACCGATCCCGGAATCGTAATCTACAAAAATAAGGAAATCCCCGCGGAATTGAAATCTTTCGCGAAAAAAACTGAAACGACAATAGTAACTCTGAAAGAAGCTATGGCACTTATCAAAAAGTGGGGAGCGGAAGCAGTTGGCTTTAACTCCTGTCGCGGCATCATCGGCGCTCTAGCAGCAATTGGCGAAACCCTTGACTGCGACTACACTTATGAATTGATTGCTTATCGCAAATCAGAAAACTTGGGCACTAAAAGACGAGTTGATGAAGAATCGATTTTTGAGATGGACAAGTTAACGCAGCCTTACACCTTCAATAACGTTGACTCAGAAAAGGGAAGGGTTATTATTACGCCGAGGGGTCCTGACCCAATTCTTTTTGGAATCAGAGGCGAAACAGCTGAAATAGTTAAAGAAGCGTACGGGCTAGTTAAGTTGTTAGAGCCTGTGGAACGTTGGGTTATTTTCCGTAGCAACCAAGGCACGGATGCCCACCTGAAAACCGCTCAATTATTAAGCAAACTTGAACCTTACAGCTCAGTGACCGTCAAAGGCATTGTTTCCAAGAATCCGCGGATAGTTCCACTCCGACATGTCATCTTCTCAATAAAGGACGATTCTGCCGAAGTGGATTGTGCAGCTTACGAACCCACGGGGGACCTACGAAAGGTTGCAAGAGAGCTTGCGGTGGGCGACCATGTCGAAGTTAATGGCGCAGTTCACAAAGCAACCACATGCAAGCCGTTAACAATTAATTTAGAAAAAATTAATATCCTAAATCTTGTGCCCAAAGTAACCTATGAAAATCCACTCTGTCCAAACTGCGGGAAACGTTTGAAATCAATGGGCAAAAACCAAGGTTTCAGATGCGAAAAATGCGGCAGCAAATACGCTGATTTGGAAAAGAAGAAAATATGCATTCCTCGGGCGCTTAATACAGGATTATATGTTACTTCGAGTAGATCGCAAAGGCATTTAACTAAACCTCTTCGGCGCTATGGACTAGAAAGACCCTGTGACTCAAATTTTGCAGCAAGGGGCATGTGGCATTCGCTTTAGCGATGTTTTACTCCAAATTTAGCCATAAATCTCTAAAATAAGGCTTAAATGGTCTCTAAATTTGTGGAAAAGCATAAGCAATAATAAGTACGTATAACATTGTTATGTCAAGGCAAAAGCAAACCAAAATCAACCCAAACCTAAAATCTCACCTTTGAGATAAACGGGCAATACCCTTCCAACAATGGGAAGGATTCAATTGACTCACAGGCTCTTCTAAGCAAAGTATACTAAAAATAGCGTCAGCGCTAAACTTCGTTAAACTCCAATTGCTTTTGCCAAAAAGCAAGGAGTGCGTAAAAAAATGGCGAAAATATCTCCAATATTTAGAAAAGTAGCATCTTTCGTTTTTAGCAAGCCAGCAACGGCTGGTTACCCTTTCACCAAGCTTCAAGTGCAAGATAATTTTCGAGGTCAAATGCAACTTGACATGAAACAATGTATCGGTTGTGGTTTATGTAGCAGGGATTGCCCGGGAGGAGCCATTGAAATGGTTGATTTTTATGGAAAAAAACGCCCCCAATTCAGACTTGACAAATGCCTCTTCTGCTACCAATGTTCCGACAGTTGTCCCAAAAAAGCAATCCGAAACTCGGCAGTTTACGAGTTAGCCACAACCGACAAATCCTCATTAGTCATGAAACCTAAACATGTCATTGTGTGTCAAGCTTAACAGTAATTGGCAACCGTTGGTTGCCTTGCGATTCCTTTTTTTATTTCAAAAAAGTTTAAAGACAGTTTTGGGAAAAACCTATGCTGACTCTATTGTCTGTTGGTCAGTTGTGTGGTTGCATAGGTATAGACCCTTCTAATGTTTTATCGATTCTTATAGATTAGAAAAATTCTCAGCCCTCGGCTATTCTATTACTTTTTCCAATACAAATAATCAAAAAATAGAAACCAAAAAATTTTTAATGGTTTACAATCTCATTTCATAGCTTATCGGGAAAACCCTATCCCTTTTGAGGTAAATAAACGTTGATTCTATTGAAATCATTTAAATCCGCGAAACTCATAAACCCCTCTAACAACAAACCAAAATTTACGGTGAAAAAGAGGCGGGCTCGATGGTTGGAAAAAAGTTCACAGCAGAAGATTACACACTTCCATTCTTCAAACAAGAAGGTTTTGTCCGAAAACTTTGTCCAAAATGCGACGAATACTTCTGGACCCAAAACGCCGAGCAAGAAACCTGCGGCGAATCTGGCTCAGACGAATGCGGATGTTACACTTTCCTTGGCAACCCCGCAACAACCAAAAAGTTCAGCCTCTCCGAAATGCGGGAGTCATTCCTCTCGTTCTTCGAAAAGAATGGTCATACACGGATTAAGCCATACCCAGTCGTAGCACGATGGAGAAAAGATATTTACCTAACTCATGCAAGCATCATCGATTTTCAACCCTACGTTACTGAGGGAATTGCTCCTCCACCAGCAAATCCACTGGTAATTTCCCAACCATGCATCAGATTAACAGACATATCCAACACTGGGCCGACCTTCGGCAGGCACCTCACCATCTTTGAAATGGGCGGCGCCCACGCATTCAACTACCCTGACAAAGAAATTTACTGGAAAGACGACACCGTACGTTTCCACCACCGATTCGCTACAGAATGCCTCGGTATTAAGTCTGAGGAAGTTATCTACAAGGAGGGCATTTGGGTTGGCGGAGGAAACGCTGGTCCAGATGTAGAATGTATTTGCCGTGGCTTAGAAGTTGGCACATTGGTTTTCATGCAATACAAGGTTGTCGGCGATGACTTCATCGAGTTGCCAATTCGTACCGTAGATACAGGATATGGTATTGACCGCTTCACATGGATTAGCCAAGGTGTTCCAAGCTTGTTCCAAGCTATTTACGGCAATTTGCTCGACAAGGTAATGGGCATGGCGGGAATAACCAACGTTGACAACGATTTTTTGGCACGTGTAGCCAAATATTCAGGTTTAGTTAGCGTTGACAAACGTGCAAACAGGCTTGTCGCTCGCAAACGAGTTTCTGAGTTAACAGGCATCGACATGGCAACCCTCGACAGAGTCTTGATCCCGATCGAGAACGTTTGGGCGGTAACCGACCATACCAAAACTCTCAGTTTTATGCTCTCTGAAGGCGTTGTTCCATCCAACATCCAAGAAGGCTACCTCGCCAGACTTCTATTCAGACGAGTTTACCGATTAATGCGCACACTCAACATTGAACCAGCCAAACTCTACGACATCATCGACATGCAAGCAGAGTACTGGGGCAAAGATTTCCCACGGATAAAAGAAATGCAAAACGAAATCATTGAAATGCTCAAAGTCGAAGAAGAAAAGTTCGTGGAGACTCTCAAGCGGGGCGAAGGCATGGTTAAACGCATTGCAGCAGACCTCAAAACCAAAGGCACCGGCAAACTACCAATGGACACTCTCACGGAGCTCTATGATTCACATGGACTCCCTCCAGAAATCGTCAAGCAAGCCGCCGAAAAAGAAGGAATTGAAGTTGAGGTCCCTGAAAATTTTTATGCACTAATTGCTAACCGTCACATGCAGGCACCAAAGCCAGCGGAGGAAGAAGAGACGCAGGCTGAGCAGACACTACAGAAAGTGGCCGAACAACTACCCGCAACAGAGCAACTCTATTATGCTGACGTTTACCAAAAAGAGTTTGACTCTAAAGTTCTCAAAATCATCAATGGCAATTACGTGGTACTTGATAAGACATGCTTGTATCCTGAAGGCGGAGGACAACCAACCGACCAAGGCTGGCTAACCTTTGGCGATTCAAAGTTTGAAATTGTTGACGTACAGAAAATCGGCAAAGTCATCGTACACAAACTCAAGACCTTGGCAATCTTCAAGGAAAATGTCATCGTACACGGCACAGTCGATTGGGAAAGACGCTACGCTCTAATGAAAGCCCATACAGTGACTCACCTCATAAACGGAGCCGCAAGACGAGTTCTGGGCGAACACGTTTGGCAGTCTGGTACCCAAAAAGGCTTAGAAACCTCTCGCCTTGACATTTCACATTACCGCAGGTTAAGTCAAGAGGAAATTCACCAAATCGAAACCCTCGCCAACCAAGCCATTGGCAGCAACATGAAAGTAGAAACCACATGGCTCCCACGCAACGAAGCAGAATCACGCTACGGCTTCAGGCTGTATCAGGGCGGTGCAGTTCCAGGCAAAGACATCCGCGTCGTTAAAACGGGCGATTGGGATGTTGAAGCTTGTGCAGGAACACACCTTGGATGCACCAGTGAAGTTGGTTTTGTAAAAATCATTTACACAGAACGCGTTCAGGATGGTGTGGAACGGCTGGGCTATGCGGTTGGGCTCAAAGCTTTGAAGGCTGTGCAGGAGCAGGAGAGTTTGCTTTTGAAAGTCTCCGAAGCCCTAACGTCACCCATTGATAAATTGGATAAAACTGCCGAGAAGGTGGTTAAAGAACTCAAAGAAGCTAATGCTGAAAAACGCAAGCTAATCAAGGAGTTGGCCGAGAAGGAAAGTGCAGTTGGACATGCACAATCCTGTGAAGCCGCATCCGAAGTCGACGGAATTACCATAGTTAAAAGAGATTTTGGCGAGGTAATCGATGCAGACCGCATGCTGCGAACTGGAGCAGAAATCATAAAGAAAAATGAAACCACAGTAACTCTGTTCTATGCATCAGACGGTAAAACATGTAAGCTAATGGTTATGGCTGGAGAAGCCGCAGTGCAAAAAGGAGTCAACGCAGGCGCCATAGTGAAAGAAGCAGCGCCGATTTTTGGCGGCGGGGGCGGCGGAAGACCCAATTTTGCGCAGGGCGGCGGGACAAAACCCGACAAACTCGCACAAGCAGTACAAGCCGCTGAAGAAGCAATCAAGAAACAGCTTAGGCACTAGTGGCCTGGCAAATCCTTCCAATTTAAGCGGCCTGAAGGATTGATTGGGCAGGGCACCATTTTTATATACTAATCAAACGTTTACCATTTATTTATTGGGGCATTAGTATGGACGCATTCAAAATTGTGGTTGTTGTAGCCATACTAGTTTCTGTTGCAACTTTAGGAACTATTATCTTCATTTCTGAGAATGCCATAGATAATTCCAAAATACCAGATGTTACAAGGGGACTTGTGGTTTCAAAGGAACCAATTTTAGACAGCCACCCAGCAAACTACACCGTTAATCTCCAAGACAATCAAGCCCTGTATATTCTGAATAATCCATCTCTATACGAGCGCATCCAAGAAAACCAAAGCTACATTTTTGATTGCCGAATCGATTTCAACAACAAAATGACCCTAATCGAAAATGCTACCCTGATTCCTACCCCTACCCCAGTACCATAGAGTGCTTGCAGAGATTCTTTTGGGATAATCCGTAACTTCCAATTTGAAGTTAATCATAAAATGAATGAGGTTGCGATTTCGTTCTTGTAGGCATATCTTTTTCCTCTATTTTGCCAGAAAACATATAAGCGAGCATGCACAGGTGTGCTTCAGGTGAAGCGGTGCATAAAGCACTTTTACACTGGTGAATATATGCGTAGAAGTTTAACAGTAACCCCAGAAAACGACAAAAAAATCCTACTCACAAAGGGACGATTCCTAACTGGAGACACACCCTTAGACATAGACTACACAACAATGGTCAACATATTCATAGAATTAGGCCACAAAGTAATGTCTCAAGCATGGAACGACAGCTCAAAACCCAACGTTGTAATAGACAAAAATGAGATAGTAGAATCCTTCAAAAAACATGCCTTTAGCAACGAACTCAAAGAAGAATCTGTCGGAGACCAAGTCGCTGAAATCATCTTCAAAAAACTTGTTGAACAAGCAGGCCTCACTCAAGGCGAACAAATAAACCAAAGCCAAACTCCAGCCCTACCACCCCAAGAAACCGAAATAGCAAAAAACAAAAAACCAAAATACATCAGCTAAGGAGATAACTTCATGGCATTTCAAAAAACGACTTCAACATCAGCATATTTACTTACAAAAACAAAATGCCGCCGTTCTCAACCACAGACTGCATTTATTAGTTTGCCTTCATCTAGCAAGAGGAGGACAAGCTAATGGTTGATGAACAACAGCCTCAGCCAGTTAATTTTGAAGAGCTTCTGGAATCTGAAAAGAAGCTTTCCGAAGATTATCTGACTAGGCTTAAGTATTTACAAGCAGATTTCGAAAATCTCAAGAAGCGCTATGATAGGGAAGCGGAGCAAATTAGAAACTATGGGAACGAACGCTTAATCATTTCATTGTTAGATGTACTGGATGAGTTGGAACTTGCTGTCAAAAACGGCGAAATCTCCACGGAACCTGAATCGCTTATCGAAGGCATCGAGATGACCCTAAAGAAGCTCAGAAAGGTTCTTGAGCAAGAAGGCGTTACACCAATAGAGAGCCCCGAAGGCAAAATTTTTGATCCTGCCCGCCACAACGCCATCGTCACTGAAGAAAAGGACGATGTTCCGGAGTGCACGGTGCTTGAAGAAATCAGAAAAGGCTACATTATGAAGGGTAAGGTCATTAGACCAACCATAGTAAAAGTAGCTGTTAAGCCAACAAAAAACCAAAATCAAAGTAACCAAACGGAGGAAAAAAAATAAATGAGTAATCCAAAAACAAACGAAAAAGTATTAGGAATCGATTTAGGAACAACCAATTCAGCAGCCGCCATTTATGAAGGCGGACACTCAACGGTTATTCCAAGCGCAGAAGGACCCACAATGGCGGGCAAAATGTTTCCGTCAGTGATAGCCTTTACCAAAGAAGGCCAACTTTTGGTGGGTGAATCGGCGAAACGCCAAGCAACCACAAACGCAGAAGGTACAGTCTTCGAAATAAAACGTAAGATGGGCACCGACTACAAAATCAACATCTACGGCAAAGATTATACACCTCAGCAAATCTCAGCGTTCATTCTTCAGAAAATCAAGAAGGACGCGGAAACTTACCTAGGCGGTACAATCAACAAAGCAGTCATCACTTGCCCAGCCCATTTCAACGACAACCAACGGCAAGCCACCAAAGACGCAGGCGAAATCGCGGGGTTCCAAGTAATGCGAATCATCAACGAACCCACCGCGGCATGTCTTGCCTATGGCATCGACAAACTCCAGCACGAAATGAAAATTCTCGTGTTCAGCTTCGGCGGCGGCACCCACGACGTTACATTGATGGACTTCGGAAAAGGAGTATTCCAAGTTCTAAGCACCAGTGGCGATACCCAGCTTGGTGGAACAGATGTTGACAAAGCAATAATGGATTACATCTTAGCCGAGTTTAAGCGTCAAACAGGCGTTGACGTATCAGGCGACCGAATGGCTATGTCAAGGCTCAAAGAAGCTGCGGAAAAAGCCAAAATCGAGCTCTCCACGCTTATGAGCACCGACATTGACCTACCATTCTTAACTGCTGACGCTTCAGGACCAAAACACCTAAAACTAACCTTAACTCGAACAAAGCTTGAATCTCTCGCACAACCAATCGTTGAACGCACAAGACCAACATTACTAAAAGCCTTGGAAGATGCCAAACTTACACCACAGCAAGTGGACAAAATCATCCTTATCGGCGGCATGACCAGAATGCCCCTTGTGCAACGGTTCGTGGAGCAGATTTTGGGCAAAGCACCTGAACGCGGACTTGACCCCATGGAGTGTGTTGCTATTGGTGCAGCTATCCAGGCAGGAGTCATCACAGGCGAAGTTACCGACCTACTACTCCTAGATGTCACCCCACTCACCCTTGGCTTAGAAACAATGGGCGGCGTATTCACAAAAGTCATGGAGAAAAACACAACAATCCCCACCAAACGCAGCCAAGTCTTCACCACAGCCGCAGACTTCCAAACCGCAGTCACCATTCATGTACTTCAAGGCGAACGCGCAATGGCATCTGACAACGTTTCACTGGGCGAATTTAACCTCGTTGACTTGCCCCCGGCACCCAGAGGTGTTCCACAAATTGAGGTAACCTTTGACATAGACGCCAACGGCATCCTAAACGTATCTGCTAAAGACCGAGCCACAGGAAAAGAAAACAAAATCCGCATCACAGCCTCGACAAAACTCTCAAAAGAAGAGAAGGAACGGTTAATCAAAGACGCTGAGCAGTTCGCTGAGCAAGACCGCAAGAAGAAAGAAGAAGCCGAAACACGCAACAACGCAGACAGCCTCGTCTACACCGCTGAACGCACCAAATCAGACCTTTCAGGCAAAATCAGCCCCGAAGAAGTCGCTAAGCTTGACGCAGCCGTAACTGAACTCAAAAATGCCTTAGCAAGCAATGACATGACACAAGTCAAGACAAAATCAGACGCGCTTCAGAAGGTTCTGCAAGAAGTGGGAACAAAAGTGTATCAACAAGCAGCAGCTGAGGCAGCAAAGCAGCAGGGACCACAGCCAGGACAAGGACCGCAGGAAGGTCCAGGTCCAGAAATGCCTCCAGAGGGCGGACCAGAACAACAAGTAGGCCCAGAAGGCGAGCAAGTGGTCGACTCAGAAGACTACAAAGTAAAGTAGACCTAAACTATAATTCAAACTTTTTTCTTTTTTATTGTTTCATTTTTATCTCAATTTTTGGCAACAAGCGTACTCACTTGGTTTTTTTTTAGCCTAGAGACCCATTAGTGGTCTTTTCGGCTGTTTAAACGATTTAGAAGACTCTATAACTCGCTCTATAGTGAAATGATTTTCACATACAAAGTCGAAAAAGACGATATTCACCCTGCATTATGGACCATTTGAAATTAAGTTTGGTGCATAGGTGAATATGCCCAATGTTAAAGAAATAATGGACAAATCAAAGGTTTGTGGTTTAGTTTGTTATGGGTTTGTTTTCTTCCAGTGGAATCATGATTAACTCGGCACGATCTTGCTTTGCCTGCATTTTGTTTATTGTTTTTTGTTGTTGCTTTGTGTTTGACTGCCCTATCCAATAAAGAACCCAACCGACAAGGAAAACAATTGCGCAGATTGGTGCCAATAGAATTACTTTGAATTTGTTTGGTTTTCCTCTGTTGACCATTAGTCGTCACCTGCACATCTATTGTTACTTAACTCTTAATATAAGCTTTGTTAATTTTAATTATAGAGCCACATTAGTCGAACAATTAACTTGGTTAGACGTTTTGAAATATTCTCAGAGAAAAGAAACCTATTGATTAATGCAATTTCCTTTTTTTACATTTTAGGTTTTATGATTATTGGCTTTGTTTTGAACTTTATTCGTAGTCTTTTTCTCAATAAAAATCGAATTTATCCAGTTTAACTTTGTTCGCTTACTGATGTTATAGTCGTTTGAAGGCTAAAATCAATTATATCATATATTGCGGGGCTAACCGTTAGTGTTAATTTTATTGGTACTACTTCATTTGTTTTTAGGACTTGTCCAGTGTAATTCCAATTGAGGGATATGTAACTTGATGTATTTGATGGGATCCAGTTTGAGGCACTTAATTTTAGTGTAACTGCTGAATTGCCTTCATTTCGCATATATACAGTTAAATTATTGTTTGAATTTGGATCAATTGACCCCCAACTAAGGGAATTGGTAGCATTTGAGCAATCCTTATCCCAGTAAACCCCAACGCCTATTCCAATAACAGAATCTGCTTTGACCACGCTTTTGATTGAACCGAAATCCGCGATGGAGGCAATTAGCGCTATTAAGGTTAAGATGCATATTGCGGCGAGTATTGTCTTTCTTTTGACATGATTGTGGGCTGGGATAAAGCATGAGGTTTTTAGTTTTTTTAGTCGTTCATTATTTTTGTTTAGTTGTTTTTTTAGATGTTTCCAAATCATATCAAAACACCTGAAGTATTGTGTCACAATACATTGTATAGTATCTTGAAAGATAAGAAATGATGTGACTGCTACCATACAACAACAAAGGTATGTTATGTATCCCAAGGAATTATTGGATCATAACTTTTAACAAAAAGAAAAACTAAAAAAAGGTAAATCCGACTTTAGGCAGTTATTAATGACGGCTTTCCCAAATTCGAGAACCTAAACAGTATGAAAAAGTGCAAACTAAAGACAGGATAAAATTGCTCTCAAGATCAATAAAGAAATAACAGGATAATTCTGAGATTACATCTTCTGGCAGGTAGCTTATTTTTTAGCTGTTGGCTAAATAATTAACTATGAAACCAGATCCTTTTGAGGTGAGCGTTGAAACGGAAGCTAAAGACGTACTCAGTTGATTTGTCATCTGAATTTTAGAATATATAAAGTTGTCAATTGAGCCTTGAACATTGTTCACTGTTACCCGACAGTTGCTGAAAGGAACGTTCCCAAAATCACTCAGGTTGCTAATTTGGTTGTTTACACTTGGTCTTTCTAATATCCACTCGCCTGAAGTTAGTGACGAATTGTAACTGACACCTATAATGAAAGTTTGTCCGTTTGTTGAGTCGCTTAACTCAATATTCCAAATATTTGCCTTAGCATTAGTCAAAGTTAGCGAGGCAACAATGGTGTCTCCAGGACTGATTGTTAACCCGTTTATTGCTACTGAATAGTCAGGAAGCAGTTCATACCAAGCATTGTAGGTTTCCTGTCCATTTGATAAATCCTGTTCTGTACCAACTTGAATTAAACTTTTCTCTCTCTGACCTCCAATTCCAATCCATACCGAAGAGTAACCGTCCTCAGCTGAAACATTTAGCTGCGGCACCATCCAAGACGCTTCAATAGCCGTGACTCCGAATGGAGAATTAAAGTCTTGAGAAACAATATATCCAGCCCAACTTAGGCTTCCAAGGGTTCGGCCTTCAGGGTTACTGCTAAATAGGGCGGCAAGGGAAGATAAGAAGAGCAAGGTGGCTAGCAGTAACACTAACCAGATTACCGATAGAACGATAATACGTCTTCTAAATTTTCCTATTGTTTTAACCACTAATTTGTTCACCCTTCGTTAAACATCAAAGCAATTATGTTGACTAAAATTATCATTCTATTTGAGTTAACTTGGAAAATAAAGGTTTTGTTGTTGCCTTCTGAATAAGCAAACTTAATTGTAAGACCTACCTTCACCTTAACATGTATGCTCCAAGTAAAACAAATGCGCTCTGAAGACTTTTTTTTCGCCACCGAATTAGCCAACACTATGGATTGGAGCATGGCCCGAGAAGATTTCCAATTCATGGCTCAACTTGAACCAGAAGGCTGCTTGGTTCTTTTTGACGATTCAACACCTATAGGTATTGCTACATGCATCAATTATCGCAAAGTAGGCTGGTTTGGCAACCTTATTGTAAAAAAAGAATACCGCGGCAACGGTGCGGGAAGTCTTCTTGTGAAACATGCCATCAACTATTTACGCAGCAAGAGAGTTGAAACCATTGGGTTGTACGCTTATCCTAACCTCACTCGATTCTACGGCAACTTGGGTTTCCGGGTTGATGAGGATTTTTCTTTAATGCATACGCCTAAACTTAGCTCGGTGTCAGCTGAAGCTTTGCCGAAAGTCGAGACCCAAAATATCCAACAAATAGAAAAGTTTGACTGCCGATGTTTCGGCGGCGAGAGAAAAAAACTGCTCGAATCCATCATCCTCGAAGAAGGTAACTTGAGCTATTACAAGTCTAATGGGAACAACATTGTTGGGTATGTGGCAGCTACGGTCTATGAGACGATGGCTTGGGTTGGACCCTTAACCTGCCAAGAGAATAATATTGAAGCTGCGGTCTCGTTGCTAAAAGCGGTTCTTACAAAATTAACTGGCAGGAGCGTTTACGTTGCGCTACCAAAAAAAGAAACTGCCCTAGCGGTCACTCTTTCTGCCGCAGGTTTTAAGGAAGATTTTTCCGTTGTGCGAATGTTCTTTGGGCCAAATGTCTCGAAAAATTGTATATACTTGGCTGAATCTTTAGAAAGAGGATAATTTATGGTTAATTATTGTAAGGTACTACTAGAGGACTTTTTGAAGACCTCTTTTTCAACAGTTAAGGTGCTACTGGAAGGCGTCGCTGCAGCAAAGGAAAAAACACCGAACCGCAAAGTAACGCTTTTCCAATATAATAACGGCAAGAAAATGTCAGTGCCCTTTGCGGATGAACGATTTTACCTACGTAGCTCTGTTGAGTATACGAATCCGCAGTTGACCGTGGAAGAGGTGCAAGGCATCATTGGAACTCGGTTGCTTGAGACATGCGCTAACTATTACCTTGAGCGGGGTCTGCAAGAACCAACCGCCGACGACGTAACGGCGCTGATGGAGTTGTTAAAGAAGCCCACACGCGGCTACATCGTACCCTTTCTGCTAAACACTGATGACGTGGAAGCAGACAGGTATTCTATGAATCCACTCAAGCAATCTATAGTGGATAGCGGCCAAAGCGCGTTTCCAGCAGTCAACGTCACAACTGATGGGCTTAAAATTGATGAAGCATATGCTAAAAAGTATGATGGCAGCATGATTTCCAAAAAGGAATGTGAACTGATTACAGATGCACTAAAAGAGAGTAATGGCAACTATCTTGACTTCTCGGATTCAATAAAATACACTCAAATCATTGAACTGTCGACGTTTTTCGGCATGGATTTATCGTTGTATTCATTGCGTATGCCCTTATCCACGCTAAAGGTAGAGAATAAGGATGGTTTACTCCACTACATCATAAGCGAAAGCAACCATGATTACGCATCAGTTGAGTCAGCTTACACCTGCATGGGCCGCAGTATGACTAAACGCACTACCCTCTTAACTATACCCCATTCAAAAAATGGCTATGGCTCCAAACGGGCGGCAAGGGGTAAATTGCATTTTGAAAACGGAAAATTCCTTGATGCCACAGTAACATACAAGACTACTGCGCTTTACCCAAATGCAATGGACCCCCAAGATATAGCCGTCGCCGTATGCGACGACAAATTCACGGTGGCCGGCGAAAAACTGTCAGATTACAGTTACGCGGAGACGCCTTCTTCGCCGCAGTTTTTCCTCTACTCCATGGCTTCACCTGAAGATGCGACGATGTGGCATGGTGTTGGTGCATGGGGTGCTTCACAGCTACTGCAAAGCTACGCTAACGCCCGCACCGCCTGTAGGGAGAGCAAATTACTTAAGGAATTAAATCAGAAGTACCATCTTAACGTGAGGATACCCTTGCAGTTTAATCTCGCTCCCGAAGGCTTGTGGAGTCATCCAATCCACCGTAACGTGGACGCCAGCATCGGCAGCGTTGAGGAAATGGATGATTTAGGTCGTCGGGGAATGAAGCTTGAGTACCTTTCCGATTTCAAATAGGAGCAGATATTCAATTTGACGGCTATAGAGTACTCGATATTTAGAATCTTGCGTTTGTTTAGAAAACTACCTTTTAATATTCTTGGGGTTGGAAACCAGAAGGTAATTTTCAAAGAATACTTTAAGAATTTGGAAAAAGTTGATGCTGTCAAAGGCATTTTTGGCGAAAAAACCGATGAAGTTCTAAGTCACCTCAAAGTGGAGCTCAGCTGGATTATGGGCTACATGTATGTCGATGGCTCTGACGGACATCTTGTTATAAGTAAAAGTTACTTGAACACTGGCGACAAAACAGAGATTTACCTTGATTTAATCCATGAATTGTATCACGTGAAGCAGTTTATGGAGGGCAAAGAGCTCTTTGACCCTCGCTATGACTACGTTGATAGACCTACTGAAATTGAAGCTTATCGTTATGCTGTTCAAGAGGCACGTCGGTTGGGGTTAAGCGAGGAACGAATTCGATGTTACCTTTGGACTGAGTGGATGGATGAAGACGATTTTAAGCGATTGGCAAAATCAGTCAAAGTCTCAGTCAGTTAACGCTTCACGATAAACTCTAAGCATCTTTTGAGCACAAATATCCCATGTAAAGTTCTGAGTAACAAACCCCCGACCGTTAGCACCCATCTTTTCTCTCAAAGGCTCGTCTGAAAGAAGGCGAAGCAACGCATCCGCCAACTCCTCATTGCTGCCCCGCTTTACAAGCAAACCTGTTTCGCCCCTGAGAATAGCTTCGTTGATTCCACCTAAATCAAAAGCTACAACGGGCTTACCTGACGCCTGCGCTTCGAGCAACACGATTCCCTGCCCTTCCTGAATAGAAGGCAAAACAAACACATCAGCGCAATTGTACACAGCTGCAAGAGCGTCGTCTCTGAGATTACCCAAAAACTTAAAGTTACCTAAAAGACCAGCGCTTTGAAGAGAACCCTTCAACTGGTTTTTCAGAGGTCCTTCACCAGCAATTAAAAACTTGGTCTCGGCTTTTTCTTTGACTATTTTTTTTGCTGCTTCAACCAAAAAAGACAGCCCCTTCCGAGGAATCAGACTGCCCACAAAAAGCACACAAGGCTCATTGCCTAAACCAAATTGCTGCCTCGCATTTTTGACTTCCATTGGCTTGAATTTTTCTACATCAACACCGTTGGGAACAATCCGAACCTTGGACGCTTCAATGCCATAATGTTTCTGAATTTTTTCTAGTGAATAATTGCTTATAGTCACGACTAAAGTTGCGTTTTGTGCTGTTTTCTCTTCCAATTTAGCAAGTCGATGCATGAAGACATTTGCAAGCCTGCTCTTGGTTGAGGGGTAACCATTTTGTTTTGCTTGTTCATACTCGTCGGCTAGCACGCCATGAATCGTATGAATGAACGGTTTCTTTACATCTTGTTTCTCGATCGTTTTAGGGAACCCGTAGCCGCTTACTGCATGAGCTTCATAAACATCGGCGTCAATGGTGCGGGCTTTTTTGGATAGACTTCGATTAAAAAACCAGTTATCTAAAGGAAAGATTTTGTCTGTTGAATAACATGGGACAAAATTTACACCATTGATGATTGTGGGTTCTTTGAAACCCCCCTTTGTGCCGCTGTAAACGGTGATATCCGTTTCGGTTTGCAGCCGTTTAACAGTTTCCATTATGCGGCGTTCCACGCCCCCAAAGTACAATTGAGGAGGCTGGGTGTTGAAGATGGCTAACCGAAACCTTTCCATGTGAACACTTCTGGCTTATTGTTAGGCAGGTTTTTAGATATAAGTTAGCAGGAAACGTTTGATACTTTATAATTCTTATTTTTTAAAGGGTTTGAAAAAACCTTGTCTATTCCTCGCTGTATCCGTGTTCTAGTCTGCCATGGGTTTTTTTATAAGTGTAATCGTGTTGCTCTTTTTTATCGCTGAAAATGCTCATGTGTTTTTGAAGATCTGCTCGGGTTAAAAAGATGCATGCACAGTGCGGGCATTTATAGAGGTGGTTCTTGTTGGTTTCTTCCGCCATAGGTTTCGCCTAGTGGATATTTATGTGGATTTTTTTGCCGTCTAGCTCTGACTCATGCCAATCTGCTTCGACTTCACTGCGATTTGCATGCAAGTAGACTTTTCTTGCTCTGACCAGCCCAGCCATCTCCTCCAAATACGGCTCCAAGAATCCCATGCTCTCAGCATCCAACTCGGCAATGTGTACGGACTCCAATGTTTCTGTTGGCACAAATCCCATCTCTTTACGCAATGCTTGAACACGCCTTGCCAAATCGCGCATAATTCCTTCGCCGAGCAATTTATCGTCGCGCTGCCCACTAAGGAACACCGTAACTTCGTCTTGCTGGCTGGAAACCCAGTTTTCGCCTCCAACATAATCTGGAACCGACACCGAATATTCAGCGGCTTTAACGTTTGTTTGTTCCAAAAGCAAACCTTCGAGAGTTTTGATGGCTTGCAACGTTTTTTCTGGTGCAACCACGATTGTCTTGGCTAAGGGCCAGCGGCGCTTGAGTTTTCCTTGTCCTCTTGCAGCATGAGATATTGAAACGACTTTGAGTAGAGTGTCAAAGTCTTCTTCCAAAGGTTTGTTCCTCATTTTTTCGTTTGGAGTTGGCCAAGCTGCAAAATTAACAGATTCAGGCAAGTCCGTTTCTAGTTGTTTGTAAATTTTTTGGAATAGCGCTTCGCTTAAGTACGGTGTAATTGGGTTGAATAGCAAAGTGACGGTTTTTAACGCATGGTGAAGCAGAGCGTAGATTGTCTGACGTCGCTCAAAAGTCTCAGGTTCATCCGTCCACAGTTCCTTGCGAATCATAGGTACATAGAGCCTGCTGAGCGTTTCAATAACGAAATCATCCAAAACCCCAACCGCAGTATTGAATTGGCAACCTTCAAGATCTTTAGTGTATTCCTCAATTCTTTGCTGCAGCTTAGATAGAAGCCATAAGTCAGCTGGTTGAAGTTTACCCGCCTCAAAAGCCCACTCCAATGTGTATTCTTTGGGATTAAACTCATCAAACGTAGCGTTTTGCAAGAAAAACCTGCTTAAGTGGTAGAGTGTAGAGAGGACTTGGTAGGGTCGACGGGTTAGTTCTTGCATGTCAAAGCTCATGAAGTCGACGGGTGAACATTTACGTGTCATGTAAAAACGGCACAAGTCCGCGCTGTTCTTTTCAAGGAGCTTGTTGGTTTCAACGACATTTCCGAGGCTTTTGCTCATTTTTCTCCCCTTTGCGTCTTGCGTTAAGCCTTGGAAAAGGAACGCCTTATAGGGCGCAACGGGTTTTCCCGTCAAAATAATATATTCCAGTAGCAGTGAATTTGCCCAACCCCGAGTTTGGTCGATGCCTTCAGTCAAGAAATCCGTCGGAACAAACTTTGCAAACTCTTCATCAGTGAACCGTGCGTATGGTGAGGCTCCGCTGTTGTGCCAAGTGTCTAAAACAAAATCTTCCCGACGCATAGTTCCGCTACATTTTTCGCATTTAATCGTAATTCGGTCAACCCAAGGCTTATGCAACTCAAAGTTTTCAGGAATCGTTTCTTGGGCATTTTCGATTAATTCTTTTTTGCTTGCGATTAAGCGTTTGTTGCCGCATTTCTCGCAGGTCCACAATGGCAAAGGTGTGCCCCAGATGCGTTCGCGGCTGATGCACCATGGTTTTCCTTCTTTTAGGAAGCCTAAGAAGCGGTTTTTGGGTTCTTCAAAGAAATACGCGATTTTCTCTGCTGCTTCAAGTACTTTGCTGTTTATTTTGTCGGTTCGTAAGAAGTACTCTTTGCGTGCCAACCATACTAATTTGTGGTGGCTGCGCCAGCAGGTTGGATACTCGTGTTTTATTTTTTTGAATTTGACGAATGCGTTGTGGTTGCGTAGTTCCTCAACCACCAGCATATCTGCGTCGCGAGCAAATACGCCTGTGAAGATGCCTGCGTCGTTTGTGAATTTGACTTCATCGTCAAATGGAACAAAGATTGGGACACCTCGCCGGTATGCTGCCCAAAAATCGTCCTCACCGTTGCCAGGCGAAAGATGCACTACGCCTGAGGCAGTTTCTACATCAACAAAGTCTTCTGCTATGACTTTGTGGACCAATGGGTGTTTGGTTTCGAGTTCTGCCTGCTTGGGAATTATGTCTTTTAAGGGGTAATCGTATGGGGTTCCTTCCAAACTTTTACCCATCATGGAATCTGTAATATGGTAATTTGTGATTTCGAGTTCTGCCATGACTGGTTCGACTCGTTGTCGCATCAATATCCAGGTTTCTTCGCCAACCTTCACTTTCACGTATTCGGCTTTTGGCTGCACCGCAAGCATCGTATCGGTTATGATGGTGAAAGGCATTGTTGTCCAAACTAGGAAGAACTCGTTTTGTGTTCCTGTGACTTTGAATTTAAAGTAGACGGATGGGTCTTCAACTTCTTTGTAGCTGCCTTCATAACCTACTTCAGCGCTGCTTAGGCTGGTTTGGCATCCTGGGCAGTATGCCACAACGTAGTGGCCTTCTTCGAGGAGGTTTTGTTCCCACGCCCGTTTAAGATAGAACCATTCGCGTTCGATGTAGCTATCCTTGTAGGTCCAGTACGCTTTATCTTGATTAATTGCAATGCCCAGTCGGCTGTCCGCTTCAAGCCACATTTGGTGGTAACGCATGATGGCTTTTTTGCATTCTTCTATAAAGCGTTCCATTCCAAATTTCTCTATGGATTCCCGCTTGTTCCTTACGCCCAAAAGTTTTTCGACTTCGAGTTCTACGGGTAAACCTTGGCAGTCCCATCCTGCCCAAAACGGCATATAGTAACCTTCCATGGTTTTCCATCGGTACCGAATATCCTTCATGATGCGTCCCCGAGCATGTCCAATGTGTGGAACGCCATTGAGTGTTGGCGGACCTTCTACGTAACCCAAAAAGCCTTTTGCGGTTTTTTCGCTAAGTTCCAGTTTGTTGCGAATGTTGTTTCTTGTCCAGAATTCGCGTATTTCAGCTTCCAATTGAAGCGGAGAATAGTTTGTCGGTAAGCTCAGGTTTTGATCGGCTTCGGTTTGGGCAGTCAAATTCATTACCGTAACGCAAAGTACGCTAAAAGACTATATAAAGTATAAATCATCAAAAATATTACGAGTGCATTTTTTCTGGTTGTTGCATATAGCAAACCAGCAGTCATCAGGTAAAAGCGAAGATGGAAACAGCGGCAACTGGAATATTAGAATAGGCACAGCGTCTTTGAAGTTTATTGTTTCTGAGAACAGTCTGTTCACAAAAAGAATATTTCTGACTTAATTGAAAAGAATTGATTAGGGAAACTTTATTGCCCTCGCTACTCATTAAACGATCGAGATTGCCATGTTTTGTCCTCATTGCGGAAGAAATAACGCGGATAATTTGTTGTTTTGTGAATTCTGTGGAAAATCGTTGTCCACTAAAGACCCGATCCTCTCTCAGGCAAATACGCGCCCCAAAAAATCATCAAAAATCACTCTATCGACTAACGCAAAAAAGGGAATTGTTACAGGCATCTTGATAGCTGCACTCATCGTTATTGTGATCCTGATTTACTACCCAAATATATTTCCATGGCACTTGTAACGAAAATAAATTAAATAATTCTTAAAAAGTAACACTCACAAAAAGTAGAGCAAGTTCTAAATCTCTGTTCTCTATAATTAATCAAATCAGCGATTATTGGAGGCTTTATAATTGGAAAACACTGATGGGTTTGTGGCTGTTTTAGACGAAAGAGAGTTGCAGGAAGGCAAAATGAAACGTGTATCAGTAGAAGGCACACCAATTTTATTCATTAAACAGGAAGGCAAAATCTTCGCTATAGACAACCGTTGTCCACATCAGGGATGCGCTTTCTCAAACGGAACTCTTGATGGCTTGGTGATTGTTTGTCCCTGCCATGATAAGCGTTTTAACTTGGAAACGGGCGAGTACGAAGAGGAACCGTTAATGAAATTAACCAAGTTTGAATGGAAGGTTGAGTCGGGAAAAATCTGGGTTAAACTTGAAGCCCCAGAATAGGCTTTAGCCAGTTTTAGGTTAAATCTGGTTGTTATTGCAACCCATCGTTTGCAGAATTCAGTTGCAGCAACAACAACAACGTCTCTTGCACCAAGAGGCTCAGACTAATGCTTTAATTTGGCTGGTTCTGATAGATGATACTTTTGCAAGTGCAAAATCGTTGTGGTTTCATCATCACCAACATCATCTTCTTCTATCTCACGATATTAATCTTGGATATATGTTAGTTCTATAAGTCTTTGAAAGAAGAAGAACACTTTTCCTGTAGAAACAGCCGTTCTCCTTCTTCTAACAAATTAAATAGAAGCCGATGTTGAGCCCCCCCCCTTTTCAATTTTGATTGCCCGAATTAGTCCAGCTTTGGCCTCCTTTTGAGCTTTAGAGAAAATTATGCAGAGAGCTAATCGCCGAGTTTATTAAAGCCCACTAAATTGTTCTTCTAAAGAGGCTTCATTTCAAATGGTTACTGTAATTGCTGCTGTGGGAATAAGTGGTTCAGGGAAAACTACCACACTTGAATACTTAATTTCAAAACTCAGCATCGAAGGATACCGCGTTGGCGCAATAAAACATATTCACCGAGAAGGCTTTACCATTGATAAAGAAGGCACCAACACATGGAGATTCAGCAAAGCTGGATCAAAAATAACCGTCGCTATTTCACCTGAAGAAATAGCAATAATAGAAAAAACGAAAGCTTCTCTAAATGACTTAGATAAAGTAATAAAATTATTAGAGAGCGAAAAACTGGACATTATTTTTATTGAAGGATTCAAAGGCGAAATCTCAAAAAGACCAGAAATCCTAAAGATTATAACCGCAAAAACCTCTGAAGACCTCCAAAAAACACTAAATAATACAATCCCGCCTGTTCTTGCAATTTCTGGTTTAGTCGCTAAAACCAATCAGCCGACAACAGATATACCTTACATTAACTTGCCGGACCAAGGACCCAAGCTTTTGGAAATAGTCAAAAACCACCTAAAAGCAAGCAAAAAATAAATAATTATCAAGAAAATTAGATAAACCGCCCCGATTTCTACTATCAAGATAATTAAATGACCAAGCGTGCGGCAATCATCCTTGCGGGAGGAAAAGCCAAAAGATTCCAAACCACTCAAGACAAGTGGCAGGATAAGGCTCTTGCCGAGCTTGATGGGAAGCCTCTTCTGGTTCACGCGATCCAGAGCGTGCATGATACAGTTGACGAAATTGTTATTGTTGTCAATGAAAACCAATCAAGAATAACCCAGTACACTTCAGTTCTACAAAAATTTAATATTCAAAACCCAAAGATAGTTACCGACCTAAAAGTAAATAACCTTAGCGGACCCCTAATCGCGATTTTAACTGGATTAAAATTTGCCAATGCTGATTATTGCATAACCGTTCCATGCGACGTCCCAATGCTTGACAAAAAAGTAGCCCAATACCTATTTGACGAAATCAACGGTTCTCTAGCTGCGGTTCCAATGTGGCCCAATGGAAGACTTGAAACACTTCTGATGGTTTTAGAAAGAAAGAAAACTTTGGAAATCGCAACTGTTCTCTCCCAACTGGGGCGCTCGCACCCTGACGACATCATAAGAGGCTCGATGCAAACCCTATTTGTCTCACCACTAGGCAAAATCAAGGTGTTAGACCCTGAATTCCGCAGTTTTGTAAACATTAACTGTCCAGAAGATTTAAGCAGGCTGATTCCACGTCAAAGGCAAGGTCCATTCGTCGAAAACATACGTCTAAATTTAGGGGCTCTGCCTATTGAAGAAATTCAACGCCTTTTTGCGGGCATTTCGAAAAGAGATATATCTGATTTTTTGGAAGCATCAAAAACTTTCTCAGCTTGTGCGGTTATATTGGAAAAAGAAAAATTGTTCTTTTGGGCTGCCGTAAGCAGAGAGTTTGAGGCAAAAAGTCTATTGAGCCTTTTTGAGCAGGGTAGAGATGAATTAATTAAGGATATCAAAGAGGCTCTGTTGAAAGCAGCCCAGAACTATGGCTTTGAAACTAAAATCTACGGAGAAAATCGCTGTTATTTATTGGCTGAAAGAGCGAGAGCAGATAAGTTATGGTGCGAATCGCAAATTGAGAAACTGGCGTCTAAATGATTATTCGCTCTGGAACAGTGTAAACGTTTAACCGTTTTCCACGAACAAATCCGGCTAAAGTTACGTTTGATTCTTCAGCTGTAGCAATTCCTGAAGAAAGTGCAGCAGCCAAAGAAGCCACGATTGGCAACCCGACTTTCGCCGCCTTGAAGGACACATCACCAGAAATACGCCCACTCAAAGCCACAAAACACCCGCCAAAATCCACTTTATCTAACGCCGCCATTCCGATTACTTTGTCGACAGCATTGTGTCTGCCTACATCTTCAGCTAACGAAACCAGCGAACCATCGCTCTTGTAAATCGCGGCGACATGTAAGCCCCCTGTTTGCCTAAATCCTTCGGCTTTAAAGTTAAGCTGGTTAACGCTATCAAAAATCACTTGAGCTTGAATAGTTAGATTTGATGTAACTTTGGGAACTGCCCCTTTGTATTGATAGGGTGAGCCACTTCCGCAAGCCGACGCAATAACACGTGCGTGAAGCCTTGAAATCTGAACCCTATCCTCAACTTTTATGTTCGGCTTGAGTTTAACGATACAAGTGTTTTCTTTCAGGGTAACCTCCTCAATTTCGCCAATAGATTTGAGGATGCCTTCAGAAAGCAGGTGCCCGACTGCGAGTTCTTTTAGGTTGGTGGGAGAACACAGGATGGTTGCCCAAAAGGTTGTATTCACAAATAATTGAAGCGGAACTTCTTCTGCTACGAAATCAATTATTTTAAGGGCTTTTCCAGTGGACAAATCAATTTTTACAATGTCAACTTGACGCATAATGTTGTCCTCTTGTGTTGTTGTGTTTTGAACCCAGCGCCGTTGATAAGGCATTCGGCTACCTAAAAGCCGTCAAAATCAAAAATAATTTTCGCACATTGTCCACAATGCATTTCAAGCACGTCTACATAAGACAAAATTTAAAACTCCAACTTCGCATATATCCCTGTCGCTGGATTCAACGACTAAATTCGACTTGAAAGATCAGTTCTCATAGGAGCAAAGAAAAATAGCACCATTAAATCAAAAAACTAAGGACCGCTTAGCTGTAACAGGACTTTTAGCTTTAGAAGCATTCTTTATTTTTGGTGCAACAAGCAATTTTTACAGGTACATAGTTCTAAAAATATACATCGATATATACCTCGCGATAATCTCAACCATAGGAATGATAATCGTGCTTGCAGTCCTAATAGTGATTCTCATAGGCTATTTGGATAAAAGAAAAGTTTTGAAGAGCTTTCAAAAATAAATAAAAAGAAAAATTAGAGGTATTTTTCATAAAATTTCAATTGTGGATTGTTGGCTTTATATACAAAGATTTTGCCTGTTCCATGCTCTGCTAAGTCACCGAGGAATAGGTAGAATGGTCCAGCCGCTGATTCAGTATCGTCAACTTTGACTTTGGGCTTTACGCTGTCGATGGTAAAGCTGGGCAATATTTCTTCCACAACACCTGAAACAATTATTTTTCCGCCAGTCATGTTAGCACCTATTCTTGAGCGAGCACCCTTTTCAACATGAATTGTTCCGTCACTCATGTGGTATCCCAAGAATTGGCCGACGTTGTTACCTTTTATTTTGATTAATCCACCGTGTAGGTAAGCGCCTGAATCATTTCCAACATCTCCATCTACAACTATCTTGCCACCTTTCATCCCTTCGGTGCTTCCGCGATAAGGAGAGGCTAAGTAGTCACCTGCGTTACCATGGATTTCGATTAAGCCTTTTTTCATTGAGGCGCCTGCCCATTGGCATACGTCCCCGTTCACTGTGATTTTGCCGCCTGCCATTTTCTCGCCTAGATGCATTCCAACGTTGCCGTTGATGACGATTTCGCCGGTTTTCATACTTGCGGCTATTTTGCGGACTTCGTTTACATCGCCGTTTATGGTTATGTTCGGGGTTGCAGCGTTGTCTTCTTCTATTTTGAAGAGGTCACTCAGTTTTTTCTGTTTGTTACCTTCAAAAATGGTTAGGTTTGCTATCTCAGCCGTGGTCTTACCTTGGAATATGTCTGGGTTTATGCATTCAGCTGTGACAGGAAAAGTGAATTTTTTGAGTGGCGTTAAGACTATCATTTTAAACGCTCGCCTTTACAGTTATTGGATCTTTAACTTTCACGTAGTGATCAGACACCGGATAGTTATCGTAATCAACAGACCAGTATTGCTTGAATTTGTTCTTCATTTCGTCGTCAATTTTGCAAGGCTCTTTTGTTTGGATATTAAGCCACATGGTTCTTCCGTCAGCTTGCCCCACTACTTCGCCATCTTTAACTACGATTTGTCCGTCTTTAATCGTATAAGCTGTATGTTTGAAGGCTCTGCGCACAGTCTTGTATTTACGGGCTATGTCGGTTGTTTCAGGGTTAATAGCATAAATTGCAACATCAGCATCAGCGCCAACACCAAGGTGACCTTTATTTTTGAGCCCCAAAGCTTTGGCTTGTCCAGCTCGGGTCATAATAGCTAATTCGTAGAGTGTTAGTTCGCGGTCGATTGATGGCAACAGACTTGCTCTTTGAGCTTTCTTGTGGCAATGATTTAGGGTTGCTGCACGTGCGTTCTTGCTGTATAACCAGGCAAGAACTCTTGGGTAAGCGAAGAAAGGTCCACCGTTAGGGTGATCAGTTGAGAGGAACATTTTCCACGGGTCTTTGATTAGTAAGGCTAATTCTAAACCGATTGACCATTGTTTTGCGTTGACGGCATTGTTCTTTTTGTAGTGGAAGGGTATGATTCCGCCACTTGTTTCGGTTTCAACGTCGCTGTTGACCCATTTGTGTCCACTGAGCTGGTATAGAGTAAACTCAAATGGACCATCTGCAGTCATGGTAGTGGTGTCAGTGAATATGACTTGACCCATGTCGAATGTCATGTGATTGTGAGCATTGATATAACTCGAGATTTCTTCGGCAGCTGACTTCATGTTGCCCCAGCCATCGCCACCGAAACTGGCGAATTGCAAGTGAGTAATGTGCCCGACTGGTTTGCCATTGTAAGGCACGCTTTCCAGCGCTTTCATTGAGTCCAAGGTTGTAGTGTAATTTCCAGGCAATCCCAGGTTGTTTGTGTGAAGGTGAATTGAATGGGGCAGGTTAAGCATCGAATTAACTTTTGCAAGACCAACAATGATTTCTCGTGGGGTAATGCAGAAGTTGGGCACTTGGTCATCGATGCTGTGAACGTTATGTCCGAACCCCCAAGATTCTAAGCCGCCAGGGTTAACGATTTTTATTGCGTAACCTTTGGTTATATCCATCATCCATGCGACGTGTCTTGCACATTCTTCAATGTTGCCTTTGGCGAGGTTTTCTAGTACAAACCACCAGTCACCCAATAACGGATAGGTAGCTTTGTCTAAGAGAGGTATGTCATTTAATTCTTCATGAGTGTGTTTTGCCTCAAGAGGCGCCATAGAAGGGTTCATCACAGTGGTGTAACCCATCTTTGAATATCGGTATCCAGTAACGAATGTAGATGGTATCGAGTAACCTGTTCCCGAACGTGTCATAGCAGTTTTACTTACGACGTCTTTAATGTGGTCTTCAGGTCGGACCATTCTTCCAGTGTTTACTTCCCCACCTGCAATATGAGTATGAATGTCAACGCCGCCAGGCATAACTGTTAAGCCAGATGCATCGATCACTTGAGCTTTGCGACTAACCTTTTCAACGATTTTTCCGTTTTTAATGGCTATATCCATTTTTTCGCCGTTAATCCCATTTATCGGGTCAAAGACGAAACCGTTTTTTATTATCATTTCAGTCATTTTTAAGCCTCCGTTTTCTTAACGGCTTTTTTGATCTTTTTAGATTTTATAGCTTTAACCTCTGCTAAGATTTTTGTTAGTATTTCTTCATCTGAGAATATACCTTTTGGTGGTTCAACTACCTTTTTCAGCGGCAACGGCACATGATCCATGCGGTATGCGGTTCCTTCAACTTCTATGCCGACAAACGCAGTTGGAAATACAATGTCACCTATCATTGAGGTTGCATTCATGTGTGGGTCAATCACAATTAATGGGTGTTTAACCATGTTTTGAACAGCTTTTTTGGGGAAGTTTGAACCCGGATCTGCGGCTATAACCAATGTAGCATCGTTTTCTTCACGGAAAAGTACGTCTGTACAGGTTGTTTCGCCTGGATTATAGCGTGGATAACCCAATGAGAAGTCAACTCCGTATGGGTAGCCGCTTTGCCAAGCTGAAACCACATCTGCACCTGTAACGTTGAAATGGCCCCTCATAGGCATGATTGTGAATTTTGTTTTTGCATTTAAGTCGCGAACCAGTTGGATTGCAACTTCGATGTTGCGGAATTTGCCTGCGGTTTGAGTTAAGCCCATGCCGAAGAAAATTACGCCAAACTCGCAGTTTACCAAGGCATCAGCGACTTGTTTTAGGTATTCTACAGGAACACCTGCAACCGTGTCTACGTCGAGTTCTCCATCTGTGACTAAAACTCGGATAGCCTGCATTAATTCGTAGTCTTTGTTGGGTTCTACTTGAATAAAATAATCAGCCATTTCAGCAGACATGGTTTTCCTTACATCGACAACGATTAGTTTTCGTCCCTCTTTATTCATAGCTTGAGGCATGCCTGGAATAGTACATGTTTGAGGTCTTATCTGAGGGTTAGAAACTTCAATTCGCATAGCGCTCTGCATTTTCTTTTGGCCAGCTTGAGATTTGAGTTTTTGCATGTATGCTTTCCATTCGCTTTTCTCAAAGCGGCCTTCGGTGAAGCTGGTATATCTTTCAAGGTGTCTGGGATGTGCGCTCCACGGGTCGCAGCCCCAGTAAATAATTAAGTCTGCTCGGTGACGAATCTGTCCTAAAGTGCAGGTTGGAATGCCTACTTCTTGAACACCCAAAATAGATGGCCCATGACAGACAACCGCTGTGTTATCCATTACACCGCCGACTTCTTCAGTTAATTCTACTCCGACACGTTGAGCCTCTGAACTAGTTGAGCTCCAACCATAAAGAATTGGATAAGTAGCATTTGCCAAAACTTCGGCAGCAGCATGAACTGCCTCATTCATGGAAACTGGCACAAGTTTTCCGTCTTTTCTCATTAGCGGTGTTTGGACTCTGTGTTCGCCGCAGAAACCTAAAAATTTTGACTCACAGATAGCGCATCCGTTTTTCACTTTAACAACTTCATTATTTTCAACTGTGACTTCGATATCGTCACATAAGCAACCGCAAATTGGACACGTTACAGAATTAATTATCGTCATTTTTGTTACCTTCCAAATTCTTTCTTCAGAAGCTCTTCAATAGTTAAAACTGGCAGGTTAGGTGCCGCTTCAACTTCAGCTGGAGTGCCTTTAAACGATGGCATACCAATGCTGGTGGTTTTGTTGCTACAGATAGCATTCGCCCATGGTCCATAAGGAATGTAAATTAAACCAGGAGTTGCGGAACGAGGGTATTTTACGGCTTTAAGAACGACCGAGCCGTCAGGGGTAGATACTAAAATGTTAGTGTTAGTTTTTACGCCAAGCTTCTTCATGTCGTCTGCGTCCATGTAGCACATTGAACAAGCATCAAAGTACTCTTTTGAGGCTTTACCTTTCTCTTTGCCGACTCCTTGCTCAATTGTGCGACCTGTAAGCAAAGTTACCTTTAACTTTTGCTCTCCCATGATTCCGACCTTACCAATGTAGTTTATGCAGTTATATTTAAGAATAGTCAACGGAAATGAGCCATATATTGGGTCATTCTTCAACATTCAGCAACTAACGTTTAACGTCTCACCTCCAATAGGAAAAAACCAGAGGACAGCAAAGAAAAGACAACCTGAGATTTGCTATAGATTTTAAAATCTTGCAGTCTATTCCTTATGCCCGAAACAATCCCAGAGTCAAAAATATAGCCAAACCAACAGAAAACAGAGAGCGAACAACGAAAGAAAGCTTTTGAAGAACAAAACAAGAATGAAGATTTAGAAGAGACTATATAAGAGTAAGACGAAACAGAAAAAATAAATGAGGAATTCGATTTAGAAGGAATAGAAGACGATACGTAAAATGAGCAAACAAGAAACCCAAAAAATGTTCAAAATATTGCTCAGTTCCATCGCAAATTTTAAAATTGAGTTCAAAAACTCATAAAATTCAGGGTTAAAGCCCATACTCAAGCGTATGAAGAAAACGTTTAACTGACTGCTTTTGGTGAGAAATCGTAGGTAGAGTATTGAGCTGTTATTTCAGTTTAGCATGTTTAGCTTGGAAAATGGCATTGTATGTTCGCTTGTTTCGCTTATCGACAACAAAGATTAATTTAGCTGGGAAAGTTACTCCTGACAAACGCCTAAAACCAGCATGAAAATCTTCGACGGAATCGTCAAACCAACAAACAACATATTTCTGGTCAGGTTTAACCTGGTCTATGTCTCCCATCAAACAAAAGAAATCTGCTAAATTGCAGTCGAATCCGCCTATTTCTGATGCTGAAACAGTTAACTTTTTAGCTTTTACAACGGCAAAAGCTTCGGTTTCGGGCTGCTCATTATTTTCTCGATAGAAACTTAAGACAGGTTTATTCCAAACAAATTCAGACAAGCCGACAGACCTCAAATAAGCTAGTTTACCCGATTATATAACCATATTGCAGACTAACTTTTTCTGGACAAAAGTAAATAAAAAATTTAAGGATTTTTCTCGTTACACTAATTGTTTGAGTGTTACGTGGAATGTTGCTTGTGTTCCGCCTGGTGGAACTACAAAGAATACTGTGTAGCTTTGTTGTGTTGATGCGCCGAAGGTTTGTGTGTAGGGTGTGTTGGTGTGTATTTCGAAGTTAGCACTTTGTATGTCGTTTAGAATCGGATATAGATCCCCTGATATGCATGTGTTGTTGGTTCCGCCGTTCCAGTAGCTATTGTAAACATAGACATCAGTATAGCCGTTGGCGCCGCCGGGCATTTTGGTGCAGTCTATCGTTAATTCCCAGTTAGTGTTTGCAGCAGTCGTGAATGGCACGTAAATTGTTGGGACGGAGCTGTTTAGGAATCTGAGGCAGTTACTGGTTCCGCTGACAGTAAAATCCATTGCGCCCGTTGGTTTCTGGGATGGAGCCGATGCAGACTCAGCAAGAAAAGCTGCCACTAAAGCAACCAAAACGATTAAAGCAACGACTAAACTTAGAACTTTCTTATTCAATTCCTCTCTCTCCATTTTCAGGTTCTTGTTTTTTCTTGCTCTTATCAAGCAAGTCTTTGCTATTCAACGTTCATACATCGATTTGTTATTATAATTTTTGGAAGTTTATGCTCAATTTCTTTATTAACAGACCTTACTAGTCCCAGAATTTTTCTTGTCGAAACTTTAAAAAGCTAACCGCATCCACTTTATTTTATGAGATATTCTTTCAAGATAGGCTCAGTATGGGGCATCCCTATCGAGTTGCATATTACATTTTTACTACTAATCATTGCAGTCCTTGTCCTATCTATCCCAACGTTTTACCTATTTTTCATAATATTGTTCCTGTTTTTGTTCGTAGTTTTCCATGAACTTGCCCATTCAATCATCGCAAGACATTATGGAATTAAGGTTCGAAAAATCATTTTGTACCCAATTGGAGGCGTTTCTGAGATTGAGGAAATTCCAGATAATCCTTCACAGGAATGGCGAATGGCTGTTGCTGGACCTCTTACCAGTCTGGTTCTAGGAGTTGCCCTTCTTGTGGTAAGCCTTGTAATTTCGCCGCACCTTATTACATCGGTCTTAACATTTACCATTACTGGAAACTTGCTCTTCGACCTTGCCATACTCAACATTTTACTCGGCTTATTCAATTTGATTCCAGCTTTCCCAATGGACGGCGGCAGAGTGTTTAGGGCTTTACTAGCAGAACGCATGAAGTACTCTGACGCAACAAGGTATGCAGTCTATATTGGAAAAATATTCGGCATCGCAATGGTCATTGTAGGTTTCTTGATTCCAAGTTACTTCTTGCTTATTTTGGTAGGAATTTTTGTTTACATAGGCGCCAGTGAAGAAGCAGAACAAACGATAATCTCCACAACTCTTGCAGGCGTTAGAGTTAAGGATGTCATGCAATCAGAAATAGGCTCCGTAAATCCTCAACAAAACCTCACCGAAGCATTGGAAATAATGTTCAAAAATCGCTACCATGACGCTCTGATGGAAAAAGATGGCATTTTCCAAGGAGTAGTCACTTGGAACGAGTTAATGAAAATTAAACCCGAAGAGAGGAACACACTTAGAGTTGAGCAGATGCCGCTCAAGAACATATCCGTCTTTGAGGACGAGTCAATTCTTGAAGCAAATAAGATTATGATACGGGAAAAAATTGATCTCATTCCAGTGGTTGATAAAGAAACCCGCACAAAAATATTAGGTGTTCTAACAAGCGAAGCTATTGCAAATGCTTACGAGAAATCCAAAAACAAATAGATACACTACTTGTCAAATAATCAAAATATAGATTTCTAAATCATATGTTTTAAATGCAAACTTAAGACTTACTTTTAGAACATCACGACAAATCAAAGTCAAAATCAAGCTTAAGATGAGTCTGAAGAAACAAACAATTCGGATAAAAATCTATGAATCCGTTCGCTTTGCTTTCGCTATACTCAAGCATAATATGCATTTGCCTAGGACTATTGGTTTATTCCTTAAACCAAAAATCAAATCTTAATAAAATCTTTTTTTTTAGCTTGTCTGGCTTCATTTTTTTATTCATTTACCACTGTTATGATGTGGACGGCAAACACTTTTGAAAGCGCTTTCATTTGGCATAAAATGGGCACTATCTGGCCTTTTTTCGTCGCTTTAGTTCTTAATTTTGCTTTGGTTTTTACTGAAAGCAATTTGCTAAAAAACAAATATAACTATTTAATTTTGTATTTGCCTGCAATTGCACTTTGGGCTATTGATTTATCGACAAACTTCATCAATGCTCCTCCAGTAATGGAATATTGGGGGTATAATGATGTTGCTTCAGGAACCTGGGTTTATACAGCATCCACCATTTGGACAGCACTCTTACCGATTTTAGCTTTTATTTTATGTTTCAGATTTTATCGAAGGGCAAAAGACCCGTCACAAACACAACCTCGAAAATATGTTACAGCTGGCTTCGCCATCCCCATCGCCGCATTCATAACAACAAACATAATTGGCCGCTCTATCAACATGAACATTCCAAATTTTGGAATTGTTGCAACACTCTTCTTCAGCTTCTTTGTTGGATATTCAATTGTTAAATTCGACTTATTTACCTTTGACGCAGCTTTAGCTGCAGACAACATTCTATCTACAATCCCTGACTCACTTATTCTAGCAGATAAAAACGCTAAAATGACGAGGGTAAATGAGCGCTTGATAAGTTTTACTGGATACAAAAAAGATGAATTAATTGGTGAACCCATCACAAAATTATGTGAAGAAAACCAAGAAAATATCTGTAAAGACATCTTAGAAGATTTAGCAGCAAAAAAAATAGTTAGAAATAAGGAATTAATCCTCAAAACTAAATCTGGAGAAAAACGCATCGTTCTTTTTTCAGGTTCAGTTGTCCAAAGCAAAACGGGTCGATCAATCGGATTAGCTTGCATCATCCACGATATTACTGAGCATAAAAATATTGAGGAAAGACTTGTTAAAGCAGAAAGGTTAGCTTCAATCGGTGAACTGGCGGGACAAATCGGTCATGATTTGCGCAATCCATTATCAGGAATAAAAAACGGAATTTACCTTTTGAAAAAGAATAATAATCGACTCACTGAATTGGATAGAATTAAGATTTTGGGAACAATAGACACTGCAGTTGAAGACTCAGACAGAATTATCACAAGCCTCGTAGAATATTCAAGTGAACTGATTTTGGAGCCTGGACAATGCACACCCAAGTCGCTTATACTTAATGCGTTGTCAAAGATCCAGGTTGCAAATCGCGTAAATGTTGTAAACCAAACCACAGATGAATTAAAATTCTTCTCAGACACACAAAAAATAGAAAAAATATTTGGACACATAATAAATAATGCGATAGAAGCTACTCCTGAAAAAGGCGAAATACAAATAATGAACGCTGTGAAAGGCTCAAACGTTGAGATTTCTTTCTCTGACTCAGGAACAGGTATTCCAGAACATATTTTACCAAAACTTTTTTCACCGCTTGTAACCTCCAAAGCAAAAGGAATGGGAATGAACCTGGCAATTTGTAAGAGAATCGTAGAAGCTCATAGCGGCAAAATTACCGTAGAAAGCAAAACTGGAAAAGGCACAAATTTACTATCACTCTACCAATCAAAACTTCAAAATCTGATTTCCCACAATTCAAAATGACTTAGGTTAAAAACTGAATATTCATGTTTGCCCATAACACCCTTAAAAATTAACTTCTTTCTTTTTGATATCATTTTTGTACAATCTGTTAAAGTCGTAACATCGGTTTTCTCCTTATAAAAACGCGAACCCTTAAAAGTGAATAAGTTTATACATATTAAGTCCCAAGTTTGCATTCACCCTTCCAGATATTTTTGGCGTAGTGAGCAGCATATTTTGGACAGGGGAAAGGAAAAATGAAGATGTTTGAGGCTATGGTGTTTAAAAGAGAAATTGGTTCAAGCTGCAGTTTTGACGTAAAGATGCTTGATACCGGAAAAGACGGAATTATTTTAACTTTTGATCAAGACTCTGTAAACAGCGGCGACTTGGTATTCATAAAAGATTTTGTTAGTCAACATAATCTAAGTTTACTGTTAGATAGTGAATGCTACTTTATTTCGTCAAATATCCTAAAACCTTCCAACTTAACTGTATGGGAAAACTAAAAACTCATCACCTAATGTTTTACAACAAAAAATGTTGATTCTGGAAAAAAATACCAGTTTAGTTATTGGTCCAGATTATTTGTTAGTGATGTTTGTCACGAAGTGAAGGGAAAACATGTGACCTTCGAAGAACATGGGAACAAGAATCATCATTGATTCTATGGTTGCGCCATCTTTTTTCATCCAAGTCATAGGAATTGTTGAAGCAACCATTTTCTCCATTGCCTTCCAGTAAGCTGATGAGAGAGTTTCGCGGCTTTTCTCTGTCACATAAACTTCTAGAAAACCCTGTTTTTCAGCCCATTCCTTTGGCGATGCGAAACCTAACATCGAAGCAAATTTTTCATTGCAGGCTTTGTGGTTATCATCTAAGTAGATGAATATAGGTTGCTCAGATTTATCCAATATTGGCTTCATCTGTTCGTAGAGTCCATTAACTAGTTCTTCATGATGTGCTTCAGTCGTTTGCATTTTAACCATAAATTTTTCTCCTTTAAACAAGCGATTCAAAAAACTATATTTTAGTATCATTTTAGCAAATATAAGCTGTTGTGACTGCTAACCAACACTCACATCAACTCATTCAAGATAGTCAAGTTTTTACGTTACTTTCTTGACTTTTTCCAAAGCCTTATTCACATAACTGTTTAGGTCAAGATTTTTTAGTATTTTATCAGGCAGTGTTTCTGGCGCATAAAGCAACGGCAATACTGCCACGAAAAGAAAGAAGGCTGCAAACGAGAAAACCGTAGGCTCTTTAACATTAGCTGAAATGGACGCTCCTGCTAACCCCCCTGCCAATATCGAGAATAAATACGGCAACACCCCAAGAAAATAGTATTTTTCGCCACTTTTTTCTTGGGATATGTCCCCCCAGATTGTGACTAAAAACAACATAGCGAAGGCGCCCCAGGCAACGCCATCGACGCAAACATAGAACCAAGCTGCAAAATAGTTGCCGTTTAAAAGCCCTAAAGACGCATAGCCAACTCCTAGAAGAACAAACCCTACCAACGCTAACCGTTTCCGACCTTTTTTATCAGCTAGAAACCCGCAGATAATCGCGGATGCACCAGACAAAATGTTTTCGATTAGCTGAAAGTTTTGTCCAAAAGCGATCGGAAATGTGCCGCCGCTGAAATAATTAGTGTTCAACTCCAATGTTAATTGGTTGATTAGAGAAAACATCAACCAGGGAGCAGCGTAGAGTAGAAAAGTTTTGTTTGAAATTATTGAACGATATGATACTTGTTTGTTTTGCTCCGAATGTCCTTCGACAGATTTAGTAGAAAAAATAGAAATCAAGCCAAGAATTTGCAAAACACCCAAAGAACCGGCCAAAAGGATAGTTTCGTTGCTTCCGATTATCGAAATCAGCGAATAGCCTAAACCCATTAAAAGAATTATTATTCCGCCTAGTTTAGCGCGGTTTTGGGATACAGTTGTTTTTGCGAAATATCCCATACAAATGGGCATGCCAATTCCGAAATAGACCCCAATTATGATTGCCAAAAATAGTAAACTGGCAAAGTCTGCGGAATTCACGACTACAAATAAGAAAGAAAGTAAAACGCCCGCGAGGACCCAATATTTCAGAAAGAATCGACGACTTTTGAATTTGTTTTTAACTGATGAAATGATAAAAGCGGATGAAACTAAACTTGCAAAGTTGATAACTTCTATTAGCAACAGAGAATTTCCGTCGAAATGCGAGGATGTGGCAGCCTGCAAATAGCTAAACCCGCTGAGATACCAAACGAAGGCGTTCGCTACCAAAAAGGTGCTTACTAAAGCTTCCTTAGGGATAGATGATAGCTTTTTAGAGACTATTTTCATGTTTAGCGTTTTGGGTTCCTGATTAAACTAGGTTTAATTGAATTATAAGTATTAAGAATTAATACTTTATCCATTGAATAAGTATTCGTAATTCAGCAACTAAATAAGCTCCAATTCTTCTGTTAAAGCTTCAAGCAGAACCACTAACTCTTTTGGTTTCGCATTTCCTTTTAACAGCGGATTATTCAACAATTCTTTTCTTCCAAATTCTTTAAGCCCAGAGATTAGTTTTTCAACTTCAAAAGACCCCATCACTGTTGCTGAAACTTCTTGAAGATCAGCAAGAGAGAACTCGGCGTTCTTGGAATTCACGAGTTTCTCATTTAATGTTTTGTTCTGCATTGCACAAAGCATAGGATAAGGCGGCAATTCATGTTTAACTCGATGATTAAGCTCACTAGAACACGTCATATCCATAAATTCTTCTTTTATCGTTGATAATACCCCGATTGTTCTGCCATAACTTGCAAGATTTTCAATTTCTACAATTGTTCCTCCGCCAACTATCCCGCCAAGTCTACAGTGAAACTCAGCTACTCTCGCCTTCAACTGGATTACCTCAAAAAACTCTTCGGCTGTAACGTTTGGTTTATGCCACAGGGAGATCTCGAGGGCTTCTGCTTTTACGATTTCAAGCATTGCCGAGGCAATTGAATTAGCTATGGTTTTCCCTTGCTTGGCTGATAAGTTGCTGCATTCATTTTGAAGTGCTGTCATTCCTTGAATTAAGAGCAGATCGCCTGCCAAAAGAGAAATATCTTTACCATATTTTCCAAAAAGAGTCTTTTTTGTAAACTTTTCTTTTGAATTGTCCACAATGTCATCGTGGATGTCCCCAGAGGAAGTTATGAGCAGCATTGCGATGGAAATCGGCTGTGAGTTTTCTGGGAAAGTTCCTACTGCTCCGCTGGACAGGGCCATTAGGGCTGGAAAAATAGGTAAAACGTTTGGAAGGACTTCTTGGGCATAATAATGCAATGCTTCACAGAGGATTCCGTCGTCGTATCTGTTTGAGAGTATTTTTTTGGAAGCTTCGGTTAAAGGAGATTGCCCTTCGCTATGAATTATGCCTATCGCATTCTTGGTAAGCGGAGTCTCTTTCATGATATAAAGAATTAGAATCCAAGGTATTTGTAAATTAAGAATTTAAAATAAAGATTTAAAATTAGAAAATTGGTGCTAAAGCCTGCACCTTACCCGTTTATTTACCAGCCGCCCCAATTCACCGGAGCTTTTGCTTTGATTGCACGTTTTTGATTCATTCATTTCACCTCTCATTCCTTGATAATTATTACTGAAAACTCAAATGTAATCCTTGATCCAACCGAGGACTTGTGGATTATCGATTCGAGTATGGAAAGTTACGCCTTCACAGTTGGCGTTGTTAACATATGCATTTACTGCTAAGATGGTGGTTTGCCCATCATCGTTGTATAGGACTGGTCCTCCTGAGTCACCGTAACTAACGCCACCTTTTCCCTGAGCTGCATTTGCTGAGCATTTAAGGTAGTTACTGCTTCCTTGGAAGTTAGTAGAAAGCAGGTTTACTGTGGCTGAGTTGCGGGTAATGCTTCCAACCCAAGTCGAGATATTGCCGTTTCTGGGTGTAATTTGATCTTGGACTCCGTAACCTATCACTTGCAAAATACTATTTACCGGCAAACTATCTGCCAAACCCTCAGTGGGAAGTGCTGGAAAACTCTGCACTTCCACAACAGGCGTGTCCAGCACGATTAAGCCGACGTCGCCTGTTTGGAGAAGCTTACTGTCTTTTACTACCGCCTCTAAACTGACCTGATATTCTGGATAAGGCGTTGGAACACCACTGTAAACTGGTAGGTTGATGTTGTAGTGCATTTGTCCTTCTTCGTCGATTGAATAGGTTATTGGGTCTTGGTCAAAGCAGACGCTTGCTGCTACGCCGCCGATGACGCTGTGGCCTGCAGTCAAAACAACAGTTGGCGAAATGAGGATGCCTGTGCTGAAGCTTATTGGATGGGTCTTTGCGGGATCACTAAAAAGTACAACTAAACCTACATAAGGAGTGGTATCAGGATGACTATTTCCAGTAATCGCGTAGGTTGTTGAGCAAAATCCCCCTAACGTTACTATGGTTAATAGGGAGATTATTGTCGCTGTCTTGAATATTTTCATTTTATTCTCTTTAGCTCCCTTAATGCATCGTATCATGAATCGTAATATATAAATTCACACTGGACCAATCAAACACAGACCACTTATGCAACAATACAACAAACTAACGAAACAACAGTACAACACAAATACAGGAATCGCCAACTTTAAGATGGATTTCATAACCCACACACAATAAATATCTAAAAACCTATCAATCAATCCTTGAGAAAAATAGCACAAAAGGGTTAAGTATGGTGGGGCCGCCCGGATTTGAACCGGGGTCTATAGCGCCCGAGGCTACAAGCCTGGACCAAACTAGCCGACGGCCCCATAGCAACATATTTGCTTTGTTTTTGGTCGGGTTCTTAAATTAATGTTGGCTTGGCTTTAAACTTTAGCGGTTAAGGTTTGTTTTAATATACAATGAAAAAGTTACGGCTGAATTTCTTCACATTTCTTATCCTTGTAGGGCGTACTCAAAACATCCTTTACCCGATTTGTAATTACTGGACCCAAACCATTCACAGCTTTCTCCCAATCGTCCACGTTAATCAATGCGTTAAGTGGTGTCTGATAAGAATCTAAAATAGCCGTCGCCTTTTCGCGTCCAATGCTAGGTAAACTGGCGATAAAATAGACTTGAGCATCCGATAGGGTGTCACATTTTTTGAACGCATGAACAACCGCGCTTCTTTTCTCCACAATTTGCTCCTGCTTGGCAGCTGTGTACAGGAAATCAACGGTTTCTTTGTACGAAGAAGTGCTGACTATAGCGATGCCGTTTTTTGCAAGGTTAAACATGGCACCCCAGATTGCTTGCGGCGAAATCTTGCTGTACTTGAAAACTATTGGCATATAACCTTCGAGGACTATGAGGGATTTTGGGTAAACATCTTTTAACCTAAAGAGTTGTTCAAAGAGGTAGCGTCTGGTGAGAGTGTAGACAAAGTCGTTGACTGTTTTACGTTCAACTGCACATTGGTCAGAGAGGATGTAGTCGCCTTTCTCAAGCATTTCAGTTTTTACGCTTGCGCCCTTCTCAACTAGACCTTTGACAATTTTTTCAGCGCTGTTTGCCTCACGGCTATCTATAATTATGGTTGGTTCTTCGCCAGGTTTCTTTTTTTCACCAATGAAGGGAACCAACGTTTCGGTGCCAGACATACGATCAACTCTGCTTAGGTAACCAGAACTTGAGGTTTATTTTACTTCCGCTACCCACCTAAAAGAATAATCAAAAAATAAAATTGAAAATAAAAGATTCAAAGCTAAAACTGCTAAATTTAAAAGTATGAAGACACTCTAAATTGTTTACTCATACCTAATAAGGAACAAAGGTTTTTTGGCTTCTTTTCGCCTTATTTCCAAAGGCACATCGCTCAAGCAAACATAATCCAAACTTTCCTCACCTTTTACTGATTCCTTTTTTATTAAACAAGTTGAGCCATTTTGATGATCCATTGGTCCACACCTTACAAAAAGCACTTGCCAACACGCGATAAAAATACTTGTGACTGCCATAATACAACAACAAGCTACAAAAAATTTACGTTATCTTTTAAGAAAAGGTTGTGTTTAATAGAGGTTACACTAAATAGTCAGAGCTCTTTCGAAAACATAATTTAATAAATAAACAAAAAATAAAATGAAAGGGGTTTATGGACCCTTTTTGGTGATTTCTTTGATTGCTCCTGCTGCAACAGTGGTACCCATGTCTCGTATTGCAAATCTACCGAGTTCTGGGAAGTCAATGAATGCTTCGACTGCGATTGGGTGAAGTGGTTCCATTCGTACCCATGCTGCGTCTCCTGTTTTGAGGTAGCTCGGGTGCTCTTCGGATACTTGGCCTGTGCGTGGATCAATTTTCTTGATTAGTTCGGTGAATTTAACTGCGATTTGTCCTGTGTGATAGTGAAGTACTGGGGTGTATCCTGCTGCGATTGCTGTTGGGTGGTAAATAACGATGATTTGTCCGATGAATTCTTTTGCGACTGTTGGTGGGTTGTCCACTGGACCTGCAACGTCTCCGCGGTGAACATCAGTCTTTGAGATGCCTCTAACGTTCATTCCGATGTTATCGCCTGGTTCAGCCATTGGGATTTGTGTATGGTGCATTTCGATTGATTTAATTTCAGCAGTCTTATTTGATGGCATGAAGATAAGGGTTTGACCTGGTTTTAGAATGCCTGTTTCGACTCTGCCAACGGGTACTGTACCGATACCTGTGATGCTGTAAACATCTTGGATTGGAATGCGGAGTGGTTTGTTGGTTGGTTTTGCTGGAATCTCGAGAAGATCGAATGCTTCCATTAAAGTTGGACCTGTGTACCATGGCATCTTTTCACTCTTCTTGATCAAGTTGTCGCCTGTCCAGCCAGAGACCGGAACGAAGTTAACTTTCTCAATCTTGTAGCCAACCATCTTGATCATTCTTGTGATTTCGTTCTTCATTTCGTCGTAACGATCTTTACTCCAGTTAACGGAGGCATCATCCATCTTGTTAATGGCAACTATTAGTTGACGTATACCTAAAGTGAATGCTAAGAATGCGTGCTCACGAGTTTGACCGCCTGCTCCAATTCCTGCTTCGAACTCGCCTTTTTTAGCTGAGCTAAAAAGAACTGCGGCATCGGCTTGGCTTGCTCCCGTGATCATGTTTTTAATGAAGTCTCTGTGGCCTGGCGCATCAATAACAGTCATGTTGTATTTCTTGGTTGGGAATTGCAGGAATCGAAGGTCAATTGTGACACCTCGTTCTCGTTCTTCCTTCAGGTTGTCTAAAACCCAAGCGAAATGGAATGTTGTTTTGCCCATTTGTTCGGCTTCGGCTTTGTAAGCATCGATTGTTCGTTGGTCGATAACACCTGCTAAGTAAAGTAAGTGTCCTGTGGTTGTTGATTTTCCGTTGTCAACGTGCCCCATGATGATAATGTTTAGGTGGGGTTTTCCTTCTTGTTTGCTCATTTTTCATAGCCTCTATTAATTTATCCTAATTTTTGGAATTCGTTAACACATCAGTCCTTCCAATTATTTTAATATTGCGATGTTGTTTTCGTGTGGAATATGACCGAAAAACCATCTGAATCAGAGAAAAAACCGAACACTAATTCGAATCGAGTTTTCCGATAATTTAACCACAAAACAGCTTATAACATCCGGAAAGTTATTGACTATTCAAGGATGCTAACAAAAGAATGAGCCAGGGTGTATCTGTGGTGACCACCACGTGGAATGAAAGAGAAAACATAGAGGAACTAATTCGCAGAATAAGGACAACTCTTCAAACCATTCCAAACGAAATAATAGTTGTTGATGACAGCTCATCGGACGGAACCCTCGAAGTCTCCAGAAACGTTGCAGATGTGGCTATTGGAAAAATTCGAGAAGGACAAACTAAAGGTTTACTGTTTGGAACAAAACATGCAAAATTCCCAGTTATAGTAACCATTGATTCCGATTTAGAGAACAGCCCCGAACTCATACTCAGCCTTGTCGATAAATTGAGTGTTTATGATTTAGTGGTTGCATCACGAAAAGTTGTTCCCAGATTTTCTGAACGGGTTGCTTCTAAAACTTTGGGCAAACTTTGCGGCGTTTCAGATTTTTATTCTAATTTTAGGGTATACAAAAAAGAAACACTGGCATCTAACTTGAGGGGTGGTGAAACTTTTGGCGGTGAACTGTGGGTTGTTGCTAAAAAAAGGGGTTTTAAGATTGGCGAGATAAAGTATGATGCTCCAGCTAGACGCAGTAAACCCAGAATCGGTGGCACATTACGAGCCAACTTGAGGATAACCGGTGCAACTTGGAAATGCCTTTTTATCTACTTTTTTAGCAGAGACAAATAATGCTCTTTCAATCAACACCAAATACAAGTTCTATCCGGAACACTTTATTTTCGCTCAATTAACTCAATGAGTGTACCGTCGGGGTCTTCGATAAAGGCAAGGGTCGTTTTCTCGTTAAGCTTGAATGGTTCATCGGTCACTATTACGTTTTCTTTGCGCATAGTTGTAAGGGTTTTGTTCATATCGGCAACTTCGAAGCCTAAATGGTCAAACAACCGCTCTTCGTAAGCGGGTTGAGCAAACCTGGTTTGATTGCGGTAGAAGGTTAATTCCAACGTGCAACCTTTCCCCGCTGCATCTTGCAAAAAAGCGATTTCAGAATTGGTTTGCTTAATTTCTCTTCGGTTCAAAAGTTTTAAGCCGAAGAATTTGGAGTAAAAATCGATGGAACGTTCCATGTTGCTTATCCTGATGCTTACATGAGCAAACATTGTCTTTCCCTCAGGTGATTCTCTAACAGACTCAAATGAACTATTATTCTTTAGCTTGGTTTGTTTATCCAGTGTTTCGTTAACCAAGTCGTCTGCGCATTGAATTTGAGGGTGACTTCTGCGCACGTTGTAGAAACTGATTTTTTTGAAACAGGGTTTGATTTCACGGACTTTGCGCCAATACTGCTGAAGCAGGTTATCTTTTACAGCATATTCACCATTAAGTTGTTTGGTGACAAGTTCACTGTCAAGATAACAGGCAACTTCAGACGCATTAACTTCAACGGCATAATTTAATGCTAAGAGTAAGGCTTCGTACTCTGCCTGATTATTGGTGTGGATGCCGATGTATTGAGTATCGGCTTTTACAGTTTCGCCTTGCTCGTTTAGGGCAAGAAAGGCAATGGCTGCAGGTCCAGGGTTCCCTCTTGCCCCACCATCAGAATAAACCGTCAGTCGTTGACTCATTAGAGTTTTCACTTGTATCCATTTAGCAATAATTGTTATTTAAAGCGTTAATGATTCAGAGGCTATTTTGGTTATTGCCAATAAATTCAACAAATACAATATAACGAAAAAAGGCGCTACCGCTTCATTTCGGCGTGTGATTAGTTTAACGATTTACTAGAAGAGTTGCCCTATTACGGGTAGGGATCTACCAGCCCTTTTTAAAGGAACGTTTAACCTCTTCAATACTGCAGCCCACAACTTCTATTTCATCAATATTACCTATACCCTTCTGATTAGCAGTGCGTATATGGCTGATTTCGTGTGGATCTAATCCCATAACTCGTGCACATGTGGCGTCAGTTGCGACAGGATCTTTTCCCGCGATAATAAGGTCCATTTTGACAGGTGAGCCGTCGGTTGGTCCACGTCCTTCCATGGCTACGAAGCCATCAATTACAGTTAGATTTGGTTTTATTACGGTGTTTACGTCGACTATGACTTTGCTTATACCACGAGCGTGGTACTTGAACTTCATTTTGTCAGGTAACATACCAAACATGTTTTTCATGCCTAACGTAACTTTGGTTGCCATGTGGGTTTTCATTTTGGCAGCGCTAATTATGGCGGATTCCGTCACAATTCGGGGAACGGTTATGTCTTTGAGGCATTCTCCATTGGGAATTTTAATTTTAACCTTGTCTTTTTCATGACGCAAGTTTAGGCATTTTACGCTATATTGCTTGCACATCTCCGCCATGCCAGTAGCTTCGAAGGCCTTGTCCGCGTTTGTCATGGTCGCATCAGATTCTACAACAAAGATTTCCACTGGCAGCTTCTTTAGACGCTGAATTATCGCCTCAACCACTATTGGGTCGGTTGTGGCCCCAGTGTCCCAAGTCATGGTCGTGATAAAGTTGACTTTGATTAGAACCTTCTTAAAGCCAACCAATGCAGATTCGTAATCTATCAGATCTAATGCTTTAAAAACGGCTTCATGCCCACGTTCGCCCTTAACAATCGCCACTGCTGATTTTTCCGTAAAGACACCGGTTGTTTATGGTTTGAAGAGAGTTTTAAACGTTTATGATTTAGATAAAAACCGTAAAAGGTCGAAAACTATACAAAAGAGTTTGGAAAAGGTAAACCCAAAATCAAAGCGGATATTAGTCCACCGGCTAATCCAAGCATAATTGGGAACGGCAAACCAGGGAAGACACTTTTTTTCTCTAAAGCGAAAAAGGTTATGATAGAGCCTGCTAAGATGCCCACAATCGCCATTATGGTTGGCAGAATGCTTTGCTGGTAACTAAAGAACATAACTCCCACAAGCATTGAGTAGAATACAAGATCGCCAAGACCCATCTGGATATCCTTGAAGGAAAAACTCAAACCCTGCAACTGGTCAAGACCTGAGGCCGCAATTTTGCCCACTGGACCCTTATAGACCGCGAAAACGTCGTAAATTGCCAGAAAAATGAGGATTATCACTGCACTGTATAGAGGGATAGAGAAGGCAAAGAATATTCCTAACGCGCCGCCAATGGCAACAACCGCAACGTTTCGAGCTATACTTCCAAAGCGGAAAATAGAGAGGTCAAAGAGGATCATCAAAATAACGGACAAACTAATCAATACCCACATGTTATCTAAGAGGGGAATATACACTAAAATTGCTGACAAATAAACCACTGACAAAAGCAAAGACGCCATCGTCAACGCCACCACAATTAAGCCTTTGATTATGTTTTTACTTTTCCTTTTGAGCAGAAAATAGAACAAGAATGCGCTTATAGCAATAAGGACCACAAAGTACAATGCGTTGCCAAACGGTGCGCCGGGAATGCTTTCAGGAATGGGAGTGACAGGAATAGCTTCGGACTGCTGGGGTACAAGCAGATAAGCGCAGCCTAAACCGAAAAGCATGCTTGCAAGTAATGGAACCAAATAGACAATTTCAAATTTGAATTTGTCCTCTTTCTCTTGTGGTTTTGGTTGCTCAGTCACGTGCCTTCCCTTAAATTGGCTATAGCTATTGCCGCTTGCAAGTAACATTCGTCACACAATAAGTTTTGCTTCTTATCAGTGTCAAAAATCGAGTTAGAGAAATGCATTACACAAAAAGAGTGGATACAATGCCGCACACCCAAAGTGTGCCCCACTTCGTGAATTGCTTCCTTAAGCGTCCGCAATTTGTAAAGTGATACATTTGATTTGTCTTTGTAGAATTCTGGTTTTAGACGCCAAAGCGAAATCAACGCAGCTTTTCCTGGAGTGAAGGCTTCACCAAACACATAGTTTAAGCCTGATGCGAAGATGTCCGCGTTCACCATGCCTAAAACGCGGTTAAAATCTGTGTTTTTAGCGGCATAGATCTTGATTTCGTTTAGGATAATGTTGGAGTTGTATTGGTTGCGTTTCTTATCAAAAGCGTTTTGGGAAACAGGCAAAACTTCTGAGATTACAGCGGCGCTGGTGTTAGGAAAAGTTTTTACTAAACCATCCTCTGTATTCCAACTAAAACCTCGGGAGCAATTTGCCCAACCTGCAAAATCCCGACTTTCATATTTTTTGCGGCCTATATTTGATAGGTTTCTCCCGTTCGCGGGGCGACAGCGTCCAACCCTAAATCGGTTTTTGCCCAGTTTGCGAAAAGTTCACAATTACCTTCTGCGCCGTGGACAACGAAAACTTTGGGGTTGCCGCCAATTCGTTTTAAGGATTCTTTGAGTAGGCTTGCACCGCAGTGTGACGAGAAATCGAAGTGGCGGTAATGTGCTTTGATTTTCTGGACTTGCCCATCGATTGTGCAGACGCCTTTCTCCATGAGTTCACGTCCAGGAGTGCCTGGAATTTGATAGCTAACAAGGAAAACGGCGTTGTTGGCTCTTTTGCCAAGCTTTGAAACGTAGAATGCTGCTGGTCCGCCTTTAAGCATGCCGGCAGTGGAAATAATTACTCCTGGAGTCTTGAGGGCTTTACGTCTATCTCGCCATCCCTCAACCCACTCTGCAGAGTGCATTGCATTCATGAAGAGTTTGGGATCTCTGAGAAATTCCTTGTAGTTCATGATAACTCGACTAGCTTCTCTTGCCATGCCATCTAAGATTACTGGGTGCTTGAAGTGGTGGGCAGCTAAGATAGTTGCCATCTCTTGCGAGCGACCTACTCCAAATGCTGGAACAAGAACAGTTCCACCCGTTTCAACCACGTCAGTGCATGCTTCAACGAATTGCTTTTCCAGCTCAGGTCGTGGAGTGTGGTCGGCGTCGGCGTAAGTGCTTTCAATAACAACTGCATCTAAGTTCCCGTAATCCATGTATGCGGGCGGCAAAAGTTTGCTTTCTTCCAAATTGAAATCTCCAGTGTACAAAAAGCGCTTACCCTCACCTTCCAATAACACACTCGCACTTCCCGGAGTGTGACCTGCGTTGAAAAGTTTCAGTTTCATGTCGCCCACAGTTTCTTCCTGTCCAAAGTCCAGGTGATGGTTGTTTTTCATCATAGTTTTTAATTCAAGATATTCAAAGGGCAAATAGTAACCAGATAAGTGAATAAAGTCCTGCACAAGAAGCTGTGTTAATTCCAAATTGAGTTTGTTTGTATATAGGGGCATTTTGTCATTGATGTAGAAAATGGGAATGGCCCCTGAATGATCTAGGTGGCTATGAGTCAAAATCACTGCGTCAACATCTTTTGGGGGAACATGCATCGGGAAACCTGGCTCGTTATCAAGCATAACACCGTAATCGCAGACAACCTGCGTCTTCTCTGTTTTAACGGTTACTCCAATTCTACCGACTTCGCGTGCTCCACCTAAAAATCCAATTTGCAAACAGACCAATCCACATTCTTTGATACTTAACAATTAAAAAGGAAATAAGCTGTTTTAAAAATGTATTGACCCTCGGTTCGTCTGTGCAGAAACAGAACCATTCTTAATGGCCTTCAAAACTGAATCCACGTCCAGAGAAGCCTCAACCTTATTGTAAACGCTGAATAATTCTGAAACTTGATGGGCGTCACTTCCCGCGGTACCAGGCAAACCTAAGCTTTTAGCAAACTCCTTCGCTTCTTTATTCGCTTCTTGGCTGGACCCGCCGTTTAAGACTTCTATAGCATCCACTTTGTAATTTCGGGCGCGTTCGCCCATGCCGTATGTCCTGAAGGGATGAGCCACAATGGATACGCCACCAACCGACCGTGCAAAATCAGCGACGACTTCAGGAGTCCAAGGTTTAGGCGGCAACTCATAAGTTCCCAAAACCACTATATCCCCCTCCACGGTGCTGATTTCCACGCCTGGAATTATCAAGATGTCCGGGTAAGCGGAAGCTAACTCGACTGTTGCTCTGCATCCGCGTGTACTGTCATGGTCGGTCACAGCTGCAACTTTAATAAAACTGTGCGCCGTAAGCATTTCAATAAGTGTTTTAGGCTGGATAACGGAGTCTGCCGAGTAAATTGAGTGGATGTGGAAATCGGCGAATATGGGTTCTATATTTACATCTCCAGTAATACAACAGGGCAAGTTTACTAAATATACTTCGGCGGATCAGGTAAAAAAAGTTTCCCAAGTTATTTGCGTTAAGTTTGCGCAGTCAACTTCTCCCGTAAAATACTCTCTAATTGGCTAAAAATTTCTCTGCTCCCCTGCACGTTTGCGTCGACGGAGTCAAAAGGTAAACCCTTGCCACTACAAGCGGATGCAACTGTTTTTTTGACAATGTCTGCCCAATGTTTGGGATCATTTAGCAAAACCACACTCTCGTAATTTGAACGCATGATGTACCATGCAGTTTGGCTTGCAACATACTCTATGGTTTCCAAATCAAACGGATGCGAAGCTTCATGCTGAGACAAAGGATAAACCTCATCGAGCTCTAAGGGAACCAAGCCAAACGGAGCCGAATAAACGCAAACATGAACTTTAGCAGAAAGTTCTTTACCTAAACTTCTGAATAGTTGCCTGATTTTCTTGAATTCGGGTGCTTTATGGAAAGGTTTGTTTCGGGTTTGTGGTACAAGCAAAAGCACCTTTAAGTCTACGGGTGAGGAATATCGTTCGGTTAAACGGTTGCGGTAATGAGTAATTTCTGGTCGTGCTAGCCCCACAGAGTCGAAGTAGAAAAACCCACTGGTTTTTGCCGTTGGGCTGTATTTTTCTATGAAGCCTGCGTGGTTGCGTAAGTGTTTAAGGGCTGAGAGTAATGCTGGGTGGGCGTGGACTCGCATTTCGGTGTGTTCCCAGAGCCTGCCATCTCTTATTGCTTGCTTTATGCTCTTGAGTTCCGCAAGGCAAACATACAAGTTGTGTTCTGCTAAGAAAACTTCCCTTTCATTGGGCGATTTTTTCTCTAAGCCTCTTGGTGTTTCTGTGGAGCATCGTGGACAACTGCAGGGAAAATAATCCATTTCATTTAAGCGCCATGTGCCTTCCGCGGTCATGTAACGATTTTCCCGAGCATACAGTGCATAAGCTGCTGAGTCGAAGAGGTCACAACCCAATGCAACTGCCAACGCGAACATGGAGGGGTGTCCAGCGCCAAAAAGGTGCAACGGACGCTCAATTGGGATTCCCTTTTTGCAAGTTAATATCATATCAGCTAATACGTCGTAGCGGTAGCTTTCCATAACTTCGGTTGGACTACCCAACGCGTGAATTTGGAAGGGCAACTTTCCCATTTCAACCGCCGAATTAGCCACCAAATCAAGGTGTTTTCCACCCTGCACAGGACCAACCCACAAGATGTCGTCACGAGTTTTTTCCTCGAAAAAGGCCTTGGCTCGCCGAAGGGTCTCTGCCACCGTGACTTCCGCTTGTTCTTTGGTTACTTTCCAGCCTGTAGGAATGTCAAGAATGGTAGCGATGTCACTTCCGATGCCCTCTTGGTAAGCCACGATTTCTTTTTGGGAAACATCAATGTCCCCGTAGACCAGAATTTGGTAGGCGCCTGAATCGGTCATGATGGCACCGTCATAATCCAGAAACTTGTGTAAGCCAAGTTCTATGGGCTTGTTGTCGTACCGTTTTTTGATGATGTAAGAGTTTGTTATAACTGCTTGGAACCCGAAGGTATCCTTGAGTTTTTGCGGCGGGATAGGTTGGATGCTGGGATTAATAACTGGGAATAAAAGCGGTGTTTCTATTGTGCCGCTTTTAGTTTTTAGTTTACCTATTCTGGCCAGCAAATCTTTTTCTTTAATTTCAAAGCTCAAGGTGAAACCTAAACAAGAAACGCTGCTCGGTTATAAAAAACATAGCGTTTGTTAGGCAACCTTATATCGCTATGTTTCTCTAAATACTCCACTGAAGTGCAAAGTCATGGTTTGTTCAATTGACATAAGCGAAAAACCAACCTTAAACGACCCCATCCTAATCGAAGGATTACCAGGAATCGGATACGTAGCTAACATCGCAGCTCTACATTTGATTAAAGAACTCAAAGCGACGCGGTTTGCCCAGATATTTTCTTCATCATTCCAGGATTTTGCTATAACCACTGGTGATGGCGGAGCCCGAACACCCATAAACGAACTCTACTATGCAAAGCGGGACGGCGAACGCGACCTCATCATTTGGTATGGAAACACTCAGGCATTAACCACAGTTGGGCAATACGAGTTAGTTGGAAAAGTACTAGATATAGCGCAAGAGTTTGGCTGCCGATTCGTAATTTCCATAGGCGGCTTCAAAAAAGACGAAGTGCAAGCAGTGCCGGGCATTTATAGCACAGCAACGGATTTAGAAACGATGCAACAGGCGCTTGATTTAGGCACAAAAGTTATGGTTGGACATGTATTTGGGATAGCAGGGTTATCGATTGGGCTGGCGGGGATTCGAGACATGAAAGGTTTCTCTCTTCTGGTTGATACACCTGGAATGAACCCAGATGTGAATGCTGCACGGTACGCACTGTTAACATTGGGAAAATACTTGTATTTGGATGTTGATTTGTCAGGGCTGGAAGTAAGCGGTGACGAAATCAAAAACATGTTAGAGTCATTTGGAGTAATTCGGAGTATAACAGAAGAAAAGAAGAAAGAGGAGCAGCAACTGCGCTGGTTTATTTAAAGCAGTTTTAAGCTTTAGGTTCGCTCATGAAGGTGTCATAGACTTTTTGGACACGGTCAGCTGCTGGGCTACCTGAACCTTCGACGACACCTTTTTCTGTTAGTTTTACTTTGCGCATAACTACGATGTAGCCAGCTTGCTCATTTAGTTCTACCAGAGTTGGGAAAACCTTCTCCAGTCTGTTTGCGAGGGATTTGAGATCGAATGGTTTTTCTGCGCTTGATACTGAGATGACGGCTGAACCGTTGATTACTAAGCGAATTAGGAGTTTTCCGGTTTCATCTTTTACGTCCGCTAAGACTAAATTTAGGTTGTCGGGGTTAATACCGACTAGTGTGCCGTTGAAGATTTTTCCGTTGTTAGTCACGATGGCTACGTTTTTGTCGGCTAAGGCAGCCACTTCAGTAAAATATTTTCTTTGCGCTACAGACAACTTTTATTTCTCCTTGGTTGGTACATGAAATTGCATTACAACTATTTATCTTTAGCACGCCGCACCGAAACTACTGAAAGAAAAACGAGCCAAAAAAATAGAACGACTGTCAACTCTTCTAAAAAACGCAAGTTCTGAAACATTTGGGAAGAAAGTAAATACAAGAATCAGAAGCTGAAGGAATTGGATGAGCAGTCCAAACAATTGGAAAATCTGCCATCTCAAAAGATGAACAAGTTGAGCCATAAAATATGAAATATATCTACAGAACAACACAAATACATATCAAAGGCAAAAAAACATTTGTAACTAAAATAATACTCGAGAGCATATTATTAGTCCCATAAAGTTTGAAGTCCTCTAAAACACATTCTTCTATAAAAATTCTTGAGTTAGCTGAAATAATGATTAGAAATTCATAAAGCATAAGCCTCAAAAAACCGAATTTCACAGGAACACTAATGACGACTGATGCAACCCTTACCAGAAGAATCCACATTGCCTTTCACTGCTTAGGCTTAAGCTGTATAAGCGGAGCAATATTCCTTCAAATATTAACTTTTTCAAGCATACTCTACCAAGGGTACTTTAAAGCAGTGGAGACAAACCCAACAGTATTATCATTTGAAATAGTTCTCACAGTTTTCGCACTAATTTACTTCATTTACATCTATCAACGATTGATCCGGTCAATAATATAGACACTAATCAGAACTTTTCCATTTAGTATTTAGCCAGTGTTTCTGCGAGAATGCTCGTTTTGCGATTATAGTTATTTTCTTTTAGTAGCAAACTGCAGGCAAAAGACTGACCAATTAGCATTACGTCTCATTAAGTCTTTTTCGCTTCCGAAGAATTGTCAGTCCAAGCAATATTCCGATTGTCGCTACTGCAATAACTGTCACTGCCACGCTGACGTACATCAGGGAAATTGTAGATTCCGTTTCGGTTAAAGTTGGTGTATCCGTAACAATCTGACTCGGGGTAGGCGCCGGGTTTGTTGGAGTTGGTGAGGGGGTCGCCATAAATGTTGGGGTTGGGCTGAGTATGGGAGTTGAGGTGGTTATTGGAGTTTCATTTGGGCTGATTGTAGGAGTTGGAGGGGGTGTCGGAGTTGGGGTTGGTGTTTGGGTTGTGGTTGGGTTGGAAGTTGGAGTTGTTGTAGGTGTTGGGTTTGCTGTTGGTGAAGGAGTGGCTGTTGGGTTTATAGTTGAAGTTGGAGAAGGAGAAGGAGAAGGGGTTGGGGTAGGAGTTGGAGTTGGGTTGGGACTAGGAGTCGATGTTGGAGTTGAAGTTGGTTGTGGGGAAGGAGATGGCGTTGGTGACGCAGTGGACGTAGGTGTTGGAGCCGGAGAACTTCCAAAAGCGTAAACATTGCCATCTATAGAGCCTACGTAAACCACACCGTTGTCAACAGCGGGGGAAGAATATAGAATATCACTAGTTGTGTAATTCCAAAGTTTTGATCCGCTATAGGCATCTAAAGCGCAAATGCTGCCATCCCTTGTTTCCGGCGTAGCGTTAAACCCATAACCAATGTAAACTACACCATCCACTACAGCGGGAGATGACCAAAAAATCTGGCTTGTAGGATCTCCAGAGTCGTATTTCCAGAGTAGATTGCCATCGTGTGCGTTTACTGCATAAACATTTCCGTCATAGGCGCCTAAGTAAACTATGCCGTATGCAACGGCAGGTGAAGATTCGATTCCGCTACCTGTCTGATAGCTCCATAGCTTTGTTCCAGTTGCAGCGTTTAAAGCATAAACAATGCCGTCCATGGAGGCTATGTAGACGACGCCCCCAACAACTGCAGGAGACGAGTGAATATAACTGATAGTGGTATAGTTCCATATCATATTTCCGTTTGCAGCGTTCAAAGCATAAACACCACCATAATAATGTGTTCCTGATCCATCGGTGAATGTTGCTGCTCCTATGTATACCACGCCGTTGACAACAGCAGGAGACGAATACACCATGCTTCCTGGAAAGGGATTGGTAACTGAACTTATGGGTCCTGCTGGAGAAATCCACAGTTTTATTCCAGTTGCACCATCTAAAGCATAAACGTTCCCATCAGTACAGCCAATGTAAACGATGCCGTTGGCAACAGCAGGAGACGAATAAAGGGCGCCGCCGGTTGTGTAATTCCAGAGTTGGTTTCCGGTTGTTGCATTCAAAGCATAAACGTTACGATCGATGGAGCCTATATAGACAACGCCGTTAACAACTGCAGGAGAAGATTGACCAACTGCTCCAATAGTGTAATTCCAGAGTTTTTCACCGTTTGCAGCGTTCAAAGCAAAAACGCTGCCGAAATCTATGGTATTATATCTATTAATTGTTTTCAAGTACTCTGCTCCCACGTAGACTACACCGTTGACAACAGCAGGAGATGAATACACTCGACCATTGCCATCAGAGAAAGAGGTATATTTCCAGAAAAGCGTGGAAGTAATCACTGGATTGCCTGTCCCAACGCCGATGCGGGACAGATCGGAATGGAACATTATCCAGTCAGAACTGGCTAAAGGAATCAAAACTGAGCCAAGAATAAAAGTTGTGCAAACAATTACTGCTACCAGTCGTAACCTGTTCATACGTTGAACACACCGTCTATTCTTGTTGTGATGAAGAACTATTAAAGCTCTGTTGTAATTTTCTAACAATTTTTCTAAACCTAAAGGCAGATACCGACTTTGACCTCAAACGGCTCGAGAAGGAACTATATGACATTGAGTTCCACCGACTTAGGATAAAATTAATGCCGAGAGATAGGCGATCTTGAAAAAATAATGGAAGAATAATAACTGCAACATGTTACGCAATCAAGAAAATAAGTTTTCATTCCTTCTATTTTTCTCTGTGCAATAGGAAAACCGGAAAAGACCTCTAATCATTTTTTTCCTAACAAGCTTATTGGAAAAAGGGATGTTGTGCGGGAGGTAACTGGGCATTAGTGTGGAATTACAATCAACATATCAGCCTATTTTTCTAACCCACAAAGTAACCGTCTATTTACGCTTTCTAAAATAGCATTATTTCGTTCAGGCATAGCACAAGATTAACAATGCCAAAATTCACTTTGACAACCTATTTTAGATCGTTGCATAAAATTGTTTATGAATCAACCTATCATCGAAGAGCGTTTAAGCTCTTAACATCATATAGCAGGGTGGTAATAACCGATGAAAACATGAATTAGGTTAATCGGTGGAACGGATTATTTATCTTTGATTTAAATAGAAACCAAAAACTTAGCGCCAAGGGTTAACCTACATACTCCTGAAATAATTTAGTTCTTTTTTGGCTTCTACAATGTTTTATCTATGCTATGCACTTGAAATCTAAACTGCTCGCATTTTTTAATTGATCAGGTCTAGCGAAAAGTGCATAATTTTTTATGCAACCCAAACAATAAAATGGTATGGCTGGCTCTCACGAAGACGAAATCTACTCAGTAATGTTTGCCTCTCTAAAACATCCTATTAGACGTAAAATTCTTCGGATGCTTGCAAACAAGCCCATGAGTTTTATGGAGATGGTTGAGGAACTCGGGGTTTCAAGTCCAAATTTGACTTATCATTTGGAAAGTCTCGGCGAACTGATTTCTAAAATGGATAACGAGCAATACAGACTCTCCGCTTTTGGAGTGGCCACAATAAATGCTATGAAGGGTATAGAAGAAGTACGTGAAAAAGAACCTAAACGTAGGTTGATGACTTTTAGATGGAAAACTATTTTCGGAGTACTGCTGATAGCAGTGATTCTTCTATCCAGCTTATCCGTATATCAGAATAACGCAATAAATAATATCTCGAGCACTCAGAACGCGGCTATTGCCGAAAACCAGCAATTACTTTCTTGGGGTATAGGGTCAGATAAAGTAGCTAATTTTCTTACAAATCTAACGCAAATCGATACGAAAAACTACACAATTTCACTAATGGGTGATACTTGGCAGTGGCGAACGGATTTTGGGGGTGTCGCTGAAGAAGTCATACAGTACTCGCTAAAGAGTAGCATAAGCGACCTGAACGCATATTTGCGTTACAGAAATAATCATTTCTCAAGGTATGAACTTAACTTGATTGAAAGCTCTCCAATCTATACTCAGGCTCAGCCCAACGATGTTTTGCAGAACGCGAAATATGTCCTCTCTCGGTACTGGACATATTTTGGCGATTCATACTTAACCAATATGACTAACCTTTTAGCAACCGTTAGCACGATAAGTAACATGAACGTAACTCAGGGCAACGTGAAGTTGCAGATTACTGCTTCAGGGGACACTGATACATTTCTTTGGATGTACACTCAAAATGGCATCGATTATCAAGCCAAAGGATTACAGATGACCTTTCAAAACAATGTATTAACCCTTATGTCAGACGGCTATTTCCTATTTACCGTCGGAAGCACTGACATGGCTGTTAGTCAACAACAAGCAATAGAGACAGCCGAAAACTACGTAAAAACATTAACCTACACCATTGGGAACACACCAACCTCTGGCTTTAGCGTTATAGACCCCCCATCGTCGGTTCAATTAACTCCTCACCCAAGAGGCAATTCACTTGCACTCATTCCATACTGGTACATTGAAATGACCCTTACCCAAACCTATGCGGGGGGCTACAATCAAGTTGCAATTGGAATTTACGCTGACACAGGAGAAGTATCAGATGTACAATTGCTAAGCACCAGCACCAACATTGGATAGCCTAAACAGACAAAATAGCCGACTTTCCGGAGTCAGTAAAGATATTTGAACTAAGATTAGTCTACTTCTTATGTTTTATTTCATTGTTTTGTTTTAGTAATGCTATTGTGTTTGCTGGGAGGTCACGTTCAACCATGAAGTTGGCTCCGACCCAAGTGTTTGCGCCTACTTTTACTCCGGGCATAAACAGCGACTTTATCCCAGTCTTCACATTGTCTCCGAGAATTGCACCGAGTTTTCGTCGACCCGTGTCCACCAGTTTGTCTTTAACCATCATCTTGATGCAGCCGTCGTCGAAGCGCAAGTTAGCAATTATAGTGCCTGCACCAAGGTTGCATTTTTCGCCCAGAATGCTATCTCCAACATAGGATAAGTGTCCCGCGTGGGTACCATCCATTAAGATACTGTTTTTGATTTCACAACTATTTCCAACGCGGGTTTTTTTCCCAAGACTTGTGCCTGAGCGGATGTAACAATTTGGTCCAATGTCGGCTTCTTCGTCTATAAAAACTGGTCCTTCGATGTAAGCGCCCGAGCGAACCCGGGCAGATTCAGCAATAGATACTGGACCAATCAAATGCGCCCCCTGCTCCACTGTTCCCAGAACTTTGTGGTCCATGCGTTTAAGCGCCCAAACGTTAGCGTCAAGCAAATCCCAAGGTCTGCCCACATCAAACCAGTCGTCTTTGCTAAGTTGGGCTGCCAAAACTGTCTTACCGTCTTGGGCAAGCAATGTTATAGCGTCGGTTAGCTCCCATTCGCCGCGGATTGATGTTGTAGTTTGTTTAATTTTATCGAAGACATCTTTTGAGAAAGCGTAAATTCCCGCATTTGCAAGATTCGAAGACGCTTTTCCAGCGGCTGGTTTTTCCACTATACGCTTAACTTTTCCTTCTGTGTCGTGCTCAATTATACCATAGTTTTCCGGTCTTTCAACTGGAACCACTGCCATGACTGCCGCTGTTTTTCCTTTCCTAAACGAAGATACTACATCTTTTACTGCGTCTTGACCAAAAAGCAAATCGCCATAGATTAAAACGAAATCGCCATCGACATATGGCTCAGCAACTTCTGCTGCGTTGCCAGTGCCCAAAATCGCTTTTTGCTCCACATAGCTTATTTTTAACCCGAGCTTTTCGCCATTTCCAAAGTAACCATGGATAGCCTCACCCATATAATGAGTAACAATTATCGCTTCAGTAATTCCCGCATTTTTAACGGCTTCCAAACAGAACTGCAAAATCGGTTTTCCGGCGACTTTAATGAGGTGCTTGGGGCGAGTTGCCGTTATAGGCATAAGTCTTTCGCCCGCACCGGCCGCTAAAAGAACAGCTTTCATTTCAAGTGTGCCTCGATTTGTTTGTGTATTAGTGCTGTTGCCTTTTGGGTTATATCTTTTGCCGCTTGCACCGATTCGCCTTCGACTGTTAAGCGGATTAGGGGTTCCGTGCCTGAAGCGCGGACAAGGAGCCAGCCATTTTTGAGCGCTAATCTTGCGCCGTCGACTGCACTGAAATCTGTGTGCTCTGGAAATGCGGTTTTTAGGGCATTACCAAGTTGTTCCACCAAGCTGTATTTTTGTACGTCCTTGCAGGCGATGTTTTCCCGAATTGTAATGTATTCAGGCACTTCTCCGATGAATTCAGAGACGCTTTTGTCTTCTTCCTCTAACGCCGTAAGGAACAAGGCTGCAGAAATAGGTCCATCGGGACACAAATGCAGCTGTGGATGTACCCATGCGCCGCATGGCTCACCTCCGAAAACTGCATGGTCCCGTTTGATGGCTTCAGAAACGTAAATGTCTCCAACTCTTGTTCGGATGACTTTGCCGCCGTACTTTTCCGCCATCGTTTCAACGCACATTGAAGCCTCAACATTGGTAACTACTGTTCCGCCGCCATTGCGCTTGAGAGCCAAAGCTCCATAAGCAGCTAATGAACGATCAAAATTCACAAAAACTCCGTTTTCGTCCACAAATGCAACTCGATCAGCATCTCCATCAAAAGCTATGCCAATGTCGGCTCCGAGGGCTTTAACTGTTTTTGTGAGAACCTGTAGTGATTCAGCTGTTGGTTCAGATTTTCTAGCTGGAAAATAGCCGTCAGGTTGGGCGTTTAGGGCGGTTACTTTGCAGCCTAAAACTTGGAGCATTTGTGGGGCAATGTTGAATGCGGCGCCGCATCCGGGGTCGACAACGACTTTCCAGTGTTTTTTTAGTGAAACGGCTTGTTGTGCCATATTGAGGTAAATCTGTCCCGCATCGGCAGACGAAGCTTTGCCGAGGCTTCGCCAATTTGCCAATGCAAAATTTCCATTAGCAACGATTCTTTCCACCGAATCCTGGTTCTCATCGGTATACGATAGGTCAGCTTTGAAAACTTTTATTCCGTTGTACTGGGGCGGGTTATGGGAAGCAGTAAGCATAAAACCAACATCCGCACCCAATACTCTAGTGACATAAGCCAAAACAGGCGTCGGCACCATACCCAAAAGCAAAACATCTACGCCACATGAAACTAAACCTGAAACCAAGGCGTCTTCAAGCATGCCGCCTGAAACTCGCGTATCTCGGGCAATCAAAGCCCGTTTGGCTTGCGCATGCGTTGCAACTGCTGATGCAACCTTATACGCTAAGATGGGGGTTAAGTCAACATTTGCCAGCCCTCTAACACCTGAGCTTCCGAACAGCTTACCCATTAAATCTACACCTGTTATAGCATGGTAGTGTGTGGGGTTGACTTAAAAAAGAATTTGGCACATTGCTAAAGATGTGTTCTAAGGAAATCTGCAAGTTTTTGTTTGGTTGGATGTTGCCCATTTGGATCCGATAGGTAGCATGCGGCAACAGAGTTTGCTAACATTAGACGGCATTCGTCGGAGAATCCATTATGGTTGCCTAAGATGTTGCCTGCACACCATGCATCGCCAGCGCCGGTTGCACGCAAAGTCTTAACTTTGAACGCTGGAACCACAATCTCATGTTTTCCCTTCAAACTAGCAGAAAAAGCCCTCGTGTGCAAATCGATTCTAGCAGGCAAATGCTTAGCTAAGACACGTGCAGCATTCATCGCTAATTCTGTAAACACCAAATGCGCCTGATTCTCCTTCAAACTTAAATCAAGCAAGCTCGCATAAGTTATCGCTTCATTCTCGTTCAAACTCAAAATGTCCACTTTATCAGTTTTCAAAACCTTCTCCATCAAATCGGGAATAACTTCAGTGTTTGGAGTTGGGTCGGCAGTATCGCAGTAAGTTTTGCCCTTGCCGTTCCGTTTTGCCCGCTCAAAAACGGCTTGAGCTAGGTCTGTACCGAACTTCAAAGTTCCAGCCCAATTGAAAAGACATACATAATTCGCTGCTTCAATTAAATCGTAATCGCTTTCGTTGAGATTTGAGGGCCCAAAATCAGCCAATGCTCCTAAATCCCGAAGCATTACGTTTGTTTTCTCATTTTGGTTTTTGAATTCCAGAGCGGTCGTTACTGAGGCTTTCTCATGCGTCTTTATATGTGAGGTATCGAGTGTTATGTTTTTGAAGTGGTATTTGATTTGTTGGAGACCAAATTCGCTTGTGCAAACTATGGGCGTTACCTTGGCGCCTAATTGGGATAGCGCTGACGCGACGTTGAGTGCGTTTCCTCCTAGCTGATCAGTTTGGGAGATTCCATCTAAGCTGCCTCCTTTCCGCTTCGCCACCTCAGCAACTCGACCCGAAAACTCAGCAGCATCCCATTCCAGGTTTACGATTCTGTCCAGAAAAAAATCAGGCAAGACAACAACTCTGCATTCCTCTTGGTTTCTTTCCAGAAAACTTTGAAGTTCTTTTATGCATTCAGTTAAAGTCATAAGTTGAATCCTTAAGATGTATTTTCCAAAAAGCTAAAATAACCTTTTGATTTAAAGTATGAATTCATAATACATAGACGGGGAGATAGGGGAGTTTGAAGTTCAAAACAGAGGTTAGTCTATTAGTGGCATCGATTACATTGTTCGCTGTAGCAATGTTTTTCTATTCATACCAAACCGGCATTGGAGACAGCACCGCTTTAAACCTAAGTTTAGCTTACCCATATCGCGGAATTGCACTTGCGTTTGTCGGTGTTGGCTCACTTTCTATGGTTACCGCATCAATTTCTTATCAAAAACGAAGCAAAAATTTAATTCAATAAATTTTAGGTTTAAGCACCCAAAACAAACCTAACCAGCAACCATACAAAATCACCCAGAAACAAAGCAACAATCAAGCCTAAAGTAACAAAAATTAACATAGGCAACCCAGGCGACGCCCAAACGTAATCGTCAATTTTGCCTTCTTCCGCAGCTTTGGATAAACGTTCCACAATTTTTTCACGCCCTTCATCATTTGGCACAATCATCAGCTTACGTTTTAAGTTAACGACTTGGTCATCAACGTCCTCTAAAGGAAAAATATGCCATTTCGCCTTCAGCTTGGAAACACTCATCTTATAACCAGTAATTAGCACAAGAAACTTTTTTCCAATAGACTCGGATGCAAGAGTGCCAGGGAACATTTTGGTTTTGGTTTTTTTATGCCAGTTCACGTTGCGTAATATCATGTATATTCCGCTTGCTGCTGCGAAGAGAACTGCATTGCCAAATATTGTTATTGGGAATATGATTCTTGAAGTCGGCGATACTGCCCCCGCTAATATGGGCGTGAATAATGTTAAGGGAGCAAAAGGCAGGGCAAGGGCAATGCACATTAAGGCTTTAGAGTCTGCGCCGCCGAAACCGCCAGCGTAAAACAACAAAAACGCTAAGCCCACAGTTATGCCCACACTCAAACCATAGAGAGGCAGCTGCGAAGGCTCAAACAAAAGCAACTCAGGCAAAGACAAACTGAGCGCGATGGGCGCATAGATTGCCCAGACGCGGTTGCTGACTTCGCGTGTTTTATAGTCGCTCCATGATGCGTAGAATAAGACGCCTAAGGAAACTGCAATGTTTGCACATATCAGGGTTGCTTGTAATGTCTGAATGCTGATACCTCTTTGATAGTTTGTTGGTGGCTTAGGCTAATAAGATTTTGTCGGTAACTATTGAATCGTACAATAAAGCCAAGTTTTGCAGGATTAGCTACTTGGAATTACAGTTAACGTAGGCGGATACTCTGCCAATATCCAAAGACCCATCGGCGTTGTTCCATCATACAGGTTACATATAGGCGTTGTTCCATCAAATGTTTCCACTGCACCCTGCCAAGTGATATCGTAGGCGTAATTGAATGAAACTTGCCCTGAAACTACAGGATTCATCTCGATAGATGCAGCACTGGCTTTAAAACCACCTTTAGAGGTGCTTCCAGCGAAAGAATCAAATGCGTAAAGATTCCTGTTAGCAACGTCTCTAAACATTATTCCAGCACCTTTTCCATCAGTCGACATAAATTGGCTAAAGTGTCGGGGTGTCCAACTGCCAGCTGTAGAGTTGATGAATGTGCCTGTTCCGTTTTGAAGGATTGGGGAGCCGGCGAGGATGCCGTTTTCGGTCTGTAACTGTGGTGAGCCAAGAGATGTTGTAAGTTGGATTGGAGATAAATCTGTGATTGAACGTGCTTGAGAAGAGTTAAGGAACATGATTCTAAGCTGATAGGTATAGTACGTTGTGTTTGCTGGAAGCGTAAGAACGATGTTTGCGTAGAGGTTGGGGCAGCCGGTTGGACCATTGTTCCATTCTGCTTCTTGTTGAACAATATCTCTGACTACGCCATGGTGGATCACAAATGCTGCTCCTGCACCGTAAGTACTGGGGTTTGTGTTGATGCGCATGAAATTCGCTGTGCTGGAAGTGCTCCCAGCGGTTGCTTTAACGTTGAAGCCGCCAATTTGCAAGGTTACGTAACCATTCGTAAGCGTTGAGGTAACAGTATTATCGTTGGTAAAGTACCGGTTGGTGAAAGCCAGCGGCGTCTGGGTTGCAGCGTCACTTCCATCCCACCAAACTGTGAAATCGGTGACTTTGCCGCTTAAGAGGAAAACAATCATTTGCCTGTTGCCAAAGAGTGTTGTATTGCTGGTTAAACCCAGTGGGATTTGGTAGTTAGATGCCCAATCTTCAATTTGGAAGGGAACTTCTTGGTTTACTCCGTTTATGGTTTGGTTTACGTGGATTGCCTTCACTGGAATTGGCGGAATCGGCAGAGTTTGACTCGTTGATTGCATGTTTTGGCCAAGCCACCGCATCGTGCCGTTCTGCAATAATTCCAGCGTGAACGTAGATTGTTGCTGGTTAACAAGGAAATTAATGTCTGTTTCATCTTGCAGGTAGACCGAGTCGATGTTCCAGCTGTCTTGAGTTGGATCTGTTGCGTCATTGCTACCTACAAAGCGGATGGCAAGTGTTGTTGAATCTATATACGGCGCAAGGGAAACATTGTTGAAGTAATTCGGAGTCAACGTCATTAGGTTCTGCCAGTTGCCCCCATGCAAAATCTGCACCAACAAAGGCTCTGTGCCCATGGTGCCTGTTTTTATGCATAGGTCTTGGCGGAGGTTTGTGGCGTTAATGTTTGTCCATTGCTCTTGAAGATCAAGCGCATAGTTGGGGGCATCGGGATTGTACTGTACAAAGTCCATGATAAGGTCAAAAGGCGTCGCAGTTGATTTTATAGCGGTTATGTTGAATCTCCAGTATCCGCTGCTGTTTAGAAAGCTTTCAGGATTTGTGACTATTGTTTGTAGCTTGGTTTGGTCACCTGGTCCCAACGTGGCAGTCATATACCCATCTCCGCTGCTTGGGTACTGTCCTGTTGCCGAGTTGTAGACCTGGAAGGTAGCGGATACACTGCTTTGGGAAGAGGAACAATCAATGGTCCAAACAAGATTAGCCCATGGAAGAGATGCAGCTGAATTCCCAGTTAACTCAACCTGCGCAGAATATTGGCTTACTTTTGAGTATGTACAGTAGATGCTGTACCTATTTTTGTCATGGTTGAAACTGGGTGAACCTGGCCAATTGCTGTAATTCTGATTTAATCCATGACCCTGATTGTTTGAACCTTGATTAAAATGCACTAAAACGTCGCCGGTCGTCGAGTCGGACCAGGCTGCGAGTACGTAGTTTGTGTTTGCCGCCAGAATTGGCTTCGGGTCGTTAAAGTTGAAGGTGTACCAACCTGTCGTTGAAATTATTAATTCTTCTGTTGATGCGATAAAGTTGTGTGTTTCGGAGTAGATTGCTGCTTTGACTTTTCGGTTTGCAGCGCCATTCTGCAAATCTAAATAGACAGATATGCTTTGAGCTTGGCTGTTATCAACAGGGCTAAATATTGAACCTCGTACTGAATTCTCAATACTTTGGGTGTTTGCCTCAATGTTAGTGTTTCCAAAGTTTGTCGAACCGGAAAACGAAGAAGCATACGAGTGAAAACTCATGTAAACTCCATCGTTAACTTGCAAGCTGCCTGTTGACCCACTTGCCAATTTTGTTGAACCATAGGTATTGTAGTTTGTTGAGTAACTTGGAACATAGGTGGATCCTGACGGTGCTTCGGTCAAGGCATCATATATGCTGTCTGGCCCGCTTTGTTGGGAAGCGAAGTTGCTGTGAGCTCCCAAAACATCCAAGTTGGCACTGTCCACGTAAGCTAAGTCGGTTTTAAACCCAGTTGTGTTCCAGGCAAGTGACGTTGTAAATTGGCTAAATGATGAAGCTAAAACTGAAAGTCCGCGGGTGTCTTCCACTTGAACCACATAAGAGTTGCTGGGCACATCTGATGGAAGGTCAACGATGTACGTTCCGTCTCCATGGGAGATGATGTTGGTTGGCACTGAAAAGTCCCAGGATAAATTCCCATACTCATAATGGTAAAACTTAATGTTGTTAACTCCAAGGTTGATTAGTGGTTCACCGTTGTCGGTTAGAATTTTAAACTGTGCTTGTGTGGGTGAGTTTGAGTCTGATACTTGTACCTCTAGGCGAGTTGAGGCAGAATAACTAACGCCGGAAATGCCTAAACCGTTCAAATTATAAGTGATGTTCATGTTGCCTTGACTGTAGCTGTTATTGGTAAACCAGTTAGCTTTAAGCTCCAAATCAGTTTCGTTTAGCGATAGAGCCCATTCTGGCTTAAAAGAGCCCACATTTGTCAGCCCGCTGTCGAAATAATTTTGGGCTAATTGTCGAGCGTAAGTTACGTTACCTGTTACTTTTAAAACTGAACCGTAATAGCCCACTGTGAAGCCTAAAATCTGTTTTAGCGCCTGATTGCTTTCATTTACAGAACTTAAAATTTGAGGCTGCCCTTGAATTGGGCTGTAGCGAATTGCAGAGTAAAACGTTATAACTGAACCGATTAAAACCACTGCGACAAGCAATGCAGCTATTATCGAAAATGCGCCTTTATTGTTCATTTATCCACTCCCCACTAAACCCAATTGTAGAGTGACTAATCTTGTAGTACCTGAAGTTGTATACTGAGAAGCGTAAAGCCTTGGCTGATAATATGATAGAAGGCTCAAACCTGTGACTCGAACGTCAGGTGTTCGGGTTAACCCTAAAGCTAACAGCGACCCGGTAATGTTCGAGGAACCTGATGCTTTATGATTGTATATTGCACCTGGATTATAAGTCTGCCCAGAAAAAATAACAGGATTGAAAACGTTAAATCCAATGCTAAGATGGTAACTTGCCAGTATTGAGTTAGCGAGTGCTCTGGTAGATGTCTGGTATGCCGAAGGATAAATACCATAATAGTTGGTATATTCAATGGCTTGGTTTGTAAGTGTGACGCCCCCAACATCGCTGACAACGCTGCTGGAATCGTAAGCGTACGATTGATTATCTAAGCCCTGAAGAAAAGCTCTTGAGCCACCTTGACTGTTCATTTTCATTCCATAAATCCCCCAGTTGTTCTGGCTGCCTGAGAAAACGGCATTGTTACTAACATAGTAGAATGGGTAACCAACGATACTGGCCCAGGTCCAATTGTACATTCGTACAGTATTTCCTAAAGTCCAACAATACTTAACATAGTTGTAACCGCTTGGAGCACCTGCATCGTAACCTAGATACCCCCGGGAATTACCTTGATAATACTCCGAAGGCATTGGAACGCTTTCGCCTAAGGTGTTGATTACGACAGCGTTTTGAACTCGCTCGGTTGGTGAACCGGAAATTGTTTGGTTATCGATTAGTTGTCTAAGCTGAACTGTGTTCTGAACCATTACTGTATTAGTGAAATAGGGCGACAACAAGTTGTACAAATCCTGAGCTAAACTCTGGGCTGTGTAACCGGTAATCCACCAGCCGTTTGCATCGCTGCAATTAAGAATGTAAAGTGTTGTTCCACCTGAGCTTTCCCCGATCTTCTCGGGTGTAAAGTTGAAAGTTACATTTGAAGAAGCCACTGCATACGTGGCAACATCTGAGATTGAGCTTTGGCTCGCAGCATTTGAAATGGAGGTAATGTAGTTATAGACTTGCCCTTGTTGGTCGTTCACATCATAGACTGTAAGGTTATATACTACATTGGGCGGCAAGGAAGCTGAAAGCGCAACTTGGACGCCACTCCAAACAGTGACATTGCCAGTTTCGAAAGCAGCTCTGCTTAAGTCATAGTTTGAATCAAGCGTCTGCAAAGTCGTGAATGATAGCATTCTGAGGTTTATAGGCGAAATTTGCCTTGACGAAGGCAAAACTGTAAAGTAAGAGACAGTTATGAACGCGCCTGCAAGAATTATGATTACAAATAGTACCTCTATTGTGCGAATCATTAGCTAATCACCGAATTTCCTTGAATGTTCCACAGTTCAAGTGTTGCTTGGTAAGAAATGCCGCCGATAATTACTTGGCGAATGTCAGTTGTTACCCAATCTTTCCCAGGATAGTTGCTGCCAAACGTTAAGGGAAAAGACAGGGCGCTTAAACCCCAAGGCATCAAAACAATTCCATATTGACCTGCATTATTTTTGTAAGTTACAATTAAAATTCCATCTGTGTTAGGAACTTTTATAGAAGCGTTTTCTTGTCCACTTCCTGAACCATACGTTACAACTCCAATTGCAGCGAACGGGTCTAATTGTACTTGACGCAGCGCATAATCTTCGGTTAAAATGGCAAATGTAGCATTATAACTCAGATGTGAAGGAGCTGGCGGCTGCGGAGGTTGACCGACAGAATCTCCATGTGCGAGAATGATTGTACTCTGCTTAAAACTATCTACTAAAGGAACCACTGTTTTGGCAAAGGATTGAGAATCATGAACGAAATACCCCATTCCTTTAAGTCCATCAAGATAAGAACAAACAATGAGCGCGTATGATTGGTCCTCACTTGTGACTTGTGGAAAAGTCAGTCGTACAGCTCCTGCCGGGTCAGCTGTGGTTGTGCCGCTTAGAATTGTGTAAGAAGGATAGTTGTTTGCGTCTTGGTTAACCAGCAAGAGGCTGTAGCTTAGGGGTGCGTTTGCAAGCGGGTATCCTGTTCCATCAACATTAACGGAGAATTCAAGCGGCGCGACGGATAGTTTTTGGATTGACACAGTTATTGTTGGTGTTATTAACAGTAGGAACCCGTAGGTGCCGTTTATTCCCAAGAGTTTAGATGCGGTAGAGTAATTTATGCTCTTTGCAGATGGAGCAAGTAGATAACCGCCAAACCCTGCTGTTATGTTGCTGTAGTATGTGCCATTATAATAAACTGGCGATTGAGTGGAAGTTAAACGCATAAGAGATGAAGAACTCAACTGGTACTGTGAATAATCTGGATCCTGCAACCCGAAGCCCACGATTGAATTATCGTTCTGCCCCCAATTGTTGGGTATACCAGGATTCAGCAGTATGTTATCTAAGAGGTCACTTGTTTTCGTTGACAACGCATTGTGTTGTGCATAAGCGATTCCTGTTTGCATGGTCTGGCTAAAGAACCCGATAAAAATTAGGAAGGCAGTTATGAAAATTATCATGGACATCATATGGTCTATTCCGCCGCTTGCCATCCTATGTTCCTCCAAAAGACAGCCAAATGGAATTTGCTGTTTTAGTGGCCACCATGCTGAGTGAGTGGGCGGTACTATTGAATGCCAGGTTTTCTTGCCAATCAATATCTTTTCCAAGTGTCACTATCGATGAAGCTTGATCTTTCGCGCCAACAAGCTTGAGTGTAACATTCATGATTTGGTAAGAAGTGTCCTGTTGCGTTACATGGCTAAGTGTCGTTGTATAGGCGTAACCTTCTATTAAGGGCGGAGTATCTAAGATGATCTTCATAGAACCGTTAGATATTGACCCATGGTCAATGGTATAGTAAAGCTGCTGAATTGAACTGGCCATGTGCCCTGCTACTTCCTGAATTTCAATTGTCATACGGGAATCTACGTAAGTATTCATGATTATTGAAGCAGTTAATGGAAAAAGGAAGATCTGCAAGATTAAGACAGGAACAAAAATCATGTATTCGAGTGCTACCTGCGGCATACTTTAACCTCCTTAAGATTACACCTGTCCAATTGCAACAACCACTTTTCCGACGTAAAATTCAACAACTGAGTTTGGAGTCATCTGCGGAGTAGAAGTGCTGTTGAGATTTACAGTGTTGCTTTTGAAATTGAAAAATGATGAGTCAAAGCCAAGAGACGCAGCCTTAGGAAAACTAACGCTTATACGTACTTGGTCGACGCCAATTGCAGTAACTTTTGATATGCCATCCCCCGTTAATGTAATGGATTGGGACCTGTAAAGGTTCGTGCCATTTTCAAGGTCAGGCAAATAAAATTTGAAGTAATTTGTTGTTCCCGTTGTTGAAGTTATCGTTGAAGTAAGCACTCTCATGGTTGGGATTAGGGCGATTCGGGTAAAGCTGCCATCGCTCATCGGTAGTTTTTCTTCACATACTACTTGACTTATTGGCGCGGTGGAATCAGGCAGCAGAAATGAGCTATTGACGTTGGAGGGAAGGCGTTCGAAGTAATTGTTACCAATTGAATAAGAGCTTACTGGCATGTTATAGAGGATAATTCCCGTTTTTCCAGATAATATTAGGTATTTCCATCCTGAACTAGTGTGGACACTGAAATTGTAGTCGAGCGCCACTTCTTGGAACTTTACATAGCCATACCTGCTTGAGAAACTGACTGTTTGTGTACGGCCAACTGTCCAAGCAATATCGTCGATCTGTTGCCCAGTTGTTTGAAGGAATTGTTTGTTTGCATTGTACTCGTTCTGGGCTACTTTCGCGCTTAAGATATTGTTCGCGTAACTCATCGCAACCAGAATCATAACGACTGCAGCGGCCATCAATATGACTGTTGAGATAGCTGGGCTAGCTGCCCTCTTATCCTTCCGTAAACTTGTGTGACTATTTCGCATCTTCATCGCTCCTTATCCGAGTTTAACGAATATCGGAATTACCTTGGCAGCTATTATCGAGATAAGCACCAAGATGGCTGCATGCTTGAAACCTGCTCCAACGGATTCTTCGCTTATTTTTCCCGCAACAATTCCAATTAGGAAGCTGTTGAAGATAACAGATGACATGAATACTGTAGTCATCAATCCATTATCTGTCGCCGCTGGCGCTGCACCCGGCACGGTTATTCCCGTGGTTAAGCCCATCATCATGATAGTGGTTGCCACCAGCAAAATCGAGGCCAAGTACGGCATGAAAACGTAGGGGCGAACCGACATCTTCTTTTCTTTCTCAACTTCTTGCGTCAAATTGTTGAAGCGCGCTAAGGATTCGATCATGGGAATCGTACCGCCACCAACATCTATGGTTTCAACCAGCAGGAACATGACTATCTGCACCATCCAACTTCTTGTACGGTGTAGGAAATCGAACATTACTTTTTTTATTGGAATGCCCCAGGAAATTTCGGAGCTAATTTTTCTAAGTTGTTTAGTGAAAGTTCCGTAGTCACGTTTAGAAAGGTTTTCAATGCATTTTTCAGGTGAGAGCCCTGTTTTTCTGACTTCAGTCAGATCTCGCAGGAAATTTGCGACGCCTTCTTCCATGCTGGCTCTAGCTTTTGCTAATCTTATGTGTACGACCGCAGCGGGAGCTGCAGAAATGAACAATGCAGCAGCTATGGCTACCGGCAAATCGACTCCCCAAGCTATCAAGCTTGTGAAGAGCGGCAGTTGCATTGTGCCCATGAAATTGGTAAGCAACATGAACACTACTATGGCTATTGCGCTTGAGACAGCGAAAACCTTGTAGGGGCGCATATCTACTAACGGGGTTTTAGGCTGCATACTATGTGCTAGGTAAACAAAAAGCATTGAGAGCATAGGTGTGAAGATGTAGGTATACATGAGGATACCCGAATACTGGGATATGTCTGAGCTCGCGTTGGCGCCGCTTTGGATGCCGTTTACAGCGAACAGAATGTAGAAACAAAGTGACATCATAACCATGACGATTATGAAAGTTTCCAGCAACATACCTAATCGTTCAGCAGCTGCTTTAACACGCAAAGCACGAGTTCTGAAAATATCTTCTGCTTTACGTTCAAGGTAGTGGCCAATGTCTCCGCCTATGATGACAGTTGAAGCGTAGCCGCCCAAGAAGTCCTTGAATATATCTAACGGCGTCCTTTTTGCGGCATTATCAAGAGCAGTAAGAGGGTCAGTCCCGAAGATTTCTACATCTTTGATTATGTCCCTTGCCTCTTTACTCATCGCCGGCATAAGATCCACTTGAGTTAAACGTTTGAAGCTGGTGTAGGGCGCTATGCCTCCAGAAGACATAACGCTGATGTAGGCCGCCGCAAAAGGCATTTCGCGTTCCACGCCTGAAGATCTTTCACTGGCATTGTTCATTGGAATCACCAGGAAACCGGCCATTATGAACAAGGGAAGAGGAACTAAGATCAACAGAGGCAAAATACCATAGAGTAAAGCCACTACCCCTGCCAAAACGGAAACTGGAACAGTCAACAACGAAACAAAAAACATCAATGAAACGTAAGTTTCGGGGTAAATCCTCACCCTTCCCTTTTCAAGGGCACCTTTGGTTTTTGGAAAGACGTTTTTCAGTAAATAAGGTGCCGCGCGTCCGAAGAGGCGAAACGACAGAGCTTCAAATTTTTCTAGAAGCGGCAACTGGTTTAGCCTCCTCACTTTCAGCTATTTTACGGTAGAATTCTTTGGGTCTAGCGTAGTATTCTGCAATTATTGAAGCAACTTCTTTGTAGCTTCGAATATTGCCTTTGCGCATCCAGCGCAGTACTTCTGTTCGCCGATTCATTTCTTCAATGAGTTGGTCACGTGTTATGCCGAGGCGCTCTGAAAAGTTGGTGAGTAGAAAGCTTGATTCCATGTCTTTGATTTGCAGGTCTTTAATGGGATCCCATTTGAAGGATTCTACGAATTTTTCGGAATCGATAATTTCGTTGACTGAGAGGACGCGGCGGTAGGCTCTCTTTTCGCCGTTCTTTACTAAGTGTACACGCTGTACGGACATAACAATGTTCATGAGTGGAATGTAGGCTGGTGAAATATCCATGGGTTTTTGGGTGAGACGTCTAACTGCTGATTGCACGTTTTCGGCGTGCATTGTGCACATGCCACCGTGACCCGTTGCCAAAGCCTGGAACAGAACATATGCTTCTTGGCCTCGAACCTCTCCCACAATCATCAAGTCGGGGCGATGTCTCATGCAGGTCTTCACCAAGTCAAAGAGGGCGACTTCGCCTACTGTGCTGCCACCCAATCCATAACTTTGTCTGGAGATGAGTGAAACCCAGTTTTCATGTGACAAGTTAAGTTCGGCGGTTTCTTCGATAGTCATGATTTTGCTGCCGGGTTTGATGAGGCAACCTAAAGCGTTTAGCGCGGTGGTTTTGCCTGCTGCTGTACCACCTAGAACCATGACAGAGGCGCGGTTTTCAAGGCAAACCCAAAGGTACGCCGCCATTTCTTCAGTGAATGTGCCGATGTTGATGAGGTCAATAATCGAGTATGGGTCTTCGCGGAATTTTCGGATAGTGAAGGCTGTGCCGAATGGGGTGATTTCTCTTCTGTAAGCTACTGCAAGTCGGTGTTTTCCTGGAAGAGACGCGTCTACAATTGGGAAGGCGCTGCTGACGTGTTTGCCTGCCATGTGGACAAGTTTTACGACAAGATTGTCAAGGTCTTCGTCGCTTTCAAATTGCAAGTTCGTTTCTATGCTTTCAAAATTTCGATGCCAAATGTAAACTGGCTTGTTTACTCCATCGCAAGAAATGTCTTCTATGTTTGGATCCCGCATTAAGGGGTCAATTTTTCCAAACCCAACCAAATCGCGTTCGGCATGATAGAGGATTTTGTACCATGACACATCAGGAAGCCAACCTAGACTGATTCGGTATTTGTCTACGATTTTTTTGGCTTCTTGAGCAAAGAACTTTCTGGGGTCAGTTATTTCTTCTTTGGGAGATTCGATTTCAGCGAGCAATATTTCAAGGATGCGGTGGTATATGCCGCGTTCCATCGAGTCAAGTTGGAGCTCGTCGAGGACATATTTGTGTTCGCCTGTTTTGGGGTCTTGAATTATTGCCACTTGAGCGAAAGGTTCGTACAGTGGATATTTATCAATTATTTTAGCATCTTTTCCCAAGTTTTTGGGTATTGAAGGTGCTTCAGATTCGAGTTTTTCCTTTTTGGGGTTTAAGTTGATTTTGAATTTAAATTTTAGAAGTTTAGGTAGTTTAATTTTTTTGTTTTTTCCCACATTGATTTTTGATTTGTTGTTTTGTTGCGGTTTGGTTTTTTTGAGGCTTTGTTTTATTGTGTTGCTGGAATTGTGGAGTTTGGCGGCTGTTGTCGCGATTTTTTCTTTGAGGTTTAGTTTTGTCATTTGTGGTCGCTTGAACTAATTTTGACAAGACAGCCCTATTAAGTATTATGTCTCACTACATCGTAGTGTTAGTGTGTTCAACACAACTACAAACAACCAAAAACACAACAAAACACCCCACAAACAACAAAACGATTTTTAAACCAAAGGAACATGACATTAACACACGCTAACGGAAGAATAAAACTTGAACCAAACCGCAAAAATCATCAACCAAGCCAAAAAAGAAAACAGAAAGGCGCTTCTTGAAACCGAAGCCAAAACCATTTGCGCAGAATACGGCATCCCAATTACAAAGTTTAACCTCGCAAAAACCGAAAAAGAAGCGGCAAAATACGCGGATCAAATAGGCTACCCCATCGTCTTAAAAATTGTCTCCCCAGACATCATTCACAAATCCGACGCTGGAGGAGTGCTAGTTAACCTCAAAAATGCAGCCGATGTAGCTGCTGGTTACAGTAAAATAATCGAAAACGTAAAGAAGTACAAAGCTGACGCAAAAATCGTTGGAGTATTGGTGCAGGAGATGGCGCCTCAATCAACCGAAGTCATAGTGGGCGCAATCAAAGATCCCCAATTCGGGCAAACCGTAATGTTCGGTTTAGGCGGCATATTTGTTGAGCTGCTAAAGGATGTAAACTTCCGTGTTGCACCCGTAACTGCTGATGATGCAAAAGAGATGATTACGCAACTCAAAGCTTTTCCGTTGTTGAATGGTTATAGGAACACACCTCTAGCAGACATTGATGCATTGGTCAACATACTTTGCAGCGTCTCAAGCATGGTTATGGATAATCCAGAAATTAAAGAACTCGACTTAAACCCAGTATTGGCTTACCCCAATGGCGCAAAAACAGTTGATGCACGCATAATACTGGAATAATTTTTCATAATTTTTTTTCTTTTGGGCTGTATTTCTTGGGGAATTTGTGTCTAAAATCTTTTTTGTTGATGTATGTCCTGCAGTTGTACAATCAGCCCTGTACATTATTAAATCGTAATGTTTAATATAGAAGATAGCGAAGTGCAAATAAAGATTTCGGGTGAAAAGAAATGACGTACCAAAAAAAACCAGACCCCCAGAACAACCAGACTGAAGAATGTAAACATTACTTTGGATATCTATCAACCCTACCCAAAGGCGCAAACACGCCTAACGAATGCTACATCTGGACAGATCTAATAAATTGCTACAAAAAAAATTAAAAAAACCGACAAACTAATTATGCCAAAAAGAAAACAACGTAAGAATAAACCAAAAATAACCTACTTTAAATCAATTCTTTAACGAATTCTGGATTTGAATTATAAGAAGGCTCCTTAATAGCGAAAAATCCAGTAAACACTAATAATATAAGGTTTGACCGGCTAAAAGATAATTGCTGAGCATACTATGGCTGAAGTGAAAGAGCGGCTAACACCAAAATCCCGCGTAGAATCGCTCTCAGATTTAATTTTCGGTTTAGCCCTCTCCATAGGTGCCCTAACGTTAATTGGACAGCCCCCAACCAATGTGCTCAGCCTGATTCTATCCATTCTATATTATGCGTTTAGTTTCCTCATTATCATAAACGTCTGGTTCGGATATACTGGCCTAATGGCAAATCTGCACATTGAAACAAAAACTACACTTTATCTCAACATAATGCTTCTCTTTTTGGTTTCTATTGAGCCATATCTATTCAACCAATTATTTAACGGCGTAATCAATACTCAGTATGTTTCAGTACTGTACGCTTTTGACCTTGGAGGGTTATTCTTGGTTCAAGCATACCTATCGAACATTGTATCGAAGAGCAAGACGCTGGATATTCAACGACATTATAAGCTAAAGCGAAATTCGCTTTTAATTGGTGCCGCTATCTTCGTTATCTCAGTAATACCAATCTTTTGGAGCATAGTTATTCCCATTGGAAACAACGCTTACTTTCATCTAACCTTCGTAATTTGGTTAATTCCATTATTTCAGCGATCAATTCGCCACCTATGGGAAAAAAGAAGAGTCAAAGACCAAAAGCCACTTGCTTAGTGGGCAGCAAAACCAATAATTATCCCTTATTTTTACAAAATAATTTTTTGAAGACACATAGAAATTGATGCGTTAGTTGGTTTGTGAGGTTTCTGGATCTGCACCGTGCGCTGAGGTTAGGAAAAGTTGTCTAACATGATAACCCTTTTTTACACAATTCATTCCTTAGCTAAGTATGAGAAAAAGTTGGATAATTGTTGGATTAATTATCGTTTTAGTCATTTCAATTTCAGTTTTAATAATCGGATGTCAATCTGTGGATAATACCCAGCAAAGCAAGGCTCAGCTTTGGATGTTTAAAGGAGCATACGCAACATATAAAGGCCAAATAGACTCCCCCTCTATACCGGTTAGCATAAACGAAACAATACAAGTTACTAACTTAAACGCCACTCACGCGCAAATTAAGACTAATTCATCAATTGCAACATCTTTTGCACCAACATTATCCGACCAGACTACCTTATGGGTCAATAAAACAAACATCAACTTTCAGCCTAAAGGTGAAACACTTGCAGGCACTTATAACACGAAAATAACCGTCAGAAACTTAGGAAGCCGAGATTGCATTACCTACGACTACACCAACGATCTAATTAACGCAACGTTTTACATAGATAGAGTTCTTATGTGGCCAGTTAGAATTGTTTATACGACAATTATTGAAAATCAAACCTACCACATAGAATTTAACATTAAAGACACAAATATAAATGGACTAAACTAAGGTTATAATTACTTGTATTCATTTTCAAGCTAAAGTTTTCCAATGGAGGAATCCACAAAATGGAACTGCTCGCGAAGCGCGAGTTAATATAATTTTCAAGGGAATTCTAATATAATTCTCAGTTAATGTTGAAAATTCGTTGATGATTATTAGTGTGGCGGGATAGAGTTCATTCGCAATTTATGATGTTAACCTCGAGGCGTAATCATTGTCAAATTTCTTTGATGCATAAAGACTTAATTAAGTCTATACTATATATTAAGTCTTGGCATTGAATATGAGAGCTGCATTATTAGCCCCAACATACCTTGCTATATCATGGGTCCTCACTGTCAGCTACCAACTTTTCACTGACACCGCTGTCAAATCAATTGCATCAAACATCATTTCGTTTTGGCCAACTGTTAGTTCATGGTTGAATTCCAATATTCAAACCATAGTTTTTGTTTACGCTTTTACATGGATTTTCGTACTATCATCAGTCATACCTTCAGCTATATTAGGAAAACAAAGAAGCACTCTCATCCAATATGCTGTCGTCTTAACGTTAACTTTGTTAGCTTTTTTCATGGCTGATATCCTTCAAACGCTTGCAGGAATCCGAATTGAGCAGATATTGGGAGCAGCAACCGTTCTCGAAAATCCCATATTGGCAGGATTTTATTTGTCAGTACCTTTCCTATTGATGATTGGTTTAGATATTAATTCCAAGAGAAAGCAGAAGGGTGCAGAAATCGCCAAAATGGAAATATTTTCCGAGTGGGAAAGAATGAGACAGTAAATATTTAACGTGAATTAATCTTCAGCTTAATTTCCCGCGAACTTGCTTTACCATTTGGGGCTAATTATTCGCTATTTGCGGTCTATTAGGATTCAAATTGTAGGTCGATTTTGAAAGATAGGGGAAAGTTTAGTATGTTTGTAAAAAATACAGCAAGAAAGGGAAAAGTAGGGAATATCTATTGTTTTTTTGTTAGTTCTTCGAGAATTTCTTTGGCACGGTCCACTCTGACTTTGCGTTCCTTAACCATCCGTTCCGCAACCACGTCGATTTGGGCGTCTTTGGCCCCTGCAGTAACAGCTATGTTTCGGGCATGCAATGACATGTGTCCTCGCTGGATGCCCTCACTAGATAATGCGCGGAGGGCGCCGAGGTTTTGGGCTAAGCCAACAGCCGCTAAAACTTCGCCAAACTCGTTAGCGGATTCAACGTTGAGAATTTTCATAGCGATTCGCGCAATTGGGTGGGTTTTTACTGCGCCGCCGATTAAGCCAATGGCCATGGGAAGCTCGATTGTGCCTTCTAAGTCGCCGTTTTTGTTTTTTACCCATTTTGAGAAAGAGGTGTATGGTCCATTGAATGCTGCATAAGCATGTCCGCCTGCTTCGATGGCGCGGTGGTCGTTGCCTGTGGCTAAAACCACGGCGATTATGCCGTTCATGGCGCCTTTGTTATGAGTTGCTGCGCGGTAGGGGTCTGCGGCTGCGAATGCGGATGCGTATGTGATGCCGTCTACAACTGCTTCGCCGCCTACTGCTTCTTTGGGAACTTTACAGGTAGCTTTTGCGAGGCGTTTTACGGCCAAGTTGGAGATTATCCTTAGGTAAACGTGTCCGCCAGTTAGTTGCTCAATCATGGGTGAAACGGCTTCTGCCATCGTGTTTACTGCGTTCGCACCCATTGCGTCTCGGCAATCTACAAACAAGTGAATGATGAGCATTTGCCCCATGGTTGTATCGATAACTCGAGCGTCGAGGTCTTTAGCTCCTCCGCCAAATGAGTTGAGGATGGGGTCTTGGTCGTTTGCTTTTTTGAGCAATTCGGTTTTGGCATCTAAAACCTGTTTTTTTGCAACTTTTGCGTCTTTGAGATTGACAAGTTGGATTTGCCCAATCATAACTGGTGCAGTGCTGCTGGTGTGGAATCCGCCTCCGTCTCGAACCATTTTTGCGGCGTAGCTGGCGGCTGCAATTACGCTTGGTTCTTCAGTCGCCATGGGAATGAGGTAGTCTTTGCCGTTTATTTGGAAGTTAACGCCGATGCCCATGGGTTCAGGAAAGACTCCGATGACGTTTTCGACCATGTGGTCCGCCACATCCATTGGCAAAGAACCAGTATTCTCAAGTAAACGAACTTCTTCGTCGGATAAACCTGCAAAATCTTTAATGATTGCTAACCGCTCTTTGGGCGAAAGCTTATAGAAGCCTGAAATTACAGATGACTTAACCATTTTATTTCACTTGCAAGTGTGTGTTTGGCTTTTAGCTTTTAAACTTTAACCAACCCTTAACCCAAAACCTTGTCGCTAAAGGGTGGTTTGACCGTTTGCCCGAGGCATAGCGACAGCGGAGACGCCTAAGCGCTTATTGATTTCTTTAGCTAATGCGTCGCCGTTGCTGCGGAAATTGTCGGTGATAACCTGCTTGGCTTTTGAACGCTTCACGTACTCGATTAACCCATCAAAATCGGAGTGGTCACTAAGTGCCACCAAATGTTCGCGGTCTCCAATTTGTCGGCATGGATTATGAAACTCCCAGCCGCTTACGCAAATCCTTGCATTCCGTAACCCCACGTGCTGCCGTTGATTCATATGGTAGAATGCTACGCAGGGCAGGTTGCCGTCTAAAAGCTCGTGACCATCATGGTCAGTGGAGAGCGAGAGGCAACCCAGCTTCATGCCGTGTTTTTCACAAACTTTAGTTACTTCGTAAACCCGTTCAGGCATAACAAAAGGAACTTCAACATCTGCTTTCCGCAGAATCTGCATGATTTCTTGGAGTTTACCGTGATAACCAAAAACGTAAACCGTGCCTCCTCTCAGACGCTTTTCTATCATGGAAACTAAAAGTTCACGCACATCAACGTCAAAGTTGCGCCTGCACGATGGACTTCCATAGGTTGCTTCAACCACCAAAACATCGCAATCAACGACTGGTGTGCCGTCTAATCGGAAATCGCCTGTCCAAACAATCCGTATTCCCCCGGCATCCTCGACCAAAACCTGCGCAGCACCCAAAATATGGTCTGCTTTGATGAGGCTAATTTTTTCGTCGCCGTACTTGAGGACTTTGCCGTACTCTAAGGTTTTTACTGCTGGTGAATCTTTGAGTTTGAGCGATTCGTTGAGGGTTTCTGTGAGGTCGCGGGTGGCTTTAGTCATTAAGACTTTCTCGCAACGCTTCAGACTGCTGCGTAAACCATAGAGGTGATCCGCATGAGCATGGGTAACAACACGAAGGGACCTGTTTGCGTCGTGTGCGTCACAGGCGACATTGTCCCCTAGCAAAACAGCGCCACTTTTAGTCACCAATGCCCTTTCAGCCAAACCCTATCTTCCCACTAAGTTTTTTCTGCTAGCCAATCAATAAGTTGCTCAGCGTTTTCTGTCTCAATATTGACTCTAATCGGACCCAGTGGTGACTCCGCGGTTCGTTCAGAAAATGAGATGTGGCCTGAAAAAACCACCTGTTTATTTAAGCAAAAGCTAATCATGGTTCCTCGGATCGATTTAAAAAGCAATCTTCTTGAAGCATCACGAATTCGGTCGTTGCGCAACATATTGCGGAGTTTTATGAGTGAATCTTGTCCTTTAGCTACTGCGGTTAAAGTGCTTCCTTTGATGGCGGGTTTTATGGTTATGGTTGCATTTTCCAAAAAGTTAGTAACTGCCACCTTAACGTTATCCTCGCTTTCAGTAGGGTTAATTTCTGCTTCAACAAAAACTGTTACTTCAACCATTTCCCCTCAATCCTCTCTAAAGACTCCTTCACTTTAGCCTTAACATACTCGACACTATTATCATTCACTATCATCTGCTCAGCCATCGCTACAACATTTCCCAGACCAACACCAATCTCCCGCATATCCCGTTCATTGAAGGTTTTCCATTCTGCGGGGTCATCGCTTCGGCGGCGGTTAGAGAGACGATTGAAGCGCATTTCGGGGGAAGCGTGAACTGCGACAAGGCTGAATTTGGCGAAATGTTCTTTGAAGATGTCAGCTTCGTAGAGGCTTCTTAAGCCATCAACTAGTACTTTGGGGCTGGTTTGTTGTTCAATTTTTGGGATGCATTTTTTGGCGATGACATAGTTTCCGTCTTCTTGTCGCAGTTCAAGCATGACTTTTCCAACGTTTTGCGGCGTCAACTCTAACCCGCGTTTGGTTGTTTCTTGCCTAACCACATCGCCCATCACCACAATATTGTAGCCCATCTCGCGTGCAGTTTCAACAACCAAGGATTTCCCTGAACCAGGCATCCCCGCTAAACCAATAACCAGTTTGTCAGCGTTCACGTTAACTTACCCTTATTTTGGTTCTATAGCAAGCATCTTTAATTAAAAAGCATTTATGAGTGATATGTGTTAAAAATAGTGAAGATACAATATGACAGAACCAGAACCACAAATTAGAAGCTTCATCGCTTTCGACATGAAAAACGACAACGTTTTGAACAGGCTTGCCGCAGCGCAAAAAATGTTAATCCAAACAAACGCCGATCTAAAACTTGTTGAACCAAAAAACATTCACATTACACTTCGTTTTCTGGGTGGAATCAGTCCTGAACAGGTAGAGAAAGTTTACTTAGCTATGAAAAACGTCAAGTTTAGCCCTTTTAACATTCGACTATCAGGGCTTGGAGTGTTTCCAACACTTAATTATCCGCGTGTGGTTTGGGCAGGTATAACTGATGGTGCACAAGAACTCACAAGCATATTTGAACAGCTTGAACCCCAAATCCATGAGTTGGGTTTTGCGCCCGACCCCAATGGGTTTACGCCACATTTAACCATCGCACGTGTTAGATCCGGTGCAAATAAAGAGCGATTAGTTGATTTGGTTACTAAGCAGGCTAATTATGACTTTGGAATTATAAGAGCGGATTGTTTGAGGCTGAAAAAAAGCCAGCTGTCTCCCAAAGGTCCAGCTTATTCAACTCTCAAAGAATATTGTCCCTAAATGATAAGCCATGGAAAACGAATTAGATGCTTTGACTAAGCGGATTTTGAAAAAAATTACGCCTAAAAAAGAGGAATACGCCAAGATCGATGCGTTAAGCCACGAGCTGGAAAAGAAAATCACGGCAGCTTGCCAACAGGAAGGAATACCGGCAATTGTGCGAGTTGAAGGCTCCATCGCCAAAGACACTTGGCTTAGCGAAAACCCCGACATAGACATTTTTATGCGCCTACCAACATCTATTCCACGCAAAAACCTTGGCGATGTGGGGTTGAAAATTGCGAAAAAAGCCGCTGGAAAAGCTGAACAGCTGGAACGTTTTGCAGAGCATCCTTATCTTCAAATCTTTGTGGAGGGTTACCGCGTGGACATCGTGCCCTGTTATGACGCTAAACGGGGTGAATGGCAAAGTGCCACTGATCGAACGCCTTTCCATACAGACTATATCATGGAGCATTTGGGCAAAGAGCTGCGTGGCGAGGTTCGTCTTCTTAAAAAGTTCATGAAGGGAATTGACGTATATGGCGCAGAGATTAAAGTTGGCGGTTTTAGCGGTTACCTCTGCGAGCTTCTAATCATGAAATATGGCTCCTTCGCTGGAACCATATACGCTTTTGCAAGGTATAGTCGGCGGGTTGTTATTGATATCGAAAATTTCTATGCGGACCGAAAAAACGAACTCTCGTTGCTCTTTCCTGAGCCTTTGGTGATTGTTGACCCTGTTGATAAAGGAAGAAACGTCGCGTCAGCAGTTCAACCTCAAAAACTCTACGAATTTATCTGCGCAACGAGGGCATTTCTGAAAAAACCATCCCAAGACTATTTTTATCCACCCAAACCGGTAATTTTATCAGCGAGGGCAATGAGGCACCAACTTGGGGAACGCAGTTCAACTATGATTTTTCTAGTTATAGGAGAGTTGAATACAGTTCCAGACGTTCTGTGGGGCCAACTCTACCGTTCTAAACGTTCACTGCGAACACTGCTTGAAATAAATGATTTTAAAGTTCTAAAAGATGGCGTTTGGAGCAACGAAAAATCCCAAAGCGTTTTCATATTTGAGCTTGAACAGCAAATTTTGCCCAACATCAAAAAACATCTGGGTCCACCTCTCGAAAGAGAAGTGGAATGCGAGAAATACCTAACCAAATATGGTGATAATGAGCTGGTTGTTTCTGGACCATACATTGAAGATGGACGATGGATAGTTGAGCTACCACGCAAAACCACAGACGCAGCAGAGATGTTAAAAGAGAAGCTGGCGGACGGAGGCAAAAACGCAGGCGTCGCAGATTTAATCGCGAAAGCTATCCAGAAAAACCTCAAAATCCTCGTTAACACCGAAGTAGTTGAAATTTATGAAGGAGATTTTGCCGAATTTTTAACCGCTTTCTTGATTGGCAAGCCTTTTTGGCTAAAAAATTAATAAGGTCTGAGCATGTCAGAGGATTATTGGGAATCGGCTTATACAAATGGGGAATACAAACACTGGGAATTCAAATATTCATCCCCTGAACTTACTGCACTTGTAGCCGCCAGTGCAATCACTAAAAACGCGAGTGTTCTGGATGTTGGCTTCAGGCGGCGGATTAGATACAATCTTTCTGGCACGATGCGGATTTAAAGTAACAGGCATTGACATCAGCATTGCCGCGCTAAGAATCGCTGAAAAAAGAGCCAAAAAAGCTCATGTTGAAATTAATTGGGTAAGAGGGAGCATTTTGGAGCTACCTATTCAAAACCATCATTTTGATTTAGTTACTGATCGGGGATTGTTCCATCTTATTGATGACAATGACCGACCGCGATATGCCTTGGAAGTTTTTCGGGTTCTAAAAAACGGGGGCAGACTTTTAATTAGAGGGAAAAGTACCTCGTCGGCTCATGACCAATTCAACCCAATAACTAAGGAAGCCATCGACAAGTATTTTACTGATGCCAACTTCAAAAGAGGACCAGTACTACCAATGCCTCTTTTCTCTGTTGAAGGTTCAATGGATGCAATGATTGTTATGTTGGAAAAAAGAGGAAAAAATTAACCTCTTACTGCGTAACGGAGTGGTACCAGCTGATGATGTATTCGGGCAGGTTAAGTCCTCGCTCGCCGAGACGTTCCGCGAGCTTCACCGGCAATGGACTTAGCACGTAGGCTGCTCTGGTGTAGAATCGTCTTGGAGTGGATGGCTTGACTTCTTCGGGCAGGATGATTTTGAGGTCGGCTTTTTTAGCTAAAGTTGAATCTGCGTTGCCTGTTATCGCGAAGACCGTTCCGCCGAATTTTTTGAGCACATCCGCCCAAATGATAACTGGCCTCGTTTCACCCGAGAATGACAACAAAATTTCTAGGTCTCCAGCTCTTGGGTGCGGAGTGTTGACCCCTCTTGTAATGTAAACGTTATCGCCAAGGAAACTCTTAATGTGGAAAAGACGGACACCTGTCATCTTTGCGATTTCGTTTCCAGTTCCTTTTCCGCCAAGGAACACGTTTGTTCGTTTTTCCATGATATCGACAAGTTGGGTGTAGGTTTCTGAGTTAACGTTGTTGTCTATCATGTCGCCGACTTTCTCGAATTCTTCTTCGCATAGGCGGAAGACGTCGCCGACTTCGAGGTTTCGGAAGATGGATTCAATCATGCTGTTTAAAAGTTCAAGGGTACCGAGTTCGAAGATGTCGCCCATCATGCCCGTTTCAGCGTATTCTGTGCCGGGTTTGGATTTGCCGCGTCCTTTAAGTTGAACTACATTGCCGTATTTGCTGGTTACATCTGCTAAAGGTGAAGAAAGTGCTGATGTGAAGAGTCCCATAGAGAAATGGGTCGATTTTTTTTCTTCAATATACTTTGCTAGGTCCTGTGCCATGACAAGTGGGTCGTCGCTGTAGCCGCTGCCTGAATTCATGAGAAGCAAGGTTTTTTTGTAGCGACGTTCCAGATCGGCTGCAGCGTCATACATGCTTTTGCCCGGAAAACCCGGGTCGTCGGGTGTTAAAACAACTTTATTTCTCCAGCCTGCTTGGCTAAGTGCAATCTGGCTCATGGCAGCGTTAAGTGAATAAAGTGAGCGTCCTGACCCTCCACAGATAACGCAATCTGCAGCTTTCAAATCTTCGTAGAGGGGTGCAAGTTCCTTTTTTCGGATACTCATAATGTTTTCTTGGATTTTATTAACATAACCGATAGAACTGATTTTGCTTTTGATACCAACCGCACCCTCAGTGCAAACATCATTTATGGATTAGCTATATTATTCTTACGCTTACTATACTGCGATTTGCTAACTGTCCCATGCATCAATACACTAACTCTGAACAAATTTTTGTCATTCACAAACAAAGAATCCCTTTTGTCAAAAATAATTAAACCATCAGCTGTTACAGCGTTTAGCTAAAGAAGCTTTATATCAAAAGAAAACGACTGGGCAAGAAGGTTAGTGAAATAATGTCATCTGAAAGTGGCGCTGAAAAATTCCAGTTTCTAGTCAAACTAGCTCTTGAAAATGGGGCTACCGACGCCAAAATAATTCCCACGAGCAAAGTTGTCGTGGAAGACCGTGTAGTACTCAAATGCAAAGTCGGCTGCAACCACTACGGCAAAACCCTCGCCTGCCCACCCTACACGCCCAGTGCAGAGGAATTCCGCAAAATCGTCACTGAATATAGTTACGCTATGTTTATGAAGTTCATCTCAAATGCGCAAGCTGAACCTGAAGTTTTATCTAAACTCATGGTTGCCGAAACCGACCAAACTGTCTCCAAAGAAATCAAAGAAAAAGCCGCTAAGTTCTGGCAAGACTGGAAAGATGACAAACGCAAAATGCTCCAAAGCGTTGTGGATTTGGAAAAAGCAGCTATGAACAAAGGCTACAGTTTAGCCATATCGTTTGTTTCCGGTCACTGTCAACTCTGCGAAAAATGCAACATTGAAACCAAAATTTGTGCACACCCCAACTTGGCACGCTGGTCCGAAGATGCAATTGGCGTCAACGTCAAGAAAACAGCCGCAAATGCAGGGATTACAGTTACTTTTCCCTTCGCCAAAAACCCAGAATCATTCGCAATACTCCTAATCGACTAAGAAATTTTTTCAAAATAGGTAAAAGCTAAATAATTTAGCTGCACAACTTGGAAAGCATGAAGATTCTTCTTGACGAAATGTACGCCGGCTTGAAAGAATATTTGGAAACATTAGGTTACGAGGTTTTAACAGCTCAAGAAACAGGTTTGAAGAGTGCTAAAGACCGCGACGTCGTCGAATACGCTGGCAAAAACAATCTGATTTTGGTGACTCAGGACCAGAAACCCGCTGAACTCGCCGAATTATTAGGAGTCAAATGCGTGTTTATTTCTAATTTGATTATTGCCAAACTCGTTGACCAGAAAATCAAAGAACTGCCGCTTTAGACATTAACGTGACGAAGATACTTATTCCAAAGGTACGCAGAGGCGTAACCCGCCACAGCACCCGTCGCTGGACCCATAAACAACACTAGCACGTCAAGCATTGTGCTTCTTTGAACAAACAAACTAACAATCGAGAACCCCTGCGCTTTGATGTAGGCTGGGAAAATGGCGAATGCGGAGTAGCTTGAAATGGCAATGAGCAGGGTGGCCAGGGCCATTGCCGCTATCAGTCGGTTGCGGTTTACTCCTTGGTGCGAAGCCTTGATTTTGAAAATGAACAGGAATACGTCCACGAACACGCCGAAGAGGAATGCGAAGAAGAACGTGAATGGACCCAAAGCTGGGCTAACCAGCGCCGTTAAGAGACCTCCCACCGCGCCCACATACATGGCTCCTACTTTTGGAATGAATAATCCGCTTAAAGCGAGTAGGACTGCTTGGACGACGATGATTAGATAGTTTAGTGGGGGCGGCAAAAACACGTTGGTGACGAAGATTATGGATCCGAAGAGCGCAATTATGAATAGTCGTTGAATTCTCTGCGTCCAAGTGTCCCCTTTTAGTATAGCAGTTAATGTTGCATCTAAAAAGGTTAATGTTGAAAGCGCCCATCAGTTAATTTTAACGTTTGTTTCAATTTAATTTTAATGGAAAGTTATAAATTGGCAAGATACAATATGCAATAGCATATAATAATTAACTAATAAATGTAAAAAAGGGGTAAGGGAAAATGAGCACTCACGCAGAAGATTTAAAACTTCGCTTAATGACAATCGAACTTTTACGTACAGCAAAGTACAAGCGAAACATCACCTATCGGGAATTAGCCACAAAAACAGGCTTACCAGTCACAGTTCTAAGCCGCTACGCCAAAGGTCACGTGTTGCCAAACACAACCAGAGCCAAACAACTCTGGCGCGTTCTAACCAAACTCGTCGGCTTAGAGGCGGAACTTCGAAGCAGAATAAAATTCGACGATATAGGCTACTTTGATAACACCGAAATCGTTGGAGACTACAACATTCTCCAGCAAGCCGCAAACCACGCATTGGCAAATTTTGCGGGTAAGCGGGTAACAAAAGTTTTGACTGCAGCCGTCGATGGTATCCCATTGGCCACCATGGTCGCAAATTCATTGGGTGTTAACCTTATTGTTGCAAAACGTAACAAAGAAGTCGGTGTAAAAGCGTTCCTCGAGGAAACTTATATTTTAGGTAGAGATTCAGGAGTAACCGTCACTCTCTATATCCCCAAAGAATCCATCAAAAAACGCGACTCAGTGCTTGTGGTGGATGACATGATTAAGAGCGGTGAAACCCAAGAAGCCCTCGTCAACTTGGTGAAGAAATCCAAAGCTGAGGTTTCCGGCATATTCTCGCTCATCGCTGTCGGCGAAGAATGGAAGAAACGTCTGAAATCAGGCGAAGACTCCCCTGTTGAAGTCGTCACTCACCTAAAATCCCCCTTTGACACTTCTTCTTAAGCAAAACTTAAGCAACCCTTTTCTTTTCATTAACTTAGCAAAGTGAAGTCCATGAACAAAATAGGCCACATAACCCTGCTTGTAAAAGACCAAGACGAAGCACTAAAATTCTACACCGAAAAACTCGGATTCCAAAAACGCCAAGACCAAATCATCGCAGAAAACGTTCGGTGGGTTACTGTTTCGCCGAAGGACCAAGCAGACCTTGAGTTGACTTTAGTTGTGGCGAACACCGAACCCAAACGCAAAGCTGTGGGTAAGCAGGCGGGAGACCATGTTTTCCTCACTTTGGAAACGGATGATTGTAGAAAAGAATACAAGGCACTAAAGGCGAAAGGTATAAAATTCTACGGCAAACCCGAAGTGCAACAGTGGGGTGTGGATGTGGTTTTAGAGGACTTGTATGGGAACCTGTTTGATTTGGTGCAGCGCTTCAAGCGTTAGGCTAGAAAATCTTTAACGTACTTAGAAGTAGTAGGCGGTAGGGGCCTTAGGACGACTACTTCTATAATTCAAGGGTTAGGGATCGAAAATCTTTAACACAACCGCCCACAACTATGCGGTATCACATTCACGTTTGAGGTATTAACATGCGGATGATTAAGTGGCAAAACGGAACAGTCATAACACCTGACCAAACCAAACTTCCCCTCCAAGAAGTCACCCTCGAAATCAAAACGGTTGACCAAATGGCTGAAGCCATAAAAATGCTACGCGTCCGAGGTGCACCACTTTTGGGTGCAGCCGCAGGGTTCGGCATGGCTTTAGCAGCTTACAATTCACATGCAAAAACCAAAGAAAAATTCTTAGCTGAACTCGAAACGGCTGGCACAGTTATTAAACGTCAAAGACCAACCGCCGTGAACTTGTTTTGGGGCGTCGACCGAGTTCTTAACAAAGTCAAAGCTGTTTCGGGAACCGTTGAAGAGCTCAAAGCGGCGGTTATTTCGGAGGCGCAAAAGATTGCCGACGAAGACGCAGCGCAAAACCGCGCTATCGGCAAAAACGGATCTATCTTGATTGAAGATGACGACACCATTTTAACCCATTGCAACGCAGGCGAGCTTGCAACCGTTGAATACGGAACCGCTTTAGGGGTCGTTCGCGCGGCTTGTGAAGAGGGCAAAAAAATCAAAGTAATAGCTGACGAAACAAGGCCGCTTCTGCAAGGTGCAAGGCTCACGGCTTACGAGCTTAAACGCGATGGAATCCCGGTCACTTTGATTACGGATAACATGGCGGGCTACGTCATGAGTAAAGGACTCATTAACTTAGTGATAGTAGGCGCCGACCGCATTGTGCAGGACGCCGTATTCAACAAAATCGGCACCTACAGCGTTGCTGTTTTGGCGCATGAACACAAAATTCCCTTCTATGTGGCCGCGCCCAAATCTACCTTTGATTTAACTCGCAAAGCCGCAGACATCGAAATTGAAGAACGCAAGGCCGAAGAAGTCACACACGTAGGCTGTCAACAAACCGCCCCCGATGGCGTAACAGTCATGAATCCCTCCTTCGACGCAACCCCCCTCAAATACGTCACAGCCATCATAACAGAGGACCGCGTCATCTATAGCAAAGACTTCAGCGAATTTAGAAAAGGAAAAGTATAGCATAAAAGAGTAAAGATGAGACTAAGCAATGAGTGAATTCAAGAAGGCTCCAGTGGAATTCCGAACCAACGGTATCCTCGCTGAGAAAGGCGTCATCGTTTCCGAACAAAGCAACATCGACGCGCTCTCTTCAAGAGGCTACGGCACATTGGAGAATAAAGTTTTCACACTCACCTTCTACGAGTCGCTGTACCTTCTAGACAAAGCCATGCTTGAAGTAAAAGACGAAAACGGCAAATCCACCGATTTTCAAAGCCTTTTGCACTGTTACGAAGCACAAAACGACAACGCCTGGGTTAACTATCTGGTTTACCGTGACCTCCGAGGCCGCGGCTACGTCGTTCGCGAAGGCTTCGGCGGCGCCATCGACTTCCGCATATACGAACGAGGAACCTATGGCAAAGATACCGCACCCTACCTCATCATGATTACCCAAGAAGGCAAACCAGTCCCTGTAAACGACCTAGCAGATGCACTATCCAAATGTAAAAGCCAAAAGAAAGAACTAATCTTAGCTGTGATGAATCGGCGCGGCGAAGTCGTTCATTACTCAGTTTCCCCGTTAAGCTTCAGCAAAATTAAGCAAGAGAAAGAAGAAGACGAAGATGTGTAGCTCCAAGAACTACTCGTTGGATGCAAAAGATTACTCAAAGAACTCGCAAAACCAGTTTCAATGGAAAAGGGTTAGCTGATTTAGGAGCTTTGTTTTCCTTTTAGTTAATCGAGAGGAAGCATCGCTTTTTCGAATTTTACCTTCATTGTCAAGGGCACAATTATTTATAATAAAAATAAAGGCTGGATTACTTTAATGCTTCAATTTTTAGACTCTCAAGAGCTATTCCGTTATACTGGGTCTTGCTTATTTCCTTGTCTTCAGAGATAACGTTTACCTTAAAACCTGCCAGCTCAATCTTTTTCAGATAATCTTCCTTCTGCAAAGCACCTGCAACACAACCCGAAAGCAAGTCTTCATTATTTAATTGCTCTTCAGTAAGCTTACCCAGAAGAACGATGTCGGAAACGTACATTTTGCCCCCGATTTTAAGGACACGATAAGCTTCTTTGAACACCTTTAACTTGTCGGGGGCTAAGTTAATGACACAATTGCTAATTATTACGTCAACTGAGTCATTATCAAGGGGCATTTTTTCGATGTCACCAAGCTTGAATTCAACATTCAAGTATTGATGTTTTTTTGCAAGACTCCTTGCTTTAGTCACCATTTCTTCAGTCATATCTAATCCTATGACTTTACCTGTTTTGCCCACTTTCTTTGAGGATAGAAAACAGTCAAATCCAGCGCCACTACCCAAATCAAGCACAATATCGCCCTCTTTGATGTTGCTAAAAGCAGTTGGGTTACCGCAACCTAAACCAAGATTAGCTTCTGGAACAGCGCTCATTTCTTCTTCAGAGTACCCGACGCTTTTAGACAATTTTTTGATAGTTTTTTCATCTAAGGTTCCGCAACCACATTGGCAGCAGCTAGAATTGCTGTTTGTGGCTATTTTGGAATATGCCTTTTGAACGACTTTCTTAACTTCTTTTTTTTTCAAATCATTTACCTCTTAAGTGCAGGTTATTTTTTCAAATATTTCCTTGGTTAAGGTATTAACAAGACCAGATTCTAATGCGTCCACTACATTGTAGATTTTGGAGTCTACGATTGAATACATTCGTTTTGTTCCTTCTTTTCGACATCTAACTATTCCAACGTCTTTGAGGATTTTTAGATGACGTGAAGCAAGCGGTTGAATAAGGTTAAGGTGAGGGGATATCTCGCAAACGCATTTTTCTCCATCCCTAAGATAGGCTAGTATTTCCAGTCTTACTGGATCGGCAAGGGCATGAAAAACTGTCGATTTAAATCGGTAATTGTTTTCCGAGTTATTGGGCATGCTTATTATTTATAATCTATAACAATATTTAAAAGTTGCTATATTGTAATGAAGTAGCAATGGAAGTTACGAGCATGCCCGAGAAGACATGGCACGGAATCCCTCGAAGCAAGATACCTTGGTTTCCAACAATAAACTATGAAAAATGTGTGAGCTGCGGAAAATGTGTAGACTACTGCAAATTAGGCACATATACATTTGAAGAAAACAAAGGCAAAAAAATACCTGTCGTGAAAAATCCAAACAATTGCGTAGTTCTCTGCAACGGTTGCGATGAAATATGCCCTGCAAAAGCAATCACACACCCCTCGAAAATAGAAACCCGAAAATTAATTAGAAAACTGAAAGAAACGCGCTCAGGCAATTGACATGTGTGTACCTTCTGAACCTAAGCCGCATCTATCGTTCTTCACAAATCGCCTTCGCAGCAGTCATCGGACTGCTAATAGAAGTACATGTCATGATAAGCTTGTGAACGTCGCATTCTGGACAAGAAAGAAGTATTTCAAAGGTAAGGAGAATGAATGATGAAAAAAATACTGTTCGTCTGTGTGGAGAATGCGGGTAGAAGCCAAATGGCAGAGGCTTTCGCCACCAAATACGGAAACGAAAAAGTAATCGCGTCCAGTGCCGGCAACAAGCCTGCAGAAAAAGTTAACCTTGTAGTAGCAGAGGTCTTGAAGGAGAAAGGCATCGACATCTCAATGAATAAGCCAAAACTAATAACCGCAAAAATGGCAAACGAGGCAGACCTGGTTGTAACAATGGGCTGCAACGACCAAGAAGTCTGCCCTGGACCCTTCTTTAAACCAACAATCGAATGGCACCTTGAAGACCCAAAAGGAAAGCCGATAGAGAAAGTTCGAGAAATCAGAGACCAAATCGAGGCCCAAGTTCGGGCGCTAATTACAGAACTCAAAGAGTAACAATCATGAAGCTGTACGTTGGATTAAAAGAAAAATTTAAACCTACCGTATTTGATAGCGAAATAGAGCCTAACAAGGAAACGCACCCTCAATACGAAATTATTTATGGTCCTTTCAAGAACAAGGAAAAGACGCTGAAAAATACGTGAACGCCATGGATTGCGGTGTTGCTTGTGGCGAGGGTTAAGCTGACTATTGATGGCGAATCAGATGGATGAAGGTCATGTAAGAATAAGAGATTGGGAAGAATACAAACGACTAGTTAGGGAAAAGAAACCGCTGTCAATAACTTTTATTCTTGAGCAAAATGGCCTCTCTCCAAACAGAGAACTTTCAACACTGAGAATTATAATGTTGCATGATAAGCGTTATTTTATGTTTTTTGATTTTCCAAAGGGTGGAACATTAAGAGAAACTGGTATACCTTTACATAAAGACAAGAATGGAATTTTGAACTTGGACGAGGACGAGGTTAAGGCATTTCTGAAAAAGCAATTTGAAAAAGAGAATTTGGAAGTATTTTCTTTTTGGACAACATGAAGCTTGAAACAACTCTGTAAAATACGCTGCTTTATTGGCTAACTAACTTGATTGCTCATTTTAGTGGTTGTATGTGTCCTAACAATGACCATGGTACGGTCGTGTCGGTACATAAAAAATCAACCCGAACTAACTTTGATTCCAAGCAGACAACAAACTAGTGACTTAAAGGGTCGCTGCAGGATTAACTTCAAAAGCAAGTTGTGATTATCAACAAAGTTATGGGATACAAAAAATTGAACATGGCTCTGAGCGGCTTATGTTTAGCGATTTGGCTGCCCACAGCTGTCGTTTTCTTTTTGATGAATACGATTTTAGGGATTGTTTTAAGTGCTGTTTTTTTTTGTTTTTTCCTGTTATGCAGGTTATTACTTCTATCGTTTATTGTGGCTCCACAATTTGGGACATTCCCTTTCAGAAGATAAAAAAACGAAAAAGAGAACATTACCGAAAAGAGATGCGCGATTATCAACGTTATAACCTCTATAGCCGCTTGTACCGTTTTGCGGATGCAACGGAAGTAGAATATCAAGCTAAAAAAGCCGAAGAAGAATTAAAGAAAACTCGTCGTTAGCCAAGTACAGTTAGGGTGCATCTACCTGCTTGCTGCGCTCCCGCTTGTAACAGATTGGGTAATATTTTTTGAGGTAATATTTCTAAGGATAAATTCTCAAATGGGTGGAGGAGGGGAATTGTAGGAAGGAGTCTGTTTTGTTTCAGACATTATTAAATCACGTCTTGCAAAGTATAGAACGATAGTCACCAACAATAGACTAATGCCGATAATTTCAAATGTAATACAATATGAAAAACTGAGGTTTGTAAATAACCAGAAAAAAATACCAAAAAACATGAAAGATATTCCTAAACTACCCAAACCTCCAACTAAACGGTTTAAAAGGTTTTTTTTGTCCAAGAGTTGCACCCCGAATAATCAATAAATAATTACGTGATTCTGCTTAAAAGAATTTAGAACTAATGGGAAAAGGTCGGGTGATTTACTTTATCTGGGTTTCGATGTTTTCTAAAAAGCAAGTGCCAGAACAACGATAATGGTTAAGAATATTGTAAAAATCGCAATTAATGTACTCAAAGGTATAGTGATTAGGTTGCCAATTGAGTTAGTTGTGTTTGGTGAATTAACACTTAAGGGAGTGTTAGAAGGTACAGTTACTGTTTGCGTGTTCCAACCGTTTGATTCACCAGTAAATACCCAACCCGCAAGATATCCCTCATTACTTTTATGAACATAACCTATGAATGCCTCGACTTGAACATCAATATTAGTAGTTCCGACAGGAAGCGGACCGTTATTCAACCACAATGATATATTGGTGTAATCAGAATCAGCAGTGCTTGGTGCAAGGTCGCCAGAATCGGGTCATAAAGACTAATCCAGCTATCTGTTTGGTTATGAACTGCCACTTGAACATTATAGAACATTGAAATAGGATTACCTTGATTGTCGTTAAATGGAGTAAAAGGTTGATTCTTGATAATTATTTCAACAATGCTGAATGGGTTAGTGTAGCCAATGTTTGCAACAATTTGTCCCGTATTGGGGTCTAATGAATAAGTGGTATTCTCAACAAAAGGCGGACCAATAAGTTGTAAGGTAAACTCTGGTCTTACAGGTATAGGAATATTTGAAGGCATAGAAGTGGCTGTTTGAGCACTTGAAGGTTTAACTATGATCACTATTGACGCTGCTAAAACTAGTATAATTAGCAACGAGAAACTCTTAGTTAAATTGCTCATAATTAATAACAAATTTGGATTACATAAAAGATTATTCGTAAAGAAATCTTGACTAATCCAAGTCAACATTTCTTGACAAAAGAGAATTATAACAGCCTACGTTAAAAAGGTCATTGAATTAATCAGCGGTTTTTTCGATGCCTTCTCTCATGAAAGACGGTTCTCTAAGCCAGCGACCAACTTATCCTGAAAGCCAGTAAACCAAACTACGCACCAATCTTTTTTAGCTTTTCTCCATAACGCCTCGTATTAGCACAGCTATAGACCTCACGCCTACTTAGCATGAACCAAACAATCTTAAGCATCTTACAAGCAACAGCAACAGCAGCCTTCTGATCACCACGCCTAGCCCTCACACGCTCATAAAACCCAGCCAATTTCTCATGATACTGCACAGCAGTCCTCGCAGCCTCAACCATAACCCACCTCAACAAGCTAGAACCACGCTTAGTAATCCTACCAGTATACTCAACATTCCCAGATTGATGCACCGACGGAGCCAAACCAGCCCAAGAAATCAACTTCTTATAACTACTAAACCGCGTTATCGGACCAATTTCACTATGAATCAACAATGCACCATAAACATCAACACCAGTCAAGCTAAGTAGCAACCGAACATCCTCATCCTCACAAGCGATTTTTCGAATAGCTTTATCCACCATCCCGACCTGCAAGTTAATAGATTCAATCAGCGAAAGATGGTTTTCCAAAATCAGTCTATCAAGCTCATTAAGTATCAGTGACCTCATCCAAGCAATTCCACCTTTACCGAACATATCTGAGAATTCACAACGATAACTATACTTGTCAACGATTGCATGTGCCTTGTTCTTTATAGCCGTGCGCATTCTAACCAAGCTCAGCCTATGCCTAACTAAACCTCGCATTTCACGTATGCTTCCTTGCGGAACATAGCTTTCAGCAACAAGATCAGCTCTCAGCAAATGCGCCAAAATCCTAGCATCCACCTTATCAGTTTTTATTTTCGCTGAAGCTATCACTTTAGTCTTCAATGGATTAGCCAGCACTACCTTAATGCTTCTATTATCCAATGCATCGTATATGCTTAGCCACAAATTCCCTGTAGATTCCATAACAACCTGATCCTCAACAGTTAGCATAGACGTCAAAGACTCTATTCCTTTAGTGTTGTTTTCAAAGAAGAATTCGCTCTCGATGGCGCCGGTTTGATTCATTATTGCTGCTCTGCATTTGGCTTTGCCAACATCTACTCCTACATATCTCACCATTTTTTTTCTTTCTCCTGCTGGCTTTCAGGCTGCAATCTCTCATACGGGCGAATGCCCAGTTCTATAGCAGCTCAGGTCAAGCCCAGTCTAAAAATCGGCCGCAAGGGCCAAGAAGGCACCGGACTAGCCAGCAAGAGTTACTTTCTCACTCGTCTTTCATATAGTCTAAAAAGTGATAGAGAAAAGAGTTTGGAACTGGACATTAACAAGTTTTACAATTGAGTCATGGTGAGAATCGGAAAAGTGAGGATTGACTGATGAAGATAAGAATTCTTTCTAAAATCGTCCTTGATACCCAAGAAGATTTGGTTATTGTGGTTGTGACATGTAAATTAGGGTTCCGTTGGGCTCAAAATCTGCAATTAGAACCCCGTGACCAGTTATACTTCCATCTGCCAAGATTGTTTGTTGACTTCCGGTGATTTGTACTGTTATGCCTTCATAGCTTATGTGTGTTCTGTCAAAGCCAATGTAGCCATTGTCTTCAAATGTCATCGTGAAGGACAGCGCATCGATTTTTGGAATGCTGCCTGTTCTGTTTTGGGCTATCTCTAAGGAGCGATCATAGAACCATTGAAGACCTAAGTCATCAATTTGAGAAAATGAGTCTTTGGCTGGCTGTGCTTGCGGATGGAATCTAGTGGTCAAAGTAGTTTTGGAACTGCCAACGTTCACATGGTAAGGATTACCAGAACTTGAACTGAAGTAAAAATATGCGTCTGAGTTCTTTCCGTAAAAATCCACTTGGACCAATCCACCACGAGAAGGAAATGCTGTGTCCAATTTGATTGTCTCAGCGGTCGTAGCTCCAAATTGGATTGTTAGAAGCTCGTAGGCAGGTGTTCTTTCGATGTCTTGCACAATCTGGGTTAGAGAGGTGTTTAGAATATTTGCTTTTGAAATAGTGATACCCGGTTGAGCTAATGTATAAGTAGGCGGATAACCCGCATTCCAAGTCAAATTGAATTCAACAGCAGTAAAACTTATCGAGAAAATAAGGACTACAATTACAAAAAATTTTAGGGGTTTCTTTACGTTTCCATGAGTGAAACGCCAAACTAATCCGCCAACCAAAATTGAGCCTAAAAGGACAAGTTTTATCCATGAGTCAATAAGTATCATAGCTGACAACAAACCAGCAATTGCTAGAAAACATATCAACACGTTTAGCAAAATTAATCGTATTCTGCCTGTTTTCTTTTGGTTTGGCAGAGCGTGGGCGGGCAAAATTGGTTCTTGGGGAAGCCATCCTCGAATAAAATTGATAATGCTGCTCTTCAGGTTCATGTTTTCAACTCATTTGTCTTCGGGCTCTTCCCCAAATGAAAATAGTCAAAGCGATTGCAATTACTCCGATAACAACAAAAGACACATTCGTAACCCATGCCAGACGCCATGCATGAGTGTCAACCAAATAAACGTAAATTGGAGAATCCCAACAGAGTAATTCCGATAACGTCAAGAATCCTTAAACCGATTCTTTTTGTTTCCGTAATTTCTTTGCTAATATGTGCGTTACTCTTGGTTTGAGTGCTGCCAAAGACGGGCTCTTTGGGAAACCAACCTCGAATGCGATTTTCCAAACTCTTCTTTACTGTCATGTTTTCAACTCTGGAATAAGTTGTGAGAAAATCATGTGTGCTAGTTTGGCAGGATGAATTGACTTAGAGCCGTCGATTTCTATTCCTCGTTCTTTAGCGATATCGATTAGGTATTGTCTTGTTTGGTTTAGGAAGGTTGTGTCTGTGACTTCTTGAGGGTTGTCGTGCCAGTACCATACTTTGAGCCCGTGGCTGGTGGTGTAGGTAATAATGGCTTTCTTTTTTAATTCCGGGTGGTAGCCAAGGAGTATGGCTTGCTTGGGGTATAGTTTTGTTATTTGGAGGTCGTTGACTTGTGCGACGTCTAGAAGGGTTGTTGCTAGTTTAGCTTCTGTTGCTATTCGGGTTTGGTTGACGTATTGGCGGGTGGTTTTGAGTTTTTCAGCGATTTTGGTTACGGAAAGGCCTGTACTGATTAGTTGCCAAATGTCTCTTTGGCTTTGACTTAAGGGTGAGGAGATGGAACAAGTTGGTGCCATAACGCTCTGTAAATACAATCAGATTTACAACTATTTAAAATATTCGCAAAACACACCCAAACAAACAACAAAAGAGCTAATTTGGTTTTTGACTATTTAGTTAAAAGAAGAAGAACTGCTGTGCCTACAGGAAAATGTCCTTCTTCTTTCAAAAACTTCTAGACCTCAGACTTAACAGCTAATTAATAATATAAGCTAAGAGAAGATGATGATAATGATGATACAACAACGATTTGCACATCAACAGCATCATCTATCAAAACTAATTCAAATTACAGCATTAATTTGAGCCGTTTAGAGCCAGAGAAGTTGTTGTTGTTGTTGCTGCTGCATTCTGCAGGCCAGTTGCAACAACAATTGAAAACAAAAAAAAGTGTTGCAAGACAACCGTCAAAAATATACATATAAATGGAAAAAAAACTTTGTCGCCAATAGTAAACTATAGGTATGCATCGGTTACGTAACGACGCATCATTCGATGGCTGTTAAAGTAATACGCAATTTTGCCGATGGAGTTCTTCATCATCTTTATCCATTCGTCGTGCCGGTCGTAGAACATGGGGGTGATGACGTATTCTAGTTTGTTGTAGAGGTCTTCGGCTTCTTTTGAGGTGAGGTCTTGGTTGCCTATGTTTTCGGTGGAGTGGGGTCCAATTGCCCAACCGGTGAGGTTTTCGATCCAGCCTTCAATCCACCAGCCATCGAGGACGCTGAAGTTTATGACGCCGTTGTGGGCAGCCTTCATGCCGCTAGTTCCAGAAGCCTCCATCGGACGCAAGGGAGTGTTAAGCCAAACATCAACGCCTCCAACCATCTTGGATGCGATGTTCATGCTGTAATCTTCCAAATACACAATTTCAATGTCATCTTTGAGTTGTTTGGCGTAACTGTAGATTTGTTCGATGAGCCGTTTTCCACCTTCATCTCGGGGGTGCGCTTTGCCAGCAAATATAACTTGAAACTTCCCTTTTCGGCTGATCGCACGTAGCCTGTCAAGATTTGAAAACAGCAAAGTTGGCCTCTTGTACTCAGTTGCCCTTCGCGCAAACCCCAAAGTTAACACATCTACGCCCAGATTGGCGTTTGTAGCTTGGTTTGCATAATCAATTAAGACTTGTTTTTGTTCTTCGTGGGCTTGCCAAATTTCACAATCAGGAATAATGTCCACTTTCGCCAGCAACTCAGGCTCAATTGCCCAACCAACCAAGTATTTATCAAAAACTTTACGGTAACTCTCCCCGGTCCAAGTAAAAGAGTGAACCCCGTTGGTTACAGCATGGATTTCGTAGCCCGCGAACATTTTGCTCGAAATTTCTTGATGACGCTTAGCTACGCCGTTAACATAGTTACTCAAATTCAACGCTAAGGAGGTCATGTTCAGCCGCTCGCAACCGCCATACTCTTTTAACATAGCTAAATCAGCGGTCTGCAGAACTTCCGCCACTAAATCGTAGCCGAATTTGTCATGCCCAGCTTCCACCGGGGTGTGTGTGGTGAAAATGCATAGTTCTCGAACCTTATCTGCGTCCCCTCCGCACTTACATAAAAGCTCAACCGACAGAAGACTAGAATGTCCTTCATTCATGTGGTATTTTCTTACCTTAAAACCCAAAGCATCAAGCATCCGCACCCCACCAAACCCCAAAATCGCCTCCTGCTTGAGACGGTACCGCTCATTTCCGCCATAGAGGTAAAAGGTTATCTCCCTATCTTCAGGGGTGTTTCCTTCACAATCAGTATCAAGAAACAGAACTGGAACTACTCCACCAATGATGCTTCGGTACTTGTAGAGCCATGCTCTAACCTTAACTGTGCGCCCTTCAACTTGGACGAAAACTTCGTTTGGAAGAAGAGTCATGAATTTTTCAGGATTCCACTCTCGAGGTTGCTCGAATTGTCGTCCGTTTTGGTCAAGGGTTTGTTTAAAATAATTTCGTTTACTGATTAACGTAACCGCAACGAGGGGAAGTTTTAGGTCTGCGCTTGAACGGATAGCATCCCCTGCCAATGTGCCTAAACCGCCCGCATATGTGGGAATCTCACTTGTTAAGCCCACTTCCATAGAGAAATAGGCTATTTTCTGTCCTTTCAGTACACCCTCTAACTCATCCATCTCATGTTCCCCCTCGCTATAGCTGCCAACGTGTCCTCTTACATAGCAGTGTTAAATCTATCCTTGCACTGGTAAGCCTTAATGTATCTTTCCATACATCAATATTGATTATCAATACTTCTTCTAAAAAGAAAGTAATAAAAAAAATCAACTTGCCGGTACAGGTCGAGTTCCCAATGTCAAAGTGACATCGATCTGGCTGTTTCCCCGAACAACCTTTAAAACTAAAGTGTTGCCCGGAAGGGTGTTTTGTTCTAAGTAGCTTGCTAAGTCATCGTTATTTTTAATGGTTTGCTGGTTTGTAACGGAACCATTTGCATTTTGGACGCCCATCGCGATTATGATATCATTCACGAGTAATTTTCCGTCTGATGGTCCTCCGCTGTTTATACTAGAAAGTTGCCAACCATAAGTAACGCTTGCACCTTGTTTTTGAGCAGTACTATAATCCATGTCAGTTCCAATGACGCCCAGATAAGAGTGCCCACGATAGGAGCCTGTTGTAATCAAAGATGACACTTCTCTTAGGATTGTATCCGAGGGGATAGCGAAACCTAACCCTTGAGAGTCAGAAACAATCGCAGCGGTTATACCTACGACATCTCCAACGGAGTTGAGCAGTGGACCACCCGAGTTTCCAGGATTAATAGGAGTACTAGTTTGGATTATGTTGGCGATTGCAAATCCGCCCGAAGCATTTTCCGTGATTGTTCTGCCTGTTGCACTCACAACGCCTGTGGTTAAGGAACCAACGAGTCCATAGGGATTTCCAATAGCAATGACTGGTTCGCCTACACGCAAACCAGAAGAACTGACAATCGTGATGGGCTTAAACTCAGAGGCAGGGGCATCATTTACGGAAACAACTGCAAAATCGGAATAAGAGTCAGTTCCCAAAACAGTAGCTCCATAACCATGACCATCGGAAAAAGTCACGCTTAAATTGGATGTACCTTGAACAACATGGTAATTGGTTAAAACAACGGTTTGGCCAGCAAAGTTGTAAACAAAGCCTGAGCCCTGAACGCCTCCATCACTTGTATCACCCTGAACCAAAACCACTGACGACCGCAAATTAGCGTAAAGATCCGATAGCGAAGTTCCATTCTCTAATATGGTGATGTTTTGAGTAGTAGCATTTTGGAAACCTCGCAGAGCTGAAACCTCACTTTGCAAACGGTTTAGAGTAGAAACCTGCTGATAATTAATATAAAAGAACAATAATCCTCCAGCGAGCAATCCTGCAACGAAGATCATTATGAGAATGCTGGCTGAGGCTTTGCTGGTCCCATTAGACGTTAACATGACTTTGCCTCGAAAGAGGATTAACAAATAGGAAAATAAAAGTTGCTATGGCCTGCGGTCTATTAGGTCGAGGGCATCTGGTCCTGTTCCGATGAAGACAATGGGGACACCGGTTCGGGTTTCTGCTTCTTTTATGAAATCCTTTGCCTCTTTGGGTAGGTCATTGTATTTTCGGGCACCTTTACAGCTTGGATAAATGCAATCGAGTTTTGTCATAGCAGCTTGGGTGGCGCCGTTTATTTTTGCAGTTTTCTTGGCTAAGTCAAAGTCAAATGGTGCGCTGCGTCGGTCGCGGCCTGTTCCAGCAGCAACCTCAAACCAACCTCGCTTCAGAGCTTCTTCCTTGGTTATTTCGCCGGGTAAAGGTCCAGCACCAACACGGGTCATGAAGGACTTGTAAACTATGATGACGTCGTCAACTCTTGTTGGTCCAACACCAGCTTCAGAGGCAATAGCAGATGCACCTGTGTCTCGTCCAGTCACGTAAGGGTAGCCGCCGCCTAAGAAAAGCGACAACATAAAGCCTTGAGTACCTTCAAGAAGCACACTTTTGCCAGCATCCAACCCATCATTAACTTCACCTATTTCATCGGCAAGATAGGGTTTGAGTTCAGGAATATCTTTGGCAAGTTTAGCCGTGCGCCTAACCCGCTCCTCCAACGCAGGTCCAACACCCCTGCCTGTAGTTCCAATGCCCTTGTTAACAGCACTCGCCTTGTCTTGTTCACAATGTTTCTGCTCAATTATGGAAGCGTTCTGATCTATGCCCATCCGTTTTGCGTCGACTTGGGTAAGCGCCATTTCATCAAAAAATGTTTTAACATCAACGTTTGCACCTGCAGCAATCAGCAAACGCGTTTTGGGATTTATAAACGCAGCAGGCACCATGTGTAACGCATATTTTTTGCCTTCAAACCAAACCGTATGGGCAGCATTAACTGAGCCAGTTCTAACACAGAAATCAAGGTTATCTTTTAGTGCTAAGTACGAGATTATTTTTCCTTTGCCTTCGTCTCCCCAGAAGGCGCCAACAATTACTGAGCAAGACATAACTTTTCACCTTTGCTAAGTCAGTTCAAGGCTTATTTAAAGTTGTAGGGATTTTCTGGGGTTTATTCTTTGGAAGATTTTTTGTCTTCATTTATCAGCTGAGCCAAAAGGTAAGTGATATAGGCTGAGAAGCTATGTATGCCCTTTTTTATTGCGTATTCATCTTTGACTTTGAGCCATTCATTAAAAAAGTAATCGTAAACCTCGGTCTTCACAGTGATGCTTTTATAGCCTTTCTTCGGCGTTCAGGTTCCCTCTCTAAATCATAGTTACCGAACGTACATTTATTTAAAGTTTGACAAAATAACAGTAGCAACAATACATCGCTAACTCACCGCTAATTATATATTTATAGAATGGTTAAGTACCGTAAAGTACGGCTTAATATCCGTCACCAAAGAAAAAGGACATGAGGAGATATTTTTTGCCACGAAAAGGATACAAATGCATAACTGTTACCGATAAACTCCATGAAGACATCAGAAGAAAAGCAAAAGAAACAAACCGCACAATAAAAGAATACATCGAGTACCTAATGGCAAACGAAAAAGCCACCAAATCAGGAAAGTAAATTTTTGCCCATCAAAGTTCTTCAAAACAATGAACGCGTTGCCGAAATACAACTCATTTGCGACTACTGTGGCAACCTTGTAAGAACAAGCATGGTACCAAATAATGACGTGGACGCTCAAAAACACACAATTGTAGCATGTTGGCAATGCAAACAAGCAAACGCTACAAACCACAGATCATAAGAAACTTTCAAGAACGCCTTTCTAATGCTTCAGCATCAATCTCTTCAAGTAACTTAATTACCCGTTTCCCTTTAAAATTTTTCTCCAATTGAGTTATCGACTTTCTTGATTGACAAATATTATCTAAAATTATTCCCTTTTCTTCATGAACAATCACTGGATAAACTCTGCATCCTGCGGGTCGGTCCACGTAAACGCTGCACTGACGATTTTTAAGGTCATAGAAGACACAGTGACCATCACGATTTTTTAGCACTGCGTAGCCTTGCTCATCGTAGTTTACGAATTGGTTTTGGCTAAAACCCTTCTTTTCTAAGCGTTTAATGTCTTTTTTGGAGAGCAGCATTTCGGTTTCTGTGCAGCATACTCCACAGTTTGAGCAGCGCATAAACGGATGAATGTTATGGCGAGTATTTGTGTTTTTATCTATAATTTGAGAATTTTCAGGCGGGGTTTTTCATAAAGTTCATATTAAGCATTTCTGCCCATGCAATGTTTCTAAGTGGCACACGAGTAACTTTGTGGTTACCGGATAAAGAGTACTCTATTACATTATTGTTTTTTCCTACGCCTCTGTGAATTTTCGTCAATTGTACGTTTATTATAACCGCCCCATCTTTTAGGTGCAGGTTCACATTTCTTCCAATGAAAGACCTTGCACTATTGGCGCTGAAGTTTTCCATCTTTACCATTCCTCTTCTTGTTCTGCAATTTTGCTCCAGCATTGTTGGCATATGGGCAAGTTTTCGCCTTTTAGTTGGATGTAGAGTTTTATGTTTTCGCTTGTGCAGGTGTCTTTCCAGGGGTTTTTACAATGTTCCATGTATTTTTCCTCAACACCCCTTTTGCTGTTTTTGCTTTTAAGGTGGTTGCCGAAACTTATGTTTGTTTCTGGGGAGAGGTAAGTGAAAGTAATCTTTATACATAGATTTTTTTATTGATACGCTGTGGCGTTAATGACCCTCTTAAATAACCCTACCGCTCTCATCATCACGTCAAGTTTAATAATTCAAATTATTGTTCTATTTTTGCTCAGCTATGGCTACTTCTTGAAGAAAAAATTAAAGTTTAGACAACATGGACTTACCATGGCAACAGCCCTTATTTTGCATCTTTCAACGGTTTTTGCTATCATGATTCCCTCTTTAGTTCTTGCTGTGATACCACAATACATTTTTAAAAACCCCCTGGGAGCAGTGTCGATCATTGGGATAATTCATGGAATCCTCGGAGCCTCAGCTTTATCGTTGGGTATTTGGATAGTTGCCTCTTGGCGATTTAAAAAGAACATCCAAGGATGCATTAGAAGGAAAAAATTTATGCTAAAAACCCTCACAATTTGGGTTACCGCTCTAATCTTTGGAATAACGCTTTATGCACTTTTTATTGGACCTCTTTTGCGTTAAAGGTCAATTATTTGCGGCGTTATTGCTTCTTTAGTTATTTTTAGCAATCCCACTGAAGGCTTACCCATAACAGAGGAGGGGTCAGTTGGGCTACCCGGATTAATGTAGAGGAGTCTTCCTTCCCACCTAATGTTCGCAACATGTGTATGCCCGTAAACAAAAACATCAAACCCAATTTTTCCAGATGTTTGGCTTGTTTTATTCAGTTCCTGAAAAGCGTTCTGGTCATGCGAAACTGCAATTTTCCAATCGAAGACGTTTAGGAAATTAAGCGTTGGAAGGGCATTTGCGGTTTCTAACCCATCCATGTTGCCGTGTACCGCTAAAACAGGTGCAATCTGCTCCAACTCATCCACCACAGCCAACTCAACCAAGTCGCCAGCATGAATAATGTAATCTACGCTTTCAAAGATTTCAAAAACTTTCTTCGGAATACCTAAAGCTCTTTTGGGAACATGAGTGTCTGAAATTAAACCGATAGTTTTAGAGGCTTTTAAGTTTGGGAGTTCCTTTTTTACTAAAGCTTGTCCACCGAGCATTGTTAGGGTTACCTCTCAAACAGGCTTGTATTATGTTGAATGAGAATAAATATTGAACTGTTAAGAAATCAAAAGAAGATGGGAGAATTGTTAAGTCATGAATCTCTTAACAGTCTCATAGAAGATGCTCGTGCCAAAAACAAGATTCTCGATAGTTATGCGTTCGTCAATGCCATGCATCCGCTTTTCCAGCAAATTATTAGGCTCATCTGGTCGCATCGGATGAAAACCGTAACATACGCTACCCGTTTCCCTAAAGAAGCGAGAATCAGTCCCACCCGTTGTCAACGTCGGCGTCACCCCACAGCAAGGTTCAAACTCACGCAAAACATCGTCAATAACATTGTAGAGGGGCGTTTGCGTAGTGGATTCGTTACCGTCATGCATTTGGATGATTTCAAAACTTAATTTGTCCAAGCCCACATCCTTCAGCAACCCTTTGATTTGATTAAGCGTTTCATCTACGCTTTGACCTGGCAAAACTCGGCAATCAAAAACTGCCTCACACTCAGAAGGAATAATGTTCTCTTTTATTCCGCCGTGAATAATAGTTGGAGTCAGAGTGGTTTTGGTTCTGGGTCTGATTTCTTCAGCTAACGCTTTGTCTGTTTTTGCCAATTCATCGAGGATTTGTTCGCTTTGCTTTGGGTTTCCTAGTAAACGTGAAAAAGAGGGTTCAAGCTCAGGGTTAATTTTTGCTATTTCTTCTAAATAGCGCTTAAGTGTGGGCACGTATAATGTTTCAGGCTGGTATTCCCCAAGTTTAGTTATGACTTTGTTCATGCGTAAAATGGCGTTGTCTGCCATATTTGGCGTAGATCCGTGTCCAGGGGTGCCTTTGGCTTTAATTTTAAACCATAAAATTCCCTTTTCAGCCGTCTGAACTGGGTAAACGTTACCGTTTTTCTGTGGAATTGCTAGTCCTCCGCCTTCATTGAGGATGAACGGGCACCAAACTTTTTCTCTATGATTCCTAAGAAGGTACCCTGCTCCTTCTTCGCCACCTTTTTCCTCATCAGCAGTCGCCGCTAAAACAACGTCACCCTTAAGCGGAACTTTGTTTCTTTTGAGAAGCAAGAGAGTTAAAACTTCGATGGCGGTCATGCCTTTCATGTCATAAGCGCCTCTACCATAAACGTAGCCGTCCTTTACTATTCCAGCAAACGGATCAACTGTCCATTCAGCCGGGTTTGCTGCCACAACATCGATGTGTGAAAGAAGAAGAAGGTTAGGTTTTTCGCCTGAGCCGTTAAGCCGAGTTACTACACTGCCCCTGCCTGGTGCTGACTCGATAATTTCCGTTTTAAAACCTTCCTGTGCCAAGTATTGGGCGATGAATTCGGCAGCTGCCGTCTCATTGCCTGGCGGATTAGTTGTGTTTATCCGAATTAAATCGCTTAGAAAATGGGTAATTTCCTTTTCTACTTCATCTAACATTTGAATTGGCATCTTTTTGGGGCTCCTGCAACTTAAAAGCGGTTTTTTCTCTTAAGAGTTCCTGTTGTTGTCTCCCTGTTGCACTTGGATAGTTTTTTGGTTATTCAACAATGATGTTTATATATGATGTCAAAAAGTGCTATGGATAGTAAAAATCGTTAAAGTTGATTGTAATGAAAGAGCTAAAACCAATAGATTACAAGATTCTGTTCGAGCTTATGAAGGATTCACACAGAAGCGACAGGCAGCTTGCAAAAGCCTTAGGTGTTTCTCAGCCCACAGTGACCCGCAGAAGAGCCATGTTGGAAGAAAACTTTATCGAAGGGTACACAGTTATCCCCAAATTTGGCCAAATAGGGTTTGAAATTGCCGCTATAACATTTTTGAAAAGCAAACTAAAGTATGCAACTGGCGAGGAGAAGACTGAGGCATTAAAGAGTATGAAAGAATGGTTCAAGAAACAATCCAACGTGATTCTAGCTTTAGACGGCAGAGGCATGGGGTGGGATACAGTTTGCATTTCGCTTCATGAAAACTTTGAAAACTTCGCCGGGTTTATCAGGTCTCTTGATTCAGAAATGTCGAATTGGGTCGTTGAAAGCCAAACTTTCAATGCGGATTTGAAGGGCGGAATAGTGATTAAACCTTTCCACCTAAAGTATTTAGCATCTGCCAAATAGTAAGCTGACCCAAAAACCATTTTTATTATTTTTTCTTTCTTATTGCAAAAATTTTTTGGAAGACAGCCTCGCCAATATATTTTCAAAACAAATGAAACATGAAAATTCTCAATGATGCTTATCTGCGGTTAATTTTTTTCAGTAACCGTTTCTTAGGCAGCTTTGGCTTTTTTGTTCTAGTTGCATCAACAGTCAAACCAATCAACCTATTATTCAGTAAAGATGCCTTCTAAATATAAGGTAATGGGCGCTCCACTTTTTGTTAGCAGAGGTTTTTGATAAACCCTTTCGCAGAAAAGACTAGCAGAACAATTTTCTATGCTTTTTAGGGTTCAAAGTCCACCTAAGAGGGTAAAAGCATATATCTTTTAACTCTCCCTTCTATTTTTTCACGTTTAATTCTAAACAAGGCGAAAACATGGATTTATCGGATAAAATCCAAAAACTCAAAAAAGAAAAAAAAGCCATTATCTTGGCTCATAACTACCAGCGTCCAGAAATCCAAGATATAGCCGATTATGTAGGCGACAGCATCGAACTCAGCCGCAAAGCCGCCGAAGAAAAGGAAGCTGAAATAATTGTTTTTTCAGCAGTAGATTTCATGGCTGAATCCGCAGCAATTTTAAACCCCAGCAAAAAAGTGCTTTTGCCATGTTTAGGCGCACGTTGTCCAATGGCACAGATGTTAACTGTCGATGAAATTAAACGCGCCAAAAAACAATACCCAAACGCGCCCGTAGTGCTTTATGTTAACACGTTGGCTTCATGCAAAGCTGAATGCGATGTTTGCTGCACCAGCGCCAACGCAGTTGAAGTCATAAATTCCCTCGATGCCGACACAATCTTGTTTGGCCCTGACAAAAACCTAGCAGAGTATGTTAGCGAAAAAACAGGCAAAAAATTAATACCCATTCCATCCAACGGGTTCTGCCCAACTCACCTTCTGTTTCAACCTGAAGATGTAAAAGTTCTAAAGATGCAACATCCGAACGCAGTAGCCTTAGTTCACCCTGAATGCAGCTCAGAAATGCGCAAAGTAGCCGACTTCATAGGCAGCACCTCCAAAATATGCCGTTACGCCAAAGAATCCCCTGCCAAAGACTTTATCATCGGTACCGAAGAAGGCATACTTCATCGCCTACGCAAAGAGAACCCAAAGAAGAACTTCTATCTCGCCTACGAAGGCGCCGTCTGCCCCAACATGAAGCTTACCACTCTTGACAGGCTCTATTCGGCCTTAAAAGAGGAAAAGAATGTGGTTAATGTTTCTGAAGCAGTTGCCAAGAAAGCTCGCGCTTCGTTGGAACGAATGTTTGAAGTGAAGAGTTAAACGGAAACTATCATTGATTTGAGGATTTTTACTCCTCTTCTTGAGGCTAAGTGGTCGCTTAGGTGCCTGATTTCTGAGCCCTTGCCTTTAACGGCGATGACTTCGAGGCAGTCGTGCTCGCCGAGGTGTATGTGCATGCTTGAGGTAATCATCTCTGTATGGTGATGCTGTGCTTCGGTAAGGTCGCTTTCTAGTCCTTTTGTGTCGTGGTCGTAAACCATCAATAGAACGCCTGTTTGCTGGGCATTCTCTTCTTTAACCCATTTGCGCTCGGAAACATAGAGTCTAACGGCGTCTTGGATGGCTTTGCTACGGCTTTCGTAGCCCATTTTTGTGGTGATTTCGTCGAAGTCTTTGAGGAGTTCGGGTGGGAATGTTACGCCTATTCGTGTTACTTTTGCCATTGTTGGTCCCATGTAGAATTTGTTTGTTGTGCCTAAAAGGTTTTGTGAACTTCTCGTCATCTGAACTTTTATCTTTCAAATCTTATCTCGTTGTGAAAAGTCGTCATCTGAGGCATTCGGGCTAACTTATTTTAAAAGAAAAGTATGGCTCTGAGGGGTTTTTCTTTTTTATTATGAGGAGTGCATAAGATGGGAAAGTATGATAGTCAAGCTGCAGAGGGATGGTTTTGGCTCGGAACAATTTTTGGAGTGTTAGCTGTTCTCTGTATAGTTCTTTGTGTTTTCTATTACCATCCTTTAAGCAGTGGTAATTCTGTTCCAGAAATATTCGGTTTGATTATCCTTGCCTTTATGATTGCCGCTGGTGTCTGTATAGGTATTGCTTATTGGTATTGGAACGACAATTAACTCATTGGGTAATGTTTTACGAAGTTTTCATGAATTAGCTTAATTGCCTCTACAAAAGCAAAGATAACTAGAACTATTGTCAGAACTTCACTTATTCGATTATATCGTGCTGTAGTCAATACGTCTGATGAATCAATATGGATGTCGATATTGCTGTAAACAGTGTCCACATTTTGCCAAGTTGAGCCTGTGTAAAAGGTAATTTCTGGGTGATAATCTCCTTGAGCTGTCCAAGTTAATTCTTGCGTAAGAGCCCCCACAGACATTCCATTATTACCGAAGCTATTTCCTTGTTGCAAATTAGGGTTCGTGTAATTTGCGATAAGCTGTACTGCTGTTCCAACAGGACTATATGTGCTAAAATTGGGACTAGGAATATCAGGTGGCAGATTGGCTAAATAGGGCAGCAACCCTATTGCATTGGTCGATATTGGTGCACCAGCAAATCCTACCATAATACCAGTTAAATTTGAAATAGCTCCAAGATATGCGAGGCTATTGTTGTCTGGTTGATAACCCCAAGGATATACAAATGATAAATTTTGAAAAAGATTGTTTGCTAAACTGCCGCTTACATACATGTATGTTTTTTGTCCCACAGCAAAATCGCCTCGTGTTGTCAAGTTTACTGATACGGTGAGAGGTTGACCATTAGGACTATTTTGTGGATAAGTAAGTGTGAAATAGCGCCAAACTGTTTCTGGTGGTGGGTTGAAGTATGGTGTTTCTATTTCTAAAACATTTACAGTAACTGCAAAAGCAGCAATTATTATTATTGCCAACAAAACAACAAAACCAGCCGACTTTAGGGCTCTCTTGTGTTTGATAATTCTGTATTTTAGGAAGAGGTAATTTGTCCTCAAGCGAATCCTTGTTGATTTTAGAAGCGTTCTATGTTTAAGTTTTTGGGTTGTTTCGGCTTGCGTTTTGTATTAGGGTTTTCCATTTGTTTTCGCCTTCAATCGTGATTCCACATGCTTCTGATGGGGTTTTGCCGTCTAATGCCATATGCGGTCTAATGTAGTTGTGATAAAGTTGCATTCCTTGGAGAATTGATGTTTCGTTAATTTTTAGTCCTCGCATGGTTTTTTCTCTATCTCTGATTTCTCCGTTCATGCGCTCCATTTTATTGTTGTGAACTGAACCTTTGAGCATGATTTCGTTGATATGTTTGTTTTCTGAGTTTGCGGATGATTGAAATTCTTTTTTGAATGCTTGATGGTAGGATTTTAACCCATCAGTTATGAAGGTTTTAGGTGTTTTTCCGCAAACTTCTTTTGACATGCGTAACAGTTTTCGTGCATCGTGTTTGTCTTTTGTTTCTGCCACTTCTTGACTTATCCAAAATCTTGTTTCATCATCCATCATTGAGAAGAGGTATTTCATGTTTCCACTGACCTTTATCCAGAGTTCGTCTGCTCTCCATGTGTCGCTGACTTCAGGAGTTATTTTTTCTGTGTATTCTTTCATTAGTTTGACGTATTTTGTTATCCAGTTTAGGATTGTTCGATAAGATACTTCTACGCCTAAGAGTTTGAGTGATTCGGCTGTATTTCTAAGTGATTCTCCGCTGAAGTAGAGTTGCATTGCTGAGGTGATTGCTTGAGGATTGTGTTTCATTCTTTCAAAGCCAATGTTGAAAGTGAACCATTTATTGCAGTCGAGGCAATAGAATTTCTGAAGGTTGCCACATTTGTTTTTGCGTAAGCCCTTTTTTGCGATGTTGCTTGAGCCACAGTGGATACAGCTTGATAGGTTGCCGAGTGGTACTATTCTTTTGGCTTCTACTTTTAGTCTTAGTTCATTTGAAAATTCAACGGCATAGATGTGTTTGCATTTTACGTGTCGGTAGAAGTGATCGGGGCAGTTGCATCTCCATGAACCATATTCTTTGTTTACATTATAGCTTGCTTCACTGCTTTGTGATTTGACTACATAGTGGTAGTTGTCGAATCTTTGTATTTGGTTGGTTAGATGTGCGATTGTTTGACCTTTTTCTTGTCTTTCGGTTGTTTGTGCCGCCATCATTGCTTATACCTCTGCTTATACCTAAAGCTATACTGCCTAATAAGGTTTTAGGCATAAGTATAGGTATATTGAAATACCCCTTGACTCATTAATATGCCTATACGAAGGTATCAAAATGGGCGAAATAACATACCTAAACAAAGCCTCACCAAAAACAGAATCCCTGAGAACAACAGTTCCACGAAGCATAATACAGCAATTCGGATTAACTGAATATGATAAATTAGAGTGGATTTTGAAAGCAGAAGGCAGTGAAATAGTAATCATCGTTAAACCGCAAAAAGGAGAAGTACGATAAAGTGTCTTTTTTCACAATAAAACAAGAACATTAAGGTCTGATGTAATTGAGAAGAAAATCGCTTTTAAAGACTATTTGGGCAATTTTCAAGTTTCCACTTTTTACTGTTCCCTTAATTGCTATCTTATCTGGTGCTTTTTTGTTTTGGTTTCATGGAACACAAATTGCAACATTATTTATCGTTACAATAATCGCATTCATAGCTTCAGATTTCTTAACACCACTTTTTATGCGAGGGGGAAATGGAATTTGTCAAGTGACTGCAAACGGGAATCTAACAATACCACAAGGTTACGGGTTTTTAGCTTTTTTTGGAACTATTTTAGGTCTTACCTTATTAGTAAATGAACTAACGGACAATATTGCAAGCTTTTGGTCAATTTACCGTAAAGATTTTTGGGTTAATCTCGCAATTGGTTCTGCTCTTGCTGGTTTGGTGTATTTGGACTTGTTTGTAAAGTTCTATAAACACAAAAAGAAGAACTGAAACTAGAAACAACCAAAAAAATGAATGTAAATTCGTTTAGAAGATGTAATTTGTTTAAAGTCACAAAAGAAAGGAAAGAAGCAATTACGATTAAAAGCCAATAAGCGAGTAATCTTCCTTCGTTGTCCAAATTAGTAATTCCAAGTTTCTCAGCGATTGACATTCAATAGAAAAAAAGAAAGTTATTGACGTTTTTTATTGATGTCAACATTCGATAAATCAAATCGGTTAGGCGCACTCAACCATTGGTCAACACTTCTAGCTTTAGGTGCCTTCAGTTTAGAATCTATATGTTTAGCCCAATCACTCCGTTTAGCTTGAACCCGTTTTGCTTTTCTGATATTTCCACCATAACAATGCCTACTTCTTTCAGCATAACTCAAACAATATCACCCTCAAAAGAAAAATGAGGAATCAGTTTTTCATTTATTTTAAATACCTTATCCAAACAAATAACGAATGGGTATTCTATTATGTCTAAGAATAATTTTCTAACCATCCGAGAAGTCAAACAGCCTATTTCTTTCTTGTTGGCATGGCATATCGCTCGTGAAAACTATGTTATGGCAAGAGTTTCCTTTATGCAAGGAATGATTTATCCGAGTTGTTTGCTTGCCGAACAATCGGTTGAATTATTTATCAAAGCCATTCTGCATTTAGATAATAAAAGCAAAGGTATTCATTACTTGCCCGATTTATTGAAACGTGGAAAAGCAAGAATTGGTTATTTTGATTTATTGTTGACTGATGAGCGATTGAAGGCTTTTATTGAGAGTCTTAGTCTTGCATATGGTAAAATGCGTTTTGGAGAAGCAGGGTTTGACATAAACACTGGAGAATTTGTTTTTGCTCTCGATGAGGTAGCATATAGTCTTGATAAATTATATCAAGCAACAGCACAACCCCATGTAGTTCAGAGGGTTAGAGCAGAAGTAAAAGATGGGGTTACGACCCAGTCGTATGAACATCAAAAAACCCCAGTTTATGTTCCTACTGCATTGAAAGAGGCTTTTCTTCGAGATAACAAGTTTTTCAATGAAGATGCTATTTCAGATAATTTTATGGCAAAGGTTCCAATGCCATAGGAAAACTAAATTTGAAAATAGAAAAAATAAAAGTTAGGTGACGATTTTTCACATGGACAAAAAAACTATGAATAAGATACATGGATGACGAGAAGTTCACAAAACCGCCTAAAAGCTTTTATATGAATCGTAACACGATTTTTCTTGATAGTGTTACTGAGGGCAGGTAAAGATGGGAAATCAAACCGCAATCAATCTCTCACGCAACGAAAAAATACAGATAGCAATAATTTTCTCAGTACTCATAACCATAACAGCTGTTGGATTCTCAGCAGCTTTTGTAATCGGAAAAATCGCCGTGGTCCTGGGCGGTTTGGGCATCGTCGCCTACGTCTTCGGTTTGCGCCACGGAGTCGACGCCGATCACATAGCCGCAATCGACAATACAACAAGAAAGCTTATGCAAGATGGAAAACGCCCTTACACAGTTGGATTATGGTTCTCTCTGGGGCATTCTACAGTTGTAGTTGCACTAATAATCGCTCTAATATTTGCAACAAGAGCTGTTGCAGCTGACATTCCTACCCTTCAAAGCACAGGCGCAGTTGTAGGAACCTTGGTTTCAGGAAGCTTCCTTTGGATCATAGGCTTCATAAACGCGGTCATCGTTATAGGTATTTACAAGATTTTTCAGACCTTAAAACGGGGCAAACTCAATCAAGAAGAGCTCGACAACCTGCTTGAAAATCGCGGGTTCTTGAACCGTTTCTTCCGTCCCCTCTTCAAAGTCATAAACAAACCATGGCACATCTATCCAGTAGGCGTTCTCTTTGGTTTAGGGTTCGACACGGCAAGCGAAGTCGCACTAATAGCCATAAGCGTCGGGATAGGAGTTTCCACAAGCATTCCTCTCTACTACATCCTTATCCTTCCATTGCTGTTCACCTGCGGCATGGTAACCGTTGACACAGCAGACGGAGTTGCCATGAGAGTTGCGTACGGCTGGGCATTCCTAAACCCTATCAGAAAAATATACTACAACCTAACGGTCACAGTCATCTCAGTTCTAGTTGCTTGGGCAATAGGTACTATAGAACTTCTACAGGTTCTCTCCACAGAACTAAACCTCAACGGCTTATTCTGGAGCTGGCTAAACGCCATAGATTTTGAAATCATAGGCTTCGGAATCATCGGCATCTTCATTTTATCTTGGATCGCTTCACTTGGTTACTGGCGATACAAAAAATACGACAAGCTGGACCCATTTAACCAAACATCGCAGCCACCGATGAACACCACCTAAAATAGGAAGTCTGTTGAAAAGTTTTTATCATTGATTTAGCCATCTAAGGCTGATGTCGGGCAAAGAATTCTTTACAGACCGCTATGAACGGTTAGGTTGGCAATACCAAGAGGTTACGTTAAAGCAAGCGGTCAGAATCAACAATACTAATGCAAAAGGAAAAAAACTCATTCAAAGGCTTGCAGATTTAGGCGTACACCTACAAAAAATCCCATTCCTCGACTCAGGCTACTGGGTACAGGAATCAAAAGTTTCCGCTGGCGCAACAGCCGAATACCTTCTGGGCATGTATTCTATTCAAGAGGCAGCCGCTCAAATCCCAGTCTCCGTTTTTACACATCTAAAAGGAAAAAAAGTACTCGATGCAGCCGCGGCTCCAGGTGGCAAAACCGTACATTTAGCTGATTTGATGGAGAACTTGGGTGTGATTGTAGCTTTGGACGTGGATAAGTGGCGGTTGAATGCGTTAGTTAACCATGTGGAGCGTTGCCGCGTTAGCAATACAGTGGTTTATATGTTGGATGCAAGACAAGCCTCCACATTAAACCTAAAGTTTGATCGGGTGCTAGTTGATGCACCTTGCTCGGGCAATTTTGCATCAGACAAAAACTGGTTCTCAAACCGAACCCTAAAGGACGTAGAGCGTAACGCTGGCCTACAACGGGAAATTCTAACGGAAGTAGTTGAATGTCTGAGTGATGAGGGTGAATTAGTTTACTCTACTTGTTCGCTTGAACCTGAAGAAGATGAGTTAAACATTGATTGGGCAATAAGAAACCTCAACCTCCAAACTGAAGAAATATATTGCAGCGGGGAAAAAGGGTTAATTAACGTTTTTGGAAAGCAATTAGACCCTTCGATTAAAAATTGCAGGCGACTTTGGCCCGGTGAAAATCAAGGTTTCTTCGTATGTAAATTGAAAAAACGGAGTTCAAAACCATGAACACATGGGCTATTACAGACTTTGCCTTCCAATTCGGAGTTCAAATTGCATTGAATTTGGATTTGATGGTTGAGAACACTGGGCGTTTTTACCTAGTAAATTCCGCTTTGAAGCCCATGATTGTGGAAAATTTCTTTTCTGCAGGAGTTTATTTAGGGAAAGCGAAGGAGGGTAAGTTCTTTCCAAGCTTTTACCTGCTGGGAATGCTTGCTAAAAAAGAAGCTTATCGAGTCATATTGGATAAGAAGGCTGCGTGGCTTTTTATTTGTGGCAGGGATGTTTTGAGGAAAAGCATTGTGCGTGTTCAAGGCCCAGGCAGGAAGGAGACTAATACGTTGGTGTTCAATGAATTTGGCGAATGTTTAGGTTTCGGCAGAATTGTTGAAAACCTGCGCGATTCCGTTGTTGGTAATAAAATTGTGGTTAAAAACGTATTGGATATTGGTGATTTCCTGCGAAGAGAGCGATAATGGTTGAATTTTTGGTTATTTGACTAGTTAAATGGTTTTTTTCAACATTTTTTTGCAGTGCATAATGCAAGTGTTTGTTGCACATTATTTCATTGATTTGCATAATTAATGAACATTTATCTATAATTTCAAAGCGATAAATTTATATATGTTTACGTTTAATCTGATTTCCATAACATATGGAGACTAAAGCCAAGCCTCACAAGGAGAATAAGAAAAAATGAAAAATTTCAAAAACCCCGCGTGGAAAGAAGCAGTATCCAAAGTTATCCAACAAATTCAAGAGCAAGAAATAAAATTCGTTAGACTACAATTCACCGACATAAACGGCATGCTGAAAAACATTGCTGTCAGCTCCAAAAACATGGAAAGCATCTTTGAAAACGGCCAATCCTTTGACGGATCCTCAATCACAGGTTACAGGCCAATCGAAGAATCCGACATGGTTCTCTTCCCAGATCCAACTACCTTTGCAATTCTACCTTGGAGACCAAAAGAGAAATCATCCTGCAGACTCCTCTGCGACATATACACTCCACAGAACAAACGCTTCGAAGGCGATCCACGCTACGTCCTTGAACGCACCGTAGAAAAAGCCGCAAAAGCAGGTTACACTTTCATTTGTGCTCCTGAACTAGAATTCTTCATAGTGAAAGAGAGCGAAACTGGTGGCTTACCAACTCCCATTGACTTAGCAGGCTATTTCGATTTCCACCCTAGCGACTTAACCGATGATTTACGACGAGAAATTGCCGATACGGCAGAAGCTTTTGGCATAGAAATCGAGCTCAGCCACCACGAAGTCGCGTTGGGACAAAACGAAATTGACTTCAAATATGGAGAAGCCCTAGTTACTGCTGACCGCGCCATAACCATGAAGATGTGCGGGAAAGTAGTTGCGGCACGAGCAGGCTACGTGACCACCTATATGCCTAAACCCTTCCAAGGCATCAACGGCAGCGGCATGCACGTTCACCAAAGCCTATGGAACAAAGACATAACCCAAAACATGTTCTACTCAGATGACGAAAAGAACGGTTTCCTCTCAGACATAGCCAGAAACTTCATCGGAGGACAACTTGCCCATGGACGAAAAATGGCAGCAGTTCTAGATTCATGGCCTAACAGCTACAAACGCCTAGTACCGGGCTACGAAGCACCTGTCTACCTTGCATGGGCACACAAGAACCGCAGTCCACTCATCCGCGTACCCAACTTCGGAGGAAGAAAAGGCGCAGCCAGATGCGAAATCCGCTGTCCAGATGGTTCAGGCAACCCATATTTACAATTCGCTGTGCTCTTAGCAACAGGCTTAGACGGGATCAAGAACAGAATCGACCCAGGCGACCCAGTAGAACTAAACGTTTATCATATGACCTACGAAGAACGCAAAGCCCGCGGCATCGTTTCACTGCCAGAGTCACTAAAAGAAGCCCTCGACGAATTCGAAACCAGCGACTTAATGAAGGAAACCCTCGGTCAAACCGCATTCGAGAACTTCCTCAAAGAGAAACGCAACGAATGGGATCTATACCGCACCCAAGTTACCGAGTGGGAAGTTAACCGCTACATTAAACGTCTCTAAAGAAATTAAGCCTCTTTTGAGGCTTCAACAATCTATTTTTCCTTTTTAGTTTTTAATTTTTTCGACCAGTTTATCGATTGGGATTATGCTTTGTTCCCTTTTAGTTAAATCCTTGAGTACGACGGCGCCTTCTTTGAGTTCTCGTTCACCAACGATAACGGCAAAGTCTACTTTGCGTTTGTCTGCATCTTCAAGGGCTTTCGCCATTTTTCTGCCCATAACCTCAAACTCAACGGTAATCCCCGCTGCACGTAATTCTTGAGAAATCTTGAGCGCTTCCAACTTCATCGCTTCAGTGATGGGTAAAACTGCAACTTTCTTTTCTTTTTTTGGGGTAAGAGGGGTCTTTTGGGTTTGCAAGGCAATTGCAACACGGTCGATTCCATGGGCGCAACCAACTGCTGGTGTAGGTTCTCCGCCGAAGGTTTCGATAAGCTTGTCGTATCGTCCGCCACCACCTAACGCAATTTCCAATCCAGGAATGTAGATTTCAAAAATAATGCCAGTGTAGTATTCTAATCCTCGGGCGAATGCTGGCTCAACAATAATGGATAGCTCTGTGCTTTCCACTATGAGTTTTATAACTTCAGCGAGGTTTTCTGCGGCAGCTTTGGCTTTTTCGCAGCTTGCAACATGTTTTTGGATTTGCTCGACCGAGTCAAGCCAATCGTTACCCTTGATTTCAATTAATCCTCTCAGCATGCTTCGGCACTTCTCCGATTCCAGAAGTTTGAGCGCCTCATCATACTCTTTTTTATCCATCCGTTGCAAAACGGCATTCTGGGTTTTCTCTTCTACGCCTTCTTGGCTGAGGATTCCTCGAATCACGCCTATGTGGCCAATTTTGAAGGCGTAATTATGCAAACCCAATGATTTCATAAAATTATTTGTAAGCAAAACAATTTCGGCGTCGGCCTCGGGTTTGGCTGAGCCCATTAATTCGAAGTTTGATTGCCAAAACTCGCGGTAACGTCCACGTTGGGGTTCATCGTATCGGTAAACGGTGCCAACAGAGAACATGCGGAGCGGCTTAGGCTCGTTCTTCAGCGAAGTTGTTGCTAACCGCGCAATTGAGGCAGTAAACTCTGGACGCAAAGCGACTAATCGATCGCCAAGGTCTTTGAAAATAAACATGCGTTGCCTAATTTCCTCGCCTGACTTAGCACTCAACAATTCGAGGGGTTCCACGTGTGGTGTTATGACTTCTTTGTAGCCATAAAGGGAGGCGGTTTCCCGTGCCTTGTTGATAATGTATGTGAAGGTTTGGGCTTCTTCACCGATTAGGTCTCTCATTCCGCGGACAGGTTGGAAAGATGGCATGCAGTGATCTCCAAGATAACTAAGATGAGGTGATTATTCTTTTAAACACTCGCTCACCCTTGTTACCTTAGTCTTTCGTTTTCGGGTATATTTGGATCATAATGGAAAATATATTCAGAAAAATCACTTTTCTCAAACTTGTAACATCAGGATGTAACCAACATCGGCTTATATTTTCCGGCGACTTACCATTAAGTAGGAATGCAAGGGATAGCCAACAAAAGTTGAGCGGATTTGGCTTCTAACCAAGAAAAGGCCGTTGCCCACCCGATTTTTAGGCCTTGTCTTGGTTAGTGTATGGCTTGGTCCGCTCAACTCTTCCTTTTGGACTACAGCCACATAAACAACATACTCGCTCAATTACAGAATTTTATATTTATTGATTCTTGCCTTGTCTATTTTAGAAATTAACAAAAGTTGTAGTTTAAGGTTCCCGCTACTTTCCCTACAACATTAGTCCAACAAGCTTTTTCAAAAATCTGCAATGAGATTTTACTTGAAAATTTTTGAGTCCTCACGATTTCTGAAGATTTTAGCTGCCTTGTATATTTCGAACCAGATTATGCTTGCTAATCCTGCAGCTATGCTGATGAAGAGGTTTATCGGGTTCAGAGGGCTAAAGGCGAAGAGCCCACTAAGCTGGGGAACATAGATAACTAATATCAGCGCAGACATTGCGATTACTATTATCCACCAGAAAGCTTTGTTGGGCTTTCTGAGTGTTCCGATGATTGTGTGAGCCCATGAGCGGTTTGCCAAAATTAACGCGAGATTCGCGGTGACTATGGTTGCGAAAGCCATTGTTCGAGCGGTTTGTTCTCCGAGTCCTCGATTTATGATACTTACGAATATCAGAGCCACAATAACCAGAACAACAAAACCCTGTAAGAAAGCAACTATTGCGGCTTCCCTATTGAAAAGTTTCTTATCCATACTACGGGGTTTACGAGCCATTATATTGGCTTCTTCTCCTTCAGTTTCAAAAACTACGGAACATGCAGGATCAATAATTAATTCTAAAAAGACAATGTGCAAGGGAAGCAAGATTAGTGGCCACCCAAACAGCACAGGAATAACTGACATGCCAGCGATAGGAATATGAATTGAGAAGATGTAGGCAATTGCCTTCTTTAGATTATCATATATTCTACGTCCCATCCGTACTCCGCTTACTATGGATGTGAAATCGTCATCCAAAAGCACCATCGAAGCAGATTCGCGCGCAACGTCAGTGCCACGTCCACCCATGGCTATGCCGATATTTGCCGATTTAAGCGCAGGTGCATCGTTTACGCCGTCTCCAGTCATTGCTACAACTTCGCCAGCACTTTTGAAAGCATTTACGATGCGAAGTTTCTGTTCAGGAACTACACGAGCGAAAATGTTAACATTCCCAATTCGTTCTTTCAGAGTTTCATCGGACATCTGGTCTAGTTCTATCCCGGTAATGAAGTTTTCAGGCGACCTAAGACCAATTTGGCGGCCAATGTTTTGGGCTGTTAAGGGGTAATCTCCCGTAATCATAACTACACGAATACCTGCACTGTAGCATTCTTTAACGGCGCCTGGGACATTTTGTCTTATGGGATCAGCGAACCCAATAAGCCCCAGAAAGCTGAAAGCGAAATCGTGTTGTTCATGCGGCAAATCAGTTTTCTTAAACGATGACTTCGCTACTCCGAGTACTCTTAGGCCTTCCTGAGCCATCGCTTGAATGTGAACAGACAACTCTTTTGCTTTAGCGGAATCGAAATGGCAGAGGTCAACTATGGCTTCTGGTGCTCCCTTCGCCGCAATTATGTAATCGTCCCCACTTGGCGAAATCCAAACGTTAGACATTGCAAGCAGTTTTTGGGAAAGTGGGTATTCCTGCACTAATTGCCAATCATCGTGAACATGCTCAGTTTTGGCGAATTCGCCTTCAGTGAAACTTTTAATTGCTTTCTCCATTGGGTCAAACGGGTCCTCTTTACAGGCTAAGACGCTAAACTCTACGAGTTCATGGCAAAAGTCAGGTGGTAACTTTACATGGGACTCTATTTCGCACAATTTACCATTAGAAAATAGTTTGTGGACAGACATTTTGTTCTGTGTTAATGTTCCTGTTTTGTCTACGCAGAGAACTGTGGCGCCGCCTAGGTTCTCTATGGCATGAACTTGTCGGGTAAGTACGTTTTTCTTAGACATACGCCAAGCGCCCAACGCAAGAAAAATGGTTAGGACAACAGGAAACTCTTCAGGCAAAATTGCCATAGCCAAGGTTATACCTGCTAAGAAACCTTCTATCCAGTCCAGACGTGTGAAGCCGTAGACAACTATTATTATGGCACATAAACTAAGACCCACGATGGCGCTGTTTCGCACTATGTGACTAATCTCTTGCTTTAGCCTAGTTTCATCCCGCTCTACTTTCTGCAAAACAACCCCGATTTTGCCCATTTCAGTCTTTGACCCCGTGTTCTTGACCTCGGCAATGGCTTGTCCCTGAATTATTAGGGTACCAGAATAGGCAAAAGGCAAATCGTCGCCGCCTGCTCGGTAAGTTTTTTCTTCACCATCCCAAGCAACCTTACGCACTGGAACTGACTCGCCAGTAAGAAGTGCTTCATCAATCATCAGGTTGTTGCAGGTCAAAAGAAGGCAATCGGCAGGAACACGGTCGCCCTCAGATAGGATAATTATGTCGCCTGAAACAACTTCGCGTCCAGGAATCCTCTTTTGCACACCATCCCGAATTACCAGAGCCCTGGGGCTTGAAAGATTCTTTAGTGCATCTAATGCATTTTCAGTTTTTTGTTCTTGGTAAACAGTGATGCCGATGATGACGAAAACAAAGCTCAAAAGCACTATGCCTTCGGTGACGTCGCCAAGAATGAAGTATAAGCTACCGCTTGCAACAAGCAACAGGAAGATTGGTTCTTTTAATACACTGAACGCTATGCTGAATACGGTTCGTTTTCCGGAAGAGGGCAATTCATTGTAGCCATCTTCTTTTAATTTTTGGGAAACCTCAGCGCTTGAAAGTCCTGTTACTGAGTCAACATCAATATCTCGCATTAATTCATCAACACAATTTCAATTTACCCAAAACAAGAGAAGCTGCTTAAAGGCATATCTCCGAACATGAAAATTATTAATATTCAAAGGCATAGTCTGTCTACCTTAAGCCTTTCTATTTAAGAGGTTCCGTTAAACTTAATTCAGCTATTTTGAAAAGATTTTTAATACATCAAGAATTCTTTAAAGGCTATGTATACAAGAGCCATTGTAAACATGCTTCGAAGCAGGCGGTTTTGGGTTTGGCAAATTTGCGCCGCCCTCATCTACTCTATACCTGCAACGATTAGGCTTGTAACAGGCAACATTCACCTGCCAATCTTGAGCATGTTTATGGTTCCATGGGTTACCCCATATGTTCCCGGAAATATTGTGGAGAAAGTTCTAGTTAACGCGTTTTTCCCCGGAGGCGCAGGTGCAATCGCAGGAGAAATCCTATACGCCAATCTACACAGCGAAGGGTTCAATGGAAGGCGGAAGTTTTTGGCACGGCTTGGTGGTGCGTGGCTGTGGACCGCTGGTTGGTCTCTGTTTCAATTCTGGGGCTACATGCAAAACATCAATGGATCCTACGGAGGTAACCTTTTTGAATCCCCACTTGTTTTCCCTCTCAACTTCCTCTTGGCATCGCTAGCTATTTTTACACCCGACGTCGTGTGTTTCGTCAAGGCAGAAGTGGTTAATGCTTACCATGGCTTGCGGCGCGAAAAAAGTTAATATTCCCTTTTCGCTTAAAATGCATTCATGTCTTTTCATGTTAGACGTAAAGAACGGGAAATCACCGACGCTGATGAGATGCGTCAGGTTCTCAAAGCTACCAAGTATGTAACAGTTGCCCTCTGCATGGAAAACGAACCTTATCTTGTTTCATTAAGCCACGGATACGATCAAACCAAAAACTGCCTCTATTTCCACTGCGCACCTGAAGGTAAAAAACTCATCTACGGAAAAGCCAACCCCAACGTTTGGGGACAAGCATTGCTAGATTTTGGGGTAACTGAAGAATGCGATTATGCGTATACATCGGTTCAATTTAGCGGCAAACTGTGTCTAATTTCCGATTTAAATGAGAAAAAGCACGCAATGGAAGTGCTTGTTCGGCAAGTATCCCTCAACCCTGAAGCGAAACTGGCCAAAATTAAACCTGAAAAACTCACTTATACAACAATGGGAAGAATAGACATAGATTACATTTCAGGCAAAAAACATCAAGCACCAGTAAGCCAGAAATAAAAAAATTTAGGAAATGTATGCGTGTGTCGCTACTGTGACATTGTGGTGTTCATCTTTCGCCAATCAAGGTATGCAAGGGCTACGAGTATTATTGTCCAGACTGCCCAGAAAGCAAATGCGGGGCTGACGAAGTAGAGAACTAGCGCAAGTCCGCGGTTCACTATGGAGATGGCGATGACTAATGGCAGCGCCCACTTCATCTGCTTCATTAAGCCGAAAAACGCTGCAATGTAGGCGACTGCAACAACTAGGAGAACTACTGTGCCTATAGTGAGGGCATTGTTGACGCCTAAAGCGACTCCGATGTATCCTGTGTTTAGGGATGCTTCTCGCGAAGAAATGCTTGCCCACCAGAATGCAACGTTGCCGAGGTCTCCGATGATGTTAATGATAATGAATAGCACGAGGATTTTGTGGATTGAGATTTTGCTGGCTGATTTAGTTGTCATGGGTTGTATTTTTATTGTTTTTTGTATTTAAGACTTGTCGAGATGCTATATGGACCTCCATTGTAAATGCTAGGTGCCCATTTGCGACCAGTCAACTTGATAGATTAACAAGTTCTCATTCGTATAAACCTGCGTAAGCAACCGAATCGAATTGAAATGCGCAACGCAATTGGGGTAGTTGCTCAACTCTTCATTTCCAACATAAACATATGATACATTGTATTCGCGAACCACCCCTACCAACTGTGTTTCGTTGCCCGTGTATGCCACATCGACATCATGAGCTCTCTGGAAAACCTGATCCATCGGAATTCCATGACCATATGGCCAATAGAAATATGACGTCACCCGTAACCGACCGCCAATCATACTGGGCGGCTCATGAATCCCATAGTAAGTCAAGAACACCGAGTTCTGCGGTGTATTATCACGAACCCACAACCCCAACTGGTACTCGCTCATAGTTGCTCCAGAATAGTTTGTTTCAACATTGTAGATGATTACACTGGCTGATGTGATTATTGAAAGCAAAACCAAAGTAACTATAACGATACGTGGCGTTTTAGCCAAAACTATACCAGCTAAAACCACGATGGGTATCCATGCAAACATGAAAAACTTGTACATATCCCAAACCCAAGGCGTTAACAGCAAAATGTTTGGAATCAAAACCAATAGCAGGAAGGTTATCTTCAGGTATTCGTGTCCAGGCTTGATAAACGAGACAATCGCTAGTATGAATGGAATGCCGAGGTTAAGGAAGTAATAGATGAAGGGGTTCTGGGCAAACTGGGCAATAAAAGAGGTACTAAAAGCAAGCGTTAACGGTGGACCGCCGCCAAAAATAAACGGCAAAGCAAACACGCTTGGAATCAAGAAGTACAAGTAGCTGAATTTGATCCGTTTAACGTTTAGGATGAGACAGATAGCGAAGACGACGTAGCAACAGAAGAACGCCACATTATGGAACTGATATACCAACCCCGTGAGTATGCCTGCAAGGATTAAGCGGTTTTTGTTACCTATATCCTTAAGCAAAGCCAACACAAACGCAAACGCTGGCAACCCAACCAGCAACGGACGCTGCTGGAGCAAATTATCAAACATGGACGGCAACCCAAACAACTTGCCAAACTGGTAAATGTAATTTTGGTTCGGATCAAACTGCCCATTAAACAGAGTAGAGAACAAGCCAAAATAGCTTAGCCCCCAACCAAAAACTGCTAAAATCGTAGCGATAACCGCAGCTTTTCTGCCGTAAGGTCGCGCCAAAGCATAAATCGATACTCCGAACACCAAAATGAACAAGGCATTTAAAACAGGCAACAACCCGGGCAAATATCCATACATTTTCTCAATGATAGCAGTGTGAAAATCTACAAAGTAATGGTACGTCATAGGGGTGCCGATGTAGTTGGGGGTTTGGGGTGGGAAGTTACCTTGGTTGAGGGATTCGATTATTTCGTAATGGAAGGGTGTGTCTTGCCAATTCGACCCCGTGAGTACAATGCCGTATTGGTCGCTGCGCCAGACGCTTTGGTAAAGGACCGCAAGACTGACGAGAAATATAATCGCAAAAATCAATAAATTGGTCTTTTTAATCTGTTTTAGTTTGCGAAACTTGGGGAATTGTATTGGTTCGCCTTTCTCGTAAACTACCAACGCGTAGATTGAGGTTAAGGCGAGAAAACTGAAAATTATGGTGTTCTGTGAATATCCAAAGGACAAAGACAGATAGTAAATTAGAGTAACGGAGACTAAAATGCTGAAGATGGGTACGAAAGCCCAGATTTCATGCGGCTTTAAATTGAAAAATCTGTGTGCAATTAAACCTGGTACTAAAAAAGTGAAGACCAACGCGGTGAAGATGCCGATGTCGCCGAAGACAAACGCAGCTGCTGTCAACATCAGCAGGACTATGGGAACCCAATATTTCTGTAGAACTGCATTGCCATCAGTTTTTAGGAACTTGATTCACCCACCCTTAAACATTATACCCAGTAATAATTCTAAACAGTATTAAAATGTCGCTAAACCAAATAAAAATCTAACAAACGTGCTCCAATAAGAAACAGCCACGTTATAAACAAACTATTCAACGTCTAATCCGAGAAAGGTTAATTAGCTAAAGTTGTCAGTATTGTTGCGGCGCTTATGCCCAGGTAGTATAGTTCGGTCTAGTATGTACGGCTGTCGCCCGTAGGACCCGGGTCCGAATCCCGGCCTGGGCGCCATTTACTTTTATCGTTAAATGTTAAAAAATACACGATTATTCAGAACACACAAAGAATCTTGAATACTAATCCGTTTTAGGTAAAGCATCTACAGGTGATTAGTTCTTCTTATGTAGTAAATAACCAGTTTTTAGGGTTTTTCTATATACTCATCGTCAACGTTGTCTGTTGATATGGTTCTTCTGAAAGGTCGTACAATAGGTTGTTTAGGAGGATTTAAATCGCCGTCATGGGCAGAAAGTTTAGGAACAGGGATGCTCCTGCAACGCTAAACATTGTACCAAAGTTTGAACTTACCCCAATCATGATGTACTTCATGGAGTTGCCGAAGGTCTTCTGCATTCCAAACACCTTGGCCTAGAACGGTTAAGTCAGATGTCAAAGGATAAAGTCAGCAGATCTTTGGCAACATCAACCGCGTTTTCCACCGATAAGCCTACATCTGCAGTTTTTAAAGACCGAGCATCATTAATTCCTTCGCCCATATATCCCACAACGTGACTGTTAGCTCTAAGAGCAGTGGTCACTCTGCCTTTTTGGGAGGTGTCCACACGGGCAAAATGTTGTTGTCTTCAACAACTCGTGACAAAGCATCATCTTGAAGCATTACGATTTAGTTTCCAGTCGAATGAACAACAACAAACAAAATTCTTCAACTGTTTTTGTTCTTCCTCCAATACAGCAACCAATCAGGTGAAACTGAGTGGATAAAATAGTGTCTATTGTGAGACTGAGCCAATTCTTTTCATGCATGGAGTATGGATTACATGAAAAAGCGTTTTAGGTTTATTATTCGCCTATGGTCTAATGATATATAGAATTTTTTGAGCGCTTAAACCTTGAAGTACAAAATGCTCCATTATAAAGCCAGGCAAATCGACCATTTAATAGACCTGTACATGCACTCAAACGTAACATCGGTTATTTCTCAAGAAGAATTAAAGGAATTAGTCCTGAAGGCGTTTCCGGATTTTTATGTTAAAAATTTTGGTTGGCACAAAATTGTTTTCGGAATCCACTCAGAAGATCAGGGAATCGTTCTCAAAGTTGGGGCAAAAAGGAGTATTGAGAATGACCATCGGGCCTACAAGCGAGTCCCTGAGAGTCAGAGGCATCAACTGTTTGCTAAAATTTTTTGGCACACTAAATACTGCCTGTTGCAGCAGTATGGGTCTCCTGCGATAGTTTCCCAACAGGAATTGGATAATTTAAGAGGGATTGTGTACAAGTATGGTCTCTTTGACATTAAAGCAGACAACCTTAAGAGAATCGACGGGGAACTAAAAATTATAGACGCAAACATAACTCCGTTTCCGCTTCCCACTGTGTGGAAAATGGTGGATGAGGCCAAACCAAAACTTCCGAAACGTTTGATGTTGTTCATAAAAAAGATTACACGACTACTTTATGATAGATGAAGTTAAAAAAAGGGCGTTTTATACATTTTCATGTAGAAAAAAACATATGAGACAACAACATAATTATCACAGCGAACATGACGCTCATCCAAAAAACCCAAGCGACAACAAAACCCGATAACTGGCTAGTAGACGTAATAAAGAAAATAAACGGCAACGCCATCGATCAGCAACAAATCACCACCCGTGCCAGCAAAGACAGCGTATGCGTCCTCTGTAAGGGTGCCCGAGCATTATGCGGCAAAACCCGTTGCCCAATAATGGTAAAAGTCAATTACTTTCTCAAAAGCGTCCCACTAATGTCCCGCGAAGACATCGATGGCATGTCTCCGCCAAGCGTATTTATCGGAAGAATTGGGTACCCTAACGTTTACGCAGGACCGCTTGTACCGCCTGTTCATGAGGACACAGAGATTTATGATTTACCTGAGCGCTGGTTTGGGAAGTCAATGGATGAGATTGTTGGTTTTCGCAGTTTGCTTGTTCGCGGCAAGCACAGGGTTAACGTACAAAAGTTTATGGAAGGAGGTAAAATCTTGGATCAGACTCGGGAATTAGCCCTCGCCGATAGCTGCGTAGACATTGAACTTAACCTCACAAAAAAGCCTCAAGGGTCCATCTACTTAGATGATGATATACAGCCATTTGGTCCATCAGCACCAATCCGCGACCTCCATGTCGGAAACGCACGCTACGATGACAAAATCGAGAGAGCCTACTATGATACAGATTTGAAGGCAACCAATGCAGTGGTTGAGCTCTACAACCGAGGCGTTATGGTCAGTAAGATTCAGAAAGCTTTCAGCGTCGGCGCCTTCGGAGTAGAAAAGAAACGTCGTCTTGTCCCAACCAGATGGAGCATTACAGCCGTCGATGACATTATCTCCAAGAATCTCCGAGAAAAAGTCAAAACTTTTCCCGAAATCAACGAGTACCGAGTTTACGAATCTATCTACATGGATAACGTTTTTGAGATTTTGATGATTCCGGCTCAATGGAGCTATGAATCGATGGAAGCATGGTGGCCGGGCACCGTTTGGAACCCTGCAGGCTCAAACATTGCAATATTTAGCGATTGGGAAGGCAATAGCGGACGCACCACCTATGCCCAAATTGGAGGCTGCTACTATTCCGCTCGCTTGGCTATTTGCGAACAACTTCAAAAAGAACGCCGCCAAGCCATCGCTATAGTACTAAGAGAAGCCCGACCGGGTTACATCATGCCCATTGGGGTGTGGCAAGTCCGTGAAAATGTACGCAACGCCATGCACCAAAAACCCCACCTGTTCAAAAACCTCGCCGAATCCCTCCAATTCATCAGCAGCAGATTTGAGATTCCGATGCAACGCTGGATACAACAGAGTGAATTATTAAAAAAGGCTCTGTTTCAAAAGAGGATATCGGATTTCTTTATGGGCTAAGCTTGAGGACAAGTTTTAAAAAACCAATCCTTTATACCTTCATTGATGCTGCAATGTTAAACTCTCCACCCAAACGGTTTATCCTTCCTTTCTCAAACTCGAAAACCAGTTCAACTGAGGTTGAGGCAGCATCTACGTTCGCTTTTGCCGAATTTAAGCGTGAAAAAGGCGGCGGATTTATCGCAAGGCAACCTGAAGAAAAACTCGTGTGTCTATCAAAAGTCGGCTATCCTTTGTGGTTAGCTCCCAAAAACGACTTAATCTTTGTATTTGACGGCTTTAACGATTCATCACTAAATGTTTCTTTCCTTGAGGCTCCATCGGTCAAAGAGTATATGGAAAGTTTAGAGACAAATTCGAAACCCAAAGAAAACTACTACACATTCCTGTTAAATCACACCAACTATTTTCAGAAATCAACAAAGGAAAAACAATTTGATTTCAGAAATTTAATAGTAAATTTGGATTTTAACAAAGAATTTACTGGCTACCGTAAAGAGGCTGCTGAAATAACAGGGCAAATCAATGTAGCTTTGCTTCCTTCCGTTCTTGAACAGTCAACGATTACAATGATGCTTTCCGACTTTGAAAAATTACGATTATCATCTACAGACGAAGCAATAAAACTGCCCGAATGCATAAACTTCGTAAACAAGACAACTGAGCAATACATAACCGAACTCGACTATGAAGCCAAAGCAGTTACCGAAGAAATGAACGCTAAAATAAGGGCCTTGGAAGAATTCGTAAACCCCCAAATAACGAAACTTAACAAAGATTATAAAGTGAAAATAGGCAGATTAGCAAATCGCTTCGATAAAGAACTTCATCGCCTGCAAAAAAAGAATGCAAAAACAAAAAAAAACATCGAAAACAATGAAAACAAGATAAAGGATTTCGAACGCAAAGCAAAAAGCCAAGCAACAAAGAATCATGCTATCTACGAGAAAAGATGGAAAGAGAAAATCAAGCAAACCCAAAAAAAGATTAAAGAACTAAAAAAAGACTTGAGCACAATAGAAGACAATTCTAAAAAATTAAGCAAAAAGAAGACCCAAGAAAGTTCACAATTAAACCTTCAGCTCGAATCAGAAACGAAGTTGAAACGGCAACCTATCCTTAATCTCCAAGCAGCCCGTGAAACTAAAATCCGTGTTTTTACAGTAGAAGCGAAAAAGCTGTTTAGGCTTGAGAGGCCAGTGCTTGAAGATTTAACCACGAGCCTTACGTTGAGGGAATCTTTCAATGCCAATTTTGAAGCACTTGGCTTTAGAGATCAATTCTTGAACAGCCCCGCATTGTTCTATGTACCTTTTCTTGTTGTTTGTTATGAGACAGACTTATCTAGACGTTACGTTATGCTCTCGCCTTCAATAATTAGTCTCTTTGATTTTTCAGCAAAAATTAAGGGAGCATTTGGCTTATCAAAAATTAAAGATTTACTTGTGCCCCGCTTCAAAGTAATAACGGCTCTAATCTCAAAAGTTGAAGACCAAGCTAAACAAAAAAGCATGTTTGAAAGTCAACTCTATGATTTAGTAAAAAGAAACAACCTCTTAGATAACGTTGAATTCAGGGAAAACGTTGAGAAAGGCTTATCGTACCTTAAAGGTGAGGGCTGGTTCTCTGCCAATGAGCAGCAAACCTTGCTTAACCGAGTAAGATAGTTGTGTTGCTGTTCAAAATACTTATTGCATACAATTTGTACATCAGTACTGTTATTTATGGTGTGAAAGTTGTGGTTGAAGGCAGTAACGATTACATATTGAAAGTCTCAAATCTTGGAGTAAAATTACAAAATCAAACTTTACTTGACCATATAAATTTCAACGTTGAAAAAGGAACAACCTTAGCCATACTAGGACCAAACGGTGCAGGAAAAACTGTTCTTCTTAAAACTCTACTAAATCTTATTCCGCATACAGGTTCAATCGAATGGACAGGGAAAGTGAAAATTGGCTACGTCCCGCAATATGTTGCTGTCTCCGATATTCCAATGTCAGTTAGAGAATTCCTGTCTATTGGAAACGGATTGGATGTTGAGAATTCACTGAAAAAAGTTAGGTTATTTGATAATACAATCTTAGATAAGCGGTTAGGGGTTCTCTCTGGAGGACAACTTCGGCGGGTTCTAATCGCGTGGGCATTAAATGATAATCCCAATGTGTTGCTTTTGGATGAGCCCACCACGGGCGTGGACATGGACAGTGAAGAACCAATATACCTAATGCTCAACGACATCAAGAAAACCCAGAAAATAACGATTTTCTTAATAACTCACAACATCCATATTGTCCAAGAATACGCCGACGCTTTGCTTGCGATAAACAAGTGCGTTACCTTCTGCGGACCAGCAGGTCAAATTGTGCAACCGGAAATTCAAAGACAAATCTATGGCGAAACAGTTTGCGTTGAAACCGAAAGAGGAGAGAACTAGAAATTATAATTGAAACACTTATTTACAGTGCTTTAGTTGCAGTTTTTGTTGGAGTATCAGCAGGTTATTTAGGTTCATTGATGGTTTTAGAGAAAATGGCGCTTGTTGGAGATGCATTGTCGCATGTGGCACTACCGGGTATTGCCATAGGCATACTATTTCATTTTAACCAGTTTTTAGGAGCATTCGCGTTTCTGTTTGGTTCAGCGGTCATAATTTGGCAGTTACAAAGAACCACTAAGATTTCTTTTGAAGCTTTGGTAGGCGTAATGTTTACCCTCGCGTTAGCTATCGGCATATTGATAATTCCGCAAACGGATTTGCTTGAGGCATTGTTTGGTGATATATCTCAAGTAGGTATGATTGATGCGGTTATAGCAATAATAATTTCGATTGCAGCGATTTTGCTTACAAAATTAATTTATAAGAAATTAGTTCTGACCATGATTTCGGAGGACCTTGCAATCTCTAAAGGCATAAATGTTGCCCTAACCAATCTGGCTTACCTGTTTCTTGTATCACTTGTAGTCGCTGTTGGTATTCGCATAGTTGGAACATTGTTGGTTGGATTCCTTGTTATTGTTCCAGCAGTAGCTTCAAAAAATTTAAGCTCAGGAATGAGAAGATATGCACTATTTAGTGCAATCTTTGGGTCGATATCAGCCTTTTCGGGAGTATTGTTGTCCGCTTATCTGGGTTTTCCTCCTGGACCAATGGTTGTTTTCGCAGGCGTAACAATCTTCGTTGTGACGATTGTAATAAATTGGAGATTGAAATTAACAACATAATGGGCGCTTAAAAATTGAAAAAGTATACTGGTAAAACCTCAACCGCCATAATACCGTTTCCAAGTAACAAGATTTTGCTGATTAAACGTAACACTCGTCCATTCGTTGGTTACTGGGCGTTGCCGGGGGGTAGAATGGACCCTGGCGAAACCGTCGAACAAACCATTATTAGGGAAGTTAAGGAGGAAACAGGACTCGACGTAGCAATTATGAACAAGGTTGGCGAATATGTTGAAAAAGGTGTCAAAGATGACATCGAATACGAGTATTACCCTACATGTTTTTTACTAAAACCTGTAGGCGGAGAAATCAAAAAGCAAGATAGCGAAGTCCAAGAAATACAGCTCTTTAGCTTGAACGATCTTCCCCAGCCCTTGGCTTTTGAACATGAAGAAATGATAAAAGATTACGTTAAAAAACAAAAAGAGTAAAAGGCTTCTAAAAAAAGCCGTATTTAGCGGTTTTACATTTGTTTGCTGCTTTTCTGAGTCGGCGGTGGGGGTATTGGGAGGATGGTTGCTTTTGTAAGATTCTCCTGCTCATTGAGTATCAGTGAAATAGCTTTCCCTTCTGGAACAATTATCTTTGTATTGTTTTGCAATGATGCGGAAATCGTATCCAGCTGCTTGAATGTTATGGCACTATCTTTGAAGTAGGTGGTTAATGCTTCGTTGCGTAGTTTGGTTGCTTGGGCGTCGCCTTCAGCTATAGCAATTGTAGCAGTTTTTTGGCCTTCAGCTTGAAGAATCGCCGCTTGTTTTTGTCCTTCAGCAACTTGAATCGCTGCGTTTTTCTGTCCTCCTGCCAATGTAGCTTGTGCTATGGCGGTTTTCTCGGCTGCTTGGCGGTCGTTGTCTGCTTTGAGCACGGACTCCATTGATATGATGAGTTCTCTTGGGGGTTCAAGGTCCTTGATTTCTGCCCTTACTATTTCGATACCCCATTTTTCGGTCTGCTCGTCTAGGGCTGTTTTTAGGCTGGCATTGATTATGGGTCGCGATGTGTTGGCTACGCTCATGTCCATGCCGCCTATGATGTCTCTTAGAACTGTTCGTGCAAGAGTGTCAATTTGAGCAGCAAAACTTGCGACAGCATACTGTGACGCCTTAACTGATACTTCGTCTGGTTTGATTCTGTAAAATACGACGGCATCTACGCCCATGAAAACTTTGTCTTTGGTAATCACATCTTGGCGCTGAACAGGAGTCATCCGTTCGGTAACGTTAACTTTTATTATGCGATCAATAAAGGGAAAAAGAAATGTTACGCCTCCTTCGACAAACCGGCGGTATTTGCCAAGCCTCTCCACCAAACCTTTTTCGGTTGGCCTAACAATTCGCAGAGACGAAATTAATGCATATACAACTACAATTAAGGGGACAACTATTGCTAAGACTAAGAGTATATCTACCATGATATCGCTTCCTTCTCACTTCCTTATGCAAAGGAAGGCAGATTTAAGATTTGCTAAGCCAATAGATACAGATTAACTGTTTTTTGGTTTATTGCAAAAGCGGATTTTGTCAATGGAAATATCTTCCTCCGAAAATAAGGTAGAATACCGTCACAAAAGCATACAATCCCAAACTGACCACAGGCGCCACAAAGGAGAAAATAATAGCTAAACTATAAGCGAAAGGCCCAACAATAACAATTCGACTCCTTTTTAAAATAACTTCTTGGTTTGGTTCCTCATGCGTCAAGTGCTGAATTCGCGGATAGAACCATAGAATGTTAAATAATATTGAAACTGCCAATGCATTTACCCCATAAGCAAGGACCGCGATAGGTTGCAGAGGATATCTGCCAAGAAGCGCAGTTGAAAAAGGGGCAAGCGCAACGCTAAGCAGCAAAAATATGTTTATCCATAAAACTCTAAGATCAATGATTTCGATGTGACTAAACATATTCTGGTGGCTTATCCAAAGTACACCAAGAAAAACAAAAGTAACAATATAAGCAAGCAGGTCTGGTATAAGATTGTAAACGTCGGCTTGTAATGTTGCAGAAGCGTTTGGGCCCGTTACGGTAGGCACCACCAAACTAAGCACTAAAATAGTCATGACCGTTGCAAATATGCCGTCAGTAAGAGCTTCCTCCCTATCTTTTCGGAACCGAGAAAAAACCTTCTTATTCAAAGCAACCGCCAAAAACCTGAGATTGCATCCAACAAAAACTCAAAATAAAAGACGGGGACCTGATTATTTACTGTATGTGACTTCAAAACGCAATAACAAGTGAGAAGAAAATTGAGCGGTCCGGAGGGATTCGTTGCTGTGCAAGAGCATTTGTACTATTGATTTATTCAGTATAAATTCTTAGGACAGCAACGGGTCCGGAGGGACTCGCAGTGTTATATGGGCGTAAGTACTATTTTTGTGGGTTATTTTTCCGTAACCTCCTTGCGGATAATCTGCTTAAGTTCGGTTGCTAGAACGGATAACTGATGGTTCTGAATCTGTTCGTCTGTTTCGACCGTCTGATTGCTACGTATCAAGATATCTTTGGCGAGAATTTCCTCGGGGTTTTCTCCCCAGCCGCGTATGATTTCTTTGAGTTGATCAATGCGGTTTACTTTGGTTTTCGCTCTGATGGCTAATCCTGCGGCTGAATATAGGTTTCTAAGGGTTTCAATGCCCAAGCTCTGAACATCTTCGTAGGTATCGATTGTTTTTCCCATCATGTACTTGATGATTTCGTCGTCGATTTTTGCCGCGCTTAATTGGGTTCTGAAGAATTTTCTTAAGCTATGGGTTCTAACGCTATACATCCAGCTGTTAGGTAGTTTTTTTGCGACCTTTGCTTCGACAGCGGAGTCATGGACGATTTTTCGGATGGTTTTTTCGCTGACGGCTAAGACTCTGTTTGCGACGTGGCTGTTTCTTACCAGTGGCGATTCGTCGGTAATTGTTTCTGGCGGCATTCCATCGGTGCCTTGTCTTCTTTCCTCTATGTATAATCTGAGGAAATGACTGGCTTCAGCGTTCAGGAATGTATCATAATCGTGGTATTTACCCTTGGTAATGCTGGCTTCGATATGGATGTGGATGGGTACGCGTCCGGCTTCTAAGTCTTCTTTGACGTGGCGGTATTTCAGTTTGGAAAAGGTGCCTTCTCTGAAGCCTCCTGTTGCAACGCCTGCGATGACAAAGCTTTCACGGGTAGCGGCTTTATCTAGCATTACCGAGAGTTCCTCGGGTTTGGGTGCTCTGTCTTTGTGAGATACTTTTCGGCTCAAGGGTTCGTCTAGTTCAATTTTTTTTACTCCATTGGTGCGATAGAAGGTTTTGACTGTTTTAATGTAGTTGCAGACTGCGCCTGGCTTAAGATCGCTGTCTTGTAGGGCGGCTAAGTAGTCGCTTAAGAATCCACAGTGGTTTTGCACTTTTAGGGGATCGGGAATTGCGCCAACAGGTTTGACATCTTGGATGATTAAATCAGGGCTGTATCCGAGCCAGTCAGCATATTTTTTGAATCGCAGTGCATATGTGGGACAGCTCTCAAGAGAACCGCAGCAGTAACGTAGAAAGTGCCGGGACATCCTTACCATGCTTTGATGTTCAAAGATGTAGGGAATAATGTTGGGGTACTTGTTGAGGCAGCTGCGTATGATGTAGTCTACGAGTCCTGTTTCTCCGGTTGCTAAGATTTTGCTGAGCTCTAAGCTAAGAGGATTTTGCAGTCGTATGTTGTTCAAGGTTTTCTCGATAATGACGAATTTGCCTTGGAATTGCAGTGGCAGATTGAGTTTTTTTAGGTCATCAACGGTGAGGTTACGTTTTCGCTCTATTACTATAGGTTGCGTTTTTCGCTCTATCAATTCTTGCCCCTTCCGCTTGTTTTTAGGGGTGAGTTTTTCGCTTCTTTTGGCTAGAAGCGCAGTACTCACTCTCTCTTTAACAGCCGAACAATTTAAAGTTCCACTTGAAAAACGGTCCAGCGGCAACTCAACCATGGAAACGATGCAGTTTTTAAGAATAACCACACCATTAAAGCCACTGAAGCCCTCCAGAAGAGGTCTATCACACTCGATAAGCATAACCTCATCATTCTCTTTTTTAACCCAGCCCAACGCTTCCCGAATTACCGCTTCAACTACGGGTGACTGAACATTCCTGAAAAAGGCGTGGTCTCTATACCTGACATAAACAGATTTGAGGATTTGGGAGCTGGCGCCGGCAGTTATGGTAGTAACTGACTTGCAACTATCCTCACCGGCTTTGCGTGGGCGAAAGCTCTTAGAATGCAAGCCAACTTTTCCCTCCTCACTAGCCATCAAATAGAAGCCTCCGCTTTTGCCAATTTTGCCCATTTTTTCCGTTCGTTTGGATCGCCTTCGAGGTGCCAAGCGCAAAGAGTGCAGAACAACACTCCGTCGACAGATCGGCTTGCATAACCTTCGATATGCTCTGGCTGAATTGGGTCTTTGCATCGCGGACAGAAACCTAAATCTTGCTTGAATTTGTCCTGGGTAGGTTTATCTTTTGAAAAGTCAATGCTAAAAGGCATAGTAATTTCTCCTTTTCTTGTATCCTACGCAAGATCCCCCGCCATGCGTGCAAGCATAATTTTGTAGGTTATACCGAGGACAAGCTGGAGTCGTGGTGCTGGCTGTGGCAAACTTGCAGAAATAAATCGTTCCATCGCAAGGCGCCAAATCGCCGCTTCCGCTTAGAGCTACCATGGGCTTAGGGCAGTTTTTGCAGTCAAAGCTCCCTCTCGCGCAAGGCGGTAAAGTCTTATCCACTCCACCCACAGCTTCCGTTTTTTTAGAGCCAAAATAGAACATTACCCAGCCCACCCCAGCAAGAGGCAAAAGAAACGGCATTAACAGCAGCCTAACCCAAAGTGGCTTTCGGGGCATTCTAATAGGCGCCTCCCGATTTCTTCAAAGTATTAATGGAACAAGTATTCCAGCAGTATTGAGAACCTTTGTATTGGCATTGGCGGCACTCCGCATTTATAAAAAACTGTTTTCTGAGCTTACTCGATTCAGACCCAGAATTCGGTGTTTTGTGCTTTTGAGGCCTGAGAAAATCAAGCAAACTCTCAGACTTAACAGAGGACGCCGACAACAAAATTACTCCGTTAGCTTTGTTTGGCTGCTTTTTCCCAGAATAATCGGCAGTTCACAGTCTTCATCGTAATGCTCAAAGAGCGATTCGTCGCCGCTACTAATGCTTAGTTTAAAGTGTTTTCTATCGTCCTGTAGGCGCACGGTATGCACGGAAATTATGTTGCCTTCTTTATCCTTCCGCTTAGTCGTTGACTGTCCAGCATATTTTAGCAGAATTTCTTCAGGCATCAACTCTCACTTCCAACTTTTGGGTCTTTGTCAAGGTAAGCCTTCATCGCTCCATCCCTGGTACAATTTAGAATACGCTTACCATCGATTTTCTTGACTTCTAATTCTCCGCCACAAATAGGGCACCAAACCCTATCTAAAAGCTGAGAAAACCCCTTACTCTCTTCTATAACAGCGGTTTTTTCCATGAAAGTTCCAACCTTCCAAGTTTAAAGCAGAATTCTTGTTTAGGACGGCGGAGGAGTATGAAAGCGAGCTTAAAGCTGGCCGCTCTAAAGGTGGTGTCCTCAACAAACCTGTTCCCCAAGAATTCGCCTGCTTAACCGTTAGTCCGACTCTCCTGGGCGTTTCGTTTTTCTTGTCGTCTACGGGCTACATCCGCTTTTTCCATAAGAAACTCAACTGCCTTGGGAACGCTGCGATGTGTTTTTTCAGCAAAGTTTTCTATTTTATCATAGACTTCTTGGCTGACCGTTATAGTTTTGAAACCTTCCACAGGCATTGTTTTTTACCTCGTTTCTCTCTCTTCCATTACCTTAAGTTACGGTAGTTATTTGCTAATTGGGAGAGTTTTCTTTATAAGGTTTACCGTAACTTACAGTAGTGAGCGTGATATCTTGAGAAAAAAGTAATATTCTTTAAATACTCTAAACGTAAATTTCTATATAGTAAATTACGGTAGAAGGGAAGCGAGATAATTGCCTGAAAAAGGCTACATGAGCATAACTGTCAAAAAAGACGTCTACGATTATTTTATGAACCAGTATAAAAAAGCCCAAAAAGAATGGCTAATAAAAAAAGGCATCAACAGTTTCACCGGTTACGTCACCTATCAACTCAACCAGGTGGTCGAAGAACAGATGAAAGGAAATCATCAACACTTAAACCCTTAGATTTTGCGCAATCCTCAATTTTATTGTATAAATCCTCGGTGATTTCAAGCTCAACTTCGTTATTGTCGTGCAAACAGATCTCTCAAGTGTTTATGATCCAACAGATACCCCCCAGCAAAATCATCAACACCTAGCCCAAAAAACGGGGCAGTTAACCAGAATAGAATCGTTATTTGCATAACAGTATGATGAGAATTAAAACTACCTCTAAGTTTTAAGTTGCTCAACTGAGTTATCGCCCTCTACTCTTTGATTTGAGCATTCAACATTTAACTTTTATGAAAATTAATTAGGCTTAACAAACTGCTCTACAACTGCTTCGCATTTTGGGCAGTGCACATGGAACCCGTAGAGATAGCTCTCTCCGCCGCTGATGTTGGCGCCTTCTTTGGGGAACGTAAAACCGCATTTCTTGCACTTATAGTCGCTTTCCACAATCAAGTCTCCGCTTGCTATGTGCCCGTTTTACCGCTTAATCTTTATCCTGTTTTGCTGACAAAAGCTTATAACTACTGTAAATTACAGTAAGATTATGCGAAAAAGAGAGCGACTAAGCTTAAGCGTTAAGGCTAGTTTTTTTAGAAAGTCTAAGGCTAGAACTAGTCTACTAGTTAGATTTAATACTTTAACGCTTAATAAAAACTCTAAAAACTTTTACTAGAAAGACTAGAGCTAAGCTTAGCAATAAAATCTCTCTTCGGCGCCTAGATGCTAGACTAGAAATAACGTTTTAGCTAAAAAATAACTTAAGAGAAAAAACGCTCAGCTATTTTATATTTTTATAAAAAGTACCCTTTCAAAGCAAGCTCTCATCAAGCTTAGCCTAGAAAAAACATGCTTTTCCAGTAAGTTAAGCTAAAAGTTATCAACAGACGTCTAACAACTTTCAGACTCTTAGAGAAGTCATCACGTTTTACGTTTCTTTTCAACCTCAGCTAGCTTGCCTAACTGGGGAAAAGAAGGCGAAAAAAATGAATAAAACAGAAAACCGAATAAATAAACCGATATTCTTCACTGAATACCAATCTTTCCCACAATACCGTGAAAGTACAAAAAAGTTCACCAATATCAGTCGCATATTTGGCGATTTTGACCTTGTTATTCCACGTAGCGAAGAAACAAGCCATGAAGAAATAACAGTAGTTGTTGATCTTGACGACAAATACTATCAAGTTAGCCCTGACGGAAACGGGGGACTCCAAGTTTGCGTAATTACATTCGACCACTCCAAATTTCTACATTATATGTCCAAATGCCCAAGCTGCATTGCAAACGAGAACGGCAAATATCCGCAACTAAACGGAGAAGATTCTAATGTTTGAAGGCTTACAATACCAAGGAACCAAGCATCTACCACTAAAAGAAATCGCCAAAAAAGTCAAAGCAGAAATCCGCGAAAAGCACCCTGAAATCAAAGTCAGCGTAGTCACCGAACACTATAGCTCCATAAAAATCGAAGTTACCGCAATCCCCAAAGACTTCCAGCCATATAGAAAAGAGAGAATAGCCCCTGATTCCAGCTTCACCACTATTAGAACCTCAGAGGCAGGGCAAAAGCTACTAGACGAATTAGAAACTATTTTAGCTGCTTACAATCGCGAAGACGTAGATTCATCAACCGATTACAGCAATGTACGCTACTATACCTACGTGACCTACAGCTTCCAAGTCAGCCAGGAAGCACAAAAACGCCTAAGAGACTAAAACGTGCTTCAGCGGAATATTCAAAAAGTTATCCTCATTTATTTGATGAATTCCATTTTTTCGTCGCCAAATCAAAATACCAGAAATGCAAACCCTTCTCTAAACATTCTTTCCTGTGAGTTAGGGAACGGATGTTCAACCTCGTTAAAGCGCCTTCTATCTCATCATCCTCAATAGCTACAGGGCAAATTTCCCCTTCTCGGCTCCAATGCTTTTCAATTTGAGGGCATTTCGGTAGAATTACGGTATGATTAATATCAGGGTGAATAGGGAACACTCTACAAATTAGGGGTCTTTTTTCATAAATTTTGCATTCATTTTTCTCATTTAGATGTGGGCAATCCGCAAGGATAAGCTGATAATATACGATGGTTGTTGGTTCCTTATAACCAATAGCGATGTAAGGCATAATGAATTTTGAGTCAAACTCTTTCGTCTCTTCTTCAGTTAAGCACAATCCCTGCAACATGCCAAATTCTTCGACAAAAAGACCTCGGCAGCAAGTACCGCATTTTTTGCATTTGAAGATTAAATCGTTCAATTAGATTCACTCGGTTTTGACTCACATTTTTCTTTAGATTCAGTTTTTCTCGTTATTGTTAGATTGTAACTGCTGAGTTTCAGCAGTATGAGTATCAAGAGATGCATGTAGTGAATTTGATATTCAACACTACGCATCAAGGAATGCGCTATCTTATGCCTTAAATTGTATCCTGTTTTTTCTATGAGTACAAATTTGAACAACAAAAGGTCATCAGGGTCAAACAACTCGCTTATTCTTTTCTCGTTCAAAAGAGCATTTAATTCCTTTTCATAAGTAATTCTCTTTCCATGTTTCTTGTCTGCCTTTGAAGTAAAAGTGGCTATACCATTGAAAAAGAACATTTCTCTAAGTAATCCTTCAATCTTTAATACCAATGAATCGATGCACAAGACTAAGTTTGGATAATTTCCCGAAACCCTCCAATAATCCATTTGAGCGAAATATTCAAACAATGATGGCGCTAACAAGCTTAACCAATTGTCTGGAACCTCTTTATTGAATCTTTTTTTAGGAATAGTTTTGCCGAACCAGCTGTACTTTTGAAAAAATTCCATAAGCGCTTCATATGTTATTTTGTTCTCTTTCAATCCTTCAATGAATACCATATTTAGAAAGCGCAAACAATAGTTCTCAAGAATCATATGATATTGATGAAGTGTATGATAGACTTCAATTTCTTGTGTTGTTGTGAAGCATTGAGCGGTATGTCCCTGCTCATCGGTAAGAGTTATTGGAAGAATAGCTTGCATCTGAAACTGTTTTAAGATTTTCTGTGTTAACTCTTTTGTCACGGTATAATCGGGTAGCAAGTTTTTATCCGTCATAATGAAGCCAATTATTTGTTCAGATGTAAACTTCATCAATTTTGTTACTTTTTCTTCACAGTCAACGATGTATTCTTTAAGGTCAATCTCAACCTCAATTTTTGGGAATTCAAGGCTTCCGCTTAATTCTGTGTAAATAGCTTCTAGTTTTTCGCTTTTCTTTTCATTTTTTGCAAGCTGGTAATACTCTAACGCTTTGCCACAAAATTCAATGGCAACATGTTTGTTATTTTGTAGGTTCGCGTTCATCATTTTTTCATATGATTCCGCAATCAATTCGTCCCAGTTGTAGATGGTTATTCCTGCTTTTTCTTCAACCATTTTGCCAAGTTTCAGAATAGAGATCGCTTGATGCGGATCTCCCAATGATTTAGAAAAGTTGAAGCATAGTTCTCCAATGCCAGTAAAATCATCTTTTGAAAATATCGTTTTCTCCCTTATCATTAATCCAAACAAATCTGAGCGAACCCTGAACAAACAAGTGCTTTCTGCATTGAAATTGAAAATCAGACGTTTCACTTCCGATTTTGCTAAGTCTGTTCTGGTCGTATCATTAATATTTCTTGAAATGAGAATAGCGTTTTCTACAGCAGTTAAGACATCGAAACCAAAGTATTTTTGCGGATTTTCTTTGTCTTTCTGTTCGTAGAACTTAATTAGTTCAAGATACTTATCTGCTGCTAAAAGTGCGTATTTGCCGTGTTTCTTAGGGCTAAACCACAATACATGAGCGTATCTTGCCTTGAGCATCGGGTTGTTTGTTGATTCGAGTCTTCTGATAATATAATCATATGATGTAGGAACAAAATCATCGTATGTTGGGTGGCTCACCAGTTTTCCTTCCGAGTCAGGAAAAGTCCAAGATGGACTAACAACATTTTGGGCAACGGAGAAATTGAAAACATTCATTTCCCATTGAGCTATTGCCTCTAAATCAGGCTTTTTCGCCACATGCTTTTTATCGCGTATTTTTTGGAAAAGGTTGGCGATATCTCGATATTTGTAATCGATGGCTCTCTCTTCAAGATGTTCGTACAAATTATCCAACTCCAAAAGTTCAGCCAATCCGTTTCCCCTTTTTTCTCAATCTATTGTAGTTTTTAGCTTTAAGTTTTTGCTTCGATAAATTGCTTGAAAAATGTTATATCCTTAAACAGATGAAAAGAGAAAGCCAGTGAATTCAAATGACCGATTTGTTACAGTTACTAGATATAATCAGATGGCAAAAAAAGAGAAAAGAGCTGCTAAATAGTAGTCTTTTCTGTTTGGTACGAGATCGATACCGTAGTCGGTGACGATTTTGGGCTAGCGTTCCGCTTTTTGTGGATACTATATGCCTTCATGAACAGCACCGTTACAACCGAGGGCGCTAATGCCGTAATGTTTGGTTCACCTGCAAAGCCGATGCTGACCAGGGCAGCCACTTGCACGCCTAAAGTCGTCAAAAACTTGTTCGCATCGAAAGGTTCCCCGCTGGACGTCTTACCCAGTGTAGAATACATCAATGTGATAACGATAGAGACCACATAGGGAAAAAAGGGACCGAGCAGAATCTGCAAATCCATTCATTTTCACCTCCTAACCACTCGCGTTTGATAACTGTTTTTCTAGAAACTCGACTTTCGCATTCAACTGCTTAATCGCCCCAATCGCTAAACCCAAAAGATGCCCACCGTGCACAAGACCTGATTTGGAGCGCATCTCCTCAGGCAAGCTCTTATTATCGATCAATGGAACGCCCTGAGCATCGACTTTTTTACTCATTTTAATTCGTTTGATAACGGCTAAGTCATCCATGTAGTCCATGTGGCCGAGGGCATTGTACCAGACGCTATCTCCCGCCATTACATGCCAATAATTCGATGTGTCCCCACATGACCCGGTGTTATTGCCTCCTGCAGGATATATGTTGGCGTGGTTGTGAGCTGCAGGAGTATATCTGCCGTTGGGGTTGACGTACATTGGATAGAACCCAGCGCCTTGAGCTTCTATGATCAGTCCTGCTGTATCTCGTGGCATTCCAGCCATGTTGACTCTGCCGCTTGTCTCGATTGTTTGAACGCCTGCAACCCAGAGGTCATTTTTTAGGTGTAGCGAGCCGAACCGTTTAGCGGAACTCGTTGTTCCAAGGTCTTCGCCGCCGTCAGTATTGGGCAGAATCTTACCTGTTGCTGAATAGAGAATGAGATTGCCGTCGTATGCGACTACGAAAAAGTTTGCTCCGTCGTGCCCTATGGCACCTTTTAAGTTTGCGTCATCATAAAAGTTCAAGACAGCATTATCTGGGTCAATCGCAACGTGTCTAGTACCACTAACAAGGCTTTCATGGGTATGTGCAGCTGGAACATAACGGTTGTTTGGATCAACGTACATTGGAGCAAAGTTAGTACCTTGAGCCTCAAGCACTTTTCCTGCATCATCTCTTGGAAAACTATTCAGAGCTACACGACCAAAAGTGTCTACAGTTTGAACCCCTGCTACCCAAAGATCATTTTTAAGGTGCAGATGAACCAAACCGTTTACCTATAGACGTATCACCCAAATCAAGGCTACCATCATCATCAGGTAAAATATGCCCCGTAGGAGCCCTTAACACAATACTGCCCAAATATGCAACTAAGAAAGTATTGGCGCCATCATGCCCAAATGCAGCCTTGAGCGTGCGACCAGTCAACAAATTATACACGGGTGCTGTCTTGTCGACTTCAACGTTACTGTAAAAAATAGAGCTGCCATTGCCACCACTACCGTTCGAGGTAATTGGAACTCCTCTTTTGCCCAGTTTGGTTCTGCTAAGTTTTTCCACGTTTGGTGAATGGCAACGTAGGCCATATAGAAAGTCGGCAAGTTGTGGAGGTTCCTTTCCGAGATCCAAGGTAATTTCGAGTGTTAGAGGGTCTTCTTGAGGTACTCTGTATTCAGCGCTTTCCACCCGGAAGTCACTATCTACTTTTTCGTTTGGAAGATGGACGTGTAATTCATCACCTCCCAAGATAGGCGAGGTTCCATAGTCTAGAATGGTACTTACTACGTGAACGTATTCGGCTGGGTCTTTGAGATATGCCAGAAGAGAAGCTGCTCGGCGTTCACATTCCTCGTCGCTCCAGAGCTCCTCATCAGTCTCAGAATATTCCCGTGCCTCTCCGTCTGTCCAGGCTGCTTGGCTTGCAAGATCTTCAACGACTGCAGAGTAGCGAGCACCACCAAAATAGAGACCATGTATCCAAAAGTTTCCGCTACCGACGCCTGAAGGAAAATACAAGGTTACTCGAACGGTTTTTACACGTGTCCAATCAAAAGCTGGGTCGACAAATTCCCATTGGTTAGCATAGGCTGCGCCGACGCCTACTTCCAGAGTATGCCAAGTTACGTCTGGAGAAACTGAGATATTTTTGGCTGCTGACCTTAGAGAGCTGTCAAATATGGTAAGCTCCCCTGTGCCAGAATAGGTGTCTGCCATTTTGAGCTGCAGGTCCAGGGTAGGATACTTGTTTGTGTTTACTTCGCTGCCTGCGTGAAGCTCAAGAGTAGGCGCCTCCCCAATAGTTGGAGGCAACAGCAACTTTGACGCATGGACCGCCGTCTGGAGCTCCTGTTGCATCTATTGAGTTAGGCGCCTGTGTCTCGCTGCCAGTCGCCATCTGAGGGAGTTAGGCTGCGTGTCCAGGATACCTTATCCGTTGGGATGCTTTTATCGGCTAACCCATAGACAGTGACTTTGTTTCTTATTCGGATGATATCTATTTCATACACAGCTGACTCATCAATGTTTTCGACTATTACTGTTGCGTTTGTTTTGGAGTAGCTTGGGGAAAAACTCAAATTTGCCGTCCGGCGCGACTCTGAAATCAAAGCCTATAACTCCTGATTTGTCGGCTGTTTCTGCTATATATTTGAGGATATCCCATACTGGCGAATCCTCGTATTCGAGCTACTGAGCTATAAGTTGTATCTGTGTTTTCTACAAGTTGCACGGCGCCTCTAACGTGGCTGAGGCCTGCATAATAATCCATCAAGTCTTTGACGATCTCTTCGCCTTTTATGAGCGTATAGTTTGCAGTTACTGTCCTGCGGAATAGGCGCTCACCCCAGCAGCGACCAGAAACTAATGACGTAGTTTTCTGTCTGGGCTTGACGTGGTACTTGACGTTTTCCACTCGCAGCGTCATAAGCTAGAGGCATGTTTGGGGTTCTGCCCTAGGGAGATTGAGCCATCTCATTCCCACTGTAATTGGGTAGGCTCCAGCTGGGGCTGTATTTGCCATTCCAATTGTATGAGTTTCACCTCATAGCTGCTTACTTCTTTGCTGCAGCCGAAGTGCACGAAGAGTTCAACAACGTCAGTTTGGGGGGGCTACGGCGCCAAAAATTAAGCCGATTGCTGGAGCTGCAGGTTCGACAACTGCCATTTTTATTCTATCCCTCGTCGTAGCAACCCAGCGTCACCGCTCGATAATGCCCTTTAACGCGAGCAGGAGTTTGAGCGGCAGAAGAGTTGAAGTTTTGCACGCTTAGCCGTTGCCATATTCATACTGTTAGCGAAAGCATACATTGCAACTGCAGCAGCCGCAATCACTGCAATACCAACCCCAGTCAGATGCGAGAAAGGTGCCATAACTGATGTTGAGGGCATTTTGCACTGCAGTTGCAAAAGCGCAGGCTGCAGCATAGACCTTTTGAGCTATAGCCAAGCCAGTTTGAGTCCTCATAAGTACACCGACAACGGAGATCAACATCATTGTGCCGTTGAAAACTTTGGCTTGTTCGTCGTTTAGGATTCCAAACATGTTAGCGAGATATCCCACGGAGGCGCCTGCAGCACCGATCCCGGCTAGCGCAGACCCTAAAGATTTGATTCTTGCAGCCATTGACTCGGCGTCTGTTTGAATGCGATTGAATTCATGACTAGCTCGATTCACCGCTCGGATGGAACATACGATTTCTCGGAAACTCATAGCCCAGCCTCAGTTTTTGCTTGTTCGATTGCACCTATAATATTTGTCTCGAGCTCAGGAAGGTACTCCTGAACTGCTGGATACAGAAACGGCTGAGCCATCATGTAGCGAGTCCCAAACTCAACAAAATAACTATAGGCTGCCCTTGCCCCAACCAAAGCGACCCATTCCTGGACAGTTGCATAGATTGCGCTTTTGAGGTACCCTGTTCGTTCCGGAGCTCGACGATTTGCCTCAGAGGCTACCCGCTGCGCCCAATTATATAGCCACTCCCGGACTTTCTCCTGGAGCGCAACATCAAAACGCTGGATTGCCTGGACAAACTCTTCTGTACCGTCAATGTTTAGGTAGACGTCAACTGCCATGGGGCTTATGCGACTCCTGTTCTTGTTGCGCCTTCTTTGCTTCCTCTTGTGCCATTTTATCGAGTGTACGTAGGATTAGAGTGAACTCGATGAGCGTCTTTCTTGAGGTTTCGTCATACTCTTTTTCTGTCCAGCCGAATCGCTCGCACATTATGAACTTTGTGAGTTTGGCGTGGGGGCGCTTTCCTGTGATGGCGATGGTAAAAAACGTTCTTCTTCCATGTCTATGCCGTTAATTTTGTCGTATATTCCCTGCAGTTTGAGGCTTAGACCATAGGGAAGGCGCCCTTGAACTACGATATCTTTAGTCAACGGTTTCGAGGAAGGCTGACTTACCAGGGAATTCCAGAGGCACTCCCGATTAAGTTTCAAAATATCCTGCTTGGCAACCTTGCCCACTGCATCCATGTAGCCTACGAGGACCTTCTCATACTCGCCTTGTGTAATTTGGCGAAACTCATAGGATCCTTCAAATTGGCTCCCGAAGCGCTTGTCAATCTTTACTGTTTGCGTTTCCATTTCAACCATCTATTACAGGATGTCTAAGAGTTTTGTTTTTAAAACCTCACATATCACACAATAGTTAGGCTTGTTGCATCAAAGGTTGCCGTGCACTGGATTAGGTCGTCGAGCCACTTGGAATGAGTGACGTTTGACCACTTACAGTTTTGAAAAGTTGCAATAGACGGCGCCGCCTAAACCGAATGCGATATTTTGCTGAGTGTCTGCGAGAACTGCGGCCATCTCTGTCATGCTTTCAAATTCGAAGCGCACTTCACCACTAAGCTGACGTTTCCCAAAGGGCACGTATTTTGCCAAGTAGCCGTTAGCACTTCGAATTACCGGAACCTGTTTGGGGTTGTTGACAATATCGAATTTCCAGCCGATTACTCGGTCTTCTGTTGTCGCGCCTATGGTTACTGCAGTTTCATTGAAAGCTACCGCGCCTACGTGATCGGTGTAGGTTGCGTCGGCGATTTTGCTGGTGCCTGGGGTAACATTTTGTCCGATCAACTCAAGCGATGCTTTGATGACGTCGTCGATCTCGCAGCTGACAGAAGCTTTGGCTATGCGCATGTAGTTATAGACTAGGCTTAGAATGTCGGTTGCTGTTGCGAAGGCGCCTTTGTAGTAGAGCACTTGAACGGCTAGGGATGTGTCGAGGTCTCGTTTAGCATACTGCAGTAGGCTTATGGGAGCTGACGAGGGCAGAGGGTAGGTTACTTTTAGCGTTGCTGTTCGTGTGCCCCTTTTTATGGCGACTAGGTCATAGCTGCCGCCTGATCTTAGCAGTAGGTTGTTTGGGTTTATTCCCGGGTCGAGTGATTCATGGGGGACGCCTAGCATTGCAGGTGTTGCAGGTGTTGTTCCTTTTACTGTTTCATTTACGTAGTAGATGCGTTCTTGGTCTACGCCATATGTTTCAACCATTTCATTTCACCGTTACCATCAAGTTATGTTCTCGAATAACCAGCCTTTGAGAATAAATTCTGCCTTGAAGAGGATTGGTTTGACGCTGAGATCGTCGGAGTGACCGTAGGTTTCGACGTCAATGTGAGATAGCCCTTTAACCTGAATGAATGCCTGGATAAAGTCACAATAGAGAGTTGTTGCATGCTCCAGCGCTGGGATTCTTTGTTCTAGCCATTACCCAGCAGTACCCATCAGCGTCGATATAGTCTGTCAAGGGCACAGCTAGCGTTATTGTTAGGGTTTCTTTGGCGCCACCACTGCTTGATTGAGCATTTGCCCAGGCGCTTGTAGTGTGGTTCCAGACTTGAAATGTAACGCCGTTTCCAGCTGCTGCAAGACCATAGCCTACAAAAGTCAGAACAATACTTTTGACGCATGTTTCCAGAGGCTGCAGATCAAAGTTGTCTTTCTTCCCGATCTTAAAACGGAATAACATCTCAGGGTATTGCCCTGCAGTTGACGTTGCTTTTGAATGCATGATGTCGTCATTGCTCCAGACTTTTTGGTAGTTTGGTGCGCTGAGTTCTGCCCAGGTAGCGCTCGAGGGAGCTAGATCTGAGACCGCTACTGCATCTAGGGCTTTGTGTGGTGTGCCTTCGGGGTAGCCGAGACCGTAAAAGTTGTATGTTGTCTCAAACGGGATGGCGCGGCACTCTTGGATTATGGCCAGAATTTGCTCCGTGAGTTTGTCTCTCATCTTTTTGCCCGGGTCTGCCGTTGACATCTCCTTATTCATGGAGACAGCTGTAACTTTGATCAACGGTATGCGACGGCGTAGTTTTCCGTTTAAGCTTAGCCGCTGCACCTGGGTGTTTGGCATCAGAGCAGCTGTGATTTGGGCGTCATAGTCTTTTAGAAGCTCTCGATCAATGTTTTCTTCGCTACATTTGATCTTAGCCCGCGCTTGGTTATCCTTCACTACTACGATGCGATTGTCGATTAATCGGAGCACAGTTGACATGGGGTTTTCATTTAAGCTCAATTGTTCTGCAGCCTCCGCAAATCAGATTTATAGCCCATTGGCTGGTTTTCTAAAATGATCTTTTGTACCGTCTGCACTTCGTAGTCAGCTCCTCGACGTCTGATCTTGTCTCGAGGACGCACTGGAATTAGCGAGTACATCACCAAGTAATCCGTTAGGATATAGCCTGCTTCAATGAGTGTTTCTTTGACCGATGCATTCTTGATCACTGCAGGCATTACCAGGGCAGGCGCATAAGTTGTGATGTCCGCTGCTTGTTTAACTGAATAGAGCTCAACTCGTTCTCCCTCGTGTTCGAGCAACATACTAAAATCAGTTTGAGGCAGGCTATAGTTGACATACATGCGAGCTAGCCATGCAACCTCTGTTGTTGCTTTTTGAGGCGTCACCGGTGAATAGTCTTTGTAGATAGGTCCCCAATAGAGAAAACTCTTAGCATATTTTGTGGCGATTTGGTAGGCGAGCTCATAGCTGGGCTTGTCAACAACTTTGCGGATGCTCTCGAGGATCCCGATTGTGACTGCATCGTAGTAGGGGCAATCGGGTGCCCTGGTAACTACGTTAATGTATCCTGGCCAGCAAACGTTGGGCTGATAATCTGGGTAGGTGCCGTTTTGGGGAATATTCTGCAGAAAGTCATAGACTCGCTGCACAGTTTGACTAAAGCCTTCGTAAGTATAGAGTCCAAGCAGTGCATAGCTCACGGGGTCGTCATAGATTTGCTCATCAGCCAATCCAATACGATACCATTTTCCAGCGCCAGAAGGTGGGGCTTCATAATAGAGGTAAAAGTTCTCAAGTCCTTCCCGATAGAACTTGAGCATATCTTCAACAATGCCATTGTACCGCGCTGCGTTGCCTGAGTCGTAGATGCGAGCTAGCATGGTAAGCCCGATGATGTCGTAGCAGTCCTCGACCATCATCATCACCCCATAGGCGTCGGTGTCAGTGACATACATTGCTAAGCCGCCATAGTAGGTATCCGTTAGCCCTAGACTTGCTGGGATGTGCTGCATGTTATAGAGGAAAGTGTACCCAGCCAATTTTGCAGCATCAAGATAGGCAGAGTTGTTGGTAAGTTTGTAGGCCTTCAGTAATGCTGGAATGCAGCGCCCGCCATCGATCGAGTAGTATGCGACTGAGCCTTCAGCGCTTTTGAATCCACCATAGGCTTGCATTGCAGGGTTTGTGCATTGCTGAGTTAAGATAAAATCAGCTAGCTCCCCTATTCGTGTTAATATGGCTGCTTGGCTGCTTTGGAATTGCCCTGCAGAGTAGGCTTCATAGAGATACTCCAATGCAAAGGCTGATGCAAAAGCTGCTTTGCCAAAGCTGGTATCTGGGTGATCTACCTCTGCCCCTTTGGCGACATAGTAAGTGTATTGCAGGTTATTTTTGAGGGTAACCACGTTGCCTAAAACTGAATCTACATAGTTCCATTCACTATGTGCACTGTCTTTAATCCAGACAGGCATATTAGCAGCAAAAACGGCGCCGTTTTCTACTGTCATGTTCTTCTGGGCTGCAGGAGCATCCAGGGTGACGTCTGCCGTGACAGCATAGAGCCACTCCCCAAAATAGAGGCAAAAATCATGATAGTCCTGCGGCACCTTACCCAGCGCTAACCTCTCCTAGCCGTGACATCTGTTGATAGTTGAGCGACTTTCTGCAGCTGCTGCATAACCGCATCATTGCTAAGCAAATCTGCAGGAGTAAAAGAGATATCTCCAACGCTTTTTTGCGTTAGATCTTTTAGGCTATTGTAGGTTGCCCGGATGGCCAGCCAAAACTTGCCTCTGTTTTTACTGTCTAAGCTGAGCGTTTTTGTCCCAGAGTTGCCGCTCATATTGGGAAGATCAGCACCTAAACTGTTGAGAACATCAATTGTAGCATCGGCTAGGTTCTCTATGGATTGGTTTGAGACTGCAGTGGGAATGTTGAGCGTTGACTTGATAAGCTCAGCGTTAACTATGATGCCCATTTTAAACCGCCTTCACTCCCACCAAAAACAGAACACATTGCATGTTCACTCCTGCGTTAGTGCAAGTCACTTGGTTGTTGGCTATGCTACAAGTCAGCTCTGTGGCGTCACTTTTACGTACAAGAGTAGCAACATTAATGTTTTCAGCGACAGAAAATTCGCTAAACGTCGCTGTATCATTTTGGCTCAACTCGACGTCAACTTCCATCCAGCCGAAATATTTGATATCCGTTTGCTTGTTAACTTGATAGGACCGATCGACCAATCAGGTAGCCTCAAATCGAGTTTGCAGCGGTGTGGTTTTTAATTTTTCGATGAAGTCAGGACTTATCCTCTTAGAAGCTTTTTTAAATAGTTTTAATTGAATGAGTTTTATTTGTTAATTTAAACTTGTTAAGGAATTAAGGCATAAAATCTGAGTATGTAAAGCCTGACTTCCCAGTAAATGGCAGAAAGATTATTTTTCCAGCGAGCACCGAACTTATTCATATAAGGGAAAAGAACTAAGAATGGTATATGAAGAATCAATAAACCTTATATTTCTGTTTGATGGATTTTCTTATGTTTGCTTAATGATGGGTTTCCCCTAGACCCGAGCCTATCTCTTTTCTATGACCCTGAGAGCAGACCGCCATTAATAATTAGAACAGTTGTTACAAAACGAGACAACACTATCTTATATTTTATTTTAAATATTTTCTATTTGCCCATAGATACGTCCCAACAAGTAGTTGAGTGGGTTTGGCAGCTAATGCTTGATAAGGCGAATTTCCACATTTTCTCCTCTCTCTCGATTTCAGCAAATGTTAGCACAAGGCTAAGCCCACTTAACACCAATTTCTCTATTCCTTATAAATAACCAAATATTTTCTTTCCTTATCCTCTTCAATCTTTAAACCATGTTTTTTAGCAAACATTTCTATTTCTTTATTATGATCACATTTAATCTGAATCTGATAATCATCAAGTTTTCTCAATGAGACATGAAGGTACGTTGGATCTACAAGATTGATAGCCACTAATTCTTTCAGCAGCGACATAGCTTCTAGCCGATTCAATTGTACGTCCCCAAAACATTTAGCGACATCTTGGCATATATAATTTAGGGTCAAAAGCGCAAAAGCCAAAAGGTTAAACTCTAACCAGCATTTTGACGGGTTCAAAATGCTTAGTTTGTCACTCAGAGTTACAAACGGCGCCTATATTACGATCGACAGCAAGAGAGTTTGTGATGTTTTTATAATCGTGAAGAAACTGAAAAAGTAACATAGTTAATTTTTTCTTTGTCGATTTTTTGCAGAAATCGCAAGCTGGCACTAGCACAAACACAACTTTACCTATTTTGGGAAAATATAGCAATTGACATTTCATTTTTGCTCATCTCACCAAGGAAGCTGATAATGAAGAAAAGCCTGTAAAAAAGAAAAGAACTTTAAAGAAAGTTACGATTGCTTTAGCTTCTGCTGCGCGCTTATTAACTCTTTTTTCATTTTTGCTATTTCATTTTCGAGCCAGATTAGTTCATTTAAGTCTAGCTCAAAGTGAATATGACTTCCAGGCTTTTGACCGTTGGTACCCAATTTCATAATAGCTACTGCTTCAGGCTCAGGCAGGTAATCGCTGCTAGCATATCTTACATCTACTCTCCAGTGGATAGTTGTTAATTCTGGGAGCGCTTCTTTTCGCGCTTTTGCCAGGTACTGTTTTGCTACGGGGTCATTCCAAGCAGTTTTCAAGGTTTGGATTATCAGCTCAGCCTTACTGGAGTCAAAACCGAGTTTTTGGAAGTCAGAAACTAAATCGGATTCTGTTACTTTCGTACCTCTTGTAAAATAGTATAATGTTATTCGGAGAGCGCTTAATAGGTCAGTGATTGTAGTTCCAAATTTTCCTGCAGCTTCAGTAGCATCCTTCTCAGTCAGAGATATGTCAAGGGTTTCATGTCTAACAGTCCAATCAACGAATTCTACTATTTTGTTTGTTGGTATAGCATTTAGTTGCTTTGCGTCCTGTATGAATGAAGGAAACGCTTGTTCGCCTTTGAGTATACTAATTCGTAATTCACTCATTTTTTGCACCTTATTTCAGTTTTGAATCTATGTAGCCTAAGCCACGTTGACTGAATGTTGAGCTTCTTAGAGTTTGAGTGTGCAGCGCTAATGACAGTCGTTTGTCTCCTTTTGAGACAGACCGGGCATAGTCTTTTTGTGTAGCTTCTGTAGATGACTCTAAAGGAGCATAGTTTTCAATTTCACAAGCTTCGCTGACAATATCAAGTGGCAATCCCGTTACTAAAGATAGTTCATCGCATTGAAGATGGTTTTGATTTTTGAACAAATCCAGCAATTGTATGAATCGTGTCGGGAGAGTTGTTGGTTCTACAAAGCTTACATTCCTTGCAATTTCTTTTACACCAGCTGCTTTGCATTTCTGATTAACTGTGGTAATAATATCGTCTAGCTCAATAATTTTTGTATCATGAATAGCGCCAATGTGAGAATTAATTAATTCATCAAGCTTTGGACATAACTCTCTTATTTCATCTACCGATTCTGCTGATTGTATGTCATCATCAATCATGGAAATGTATCTTGCTAAAAGCTCATGATAATCATTAGAATTCTTTTCAATAAGAAATCGAATAGTTTCATGTGAATTAGCTTGTAGGCTTGCAGTGAGTATCTTTTTCTTTGTAGATAACTTGACATCATCAGTATTACTGTCCCAGTCATAGACAGTTTTTCTTTGTATATTAGCTAAGTTAGTTGCTGCAACTACATTTCCAGTATTTGCTCTGAGCTTTTCAAATAATAGTTTGACATCATGTTTTGTTAAGCTTTGAGCATATCGATCAACTATGTATTCAGTTTTTATCAAAAATTTATCACCTTGCCAGCCATGGTGGCTGTATAGTGTACTATACACATATAAATTTTATGTAAGTATAATAAACTTTTCTATTGTTTCCAAAATTTATTTTAATCCTTAGTGTGTAACTAAAGGGCAATGACACACCTAGGTGAACGGTGCAATAAATACTCCGTAACTATTAAACAATTCACCAACCCGCCAGATTATACGATAGATGCTCAAACCGCCGCTATCTTAATTGAGGAGACAATCGGTTTTAAAACGAATCGTGCAAAAGAGCTGTCAGCATGCGAAATCCCTGACAGATTATTCTCTACTGTATTTACCAAGGTTGATGAAAACGTTGAAGTTTTAACTGTTTCCGCGGAAGAATTTATGAGGATACGTGGTGATGATTATAAGGATCCACGCTTATGCAGCTCCTATGATATGGAAAGCGGACGTATTTTCATTGTTAAGGAGACTTCATGCTATTCGCAACTCATTCATGAAATCTTACATAGCAGATCCTCTTTTTCTAGACCGCAGTTTTTTGCAAAAAACTTGAAGTTTATCTTTGAGGGCTTGACAGAATTATTTGTTGGAATTGTTTTAAAAAGCAAATTGCACCAATGCTATGAAGATTGGCGCATCGTTAGCCCCAAGAACCCTTGCTTCTCGTCTATGTATTTAGATTTTCTAAAGCCATGGCAGTTCTTGTACCAAAAGATTAGTTATAAAAAAATCTTTGACGTTTACTTCAATGTCCAGGCCCAAAATCCTTTTTCTTCGCTGGATACAGTGCTCCGAGAATTGATTGGAGCGGGTTATGACTTCTCATTTTCGCAGAATATTTCGCAGAGAGCGCTATTTTTCCATTTTAAAGATGCACTTGAAAGCGTTTATGGGGAGGATTTTGCTGAGTCCCAAAGCTCGGTCATCGAAGTTATCGATTTATGAATTGTCAATGAATCCGTTTAATAGTTATCTCTATCATGGTATTCTTACTATTTTTTTCTTGAAGTTCCGCTTCGGTTTTGGCTTTTATTATATTAAGAAAATTAGCTGCGATACCTGCTCGTACATTCCCCGCCTCATCCACTGTGAGCCCCACAGACAATTTAGCCTCATCAACACCATATTTTGGAAACGTTTCTTCTAATTTGCTAAACATCGTCAGTATTGTCTTAAGGCTTTTCTCGACCTCTGAAAAATCAAGCTCAGATCCTTCCCATCCTTTCCCGGCAAAAAGCATGTTAGCGCTTTTTTGATCTACTTCTTTTGGGATAATTTCCTTTGGATAAACTACGAATACCTTTGCAGGCATGACGAGACACCGATATCTTTAAACTCAATCCAGGCTAAAAAAACTTCTGCCTGATACAAACACTTTTTATCGAATTTGCGTTTCTTTGAATTACAGTTTGATCTATTGATGTTTTTAGATTTTCTTTCACTAAAGTCTGTGTCTCGGATTTCAATAATTTATGCTCAGGATTTCTTCTTCTTAGAAATACTGACCGATGATAAGACTATGATCATAAAGACAATTGAAGCAATTCCCACTGTTTGGTAAGGAAATTCTGGAATTGTAGGAGACGGGAAAGGAGAAGTTGTTGGCGTTGGCGTAACTGTTGGAGTTGGCGTTGGCGTAACTGTTGGAGTTGGCGTTGGCGTAACTGTTGGAGTTGATGTCGGAGCTACAGTGGTTGTAGTATTGAAACTGACCGTGGGGCTTGGATATGAAGAGGGAGTTGGGGTTGGTGAGGGGGTTGGCGTTGGTGTTGCTGTTGGAGTTGGAGTAGGTGTTGGAGTTGGCGTTATTGTTGGAGAAGGTATAGGAGAATTACCAAAAGCGTAAAGGTTGCCGTCAGATGAGCTTATGTAAATAATTCCGTTGCCTACAGAAGCAGACGACTGAATAAACCCACTAGTAATGTAGCTCCAAATAAAAGCACCCGTAATAGCATTTAGACAATAAACCTTACCGTCGCCCGATCCTATGCAAACTTTGCTATTTGCAACGACAGGGGATGGCTGAACCCAACCGCCCGTGGTATAACTCCATATGAATGCACCTGTAACAGCATCCAAACAATACGTCTTATTGCTCTCCGATCCTATGTAGACCCTTCCATCGACAACAGCAGGAGAAGAATCGATACGATTGTTTGTATTGTAACTCCATATGAACACACCTGTTAGAGCATTTAAACAATAAACCTTGCCATCTACCGATCCAATGTAAACTTCGTTACCGACAACAGCGGGAGATGAAGAAACCATAAGACCTGTTGTGTAATTCCAAAGTTGATGGCCGTTGGTAGCGTTTAAAGCATAGACTTTATGGTCATCATAGGAGCCTACATAGACGACCCCGTTGACAACAGCAGGAGATGATGGAAAACTGCTTCCGGTGGTGTAGCTCCAAACAAGCTCACCTGTTGTAGCATTCAAACAATAAAGGTTATTGTTGTTTGATCCGAAATAGACTTTGCCGTCTGCAACAGCAGGAGATGATTGTAAAAAGTTGGTTGTAGTGTAGTTCCAAATGAGCGCACCCGTCAAAGCATCTAAACAATAAAACTGTTGGTCTGATGCAATGTAGACTTTGCCGTCGACAACAGCAGGAGAATCACGAACGCCAAGAAAGGGGTTTTTAGTTGTGAAGTTCCATATTAACGCGCCCGTAACAGCATCTAAACAATACACCTTGCCATCTATTCCTCCCACGTAGACTCTGTTACCGACAATAGCAGGAGAGGAATCAACACTATTTGTACGGTAGCTCCATAGGGTATTGTTTGTATTTGGCATGGTGGACGGAGAGGACCCTGAATGTGATAGGTCGTGCTGGAACATTGCCCAATCGCTATTACCTACTGAAGGATCCGCACTAAGAACCTCTAAACCCGTAAACAAAAAGGAAATAGCAAAAAACAAAATCAAACCAATTGCTATACCCTTTCTATTGATGAACTGCCTAAATAGCATAATACAGACTCTCCGATTATCGATTAGTATATCCTTACTCTTAGCGATAAGTTTTTTGTAACGTAAGTTTCTCCCTAAAATGTGGATTTGTTAATATGCTTGTTGAGTTTCAGGTTTGTTACATTGTTTTGCTGCTTCTTCTATGAAGTCTTTGATCTCTTGGAGTAGGCTTGGGGCGTTGGTTGGGAGTTGGATTTTGACTTTTCCGGTTTGGAATTGTGCGGTCAGGGGTGTGTCTTTTATTTAGGCTTTTTCAAAGTTTTTTAGAGAATAGTATTGGGGTTTTCCTTCGTTAAGCTTGCCTGGCTTGTGTTCCACGATTATTAGGCGGTTGTTGGTTAACCATCCGGAGCCGTTTGTAAGTTTGAATTCTAAGAATAGGGTCTCTTGGGGTGAATACCAGATTTCCATAATTTTCTTTTGTAGATAAGTTGTATATTTGATTTTTCATTTGTCAATAAAGCATTTGCCTTTGCCTTCTATTTGATCTATGGTGCATTCGCTGGGTTCTTTATCGATTCTTAAAGTGTGGAGGCTTGGCATCCTTAACCGACAATCGCTCGTAACTACTTGATAGATAATTTCACAGACAAGCTTAGGCTCAATCCACGTTATCGCTTCCATGTCCCTAGCGATAAAAGGTGCCGAAGATCGTTTGAGTTTCTTGAAATCTCTTATAAGATCCTCGAGTAATTGTTGGGTGAACCCGGTGCCAACATGAGCAATGTAGACTGGTTTTCTATCTTTATCGTAAAGGCCAACAACTAAAGCGCCAAATGTCGATTCTCTGGCTCCTTCGCCTCTAGAATACCCAAAGATTACGCAGTCGCAACTTTTTATGTTCTTTACTTTTAGCCAGCTTCCTGTCCTTAGTCCTTGTTCGTAGCAGCTGTCTTTGCGTTTGGCAACCATGCCTTCCAGGTCTTGCTGCAAAACTGCCAGGTAGAATTGTTCGCCCTTCTCCTCAACATAATCATTGATTATTACGTGCGAGCCTACTTTGACCGATTCTTTTAGAATCGCCTTTCTTTCCATCAAAGGTAAGTCTACAAGTGGCTGCCCATCCTTCTCTAAAATATCAAAAACAACGAAAGTTGCTGGCGACTTTTGTTGCAAACGCTCGACCTCCCTAGCAGAAATAACGTGTCCTCTTTCTTGGAGTGAGTGAAAGTCAACTTTTCCTTGTTTCATGGTTACGATTTCACCGTCGAGTACAACATTTTTTGTTAGTTGCTTGAGTTCATCTAATTCGGGAAAGAATGTTTTGAGTTCCTTGGCATTGCGACTCTGAACTGTAAAGAAGTCGTCAACGTAAGTTATCGCTCGAAAACCATCCCACTTCATCTCAAAAATCCAATCCTTGCCAGAAAAGGGCTTAGAAACAGGTTTGGCAAGCATCGGCTTATAAAAACACATAAGATCCAATACTCTAAAGTGATTAGACCTTTTTTAAAATTGCCATAGATCGAATTTTTGTTGTTTCAGTTTGTGAGAGCATTATTTTATATTATTTTCAATCGGTATTGTTGATCAGACAAGTCCAACATAGCATTTTGGTTGGGCGGATTTGGCTGCCAAAATCAGGCAAGGTCGTACTGCCATTCTTCGTCTTGCCCGATGTTTGCACAAGGCTAAATCCACCCAATCACGCCTTCTCCCCTAAACAAAAAACTATTTTGTTATTTTTGTGAAAGGCTATTTTTCTTGGCAAACGTTGCTGTCAGGGAATAATTAATTGAGTTTCAGCTTATTGGGCAGAAAGTATTTGACTTTGCCTTTTTTTCGCCCAGCATGCCAGGTTAGAAGAATACTTCCATGGCTAACCTCTGTTGGTATGTGCTTTTCTTCTTTTCTTACTGGTTAAATTACCATTCTTTTTTAGAAATTCTCTCGTCTTGAAAAATCGACCAAATATAATCGGATCCTTTTACAAGTTTTGAAATGACGCTTGAACTTTCAATCGGGACATACTCATAGGCTTTGGCGAAGTCCGCTTTCAAAATTTTATATTTAGTTCCAATTGGAAACAAAGCGGTGCCACTTATTTCATAAGTGAAGGGTAAATTGGAGATAGTTGTGAATTTCTCATTTTCACTAGCTACTATTCTTTTCCAAATCTCTGCAAACGAAGGCTTTAGCATACTCTCACCAATACAAGTCTATCCGCTAACTATCGAGGATTTATCAATTGGTTGCAATCCTAATTAAAGCTAAAGTATTGGCTAAAAAATCTACTGATCACTTTCACTTTAGTCTCCACTATGAAGAAATGTCTTTTGAAGTCATGACTTAAATGCTCAAAATTGCTTTTTGCTATCCTCAACAAATAGGAGAATTGGTGATTTGATTCAAAATACAATTGTTAAGCCTGCACTATCTCAACCGATTTTTCCACTGAACCTAAGAAACGTGAATGAGATTTTTCCAGGATTCGCACTGGGTGATTTTGCAGTTCTACAAGGTTCATCTGTTTCATCTTTAACTTCCTTATTGTGCGTAAAATCCCAACTTCCTACCCAACTAGGCGGATTACAAAGCAATGTTATCTTCATTGATGGTGGCAACACGTTTGGGCTCTATCAAATAGCCAGACTTGCACAGCTTTGCCATCTTAACCCCAAACAGGTTTTAGACAACATCTACATTTCAAGAGCCTTCACAGCCTACCAAGCAACCTCGCTGATTATGCATCATCTAAAGGAATCAATCAAAAAATACAACGCTAAACTGGTCATAATCTCAGATATTGCCGGATTCTTCTTAGACAAAGATATTCCTGAAGATGAAGCCCAACGATATATTCAGCCAAGTCACGACTTTTCTTTCAAACTTTGCAAGAGAAACCCAAACCATAGTAATTGCAACCTATCCCCAACACCCAAACACCACAAGAAACAGCTCCCTCCAAACCCTAACAAATGCCAAAGCAAACGTTGTTCTTTCTCTAAGAAGAACAAGTTATTCCAGGCAATTTGTTTTAGAAAAACATCCCTACCTATCCTCAAAAGTTGCCGAGCTTCCTTTAGAAGATTTGACGTTGGTAGATTTTGCGGAGGGTAATGCGTAATGGGCAAAACTGTTGAATCCTACCGAATGGCCTTGGAGGATGAAATTAATCGGTGGTGTGGTTTTGAAAAAGCCTTGAGAATTGAGGATAAGGCAGCATTTGACGCTTTAATGGACGCTTGCAGAAGTTATGCCTCAGCAGGAAGCAACGCCACAAACCCAATTCTTTTCGAACCCATGGTCATGTCGATTCTCCTGTCCCAACAAGTGAAGATTTGCCGATTAGAGAAGGCTTTGGATGCAATCAAGCGGCAGCCCTAAGATTCGCGGCTGGATATTCGACGTCTACCCAGCTAATGTTGGAGAGATGGCAGTTTGGATCATAAGTGAAAACGGGCAAAGAATTAGATTAACCGACAAGTTCCAACCAAAGATTTACGTTTCAGGCAAGAAAGAAGATGTCGAAAAACTTGTCGGGCGCATCTATTCAAATGAAAACATCGCCAATTGGGATTTTGTTTACAAATTTGCGAACCCGATGGATTCAGAAAAATCAAGAGTCTTAGAAATAACGCTCAAGGATTGCAGAAAGGTTTCATCCCTAACTAATCAAATACTAAAATTAGGCGACTACCTGACTTACGAAGTTCATAACAGTGATCTGCGTGGGGATAGAACCTACTTTTTTGCCCATGATTTATTTCCTCTTGCTTTCTTAGAAGTTGAAGTCCTCAAAGACGGGCCTAAAATACACTCTTCAAGATTCTGTTGAAAGCGTAAACTACTCGATTCCACCGCTGCGAACTAATGCAATTGAAAGTTGAGATCGCTAAATCGGGGAAAATCGCAAATCTCCAAGACCCAATTGCAAGCATAATCTTAAACCAAGATGAAAAACAAATCATTATCGACTCGGGTGATGAAGGAGAAAAGCTCTTACAACTAAGTAAAATGGTGAAGGATCTTGACCCAGATTTAATAGTGACCAATGGTGGGGACTCGTATCTTTTCTCTTATTTGCTCCAACGGGCAATCGTAAGCGGTGTGTCTGACAAGTTTATTTTAAGTAGGGATGAAGTGCCTTTTGTCCCTAAAGCAGCGCAAGGAAAGACTTTCTTTTCCTATGGACGCACATTCTACAGAGCTCCAACCGTTCGACTTTATGGAAGAGTCCACATCGACGCAGGCAACACCTTCATTCTGAATGAAGCCAGCTTCCAAGGCCTATTTGAAATAGCAAGAACCTGCCGAGCACCCCTGCACACTTCATCACGTTCATCCATCGGCTCAAGCATGTCTTCGCTGCAGTTCTACCAAGCCTTTAAACAAGAAATTTTGATTCCAAGAAACAAAAGCATCCCTGAAGCCTTCAAATCAGCCTATGAACTGCTCGTTGCTGACCGAGGCGGTTTTGTTTACGAGCCAAAAGTAGGCATTCACGACAACACAGGCGAAGTGGATTTTTCATCAATGTATCCAAGTTTAATGGTTAACAACAACATCTCTGCTGAAACGGTTCTTTGCAAGTGCTGCCCAGACTCGCATCTGCGCATTCCAGAGTTAAACTATAACATTTGTGAGAAACGGGAAGGTGTTGTTCCAAGAGCTTTGAAGCTTGTTGTTTCCAAACGGTTGCTCTACAAGAGGTTAAGAGATGAAACCAAAGATCCAAAACTTAAGGAGATGTTCGATAATAGACAGACTGCTTTGAAGTGGATTCTAGTTACCTGTTTTGGGTATTTGGGTTATAGGAACGCGAAGTTTGGAACGGTTGATGGGCACATTGGGGTTTGCGCGTTTGGGAGGGAAGCGTTTCTTAGGGCTGCTCGAATTTCTGAGGGTCGAGGGTTTGAGGTTCTGCATGGAATTGTGGATTCGCTTTGGCTCAAAAAGGAAGACGCCACTTTGGAAGAATACGACGCGTTATGCAAGCAGGTAAGTAAAGATATTGGGGTTCCGCTGAATTTTGAGGGACGATACAAATGGATTGTGTTCTTGCCCTCCAAGATGCATCCCAACATTGGCGTTTTAAACCGTTATTATGGGGTTATGGAGAGCGGAAAACTAAAAGTCAGAGGCTTAGAAGTGCGCAAACATGACACTCCAAAGTTTGTTTACAATGCCCAAATGGACATGATCAACGTGTTTTCTGTGAAGCTAATAACTCAAGTGAGTTTATGCAAAAGATTCCCAAAGCGTTTGATGTTGTGAAAGCTTATCGACAAAAGCTACTTGACGGTGATGTGCCTATTGGCGATTTAATTATTTCTAAGCATCTGTCGAAAAATCCCAAGCACTACAAACAGCACGTCAGTCAAGTGATCGCGGCTGAGCAATTAATCAAGGAAGGCTGCGAAGTCCATGCGGGCAACAGCGTAAAGTTTGTTTTCACCCACTCAGAAGATAAGCGGCATGAGCGCAGAGTGAAAGCAGCGCAACTTATTGTAGAAGATACTAACCCAGACAACAAGAGGTACTTGTCTTTGCTCTATGCCTCGGCAGCCAATCTGCTTAGCTTTGCAGGCTACACAACCCAATCGGTTTATGAAACAATCTCAGGACAAAACCAAAAAAATCTCTTAGATTACTAAAACACCGCTTTTTCAAAAGGAATGTGGCTCAAATATAGCGAAGGACTAATCAAAGATCGTATACCAGTGGCTAGAGAAACTGAGAAAGGCGTGTTCGACGCTGTGGGTTTGCCTGCCCCTTGCCACCTGAGGAGACTGTTAACAGCATCACCGTTTGGATGCCGCCCAAAAACAACTTGCCATGTACTGGAAAAAAAGGTTGGATTAGTTTTAAAAGCAAACACGGATATAGAGTTATTATGGCTGTTGAGAAACAAGGCTTTTCCCGTAGGAATTGGAAGCGAATAGTCTACTACTCGATAATTTTTTCAACATTTATTGCGATAACTTTTTGGGTGTATCTTCAGGAAATCAACCACTTAATTGAGAATGACACTGCTAATTTCATCAGTAATGTCACTTATATTACCTATTTTACTCTAATATTTTTAGAGCCATTTTCACGAGATAAAAAAAGGGCGTACCTTGTTCGCAAGACAACACCATTTGTAATACCTATTTTTGCTGTCAGTTTAGGGCTCCTTTACTTAGACTATAATTTAGTGATCAATAAAACAATAAATGAAATTGATTACCTAAACCAATACACCATAATACTGGTCGCTTACTTCCTTTGCTATATACTAGTTTATGGTTTGTTCTGGATTCAAGACCAAAGAAGAGGAAGAAAAAACAAATACCTGAATAACATTATCCCGCCAAACATTCCGCCTCCACCCCCACCATAGAGCTTAGTAATTTTCTTACTCTTCCTTACTGTGCTTTTCAGTTTAGGCCACTCCAGACACAAAAGAAGAAAAGTGGTGGTCGAGGCTAGAAACAAAGCAGCCTTTTGCATTTTTATTGAACTTGTCTTCAGAAAAAGTTGGTTTTTTCTGAATTATAAAAGGACTTGTTAGCAAAACTAACATCTGCAAATGATAGTCTTGTAATTGCGCCTACACAGTCACAGAAGTATATATCTCAGCATGATATGTTTGAGTCGATTGAGGAGATGTTGGGTATGAGGAGAAGGTTAAAAGGTCGATGTCCGTGCGGTTACAGTTTTGAAATCTTAGGCGATATATGTGAAGCCATAACTGTAGTACGCAGACATGTAGATAGTTTTCATAAAGATTTTCTCCCTTTCGGAATAACAAATGATGAGGCGCTAGAACTTCTAAATAAGGGACATGAACTGAAGAACTCCTCAATTGCAAGGCCTCTTCAGTGCATATAACAGTCTCTTATAGAGATAAAAGCCCAAGTTCAAACATAATTTTTTCTAGCAAACGATTAAAACTTCATAGTGTAGAATATACTCAAGGTTAAAAAGAATGAAATATAAGAGAGCAACATTAACTCGCCTTTTATTATTTATCATTGGAATTATTGGTGGTTTAACTGGATTTATTTTTGTTTTCTCTAATGGGACAGTGAATCCTATTCCAGGTTTTAGGTATGATAACAATCTGTCTGGAATTGTGTTTGGAACCCTTGGCATTTTGATAGCTGTCGCAGAAGTATTGCAGCTCTATAAAGAGCAGAATGCTAAATCTTAAATCTGAATAACTTGGAAATAGCTAACATTGCAAAAGCTGACAACAAAGAAACTGAAACAGATAGATTGTTGAAACAGGTTTTAGTCGAGAGGGGAAAAGAAAGGGTTAAGCTAGCTTAGCCATGTGCTAACATCGATAAGGCAAAAGAGGGGCACATACATGCTTATCTCTTGTTAGCAGCCAAACCAGCCCAACTAAATGCTTTGTCGGACTATGCCTGATCAATATTACCGATTGAAAATAATATAAAATAATGCTGTCACAAGCTGAAACAACAAAAAAAATTAGTTGTCCTGAACTATCATCAATGTCAGTGAACTATTTACGCCTGCAATTGGTTTTATTCGCTGTTTGGCTATTTCTCTTAAGCTTATCGACGGAGTTTCCTTTGATTTTGACTAACAGATCGTAGACCCCGTAGAGTGCGTGTGCTTCTTCTACGCCGTCAACGAGCTTTAGGCTTTCTAGTATTTGGTCTTGGGTACCTGAATCCGTATTTAATAGAACCACTGCAGAAATCATATCTTTAACCTCGCTATTTCGCATCTATCTTGAAACAGAATAATTAAGATGTGTTGTTGCATAGGTGAAGCCACAAGCGCTAACTAAGAAGCATTAGTCTTTTTGTTTAGAGGAAAAAACAAAAATGGCACGTGTTCACAAATGGAGTTTATGGAAATCTGGTATTCACCCCAATTAGACCCTATTTTTAGAATTCAAACTTGCAAACGGATCCAACCGAATATAACTTTTGAAAGAACTTTAGTAAAGTTAAGTTTCCCGAAGCTTTTCTTAGTATTTTTAGTTTATGCTTTTTCATTTAAACGTTCGGTTTGTTTTGAAAGATGGTTTTTCGATGCTGATTGGGTTGGAACTTCCACTCTAATAAAGATGAACGTTATTGCAAAGGCATTTAAGCATACAGCCCAAACATGGATTAATGCTAAATAATAAAAAAATCTGGGTAGCGACATTAACATTAATTGTATTACTGAGTCCTCTGACAACCAAACAAGATGCTACTGCTCAAAACGTCAATGAGCCAGTTATTCAATGGGAAAAATATTACACCGAAGCTTATCCCGACGATGCAATAAACTTCATGGTTCAAAGCACAGATGGCGGGTACGTTCTTTTAGCTCCTAAAAATCACTATTCGGGATTATCTTATGAAGTGGCAAGAGTAATTTTGCTAAAAATAGACAAAACGGGAAATATCGAATGGGAGAGATGGTTTAATGGGTCAACCTCATATGATTTTGCCTATGTGGGCGGATTGGCACAAACAAGCGATCAAGGCTATGTTTTTGCCAGCGGAAAAAACAATAGAGTTGAACTCATCAAGGTAGATTTAAACGGCACCATAGAGTGGAACCGCACTCTTTCGCATAATGGGTATGGGATTTCTATGGTGCAAACAAATGATGGGGGTTTTGCCATATCAGGAACAGAATTAGGCACCCATAACTTGTCCTCGCTTTGGATGGTGAAGACCGATTCCCAAGGAAGACTTTCTTGGAGTAAAACTCTTCAATACCAGTTTGCTGAATTGTCCCAACTGATCCAGGCAGAAGATGGCAATTTCATAGTTACAGGTTATGCATACAATAAAGAAGCCACAGAAATCTCAACCAATGCAGCTGACCTTGTTTTGTTGAAAATAAGTTCATCAGGCTCTTTGATTTGGAGTAGAACTTACGATTCAGGAGAAAGTACATGGGGTAATAAAGAAGTGGTTCAAACTGGCGATGGAGGTTACATTTTGACGGATTTCACAGGAATTGCAAAAGTCATAAAAACCGACTCGAATGGCTTTGTGCAATGGACAAAAACCTACAATGTCTCAAGCACCTTTCTCCATAACGTTTACACTGGTGGCAGATTAAATTCTGCAATAATATCTAGTGACGGCGGTTTGGCTTTTGCTGGTACAGCAAGCTTTGGCAAGGTTTGGTTGCTTAAAACGGATGCTCAAGGAACTGTGGAGTGGAATCAAACCTACGGTGATAGAGGTCAATACGGTTATCAAGCGCATTCTTTGATGGAAGCCAAGGATGGTAGTCTGCTTATTGGGGGTGAATGGCAAACGATGAGTCACGGTAATGTCTACTACCTACTTAAGACACAACCTTTCCTACCGCAACCTACAGCCTCACCTGTACCTTCAGTGACGCCAAACCTACCAGAAAAGTCAGAATTACCTTTGCAAATTATTTTGCCAGTGGCTATAGCGGTTGTCGTTGCATTAATTGTTGTTTCAACGATTTTGCTTAGACGAAAAAACAGTCAGCGTAAAACTTTGTAATTACTTATACACCTTAAGTGTTCTTTCGTAAAGTCTACTTAATCTCTGAAGCAGGTTTTCGAGCTTTCAATGAAAGACTTCTCGTACAAGACTCTTGACTAAGAACAGTCAAGGTTTCTTAACTAACACATTAAGGATGAAACTACAGTTTTTCTGCATTTTTGTTGACCTTGGGGTGCAGTCTACTGCTTTTTTTGGAATACGAAAAGCACCTGGGGTAGGTCTGCTCGGGCGTAGTTTTCGATGAGTTCACAGTTTTCTTTCTCAAAAAGCGAGACATAGTCATGTAGCCAATTATGCGGCGCCAAAGGAACGGTTTTAATGGACTCAAAGTACTCGAAGATGAGAAATCGATCGGCACATTTAGCAACGTGGCGCACGGTTTTCTCCATAGCCTCCGGTGGAATGTGCATTAGGACTGTGCGGGTAACGGCGACGTCGTAGTGTCCTTGAGGGCGCATTGTGTTATGTCATGGCGCCAAAGCCTCAGGTTGGGTAAAAAGTGGCGGGCTTTACGTTGGTTTGCTCTCTGAAGCATGTTTTCGCTCCAGTCAACTCCTACAGCGCTAGGTACGTTCCTGTAGAGCTGCAAAAGTTCCCCGTTGCCGCAGCCGATTTCGATTAGGCTCTGCGGCTGGAGCTTGTCTATGAAAGCTTTTAGAATACTTCTGCCGAAGGGATCCTCAACATAGTAGGAGGAGGCTCTACTCTCCCAATAGTTGAGCATATCCTGCAGAGTTGGGGAACGTCCACGGTAACCCAAAAGTCGCATAACCTCTCAAGTTTTCTCTAGCAGGCGCATGAAGCGTGTTGCTACGTTGATGTCATCGTGGAGTCGGTGGCAGAACTCGTATGTTTTAGCTCCGAACTCTTGCTGCAGCTTGGGGTCTTGGGCTATCATAAAGCTCTGGGTCCTAAGCTCATCCTCATCTATCCATTGGATGAAAGGCTGTTTTTCTCCTGTCTCCTTTTCGATGAATGCCGCAACTTCGGGCTTGAGTTTGCAGAAAACTGCAGCGCCAAAAATGGATGCTTCCACTGCAACCATACCGTAGCTACCGATGACATGCTGATCATATAGAACGTTAACTGTGCGCAGAAGTCGCAGGCAGCTATCCCAGGGCAGATCCTTGATGCTTTGAAACTCGACATCATCGATGGTTTCAATTATTTCGGTTATAACCTTATAGAAGAGCGCTGAGCCCTTGAGCTGCAGGTTTGTCGGTGCATGCCCAAGAACCGTGCGGCGTTTAAGCTCAGCCCAGCCCCTGAGAGCAGCCTGATCCTCCGCGTTGTCGCCGTATTTGTTTTTGATGGCCTTAAAGTCCCGGGCAACAGGTAGCCAATAACTATTCTCTGGTGGAACCAGTGTTAAGAGGTCGGGTGTAGAGACGAGGATGTCAAAGTCGCCCATAACATCCTTGGCGTCCTTGATAATTTGTTCACCATAGTTTCTGCATTCGCTACCATGGAAATAGACGAACTTACGTTTGGCTTTTAGCTTCTCTTTGTCAAGTTGGAAGGCATCAAAAAAGGGTCGTACGGCACTGTGGAAAATGACGACGTCGGCGTCTTCGACGATTTGTTTGCAGCCTTCTTTGCCATAGTGGCGGGCTTCTGACATCGAGGGATAGTTTAGGTAGTTGTTGCTTGTGCGCAGATTAATGCTCTGGACATCGGGTAGCTTGTTTAGGGCATGACTAAGACAGTATCCTGCCCCTGCCATGTCTTGAGTAGCGAGGTTGAGCACTTTGAGCTTTGTCTTATTCTGCGGCTGCTCAAGTACGGTTGATGCATCATATTCCGCATTATAGCTCATCTGACTCATTTCTTGCCAGACCTCTCAGGTTTGCTTTCTATGTTTTTGGGGGTTTCTTGTTTGACACGCACTTCAGGTCTTACGCTTGAAAGATCCAGGGCAGCCACGTAAAGACTGTCTTTGCCGTCAAAGGTTATGGCGATGTTGCAGGTGCCCTTTTTTTGGAGGCCTTCAAAAACTGCGAAGCCTCTGCCTTGCTCAATATTTTCGAGGGCTGCTTTGAGCTTAGCCATGAAGTCAGTGTCTCGTACAAATTGCTCTATGGTTTGGTTTCTTCTATCCATGGTTTCTTTTCGCCTTCTTTTGTTTGCCCGGGGGAGGTTTCGGTCCATCCCCTCTCGGCTAGGGTTAACATGTAGTTTTGATGGGGAATCAGCCGTGAGTTGTCCTTGAAGCTCTTGAGGTGAACCAATGCTGTGAGGTCTGTGAAGAACATAGGATATTTCTCTTCTATGATGCGGTCGGCTTTGTCTCGGAGGTGCCAATGAGTGCCTTTGTAGTGCATGCCTGGGCGTTTGATGAATACTCGGGGATGCCAACGGGGAATGATGCGGTCCTGCTGCAGACCAGGAGTGTAGAGCGGAGTTTGCATCGCTAGACAGCCCGATTCATAGAACTTCTCAAGCGCCTCTTGCGCATCGCCCATTATCATCTCGTCTGCATCGATAATGAGAAACGGGATCGCCATCGGGAACCTGCTCGATCAAAAAGTTACGCTTAACCGCTTGGTTTTCCCAACAGGTATTTTCATCCTTAGTTTTAAAGATATGGACTTCGGGTTTGTCTTGGAAGGCTTCGATGATCTCAAGGCTGCCATCGGTACTCCATGCTTTTGCGTCTGGAACAAAGGCTTTGTAGTGCTCCAAATACTGCGAATAGGCGCCATCCACAACTATCAATGAGTCTGCGATGTCTCGGATGCTCTCAAGCATCGCCGCAATGAAGGTTCGATCGTTGTAGAGATTTAGTAGTGCATGCAGTTTCAAAACTGACTTACCCCTGCATTTTAGAGAGGGTTTGTCAGCTAGCCGTTATAAGACTTGAGCTATTGACTTTAATCACAAAATACTAAAACAAATTACACTATTCTCGTCCATTGAGTGCTTAGTCAAGGTTCCTTGACGAAAACCCTTATAAAACAAAAATTTTGGACACCTATTGGAGATACCAAATGAAAGCCCTAATTGCACTAATTACAATAAGCTTCATAGTTTCCCTTTCAATTGTTATGCTACCTGTTAGAGCGCAAGAACCGCTCAATCTAACCATTAAGGCAGATGGAAGCGTTGAACCAAACACCGATTTTACTTGGCTTCAACGAAACGGGAGCACCTACACCTTTATAGTAGATATTTTTGGCACCATAACAGTTCAGAAAGCTGGCATTACAATTGATGGAGCGGGACATACCCTTGAAGGGAACGGGAGAGGTATAAATCTTGTTGGACATGATGAGACCTTTAATGCATACGGTAATGTCTTAGTGAAGAATCTGCGAATTTCCACCTCCTCAGAAGGCATATACACTCCCTCAAACAACAACAGTTTCATAGGCAACCGCTTCGAAAACACCCGAATTCATATCCTAGCGCACCGGAGAAGGAAATGTCGTAAAAAACAACTTTTTTCATTGATTCCTATATTTTTGTCGATTATAACCTTGGAGGACATGATGTCCTAACTGAAAACAACTTCTTTGACAGTGGCACACTTGTTGATTTAGCAGATGCACCCTTTGTGGATAGGAACTACTGGAGCAACTACACAATCAAATATCCTAACGCCACCCAAGTTGAAGGGTTGGGAATCTGGAACACACCCTACATAGATGATAGATACTCGTGGGCAACGGGCAGAAGCATTGATTACCATCCATTAGTTAACCCGATAACCGATTTTGAGATTCCTAACTTTAGCCTTTTTCCATCAGCTACACCTATCACAACAATGCATCCGACCATTAATACTGGTGCGGAACCTCCACGGACAGAGCCTTTCCCATTAGTGCCTGTTTCAGCTGCTCTCTTATTTGTTGCAGTGGTTGCAGCCGTGCTGGTCTACGCCAAGCTCAAGAAAAGAGGGAAAAACACTGGATAAAGCATGAAGAAGCCAAAAATTAGGCTGTTTCTTTTTGAGCCCAAACAACCCGGCACTCCAGATTCCCAGCGCCGTTAGCAGTTGTCTTTCTTATCTCGATTTTTATGCTAGGATCTTCTAAGGGAGCATCAAAGCCAGCTAATCGCTTATTTGCGGTGTCAAAGTCTAAGCCTTCACCGTACATCTTTAAAAACGCCCAATAGTAAGTCGTGTGCGTTGCGTTGAAGCTGCCTGTAAACGTGCGATTTTTCGTGGTAATTCTAATTTCTATTGTCTCATCGGCAACCCAAACGATTGGCACAATCGAGTAGATACGAGCATTCACTTTGGTGTCTAAAACGGTGTACCATTGGTTCTGAACCGGCGCAGCTTGAACTAACACAGCGTCAGTCTGCAGGGCATAAGGAGAATTCAGTGCTAATATAGCAGTGTAGATTGCTTTGTTTGCCTGCTCTTTATCGTTAAAATTTATGGCCATCCTTTCAGCTCCAGTCAACAGTTACTAGAGCAGTTAATACCCTACAGATTGCCTCTGCAGCTTGTTCGTCATTATTGAAGTCAGTCATGCAAGCGGTCCCTAAAACAGTATGGCGCGATGGTTGCTTTATAAAATTTGAGATGCACTCAACAGTTGATCCACCATACAAGCAAGTTCTGATTTGACCAACCCATCTCCAACCGTTCCAGAGTTTCCAATATTAGTGACCTATTTAAAATGCTAAGTTTACGTTTTTGAGAACAACTTCTTCCGTTAAGCTGACCAAAATGTATTTTTCGACAGAGTTACTTTTGAGAATTTGTGCTTGTTCTACTGTTAGAACGAAACGTTCTATGACCAGAGCTAATAAGCACAATAAGACAATAGTTTGCGGTGACAGTGTATGGATTTCAAGGTCAAACTCATCATCGTTGCTGTTTTAGCCTTGTTAAGTGGAACGGCTTTTGCGGCGCCAATGCTCATAGTGCCATTGGACGTTAAACCTTACCCACATGCCAGCGAAGGACAAAAAGCAGATTTTAGCATCAATATATTGTACGCTAATCTGACTGTTATTGAGTGGCAGCAGAACCAGACTGTGCGAAAATGGGTTCTTGACCCATTGACTGGCAACTACTCTTCAGTGAACGTTACTGAGTCTATTCCTTTCACAAACGTAACTTACACAGTTATTGCTAACGTAACTAATCTCTCTGATTTGAGCGCTAAGATGCATGAGATGGGCTTTGCAGCTGCTCAAAACATAAACATAGTTAATTCAGCATTAGGCGGAGAATCCTTCAACCGAGGCTACGCGAAAGATCCAGGCGTTAGTTTTGGCGGTGTCGTAAACGGGGTATGGCTGGACGGCAAATGGGTAAACACAACATGGATTCCTGGGAAGAATTATCCCTATAACGTTTTTCAAATAATGACTCCACAGCATAGAACCTTATCTTCAATTCCTGATTTGCCAGAAAATGCAACTGATGAAGGCACCTGGATAGAGGGCGTTCCAATAGGCGAATCCTATGATGCCACAAAAATGTCCCAGACTCAAATTTACATTAACGGAGGATGGGTGGATGTAACCGGAAGAGTACAACCGGGCATACCTCAACCGATGGTTCTTGCAAGCAATACCCTTGTAGATCAAGTGTTAGCCTCGGGCACACCAATCTATCAAAATATGAATTCAAGTGTCGGTCCAGTAACTTCATTTCCTGATTGGCACACGTACAACTCCAACGGTCCAACACTCAAATGGTCAGGCGGAACAGGATTTAGCTACGTTTGGGATCCGCACCAATCAAAACTTATAGCTTTCACAGGGATGCAATCTTACAACAACGCGGAGGGAACAAACAGCACCCTCGCAAATCTTGGAAACGGGAGCATAACTCTCTATGGATCAATAACTAGCTTCATTAATAACATGCCAGTAGACGGAGTATATTATAACACTCTTGCAACAGCTACATGGCTTAAGCCAGTGCAACTCCAAATTACTCCCAACGGATACATTTACAACGCTGTACTCTTAGGTAGCCAAACATTCCAGCTCTCTCCCAACGGTATTGAAGCATTTATCAAAGGGGAGCCATAAATTGACAAACGGAGAAGAACTTGAAGGTACAACCCTAAACGTTTATTCGTGTATGGTAAAGGAAGGTAAACCGTTAGGTCCACGCGAAACCATGCGGCTCGCAAATCTGAGCAGCCCAAGCGTTGCGTATTGGCACCTGCAAAAACTGGAATCACTAGGTTTAATTACAAAGGATGATTATGGCGAATACAGAATCAAAGAAAAAATAAACATCAGCGGTCACTTGTGGATAGGAAAAACCTTAGTTCCGCGACTAATATTTTATGCATTCTTTTTCATCGGCATATTAGTCGTAGAAGCAATAGCAATAGCGATTCCCTTCTTCCAAAGTGGCCAAACTCCAGAGTTGTATCTCTTCTATTTACTGGGGCCAACCGCCATTGCTATGGTTTTGTTTCTTAGCGAAGGAATGTGGCTGCGAAAGAAAACTCAGAATGATAGCTGGAAGAAAAAGACTGTATGAGAAAAGCTGCAATGTAGAGTCTGTTCTTGATTTGGAGGTAGAAAAGATTGGTCGTTTGTCCAAAGTGTGGTAGCAAAATTGAAGTTCGGAAAGTCTTGTCATTCAATAACTTGAATCCGATTACTTGTTCAGTCTGTTTTTCAAAACTTCGAGCAAAGAACAAGCGTTTCTTTTACGCCATAGGTCCTGTTGGTGCAGGATTGGAAGGTGTTTTTGGTATACTCCTCTTCCAGTTATTCTATCGTACAGGTAATGTTGTGTACTTGGAGTTGGTTGGCGTATGGTTTGTTGCCGTTCTTTTGGCTTTGTTGTTGCTGTTACTAAAATTTTTAGAATTGAAAGTTGAGACTGAAGGACCTTAGGCTGTTCTACTGGTAGAACAAAGTGTTCTGTCAGTAGAGCTATAAGCATAAAACTACTAAATGGCTGACAGGTAATACGTATGAATGACATTCGAGATAAACTAGTGGCATCATCTCCAGAATTGCCCAGTGCAAATGAACAAACAATTTCATCTACGCCTGTCAAGCGAAGGTGGCTTGGGAAAAAGTTCTTTTCTTTGGTGGCCATTACTGCCGTTGCAATTATTGGCATAGCACTTTTTGTTCCTCTTGGCCAATCGGTAATACCTCTAAATGTTGATTATACTGTTGGCGAGAAGATGGTTTATGACTCAACTATAACTGCCAGTTACGATAATTCGGCTTTGGCAACTGGATCTAGCACTATTATGCCTAAGAATACTACCATTAATTCCCAGCAAACCATAGAAGTCACTGGTTTTGACGGTGAATACTATACTTTGAATCATACAATGACAATGAATAATCTAAACAACAAACCAATTAGCGTCTCAATTATTGAGAAAATGAACAAAACTGGATATTCAACTTACCTTCTTAACCTTGGAAGCACACAGCAAGAAATACCCAACAACGGCTTAACAAGTACTTCCTATCTTGCCCAGCTGCTAAACCAGCCAGAAGTCAAAGTGGGCGACTCTGTAAATGTGCCATTTCCAACTGGAAACTCAAGCCTTGGGATAACTGGCGGCCTAAAAATGACTTTCAAAGGCATCCAAGACCTCACAGTGCCTGCAGGAACATACAAAGTTTTCAGGATAGACATTACAAGCAACGACTTAAGAATGAACTATCATTCGCCGTTAAGCGGAATGAGCAACTTTACACCAGCAAACATTACCATAAGCATGGATATGAACTATCAAATTTACATGGAATATGGAACGATGAGGCAAATTAAGGCAAGCATGCAAGAAAGTGTTTCTACTCAATCAGCAACTTTGAACTACGCAATGAACATGAGCATGGACATGACACTTATCGAGCACACCAAACCTTAAACAAAGATTCCTATCATTTGTGAAGCTAAAAAAGAGTGACTGCGATGCTTCCCAAAGATGTTCGATTAGGTTATCCGATAGGCTCATTTCGAATCATCGCTTTTTTTCGTCACAGCCTTTTTTGTCGGGCTTCTTAAAACTAAAAAGCTGCTAATGGATTAACCTATTTCAGGCAACTTTTAGAAGGCATCGAAAAACCGCTAACTTGAAGCAATGACCTTTATCAATCTTTGTTTACGAATAGTCTTTTATCGCCTCTATACCCCTATTACTAAATATGGGTAAAACCAACAAGACTTTCGCATTATTCCTTACTTTCATCATTTCTATGTCATGCCTGACGACGCTGATAGTTAACCCTGCAAGTGCTCAAAATAGCACAAACCCATCTGTTTCAATTACTCGAACAGTCATTTGGAACTCTTCAAATGATTTAGCTTATTCTTTATCCACTGCCAAAAACATAATTTACGTGAGCACAAAAAATGGCAGCATCTACGCGTTAGACAATGAAAACGCCAACGTCTTATGGAGCTTTAACGCATATTCAGAGGTTTCTTCCTCCGACATTCAAACAATCTCCCCTTTTACTCCTTCGCTAACCGTTTCCAGCGGAATAATATACATCGGTTCAATCACCAACGTTTACGCTCTAAACGCTTCCACCGGGGACATAATTTGGAAATCCCCAATAGGACACCTCAGTCATCCCTCATCCGTAATTAATGGAATTGTCTTCATTGGCTCTATCGATAACAGCGTTTACGCTTTTAACGCTTCAAACGGCATCCAACTTTGGCATTGCATATTAGGTTCTTCCTTTTGGCAAATTTATACAGCTCCAGTCTTCTCCAATGGAGTTGTCTTCATCGGAAGTGGCGACCACCACGTATATGCCATAAACGCTTCTACAGGCATCTTGCTTTGGAATTACGATACAGGTTTATGGATTGATAGCTCCCCTAAGGTTCTCAACGGCGTAGTTTACATCAATAATGAAGCTGTCGAATACTTTGCTTTAAACGCAACTAACGGTAAAAAGTTAGACATTGACCGCAGCATTATCGCCGATATTGTTGGCGGCACTTCAGCTGTTGCTGGACCTGATGAGGTTTACATAGAGGCTCAATTATATGGCAACAACATTTATTCCATCAATGCTTCCAACAATGCTCAAATCTGGAAATCAAATATTATTCAGATAGAATCATCCCCTGTAGTTATTGATAACGTAGTATGCATTGCTGGTGCAGCTGTCAATGGCGATATCCTCTATGCTCTAAATATAACGAACGGTGTACAACTTTGGACTTATCCGCTTTGGACTAATCAAAACGGTGGAATTAACTTGTCTTCTTTTAGCTACGCAAACGGTATTCTATATGTTCAACCTTATGAGGGAAACCTTTACGCTTATAATATTTCATCCGTTTTGCCATCAATCCCAACACCTTCGCCAACTCCGACTCCCACTGTTCCAGAGGTTCCCTTCTGGGCATCACTATTGTTGCTTACTACGATGGTTGTGGCTGCTGGGTTGTTAGTTTATTGTACGAAGGGTAATCAATGGTTTAGTCAAGAAACTTGGACTAAAAAATATTCACTTAGTCAAGAAACCTATACAAAAACACTTTTAACGCTTCTATGTACCTATTACTAAGCATGGGCAAAATCGGCAAAACCTTCGCATTATTTCTTGTTTTATTATTCTTTATGTCCTTAGTTTTTCTACCACCTTCGACCGTTAAAGCCCAAAGTAGAACAATCGTTGTTCCAGATGACTACCCGACTGTTACCACAGCGATAGGAAACGCTACAAATGGCGACACTATTTTTGTTAAAAGCGGTACGTATTTTGAATCAAGTTTAGTTATTAACAAAACTGTTTGGCTCAAAGGTGAAGACCAATCCACTACTCAAATCAAACTTAGCCCTAAATGGATAGAATACGATAATCCGATTCCATTTGATTGGAGTCAAGTTTCCAGTTACGAAAATTCACTTGAAGTTACCGCTGATAACGTTAAGATTTCAGGCTTCACATTTTCGAGCAATGCCACAAGTATGGGTGGTCTCTATCTTATTAACGGAAACAATACTCTGATAACAGGTAACATCATTCAAAATAACTCTGTTTTCTTGATGGGTTCTTACCAGATTTTTACCCAAAACACAGTCAGGGGAAGCGTTGAATGTTATAGTTCATCGAACAACATCATCGCTGGAAACAGGGTAATCGGCGATATTTGGGTAAATAATGCACTTGGGTCTATGGTTGCTACCCATACTACTGACATTATTTGCGGAAACATAGTCACGGATGGCAATGGAATAGCGGTAGGCGGCGATGGATATATAGTTTTTAACAATCAAATTAGCAATAGCACCTGTGGTATAGGCACATCAAGTGATGCGTCAAATTGCGTTTTGGGAAAAAATGAAATAATGAATAATGATGTTGGGATAAAAGCCGCCACGGAAGGACACAACAACACCTATTTTGGTAACCAAGTAACCGCAAACCAAGATGGAGCTTATGTCGCAAACATTTGGGGAATTGGGGCAAACAATGTCTTCTATGATAATAATTTTGTCAATAATAGTCAGGATGTAAACACGGACACTGTAATAGTTGGAACAGACCATAATTGGACAGCACATCAGGGTGGTTCTTTTGACAATGGAGAAAGAGGTAATTATTGGAGCAGTTACAACGGATCAGATGCAAATGGCGATGGCATCGGAGATTCACCCTTTATTATCGATGTAACAAGAAGAGATAATTATCCTCTTTTGGCTGAGTTTAATACTTCAAGCGTAAGTATCAGCTTACCTGACTGGGCAACCGCATATTCGTCCGTTGTTTTTGAAGAGCCACCATTTGAACATCAAATATCTGAATCTTCACCAACTGCGTCTGTGGGTATTTATTTCTTGGTCGCCATTGCGTTTATTGTAATATGTGTCGCGTTATTGCTTTTTAGACTATATGAAAGACGAGTGAGAAAGTAACTCTTGCTGGCTAGTCCGGTGCCTTCTTGGCCCTTGCGGCCGATTTTTAGACTGGGCTTGACCTGAGCTGCTATAGAACTGGGCATTCGCCCGTATGAGAGATTGCAGCCTGAAAGCCAGCAGGAGAAAGAAAAAAAATGGTGAGATATGTAGGAGTAGATGTTGGCAAAGCCAAATGCAGAGCAGCAATAATGAATCAAACCGGCGCCATCGAGAGCGAATTCTTCTTTGAAAACAACACTAAAGGAATAGAGTCTTTGACGTCTATGCTAACTGTTGAGGATCAGGTTGTTATGGAATCTACAGGGAATTTGTGGCTAAGCATATACGATGCATTGGATAATAGAAGCATTAAGGTAGTGCTGGCTAATCCATTGAAGACTAAAGTGATAGCTTCAGCGAAAATAAAAACTGATAAGGTGGATGCTAGGATTTTGGCGCATTTGCTGAGAGCTGATCTTGTTGCTGAAAGCTATGTTCCGCAAGGAAGCATACGTGAAATGCGAGGTTTAGTTAGGCATAGGCTGAGCTTGGTTAGAATGCGCACGGCTATAAAGAACAAGGCACATGCAATCGTTGACAAGTATAGTTATCGTTGTGAATTCTCAGATATGTTCGGTAAAGGTGGAATTGCTTGGATGAGGTCACTGATACTTAATGAGCTTGATAGACTGATTTTGGAAAACCATCTTTCGCTGATTGAATCTATTAACTTGCAGGTCGGGATGGTGGATAAAGCTATTCGAAAAATCGCTTGTGAGGATGAGGATGTTCGGTTGCTACTTAGCTTGACTGGTGTTGATGTTTATGGTGCATTGTTGATTCATAGTGAAATTGGTCCGATAACGCGGTTTAGTAGTTATAAGAAGTTGATTTCTTGGGCTGGTTTGGCTCCGTCGGTGCATCAATCTGGGAATGTTGAGTATACTGGTAGGATTACTAAGCGTGGTTCTAGCTTGTTGAGGTGGGTTATGGTTGAGGCTGCGAGGACTGCTGTGCAGTATGATGAGAAATTGGCTGGGTTTTATGAGCGTGTGAGGGCTAGGCGTGGTGATCAGAAGGCTGCTGTTGCTGTTGCTTGTAAGATGCTTAAGATTGTTTGGTTCATGCTAAGTAGGCGTGAGGTCTATAGCTGTGCTAATACGAGGCGTTATGGAGAAAAGCTAAAAAAGATTGGTGCGTAGTTTGGTTTACTGGCTTTCAGGATAAGTTGGTCGCTGGCTTAGAGAACCGTCTTTCATGAGAGAAGGCGAAAAACTGTTTCACTAAGTAAGTAGACCTTTTCCCACGCTTGGGTGTACCCACACCATGTTTAGAATCAGCTTTTATATGTTCCATACTTGGAACAGCTTGTTCCGTCAATAGAACTAAAAGTTAGATTAATAACTTGGTTATCGGAAGCAAATTAAATGAAAAAAGCACTCTTGGCTATTGGAATTATTGCACTTATTTTGGGCGTTCTATTAACCGCATTTACGCTTGTTTCCTTTCCCAAAACCACAAGTGAGGCATATCAAATTCCAAAATCAATGGTGCTTATAGGTTGCTTTGGTCTTTTGATGGATGTAGCTCCAACGTCAAAAGTTGCTGATGGACTTTCTCTAAATGCTGGAGACTACTTGAATATTCAAGTTAACGTAAATTCAAGCAAACGCATAGACTTCACAGTTAATAATGGTTCGACAACTTACTTATCATATCCAAACCTAACAACCGTTAACATAAACTGGACAGTCCCTCAAAACTCAAGCTACAACTTTGTTCTTATTAGTTCAAGCACATTTACTTCAAAGGACGTTCATTGGCAAGTAACCAAACAATGGTCAGAGACAGCATATAGAGATGTAACCCAAAATGTTCCCTTACTTCCTTTCCAATTTTTCTATCTTGGTTTAGGTGTTGCCTTATCAGGATTGACAATTATAGTATGCGGAACAAGAAAAAGAAAGATTAGTGGTTAGACCTTTTCCCCCATCTAGACTACGTTTGTTTGGTCAAGAAACGTTGACTGGGCTTAGTCAAGAAAGTTTGACGAATGTTAGTCATGAAATATTAACTATAACCTTTTATTGAAAACCGTTTTATCTTTAACCTATGGGTAATCTACGTAAGAGTTTGGCTTTAGTTCTGATTCTAATAATGATGTCATTTTCATCGATAGCAATTGAACTGACAAAAGCGCAATCTCTACCTATTCCTCCAGCACCTCAGATTTCTATAGTAAGCCCAACTCTTAATTCAAATTACTCTAATGTCATTTCGCTTGTATTTACTGTTCAAACCAACGGCACATTTGATTTACCACCAAACTTATCGGTGAGTGAAAAAGGACGCTGGGGAATAGATACTTTTAGTTATTGTTTAGATGGTCACTCTAACGTTACAATTAGTGGAAACGTCACGTTAAACGACTTATCGAATGGTAAACATCAAGTTGTAGTATACGCGGCTCGATGGATATATTATGGCATATACTTTGGTGGAGTAGAGGATAGCATAGCGTCTGAGCCGTTATCGTTTTATGTATCTACAGGAACCCCAACGCCTTCTGCAAATCCATCCGTTCCAGAGTTTCCAGCATTAGCAATTCTGCCTCTGCTTTTATCCGTGTTCGCTTTTGCTGTAGTACTTAAGCAT
>CAWFFH010000003.1:0-1531540 GCA_963815095.1 Candidatus Bathyarchaeota archaeon | reverse complement strand
GGGGAAGCTGCTATTAAGAAATGTCAAATGCAAACATTTGACGTTGCACTCGTTGACATGAAACTTCCAGATATGGAAGGAACGGAACTAATTGAATTATTAAAAAACAGAATGCCCACGACTCTACTAATTGTCATGACGGGTTATCCTTCATTGGACAATGCCGTTCGATCCTTGAATTTAGGAGTTGACAATTACATAGTTAAGCCTTTCAAGTCTCAAAAATTGCTGGAGCAAATTAAAGCTCAACTTGATAGACGTCAGTTTACAAGATGGGAGACCCTACTCAGAAACACGGGGCTGTCGATTTATGAAGTCAAAATTTATTTGTCTTTGACTTTGTCGGGACCTTCTGAAGTGAGAAAACTTGGCATGACCTCTGGGGTTCCAAGAACCAAAGTGTATGAAGTTCTAAAGAAGCTAAAAGGAAGGGGACTTATTTATGAGGTTCCGGGAGCGATACAAAGGTTTTCCGTTGCTAACCTGGAGGGAGCTTTCTTCATCATTGTCCAAAATTGGAAAAGTGAGCTCTCGGAGCGTTCATCTCTTTTGATAGAGTTTGAGAGCGCAATAGCTGTTATGAATTCAATTCATGCAAAGCAGTTGAACCCTTTACAAATTGATCTGCAAAAGGAAGATGTTTGGTATATTCGAAGCGAACAGGAAATTAAACAAAGAATAAGCGATATTCTCTCTAAAGTTAAAACCTCAATCTTCATCTTAACAACGGAAGAAGGCTTAGTCTCTTTTCACAAAAATTTTGCCAAAGCACTGGATGGTTTGGCTGAAAATGGAGTCAAAATTCTAATAAAGGTTCCAATTGGACCTTCAAACCGAAGTTTTGTCAAAGACCTCAGGGTAAATTACAAAGTGGAGCATGTAAGTTTATCTATTCCCATTTTTCTGATGAAGGTGGACAAGACAGAGCTTTTTTTCTATTGCCTCAAAAAGGACTCCAATAAAAACATCGATGGCAAAGTAGTCGGGTTATTTTGCAGTAGCGAAACTCTTGGTTCTTTCTTTTCCAATTTATTCCGCAATTAGAAACTTAAAATTGATGAAACTAATTTGCACAAAATCACATAAATGACTTCATAATTATTTATGAATTGAAAAACGGTTCCTCAGAATCAAAAAACTTTCTGGAAAAAATGTTTCTTGATTTACAGGAAACGTTTTAGCAAAGACTTTTTGGAGAATCGAGTTTTTATAAGTTTCTACTTGTCACCCAAGCTTGCGTTTGCCCAGTCACAGCACGTTTAACCGCATCATTGATGTACACACATACACTCGGAGACATAATAATCATGATTTCACAAGATAATATTGGAGAAAAGAACGCGCCCTCGCCTAAACTTGAAAGTCAAACAAAACTCGAAACTTTGTGAACGTGCTTGGTATGTTATCCGTAAGAAGTCCATCAACATTGAATGAACTAGCTATCAAAAAAAGGATTTCCAATAATAACATGGAGATCTATTTGGGTACTCTATTAAATCATGGCTTAATCAACAAAACAAGCCAAGGCAAAAAATTAAATGCCACTTTTTCGTTGACTCAACAAGGAACTAATGTGTTGAGGTACTTTAGACCCCTTGAGAAGAAAAGCCAAATAGGGTTTATTTCCGAAGAGAAAAAATGGGCAATTAGCAAACTGGTGAAACGAAATTGAGACGTTCAAAACTTTAATTGCACGTTGCCATCCTCAACGTGTTAGCGAACAAGGGACCATTGAAGCTGACGCACATCATGTACAAAGCTAACGTCAACTGCAATATACTCAATGAATATATCGACGTTCTAATCAAACAAGGTCTGGCCGAAAAACATATGATTGAAAAGGAACGGATAAGTTTTCGCATTACAAAGCGTGGCAGAACGGTGCGGAATTATTTCCGAGAACTTACTCAAGCTTTACCAATCATAGAAACCCAAAAGCAAAGCGCATAATTGAGGCACTAAATGTTATGTTGGCTTTCACAAGTGAGTTAGGGACCCCGAGTTTATCTGCTAAGCAAAAGGGTTTGATGAACAGAGTTGAAACGATTTCAGAATAATCCTATACTTGAAGGCATAAGTACTCATTCATGGGAGTCACGTCAAGTCTTCAATGCAGCTGCGTTCGCCAAAGACAATCGCGTTCACATTCTATATCGTGCAATGGGTGCAGACAATATTTCTCGCATATGCTTAGCTTCCTCTTCGATTGGATATCATATAGATGAGCGATTGCCTATTCCAGTTTTTAGTCCATTAAGTTTGTGCGAGAATGAAGGATGTGAAGATCCACGTTTGACCTTGGTAGATGGCTCATTAATTCTGGCGTATACTGCTTTTGGAATGCATTCTCAGCGTAGAGTCTATCAGATTGGGTTAACTTCTATCGATGTTAATGATTTTGTTGATAGGAAATGGAACTGGGCGAAAAGCTTCTGGCTTTTCCGGGAATTTTCAATAAAGATGCAGTGATATTTCCTCAAAAGGTAAAAGGAGAATATGTGATGTTTCACCGTTTGGAACCGGATATTTGTATAGCTCGTTCGCATGACCTTCGACACTGGCATGGTTTAAAGTTTGTTTTAGGTCCAAGTTCAAACGATTGGGATGCCTGGAAGGTCGGTGCTGCGGGTCCTCCAATTCTGATGAATGAAGGATGGCTTTTCATCTATTATGGCGTGAGTGTGGATAGGGTTTACTCCCTTGGCGTTTTATTACTTGACAAGAACAATCCCGAGCAAGTTCTATATCGTTCCAAAGAGCCAATTTTGAGCGGAAGAAGACTATGAACGTTTTGGACAGGTTCCAAATGTAGTTTTCAGCTGTGGGCAAGTCATGATGGATAACCAACTTTTACTCTATTATGGCGGCGCTGATAGCGTTGTGTGCGGGATAGTTATGATTTTAGTGAACTTTTACCAAAAAAATAGCGTGGAGCACTGTTCAAGTTGGCTAGTTTGAAAGCTTCCAACGGAAACATGCCGATTCATGTTTTACATGTTGACGACGACCAATCAATTAAAGAAATAACAAAACTAATGCTGCATGGATCTAAACAGCGGCTTTGAGATTGATTTGGCTTGTTGTGTGGATGATGGCTTTAAAAAATTGGCATCTGGAAACTATGATGTTGTAGTTTCTGACTATGAGATGCCGCAGAAAAACGGTTTACAATTTCTAAAAGAACTCCGCGAATCCAAAAATGAAATTCCCTTTATCTTGTTTACGGGGAAAGGCAGAGAAGAAGTAGCCATACAAGCCCTAAACTTAGGAGCAAATGGATACTATAACAAGCAGGGCTCACCTGAAACAGTGTATGGAGAACTCGCATATGGTATTCTATCAAGTTTTGGGCATAAAAAAGCTGAGGAGTCACTTAGGAAAAGCCAAGCAGAACTAAAAGCAATTGTTCGTAATGCGCCTCTTGGGATTGCGACATCTGATTCAAATATGCGTTTTAGAAGTGCAAATGAGGCTTTCTGCAGAATAGTTGGTTACTCGGAGGATGAGTTGCAAACACTTTCTTTTAAAGACATAACGTACTCAGAGGATGTCGAAATCAGCAATGAAGAAATGAAAGAACTCATTTGTGGAAACATTCTGTATTTTAGCCAAGAGAAAAGGTATGTTCGAAAAGACTGTAATATAATTGACGGAAAAGCAACAGTTAGTGTAATACGCGACAACGAGGGTAAACCAGTTCTTTTTGTTGCCGAATTAGAAGACATTACTCAAAGAAAGCAAGCGGAAGCAGAGTTAAGAGGAACATTTAATGTTCTTGAACGAGTTGGGGAAGGCATTGATGCTGGTTTAGCTGTTATTGGCAAGGATTATCGCGTAGTTTGGGCAAATAAACGTATGATGGCTTTGGGGGTTGCACCCAACAAGAAATGCTACGAGACTTTCAACAATTTAGGGGCAATTTGTCCTGACTGCGGCGTAGAGAAAGTTTTCAACCAGAACGTTTCTCTTGATGTTCATGAGTACCAAACAGTTAATTCTAAAGGCGAAATAACCTGGGTCGAGTTAAGAGTAACGCCACTCAAAGACACAAATGGCAAAATAACCGCTGCACTAGAATTGGCAGTACCAATAACTGAACGTAAGAAAAAAGAACAAGAAATTAAAAGCTTAGCTAGGTTTCCTAATGAAAACCCCTTTGCAGTATTTCGAATAGACAAAACAGGCACTTTGTTGTTTGCTAATGCTTCTGCCAAAAGCCTCCTGAGCTCTTTGATGGTTAATGTTGGGGGTTTTGTGCCTGAACATTGGCGAAAGCTAGTCGTTAAGGTTTTAGAATCTAAGCGCAGATTAGAGTCTGAAGAAAAAATAAATGAAAGCGTTTTCTCTTTTAGTTTCACGCCAGTTATCTCTGAAGGATATGTAAACATTTACAGCTCAGACATTACCCAACGAAAGCTGGCTGAAGGGGCATTGAGGGAAAGTGAGGCAAATTACAAAAACTTGATTAACAGTATGGCTGAATCCGCATGGGTTATTGATTTTAGCGGCAACTTTTTAGAAGTTAACAATGCCGCAGTTGAGGTCTTAGGTTATTCAAAAGAAGAATTATTTTCAATAGGTATCGCAGGGATTGACAATAATCTAAGCAGAGAGCATGTAAGTGAGTTAATTGAGAGGTTGCTTATTGTTAAAAAACAAGTTTTTGAGACTGTGCATACTCGAAAAGACGGATGCAAAATCCCTGTAGAAATTAGTTCAAGCCTGGTAACTTTTCAAGGAAAACAAGCAATTCTTAGTATAGCAAGAGATGTAACCGAACGCAAAAAAGCCGAAGAAAACTTAAAAGAGGAACGTAATAGAATTGAATTGCTTAATGAGAAGCTACGTGTTGTTGGAAGCTTAACTAGGCATGATGTTGGTAACAAGCTTATGACAGCAAAATCAAATGTGTATTTGCTAAAGAGGCGAGTAGGTGATAATCCTGAATTGGCTAAATATTTTGACGCCATTGACTGTGCGCTTGCTGCATCTGACAGGCTTTTTGAGTTCAGTCGTCTTTATGAGAAAATTGGCTCAGAAAAGCTCTCAAAGGAGAATGTCTTTGAAAGCTTCAACCAAGCCATAGCGCTTGTGAAAAATTTGGGGAATGTACAGGTTGTTAATGAATGTCAAGGACTACAGGTTATTGCTGATTCGCTTCTAAAACAACTGTTCTACAACTTTATTGATAACTCGCTTAAACATGGCGAAAAACTCACACAAATTTGTCTCCGCTACGTTGAAAACGTTTACGGTTTGAAACTTTTTTATGAAGACAACGGAGTGGGCATATCTGAAGAGAGCAAAATAAAGCTTTTTGAAGCAGGTTTTTCAACTGGCAAAGGCAGTGGTCTTGGATTGTATCTTATTAAGAAAATGATGGATGTTTACGGCTGGACAATAACTGAAGAAGGAGAACCTGGCAAAGGAGCAAAATTCATCATAACCATTCCTGAGCTTAGCAAGAAGGGAAATGAAAACTACCAAATTGCGATGCAATGAGTTTGAAAATAAATTTAATATTCAATTCTTGGCTGTCTATCCAAGCACAATGCGAAGTATTATTAAATAATTTTTCAAAATCTTACCCCAATTCCGCATTATTCTTATCTTTTAATATTTTCAGTAAAGCAAAAACGGTTTTTTCACATGAACCTCAAAGCAAACGAAGACTTCACAGAACTTTAGCGCCTTTAGATGCGCGTTGAGTCTTCTGTTCAAGCGATACGGTTTTGAATGTATACGACTCTATTGCCCAAACGTTGTTTAGGCATTGCCTCTTTGACTTTTTGCTCACATTATAAGTTATGATGATAAGCTAAAACCTATCAAGCCTTTCCTACTATAACCCAATCCGCGGAAGGCCTTGCCTAAGCAGTGTACTCTTATCTGTGAGATTTTCGCTTTTAGGAAGCCTTTTTAGTAAAACCAGAATTTATTATAGAGTGTGATAAGATGGAACTACTTTTTAGACCAAGCACACTTTTTAAAGCAGCGGTGAAAGACCTGAAATTAGCCTCTGATGTACCGAGCAACTGCAAAGTTTACGTATTTTATCTGCCCGCATTGATGAAAGATTACACGGATCTTAAGGAAGAGCTATACAAAGCAGGAGTCACGGCTGAAAATAATATTTTTGTGGGCATATGGAGCATGGGGGCCCCTGACTTAACAAATGTGCTCTCAAATTTTAACGTGAACCGCCCACCGGCGATAGTGATTTTTGCCGCTCCTGAATTTTCAACTCCAGAAAACAATCCCAAAATAACTGCGTACGCCAGAATTGACAACCAGACGCTTTTAGCTGACAAGGCAAAGGCATCTGATTGCATTAACGAAACCTGCAGTCTGTTTCTGCAAGGTAAGATTAAACAGGGAGTTTCTAACGTAACTAACGACCAATACAAAGCAAGCTTAGAACATTACCTCCAAAAAGTAAACAGTGCCATCTCCAAGTTCCTAAGTGACCATAGCATAACATTTGATGTCACTAAAGGTCAAGTCATAATCGCCCCGACTGGAAATTCATCCAAGAAAGCTTAGAGAAAGCCGAGACCTTTTTCCATTTTCCAAATCCCTCTTTGTGGTCATCGGGCATGCTCAAAGTCTTCCAAAATTTGGGCCCCATATAGGAAGAGAGGTCTTTCGGCTTTTATCTTATCATCAGAACGTTTATCGATAGACTTTTCACCATTTTTTGAAGATTCTTAAAAGTCAATTTGCAACTTCCAAGAATTGGACCCTACCCCATTTCGGTTCAAATTCCTCCGAACCCGCTATTAGTTCCGACCCCTTTTGGGGGTTAATCCGGTCCCCAAGGATATAAAGTGGATTTGAGATTTTGGCAGATGCACTAAACTTCTTATTCAGCAATCTTACTAAAAATCTGGGCAATCAGGTCAAGTTCAATAACATCAGCCTCAGAATCGGTAACGCCTTTATTTTTGTGGTCCAAAACATGTTCTTCAATAACTTGACTCATAATCTTCAAATCGGGCAAGATAAGAATTTCATAGCCACAACTGCAAGTTATAACTGGCAAATGACCCCTAACCGAACCCTTATGTAGCTTTGGACCTACCAATAATATTCCCAGAAATGACAATTATCAGTAACTACTAAAAAAGCAAAGTTTCCATTATTGAAATATTACCAGAAACAGAACATTTTTGGATTAAAATTTAATCTTTTCACCGTCTACAACTCCCAAAGACAGAAAAAAAATACGTTAGCATGCAATAAGTAGAATTAGATTTTCACTTTGCATATTTCATATACAATCAAATGCGGATACTTCAAGTAAAACCTGTACAAATGAGGATTTTCCTTTTCTAAATCAACACTTGGATCAGGCTCATAAATCCTGCAAATAGCCAAAGAGTTCTCGTCAAGAGCGCTCGTCATTTCATCAAGGGTAAACCAATGATGAGGATTATCCTTAGCTTTATACGCTATCTTATAATTAGGCAAACGACCATGAAAACGTCCTTCCTTCGAGAGAGTTATTCCTTTCGCAAGTTGACCAAAAAACGGATGCGCCTCAATAACAAAAAATCTACCCTCATCTTTCAGAACTCTTCTAATCTCACTTAAAACCTGGGTGAAATCCTTATGATTATGCGTTTGTCTGCAATAGTCAAAACTCACAATCGTATCAATCGCTACAATATAATCAAACTTTTCCGAGGGCATATTTTTTGCAAAATCAAGAAAATCCCCCTCCAAAAACTCTACATTTTCAAGTCCTATTCTTTGCTTAAGTTCATTCGCTTTGTCTATTAGAAATGCACTTCTGTCAATTCCAGTTATGTGGGCTCCATGTTGGGCTAAAATCTTGGAAAAGTACCCCGGGCCACATCCAAAATCGAAAATTTTCTTTCCAGATATTTTTTCTTTCGTAAAAAATTGAGTAACGAAATTTTCTACACAATATTTGTAATACGTTCGGCTTTCAGGTCGTAATGTCTGAAACATCATCATAAAATTTCATTTTAAACCATTTTTCCATAATGCCCCGCTGCTCGTCATTTTCCTTCAAAGCTTTATCCAATGCAGTTGTCATTAAATTGTTGACAGCCGAAACCACCAGCTTATCAATGTTTTGCAAGGACCCATTTGAACCATCGTTGTCTATGATTTTTTCGCCAAATGCAGAATTTAGCCATTCTTTGTACTCGGGCAACATTTTTTCGATGACTTCACGGACGGTTGATTGCAGTTTTGCATAAATTTCTGGATCTAACTTTTCAAAATATGGAAGTTTTTTCGAAGGTGCGTTCAGGCGTTGATTTTGTTTTTTGGTTTTTGTAGGTCTTTTAGAGAGGGTTTTGGTTGTTGGTTTATTTTCTGGCAAAAATAATCGCTGCTCTATTTATGATCTCTCAAGATAATATTTATGGTTTTTTGCAGTTATATGGAATCAAAGAGGAAACTGGCGGATTGCAAAGAAAAATAGTGGCCACTACACCTTTGTTGTGTAAATGGGCGAGCTGTTTTTCAGTTTATTGCGTTTGGTTTCTGACTGTAAAGCTGCTTTTTATTTGAACTGCTCTTTTAAAGCTTGACGAATTGCTTCCATCATAGCCTCGTTGACAGCATTAACAACCATATTGTCCAGTTTTCTATTTGGAGTTGGGCAGTCGTTACTGCATGAACTACAAAGCTGCGTGGGGCAATCGTTGCTACAAGAACTACATACAGGTGTCGGCGGGGGGCAATCGTCGGCTGCTATCAATGAAGAATTTACCCACTTCTGATATTCCGGCAAAGTCTTTGCTATGGCATCACGTATCGATGACTGCAAATTTGCATAAACAGCAGGATCCAGTTTTTCAATAGGGGGCATTTTTGCCAAGGTTTTCTCTAAACGTTTCTTTTGTGCTGGGGTCAGGTTTTTTGTGGAATAGTTAGGCGTAGATTTATTTTTTGACAAAAACAATCACTGCTCTCTTTATGATCTCTCAAGATAATATTTATGGTTTAAATGGTTAACATTAAGACTAAGCTAGGAGACGTTTTCGTGAAAATAAACTCAGTAATATGGAACAATTATTTTTAGGGGATAATTTCTTTTTGAGCCTGCTGTTTTTTCCATGCTTAAGCGATTCCAAACCAAACGGAGATTTTCAAATCGGTAACTCTCGGGCGTAGGCGAATAAGAATAACTGTAATTAACCGGCGTTTTTCCTTTGATTATTTCAATTCCATATTCTTGGGGGTTATGAGAAATTTCTGAATCAGGCAAGACCCCAAACCGTGAAACGCTGACTTGGTCAATAAATTGGTGGTTTTGTTCTAAGAAAGTAACAGACTTGTTAAAATCGCCAAGAGTTTCTCCCGGAAAATCTACTATCATAAATATCTGAACACGAATGCCATTTTTTGCAGTATCGCGGATCACGTTTTTAGCAGTTTCCAAATCAATACCCTTTTTTCATTTTACGCAGAATTCTCTGGGACCCAGATTCTATGCCAAACCACAAGCCCATACAACCCGCTTGTCGCATTTTCCTAAGCAGTTTGGTGTTCATTTCAGGACGAATTCTGGCGTTGCAGGTCCACTGCATTCCGATATTCTCTTCAATCAATAAATCGCAGAGTTTTTCAAGCGATTTGATGTTGCAATTAATCGAGCTGTCATTGAATCGAATGATGGAAGGTCCGTATTTTTCTTTGATATTCTTGATTTCCGAAACGATGTTTTCTGGTGAGCGCATCCGATACGTGTTGCCCCATAAACGTTTTTCAACACAAAAAACACAATCTCCAATACAGCCTCTAGAGCCGACAACCGGCATAACAGGCATTCCAAACTTGTTCTGAGGATATTCATGTAATGGTAAATCATCGTAATCGGGAAAAGGCAAAACATCAAGAGATTTAATCAACTGTCGATCAGCGTTGGAAACAATTCCGTTTTTATCAGTTCTGTAGGAAATTCCATCGATTGCCTTTATTGATTCCAAACTACCGTCATAAGAATTAGCTATCTCAGAAATCGTAACCTCGCCCTCCCCTCGAACTATTACGTCAATTTCTGAATTGACAGACAAAATTTCTTCTGCTGAAAATAATGCTGGACCGCCCAAAACTGTCAAAATTCTTGGCTGAATTTTCTTTAATTTATGTGCCAAAAGTAAGCTCCACATTAAACCAGTATGGCTTATTACATGAAATCCCACTATGTTTTGCTTTTTGGAATCTTGGGCAACTTCTAAAAACCAGTCATTACAAATTTTCCAAACATCCGACAATGTTGCCTGCCTTGATTCTTCACTAATAATCTCTTTGAAAATTAAGTTTGAAATGTCATAGCCTAGTTGTTCATAAGCCTCTTGTAACATTATTTCTTCAAAAATTGTTTGGCCTTCTCGCATGGTCGAATAAATCTCTGCTTTAGGAACTCTTTTCCATTTCGCCCTTTTCGTGTTGTTACTTTTGCTTAGAATTTCTCCAGGTTTAATATCTATTCTCTGATGGAAAAGAGTTAGGTTGAAAGCCTTTATGTTTAGATCAAAGGTACTTACCTTTTGATTATTTGCTCTCAGGCGGCTTGTCAAGTATGGAATTGCTGGATATGGAATTAAAGAAGAAACTGGTGGAATGCAAAGAAAAATAGGCAATTTAGATCATTTGAACAGTCTATAGGACGGGTTTTTATGGTTGCTAATATATTTGTGGCGTAAATAGGAGAGATGTTTTTTCAGTAGATCGCACTTCGGTTTTTGGACCATAAAGCTGCTTCTTATTTGAACTGTTCGTGCAAAGCTTTACGAATAGCTCCCAACATAGCCTCGTTGACAGCATTCACAACAATATCATCAACGCCTTTAGTTGGTGTGGGACACTGGTTGCTACATGCACTGCACAATTCTGTTGGACATTGGTTGGCACAGGCGCTACAGAGTTCTGTCGGGCAATCATCGGCTGCTACCAATGAAGAATTTACCCATTGTTGATATTCCGGTAAGGTTTTTGCTACAGCATCTCGTATTGTTGACTGCAGTTTTGCATACATTTTAGGATCCAGTTTCTCAATAGTTGGCATTTTTGCCAAAGTTTTCTGTAAACGCTTCTTTTGTGCTGGAGTCAATTTTTTTTCCGATGGAACAGCTATTTGGTTTTTTTAAGGAAGAGTTGAGGTATTCGTTTATTTTTTGACAAAAACAATCACTACATTGATGTATTAAGTCGTTTTATTTAATGTTTATTGTAAAGTAAATCAGGGCTGGATTATTGCAAATTCTTTAACTTTTGACTTTTGCAACTTCGGTTTTTTGAGATTCCAGCAAGAAATTGTATGAAATTAGGAGCTTTAGTATTTCATTTTGAAAAATACAGAAGTAGTCTTCTTTTATGCCAAGTTGACCAGTTTTAACATAGATATCGTAGGCACATCCTCCGCCACAAATTCCAATCGCCGCACACCTCATGCAGTCTTTATTTTTTAGAGTGCCTATTTCCAGCCATTTGTGAAATAATGGTTCTTCTTGAATTTTCAAATCATCTTTGATTGGAATTTGATATTTCCCAGAGGGATAGAACGCGTGGCAAGGACCTACTGTTCCGGTTGGCGAAAAAAATATTAGTTGACCAAAAGCGGGGCAATCGTACAAGTGAAATATTTCTTTGAAAAAATAATTTGCTCGCCGATTATCAATGCGATCTTCAAACATGTGCAATTCTTTTGCTTTTAAGTAAGCTGCGAAAAGATGATGGGCGAGTTGTTTTGGGTCAGGCACTTCAAATTTGCTTGGCTCTTTAAGTCTGGTCAACAAGTTGAAGCCTATGGTTCTGACTCCCAATTTCTGGATAAATTCTACTATTTCTTCTGCATGCATATAATTCTGTTTTGTGATTGTGCACGATATTCCTGCGTTTACGCCTGCTTCTTTTAGAATAGCTAAGGCTTTGAGAGCTTGGTAAAAGGTTTCTTTTCCATCGGTGAAAACGCGGTTTTTGTCAATGTTGGCCCATCCATCTAGCGACAATCCTACACCAACGTTGTGTTGTTTAAGTTGTTTAGCTATTTCTTCGGTTATTAGGCTTCCATTTGTTACACATGAAAACAATGAATTTCTTAGATGCCTGTTCAAGCTTTTCAATAATATAGAAGACAATTTCGCTATTGCTAAACGGCTCTCCCCCATAAAATGTAACCCTGAATTCTGGAACTTGCTTTGCCTCGTTGATTAAGGCGTTTATGACTTTGTCAGCCAAATCCTTAGACATCACGGAGCTCGGTCCTTTTAGATTGTTTTCGATAAAGCAATAGCCGCATCGGAAATTGCAGAAGTCAGTCACCAAAATGTAGGCAAGACTTGGGTCTGGTTTTTTTCTAAGCAAGCTGGTTGCAACAGTATCAAAAACTTTTTCCTCATCAAATCCCTGAGGCACCACAAATTTTAGTTCAATTAATTCTTTGACATCCTTACTGCACTCGCCTTTACTCAGATCTGATAAAACTTTTTCGTACTTTTTGTTGGTTAAATATACCTTCTTTAGAGTTAAAGAATTGAAAAGACACTTCGTCGATTCATCAATATTAAATAGATGCACAAACGGCGAAAGAATCCATTGAGCAGACCCTTCGCGGAGCATTTGCCCGGAAGGCTGACTTCCATTCATAAAAACATTAAACTTCTTAGATTGTTTTTTGCTCATTTACCCACCTAAAAAGAAAACAATTTTAAATGTCCATAAACTAACAAAATATTAAAATCTTTCCTAAAATCCCACTGACGATCATTTTCGATGTACAGGGGGGCAATTAGAAAGTTTAAGACAGAAACTCCCCCAAGAGATTTGATAGTACAAATTCTTCAAGCAGGAATATTAGCCTCTTATGCCGTCGCAAGTGTATCACGAGAAGATTTCAGAAGGTTTATAGATATTCTAAGAGAAAGCAAAGCGACAGCTCAAATTGTTGCAATAATGAAACGTAAAGCTGAATCTTGGAGCAAAGAAATAGAAACCCAAATGCAACTCGACGAATTCACCAATCAGCATGCAGGGCCTTTTTTAGAACGGATCAAATTGGAAGGCGAAAATGGAACGCCAAATATAGGAAAAGGACCATACTACATCGTAATAGCTGAACAACGGGGGATTCCTCGAGTTGAGCATCTTTCTTTAGCCCATTGTCTTCAAAATATGTGGCTGAAAGCTGCAGCCTCAGGATTAGGTCTCAAGTTTCTTTCTATAACCCAAGAATTAGAGAAGGAGAAAGAATTCTGTGATCTGATAAAAATTCCAATGGGCGAATTTGCTCTCGACGGCTGCTTAACGGTGTGTGTCCCATCTGCTCAAGCATCTCCACCGTAGCCTTTGCAAACGAATGATTAAAACTGAATTTGTTAGGATGACCCAAAACAACTGATACATTCATAAAAAACATCAAAACAATAAACCAAAAGAACGTTATAGCCGTTTGCATAAAGCCCCGCCACGCTAGAACGGCAGCTTAATGAAGAATGTGTGTCTTTACCAACTGTGCTATCAAAACTGATGTAATATGCAAGCAAAATATTCCTACTTTTGACATAATCCAGTTAAATAGAACATGCTTGTTCTTGGTATATATTCCCAACAGAAATCTAGCTTTTATCATTACAAAATCATAGTTTTTAGTTACAGGTAGATTCAACATGGCTGAAACAATAACATTCGAAAACGAGAAAGACTTAGCAAAAAAGTGCCGAATAGCTCTTGAGAAAAGTTTTGGCAGCCAAGTGCCAGTGCCCAAATACTTTGGCAAAAAGCATCGTTGATTTGCATTTCAATCTGGGGCATTAATGTTGGGAAACAGATTAATTGATTCGTTTAAAAACATCAACAAAACTAAGCAAAATAAAAAAATGGCTCAAGCTGTTGCAAAAATGGAAAATCAGAAGAGGCTCTCAAGCCAAGAGTTTCTAAATTTATATGAATCCATATGGCAGAATGGTCCTTCAATAACTTGTCAGAATCTAGGTGCAAGGGAAAGGCAAGCACAATTTATTAATCAAAATCCAACCTTATATTAACGAAGGACTGAAAGAATTTTCTTTTGCGGGGAGTTCGTATGTTATCTAAATCGGTTGGTTCCAAACCTAAAGTTTCAAGCATGGCTCGACTTGCTTGCATCTAATTCTTATTGGTTGATTGGTGTTGGGAGCCCCCTTTCAGCGCTATAGTTTTTGAAACCTTGGTCAAAATTTTCTAAGATTAGTGTTATTCAATAAGTTTGAGTTAGGAACTCATACCGTGAAGGGGTTAAGCCCGGTACGACCTGCCCTGTTTTTTGGATTATGTTGTACCGACGGTTTAAACGACGGTTTCAAGCTAGCCCTCGGCACCAACAGTAACATAAACCAATCTACTTGATCTGGAGTGCGTTAGCGTAGAGCTGGCCCAATTTAATTTATTTTGTCTATAAATATTTTTTTCATGTCCAGGCATTCCCGGAGAGCGTTTAAATCTTACAGCAAAATTCGAAAAGTTATAAAACTATTAAAAAGTTACAACCCTTTTGGGCGCAGAATCGTAGAGACCTGCCTTGGTTCAGGTTCGAACCCGATTTATCCATTAAGGCATCCAGTTCAACTTCGTTCCTGATCAGTCTTTAAAAAATAGCGTCGGGGAAGAGATTCGAACCTCAACTCAAAAACCCATCCCGGTACAAAAACTGACATCGCTCGGAAACCGTCCCATATGTGACTTTCAACGTCGTTTGTCGAAAGTAAAGGCTTATGACGTTCAATGTAAGTAACTTGTCCAGTTTCGTTTGAGGTGAAAAAGGATATGACATTCGATGAAGAAGAGGAATGGGAAGAAACTGAAGATGAAGAGTTCGACGACGAAGGATGGGAATAAATCTATTAAATTATTAGTAACCGCTTAGACATGTCTGCCTCTGTTGGTTAACAGCCTCAAACACCTTTTCGGTTGGTGTAGCCTGCGAAGCTAAACAAATTCGCTGAGGATAGAGACTTTTGGAAAAACTTGATTATTAACCATTTTTTTGTTTAAACCAGTTGGGAAACGAAGATTAAATCCAGGTTGAAAGTGCTGTTCACCAGTTGACATTACCTATAAGCAGGTTTCTTTTTTTAATGAGGAAAGAAGCGAGATTTATTGTGTAATGATTGTGTCTTTAAAACGTGTGATGCTTGTGGCACGCAGGTGCTACCTTCTGCTGTCAAAAGTGTAAAATACGCCTCTGCTATAAGTGCAACATAGGAATGACCTTAGATCAACTCAAAAAAGTTGGGGCTTGCCCATGTGCGGAGAAAAACTCCAATAAGTCAACACGAGTTACTTTTGCTTTATTGGTATAAGCTGAAGAGCTACTGCCTGTCACGACGTTTTTTCTTGGTTGCTTTGGTTGCATTGTTGTTTATTTCAAATATTGATTCGAGGTTCATAGGTCTTAAGTTGCTAACTAAAACAGTATATTTGATATAGAATGAAGAAAAAACCGATACATGACGAGAAAGATACGGTTGAATTGGTTGTAGAAGAATCTTTTGTATCTTTTAGTGGAACGCAACCCGAGCCCGAATATGTTTGTTTTGATGAACAGGAATGCTTTCGTCAATGTATCTGTGAAGGCTGTGCGTTGAACCCGAGGAAGCGTTAAACTAAGTACAAACATGGTAGGTGAATAGAAATGGGATTAGAAATGGTAGCATTTAAAGTCGTTATCGCTGGAAACACCGTTGAAGTTGTTACATTAGGAGACGCCAAGGAAGCCCTAAGAAAACAAGAATCTGCGTTAAAAAGACAAAAGGAAAAATAATTTAGTTATCAACATAGGTGACGATTTTTCACATGGAGAACAAAATTGGTCAGTTTTCTGAGCAAGTCTTTTGAATATTAGCAATGGATTTTTTTAGATATATCCCGTGATTGGTTCAGGATTCTCTTCTTCAAAAAATATCTCTCTCATACCAAGTTTATGTTTTCCCAAAAGTAGCTTATCTATATTTACGACATCAGATGTAATTTCATATTCTAGACCAAACTAGACTGCGACCCATCACCAAAAGTGACAGTAAAGCTAAATGAATTTTTAGTGCTCATAACAGTTTGAATATTATGTATTCTTTGATCTATTGTTGGATGAGTATGAGGAATTAATTTAGAAAGCCAACTTATTTTTTGTGGGCGAAGCCTCGCCAGGGCAGAAATCATGGCGGACCCATTAACGAACTCAACGGCACTAAGGTCAGATTCAGCTTCTTGTTTTCTAAACCATTTAGCGTTAACATAGTACGAACCAAACAAAAAGAAAAGGAAAGACAGAACTACTGTCGATGCAATGGACAGAAATGAGGCAGAGTTAATAAAAAACAGGTAACCTATCACAACAGCAAGCACTGCAGCAGGAAGAACCGTTCGAGGTAACCTTTTTGCAATATGCCTTTTTGCTATGTGATTAAATTCGTGGGCGCCAATAGCAAGAACCTCATCAGTCGAAAGCATTTGGTAATAATTTGAGTTAAAGACAAGCGAGTCAGAGTAGGCTAAGCAAGGAATGGGAAGAATACTTGATTTATAGTAGCGGTGGAATCGATCTTTTTTGATGATTGAAGTTGCTTTCATACTCTCGGCTATAGTGTCAAGTGCTTGACTTTCAAATGGTTGTGCTTTAAGCAACCGCACCATAATGGAGCTTATTAGTCCCATTTTCTATCATCCAAACGATTGATGGTTACAACATAAGGGTTTGACTTTTAAAAGTGCGCCTGCATTAGCGCGCACACAGAGTTTAAAATCGCGCATTACTCAGTAGATTATTTGTAGGACGCTGAACTAATCTCTTTAGAGCAAACAAACTTGCCAGCATAAGATACGAAGGAAAAATTAATGGCTGAAAAAAAGAGTTACTACGAGATACTAGGAATTCCAAAGGGCTCGTCCAAAGACGCGATAAAAGACGCCTACAGGAAACTAGCCATGCAATATCATCCTGACAGAAACAAGTCTCCGGGAGCTGAAGAGAAGTTCAAAGAGATATCTGAAGCCTATGCAGTGCTGTCGGATGATGAGAAACGAAAACAGTTTGACAATTTGGGCAGCACTGGATTTGATCAAAGATATAGTCGAGAGGACATTTTCCGAGGGGCTGACTTTGACTCGATATTTCGCGACATGGGCGTCAGCTCAGGCTTTGGGGATCTTTTTAGTGTTTTCTTTGATGGTCAAGACTTTGTAGAAAGAAAAAGAACCATCCGTGGCAGAGACTTGGGCTACGAAGTTTACATAACCCTTGAGGAAGCAACACGCGGTGTTGAAAAGGAAATTATGGTCCCAAGAATTGAGAGATCCCAAAAAGGACTTGTAAAAAAGGAGCGAAAGATTACGGTAAAAATACCAGTTGGGATATCTGAAGGATACCAGCTAAGGCTTGAAGGACAAGGAGACGCAGCCCAGGACGGAGGCCCCTCAGGAGATTTATACATAATGATTCACATGATGCCTCATCAATACTTCAAAAGAGATGGCGACGATCTGTTATACAATCTATATGTTAGCATCTCTCAAGCCACGTTAGGCGCGGAAGTCACCATACCGGCAATCGAAGGAAAAGCTGGACTGAAAATTCATCCTGGAACACAGCCTGGACAGATTCTGAGGGTTAGAGGCAGAGGCATGCCGAGAATGGGCGGATATGGCAGAGGTGATCTGCGCGTCCGCGTGAATGTGGTTGTCCCTAAAAAGATAACTCAACGTCAAAAGACCCTTCTGGAAGAGCTTGCAAAAGAACTAGACCAGAATGTCTGATAAGGGGGTTTCATTTTTACTGGCAAATTGGTGCTGGGATCCCCCATTGACTAAGAACATCTTAAAAAGAATGACTCAGACTCGGTCGGGGATAAGTCCATAGAGACTTGCACCATTTAGGGTGTGAAACCAGTAAAGGCTAAGTTATTATACGGAGACAATCCAGTGAGTATAGCCCTTTCCAATCGCGTAAAGAGAAACTATTCAAGGAAGCCTCAAAGCAAAAAGGTCAAGAAGCGAATATGTGGAACTTCATTTTGAGACTCTATTCTATGCAGACATAGAGACAGAAAACAAGTTTTTTTACAAAAAACTACCCTAAACATATTCGTGCTTTTGATCAATACTTGAAAACAACTTGCTGAGAACGCCAATATGGGAAAAATATTCAACCTTGACAAGCGACTATTAGTAAATGGTTACGGTTTTTGGGGTAAGATTTTTTTCCACCATTTTTTTTATTGGTGTTTCTGACGTTTGTCCCCAAATTGTTTCGTAATAATCCTTGATTATTGTCACAAGTGAAGGATTGTTGACTTTTAAGATCTTTCATTCAAAACAATTATCTTCTGCGAGGGCACCCCGTTGAAGCCTCAATGCCCGCTGCAATCGCACAGAGTGATAATGTCTTGGATAAAGCTCATGCCTATCTAATCAGTAGGGAACAAATAGAAGAAGGGCTAAGCCAGAAAGAAAAAAAGAATCTTGGTTCTTAACGAAACAGGTTGTTTGTTCACCCATGTGCGTTAAGGGTTATTACTTCTTTTGTCTTACTGCGACCTTTGCTTTCATTTCAAAGATGGTGTCTTCGCCGGTTTTTCCCACTCCAAAGTTCCATTCTAATACATCTACTTCCATGTCTTTGAAGTGAGAAACCCAAGTCTTCTGGAATTCACTCCATTTCTCACCCATCTTCTCTATCTGTTCTTTGACGTCTATTTTTTGTTCTGGCATAATTTGTTACACCTCCTAAGATATTCTAAAAAGTCACTTGCCTAAGTTTTTGCCTTTGTTCTTAGGTTTTTTGCCTGATGACAGTGATGGTGCATTTTGTTGCTAAAGCTGCAATTGCACCCAAAGCTGCCAGCCAAGGAGCCAATATAGTTCCTACAATACCAGCCCAAACGGGTATTTCTAAAAGGGACTTTCCACTCTCATCCTTAACTATTATTCTTGATACGTCGCTCTCATGAAGCAGTTCCTTGATTTTCGCAACAAGATCCTCTGAGCGGACAGTAAACTCCTCTTTTACGCCTACGGGAGCCCCACAATTTGAACAGAATTTGGCCCCTACAAGTAAGTCGGCCCCACAAATTTCACACTTAACCATATTATTCACCAACCAAAGTTTCTAAATAACCATTTAATTTCAAGTTTCCAAGATTATTCTCCTAAAAAGGATGGACAACGTTTTTACATATTCTGTCTAAAACGTTGAGTTGCTAATACTTCTTAGGCTTTTCTTTTTGCTTTACCTACTTCTTCTTGGACTTTGCCTTCTACTTGTTCCACTTTGCCTTTAATTTGTTCAGTTTTGTCGCCCGTAATTTTGCCTAAGCCTTCGCGGACTTTGCCTTTTCCCTGTTTAATTTTACCATTAGTTTCTTCTTCGCTCATAAAAATTCACTAAAAACTATTGTCTCACCGATTTTATTAAAGTATGTGACTGTCATCTCGCACCAACAAACAATGCACCTAATCGTAAGAATACACATCATCTTTATGGTTGCAAAAAAAATTGGAAAGCAGCTTCTGACGCTGCTTTTTCGATTTCGGTTGATGTTATACTCTGCGTCCTGAGAGCAGCCGGAAAAGTATTATGATGACCGCAACGACAAGCAGTACCCATATGATAGCGCCAAGGTTGAAGAATACAAAGCCAAGAAGCCACAGTATTATAAGGATCGCAGCAACTACAAAAAGCAAATCAAGTAAACCCATATTCAAAAACCTCACTTACCCTTAACTTGCCAGTCTATTTTAAGATGTGAATGTCATCAAACAATTACAATTCATCAAGTTTCTATTTGGTTTTTTTAAAAAACTATAAATGAGTTTTTGAATTATTTTTAGGTTCAATTTCCTTTGAAACATCAAGGTGTCACTTTGGTTATTTGATTCTATGAGATTAGCTTTTTTGTGATTTTTTATGAGTGACGACAAAATCAAGGGTAAATTTGAGAAATCAAAGATTAAATTCGTAAAGAAGAGCATTGCCTATTCGACTTTTAGCCAGAATAGGAAAGTGTGTTTTCGAGAATTGCTTTTAGTTTCTGACGGATATTAAGTGGGATTTTGTTCTCAAAAAAAAGAAAAGATGTATTTAGAGGGGTTCGGGAGAGCAAAGATTTTCAGCTTTGGCAGCTGTTCGCATGCAGCTTTTGCAGATGTATTTCGCGTCTTTCACAAGTGGCTTTATTTTCTCTAAGGGTACTTTGTCCTCTACCATTTTGCAGAGGTGATTTTCATGACCTGGATGAGGTTGAACTTTCGACAAAACTTACACCTAAACAAATGAAGGAACAATGCTACATATAGAGTTGTGATTGTGCTCTCACAGCTACAGACAATTAGCCTCACTTTTTATCATTTATTAACAATAACAGAAAAAAAGAGAAAAGGCAAGCCTCTAAATTAAACGTTAATCATCGTTTGTATTAAGATAGACATAACCCGTCCTTGTTACATTGGCTGGGTGGGAATACTTGTTGTTTTGTATCTTTGAGTTCGCTTATTCTCGTTTGAACCATTTTTAACAGTTCTTGCCTTAGCTTCTCTCCCGAAAATGCCCCTTTCTATAAAACAAATTCTGCTGGCTAACTCGTTGTCTTTTACTGTGTCTCTTATCCAAGCTTGGAAATTGCCCCGTGGATAATGAAACAGAATAGAGCTTTCATATATGTCGTGCAATTTGGCCGCAAAATCTTGGAGGCTGATTGTTGAAATTTTTGTGTTAACTCCCTCTGCAGTGCAACAAAAGAAAGCCTTTTCATTGCGTACATTGGATAAAATACAAGCACGAGAATTTTGAGCAGATTATTTATTTTTTAAGCTAACGCTATGTCAGTTTTTTCTATTCTTAACATGTTATTCGTAGATCTTCTTTTTCTGTGAGGTCAACTCACTTGCCATCTTTGCGAGAGGAAAAGTTCGTGACTTATTTATCCTTGTCAGTTTTTTCGGGAGATCTTAATTGATTTCGTATTATGATGAAAAGCGCAAAAAAGAGCACACCTGCTGTGATGCCTGAGGTAATGCCCATGATGTATAAGGCTTCCCACGCGGGCATGGATGTGCTAAGGTACTTGAAAGACCCGATGAGTATGAACAGTGAAGCTGAACCAATAAATGAAATTCCAAGAGATATCAAAACACTGGTAACTATGCTTACTATGATAAGTTTCTTGAGTCGTTTCTTAACAGTTGCTTCCGCTTCATTCATGTACGCTTTGAGGATGGTTTTTATCTCATTTAGAATTGCACTAACTATTTCCCTTAGGGATATCTTTTCTGACATCTAATAACCTCTTTCAAAAATTAGATTGACCCTCAAAACCACGTTTTGTTTTATGCTGGTACATTTTCGGTTTTTTCTCGGATCCAATGACGATGTTGAGCGATTGCTGTCCCGTAGCCAAATGTTGAATAACTATAAACGCCATACCCGTATCGAGAGGCAAATTCCCTAGCAGTTTCTTGATTAGATCTAATCCGCCTGCAAAAGCGCCAATTCCGACAATTGGAAACTCCGAATTTTCGATCTTGATTTCAGAAGAGCTTTGCACTTTCAAACCGTTTTTATTTGTCGCCACTTGCAGACCCCCAGCAATTATACTGACAATTCTTGATTAAATTCGCATTCATTCCTATTTAAGATTTAACAATATTAAATTGATCAGAGACAATTGACCTTTGGGAAAGAACATTAAAACCGAAAATTAACAAAAGAATTGCCAGTCGCTATTTTTTCTGAGATTAAGATAGATCTGCTCCTACTTCTTTTTTTCTCTTGCCTCATGCTTCACCCGCGAAACTTGTTAGAGCTTAGTGTCATCCTCTCCGCTCAGCAACTCATTCACCAAATTCATTCTTAGAGCGATGTTACGAACGTGTCATTAAATTTAATAACACGCAAATTGAACTGGACTTAAACCTGTTCATGTCTGCAACTCGTGGACTTGTCTCTTATTGGTTAAGTAGGGTGAGGCTTCAGATCATTCTAACTCGTCAAATAGCCTAATTCCAAGAATTTAAGTACAGGGACTCATACCCGTTAGGGGGTAAGTCCGGTACGGCCCTCGCCCCAATTGAGATGAGATGTTTTTGAATTTTCGTTGATTATGTAGATATTTTACCGGTAAAATAGGGTTGATGTCCCACCCTCCGCACCAATTTGCCGTTTAGGGAGTTTTTTAAGCCTATTATGATATGATAAAATAAGCTTACAATATGATTATTAGAATTTCGATTTTTACCTGCAGAACCGTCAGTATATTCTCGCGCTAACTTTCAACATAGAATAGTTTATTGAATGGAATAAGCAACTTGTGCCTGTACTATCACAATCACATCACCTTTTATGCGCAGCTATTCACAGTTAACCTGCTTAGCGTATGCTTACATAATGTAGAGCAACTTGAAGATTTTGAGGAGGTGAAAAATAACGGAAGATATAGTTGATATTGCTGTTGCAGCTGGAGGCTTCAAAACATTTATCGCAGCAATAAAAGCTGCAGGATTAGTTGAAACACTAAAAGGTCCAGGGCCATTCACTATTTTTGCTCCAGATGATCGTGCTTTTTCATTGCTACCCGCAGGTTCAAAGGATGAACTAATGAAAAATGTTCCAAAACTTAAGGCGATTCTATTGTACCATGTTATTCCGGGAAAGTTTACGATTGACGAAATAGCTCAGATGAAAACCGCTAAAACTCTTCAAGGCCAAGAAATTAAGATTCACGGCAAAGGTTGGTGGCATCTTCACATGAACCCAATAATCAACGATGACACACACATTGTAAGCACAGACATTGTAACAGACAACGGTATGGTACATGTAGTGGATAGGGTGCTGATGCCAAATATGGAGCTTACTTGTCCTGTTTGTGGTATGGGCTTTATGACCAAACAAGCTATGGATGATCACACTAAGACAGCCCACATAGTTGAGAAAACCCCCGAAACACCAATGCCTGCTGAAGTTATGCCAGATGTTGAAAAAGCCCCGGAGCCAATGCCAAACCCTGAGGTCATGCCGGTAGTTGCCTCAGCGCCAGAACCGATGCCTGAACCGTTGCCACCCACAGAAGTTATAACAGAACAGATGCCCATAGCAGCGAAAGTGACAGGAGTTTTCGAGGTTTTCTTTGACTCTGTTTGCAGATTCCGTTTCCATCTAAAAGCAACTAATGGACAGATAATTGCTGTAAGCCAATCATACGGGACAAAAGAGGCCGCTCTAAAAGGCATTGCTTCAATAAAAAAGAATGCTCCAATAGCCACGATCGCTGATTCCACAACGAAAGAGATTGTACCAGATTTTGTTCACCGAGGAATTGTACAAGACCCAGATTTCGAAATTCAATGTGATTCTGCTGGCAAGTTCCGATTCCATCTAAAAGCGGCTAACGGGGAGATAATTGCAGCAAGCCAGTCCTACCTTTCAAGAGGGTCAGCCGAAAATGGTATAGCATCGATAAAGAAGAACGCCCCAATGGCCAAGATCATTGATCAAACCACTGCGTTAACATAAACCTAAAATTTCTTTTCTTTTTTTATTTATTCAGAACTATGGTGGCCTTTTGGGTTCCAATGATTATTCGAAAAAAGTCATAAAATTATTAAAAAGTTCCAACCCTTTTGGGCGCAGAATCATAGAGACTTAACCCGCTCGCGCTATCTTTTTTGATTTAGGTTGCGTCTTCTGCCTTAAGCCTTCTACACAAGCGATACGATTTTGAATATACGACTCTATTGCCCAACGGTGGTTTTAGGCATTGCCTCTTTGACTTTTTGTTCATATCATAGGTTCTGATGATAAGCTAAAACCTATCAAGCCTTTTCTACTATAACCCAATCCGCGGAAGGCCTTGCCTAAGCAGTGTACTCTTATCTGTGAGATTTTCGCTTTTAGGAAGCCTTTTTAGTAAAACCAGAATGTACAATAGAGTGTGATAAGATGAAATTACTTTTTAGACCAAGCACACTTTTTAAAGCAGCGGTAAAAGACCTGAAATTAGCCTCCGATGTACCGAGCAACTGCAAAGTTTACGTATTTTATCTGCCCGCATTGATGAAAGATTACACGGATCTTAAGGAAGAGCTATACAAAGCAGGAGTCACGGCTGAAAATAATATTTTTGTGGGCATATGGAGCATGGGGGCCCCCGACTTAACAAATGTGCTCTCAAATTTTAACGTGAACCGCCCACCGGCGATAGTGATTTTTGCCGCTCCTGAATTTTCAACTCCAGAAAACAATCCCAAAATAACTGCGTACGCCAGAATTGACAACCAGACGCTTTTAGCTGACAAGGCAAAGGCATCTGATTGCATTAACGAAACCTGCAGCCTGTTTCTGCAAGGTAAAATCAAGCAGGGAGTTTCTAACGTAACAAACGACCAATACAAAGCAAGCCTAGAACACTACCTCCAAAAAGTAAGCAGTGCCATCTCCAAGTTCCTAAGTGACCATAGCATAACATTTGATGTCACTAAAGGTCAAGTCATAATCGCCCCGACTGGAAATTCATCCAAGAAAGCTTAGAGAAAGCCGAGACCTTTTTCCATTTTCCAAATCCCTCTCCATGTGGTCATCGGACCATGCTCAAGATCTTCCAAAATTTTGGCCCTATCTCGACCAAAAAGGTCTTGCATAAGAAAAGCAATAGAGTCAGACAACGAAAGCTTAAGAGTATAATTGACTCTTTGCTGGCTTTCCTAATTCATGTTAAATAAAAGAGTAAAATCTCAAAATTTTAGGGAAGGACTAGGAGTTAGAAATCAGTTCTTACAAAAGGGAAGGATTAACTTGACTTTTCCCTGTTAATCCTCGTTGCCTTGAATCTCAAGCAACCGGTCAATAACGCAATTTCAGGTTTTTTAAATGCGAAAATAAATACAACCCAACAACTCCGGCAACCACAACTAAACCAAAAAGCATAATCGCGCCAAAATACCCGATTCCCCCTGCAACCTGAGAAGATGAAGTAGCCATCGGAACTGGAGCAGGAAGCGAGAGAGAAGAATCAGGGTTAACGTAAATTTGCGTATCGGCATAATATACTGCTCCTTTTTCAATCTGCCCAGTTTGCTGATAAGTATAACTATCAGGACCATTCATCCATGGAATAAACCCAGTTGGTTTCACCACTGTCCCTTTAGAGTAGGCAGCATTAGGGCCATTGCCATCTGCCACGTAGGTTGCAGGTACGATAAAATTCATTGTACACCGAACCCAATGGCCACTACCCCAAGGAACACTTAGAGCATAAAAAGCCGGATCGCCATTCCACATAGCATCATTGCCTTGCCTGCCGTCGGTCGTGTCAATCTCGCAAATTCTGCCCTTAGCATACATGTCTATCCCAATCCGTCCCCCATCAAACGGGTCAGTATCTCCAAGGCTTGATGCGGTTGTCCAAACTAAAGCTGTAAAATAGACATGATCACCCGGACTTACCGGAATCCATTGCCCATCAAGTTCATTTTCTCCTCGACTCCCAACCCAGTAATTTGGGTTATAAACAGTTTTCAAAGCCGTGTTCCCTTGCCACTGAGTTTGAAAAGTATAAACATTTCCACCATCGCCCCAACCGTTAAAGCTCGAAAGCTTACCCAAATTATTGTCATCAGCACTTACAAATGCAGGAACTATCAAAACCAATGATAAGATGAGAAAAAGAGAGAACCCTAGAAGCTTGAATTTCATTTTCATTCTTTATCCTTTCTAGTTTTCTTATTAATTAAGCATCATTTTTAAGATTATTATTTACGGTAATTTTTGAAAGTCCTTTGTCTATTAACTGTATGCAAATAATTTTGTTCAGCCGACTTGTTTCAATTTCAAGTTGGCGGTTCCGAGGGCACTGCAATATTTCATGGAATCTTTAAGGAAATTCAAAAAAAACCTGTTCGTATTGATAAACTCGCCTGTTGTTTTTTCAACGTTTTATTATTTTTATTAAATTGCAATTTCGCCATGCAATCACTTCATTTTTTCAGGTATCCCAAGAACAAGTACAATCTGGCGGCTTGGCAGGTAAATAATCGCCAACTTTAACAACGCATGACATAACATTTAGCGTGTTAATTCGAGTGGGTAGACAATGAGAGAATCTCAGGAATTTTCCTAATTAGTTGGGGATAAGGAATGCGGCAAGCACGTAACCATATTTTCTAAAAAAAGATTTCGTTGTTGCCAATTTTTGCTCAAGATGCTGCATCGTAGGTGTAGATGGCGATTTCTCCACTGTGGTAAACTTCCTCAAATGAAGAGGACACTGTAGATTGTCCATACCAACCGTTCCCATTTACCCACCAAATCAAATATATTTTGTTTTGACTTTCTTGAGCCACTGTCTTGGCTGCATTAACGGGATTATCATACTCATAGAGCACAATTTGATCTGCATTTACATTTAACATTGCCCAACCATAGAAAGCCCGATGCGTAAGCAAAACTCCGCCACTATCAGCGTTATTTTTGAACCATTGCAGAGCGTTAACGGTATCTGCACAATAGACCTTGGGAACAGTGTTCTGCAGCATCGAAGATGGAATTTGGTAAACGTAGCCGTTTACGGGCGCTGAGTAGTAGGGAAAAGGATCTTGGGGCGGCATCAACATAAAACCTAAACTCAACACCAACACCACCAAAACCAAATAAACTACACCGATTCGCCGCAAAGTGAAGCCGAAACGTTTCCACGACACAGATTTGAGCCGGCTCAAAGCCTCAACTACACAAAATGCCAAGGGATATGTGAGCATTATGACCCAGCGAAGGTTACTTGGGCTAACCATTGGAACCAACAGCAAAATCAAACTCAAAGCTAGCCAGCTTCTAATCTGCAAATTCTTAAAACGCCAAATCCCCAAAAACACCAAAGGAAATAGAGGCATAAAACAATAGAAAAAGAAACCCGCCTCGCTTACCAGCATCGTTGGATAAGAGGAAAAGCCGAAAAGAGCAAGCCACCCATCATTGGCATTGGCAAAACCGAAAATCAAGCGGTACTCTGGCACTGAAGGAACCAAAAAAAACACAGCCAAAAAAAGCACAGCAGCGGGCAAAACAACCAAAACCAAACGAAACGCTTTTGCAGGCATCCCCCGAACGAACTTATAACCGATCGTGAACGCAAATACACCCAACATTATCACAGACACAAGTTGATGCGACAAAACCACCGCCACCATCGCCAAAGAAAGCAACCCATAACGTTTCCACGAAGACCCTTCACGCTCACTCAAACTAAACTGCATTAGAACCACAAAAAAGAAAACCAAACCAAGCATATTCCGAAGCGAATCCCACGAAACCCGCAAAGCCACAAAATACAAAGTCCCCAGAAAAGCCACCGCCAAACTCTTCCTAGAAGACCACCCTAAACCTCTCTGAGCAAACCCAAAAATAGACAACCCCAAAACACCCTCAAAGACCACTGAAACCACTTTAAGCACCCAAACAAGAGAGCCACCCAAAGAAACCAACGAAATAACTATAGAATAAAACAACGGAGCGGTCCCAATAAAACTCAAAAAAGAAACGTCCCCCCTAAACCACAACAAAGTTGTAGGAACATAATGAGCCATCGTATCAAACCCCACAACGTAGGGTCCCATCAAAACCTCCGGAATAGCTCTAAACAAAAGAGGAACCACAAATGCAAGAAAGGGAAATAGGAAACTTTTGGAAAGTAAACCATGCATCCGAGCAGATTGTGTGGACTCGAACATTTAGCTAATCCTCAACAACTTCCCTTTCGAGAAGACTAAAACAAACAAAAGGAACCAAACAATTGAGCAGTCCCAAACTGAAACGCAAAGAGCAGGAAAAACGCAACCTCCTGTCTCCCCTCAACTTTACCCTAAGCCTCCCCTAAACAATCGCAAATAATCACTTAACGAACTCATAATTATTTATAACTTGTTGATTCAAAAACCCATATAGTTGTTTTATGTATCATTAGCATTAGCATAAGGAAGTTGAGTCATGACAGAAGAAGATGAATGCGCTAAGCCCAAAACACACAAGTTTCTTGCTTTAGTTAAAGTAGAAGGCAATCAGGAGCCTATTAGATATGAAGAAAACGCTTCCAGCCTGGAGGAGTTTACAGCAATAATTGCTAAGGATCATAAAGTATTTACATTCTTGACATTACAAGAAGATGTGTAGTTCTCCCAAATTTTTGCTCAACATAGAAGAAAACAAAACACCAAATCAATCAACTACCTTAATACTGATGGCTTTTCTCGCTTAAAAGAACAAATGATTTAGGAAAAAAAAGACCGCAATCTTCCACCACAATGCATTTGCGAATACGACTGAATTTCCGTCCGTTCGCATAAAATTCCAAGAATAATCAAGCCTTTCTCAAAAGACTAGGGAACAAAAATTACAGAGAAGAAAACAACTCTATTATCATAACTATGAACATAGCAAAATACAAAAACAACATCAGCAAAACAGATACACTCCAGGTCAAGTAATGATGAAAACGACTAAACGAGTTTATCTGGACACAAACGTTTACTGCAGAACATTGGACGACCAAAATAATAGCCGCATTCACCAAGAATCCGAAGCATTCTTACAAATCGTAGACAAAGTTGAAAGAGGAAAAATAAGGATAGTAAGCTCCGATTACGTGAAGTTTGAAATTGAACAAATCAAAGACCCCTTAAAAAGAAAAAACATCCAAGGCTTCGAGAGAATCCTGGGCAAAACAAACGTAGCAAGCAGCAAAATATTGATTATAATAGCCAAGGAAATCATGGTTAAATGCAAACTCAATTCTTTAGACGCTTTGCACTTGGCAGCAGCTTGCATAGGCAAAGCGAGTTTCCTGCTAACATGCGACGACGAAATTTTAGAAAACACCAACTGCATCGAAACACTCGCTGCAAAGAAAGGGTATAAGTTAAAAGTTAGGAATTCACTAGATTACATGCAGGAAAATGGAGAGTGAAATAAAAAATGACAACCTCGCACATAGCCACCGTCGAGGTGCCTTTTGAAGCTTTAGCCAAAGAACTCGGAACAAAAAGAGCCATAGAATTTATAAGTGAAATCAGAATGTGCTATGGCGATTCCGTTGTTGAGCTAAGAAATGCAACAGAAACACTCACCATAGAACAAATCGAAGCAGAAATCAAAACCCCGAAAAAACAAACAAAAATCAGGAAACACACATAGCTAAATCCTATAATTTACCATTTCGATTTGTTATGAACAGCGTTCGGGCGTTGGGGTTTTTAAAAAAGATGAGACTGCCTTATTTTAGAGGTTGGTTTTTATGTAGGCATTTTGCTATTGCGTTGCTTCTCAAAATCCGTCAAATCTTGTGGCACTTTAGCACCAAACGGATTCTTTTGTTAAGGCAGTCCAATTAAAACAAAAGAGAAAGCTTAAGAATTTCCAACTCTACATGCAAACTATGCTAAAATATCGAGTGATAATAGAAAAGGACGAAGATGGCGTCCTCGTTGCTAAGGTTCCTGACCTGCCTGGTTGCGCCACTGAAGGAAAAACAAGGCAGGAGCTAATGAAAAACGTCAAGGAAGCAATACAGGCATATCTTGAAGCGCTAAAGGAACACGGCGATCCGGTCCCTATTGAAACGGTGCAAGTAAGCGTCTAGACTAACAGCTGTCAACTATGACAAAGTGGTTAAAGCTCTTGTATGTGTCGGTTACGTTGTTATCAAGCAGAAAGGCAGCCACATAGTTATGCGGCTTGCCGATAAAGAGAAATACACTCTTTATTCGGTTGCAGGAAAAACAAAGTCATGGTGGTTATCCCTGCACACAAACCTTTAGGGAAGGGAATGTTACGCACAATTATCAGAGAAGTTGACCTTTCAGTTGATGAATTTAGCAAACTTCTTTGAAGGATTGCAAAACCTGTTTAACGGTATTTTTTGGAGATGTTTTGGGGCGTCATTTTGTTGCTACAGTGCTATTTAGTATGCCTAACCCAAACCTTGTGGCCGCGTTAAAACCATATTTATCCGGCATTGGATCGCTAAATCTTCAGCATTTCCGCAGATCAGTTATGTATTCTTGCATAAACGCTCCGCATCAAACATAAGGGCTTCCCTATCATCGGAAATTTCAAAGCCTCTTTTGGAGAAAAGAACAAACTTAACAGGTTTTTTAGTCCCTACAAAGGCATTGGCGGACGCTTTCAACCAGTTCAGTTCACGCTCTCCTATTTTCTGTTCAGTCCATTTGCACTCGCCACAGTAAATGGCCTTGTCAGTTTCTACTAAAACATCAATTTCCCGCTGCTCAAACTTGCCTCCGACTTTCAAAGACCCCCACCATTTACCCGCCCCAAGCAACCTCTCGCCTTTTCCAACCAAGTACGTAGTTAAAAACTCCCGACATAAAATCTCAAAACGCTTACCTATGAACACACTAAGTTGCTCCTTGCTCGGCACAGACGGTTTTCCATAAACCTCTGAAAACCAGAACGCAAGCGTATTATCTTGAATAACATACAGTCCTTTCTTGCTTCTTGCAGGTTTTTCTCCAAAAGGCACAAACCGCTCCACAATTTTGAAATCATGCTGAAGAGACTTCAAATACTTGGACAAAGTGGTTGAACGGATTCCCACCTTCAGTGATATTTCATTCATAGAAACATAGCCAGCGCTAATTGCCTCCAGAATGGCATAATATTTTGCATATGCGTTTCCGAATTCCTGTCTTAGAATGTTTTCGCCTTCTTCCTTAAGCTGCGCTCCAACGTCAAAGAACAGAGAATTTAAGGCATTTTCGAAAGAACGGTTCTCAAGTTTTTCTACAAGGACATAGTAAAAAGGAACCCCTCCGAAAACGCAGTAAAAACTCACCTGCTGAATAGGCAATAATACTCCAAAATCAGTTAAAACTTCAACCATTGTCTTAAACGAAAGTGCCTGCAGATTTATCGTGTTTGAAGCACGATTAAAAAGAGGCGCTTTTTTAGCAGCAAAAAGACGATTCATCATTCCCGCATAAGAGCCAGAAACAATGAGCATAATGTTTTTCGAGTCTTTATAACCATCCCATAGCCTCTGCAACTCATAAGGAATAGCATTGTTTACAACAAGCAAATTGGAAAACTCATCGAGACAAACAAGACCAACATCTTGCTCAAAAAGGTACTCCAAGGCGTTCTTTAAAGAATCAAAAGGTGGAGAATACCCCAATTTAAGTCGAATCTCCGCTTCCAAGTCCTTGGCAACCTGTTTCTCTTCCTTTGGCACTATAAGCAAGCTTATTGCTTTCTTATCTTTGGCAAATTCATCAATGAGGCGACTTTTTCCTATTCGTCTTCTGCCGCTGACAACAATTAAGTCGGCGCCTGACCTCAAATGCGCCTTCTCTAATGTTTCAAGTTCTTTTTTCCTGTCGTAAAACTTCAAGCAGCAAACCTCCAAACTAAATTATTATCCACTTTTAGGATAATCCAATAAATAGATAAATCACCTAATAAACAATTCGCTGCCTTAATAACACCAAAATTACAAGAAAAGTTTAGCTCTTCCAAAAATTCATCCAACCATAAAGAAAACAAAACACTAAATTAATCAACTACGCAAAAATCCAAGTCAGAAGTGCCTCATTTATGAGCAGTGTTTTGACGAGTTAGGGTTTTTAAAAAATATGAGGACGCTTCATTTTTTGGAGAAGCTTTTTTGTTAGTTACTTTTGCTATTCTTTTCTGAAAAAATAAAGGTTTTTTAACAACGATTCCTAAAGATTGTTCACTTGTTTTGTTCTTTGAATCGTTTGAGAACTTCTCTCGGCACAGGGTTAAAATATTTTAAGCCCACATGATTGCAAAGTTTCTCAAAATCAGTATCCGTAGTAACTACCCCGACGGCTTTCTCCTGAAAAGCAACCGCAAGGTACATGCAGTCGAAAACGTCGTGTTTCAAATCTTCAGCCAAGTGAAAACCTTCCAGAATTGTTTCTCGATTCAAACTTGGATACCGTGGCATTTGATATTTCTTTAAGAAATATTCAATTGAAGCTGCGCAGTCCTTTTGCGGAAGACCCCATCGCTGAGTCATTATCCAATAAGCCCGCATGGGCAAAAAATCCATGATCAACGGAATGTATGATCCTCTTAAACCTTCTTCTACAACTGGCGAAACACACTCAAAACCAGGATGCCCCTTCACTAAAAAGACCGCTAAAATGTTAAGATCAAAAACCCGTTTCTCCACCGAATCATTACTACTCGCCAAAGGTTGCCTCTCCAGAATCCAAGAACGCTTCTTTGCCCCATTTACGATGGCTGCCGTCAACCCGTAATGGCTCGACAAGTATAGGCTTCAAAACCAAGACGCCGCCCTCGCAAACTAAGTCAAATTCGGCACCACACTTCAAACCGAGCCTCTCACGTTCGTCAAGCGGAATCAAGATCCTGCCACGTTCATCCATTTTAGCTTTTCCCACTAATTTGCACCCACAAATACAATACAATTCTACCCACATAAATGTTGCTAACAAATGGGCACACACCCAATATTATTTAATGCAAAAAACGCAAACCTACCTGATAAAAAACCTATTCAAAAACTAAAACCCCAAACAAAACCAAATCAACGTAAAAACAAAATTTATAAACAATTTATATAAAAAACAGCCAAAGAAAACAAACCACACTCATTATAAAATCATTTTTATGTTGGACATTTTGCTATGATGTATCTTCTCAAAATGTCTACGTAATAATCGAATATAGAGATTGGATGGAAAAGACTTTTAATCACAAATGGAAAAACGAAAATAATGTTATTCTTTCAATCAAACGCACCATCGGTGAACCTTTAAGTTACAAACTTATTGCAAGGAAATCAACTATGCTTGAAAAGAGATCCGGTGTCGATTTACTATTCACGACGGTAGACGAATAGTTCAAACGGCACTAGAGAACGCTGGATGTCCTAACAACTGGATTAAGAAAATTAAAGGACGAAAAGTTAGAGGTGAAGAAGCTCCATATTCGAAACCACTGATTGAACAGTTGAGAGCTAAGTATAGATTAGCGTTTGCAGACCTTGAGTTCTTGCATGAAAGCTCGCATGTGATTGACGAAAAGAAGCTTAGAAGCCAAATGCTGTTAGATTTAGCAAAAGTCAGTGGTTTTAGGTCAGACCAACTTAAGAAACTTGAAGACGCACTTCAGAGAGCGAAAGATCCGGATGAGGCTATAGATGAATTTCGCAAGCTAAAAGACAATGCGGAAAGCCCTATGATTTAGGGAAATCCAAAGAAACATCCTGCACATTATTGTTAAAGGCGAGGCTAAGCTTCTGAAGAAACTTGATGACGGTTATAGTCTAGTTGAATACATCGACCAGGACAAGTTTTTGATGAAGATATACAGAATTTAGGATTTAAACGAAGACAAAGAACAGACTCGCAATCAAGCTCAAAGAAAAGTGCCAAGGCAAAGTACAGCATGGTAAAAGGCGATGGCGAACTCGTTAAACACTTAGACGAAGGCTGGAGCTTTATTCAAAACTTAGGTGAGAACAAATTCTTAATGAAAACGTAGTAAGAGACTTTTATATGCACTGAAGAAGCCTTGTATTTGCGGAGATTTTCGGTTTATCTTGATTTAGAAGTTCTAGTGCCTCATCATTTGTTATTCCAAATGGGAGAAAATCTTTGTGAAAACTATCTACATGTCTCCGTACTACAGATATGGCTTCACATATATCGCCTAAGATTTCAAAACTGTAACCGCACGGACATCGACCTTTTAACTTTCTCCTCATACCCAATATCTCCTCAATCGACTCAAACATATCATGCTGAGATATATACCTCTGTGACTGTGTAGGCACAATTACAAGACTATCATTTTCAGATGTTAGTCTTGCTAACAAGTCCTTTTATAATTCAGAAAAAAACAACTTTCAATCACTATTTTTTTTCCATTTAATACCCCAAGATACTCTTTTGGTTTTGTCCCGAGATTGTTTCAGAGACCGATTGGGTTGTGTAGCCTGCGAAACTAAGCAGATTGGCTGCGCGTTTTGCCTAAAAAGTCTAAAGCACATCATAAATTATTTGTAATAAAAATGCTATAGCTACTCCCCAAAAAAGCAACCAAACATTTTCTATGCGTTCTTTTTTATCCAAGTTATTGTAACACCTTACTTGTAGTTGGTCGAAGGCTTTGTTTAAGGTTTGACTTTAAAAATGAGTTGATTTAGCCAATAGACATTAAATATTGGACATTTTTGTCTAACGAAATCAAATTGGGCGTTTTGTCCAACAGTTAGATGAAGAAGAAGCCAGATTTACCGAAAAAAATAACAATATAATAGGTAAAAAAAAGGAAGTGCGCGCTGGGCGAATTAACCGCGCAAACCAACTATTAAGATAGGAGAATAGTAAAAAAGTCCTTGCTCTTTCTTCCTGCTTTTAAGTTTGCCTTATATTAAGCCAAAAAGAAATCTCAGAGCAAGAATTAGAATTATTATTAATACTACCACTATAATAGCATACAAGAGCCACCCAGCTAAAGCACCTTTTTTATTATGCCAAATATTCATCTGGTTATTCACCACTTGCATAACTGACTCATAGCATGCGCGTGATACTATTACTATAATAGCATACGAAAACCAACCAGCTAAACTACCTTTATAATTCAAAAACCTCATTTGTTTATTCACCACTTAATCCAATGACCAGAGCCACTTAACGATTTGTGACTGTATAACTACAGCTACAACCGAATTCTAACATAAAGACTCAAAGAGAGACCCAGAGGTTGGCTGACAGGGTGCATTGTGCGTAAAAAAAAGAAGCCAACCTCTCTTCAAAGACACTTTTATCTAGGAAAAGCTGAGTTTCTATTAAAAAAAGAAAGAAAAAGTTGGAAATAATTTAAGATTTAGTAAATGTTTCATTGATCAAAGAAGCAAAAATATCGAACTCCACTGCGAAATAGTTTTTTCCCAGAAATTAGAAATATAAAAACTGTCCATTATTCTCACTCCGAAAGTTCAACAGATTAGCAAAAACATGTATTTATTAAACTCGGTGTGAGCAAGTTTTTAGGGATTTTATGAGTAACCAAAACAAGAAAGATAAAGGCAATCAAGTAGGGAGCAAGATTGTTGAAAAAGCAAACCAAACTGCCATGAGTGAAAGAGAGCGACATAAAGGCAAAATGGATAAAGCCGAAAACAAGGCCCGATCAACTGCTGGAAAAGCGAGAAGCAAAAACCAAGGGCACGAACCTGTTTCTGATCAGAAGTCGCACGAATATCATTAAAAACACAATGCTTTTTCTCATCAAATAAGTCTACCTTAAGAACTATATGGCAAACTGGTTAGAGGAAAGATTAGCTTTCCTTCCTTAGTTTGATTCAGAATCCTCAGAAAACCTCTTCTTCCATAACTACTGCACAAATCTTTTATCTGAATACCTCTATAGAACTATTTTGTTGTCTCGTTTTATGTTGTCTTAGGCAGCTTACTCTCTAAGCGGCTTAATGGTTGTCTTTCCTCCAGTGGTGTTGGAGACAAACTTAGGAAGGCATAGTTAAGCTTGGGTGAAGTTGAAGCTAAAACCGAAAAGAAACCGTCATCAAACCGATCTCCAAAAGACCGCAGAAATACGTTGTTTAGCGTTTTAGACGGAGTTTTAAGCCTCTCCCACAAAAAATTCACTCCGAGGGAAACATCGACAAGGCAAAACAAGTATCGCCAAGCATCTTTTCCCAGAAGCCTACGTTCGAGAGTTTGAATATCAAAGCAAATACGTTTAGATGATTTTCCCCAAGAACTTGAAACAGGAGAAATTACCAAGCTGCTTTGCAGCGTAGGTTTTGCGAGTCCACCGGATTGGCTTAAGGCGTATGATTGCCTCAGTCAAGGAGAAAAGATGGGTGTTGACATCGCCCGAGCACTTTGTTTGGATAAGCCATTGGTCGTTTTCAATGAGTTTACCTCAGTTGTTGATAGGGAGATTGCGAAAGTTAGCGCCTTTGCAATCAGCAAGGCAGCTCGCAGAAGTCCCAAGAAGTTTATCGCTGTCACCTGCACTATGACGTGGTTGATTGGTTAGATCCTGACTGGGTATTCTGTACTGACACAATGGAGTTTAGCCGAAAAAAGAAGCCGACCGCCATTGACCTCAAAATTCATCGGTGCGGCAATAACTTATGGAAGATGTTTCGGAGCTATCACTTATCTAAACGGCTACTTAGGCGCAGGAGTAAGATGCTACACCGCTGTCTACCAAGACAAACCAATTGCCTTCACAGCTGTCGCATGTATTAGGATGAAAGCAAAATACTATCGAGTCAGCCGCTTAGTTGTACTACCGGACTACCAAGGAATCGGCGTTGGCAAAAAGCTCCTTAACTTTATTACTGAACTTTACTCTTCACAAACCAAAATGCCTTTCTATATTCTCACTAGCAATCCCCAGATTATCGGGGAAACATAGAAAAATGGAAAATACCCCGTTACGGACACGCCAGCAAAGGAAGAGGTAATACACGAATAAATAATGAAATCCGAAGTAGCCTAAGCCGAAATCGCATAACAGTTTCAATGCAATATTTTCCACAATAATGTCACAAATATTAATGTTAAAATTTTGATGTTCCCTATTGCAGCTATTTTATCTGAATCCAAAAAGAACATCCAAAATTTGAAACATTTACCATTTTTGATTCACTCCAAAGAGGATCTAATATTTTGTTCAATTCTATATCTTCACTTATGAAGGAATCAGGCATAATAATGTTAAACTTGTTGTTTTCAGCCAAAATATAAACTGCAAGTAAATACTGTTCAGAATAATATCGTTCGGCAAATTTTGCAGAATAATCGTAGGGAAGTGAAATGTCATGAAATTCCACAAATATTCCAGCTCTCAATCTGGGCAAAATATCCAAAAAAACAACTGTTACATCTGAATTAGTAAAACAACGATGGGAACAATCAACGTAAAGGAAATCACCCAAGTCAAGTTGTTCAAAAATACTTAGATCTACCTCCTCAAGAGGTTGCCGAATTACGGTATCGCAAATTAAATCAATTTCGGCACGAGGACATGGATCAATTGAGGTTATTTTCGTTTGTAAACCATGGTCAAGGATAGCTTTCCTTGCGAATTTCGTTGAGTTCCCTGAGCCAATTTCTATAAATCTCTTCGGATTATTCAAATAAAGAAGTGAATAAAGAGCCACTGAATCCAAACCAGGCAAATAGTCATTTATCCATGATGGTTCATGCGAATTTTTCGCACTTTCAGTGGGAATTTTGAGGAAATACTCTTTTAGTGTCAAAAAACTTTCCAATGTACTTTTATATGCAATTCTATTTTTGTTAATTATCTCGTGGAGTTTTGAATGAGGTGGTTTCCCATACCCATAGCGAGGATCCACTTTTACCGGATAATCTAAAAGAATCGATTGGCAACCCGTCATTTTTTCTACTACATCTAGGCAAGAATCGTGGATCGAGATGAATTAGATTCAGAATTTTCCCAACTATATTAGATTTCTGGGTAACCATTTCCTTCACTGCGGACCCTAATTGATTTGGGTACTACCACCTAACTACTTTTAAAAGTATTGTTAAGACTTAATAGATATGGCTTAGGGCTACATAAAGCACTTTTGCGGCAACTCTATTGGTAAGCTTACGCAAAATCAGCAATGGTTAAGCTTTCATTTGGCAATTCTGCAACGCCTAACGAGAGGTAGGGGTGTTTTTCTAAGAAAATTTTTCTGGAGTAACTTGTCCGGCTAATTGCTAAAACAACGTTTGCTTTTGCACATGTCTGCTTGCAGAAAACGAATCAACTCTCAAAGACTTTAATTCAATCTCTGTTGTCTTTCGCTATTGCTTTTAGATTCAGAGAATTTAAATAATATAAATAATGAATGAACTCCAAATAAGAATCAACGGTGATATTGTGACTTTGGTTAGAGTTGCCAAAATGTTTGATATTCCGGTAGGCAAGATGAAACATGTGGAAATTGAAGGACTAGAAATATTGATTGCTAATGTTGAAGGCAAGTTCTATGCGGTTGGTGATAGATGTCCTCATTTGAACGCTAAGGTATCTGAGGGTAAATTGGATAAAGCAGTTGTTACCTGTCCTAGGCATCTTTCAAAATTTGACGTAACATCGGGAAAAGTAATCTCTGGAACACGCAGCAGTCTACCAAGTTACGATGTGAAAGTTGATGGCGACGACTTACTAATTGAATGCTAAATAACAAGTACGTTTGACAAGCACCAAAGAATCTAATAGCTTTAATTTTGTTTAGTCACTATTTCCAAAAATTAGGTCTTTTCAGACTTCAAGTTATGAGGGTAGAAATGACTTAAAATTTGATTGCAAAGTTGTGGGCACTTCAATGTGCCAACTTACTTCCCAAATCTTTAAGTTTTTATCACCATAGTTTAGTTGGAGCGTTTTGAGATGAACAAACAAGAAGCAAGCAGTTTGCTCAAAATATTATTAACTGAATGCAAATTAGATTCAAATTCATTCATTTTCTTGGAGCCAAAACCCGAAGACTCTTTATCAACCGGTTACAAAATTAGAATAAATGCAATTATTGATAATGATTGCAGAAATCAGATAAAAGAAATTACAAAAAAACATGATTTAGCCGTAGTCGAAGAACAAAATCAAATCATAGTTTACAAACCTAAATCATCCTACAAATAGCCCCGCTGCAGAAGGCGTCACTTTGTTCAAGAACCAATAGTAGGATACACGAATCACTTTTAAGCTGACGCAACTGGTTTATAATTGTGGGTTAGGGCTGTACGGTTGCTCCTTATGCTTCTTGCCCCTTAACCGTATAGACTTAAACCAAAAACACTGAAAAAAAATTAATTAACAAAAATACGCATTTTCTTTGACATACTGTTTTTAAAATAGACAAGTAACGATTAGTTAGCGAATTATGGTTAATTTATCTAGGCCTTGCGATGCTTGCGGCAAATACATAGGTGGCGGATTCTATTGCTGCACAAAATGCAAAATCTACTTCTGCTTCTATTGCACAACTCAACTCTCAAAATTACAAAATAAACACAAGCAAGAATGCCCTATGTGTGGCGGAAAATTCGAATAAACCATAGAATAAACCGGTCCAAAATGCAAGATCTTGAACACGGATTTATAATAGGCTTGACAAACCATCGTAGATTCAAAAGGAGAGAGAAGGGAGAAAATGCAAAAAACCCGACGATTCGCCAAGCCTCATATGTCCACGCTTTCGCAGCAGTCATACCAAAGCAGTTATAAAATAAAAGTAAATGTGGTAGTACATAACCTGCAACAAGCGTTATCTTTTACCTTCTAAAACAAAATTAAAAAAACTATTTTTCCATTCTTTCTCTTATCATTCCTCATCTTCAGCTTTCTCCCAGATCATACGGGGAAACATGGAAAACTGGAGAGTATTTCGTTACGGACAACCAATCAAAGGACGAGGCTTCGCAAGAATCAAAAGTAGCTAAAAAAAAGAAGAAGTAGAGCCATCGGATTGTTGGTTTGGTCTGGTTGCTAACACATAATAAGGGTTCTTCTTCAGTTTTTGCCCTTGTCAGTGTTAGCACGGCTAAATCCGCCTAAATAACCCGTTATTTCTCTAGAAGAGATGTATTATGGCGTAAAAACAATTACGGCTCCATCTTCAATTTTCATTCTTAAGCCATGATTTTGCAGAATTGGCTTGATGCATTCCCAAGAATCGTTCTCAAAAGCGCATCTCATCTTTATCTCAAAGCCATCAGAGTTTTCAACAATCTGAGATTTAGATTCCAAAGAAACTTGACTCATTGAAACTGTTTCCTTGAGCACTTCATATATTTCATGTATAACTTCAATCGCTTTAGTTCGATTAATATAAAGTCCCCCAATAATTGTTACATTCAATTCCACTATGTCAAGCTATACGTACTTAAGATTTACCCTACTACATTAGCAAACCCAAACCGTTCAGCAGAAAGACTTTAAAAAGTTTGGTTATGGTAGGCGCGCGTGTCAGTCACAATTACAATCAAATTTATCGATAATATTTGCACAATTATGTATCATTCAATTTTTTTTACTATATTAAAAATTAATATGCTAATTAAAAGCAAAATTGCTTGAATTAAACAACAACAAAACAACAATGTTTATTACATCGTTTCATAACATGTAGATAAAAGACATGATCAATTTTTGATGGAGAGATTGCGTGGTAAGATGCCCAAGTTGCGGAGCAGGAGTTGCGAAACCTGACAAAGCACTCAAGAATAAGACTTTCAACATAGAAGCATATACATGCAAAAACTGCGAACACCATTTTAGAATAGTTAGTGAATTTGTTTTTTCGACCGAAATATACAGTGCCCGTTAATAGTTAACCGGTTCAATGTGGAAGCAATGAAAGTTGTCCCGGCGGTGGAAGGAACGCGACGAGTGCTCTTTTCGCACACTCTTTAAATGTCCTCCCTCCCGGAAAGAGGGTCAGGCATCCTTAAAAATGTCCACATCAAACCATCAGTTTCTCAAAATCTTTTTTTGGTGGAAACCTAATGACAATCCCAATGAACGAAGCCGCATTAATTTACGTTAAAAGTTAAATCTAAAATAAAGCAATAACTACGCGTGAAAAAAGCCAGAATTAGGCTCAAAACCAATAGTTTGCTAAGAAAACCGCGAATTAAAGGTATTTCAATTTACTTGCCCAGCCTGCGACTTCTTCTTTAAATTCGCTTACGGAAACCATTTTATGCACTCTTTAAAATAGCGAGAATTTTATTGGTTAATTCTACAGATTGCTTAACAGGAATTTTTGCTCTTATGAATATTTGGTTCATTCCTTGTTTTAGTTCTCGCTCTTGCTCTTCGCTTGTTGCCCAATAGGGATATTTTTCAAAGATGGGCTTCATGCTAACAAAACATTAAATCTACCAGCTACCAAAATTCCGAGTTAGAAGTGTTTCATTATAAAATCCCTAATAGTTCCATGATTAGCCAGGATTTCGACAAGTTTTTTTGTGGCATGAGTTATCTGCGAATCAAATAATCTTGTTATAACTAGTGAAGCAATAAACACAAACCCGCCAACGATTATGCTTCCAACAACGTTTATCGTACCAAGGTACCATATGATCAGATATGTAAAGACCGCGCCCACCTGCCCCATAAGAAAAGCTCTTATTATAAAATAAAGCCTCTGCAACCAAGTGGAAAACAACAAAACCTTAATCACTGCTCTTTTCTCAAGATCTTTATCTTCAGTGGTAGCACTGCCTATCTTTTGCACTACCCCTTTTGCATAATGAGCATCAGACAAACGTAACATCATTTTTGCGTAGCGAGCATCTGACAAATCAGTAGAACTTGCAGATTCAAGCTCCAGCAAAATTCTCTGTGCTATTTCATCTATTTCAGCATCAGAACTTTTTATTTTCACATCTTTAAATACCAATTACAATAACACCGAGATTTAGCCATCGACCTTTCACTAATGAAATATTACCAAACAAAACGCCTTAGCCAGCAAAATAAAAAAATGCCTTGCGGCAGCGTTCTTAACGAAAGGACATTTATTCATATCCATTCGTCAATGATTTCTACTTCTTTTTTCTAACGGCGACCTTAGCTTTCATTTCAAAAATGGTGTCTTCACCATTTTTTCCAACACCAAAGTTCCATTCTAACACTTCAACGTCCATGTCTTTGAAGTGGGAAACCCAGGTTTTCTGAAATTCGCTCCATTTTTCGCCCATTTTCTGCATCTGATCTTTAATGTCCATATGTTGTTCCGGCATAATTATAGCACCTCCAAACGCGTTCGAAATTGTACTACCTAAGTTTTAACTGCTGGACTTAGGTACATGTGAAGCTTATCTTTTGCAACTTTCAAGTGCAATCCATTGTCCATCCACATGCCAGTTCCTTTCTCTAAAGCTGCAACGTTTAACATGTTCCGCACGCCACCTTTCTTTGCACCAAGCACTGACTCAGCTACGTTCTTATCCAACTCAACTTCAAGATGAGTCACTTTCCACTCATCAACATCTATTTCTATTTCTTTGATTTTGCCGATTTTCTCATCTAAAGCAAAAACATCTTTATCCATAAACTCTTTACTTTTCATAAAATCTACCTTTTTTTATGCCCACAATGTGAGTTACTCTCTATAACAGATAGCTTGTTGATTTAAGTGTGTGTGACTGTGAGACAACAGCCACATTCAAAAATTCGTTATTATTTACAACCTTATTAACAAAATATTTTTTCTATTTTTTCTGTATTAAAAGTTAATTATTAAAAACAATTCAAAATTATTAATTGAGATTCTAATTTGAAAATAGTGATTGAACCGCAGGCAATAACTAACTTCCTCAATTACGCAGTGGTAACGACTATGTTGTCGATAATAATACCTGTAGCTCCCTCTGCGGAAATATAAGGCAAATCAATTTCAACCAAGTTGAAAGGTTGTCCGTTTGAATTGAACGTTAAGGTGCCTTCGGGGTAGTTATCGTATGGCGTTTCGATGCCGTTTACTGTAACTGGAGTTCCGATCTGAGTAGAGAGCAAGTTCATGTACGCTGTTAACCTGATGGGGCTGCCGGTTCCGCCTGGACCAGGATCATGTAATTCTGCAGTCTTGAAATTGAAGCTTATGCTTGTTATGCTTTGGCTAAAGGTGATGTCTAGGCGGTCTCTGTTGACTGTGCTTGGCCAAAGAAATAGCCCTGAGAAGTTGGCGGAATTTATTACAGTTGAGAGTGCAGCGAGCGAGTGGAGGTTTTGCACTGAAAAAGAGGGTTTTGAAGGGGAGTCTGTGGGGGAGCTGAAGTGGGCTGTTAATCCAAGGGAGGTTTGGTCAATCGGTGTGGATACGCCTTGGGTAAGTGTTGGAGTGGCGTTGTCGAAGTTGAAGACCACTGTTATGGGTGGGACTGGAGTTGGAGATGGGGTGGGGGTTGGAGAGGGTGATGGAGAAGGGGTTGGAGTTGTCGTTTGAGTTGAAGTAGTTGTGGGGGTTGGGTTTGGTAAATTTGTCGCGGATGGTGTGGGTGTTTGGGGATTGGTTGATGTTGGGCTGGGTTTAGGTGAAGAAGTGGCGGTTTGAGTTGGCGAACTGGCAGGAATTGAGGGGGTAGGAGTTGGAGATGTGGATGTAGAAGGGGCACTGTTAGAAGCATACCAGACTACGCCTACGATTACTATTATGATTGCTACAATAATTATCAGAAGTTTTGGCCACGTAAAAAATTTTCCCGGCATCTTGAGAATCTTCATTTCAATTGTATTATGTTAACAATGATGATTTGATGATTGGATTTTTTTTGAATTTATTTGTTAATAAAAAATTAAAAAAGGAAAGAAAATTTTGGGGGTCAAAATTATCTTAATGCATTTGCAGTGTTTGACGGGGTGGAGTCGGCGTTTATTGAAGGGTATCCAGTTACAGGAATGCCCGTCGCCATAAGTGCACCTACGTTGTTTGATGCTATCACTCTGTAGTAGTATCTTTGACCTGGGGTACCAGTGGAATCTGTGTATGAAGTGGCAGTGGCTGTTGTAGGCGTAATTGTTGTGAAAGTAGTGAACGCTGAAGTTGTTGATTTTTGAATGGTTAGGCTGGTTGCGTTTATTGCATTGTTTGTCCAGGCTAATGCGATGGCACCTGTAACATGAGTCGCTGTTAATCCGGAAGGAGCTTCTGGAGCAACTGCGCAACACATTGGGCGCATCATGTCGTTTTCCTCGTGTCCTAGTAAGTGGCAGTGATCTACGTATTCCCAACCAAAGTTAACCATTTCATTTGTCACAGTGACTGGATTGCCTAACGGGTTGACGTTGGTGAATCTCATTGTGCCGCCTTGCGGTTGGGTTGGGTCGAGAAGTCTGACGCTGTTTGGAACCTTGAAATACTGTGAATGATTCGTTGGTATGATTGGTCTGAGTGCTACAATCGCATCTTCGAGTGGATTCATTTGTATTGTTTCTTTCCAGCCAAGTTCGTTATCATTTGGCGGCTTGATTGCACCATCCCAACCAACCCGGTTTATTAGCTGAAGATTAAAGAGATGGAAATGTACGGCATGTGTGTCTACTCCGTTATGTGTGAACTTCCAAAGTTGAGTACCGTCAGCAGCAGATCCAATGGGTGTTGCTGCAAGTGAAGGTGCCATAATTTCGTTTGGTGGATCTACGTATGCCTGTATAATTGTTGTCTGAATTGTACCATTAGTGTTGGGTATTTCGTAAGATAGTAGTGCGTTCATTCGTCCGTAGTCGTTTGTGAATAGTTCTTGGATTCCTTTGGGAAATAGAGGCACTGTTATGGGGGTTGTTTGACCAAGTGGAGTGAATGTGTGGGTTGTATCTTGGATTGCTGCGAAATTATCTGGGAAGTTTCCGCCGTAGGCTGAGTTGTAGGCAGCTTCTGGAACTATAATCTTGTCTTGAGAGAGTCGGAATGCGTTGCCTAAGGCTGTCGCGAGTGCTGTTAGGTTTGTTGGGTTATAGTCATTGGGTGGCGCAGTTGACGAACCACCAGCCGCCACGCGAATTTGCATTATAGTTCGGGTATTTGGACCGTAGCCTGGGATTGTATTTGGAGCTCCGCCAGTTGATGTTTGGTCTCCGTCTGCAGTGAAGTAATCTATACGTGGGTCAAATGCTGGTACAGGAGCTGGTGAATCGTTGTAAAGAATTAGGGTTTTACCGGCGAAATTTGTGAAGTCCACGAGTATGTCTGCTCTTTCAGCTGGACCTAAATTGCAAGCCTTCTCTAGCACGTTTAATACTGTGATGCTTCTGCGGTTATAGTCGTAGCCTACAGGTCTGTTTGTGATTAATGCAGGTGCAGGCAAGAAACCACCTTCGGTGCCTATTTGGATGATTGCAGGACCTCTTTTTGCTGGATCTGGAAAACCACCCGCTCTACCATCTGCTGTTGGATAGTCTGCTGGCCAGGTTCCTGGATTTGCAGGCAACATACCTACTTCAGTTAGACCAGTAAAAATTGTAGCGGTAGCCGTTGCTGTAACCCCACCTAATCCTGAGGGTGGAGAAATTGTAACGGTTGGAGCAGAAGTGTATCCGCTGCCTACGGTTAAAATGTTAATTGCTGTAACAGCTCCGTTTGCGATTGTTGTGGTTGCAAATGCACCTGTTCCTCCTCCACCTGAAAGCGTAACAGATGGAGCTGACGTGTATCCGCTGCCGCCTCCGGTTAAGTTGATTGTGTTGATAATGTTGGAGACAACATAGAGTTGTAGGTTAAGGAATCGGTCGTTACAAGCATTTAGAATGCGGAATCTAACAACAGTTGGTTGGACAGTAAGGTATGGGTAAGCGTTTCCGTTGACGATTGGTGTATCCATGAATGATTCGGGGACACCTGATGGGTTAGGGATTCCTGGAATGACTGGTGGTTCCCAGGGTGCAGCTGTTGGGTTGTAGTATGGATTAGGTTGTGTACCGAATTGCACTGTCCAAGGTGGGAAGAACCAGGGACCATAATCCCACCTACCACACGGATTAGCACCAGTATTATCGTATGGATTCTGGTTTGGCATGTAAACGTGCGGCCACCAGAGGTCTCCTGTGTGTGGAGTTGGCGGTGTTGTGCCCCAATTCCAAGTTGGATCTTGAGCTGCAATAGTTGTGGCATCCACAAATGATCTGTCTTGAATAACTAATGGAATTCCAATGTCTGGAAGAATCTTTGCATGAGCTGGATTTGCTCCCGAATTGTTGGTTTGGTTTATGAAATCTTGTTCAACTGGATCAGTCACCAGGTACCCTGCTGCCATACCTGCGTAAACATTAAGACGAGTTGTGCCTAGAGCGTGGTCGTGGTAGAACATTAGTCGGGCGGTTTGTTGGTTGCTATAGAAGAACGTTAATGTTCCCTGTGGTTCTGTTCCGCCATCCATGTCAGGTACGTACTTTACTGAAACACCCTTTGGATACGGTGTGCTTTCTCCAACCGGAACAGTCCACTGGTGGGGGGTTCCATCGCATATCCAGATTGTGTTACCACCGTGAAGGTGCATTGCAGTACGGTTTTGGGGGTAGGTTCCGCCACTTGGACCAGGCCCAGCACCCATATACGTGCTATCGACTGGTATGAACAAGTTTCCTCCAGTCCCAGTTGGGAGTCTGTTAGTGAATTTTATTCGAACGGGACGATCTTTTGTGGCAACAATTATTGGTCCCATATAGTGGATTGGAGCAATAGGAGTTCCCGAGCCATTAACTTGCACATATCCCCGCAAGGTCGTAGCAGGCAGATCAGTATGCATTTTCTCAGAATATTGCCTACATTCTATAATGTAGTAGTCAGTTCCAGGATACGTTGTTGTATCTGCGACGGCAACCGGCATGAATTTCCCAAGAGTGTTTGCACCTGTCGGTCCAAGGCCAGGCAAACCATCGATGAATTTGCGAATACCGCCAGTAATTACAAAGGTCCCTGCATTACTGGTAAAAGTTGCAGTTGCAACGGCACCTTTAGCTCTTGGACTTGGATCTCTCAAAGTAACTGTGGGAGCCGAAGTATAACCAGTCCCAGCATTAGTCAACACCAAAGCCAAAACAACCCCGTTTGAAACCCTAGCAGTAGCAGTTGCTCCAGTGCCACCTCCTCCAGTCAATACAACAGCGGGAGTAGTATAACCACTGCCACCACTAGTAACGGAAAATCCGTTAAGAGTTACTCCACTAACAGGAGTCCCAGTAACAGTCGGCATTGGACTATAGGCATAGTTAGGTGTGGTACCAAAATAATCAGGTGTTCCGCCTGGAGCTGGAACCACAGTAGGCGCAAATGATGTTGCCTTGGGTCGAGAAGCAGCTGCAGCTATTCGCTCAGCTGGAGTTACTTTACCCTTATAATTCAATGTGGAACCATTGCTAGTTTGACCAATGGCAGGAAGAGATTTAGAAACAGCCAACCCCACTCCAACAACCGCCGCACCAGCAATCGCCACTTTGACAAAAGTACGTCGAGAAACTGAGTTATTTGCAGTGTTAGCGTTGTGACGCCCTAACACTCTCTTTTTCGGAGGTTTTTGTTCTTGTGTTAATTCACGAACTGGGGCACCTGCAACAGCAGCACCCGATCTTAAGAATCTTCTTTTTGAACTATCTTTTACTGTATCGTCGGAATCTTGGGGTTTCGACATGAAAAGTATCCTCGCTCTTAAAGATTCTTGAGAGCTTGTATTTTAGCATTTGTGATTGTCGGGTGCCACATACACAACCAACTAAGGCATCGCATGTAAGATAGAAGAAAAAACAAATTTCACAGCGATACATCCGCCATTAATTTTGCCAAAAGATGATGCTCCGCCAAATTTAGCCCCAAGAGAGTTCAAACATAACAGCAAACTATACATTGATGTATTTTCCTCTATTTTGATAGGAGAAAAATGTATGTCCGTGATTCCTTTCTATATGCTTCTTCGAACCCGAGTTGGACGATCCACAGCAGTAGTCCATCAGATACAAAAGATTGAAGGCGTCAAAGTAGTACATTCCGTTATGGGAAACTATGATATTATTCTCTACGGTGAAGGAAAAGACATTGAAGACATAAGACGCATACGCGAAGCTGTACACGAACTACACGACGTAACCATAACCGAAACCGCAGTCCACGCCTAAATTTTCTAATTAAATCTTACGTTTTTTTTCATTTCGAAGCGTACACTTATAACTGACAAATCTCCATTCTAAAAAATTGGTTTTTAGAACTATTTTTTCCTCTAAGAACACATAAACGCTGATGTGTACTAATCAATCAAATTTTATGGTCAACAATACCAAAACATTGAAATTCGCAGTTTTCCATTTTAGAACGGGCAATGAGAAAATCGAGGTACGATGAAGCTTAAGGTGGGGAATAAAAACGCCGGCGGCTTGTGAATACTTTTTCCGCTATTGAGCCCACTAATTTAGAAATTTCTAAACTTTAAAAAGAATTTTTCACCGAATAGCTCTTTATTAAAATTTAAAATAGTTCCTTAGCTGATTTTTTCTTAAATGTTAAATAGATTTACCAACTGATAGTTGTAACAATTGGTTGAGAATCTTTGAATAAGAAATACATTACTTTAGCCGCTGTATTGCTTATTGCGTTGATTGCCGTTTCCCTTTTTATAGCCTTCAAAAACCCCAATGAAAAACAGGTGAGAACAAGCCCATTCTATATGGGTGTTGAATATGCATATGGTGACCAATTTAGCGAAGTGAAGACTCTAGTTGACAAAGTCAAAGATTACACAAATCTTTTTGTCATAGGCTCACCGATTTTAACATTCAACAGATCTGCCCTTGACCAATCCTGCAATTATATTTATGCCACTGGATTAAACTTCATCGTTTTTATCACCAGCTCTTTAATGTATAATGCCTCTAACGGTTATCCTCCAAACAATTCTGTCTTTGATTGGATAGGTAATGCAACACTCAAATATGGAAACCAGTTCCTGGGAATATACCGCTACGATGAACCTGGCGGAAACCAATTAGACGATGGCAAATTCCAACTAATCAATAGTGGGATTGGCGGCTACTCAGGAGTAGCTAACAGTTATACCGGAAATCTTTCGACTATAATCAATTACTATTATGCCCACACTGGAGTACCAAACATATTCACTTCAGACTATGGACTATATTGGTTTGACTACGCATCGAATTATTCAACGATTTTCGCAGAGTTTGTGGGGAATGAAACTCGTCATACTAATCAAGATAGACAACAAACAATTTCTTTAGGTCGAGGAGCGGCTCAATCCTTCAATAAGGATTGGGGAGTAATCATCACATGGGCGTACGATAACGAACCATACCTTGAAAATGGAACCCAATTATACGCTGACTTAACTTTAGCCTATAGTGCAGGGGCAACTTACGCAGTGGTTTTTAGTTATCCAACATATCCTGATAACAACCCTTACGGTACATTGCAGGATGAACATTTCTTGGCCCTACAAAAATTCTGGAATGTCATACACTCGAATCCTGCCTCTATTGCACAAAACAAGGGTACAGTAGCCTATGTTTTACCCAAAGACTACGGGTACGGTTTTCGCGGTCCAAACGATACCATTTGGGGTTTGTTCCCAGCTGACAACCTAACTCAAAAAATTTCGTTAGATGTTCACACTTTGCTCACCAGATATTATGGCAATCTAAACATCATTTATGATGACCCAGAAATAATCGGATCAACATTGAGTAACTATAACAGAGTCTTCTATTGGAACCAAACAATTACATAATTATCGTAGAAAATAAGACATTTTGGAAAAGTTTCCCCCTCTACAATTTATTTTGTCTGTTCCAAAGCTGGAACAGTTTGTTCCTTGAGTAGAACTAAATTACCGTTAGCCCACAAATCGAGTGGTGAGCTTTATGGGAAAATGGCTTGAAAAATATGCAGGGTCAATTCGATTTTGGGTTTTAATTTTAGTTACCGTTTACCTTGGGTACGCACTGTACTTTGCAGTTTACGGGCTGCAGTTCAGTTTGCAGTTAACGACCGATCACTACGTCTACGGTTTGGTGACCAAGAACCCTTGGTGGTGGATAGTTCTCTATTATGGCAGCGAGGGCGTAGCAGGTTCAGTGGCAATTGTTATGCGCGCCTTTGCAGGTGCATTTGCGTTTTACGCGGCTTTTCTTTGGTGGAGAAAAAAAGACACAGCCACGCCAACAATCAGAAAAAACGCGGCTCGGGCACTGCTTTTGGAAGCCGGATTTTTCTTGGCTTTAATTCCGTCGATAATTGCCGCCTTCGCCTACAACTTAACCAGCGACTACCTCTTCTACTTCGACCACACCCCCGAGCATATTTTGCTGTTTGGCACTGCAATTCCTTGCTTAGCAATCGTTCTGGTTGTTCCGCCAATCTTACTAAAACTCCGCTCAAAAATCAAGTTTGAGGCGCCTTTACAGGAAATTCTCAAGTGGAGTTGCTTAACTGGCGTTGCATACCTTTTTGTGGTTTTCTGGTTTAATTATGCGATGCTTTGGGCAGCTACTATGGTGCCTTACCCTCGCGCGTATGAAGTGTACGGCTTAGACTTTCTGCTTCAACCCTCAAATCTGCTAAGTTTCACGTTAACCGTTTTTGGGTTATTCGCGCTTGCTGCAACCGCTTTGGTAATAGTTCTGCCTGCAATCAAAAAACCAGCGGCCCCTCTGAATCTGACCCGAGTTGGCGCCGTTATGGTGGCTTTTGGCAGCTACTTCCTCTTCAACACTCTCTACTACTACCTCACGGGCAGCTATGAAGCGCACCCAAGCGTCTGGTACGAGGTGATTGGTCCACTGCATAACCCTAACCTGTGGGGATTAGCCTTCATCCTTGTAGGGATGCCGCTGATTATTCGAGGCAGAAAAAAAATTCCTCCTCTATTTTCTCAACCCCAAAATAAGTCAACTAAAAATTTAAAGGGAATTTCAAATGCAAATTTGGTGACCTAGCAAGTCTTAAATAGTAAATGAAACGAAATAGCAATTTAGGGTATTTAGAAAAATTTAGTCTTGGAATGACCCATATGGAAAACAAATTATTTCGAACAATTAGTGCGGCACTACCCGCTTCTGGTCCTTCGGAGCAGCCGACTGGACAGGCGTTATCTAAAAAACGGTTTGGAAAGAAACTTTACCTTACCGTGGCTGCTATCATAGCGATTGCAGTTATTTTGACTGCAGTATTTTATGTTCCATCTAGCAACGCGAATGTAATTTCTTTAGGCGTTCATTACTCAACAGGAGAAAAACTGACCTACGAAGTAACTACCTCAACTTCAAGTCAGAGTGGAAATACATCTACCAACCTAAGTGCTCAAAGTACCTTAACTGTTGAAGTGATAAGTTTGGTTGGTGACACCTACACCTTAAACTACACAACCACATCCTCGGTATTAGGGTACTCGATGACAACTTCGCGACTCATGGAAGTAAAAGAAACCGACATGGTTAACCTTCTAACTCTGCTACCCGTCGCACTTCAGCAATATGCAACGCCCACAAACAATAGCAATCCCGTAGAAACAGCATTCTTTAATCAAACCCAAGCCAAAGTTGGAGACGAATGGCAAATTCCACTCACCACCACTGCATTAAGCTCTTCCCCCGCTTCAGAAATAAATGTAAAGTTTGTAGCTATTCAGGATCTATCAGTTAAAGGTGGAAACTTTAAGGTTTTCCGCCTTGACTTTTCGCAAACAACGCCCGAGCAAAATCAAGCCAAATCTTTAAGCCTTAACTTTGATGTCTCAGGGCAATCCTATTTGGAAATGGGCACATGCAAACAGATTCAAAGCACCGTAGAGCTAACTATGTCCAGCTCCAGCCAACTTGGCACCAATGCAAACTACAACTCGCTTATTACCTTTACAAGCACTCTGGTAAAAGACCAAATCCCATAGTTACGGGATCAACAACCGAAGTATCAGCCAATAAATGGCTGACTACCCAATTTTTTTGATAATAGCATGATTTTAGGGAATCTTATTCAAAGAAATGGTAGTTGGTTTAGAATCCTCCAAGGTTTACCTGAAAACCCACGGTTTCAAAACTGTTTCACATCTGTTTCAGCCAACTATCATATCATTCGAATACCATTATATGCTTAAGATAAAATTGGAGGTAAAATAAAAATGAAAAGTTGGAAAATAATAACATTCGTCGCAGTTGCGTTCGTTGCAGCTGCACTATTAGTTTCCACGGCAGCAGCCATGGGACCGTTTGCCTCAAACTTTTTAGGAGGCTATGGCGGCGGCATGATGGGAGGCGGCTATAGAGGTGGAGGAATGATGGGAGGCTACGGGTACGGCTATGGATACAACAACTCTCCATACACAACCCAACAACCCAGCACAACTGCTCCTTCAACTCAGTATTATCAACCAGTTTACCCTTCCATGTTCGGTGGAATGATGGGTCGACTAGGCTTTAGTGGAATGATGGGCGGATACGGATACAATGCGCCCTACACCTATACAGGAACACCACTAACCATAGCAAACGCAGAAACCATCGCAGAAAACTACGTCTCATCAACCGGCAACCCCGACCTGGTGGTTAAGCAAGTAGAAGAATACACAAACAACTTCTACGTCCAAGTTAATGAAAAAAGCACCGGCAACGGAGCATTCGAACTACTCATAAACAAGTACACTGGCAGCATCTATCCAGAGATGGGTCCTAACATGATGTGGAACACCAAGTACGGCATGATGCGCGGAGGAATCTTGGGTGGCATCTTTGGAACCCCAACCACAACCATGACAGTAACACCTGAACAAGCAACAACAGACGCACAACAATACCTAAACACCTACATAAGCGGGGCAACAACTGGCGACGTTACCACATCCTATGGCTACTATACTATCGAAGTGCTTAACGGCGCAGCAACCTATGGGATGCTAAGCGTCAACGGGTACAGCGGACAGGTCTGGTTCCATACCTGGCACGGAACATTCATTCAAGAACTACAAGTAAGTTAAGGACATATATTGTCCTAACTTTCTCATTTTCTTAATTAAAATAAACAACATATAGATACAGCATAACCAAAAACACGAGTTACTAAAACACACTTAACCTAACAAGATTTATTGACAAACAATCAACACAGAAAAAAACCCCAACATACCCCCACCTCCTCACAATTGACCTGCACCAAACTCTCAACACAACTATCTACACGCCAAACCTCAGCCCACGCTTAAAGCTACTACGCCATTTCAAATCAAAAACCCTACCAAACACGACAAAACACCTCCAAAACAGGCCAAAACACGCCAAAAAACGACAAAATAGGGAACCGCAAAAACCCCAAAAACAACCCCTTAACCAAAAACCACCCCAAACAAGCCATATCCAACACCCCAAAACCCCATTTACAACAGACACATTCATCATAAATTGGAACATTCCGCCAAATTTTACCAAACAAAACATAACATTTCACACATCAAACCGCACTTTTTGTCACACGCAAAAACCCAAAACAGAAGTTACTTTGCTACGGTTTTCTAAAAAAGCAAAACCTTTCTTCCGGCATTAAATAAAAAAGCTGACCATATCAACAATTAGGCAAATTAGTCTTGGTCAAACTAAAGAGTTAAAACAAACATTTCACGGTACTTTAAATGAAGAAAATGCAGCTTGAAGGCTCCAATTCTGTTTTCGAATTACTCGCCAAACCCGTACGCAAAGCCTTAGCGACGCTTGGATTCTCTGAACCCACTTTGCCTCAAACTCTGGCTTTTCCACCGATTTTAGAAGGCAAAAACGTGCTTTTAATTGCGCCCACAGGCACAGGCAAAACCGAAGCCGTTCTGCTCCCAATCTTCTCCAAACTCATCGAACAGAAAAATCAGGATCAAAAAGGCATTCAAGTAATCTACATTACGCCTTTGAGGGCTTTGAACCGTGACATGTTTAAGCGCTTAACGTTTTGGAGCCAACAACTCGACATAACAGTTGAGGTTCGGCATGGCGATACAGAAATGAAGATTCGCCGAAAACAAGCACTAAAACCGCCCCAAATGCTCGTCACCACACCTGAAACTTTGCAAGCGATTTTGCCTGGTTCCCAGATGCGAAGACACCTTGGCAACGTGCAATGCGTAATTATTGATGAGGTGCATGATTTGGCGGAGAACAAACGGGGCGCCCAATTGACTATAGCGCTGGAACGAATAGTTGAAGCAAGAGGCAAAGAGTTCCAAAGAATCGGGTTATCAGCAACTGTGGGCAACCCCCTGGAAGTTGCCCGTTTCATCGCTGGAACCAAACGAGAAATCAATATCGTACAAGCGGTTTTAGCCAAAAACTACCGTTACCGCGTCGAATATTTAACGCCAACCGAAAAAGACTACGAATTAGCCGCAAAACTGGAAACCGCACCTGAAGCCGCAACAAGAATCCGCCGACTAATCGAATTAATCGACACCCACAAATCCACATTGGTCTTTGTGAACAGCCGCACCATTGCAGAATTACTTGGGCACAGATTTGACCAGCTGGGTCGAACAGACATAGCGGTGCACCATGGGTCTTTATCCCGTGAAGAAAGGGTTCTGACCGAAGATGCCTTCAAAGCGGGAACCATAAAAGCGATAATCTGCACAAGCACACTCGAGTTAGGTGTAGACATCGGCAATGTAGATTTGGTTATACAGTACATGTCTCCAAGGCAAGTCAGCAGCCTTATCCAACGTGTAGGCAGAAGCGGCCACAGCTTAGAGCGCCTCTCAGAAGGCATCATCATCACAGCATTCCCAGATGACACCTTAGAATCCATAGCCGCAGTCGCAAACGCCAAAGCAGGCAAAATCGAACCAGTACTATTCCACAAAAACGCCTTAGACGTTTTAGCGCATCAAATCGCCGGCGTCCTCATGGACAAAGAAACCATCACCCAACAAGAACTATTAACCATAATTCAGAGGGCTTATCCATACAGCACCCTAACACAACAACAGCTCCAAGATGTGGTGCAGTTTTTGGAAAGCCTCCACAAACTAAGAACTGAAGAGGAAGGAAAAGTTTTGAAAAAAACCGGACGAACACGCGAATACTACTACAGCAACCTATCTATGATCCCCGACGAGAAACGCTACCCCGTAGTCAACATAATAAGTGACCGCAAAATCGGCACTTTAGGCGACGAATTCATGACTCTTCACGCGCGTGTGGGTTTGAATTTTGTTATGCGGGGAAAGGTTTGGCGCATCGTCCAAATTGAAGATGAAACCGGCACGGTACACGTTTTACCCGCTGAAGACCCATCAGCGGCTATTCCAGGGTGGGATGGAGAAATCCTGCCTGTCCCCTTCGATTTAGCGCAGCAGACAGGCGTGATGCGGGAAAAAGTCGGACAACTGATAAAACAGGGCAAAAAGCCCCAAGAAGCGTCAGAAGAGTTAGCCGTGGAGATGAAAACGAATAAAGAAACACTCTCGGACACTGTCTTGGAGATTGCTGAGCACATTAAAGACGGCGCCCCTCTGCCCACGCAGAACCGCATAGTCATCGAGGTTTTGGACCGCTACATTGTGGTCCACGCATGCTTTGGCGAGCTAGTCAACCGCACTTTGGGCGGAATTTTCGATTCAATTCTCTCAGAGCGGGAAGCAATTACTGGTTGGTGGACCGACGGCTACCGCATATTAATCGAGACCAGCCACAAACCCTCCAAGCAAGAGGTTGAAGGCTTGCAAAAAGAGCTTTTTGGCTTGTCTGACGATCGAGTAGATGAGGCTTTCCTCAATTATGTTAACTCCAAATTTCCCTTTGTTAGCCGAATGAAGGCTGTAGCCGAGCGTTTTGGCGCTCTACCAAGAGGAAGACCCTTAGCCCACTCGGATCGCGCTGAAAAACTGCAAGCCGCTTTCAAAGACACCCCAATCTACGATGAAACTATTCGGGAAGCTATGATGGATAAAGTTGACTTGCCCCAAGTTAAACAGATTCTGGGCGACATAAGAGACGGAAAAATCACAGTCAGCACAATCATCCGTGAAAAACCCACACCCTTCGCCTACCACATTCTAATGCAGTATGCCGACACAGCCGAACTCATGACTCCGGAACGCTTACTCTTAACCAACATCGACCGAATGAAACACTCCATCGACGTACGAGTTGCCAAACTGCTCTGCATGCACTGCGGCACATGGACTGCACAAACGCGAATCAAAGACCTACCCGAAGAGCCAGAATGTGGAAACTGTCACTCACGCCTCCTAACACTGCTGTATTTCAGTCAAGATGTGGAGAAATTGAAAGGAGATTTACAGAAGCGCCGCGAGGGTAAAGAGCTCACGCCTGAAGAACTCAAAGACCTCAGCAACGCCCGACGCAAAGCCGACCTAATTCTAAGTTATGGAAAACAGGCGGTTCGCGCCCTTCAGGTAAAAGGGGTTGGTCCCGAGACAGCATCGAGGATTTTGGGAAAAATGCACCCCGATGAAGACACTTTCTACATGGACCTGCTCAAAGCGAAGGTGCAATACCTGCGAACAAGAGAATTCTGGGACAAATAGCGCTTGCAAGGTTTTAATAGGCAAAACGCTTGAGTTTGGCTAGCCGTGGTCTGAGTGGAGAAACAGGAACCCAGAAAACTTAAACGCTCAATTGGGTTGTGGAGCGCCGTTGCTATCAACGTTGGCGCCATCATAGGTGGCGGAATCTTTGTTGTCACAGGCATCGTAGCAGGTTACGCCGGCTCCGCACTTGTCGTATCCATGGTTATCGCAGGCATAATAGCTTTCATCACAGCCTGGAGCTTTACAAAATTAACCACTTGGCAACCAGTCGAAGGCGGCGTCTACGAATACGGACGCCAGCTAGTTTCACCCTACGCTGGCTTTCTAGCTGGTTGGATGTGGCTGATCGCAAACACATTCACAGGAGCAGCCGTCTCGCTTGGGTTTGCCTATTATTTGAAGTCGGCGTTCCCAAGTTTGCCAACAGGCATAGTTGCAGCTATTTTGTGTTTGGGGTTTACAGGGCTAAATTTAGTTGGAGCTAGAGAATCTGCAAAAGTCAACAATGTTTTAGTCACCATTAAACTTGCAGCATTGGCGTTTTTTGTTTCTTTTGGCGTTTTGCATATTAACACAGGAAATTTCAGTCCGTTCGTCCCCCTTTCAAGCGGCGTGCTCTATGGAACATTCTTTATCTTTTTCGCTTACGGCGGTTTCGCAAGAGTATCAGTAGTCGCTGAGGAAGTGAAGGATGCTAAGCGAAATGTGCCTCGTGCAATGTTGTTGTCGCTTGGGATTTCGATGGTTGTTTATGTTTTAGTCGGGTTAGTGGCTGTGGGTTTGTTGGGTTCCGTTGGCCTTGCTGCGTCGTCGTCTCCTCTAAGTGCCGCTATTGGTACCACGGGCAATTCTCTGGCTGTTCAAATTATTGCTGTTGGCGGTTTGGTGGCTACGGCAAGCGTTTTGCTGACAGCGATTCTGGGCGTTTCCCGTATGGCTTATTCGATGGCGCGCCGCAATGATTTGCCGTCTGCTTTGGCTCGGTTGCATAGCAGGTTTCTAACGCCCTATTGGGCGATTTTGGTTAGTGGAGTTTTGATGGCAGTTTTGGTTTTATTTGTCGATTTGACGCAGGTAGTAGCAATCAGCACGTTTGCTCTTTTGTTTAACTATTCGATCACTAACGTTGCAGCTTTTAAACTGAAGAATGGGGGTGGATGGCTGAGGTTTCTGCCGTTGCTGGGGTTAGCGACTTGCATATTGTTGTTAGCTTTTATTCTATTTGCTTCGCCACAAGCTTGGTTGGTTGGAGTAATCTTCTTAATAGCAGGAACAGCCTACTATTGGGTGCGTAAAAGGTTAGGGCGGCAAAATGAAAAAAGGCCCGTTTAGGTGCGATAAGAATTTTAAGGTTCAACCAGCCTTAAATTCAGGAAATTTGATGCCGATTAAAGCCGTCTTGTTTGACATGTTCGATACCCTTATGATGATTGAGAAGAATCATGAGTTTTACAGTCCATCTCTAATGAGAATGTATCGGTACCTCCACAAAAACGGCATAGAGGTTCCTTTTGAAAAGTTTAACGCAGCGTACATTGAAGCGCGTGACTGCCTCTACGCCAAAGCAGATTTGAATTGGGAAGAACCCCACTTTAACGTCCGCGTTTTTGAAGCACTGAAAAGTTTAGGCTACAATTATGATGTTTCAAGCCCTCTTGTAGCGGCTGCAACAAATGAGTTTTGTGAGGAATTCATGAAATTTGTCCGAATAGATGTGAACGCTAAAGCAATGCTCAAGAAGTTGCATGGAAAATACAAGCTGGGAATCGTCTCCAACTTTGCTATTCCAGAATGTGTTCACAAGTTACTCATAGCGGCTGGTTTGGATGGATTTTTTGAAGTAATTGTGGTTTCTGCAGCTATTAACAAACGCAAGCCATGCCCAGAAATTTTTCAAAATGCATTGAAAACGGTAGGTGTTTATGCGACTGAAGCAGTTTTTGTCGGGGACACCATTGACGCAGACATTGAAGGCCCCAAAGCAATAGGAATGAAATCCATCTATATCGAACGCCGCGAACAAAAAGCCTCAGAACGATTTTGTCCGGATCATACCATTAAAAGCCTAAGTGAATTGCCCTCTGTACTTGAGAAGTGCTAAATTTCCTCAAGTTTTTTTGAGTGCAGTCAGTCAGAGATAAACCTCATTTTTTCTAGAGCTACCAGAGATCTTTAGAAGTTGGACTAATCTGCTGTGTTTTTGAAGAAAATCTAGCCCTTGCTCGGTAACTGTGTAGCCTTCTCTGCCATCAAAAATTGTCCGGGTTAACAGATTGTTACTAATTAAAAATGATATGTAATTGTTGAGTTGTGTGAAGCTCAGGTTTGCTTTGTACATTATTTGGGTTTTGAGAGCACCTTCTTTGGCGATTTCTATTATGTTAGCCATTATCGTTAGTTGGTCTCTTCGTTTGCGTTTAGTCCTTGTTATGGCTGTTCACTTCTATCTCTTTTATTTACCGTTTTATTTTTAAGGTTTTAATTTCCAATATGCTTACCAATGGAAAAGTCTTTCTTAAACTGTAATTTTTTCAAATGCTTCCTCTGTCCTTTGCAGTAAACATTTATTTCTTAATGCGCGAAAAAACAAGTGTGAACAGATATGTTGATTGGCGCAATCTCGGACACTCATGATAATTTGCCTCTGATAGAAAAAGCTGTGAAGATTCTAAACGAGCAAAAAGTCGGCTTGGTGCTTCACGCAGGCGACTACGTTGCCGGTTTTGTTATCCCAAAATTAGCTAAGCTAAACTGCCCACTCATTGGGGTATTTGGCAACAACGATGGCGATCACGAACTATTAAAAAAACGCTTTAGCGAAACTGCCAACTGCACCATCCACGACAGATTCACCCAATTAACCACAGAAGGCTACCGAATCGGCCTGCTCCATGGACACGAAACAGAACTTCTAAACGCCTTAATTGACAGCGGCTACTTTGACGCTGTAATCCACGGGCACTCCCACAACAAGGGCATCGAACAAAAAGGCAAAACCCTCTCCATAAACCCTGGAGAACTCTGCGGATACCTAACAGGAAAACCTACCCTTGCAATCTTAGACACACTTAAATGGCAAGCAAGAATAATCGAACTCTAAGCCATTCTTTTTCAACTTAATTTTAATTAGTATTTATACAAAAAAAACGTTCTTCACCATTTATAATGGTTATTTGTCTTTCGTTTGTTAACTTCAATTATTGTTTTATCAACATGCGTTGTTAAACCGAACATCTTCCTGAGGGCAGTTTGCATTTTTTTAGGCGGTTACCTATAAATCGAATTAACCAATGTGACACTTTAGCTAACTGCCAAGAATTGCCGGTTGATGACATGGTTGACCAAAACATAAACAATGGACCGCCTACGTTCATAAAAGCAGCTACCAAACTCAAAAATGCTGTCGTCTACGAAAGTACTGGCAAATATGAAAGCGCATTGATGTCACTTGAAGAAGCTTTAGCGCTCCAAGCAGACTATGTTGATGCTTGGCTCATAAAAGGCGTAATTTATGGCAAACTGGGCAGATACAAAGAAGCCCTCCAATCCTACGACAAAATAATCCAAATTGACCCAAGATTTGCCGATGCCTACCGCCTAAAAGCAGCAACCTACACCGCAATGAATCTGAACGAAAAAGCAGTTGAATGCTTCAAAAAAGCTGTTGAGTTGGATCCAAATAACTTGGAGTTCCGTTTGGGTTTAGCCATCGCGTTTCAAAAACTCAAAAGATTCGAAGACGCCCTCAAATGCTATCAAGATACAAAAATGCAAAGACCAACCGACGCCAGAATCGACTACTACATCGGACTCATGTGGAGCAACCTTGCAGACTACCAGAAAGCCTTGGCATCTTTTGAGCAAGCACTCCGACTGAAACCTAACTTCACAGATGCTATGCTTGGGAAAGGAATCATGTTGGCTAGGCTTAACCGAAAAGAGGAAGCCAAAGAATGCGCTGACAAACTATTGGAAACAAAAGGCAAATCAGACAAGCAGCAGACAATACCAGCGCAATCAGAAAACGAGTCCATTCGAAACGATTTTAAAGCTGCCCAAAATAGATTCAGAACAAAATATGCGTCAAATCAAAGTTAGCCTTACAATGTATTAGGTTTATTGTAGGGTTCCCTCAAAAAGTTAGCTTTAACAAAAAGTTCCTGCAGTTCCTCGTCGCTTGCGCCTTTACGGATAGGCGTCAAAATGTCAGTCAAGTTATCGTTTCGCATTAGGCAGGGTTTTAGTTTGCCGTCACTGGTGATGCGCATTCGCGTGCAGTGCATACAGAAGTCGGTGTTTTCTATAGGTTTTACAACTTCGACTGTTGCATTTGGGAGGTGGTAGATTAGGCGGTTATGCATGAAGGGACGCTTCTCAACTGAGATGGCTTTGGCTTTAAGCATAGTTTCTTGTTCTTCTAGACTTCGATGGTGTTCAAGGTAGTATTTGTCACCGACGTTTACAGGGTCAAGTTCGATAAGCTGCAAAACAATGTCATTGCGTCCAGCGTATTCAATTAGATCGGGTACATCGCCTACGTTAACGTCTTTTAAAACAACCGTGTTTAGTTTAACTGGACGAAAATCTGCTTCAATAGCAGCTTTTACACCCTGCAACGCGGCTTCGAGGTTTCCGCCTGTCAGTTTGTTGTAGGTTTCTGGATTTAAGGAAGGTAAACTTATGTTTACACGTCTGAGTCCACAGTCTTTTAGTTTCTTTGCCATGCCTCCGCCGAGCAATAAGCCGTTTGTGGTTAATGATAAATCTCTCAAGCCAGCGATCTCAGATATTCCATGGATGATCTCAGGCAGGTCCTTGCGCATTAGGGGTTCGCCGCCAGTCAACTTTATCCGCGCAATCCCTAAACCTACGGCAACTTTAGTGATGCGAACGATTTCTTGCACAGACATTAACTCTGCCGAGCGGTTTGCACGTTGCACTTCGCCTTCTCGGTGGCAGTAGGCGCAGCGATTGTTACATCGCTGAGTAATCGAAATTCGAAGGTTTAGAAGCGGTCTGCCGCAGTTGTCTGTTAAACTCATCGTTATTCACGTGCGTGCTTAACGATGTGAGGAGCCTCGGGCAAAATAAGTATTTCCACCGCGGTTTTCACAGCGTCAGGCGAACCTGGGATACAAAAGATAGCTTTGCCCCTTGCAACTCCAGCTATAGCGCGAGATAAAACAGCTGCGGAACCCACGTGGTCAAAGCTTATTCTGCGGAAAAACTCGCCAAACCCCGGCAAGACTTTGTCCAGGAATGGCAAAACCGTCTCAATCGTGATGTCTGTGGGGGTTATGCCTGTGCCGCCTGAAAAGATTACGACATCCACCTCATTTAAACCCATTACGTACATAACCGCATCCTGAATCATCGTTTCATCATCGGCAACAATTTTTTTGAAGACCACTTTTTGCCCAGCCTTCTCGAGCAGTTCCACAATGGTGCCGCCGCCGACATCGCTGACATCTTTTTCGCCAGCTTCAATTTGGTTGTAACGTGAGGTGCTGCAGATGTAAATGCCAAAATTCAGGATTTTAGGGGCTTTTGCTTTATGTCCTTTGGAACTTTCACTCATAATTATACCTGCTTAAATTTTTTGACCACGTGAATGTTCTCAATCGTAGTAGAAGGGTATTGTCCTGCGGAGTCTTTTTCGTATTGTTTTGTCATGTCCCAAACCGTAAGTAGCGCGAGAGAAACTGCGGTTAGGGCTTCCATTTCTACGCCCGTCTGGGCCTTGGTTTTTACGGTTGCAGTGGCGGATACTGTTGTTTTATCGGTAACTTTCACGTCTACTTCTACATTAGTCAATGGTAATGGATGACAAAGAGGAATCAAATCGCTTGTTCGTTTAGCCGCCAGCACGCCTGCAATCTTCGCGGTGTAGAGGGGGTCGCCTTTAGCGATTTTTCCATCCTGAACTAAACCAATAGTCTCTGACTTCAACTTTATCGAACCAGTCGCGGTTGCTTCCCTGAAAACTTCTGCTTTACCCGAAACATCAACCATAGCCATGCTAAATCAACCTTACTTATCCTGTTCCCAAACGTCTAATAGGTTTTGCACTGCTTTAGCTTTTGCTGAACCCTCATTAAACCTGTACATGCGAACACGACCATAAGTGCGCTCCTGCAAAATCTCCTCAGACTCCAAAACTTTCAGGTGCTCACTGGTTGAGGCAAAATTCAGTTTTAATCGCCTAGCAACATCTGAAACATTAAGTTGCCCCAGTTGATAGACGAGTTTTAAGATTTTCACGCGAGATTTTGAAGAAAAAACTTCCTCTATTTCCATGCGCTCACGCTCGCTCTGTTTTGGATTGCAAACTCGCAGTTAATTCCTTCTCCAATTCACCCGCTGGGATGGTTGGCAAAGAAAGTTTTGTTGTGCGTCCGCGTGTTTCGGCAGTTGCTGTCTCTGCTTTTATTATGCCGAGTTTTGAGAGGTATTGGGCGTAGTTCCAAATTTGTGTATGACCGTTAGGTGTCTCGTCGAATTCTTCGCATGCAACCGCATAGGCTTTCTCAATTTCAGAGAGAGAAACATAGGCTTGCTCGTTTTCCTTAAAGTAACGCGCAACGGCAAGCAAGAACAACTTCTCATGCAAACCCAAAGTTGACAACTCACTGCGACGTAAACCAGGAATAATTGAAGAAACTGCTAGTCGAACACACTCGGGTTCTACGGCACCTGCGTCTTCGGCGTCAGCGTATTTGCCTGATCTCCACAACAATTCAATTCCGAAGCGGGCATTGCCAGTCTCCGTGAAAGCCAACTCCGCAATCAAATCCACCACATCCTCGGGCACCGCGCCCAACTCAAACGCCATGGTGACACGGTCTTTTAAGATGTCGATGAGTTGCGGTTTTCCATAACGCTCTAATCGAATGATGCTACGTTGTAGCGTGCTTTTAGCGCTCTCATCTAGCGGTTCAATTGCCGCTAAGTCACGCATAATAAAGATGAACGATAGCCGCTGTGGTTTGCCTTGCCGCATCTCCTGCAACCGTGTCAGTTTGTACACGGCGTCGGAGCCTTCCTTCTCGATCAAGCTATCAAATTCATCAAGGGTGAGAATCATTGTGGCGTTTTCTTCGTCCAAAACCTGCATGAGAGTTCCCAAGATTTCTTCGGAACCATACCCGCGGGCGGGGTAGTTAGGACGGAAAACGGTGACCGCGCAATGCAGAATCGGCGAGAGGCTTCCTCGGTATTCGCGGCAGTTAACGTGGACATAACGAAATTTTATTCCTCGTTTGTTGGATTCTGAGGTGATGTTTGCTCCAAAATGTTGGGCGAGAGCAGTTTTTCCAGTGCCTACATCACCTGTTAATATGACTCGTTGTGCCATGCGTTCTGGACAACGCAAAATGAAGTTGAAGAATTCCATGAGGAGGCGGTGTTGGGTTTCGCGGTGCGGCAGCTTTGCTGGGATGTAGTTTATGTCGAGTTTTGATTCGTCTTTGAACACACTTTGTTGCGGCGCCAAACGGTTTTTCCTTCAGGTAAAGTATTGTTTTTTTGGGTAATACTATGTTTTAAAACATAAATGTATAAGTTTGTATTTCAAATAAAGAAATCTCTTTAGCTTAGATAGACTAAACTGTTTTAGAGTAAGTGTTTATAGTTAAAAGTAAGGCAAGGTAAAATGGATACAACTAAAAATTTGCCTGTTCTCTTTGTTGGTCATGGCTCGCCCATGAACATTGTTCTCAAAAATAGCTATACTGATAGTCTGGTTAAAGCAGCCAAAGAAATTCCTAAGCCAAAAGCTATACTGGTGATATCAGCTCATTGGTTAACACAAGGAACATTTGTGACTTGTGTGGAAAAACCAAAGACTATCTATGACTTCTATGGCTTTCCTGAAGAATTATATCAACTCAAGTATCCAAGTCCTGGTTCACCGGAAAATGCTCAATTAACCATCAAGGCGGGAAAGTCTGCTCAGATTGGGTGTGGAAACTGGGGATTAGATCATGCTGCTTGGGCAGTCTTAAAGCATATGTATCCAGCTGCTGATATCCCAGTTTTTGAAATGAGTCTAGATTATTCATATAACGATTGGAACCCGAAGCCTCTTGAATTTCATTACAATTTAGGCTCAGAGCTTGCTCCACTAAGAGAGAAAGGCGTGCTCATCATTGGCAGCGGTAACATTGTTCACAACTTGGGACTTATCGATTTTGACATGGATGCCAAACCTTTTGATTGGGCCGTAAAATTTGATGAGCGAGTTAAGCAGTGTTTGGTTTCTGGAAATCACAAAGGTCTGATCAATTATCATTCCTTGGGAAAAGAGGCAAGTTACGCAGTACCTACACAGGATCATTATCTGCCAATGATTTACACAATTGGACTACAAAGAAAAGATGAAACGCTAAAATTTATCCACGAAGGGTTCCAGAATGGTTCAGTTTCGATGCGTGCTTTCCAAATAGGTTAAGCCAAATCTGGTTAGAACATTGCCCTTCAGCAAATAATTTAATCAACAGCCTGATATGAAAGGGACCAATATTTGTAGTTATGATTTTTAAAACAAAAGCCTAATAAATACATTCAGTAATCCTATTTTCCGACACTAACATGATACCAAAATATTTCTTTTTCACCAAAGGAGTTGGTAAACATAAAGAACAACTCCAATCATTCGAATTAGCCCTGCGAGATGCAGGCATCCAAATGTGCAACCTTGTTGCCGTATCCAGCATTGTCCCACCCGGATGCGAACTGCTTACACGAGAAAAAGGCTTAAAGATGATTCATCCAGGCGAAATCACCTTTGTCGTCATCGCCCGCAACGCAACCAACGAACCCCACAGACTTGTCGCATCATCCATCGGCGTAGCCATTCCCTCAGGCAAAAACCAATACGGCTACCTCTCTGAACACCACTCCTACGGACAAACCGACGAAACAGCAGGCGACTACGCAGAAGACCTCGCCGCAACCATGCTTGCAACAACCATGGGTATCCAATTTGACCCAGAAACCGCATGGGACGAACGCAAACAACTCTTCAAAACCACCGGCCTAATTATTAAAACTGCCAACACAACCCAATCTGCAGCCGGCGACAAAAACGGCCTCTGGACCACAACTGTTTCCGCAGCTGTCTTGGTTCCTGAAGAAAACGGCAAACAAAAAGAATAATCAAATTAAAGCAAGTTTCTTTGCGCTTGCTTGCAAATTTTCCTTTTCAACAGTCAAAAGTTTTTGTACATTTAATATGTTGAAACTCAGCAAGTATTAGCGTTGTAGTAGAAACTTCTTGTCTATCTTTCAACACTATGCTGACTGGAAGCGAAAGAATCTGCGAAACGATCGAGTTCCCTAAAACCTTCACAATAATAGGCAATATTGCATTAGTCATCTGGATAACACTTGACATTATAGGGTTTGGGCCTTCAATTTGGCTGCTGGAGCAATATTTTTCTTGGTTGCGCTCATCGGTATTTATGGCACCCTAAAATTTCTAGGGTGTCTTCGTCCTTGCTATAACTGCAAGAAATGCACGTTTGGTTTAGGAAGGTTGGCAGCGTTGTATTTTGGGAAACGCAGCCTCAAAGACTACAAAAAAACCTATGGCTTGCCAATAACCATCTTCTTCTATGTTTTGATCGGCCCATTTCCAGCCGCGATCCTGCTCTTGTCTACCATTCAAGCATTTACCTTTCTTAAAGCCGCAATCTTGGCTTCTCTATTTTTTCTCTCAATCTTTAGCACCTTGACTTGGAGAGCAAATCCAAACTGTAAATAGCTTTTAGGTTTCTTGGCTAAAAAAAGTCTCCAACTTTGAATTCTCAGTTTTTTTTAGCACTTCAGCGCAGACTTTTGGATCCAACATCTTGTACTCAAGACCAAGAGTCACCAGCACGCGCTGAACATCTTTACCAAGGCTGGGGGCAGCCAAAATGGCGCGTACATCACGGTTAACTTTGGCTTTGATGGGTTCAATATACTTTGCCAGCTGCAACGCAGCCTCTTTTGAAGCCGTTTTGCGTTTAACTTCAACTATAACGAGCTTACCATTTTTGTCTTCACCATAAATATCTACAAATCCTGGCTCAACTTTTTTCTCCCAACTAATTGGCTTAAAACCTTCCTCGAGAAGTTCAGGCTTCAAAAGGATTGCTCGGTGCATGTCGTCTTCGCTGGCGTGCAACAGGAAGTCGCCTGAATCAGAGAGATTAAGGGCAGAAACCATTAAGATTTTGTCGAATGCAACACGAACGCTCTCCCGAGGTTTCTGGCGAACCCCATGAACCTCCAGCTCGCCATCTTTGACTTGGACATGGAAAATGCTTCCGGCAGGCTGCCAATTGACAGGTTCGTAGCCGACTGGTCGATGCACAAGCAGTGAGCCGTCGGATTTGATAATTAGTAGACGTTCGCCGGGTTCAAGTTTAGAGTTTGCTCTGCCAGCATAATGCACATGGCAATTTCCTGCAACGATTAGGGTTCTTCTTTGCGCAAACGCTTTCTCAATCAGTACAGCAGCATCCGCTAATGTGGGTTCCGTTTGCACTGCGAGTTTGTTTTGTTGTTGCATCGTGTTTCGCCAACTATTTTAGTCAGGCATTGGGTACATAAGAATTCTTGAAGGAACTAGCACCAATGGGTTGGAGAAACAAACGCAAAGTAATGCTGCGTTACAATGTGACTGCAGATAGTTATGATGAGCAGTATACGGATGAGCAAAGGAGGAAGTACACAAAAGCACTTGAAAAAGTCGATGTAACGAATAAGGCTGTATTAGATGTGGGGTGTGGTTCAGGTTTATTTTTCAAGGAAGTTGAGGCTCAAGCAGGCATGGTTGTGGGTGTTGATGTTTCTCATAATCTTCTGTTAAAAGCGAAAGAACGCGCTAAAGCGTCCCAGAATACCTTTGTTTTGCAGGCGGATGCGGACCATTTACCTTTTTCAAATTGTCTTTTTGGGTTTGTTTTTGCTTTTACTGTTTTTCAGAACATGCCCAAGCCAACTGTAACTTTGCTGGAGCTCAAACGCGTCACCAAAAAGAGTGGCAGGGTTGTGGTAACCGGGTTAAAAAAAGCTTTTTCGCTTGATAAATTCATGGACATCGTGGACGCTTCAAGAATGGAGACTGTTGATTTCGTGGATGAAGACGAAATCAATTGTTATGTTGCGGTGCTATCTTCGTAGTATTTGCGCACCCTTTTTTTAGTTAACCCTCCTTATTTAAAGCAGCAATTGTTAAGTGAGGTTTTGGTTAGTCAAGAAAGTTTGACTAAACATTTTCCAAGTTAGTCAAGAAACCTTGACAAAAAAGCTTTTAGACTCAAACATTCAAACAAATCTTAGGAGCAGATACGCATGAACACTTGGGTAGTTCTAGGCTTAGTTCTGGCTACTCTAATAGGGATAGGAGTGCTTGTGTCTGTCTTTGGGTCAATGCCGGCGGGTCAAGTGGTCGCCCCATTAGCCTCAGTAACAGTAGCCGCTATTGGGCTTTTTGTGTTCTTCAAAAAATCAAAGAATTAAAAGCCTAATAAACAAAAAACAAATCGGGGACGAAAGAGTTTAAGTGTCTTCCTCTTCAACTTCAGTTTCTGCTTCATCAGATTCTTCTGACTCTTGCGCGGGTTCAGCGGCTTCTTCTGTTTGTTTTTCTGCGTTAAGCAGCATGTTGATTAGGGCTTTCTGGTCTACTTCGGCTCTTGTTCGCCAATCCAAAAACAGTTGTCCCTTCTCATCCTGCATTAGATAGCCGTAGCGGATGTATCGGTCAAGGTTTAGGCCTATCTTCCAATTTGGCATTTTTTCGCTTAGCATTTTTTCGATGTCTTTGCGTGCAGCTTGGCCTTTCTTGCTGATTATGTAAGATATTGTTATGGCTAAACCTGCTAAATCGTCAACGCGCCAACCCATCAATTTATCTTTAGCAACTGTGCCACTTGATAGTGCAACGAAGAATCGTGCTTTATCAAGCTCTTCGACGGTTGGTTTTTCAGGTGTTTTTTCTTCTTCAAAGACCACTTTAACCTGCAAATCCAGTGGCTTTAGATAATCCTCAAGCAAGTCGATTACTTTGGGATAGTCCGAGCCTAATGCTTTGTGGAGTTCCCAGCCTTTTACGCCTGGTTTTTGGTGCCTTTTGTAAAAGAGCATTTGGGTTGCTTTCTTGACTTTGCTTCCGTAGACGCCTTTTTTCTTACTGCTCAAATTTGTTCGCCTCGTTTCCATTTTTGCCAATCTTCAACTGAAACCGCAATGGGAACCGACCTGGATTGCTCTGTTAATGCTTCTTTTCTGGGTTTATCGAAGGGAAGAATGAACATGGTTTCTTCCAAGCGGTCGATCTCCAACGTTCCATAACCATAAGTTATCAGAAAAGCAGTTAGGAAAGCTCGGTTCACGGTATCTTCATACGTGTCTGCACCGATGAAATCCCAATAAGCAATCTTGCCACATACTCCTTTTTCTGTGACTTTAATTTTGAGTTCCTGCCAGTAACACTCCAGGTCCTCTGAGAATTCTCGATCGCTTAAAACGCGCTGCTTAACAAGTTCGTCGCGGCTCACTGAGCCCATGGTAACTTGGGAAACATCTATGTCTTTCCATCGATCACCCATAGGAGCCAACGCTTCCCAGTAAAGCAAACCCTGTGCCAAGCTATGGAGACTCAGCTGCTCAAACTCAACTAGCGGACTCCAAGCGCCCAAAAAAACTTCGACCATTCCTTCCTTGCTCGTTTCGCGGATTTTTTCTTCAAGGAGAAATGGGTCGGTGTAGAGTGAGTTTGAGCGCTGTTTTACCCATTCGCTCTGCATTTTGATTACTGAGGCTAAGTGGTGGAGAGCTTCTGCGTCGAGTTTTAATTCGTCGGGGTTTTCCCAATTTGGAAAATACTGCTTAACAATCTTGATGATTTCATCAACGTTTAACGTGAAGGGCTCGACTTGGTGGTTTTCTATGGCAATGCACATTTCGATTATGCGTTCGAGTTTTTCTGTGCCCAGTTTCTTGTCGTGTTTGGTTGACTGCATTAGGCAACCTCACGCACAACTGATTTCCCTTCCAAATTTTGCACCGTAATAACGTTGGCATCTTGCTGGGCAAAAGTGATTTGGCTTGGAGTAATCACCACGTATTGAGCGCTGGCATCTTTAATCAATGCAACCAAGACTTTGGCGATCATTTCGCGGTTTTTGGGATCCATGTGAATATCGTATTCGTCCACGGCGCGGAAGGGTGAGCGGACATGTTGCTGTAAAGCAAGAAGGAAACCCATTGTGGCTGTAGTTCGTTCTCCGCCGCTTTGAGTGTATGCATCCAATGCTACGGGTTTGCTTCCCTTGAAACCGACGTAAATTTCAAGCCCAGCAGTTTCAATATCTTGAGCACTTGAAAGCTTCACTTCTCCAGTTGCCCTTGTTTGAGCCATGATTTTTTGGTATTCAACGTTTACCCGTTCAAGTAAGTTTTCCATAACGGTGCGCCATGAGTGCATTCGGGTTTTGACTTCTTCAAGGGTTTTCTCGCGGTTTTCAGCAACCAACTGCGCTTTCTCTTTAAGCTCCACGTAAAGCTTAGAGTACGATTCGTACTGACGCTCGATATCTTCAGAAACGTCGGCAAGCGCCGCTAAGTGTCCGTTAGTTAATCCTATTTCATCTTGAATTTCAGCATTTGTTTTTAAGACGGCTATTCGCTCGCCACATTGCTGCGCCTTCAAAATTGCAGCATTCAAGTTTTCTTGAGCTTCCCGAATCTGCTTCTCAATATTTTTCATTTCTACAATGGCGTTGGCCCGCTTAAACTCAAGCAAACCCAATGTAACACGTTTATCCAATGCTTCAGACGAGTTTTTCTCAGTTGAACCCTCAAGTTTCTGAAGGTTTTTCTGGTTATCCTTGATTTTTTCGTTTGCCTTTATGATTTGCTCTTTGGACTTTTCCACTATTTGTTTGAGGTTTTCGCTTCTTAGAAGTTTAAGCTGGTTTTTGCCAACTGTGGATTCTAAGGCTTGAGCTTCTGACAAAAACTGTTCAATCAAAGACAGAGTAGATTCACTCTGGGCAATTTGCCGCTCTAAACTTAAGCGCTCACCAAAAACGACGCTGGTTTCTTTTTTAAGCACTTGCACTTCAGCTTGTTGCTCATCCAACTCGCCAATTAGTTTTTGCCTGTCATCCTCAATTTTGCCCAATGCTTGCTGGTTTTTGTTAAAGTTTGTCTGCAGCGCCTTGATTGTGCCTTCGCGTTTTTCCACTTCCGCCCAAACCAGTTCACGGTCCAGAAAGCGGCGTTTAAGCTGCAACTGTTTTTTCTCTTGGTATTTCTCGTATTGTTCGTGCCAATAGTGGAGGGTTTGCTCTGCTTGCTCGAGGAGTTTGCTGACTGATTCTTCCTGGTTTAGAATACGCATGAGTTTGGTTTTGGCTTGCACGACGTTCTCGCGGAAAGGCTCCAAACCCACGGCAGCTTCAACCATACGCAGTTTCTCAACGTTGCTCAGAACGCTGAATTGCTCCACCATGTTCTGATGCATGATGATTAGCATGTTGTCCGGGTCAACGCCAAACTTGCCGAGTAATCGTTCAATATCTTGTTTGCTTGCGACACGGTTTTCAAGTTCAAAAAAGTACTTTCCGTCACGACGCAAAACACGGGTCAGGAAAAGTTGGTCTTTGCTGTATTTGGAAACAGGTCTTTTGTTGCCTTGCTTGCTGTTATCTAAAATGAGGGTTACTCTGGCTTGGTCTTGTCCCCAGCGAATTAAATCACTAAGTTTTCGGGACCGTTCAGTATAGGTTTGCCCCAAACCAACGGAGATGGCGAGTAAAAGGGAGGATTTTCCTGCGCCATTAGGACCTCCAATTATGTTAACGCCCTTTTTGAAAGGTACTCGGGCATATTCGTAACTCATGAAATTTTCAAGTATAACTTCTTGGATTAACAAGATAATTTGCCTCTATTTGAAGCGTTCACAATATTGAAGGGCGCCTTATTAAAACAATTTTCAAGTAAATGGAGATATCTATCGCACATCTTCCCCTTTTTTTATGTTTTTTGCCTTCTTTAAAGTCTCTACGTTAATTGGGCGGCTTGTGGTTAATCGGTCTGATTACCAACTGTAGGTTTTGTAAATAAAAAAGGAGGATCGAACGTTTAGCGGATCAAAGCACGTTTTGGTATTAGACCCGCTAAGGCAATTCCAGGTGGGCTCTGAAGCCGCCGAGTCCTCCCAAAGTTGACCCAGCTAAACGTTTCCTTAACGGGAACACAATTCCCTGTTTTAACAGTACAGTTATTTTTTGATAAAGGGTTTTTTGTTGATTTTTTTGTACTTCGAAGTTTAAGGAAATTTAGAGCCCAAAAAATACGATTATACTTATGCGATAGCGGTAGCGTTGTTGCAGTGCTTTGATTTTTAGATTTTGGAGGTTTCAGAAACGATGTTATATCTTCCTACGTTTCGGGTCGTTAGTTTTGGAGTCTTGCGTATTATTTGCTTATACTTTTTCTTTTATTCAGTATGTTAATCGAATTAACCCGAAAAGCCAAACAGAAACCACGAAAGCTCAATATTAATATCTTTTTCAATGCCCAGGATAAAAAATAAAATGTTTTTCATGTTTGCTATTGTTAAGATAACAATATTTAGAACACTTGATAACTTAAATATGGTAGATAACAGTTTGTCAAAAAATACTGGTACTCTGGGCATAAGATTGTTAATCATTAGCATTATCTTATTTGTTTTAGGAATCGTAGCATTTCATCCACAAACTGTCCTTGAAACGGAAATTGATGAAACGATTTTTCTGGCATCACTATTTTTTTTCATCATTGGAGTAATAACTATTATTAGAAATAGAAGAAAACACAAATAACTTTTTTCATCTTTCTTTTTTTTGAACTATTTGTTTTTGAACGAAAAGGCTCTACTTCAGATATTATGAGATGTAGTTGACTTAAAATTTTCTCTTATGTCAATTCTTCAATTATCTCTTTTCCCTGTAAACTTTCGGGCAAAGGAGTTAACGACAAGAAACATAGTTAGTTACATTTACGACAAAATCGATTATACTCAACGCAACAAAATACTTTTTTAAAGGCGCTCTATCACTTTTCTGAATTTTTTGAAAAATGCTAAGGAGCTAATACTTGTAGTAAATGTTCCAGCTGCTATAAACACAAGACTGAGTTCTGCTTCTTTCAAGCTGCAGATTATTAATAAGGCACCAGACAGTACCAAGATAGCAACGAAGACCCAAGTCTCCAAAGACATTCCCAATCAATTTTAGTAGTCTGTACTTATAACATTATAGTATAAAAAACCCATTTTGGTAATTGCTCAACAACTCTACAGTAAAGTTGAATGGTATAAAATGAAAGAAAGGCAAGACGTTCTATTGCTGTTTCATTTATGTTAAATTTGTACAAGCAAGTACTTCAGATTTAAATAATCAAAATTTTGATATTGTAATAATGACTGATCCAAACTCGTTTGTGCTTGAGTTGTCTTTACTATTGGTAGCTGCAATAGTCGGTGGCTTACTGATAAAGAGGTTCGGGTATCCTGTCGCTTTAGGGGAACTCCTAGTTGGAATTCTTCTAGGACCGTCGATTTTTAATTTAATTTCCAACCAGGCCATTGTAAGCGTTTTTGCTGAGTTAGGCGCCATTATTTTGCTGTTCTATATTGGTCTAGAAACAGAGATGCATGACCTAAAAAAACAGCTCGTACCATCACTTTCAATAGGGGTTCTTGGTGCAATAATCCCTTTGGCTCTATGTTACTATACTGCACTGTATTTTGGAATTTCAAACAATGAAGCACTTTTCATAGGCGTTGTTTTTACGGCAACGAGCATTGGCATAACCATCCGACTGCTAAAAGATATGGGTAAATTAAATAATCCAACTGGGTTAACGATTCTGGGGGCAGGTATTGTTGATGATGTTGTTGCCGTTGTTCTCCTTTCCGTGGTTTTAAATATTCTATCTGGTCAAGTTGATACCTTTGAAATAGCACTTGTCATAGTTAAAGCGGTTATTTTTTGGGCTGTAATAGTTCTGATAGGCTCAAAGGTTATTGTTCGAGCCATCGACAAGGTCAGACTTGATGACGAATATATGGTTCTCTTGGTGTTAGCATACGGTTTCTTCGCAGCCTACATTTCTGCAACAGTTGGATTATCGCCAATAGTTGGGGCGTTTGCTGCAGGTTTACCGTTATCAACCAGACAGGCAAAAGTTAAGATGGTTCTTGAAAAAACAAAAAGTCTCTATATGTTCTTCGTACCAATATTCTTTATTTCCATAGGAACTCTGATAAACCTTAGCGTCTTTGGCGAAGCCGCATACTTAGGATTAGTTATCACGGCTATGGCTTTCATAGGCAAGATCTTGGGTAGTTTTGTGGCTGCGCGTATGACAAAGTTCTCGACTAAAGAAGCCCTCAAAATAGGAATCAGCATGACGCCTAGAGGTGAAATGGGCTTAATAATTGCAAGTCTTGGATTGACAAGTGGATTAATTTCGACGGGAACCTATTCTGTAGCTGTAATGGCTGTTATTTTGACTACCTTTATTGCGATGCCAATACTGAAGAAGGTTTATACAACAAAAAGAAAGAGTGCACCGTTACCAAAAGAGCTTTGAGTTAATATCTTCTTTTATAAATTCTCTGTTTTAGACTTTGGGTAGACTTTTTAACATCACCCTAAGGTCAACATGTTGGTTCTAATTTTCTATTAAAAATATCCCGATGCACCCCATTTTTCAAAGGGTAAAATAGATAAATTCTACTTTGTTAAACTACATAGATACTGCCAATTCTCTCCTAAGAAGAATTTCTTAACAATAATCTTTACTTTTTCAGTCGTAAGGTCATCATCTTTAAGATTGTAAATAAAATAACCATTTTCTACCACTGGCACATCCAGAACCCATGCATTTTCTTCTTTTTTATGGAATTGTATAGTTTCATCTTTCTCATTAATGAAGCCTATAAAATTACCTTCAGTTGTTGGGAAAACATCAATTTCTTTTAGAGCATTCTCAATTGAGATTTCTCTTAGGTTTGTTTCATTAATGCGTTCTTTTCCATCATCTTTATAATACTTCAATTAAACTCCCCTTGTTGTGTTTAAATTACGTTTCCAATGCATTTTTCTGTTTTTAGCTTTTCCTTTTGAAACAATCTCATCCAATGATTCTATAACTAATCATTCAGATTTCAGTTTATTTTTTAGAAATTTTATATAAGAAAATCAAAGGCGAGATTATGGACAGCAATTACAGTTGTTGGTGTTGAGCCATTTTTTGTGCCACTTAAAATTCTCGCATCCTTCTTTAGATTCGCAGCACATACATTGGTCTTCGCTAGTAGCTTTGTTTATCATATCGATTAGTTCCTTCTCCGCTTTAGGGTCAAGACATAACTTTTTGACTTGCTTTTCAAACTCACCCGTCAAATGCACAAACTCCTTTGTAATTCTAACAACAAGCAGTCTTCTTTAATATAATGGTGCAGGTGGTGGGATTCGAACCCTCTGTAAATGGAGAAATCACCCGCGCAACCCTTTTTTGTTTAAACAGTTTGGCGCTCCAGTTTCTAAATAATGATATGATGCGATTTAGTTAGTAAATTTCAATCAGATTCACTTAGAACATTCTATTTTTTCAAGTCAATCAGCATTTTTAACACCTGTTTAAGTGCAGAATCGTAGCCATCGCAGTATTCTTTGCTTGAGTCTTTGTCCGCATAGGTTTGCTTTACAATTTCTTTTCCAAGGCCTTCATTAGTTAGCTGGATTGAGCCTTCTTTAAGCCAAATCAGAGCATCAACATACCCATGTTCTGAATCTGAAAGCTCATCTGTAGATGAATCTGCCTTCTGCCTGATTAATTCGTCAATCTTTTCTTTTAACTCGTTCTCAACCTTGCTCACTTCTTTTCACCAATTCCTTACATGTTTGTTATTGAGTTAAATAGCTGTCGGCTCACCCAATCGCGTCATTAAGCCTCAATAAAAAAACGCTTGTTAGCACCTTCCTTTAACAAAGGCATTGGGTAGGACTTGACCTCGATTCAATGGATACAAATTTCATTCTTCTACTTTTTCCAAACCTTTAAACTATTACATCATTATTTTCGTTATCAAATTTTATGATGCATCTAAAGATGGGTAAGAAAATTCACTTGAAAGAGTATGAGACTGACAGTTTAGCTGAAGATTTGAACGCTTTCTTTGACCGCATGGTTGATGTTAAAAGAATTAAGGTTGGAAAAAGACAAACCATTGATACGTTGATTAGTGAAGAGGCTCTTCTGTTTGCAAAGTATTTGCGAAATGAAAGGAAAGAGTGGATTCCGAGAATCCTAACCCTCTAATTTTTGGTTAGTCAAGAAACCTTGATGAAAACCCTATTAAAGCGGAAATAGCCTAACGTCAAACATAGAAGATTGTGATCGCATGAATAAAAAAGCGTTAGTACTAACACTCATCTTCGCGCTCCTATTCTCAGCTGTTGCTGGAAACCAGTTCATCAATTCAACAACTGCTCAAAATTATACAGGAATAATTATCAAAGCTGACGGAAGCGTTGACCCCGTTGGTGCCCCAATTCAGCGTGATAGTGACATCTACACTTTGACCGGCGACGCAAATGGAATAACAGTTAGACATAGCAACATGACCCTTGATGGAAACGGATACACACTTTCTATCCCCCTTACCGTAACTAACGCTAATGATGTAACGATAGAAAACTTCATAATGACAATCAATTCCTACTTCGATGAAGATATTCTCCTAAATAATTGGTCAAGCATCACTATATCTAATAATATATTGACTGGTTCCCTCCTGAGAGGGAATCACGTGTGCTAAGCTCAGGAATTGTTGTTTGGGGTGGAACCTCGAACGTCATAACTGGAAACCTAATAATTAGCAACTTGAGAGGCATAGATTTCGAATCTCAAACCAGTAACAATAGGGTATTCGGTAACAACATAACAGGTAACTCTCGTGGTTTGTGGATTTCCTCCTCTGAAAACAACAGCATATTCAACAATAATTTTGATAAAAATGCCGTAAACGTTTTCATTACAGGCGAAACAGTCATCCGTGGGAGCGAAACAGTTGTGTTGCCGTTAATGAACACTTTTGACAACGGCACTACAGTAAACTACTGGAGCAACTATAATGGCACAGACAACAACAGTGATAGAATAGGTGATATACCTTACGTCATTGATGAGAATAACCGAGATAACTACCCACTTATGATGCCATATGACTTTTCTCTTACTCTATCACTTTCTCCTTCTCCGGAACCTGCACCAAAAGCAGAGCTTTTCCCAACAACATTTGTCATAGTTTCAGTAATCACGGTAGCTGTTGTTGCTGGTTTGTTGGTTTACTACAAGAAACGCAAACGCTAAGCCATTGAATTTTTTTTCGAGTGACAGTGAGACAGACAAAGACAAGGTGACAGACAGAGTGACAGTCTATAATCCTTTCTTTTGTTGTCTGTTTGTTTGTCTGTATGCGAACGGGCGAGCTAACGAGCGAACGAAAGAATGCGTGGGAGAGAGTGATAAGAAGAGAGGGTTAGAGTCAGTCGTTGTTGTAGGTCGTATTTGTTGAAGGCAGAGAGAAAGAAAGAAAGATTAAAATTTAATCCAACCAACCCGTAAATCAACCTAAGAGGGGCTAAATTTTTTAGCCATCCGCCTTAACCTCCAAAACTGCTGCTCAAGGTTTATGATGAGAGGTACTGGTTGACCAAAAGGTTGGCAGTGTCCATCCACGATAGCTTTAGCTATGGCTTCAACGCTTGGTTCAGCTGCTTCAATAACTGTGTAACCATAACCGATTTGGGAACCATAGTGGGCATCGGTTCCAGCCACACGTGTGAGCTTCAAGCGCTCCGCAGCGCCCTCAGCTTTTTTCACGCTACTCTTGAAAGGAAACGCGCGTGCGTTTATCACTTCTATAGCATCAAACGTGCCACTGACCTTTTCCCTTAGACATCCTTTAAAGTAAACGTATGGGTGGCATGCGATTGCAACTCCGCCTGCTCGATGGATGCGCTCCACGGTTTCAACAGCACTAAAACCTCTGGGAATAAGTTCGTGGACATTAAGAGCAACTATATGCCCGTCAGCGCTGGACACTTCCATGCCTGGAATGATTAAGAAGTCGGTTTCTTTGGCGATTTTGTAGGCGCCTTCGAGTTGGTTGTGGTCAGTTATGGCGACTGCGTTCAACCCGCGCTTCTTGGAATAGTAAACGAGGTCTTTGGGGGTTATCAGTGAATCTTTCGAGAAAGTTGTATGGACATGCAGGTCGGCGCGAATTTGAAACTTATTTGGGTCTTTAGTCTTATTCAATTCTACAGCATTATCCGGCATACTGTGACATTTCCGCAGTTAGTCTATTGATTTGGACGGTTAAGTATTTTCATTTTTATTTTCTGCATATTTGCCTCTGCATTCATAATCGCCACATGTCTTGTTGCCTAATTTCTTGATTTTCCGTGATTTACATATTGGACAATTTTTTGTTTTTGTTGTTTTTTGTGAGGGGTAAGTTCTTTGTTATTTTATACCCCTCAACCATATGTTAACAATACCAACCTATTCCAACCATCCAAGACTCTTTCAACTTTTTTTAACTTGGAGTAAGGTCAGTCGTCGTCGTCGATATTACACCAAATTACCCTGACATAAAAAAATCGAAATGACCACCGTTGAACTTGAATTGTTGAAGGCGATAAGGCTGCAATAACGGTTGGGTTTTTCTGTCAATTGAAACCTTCTTAAAAGAAGAAGAAAGTTGCTGTAGGGCGCTTCTTCTTCTATTAGTTTGCTGGTTACTTCTGATTTGAAAGGTAGAACAACAACACGTCAAAATTTCAGTTTGTTGTTGTTCTTTCGCCCATAACCCATTTTAAAAGAAGAAGAAGTGGCAATTCACAAACCTTCTTCTACCCATTAACTGGTGAATCTGATAGTAAATTAGCTTAAGTTGAAAGAAGAAGACAGTGCTGTTTGCAGGGATTGTGTCTTCTTCTTTCAGTTAACAGGTTGCCTCTGATTTGATAGGAAGAAGAACAACACGCCGCGCCAAAATTTCAGTTTGTCCTTTTTTGTTAGTGCAGGCGTATTCCAAATACCTTAAAAAGCTCGATGAAAAATTCGCGACGCACCACATCATCCAATATGGAAAACCCTTGTTGTAACCCAAAAAATCCGCATTCCCTTAAAGTTCATCATGGAGAAAACAGGAATTGCAGTGAAGGCTTTTTATGCATAGTATAACAGAGTATTAATAGGTTAAATTTATGAAGTTCGCGGAGATCGCAATCTTACTTAGAGAAATCGTGGATAGGTGCCCTGGGTTGGATGGGGCTACTATCACGTTGATTCCTCAAAAAGCTATGTATCCACTCTATAATGGGTACCACATTAACATTAAAGCTAACATGTCTAAGGAAAGCATGGGTAACCTGCGGAAGATAGTTGAAGGGCACGACTTGGTTATGCAGATTAAAACTGACGCAGTAATCGTGTATGAAACTAGATCATCTTAAAATTCAAATTTTTTGATTCTGGTTGCAAGTTAACTTGCAACAACTATACTTTTAAAAATTAGAAATATTCATGAAAAGATTTTGCCCTAAACATGGTGTAACCTAAAGACAATAATTTACGTTCAACAATAAGGCTTGTTATACGTTTTCAGCGACGTTTTCATCGCCTAATAGCCTGTTAAGGACTACTTAGGAGATGCTGACGTTCTGAATGTCGAAGTACCGTTTTGCCAAAAAGCGCAAACGTTCGGCGTTCTTGCCGTTCTTACCTATTGCGACGCCCTTATCTTTAGGGTTAACTGTAATGACTGCCATTTTCTTGCCATCAGTACGTTCGGTAACGCGGATTTCTCTGACAGCTGCAGGTTTTAGGGCGTTTTTCATGAATGTTGCTGGGTCTTCGCTATACTCAATGATTTCGTGTTTTTTGCCTGTCATTCGCTCAAGAGTATGGATGTTCCGTCCACCCTTGCCGATGGCAACACCTACTTGACCTGGGTTGACTACGAATATTGCGCGTTGTTCTACTTCGTCGACTATACAGTCCTTTACGCTAGCACCGCTGATGCTTTCAAATAAAGCAATGTATCGCATTTCGTCGCAGGTAATCTTTATGCCACTCGTTCTTTCTTTTCCTCCGTTTTTTATTCTTGTACCTGAGTTTCCTCGGTTACTTTGAGAATATCTGAATCCCCAGTTTCGCGGATGCTCATGGCTGAAATAATAAAGAGTTTCTTGCATACTTCAGCTAAATCCATTGATCCACCTTTGTAGGTTATGACGGGAACTTTAGAGATTTCTCCATAGTATTCAATTTGTGTTTTTATGTCTTTTGGACAGTTTGAAGCTAAAACTATCATCTTAGCTTTGCCGGTTTTGGCGTTTTGCAATGCAACATTGGATCCAAAGGAAACCTTACCTGTCTTCACTGCAGACGCTAACGCTTTATCTATGTCTATCATGCTTCTGTTTTTCCTCCATCTTTTTCTTGCCTTTCGAATGTTGACATGTATAGTTCAACTAAGCCTGTGCCGATTGGTATTGATTGCCCAACTATAACGTTTTCTGTTACACCAGCCAAAGGATCACTTTCACCTTTAACGGCGGCTTCAACAATGTTTGGCACTGTGATTTCGAATGCGGCGCGCGCAAGAACACTGGCTTTTTTACCGCTGATTCCGTGTCTGCCGATTTGCTGTACATCGCCTGTGGTGGTCATCATGTCTGCTACGAGCATTACGTGTCGAACGTCTACGTCTAAGCCTTGATCTTCCAAGACGCCTTTTGCTTCATGGACAAGTGCGTTTCTGGATGCTTCAACGCCTAGGGTTTTAGCGATTTCGTGGATGTTGTTGGTAGTTGTTCTTGAAGTATCAACACCTATGACTTCGAGGACTTTAGATAGGTTTGAGCCGTCAGTGCGTATCACCCATTCACCACTTTCTTCGGTGACAAGGACACGTTTAATGTCTGGGACACCTTTAACTTGGTAACCTGGAACCTTAGCTAACATGCGTTTTAGTTGTTCAGCTTTCTTGGGTTTAATCTCAACTGTGGTATCTGAAACTGTTACGGTGGCGTTTTGGAGTTCCATGCGTTCCCTAAGTTCATCCATCGTTATGGCTCTGTCATCCATCATCTGCTTGTTTAATTCGATGATTATTGCTTCCCGAACGGGGTCTTCATAGATTGATGAAGCCAAGTTTTCAACTGAAGTGTAGATGATGTTGCGGGCAACTTCTACTGCGCCTTCTTTGCTCTTGGCATGGTCGCCTTTCAGATAGATGGTCATGATTGGAGTTGAGGGAATTCTGCGTGCGTCGACAATTTCGATTAGTCGTGGTAAGCCTAAGGTGACGTTTTGTTCTTTGACACCTGCATAGTGGAAGGTTCTAAGGGTCATCTGTGTGCCTGGTTCGCCGATTGATTGGGCTGCAACGATGCCGACTGCTTCGCCTGGCTCCATCAAGGCTCGCTTGTACTGTTCAGCTGTTTGGGTTGCAGCTTTTGTCACAGCTTTGGTTGTTAATTTGTTCTTTGCAAAATTCTGTTTTAGCTGGTTTAGCAGGATGGGTGTTAGTTGGTTTTCTACGTTCTTGAGTTGTTTTTTGATGTGTTCTGCAGATGCTATTTCGCCTTTTTCTTCACCGAGTTTAATCTGCTCGATTAATCGGTTGACGTTGACTGCTTTGCCGTGATCGCTTTTCGCCGGGTCCACTCCATCTTCGCCGTAGCGGAATTGGATAATGTCACCTGCGGAGTCGCGGACAGTGCTGTCGTATTCTAAGCGGATGTGTTCGAGGGCGTTAATGAGTCTACGTTGCATGTAACCACTTTGTTGTGTGCGGACGGCTGTGTCGACTAGACCTTCTCTGCCTCCCATAGCGTGGAAGAAGAATTCAATCGCGTCTAAGCCTGTTTGGTAAGAATTATAGACGAACCCTCTAGCTCTTGGACTTGGGTCGCCATCAACGAAGTGCGGCAATGCTCTTCCAGCGTAGCCCCTTAGGATACGTTTGCCTCGGACTGATTGTTGCCCAACGCAAGCGGCCATTTGACCGATGTTTAGGCTTGAGCCTCTTGCACCTGCTCTTGTCATGACGATACCTGCGTTTTCCAAGGTGAAGTCTTCGTCTGCTATTTTGCCTGATTCGTCTCGGGCTACTGCAAGTTCATGCATAACATAGATTTCGAAGGATTCTTCGAGAGTTTGTCCTGGCAGACGGGGTAGGGTTCCGTTGCGGAAGTTTTCGATGTGTTCGTCGATTTTCTTTTGGATTCGATCCATTGTCTTCGCCATGCGGTTGCGTGCTCTTGGTGAGAGAACCAGTTGGTCATAGGTATAGCTGAACCCTCTCATGGATATGAATTGTTTGAGTAGGTGAGTGACTTTGTTTAGGAATTCTCGTCCTGCTTGAGTACCGTAGTCTTTAATGATTCTGTGAAGCAAGCTTTCAGATTGTTCAGAGCCAATTGATCGTCTGTCGATAACGCCTGTTACGAGTTGACCGTTCTTAACGACTACGTAAGCATCGTGTTTGCATTCTTCTTCCTCGCATTTCGTGCAACCTTGACAAATGTTAGCTTTCAAAGAGTAATTGAGTGTTTTTGGCAAGTAGAGGCTGAAGATTTGTTTGCCTGACCAAAGTGGTTCGGGGGTTTTGATTTCTGGTTCTGGCACAGGTCCGGTGTAGTTTGTTGATGTTAGGAGTCTGTTAACTTGGCTTCTGGTTACGAAGTTGCCTTTTCTTGTGAAGTAGTAAGCGCTTGTGACGAAGTCTCTGATGGCGCCAATGATTGGTCCACCGAATCTGGGTGATAGAATTTGGTCTTGAACCTGCATCAGCAACAGTGCTTCGGTTCGGGCTTCTTCGCTTTGAGGAACGTGAAGGTTCATTTCGTCGCCGTCAAAGTCTGCGTTGTATGGTGGGCAGACACAGAGGTGTAATCGGAAGGTCTTGTAGGGCAAAACTCTAACGTAGTGCGCCATGATGGACATGCGGTGGAGTGAAGGCTGTCGATTAAAGATAGCTATGTCGCCGTTTTTGAGGTGACGTTCAATAACGAATCCTAATTCGACTGCTTCTGCAATTTTTGTACGGTCGACAACGAATTCGAGTCTGATACGTTTGCCGTCTGGGCGGATAATATAGAGTGCGCCTGGATAATTTTCTGGACCGTTGATCACGAACTTTTTCATTTCTTCGATGTTCCAAGCTGTAACTTTTTCGGGGACTGATAGTCGCATGGCGACGTCTTGAGGAACACCGACTTCGTTTATGTCAAGGTTCGGATCTGGTGAGATAACTGTGCGGGCTGAAAAGTCAACACGTTTGCCTGATAGATTGCTTCTGAATCGTCCTTCTTTGCCTTTTAACCGTTGTGAGAGAGTTTTTAAGGCTCTGCCACTGCGGTGGCGTGCTGGCGGAATACCTGATGCCTCGTTGTTAAAGTATGTTGTAACGTGGTACTGTAAAAGTTCAGATAAGTCTTGGATGATGAGGGTTGGTGCGCCTGCTTCCATGTTTTCTTTCAAACGCTGGTTAATGCGGATAATGTCTACGAGTTTGTGGGTTAAGTCGTCTTCTGAGCGGATACCTGATTCTAATGTGATTGATGGACGCACATAGACTGGTGGAACCGGCAGAACTTGCAGAACCATCCATTCTGGACGCGCAACTTTAGGGTTGAAGCCTAAAATTTCTAAGTCTTCATCTGAGACACGTTCAAGCCGCTCGCGTATCATGCTGGGTGTTAGAGGTTCTGAGCCTGCTTCAGTTTGCTCAATGAATTTGGTTGGTTTCTCGAAGGTGATTTTGAATTGTGCAGCTGCGCAGTAGGGGCATTGTTTTGCTTTGATATCAGTTAAGATTTCTTTGTAAATTTCATCCGGGATAGTTCCTAAGAGCTCGTTGAAGCGTTCAAGTCTTTGGCGAGCTTTTTTGGATGCCTCTTCTGAGAGGAGAATGCGACCACAGGTGCGGCAGGTTGCTTTTAAGAGATCAAAAATAATCTTTGTAAATTCAATGTGTACGATTGGTACAGCTAATTCGATGTGTCCGAAGTGACCTGGGCAGCGGATGGCTGTATTGCCGCAGGTTTTGCATCGTTGCCTTGGTTCAAGGGTGCCTAGTCTGCCGTCCATCAAGCCTGCTGTGATTGGTGCGCCGTCTTCATCGTAGGTGTCTGGGGTTTGGACTTCTACGACTGATTGTTTACGGAGATCTTTAGGTGAGATTAAGCCGAATGAGATTTCATCCACTATTTTATGAATATATTCTTCCTGTGCCATGTTATGCCTTCTCCTTTAGTCTTAATTTTGGTGTAATGCATAAGCTCTGTAGTTCTTGCAACAGAAGCTTGAAAGCGTAAGATACGATGACTGGCGAAATCTTTGCTTTTTCGTCGCATATCTTGCAGACATAACGCCTTTGCTTCATGTCGAAGTAAGCGATTTGTCCACAATTCTCGCATATGTAGAGCGTGTACTTGTCAGATTCTTCCAGCAGCCTATCTCTTAGCAGCATAGCGGCTCCGTGTCCAATGAGGCAGTCTCGTTCCATTTCTCCGAATCGAAGACCACCACCCCGAGCGCGACCTTCAGTTGGCTGGCGGGTGAGCATTTGCACTTGACCGCGCGCTCTGGCGTGTATTTTGTCAGCAACCATATGGTGAAGTTTTTGGTAGTAAACAATTCCAACGAATACGTCCGCGACGAATTTTTCGCCTGTTGCGCCGTTGTAGAAGACTTCGCTTCCGGTTTGGCTGAATCCGAGTTTTACTAGGTTTTTGCGTACTTCGTCTGGTCCTTCATTTGAGAAAGGTGTGCCGTCGCCTGGTTTGCCTCTTGCGCATGCGGCTTTGCCTGAGAGTGATTCGATGAATTGTCCGATGGTCATTCTTGAGGGGATTGCGTGTGGGTTAATTATTAGGTCAGGAACTATGCCTTCATCAGTGAAGGGCAAGTCTTCTTGGGGAACGATTAGACCAATAACTCCTTTCTGTCCATGGCGTGAAGCAAATTTGTCTCCAAGTTCTGGGACTCTTTGGTCTCTTACGCGGACTTTGACGAGTTGGCTCCCTTCGCCTGACATCGTAACGAATATGCCGTCTACGGTGCCTGTTTCGGAGGGGCGCATGTCTACGGATGTGTCACGCATTGAGGGTCCTTTAACTTCGAATTCTTTGTATTCTTCAAGGAATCTTGGAGGACTAATTCTACCAATTAAGACGTCTCCGCCGACTACTTGGGATTCTAAGCCGATGATTCCGTCCGGTTCAAGGAGCCTGTAATATTGTTCTCCACGGTAACCACGTGTGCCTGGTTCTGGAACAGTGAATTTGTCTTTTAAGCCACCTAAATATTGGCGACATTCGGCTTCGTATATACGGTAGAAAGTGGAACGCGCTAAGCCTCGTTCGATGGAGGCTTTGTTGAATATGATGGCGTCTTCCATGTTGTAGCCTTCGAAGCTGAGCACGGCGACGACACAGTTTTGTCCTGTTGGGCGTTGTTTGTAGCCCATGACATCCATGTTTTCAGTTTGAACCATTGGTACTTGTGGATAGTGAAGTATGTGTGAGCGTGAGTCAACGCGGTGGTGGAAGTTTGTGCTGTAAACGCCGAGTGCCTGTTTAGCCATGGCGGCTTGATAGGAGTTGCGTGGTGACTGGTTGTGTTCTGGATAGGGGATGGTTGATGCGCAGATGCCAAGGATTGTGAAGGTTGCAATTTCTACGTGTGTTGATTTGGGCTGAATAGCATCGTATTCAAGCGCGATGTATGCGTTTTCTTCTTCTTCAGCATCCAAATATTCAACTAAACCGTTCTTGACAAGGTCTTCCCATGTCCATTCGCCTGAACCGACTTTTTCGAAGTGTTTTGAGCCTAGTTTTGCTGTGCCGTTTTCTACGATGATGAGTGGGCGTCTGACTCTGCCTTCGTCGCAGTTTGCGTGGACTTCTTCGGTTTCGGTTTGGGCTTTGGAGAAGTAAGTTACGTTAACTTCTGTTGATATTTCGCCTGCTCTGCGTTTCTGGCGGAATGCTTGTACCACTTCTTGGGGGTTATTGCAGTAGCCAATTATGTTTCCGTCGACGAAAACTTTGGCGCCTGAAATGCGTAATTCGATGGAGGCTTCGTATGCTGGTACGCTGCCCATTTCGAAGAGTAACTGCTTGATTTTGTCTGGGTTTACACCGACTGCGATGGAGGCTGATAATGCGAGGTTTTTTACGAGCCCGCAGTTTGAGCCTTCAGGGGTTTCGTTAGGGCATAAGCGTCCCCAGTGGGTGGGGTGTAAGTCTCTGGCTTCGAAGTTAGGTTGGCTTCTGCTTAAAGGTGATTGGAGTCTGCGTAGGTGGCTAAGAGTGGAGATGTAGTTTGTTCGGTCCAAAAGTTGGGTGATGCCGACTCTTCCTCTGCCCCAGTTGCCTGTTGCCAGTGCATGCTGGAAACGTTCAGTGATAATTCCTGGGCGTACTGCAGCTGAGACGGTTATGATTGGGCCTTTAACGCCGATGCGTTCAAGCTGGTACTTTATGTCCCGTGTAAGGTTTCTAAATGAGACACGGAATAAGTCTGCGAGCAAAGGACCACCGAGTCTTAGACGTTTGTTTTTGAAGTGGTCCTTGTCGTCTGGTTGGCGTCTGCCTGTTTTTAGTTGGATAACCCGGTATGCCATTTCGCCAAGGAATATGGCTTTTTCTTTGCGGTTTTTGTCGCTTCTTCCTAAGTGTGGGAGGAAGTTTTTGTCCAACGCTGTTTCTGCCTTTTGGAGTCGGTATTCTTCGACTTGTCCGTGGGCAACGCGGTTGCCGATGAAAAGAATGGCGTCGCTTGGGGTGTCTACGCCGATGGCTTTTTCGAATGAGGCAGAGAGTTGGGTTTGGGTTTCGCTGTCGAGTGTGACTGCTTCGGCGATGTCTTTGTCTTTTTCCATGGTTAGTGCGCGCATGATGACGACGAATGGGATTTCTGTGGGAACTCCCGGCATAGTGACGTAGATTGCGTCGTCTGATTTTAGTTTAAGTTCAATTCTTGCTCGGAAACCGACTGTTGTTGAGAAGATTTTTGCTTGATAAACTGGTGATGTGCCTTTTTCGTCGATGTCAACGATGACGCGGTTTGGTGCCAAGTCTTCCATCGCAACGATAACACGTTCAGAACCGTTAACAACAAAATATCCTCCTGGATCATCAGGGTCTTCTCCTGCCGCGATAAGCTCTTCTTTGCTGAGTTGGCTAAGGAAGCAAAGTTTGCTCTTCAACATTACAGGGATATTGCCGATGTAAACAAGCTCTGTATCCTGTTCTCTTCCATCTACAACAGGAGTCATTTCAAGTGCAATGGGTGCGGAATACGCTAAGTTGCGTAGTCGGGCTTCCATTGGATAAATTTCATGTTTGGTTCCATCCACTTCTGTGGCGTAAGGACCGGTAATACGCGATTGAGGGTCAATTACCCAGATTTGTCCAAGTTTCACTTTATATGGGCTCTCAGGAACTTCAATAGGGATTTCAGCTACCTCGTCCACGACTTCTTGAAGTCCATGGTCGATAAATTCGTTATAACTGTCAAGATGCTGACGAACTAGGCCTTTCTCGTTGAAAAAAGTTTTCAAAAGATAATGGATATCTTCTTTTTGTACATTAGTCAAGTTTTCAGTTCTCCCATAAACTTAAGATATAATACTGATTGTGAATTTTTGTTAATTGTGTTTTCACTTTTTCATTTCCTCCGATGCTGGATAGGTCCAACTCGAAAAAGGGTCAACTAACTTTTCTAAGAGCACAAACACAAGCCGCCTACGTCGAATATAAACATTTTTATTCACAATGAGTCTAAACTGAATCTCTAATAACAATCATAGAGCATCTGGTTGAAAAAAACTTTTCTCCTCGAAACTGAATGAGACAAAATAAGAAACGACGAAAAAATTCGACCAGTACGCACAAACAGCACACAACCATGGTCAATGCGCATGAGACACTTAAGAACACGCTTTTATAAACAAAATAACCCTACTAACTTAGTTCTTTTCTGCGTTTGCACCAATTTCCAACATGCTTTTGGCCTTAGAAAACGCTTATAGTAATCTTCTTCCTTTCAGGACAATAAGACCCAATTCCAGCTAATACCTGGCAATTTTGTAGCGATTCCTACCTAGTCGACGTTGCCTTTTCTCCTGAGCTTCCGTCAATTTAGAGTTCCCTGTCTTCACTTCATATGTAGTTGGCTCACCAACTTTGTTCCCAAAAAAATCACGTTTCTGAACCACAAAATCGCCATCTTGTCGAATTTTTAGGCAATCGTGTCCCTGCATAGCTTGATCAAAAGCAAAACGGTCCTTTGCAATTGTGCCCTTCACGCGTCGACTAGAATGGGTAAACCTTCGCGAAGTATTGCCAAATCCCATGGGTTTCCCATTGTCTAACTCTTTCTTAACCAATTAGACCAACCTTTTTTGTTAGAAAATAGCTGAAGACAATATTAAGAATTTGGCAAATCCCGCCTGTCTTCAACGTTTAATTATTTCCACAATTGCTTCTTTGCCCTTAGCGGTACCTGTTTTTTTGACTATAACTGGCAACAAGTTGAGATCTGATTCGTATCCAATGCTGCTGCGTTCATTTTGAATGGTGATTTTTGTGGTTGTTCCCGAACCCAAAAAAGGGTCTAGCACGAGTTCGCCTTTAACGCTAAACATTCGGATTAGGCGCTCGGCGATTTCTTCAGGGTATGCTGCGGTTCTACGTTCTAATTCGGTTGAAGTCTGCCGGGTGCCCTTCAAGGACCAAATCTGACTAAACCACTCATCACGCTGCACTTTCGTGAAAGCACTTTCATACCGCAGAATATCTTTAGGTTGGAACTTTCTCAGTTTTCCCTTCCTAAACAACAAAATAAACTCACAATCCAGCGTTACGTAGGCGTTTGGGGGAAGGAAACCTGAGCCCAAAAAGGCGCCTTTGCCTTTATACGCCGGTTTATTGGTGGGCTTTTTCCATAAAATATATGGAAGGGTTGTAAAGCCGATTTTTTCGCAGACTTCAGTGATTCGGGAGTGGTTGGGGTAGAGCTGGAATCTTCCGTTTACAGTTCGGGTTGCGTCGCCAATGTTTATGCACGCGATGCCCCCGTCAACTAGGACCCGGTAGGTTTCCTGCCAAACCTTCGCCAAATAGTCATGCATTTCAGTATAGATCTGTCGCACTGTTTCCTCTTTGCCATCAGAGTTCAATTTCTTGAATAATTCTGCAATCTTGGGATCAGCCTTCGCAAACAACTCGTCCCACATGGCTATCATGGGGTAAGGCGGCGAAGTCACCATTAATTGCACACTTGCGTTAGCAAGTTCGGGCATTTGTTGGCTGTTGCCAAGGATAATTCTGTGCTGCGTCTGCATTACTTCTAAGTATCGTTGCATTGGTGTTTTACTTTTGCGGTAGACGGGAAATGATTAATAAGACGGAGCCAGACAGTTTTCTAATCGAAACGTTGCTACGGTAACCAAGCTAGGTCAAAGGTGAAGGACTCAAGATCTCGACGCTTTGACTCAAGCGCCCGAATGGGAAATCCTTTCCCTCAGGGGTTCGCAGGTTCAAATCCTGCCCGTAGCACCAACAATTCTTAAGCATTTTTCTTTTTTAGGGAAATTTTAATACTACTCATCACTTGTAAAATAAGCTTATTCGGTGACTTGCTGTGGGCAAAATAGTCTTGACAGACGAGGACAGGAGAAGCCTTAGGGGGATAGCTGTGGAACTTAAAGAAATCCGCAAGCTCCTTGATGAACTTGCTGAAAAATTTGTAAACCTAAGCGACAAAGAATTAATGAAGAGTTTGAATGCAAGTCCAGTAGACCTAAAGGAAAACGAAGCGGACAGATACAAAGAAAAGTTGGACAAACAAATATACAAGGCTGAAAAAGAACTTCGTTAATGACTTCAGGTCTGATTATTTTTTGAAAAAAATTGACCTTAGCACCATCCAAACTTCATGTATCTATGGATAAAGTTATTACCTAGTCAGAAGTTGTACGTTTGCAGAGACAAACAAGCTGTTTCTATAAATCACAAAACAATTTAGCTAATTAATTGAATAGAAAAACTTAGTTTTTTAGGAGGATAGAAAATGAAAACAACAGACGCATCGATAATTTTTACTTGCCCTGAATGCCACTGTAGCTTCGAGTTCGACGCTATAGGAGAACATGAGTTTGTTCCATGCCCAATCTGCGGAACCGACTGTGTAACCGTCAAAAAAGGATCCAAGTTAATTCTCGAAACCTTTGACCCAGCCCAAATGTGCGAAGTACCGATAATTTTGGCTTAAAAAAAATGGCAATTAAAGCACAATTTTAGGACGGAACAATAATCCAAAATAACCCATCCCACATTAGTCCATCAGAGGCACACACATTTGACAACTCAACAAGTTACATGGAATTTAACCGAGCTTTTTTCTAGCTTAACTGACCCTAAAATTGACCAAGCCATAAAGGAAGCCGAGACAACGGCGGATGCCTTTGAGAAAACTTACCGCAGCAAAGTAACCCAGTTAACTGCCGAGGACTTACTGCGTTGCTTCAGAGATATTGAGACGTTTGAGGCAAAATTCAGTGACCTAACTCTATACTCGAGCCTATCGTTTTCGGCAGACATGACTCAACCCCAAGCACAGACACTTAACGATAAAATAGACAAACTTTCAGCTAAAATTAGCAAGCAGTTGGCGTTTTATTCTCTAGAGCTGGGCGCTTTGGTAAAAAGTAGACCTCAAATAATCAACGAACCAGCTTTAGCCAATTACAAGCACGCCTTAGAACGTATCCAACGGCGCGTAGAGCACCAACTATCCGAAGTTGAAGAGCAACTCATCATCGAGAAGGACCAATTCGGCATCAATGCGTGGGAGGAACTTCAGAGTAAATGGCTCAATACTCGCCTCTTTGAAGTGAACGTTTTGGGAGAAAAAAAGACCTTGAGCTACGGAGAAGCCAACGGATGGCTTTCGCACCACGATCGAGCCACCCGTGAATCTGCAAACCGCTCCATTTATGGACTTCTAGGAAAAGACAGCGAAGTATTTTCGGCAGCACTGCGTAACATCTGCAATGATTGGGTAAGTGTGTCTAAAAGACGAAAATATGCCTCGCCAATGGAGTCCAGCGTAATCAGCAACGACACCCAAGAGGGCATAATTGCTAACCTTCTCAAAACCGTAGAGGAAGGATCGAAAGCTTATCGGCGTTATCTCAAGTTAAAAGCCAAATTGATGGATCTGCCAGTGTTGGGCAATCATGACATCGTGGCACCCTTACCAGAATCCTCAGACCTCAAATTTACTTTCCAACAAGCACAGGACCTCATCACTCATTCCTACAGCCGATTCGACCCAGCCTACGCAACTGCCGTCACGGAAATGTTCCAAAAACGCCACATAGACGCCACACCACGATTTGGGAAACGCAACGGCGCATTTTGCGCAGGATACTACAACGGCAAATCAGCCTACATTCTTCAAAGTTTCAACGGCACACTAACAGATGTGTACACGCTGGCGCATGAGCTCGGACACGCAACCCATGACTGGTATGCATCGAGAAGCCAAACACTACTGAACATGAACGTTCCCTCTGCAATGGCTGAAACAGCCTCGATTTTTGGCGAACTACTACTCACTGACCAGTTGCTGGACGGAGCGAAGACAGATGCAGAACGCAAGGCACTACTGTGTTTGGTGTTGGATGAAGCAGGAATGACTGCATTCCAAGTTACCGCACGAGTGTGGTTTGAACAAGCACTTTACGCCTCCATAGAGAAGGGCGAATATTTGGATTACAAAACCATCTGTAACCACTGGACCAAAAGCCGTGACCGCATCTTCGGCGACGCCGTCACTTGGTTCCCCGAAATGGAAGCCGAATGGACCATGAAACCTCACTATTACATGGCAAACTACCGTTTCTATAACTACCCCTACGTCTACGCCCAAATGTTCGTCTACTCCTTATATGAGCGTTATTTGGAGGAAGGCAAATCGTTTGTTCCAAAACTGGTAAAAGCGTTGTCTGCAGGCGGCAGCATGTCGCCGTTGGAAATCGGGAAAACTGTTGGGCTAAACGTGGCATCGCCTGACTTCTGGAATAGCGGTTTGAAGGTGTTTGAACGCTTCATTGGGGATTTAGAAAAGACCATCTAACCCATTTATTATTTGGCACTTACTTGTCCAAACCAGTTTTCAAATTCGACTGAAAAAAACAGCCCTTCTTAAAATCCTAAGAGCGCCAAAAGAATAAGAATAATTCCCAATGCAAACGTGTATGCAGCAAAGTAATGGAATTTCTTGTTTAAAACCAGCTTTTTGACGAGCACAATTGCCAAGTAACCTGCTAAAACTGCAAAGATTAAACCAATGAAAAGGTTCAACGAGCTGACCCCGACGCCTTGAGAAAAACTGCCTCGATCATGAAATGCTTCAACGGCTAAATCCCCGATGATTGCGGGAATTGAGAGCAAAAATGAAAATTTAAAAACCATTTCACGTTTAACGCCCTGCAGCAGCCCGCTGGATATTGTTGAACCACTCCTAGAAAGCCCCGGAAAACTTGCCGCTCCCTGAGCGGTTCCCATTACAAGTGCTTCGCGGTAGGAGATTTGAGTTTTAGTTTCTTTTCCAAACTTTGATGAGAATAGGAGTGCGGCTCCGAATAGGAATGTTATGCCGATGATTAGGATTGTTTGGTAGTTGTCGCCTAGGTAAAGGTCATAGAGGATTCCAATTATGCCCGTGGGTATGGATGCGACAATAATTAATGGGATGAATCTGCCATATTCTGAATGAAAATCTCTATGCAGAAAAGCGGTTAGAATTACCTTAATGTCGTGTCTAAAGTAGAATATTACAACTCCAAGTGTGCCTATGTGTAAGAAAACATTGAACAGGGGCATCGCAGGGAACCCTAAAAAGTGCTCTGCAACTCGCAAGTGAGCGGTACTGGATATGGGTAGCCATTCTGCGAAGCCTTGAATTAATCCCAGAATAATTGTGATGATTAGGTGGTCAAGCAAATGTGGGGCACCTGAGACGTTGTTGGCATGTTGTTATTAATAGGTTTTCCAAAACGCTACTTCAAATTAAAATACTGAATTTTAAAAATTAGAAAATGAGCAAAAATGTTCGTTTATTTTTCTTTTTCTTGGAAGAGTTTTTTGATTGCGCCGATTCTTGCTTTCTGTGCTAATACATCGCTTGTAACGACGGTTATGGCTTCTTCGGGGCACCATTTGACGCATTGTGGCCCTTCAGGTTTGTCTTTGCACATGTCGCAGACGTAGACGACTTTGGTTTCTGGGTGAAGCATTATTGCCCCGTAATCGCAGGCTTCGATGCACCAGCCGCAGCCGTTGCATTTGTCTTTATCGAGTTCTATGTTACCTGTTTCTTTGGATTGAGTGAGTGCATCACGTGGGCAGGCTGCTACGCAGGCTGGTTCTTCGCAGAGTCGGCATGTTACAGCCATGTTGGCTAATTGGTTAACACGGACGACACGGATGCGTGATTTGAGTGGGTTGAAAGCTTTCTCTTTGGTGAATGAGCAGGCGTACTCGCATATTTGGCAGCCGACGCATTTTTCTGGGTCTGTGGAAACAAATTTTCTTTCGTGCAGCTTTACCATGTTTATGCCTCTTTTCCTTCAATTATAGTCTGGTAATCTTGCATGCCTAATTCTTCGAGTTTAGCTTTTGTAGGAATACCCTCGACATTCCAGCCACGAGCTTGATAATAATCGTCAAGTAGCAGGTCAAGTTCGTCTTGAGTTACGACCGCGCCTTTAACGGGTCCTTCGTCGGGGATTGGTTGGTTCATTACTTTCCAGGGCAATGTGTCGTCTTTGCGACTAAATCCTTCTCGGACATTAATGAGTTTTGCGAGTGTGTTTATTCGTTCGCCTGCAAGGCTGAGTTCTTCAGGGGTCATTTCGATGCCTGTGACTAGGCTGTAGAGTTTTGCCATGTCGGCGAGTTCCTTGTAGAGGGTGCCTTTGGCGTTTTTGCAGATGATAAGGGAATCGATTAATGCGTAGATGTCTTCTGCGTCTTTGACGAGTTTGCCGCGTCCTTTTTCGGCTTTCAAACGGTCAACTTTGCCTTTTAGATCAATGCTGTAAGCGCCGCTGCGGTTCTGGTCTGCTCCGCGGAACGAAACTGCTGAAGCTAAAGCGGCAGTTTTCAGGCATCGCAAATCATAACCTGTAGCTTCTAAGCCTTTAATTTGTTGAGCAAGCTCCATGGAGCCTTTGCCAATTTTTTGTGCAGCCGCTTTCACGCCGTCAGCAAGCATGTCGCCGATTCCTTCGCGTTTGCCGATTTTTTCGATAAGTTGGATGAGTGCATCTGCGTTGCCGAAGTGAGCATCTAATCCGCCAAGGTCTTCGTGGGTCAGGATACCTTTTTCGTGGCAGTCCATCACGAAACCGACGGTTACGCCTGCGCTTGTTGCGTCAAGGCCGTAGTAGTTGCAGAGTTCAGCAGCTTTTATTATGGCATCTAGTTTGTCTACGCCACAGTTTGGTCCCAATGCCCAGATATTGTCATATTCCATTCTTGCCAAGGTGCCTTTGTAGGGTCCTTCGCGGATTAATGCTTCATGTTCACATCGCATAGCGCATGAGTTGCAGGCTATGATTTTTGTGATGTAACGTTCGTTGAGGGTTTCTCCGCTGACTTTTTCAGCGTTGTCAAAATGAGCGTTGTTGAAGTTGCGGGTTGGCATGCAGAAAAGTGAGTTTTGAATCACGATGTTTTCAGATGTGCCTAAGGTGCGGTATTTCTGTGCAGCTGGACCTTTCATGCGTTCGTGGAATTCTTTTACCATTTCCATGAATTCGTCCGGTTTCGCTACAACTATGTCGCGGGTGCCTCGAACTGCGATGGCTTTGAGGTTTTTGCTGCCCATAACGGCGCCAAGACCTGTTCTGCCAGCGGCGCGGGTTTTCTCGTTAATAATAGTGGCAATTTTACTGAGTTTTTCGCCTGCTAAACCTATGGATGCTATCCGAACGTAATAGTCGCCTGTTTCATTTTTGATGGCGTCTTCAGTTTCGCCGGGTGATTTGCCCCAGATTTGTGAAGCATCAAGAAGTTGGACTGCGTCGTCGTCAATCCAAAGGTAAGTTGGCTTTTCAGCTTTGCCAGTTAAGATTATTGCGTCGTATCCTGCTCTTTTTAGTTCAGCGCCAAAGGTGCCGTGGCTTACAGCTTCGCCAACTCCGTTTGTTTCGGGTGATTTAGATATAAAGGCGTGTCCGTTGCCGCCTGTTGGAAACATGGTTCCTGAAACGGGTCCAATTGCTAAAACAAGCGGGTTTTCTGCGCTAAGTGGATGCACACCTGCTTTTGAATTGGATAAATAGAGTTCCATGCCAAGGCCGATGCCGCCGATGTATTTTTTGGCGACTTCCTCGTTCAGTTTTTCTTTGCGAGTTTTGCCTGTGGTTAAATCAACATATAAGATTGTTCCCGCGTAACCTAGCAAACCTTGTTCCTCCAAGCGTTTTAAAGTATTTAGTTCATTTGAACAATATATTAAGTTAATGGGTTCTTAGTTTGAAAAGTCATGGCTTTCCACGTGGATGTAGGAGTCGTTATGCACAATTTCACATAACGCTAATCGAGGTTTTCAAGGCTAAAACTATATCGAGAATAGAAAAGAAATATCAGAACCCCAAAACAATTATTAGACCAGAGCAGAAGGAAAAGAAATGGAAGTTAAAGTCCACTATATCAGCTTGGTTAAATCCTACACAAACACAAGCCAAGATGAATTCACACTTCCAAATGGCAGTTTACTGTCGGATTTGCTGGGCAAAATCGCCGGAGATTACGGCAAACAATTCATACAGGAAGTCTATGACCCGGTCAAGAAGGAAATGAAAGCAACATTTGTTGCAATGGTTAATGGTGTTTTGATGGATCAGCTACAAGGCGTAAACACATCCCTAAAAAACGGTGACAGCATAATCCTGATGTCGCTGATGACAGGCGGATAAAACGATAGAAAACATTTTCGAAAAAAAACAAAAAGTAGCGCAAAAAAGCGCTAAACTGAGTTTATTTAGCTTTATTGGCTTCTTCAGCTGTTTGGAACAGGTTCTTGACTGCTTTCTGGCGATATTTCTGCGATAATGTTTCTGCGCTGACAAATGATAAGGCTTCTTCGGGACACCATTTAACACATTGAGGTTCTTTAGTTTCGTTGTCGGTGCAGCTGTTGCAGGTAAATACTACTTTTTTGTCTGGATGCATGTTCATAGCGCCGAATTGGCATGCGCTAATACACCATCCGCAACCATTGCATGCGTTTTCGTCAACGCGGATTATACCGCTATCACAGTCTTGTTTTAGAGCATCTCTTGGGCAGGCAGCTACGCATGAGGCGTCTTCACAGTGCCTACAGGTAACTGCGAGGTTTACTAGTGGACCTAGGCGCATGGCGCGTATGCGTGATTTGTTTGGGTTGAAGGTTTTTTCGTTAACCATGCTGCAAGCATATTCGCATACTAGACAGCCGATGCATTTGTCTGGGTCGGCTGTTACGAATTTTCTGTCTTGGGGACGGCCCATTTTAGTTTCCTCCCACAGTTGCAACCGCTGCTTGAGGCTTGGCTTCTTTAGCGACTTTCATTGCATCTTCGGCAATGTAGGCTAAATCGCCTAACCCTAACGAGTTAAGTCTCTCAACAGTTGGTATGCCATCGGCGGTCCATCCTCTTGAAGCGTAGTAATCGTCTAAGCCGATTGCCATTTCTTCGTCGTTAACGCAGACGCCTTTAGCTGGTCCTTCGTCGGGTACTGGGAAATTCTTTATTTTGTAGGGGACATCGTCGTATTTGCGTGTGCCTTTGCCTTCACGTATGTTGAAGAGGCGTGCGAGGTTTTCTATTCTGTCGCCGTCTTGAGTCATTTCTTCTGGGGTAATCGGGATGCCTGTTGCTAGGGTGTAGTAGTTAGCTAGGTCTTTCCAGCCATCGTAGTATGTGCCTCTGCTGAATTTGCAGACGATTAGTGAGTCGATGATGTTGTACATGTGGCTCTCGTCGGTGATCATTTTGCCTCTGCCTTTCTCGATTTTGAAGCGGTTTACTTTGCCTTTTACGTCCGGTGAGTATGCTCCGTTTCTTAGGTGGCAGGCACCTCGGAATGATACTGAGAAGCCTAGGGCGGCTGTTTTTAGTGTTCTTAGGTCGTAGCCTGGTAGTTCTAAGCCTTTGATGTGGCATGCATATTTGTATGCGTCTCCGCCGATTAATTCGGCTGCTTTCTCAACACCTTCTGCAAGAATGTTGCCAAGCCAACCTTCACGTTTACCAATCTTGTGGATTATAGCGATTAATGCTTCAGAGTTGCCGAATTTGAGGTCGATTCCATCAGTTTGTTCTTTGGTGATTATGCCATGTTCATATAGGTCCATCGCAAATGCGACAACGACACCAATTGAGATGCCGTCCATGCCGTATTCGTTGACGATTCGCATTGCTTCGATAATTGCGTCTAAACGGTCAACACCGCAAAGTGGCCCCATGCTCCAGAGGCATTCGAATTCTAGTCTTGAAGTTGATCCTTTGTATGGTCCTTCAGGAACAACGGCAATGTGGTCGCAACGCATACCGCAAGTTGCACAACCGACAATTTTCTTAACATAATGTTCGTTTAAGTATTCGCCGCTGACTTTATTAGCGCCTTCAAAAGTTGCGTTCGTCCAGTTTCTTGTTGCTAAAGCTGAAAGCGAATTTAAAACTAGTACGTTTTCAGGTGTACCCAAGGTCTTGTATTTCTTGGTAGCTGGACCCTTCATTCGTTCATGGATCATTTTGATGTATTCTTTGAAGCCTTCCATGTTAGCTACGTTAACGTCTTTTGTTCCCCTTACAGCGACGGCTTTGAGGTTTTTGCTGCCCATCACTGCGCCCATGCCTGTGCGTCCGATTGCTCGGAATTCGTCGTTTATGATGGCTGCGAACCTGCAGAGTTTTTCGCCTGCTTCGCCAATGGCTGATACGCGAATATAGAAGTCTCCGAGTTCATCTCGGATTTTGTTATCTGTATCGCCTACTGTGGCGTTTTTGAGGTATTCGCCGTTTCGGATTTCTACTTTGTCATCGTCAATCCAAAGGTAAGATAATTTTGGTGCTTTTCCAGTGATTACGACGGCGTCGTATCCTGCGCGTTTTAGGTCTGGACCAAAAAACCCGTGTGCCTTTGCTTCCCCGACTCCGCCCGTGGCTGGTGATTTGGAAACTACTGCATAGCCGTTGCCGGCTGTTGGACCCATGGTGCCGCTGAGCGGACCTGTACAGTAGATTATTGGGTTGTCTGGGTGGAAGGCGTCTGTGCCTGGTTTTGAGTTATCCATAAGTAATCGAATACCTAAACCGATGCCGCCAATGTAGCTTTTAGCCATCTGTTCACTCAGTGGCTCGGTTCTTGTTTGGCCTGTTGTGAGGTCAACATGTAAAATTTTTCCCGCATAAGCAAACATGCTTTTTTCCCCTCATGTCTTGTAAGTTAGAAGGCATTTGAAAAGTATATTAAGTTAATGGCTTGTTCATTTAAAAAATCACGGCAAAATTCGACTGGCTTTTGGTTGCATAACGCAATAATTAACCTCAATACACCCTCAACAAGCAACTTTAGAAGCGAAAACTTAAACCAACCCAAGCCCTTCCCCTTAGATTGGCGAAAACTCATGAATCGAACCGATGCACTAAAACAAGCAGCCCAGAAACAGAGCAAACCCTCCAACTTACTAATCTTCAACCAAACCAACTTAACCTATTTCACGAACTTTTCAGGAGCAACGGCCCTCTACATTCCCGAACAAGGTGAAAGCATCCTCTACGTTTCGGGAGTGAATTATGAACAGGCAAAAGAAGAAGCCAAAGGCGTAACGATAGAACTTCTAAAGCGTGGCGAAAACTTGATGGAAAAAATCGCTAAGCAAGCCTCGGCCAAAGAATTCGGCATAGACGCCTTGTCAATTGAGAACTGGCGAACGTTAGCCAAAACTGTCGGCGGAGAAGAAAAACTCGAACCCATCAATAATCTGATTCGGGAACTTCGCAGCGTCAAAGATAACCAAGAAATAAAGTTTATCCGTGAAGCCTGCAGAATAGCAGCTATTGGGATGCAGACTGCTAAAGAAACTATGTGGCTTGGAACAAAAGAGAAAACTGCGGCAGCGGAAATCGAGTATGCCATGCGTAAGGCAGGCTGCTACGGTCTGGCATTTGAAACCATCGTAGCATCTGGCCCATCTTCAGCGTTCCCGCACGGTTGCAACATCGAGCGCACCATCCGAGACGGAGACTTTGTCGTAGTGGACATTGGCGCGACCTACAAATTCTACCGTTCAGACCTAACCCGAACCTTCATCGCCAGCAAAGCAACCTACCATCAAGCAGCAATCTACGACGCGGTTAAGCTTGCACACGATAAAGCTCTTGAGACCATTAAACCCCAAGTTGCTGCAAGTGAAGTTGATAGAGTTGCCAGGTGTGTAATTGAGGAGGCGGGTTTTGGCGAGTTCTTTGTCCACAATCTTGGTCATGGCGTCGGTTTGGAAGTTCATGAAGCACCCATTTTGAGCCCAGACAGCAAAGACACTCTGATGGCGGGAAACGTGGTAACAGATGAGCCAGGAATCTACGTGCCCGGTTTAGGTGGAGTTCGAATTGAAGACACAGTTCTTGTCACCAAAAACGGTGCCGAAGTCCTGACTGCTGGCCCTTGCATGCCATAGGTAAACTAAATTAGGCGCTGCTTCCTCTTTCATTTGAGAGTGATTTTTTGTTAAATAACCCCGCAGTTATCCTTGTGGATGTTCAGAACGATTTTTTCACAGGTCCACTGAAAATAAAAAACGTCAAGAACATAATTGAACCCCTCCAAAGGCTCCTATTAGCCGCTCGAATAAACCAGGTCCCAGTCTTATACAGCATCGACGCTCACTACCCAAGAGATTTTGAAATCACAAAAAAATGGGGTATTCACGCGATAAAAGGCACCCAGGGCGCCCAAGTTATTGCCGACCTCAAACCCGAAGAAGGAAAAGACTACATCGTTGAGAAACGCACTTACAGCGGCTTTTACGAAACAGGTTTAGAACCACTCTTACGCAGCCTCTACGAGGGCGAAGGTGCAAAAACTCTAATTTTAGGAGGCTTACACACAAACATCTGTATCCGCCACACAGCAGCAGACGCTTTCTTCCGAGGCTACCAAATAGTAATCACCAAAGACGGCGTTGAAGCCCTTACACCTCAAGACCAAGAGCAGAGCCTAAAATATTTGGAGTATGTTTACAACGCAAAGATTATGGCGGTTAATGAGATAATACAGGAAATTGTGAAGTGAAATTATGGCAAAAATACTTGTTGTTTATGATTCTAATTCTGGAAACACGGAAAAAATGGCGTTAGCGGTGGGGAAAGGAGCAGCGCAAGAAAGTGATTTGGAAGTTATTGTGAAAAAAGCTGCAGAAACAAATCCAAGTGATTTGTTAGCCGCTAACGGGATAATTTTGGGGTCGCCAACATATTTTGGGCAAATGTCTGCTAAACTTAAAGCACTAATCGACCGATCCGAACAGGTCCACAAGCAATTAGGCGGCAAAGTCGGCGGCGCATTTACCAGCAGCGGCGGAACCGCTTCAGGAGCCGAAACCACACCTCTCTCAATTGTACATGCTATGCTTATTCACGGCATGATTGTTCAGGGCAGAGCTGACGATGCACATTACGGAGTTGCGGTTATGGGTGTACCAAGTAAAGAAGATCTTGTCGAATGCGAGGAGTTGGGCAGAAGAGTCGCAGTTTTAGTTTTAAAGCTACATCAAAGGCAGTAATTTTCTTTTTTGTGTTAAATAGTTAATGGTTTATTGATTGAAATCAGCTTCCTTTTCCTTACAGGCACGAATGGGGTCGCAAAGAGTCTATTCTTGATTGAAGGAATAGTATTGTATAAAAAAAATAATCCAAATCATAAGTAACTAATCGGTTTTTAGTGGGTTATTTTTGATTGATGATGCTGTTGTGTGCAAATTGGGTTGCATCATTATCTTCGATGGGTCTGACTTGTGTTTCAGTTAAGAATAACTGGGCAATTTGGGTTTGTCTTTGATTGTTGTTGCAACCGGTCTGCAGAATATAGGTGCAGCAGCAACAACAACAACAACTTCTAACGTTCTCTGTTGGTCCCGCTCTTGTCACCAACACTGGATCAAAATGCCTTCTTAGTAATTGAAAAAAGAAAAAACCAAGTGCCTCAACATTTTTTGCCGATGCTTAACCTATTCAGTCACCTTAGGGGTGCTATCTGTTTTCTTTTGAGGCTTATAAATAACTCCGGCAATGAACAAAACAGCCCCAACGATGGGTAATACGAGCACTAATTCTTGATGTCTTGCAAAATAGAGGACAAGACCCACAACAATTAATATTCCCCCAATTCCAAGGAGTCGCCCTTTATTTGTTTGATAATAATCTTTCATGTCCACCATTTTTCCCACCTCCTCTTTGCTTCCAACTTTACTACTTCCATTTTGTTAGTATTTCCTCCCTACGGAAAGTCTTGGTGCTAACATAGAAAAGCGCCACATCAACTGCCAAGATAATGCCTGAAATTATGAGCAGGCTGTTTATGTCAAGGGTTATTATGCTTGTCTCGCTGAGAAGGTATATGCCCAGAAGTGGAAAGAGTATAAAAACTCCAAAACTGTTAGCGCTCCGCACATCATTAACTCGCGAAGAAACAATCACACTGAACAGAACACTCATCACAATGGCGACCGGCATCAGAACTAACAGCAAAGTGGCGATGTTCCAGTTTGGAAAATAATAGTAGCCAAGCGTATTGAAAGTAACCTCATCAATGCCCACCATGAACACTGCCGCAGCCGCATACATTGCAACTAAAGTTGGAATAACTGCAGAGATGGCTTTTCCAAGCAATATTTCTCCATCAGTTAGCGGCGTGGCTAGAAGCGGTTCCAAACTCTTCTCCACTTTCTCCCCGACTATACTGTAAGAGGCAATCCCTAAGGGAACGTATGCTGCTCCTATAACTAAAAAGAAAGAAAAGGAGGTAAGCAAATTTGGAAGCACACCCGACGCTGCGAGTCCGTGGTTCCCCCTTATCGTTAAATACTCCAGTATCACCGGAAACATAACCGAAATAACAACTGGGAAAATAATTATCGAGGTCCAGACGTTTCTTACTCGCCTAAATATTTTGAAGTCTCTAGCTGCTATAATCAACGCCTTTGAGATTCGCATATTTATTTCCTCACAAGTTTTAGATAGGTATCTTCCAAAGTTGAGCCTACCACATTGATTGATTTGACACGACCTCCCGCTAGCACTATAGCCTCTATAACAGGTGAATTTTCCTTGTCTGGGTTTTCCACGTCAAATGTTATAGTGTCGCCGCCGCTGGACAGGTTTTTGAGAGCCAGTTTTTTCAATGCCACCAAAACAGCACCGTTTACTTGCTGTTCCAATCCGATAACAGTCTTCTTGCCACTAACGGACCTTTCAAGTTCCTGCGGGGTACCAATTGCTCTAAGACTTGTATTCATTATTGCCACTCTGTCGCAGATTCTCTGTGCCTCGCCAAGGTTGTGGGTGTTTAGAAAGATTGTCTTCTTCTCTTTTTTCAGTTGAAGAATGAAATCTCGAACTGTTTTCGAAGCCTCAGGATCTAGATTCGCGGTAGGTTCGTCCATAAAAATAACTTGTGGTTCATGAATGAGGGCTCGGGCTATGGCGAGTTTTTGCTTCATACCCTTAGAAAAAGTTCCTGCCAAAACATTCCTCTTATCCCAAAGCCCTAACATCTCAAGAAAACGCTTGATGTTCTCTTTTCTTTGGGTTTCCGGGCAATCATATATCTTTGCAAAAAAGTCTAGGTTGTCGTAGGCTGTCAGATTTTCAGATAATCCAACGTTATCAGAGACAAACCCGATGATTTTGCGGATTTTCAGCGCGTCTTCCTTATTGCCTATTTCATACTCGCCTATTTTGGCGCTTCCACTTGTCTTTGATATTAGGCAGCAGAGCATTCTGACGGTTGTTGTTTTCCCTGCGCCATTCGGGCCGAGAAAACCGAATACTTCGCCGTCGTTAACGTGAAGGGTAAGGTTTTCTACGGCTGTTAAATCCTCGAACTTTTTTGTAAGATTGTCAGTATCTATCAACTGTTATTACCTTGGATTGAGCGGATTGATTGTCTGAAACAGTAAAGTGATGTTTCATAAATAACTTTCCCGAGTACAAAATTTGTACCAGAAAGAATAAAGTCAAAAGAACCTTTGCATTCAGATATAGAAATTAAGGAGGTAAAGTGTGGTCGAGAATGTTTCACCAGAGCAAATTAAGCGTGTGGCAGAAAAAGCCCTGGTTATAGAACAGTACATACTAGAACGAGCTTGGGGACTCTGTTATGCTGCAGTCGCCGCTGAAATTGTCCTCATAACTTTTCTGCCCTCGATTATCCTATTCCTTGGGCTTTCAGATAGCTATTTTCTTGTTGTTGCGATCTTGGTTAACACAGCGGTGAGCGTTGTGGGCGCTGCCATGATTGCTTGGATTTTCAAGAAGGCTTATAACTCCATGCTTGTACGCAGAGAAATTATGGATTCAATGTGGACAAAATTGCTGAAGCCTTCATGGATAGCATTAGTTTGGACGGCCTACTATTTGCCGATTCTTGCCGCAATTTTCTTGCTGCGCCACGAATTTTTGGCTTTTAGATTCGGACTTTTGGCCACAACTGTGTTTCCTTTATTCTTTGCGCTTAAAGGTTCGTTCCCTGAGCGGCTACCACGAGAAAGCAAAGCGGTTGTGTCAGCGTTGACTATTTACACTTTAGGGGGTTTTGTTGTTTCTCTCCTAAAAGCCAACGCGGGCTTTTACCTAATTCTTTGGGTAATCCTTCTTGTCGTTCTTATCTTAGCTTCTGCATATGCACGCAGACGGAAACCTCCCAACTCTCTGGAGAATCCCCCAAATTGGTAACCGACCAGAACCCCGACTTCAAAATGCCCTACACAGACATAATTAAATCATTAAACGAGCAGCTAAATGACCCTACCTTCAAATCATCAACCAGAATACTGATTTTGATTCTGCTTGCCATGAACAAGAAGTTGAGTTCAGTGGAGTTGCGTTCTTTCGTTGGGTTGGGAAAGGGTAGTTTGGAGAATCATCTGACAAAGATGGAAGCTTCTGGTCTAATCAGAGTCCGGACTGTTAGGTCTTGGGGCGGCGTACATCAGGTTGTGGAAATAACTGAGAAGGGGTTGGAAGATTGCAGATCGCTACTTAGTAAAATTCACAGCTTAAATATATAATCGATTGCCGAAGAATTTTTAGTCCATATTCATTATTTTTTAGTCAATTCTCATTGTCTATCATCTGAAGGTCGCTTTCTAATGGGTTGATTGGCTGCCTGTTATTAGGGAACATAGAAAATAGCTATTTAACTATTGCATCCGCCGGATCAAGAACCGGCCTAAAAAAAGAAGCCAAAAGATTCTTCAAAATCGCGATAAAGGAGGTTTTTAGTTTATGACCCGCATACCATACAGACTAATTTAGCGGTAGGGCCTTTTCCCTCTTTCCGGTGCTCCGTCATCTTTCCACACTTATTACAATCCCAACCATTTTGGAAAAAATGCTCTTTAGAAATAAAAGTCATATCTATCATTTCCTTACGTATGTCGTAAGAGTTGACCTCGGTATAAGCCTTCGCTTTAGCAGGTTATTCTCAAATAATGAGGGACAGAAGTTACCAAATGGTTAACTGTGTGGGATGATTGGTGGGCCCGGGGCGATTTGAACACCCGGTCAACAGATTATGAGTCTGGCGCTCTAGCCGGACTGAGCTACGGGCCCACAGAGCTATTCTCTAATATTGCTGTTCCAGTTAAGATTTAAACATTTTCCGCCGATTGAGAAGCAACTAAACGGATAAGGGTTAGGGGTTGCCGAACCATTTTTCGTACCATGCGTTAAACATGGATAGGCAGTCTTTTTGCCATGCTTGTTCGCCCTCGTCTTTGCGCAGACAGTTGACGAGTTCCAAGTTATGGGCGATTTCTGCTTTGGCTTCTTTTAGTGCCGCGTCAACATCATCGAGCATGTCATTGCCGCCTGCAGAATAATCTGTTGTGGTTTGTCTTAGGAAAACTCGTTTGTGCTTGATTAAATCTTCAATTTTGCCCTCACTCATAGGTCGCACCAGTATGGAAATGCTGTTTGTCAACATTTTAACGTTGCGTTCGCTCGAAGTGGTAGAGGTATTCTTGGGCGTAGCCGGCGTAGGCTCCAAAGTAGTTTCGGGCGAAATCGCTGATTTTTAGGTATTCACCGTTAGTTAAGGAATTGTGACTTTGCATTTTTTTTACCATTTCGACAGGTAACTGGTCAGCATAATGATTTAAGATAACGCGTTTAACCCAAACATCCACCGGAAAAGCTTCAAACTTTTCGAGTGAAAAAAGCAGAACACAATCAGCCACTTTCATCCCGACGCCAGGAAACTCTAGAAGCAAATTCCGCGCTTCCAAATAAGATAGAGATTTCAGGTTTTTGAGGTTAATCTTTTCGTCAAGGATTTTCTCGGCGGTTTTCTGCACGTATTTAGCACGGTAACCTAAACCACATTCTTTTAAATCAGCCTCGCTTGCAAAAGCCAGTTTTTCAACAGTTGGAAACAAATAAAAATCGTGTCCATCGAAAACGCGTTTTTCCCCAAACTTTACCGAAAGCTTCTGAAGCATCAATTCAATGGCAGCAATATTCTTGTATGTGGAACAAATAAAGCCAATGAGGCACGCCCAAGGTTTCTGGCGAACAAGACGCAAACCCTCAAACCTGCGCAGTGCTTTGCGAATATAATCGTCTTTAGAAATGCATCGGCTAATTTGTTTTAAATCATCGTTTAAACCGAAATAGTAGCGGACAAAGTCTTCGCTGACACCCTCAAACTCTAATTCACTACCACATTGGCGAACCTTAAACACATCTTCTCCGACGACACCATACCACCAGCCCCCGAGCTTTTTCCACCTAAACACTTGTCCGCAACAAAGCGAAAAATCCAAATCAAAAGCAACATCAAAGAGCACGAAGACTACTCCATAAATTTCTCGGGTTTAGGCATTTCTGGCACTAGACCTTTTCGCTGCCGCAAATCAGTGGTTACTTGCAAAGAAAGTTTTGGTGGCATCTTTTCCCAGTGGTCAAAATATGATTGCCAAAACGCCCGTCCTGAAGTTGCTGAGCGAAGTTCTTGTGAGAAGCCAAAAGTTTCAGAGACAGGGATGTAACCGGTGATTATGTTTAAAAGACCTTTTTGCTCGAATAAAGTTACTTTTCCGCGTCTCATGCTGAGCATTCTTTGGCATTCGCCAGATAGTTCTGTTGCCACGGATATGATGATTTTGTAGATGGGTTCAAGCAGGACTGGGTCAGCAGTTAGGAAGCTGCCAAAAATTGCTTTGCCGACGCCACGCATGATTTCTGAACCCTCATCTTCGCCTTCGCAAATTTGTAAATCGGTCAAGTTCACCTTTAAACGCCTGACAGGTTCCCCGCATAAGGGACCCGCTCTGCAAGCGTACTCAAACCCTGCAATGATTGCTTCCAAAACGTTCTCCGAAACTGCTTCCGTTTTTCCGCAACAATCTAAAAGCACATTTCGATGCTCATCCACAGATAGAACATTGCCAGAGTCTACGTCCGCAGGATGTTCATTTTCTTCTGTTTCAGGCATAACCTGTACCCAGAAACTATTCTGTTTGTTGGGGCTTTTTGCCAAAGCAACAACACCTTTCTTCTGAACGCTTTCGATGTAAACAACTCTTGGCGAAGATACAGTGACGTTAATCCCGTCTTTTTTCAGTTGGTGCATAGCTATTTCTAAGTGCAATTCGCCCATGCCACTAAGCAGATACTCGCCAGTTTGCTTATCCGCAATTACTTTGAGGTTTGGGTCTTCCGCCGCAAGTTTTTCAAGTGCATCAAGCAATAATGGAATGTCTTGGGGGTTTTTGGGTTCAACTGCCAAAGTTACAACTGGCTCTGAAACGTAGCATATTCCCTCGAAAGGCACCATTTCGACTTTGTGTGCTATATCAACGAGGGTTTCACCAGCCTTAACATGTCCAGTCAAAGTAAAAGAGGCTAAACTGCCAGCTGAAACTTCGCTCACTTCTTCCCGCAGCGAACCCATGTCGATGGAGACTTCTCTAACCTCGGTTTCAGTTAGTGCATCTACCAGATGTAATTTGTCACCCTTCTTGGCTTTGCCAGAAAAAACTCGCCCTGTTGCCAAGGTGTCACCGTTAGGATCAGAATGTACATTTGTTACATACATGATGGTTGGCGCATCATCGCGGCATTCAACCAATGCCTTGCCTAGTTTGGAATCGATATGTCCATCCCAAACCTTCTCAATGCGGTATGCTTGCGCTTCTGGTGGACTCGGAATTACAGCGATTGCCATTTCAAAAACTGCTTCGTAAACGGGTAAGGTTGATTTTAGTTTCGTTTCTTGATTGTTTTCGTTGGCTTTGATTAGGTCTGAAAACTTTATGTTCTGCCGCTTTGCCATTTTCATTGTAAAACCCCAACCGTGCAAAGCTGAACCAAAAGCCACATTGCCCATTGAAGTGCTGATTTTCCATTGGTTCTTGAATTGTGGTTCCGCGTAGGTTTCGATTAGATCGTTGAATCGGCTGATTATTTGGTCGAGTTTCTTTTGGATTTGCTCCTCGTTTAATTGCAGTTCAACCATTAATTTGTCGACTTTGTTGATGAATAATACGGGGCGCACTCGTTCTTCGAGGGCTTGTCTTGTGACGATTTCGGTTTGTGCCATAATTTCTTCTACGGCATCAACCACAACTACAGCACCGTCAATAACTCGTAAGGCTCTTGTGACTTTGCCAGTGAAATCCACATGCCCCGGCGTGTCAACGAGGTTTATGATATATGGGGTGCCTGCAGTTTTGTAGAGTAGGCTAATGTTGGCTGTTTTTATGGTGATTTTGCGTTTCTGCTCTTCATCAAGATAATCAAGTACCCTCGCCATGCCTGCCATTTGAGTCGACAGCAAACCTGCCCCAGCCAAAAGCGAGTCTGCGAGGGTGGTTTTGCCGTGGTCTATGTGCGCAATAATACCTATGTTTCTGATAAGTTCTTTTCTGCCCATTAACTGTTGAATTTCAAGGATTTGCTTAAACCGCGGCATTTCTTAACCCGCTATGATAACTCTACTGTGCATATTATCTTTTTATTTTATTTGAAGGACATAACGAAGATTCGTTGAGGGGCTACGCCAAAAGTTGATTGCAGGGTAAATCTTTCTGTGTTGTTTAACATACCATAGACGGCTTGTTCAGTTAAGTTGCTGTTGTAATATGATATGGTTCCCCCGTACTCGTAGAGCATAACGTAGCCTGTGTTGTTTGTCTGGCAATAATTCACAAATTCGGTTATATTGAATTCAGGAGTGTATGCATCGACGGCTAACGTCGGGTACTGGAACACTGGTGTTAGACTGGGGCTGTTGCTATTTAGATAAAACCAAACCATGTCTTTGTTGAAGAAGTTATAAGGACACAAAACTATCACCGACTGGTTTGTGTTAGATTTACTAGCCACGTATGTTGCTGCCTGCTCGATGGGAACATGGGCTTGATTATTTCCTGACACCCAAGTGTAAGCATCCATGCAACTGTAGAAGAGCCCTGTAGCAGTGAAAATTATCAGGAGCGCCGCTGAGATCTTTGCAAGTCGCTTTTTGTTTAGAGTGGTCGTTGCTGCTTGCCAGATTTTCTGGGCATATCCTAAGGCTGAGACTAAGAGGGCTGCAGCAGAAATCGCCAACACAGGAAACAGAGGCGTCACGTAACGCCATTGCCTATTTGGAATCAGAGTGAAAACAAAGAAGATAACTATGAACCAAACAAGCAAAAACTTGTCCTGCGGTTTTCGTCTCCACGCAAAAAAGCCTAAACCCGTCAGCCCCAAACCATAGAGCAACAGCGACATAGGATGCACATTATTGTAAGGCCACACCATTTCAAGTAAGTAAAAAATTGGAGCAGGAAAACGGTTACTGTACCAAGATTGACCAACGTTTCCGACTTGCATAGCGTATAACCATTCATTCAGCAGGCCTGAAACGAAGAACACATAGAGCAAAACCGCAGCAACGACCAATAACAAAACGCCCAGCCATATCCTTTTAGAGTGCAAAAACCTCTCAGCTTGAGTTTTCAGGAAGGTGCCTTTACCAAAAACAAGAACACTTACAACCATAACTACGGGTACAACAACAAGAATTTGATACTTCACCGTTATTCCAACAAGAAGTGCAGCAACGCTCAATGTTAAGTCTCGATCTCGGTTAGTTCGCAGCCACCTAAAGAAGAACAGCATAGACAGACAAAACATGAAAAGTAACATGATTTCAATCATAGCGATATTGGAAAGCCAAACGATTCCAGGCATAACCGCAAACAACACAGCAGAAACCAACGCGGTTTTTTCATTATACATTTCTTTAGCAATTTTGTAGACGATAAATATGGAAAGGACCGAAAACGTTACCGTTACAAGCCGTCCTGTTAGAACGCTGGCTCCTGCCAGAGCAAAGTAGGCAGCCATCACCAGATTGTATAATGGCGGATAGAACGAGTTCGTGGTGATGTATTGCCAAATTTGGCCTCTGACTAATTGGAGGGCACCATTGAAATGGGTAACTTCATCCCACTGCATCGGAATAGAGCTTAAGTTTAAGGTAATCAGAAAAGCGTAAGCCAACGCAAAAACTAAAACGGCTAGTTGCCACTTGTTAAGACGAAACTGCAACCATAAAGGTAACCTCAGTCGCACTCCTCCGTTCTTGCTAGTCCACGCTGTCCAATTACTTTACAAAAACGGCACTTAAGCTTTAATTAACTAACGTCGTTGCAATAGCCAATAGAAGGATTTGCAGTGAAGCCGACCGCAATAGTGCTTGTGGAGAACCTTGACGTTGAACCTTACGCGTCAGTGGTTTGTTATCCCAGAACTAACCCTGCTGAGATACAGAGGCGAATAGAGGAACTGCAACAGCTTGGCGTTGAAGCGCTTGAGTTCAGTGGAAAAACAAACGCTTCTAACATTCCTGTATTGGGCAAAGGCTACGTTGGTGTTGTGGTAGTGGCGTATCTGAAAGGTCAAAAAGCAGCGTTGAAAATGCGTAGAATAGATGCCGACCGAACAGATTTTAGCCATGAAGCTGAAATGCTCCAGAAAGCCAACGCAATCGGTGTCGGTCCCAAGTTCATCGCGATAAGCAACAATTTTATGCTTTCCCAGCTTATTGACGGGGATTTGCTTGAAGATTGGCTTGAACCCCAAAGAGAAAAAGAACTCATTCGCAGAGTTTTGATTGACATACTGGAGCAATGCTGGCGCCTGGACGAAGCAAGCTTGGACCATGGAGAGATAAGCAAGGCAACAAAGCACCTGCTCGTGGATAAGGAGAACAAATCTTTCATTGTGGATTTTGAAACCGCAAGCATAGTTCGCAGAGTGATTAACGTTACGTCGGTGTGTCAGTTTCTTTTTATGGGAAACAGCAGGGCAGCAAAGATGCTAAGCGAAGTGTTCGGCATCAAGGAAAAATCAATTTTAATTTCAGCTTTGAGAAATTTTAAGCAGAACGAAAATAGGGAAAACTTTGAAGGATTGCTTGAACTATGCCTTCCAAAGTTTTAGGCTACGATATCTTGTAGCCGTTTCTGTTTGATGGCTTCTTTGAATTCCATCGCTATGCGTCTGCCCATGTACATGTTTTCACCGTACTTCAGGTAAGCGTATGGTGATGTGCCGATGCCGACGTTGGTTCCAGCGACTATGCGTGCGCTGATTTCGAAGGTGTAGATTTTCGCTTCATCAGTTATGACAGTTTCGAGGCAGAAGGGTCCAATGATTCCGGGCGGGGCGAGTTCGCGGGCTTTTTTGTGGACGTTTTCGCCCATGCGCATGATTTCGGGCAAAAGAGATTCTCTGAGCACGATGGGGAAGTTTCCGATTACGGTGTAGGTGGGGTTTATGTCGATTTCCAGTTGTTGGCAAGCGGGGATTTTGCCTATTGAGTCTACTGCGGATTCGTATCGTCGGTCCACACAGAGCATTTCGACGTCGTCGTTTATGATGGAGCTAAAGTAGCTGGGGTAAACGTTCACGCCCAGTGCGTACTCTTGCAGGTGGATGCTTGGCAAATCGTCTTGTGTTAGCATGCCACGTTTGACCATTTCGTTGAATTGTTTGTGGAAATTCTTGGGTGAGTTGGCAAGGAAGTAACCTCTGCCGCCCTTTGCACCTTGCAGTTTTGCGATTATTAAGCGGTCAATGTCTTCAGGGGTTTTGAAGGTTGCTGGCAGTCGTAGCCCAGCTTGGCGGAGCCATTCTTCCTGGGATTTGCGGTTGGCTTCCCAATGCAAGAGTTGACGGTTGCCGAACATTGGCACGAAAAGGCTGTCGGTTAATTGTTCAGTGCTCAAATAAGCTGTAAATGAACCATGCGGAATCAAAACCACGTTCAATTCACGCAGCCGTTCCTGCATTTTCTCACCGAGGAGTTCGGTGAAATCTTTAACGATAATTAACTCGTCAACCAGCGGGAACTTCTGGTACATTATGGCATCTTTTTCTTTGCAGATGCAAACTGTTCTGAAGCCTTCCTCTTTGGCGCCCTTGAAAATGTTGAGCGAACTATGAGAACCCAAAGTGCCGATTGCGATTTTCTTCTGATCGTATTTTTCAATTATTTTTCCGACGGCTTTGCTATCTATCATGTTACCACTTCAGCAAGCCTATGCTTCCTAAGCGCTCGTTTTATTTCCATAGCAACCCGTTTGCCTGGACCCACCTCAACGTCATACTTGTACTTCATGTAAGGCGAGGTCGGTTCTACGCAGGGGCAGCCTGGAACACGTGGGCTAACGTCGAAAACGCGGAATTCTAAGTCTTTGGTTACTGCGCCTTGGAGTGCAAAGAGTCCAATCATGCCTGGCGGGAACTCTTTTTTGCATATTTGCACCCACTTTTCTGCAGCCTCGAAGATTTTTTCGAGCTGGCTCTCACGCATGGTTACGCCCATGTGGCCGATTTCGATGTTCTGGGTTGCAATGTTGAGTTCTAATTGTTCTTTTGCTGGGAGGTCGAGGACGCCGTCGAGGTCTGTTTGAATTCTTCGGTCAAAGCCGAGAAGGTCTATCTCGTCGGTTAAAGGTGACCAGAAATAGTTAGCGTTAAACTTCGCGCCAATCACGTACTCTTCGATTACGGATTGGTTGAGCGCCTCTCGAGTGATGATGCCTGATTTTATGCGTTTTTCAGCTTCCCGCTCATACTCTTCGGGCGTTGAAGCATAGAAGAACGCACGCTCAATCGTTCTGCCCTTCTCAGGCACTTTCACAATAACAGGACAATCGATATCTTTGGGAGATTTGAAGGCTTTGGGAATTTTTATGCCTGCTTCTTTGAGGAGCCAAAGCTGATTTTTGGGGGCGTTGCGTTCCTCGGTTTTTAGCAGGTACCTGTTGCCCATAAGGGGAACGGCGAATTTTTGTTCGATCGCGTCGTAGCCTGCGTAAACGCTGAATGAGCGGTTGGGAACGAAAACGGTGTTTAGGTCGGTTAGTTCCTTAACGGTTTCTGGGTTGGTGATGTCTGAGAATTTGTTGAGTAATATGAATTTGTCAAAGATGTTTCGGTAGTAGCGTGCGTAGGTTTTTTCTCTGCCGTTTTGGCAGACAACGACTGTTTCGAAGCCCTCCTGTTTAGCACCTGAAGCAATTTCCAATGCGGAATGTGAACCTAAGACGCCGATGCGAATTTTCTTTTGGTCGTAATTGGCGATTGTGTCTTTTATTTTATCTTTCATCATCATATTCTTTCACTCATGTAGGCTTTGTAATCATCAATTACCTTGGCAAGCTTCGGAGAAACAAACAGTTTATGCCCTGTCATCTCGTTTGCCACTGCCATGTACATTTGGCTTATGATTGTTTTAAGTTTGGGGTCAAGTTTTGGCGGTTGTGATTTGCAGAGCGCTTTCCAATCTTGGATTCCTTTTGCTTCAGCATCTTTTTTGGCTTGCTCCAAATCTCCATACCAACTGGTATTTTTGTAGAATTGCCGGGCAACTTCCTTGCTCACATGCACGCCATCGTAAGTGAAGCGGCACTCATCCAACGTGCCTAAAACATCAACAAGCATTAGTTTTCTTTTGTCATCAAAAGCTAATTCGATTTTGCCGTCTTCATTCTTCAAGGTTGCATTTGAGGCAGCTTTGGTTATAGTTTCATCCACTTTTAGCAAAACCGCTTTAACGTCAGCTAATTCTTTGTTGGTTAAGCCAGCGATTTTCTGGGCTTCATTCCATGTAACGTAACGGTCGGTTTCTTCCAACTTTGTGCTGACATCAAAGATTGGATTAGCTAGAGTTTCGCCTGGTTTGGGGTGGTGGTCTAATCCGAGGTCTTTTAGTGTTACTTTTCCCTGTGCCAATCGTTTGAAAACTGATGAACCGTCGGGCAACCCATTCCGGTAGATCACTTCAAGTGGAATAAGGCAGTTTTTAAGTTTAGAAGTGTACATGCTGTAATCGTGAACTATCTTACCACCCGCCACGCTTGTTTTGGGTTTGTAAACGTTAACTAAAGCGACTTCCATAATGCAGGAGGGCTGTTTGAGTTCAGCAACTTTGACCGCTTTTCCCTTTTCGTTAACCAACCCTTTGTAGTGAGTTTTAACACCTATCTTTTCAAGTTGCTCGAAACAGTAAGCGCCCATAAGGCACAAAGCGGCACCTTTGCCATCAATGTGGTCGGGCATTTCTCCCCAGTCAAAAACGCTGTAGCGGTCGGAAAAGAGAAACCTCCCCGTTCCCATAGCTGTCTGGGTTGGTTTCGCGATTATTTGTAGATCTTTTACGCTGCCCATCTTGGTTGCCTCGAATTGTTTGGTAATTATTGTTTTTGTGCTTATATCGCTTTATCTCGCAGTTAACAATAAAATCAGTTGACGAGGGCATTTTGCGCAAATCCTTAAATCAACTATTTCGTTAACATGCTAAATGGGGTTATGCAATGAAGAGAATCCTGGGCGTTATCTTGTTATCCATCTTGATTTGTGGATTACTTTTCGTCGAGGGCTCATTTCCTGGCAGGGTACGAGCTTCAACGTCTGAAAACGGCGTAATAACCCAAAACACCACTTGGACCAAAGCAAACAGCCCCTACATATTCACTGGACCTGTAGGCATAGCCAAGGGCGCAACTTTAACAATTGAACCAGGAGTAACAGTAGACATTGGCACATTCTATTTAGAAGTAAACGGAACCCTGAATGCGCAGGGCTCAGCGGCAGATCAAATTTTCTTCAATTCTAACAATCGTTATGCTGGCCCCCCAAACAACTACAATATGCTAAGTAACTCGCCCAATAACATTTTTTTGGGCTATGAATATCCAACCTGCAATATTGAAAATGCGATATTAAACCAAACCTCGATAAATGGCGATAGCTACATCAGCAACGCAACGGTAACACTAATCGGCTGCTCGCTGAAGGGTAATTCTGAAATTTCGGTTGGCGGTTTTACAACGATTGACAAAAGCTTCGTTGATGGAGCAGTTTTGTTAAGAGGCGCTTCGACAGTGACAGGCAACACTTTTCTTGGCGGAATTAACATTGCAGGCGGGAAATACACTGCAGCTGGTGTTGGTACTTATTTATTTTCAGGCAATAACATAACAAACCAACAGGGAAATGACGTTATCATTGCTGGAGACTCAGGAACTATCAGTGGTAACGTAATTTGGGGTGGTAGCGGCGCAGGCATCCGACATAGCGGATACCAAACTGGCATGACAATTATTGAAAAGAATTTAGTAACCAACAATTATTGGGGCATTCTTATAGATAAAGCTGATGGCAACTCAACAATTCAAGACAACACAATCACTAACAACATAATGGGAATTTCCAAACCAACTTCTTTACAACTAATAACGGGAAACAACATTCAAAACAATTCACAATACAATATACAAGCCAGTTCTGCAGGGGTAACACTATCCAACAATTATTGGGGAACAATCGACCAATCAATAATTAGCAACTCTATTTATGATAGCAAATACGACTTCAATCTTGGTACAGTAACCTTTACGCCTTTTCTAACCTCACCAAACACCCAAGCTACACCTCCCAATACACAATTCCCAACCCTCAATCCAACTTCACCCATTCCAAACCAAACAACTAAACCCACTGAAACAACATCCACGCAATACCCTACAGCAACTGTAACGGGACAATCTGGCCCTGGAACCACGCAACCTTTCAACTGGGTAGAAATTGGCATTTTTGCATTGTTGGCAGTCATCGCTGTTTTGCTTGGGGCTATTCTTGTAAATGTGCGCAAGAGAAAATAGTTTCTGTATTCTTGCCCAACATGTAAGCAGTTAAACCCAAATTTAATAATGTTTATTAATATTCCATATACAAAGTTCATATGACCATATATGAACGGAAAATTACAAGAAAGCACCATCTACCTAACGAATTGCGCTAACCTAGAAACCCAAACCTTCAAACTTTACGAAACACTATCCAAAAAAATCAACCAACCCGAAAGCAGCTTCATAACAGGACTCGCCTTCGACAGCCTAAAATGTGCAAAAACAATCCAATCAATGCTAGACTATTTTGACATAGCAGAAACAGAAAATGTTAACCCAAAAAAAGAATTCGCGGAACTAACAACCAGCGTCACCGATTTTTGCAAAAAAATCCGCAAAATCAACAATGTGGACTATGAAACAGTTTGCGAATCTCTAAGAGAGCTAAGCAATTTAGAAGACCAACTCACTTCAATCTACACAAATTATTCAGAATCCGCATTGATGCGAGTACTATCTGATGAATTCTCAAAATTTGCAATAAACACGAAAAATTTTAAGAAAATCTTCGAAAACTTCGCTGCGCAAAAACAAGCACATAAAGAAACCCTCTTAGAAATTATTTATGCTTTTGAAACTAAAGAAGCAGACAGACTAAGAAACGCAACACCCGTAGTCAGATATAAAAACCCTGACTCTTGGATACAGGGCTCAACATTTAATACCGTACCAAATACGCCAACCTAAAAACCAATTTTTTTTTATTTTAGTTTTTTGACTGATTCGTTGGCTTTGTCGAGTTCTTTGCGTTTACCTTCTTGATATGTTCTCACACCAACATTCAATTGTGCATCTTCAAGGGCCAAAATTTTTGCTGCCGCAATCGCTGCGCCTTCAGGCTCAATAGTTACAACGCTGCCTATTCCGCTAGGCACTCGAAGGGAAGAGTAGATGTCTGCGCCTCCGAATTTTTCGCTGTAAGGTGGACAAGCGATAACGGGTTTTGTGGTGTTACCATCGATAAAAGCGCTTAACGCATTTGAACGACCTGCTACAGTAACGTAAACGACTTTTTCTGCCTCGAATTCCTTGATAACCTCAAGCACTTTCTCAGGAGTCTTATGGGCAGAAGCAACCCTAAACTCATAGTTTACACCTAAAAGTTTAAGGTATTTTGCAATTTCACGGGAGAAATCCAAGTCCCGCTCAGAACCCATGATAATTACTGCTTTTCCAGCCATAACGGTTTCACAACCAATGCTAACTTGAAACTGGCTAATTAATATTTTAAGAAGCCCAAAAAAAATTAGCTATTTATCAGCGAAAAATCTTTGCCGAAACCGTTTAACCCATAAAGGTGCGTTCACTAAAGCAATTCTATCATTTTCTTTTCCATGAAATTTCAATAATGAAGCTAGCAATAAGTCTATTGAAAATGAGCAATATTTGAGGAGATTTTCAAAATTAAACCATAAATTCACCAATCTACTTTCATCAGTGCATTTAGGATTAAATTTAATCCAAAAAAACTAATAACAAAGAGGAACTCGAACAACTGTACACCGTAATCAAAAGCGTAATAATAGTTTCCTTGTTAATGAAGAAACTTTCTTATCTGTAACCGGGAGTCCTGTTTTCTTCGCGACTATTTCTAAAAATTCTTTTACGATGGTTTGGGCAGCTTTTCCTATTTCTTCTGGAACAATCATTTCTCCGGTGCAAATACCTTTGCAGTTTATGACTGCAAGCGGGTTTAAGCCGACAAAAATCCTATTTGTTTTATCATCGTAATCTGTAATAATAAATGGCTCCAAAATGCATATTGACGGTTTGACATCGTGAACCCTACAAGTGTTCTCTTCGGTTAAGAAGAAACAGCTTCCGTCTTTCTTTCTGCGAATGTTCCTGTTAGAAGGGTCATTAGGGTCTTCCAAGAAATTCACGAATCCTTTGGCTTCAATCCGTTGTTGTTCTTTCAAATTGATATCTGGTGGTTGGTCTCTGCAACAAACTCCACAATTCGTGCATTGAAAGCCTACTGAATCTGGAAATATTACATTTTCATATTGCATTGTAACCCATACCTATTAAAAGCTAAATGGGCAAAAACGCAGTTAAGCTTTTCAATTCGTCTTCTGAACTGTTTGTCTTAGCGTTTAGACGTACATTATTTTTCTATTGAGCGTGCGTAATCGCTTTGGCTACATTTTAGACTGACTACTGAAAAAACCTAAGCTGCGAAGCGTAAAAATGTGGTGTACATTAAAATTTAATCCCAAACCCACGTACGTACGTTTATTAACTTGTATTTTTACGTATATTCTTTCATTCTCTCTTTCTTTCCTACTTAACCCTCAACAAAAACGAACTATAATAATCTGTAAATAAGCGATTGCTTGTAATAGAAAGTAGAGCGGGATTGAATGACAGAATCGAAGCATTTTTTGGGGTACTTTATTTTTACGAATGAAAAGCTTGGCGAAAAAATCTACATCGCAAATTCGGTTGAATTCGAGGGTTCATTTGTAACCTTTAAGCCAAGTTACTCAATAGAAAAAAGCAAGAAATCGGAATTAGAAGGTACTTCGGTCACACTTCCAGAGCATGTTATCAAGGAAATCATATTCCAAGAAATCGACGAGCAGACGCTGAAAGGACGAACCCCACAGTCGTAAATATCACTAACTTTCATTTCCTAAAATCAATGAGACCAGACCAATAAAAATGGCGCGATAGTCTACCCATGTAGAAGTTAGAATATGGCAAGTCTGAAAGAGCATACTACCTTTAGAAGTGAAAAAGGGGAAATGCGGGTGATACGGGTTATAAGGTTCTAATTCACCCCTGCTTTCTTTCCTTTGAGTTCCTGAAAAGAATTTAAACTGACTCTAAACGATTACCTTGATAAAGGAAGGTTCAAATAAAAAAAGGCGGGGGCACTCTTCTTAAAACTTTTGATCTTAATCCTTGAATACTTCGGGCTAAACTGCGTTTTCAAGAGGAAAACACCTTAACCCAGCAGCGAAAGCAAAATCTTTGTAAAGTCATCCGCCGCTGACTGCAATTCAATACTTAGGCCTTCACCAAACTCCATAGATTTGGGTTCAATTAGCAACAACCCAATTTTTGCGCCAGTAGCTTGTTTAATGTACTCGCAGAAAATCTTCAAAGGCAACAGATGACTGGTGATTGCGGGATAATCAACAATTTTTTCAGTTTCAAACAGGCTTGCTGCGCCAGGTTTTAATCCTAAAAATGCAGCATCAATCAAAAGAACATGTGTTGGCTTAAACTGCTCTATATCTAACAGGTAGCTTTCGGGAACTGTCTCGCATTCCAAAAGGCAAACCTTTGCTGGGACCTTGCCCTGCAGGGTCTCTACAATTTTTAGCCCAACATAGTCATCTTGGCGAATGGGATTTCCGATTCCCGCTATTACAGTTTTTTCTGCGCCAACAAACCATTTTTCTAGTTCTGCCTTAATGTCTCCAATCATTGAGGGCACCAATTGAAAAAGGGATTGAGGCTTGAAAAAGTTTGTCGCTAAGTTGCTTTCTTTGCAAGCACTGGTGGTTTTCGGTGGGCATCCCAAGCGTGGTGTAACGCCGAGGTTGGGTGATGGATTAGCATTCGTGGCCCAGCGTAACGCATAACGGTTCTGACTTTTTCTTTCATATCAGGTTTGTAGCAGTGGATAACGCATTTGCCGCAGGTGCTTTTTTTGTCTTGAAAGGGGCATTTGTCAAGTCGGAGGAATGCGTATTCTTGGAATTGTCTGCACTCGGGGCATATTTCGCCGTGAGCGCCGTGGTGGTTTCTGCAGTAAATTTCTACCATGTACCCGATGGTTTTCTTTTCGCGTTTCATTCTTTTATGTTCTGGGTTAGGTGGTTGCGGTTGCATGTAAATCAGCTTACACAATAACTAACCATCTGTTCGCACATAAAGATTTACCCTAAAATGTTAGGGTTTTGCTAAAAAAAATAACCTAAAGTTTTCTATGTTGAGGTGAGGGTTTTGCACCAAGCTAAGATTTGTTTTTCAGATTCTTCTTTTTTGCGTAACGGTTGAGTTATCGAGAGTTCACCAATATATTCCGATTTTGGCATCAGAGCTTTTAATTGTTCAAAACCTTGCGGTTTTTTCCCCCCTTGACTAAAGAAAATGGCGACTTTCTTGCCTGAAACATCATTCTTCTTAAGATATGTGGTGATTGCAGGAGCAGGTCTTCCAGCCCAAATGGGACTTCCAAAGATTATAAGGTCATAACCGACGGGTGATTTTACAGTTGGAGCTATTTCGGTTTCTTTGCCATTCCTTGCATCTCTACCACCGCTCAAGTAGCCAAGAATGCCGCTTCGTTTTTTGAGGTCAACAACTTCCTCAACGTCTGCCCCTACTTCTGCAGCGATTGTTTGGGCAACGAAACGAGTGTTACCGCCCCTTGTGTAATAAACTACTAAACTTTTCAAATGTGATCCCACAACATGTGTGTATTCAACCGCAATGGAATATAAGATTTACTTTAGAATTAAAAAAACAAAAATGAAAAATTGAGAGTTGCCCGGAGAAAAAGGGCTAACTTAACGGCTAACAGAGGAAACTAATTGTTTTTGGGCGTTGAAAACTTCAACAGTTAGTGGCATTTGCCCGACTGCGTGTGTTGCGCAGCCAAAGCATGGGTCGTAAGCTCTGAATGCCATTTCAACTTTGTTTAAGATGCCTTGGTCGACTTTGCCGCCGTGGATTAAGCCTTTTGCTGCATCGCGTATGCTCATGCATATTGCTGGGTAATTGTTGGTTGTTGCAACGATGAGGTTTACGTCTTTGACGAGTGCGTCTTTGTCGAGTGTGTAGTGGTGAATTAGGGTTCCGCGTGCTGCTTCAGTGACACCTACACCTTCGCCGGGTTCGCCTGGTTTGTTTCGTATGTTTGTGCTCGTGATTTCTTTGTCTTTAACCAGTTCCATTGCACGTTCGGTTGCGTATAGCAGTTCAATTACTCTTGCCCAGTGGAAAGCGAGTGTGTTGTGGATTGGTTTTTTGCCCAATGTCTTGTACATTACTTCGTATTCTGCTTGTGCAAGAGGTGTTGCCATCCCGTCTGATGCGTTTAATCTTGCAAGTGGACCAACGCGATATACGCCACTGTCTGCGCCTGCAACTTGTCCTTTCCAGCCAATTGCTTTGAGGTATGGGAACTTGCTGTATGTCCATTCTTCAACGTGTTCACCGATGTGTTTGAGGTAGTCTTTTGATTCGAACTTGAGGAATTCTCTGCCGGTTGGATCTACAACGCGGATTTTGCCGTCGTAGAAGTTAACTTTGTTGTTTTTATCAACCGTGCCCATGTAGTATGTTGGCATCGTGTAGGCTTCGCTTGTTATCATGTCAACGTATTTGGGGTTACCTAAGACTATGTCGTGGAAGATTTTTATTGTGAACTTTGCGAAGTCTACGCAGGAAGCAGCCATTTTCTCGATTTCTTGTCTGTTCTCTTCGCTAAGTGGCTTGGAAATTCCTCCAGGTAAACCGCAGACCGGGTGGGTTGCTTTTCCGCCGATGATTTCAGTTATTTTCTGTCCGTATGCACGGTGTTTTATGACTTCGGAAGCTATGGGCATGCCAACTTTTTCGATGACGCCTAGGATGTTGCGTTTTTCTGCTGGTGCGTCGGGTCCAACGATGAAGTCTGGTCCGCCGAGATAGTAGAAGTGTAGGGTGTGGTCGTAGATGAAGTAGGCGTTGTACATGAGTTCGCGCAGTTTCGCTGCTGCTGACGGCACTTCAACGTTGAAGGCTTGGTCTAAAGCTTTCACCGCCGCAAAATGGTGGGCAACGGGGCAAACACCGCAGATTCTGGTGGTTAACTGCGGCATGAGTTCGGCTCTTCTGCCAATGCAGAATTTCTCAAAGCCACGCAGTTCAGGAATCTTGAGGTATGCGTTTGCTACTTCGCCTTGGTCGTTTAGGAATATGGATACGTTTCCGTGTCCTTCAAGGCGAGTGATTGGGTCTATTACTATTTCTTTCATTTCTTAATCACCTTACGTTTTAAAATTGATGTTGGAAGACTGTACATGTATACTGTGCCAACAGGGTCTTTGACTTGATTCATTAATTCTTCAATCTCTTTTTCTGTGTACTTTGTTTTGCCTTCAACGCCATCGTATCCAAGAATCGAAGCTAACGCAGTTATCATAGCTGCACCTTGCTCGGGCACATTTGGCGCTTTTCCACCGCAACCAGTACAGGGCATATCAACTTTGAGACATTGTGCCCCACAACCGCTCCTTGTTGCCATACCCATGCAAATTATGCCTTGTTCCATCAGGCATTTTTCTGGTTCGGGAACTTTCTCATAAACGCGGTAGATTTTGTCGATCTTTTTGTTGTCACGTTTTCGGGGGCATTCATCACATACCGCTTTGAGTGGGGCGAGTACGGAACCTTTGGGTGGTAGCTTGCCACTCGCAATTGCATCGACTGCGCCAGCGATTAGTTTGACTGGGGGTGGGCAACCTGGGAGGTAATAGTCTACGTCGACGGTTTGGGCGAGTGTTTTTACGGTGTCGTAGAATTCTGGGATTTTGAGAGTGCCTTCTTTGACCTGTGACTGAGTTTTTGGTATAGTTGATTGTGGGTTAACGTTTGATTTGTCTTTTATGTAGACTTGTTCAAAAATTTCTTTTTTGTCGTTGAGGTTTGCTAAGCCTGGAACGCATCCTTCGTGAGCACATGAGCCAAAAGCAACTAAAGTTTTGGATTTTGCTCTGAGCACTTTTGCCATATGTTCCTGTTCGCTGTTGCGGATGGAACCATTGAAAAAGGTTATGTCAATGTGTTTGTCTGGAAGAGCTTCCACGTCTTTATATTTGACGTCGATGGCAACTGGCCAGAAAACAATGTCAGCGAGTTTCACTACGTCGAGGATTTTTTCATTTAAGTCTAAGACAGCTATTTCGCAGCCGCCACAGCTTGCAGCCCAGTAAAAGGCTATTTTTAGTTTGTTTTGACTCATGGTTTGTTTGCACCTTGGCTTATTTGTTTTAATAGATTTGATGCATTTACTCGAAGTTCGTTGAAGGCTAACTCTTCAGGACACATGCCCATAGCTAACCCCAACAATTGAGGATAATGGAGGATTGGAATACCATAGGCCTCATTAAACATTTTTTCTATACGCAACTCGTTTGTATCATACATTATGTGGCAGAAGGGACAAATTGTGATTAAGGCTTGGGCTTCTACTTGTTTTATGTGGTTTAGTTTGTCTCTTGCCAATGCCAACGCGACTTTGTCGCTAACTCCCACGCTCGGTGCACCGCAGCATTCGGTTTCGTCGATGTAATCGAGGCAAGTGGCTCCTGTGGCTTCGATGAGAGCTTTTAGGGTTTGGGGGTCTTCGGGGTCGTCAAATTCGATGTATTCTTTGGGCCTTAGAATGTGGCAACCGTTGTGTTCGGCAACTTTAAGGTTTGTAAGTGGTTTTACAACTGAAGCTTTAATTTTTTCTAAGCCAACATCTTCCTTGAGGAGCTGGAGCAGGTGTTTAGTTTCGATGGTTCCCTTGAATTCCAACCCAACCTCTTTGAGATGGGAGTTAATTTCCTCTCTCTGGACTTTATCAGCTTTGAGAATTTTGTTAACTTTCTTTAACGTCCCAGCGCAACCCGGACACAATGTTAAGATGTTTAGCCCTTGCTGTTCAGCTAAAGCCAAATTTTTCGCCGCCAAAATAAGCATCGTTTCATGACTCACTGGATCCAAGGGCAAACCACAACAATTAAACTCAGGCATCTCAACAAGCTCAATATCGAGCTTAGCTAAGATTTTGCGTGCAGAAATCTCATAAGATGAAACACGGTATGGAATAGCGCATCCAAGGAAAATTAGATATTTATTGCCCACTTGGTTTATCTCCTGCGGGTTTTTGGATTTTCTCGAAGAATTTTACGCCCTTGAGGGTTTTGCAGACTTTTTCGGGGTTACCTTTGGGAAGTGGTGGGAGTCCTTGGGATTCACGTTTTTTTACTCGAAGTTCAGGAATTTTGAAGGCGTAGCCTGTCTCAAGTAGGCTTTGAGCTTGGTCTTTGAAGACTTGTGGGAAACAGCCTTTTTCTGCTGCTAAATTGCGGAAGACACGAATGACTGCTGCGACTTCGACGTCTTGTGGGCATCGGTCAGTGCAGGTGAAGCATGCTGCGCAGAGCCAAAGTGTGTCGCTGTTTAAAACGCGGTCTTTTAAACCCAATTGTGCCATATGAATTAGGGTGCGTGGTCTGTAAGAATCGCTGAATCTTGCTACTGGGCAGTCTGAGGTGCATGTTCCGCACTGGAAACATTTTAGAATTTTTTCGCTTCCATGTATTTTGACCAGTTCATACTTGAACTTTGGGTCTAACTCGGAAGCTTTTATGGGCTGTTCCCTATTTTGGGTAGGAGTTGCTGCCTCAGTCATATGGTTTAACCTTGACAGTTAATTTAGATAGCACACAAGTGCTAGATTCAGAAAAGCCCATATCCACTAATAAAGTTTCAGCCAAACCTTGATGGATTTTTCCCTGTTTTTAATGGAAAAACAAGTCGCGATTTACCCAAAAAAGCTGTTGTTTATGTCTCATCAGAAATTGCCTTAGTAACATTATTCGGTGCCGCCCTTTCGTTGCACCTTAGATGGCGAGATAAAAATTAAAACAATAAAAAAGAAAAAATTATTCTCGGCATTGCCTGAGAGTGCGCAATTCCTCGATGGTTTTGTTCAAAACTACCTTATCCGTGACGGATTCAACTGTAGATACAGGTAAGCAAACCATAACTTTGCCAAGGTAAGGATGTTTAAACCCCATTTTTTGGGATGCTTCCTCACTTAAAGAGACAAATAAATTGATTATTTGCCAATTGCTCATGTCCAGTTCGGCGCTCTGCACTTCACCTAGCATAAAACCGTCGGAAGTCAAAGCTGGTTTCCAAAATAACTTTGTAATTTCAACCATACAAAAACCTTCAGGTAGTAAATACCAAGCGCTTCTTTATATCTGTTTTTTAGAGGGAAGGAATTGGCTCATCGGCGATGTTCACTGGAGCCATCAAAGGGTAGTTGTCTCTGTTTGTTCTGTCGATGATGTAGGGTGAGTCACCGATGCCGTCATGGTTAGCGTCTGAACCCCAGGGGCTCCCCCAGTAGTTACCCTGCATGTTATCGCTCCATACGTTGGCTGAGTTAGTAGTAGCGGATTGGTTCCAATGGAAATTCCAGAAGTTGTTATGATAGATATAGTTAGTTCCTTCTAACTTGTCTACAAGGTAGATTTGCCCTGCCCAAACGTTGTTTGCAACAATCTTGTTGTTAGTGGAACCGCCACCCATGCCTATCCATGACCAGAACTTCTCAAAGGTGTTGCCGAAAACCAAGTTATTAGAGGATTGCCAGAATCCTAAGCTTGGACCCCGAGTCCAAAGTGTATTATAGAGAAGAGAGTTGCCGTTTGATTGTTTGAGCGATATTTCTCCAGTTGCACAGTTTTTGATTGTGTTGAAGTTGGAGTTCTCCAGCCTTACAACGCCCGAACAATTAAAAATTAAATTGTTTTCTGACTGGGAAAGGATAAACTCATAGTTAGAGGAAACGTTTTGCACTAAGCTGTTTTTTGTTTTATCCAATATGATGCGAAGATAATGTGTTTCAATGTTTAGATCTTTTACGGTAACATTGGAAACTTCTGCTAGCCTTAAACCCTGCGGTCCAATAAACGAGAAGCCCCTGCCATCGAATACTATGTTGCTTTTTTCGATTGTAACCATGTTTGTCGTGTTGCCTGTAAGCGTGTAGACGTTTCCATCATGTCGAATAATTGTGCTTGAAGAGTCTGAGGAACCCGTAATGTATCCGTTAGGGGTTATGTGAATTCCGCTTGCTGGGTCTACATAACCTTCGCCATGTCGATAGGATTGCTCTGGTAAAGAAATAATCGTTGCAGCCAAAGCTAAAGCCAAGATAACCACAAACACCACTGCCACTAAAGCCGCCTTTGCAATTCTATCCAATGTAACCAACTGAACGTCACAAATGAATCGTTTTAAATATATTTATTCCTGTTTGCTTGCCCTCCGAGCTCTCAACATAATAGTGCCTCAGTGAAAGCAGAATGGTTTTTTACTTTCCAAATCATAGTCTATAATGGTGTTTTTATTGTCTGCTTCTCAACCCCAAACCAATTTTAAGAAACTTAACCCTGAAGAAGAACAAGTCATCGTAAACAAAGGAACAGAAATGCCCTTCACAGGCAAATACTACGCTTTTTGGGATAAAGGCACTTATGTCTGCAAACGCTGCGGCGCAAAACTTTACCGTTCAGAAAATAAGTTTGAATCAGATTGTGGTTGGCCAAGCTTTGATGATGAAATCCCAGGAGCTGTAAAACGTTTGCCAGACCCTGATGGTAGGCGAACAGAAATCCAGTGCGTTAACTGTGGTGCCCACCTCGGCCACGTCTTTACTGGCGAGCACTTGACGGAAAAAGATACGCGGCATTGTGTTAATTCGATGTCGATGGATTTTATTCCTGACAAAAAAGAGGAATAGTCGCCTGCTGGGTTTCTTCGCGAAAGAGTTATAGACGACTTATTGCAAGTTGGCAGTAAACGAGCGGTTTGGCTTGGCTGACATCTTCGGAGTCCAAATTCCCCTTTCCACTATATTCGACATCATTGTTATTGCCATAGTAGCAGTTACCTTGGAAAGATTACTTAGCCGTTACCTAACAGGTTTTGCCAAACGCATTAGACTCGAACCAAGTGCACGCAACAACCTTGTCTTAACTTTCCGAATTCTAATTCTAATCTTTGCCGTATTAGCCATAAGCAGTGTGGGCGGAGTCCAAGCTGAATGGCTGTTGTCAGTTTCCGCTGTAGGCGGCGCCGCCATAGGTTTTGCTTCACAAAAAACTATCGGTAACTTCATCGCTGGCCTTTTCCTTTTAGCCGCTAGACCCTTTAAAGTAGGTGAGTACGTCAAAATTGGCACGGATGAAGGTTTAGTCCAAGAAATAACCATGAATTACACAAAAATTTTGACCTCAGACAACAACGTCATTTCAATAAGCAACCTTCAAATTTTGGATCGCGACATCACCAACTATGTCTACGAAAGCACAAGAAACGGCAGCCTTTACTGCTACACTTTCGAAATGGGCTTTGACCACAGCATCTCAACAGAGCGATTAAACACACTATTCGATGAAGTCTTCGAGACCTATTCAAACATTTTACATAGAAAACCTGAGTACTTGTTGACGGGGTCAACAGGCGTTACCAAAGTTTTCAGTGTTTACATTTATGTTGATAAGCCCCAAGAAATTTTCACGCTAAGACCCAAAATAATTAGTGAAATGCTCAAAAGTTGGGATAAGGAAAAAGAAAAACAAAAGAAATAACTCGTTCAGTCTTCAAACAATAAAGTGGTTATTATGTCAAACAAAAATCATGAGCTTCAAGCTAAATCATCTAACCTGTTGGCCTTAATTGATTATCAGAAAGGCTCAGTGGTTAGTCGAACCCTAATTGACAAGAAAACTGGAACCGTGACATTGTTTGCGTTTGATGATAATCAAGGCTTAAGCGAACACACGGCACCCTACGACGCAATGGTATATGTGCTTGAAGGTGAAGTGCAAGTCACCATATCAGGCAAACCAGTTAGTCTCAAGCAGGGCGAAATGACCATCCTGCCAGCAAACCAACCGCATGCCCTATCGGCTAAAACAAGGTTCAAAATGCTCCTAACTATGATAAAATCCTAAACCGTTCTACCCCACGCATCCACAAAGCAAAATTCAGAAAGCGATTTTTTCTTGGGCACCGTTGGAGTTTCATCAGGATAACCCAAAACGACAAACGCCTGCGGCTCCACCACATTAGAAATTTCCAATGTTTCCCTAACTGTCTCTTTACAGAAGCATGGTGACGAATACCAACATGCTCCCAAATTCTTGGCGTGCGCTGCCAAAAGCAAGTTTTCAATCGCAGCACCCAAACTCTGAACCGCCAAGTCATGAAGGCATGACCGCCGTCGCTCATCAGAATAGTTTGGCAGCCCTTCAATTCCTGTTATACATGCCAAGATAAGGACTGGTGCTTTTGCAAACCGTTCAACTCTTTCCTGAAGTTTATCAGCGTCTATGGTTTGGCCGTCTTTTGCTAGGTCTGCAACCCAAACTTGAGCCATCGCATCCGCCAACTCTTGTTTAATTTGGGCATCTTCTAAAACGATGAATCCATATGGTTGAGCGTTGTGGGCGGAGGGTGCCCAACCAGCATTCGCCAAAACCTCCAAGACAAGCTCTTTGGGAACTTGGCGGGGAAGGAATTTTCTAATGCTTCGCCTCGAGCGAATCATGTCAAATAAGTCTGGCATAGCAGAGTGTATATTGAAATGTGTTTTTATCTCTTTTACTCGCTGTTTGGCTCTAAAATTACTTTGAGCGATTGCCCTGCTTCAGCCATCAAACGGAACCCCTCTTGAGCTTCGCGCAAGCTAAACCTGTGAGTAATCATGTCTTTAACGTTTAATTTTCCAGTAGCCAAGTACCTAAGCGAATCTTCAAGGTCATTTGGGGCTGCCCCATAGCTCGTGCGCATGGAAATTTCGTTTCGCCAAAACTGGTTAATGGGCACTTGCAGCTTCACAGTTGGGTCGGGCACGGCAAAGAACAGTATAGTTCCGCCATTTTCAACGCAGTCCATGGCAGACATTGCCGCAGAAGTTGCACCTGTGCAAACGACAACTTGATCGGCTAAGTGCCCATCGTTTACTTCTTTGAGTTTTTCAGGCAGGTTATCTTTGGCGTTGAGAGCGTGGTTTGCGCCGAATTTTTTAGCAAGCTCCAACCTGTACGGGTTGATGTCCGCTACAATGATGTTCTCTATGCCTTTGAATTTGGCAAGTTGTGCGTGGAGGATGCCTGAGATGCCGCTGCCAATGATTAGAAGCGAGTCTTCCTTTTGCAGGTTGGCGAGGCGTTGCCCCCGTGAGACACATGCAAGTGGCTCAATGAATGTGCCTTCTTCAAAACTCATAGCATCAGGCAGTTTGTAGGTACCGATTTGGACGTTGATCTTGGGAACTTGAACGTATTGTGCAAAGCCGCCGGGGTAATAGTTGGTTGTGTGAAGTGTGTGACAGGCGGTGTGGTTTCCGCGTTGGCAGTGCCTACATGTATTGCATGGAACATGGTGAGAAACAAACACCCGGTCGCCAACTTTGATGCTGTTAACTTTGCTGCCAACTTTACTAATAATGCCTGTAGCTTCATGACCCAACACACGGGGTGCCTTAGGAATACGGTACCACTCCAAAACATCGCTACCGCAGATACCGCTAGCTATCACCTTAAGCAACGCTTCATCTTCACCAATGCTCGGAAGAGGGATTTGTTCAACGCGAATGTCATGATTGTTATAGTAAAAGGCAGCAAGCAAAATAATCACCAAAAAAGAAAGGTTAGGCTTTGCCTGCTATGATTTGGTTGTAGAAGTCTTCGGCTTCTTGAGCGGTGTACCCTTCATGAATTATGGCCCGAATAGCTTTGATGGAAGCTACTGGATGCTGAGTTTGCCAGATGTTGCGGCCCAAATTGACGCCTATTGCTCCTTTATGTATGCCGTCGTAAACGAAGTCAAAGACTTCTCGTTGCGTTTCAGTTTTTGGTCCTCCCGCAATCACGATTGGAACTGGACAGCCATCAACTACTTTCTCAAAGTTCTCTTTACAATAGTAAGTTTTAACAACTCGTGCACCAATTTCCGCTGTTATACGGGCGGCTAAGGCTAAATATCGGGCTTCTCGTTTTTCAAGTTCCTTTCCGACTGCACAAACTGCCATTACGGGTACGCCGTATTCTTCGCATTCGTCGACGAGTTTGGAGAGGTTGCTTAGGCTTTTGTTTTCGTATTTGGTTCCAACGAATACTGACATGGAAACTGCTGAGGCGTTTAATCTGAGGATTTCTTCTATGGAGGTAACTACGCTTTCGTTAGCTAAGTCTTCCCCAACCACCGAAACTGCGCCCGAAACTCGCATGATGATGGGTTTTTCGATCGCGGGGTCGATACAGTTGCGCAGAACGCCGCGGGTGCACATTAGGCCGTCGGCGTATTGGATGATTGGTTTAATTGTTTCTTCGGGATGTTCCAGGCCATGTGTTGGTCCCTGGAAGTATCCGTGATCAATTGGTAAAAAGAGGGCTTTTCCGTCTTTCTGGATGAGTCTACTTAAGCGGTTCTTCATTCCCCAATCCATAATTCATTACTCCGAGGAAGCTTTTGGTTTTAGAATTAAATAACCTTTTTCTATGAGCCAATGATGAAACTGCCATGTCGTGTATAGACATGCGGTGCTGCATTTTTGGCGTGCCTGCTCGTAAGCTGGCGAACCATCAGTTTGCTGGTTTAACTCGATTTGCACGGAGCATTTAACATCTTTGCAGAATTCTCGGCGCTTATACTCAATGTAGCCTTCAGGAACCATCTTGCATCGAGCTAACTTTTAATTTAAACCTAATAAGCATTATCAGTAAATGACCCAATTATACAACCCATTGAATGGGTTGAGAACTTGACGGTAATCTTTTAAACTTCCAAGCATGTCAGAATTGTTATGCCCAGGATCTATCTTTTAGGTGGAGAAAACACCCACAAAAGAGATGCGAAGGAAATAAACCAACGAGCCTTCCAGGATGCTGGTGAGGCACCGAGAATTCTTGTGTTTTCGTGGGCAAGAGCATCTTTCGATAAAGCATACCCTAAAAGCAAACTCATGTTCGATTATTTTAGAAGCTTAGGTGCAAGCACAGTAAATAACGTCGATTACTCGTGTTCATTTTCAGAAATTAAGGAAAAAATCTCTGAATCAGACCTTATTTATTTAACTGGTGGTGTACCCACCGTTTTGGTGGAACGCTTAAAAAAATCAGGCATTCAAAGCTTACTAAACGACTTTGAAGGAGTTATTGTTGGGCGAAGTGCAGGAGCTTTGGCGCTTTGCAGGAAATGTGTAATTACCTATCGAAGTACCTCGGAAGTCAAGATTATTGATGGGTTAGATCTAGTAGACATAGCCTTGAAGGCGCATTACCGATTAGGCAATGATAAAGAATTGATAGAGTTGTCGAAGGAGGAGGACATTTTTGCTGTTCCTAAAAGTTCAGCTATTGTTTGCGATAAGGGAAAATTGTCTTTCATCAATAAGGTTTATTTATTTAATAATGGCAAACGGGAAACCTTGAGTTAAACAATGAATTATCTTAAATCAACGTTCTTTTCTTGAAAAAACCGCCAAAACTACCATTGCAAATGTAATTACCAAAAACACAACACCAAGAATAGCTAACGGAATTCTGAACACAAGTTGATTATGGAGAACATTGGTTGTGGGCAGACCACCTAAGTAAGCCAATAGGAAAATAGCCACAAATACGATACCGACTCCTTGAACGGCAAACAAGAAATTGTGCATTCGTTTTTCGCTTAACACAAGGTATCTCCATTAATACTAAAGTGAATTTTGTATTTAACACTAACCGTCCCTACAGCTACCACAAATATAATATACGCAACTAAACGAGTTAATCTTAACCAAGTTTGGTTGATTCTATGGCAGAGCAGAAATTCGTCACGCCAATAAAATTAGGATTACTAACAGTTATTGTTGCATATTTCTTATTCACTTTGCACGCAATGTTTACGCTCTCATGGATTGGTGAATGGAACCGCCTTGGAGGTGGCTCCTTTGGAACCATGATTTTAACGGAAGATATCTTTGCAACCGTCGGCCTGGTTTTCAGGTTTGCAGCCAGCATTATAGCTCTCGCAGCTATCATCGCTTACTTTTCTCAAAAGAAGCTTTCAAAACCCACAATGTACACAGTTCTGCGAGTTGTTTTGGTTTTTGAGGGAATTTATTGGTTGGGTCTTAGCGCAACCACAGGCTATACTGTTCAAAGCTTTGATCAGACGCTTGCTCATGGCCGATCGTTAATTAACTTGTTAAATTCGTTGTTTTTGGGCGTTATTCCAAGTGTAATGGAAGCAATAGTTCTCCCAATCATCCTGTTCGTCTTTGCTTTCAAGTTAAACCCCAACAAATCTCTAAAGGCGCCTGTGAAGTGGGGACTTATCACTAGTACACTCTACATTGTTGTTTTCTGGTTGATTAATACAAGCATATGGGTAGGTATCATTAGAACCAAAGGAATCGAATATCTTTGGGTTGTACCCATGCAAGTCAACGGAGTAGAACAACTAATTCCCCACCCGGAACACTTGGTAAGTTTTATCACAACAGCGTTCGGCTTACTAGCGTTGGCAATATACTCTGGCTACATCACCAAGAAATCTGTCCACGTGGAAAACTTGGAAGACCTCAAACACCAAGCAATCGGCGTCATATTGCTTGCGCTTGGATTGTATTTTTTATGGAACTATTTCAGTTGGGTCTTCTTTGCGGGCAATGTATGGAATGATTGGTATGCGTGGTTCCTTGGGCACAACATGGACTTATGGATGCTGGCGCTGCCTCTGGTTGCTTTGCCTTTGCTCTTCTACAAATCGCCCAAACAACCTTCCAAAGCAAAATAACCAGGTCGAATTTTAAAAGCAGTTTAATTGAAAAAATCTAATAATGTTTATTTTCTTCTTAATAAAACAAAAGACTATTGAAGGATAAAATTTTAGTCTTTTTCCCCTATGCTTCTAACTAACTACTATTGACTACTTCTTTCATCTAACTACTTTTACTACTACTCTCTCTCTCTCCTTTAGCACACACAAGACAGACAAACACAGAAAGAAAGAACTAAAGTTTTTAATTAAAAATATCCTTAGATGTTTTTTCAATACAAAGAAAGTTGAGTTTATCAAACTTTTCCTTTAAAATTTAGTTTATGCTTTTTTTTAAACGTTGGGTTGGTTTTGAGAGATTGTTTTTCGATGCCTTCTCTCATGAAAGACGGTTCTCTAAGCCAGCGACCAACTTATCCTGAAAGCCAGTAAACCAAACTACGCACCAATCTTTTTTAGCTTTTCTCCATAACGCCTCGTATTAGCACAGCTATAGACCTCACGCCTACTTAGCATGAACCAAACAATCTTAAGCATCTTACAAGCAACAGCAACAGCAGCCTTCTGATCACCACGCCTAGCCCTCACACGCTCATAAAACCCAGCCAATTTCTCATCATACTGCACAGCAGTCCTCGCAGCCTCAACCATAACCCACCTCAACAAGCTAGAACCACGCTTAGTAATCCTACCAGTATACTCAACATTCCCAGATTGATGCACCGACGGAGCCAAACCAGCCCAAGAAATCAACTTCTTATAACTACTAAACCGCGTTATCGGACCAATTTCACTATGAATCAACAATGCACCATAAACATCAACACCAGTCAAGCTAAGTAGCAACCGAACATCCTCATCCTCACAAGCGATTTTTCGAATAGCTTTATCCACCATCCCGACCTGCAAGTTAATAGATTCAATCAGCGAAAGATGGTTTTCCAAAATCAGTCTATCAAGCTCATTAAGTATCAGTGACCTCATCCAAGCAATTCCACCTTTACCGAACATATCTGAGAATTCACAACGATAACTATACTTGTCAACGATTGCATGTGCCTTGTTCTTTATAGCCGTGCGCATTCTAACCAAGCTCAGCCTATGCCTAACTAAACCTCGCATTTCACGTATGCTTCCTTGCGGAACATAGCTTTCAGCAACAAGATCAGCTCTCAGCAAATGCGCCAAAATCCTAGCATCCACCTTATCAGTTTTTATTTTCGCTGAAGCTATCACTTTAGTCTTCAATGGATTAGCCAGCACTACCTTAATGCTTCTATTATCCAATGCATCGTATATGCTTAGCCACAAATTCCCTGTAGATTCCATAACAACCTGATCCTCAACAGTTAGCATAGACGTCAAAGACTCTATTCCTTTAGTGTTGTTTTCAAAGAAGAATTCGCTCTCGATGGCGCCGGTTTGATTCATTATTGCTGCTCTGCATTTGGCTTTGCCAACATCTACTCCTACATATCTCACCATTTTTTTTCTTTCTCCTGCTGGCTTTCAGGCTGCAATCTCTCATACGGGCGAATGCCCAGTTCTATAGCAGCTCAGGTCAAGCCCAGTCTAAAAATCGGCCGCAAGGGCCAAGAAGGCACCGGACTAGCCAGCAAGAGTTACTTTCTCACTCGTCTTTCATATAGTCTAAAAAGCAACAAAGAGATAATTACAACGGCTAAAACTACAACCGCAATTATTGGAAGCATTAATTGCGAATTGAAGCTACTTGTTGGGATTATAGGCGTTGGGGTTGGTGTATGCATTGGAGTTGGTGTAAGCGTTGGGGTTGGCGTATGTGTTGACGTGGGTTGAGTCACGTAAAAACTGACTCTGTTTGAGTACCCTCGGTTTCCTACAAGGTCGTTTGCTTTAATGGAGAGGCTATGTTTGCCTACAGTTAAGTCGGTTAGAGTGGTGTTTTGCGCTGGCAGAGTTATGGTTCTGTTTCCGTCTATGTTTACTGTAAATGGTGTGGTTAGTTCGCTTAGGAGCACATTTAACAGGACTGCGCCTGCATAGGTTTGGTTTGTTTTAGGTGTTAGTATGGTTATGTTGGGTGGGGTTGCATCTAAAACAACGTCGGGTGCCGCTGAGTCGACGGTAAAATGAATTGTGTCCACGTAAGAATGTGCATCTTTGTAGAAGTTAAAGTCTGTATAGTATGCAATTGTCAAAGTATGTTGTCCCTCTGATAACTCGGGCAACTGTACTTGACCACGCGCTAAATACATCACGTGCAGCTCGTTTGGGTTTATGACTGTGAAGGGCATGGCGTCTGCTAGGGTTCCGTCCAGGGTGTAATTTAGGGAAATGTGCATGCCTATGCCGACGCCAACAGTGTAGTTGAAGAGGATGTTTTTGGTGTTGTAGGTTGTGTTGACGGGGCTGTAGACGGTGATGTAGTCAGAGAGGTAAACTGGACCCACAGTGCTACCTAAAACAGGTTGGAGCCCAATCAACAGTAAACCCAAAAGAACCACCGCAAACACGGTTACCCTGCTTGACTGACGATTCATGATTAACCCTAATTGTGTATGCAACAATCTGACTTTTAGCTCTCCCAGAGGAACACAGTGTTCCCCAAAAAGAACAGCCACCCAATAAGTATCAAGCTGTTTTCGTCTTGTGTTTTTTGTAGTATACCAACAAACCAGCAACCGCCAAGGCGACTACTCCAACAGAAACAGCGAACCTAAGAACAACAGGAAAAGACGCTTGAACTTCTACATTGAAAACAATTATTCCTGATGCTTGGGTATTCCCAAACGGGTCATCGGCATAAAATGTTATATTATGTACACCATTAGCTAAATCGGTAAGCGTAAAGTTACCAGCGACCGTAACATTATCTTGTTCATCCAAACTATACCTTACCAATTTAGCCAGTTGAGATATTGAAAAATTAAGCGATACATCTTTCACATTGTAGGTTTTATTATTTTGAGGCGAAAGAACAGTTAACAACGACTCTGACACAACTACAGGGATTGTAATTTTGGACTTATCAAATTTTACGCTATCAATTTCAAAAGCTAACAAGAGTGGATATTTGTCCTGACCCAAAGAAACGGTTGTATCTTCACGAATGGCGCCATCAAAATAGTGGTACTCGGCATATACTTGGTAGGTTGTGTCTCCTACCCCGTCGGTATCTGAGTCGGTGCCATTGAAACTACGCCAATAGTTCCCTTTTCCACCGTTATTCCAAAAGAGAGTACCAGGATTTTTAGTGCTAACTGAAAATTCAGGTGCTTTGCCAACAAAGTTATTTTGGAAAAAACTATTATATGCCGCATCCGTGGTGCCACCGTGAAATCCACCTATTCCCACATAAGTAATCTCGTTTGCATAGAAAGTATTGTTGAACCCCATCAGAAGTAAGTCTCCACTTATTCGGTTGCCTAAAACTACGTTATTTGAAGAACTCTTGGTTAAGCTTAGAGAGAAATAACCGCTGTTCTTTGCTATGGTATTATTTTTTGCCCTCACTTCAATGGAACAACCCGAAAGTCTATTGTTGTAAATTACGTTAAAATCTCCATTAACTAAAAAGCCGTCGTACCCTCCGCCAATCATTGGATTACTTAGAAAGTTGTTGTACGAACCATCGCATTTGACGTATGTTTTTATGCTGTTTTGGCTGATGGTATTATTGTTGCCATACACTTCAATACTATCCATGATGCTGGCAATGACTTGAACTCTGTTAGCAAGAATGCTTAGAGGAATAGCGTTGCCTGTGATAGTAAATCCTGAAATCGTCGTATCGTCTGCTTTAACTTGTATGGTGGTGGGTTTTGGTGGAGGAAAAGGTGATGAAGAGGGGTCCCAATGAGGAGTTAACCAGGGGTCTTGTATTATGGTTGTTTTTGGGTCTTCGCCTATAAGGGTCACTGTTTTGTTTATCACCAATGTACCCTCCTTGTAGGTTCCTTTCTTCACACATATGGTGTCACCGTCGGCAGCAGCAATCAATGCATCAGATATAGTTGGGTAATCATCTGGAACAATGATGGCTTTAGTTTCAGCTTTGGCCGGCAAAAAGGTAATTATGCTTGATGCTGTTAGAAAGACCAAAACAATTGCTAAAGCTATAGTTTTACTCATAGCTACCACTTTATTGTTGGAAGAGTTTTCGTTATAAGACTTCTTGTACAGCTTCCTTGACTAAGTCCAGTAAAGGTTTCTGGACTAAATTGTTTGGTTCTGCGTTTGTGATAAACCAACAAAGCAGCAGCCACAATCAGAAGAGTAATTATTCCAATTGTATACAGGAGAATGTTGGTTTTATAACCTGAACCTGAATCATTGTTTACGCTTGGTGTAGCTGTTGGGGAAGTATCAATCATAAAGTTAACAGAGGAAGAGCCTTCTATAAAGTAATAATTAGAATAATGGAGATAGTTTCCATAAGGAGGAATCCCCTTAATCCCACTAACTGGTTCTGCAACATTCTCTCTGCTTGTTTTAAACTCATACATTGTGCTTGCATAAACTGTAACTGATTTTGTTCCATCCGTCATATTGGTAGAAGAGATTGAGAAGGCTAACGTCTTATTGTAAAACTTGTTATTTGAACCAAAGTCAATAGTAGTATTACCTGATTGCCAACTTGGTTTGTAACAGACCCCTTGAAGAATAATAGAATAAAAAGCGGTTGGTGAAACCAAAGTCAAATTAAAAGTTAAGGTAGATTATTTGAAGCTATTACAGAACAGTTAAACATAGATGTGATTTCTATTTTTGGTGGTTTTGTTCCATTTGGTGGAGTTATTTCACTTGGAAAATAAACAGTAGTGTATAGGTCACCTTTGTGGTAAGTTGTATATGGTGTAGGTGCAACATTAGTAATTTGTGTTGCAGATATTGAGGGAACTAATAAAAATAAAATAAGCACTGAGCTGAGTAGTGTTATCTTTGGTTTCATATTCTCTAACTTAGAAATAATCACTGTTACTCATAACTCTCCCCAGAGAACAGCCTGTTCCGTAAAAGAACAGCTAAGGTTTCTTTACTAACTCAACTTGTCACGCAAGCTTCCAATTAGCTATTCTTGGATTCCAGTCTTTCTTTTCGTTTCTCAAATACTTGGCAAACAACAAAGCTTCTTCACTAATACGTATCAATCGTTTTTCTTTTTCCAACTTTGATTCTTTCAACGTTTAACCATGCGGTCAAAGAAAGCGTTCAAATATTCACTAAACTGTCGGTTTCGTATGTCAAGTGGATTTTCTTTCTTAAGATGCATCATAAAATTTGATAAAGACAATCCTGATGTAATAGTTAAAAGGTTGGGGAAAAAGATAAAAATTTTAGTCCTTCTTTTCTAACTTCACAATGTAAATTTCTTTGTTGCGTACCCTGAGTGCTAGGTTGAATTTTCTGTCTGGTGTTCGGTTGAATTTTTTTACTCTGAATGTAAATGGAGCGTACATTGACCGTACGGTTTTGCCTTCGACTTCAATTTTGAACATTTTTTCAGAGCTTTCAACTATTTGTTTGAAGACCACATCATATTCGGGTATTTTGGCGATTTTTCTTCCTTCTGGGATTTCTTTGACCGGAGTTACTTTTGCGACTACATGCTTGCTTTTAATTTTCTCTTGTTTAGACAATCTGTTTCACACTATATATGCGGTAATCTCACTATATAACACTACCAGTATCATAGTTAAAATAATAACGGTTAAGTCAAAATAATAGCGACTTAATTAGAAACTATAAACTCACAGATGGAGTTAATTAGTCTTATTCGCCTCTCGTATCATTACGATTGCATTCTGCTTTTGGACGATACTCTACTTTCTTATGCCGTTCCTTATGATGCTTTTCACACTCTTTGATTCGAACAAGCATCCACTCGTTCTCTTCGTAAACGCAACCGCAAAGCAAAGTCTTAGTCGTCAAAATCCTTGAACTCCAAACGAGCAAACCAAAGTAAATATTATCTTCTTATCTCATAACGATTTCGATAAAAATGAATAAATCGATGATAAGTTTTTTTTTTGACAAATGAAAAGGTCTAATTTAAAAAGATAACGTTTTAGTGTGAGAATTGTTACTTATTTGTTGTAGTGTCGAAATATGAGCGTTATGAGTAGAAAAAATAAAAATACACAGCTTGAACAAAGAAAGAAACTTGAAAGAGAAAAAGAAGCAAAAAAGAAAGCTATGTTAAGTCAACTTCCTCCAAAAGGAAAAAAGAAATAACCTCTTAAGGTTCAACTGGAAAAACTACCAGTCGTCCCGTTGGCTTAATTGCTCCTTTTTCATTGTTTTTTCAATTTCTCGATAAACTTCCCTCTCGGATTCAGAGACCACCGCTAAATCAGCCCCTGCAACACTTTTAACAATTGGAACTTTAACGAACTTGGATTCGCGGGTTTGAGGCACATAATCCTCATTCACTTCCTTGGCGGCTTCGGAAAGCCTCTCACCTGAAGACCACAACTCATACATTTCTACTCTTATGTTATGAACTCCTGCAGGTACTCCTTTCATATCCAGCACGGGCGTTAGTTCAAACTCGTCTGCCGATAAAGGCCCCTGAGGAATCCTAACCGGAACGGAACTGATTTTTGGGTTATCAAACGATAAATCTGACTGCACTCTTGAAAATGCAGTTTTTGAGGGAAAGAGTTTGAAGCTTATTTTTACGGCTAACTCATCCTCTTTAGTTACGGTACCAACTTCAGTAATGATTATTCTTTTCTCTTGAACTTGCGCTGTGGTTTCGGTGGATTCATGCTTTGGTGTATTAGGCAGATGGTCGAGGGTTAATTGTTTGGATGTTTGATTGTGCCCTATTATTTTCTTTGTTTTAGCCATGGCTGTCACGAAAGGTTTCTGAATCAAATTATTTTGGTCGAGTTAGTTTAGGGTTTTTGTATATTTCTTCGCGCCATTTTTGTTCCCAGCTTGCCCACCCAGTCTTCACAAGCCCCTCCCTTAGATGAGGATTTTCAGCAACCCAATCCAGAAATACCCAAAAACGCCGTTTATCCTTCAGGATCTCCTCGGGCACGCCTTTTTCTACACACCATCTTATGTAGGCTTGGTCAACCAACGGTTTGAGCTCGCCGGTGGATTCAACTCTTGTAACTTTGAACCCTTGACTTTCTAAGTACAAGGCCACGCTGGATAAGACGTATTCTGTGCAAACTTTGAAGCATGTTTCAGCGTCCGGCTGCATTACGGTGATGATTTCGTTGGCGATTTTTATGGCGTCTTCTAAGTATTTTTTGTTTTTAAAGTTAGGAGGCTGAAAGGACGCGGTAGGAATTCGTCGCTCCATGAGCATTGGGTGGGGGGGTTTTAGTGCACCTACCACAACGCCTAGTAAGAGGTCGCTCCATCCTGAAGCGTCTATAAGAATCGTTTTGTCAGGCAGAAAACAATCCAACGCCAACTTGAACACCTAAGACTAAGAGTATGTGGGAGATTGTTTTTCTACCTTCTGCTTATTTCCAACTATTTTGCTGGAAAAATTTAAAAAAAAGATACAGAGCTGATCGACATCCTCGAAATTTGAGAAAAGGAGAAATATCTTAAAAAGAAGAAGGAAGTTGAAAAAATTGCACTTCGTCTAACAGTTAACGAGCTGCTTCTAATTTAATTTCTGTATCTGGTAGTAGTTGTCTAAGCAAATCTCCTAGACGACTACTTCTAACATTCAGTTTTTGATTTTGGGAAGATCTGTGGACAAATTAGGATGGCATGCATTGTTGTTTTTGTAAACCGGTGACATTAAATTGAAAGAAGAAAAACAGCAGATTCAGCAGAAATTAACCCGTTTTTCTCCTTCTAAATGTTAACTATTTCCAGGTTTGCTGCGGGAATGGTTTGTCTCATTAACAATAACTTTATCAAGCAAATTGATTGTACAGTTATTAGTCATTAATTTTAGTGGAGATATAATATGTCACAAAACATTAAACTTATTGTCTATCCGGTTAAAGATGTAGAAAAAGCTAAAGCATTTTATAGCAAGTTTTTAGACGCCGAACCGTATGTCGCAAGCCCCTACTATGTAGGCTATAAGGTTGGCAACATGGAAGTCGGCTTAGACCCTAACTCTAAGATGGGACCCATTGCTTACACTGATGTAAAGGATATCAAAAGCAGTCTCCAAGCAATGGTTAAGGTCGGTGCTGTTGTTGTACAAGATGTTAAGGACGTAGGTGGCCGTTTATTGATAGCTCAGGTCAAGGACGTTGACGGAAACGTGGTTGGGCTAAGACAACAATCTTAAATGAGCAGGGAATTTACATACACCTTTCTCTTTATCTGGCTCAGTTAGAGGAGATGTTGTGCGCCACGCTGCACGAATAAGAGCCTTCAGGGCCTCCTCATTGACTTTTTCACCCTTGTGGAAATCAATTGCACGCCTCGCGCTACCCTCGAGACAGGAGCTGAAAAGACCCGAAGGGTCGCTCAAAGAAGCACCGCTGGGGAAGGTCATCTTTACGGCATTTTTGTAGACTTCACCGGTGCAAATCAACCCTTTGTGAGACCAAACCGCAACTCCCAATGGATTGGTGGGTTTTATCCACTTTACTTCCTCCACGACATCAGGGTCGGCTTGCTTGATCAAAGCGCGGATGCGGGAAAGCATTTCTCCGCGCCAGTCGCCTAGCTGCTGGATTCTTGCGTCTATAAGCTGGGATGGAGACTCACCCTTGGGTTGGTCTATATTCTTCATGTTTCTAGACAGGTCCTTTAGTTGCTTTTATGTCTTGTCGCTTCATAACTTGTCGTGTTTTTTGGATTCTAGAGTTTTAAAGCTGATCTGAATATGGATTAAAAGTGCCGCCATTGAGATTTTAGGAAAGATTTTAATAATTTGTTAGTTTAGGGACATTTAAGATGGCATTGTTTTTAGGTGGGTAAATGAGCAAAAAACAGTCTAAAGATGTTAATGAGATTATAAATAAGAACCAGCCTTCTAAGCAAATGCTCCGAGAAGAGTCTGCCCAGTTAATTCTTTCGCCGTTTGTCCACCTGTTCGATATTGATGAATCAACGAAGTGCCTTTTCAATTCTTTAACTCTCAAAAAAATATATTTAACCAACAAAAAGTACGAAAAGATTTTGGCAGATCTAAGCAGCGGAATCCGCAGTAGCGACATCAAGGAGTTAATTGAACTAAAATTTGTTGTCCCTCGGGGTTTTGATGCGAAAAAAGTGTTTGATGCCGTTGCTGCCAGCTTGCTTAGGAAAAGCCCCCAACCTAGCCTTGGCTATATTTTGGTGACTGACTTCTGCAATTTCAGGTGCGGTTACTGTTTTATAGAAAACAATCTGAAAAGACCAAGTACAGTGATGTCCAAGGATTTAGCGGATAAAGTCATAAATGTTCTAATCAACGAGGCAAAGCAAGTTCCAGAATTCAGGGTTACATTTTATGGGGGAGAGCCGTTTAGCAACAGCGAAATTGTTTTCTACATTATTGAGAAGCTCGAGCAGGCATCTAAGAAATTCCTGTTTTCCTGCGTAACAAATGGGAGCCTAATAACCGAAGAGATAGCTAAAAAACTTAAAAAACACGACGTTGCCGTTGGATTGTCGCTTGACGGATGGGCCAACATTGATAGAAACCGCGTTTTCACCGATGGAAAAGAAACCTTCTATTCAGCACTTAAAGCGTTGGCTCTTCTGAAAGAAGCAGGCTTAAATATAGGAATATCATGCACAATCACAAAACAGAACTATGAGCACGCAGAAGAAATAATAGAGTTTATCCAAAAACTGGGAATCAGAACCATAGGCTTCAACTTGTTAACCAGACTTAAAGAGCCAACCGAATTTGAGGTGCCAGATCCCAAAAAGCTTGCGCATCATCTTTTTGCGGCCTACTTGAGAGCAAAAGAATTACACATGTTTGAAGATCGCATTGATAATCGGCGAGCAAATTATTTTTTCAAAGAAATATTTCACATATATGATTGCCCAGCCTTTGGTCAGCTACTATTTTTTTCGCCAACCGGAACAGTCGGACCATGTCATGCGTTCTATCCGTCGGGTAAATGTCAAATTCCAATTAAAGATGATTTGAAAATTCAAGAAGAACCATTATTTCACAAATGGCTGGAAATAGGCACTCTAAAAAATAAAGATTGCATGCGATGTGCGGCGATTGGAATTTGCGGCGGAGGATGCGCCTACGATATCTATGTTAAAACTGGCCAACTTGGCATAAAAGAAGACTACTTCTGTGCTTTTCAAAATGAAATACTAAAGCTCCTAATTTCATACAATTTCTTGCTGGAATCTCAAAAAAACCAATGTTCAGAAGCCAACGGTTGAAGAATTCTGTCCAATAATCCAGCCCCCAACTTTACTTCACAATAAACATTAAATAAAGCGAGTTAATACCTCAATGTAGTGATTGTTTTTGGCAAAAAATAAACGTATACTCAACTCTTCCTTAAAAAAATCAAAAGCTGTTCCATTGGAAAAAAAATTGACTCCAGCCCAAAAGAAGCGTTTACAGAAAACTTTGGCAAAAATGCCAACTATTGAAAGACTGGATCCTAAAATGTATGCAAAGCTGCAATCAACAATACGTGATGCTGTAGCAAAAACTTTGCCGGAATATCAGCGATGGGTAAATTCTTCATTGATAGCAGCCGACGATTGCCCGGTAGAAATCTGTAGTTCATGTGGAAACGATTGTCCAGTAGAGCTGTGTAGTTCATGTGGAAATGACTGCCCAACACAATTGTGCAGTGCATGCAGCAACCAATGTCCCACGCCAGCTAAAAACATTGATGACAAGGTTGTTAATGCTGTCAACGAGGCTATGATGGGAGCAATTCGTCAAGCTTTGAAAGAGCAGTTCAAATAAGAAGCTTCGCAGTTCAGAAACCGAACGCCATTAACTGAAAATCGCTCGACCATTTACGCAGTAAAGGTGTAGTGGCTACCATTTTTCTTTGCATTCCGCCAGTTTCCTTTTTGATTCCATATCCTGCAAAAAAACATAAATATTATCTTGAGAGATCATAAAGAGAGCAGCGATTATTTTTGCCTAAAAATAAACCAACAACCAAAACCCTCTCTAAAAGACATACAAAAACCAAAAAACAAAATCAACGCCTGAACGCACCTTCGGAAAAACTTCCATATTTTGAAAAGTTAGATCCAGAAATTTATGCAAAACTGCAATCAACCGTCCGTGAAGTCATCGAAAAAATGTTGCCCGAGTACAAAGAATGGCTAAATTCTGCATTTGGCGAAAAAATCATAGACAATTATGGTTCAAATATGTCCCTGCAAAACATCAATAAGCTGGTGGCGTCGGCTGTCAACAATTCAATAACAACTGCAATGGGTGAGACTTTGAAGGAATATGATGAGCAGCAAGGGACTATGGAAAAATGGTTTAAAATGAAATTTTACGATGACGTTTCAGACATACGACCTGAAAGCCGAGTATACTACAAATATTGTGTAGAAAATTTCGTTACCCAATTTTTTACAAAAGAAAAAATATCTGGAAAGACAATCCTCGATTTTGGATGTGGACCAGGTTACTTTTCCAAGATTTTAGCCAAACATGGAGCACACGTAACTGGAATTGACAGAAGTGCATTTCTGATTTCGAAAGCAAATGAACTTAAGCAAAGACTAGGACTTGAAAATGTAGAGTTTTTGCAGGGGGATTTTCTTGATTTTGCAAAAAATGTGCCGTCTGAAAAGTTTGACTATATTGTCGCGATAGATACGATTGTGAGTTTTGACTATTGTAGACAAATGCATAATCATAAGGATTTCACTCAGGCTTTAAGCGAAATTAGAAGAGTTATGAAAGATGAGGGTCGATTTTTTATTATTGAGGCGCATCCGTTTTTTGGTCAACTTGCGAAAGGCATAACTTCCTCAAGCAAAGGACGCTTTCATGGACGTTTGCCTAATTACAAAATAGAGTACAATGCTAAAGACAATCCGCACCATTGGTTTACCCTTGATGAAATGACGAGCGCTCTTAGCGAGAATTCCTTGGCTATTTTTAGGATTTATGAGCCCAATCCAAGTGTTGAATTGGAAAAAGAAAATCCTCATTTATACAGGTTTTACTTGAAATATCCGCATTTGATTGTATACGAAATTTGCAAAGTGAAAATCTAAACTGTTATCGTAAAGTTAACGTGAATCTTATTCTATCTAATTGACGAATTTTCGAAGTTAATACTAAGTCCGCGCCCGAACTCTCGGGTCCGTTTATCTAAAACCTGCCTTATCTTTGGGGTGGTTTGACCTTTGATGTTCGATCTAATATTATCTTAATCTCGCTTAATGGTTTGAATAAAAACTCCAACTCAAGATGCGCGAAAAGTAGCCCGGGAGAGATTCGAACTCTCGTCAAAGGGTCCAAAGCCCTCTATGCTTGACCACTACACCACCGGGCTGCACGGTTTCAATTAGCACTGTTTTATTTATTGTTAGAGGTTTATGGGTGGCTTTTTTGTTAATAAGCGTTCTGACGGTTGGCGGTGGAAGTTGATTAGGTTTTCTTTGATTATTGATTGAGATTTATGATATAAAGTGACGTTTTTCCTCACGCAGTTATGATCTTTTTTACACTTTTTTATGTTATTTTCCATATGCGAATTTTGATATTTTGGGCAATTCGAAACCATTATGTGCAATAAGTTTAATAAACCACAAATCTTAAATATTAGGTCCGTTCCTTTGCATAGTTTGCGCGGGCCGAATATACTACTTTCTAGCCAAATGGCCTTGGTGACGGTTCTACGCATAGCAAAATCGAGGTAGAGAGATTGAGCAAAAAAGAAACACCACCCAAAACAGCACAGCGCTTGCAAGACAAGTGCCCAGAGTGCGGTAGCGAGAATTTAGTTCACGATTACGATACAGGAGAAACCGTATGTGGCGACTGCGGACTGGTCGTCTACGAGCAGATGATGGATAAAGGACCTGAATGGCGCGCATTTACCCAAGAAGAAAAAGCTTCCAGAAGCCGAGTTGGAGTTCCCACTTCTTATTCCGTTCATGACAAAGGCTTATCCACAGCCATCAGCCAAGTGGACCGTGATGCGTTTGGAAGAAAACTGCCCCTTTCAACTAGGCTGCAGATGTGGCGTCTTCGCAAATGGCAAATTCGAAGTAGAGTTCACTCATCCATTGACCGCAACCTTGCCCAAGCCATGGCTGAACTTGACCGCTTATCAGATAAAGTCTACATACCTCCACCAATTAAAGAAAAAGCCGCTGTCGTTTACCGCAAAGCACTCGACAAAGGCTTAGTTCGCGGTCGCTCAATTGCAGCAATAGCCGCAGCCGCGTTGTATGCTGCGTGCCGTGGAAGCGGAACCCCAAGAACCCTCCGAGAAATCGCAGAAGCCAGCCTAGTTGACAAGAAAGATGTTGCAAGATGCTACAGACTCCTATTGCGAGAACTCGACGTTCATATGCCCATCGCTGACCCACTAACATACGTGTCAAAGATTGCTGAAAAAACAGGCATCTCAGGCAAAACTCAAGGTGCAGCTATCCAAATTCTTCGTGAAGCAAGGCGAAAGCGTGCTGCGGCAGGAAAAGACCCGATGGGTTTAGCTGCTGCTGCCCTATACATTGCATGCCTGCAAAACAACGAGAAGAAAACTCAAAAAGACATCGCTGAAGCCGCCGGCGTTACCGAAGTAACAGTGCGCAACCGCTACAAGACACTCAAAAAACAATTAAATCTTGAATTGCCCGATTAGGGCATATTTCTTAATTTGAGCAAATCTAAGTTTCTTCTTTTTCTTTTTCATCTTCGTTTTTTTCTTCGAGTTCCATAACAATTATGCCAAGGTAACCACAGTTTTCACAGTAGTATTGCCTTGGAGTTAACCAAATATCTAAACTACTAGACAACTTGATTTTTGGGCTAGCACATCGAGGACAGTAAATTTGGGTGGGTTTTCGATGTTTGGTGTTTTTAAGAATATCGCGGATGCCATCTGACTTTTTCATTAAGAACCATTCACCTTGCTTTGGGGACTACGCGATTATTGTAGTTCGATGTTTTCTTGTGGATAACCCATCTTAACAAGGAAATCGCGTACGCGGTCGCGGTGGTCGCCTTGGAGCATGATTTGCCCGTTTTTGTGGGTTCCGCCGCATGCACAGTATGTTTTGAGTTTTTGAGCAATGCTTGTCAAATTCGAATTCTTATCATCCATGCCATCGATAATGGTAGTTGCTTTGCCGAATTTTCGGGTTTCAAGACGTATACGAATGCGCTGTTGCTCTTTCTCTATTTCTCCACAAACGCAAAGGTCTTTAGGTAGTCCACACGTTGAACAAACTTCAGCCATGACACTCAACAGAGAAATTATCAAATGGCGTATATAAGAGTTTCAAAAAAAAGCCGCTAGTTCTTTATTAGTTATAGTTGAGAAAATCCTGTAAACACAGTCTTAACATTAATAGATGAACAAGCAATTGGCGTTATTCGTCGCTTACTTAAAATACTAAGAAAAACACTTTTCAATAGGCAAGAATTTTTTGAGGTTTAAATAATGAAGATTGAACTTGGTGCAAAAAACTGTCTTTATCCAATGCCGACCACTCTTATTGGAGCTTTGGTTGGTGGAAAACCCAATTACGTCACCATAGCGCATATGGGCATTATGGAACTTGAGTCGGTTTCGCTTGGCATGAACAAACGCCACTACACAAACGGAGGCATTAAAGCATCCAAAACCTTCAGCATCAACATACCATCCACAGCGATGGTTAAAGAAACCGACCACTGTGGCTTAGTTTCAGGAAAAACCGAGAACAAAGCAGCCATTTTCAAAACGTTCTATGGAAAACTCAAAACTGCCCCCATGATTGAACAATGCAGCATCAACATGGAATGCGAACTTGTAAAAACTGTTGATTTCCCAAGCCACGATATATTCATTGGCAAAATTGTAAACACCTTCTGCGACGAATCAGTCCTAACTGACGGTGAGGTAGATTTTGAGAAGGTGCAGCCTATTTTGTTTGTTATGAATGACCAGAGCTACTATGGGTTGGGCAAAAAATTCGCCAAAGCTTGGAGTATAGGAAAAGAACTCAAGTAGCTTTTAACTCTGCTTTAAGGGTGAACAAACCATGACTGCGCCGCTAAAGAGATGTTGGAACGTTGACAAGCCCCTCTATCTGAGGTACCACGATGAAGAATGGGGCGTTCCTGTCCACGATGATGTGAAGTTGTTTGAGTTTTTGGTTTTGGATGCGTTTCAGGCGGGATTGTCTTGGTGGCTGATTTTGGACCGGCGAGAAATGTTCAGGAAGGCATTTGACGGCTTTGAACCAAAAAAAATTGCAGAGTACAGTGACCACAATGTTGAGCGTTTAATGGTAGCGCCTGGTGTAGTTAAGAACCGTTCCAAAATCTTGGCGACCATAACTAATGCGCAGCAGGTTCTTAAGATCCAAAAAGAATTCGGCTCCTTTGATAAGTTCATCTGGAAGTTCGTAGATGGAAAAACCGTTCAGAATGTCTTCAACGATTTTTCTGAAGTGCCAGCCGAGACAGAGCTATCCAGAGCGATGAGTTGCGAACTGAAAATGAGGGGCTTCAAATTTGTTGGTCCCACCATATGCTACGCTTTCATGCAAGCTGCTGGGTTAGTAAACGACCACTTAGTCTGCTGCTTCAGGTATGCCCAACTGAAATATTAGATTGGCAATTTATCTTCCGTTGAAGGCGTTGAAAAGGGCTAATTCGTCGTCTGTTATGCCAGCTTGACGTAGTTTTGTGAGGCACGCTTGGAACTGGTTTTCTGCATATTTTACCGGCTTAATGTTTGCCTCTGTTGAGTGGTAGGTTTCTTTGGTGGCTCTTGCTTTCTTTAAGGCTGTGCGTTGCTTTTTGAATCGATTCAACGGTTCGCAGTCTTGTGTGAGCATGCCAAATTTGGTGTTGGGAAATCGGCGGCACCCTTCAGGTCGAATCTCATAGATAGAGCAGGCATTCTCTACTAAAAAGGGACAGGGTTTGCGTTGGATGTATTGGTCGTATTTTTCTTCGTCAGCTCCCCACATCTTACCAAGTTCTTCGGTAACGATCTTCATTTTGGCAAAGACGTCGGGTTGCTCTTTGGGTTTGGCGTTGATTTCTCCTGCAGTCAAGAAATCATCTAAGGTGCAGCAGACCCCGCATTTATTGCACAAAAAAGGCAAATTAATGGACCATCCGCCATTTTTGGCTGCGAATTCTAAGTGCAGATAAAACGTCTCAACCATCTTCGTCTTTGCTCCTAACAGACATTATTTCTTACTTTTCTTGTGGTCTTTTTGCCGAAATCGCGGTCAATATAAACCAAGATTATGATTAACCACATGATCCCTAAGGCAATGAGCACGAGTTTAGCTACGTTTGTTATGTCGAATTGCGAGATACCTTCAATAAATGATGCGTCTGCCAGATTCAGCGGTGTGCCGGGCATTTTTTTGGGGATTGGGCTTGGGGTTGGTTGGGGGGATGGTGTTGGTATGGGTGTTGGGGTATCTGTTGGTGTAGGCGTCGGAGTTGGCGTTGTAATGTTTAGGTATGGTGGTGGGGTTGAATGAATTGTTGGATACGGTGTCATTGTTGGAGCTGGAATTAAGCTTGGGTAAGGTGTAGGAGTTGGCACGGGAACATAATTTATGCTCTCAATTGCAGGTGCGTTGGGGTTTGGCTCAGTCAAAAATGGATTAAAGTTGACAGTGCCTAAACTTGTAGAATTTTTAGAGTCATAAATTGTCTGATTAATAGCCGAGATATCAGTGGTTCCCCACCAGTTATTGGTTGCATCGGTCGCATTTGACATCGCTAAACCAAGGTTAAATTGTGTGTTGTTAAAAAAATTATTTTGGTTTATGTTGCTGGGAGTAATAGATACGCCGACACCTATTGTGTTGTTTCCAATGGTGTTATTTTGTATGGTTCCGCCACCCATGACGCCAATGCCGTTATTGGCAACTATGTTATTCGCGATCCATGGTAAATTGGTTAGAGAGTAAATTCCATTGGTGTTATTGGTGATTAGGTTTCTTGTGATAGTTGAGTTGCCTGTGACAAAAACGCCTGTCGGGCAACGGGTTATGTTGTTGTCTGAGATGTAGGCGTTGTTACCTGTAACGTAAATGCCATAGCTGTTGGATTTGATGAAGTTACTGGAAATTGTAGGCGAAGCAGATACACCACTGACAGTGATGGCTGTTGCTTGGCAATCGAACGTGTTGCTTACAATCAAAACTGAGCCACCATTTACTGAAATTGGAGTAAATCTGTTGTTGGTAAAGTAATTGTTACTTATTTTGGGTGAACAGTTCGTAACTATTATTCCGACTGAGTTAAAGAGGGAATTGGTAACTGTGCAGCCAGAATTTGTCGTGGCAGTCCAATTCTCGCTCGTGGATAAGAACTGGATTCGAATTGAACTGTAAGAATATGAGGTTTGAAAGATTATGTTGTTGTCGCTTGTGCCTGTAGCGTTTAATGTGCCTCCGACCAGAAAGGAATATGAAGCAAGGTCTACGGTTACGCCTGGCTGAATGGTTAGGGTGACGCCACTGTTCACTGTTAAGGTTCCAGTTAGTAAGTAGGGGCTGTTAGCCTGTGTCCAAGTTGTATCCGAAGAGATTAGTCCACTGACATTGGTGGTAGCCTTTACGTTGGTAACAAGGAGCATGCTGCATATCAAAACAACGATGAGCAAGAGTATGCAGATGAGTTTTCTTATGGTTCCACCACTAATAGGTGGATGCTTGAAAATTTAAAACTATCCAGAATACAAAAGAAAGAAATTAAGCGGGTGCCGCTTCTGGCGGCTCGCGGATTGCTTTTTTGCTTTCAGAAACTTTTACTTCCGGTTTCTTTTCTTGTTTTGTTTGAGGTGGCTCGGGCAGTTTTAGTTGTGCACATCGAAAGTCTAGGTCTTCATCTTTTAGGTCAAGTGTTGCTTTGACGGTGCCGTCTGTTAGGTATTCGATTTTGAAGCCCATCTTCTTTGTCAAGCTCAATGCGCGGTAGTTGTCTTGTAATATGATTGCGTGAACCTTTTCCATGCCTTTCTCTTTGGCGATGTCAAGCACGTAATCAACCATTTTGGTGCCTAAACCTAAACCCTGCCAATAGTCGCTTACAATGAAAGCCATTTCGCTACTCTTTTCGTCGGATTCAAGACTGAGTCGGGTAACACCGAGGATTTTTCTTTTACCATTATCCACCATTTCTGCGACGATAGCGATTTCTCGGTCGTAGTCAATGTTGCAGTAGCGGACGCGGACTTCATGCGGTGTATCTTTTAGCATTTGGAAGAAACGGTAGCGAATTGCTTCTTCTGAGAAGCTCTGGAACATCTCAAGCCACATGGGTTCATCTTCAGGTTTTATGGGGCGCAAGAGAACTTCTTGACCGTTCTTGAGTAACCACAGTACCTCGTATTTTTTGGGGTACGGGCTGATAACCATGTGTTCGTGGGGCTCAAATTTCCTGCAAACTTTATCCTTATCAACGACTATTCGAGCATCAAGGACGGTAGCGTCTTTTTCGTTAATTAGCAATGGGTTTATGTCAATTTCTTTTATCTGGGGGAAATCAACTAGCAGCTGAGAAAACATGAGCACTGTTTCATCGAGTTTTTTGAGGTTCACCGCGGGTGCGTTACGCCATCCTTTGAGTAAGCGGTAAACTTTGGTTTCGTCCATCATGCGGTGGATGAGGGTTGTGTTTAGTGGTGGAAGTCCAATTGAGTAGTCTTTGAAGAGTTCCACGCCGACTCCACCCATACCGAAGAGAATTACTGGACCAAAGACGGGGTCGGTTTTTCCTCCGATGATGAGTTCGTGACCTTTCTTTTCAATCATGGGTTGAACAGTTACGCCGATTATTTGTGCGCTGGGGTTGTATGCGTTTGCTCTTTGAATTAGAAGATCGAAGGCTTCGCGGACTTCGGTGGGTGAATTAACGTTTAAGATTACTCCGCCTGCATCGCTTTTATGGATGATTTGAGGTGACAAGATCTTTAGGACAACTGGGAACCCCATTTCCTGAGAGTACGCTATTGCTTCGTCAACGGTGTTGGCAACTTCGGTTTTGACGACTGGGAAATTATAGTATTTGAGTATTTTTTTGGCTTCGTCCTCGGTTAAGATTTCGCGGTCTTCAAATGCTGCGTTTCTTAGAATTGCCATTATGGGGCGTTTTGGTGGTGCTGCATCTACTGGGAGTTCTTCGGGGGTTTCGTAGAGGAGGTCTATGTTGCGGTTGTAATTGTACATGTACATGTAGGTTCGAATGGCTTGTTCGGGTGTTGTGTAAGTGGGGATGTTGTTTGCGTTTAGAATGTTATTGGCTTCTTGGACTGCGCCAAATCCCATAAATGATGTAAGTATTGTTTTGTTTTGGTAGGATTTGCTGCGTACTAATTCAACGATGTTCTTTGCTATTTCTACTGATTCTGAAACGGCTTGTTGAGTGAAAATAATCATGATGCCATCGATGTTGTCGTCGTTTAGGCATGCTTCAACGGCTGCTTTATACCGTTCAGATTTGGCGTCTCCTAAAACGTCGATGGGGTTGCCGTGGCTCCAGAATGGAGGCAAAACAGCGTTGAGAGAGTCTAGTGTTTTTTGGCTTAGTTTTGCCAGTTTGCCGCCTTGTCCAATAAGTGAGTCAGTTGCCATTACGCCAGGTCCGCCTGCATTAGTTATTATGGCAAGTCTTGGACCTTTAGGCAACGGTTGTGTGCCTAAAACTTCAGCTGAATTAAACAGGTCAGCTATTTCGCTAACGCGTACAATGCCGGCGCGTTTGAATGCTGCATCATAAATGCTGTCTTCCCCTGAAAGGGAACCTGTGTGAGAAGCAGCAGCTTTTGCGCTTTCGGAAAATTTGCCTGACTTAACAACTATGATTGGTTTGGTTCGTGCAAAGTGTCTTGCGGCGCTCATGAATTTGCGGGCTTCAGTTATGCCTTCAACGTACATGAGGATGCTTTTTGTTTTTGGGTCAGAACCAAAATAATCAATTAAATCGCCAAAGTCCACGTCAAGCATGGATCCGACTGAGACGAAGTTGCTAAAGCCGATGTTTTCGTGGAGTGCCCAGTCAAGGATTGCGGAACCTAAGGCGCCGCTTTGGGAGAGGAAAGCTACGTTGCCAGCCTTAGGCATCTTATCAAGGAAGGTTGCGTTAAGGTTATTTCGGGGTCGGATAATTCCAATGCAGTTTGGACCGATAATTCTGATTCCGTATTTTTTGGATGCTTCAAGAATTTTTTCTTCTAAAGCTTTGCCTGCTGGACCTGTTTCTTTGAAGCCTGCAGAAACAATTATTGCGCCTTTCACCTGTGCTTTGCCACATTCCTCCATGACGTCTGGGACGGTTTTGGCGGGGGTAGCAATGATTACTAAGTCAACAGGTTCAGGAATCTGGTCAACTGTCGGGTAAGTTTTTACACCTAAAATCTCTGGTTTTCGAAAGTTAACAAAATAAACTTTGCCGGTGTAGCCCATCTGAGTAAAATTTTTTACTATAGCATATCCAACTGAGCCTTCAACATCACTGGCTCCGATGATGGCTACGCTTTGAGGATTGAAAATTTTGTCAAGGTTTGTGGTAACCATTAATTTGACCTCTGCTTAGGGTCGTGCAAACGCCACAAATTAAAGCTTATTGTCTCAGAATCATTATTCTGTGAATATATGCCCATACTAAGCGAAAAAAACTGTCGTTACTGAATTATAGGGTATGAACAAAAATATATTACAAAAAGGTAGTTATTGGAAGTATTTTTTGATTTCCCCAAGCGAGAGAACAGCAACGCCGTTTGCAGCTAACATTTGCTCTGCCTGCTCAACATTACTAGGACGCAGAATCAAAGCAACCTTCCCTTCAACGTGCACCGCTGAAGAATAAGCATACTCAATGTTTATGCCGCCGTCACCCAAAATCTTGGTTATATTCGAAATCGTATTTTGTTCAGATATGAAAATAGCTGTGACTTCGGTGTTCTTTTTTGATTTTGCAAGGTTAAACTCTGCATCCTCCAAGAGACGTTTGGCTTTCTCTGGGTCTTCAGTTATCAATCTAACCAAGCCAAACTCGCCGGCGTCTGCGATGGATAAGGCGAAGACTTTGATTTTGTTCTTGTCCAGCTGCGACATGGTTTCAAAAAGAGAACCTGGATGATTATCAAGAAACACGCTTACTTGCGTTATAGGCAAACAATTACACCAACAGTCCAATAGTTTCCGTTAATATTTAACTTTAACCAAAATTTCAGGAAAATGTCATTTCCACCAACCTTTATATTTGCACTTGAATAATTGCTTGCTATTCGGAGTGCGCAAGTTTGCTAAAGTGCATCGAGGTTTCCAAACGGTTTGGCGGACTTCAAGCATTAAAAAACGTTGACTTCTCAATAGCCGACGGTGAGATAGCTGGGCTTGTTGGACCCAACGGCTCAGGAAAATCTACACTGTTAAACCTCATCAGTGGCGTGTATAAGCCCGATTCTGGACAAATTCTCTTCAATGAAGAAAACATTGCAAAACTTCCGCCCTACAAAATCTGCGCCAAGGGCATCACCAAAACTGCCCAAACCGTTCAGTCTTTTCCCGAAATGACCGCGACGGAAAACGTATTAACAAGTGTGCTGTTCAACGAGAAAAAATATACTGGCAAAACTGAGGCGTTACCTAGGGCGCAGGAGCTTTTGGGTTTTGTTGGTTTGGGTAAAGAAAAGTTTGATTTGCCTGCAAAAAAATTAAACGTTGTTGAATTGCGTCGTATTCAGCTTGCGAAAGCGTTGGCTACGAATCCTAAAATGCTTCTGCTTGATGAGTTGCTTACTGGTCTTACACCCAAGGAATCTGACGAAGCTATTGAAATAATCAAGCAAATCAACAAGCAAGGAGTAACAGTGCTCATCGTTGAGCACGTCATGCGGGTAATTATGGGATTATGTAGCCATGTTATTGTGTTGAATCATGGCGAAAAAATCTGTGAAGGAGATCCAAAAACAGTGGTTTGCGACGAGAACGTTGTGAAGGTTTACTTGGGTAAGCGGTTCAACTTTGGTGAGGAAGAGTAATGCTGGAAATTGAGAACTTATCTGCTGCTTATGGCATGGTGCAAATACTTCGCGACGTTAACTTCAAGGTTGAACAGGGTGAAATCGTCAGTATTATTGGACCCAACGGCGCAGGAAAAACCACGCTTGTAAAAACCATCATGGGGTTTTTGCATCCGAAAACTGGTTCAATTAAGTTTAATGGCGAAAACATCGAGAAACTGCCTACCTACGAGATAGTCAAAAAAGGATTAACCATGATTCCTGAGGGAAGAGAAATCTTTCCACGCATGACTGTCGAAGAAAACCTTCAACTTGGCGCTTTCAGCATAAAAGACAAGGCGAAAATTAAGGAAACTAAAGAGAAAGTTTTTGATATTTTTCCCGTTCTGAAAAAGAAAGACAAGGTGTTAGCTCAAACTCTCAGCGGCGGCGAGCAGCAGATGCTTGTTATCTGCCGAAGCTTAATGTCTAATCCGCAATTGCTAATCTTAGATGAACCTTCATTGGGTTTAGCGCCAATTATAGTTGAGAAGGTTCTCGATACTGTACGCACTATCAACGAAGAAGGCGTAACCGTGCTTTTAGTAGAACAGAATATCCACGACAGCCTGAACGTCGCAGACCGAGGCTACGTTCTTGAGGAAGGGAAGATAATCTTGGAAGGAAAGAGTAGGGAACTTTTATCTAATAGTCACATAAAAGAAGTGTATCTAGGCCTTTAACCAAAGGGGACAAGAAACTTGGCGGATGGCAAATACTGGAACGAAAAAATAGAAACAATGCCTTCACAGGAAATAAAAAAAATTCAGCTCCAAAAGCTCAAAGAACAAGTCAAACACTGCTACGAACACAGCAGCTTTTACCGCAAAAAATTTGACAGCGTTAACCTCAAACCCCAAGATATACAGTCCCTTGACGACTTGCAAAAGATTCCTTTTACCATAAAAAGCGATTTGAGGGACAATTACCCATTCGGCATGGTAGCCGCTAAATCAGAAGATATTGTGGAGATTCATGCTTCCAGCGGAACCACCGGAAACCCAATTATTGGTGCCTACACCAAAGGCGACATGGAAATGTGGCAAGAACTCATGGCCCGCTCCATCTACACTACGGGAGGAAGACGCCAAGACGTCATCCACATCGCCTACGGTTATGGCTTATTCACAGGAGGCTTAGGCTTCCACTACGGCGCCCAAAAACTCGGAACAAAAATCGTTCCAGCTAGCGGCGGAATGACCCAGCGCCAAATCAAACTTATGAAAGACTTGGATGTCACGATTTTAGCTTGCACGCCAAGTTTCGCAGTTTATCTTGCTGAAACAATGGTTCAAGAAGGCGTAATTCCACAAAAGGACCTTAAACTTAGACTCGGCATGTTCGGCGCTGAACCATGGTCCCATAAAATCCGAGAGCGAATCGAAAAAGAAATGGGAATAGAAGCCTTCGACGTTTACGGGTTAACTGAACTATGTGGTCCTGGTGTCTCAATCGAATGTCCCGAGCACAAGGGATTGCACGTGTGGGAAGACCATTTTATTGTGGAGACAATCGACCCTGACACAGGCGAAGTGTTGCCTGCAGGAGAAGAAGGCGAATTAGTTTTCACAGCACTCTCCAAAACAGGTTTACCCATGTTGCGTTACCGAACAAGAGACATCTCCAAAATCAACACGGAGAAATGTGCATGCGGAAGAACCCATGCAAGAATGGAGAGAATTACCGGAAGATCAGATGACATGCTGATTATCCGTGGAGTAAACGTGTTTCCATCTCAAATCGAATATGCCGTAATGTGCTTTTCAGAATTAGCAACTCAGTACCTCATCGTTCTCGATAGACCAGGAGCATTGGATACTTTTGTGGTTAAGGTTGAGTTGTGTGAGCAAGCCAACAAAAATCCACAGCTCGATAAGGCCGCCTTAATAAGTGAAATTCAAAAGAGAATCCACATTGTGACAGGTATATCTGCTGACGTCCAAATTGTGAAGCCAGGCGAACTTCCAAGAACTGAAGGCAAAGCAAAAAGGGTATTGGATTTGCGCAAGGGCAAAATGTAAAGGACAAACTTATGACTTCTAAGATTGCATCAGGTAAGCCGGGCAATTTTGCCTTGCTTAACGGTGACGAGGCGGTTGCACGTGGGGCAGTGGAAGCCACTGTTAAAGTTGCAACTTCATATCCTGGAACGCCTGCCACCGAAATTTTGGAAAGCATAGCTGAAGTCGCCAAAGAAGTGGGCATTTACGCTGAATGGAGCATAAACGAAATTGTAGCCGCCGAAGTCGCTGCTGGCGCTTCTATGACTGGGGTGCGCTCGATTGTTTCTATGAAACATGTTGGCTTGAACGTTGCGGCAGACGCTGCTATGACGTTGGCGTACACTGGAGTAGAAGGAGGCATGGTAATTGCTGTCTGTGACGACCCAGCGTTGCACAGTAGCCAAAACGAGCAGGACACCCGGTTCTTCGCTGTTCACTCAAAGTTGCCGTTGCTGGACGCTGGCAACCCTCAGGAAGCACTCGATATGGCAAGGGAAGCTTTTGAAATCAGCGAAAAACTTCGACTGCCAGTTATTTTGCGATTAACAACAAGGGTGGCACATGGAAAAGCAAGAGTAAAATTAGGCAGCTTCCAGAAAATTGGCCGCCGAGCTGAGTTTGACAAGAATGGCTCCAAATGGGTCATGGTCCCTTCTAACGCTATTAGGCAACATCGTATTTTAGAGGGAAAGCTGGCGGAGGCAAAACATCTCGCTAACGATTCAAATTTTAATGTTGTTGAGGATAACGGCTGTGAAATCGGTATTGTGGGAAGCGGCGTTGGATATTATTATGCCCGCTCGGTTTTGGATTCCAAAAAGTTTTCTTGGTTAAAGTTGGGGTTTGTTCATCCTTTCCCCGCGGAAATGGTAAAGAAGTTTGCTTCCAAAGTTAAGAAGCTCATAGTTATTGAAGAATTAAGGCCTTACTTAGAGGAGAACCTTCAGCGATTAAATCTTGAGGTTTCTGGAAAAAGTCAGTTGGGTTTGGAAGAAATTGGTGAATTCACTCCTGATAACGTTCGTCAGGCGTTTGCTAAACTGGGATTGACGGTTCAAGCTGAAAAACCAGAACTTGTAGATTTGCCCCCAAGACCACCAGCTCTCTGTCCCGGATGTCCCCACCGAGCGTTCTATTATGCCTTAAACAGTGTTAACCAGCATGTTGAGTGTGATAATGAAAAATGCGTTGGCTGCGATATATGCGAGTATGCCTGCTCGTTTGAGAAAGAAAAAGTCTTCAACCCACTCAAATCACGCATACGCTCGATAAGGATTGGCCAAACTTTTAACACTGCAGTAACCTGCAAAGGCTGCATCAACGTACCATGCATCCTTGCCTGCCCCGAAAAGGCAATCACGCGGTCAAAGAAAACTGGGGCAATAGTTTTCGATGAATCCAAATGCAAGGGTTGCGATTGGTGCATTGATGCTTGTAAATTCGGCGCCATAACACTCAACCCCACCAGTCACAAAGCAATCGTATGCGACACATGCGGTGGCGACCCAAAATGCATCCCAGCATGTCCAGAAAGCGCCCTGAGCCTAACGGGCAAAAACGACGATAAAATCGTAACAGGCGACATCGGCTGTTATACTCTGGGTGTTTTGCCTCCTGTGAATGCGGTACAATCATGTCTTTGCATGGGCGGCGGAATTTCTCAAGCTGCAGGAATGATTCATGCGGGCGTAAAAGAAAAAGTATTTGCAGTCATCGGTGATTCAACCTTTTTCCACGCAGGTATGCCTGGGTTACTTAACATTGTATATAATAGAGCTAACGTTTGCGTAATCATAATGGATAACAGTGTAGTTGCTATGACGGGGCATCAACCGACGCCGGGTTCAGGAAAAACCGCCATGGGAACAGAGGCTAAAATAATAAAAATTCAAGACATCGCAAAAGCAGTAGGCATCGAAAAAGTGGATGTAATCGATCCCTACGACATCAAAGTTGCAACAGCTAAAATCAGAGAAACATTAGATTACCAAGGTCCATCAGTCATCATCTCCCAGCGACCCTGCCCACTTCTAATCGAACGAGGCCAGCCCCGAGAAGTAAAAGATGAATGCAACGCCTGCGGAGTATGCGTAAAAGCTTTCGGTTGCCCAGCCATCAGCCTAAAAAGGGAACATGCCGAAATAGACGCCTCACTTTGTTATGGTTGCGGAGTTTGCGAAACCGTCTGCCCTTTTGAAGCAATCGGGAGGAAGGAAAAGTGAACTTAGACATAGTCTTTAGCGGTGTGGGTGGGCAAGGAGTTGTAGTTTTAAGCGACATTTTCTGCGAAGCTGCAATGCTGGATGGCTTTGATGTTGCGAAGGCTGAGATTCATGGAATGGCGCAGCGGGGAGGTTCAATAGTTGCTTATGCACGAATCGGCACCAAAGTTGATTCGCCCCTGATTGAAACCGGAAAAGCTGACGCGATTGTGGGTTTTGAGATTTTGGAAACTGCAAGGGCCCTGCCAATGCTTAAGAAAAATGGTGATATAATCGTGAACATGAAGTACATTCCGCCTAACTGCATGGTTGCAGGCGCTAAACCCAAAAAAACCGAAGATTTTATGTCGCTTTTGAGGGCAAAGGCTTTGGTTCATGAAGTGGATGGCGTTGGCATAGCGGAAAAATTAGGCAACATGCTGGTTGTCAACACAATTCTTCTCGGAGCTTTATCGGCTCTTCCAGATATTCCAGTAAAAGTCGAGTCATTCCAGCAAGCTATAGCAGGCAAGCTTAAAGAAAAATACATAAATTTGAATCTAAAAGCGTTTCAGTTAGGTAGAGAAAGCGTTTTATGAGTTACTTTTATTAACAGTTTGCTTGGATATAGCAAAGAAAAAACAAGAGGAAATCAATTTGCAAAAGAAATTACTCGCAGTATTAATTGTTGTGATTATTGTTGTAGCAGCTGTTGCAGCAATACAATTATCATCTAAACCAGCTTCTCCAGATGCAAGAAACATAGTGATAGGCTTAGTTGCGCCGATGTCAACGTCAATTGGACAGGACATGCATAATGCAGCATTGATGGCAGTTAACGAAATCAACGATGCAGGCGGTATCGAAATTTCAGGTTGGAACACCAAGGTAAACATAACTTTAGTAACTGTAGATACAGGAACAGACGCTGACCCAACCGTCGCAGTGACAGCAGTAACACGAGCCGTGCAATCTGAAAAGGTTGACATGCTCATTGGAGGATATGGCAGCGCAGCAACTCTCGCAGACGAAGTGGTAGCAATCGATAACAAAGTTCCCTTCATAATCACTGGAGCCTCAAATCAACTTGTCACCCGAAGAGGACCACAAGGCGACTTTGGCGGCGCAGGTCCAACAGGAACCTACAGTATCTCCGACGAAGATGGAGTGAGTTACATGTTCCACTATTGCACAACAACCTATGACTATGCAAAAACCGTTGTTGACTTTTTAGCAGCCCAAATGAAGCCAATGGTAGCACCAGACCGCGACTTCAACCTTGCACTATATTACCGCGATGACTCTTTTGGAAACGCAGTTGAACAAGCAGCCAAATACTGGATCCAAAATGAAAGCCTGCCAATCAACATCGTTGCAGACAGAAAACACCCAACCAGCTCAAGCAGCTTCCAAACTGATTTAACAGTCATTAAACAGGCTAATCCAGATGCCGTGTTTGTCGCTGACAACCCCGACAAAACTCCATTAGTGATAACGCAAGGATGGAACGACGTAGGATTAAAGACCGTTTACATTGCAGTCGAAAACAATCAAGACCCAGTCTTCTACAATTTGTTAGGAGCTACCGGTGATGGACAACTTATGGAGTCAAAGATGGACCCGTTCCAAGTACCATCCTACTCTACAGCAGTACAAACCTACTCCCAAAAATTCAACCAAACCTACGGTGTAATGCCCGGAATGATGGGAGCAGACACCTATGATTCATTTTACATAGCAAAGAGTGCAATTCAAAACGCAGGAACAATAGACAAAGCTTCTGTACGAACCGCAATTGAAAACATTGACCTTAACCAAATGCTCATCTTGACGCAATCAGGCAAAATACAGTTCAGCAAAGACGTCAACTACCACGAAATTGGCCCAGTAACCTTCATGGAACAACTAAAATGGAACAGCCAAACGAACACGCTGGAATCACAGATAGTTTGGCCAGCATCTATGCCAGGCATCAGCAACTTCAAACAAGCAGATTTTAAACTGCCCACAGGCTATGAACCTGGAAGCTAAACAAGTTAGCTTCTTACCAATTTTTCTTTCTTTATTTTTTCTTGAAATAAACACATTTTAAATAGTTAAGCAATGAATAAAACAAGAGTTTACAGACCATTGGTTGAGGGAAAAACTGCATTATGGACATAACTGCTGGAACACTTGCTTTAACTTTAATCTGGGGCGTCGCAATCGGATGCATCTATATGTTGCTGGCCACAGGATTAAACGTTATTTTTGGCGTTATGAAAATGGTCAACTTCGCTCATGGACAGTTTCTCATGATAGGCGCATACTTGACTTGGACTATCTCTGTCTCTGCAGGTTTAAACGCCTATGTTGCAATTCTGGTCTCAATGGTTATAGTTGCAGTCTTAGGGGTAGTGATTGAGCGGTTCACGTTCCGAAGGGTTTTAGGAACCGATAAACTTAACGAGATTTTCATAAGTCTTGGCTTGATTTACATTTTTGAAAACGCTGCTTTGCTCATTTGGGGAGACCAAGCTCAACAAATTAAAAGTCCTTTTTATGGCATGAGTTTACAATTGACAGGCATCTCTATAACCTATGACCGCATTGTCGCTGTCGGTGTAGTAGTTGCTGTTCTGGTTGGTTTTGGTTTACTGTTGTGGAAAACGAAGATTGGTTTAGCCATGCGGGCTACTAGTCAAATAAATCGAACCGCAATGCTGATGGGGATTAACGTGGAGCGGATTTACATGATAACCTTTGCTTTAGGCTCCGCCTTAGCTGCTGTGGCTGGAGGCTTATATGGAATAATTTTCTCTTTTGATTCACAAGTCGGCGCAATGCCAACCATAATCGCCTTTGCCATAATCATTTTGGGTGGTTTAGGAAGCATTCGAGGCGCTATCATAGGCGGACTCCTTTATGGCATTACCGAACAGTTGGCGACACTGTTTCTAGGTGGAACATGGTCAAGCGCTGTTGCATTTGCCTTACTCATAATTGTTTTAATCATCCGTCCCAACGGTTTATTTGGAGAGAAGGGAGAATAACATGCAACTTCAACAAAAACTCTTAGTGTTATTACGTTCTAAGGGCTTTTTACTGTTAATTGCCTGCTTCGCGATTTTGGCAGTAATCCCACTCGTAGTAACGGATACCTTCTTTCTGTACGTTTTCACGTTAATCTTTATCTTTTCCATTTACGCAGCAAGCTGGAATTTTCTGGCAAACTCTGGCCAAGGCTCACTGGGACACGCAGCCTTCCTCGGCATTGGCGGCTTTGCCTCAGCAATAATTGGCACCAGAATCGCAAATGCCCTCATCCAGATGTGGGGTGGCTACGCAGTTCCTATAGGCGCCTTATCTGTGGCAATCCAAGTTAGTGTCATTTTGATTGGAGGGTTGATTTCTGCTGGAATCGGCTTGTTGATTGGGTTGGCTTGTGTACGGCTCAAGGCTTGGTACTTGGCTATGGTGACCTTTGGCTTCTCAGTAATAGCCTTCACTTTATCCAGCCAGTTTGACTCGATAACTAACGGAATAAGCGGTTTTGCACCTTCCCAACTTGTGCCCGGAGGATACCCCTTCTACATCTTAGTCATAGTTTTCGCTGTCACATCTATAGGCATCATGTATCTGATTATGAAAACACGTATTGGGTTTGCCTTTAAAGCCATACACGGCAATGAATCCGAAGCCAGAATGATAGGGATAAACACGGCAAAATACAAGCTTATGGCTTTCGTCATCAGTACTTTTTTTGCAGGTATGGCAGGAGGATTATATGTTTACTTTATCCGTTTTGTCGATAACTCGATTTTTTCGCCTACAAACTCCTTTTTGCCGCTTATCATGACGGTTATTGGCGGCTTAGGAAGTGTAAGTGGACCCATCATTGGAGCAATCTTCTTGACTTCTGTAACCCAAATCCTAACAATCCCATCTGTAACCCAGTCATTAAGCTCGGCATTTGGTCCAATTTTCCCAAATGTTAGCTATGCTGGACCCCCAGTAGTCTATCTGATAATTGGCATAATTCTGCTGATTATAGTCATATTCTTCCCACAGGGGTTAACCGCCTTATTCCGTAAATTCTACAACTATTTGATGAGTGAAGAAAAACCAAAAAAAGTGAAGACCAAATGAAAAGCACCGACTATTTTGCAGAAACCTTAGGAATCCAAGTTCTGGAAGCAAAAGACGGCTACTCAAAAGTATCGATGAAAGTTGAAAAGACCCATACGAATGCTCTGGGCTTCACACATGGGGGCGCAATCTTTTCGTTGGCGGATTACGCGTTTGCGCAAGCCGCTAATTTTGGCGACAACGTCGCGGTGGCTATTCAGGTTAGCATAAATTTTCTTAGACCCTCTGCTGAAGGCGATCAGCTAACTGCTGAGGCAACGCGGGTTTCCGACGGCAAAACCACGGGGCTATACCAAGTTATGGTTCGCAAGGAAGACAAACTCATAGCCTTATTCACGGGGTTAGCCTTCAAAAAATAACTCCACCAACCAAACGCTATAGATGTAATAGAAAAAGGAATGAAGCCAACAATATTTTTATTGTAGACTTCGACCTAGGGTTATGATGCTGGGGTGGCCGAATCGCTGAGGCGGTAGCCTGCAGAGCTGCTCTATATGGGTTCAATTCCCATCCCCAGCTCTTTATCCTAACCAATAGTAGATTTGATTTTATTATTTTGATTCTTAATTGTTGTGATGATACGCTTAAGCCCGTAAGACCTTCTTCCCTCTATACCTCCCAATCAGTGGAATAGCTTATATCCCGAGGAACCACTAAGATTTAGGATGCCCCATGGAAGAGTTCTCTGTCTTAGAGTGCGAAATCCTCTGGAACAAGAAAAACAAGATTCCAAAAAGCCACAAAACGGCAATCAAAGAAACACTAAAAACAATGTCAGCCAGCATCCAAAACGCCATGAAATTCACTTCGGACAACGAACAAGGCATTGTCACTTATGCCTTCATTCCCGAGATAGAAAATCAAAAATGCGAAGTCACCTATTTTCTTGAAGTTTACGTTGCCGGACATGAAGAAGACCAGAAGTTTTGGCACGCAGCCATCAGGAGCAAATCAAAAGTCTGGAACGATGCACATTTGGCCGACATTTACGATGAAAAATTTCGCTTGTATACAAGCTTGCTTGAAGAAGACGCTCAACCCGACAGCTTCACCTAATAAGGCCTTCCACGGACGGGAGCTCATAGAGTAAATGATTTCTGTATTTATTTTGTGGTTTTTTATGTTTTGATGATAAGGTGAAACTCGGCAAGCTACTCGACTATACTCCCAGATTTTGAAAGAGCTTAAAGAAGGGGTAGGTTGAGAGTTTGTGGAAGTGCGTGAAGATGGCGAACCATCCAGCAGTTCCCTCTGAACCTGCCCAACCAGCGCTAGGGATCTATTTTTTTTTTTAAACTTTATGTATCCGGAATTCATATGCCCGTTGCCTTGATTCAGTTTGAATCGCAGAGGTTCCAAGGCGCATCTATGTTGGCACATCTCGAAAATTTTAGAGAAAGATTTCCGACAAGCTCGCAATAAACATTGATTAGGCAAATCAAATAAGTATGGTTTTATTTTGATCAAAAAATATCAACCGATAGAGAAAAGAACATAAAACAAAAATACAACAATTTGTCGACCCTTGTTCTGATCAATCAACTATCAAGAGGGTTCGATTTTTCCTATCTCATCCACAATTAGACTCTGCGATTAATTTTTCAGAAAGCATTTATTTACACATGTTTACTCTTACACAGGAAAATTGATTTGAATACTGATTTTTTCTATAATGCCTTTACTAACAAATGGACATTTAGAATTGAAACCATAATTTTTTTTGCACTAACAGTTTTTTTCGCATATCCATATTTTGGTTACAGGTCTTTTTTCAGGCAATCCTTGCTTCCCTTTAACATTTCCATAATATCAGCTGCGTTTTCGCAATTACGCGATATCACTTACGTTGGCACTTTAGGATTTGGACTTTTTCTAATACTTATTTTGCTCATTGCTATAAAGAACAAAAAATATTCAAAAGAGATTACAGCAGTTAATTGTGCTTGGCTTGCATTTGTTTTAGAGGCGTCTGCAGGACTTAGTCTCCAATGGACACCCTACGACGTTTGGATACCTGAAAGCATCACCTTGCAAATTCTCTTCGCCATGACCATAATTCTACTATGCACTTCGTTACTTCTACTAATTAAAAATCGTTGGACTCAAAGACTTGGATACCTTTTTTCCGGGGTATCTTTAGTTTTTAACTTTATTTTGCTCATTGTAATGTTGAGATTTTTTTTCCTATTTACATCGTCATTTCCTACTTTGATGCTGATTGCAACAATCAATAGCAGTTTAGCAATCTATTCTTTACACCATATTAATCAAAATACAATAAAGAAAAATAGCATTTCTCGCCAAAGATTTATTCAAGGTTATAAACAGTTTTTCTCTATCAAAATTCTCGCATTAATTTTACTATCCATATTAATTTTGGAATCAATATCGTTTGTTCAACCAACCAATTATAACCTAAGCACCGGAAGCCCGACGAAAAATTTCTATGTCGGAGTCACATTTGGCGGCAACACGATAGAAGAAGCAAAAGTACTCATTAACGAAGTGAAAAATTACACCAATGTTTTTGTGGTTGATTCTTTGCCCATTAGCCAAAACGAATTAGAAATGAACGAGATTTGCGATTATGCTGTTCAGAACGGACTCCACATAATTGTTTATTTTGCTTGGTTTAGCCAATATTGGCAAGCTAATTTTCTTGACACTGCTAAACTAAGATGGGGAGAAAAATTTCTAGGAATATACCTGTATGACGAACCAGGAGGAGTTCAACTTGACAGCAACGGAATCAAATATGGACGAGTAGGACCCACGCCCACTACCCAAGACCAAGCTGCAAGCAGGTATTTGCGATCTTTCCTAACTGCTAACCGAGGAAAGTCTGACATGCAAATGCTAAAGATTAGAAACATTGAAACTTTTACTTCAGACTATGCACTTTACTGGTACGACTACAAAGCAGGATATGATGTAGTCTTTGCAGAGCTTGGTTTGAATAGTTTAAGCAATAATACACAATTAAGACAAATGACTGCGGAATTTGTTCGGGGTGCAGCGACAGTTCAAAACAAAGATTGGGGCGCCATTATTACATGGACAAATAATTCTGCTCCATACATCGAGTCTGGAGAGGACCTCTACAACGATATGGTGTTAGCTTATAATTATGGAGCAAAATACGTTTTAGTCTTCAACTACCCCTATGATTCAAACTCCACGTATGGGATTTTAAAACAAGAACATTTAGATGCGCTAAAAAATTTTTGGAATCGTCCAAATTCTACTCCTCCATCCAGTAATTCTTCGGTTGGGAGGGTTGCGTTTGTTCTTCCTAAAGATGACGGGTATGGTTTTCGGGGTCCAAATGACAATTTTTGGGGATTTTGGGGTTCAAATGCCTCTTCAACCCAGCTTAGCTTGAAACTAAATAATCTTATGAATCAATATGGATCTAACCTTGACATAATTTACAACGACGGAATAGACTTCAACTCATCAGTCTATAGTGAATTTGTTTTTTGGAACGGAACAACAACAAACAAAAATACTTAACCAATACAGCAAAAGAACGAGGCGGAGCATTATCTGCTTGACTTGAACAAAAAATTGATTTGCAAGTATTAGGAAAAACTATATATCCAATTAAAAGTTAGGAAATGATTTGAATCAGTGTTTTTTAACATGAATAAAAAAACAATTTTTATTGTTATTGCGGTTTTATTAGTTGTCATTATAGCAGCTAGTGCAGTAGCACTCTTACTAAACAACAACGCAAATAACTCAAACAAACAAACTACATCAGTTAATATCGCAGATGCAACCAGCTTACAGTTCACCGTCAATGACACAAGTCAAGGCACAACAACACCATATCAATTTTCAGGAATCAATATAGGAACAGCCAACTTGACCATACGAGTTGACTTACCAAGCTGCAACCCAGGCGGCGCTAACTACACTTATGTTTTAAATGCTGGTACACAAGGTGCTTGGAACAAAACCAGTGACGCAGCCTGGATGACAGATAATTTCAATAGCGCGTGGCCTCTTTGGGGCAACATGTGGTCAGACTATGTATCAAAACTTGACGCTTGGAATAGCACTGCAACTTATTCATATACGGCATTAAACGGGGACTCTATCAAAATATTTGACATCCACATAAATCCAACCATACCCAATTTAACCTTCCAAACCAGCTAAAAAGTTGGAGCTTAATCGCCTAATCTCTCTTTTTTTATCGCTATTAAGGGAATTGAACCTCAACTCAAAAGCCCAACCATAATACAAAAACTGACATGAATGTAGAGGGTTCGGTTCCCCAACGACTTGAACATTAAAAGTTGGTTCGCTAGGTCTGGTAAAGAATAAGTTTTGGGTTTGAGTCCCAGCGGCCTCATTAATTATTCCGAACCCTTCAGGGTTCAAGACCAAAGAGATTCAAACCGCTCTTCTATAGTATACTTTATTTATACATCTGCGTTTTCGTTGAACTCAACGTCCCGATTGCATACTTTCCGAGCTAAAATGTTCGTTGACTTAATTTTTCTCATCAGGTTTTTCGGGCGATCTCAATTGATTTCGTATAATGATGAAAAGCGCAAAAAAGAGCACACCTGCTATAATGCCTGAGGTGATTCCCATGATGTATAAGGCTTCCCAGGCTGGCATAGAGAGACTTAGGTACTTGAACGATCCAATAAGTATGAAAAGGGAAGCTGAACCGATAAATGAAATTCCCAGAGCCATCAAAACACTGCCAATTACGCTTATGATTACGAGTCTTTTGAGGCGTTTCTTAACAGAAGCTTCCGCTTCATTCATATATTCTTTGAGGATGACTTTTATCTCACCTAGAATTGCACCAATTATTTCCCTTAATGAAATCTTTTCCGACATATAGTAATAACCTCTTTCAAAAATTAGATTGCCCTCAAAACCGCGATGTGTAGTCAGATAGCAGAGTTAGGGCGTATCAAAATTTTCATACTTAGTTTACGTTGGAATCTATTTTAAGATTATGACTGTTTAACTGAAACAACGGGCATTTAATAGTCTCTGTAGCCACCCCTTACTTGTTTGGAGCTGCTGATTTTTGGGCGCTATAGACCAAGTTATTAATTTCATTTCCTCTGGAAACATCGGAGTACAAATGTAAAGCTAATCATTACTCAAAATTTGATTGACAAAACATTGCTAAGAAAAAAAGAAGTTAAATTAAAGACGCAATCAAGCTGTTACTGTTAATTGACAGTCACACAGCTTAAAATAGGCTAGCGAGTTAAGGGTAAATAGAGTTTTTGAAAATGCGAGCACTTGATTTTCTTTTCGCAGTAGCTTTGATCCTTGTTTTGCTATGGCTTCTGGGCTTTTTCATCTTCAACCTCGGCACCATCGTATGGGTACTCCTTGTCATTGCCATCCTCATAATACTTTACAGACTACTAACAGGACGCAGAATATAACATCAACAAAGAAACATAAGCAGCGCAAAAAGCTGCCTCCCAACTTTTTTAATGAACACCAAAATAACGTTTGCGAGATGGCAAGGATTAAGGATATCATTTTAAGTATCGACAAGTAGCCTAAAATAGACCTTCCGACAAAGTTTTTATGCAGTTTCATTTTTGAGGTAAAGTTAATGACGATTTCACCAATGTTTAATATCGGTAAAACGAGTGAAAAACAGGGCAACACAATTTCAGCCAATAATGGGCAGCATCTGAAACTAAAAATAGTATCAGACATCCATCTTGGCTACAAAAACGCGGATAAAGACGCGTTTAACCGTTTTCTCGACAGCCTGCAGGATGATACGGAGACCACCGACTTAGTGCTGCTTGGAGATATCGTAGATATGTGGAGACGTGACGCCGCTGGAGTGTTTCTGGAAAACTGGGACATCGTACAGAAGATTATCAATTTGAAGTAGAAAATGAGGGTACATTACGTCGCGGGAAACCATGACTACCATGTCCTCCAAATGCGGAATCATTCTTACCCTTTCAGTTTTGCGAAAGACTTGAAATTCACAGATGGAAAATACACCTACGTGATATGCCACGGTCTCGAGTTTGATCCCCACCAGAAAACTGCAATAATGGAAGCCCTATGCCATGTTATGTACGACCCGATAGAGAACTTTGAAGACCTCTTCGGCGGAGTAACGAAGCCCCCGGAAAAACGATTATCCGATATTCTGAAAGATATAGAGCATATTGCATCGTCCAAAATCAAGGAGGATGAAATATTGGTTTTTGGACACACGCATCACCCTTTCATAAACGATGCTGAGAACGTTGTGAACACTGGCTGTTGGGTGACTGATTCATCTCTCCATAACACGATGGTAGAAATAAGCGGTGGAAAACCGAAATTGTCTGTCTTTGAGGGAAGCGAAATAACAGAAAGAACCAAGATCTAATGTTACCGATATATTGATAATTTAATTGTTAAGGAGTCGCGTCGCTACGAATTTTTATCACATCTGTCAAATTAACAGATTTGTTAGCGTGAGCTTTTTCTAAGTGCCTGTTGAATGATTGTTTGTATTAAGACAGGCACAAGCCATCCTTATTACAAAGGCTGGGGGGGAATACTTCTTGTTTTGTATCTTTGAGTTCATTTATTCTTTTTTGCACTATTTTTAACAATTCTTGCCTTAGCTTCTCTCCCGAAAGATCTCGCTCTATAAAACACATTCTCCCGGCCAACACATTGTCTTTTACTACATCTCTTATCCAAGCTTGGAAATCACCCCGTGGATAATGAAACAAAATAGAACCAGAGTCTACGCTTTCCAATTTGGCTGCAAAATCTGGGAGGCTAATTGCCGAAACTTTTGTGTAAACTCCCTCTGAGGTAAAAAAATAGAAAGCCTTCTCCTCGGGAACATTGGACAAAATATTTGAAGCATCTTGATTTGTAAGAGGTTTACTCAATTATAGTCGCCTTAGTACATTAAACCTTCGCCAGACTGCCGTATATTAGTTTGTTGTTGGGGCTCGACAGTTACAAAAATAATAATAGTTCTTGACAAAACAAATGCTTCATTTAATGTAACATAATGCCCTTAAAGCAATGGTTGTTGCCTGTTGGTGCTTAATAGCAGTCACATAGGTTTAATAAAATCGCGGAGTCACCAGTCTTTAGTGGAATTTTATGAGTAAAGATGAAATTAAAGGTAAGCTCAAAAAAGAAGAAGGCAAAACCCGCGTAGCAGCTGGCAAGGTTACTGGCAACACTGGTCAAATAATTAAAGGCGAAGCCGAAAAAGTTAAAGGAAAAATCCAAGAAGATATCGGCAAAGCCAAAAGAAAACTCTAGTACAACAAACCAGCTATCCAAGGCTTCAATTTAGCAACCTAAAGAATTTTTAAGCAATCGAAATATTTCTTCAGGCAACTATTGGAGCAGGTAGCTTTTTCTCGTTTTTTCGTTTGTCACAAGAAAGGAAAGTGAATAAAAATGGCAAACGATAAAGAAAGAAACCAAATAGCGATAGAAATCTTTAGCAGCCTAAATTTTGGTCGGCTAAAAGATAAACTAGACTGAGCTGACTACGTTACATCAACAATAAACGACCGATTAGAAGCTGCAAGCATGAGGGTTCCGAACCTATTTGGGTCTGAGACCCAGCGGGCCCGCCACACGCTGTGCGAATATGTACTTTTTTGGACCAGTCTTAAACCACTCCCTTGAAATCCAAACGGGGTCGGGAATCGTACTTCAACTCAAAAGCCCTTCCCCCAATCCATAATTCGAGTTCGGTTCCTCCAATTTCTGTGAAGAAAAACCATTCTATAATTATTAAGCCAAGTTTAAGTTAGGTACTTTTAGTAGATCTACTATACTTTTGAAGTTTTAGTCAAGTGGATAAGTCGGTATGTAGTCGGGGGCATTTGTCTTGTCTTCTGTTAATACTTCTTCAGGAGGATCTTTATCGTAGGCTCTCCTCAGAAGTAGCGGTGCCAAAACAGTCGTAATCATAATCATCCCCAAGATTGCTGCATAAATGCTTTGAGAAATAGCACCCGCTGAAATTGCAACACCAGCCACAATAAGTCCCACCTCTCCTCTTGAAATCATCCCATAACCAACTTTGATTCCCTTAGAACGGTCTTTCAAAAAGAAAATAGCTGGCAACCCGCATCCCACCATTTTGCTAACTATGGCTACAATAACAAGTGCGATAAAGAAAACGTAGAAGAACCAATCTAAAGTAAAAAAGCTTCTAATATCAAATTGTGCACCTGCTAATCCAAAGAAAACTGGAGAAAAAATAATACTTATCTTTTTGGTGTAATCACGTATTTTCTCAATTGCATGAGAGCTCGCTATAGCCATACCTGCAGCAAATGCACCCACAATAGGCGATAATCCTAAAACAGCCGCTAATGCTGATGCACCAAAACATGATGCCGTGGCTGCAGCCTCTGTTGTTGCTTCCGTCCCTTTGGAGAAAAAATTAATAATTTTTGGAAGGATAAAAGCAGCGAAAACTGTCAGGGTAAGCCAAAGGGCAAGAGAGGTGAAAATTATGGTAATCACGCTTATTGGAGTGATAGGAGCCGATGTAGATATGAATGAAACGATGACACCTAAAATTGCAAGTCCCAATACATCATCTACAACAGCAGCGCTAATCATCATTCTTGATTCCGCTTTTCTGCTTTGATTTATTTCTTGTAAAACCAAAGCTGTAATGGAGATGCTTGTAGCAACAAGTGCTGAACCAACTACCAAACCTGTTATAATGTCTAATCCAAGGGCAAATGAAAGTCCGTAACCCATTATGAACGGAACGATAACACCTATTGCTCCTATTGTAAAACCTGCCGTGCCGACTTTTCGGAAATCTCTAAAAGTCATCTCTAAACCTGCAACGAAAAGGATGAGTATGCCCCCTATTTCGCCGAATGCTTTTACAACATCATTTATCTGAATTAGAGATGTTCCGTTTATTGCTATTATGGAGCCAAATGCGAAGGGTCCAAGTAGAATTCCCGCAAGCAATTCACCCAGAACTGAGGGGATTTTTCTCCATGAGAAAATTTCGCCCAGCACCTTGGCTGAGAAAACCAAAATACAGATGGTTACTATTGCTCTCAGCACTGGGTCTAAAGCCAAACCCTATCCTCCATATCGTAAAATCACCTTACAATCTTCCTAATTATATATGTTATTTAGGGTGTAACCTGTGGGAGAAATTGTATGGAAAGTTTCACACTATCTTGACGAAAAATTGAGAAAAAATGAGGTGATGCAGGTGATTTCTCCACTGGCTGACGGGTTCAAATCCAACTCACTTGCGGATGATGCCCAATTTTATAAGCCACTCCAACTGCTTGAGGATCGGTAATATGTATGCAAACATTTCCTTTGAAGCCTAAGCGGGGTAGGGAATCGTACTTCAATCAAAAGCCCATCCCCAGTTCTTTGTCCGCACCATATCAGATTTGATTTTATTATTTTGTTTTTCAGTTGTTGTGATGAAAAGCTTAAACGCGTAAAACATTTCTTCCTCTTTATCCCACAGTTTTTGGAAGGCCTTTATGCTCATTTAACCTGTCCGCTATGAGACAAATTCTGAAGCCCTTTGGAGTTCGCTTCAGGCTTCTGCCAGCAACTCACAAGCAAGCATCAAAAATTCAACCTCAGGATGACCCTCATTCGGTCGCGAGAGTTCTTTGAGATCCGAGGCTTGCATATTTGGGAGGTTACACATTGCGCATCAAAAAGTTATCGATGATTTTCATTATTATAATTTTGTGGGTGTTACCTTGCAACAACAATCCCGAGAAGACCTCAGGAATTCCCAAAATACAGCGTACGTTAACTGGGTCACGTGAACATTCTACCCATAAAGTCATTTTTGAAAAATATCTAGGCTTTGCGGACATCGTGGCAACAGAGACTATGGTCGCTATTCCAAGACAAGAAGCTATACAACTTCTGTAGACGTACAAAATATCTTGAACTAAGACTCGTTTAGTTCCCAAAAAATATAGGGAATTATTCTTTGTTTGTAATTAAGGCAGTAGTTTTTCCCTACGAATTAGGCGACTTGTAGAGAGTAATAGTGCTGACGAAGCAAGCAAGGTAATTCCAGCAATCGTTAAATCAACTATTACAGCATAAGGGGGAAAAAGAACTGGCAATATCAAAGCGGGAAACATTGGAACAATGCCAATGACAACACCTAACGGCTGGTTTGCTCCCATAGGTGTTCTCTGCAGAGAGCTAAAAGCTACCATGCACACGCTCACAAGAAATACTTCTGAGATACCGATTGCAAATGTAAGAATTGCAATAGTAGTCAGCATAACAAAACTGGTTCCTAGCAAAATACCGATAACCGTGTTTAATGTTATAGCAAAGACCAACAAGCAGGTTGCTAGGACTAAAGAGGCTTTTACATACCCTTTGAAGATGTCTAGCTGGTCAAGACCAGTTGAAAGGAGATATTCCAAAACGCCGTTGTTTTTGTCATACACATAGAGCATAATTACAGGCAAAGCAAAAAGTACAGCTGACATAGACAGCAAGGCAACTGAAAGGAGCGGAAAACTGCTTGTCAAGTCAATTGGTATGGGGGTGCTCATATCAGAAGGAATTATTGATGGAATTACCGTCATGAGGTTAGAGAGAACCACCCCGTATATCGTTGTGATTGCACCAATGATAGCATAACTCCTACTCAGGCGGGTGCTTCTCTTCATGGTAACTTTCCAAAAACTCACATTTACCCCTCCTCAAAGAACTCCTGCAAAGGATTGTCTAGTTCGCGCAGTTCAACGATTTTGGCGCCCTCTGCAACAATTCTATTAACAATCTCAGCTACCTCCTCTGGGCTTTGCACAGTAATTACAAAGTATCCATTCTCAAGCTTGGATTTTGGAAGCAATTTTGAAATATCATTTAGTGACTTGAAACCTACCCGGTACTGTCTTGTCTTTACGTTTTCTATTTTGTCAAAATAGGATAACGTTCCATTCTTTATCACAATTAGATAAGTGCCTATTTCTCTTGCTTCAAACAGATTATGGGATGAGTAAAGAACAAACTTGTCTTTGCTGAGCTCAGTTAGTATTTGTCTTATTTCTTTGGAGATTTTTGGGTCCACATTAGAGGTAGGCTCGTCTAGAAGGTACAGGTCTCTTTCCCTAAGAAAGATTTTTCCAATGGACACTCTCTTTTTTTGTCCCTGTGAGAGAGAAATAAATTTTTTATTTCGGAGATTTTCGAGGTCTAAAAGATTAATGACCCGCTCAACATCTCCAGATTCGATATCAGCGTAATACTTCAAGCAATCGAAGACTGTCATTTCCTCTGGAAGGGCATTTAAGTGAGAAAGGTAGGCAACCTTTCGCCTAGCTTCTTTTGAATTGAATAAATCCTCCTCGTCTAGCTTGATATTACCGGAAAAAGGTTTCAAGATGCCACAAATAGCCCTAAAAAGAGTGGTTTTTCCCGCGCCATTTGGCCCCAACACTACGTAGATCGAGGGTACAGTCAGCTTAAGATTGATTTTGTGAATTACCTCTTCCAGACCATACCCTGCACTAAGATCCTGTAGTTCTAGTTTTTGCATTCGGAATTACCTTTCTTGCTATTTTTATGGTTATCAGCTTTTAAAACTTGCCAAAGAAGCAAGCGCTATTTTCTCGTTAAGCTCGTGTTGGAACACGCTCTCTTTCTTACGAATATTACTTTCTTAGTCTAAAGAAGAGAAAAATTGTAACTCAACAAAACCCATCCCCATCTCCATAATTATACTCATACCAAAACAATTGTTGTTCCAGACGATTTCCCAACAATTCAGGCGCCTATAGGCAATGTGGCTCGTCTTATCACTTTTTGCAGATTGTAGAAGAAGAAAAACGGCTTTCCCTACAGGAAAATTTCCTTCTTCTTTCAAAGATTTCTATAAATAAGACAAAAGATCCAAGATTGATATTATGACCCAGGAGAAGATGATGAGGTGATGATGATACAACAACCATTTTGCACAGCAGCAGTGTCATCTATCAAAAACTAACCCAAATCACAATCTTAACCTGAGCCATTTGGAGCCAGAGAAGTTGCTGCTGATGCTGCTGCAACCCGATTCTGCAAATCAACAGTTACATCTACTAAATTAACAAAACCTAACCTTCCAACTTCAAAGTTAAAAGGAAGAAAATCAACGTTGGTAATAGAAGTTGTTGTTGTTGCAACTAAATTTTGCACAACGGTTGCAACAACAATCACCACTAATTAACCAAAAGTAATTTCATGTTTAAAATTTTAAAAAATTAAAAAAAGAAAAGGAAGAGGTTTAGTTTTTGGTAGTCAGTTTAGGCCCTTTTTCTGAGAACTAAAAATCCGACTATGGCGATTGCAATGATTATTGCGATTACTCCAATTACCATGAAGGTCATTAAGTTCGCATTAGTTGCAACGTCCGATAAAGGTGCTGCTGTTGGGGCTGGTGTTGCTGCTTGGTCAACGCTAAATGAAGTCATTGCGCTTGATGAATAGTAAGATTCTGAACCAGCGAATGATGCGTAAACTGTGTATGGGCCGACTATGTCTGGTTTCCAGTTAAAGCTGAAGAATCCGTTGCTGCTTGTGGTGGAGCCAATTGTTCTATAGTTGCCGTTTGCGTCAACAACACTCAAAGTGATTGGAACACCGACTGTTGTCATTGGCAAGGGTTGTTGTTCGTAGACGTATTGCATCCAGTCAGTTTGGCTTTCGTCAGAGACTACTGGAACTCCGTTGGGGAAGCGTGCTGCTTGCTCTTCTTGTTTTGTGCCTGCAGAAATGTCTGTGATTGTGCCTCTTATGGTGATAGATGCACCTAATTGTGGAACAATGTCGGGTGCTGAAACTGTCATTGCGCTTGGGCCTTTGCCTACAACGTATACTTGTTCATCGTATCCGTTTAGGAATGCCATGTAACCGTCTGCGATTGCAGTGTTTGCAAGTGAGGTTCCTAGACCTGAAGCTGACCAGTCAAGCAAATTCCATATTTGTTCGCCTGTGGTGGCATTAAGTGCGTAGACTCTGTATCCTTTGTAGATCGGGGTGTTCGGTGAATGTTCGCCGGAGAAAGCAAAGACCATTCCATCGGCAAAAGCGCCTACGTGGATTGGATATTTGCCCCAAGGCGTTTCTGTTCCGCTGTTAATGCTGTCGAATGTCCACAATGTTGTTCCGTTTAGCATCGAGTAGGCAATGACTTGTCCACCATAACCACTGACATAGAGGTTGCCGTAAGCTGCTGAGCCTTCTCTTGAGCTGTAGTATTGTAAACCGGCTCCATTAATGTCGCTGTCTGGAATACCTACTGGACCCCAAAGTTGAGACCCATCGAGCATGCTAAAGCCTAGTCGTTGTCCTGAGTCAGCATATGTCATTGTCCAAACTTTGTTGATTGGATCGATTGGATACCATGCTAACATAATGGTATAGTTGTTTGGAGCTGGATCATAGGTTTTAGACCATAGAATTTGGCCTCTTGTGTCTGGCTTATCGCTTATGGCGAACATGTTCCAAGAATTTGTTGGAACTACTGGAATTGCAGATAGCGCAATAGAGCTTGTAGTGGCTAATATCATGTCGCCTGGGATGATGCCAACTATGGAAGGATTAGACAGGGTACCTGTTGGTAAAGTCGGTATTGAAACGTTCCATGTGTAACTGTTGCGGTCGCCTGTGCTTTGGCTTGCATCAATAACTTGTCCGTTAATTCTGATTTGTTGGCCGATTCCATAACTTGCGGCGCTAGCAGGTGCGTTTGTCATTGCTTGTGTATTATTCCATAAAGCTAAGTAACCTGAACCTTTGGTTGCATTGTAGCTTAGCGTGTAGCGTAGTATGTCGCCAGTTGGAGTATAAACTTCGGTACCTGAAGGTACACCAGTTAAGTTACATACCCAGTTTCCGGTGAAGACGTCATAGCCAACCCATGTAGAGCCAATGACCTGCCATAGTAAACCGCCTGTGATTCCATGTTGATCAGCTTGCTGGAAATCCAAGAGTTGACCTTTAACAGGTTGCGTAGCGCTAATGCCGTTTAAGGCTGGATTTGTCCAGAGCGTTTGGCCTGTGCGTAGATCTAATGCTTTAAAGTCTCCCTGAGTTCCTGCATGGTTCAATGGTGCTTTAAAGAATAATATTCCGCCGATAATTAGTGGGCTTCCGAAGGCATCTTCATATGAGAACCCGAGGTAGGCTTGCCCTTGTGGGTCAGAGGTTCCTGTGAGTATTCCGCCGAGTCTGGCTGGTTGTGTCCACATTATGTGTGCACTTGTAGGTGCTGAGCCATCTTTTTGCCATCGATCTGCAACTTGTGCTCCACCTACCCAGTTTGATAAAATGGGTTGCCATGCAGTGTTTTCACCAAATACAGGGCGTGTCCAGTATTCGGTTGGAAGCGGAGTAGATGGGAGTTTCGCTACGGGTTCTTGTTGCACTGTAAATTGTGCAGATGCGGAGGAGCCTAGGAAAGTGTCGTTTTCGTAAGCATCATTTGCATAATAACTGCTGGTTGGTATGCCGGGGTGTGTTGTTGCATAGTTTGCATAATGGTATACTTCGCCTGGGTAATCGAACTTCAAGGTGTAGTTGCCAACTTGGTTGGGTGTGTAGAGAATAAATCTTGAAGATCCAGAGTCATAAGGATCGTACGAGCTTACTTCTGTGTTTCCGTCAGGTTTCGTAATTGTCAATGTGAAGTTGTGGGGTCTGATGTCGTTTTGTATGAGGGCTCCTGGCCATACCCAGTTGAGTGCCATCACAATTTCCATTTGTTGACCAACACCAACGGGGTTAGGTTCAGCAGATAGGTAAGCAGTTGTTTGAATTGACCAGGGCGGTGTATGTGCCTTGGCAGTTGGTAGAGAAACAAGTGTAAAAGCGCTAGATGATACTAAAATTATAGCAATCAAAATTGCTAATGATTTATTCTTTAGAGTTTTCATTTAATTTTTCTTCTCCTATTGATATGTTATTTAGTAGAAAAACACAAAACAATCCACTAAATAACAGTGTTATTCTAGTCATTTATAGATTTAAATACCTTTTGTAAATTATAAAGCGTGAAAAGAAAAAATATTTCTTTCAAATAGGAACAAAATGCCTCTAAAAAAATTAGAAACTTACAAAATTAAACTTAATTATCGAAACAACACCCCAAAGGTTTACCAGAATGCTTAGCATTATCAGGGTTTTTTCTTCCCAACCCAAGTTTTCCCTCATACCTTTAGCCGCAAGCAACATGAGGAAAGGGGTAAAATCGAGGCTGAAGCGGTAGCCGAACTGTGTGAAACCAACTGTACCATGAGTAATTAAGATGGGCAAGATGCAGGCTACCGCTAAGGCTGCGTATTTGCTGAGCCTGTTCCAGGGTCCTTTGAAGATGTAGATGAATGCTGGAGTAGTAAAGAACAATCCCAAGCCTATCCAGTTTGGTTCGAAGTAGGGGAAGCGGTTTAGAAGTATGGGGCCTTGGAATAGGATTGCGTAGATGTGCCGTGGAATATAGGCGATATTGAAGATGCCCTGTTGGAAGTACGGATCCTGCTGAATACCCGGTATGATGTTGTAACCGATGTCGGAAAAGACGCCCCAACGCCCAAAATTATACAACTCATACACACCCACAATTATTCCTAAACCGATCAGAAAATAGGCCGCTTGATTTAACCTTGGCTTCCATACGCTGTTTTGTTCATAAAAAAGCAGTAGGAAAAATGGGAAGGAGAGGATAACTGGCAGACGTGCAAAGAATGCAAAACCTAACAGCAAACCAATGAGGAACGGACTTTTCTTGTAGAGCGCAAGAATTATGGCTAAAGTGAGAAAAAGAACAGCAACGACATGCTCAATGTACCATGAGGAGCCAACAGCAGCGGTGAACCAGAAGCACGTTCCAAAACCAAACAATGCCGTTAACCACAACGCTTTGTTTCCCTTTACTCCTGTTTTCTTAAGCATAAACCAAGTTGCTGCAACACACAAGCATGCCAAAAATATAGACATTAAACCTTGATCAACGGATATGCCGAAAAGTGCCACGAAAGGCAAGAGAAGAACCGCGGGCATCGGTGGATAAACAACATAAAAGTTACCGTGAAAGGACACGATTTCAGCAAGCGCTGTCCCTCCACCGGTCACGCCTAATCTGCCATGGAGAAAAGCGTCCGCCAAATACACAAAGTGGTTTTGCCCAGGTGGAGGACCTTTTGAGAGCAAAAAAACAAGCAGGGCAACGAGTGCAATTAATACGAGTTTCCATCGAGTTCTCAAAGACGCTACTTTGCAGTAAACTCGTGATATTCCCTGAACAATCAGGCTCATCTTACTGTTACCACAAGTTTTTGAATTAATAGATAATTTAAAGCTTTTAGTTTTTTGGGATAGGATGGCAAGTTTTTTTAGTTTAGAGCGCCTATTGTTAATTGGAGGATGTCGCAATGGCAACTCTTGAATGCCCCTACTGTTATGAAATCCTCGAAGTTGAGCCACCTGACCCGCTTCACTCTGCATTTTCCCTTACTAAACCGATACCGAAAAGTTATCATGAAAATATTTTGAAAAAAAGGTACAATTGCCAGAATCCCGAGTGCAAAAAACGAATTACGATTCTTTGGTATGCCCCGCTTGAATACTTCAACAGGATATAGTAGTCTGTTGGGGGTAAAAGAAAGCTTAAATTTAAAGTGCATTAAGTAGCATTAAGGCTGAATAGGTATGGATGAAAACGTTTTGGTTAATATAGTTGTGAGCCGAAAAAAAGATGAAATCGTCTACAAGGTTGATTGTGCTAAAGAAGTGAAAAGTGAAGAGTTGGCACATTATCTTGATGAGATTATTGAGGGCATTTGCACTTGGAAACCTGAGGTTTGTGAAGAAACGGTGCAAACTATAGTTGGAACCATCAGAGAATCGTCCATAAAAAAATAATTCTATGGAAATAACTCTGTGTCGACTTGACTTTGGGAAAATATTTAACGCTAATTGCTGAATTTTAGATTGGCAAGGATTTAAGATGTCTAGCAAATCCATAGTAATAATCGGGGCAGGGCTGGCAGGTTTAGCGACAGGCTGCTATGCTCAAATGAACGGTTACAAAACCAAGATTTTTGAGATGCAAGAAAAACCGGGTGGAGTTTGTGTTTCATGGAAACGCAAAGGCTACACTTTTGACTATGCCGTCCACAATGTTTTCGGAGTCACCCCGAATTCAGTAAATAATCATATGTGGCGGGAACTTGGCGCACTTAAAGGTTTAAGAATCCATAGTTTCAAAGAGTTCGTTCAAGTGGAGGACCCAACTGGCAAAGTTTTAACTGTCCACACGGACCTCGAAAAACTTAGGCAACATCTAAAATCTTTCTCGCCAGCAGACGAGAAACGCGTGGATGAATTCATCAAAGCGGCGAAAAGGTTTAGCGGTTACGATTTATTTGCGGCTATGTCAGGTGGCATTGGAACGAAACTAAAAATGCTCCCTCTAATGGGGGCTTTGATAAAGTACAGCAAAGTAACCCTAAGAGACTATGCAGAACAATTCGCTGACCCCTTCCTGCGAAGGGCTTTCGCAACAATCCAATACGATATCCCGGAGGCACCTACTGTAATCGCTCTGATTTTCTTAGCTACCCTAAACAATGGAGATGGTGGATGGCCAATCGGAGGCTCTATGGCTCTCTCTAGAAATATTGAGCAGCGTTATTTAGGTCTTGGAGGAGAGTTTGCTTATCGTTCTAAAGTTGAGAAGATAATTGTTAAAGATGGTGCTGCTGTTGGGGTTGTTCTTGGGGATGGCAGTGAGCATTTTGGGGATGTTGTTGTTTCTGCAGCTGATGGGTATTCCACGATTTTTGGCATGCTGGAAGGAAAATACGTAAGTGATAAAATCAATGCGTACTACAAAGCTTACCCAAAAACTCAACCTTTCGGACTTGAAGTCTGGTACGGAGTTAACATGAAATTCTCGGGGGAACCTCATTCAATAGTGCGTTTCCTCGATAAACCCGTATCCATAGAAGGAACTGAACGGGACAGGCTTGATATAGAAGTCTTCAACTTTGACCAATCGCTTGCGCCTGAAGGCAAAACCGTCATAAAAGTTGTATTGGATTCAAACTATGATTATTGGAAACCGTTATCTCTTGATGCGGAAAAATACCGTGTTGAAAAACAGAAAGTTGCCGACCAAATTGCGGAACGACTGGAAGAGCGGTTTTCTGGATTCCACAGTAAAATAGAAGCCACAGATGTAGTTACGCCAATCTCTGCTGAGCATTGGACCGCCGCGTACCGCGGTTGCCAAGCCTATGGTGCACCGAAGGAATACCAAAAAGATGTAACCAAAAACGGCGTGAGTAAAACGTTGCCGGGGCTGCAGAATTTCTACATGGTTGGACAGTGGGCTGGAGGTACAATCGGATTGAACACGGTATGTTTGATGGGGCGTAATCTCGTTAGGGATCTTTGCAAAAAAGATGAAAAGAAATTTACAACGAGCACCGCAGAATAAATCAATGTTACTTCTGAGTTCTCTTGAAGTATTCCTTCAACGGTTCCCAGTAGAATTCTGTCCATCCCTCAGCAGTCTCAGCTTCTTGGTCCTTAGGAACATTCGAGTGCACCATCACGATTTCCGTTCCCTTGGGCACCGCACAAAAAGTCAACTCCAACCTTGAAGGAGAAGCACCTTCTGGAAAATCTGTTGAAGACCACTCTTGAACCACTTTTTTTCCTTCTTCAAGCTCAAGAAACTTTCCTGATATGTATCCGTCCCATGCGGTGAATTTGCCGCCAACGACTGGTTTGCCGGTGGCTTTGCTGTCTGTGAATTCGCTGTGTATTTTGGGATCAACGAAGGCTTCGTAGACTTGTTTTGGGGAGGCTTTTGGGATTATGACTTTTTGGGTTATTGTCGTTACTTCTAACTTGTTCAAAAATATCATGACCACTAGAGTATTAGGTTGGAAGGGTTTTTTAACTTTAATGTTTATCATTTTGGTGAGCTAAAATGGGAAGATGCACCGCTACAAGAGGAGAACGCAGGATTGGTAGAACAATCTACAAACTTGGAAACAGCGTTGAGTTAAGCAGCAAAGAAGGCCAAGCGAAGCTGGCAGAACAAAAGTACAAGCAAAAAACCCAAGCTACTCAAGGTTTCACAGAAGATTCGCCAATCCAAAATTTGCGCGATACTGCAAAATGGAAAAAAGACGAATCCAAACCTTAACGCCAACCAACGAAGATCCTACAGAATATTTTCGCCTAGACCAATAGAGGTAGGCGATTTTGGTTTTTCAACCTTCAATTATCTGTGATTCTTGTTTTGTGATTGTCTGTTCGTTACCACATAGACTTAATTGCTTTAGAAGCTGAGTTGATTTTGGTGAATTATTTTATGTCCAAAAACATGCCCGATCCTTTAGACGTTGCAGGTAACGTTTACAAGTTAAAGATGGAAAATGACCGCGTTCGAGTATTCGATGTTACTTTTAAGGTTGGCGAGAAAGCGGTTATGCATCATCACCCCGACCACGTAGTTTACGTGCTTGAAGGTGGCAAAATGAAGTTGACCTCCGAGGGCAAAACCGATGTTTTAGACCTAAAGGAAAAAGACGCAATCTTCCTCAAGGCTCAGTCACATGAAGCAGAAAACATAGGTAAGTCCACGATTGAACTTTTAGTTGTGGAACTCAAGAAGTAACATAAAATAGTTCGCTGCACTTTATTTTTTGAGGATTTTATTTGTCAGCTTCATTAAATCAGGAACCCGATTGGAACTATAGGAAAAACGAACAACGGCTAATTGTGGTAAAAACAAAAAATGAAACCGTCCGCAAAGCAGCCGTACTTGATGTTTTAACTAATTTGACCTTTGCAGTAAATGTTCAAGAAAGCATTCCTATGCAAGAATTGAATCTTGGAAAGGAATATTTGGCATACCTGAAAGTTTATACTTCCAAGAGTCTCGAGGGAATTGATAAGGAATTCTTTAATTTCTTTGACAGTTTAGACGTCGACCAAGCCATGGAAGATTTCATCAAAGCCTACTGGGTTTACCCAAGCAAAATACGCTTTGATTTAGATGCTATTGAAGAACCTTGAGCTATCGTAGAACCATATTGACGAATTTTTCTGGGTTAAACAGTTCCAGATCCTTGTAGGTTTGCCCCACGCCTATAAACAGAATCGGTTTTTGGGTCACAAAAGTTACACTTAATGCTGAGCCGCCTTTTACGTCAGCATCCACTTTAGTGAGAATGGTTGCATCAACACCAATTGCTTTGTTGAATTCTTCCGCCTGCATAACTGCATCGTTTCCAATTAGCGAATCAACCACGAAAACTGTCAAGTCAGGATGCACAACGCGTTTAATTTTAACAAGTTCATTCATCAAGTTCTGGTTGGTCTGCATTCTACCTGCGGTGTCAATCAAAACAATGTTTATGCCATGTGCTTTTGCGTGACTTACAGCATCAAAGGCGACTGCTGCTGGATCGCCGCCGTAGATGCTTTTAACAACACGCATACCTAAACGTTTACCGTGTTCCTCTAACTGCTCGATGGAGCCGGCTCGATAAGTGTCAGCAGCAGCAAGCAAAACTGAATAGCTTTTGTCTCGCATAAACTGGGCAACCTTAGCGATGGTTGTGGTTTTTCCTGTGCCATTGATGCCAACAAACATCAAAACAAACGGTTCCTTTTTCTTACGTTTCTCCTCTGCTAAATTTAGAAGATCAATTCGTACGTTAGTTAACATGACATCTAAAAGGACTTGTCGAAGGTTGTCTTCAACGATTTTTTTGCGATCGTCTAAACGTTTAACCTGAACCCCTGCCAAACGTTTTTCCAGTTCATCACAGATTTTGTCTGCCACTGGAAAAGCAACATCGTTCTCTGCTAAACTCATTTTAAAATCCGATAAAATAGGAGTTAGATTTTCTGATTTAAGCTCAGTTGTGGTTACCTTATTTACTAAGCCTTTAAAACCAGACTTGAGTTTCTCAAACATTGAACTACTGTGTCCCTTGTCGCGCGCTGGCAAGCAGGTTTTCAAGTCTTCCTCTGCCCGAGTTTATTCGCTCAGCAACTTGACTGAACTGTTGTTGAGATGCATGCATGGTTTTCTCCAACTCATCCAACCGTTCTTTAAGAGCTGCTTTAGCTTCAGGTAGGGTTTTCTCGACTGAAACGCCTGAACCCATGCCCACAATTACTTTGTTTGGGTCAGCAAGTTTCACTTTAACGTAAGAGCTTCCGCCGATTGGAATCAGTAACTCTGAGTTTTCTTTTTCTTTTTCCATGCCGTCTAAGGTCATGTTTGCGTAGTTTATGTCGGTGAGTGCTGCATTTACCATGCTTATGCGTTGCTGCAGAGCATCTGCAGTTTGTTCTAGGTAACGCATTTCCATGCTGAGTCTACGAAGTTCCTCTTCAGCTTGAGCTCTCTGCGCCAAGAACTATGCCCCACTTACAATCTTTTTCAAGATAGGATTCTCAATTTGGTCTACCGTAATCTCTTCGGAGCTTGTGATTTTGATGTGGTGGCGTTTTACGCGGTGACGGCTGCCGATTTCAGCGTAAACTCTCTCAACGGCGTGTTCGGTTTTGTCGGCTAAGAGTTCTCTAACAAATGGAGTCTTTAGTCTGGGCTTGTTGATTTGGCCTGTTACTTTGTAAGCTTTCATTTTTCTTCTTCCTGCACAACATCCAGTGCGTTCCCAATTATAAACATCTCGGGTCCAGTTGTCATAGAACCAGCAACAGCGGCGTGACTATTCGCCAACAAACCTGTGCCAACATATGGGACTCCACAGTTTACTGTGCCAACGTCAACGGGAACTTTGAAGATATTTTCCAAAATTTTCTTCTCCTCATCTTTCAAGAGAGGATGCGCAAGTACACCTTTGTTGGTAGCTACTGCTAAAGAACCGACGTATGGTAAACCAGCGATTTCTGTGGATACAACTTCCACGCCTAGGGCTTGAGAGATTTTTTTAATTTCAGTTTCTTTAAACCTTGGATCGACGATTGCGCCTTTATCGTTAGTTAAAATTAGGTTGCCATAAGCAGTTTTCTTAGAATCCATAACAGTAATGTTCCCCTCGAAAACCGATTTTAACGCGGCTAACTCTTCTTCTCGAATAGCATGTGAAACCAACATACCGCCAGAGTTTGCACAAACCAATGAACCAGCCAAAACTGAACCAGAAATGGATGTGTAGGCAAGCTTCACTTTTAGCCAATCCGCGAACTCTTGGGCTTTTTCCCGAGGCACCATCCTCGGAATCAAAACTATGTTCTCAGTTGCCAACGCGTATACACCAATACTTGCGCTTCCAACGATGCTTGATAAGTAAACGGTCAAGAATTAAATCTCCTGATGAATGTTCTATTAGCGAAAGTTTCATGCGATACTCCTTTTTTTAGATTGCGGTTAATATAGCATCAAAAATATTTAGAAAACCAAGTCGAAAACCTTCTTGAAATCCTAAGAGGGTAAATCGAATTGGCGCTTTTCATCACATGAGCAGCTAAAAATAATTGCTCAATAATAGAGAAAGCCTAAAAAGATAAGCAAACTAAAATAAAACAAAAAATTAAAAGAAACAGTTATTGTGTTTCTGCTAAGTAGACAGTAACATTACCGTCTCTGTCTTTGGTCACGCGCGTTTTGATCTTGCGTGGAGGCTTCTCGATTCCTCGGTCCCAAATTTTTTCATTAACTTCTTTGCTAATGATGAGCTGAGGTAATTCTTCTTCTTCCTCTTCTTCAGAAACCTTCATGGCAAGCTTCATGTGCTTGGTGACAAAGATTTTGACAAGTTGCATAGCACGGGGAGCACGTTTCTTTGGTGGACGAACCAGAGCTCTTGACAGGGGAATTGTATAGAATCTTTCTTCAACAATTTCTTCTTCTTTCTTCTTTTTCTTAGGCTTAGCTTCTGCAACAGCTTCTTCTTCGGGCGCTTTTTCTTCAACCGGAGCTTGCTCTGCAGCCATCTCTGTTCCAGCTTCTTCTTCTGGCAAAACAGCTAATTCTTCTACTTCTTCTTGTTTTGTTGCTTGGTTAACTTTGGTTTCTTTTGCCATGGCTTCCTATTCTCCTATGCCTTTATCTTTCTAGTTCTCCAGTTGCGTCTCTGCTTAGGGTTATTTCTAACTTTTCCGTCAGTTCTGGCAATTACCCATGTTGGAACTGACTGTGATTCTTTGCCAGCTTTGGCTAATCTGAGTTTTTTTCCTATTGGTTTAACTCTTGCCATCTTCTATATCCTTCTGATTTGTGTCTCTCGCTTCCTTGATTGAAGCTGAACTAGGATCTGTTTGAGTTGTGCATCTGAGAGTGGTATGGGCAACTTTCCTGTTTGCGCCATCTCAATGAGTTGCATCTCAATGTTCTCGGCGAATTCTTTTTTAACCATTTTCAGGTTATTTAGCCTTTGCCGAGCTTCAGGCGACAATATCTTTGCCATTAACGCCTGTTTTTGTTCTTCCATCTGTTGTTCTGCTTGAGCTTGCCTTTGCTCGTCACTCATGCGACGGTTCTGCATCGACAAAAGTTTTCGTTTGCGAATTTGGTCAAGCTCGTCATCTGACATTGTCACTATTCGCCTTGATATTTCTTGAGCTCAGGGAGAGTTTTAACTATTTCTTTTGATAAGTCTCCCGCTACTTCTTGGAGTAGTTTGCGTCCTTTTGGACTCATTACTCTTCCTTTAGGTTTTGAAATCTGAATTAAACCTGCAGTTTCAAGTTGCTGTAAAACTTTGCGGATGTCGCTTCCGCCTGCTTTCACGACTCGGTTAGGTTTGCTGCCTCTATTTTTTCTTCCGCCGTAATCAGCACGCAGCTTTTCTAGCCCGATTGGGCCGTGAATGTATACTTTGCGTAGAATGGATGCGCTTCTTGTATACCACCAGTTGGGGTCTTGTGGCTGATTTTGTACGTGGTTGCCTGTTTTGGCGAAGGCTGACCATGGGAGAGGTTGAACTTCGTCAACGTTTTCCCTAAGGTACTTTGCTAAACGAGCGATAAATTTTGAAGCTGGAACGTCATGAGGAGTCGTCAAGTTGCTCTAATCCTTTGGTTTTTCCTTGCAGTTAAACAATGAAGCCTAATATAAATATTCTCTGAACTTGTAGCTCTCGCAAAATACTATATTCCTTAATTGTAGCGTCATTGATTGCTAAGAGTTTTCTATTGCATTTGGGCGTCTGTTGTTATTGCAATGCAGCTTTTATGTTTCTGTGGTTTTATTTATTGGTTTTCTCGGCAACAAGCCAGCATGAACTTAGAAATTCCTAAGCTTTCTCTTTGTTTTACTCGGTGTGCCTAACAAAAGAATCCGCATTGTGCTAACGCACGCATAAGATTTGAGGTAGGATTTTGCGAAGCAACGCAGTACAAAATGACCAACATAAAGGTATCAATCTGAGAAAAAAAGAAGAAAAACAAATATTCGATATTGGTTTTACTTATGTAACAGGAACGAAGAGAATGAAGACTCTTGAAGAGATCAAATCTAAACTTGAAGCCATCAAACCGATGCTTGAGGCCTGTTACAAGGTTGAAACCATCGGCATATTCGGATCCTATTCTCGCGGGGAACAAACGGAAAAAAGCGACTTAGACCTTTTGGTCACGTTTTCAGAGCCAATTGGTATTTATCGATTTATTGAGGTTGAGGGTTTCATAAAGAAAAAGTTAGGTGTGAAAGTAGATTTGGTTCAAAAAGGCGCTCTGCTTCCTATGATAAAAGAGCAAATATTGAGTGAGACTGTGCAGGTATGAAAAAGGACTTTCGGGTCTATGTGAATCAGATCCTTGAGTGTATTTGTGAAATTGAGGAATTTACGAAAGGCTTAACTTATGAGGGTTTTTTGGAAAATAAAATGGCGGTAAAAGCCGTATCAATGAATCTAATTCTTATAGGGGAAAACGTAAAATTGGTTCCATTGGAAATTAAACTAAAATATCGACAAATTCCATGGGCAAGAATGAAGCTGGCACGTAATTTTATTGCACACGAATATCCCAAGGTAGAATTCAAGGAAATGTGGGATACTGCAAATTTTGAGTTACCACCTATCAAGGTACTGCTTCAGAAGCTATTAGAAGAGGAATAGCCAGTTTCCAATACAAACAGCACTTATTGGTGATGAAACAAAGGGCCTGATTGCCATTTTGGCGATTTTGGTTGGGTAAATGTGTTTTTTTTTGGGTTTTTTGTGTGCGACAAAAAGTTGTGTTTTGATATGTGAAGTGTTATATTTTGTTTGGTGAAATATGGCGGATTGTTCCAATTTAAGATGAATATGCACGTTGCAAATGGGGTTTAGGTGTGGGTGATATGGCTGGTTTGGGGTGGTTTTTGGTGAAGAGGTTGTTTTTGGGGTTTTTTCGGTTGCATATTTTGTCGTTTTTTGGCGTGTTTTGGCCTGTTTTGGAGGTGTTTTGTCGTGTCTGGGAGAGTTTTTGATACAAATAAACACAGTAACATCAAACGCAGAGCAGAGTACCGACGCATAAACGAGTACATAAAAAGTCCGTCGCAGACGAAGCGTGAGAAGACCCGTCGAATGAGGGTTTTGGATTTGTGGTTGAAGGATTGGGGTACTGGTAGGATTGCATCGGAGTTGGGGGTTAGCACTCGCACGGTGGAGCGTGATTTGGTGAAGCTGGGGGAGACGATTAAGCGTAGGTTTGAGCGTTGTGCCCGTGCTGCTTCTGAGGAGGAGCGGTTGCAGTTGATGAGGCAGCTTGAGGGGTTGAGTCCGGTTGAGCAGGCGAAGCGAATCAATCATCTGTTGGCAAACACTAAAAGATCCGGTGTGCGCCGTGAATGCCACAAGCTTCTGGTGAAAATCGATGTGGATGCATTCAACATGGGAAAAAATGCGTTAAGCTACAAGCCCAAGTTTGCGGCCTTGGTTGCGCCTTATGTGATAAATTTTCAGTTGGTCATAGATGGTGATTGTAGAGGGATTGGGCAGCTAAGGATTGAGTGACTTTAGTTTGGCGAGTGCATCGATAAATTTAAAAAGCGAATCGAGCAAACTCGGAATTGTTGATTGAAGATGAATATTAAATTGTACAACCGTCGAAGAAGAACTTTAGCCTTGCTTGGCGACGTGCAATAGTGTAGCAAGTGTAGTTGCTTATGTCAGCGATGAGTTCAAACGCAGTGAAAGAAGCGATTCATAGGGACTTAAAAACATCGACATATGGGGGGAGGAATTTTTTGAAATTTGAGTTTAACCCTCCTGTAAGTGCCGGGAAGTTGAGTATACTTTATCGTGATGCCATGGAGGTTGCTGCTTAGTTCTAAACATGAAAAGGATAAGCATCAAGCACGAGCCGCTGCGTTGGCTATTGTGAAGGTGCAGATAGATCTAGGTAACCGATCTTGGAGCTGGGTGGGCAAGCGCGAGAGGTCAGTCAAACAACCAGCGTTAGGTTGCCGTTTGAGGCTAACCCCGATATTATGGCGGCATATCGAAGTTCAGTTGAAAAACAGAAAGCTGAGAAAGAAGCCCAGGTTAAGAGTAACCTGAAGAGTGAGGGGAAAAATGAAGAAGATACCAAACGAGAACCCGATGAAAAACCAGCTGCCTAACCGCTTTTATTACACGCCGCATCCCTGCTCAGCTTGATTTTCATGCGGGTAGGGGCATCTTTAGTCAACGTGCATGTCTATGCGGTACTGGAGCAGGTAAGACTAAGGCAGGATTATTTGAGGATGTACGTTGGGCGCTTGATTATCCCGGTAGCGTTGGATACATATTCGAACCGAGCTTTCCTATGATGAAGCGGATTCTTTTTCCAACCCTTGAGAGCAAAGATTTTTTTGATTGCCGCTATCCGTTTACAAGTAACCCATATGTCGCCAATTTCAACCGTGGCGATTTGCGTTTGGATTGGTTTAATGGTTCACAATGGTGGTTTGTTTCTCTTGATGATGCTGAGAACGCTGAGGGACCAAACATTGATTATGCACACATCGATGAGGCCAGGCTTGTTAGGCATCTGGATGCTGCTTGGTTAACGGTGGTGCGGCGGTTGCGTAAGTCTGGGCGGTGCCGTGTTGCGATTGAGCCGGGGGTTTGGTTAACAACTACACCTGATTCTCCAGGGAGCGCATTGTACAATATTACAGAGAATCCTCAGCAAGCTTCGAAGGACATGAAAATTTATCGTTGGAGTATATTCCAAAACCCCACGCTTCCCAAGAGCTTTATAGATGAAATTGAGAGGACACATAGTGGAGGTCTTGCAGACCGATTCATCTATGGGCGCTTTGCAACAGTGTCGTCAGGATCATTTCCCTTTGACACCACTAAACATGTTAAGGAATTGCCAGATAAGGGCTTGATTAATAAAATGAGTTATGGCGTCGATTTTGGGTGGAGCAACCCCTCGGCTATAGTTGCGAATGCTTTTGATCCAGATGGACGGGGATACGTTGTGGATGAATTTTATAAATCAGAGACAAGCGATGAAGAACTGGCTGAAGCTGCATTGGAGATTCAAAAGGAATGGGGCAGGGGCGAGTTTTTTTGTGATGGAAGGTTTCCGCAGGCGATTAGTAAGCTTTGCCAGGTAGGAATTAATGCGAAGCGGTATACTTTTAGGCGTGAGGATGGGATACGTGAACTTGGCAGCCGCTTGGCTCCGAGCGGTGATGGGCAACCAAGGCAATTTGTTAGTAAGCGTTGTGTAAATTTGATAAGTGAATTGTTAGAGTACAAAGAAGATGTTAAAGAGCATGACCATGCCGTCGATGCCCTGAGATATTCTTTGCCATTAATACCAGTTAGCCAGATCAGTGCTAAAAGAGCGCGAATATTTTGATATGGTTTTATAATCGCCATTTTTCTTGAGATCATTCGCATTAGCGCGCGAGACTAATTCTTGTAGGTGACATGATAAGACTTTCCGCTTATCTCTTTCTTTCTGCCTACCAAAATGTCATTGCACAACAATCCAGTTAGAAATGTTTGGAGCCACACTTCGCTTAAGGATAAAGGAAGAGAATTCAGCTGATGCTTCGAGAATTGCAGCGTCTTTACCCAGAATAGCGTAAAATCAACTAATACTTCAGAAGTAACCTCGATAGGATGTAGACTACAATTAAAATAACAAGTAACCATTCCAGTCCTATGTAAAAAACTGTTATTCTTAAATTCCCCGAAATAGCGACATCAAGGAACTTGATGGTGTCGATTGGCTATTAATCGACATGCCATGGATCCACATCTTAGCATAAAGTCTCTCAACCCTAAAACCAAGGCACATTTTTATCTTAGTTTATAAATAATTCTTAAAAAGCATGACTATTTCGCTGTCTTAACCATTAGGACGATGGTGAGTTTACACATTTCTGTCTAAATACGAAGTGTTTCATGTTTTTTGATTGACACATATTGTGTCGTTAAGAAAATAAGCTCCAATTACCGAACATAAGTTATTCTTTTTAACGGAAGTAGTTTGATGAAGCCGCATTTGATTCTATTTAAAAAAGAAGTTGGAAGACTTGACTACCCGAAAACAGAAGTACATTTTGTGGTTGTCGACTCAGATAAATCCAAGGAGTACCCGATGAATTTTGTTTGTGTATTGCCATTGTCTCAGTCATTGCATTCTGGTCACTCTACTTTTAGAAAAATGTTCGGTGAAGAAAGCATACCTTTAGCAAAAAAACTATTATCCAAAGCTTTGTCTAAAGAAAGCGATTATGAAATAAAAACAGAAATAGGAAAACGCCTACAACTTCTTAAGCAAAACAGCGTTTCCTTTCGATACCTCTGATTTGCTTTTTTCATTAAGGTTTGCTGAGGCTCTGGAATATTTGGAGAAGAGAAAAAATGCAAACTCTCTATTGGCTATTTTGTGAATTTTAACCAGAGCCTTCTCAGCCCTCATTTTACGCAATTCTTTAATCCCAAAAAAAGGGATGGGGAAGTTGTTTGTTGTTTTATTTATGCGCGTTTTCGCATCAGTACTAGTGAACTCAGTATGATTACGATTATCAACGCAACGAATATGCCTGCGATTGCTGGAACGAAGTATTGATCAGCTGTTGATTGGATTGGGCTTGGGGTTGGAGTTTGTGTTGCTGGTGCGTTAGTTGCGGTCAATGAGGTTTCAGCAGAAGATCCAAAGTAAGCATTTGAGCCTGCAAATGTTGCATAGACCTTGTAATCACCGGCAATATCTGGCATCCATGTCAAAGAGAACATACCGCTTGAATCGCTAGTAGCAGTGCCGATTACCCTTGAGTTGCCATTAGAGTCAAGTACACCGATTGAGACTGGGACTCCGATTACATTGCTTGGCATCGGTTGATCTTCATAGACAGCTGCCATGAACTGACTCATGTTTGCGTCAGAAACCACTGGGACACCGTTGGGGAAGTTTGCAGATTGTTGGGTTTGTTTTGTGCCGACTGAAATGTCTGTAACTGTACCTCTTATCACCATAGGTGCACCGACAGTTGCTGCAGTATTAGGTGCCGTAACAGTAGTTTGACTGGGTCCTTTTCCAACGACGTATATTTGACCGTCATAGCAGTTGTACATTACTCCATAGCCATCAGCGACAGGGAAAGACTGCATCGAGTTTCCAAGTCCACAACCTGACCAATCTAGCAGTGTCCAGATTTCTTCTCCAGTAGTTGCGTTGAGTGCACGTGTCAATTCTCCATTGTACAATGGGTTCGTTGGTGAGTGTTCACCTGAGAACGTATAGAGCACGCCAGCTGCGAAGACTGCAACGTGGGTTGGATATAAGCCCCAAGGTCCATTGTTTGCCATTTCTGTAGTGTTGCCTGGGACGCCTCCGTTGCCATATGTCCATATCAAAGATCCGTTAGTCATCGAATAGGCTTGAACTACTCCACCTAAACCTGACACGTACAAGAGTCCATTATATGGAACACCTTCACGTGAACTGTAGTATTGGAATCCTGGTTGTTCACCGAGTGGACCCCACAGTTTTTCTCCAGTGGTAAGGCTGTATCCTAAACGTTGACCTGTCTCTGCTATTGTCATTGCGAACGTAAGTGTTGTTGGATCAATTGGTTGTGTGGCGAACATTTGTGTTTGGTTGAACGGTGGCGCAGCATAATGCTTTATCCAAGTGAGGTTACCTTCTGTAGCTGGATTGTCGCTTAAAGCCCAGATTGTCCATGGATCAGCGTTAGGTCTAGGTTGCGAAGTAGTTGCGAGACTGCTGCTTGCTCCCAGTATTTGGGCACCAGGAACAACACCGATAATCGTTGGGTTAGTATCGCCTGTCAAATCTGCAGTTATTGTCACGTTCCAACTGTAAGCAGTGCTTGAATTGCCAGCAAAAGAACGGTTAGGACCTGACCAAGTATCTGAGTTACCGCTGATTAATCTGCTCACATTCCATAAAGCTAACCAGCCAGTTTTTGTTGTTGTACTGTAACTGAATTGGTATATGCCTATGTTGCCGTCATTGAATCTTACCGTGGTGCCTGAAGGAACGTTGGTGATGTTAAACACGTTTTTCCCATCGAATGCATTATAGCCATACCATGTTGAGCCTGAAGCTTGCCATAATTGGGCGCCGCCGGGACCGTAGCCGTTAGGTGTTTGGAAGTTGATTATAGTTGCGAAAGTTGGATAAATATTGTCATTTGTCCAAACTGTTTCTCCAGTCTGCAAATCTACCGCAACTTCGCCTCCACCACTACCAGAATACCCCAAGGGTTTTTGGTAATAGAGGATTCCGTTGACAATCATTGGGTTCACGAATCGAATGTTGTATGCCATGCCTGAGTAGTATGCGCCAGGAGTATCAGCTGTTTGTTGCGGTTGTTGGATTTGTCCGCCGAGTGCGCCGCCGAATTCGATGGGTTGGGTCCACATTATGTGTGGAGTCATGACGGGAGCACCGTTGTATTGTATATAGCTTTGGGGTAATGACATTAAGCCTGAAGATTGTGCGTTTCCACCTAGCCAGTTTGATCCGATAGAGAAAGCGTTTAAGATGTTTTGTTCTTGATTTATTGGTCGAGCCCAGTATTCAGTGGGAAGCGGATTTTGGGGAAGGGAGCTTACTGGTTCTTCCTGTACAGTCCACAAGTATGATGCATTGGCAGGTGTATAGTAGTCACCTTGATACGCGCCACCAAAATCGTATACTTGGCCTGGGAAGAGGAAAGTAATGTTGTAGACTCCAGCTTGTGTTGGTGTATAAGTGAAGGCTTGTGCAGATGTTGAGTCAGAGACATATGGGAAATCAAATGTTTCTACTGAGCCGTCTGGTGCTGTAACGATAAAGTGGTAGTTGTGGAATCTGATGTTATTTGTGATTAATGTTCCACTGATTGCATAGTTGAGCCAGCCGAAAATTTCGCCTGTTTGACCAACACCAATGGGTGTGGGTGTCGCAAAAGCATAAGCAACTGGAGTTATTATCCATGGAGGTGTGTGCGCGCTAGTATTCGGTACTAGCATCATTGAAGTTGACATTGAAATTGTTAGAAGCAAAGCAATCAAAATAGCCATAGTTTTATTTTTTAACATTTGTTCTTTTTTTCTCCGAATTTTTAATACATTTTGTATATGTATAGCCTATTAGCTGTTTTTTTACTATTTATACTCTAGCCAAAAAATGACTTTGGCGACGACAATTAACCTTCAAAAACTCAGTTTTGAAATTAATTTTTAGCAAGAATATGGAAAAAGAGTTACAGCCCTAATTTAACTGCTGCATTAATAATCTCTCGGTGGAGTCTTGATAAGGAATTGCAAAGACAGAGTCTTTAGGGAGAGAAGATGCTTTAAAGAGATTATACTCGATACTGAGTTGGCCCTTGCTTATGCGCAAGAGAAGTATTTTTATTTAGAGGAGAATGTATAGAGACTCTGAAACGCTTTCGCTTCCAGATTCGCTATGCTGAGCGGAATATCTTCCAGTTTTGTTGCATTGCTTTGCTGATTCTTCTATGAAGTCTTTGATCTCTTGCAGAGGCTGGGGGAGTAAGTTGAGAGTTGCATCTATCTCGATATAATAATTAAGGCTGTGTTGTTGTGCAATAACTATCACATTGTTTCTTATTCTTCAATGAGCCTTATGCCATGAATCGAGGACAATTTCAGATCAAAGGAGTTGGTTGAATGGATTTTTGTAAAGAATGCGGATCCCGTCTTGAACCCAAAAAGATCAAATCAGGAAAACAAACAATGCTAGTGCTAGCCTGCAATAAGTGCGGAGAAAGAACAAGCCAGTCAAATGAAACCAAAATCAATAGCAAAATTATAACCCATAATCCTAAACAAATGGTTTCAGTAATAGACAAAGAAAAACAGCTTAGCACTCTTCCAACCATTAGGTTTACATGTTTAAGGTGTGGGAACAACAATGCTTATGCTTGGCAGGTCCAGACAAGAGGCGCCGATGAATCATCCACTCAATTTCTAAGATGTACAAACTGCGGCTACACATTCAGAGAGTGTTCATAACAAAAAAAGAGAAACTTGAGAGATTAACATGACAATTTCAATACCGGATAATGAAGAAAACCAAAAAAGCTGCATATGCCCATCCTGTCCAACCTACATAAACTCTAATCTAACTGGAACACTTTTCTGTGCCAGAGGAAAAGCGAAAGAACCAGTAAAAAGTGTTTCTTGCCCTTGCCTTGCATGTCCAGTCGCCACCAAATACGGACTAAAGCAAACATATTATTGCATTAGCGGAAAAACCACAGAGACTTAACCAGCCCGCTTCATTTCAAAAATCCAATCATTCGCCAGAAAAAGGCTTAGAAATAGGTTTGGCAAGCATCGGCTTATAAAAACGACTCATTAACCTTCAAATATCAAGAAGTCATCACAACTGATTAATCTTCTTAAGAACTAATTAACGGCTTTCATGCAGGATTATTTTTGCCTTACCTTAGGATAGTACATGGCTTGACATTTTTCTTGGGTAACTTAATGCAAATGACCAATGATACTAACAGGCTTATTGACTATACGCATTAGATTTGCAAGATCGCTTTCAGGAAGGCACACTAAAGCCACTGTCGCAGGACCCGCCGACTTGCGAACGTTCACTTTCTGCTGTTTAGCAACAGTATAATTCAACTTAGAACTCTCGGCGAGTATCTTTAGCTCATGAGCTATCCCCGTTGAACCCACAGGAATCACTTCATGAACATAAGGCAATTCTCTGAGCTTAAGTATGTCCGTGGAACCTACTATGTTTCCTACCTTCTCAGCTGGAAGAACTTCGTTCCCAACTGACGGGATGCCGACTGCCACAACCACATCGCCTGGAAGAGCGGTGCCAATTTTCAATTGCCCTTTTCTGCAAATTCCGATGACGGTAACACCGAGGCCTGTTTGCTCTACGATTATGTTTTTTTCTGTGCTTCCCGTCACCGCGAGGTTAGGATCCAAGCCTGCTTTTTCGGCTTCAGCTCTGATTCCGCTTAGAATGGCAGCGCCCGATGGATCGAGCGCTACACTCAAAGCATCGACGATGCAGAAAGGCATGGCGTTGACAGCGAGTACTTCCAATAGAGCTGTTCTGGCAGTAAATTTTCCTAAAGTGAAACCATCCACCTTTATCTTGTCCAGCGGACTTGGACCTATGCCGCCAGCGGAGTCGCAAGCTACAACAAGGACTTCGTCGTGTGCAAACTCAAAAAGAAGAATGTCCCTGTTGGTTTTGATTTGAGAAAGGGTCGGTGTGATATTTTTGGTCAAATCTTCAATTTCCTTCTAACTGCAAGGTAGATGATGCCTGCGAGGACGGCATTTAATGTTGCGGCAACTACAAGAAATGGCGCGTATCCAAATGCGATTAACCAGCCTATATTTATGTCCTCGGCAAGCCAGGGCACGAGAGGAAAGACCAAAACAGTGTTAATTGCAACGCCCGCGGCTAGTGCAGGTATAACTCCCAAGGACTTATGCACTTTGTTTAGAAAGCCGATTGCAGCTGCCGCTAATGCCATACCGACAGCAATTGGAATGTGCAGAACGCCCAGGGGAAAACCGCTTGTTGCGGCTGTAGCCAAGTGCCCCAATCCGCTTACAATTGCGCCTTCAGTTGGTCCGAACAACAAGGCAACAAAGAAGCCTGGAAATGAGTCGAAAGCAAGGCTTCCGATTGGACTTGGAATCTTGATGAGTGAGCCGACTACACTAAGAGCGGAGAATATGGCTAATCGTGCGGTTCGAATGGCGGGCGAGGCTTTGAATATGGATGATGTTTTGGTTGCAGGGTTTGTTTGTTTAGGTATCATTATTTTCACTTTCTGTTTTATTTCGATGAATAAGATAAAAATGTTTTCACGCGTATTACAACCGTAGTGTGAATGAGCTTTGGGATATAGTTCTTTTGCGCAGGTATCACTTAAGGGTGAGTATTTTTCCGCCAAAAACCAATTTCTTTCATTGAAGTCTGGCCTCTCCTTTTTACGTTTGTTACAGTATTTTGAGGACTCTTCTCGTGAAGTTTTTGATCTCTTGGAGTAGGTTGGGAGCGTAAGTTGAAAGTCGGATTTTGACTTTTACGGTTCGAACTTTGCGGTCAGGGGTGTGTCTTTTATTTGGGGCTTTTGCAAAGTATTTTAGCGGATAATCTTTGCGTTTTCCTTCGTTTAGTTTGCCTGGCTTATGTTCTACTATTATTAGGCGGCTATTGGTTAGCCATCCGGAGACGTTTGCAAGTTTGAATTGATTCTAAGAATAGGGTCTCTTGGGGCGAATACCAGATTTCCATAGTTGCTTTTCTCGAATAAATTGAATATTTTATTTTTGACTAAAAAAAGGGAAAGATAGTTCTTTTTTGTGCTTTTACGGGTGTTTTCTCAGTACTAATAATGCCAGTACAGCAAAACCGAGTATGACTAATACGAATAGACCGGCGATTGCAGGGACAAAGTATTGTTCAGACATTGGTGTTACTGGGTGCTCTGTGGGAGCTTGTGTTACTGCAGCTGGGTCAACTGCAAATGATGTCAAAGCGTGTGAAGGATAATAGGATTCTGAACCTGCGAAAGAAGCATAAACAGTATATTGTCCGTCAATGTCAGGCGTCCAGTTTAGACTAAAGAAGCCATCGGTGCTTGTTGTTGTTCCTATATCTCTGTAGTTACCATTTGAGTCTACTACACTTAGAACTATAGGTACTCCGACAGCGTCTGTTGGACGTGGTTTTTGCATATACACATATTCCATCCATCCTTTTTGGCTTGCATCTGAAACCGCTGGAACTCCATAGGGGAATCTTGCCGCTTGCTCTTTTTGTTGCGTTCCTGCTGAAATATCTGTTATAGTACCTTTAATCATTATACTTGAGCCTAGGGTTGCTGCGGTCATTGGTGCTTCAATTGTCATTGCGCTTGGACCTTTACCGATTGCTGTTATTTCCGCGTTATAGATGTTGTCAAATACGTAAATGCCGTCTGCCACAGCTGCATATGAACGAGCTGTATATCCTGCATACCCTGATAATGTCCAGACTTCGGTTCCATCAGTTGCGTTAATTGCTCGAACTAATCCGCCTTTCCATAGTGGTGAGTCAGGTGAGTGCTCTCCAGTCATGATGAAAACTTTGTCGTCTGCAAGTGCATAGATGTATTGTGGGTATTTCCCCCAAGCAGTTTGAAGTTCACTGTTTGTATTGTTTCCTATTCCACCGTTACCATATGTCCATTGTAAATCGCCTGTCTTTGTATCATAGCAATAGAGAATTCCGCCTAAGCCAGTGTGGTATAAGTTACCATAAGCAATTGTCCAGAAGGTTGAAATGTATGTCAAGTCAAAGTACTCAAAGTCTGAAACTCCATCTATTGGTTTAGTGGTCCATAGGTAGTTTCCTGTATCTAAGTTGTATCCTTGGAATACCATTGTTTCTTTGTCTCTTAGTATAAATACTCTGTTTATTGGATCTACGGTCGGAAGTCTTCTTGTTACTCCATCAGGTGCTGTATAGTTTTGTATCCAGAGCAGAGTTCCTTCATGTCCAGGTTTTAGACTAAGAGCCCAAACGGTATAAGGACTTGGTGTTCCAAAACCACTAAAACCAGATAGTGTGGTAGTTCCAACTATTATGTCATCTAATAATGCAAATGCGGGGGTAGTTCCTGATTTAACATCGTCTGGAATTGTTACGTTCCAATCATAGCAAGTTGGTAAGTTAGCTACTACCGAGTTAGGTTGTGCTACTGCTGTGCCAGATCGTGGATATATTACTTTTGAAGAGTTCCATTGTGCTAACCAGTGATGTGTAACATCTATTTGGTAACGTAATATTTCTCCACTAGGTCCTACGACTGAAACACCTGAAGGAACGCCTGTGACATTAATCACACTGTTTCCAGTAGATGCTTCATATCCGCTAGCAAAGTTATTTGTGAATAACAATCCTGATGGAATAACTCCGTGCTGGTTTTCATCGTCAAAGCTGAATAAGTATCCGAATGTTGGCGGATTTGTTATCTGGTCGTTGAGCCATATTTCTTGTCCTGTTTGCAAGTCAACTGCGATATAGCCGTTACCGGTTGGTGAGTTTTGTTTTGGTAAAGGATAGTAAAGTACTCCGTTCATTATAATTGGGTTAGTGAACCGTGCTTGGTATGAAAGTCCTGAATAGAACATGTTTCCTGGGACGCCTACGTCACTTCCTCCGACTACTCCTCCTGCATCAATAGGTTTTGTCCATAAGACGTGTGCACTGTTTGGTGCTGAGCCGTCTGCTTGATACCTGTTTCCGGCTGCAATTTGTGGATGTGACTCTCCAAGCCAGTTTGATGCTATGGTAAACCAATAGGTGTTTTGTCCTTCAATCGGTCGAGACCAAAACTCAGTTGGAAGTGGGTAACTATCTATAGGAGCTGGCAATGGTTCTTCTTGAACAGTGATTGTGAGAGTTTTGCTTGTTGCGCCTAAGAATGTGTCGTTTGTCCAAGTACGCATAGCGGATGTATCGTTCCATCTATAAACTTGGTCTGGATAGCTGAAAACAAACGAATATTGTCCGACTTGGTCTGGTATGTATTTTATATACTGTGTTGATGTTGGGTCTGTAACCGTTGCCCATGTCATTGTTTCGGTTTTCCCATCTGGTTTTGTTATTATCAGTTTATAGTCATGGAACCTTATGTCGTTTTCAACAGCTGCATTAGGTAGGACTAATCCTGCCCAGATAACGATAGATACTGGTTGTCCGACACCAATGGGGTCAGGTACGGCAGAAATTAAAGCGTATGTTTTGATGTCTTGTGGTGGTGTATGAGCATTTGTTGGTTGAAGAAATACTGCACTCATTGAAATTATCAAAATCAAAGTAATCAGAATAGCCATGGTTTTATTTTTTAGTTTTTGCATTTTTCTTTTCCTCAAAATAATTTTTATTGAGCAAGAAGCGTTATGGGCCTCGCTCAATCAAGTCCTATTCATTTCCAACAATTTATAAGACTTTGCAAAATATCAGGAATGTCATTTAGACGTAAAAACAATAAACTAAATTTGAATTTTTCAATGATGTTTATTTTTTGTCGTTTAAAAACTGTTATGAAAGGAAGGTTTAGGCTCGGGATTGTTTTAGGAGAGAGGAACCAATGCAATTTACTAATAGCATTTAATTTTTCCAGAGTCTTCTTAGCCCCATTATTCTTCAATAGATAATTTAAACTAAAAAAAGGGAAGGATTGTTTTTTGTTTTATTGGGTGTTTTTATGCTCGTTTTCTTGGCATCAATAGGGCTAATACTATTGCTACTACGATGATTAAGACAAACAAACCTGCGATAGCGGGAACAAAGTACATGTCAGTTGTTGATTGTGTTGGTAATGCAGTTGGTGTCGCAGTAGGTGTTGCTGAGTCAACGGCGAATGCTGTTACAGCGTGTGATGGATAGTAGGATTCAGAGCCGCCGAATGATGCGTAGACTGTGTATGCGCCTGCGATGTCTGGTTTCCAGTTAAGGCTGAAGAATCCATCGGTGCTCGTGGTTTTTCCAATTTCTCTAAAGTTACCATTAGCGTCAACAACGCTCAACGTAACTGAGACTCCAGTAGTGTTTGTTGGTTGTGGTTTTTGCATGTAGACATATTCCATCCATCCAGTTTGGCTTGCGTCAGATACTGCTGGAACTCCGTTTGGGAAGCGTGCCGCCTGTTCATTCTGTTTTGTGCCGGCAGAGATGTCGGTTACCATGCCGCTGATAACAAGTGATTTGCCCAGTTCTATTGATGTTTGAGGCGATGTAACAGTTAATTGGCTAGGTCCGCGGCCATAACAGTAGATTTGCTGATTATAGGTGTTATCGGTTACTAGGTAACCACTGGCAATGGGGGTGACACCACCATACATACAGTTGGCAAAGTTATCTATAGTCCATATTTCTTCTCCGCTGGTGGCGTTGACACAACGTAATTGTTCGCCCTGGTAAAGTGGAGAGTTGGGAGAATGCTCACTACTGACCAAGTAGATCTTTCCGTCGGCAATAGCGCTTATAAACACGGGGTAATAGCCATAGGGTGTTATAAATCCGGCATAGGTGCTGTTGCCTTCTCCGCCATTTCCGTAGGTCCATTCTAGAGTTCCAGTCTTATCGTTGAAGCAGTAGAGGAATCCGGTATAGCCGAACCAGTAGAGGTTGCCGTATGCAACTTGGTCTTGGTCGAGGCTCAAGTAGTTCCAATCTGTACTAATGCCTCTTGGAACACCCACCGGACCCCACAATAGTTGTCCGTTTGTCAAGCTATAGCCATAATGCGTCATACTCTCTTTGTCTTCGAAGATGAAGACTGCGTTCGTTGGATCCCAGCCACAAATTGTTCGCGTGTTGTTGCCAGGTGCTTGCTGATAAGATTGTTTCCACAATACGCTTCCTATTGTTTGCGGGTTTAGGCTTATAGCTGTAATGTTCGCTGGATCGCTGGTTACTGTTGCGCCGAAGTCGCTAACATGTCCTCCGAAAGTTCCCTGAATCAAAAGTGCCATGTTACCCAAGTCAATTAGTGGACCAGCACCAGATGCGGCTGTCCCAATATTCCAAGAGCCTGGACTAAGGTTTAATGAAACATTCCAGTCGTAACATGATGGCAAACTTGCATTTACTGTTCCCGTGTACCAAAAGCTTGTGCCTGTGCCTGCATAAACGCCAAATACCTTAGATGAATTCCATTCTGCTAAATACCAGTTGGGATTTGCTGTGGTTCCGTAATTAGTAAGAATTAGTTTTAAGTATTCGCCTGCTGGACCTGCTACGTTTGATCCACCTGGAACGTTAGTAATATTCATCGGTGTAAGTACGCCCGTCATTGGGTCATATGTTCTCCATACCGTGCCAAGACCTGCATATGCATTTGTTGTTGCGACAAGTAAACCATTGGGTAAGACGCCATGTTGGTTTGGCTGGTCCATAGAGTAGAGATAACCAAATGATGGTACGAGAGAGACGCCTGTTGCTGATGCGTTAATGCTCCAAAGTTGTTGACCTGTCTTTAGGTCCCATGCAACGTAATTTCCGCCGGTACCTGTTTCACCGAATGGTAGTTGGAAGAATAATGTTCCTTGAATTATTATTGGGTTGTTGAATCTGGTATTGTATGAGCCGCCTTGATAATATGATTCGCCTGGAACATTGGTATCATTTCCTCCAGCAACTCCTCCGTACTGAATGGGGTTTGTCCACATTATGTGGGCGCTGGTTGGCGCTGAGCCGTATGGTTGGTAACCACCTGGAATACCGTAGGATGGGTTAGCACCTTTGATGTAGGGTGTTGAAAGCCAGTTTGACGCGATTGTGTACCAATTGTAGTTTTGTCCCTCTATTGGGTATGTCCAGTACTCAGTTGGAAGTGAAGGGCCGGTTGGTTCTTGAATTGGATCTTGCTGCACGGTTAAGACTTGTGTGGCATTGGATGCTGTGAAAATGTCGCCTGTATACGCTGTGTTTGCGCCAGGAGTGCTTGAAGTCCAAATATACGTTTGTCCAGGATAATTAAAAACGAACGTATAGTTTCCGGCTTGAATAGGTGTAAAATAGTAAGACTGTATTCCCGTTGAATCACCAATCGTTGCCCACGTTTGTGTTGAGACTGTTCCGTCAGGTGCCGTGATAGTAAGTTCGTAGCCTGTTCGTCTAATAGGATTAGTAACAGTTGCCCCTGGTAAAGCTGTATCAACCCACATAGCAACTGATATTGGTTGACCGACACCCACGGGTTGAGGCGCAACTGTGAGATAGGCATAGGAAATAATAGTCCATGGTGGTGAATGCGCGTTAGTGTTTGGTATTAGCATGATTGAAGCTGACATAGATATTATTAGTAATGTTGCAATCGTAAGAGCCATAATTTTATTTTTTGGTTTTTGCATTTTTCTTTCCTCAAAAATTTGTATTGAGCAAGAAGCATAATTGCCCTCGTTCAATCAAACATATTTTGTTTCGTTCTGGTTATAAGCTTTTGTAATATTGAACTTCCAGTTGTATTTCCAGTGGCACTGGCAAGCGGCTTTTCGGAGACGGCAATATGCCAGCCTCTTTTAAATTCATAGAAAGAAGATTTCGACAACTAGCGTAATAGCGGCGACCTATGTGCGGGGCGGTGAAATAAAATCAGAATCATTCTTCCTGGGGAACATACTGAAATGACTGTAAGTGGTTCAGGAAAGATTTTTGGAATTGATGCGACGTATGCGTCGACAGGTGTTTTTTCACGGATGCCGAATGGTGTGTTGATGGAGAAAGGAAATGGACCAATTACTACTTTAGATCATGATGTTGCAATTATGAGAATTAGAAGGTTGAGCGTTGCGGTCGGAAAGGGGCGGGCTGCTTCTTTTCGGGAAGCAACTTTAGTACTAGTTCTGAGAAACTCAATCGATTAAACGAGGTAATTGGGGTGTCAGAGTTTGAGACTGATGAAAACGGCGATTGGACACTTAAAATATGGGAATGGAAATAAAAAGAAAAATAATTTTGTGAACAAAGCCAAACTAACTTTCGTCTGCAGCTGGTGCTTTAGGTTTTTTGATTGAACGCTTTGTAGTCGGCTGTGTTTTGACGGGTGGAGTGTTTGGTGGATGTCCCGGAGGCAAATCAGGAGAGGGCGTTGGGGGCGGAGGGGCTCCGATTTTTGGTTTATTGGGTTTCTTTGAATAAGGAAAATCTGGTTCCGACATAATTTCACTATAAACATTAAAACGCTTATTTCAATAAACCTTTGTGACTGTGTAAGTACACTAACAAAAAACTGGTGTTCAATTGATTTTTAAAGGTAACCTACGCTGGCGCATCTGTTAGATACAGGAAGAAAGTGGGTGAGCGTCAGTCACTTTTGATCTTCTCGTTCACGTCTCTGCTTATCTTTGTCGAAGTACAAATCTCCGTCACAGAGCAGCCCTGCACCCTCTTTCTGACAATCTTAAGCTTTCAGCGGATCTAAATCTCAATCCATGCCCTCTCCACTCTTGTACTCATATTACGCAAGAGTGTAAGGTATTTTCTAGATAGAACAGCTGGATTTTTCTCCGATAAAGTTAAAGAGAACAAACGCCAAAAGTAATATCAAAATCAGATTAAAGAGCCTTTAAGATATGCAAAGGTCACTTGAAGATGTAAAACAGCAGCTTCAGGAGTTGAAGCCTACGCTTAAGAAACGTTTCAAAGTGGAGACAATAGACATCTTTGGGTCTTACGCAAGGCGCGAACAGACTGATAAAAGCGATATTGATATTCTCGTGACTTATTCTGAAGGGGCGGATTTACTCTTAGTGGCTGGTCTTAGACATTACCTTAGAAGAAAACTACGTGTGAAGGTAGATGTGGTATCCAAAAATTTCCTAAACCCGATCATTAAGGATCACGTGTTAAATGAAGCGATATCAGTATGAGTAAAGATCATCTGGAAAGAAGTCCAAGACTCTATCTCTCTGAAATTATTTTTTACATTGAGAAAATAGAAAAATTCACCAGAGACTTGACCAAAGAGGAATTTCTAAAAGATGAAGTGAAAGTTTACGCGGTGGACGACCTCATGAGAAACATAGGCGAGGCCGTACGTGTCCTTGCAAAACATAGGCAAATTAAAAACCTATTCTATACTTACCGCATCCCTTACGCTAGATTAGCAGATATAAGGACAGACCTTACTCATGAGTATTTTAGCGTTGATACTGAATTGTTATGGTTTACGGCAAAAGACATTCTTCCAAAGCTGAAGCCTCTATTTAACAAGGTTTTAGGGGAACTGAAATAGGCATACGTGTTTGCGACATCTTGAGTCACTAAAAAATTTTAGTTCTGCCAAATGTGTTAAAAGTGTAGATTTCCTGAGAATGAATTGATGATTGCATTCAAGATTCATTCAGCAAGAAGAACAGATGTTCGAGACACAGTAATGTTAATGGAGAACTCGGACATGGACAAGGTTCTAACGCACCTCAGAAGAGGAAAGGCTGAAGTATTGAAAAAACAAGTCAACAACATAATAGAAATGCTCAGTGATGAGAAGCTGGTTGATTCGCTCAAAGGAGTATTCACCTTAACTATTGATGTTCGTAAACAAATTGTTGGCGTTCGAAAGAAAATTGAGAATCTCTCGAAAGAGCTTTAGTTTTTAGCCATACCAAGAAGCAACGCCATAGCAAAGATGGTCAACATAAAAACACCGACACTATGGGCAAAAAGTGGGCTGAGTCTTTTAGACCCATTCGGTTTCTATTTCGTTAATTTTCTTAAAATGAGGGTCATCCGTAACGCAGACCGCCTTCAAGGTGGATGCAGTGGCGGCAATCATACTGTCACCCATAGAAAGCTGATATTTATGCCTAAATTCAGCTGAAAGCTGCAGCAATCTGATCGTCCACTGCAACAACCTTGAATGTCTTTTTTATGTTTGTGACCTTTATTTTTGCGATTTCTCTTCCTTCACGAGAAAGAGCAAGGCGGTAGACTTCATGGATTACCACTGCTGAGATATATCTTTCCACTGTTTTATGTTGCCGAATTCTTTTAAGGGTCGATTCATTATTGGAATAGAACGATTCCACGAAGAATCGGGTGTCATATACTACTTTATTCGTCTTCATGTCTGAGCTCGTCTAGCTCTTTTTTTACTTCTTCTGGAGTTCCATACTGTGAATAAGCTCCAAGCATGTCCCAGAATGACTTTTTAGGCTTCAATAATATTCCGTCAGCTGTTTCTACTACTTCCAGTCGTGTTCCTTCCTCTATCTTGAATTTTTTGCGGATTCCGACTGGAATGGTAGTCTGACCTTTCTTTTTTACGATTATTTCAGTTTCCATCTTTATTTCAAGTACCACTATATGGAAGATTTACATTTAAGCATTTGCCATTCGTGGACTTTTAGATTTAGGAGACCTAATCTGCCAGTAGAAATGCTGGAAGATGGCAGAATAACCCTTGAACTGGCAACCTGCGGGTAGAAAGCAATCAGTCGCACGAATATATACGTGGGAAAAATAGGTGACCCAATGAGAACAGCACATTGTTCGGCGTGGGCATCTTAAGAAGCAACGCCCTAGCAAAATAACCCAACATAAAAAACATGGGTCACCCAATTTGTAAAAGCAAAGTTCTTCCTTTCAAAATCCTATAATAATCTTTTTTGGTAAATAAATCCAAAAGTCTCATTTTAGATTTTTGTAAAATTCAATGAGGAAAAGCCGTCGTAAGATTAGGCTTTAGTTTTTGCATTCTTCAGTGAACTTTGAAGCTTCCATAATCACTAATCCAACAACTTTTCCGCGTTCATCTAAAGATGCGGTAACAAGCCCCTTATCGTCAAGAGAGTTGTTATCAACTATCTTTGCGTGCTTAAATTTTACATACAGAACATCTGCTTCATCGTCGTAATCAATAGAAACCATTGTTTGGGGCAGTTTTAGTTTTCTGGCACAAGACAAGGCGTTTCCCACGGTTCTGAACGGATCTATGGCCATTCTCATTTTAATCTCTGCCATAATCTAAACCTCTTCGTAAGCCTCTTATCAGAAATGACGAAAGCCGTTAATATAAATCCACTGGATCCCGGTTGCTCTTTGTAATGAACTGTGAGATTCTTTGCCAAGCCAAAATCTGCAAGTCGATCAAAGACTTTAATGGCGGCAAAATTCGGTTCCATCCCTGTCGGTGAGCGGTAAACTCTGTCGGGCTCAGCAATGGTCAACAGAATTTCGAGCTGAAAATTCATGAGTTCCCGGTGATATTCGGCTATATGGAACCATCGTTCCTCGGTTAGTCTAACGTTCACATTATTTTTTGAAATGACCATAGCGATAACGTCAGGTTCAGGGCGCCAATTTATTTTCAAGCTTTTAAATGCACTTTCCTGCTTTCTCATTATTGTTCGGGATGGTCATTAATTTTTCGATCAGGAATTATAGCGCGATTCGCCGAGAAGTAACCGTGGAAGACTGGAGTACCGCCCATGGAAGATTAATACAGCTTAAGAGCGGCAACACGGTTCGGATTAGGCATAAGAGAAGCAACGTACTAGCAGAAATTGCCAACAAAAAAATGACTTTTAGAGGAGCTAAACTGGCTGAAAAGTCCGTCAAACAGAGTTTTTGGAGACTTCACATTCTAAGCATTGCTTTGTTGAACATACGTCCTCTGTAAATGGGCAGATATGAAATAATTTTGGAAGATAATCATTCAACGCCCTATTCACTACTGACTCAAAATCAAGCTCAGCTTTGCTTAGAAGTGCCCGAATTTCACCTGTAGATTTTTTAGTTGCCATTTTTGTTTAATCTCTGCCTGTTTTGATTTGCATATTACATATGCAAGGTTTTCTTTGAATAAGGAAAGATTACGAATAAGTTAACTTTTATGAATCAGTGATTCAGTTTGGAAAAGCCACTTCTTCTTTCCCGATTAACCTTCACCCTCTAACTGCTCAAAAATACTTTATCCATAAGTAAGAATTAGTCCTCTAATGTTGAAGTTTTTCCAAAGTTTTTCCTTCCAAGTTGTACTCTAAGATTAAATCATCTACTTTAGGATAGGGGTTGTTTGCACCAAATTTTGGTGAGTCTGAAAGCGTTATCTTTTTAGCGCGTTTCTCCATTGCAATGTTAAAAGTTGTTGATAAGACTGAGTAGGCAATCATTATTCCGCCAACAGCTTGTAGGATATTTGATAAAGGTTGATAGAACGTGAATAAGTTTAGATTTTCGGCTGAAATTACTGTTCAACCTAGTCTTTGCTGTTTACGGTCGCTTGATTGAGTTGTTGGTTTAATCCTGAGATTCCTGATTTAGGGCGTGTTTGCACCAAATTTTGGTGAGTCTGAAAGTCATCATCTTTTTAGCGCGTTTCTCCATTGCAATGTTAAAAGTTGTAGATAAAACTGAGTAGGCAATCATTATTCCACCTACAGCTTGTAAGATATTTGATAATGGTTGATAGAACGTGACTAAGTTTAGATTTTCGGCTGAAATTACCTGTTCTAAGCTAGCTTTATCACTATTTAGGGTCGCTTGACTTAGTTGTTGGTTTAACCCTGAGATTCCTGATTGTGGAATCCATGTGAGAATAAACCCTAAAAGTAAGAGGAGTGCACCGATTAAGAACAGTGCTTTAAAAGATAGTTTGATGTCACTCATGTTCACTTACGCCCCAGACATTGTTTATTAAGATATAATATTTCATATATAAAGATTATTTTCAATCAAATTCGGCGTTCCATGAAGCAAAATTATTCTCCCGCACCGAATTACTTGTAGTGTGTAATAAGGGGTTCAAGTGTTGAATCGTAAGGTTTAATACAGTTGGATATGTTTTTTGGAATATGTCGAAGCTTTCGAATAATAGGAAGTTCAAGTTTCTAGTACCCCTCATAGTAGCACTTGTTTTGGTTTCAGTAGCCGCAGTCGCCCTATCCGGCTTAATTGGAGCGCCCAATGCTCAGGCAAATGAAGCACAAAATGATATGCAAGTTAACATTGGATCAGACTACCCAGGCATGGTAGACATGGTTAGCGCATCAATAGAGAAAAACCAGAACACCCTAAACACGATTATAAACGTTAAGGAACCAGTTACAGCTCTCGGAGAACAAGAATCCGCACAATTCGACATCATAGTAATTCTTGAAAACAAAGAAGACGTCCTACAAACCTACGAGTTACGCGTCGACATCAACTCTACAGGCACCTTTGCATTAGTTCAAGATGTACAAACAAAAACTCAACAACCTGCCCAACTACAAGTAGAAGGCAACAAACTAACAATAACAGCACCTCTTACGGAACTAAATGATGCAACAAAAGCAGAATGGAACATTTATTCTACCTATGAGAAAATAGAAGGCAACCAAATTATCTCCAGTGCATACGATTTTCATCCCTGATGAAGGACTTACAACAACTAACTTCTCAACGGATTGATTCTAAACCCTTAACATTTTTTTTAAAGCTATTATTTAGCAGGATGAGGTGGGGCTAATCTGGCGTCAAGATTTATCGGTTAACTGTTTATTGCTAACTTTAGCTTCATCAGTTAATGTTTTCTTTGGGTTCATAGCGTTTGTTAATTTGTTAGGTGTTAGGTTTTACGATTTTTATTCCGCAAAGGTAGTCAACATTGTTATTTTTTCGCAATCGCTTGATTTGGCTATTTGGATTGTTTCTTTTATTGTTATAATTTTGGGGGTTTTTGCGCTTTGTTTTTTGCGTAAAAGTTTGCCCCATTGGCTAAGTTGGTTTTCCTTGTTTTCGTTTGCGGTTGGTTTGGTTTCAGTAGTGGATGTTGGGTGGGGTGTTTTGTTGGGTGTTCCTTTGGGTTTTGTTGTTGTGGGATTGTTGGTGTTTTTTGGTTTTGGTTATATGGTGCGAAGGGGTTTAGGGGTTAGTTTTGTTCTGCTTGGTATAGTGGGTTTAGTCATTTTCTTCGAGGCGGCTTCTTTAGGTACATGGGTTTGGAATGCTTTTGATTATAGTTTTCCATTTAGCGAGGTTGGTCGGTGGCGATTTGCCTTGGTTGATTTGCACTTATTTAACGTGTTTTACGGTTGGACCTCTTGGTTGTTTATTGCTTTGCTTTATAGTTGGGCTTGGATTCCTTTAGGAAAACGCGTATTTGCAAAAGTTAAATCGCTAAAGCTTTTCTGTGAGCGTGTTAGTGTTGGGAATAGTTTTAGGGTTGTAGAGTTTAGCCGAAGAGTATTAGTTTTAAGCCTGCTTGCGATCGTTGGAGTTGCCATTTTTGTTTCATGTTATCCCTATTTCAACCTTGCCGCTTCATCGTTAGTCGGTTCTGATTCAGCAGTTTATTATAAGTGGATGGAGGACATGAGCCTAAAAGGTCCAGCAATTGCCTTACAGCAAGATAGGCCGTTGTCTAGTTTGTTGATGTATTTTATTCAGATCACCTTTGGGTTGTCTTCTGAGGTTATTGTTAAGGTAATGCCGGTTGTTTGTTGTGTTGGGCTTAGTCTGGCTGTGTTTTGGTTTGTTAGAGTTGGTGTGCACAACGATGCTTTGGCTCTGGCTTCAGGGCTGTTTACAGTTTTTAGTTTTCAGACAACTGTTGGTCTCTATGCGTATCATGTCTCGAACTGGATAGCTCTGATTGAGGCATTCCTTCTTTTCGGGTTAGTTTTGAAAAGTACTGGGAAGCGTTCGTGGGCTTACATGTTTGCTGCTGCTTTAGTTGGGGTGGCTTTGCTTCTTACTCATCCATACACGTGGGATGTTGTATTAGCTGTATTGTGTGCTTATTTGGTGTGGACGATTCTCAGATTGTATTTTGGTCGCAGCACAGACGAAAAAGTGCATGTTTTTCAATTGGGCTTTGTTTTGGGTTTGAATTTGGTTGCGTATGGGGTTTATTCGGTTTTGCCGTTTGGTCGAGGAGTAAGTTCGGGAGCGGTAGGATTTGCCAGGAAGCAGCATTACTTTTCCGAACTTATTGACTTTGCAAAGCGGGTTAGACACGATGGTTAAATCTTGGGTTGGTGGTCTTTTTGCTAATCCTTTGTTAGTGTTTTTTGCTATTGTAGGAATGTTTTCTATGGTAGTTTTTGCCAATAGATTCAGTAGGTTGATGTTTCTTTGGGTTATGGTTCCCTCATTGGTCTTGCTTGTGGTGTCGGCGGAGAACTATATGTTCTATCGTGTAATGTATGTAGTTCCTTTGCAGGTATTTGCTGCAATTGGCCTGTTTTGGATGTTAAATAGACTTGAGAGCGCAATAGGTTTTAGGAATAGCAAAATCTCTTGGGTTTGTAAAATTGCTATATTCGTTATGGTTGTGCTTTTGTTGGCGAATTATGCTTTGCGTTCAGTTGATGGTGCGCCTTTGCATATGCTGGTCTGAATAACGGAAAGTTTGCTTTATTGCGAATGTTGGTGGATAACTTGTACTGTTATTTATGACTAAAAATTGGGTTTAAAAAATAAAAAAGGGTTTGTTTATGTGAATTTTATTGTGCCGTCTAATGTTAGGTCGGTTAGTTGTGGGTAGTCCTTTAGTGGAAGAACTACTCTTGGCGCTTGTAGAGATACTGGCATGGTGTTGTCGGTTATGTCTTCTGTGGTGCCTCTTAGGATCCAAACAGTGCTTCTTCCGCCGTAGTACTGTGCACTCATCATGACGTTAAGGTGTATGAAGTTGTATTTGTTTACTATAATACCTTGGCCTTTTGTGGCAGAGATATGCATCGAAGGTTTCTATGGTTGCGTCGCCGCCTTGTGTACGGAGGTGGAATACGGTTTTTAGTTTTCCGTTTGCGTTGCCTTGGATTGCAAAGAGACGGCTACAGTTTCGCCTGCGGCATTGTTTGCTGTGCCTGGTCGGCTGTTAAAGTAAAGCTATCATACTGTTTTTGGGATGGACTGTTGTCTTTTGGTTTTGCTGATGCGATTGCTGCGTAGGATGATAGCACGATGCTGGCGATTAGGACCACTGTCAGTGTAACTAATAGTTTTGACTTCAAGTTGATCACTGGTGGGTCGTATCCAAAGCACTATATTTAACGCTTATTAATTTGGGAGGGAAACGTATACTTGTTCAACAAACATACGAAAGCGTGTGCTATTTTGGTAAAACGGTAGACAACAAAAATCATATAACAATTTTCTAATTTGCACAAACGCTGATATCAAATGCCACTTCTTAAATATTTTAGAATTTGTGTGGTTGAAGTGATTATAGGGCAGTTATGAATAAATTCGCTGGAAAAGAATCCGACCCAAACTGAATCTTGAAAATTTAACCCTATAAGTGGGCATGTTAAAAGCTAAACTTAATGGCGCAATCGTTTTAGACATCGTTTACGCCAAAGAATCAACAACATAGCCCTAAAGGCAACTAAAGATGCAACTCACCACCGCCTGAGTGGAGATACTAAAATCAGAAAAAGTACTTGTTTCTGGTAATAATATTGAAGCTCTTGAAATAAAGCAACGAACAAAAAAATCCTTTTAATCATTTTCTTAAGGATTTTGAGCATCAGATAGAGTAATCATCTATGTTTTTCTTTTTGATCCATGACTCCTTCTTCCACTACTTCGATGTTTTTTTTTTTTTAAAAAAAAAAAAAAAAAAAATTTTTTTTTTTTTTTTTTTTTTTTTTTTTTTTTTTTTTTACTACTATTAATTTTTGAGAATTTGTGTGGTTGAAGTGATTATAGGACTATCTGCAAATCCAATTAGCCTTATTATAAAAAATTCAACAGGCAACACTGTAACGACAGCCTCACTCGGAACAATCAGCCCAGCACTCACCAACGGTGCAATGGTTCAGGGAACTTTATACACAATTCCGAGTGGAACAATAACAGCTTTGACCGCAGGAACTTATACAGCAACTTTGGTAACTAACGCAGGTGGAAACTTCGTATCACCAAGCTTCACAGTCTCATAATTTTGAACTTTTTAGTCCTTTTGCCACCCAGTTACAGATTTGGAGTTCTTGAAGCCCAGTCTGTTCTTTCATTTCTGAGATATTTTGCGAAAAGCAATGCCTCTTCAATAATCAAGGTGTCAATGGTTTGTCTTTTTCCAACTTTGATTCTTTCAACGTCAACCATGCGGTCAAAGAAAGCGTTCAAATCCTCAGCTAAACTTTCAGTTTCATACTCCTTGAGATGTAATTTCTTCCCCATTTTTAGGTGCATCATAAAATCCATGACAAGCACAAAGTCTTTCTTTCTGAGTTTTTGACATCTTTCAATAAGGAAATCATCAATCAAGTAACTATAAAGTTCTTGGAAATCGCATACTAAACTGGGTTTGCCATATTGTATGCTGTGGAAGAACCCTAAATAGGGTTCTAATTTCGCTTTCAACAATGCTTTATGTATTCTACACTCTAAACGGAGTATACAAATTGAAAACAAACATTATTTTTTTAGCCTACACCAGTAGCTTTTGCATGCCACCCTGAACTTCAACGTAGTAAGTGTGTGTGGGATTAAAATTCAGTCTGTAGAGAAAGGCAAAGCCGAAAAGGCAATAATGTTACAAACAAAGAAAAAATAAAAGATTTTTAAAAAAATTATGTTCTGGAATTTTCAGATGACGTAGTCATCTTCTTCTTGACTCTTCTCTTCTTCATCGACAACCTTGATGTTTATGTAGCCTTTCTTGAAAGCCACAGCAGACAAAACAACCAGTACAGCGGCAACTGAAGCCAGTATCACCATTGTTTGCTGTTGAGAACAAGTTGGTTTGTGTAGGTGGGGAAAGTGGGAGTTGGCGTTGGTGAGGAAGTGAACTTGCAGTTGGGGTATGAGGTTGGACTGGAGTTGGTGTTGGACTTGCGGCTGGCGTGGAACTTGGCGAAGCAGTTGGTGAAGGTGCAGAAGATTCATCTGTTGTTGTAATAGTGTACAAGCCTGAATCTGCCCAAACATTCAAAGAGTTATTTGCGTACTCCCGAAAACCAACGACAACTCCAACCTTGTTGTTTAAAGTTAATGTTGCATTGCCCCAGCAAGGAGTAGAAGAGAAAGCCGCCCAAGACGCATTAACCCACTGACCAGAATTATTAGTGCTAAAAACATATCCGCCACCAGACAAACTATGATCATCATTCCAAAGAGTATAGAAATTGGTAGTTTTGCCCAGCATAGCTGAGGATACGAAAGGTTTGAGGCAAAAGGCGGATTGCGGTTCCAATCCAATTCGCCAGTTGAAGAAGCATCAAGAGTTAAAGTTGTAGTGAAGTTTTCGCTATTCCAAACTCCCATTTGTAATAAATGTAGGTTGTCCAAGATTCGTCCACATATTCACAGTTGCGCTATTGTTGGCTTGAAAAGTCAATCTGTTGTCTGCAAAGAAGTTTGTACAAGTGACGAGAATGTTGTTGTCGCTGTTTGCGTTAGGACTATCCACGTGAATTAGCACTGTATTGCCAGTGACAGAGTCTTGATAGTTATAGTAGTTGGCTAGGAGACAGGATCAGGCTGGTTGTACAAGGCGGTGACTTCGTTGGAGCTTAGTGCGCGGTTGTAAACTCGAACATCATCGATAGTACCATTAAAATATCGGTTGTATCTGTCACCAATAATGAGTGAATGATTATTAGTGCCAAATTTTCCGTCTTCATAAAGGTTAATTGAAGAAGCCACACCATCCACATATAAAATTAATTGCGATGAAGTCTTTACTGCAACGATGTTATGCCAATTTCCATCATTCCAAACACCGTTGCGGGTCAGTGTGGTAGTAGTTGGCGTTGTTGTTCTAACTTGAAACCACACCCTTGATGCGTCCTGCTCTAGCAAATACCAAGGTGTTTCTTGATGGAAGTCTCATAACCCTTTGTAATTATTCCCTGTAAACCAACAGGATCTGTAGGAGTCCATTTTCCATTAAAAGTTGTTTTAAACCATAGTGAGATAGTGAAGTTATCTTCTACTGAAAATTCAAAAGCTGCCTTATCGCTACAATTAACATAGTCAGTTTTGCCATTGAAAGATAGGGCTTCGCCATATTTCCCGGCAATCCATGTTGTGCCAGTTATTACACCGTTGTTACTGTTACCACCGAGGTCTGAAGCAACGGCTCCTGAGCCTTCGTTCATGTTCCAATAACCAACTAAGTTGTTATCAGAAGGTATGCCTTGACTGGGAACGTCGGTGAAGTTGATCGCCTGATTAAAATCCAGGTAACAATTGTTCGGGAAACTCCATATCGACGACGATTGATAGTAACTTGCTTCTGATGAGTAACCGGAAATAATGAACAGTGATAAAACGAAAAGACATATAAATGATATCTTCGCATTTGAGGACAATCTCATTTACTATTTATCCTTAATTTTTTGAGCGAAAACATGAAAGAAAATACTATGAAAACAGGTATGAGAAGAATAAACCAGAATATAGCTGTAGGCAGAGTGGTCAGAAGATCATATGATTTTGTTTGCGAGGAAAACTGTAAAGATGGCCCAAGTGTTAAATTACCAATTGCTTGGTAGTTATCAGAGATTATTACTGAAAATGTTGTCAGGCCCCTTAACTTTTATATCTTGACCATTTATTTGTTATTGTTAATTTCGGATAATTTTGCAAGTAAAACTCAAAAAAAGTAACCTCTGAGGAGCTTACCGTTGGCCTGTTAACATTAGTTGCAGATTGCTACTAGGTGAAATGACGATAGCGCAGCAACGTTGTTCAGGTTGTAAGTTCCGTTATCGGTTGTGATTGTTAGGTTGAGTGTACCTTTGGAGGGCTCCATTGAAAAAGTCGAATTAAATTGAATTACTGCGTAGAGTCCCTTTCCTTTCTGTAATAGGGCGTTGTGAGATTTGATGAATTATGTTTGAATAGTCACTGAGCCCAATACTTGTTACATTATAGAACGTAGTATTATTGGATGTCTGACGTTACTTCAACCTGTTTAAGGTTAATTTCGGGTGGAAAATCACTGAAGTCGATTTAATTTGCGCATCACTTTCAAGCGATATTTGTTTTACATAGCCGTTAAGGCTTGGTAAAGGCGTTGTTAAAGGCAGCTTTGAATATTGACGTTATCCAAGAGATGTCCTAATAATGAATAAAACCGATTGTTGCATTATTTCTAGTTAACATCTCGCTAAGTATAGGGTATGCGTTGACATAGATGAGTATACCGCCGTTTTCATAATTTTTTTGGGCAATATACGGAGTTTCAGTATTCAGAACCTGAGTATTGACTTATGATTTTCGTGTTGCTATCTTTAACAGTCAATAAAGGAACCAGATAACTCATGGGGTAATTTGCTTTCTTTGCCGTTAGCCTTTATATGTTTTGCACCGTACCGTTGTGTTTGAAACCGAGAACAAATCTTTCGAAATAATCCGTCGCCACCAGTATTAATTACTATCAGATTTCCGCCTGAATTAAAATATTCAAGGTAATCGTTACATCAGACCTCGAATTAAGCGACGTTAGAATAGCTGACTGATAAATTATCAAAGGATATACTTGAGAATCTGTAATATCCTAAACCAAGTTTTCCTGAAATATTCTTAAATTTGAAATAGAAAGAGTTGAATTGTCTATAGACAATTCGGTTAATCCCCCGTTGACAGTTAATTTTACGGTATACTCAGTTTTAAAGCCCCATTTCATTCCTGTGTCTATTCCAGGCCATTGTGGAGAGTGAGATTCAACACCACTAACAATATCACGAAAAAGAAGGTAAATGTAACTATTACTATTGAAAAACACATCTGCAACTCTGTAGTTTTTAGAGTCAGTCCACGAATAAACAAAATCGTGCATAGTTAGCCATTGTGATGTTCTCCATCTATAGGGCGTAATATTAACAGTCGCTGTGAAGTTTTCGATAGCTAATGGTGAAAGGATTAATCCTTCATCATATGAACTAATTTCGCCACCTAGCAATTGTTCGTCATCAACATGCCAAGTTCCACTTAACAGTCCACGAGTCTAGTGTTTGATTAAATGCAGTCCTGAAAAACATTGGTGATAGAGTTAGCTTCAGGGGGGTCAAAAGAAAGTATCGTCGTATTAGAGCGTAAGGCGTTTTGGTCTGTATCATACTTAACAGTATAATCGGAGTGACCGTATGATAATGCATAATATGCTAATAGAGTGTTTTGAGTCTCGGCTACTAAGTCATCAAAAGGAACCAATAGCACATTTCCGCTTGTAGATTGTGGGAAAGATAGTTGCGAAACATTGTATATTTTCACTTCAGAGTTACTAACACAGTAAGGAAGCGTTGGAAGCAAATACTGAGATAAAAATTCATCAGAATAGCTATTCAGATAACGTATTATCACGGCTATCAAGGTAAATATAGGGATGACTGAAAATAGGGTTTCTATAGAGTTGCATTAAAACCATTTCGGGTGTATCAGACATAGAGGAGTTGTCTCAGCAGTAGCGTGTCATCAGGCGCAGTGCAAACGTCGTCATGGATTCGGAGGTACTCGTAACCGTGGCAGACCACGCACAGAGGATCGTTATTCAATATGTCTTTGAAAGAATTTATGGCACTCAGTTCCGCTGAAGAAGAATATTCGCAGAGTTTCTCGTTTCAATATTGCCAGTATTCCAAGTTGAGGAATGTTGTGGAAACCCCATAAAGGCAAATAGTTCCTATTAAGATAATTGCGAGCAGTTTTCTTGAGGTTCATACAGAGACACTATTTTTCAACTTATCAACTAATAACAGAATTGGAATTGGCGCTAGAGAAGCCAACGGTAATTTCAATAACCATACGAATCGTTTTTCATAATAGTCTACAGTAAAAAAAGTAAATATTACATATTGAAATGAAAGTTCCAACAATAAAAACAAATACCAAAAATCCTACAAAAAACTTAAGTGATTTATAATGTCCTCCATTTTCGGCGATGTAATATAATGTTCACCATTGACAGGAGACCAGTAATTCCAAGTAACAGTGGATAAATAAACCATGGAACCACGCCGGTTTTGTCAACTTGTGATGTACTAAATGAACCGACAAAAGAGAACCAAGATAGTAAAGCTGTGATAAAGGGAAATATTGATACCAACGATATTAATAATTTCGGAACATGCAAACTAATCAGAGTTTTTTCCGAAGCAGAACCAGCATATTTTTCATGTCAAATGACGTATAATAAGTGAAACAATAAAGAAAATATGGGCAATGCAAAGGAAGCTAATAATGTCAAAGTTAATGTGAAATGTGAACTTAGTTGGGATAAAATATAAGTAAACAATATGATGCTAACCCAAAACCGATTAAAGTTCCTTTTAATGCAGCGTCGATTTTAATATTTACAGTTTTTGAAACAATCACCGTAAAATGCTATAAATGAGCCGAATACTACGGCTTCAACTATGTGTGTGAGATATAACATAGCTATCGTAATAGAAAATAGAATTACATATTTAGATGCCGATATTTCCTTTTTAGTTAATAGAAAAATCGCTGTCATCAATACCACAAAAGAGACAGTACCAGCAATATACCATAACCCCAAAATACCATATGTAGTTCCGTTATACGTTTTGTCCGCTGTGAGAATTAAAAGCTGCAACTGACCTTGTAAGGGAGAGGACAGTTTTAAATATACTAAATAAAGCCAAGAAAAGCCTCCAAAGCCATTGGTAAACAAAACCCAAAATATGTAGCTAAAGAGGCAAGCGGGTATCAATTTTTTCGAAGAAATGCCTTCGCCAATATATAAAAAGCCAGTGGTAACATAAAATTCAAAGTGAGTAAAGTCATTTGAACGGATACCCATGATTGATTTGAAAGAACAACGAACAGGGATTCGTGAAGATTATAAAGTACTTCTGCAGAGCCACCGTATAGATTAGGCGTGTTCCATAAACGTACGCTTGTCGCATAATTCCGGGATATGTCTGTTCCGGGGGCAAGTGAAAACCAGGATACAGGAAATAGAAAGAAAGCGCGAAGAATGCTATTGCCAGCACTATAGCAATGAAATCGATATTTTTAGTAAATGACCGAGGTTTAATGCGTACAAGAATCAGTTTTTTCGGCGTTTTATCAAAGAAATTAACCCTAAAATAATGAACGCACTCATAATGCAATATAATCGGAAATTACCATTTACAAATAGAAAAACGAGAGTCAAAATCCCTGTAAAAACAAAACTAAGAACAAAGGAAAAAACGAGGATCTCAAACCTAGAATAATAACGATCTAAACTAATGTTTAAAAGTGCATATCCAGGAAGAATGGAAGTGACAAGAAGCGCAATAATAAGCTGCAACAATCCACATCGCGAGGCCTATTATATTCAACAACAGTAAACTTATGGATAATAGTACAAGCAAGCCATCAGATAACAGATCAACATTTTTGAAACTCAAGATTTTAATATGAACTATTTTTAGATTAATATTGTAGTTGCTCACAATTAAAAAAATAATTATAATTGAAAATATTTCAAATACAAATAGTGGATATTTTACCCATGAATCGAGCAACCAAAGTGTTAGAGAAGAGAACAGTGTTGATAAAACTATTACAATTAAAACTTTAAAAGAATTATTTGTTAGGAAGATTTTATCTCCATATCTTTGATTAGATCGAGGTATGTTTCAGCAATTTTGTTTCGATCAAATTTTTCTTCAATAAACTGTATACCCATGTTCCCAGCAGCTTTTCTAAATAGAGGGTTTATATAAAATTGATAAATAACTTGTGATAGCTTATTTTCATTAGCAGATGATATTGTTGAGCCCAAGTTTTGCCCATTTATAATACTCGCAAGTAATGAATCCTCAGGAACAATTGCTATAACTGGAAGACCACATGCACAATATTCATAAAATTTCACAGAGAGCTGCCCTTTAGAATATGAGCCCGGTATTATGCCAATATCCGCAGCGCTCAAGATTTCAGCAATTCGATTAGGATCTTTTTGTATTCCTAAATAAATAACTGTATCTTGTAAACCAAGCTTCTGAGCTAGTGAAAGTACAGCTTGAACATCAGGACCCCCACCGACAATAAGAAATCTAATATTTTCAATTGAAAACTTCAATTGCCCAATAGAATTTACGATAATGTTCAAGTCGTAATATCCGCCGATAAGTCCATTATATACAACTATAAAGTCATTTGCAGCTAACTTTAGCTTCTTCCTTATCTCACTTTTATCACGCGGATAAAAAACTTTTAAATCTGCACCGTTAGGTATCATTTTTAGATTACTTACTCTACGACAAGCTAAATTTCCTAGAAAACGCGAAGTTACAACCGCGGTTATATGTGCCTTAGAATAAAGAGCCGCAGCGATATCTTTGACAACAGAATAAAAATATTTTTTCGCATTAGATTTGCTTAGACTTATGTAATAATCTTCCCATTCGTCTCTATAATCAATTACGTACTCGACATTAGTTAATCTGCAAGCAACCAAAGCGCCTAAACCAACATCACCTGTAGGTAAAGAGACAATTGCAATATCAGGTCTTTTAATTGAAAGAAAAAGTATTGAAATTATAAAGGAAAAAAGGCTATTTAATGCAAAAACAAATGGAGATGATAAACTTAGGTTGAAGATAATATTAAAAATGTTTACGTTGCCAACTCTCGAGGCACCCTTTTTTTGAAAAGTGTTAGGAGTAAAAACACCCAAGATTGTAACATCATGTCCAGCTTGGCTCCAAGCGTTTGCAAACAAGCCAATTCGAGTCCAAGCTGCTCCAACATAAGGATTTGGAAAGCCAAGAACAAATAAAATTCTCATAAAGACACCTCAGGATTAATCATGATTGTTGACGAAGGTGCATATTTACAAAGGTTTATTTGGAAAAAGTAACCGTAGCAATGGATGAAAAAAAAGTCTTAACGACAAGGGGAAACCATTAAACCTCAAAAAAACATCAGACTATTTCTATATTCATAATAGTACACTCGTAACAAGCTTTTCTTTTGACATCCACCTCTACTCACATGATTATGGTAAAGAATCGATTTGGACTGAAAATATAATTTATAACCTTGAAGTCGCAAACGGTAATAAAAATCAACTTCTTCTTTAGCGTGTGTGCCTATGTATAATTTGCTGTCATAACCTCCCACTTCTTGACAGGCTTTCTTGAGAATTAGAGAACACGCATGAAGAGCAGGGACCTCAATGACAGTCTGTGAGTCATAATAAAAATTGTGGTAAATCCATCCACTTATAGGACCAATTTCAACAACAAATTCTAACCAGTTATATCCTTCGCCTCGCAAACGAGGACAGACAGCTCCAACGCTCTGTTTTTTTTCAAGTTCTATAAAAGTGTTAACAAGTATGTTAAAATCATTTGAATCATGAAAAACTACATCATCTTCACCGAAAAAAATTAATCTACCATGTGATACATGTATTCCGAAATTACGGGCCGCTGGCAGACCAGAATGAGCTTTTTTTCAAAAACACGGATACGATTATCGATTTGAGCGTATTCGGAAACTATTTTAAAGGTATCATCATCTGAGGCATCATCGATGATTACAAGTTCCCAGTCGTGATAAGACTTGGGCAAGTTGTAATGACTCTAAATAAGTTGTAATTGTGAAACTCCTGTTGTAAGTAGGTAAAATATAAGAAACAGTTACTATTGTTAAGCAACCTCCATAATGCATTGACTTTGGGGGTAAAGATCGTAAGAAAAAAGAATCTACCACAGAGGCATATAGGCTTAGTAACCTACATTTCATAAAATACCAAGCATATTTCTGCAGATAGTTTTTTCGCCCATTTTTTCCAAGGATAGCAATAATTTTCAGTGTATTTATTAACGGTATTCAGAACATATCTCAATTCATTAACATTGCCATATGTCACTAAAAAACCACATTTGTCAATATTTATTCTGTTAGCCATAGTTGTTCCAGAGTTTGTAATTATCGGTTTTCCACACATCATGGCTTCAAACAATTTATTTGGTGAGGCAAATAGATTATTCTGAATTTTAGGGTCATAGAACGCAATAATGCAATCAGATGACGAGGCCAAATCCAAAACAGTATGATACGGAATGCGCCCTAAAAAGCTAATGTTATCACTTCCTTTAATCAAATTAAGAATTTCATTCTCCAAACGACCAAAACCTGCTATTATAAGTTCAACGTCTGACATATTATGAACAGCTCTAACTATGAAATCTAATCCACGGTCATTTTCAAGGACTCCGGCATAAAAAAGAGTCAATTTTGGATTAGATTTTGAGGATATTAATCTGGATTTAGTTTCTCTGTAAGTATCCGGTGGAGAATTGTATATTACATTAAAAGGGTAATCATCCATACACATTTGCTTCGTTCGCAACTCGTCAGCGATTATTGCGGCATTTACACTTCTTGTAAGGATTCGTTCTATCTTGGATACAAATGGCCTTAGGAAACTCATTTCTTGAGAAACATAAGAATCACCATAGAAATCGGCAATATCATAAATAATCTTCGTTTTTTTTTTGGAGCAAATATCCATACTGGAATCAAATTATCAAGGTTTTGTGGTTGAATCACATTAAAACCGTTAAAAAATATGTAAGTAAATACGTATGCCCACCATATGGGGATCATAAAGAATAACTTTAAGCCGTAAGGTGCTTTCAATCTCATGCGTTGCACAAAAATACCGGATATATCTTCTTTTGTTTGCAATTTTGAACTTCTATCCCATCTTTCGTCTAGTCACTTTGTAGTTATTTTCTGCCAAAGTTGAGCCCATTTTCCAAACTCGGGGACATTCAGCAAACTAGCGGTCAGTAACACTGAATTTAATGCTTTTTGTTTATTGTGGCTAATAATTAAGAACTACTCTGGTTTTTAGTTTAGCCGATTTAAAGCAGTAAAATGTACTTCTTTCTACATTAAAGGCGATATTTTGCCAATCAAAATTTTTCATATATTCAGGCTCTTTTTGGTTCAACGTAAACAAATTTTTATGGGCATGAGCAACTGAAACAATAACCATACTTATTGATAAAGGATCAAGTTTTTTGATAAAGGTTTTAAATGGATAATCCTTTAAGACGTCAGGAATACCACCCACAGGAGTAGCTACTATGTACAGGTTAGCCGCCATTGCTTCTAGGAATTGTAAGGGGCAAAGCTTCTGATTTTGAAGGTAAAACGAATATATCTGAAGCGATGTATAGTTCATGTATTTCATTGACTGGCGTCCAACCAATAATCTGATAGTTTTCGTTTATGGTTTAATATTTTGGCTAATTCTGCACGCTAATGGACCTCCGCCAACAAAAAGGAAGAAAACTCTGACTATTTTGTTTAACAACGAGTTTTGCCGCTTGGGCTAGTTCAAGACACCTTTTATTGATGCAAATCTACCTCGAAATAAAACAACAATTTTATCCTCGGCTAATGTTATATTTTCTTCTATATTAGATCGATTTTTTTTATTATTATTGAAAACTTTTGATTAACACCATTTGGAATTGTGAAATAATTATTTGATCGAGGCCAATATTTCTTTGCATAATTAGTATTATTTTTGGTTAAACCAATTGTAGCGGCAACTTTGTTTAAGTTCTCGTGTAAAAATTGTCGATTAAAAATTTCTTCTCCTATTTGGGCTATCGGGTCTAGAGGGTTTAAGCGCATATAAACCGTGAAGGGTTAATACTGCAGGTATACCCAATTTTTTCGCTGCATCTATTGTTCTCCAAGTAGGATAATAATGGTGACCGTGAGCATGAATAATGTCTATATTTTTTTCATTAACTATTTGTCTCAATTGTTCTTGTATATTTAAGGTGATTCCTTGACTTGACAAAGAAGGATAAATCTTATCTAGAAGGAAAAATGTTTTAGCCCTAAATACATCAATTCCATTAGAAGATATATCGTGAGCAAGACTGCTTTTTTCCAGGAAGCATCGAAGTCAAAACAGTAATTTTATGACCTCTTTTTACCAATTGCTCTTGAAAGGTTCTCAACATGATATTCTATTCCTCCGATGTGTGGAGGATAGAAAGTAGTCACCATAAGAATATTCAAATTGTCACCAAAGCTTGACTAATTTACGCGTTACCGATAAAAAAAAACTTCAGTGTTGGAAAATAACTGAATAAGAATGGTTGACTTGCGGGCGCCTATCCTTTGTGTAATTCGCGATATTGCATATAGTGTTATGGCTGTTGATATCATGAAGCAGCCTAGTAGTAAGAATCCTATAGATGCTAAAGCAATGTTTGTAACTATTCTGTCCTAATTCGACGTATAGGTTCATTAACCAGGCGCCAAACAAAACCCCATAACCAAACATGTTATTCCTGGTAATCCGAGAAACATTAGGGGTTTTCTTCGACGACAAGTTTAACAATAGACATTATTAGGCCTAAGCCATGTGTTATTGGGTTTTCTGTTGAGGTGGAGATGTCGCCGGTTTCGTATTTGCATGTGCCTGTTACTTCACTTATTCTTAAGTTATGTTTGCTGGCATCTAGAAGTATTTGTACGCTTGCACCCATACCTGCCTCGGAAACACTGAGCTGTTCTAGGGCTTGGCGATTGTAGGCTCTGAATCCGCTCTGTGAATCGCTGACACCATTTTGGGATGAGCTGTTAACAAGTTTTGTTATTACTTTGGCGCCTACTTTGCGGTAGAAAGGCATTTCAGCGGTACCTTTGTCATCTATGAATCTGCTGGCAATCACGACATCGGAGTTGCCTTTTATGATTGGGTCAATTACTTGGGGAATTTCAGTGGCTGTGTGTTGTCCATCGCCATCTAAAGTAACCAGTACGTCTGCGCCAGACTCCAAAGCCCTAGAAAATAAGCTTTTTATGGCGGCGCCATACCCTAAATTTTCCTCGTGACGAATTACATCAGCGCCTAAACGCTCTGCAATCTTTGCAGTTAAGTCGCTGGAACCGTCATCGCAAACGATTACTGTGTCAGCATATTTTTGTGCTTCAATGATTATGCGTGCGATGGAGTGTTCTTCGTTAAAAGCTGGGATACCCACGGCAACGAAGGGTTTTTGCACTTCAGAAACTATAGCGTTCTCGTAGATACTTTCGGATTTTTCAACTAAAACCAAACCTAATTGCCTCCAACCTTAGTAAGATTGAGAACCAAAAACCTAGCAAACTCGCGGTCCTTGGCCCAAGATGAAGCTAAACGATTTCCCCATTTAACAGCTATTTCACTTATTTTTTGGGCTAACGCCAAACCAACAGTTCTCACCAACTGCTCAACCTTGCTTTCCATTGTAGTCTGCAGTTTTTGAATTATGGCCGTCACTACCTTGGCCAGCTTTGAGCTTTTGATGTTGTCAACGTATTTTACGGTGAGGTCTATTATTCCGCGTTCTACCCGGTTGAGGGATCTAAACCAAATGCCGCGTCGTAAGGCAGTTTTCTTTGCTTCAGTTAGCTTTGCAATAGTCAATGAATTGTGTAGCTTTGGATTTGGCATGAATTGAGCCCTCTCTCATGAGACATTTTACTTCATACGTTACTTAAAAGACTTATGAATTTCTAATTCATACATAAAGAAGAACAAAAACAAAATACAGGTAAATATAAGTAAATTTACTAAATAAATATCAATTAAATCAATAAATTGGCTAAAACGTTTAAAAAAATAGAAAAACAATAAAAAACTGAAAAGGGAATTTTACGATGAAGATCGCTTAAAATACCAAACGCCAACGACAACCAACATCACAATAACTGCTACAGATGCAGCAAGTGCAACCCACATGATTGTCGAAACACCGTTGGTTTGACCCACAGTTGCTTGCGCCGCCTATGGCAAATATTGGATCTTCAACGCTATTAACTGTAATAGTGAAGGTTTTTGCATTGGCATCAATGACTGCAGGTATCTGTGTGTAGGTATCTGTAGCTGGCACATACTTGTAAATCGAATATGGCTCCTGAAGCCCTTGAATGTCACTATCAGTGTAAGGTATTATAATTTGTGCTTGGGTGAAATCAGCAGCATCCATATAGAAAATTACGGAAATGAAACGAGTTAAAGAAACCCCGGCTGGAGCTGCATTCGGTTGAGGATTTTCCGTGAGAACGGCAGTGGATACTGTTCCAGTAGAGCCTGGAGTGCCTTGGATGTTAAAGGTAATCCCATAAGTCATCACATACAGTGCAAGTTCCGCTAGAGGAAACTGCGATGTCGGTGGTTACGGCGCCATCATATGGTGATAGTGCTGCAACTGATGAAATAGAGACAGCTAATAGCAATAATGATAATATTGCAAACATTTTTGTTTTGTTATTGTTCATTTTTCTGCCCCGTTGACTCGCTAATATCGTACGATTCCCTTAAAAGCTTTGCGAATCCACAATTCATTTTCCAAACAAAATCACCAAATATTGATATTAAAAAGGTACCTCAAACTGCCATTTAACAGAACCAAAAAGACAAAACCCAGCACCAACGCAATCATCCAACAAACGCCAACCCTTAAAACCCCCAACCCTAAGAGAAACAACTTGAACAACCCAAGACAACCCCAAACCAGACAAAACTACCCAAGGCAACAGAAACAAAAACCGATTAAAAACAAAATCATCAGCAGCAAACAAAATAACCACACAAACCACACAAATCCAAGCAACAAAGAAACTAGAAACCTCAGACTTCAGCCTCAACAAAACAAAAAACCCTGCAATTGACAGAAAAACCAAAAGCCCGCAGGCAAAAACCCCACCTAAAGTAATATCCACAGCATGCTGCATTCCGCTTAGAAGATAAGCGGGGTTAGGTAGACCGATAGCTGACTGTGCAGTCGAGACAACAGAGGCCGTAGATGAAGCAGGAGACAAAAATCTGCGCATCAAATCGCTCAATAACCCAATGCCAACAGTTGCACCGACGAGAAGGACCTGCGTTTTAAACCGACCCCACAACCCTCTATCATGAGTTGCCAATCGCCACTGCATAAACAAAAACAAGCCAAGACTCAACGCAAAAACAAACCAGGTCCAAGAATGCGAAAACAAAACCAGAACCGACACAACCAACAAAGCAAAGAAACCCAAAATAGACCAAGAAGTCAAAATTTTAAAAAACAAAACAACATACACAAAAACCAGGATTAGAGCCAACATGTTGGCGAAGTAACCAGAGTAGATTAAGCCTAAACTTTGAAAAGAAAACGGCACCAACAACACCCCAAAGACCCAAACCATCCTGTCCCGGCTTAACAACCGTAGAATAAACAAAGAAACTATACCAAGCAACACAGTCAGAAACGCAGGTAGCAAATTGAAAAATATTAACCATCGAAGTAAAGAAAGACACGACATAACACAAAACCAAGAACAAAGCTCTATCATTGCCCAAAGCAAACGAGAGGGCAGAATTAACATCGACCGTACGCATGTGGCTGACCCAAGCATAGTAAACAGGTGAATCCACGCTTACCAACATGTTCGTTGGATTAGCCCAGGGCAAAACAGTGAACAAAACAAACAAACACGAAACAACCGACGAAACCACAACAGCCAAAACAACCCATCGACCACGCAAAAACCCAAACCCACCATCAGTCAACAAAAACAAACCCCTCAAACGAACAACAACCCCACCCCCAACCTTAGCCAACCAACCATGACCAGCCTTTAGGAAAAACCCGAAAAACAAAAGCACCAACCCCAAACAAGACAAACAACAAATACACATAAGGCAAAAAGGGATAGGTCAAATTCGCAAAAACCAACTCAACCCCACTCCAATGCAAACCTAAACCGCCAGTTTCTAAACCCAAAGCAAGCGGACCATTAAACAAGACAAAACTTGCCAACTCAAAAAACAAAACCAGCAGTAACCCGCCAAAAAGCACCCTCAAAGAAAAAACCAACCGACCAACACCGAAGAAACCAGCAGAAAACACAAAACACAAACCCAAAAGCAAACCACTAACCAAAACCAAAGACCACACGCCAACGAAACCAAGAAAAACCAAACATACCCAAACACCCAGACCACACAAAAGAACAAGTAGACCTGCTCCTGAAAATGTGCGAGAAAATTCTTTAACATTCTTTAACTCTAAATGCAAACCAAGCCAAGCAAGGACGACAAAGATAGCGATTCCCCAAACCGCAATATCCAAAGGACCAGACAATATGCTGCCACTTGCTGTGTGTGCAATCATGGCTTTATTGGACAGAACATAAAATTGAAGACCAAGGATACTGGCTAGGTAGAACAATGCGTAGATTAGGCATATGGCAAGGGAGAAGTATGCTGTCCAAAGCAGCAGTCTTTTCTTGTCGTTGAGTTTTGTCGGCAACATAGCCATTAACCATTTAATAGGATACAAGAGTTGTAGTTTACCGCTTAAATCTTGCTAGATATGATACCCTTGAACCAGAGAATTAAACAAGAAAACCGGCCAACTCAACCACCAAACCAACTACTAACCCACCAATGAGCAGCTTCAAAGCGAAAGGCATCCTATCCACATTGAAGAAATCAACGGAAAATACGATACACAAACCTATGAGCAGAAGACTAATTGGAACCAAACCTACAAGACCAACGAAACCAAAGACAACTAAACATGTCCCGATAGCTGCACCGCAGATTATCCCCAACAAGCCTGCACCTAAAGAAGTACGAAGGTATCCTCTGACAAGGTTTGATTCTAAAGCGTAACCTAGCCAAGCCAAAACAGAAAAGATCGCGATTCCCCAAATGGCAGCGTCTGCAGGAGCCGACAAGACGCCGATTTGCCCGACTACAGTTTTGTTGGTAAATGCCATTAAAGAGAGACCAAAATTACTTGCTGAATATAACAATGAGTAGACTAAGCAGATGGCAAGTGGAACCGCTGCTGCCCAGATCAATAATGTTTTTTTACTTATCCGTTCTAACATGACACAGCATACCCTATAGGTCACTGTAAATGCAACATACCGTTTAAAAGTTTACTAGTCACAAATACATACTGCAGATACACAAACCAGTTTTTCCACAACCAAAGCAAAATACAGCATGGCTTCCAAGAATTTAACCAAAATGCAACATGGTTTCAAGTCGAATTCAATGAAAAAACCAAATATAATCTTGAGAAAAACATTAAGAACATCAAAAAAATGCTCTTGTGAGCCGAAACTATTCAATTACCTTGTACCCAAAAAAATGATTTTACTGAGAAGGCGGCGCTTCTTCTTCCGCTTTCCGTTTCCGAAAGAGTATAAACACATGACCTCTAACTTCAACTAATGCTGAGTTAGTTTTTTCGGCAGCGTTAACTGCAATCGCTTGAGCGGTAACTTCACCCTGCATTGCAGCGGGCAAAATCCTTACTTTAACCATCTTGTTTCTCTGCAACTGCTTCTCAATCTCCGCGGCTAGTTGAGGCGTTAACCCTTCTTTGCCAACCCAAATCGTAGGGTCCTCATCTTTCAAAACGTGTCTAACGTGGCGCTTCATGCGAGTAGTTATTTTGCTCAAGTTCCTTGTGCTCCATTTTCCCTTTTAATAGTATACGAGTTTGGTTACCGCAGTTTAAACATGTTACTACAACGTGAGGCTCCCTTTTTTGTTTTATCCTAACACGGCAATTAACACCATGCACAAAGAGCGCGTTGCATTCTTTGCATGTTTCCCGCCTAAATTCAAGAGGCATGCGAATTCTAGCGGCCATTGCAATCTTTCGTGCCGACAAAACATACACAGACGCAAGCTTAGGGTCAGCTTTGGCAACCTTTTTTGCCTGTTCGAAGAGTATTTGGATTCGCTGCCGCGCAATTAGCTTAATATTAGATTGCTGCTTCATCGCTTACCAAACACTCCGAAAGGTTCTGTTCACTGAACATAATGCTTGCGCTTAGATTAAGAGCCTTTTTGGGCAAGCTCAACCTTCAACTTCTTTAAAGATTCAGTCATATCAAGTGGCTTGCTCTGCAAAGTCATCTGTGCTTTTGACGTATCGAGCGAGGAGTCCATGGGGCGTTTAGCTGGCCAAGTGAATTGAGAAGACAGGACCTTGTCAATCAAGCTCTTATCTAAGCTGAAGGTGTCCGCTATTTTTTCTGCAAACTCAAACCGGCTTACCCTTGTGGCGCCGCACATATGGTAAATTCCAGTTAATCTCCGTTCAATAACCTCAAGGGTCATTTCGGCTAGGTTAGTGTTGAGAGTGGGCGTGTTCCATTGGTCAGTAACAATCTTGACGCGTTCGCCTTTTCGGAGGGTTTCGATTAGCCAGAGAGCAAAGTTGACTTTTCCAGCTGCAGGAGTGGAACCGTAGATGACGCTTGGACGCGCGATGAAGTATTCGGCTTGAGTTTGGACGATTTCTTCTGCTTTCAACTTAGTTAAGCCGTAATAGTTGATGGGGTCAGGCACATCTGTTTCTTTGTAGTTTCCCTTTTCGCCGCTGAAAACGTAGTCTGTTGAAATGTAAATTAAAAATGAACCCGCACTCTTGGCTGCTTCAGCAATATTTTTTGTGCCTTCGACGTTTACCTTCCAAGCAAGTTCCTTGTTGGTCTCGCATTTATCCACATCTGTCAAGGTCGCTGCATGGACTACAACGTCGGGCTTTATGGCTTTGAATGCTTCCTCAACCGCCTCTTTGCCAGAAATGTCGAGTTTAACAAAGTTACCGTAAACCGACAAGCTCTGAATATCTGAAGAGTAAACCTCAATGCCTTTGGCAAGTGCGAGCCGAGCGAGTTTTGAACCGTACAGTCCACTTGCGCCTGTGATTAAGAGCTTCAATGAAGGCCACCGATTTTCCAGGGAGTTGGATGCAGAATAACTTCTGTGGCAAAAGGCGTCCACCAATGCTCATTTTCAAGGTACCATTGAACCGTTGACTCCAAAGACTTCTCGAAACTAAACTTAGGCTTCCAACCAAGCTCTGTTCTGGTTTTTGTGGAATCCAAACTGTAACGTACATCATGTCCAGGACGGTCTTCAACGAAGGTTATTAGGCTTTCAGGCTTGTGGAGCAAACAAAGTATTTTCTTGGCAATTTCGATATTTTGGACTTCGTTTCCAGCGGAAACATTATAGATTTCTCCAGCTTTGCCCTTTTCAAGCACCGTTCTTATAGCTTCGCAGTGATCTTGAACATATATCCAATCGCGAATGTTTGTCCCTTGCCCATAAATTGGGATTGGCAGATCTCTTAATGCGCGGATAACGGTTTTAGGAATTAGCTTTTCCGGAAGTTGATATGGTCCAAAATTGTTGGTGCAACGCGTAATTGAAACGTTCAAACCGAAGGTTTTGTGGTAAGATAGAACAAACATGTCTGCGGCTGCTTTTGAAGCTGAATAAGGATTGGATGGTTTAGGCGGAGTGTTTTCCGTAAATGAACCTTCCAAGGCTTCCCCGTAAACCTCATCTGTGGAAACCTGCAAAAGCCGTGCTTTATGATTATGCCGTCGTATAGCTTCAAGAATCGTGAAGGTGCCAATGGTGTTGTTCTGCAAGAAAACATTGGGGTCAGCGATGCTTCGGTCAACATGTGTTTCCGCAGCAATGTTCACCACCGCATCCACTTGGTGAACCAAACGGTTCATAAGCTGTGGGTTGCAAATGTCGCCTTTGATGAAGGTGTAGCGCTTATCGTTTTCAATGTCATGCAGGTTAGCAGGACTAGCGCCCACGCCCATCTTATCAACGTTTATCAATTCATAGTCAGGGTAATTTGCAAGAATAAGCCTGCAAAAGTTGCTTCCGATAAAACCTAAACCGCCAGTAACTAACAATTTCATAGTTTATCACTTGTGGGGTGGAAGGTTCCAATTCCAAGGTTTACCAACACGTTCATCGTTCTTTTTGCCGTTTACACTTTTCGGAATGAGTGTTGGATCATCCCACTCGCGGCGTTCTTCATCTGGATTTGCAGGGTCATAGAGATTAGTAGTGAAATACAGCAGCATAGCAGGTTCATTTCCGACAGCTTTAAACCCATGCCAGTAATGTCCAGGCATACGAACAACTTGCAAGTCAAAGCCACTTGAAACTATCTCGTCAACTTCCTCTGTCTTATCGTCAAAAGCACAAATCTTAATCATGCCTTTGAGCGCCAAAAAATAGTCAATTTGACCCTTAACATGTCTATGCCAGGCACGAATAACATTGGGATACGAATACGAAAAGTTTGCTTGAGCAACAGTGTCGTCTCCAAAAAGGTCTTTCCAATCTTTACGCATAACTTCTGAGAAGAAGCCTCTTTCGTCTGGAAATCGACGTATTGGTTTAATTCTTATTCCTTGTAACATGGCGATTCCTTGCTTTCCTCTGACATATCATTTAAAAAACTTTATAATGGTTCCTATTTTTCGGGGTTAAACTTCCACTTCCGAGTAATCGCCCACATGCAACTTTATGGTTCGGTTCCTCTGGTTACGGGTCACTTTAGCGTTTTTTCCAATTAAGCTGTCTTCTAAGCGTTCAATGTCTTTCACAGTTACGCTATCCTGTATAACGCAGTACTCAACGTTTGAACAGAGAATTTTAGAGTTGTCGCCAATGCTTGAGTATGGTCCAATAAACGAGTTTTCAATAAGAGTGTTCTTTCCAATGATGCAGGGTCCTCTTATGGTGCTGTTTATGATTTTTGCTTCCGGCTCCACTTTAACCCGACCATCCAATGTACTGTTAGTTACCGTGCCCTTAACGTCGAGCTCAATGAATTCATCGAGTATTTTTGCGTTAGCGGATAAGATATCGTCTTTTTTGCCAGTATCTAACCACCAAGATTTCAGGATCTCAGCTTTAACCGTAAAGCCCATGTTAATCATTTCTTGGATGGCATCTGTAATTTCGAGTTCGCCCCGCCATGAAGGTTTGATTCGCTCGATGGCTTGATGGACTTTGTTCGAGAACAAGTAAGTTCCAATAATGGCTAGGTTGCCCATGGGAGTTTTAGGTTTCTCCACGAGTTTGGTTATATTGCCCTTGTCATCCAATTGGGCTATTCCAAAAGCTGAGGGATTATCAACTTCTTTAAGAATTATTAGTGCGTCAAGATGCTCATTTTTGAATTTTTTAACAAATGCTTCTAAGCCTTGACCTGTTACGTTATCGCCCAAACACATAACAAAAGAATCCTGCCCCAAAAAACGCTTAGCTGTCTTAACTGCATGAGCCAACCCAAGTGGTTCTTGAGGGATATAACAAGCTTCAAGGTTCCAGTCTGAACCGTCTTTAACATAATCCTCAACAAACTGCCCAGTCTCATGCGCAGTGATAATGCCTACTTTCTTAACGCTTGTTGACGCTACTTGGTCAAGAACATAGCCCAAGATGGGTTTGTTTGCTACAGGAATCAGTTGTTTGGCGCAGGTGAATGTTAGAGGCCTTAGCCGGGTTCCTTTACCGCCGCTGAGAACTAGTGCTTTCATTTCAATCCCTCATGAATAGCAATAATATCACTTGCTTTCCCTATTAAATAATTACACTCGCCAATTGTGGTTGCACAGATACAACCACATACTTCTATTAACAAAAAAACCAGTATAATACCAAGCCCTAATCTGCCCAAAGTAAAGAGGGAAAGAAATTATGAAAAACACCAAAGAAATGTTATTGTCGTCGTTGATTTATCGGAAAGCTAAATGCAAATTCACTCTTTCATGCAGGCTATACTCAAATGCAAGTTACACCTGCACACATACAGGAGGAACCTACTGCGGCAAATACAGAAAACTCAGTAGCTCCGTAGAAAACTTGGGCCAACCAAACAAATATTTAATTGAAGTCCAACAATAAATCCAATTTTTCATTTTGAGTTTTTTTCAGTTAAAATACTTTTTTGTTTATTATTTGTTGCCTGAGATACTCATCAACTTCTCAACTACATTAATCACTAAATGCAGTGGTTTTCTTAGAGGTCCAAGAGAATTACTGATAGCCCGAATGTTGACTAAGTCAGCCTTATTTATGGTTCGAGAAACCACAGCCAGAACTATAAAAACAACCACAAAAATAATCACGCCCACAACAAGTTGTACAAGATTACTAAAAGGTAACAATGAAATAGCAACATAGGTTATCGCTCCAGCGGCACCCGAAGAAAACATAATCTTCCCAGAAGAAACCCAATCCACAGATACACCAAAGTTTTTCTTAATAAAGCGTAAACTTAAAAATAGGCTTGGAAGTCCAACAATTGTTGTTGCAACAATCAAACCAATAATGCCGAATAGAGAAGTCAATACAAAACTCAACGGAAATCCAATTGTAACAGTAACCAGGGTTAATTTTAGGTTATATTTTGTGTATCCTTGACCGTTTATGATGTTACCCGAGCTCAGGCTGCCAAGAGCAGTAAAAATGTAAATCACCGCTAACAGTGCAAGGTAGAGAGGAGCCTGAACATATTTTCCTTGAAAAATAGTGCCTATGGCAGGTTGAGCAAGAGCCATAACCAACACCGTGACTGGCACAACTATAAGTGACGCATATTTTACTGAATACTGGAAAATGTTCTTGAGCGTTTCATGATCATTCTTTGCATCTAGTTTCGAGAAAGCGGGAAACAGCATAGTTGTTACAGGAGTTGCAAAGAAAGTGATTAAAACCACGAAATTTACAGCAACCGTATAATTACCAATCAGTGAATTGTCTGTTACAAAAATTGCCATGATAAAGCTGTAAAATTGAGTCAAAAATCCAGCCAAAATAGAGCCAATCGAAAGCGGCAACCCATATTTTAACATCATCTTTATGGTTTTCATAAACTCCAATTTACCATTAGTTGGCTTGGGCAACGATCGATACATCGTAAACACGAGCAACACTCCAGTAACTCCCGCCACTAAAACCCCTAAGGAAAAGCCATCAATAGCGCCAAGAGTACCAAACCCAAAAATCACAAGCCCAAGTGTCAGTGCAGTCTTAACTACTGATTGAACAATTAACATGATGCTGTTTAGATGCATCTTCTCCATGCCTGTGAAGGCAGCAGTCGCAGCATTAACCAAAGCACCAGTTAAAATGAAAAGGGAAGCAATCTGAATTAATTGAGCTATAGCTGGTCGACCGTATAGTCCTGCCAGAAAAGGTGAGAGCGCGACAGATAGAACTGATAGAACTAAGCCAATCATGATTTCGAAGGAGAGTGCCGAAACAAAGACACTTCTTATTTTTGAAACATCATTTGCGCTGTTGTATTCAGCCGAATATTTTATCATAGCTGTTGTTATTCCCCAATCTCTGAATGTGGAAATAAGGTTGGGTGCAGCAATGGCAATAGCGTATAAGCCCATGTTGTCTGAGCCTAAAATTCTCGCAATAAATATTGTTCCAATAGCTGAGATAACTGTAGATAAAACTAGACCCCAGAGTAGGTGAAAGCCGCCTTTAGCTGAAACCCTCGCCATCTCTGAAGCTTTAGACAAATCCCTCTACCTGTTTTGTGTATTCTAAGTGTTGTTTGTGAAGTGCCGTTTATCACTTTTGGTCAATTTAAAAAGATCAGTTAGCGTTTATGACCTTGAAAAGAAGTCTCTGAACTTAAACAAGGCCCTTTTTCAGGACACCAATTATTTTTTGGGCTGTTTTGCCATCACCAAACGGATTTTTCCAACCCTTCCTTCTACCCATGACATCCCTTGCAGCAGCCAAAATACGGTTCGGATCCGTACCAGCTAAAATATTTCCACCCACATCCAAAGTCTCTGGACGCTCCGTATTATCCCGAAGCGTCACGCACGGGACCCCTAAAATGCAAGCCTCCTCTTGCACACCTCCCGAATCAGTCAAAACCAACTTAGCCATGCCTTCCAACTGCAGAAAACCCAAATAATCCAGTGGCTCAACCAACCTAATCCCAGAGGTATCTAAGCCAAAAGTCTCCAGCTGCTTCTTCGCGCGAGGATGAATTGGATAAATCAAAGGCACCCCAAACTCTTTCTGCACCTTCTGCAAACCCGCAATTAACCCAGAGAACCTGACTTTGTCATCAACGTTTTCTGCCCGATGCGCCGTTGCCAAAATAAACTTACCAGACTCAACACCTAGACTTTCCAAAGCTTTAGATTTTGATTTAGCGATTTCCAAATTCTGGTTAACGGCATCGACAACGGTGTTTCCCACCATGAAAATTTTAGTTGCTTCGATGCCTTCATGCAGCAAAATCTTCTCTGAATTCGGAGTAGGTGCAAACAAGTAATCGGAACAATGATCCGCTAAAACCCTGTTAATCTCTTCAGGCATTCGCCTATCATAGCTTCTCAACCCAGCTTCTATGTGTCCAACTTTGATTCCGAGCTTCACCGCGGCAATAGCACCAGCCAACACAGTGTTCGTGTCGCCCTGAACCAAAACAACATCCGGACGCTCAGACTGCAGAATTTTCTCAATACCAGCAAGCATCAAACCAGTCTGTTTCCCATGATCCCCCGAACCCACATCAAGATTAAACTTGGCAGGCGGCAACTCTAACTGTTCAAAAAACACCTTATCCATAAGATAAGAATAATGCTGACCCGTATGCAAAATAAAAAAATCCAAACCCAAACGTTCACATTCACGAATGATAGGTGAGCACTTTACGATTTCTGGTCGGGTTCCCAGAATAACGGCAATTTTCAATTTAATGGTACTCCTGATGGGTAGTGTTTTTTGTGCTTGGGATTAATAAGCTTAGGCGTAATTTCGAAGTTGTTTGGGACAACTAAGCACATTCTTGGAAGGCTTGAAAAAACTCCTATGTCAGCTTATCCAAACGGTTTCGGGTAGATTCTTAAAGTGCTCATCTCCAGTAAGAATTTTGCACACATACATTCTCGCAGTGGCATAAACAATAGAATCAAATAAGCTAGGAGTGTTTAGTTTTGAAATTTTTGCTTTTTGGGTAAGTTCAAGGTGGCATTTTGCTGCTTCTAAGGCTATTGCTGAACCAATTTGGGTTATTACCGAGGTGGAAGTAATTATTTCAAGCCACGAAGTGATGGTTTTTTCGTCGGCTCCTTCTCTGAGAAATTTTCGTGCAGTTTCAGCCAAAACTGTGCTTGGAGTATACACTTCGTCAGCGTTTTCGATTAGTTCTTTCACTTTTTTGCCTTTTTCGCTACCAATTAACAATTCAACCCAAGCATAGGTGTCAATTACGATCTTCACCGCGGTCTTCCTCAGTAAAGGGTTTTATTTTGTTCTTGGCTACACCAAAGGCTTTGTCTAGGACTAATTTGCGCTGTTTTTTAACCAGTAATTGTATTGTCTCGTCAAGATTTTTCGCGTTTAGTTTTTCACGCAAGTGTTCAAGCGTTTCGGCTGTTTTCTTTGAAACCCGAATGGTAGTTGACTTATTCATAAAATATCCTCAAATAGTTTCTTGTATACAAGTAGATAAGCATACCTGCAATTTCCATTATCATGTCAAAGAGTCTGAAATATTTGATTGATATGTTTTGGTCTTTTTTGGGTTGGGAACAAAATGACTCCAAATACAAGCAGGTTAGAAAGGCTTGTTTGGCTGGAAACTATACTTGGCTTTAAAGACGGACTCAAAGAACGGGAACGTGGTTTTCATGAGACGCAATCTATTTTCACGGTTTAATTTCGAACCTTAAAGGTTTTTGAGATAGTCGATTATTTTTAAGTAATCTTCAGCCGAAACATACCAACCGCTGTCGCGCATTTCCTTAACTTTCTCAACTAGCGCTTCTTTATCGATTTTTCCAGTTGCAAAGATTTTACCCAAGATGTATCCGGTTCCGTGAAGTTCTATTCCCAGAATCCTTGCAACTGACCTGGCCACTTTATCATCAGCTACAGCCACTCCATTTTGTTCCTTTGTTAAGCAGAGAACCTCAGCTTCTGCCTCATGTAATGGTTGCATTTCACTTAATGCAGCCATTTCCTTCACATATTTGAGGTACTCTTTGTCGCTAATATTATGAACCCTGATTATTTCTTTTTCGAATAATGTTTCTAAAAGCGACGCTTCAGGAGCTTTTTTCCTTTTACCTTCGCGGACTATTTCTTCAAACACGGATGCCGTCGTAAATTTTGGTTGAGAAATTTCCTTAAGGAACTCAGCTAAAGAAGCCCTAGTCAAGTAAATTAGAGGAGTTGAGTCGAAGACCATCGGTTTAGACATTATTGTTCCTTCAAAGCTTTTTCGAAGTCTTCGCGGAAGTCCTCATATGAGGATTGGAAAGAAATTTTTCTTTGCTTAACTATCTCCATCATTTCCCAAAGGGATAAACCAGCAATCTTTGAAGCTTTCCAAAGGGTTACTTTTCCGCTACTGTAGAGCGCTAATGCCCTTTCGAGTTTCCTGTCGGCAATTGCCTTCGCTAATAGTTTTCTGACCACAGTGGCACGGTCTGCCTTTTCTTCTTTTTCGATCTCTTCTAAGTCTTTAGCCATGTCTTCAGGAACTCGTGTTGAGACTATTTCTGTCACTGCTTTTCACCGTTTACAATAGTATGTATACGATACGTATAAATGTTTACAGCAAGGAACCAACAAAATGCAAAGGGCCAACGTTGAAGCGGGATTGATTAGGGAAATGGGATATTTGTAAGCTGCCTTGGCTGAGTCTTTTAAACCCATTCGGTTTCTATTTTCTTAATTTGCTTAAAATGAGGGTCCTTTTGAAGAAGCATTACAAAGGAAGAAGAGAAGAAAAAAACCTATATCCCAAGACCCAAAGCAGTAAATCTCATTTTGCTTTGGAAAGTTTCTGGGTTGTAGATTCTTCTGCCGTCTATGAGGATTGGTTGTTTCATGTTTTCTGTGAAGTCTTCGGGGGTTAGTTTTTTGAACTCTTCCCATTCGGTAACGATTATGCAGGCGTCTGCGTCTTTTATGCAGTTAAGCGCTGAAGGGGCATAACTGATTTTGTCGCTAAAGATTGTTTTTGCCATCGGCATAGCAACTGGATCATAAGCGGTAACTGTGGCGCCATCTTTTAGCAGCTGGTTTACGATGGGAATTACCCGTGCTTCTCTCATGTCATCGGTATCTGGCTTGAACGCTAACCCCAAAACCGCGATTTTTTTGCCCTCAAGACTACCTAGTTGTTCTTTGCAGAACTCGACAGCTTTCAACGGTTGAGTTTTATTCACTTGTTCAACGGAATCTAAAAGTTCAGGATCATAACCCAAACTCTTCGAACAAGCAATAAGCGCTTTGATGTCCTTTGGGAAACATGAGCCCCCATAACCTAAGCCCGCATCCAAGAAAAGGGGACCAATACGTTTGTCCAAACCCATCGCGGTAGCCACAACTTTTACGTCAGCGCCAGGAATTTTCTCACAAATATTAGCTATCGTGTTTATGAAGCTGATTTTTGTGGCAAGCATCGAGTTACTTGCATACTTGATTAATTCAGCCGTAGAAAGACTTGTCCTAATAATCTTTGGAACGTGTGCACTATAGAAGCCTTTGTACAAATCTTCCACAACATCACCCGAACGTGCATCATATGAACCGATGACGACGCGGTCTGCGTTTATGGTGTCTTGGAATGCTGAGCCTTGACGTAAAAACTCAGGATTCATACATAACCCGAAATCTTTGCCTGCAGCTTTTTTGGATTCTTTTTCGAGGATAGGTTTGACGGTGTTTTGGGTTGTTCCCGGCACAACTGTACTTTTGACTATTGTAACGTGGTAGGATTCTTTTTGTTTGAGTGCTTTTCCAATGTTGCTTGCAGCAGATTCGATGTATTTTAGGTCAATGCTGCCGTCAGGTTTACTTGGGGTCCCGACCGCAACGAATGTTAAATCAGTATCCAAAATAACCTGGTCTGTTTGACCAACTACTCCTCTAAGGTTCCCACTTTGAAGACTCTGGGAAAGTTTCTCTTGAAGACCAGGCTCATGAAAAGGAGGAACCCCCTTGTTTATTTTCGCTATTTTTTCTTCATCTACATCGCAAGCAACAACACTGTAACCCTTGCTCGCAAAACCCACAGCCGTACATAAACCTACATAACCAGCGCCTATGACAGAAATTTTAGGTTGTTTCTTCAAAGTCAAACCCCAAGTCAAATGCTAATTTGGATTAAATTATAATACTAAATATATATGGGTTAACATAAGAAAAGAAATGCAGAGGATATTTGATGATACGTAAGGTCATAATTCCCGCAGCAGGCTTAGGAACACGCCTATTCCCAGCCACCAAAGAACAACCCAAAGAAATGCTCCCCATATTCTCAAAAACATCCCAAGGCGACATGATGGTAAAACCAGTAGTGCAATTAGTTTTTGAGCAATTACACGAGGCAGGACTCAGAGAATTCTGCTACATCGTTGGAAGAGGCAAACGCGGAATAGAAGACCACTTCACACCCGACGCACACTGCATTAGAACACTTGAAGGAATGGGCAAAAACGGACAAGCCTCAGACCTAGAAGATTTCTATGGAAAACTAGAATCTTCGACAATCATGTGGGTTAACCAGCCTGAACCAAAAGGATTTGGCAATGCCGTCTTAATGGCTCAACCCTTCGTACAGAACGAAAGCTGCTTAGTTCACGCAGGAGACAGCTGCATAATATCAACCAATATGGATTACCTAAAAAAACTCCTCGACGCTTTTGACCGGTTCAATGCAGATGCCGCTTTTCTGGTACTTGAAATTGAAAATCCTAAACAATACGGAATTGTTGAAGGAGACGAAATAGAAAAAGGAATAATTAAGGTAAAGTCGGTAGTTGAGAAACCTGAAAAGCCCAAAACAAACTTGGCAATCATGGCCATGTATATTTTTCACCCAATAATCTTCAAAGCCTTAGAAGCGACTAAACCTGGAAAAAACGGAGAAATCCAGCTTACCGATGCAATCCAAAAACTGGTTGACTGGGACTTGAAGGTCTACGCGGTAAAATTAGATAAGAACTATTCTCACTTGGATATTGGAAGCCCAGAAAGATATTGGGAAGCCCTAGAATTATCATATAAACAATTTTGCAAGAGATCAACAACATGATCGACCCCATTATAAGTGAAGACATTGAAAGGATAATGAAAGTCGCTAAAGGCGATGTTTTCAAGGGAAAGAAAACGCTCGTTACTGGCGGAGCTGGATTTATAGGCAGTTGGTTCTGCGATGTACTTGTGGGTTTTGGCGCTGACGTGACAGTCTTGGATGATTTGTCCACTGGAAGAATAAAAAACATTGAACATCTAACCAAAACTTCAAGGATTAAATTTATACAGTCGGACGTTTGCTCTTACAAAAGCCAAGAAAAATTCGATTATATTCTACACTTAGCAGGCCACGCATCACCAGACGAATACCAAAAACATCCAATCGAGACTCTACAAACAAGCGCCTTGGGGACATTTAACATGGCAGAGTTAGCCAGAAAAAACGATGCCACCCTACTTTTTGCCTCAACATCAGAAACCTACGGCGACACAGAAGTAATTCCCACGCCTGAAACTTACTGGGGCAAAGTAAACCCCATTGGTCCTCGATCATGCTACGATGAAGGAAAGCGCTTTGCCGAGGCGCTCCTTATGGCGTATAGTAAGCAACATGGATTGGATGTGCGGGTACCAAGAATTTTCAATTCGTATGGTCCACGCTTAAGAGAAGACGGATTATACGGTAGAGCTCTATCACGTTTCATTCTACAGGCATTGACTAATCAGCCTATAACGGTCTATGGAGATGGAAAGCAAACACGATCATTCTGTTACGTAACTGATACCGTGACGGGGTTGATGCTTTTAACGACAAATCCAAAGGCAAAGGGCGAAGTTGTAAACATCGGCAACACCAAAGAGGTCACCATAATAGAGTTGGCGCAAAAGATTAAAGAAATTACAAAATGCAAATCAAACATAGAATTCTTCCCACTGCCCAAAGATGACCCAAAACGACGCTGCCCAGACACAAGCAAACTGGAAGAGATAGCTGGCTGGAAACCAAACGTAGAACTTGAAGAAGGATTAAAGAGAACCATCACATGGTTTTCTACCAAAATTAAAAAATAGATTGACGATTATAACTTACTAGCTCGGGCAACCACAGTCATATTCCAAACCGTCTCATCAACAACACCTGAAAAATCAAGAAAAGGACAAACCTTCAAAACCTCAAACCCAGATTGTTCAAGAAAGAATTTTATCTCTTGAGGAAAATAAAAACGCATAACGTGACTTTCGCTTAATTCCTGGAAAGTCCGATTTTTTTTGTCCAGAACGAAATATTTGTAATCTACAACGCAAAGATGTTTGAAAGACTCCAAAGTGGGACATGCAACCCGCAAAATCTTTGTATCGGCATCTTCAACTTCTTTAACTCTTGTTTCTGGAAGAGTACGTAAAACCGCCAACCCATTCCATACATCAAATACAAACAAGCCATCCGATTTCAAATGTTTGCGAACATTACGGAATGCATTCATAACGTCCGAATTCTCAGTCATGTAACCCATTACAGCAAACAATGCAACACAAGCGTCAAACTTGCGCTCCAAAGAAAAACTACGAACATCACCCACCTGAAAAGCACAATCACATTTCACTTTCGCCCCATCAATCATTTTTTCGGAGATGTCGAGTCCAGAAACTTCATAACCTCTCTTACGAAAAATCCGCGTATAATTACCCGTACCACAACCAACCTCAAGAACGACTGCGGGCTTGCCAAAAAACGAAAAAATCTCCTCAACAAAATCAGTTTCTTTTTCATAATCCTTGTCGCTATAGAGTAAATCGTAGAACTCAGAAGAAAAATCAAAACTTTTGCAGGGCTTCAATGAGAATTCCTCTGAGTTATCTGTCAAGGCTTTGATATCTAGATATAATTTTGCTTTCATCAGGGTAACAGGAAGCATCCCAAGGAAAACTCTCACCCTTCTGCCAGCGCTCCCAACGATGAAGATCTTCTTTAACCATAATTTTTACAAGCGCTTCAAAATTCACAGTAGGTGTCCAACCTAGCTCCTTTTTTGCCTTCGAAAAATCGCCGCGCAAAAACTTTACATCCAAAGGCCTCATAAATCTTCGATCTACTTTCACATATTTTTGCCAATCTAACCCAACAACTTCAAAAGCTTTTTGGGCAAACTCCCCCACCGAATGCGCTTCATTTGTAGCAATAACATAGTCACCGGGAGTTTTTTGTTGTAACATTAACCACATTGAATTGACATAATCAGGTGCATACCCCCAGTCTCTTGAAGTATCTAAATTGCCTAAAGAAACCTCCTTTTCTAAACCGAGAGCAATTTTCGCAGCCGCATTGGACAGTTTTCGGGTAACAAATTCTAAGCCTCTAATTGGGCTTTCATGATTGAACAAAATACCATTGCAAGAAAAAAGATTATACCCATCTCGATAAATCCTGGTCGCCCAATAACCATAAAGTTTAGCTGCGGCATAGGGGCTTGAGGGCTTAAAAGAGGATTCTTCAGTTAAACTCTCACAATGACCATTTCCATAGAGTTCACTTGTTGAAGCTTGATAAAACTTTATTTTAGGGTTAGTATGTCGAATGGCTTCCAATATGCGGGTAACACCCAAAGCGGTAATATCGCTTGTGCTAATAGGCTGTTCAAAAGAAGTCCCAACAAAACTTTGAGCCGCCAAATTATAAACTTCTTCAAGATTATTTATTTTGACAACTTCAATTAACGAGGTAAAATCAACCAAATCTGCTGAAAAAAAAGTAATTTTGTCAAAAATTCCAAGATACTGTAATCGCCAAAAGTTCGGCGTTGATAGTCGCCTGAAAGTTCCAAATACCTCATATCCTTTATCTAGCAACAACTTAGCTAGGTATGCGCCGTCTTGACCTGTAATTCCCGTAATCAAAGCACGTTTAGCCATTTTAACCCAATTCGTTAGGTTTTATTGATATTGAACAAATTTAACAGTTTCCATAATCAAGCTTTTTTATTTTGGATAACGCACGCAACTATACAATAACAAAACACAAAAATTATTTCGAACTAATATCAACAATTGATTCACATACGAACTGGATTTCATCTTTTCGTAACCCTGAACTCGAAGGCAAATACAACCCTTTCCTTGACAAACCCTCAGCCACAGGATACTGTTCTCCTTCAAACAAACCCATATTTTTAAAAACAGGTTGCCCACTCATGGAAACAAAAAATGACCTTGTCTCCACACCCCTTTTCGCTAACTCCTTCATCAGTTCATCCCGACTCAAACCAAAATTGGGCTCAACCAAAATAGAATACATCCAATATACATTCTTCGCCCATTTTTCCTGCACAGGTAAACTCAAACCAGGAACATCCTTTAGATACTCAGTATAAATTTCTGCATTACGCCGCCTCATCTTAACAAACTCGTCAATATGCTCAAATTGAGCTAAGCCAACAGCAGCTTGAAGATTTGTCATCCTATAATTGTAACCTATCTCAGAATGTAAATAAATCCTACCTCTCCCACTTTCAAAAGACAGGTCCTTAAGAGACCTCGCATGCTTTGCTAAGGCTTCATTGTTTGTAACCATCATGCCTCCTTCTCCGCAAGTGATTATTTTGTTGGCATAGAAACTGAAACATCCAATATCACCTATCCCGCCTGTTTTTCTTTCTTTGTATTCGGCACCGTGTGCTTCAGCAGCATCCTCAATTACAAATAAACCGTGTTTTTTCGCAATTCTAAGGATTGGATCCATGTCGCACGGATGACCATATATGTGAACGGGCATTATTGCTTTGGTTTTTTCAGAAATTTTTGCCTCTATCTGATTTACATCAATGGTCCATGTTTGCGGCTCACAATCCACCAATACCGGTTTTGCGCCGCAGTAGATTATCGGAAAAACAGAGCCAATCATTGTAAAAGCCGGCACGATAACTTCATCGCTTTTTTCCAAACCTATCGACGCTAAAGCCAAATGTATGCTCGAAGTTCCATTAGTAGTGGTTATTCCATAATTACAGTTGCAATACTGTGAAAACTTTTTCTCAAATTCATCAACGAAACGTCCTTTTGAAGATATCCAGTTAGTATCAATACAGTTTTTGAGGTATTCAAGTTCGTTTCCTATCAACAATGGAACACATACAGGAATCATTTAATCACGCACCCAAATCTGCATCCATATATTCATTTCACTTACTCGATGAATTCTTTATCCTTATCTTTCCCCAAATAAGGCCCTTGCTTCACTTCAATGAAAGTTGTATCTTCAGACATTTCAAATCCATGCCCACCATCAACTAGAAATATCAGATCTCCTGCCGATAGGCTTAACGATTTAATCAACTTCTTATCCAAATCATAGAGGGTCACGAGTGCTTTCCCGCTCTTAAAATAAATTACTTCTTGAATACTATTAACCACAACTTCTCTTTTTTTATGAAAATGACTTTTAATTTTATGTCCTTCCTTATAACTGCTAACCCCTAACTGAAAAGGAAAAGTTTCTTTTGACAAAAAGTTTGCACCTTCTCTATTGAAATCTCTTCTTACAACAATAGCAATTGTAGAACCAGTGCTAGATTTGATTTCTTCCAAGTTTACTCACCATTTTGATCTAATAACTTAGGATGAGCGTGTAATTCTCCCTGCAACTTGGTAACTGCCATCATGCTTAATATTTCTCCTAAAGAGCTATTCTTTGGCTCTCTATGAATATTTTACTTATTATATCTTTTCACCCATGAAAAAATTAAACGAAAAACAAAAAAACCAAATGTGGAAGTTTTTCGAATTAATTCGAAGATTATAATTTTGAAGAAAACAATTCAGAATAAACCGCCATAGTTTTTATTGCCATCTTATCCCAGGACAATAATTGGGCTTTGCTCAATGCACGTTGACCCAACTCTTCTCTCACAGTATCGTCAGAAAGTAAATTATTCATGGATTCTGCAAGTTTATCCACATCAACAGGACAAACCATCTCGACAAAACCACCAACAATCTCCTTCAAATCAGCTGTATCGCTTGTAATAACAGCTTTTCCACAAGCCATGGCTTCCAGAACAGGTAAGGAAAAACCGATTCTGTAGGGCAAAACAACTAAATCGGCCAAATTATAGTATGTAGGAAGTAAGGAATCTGGAACATGACCTAGTATTTTCACGTTGTCAATAATGCCAAGTTCTTTCGCTAGAGCGTTACCATGATAAAAATTCCATTTCCCACAAATCCACAATTCAACATTGGGGTGTTCTCTTACAACTTTTGCAAATGCCTCCATCAACTTGTCGGTACCTTTTCGAGGATTAAAACCACCAACAGTGAGAACTACCCTTTTCCCGCCTTTCTTCTTATTTTCAGCATTAGATAATTCAAGAGGCTTGAAAAATACAGTGTCTACTCCGTAAGAAATTACCCTAATTTTCTTATTACTAACTTTTAACTCAGAGACAATATCTTTACGAGTTATTTCAAATGGAGCTATTATTAAGTCACTTTTTGCAGCGATCAAAGTACAAAATTGCATATACTTAAAGCGAAGAGAATCACCCGATAAGTCTTTATCCGTATAGAATGCAGTTAATGAATTTTTGAATGGAATTAAATCATGAATAGTCGTCACCAACGGCCGCTTCATTGTAAATAGTGCTGCTTTAGCGATTTGTTGAGAAACAGCATGATAAATATCAGCATGAACAGAAATGGCTCTCATAGGCTGAATCAACTCATTCAAAGCCCAGTAAATACCGTTCGACAAATTACCCTGATTTAAAACTGTTAATCGTGATTATGGTTTATCCTCTTGATTAATTCTAAAGCGTACCTATCAATGCCGTGACCTGTATTCATATTTGCGTTGTTGGTTAGAAGGCAAATGTTCAATAAATCACCAAATGAGCTTAAAATAAATAGGGAGAAATTCCCTCAATTCTTGAAAAACTGTTAATTACTCAGTCACCGCCAATTGAAATAACTGAGTTAATTGAAACAATTGATTGCTGAGCTGTAGGGTTTGACCCGTTCGTGCACTTGATATTGAAAGTTTATTCAAACTTGTTTATCAACCTGCCCAAATCAGTTAATAGTGCAATCGTTATGTGAAGTTAAATATATATTATTATATACTTTCAAATAACGAAGGCTAATTTTATCCAAGCACAAAACCGCATTTCTTGATTAATTCAACCGCGATGAACATGATAAACATCATTAATGAAACGAAGGGGCAAAGGTAACATTATTTTAGAATTTCACCGATAAAACCACAAACAGAGACAAACCCATCAAACTTTTCTCAAGCGACCTACAAGCGTAACGCTTAGCTTTTTTCGGATAAGTACAAGTAATAGATAAACCAAAATAACAATTAGAGTACTTATTGATATTATTGTACTGATCAAGTAGGTTGTTTGCGGCTCGTAGTAAAGGTCAATAGTCATATTTCCAGTTTGGTTTATTTGCCAACAATTAAAGCCATCGGGGTTTTTGAAGTGGGCTGAATCAGACAAAGCAGTGTTGTTAACCCAAGCACGCCAACTGTTAGAGTAAAGCTGGTTAAATACTATTGAAAAGGGCATGGTTGAGTTAACTTGGATCTTAAACAAAGTCGGGTCAGAATATGTGATTTGCATCTCAGCACTATTGTTGTCGGTATAAATTACTGGTTTAGCAAACGAGTTCTCAAAAACAACAACCCCCGGTAAACGCTCAATCTCCACCAATCCTTCCTCGATGGATAAATGAGCCAAAATATCAGTCATATTATAAGCACTCAAAACATCAGTGTAAACCACTACATACTTTATACTAAAGTTGCCCCAGCTCTCAGCAAGGCCCGAAGCTCCACTCATCAACTCACCCAAAAACAAGGAAGAATTAGTAACAGAAACATAAGGCAAATTATTAACTTCTGTAAAAACGCCCATGTTAACGCCCTCGTACGTTTGAGAGAAATAAGTACTATTTGCAATCTGCAGATTAGTATCAAAGGGCACATAAAGCACAAAGTAGTCCCCGTTACTTGAAGCATTCTTGTTCCATTCTGTAAAACCAGAAGGCATAGAATACAAATTCAATTTTGTAGTAGGACCACGAAGTGGCTCACCTGAAGTTTGACCACTCCACCATGGAATGCCAACAGAGATAACTACAACTAAAAGCAAGAGAAAAGAGGCGTGCTTGACCAAGCGAACACGGAAGATGCGACTAAATTTGCTCCAAGAAGGAAGAATATTATTGAAGTAACCAATTAAGAACGCTAAACCAAGACTTGCGGGAACCAAAAAAACACTCGGAGCCTCAAATACGCCGCCGAAGGGCAAATTAAAAACCAAAAATTGCAGATTATTATAGATAACATAAGCAAAAAGGGCAAACAGATAAGTCAGAAAGAAGAAAAGCACCCGCTTATCTTTCGGTCTCCACAACAACGCCACCGCAGCCAAAACTATTGGAACAAAAGACAAAATAATTAGATCATGGAAAAAATAGGTTTCAAACTGAAAGTTATACGTGCTTCCCCACAATCGGGTTGGATTTATGATGTTCGCGAAATTTCTAAATTGATCCTGAATTACTCCAAAATAGTCACCATGGTAGAAAGATAATGTTTCACCATTATTGTATGATGTAAAAAAGCTCAGAGCTGATAAAAACCAAACGGATAAAGAAACAAAAGTGAAGGACAACCCTTTCCACACAGCATTAAAGAAGCCTCGACATTCAAACAAAACAAAAAGAAAACCCACCGTTGGGAAAACCAAGAGAAAAGCAGGCTGAGAGGTAGCAGCCACCAAAATCAAGCCATTAATTAACGCAAAGCGTATTTGATTTGTTTCTATGAATTTCTTGGATGCGAGAATCATGAGCGGAAAAAGGTCGTAGGCAATTAAGTAGTAGATCCATCCGAACATAAGCCAGTTGAAAACTACGGGGGTAGTCATGAAAAATAATCCGCACAAAAAAGAAGAAAGTTTGTTTAACCGAAATGATCTTGCCAGGATGTAAGCAGTTATTCCTCCCAAAGCAACAAGGAAAACTGATAAAATTTTGATTTCAACTCCACCCACGAAACCAAGTGGAGCCAAAGCAGCATTAAAAAACTGGAAAAAAGGAAGACCAAAACGTCCCATACTTGGTTCACCAAAACCATTGTATGAATGAACAAACAGGCGGGAGCTAAAATCGTTCACTGCTGCACTTGCAGTTAAAGGAGTTCCCCAATCGCCCTGTGCTACGTCTCCAGAGCTAACTATTAAACCAAAAAGAAAGAAAACAGAAAGTACAACGTAAAGAATAGATACTGATAAAACCCCAAATTCTCTACCAGTTAACAAGTTGATTATCTTCATGTTGCACCATTTTCTATTTAGAAAGCAGCCTTCTAATAAATAAAATGGCGCTAAAAACATTTGTTTGAATTTAGGTATAATCACATAAACCTTAAAGACTTCAAAGTGTATAAAGTGCTTCCAATAATTCAGGAAACTCTAAAGTGACCAATGATGACGCTGAAAATTCGAACTGCTGTAGTTCTTGTGGGTGGATCAGGGCTTCGCATGCGACCTCTCACAGAAGACCTGCCTAAATGTATGATCCCCTTACGTGGAAAACCTCTTTTGCATTGGACACTCAGTTGGCTTCGAGACCAGGGCTTTGAACATGTGGTTCTAGGCGTTTCTCACCGCAAAGAAGCAGTAATTAACTATGTTAAAGAAAACCCCGTTGGAATCTGTGTTGATTTCAGTGAGCATACTCAAGAAGGTGAAACGGGAGAAGGTTTTCGACTAGCCATTAAAAGACACGTGAACGACGAAAATTTCCTCGCTATGAACGGCGACGAACTAACAAACTTGAACCTTGAGAAATTTGTCGATTTCCATTTTTGCCAAAAAGGCATAGCAACAATCGCGGTGTCACCCATGCAATCACCATTCGCAGTGCTTGAGTTAAATGGGAATGACATTGTGGAATTCAAAGAAAAGCCTTTGCTTGAGGACAAGTTGATAAATGCAGGTATTTATGTTTTCAATCATGCCATTTGTGACTATTTGCCAACTACAGGAGCTATTGAGAAAACAGCTTTTCCAGCGCTCGCAGAAAAAAGACTCCTTAAAGCATACCGCTTTAGCAAGAATGAGCGATGGCTAACCATTAATAGCATTAAAGACTTATCAGTAGCGGAAAAAGAATTTGAATCTATACGAGGTCCTAAAAAATGAAAGCGCTCATTACAGGAATACTGGGTTTCATTGGAAGTAATCTTGCAGAGAAACTGGTGAATGAGGGAAACGAGGTTTATGGACTTGTCCGTCGCGTAGCTAGCAGAAACTTGGATGTACTCGGTAAAACTGTCAAAGACGTAACACTAGTATCAGGAGACATCACAGACTATGCATCTACCCGGAATGCCCTGAAAATTTCAAACCCCGATGTTGTGTTTCACTTAGCCGCCCTAAGTCCAGTTCGCGATTCCTTCGAGCGTCCATTTGAATATCAACAGGCGAATTTCACAGGCACTATGAACGTAGCTCATTCATTATTAGAGTTACCTGACCCACAAAAACGAAGGTTGATTGCCGCCTCAACCGCTGAAGTGTATGGTATACAAGGAAATGAGCCACTAAAAGAGACACTTTCGCTAAAACCGTCAAGTCCTTACGCGGTAACTAAAGCCGCAGGGGACTTGTACTTGCAGATGATGTTTAATTCCTTTGATCTCCATGGCACGGTAATGAGACCAACCAACTCTTACGGCAGGAAATTTGAAAGGAATTTCATGATTGAATACTTAATCACTCAGATGCTGAAAGACGGTAGCTTGTATATTGGCGCCCCTGACTCCGTGAGGGATTACATGTATGTGGATGACCACGTTAATGCTTATCTTCTTGTCGCCAAAAATCCAAAAGCAGATGGACAAGTTTACAACGCAGGCACTGGAATCGGAGTAACAAATAGGCAACTGGTTGAAATGATAGCCAAGAAGTTAGGATACGAGACTAAGAGGATAAAATTCGGATCTTATCCTCCAGGGTACCCGCTTAGACCACTATCATCTGACCAACCCTACCTAGTGCTTGATGCTGAGAAAATTAAGAAAGACGTCAACTGGTCACCAAAATATACTTTAAGCGAAGGACTAGACAAGGTAATCGCAAACCTAAAGAACCAAAAATAGGATCTTGCCGAAAATTCCTTCTCTAACTTTTTTAGCAAACAAATGATGGAATCACCGATTAACACGTTATAGTCAACATTAAATCCCAGATACCTGAAGAGTGATGCCACATCATCCCTTTTTTATTTTTTGAACTATGATTCTGTTTGAACATTTATTTGCGCCTTTTTGTGTTTGTGACCTAACTCTTCGGGATTTAAATTGAACATCAACTCCACAAAGCAATTCTGAAAATTTATTTCTTTTATTAAAATTAGCCTAGCCAAAAGTAAAATGGAAATGAAGCCTGGACGTAGAAGTAACTGAAACGTAAGTTAACCCATACTGAAAATTTATATTGAAAAAAGGAAAATGACTACTTTACAAAACCTGATTTGAAGTAAGCGAACAAAGGGAGTTCTCATTTCCAAATCTATCTCTGGAAATTTTAGCGGCATAGATCTAAGCAAACTTATGATAACGACTAATCCTATATCCGCATCGATGAAAACCTTGGAAGCTTAGATAGACAAATAGGGCTTCACAAATGAAAGACTGCAAGCTAACGAAGAACCCGTAACATAGTTACGCAAGCGATTGAAGTGCCGAATACAATAGAGCGGGAACTTTTGCCAATTTAATTTTGGAAGCTTCATTTGCAGATTCGGTTATTTTACTGTACAATGTAGAGCCTTTTATAAACAGTAACCGTTTGCTTAGGAAAGCGAGCGATGGAACTGGACTAACATTTGAGCGTTTAGTTTCGTCCATAGCCAAATACACTCGTCTCCTAATCATCCAATTAACCAATGCCTTGTCTATAGGATGAGCTTCTACGTTCGATGTTAATTGAGAAGAATGAAAACGATATTTCGCAACAATCTTATCGATGTGTTTAAAGGAATAATTGTGCAGGAACATTGCCCTTAGCCACCAATCGTAATCTTCGAAATATCGCAAAGAATCAAAAAGACCAACTTCAACGAAAGCGGATTTTGGGATTAGGGATGCAGTTCCATTACCAAAAAAATAGCACCAAAGGTAACGTTCAGCAGCTTCTGCAGTCTCAAATGCAGGTTCATGTTGGACCGTGAATATTTCTCCTTTTTCATTAATTTTTAGCCAATCACCGTACAAAATTTTTTTTTCGTGAGGGGATTGGCTCATGAAGATTTCCAACGAATTTTCAAGCAAAGCATCATCAGAGCTGAGCCACTTGAAATATTTGCCTCGCATATGCATAATTCCGACGTTTAAAGTGTGGCCTGTTCCACCGTGTTTTTTCTTTATTAGACGCAGATTTTTTTCATTGCGAAACTTTTCGATGACAGAATCAGGTAGAATTTTTGTACTTCCGTCATCAACAACTAAAATTTCATACTTCTGTTTTGGATACGACTGTTGCACTACACTTTCAATTGCTTGGGTCAAATATTCCGGATCTTGGTTGTAGGTTGGAATGACTATACTTACATCTAAAGTCATATTTTTCCCAAAGCTCCAAATTGGTGTTAAACTGGTTTAACCTTTAATAGCCTTTCTACTTCTCGTGAAGAAAACGAAAAGGTTGTTTTTTTAGGTTAAAGCTTAATTTTTTAATATCTTTTATTGCATTTTTACAGGTAGCCTTTGTTTTGAAAGCATACCAATTATCTTCAAGTATGAAATTTAACAGCTATTTTGTTATTTTGAAGGCACCTATTTTTATGGACTTTAAAGTCATATTTACTGTCAAAGGTGGACCTTTATATTCTAACAGAGTCATGGGCTTCACATCAGGGGTAGTTATTTTAGCCAAATCAAACATGGACATCTTTTCTTCCCCGCAAACATGTACGATCCCTGTGAGCCCCTTTTTGGTAACCTCAGCTATAGCCAAAGATAGGTCATCCGCGAAAAGATAGGTGCCGAACCTGTCTACGAATGCACGTTCGTATGGCCACTGCTCTCTTCCCACAAAGTTTGTTCTTATTATTAGCCATTTTCCCACTTTTGAGTGTTGGACTACTGATTCGCTTAGTAATTTAGTTAATGCGTAAAAATTTTTCGGATAAGGTAGATCTGTTTCAACGTAATTACCTCGGTCACCGGAGAATACGCAAGCAGTAGAAACATAAACTAAATAGCACTCGTTTTTGGTTTTCTCAAGAGCAGAAACTAAGTTCTCAGTTCCTTCAACATTTACCTGCCAAGCTTTCTCCCGATTTTCCTCGCATTCTCTTACCCCCGTTATTGCAGCACAATGCACTATTAACTCAGGTTTTTCTGCTTCTAAAAACTTAAAAACCTGTTTCTGATCGGTTATATCCAGCTCCTGACTAGATGGGTGAAGTGCGTAGGGAATGACTTTGAGTAGTTCAGTTCCCAGTTTTCCAGAAGCTCCAGTGATTAATATCTTCAAACTTTGTTCCAGCCTATTCGATATTCAATCTACACAGATTTAAACTCTTCAACATAGCCATAATGATTGCTAACAAAACCATGCTTGATCAGTTTAATTAGACATTTTGGTCAGGTTTCCAAGAATTATTTTTGTCACAATACTGCTTACGTTGCTCACAAGATATTCTGGCGGAGGCACCCAAACTTTAGGTCGGTTAAAAACTAGGTCTACGCATCTAAGAATTGATTCCGGATTGGCACCGCTAAGTATGTTGCTGCCCACTTCCAAGGTTTCAGGTCTTTCAGTTACATCTCTGAGAGTTACATTAGCAACTTTGAATATACAACATTCTTCTTGAACGGTTCCGCTATCCGTTAAAACGCAAGCTGCATTCTTTTCGAGCCGCACAAAGTCGAACAAACCCCAAGGATCCGATGTTATAATGCCATCTCCATTCATTATGAGTGATCGTTTTTTCAATTGAGAACGGGTTCTAGGATGGAGACTACATACAATAGGAATACCGTACTTAGTATACAGCATTTTCAGTGCCTTAATAAAATTTTTCAAGCGTTCTTCAATATCGACGTTTTGGCCCGATGAAGTGTAACAAGAAAATATTTACCCTGGTTCTAAATTGAGGTCATTCAAAGCTTTACTGTTATCTATCTGCGTAGAATAATAATCAAGTATTTCTTTGATTGGATTTCCTGTAACGAAAATTCTGTTAGATGCAATGCCCTCTTTCAAAAGATTAAATCTGCTTTTCTCCGTGTAGGGCATAAGAACATCACTGCAATGGTCAATAACTCGACGGTTTACTTCCTCTGGAACACGGTCATCATAACAGCGATTGCCTGCCTCCATATGGAATACGGGGATCGCCATACGCTTTGCAACAAAAGCTGATAAGGCACTATTTGTGTCGCCCAGAATCAGCACACGATCAGGCTTTTCTTTGGCAAGAACATTTTCGGAATCAACAAGAATTTGACTTATCGCGGCTGTCGAAGTTTTGGCTTTGCCATCAAATACGTAGTCTGGACCACGAATTCCAAGTTCTCCGAAAAAAATCTCGTTTAAATTGCGGTCATAATTCTGCCCAGTATGAACTAATATGTGATTGCAATGTTCATCAAGCATCGGGATTATTCTGCTTAAACGAATAATCTCCGGTCGCGTTCCCAAGATTGTTAGGATTTTCATATGATCATCAGACTTTAATCGAAAGCAATTTTTTCATTTATCATTAACTGATTCCTTTTAAGCAGTTCTTCAAGCTGTTTTGTAGTCATTACGAAATCAGCTGAACTGAACTCCTTTTGAATTGCAGGTTTTTCTTCAGAATTTTGAATTATTTCTGGAAGAATAGGCTTAATCGCAAAATACTCTCTTCGGTCAACGGTTCTACTGATTTCCTCTTCGGAAACCAAGATTTCGTGAACTTTCTCGCCAGGCCTTATGCTTGTGAAGATTTTTTTTATTGGACGATTTCCAATCAACAAATCAGCAATGTCAACAACCTTTGCCGAGTGAATGCGAGGAATGTAAGTTTCTCCCGGATTTGCTTCTTTTAATGCTGCGAAGATTGTGTCAACACCTTGGTCCAGGGATAAGAGGAACCGCGTCATTTCTGGAGTAGTTATCGTTACAGGTCCGCCTTTTCGAATCTGGTCATGGAATAATGGAATTACAGAGCCGCGAGAAGCTAAAACATTTCCATAGCGTACACATGCAAATCGCGTTTCGGGACAGTTGATGTTGGCATTAATAAAAATTCTTTCTTGTATAGCTTTAGTCATGCCCATCACGTTTACAGGCTTGCAGGCTTTATCAGTAGATACACCTATTACTGTCTCAACAGGCAACTGGTACTCTTTTATGGATCGAACTATATTTTCAGCTCCACAAATGTTAGTTTGAACGGCCTCGAAAGGAAAATATTCGCACGTTGGCACTTGTTTCAATGCTGCTGCTTGAAAAACTATATCTGCTTCGCGCATAGCCGCCGAAACACTATGAAAATCTCGAACGTCTCCTATACGGAATGTCAACAACTCTTGTGAATTGTGATAAATTATATCGTCTGTCGCGGATTGTCTATGCAGATAGTCAAGACGCATAAAATGCTGTTTTGCTTCGTCACGTGAAAAAACAATGATTTTCTTTGGCTTACCCAACTCACAAGTTAGAAGGCGACGGACAAGCACTTTACCAAGTGATCCGGTACCGCCCGTTATAAGGACTCTTTTTCCATCAAGTATCATTGTGACTCACGTTTAAATTGCAAACTAAAACATGCATTGGAACTATTAATTTATAAGGTTATAGCTCCTTTAAGAAAAACTTACTTAAATTGTTTGAACAATCTTTCTTTTGAGCAACTGCCAGTGGCAAATTCGCGAAATTAATTATTATTCTTAGCTATTCGGGTACATGCCTGCAAAATCATTAAATAATTTCACTCATCTAAATTTAAAGACCTCAAGGTTGAAGATATTGGAAAAAAACGACATAAAGAACTCGGTTAAGATATCAGTTGTAATTCCAGTCTACAATGCCGAGTCGTATCTACATTCGACCATCCAATCAGTATTGAAACAGAGCTTTCGAGATTTTGAAATAGTCTGTGTAAACGATGGCTCCACAGATGGGAGTTTACGACTTTTGGAGCAATACAGGTCCAAAGACCCCAGAATAACCGTTTATAACAAACCCAACACCGGAATTCCGTCAATAACCAAGAATTACGGCATCGATAGATCTGCAGGTGAATATGTGTTCGTGCTTGACGCGGACGACTACTTAAGTGATGATATTTTACAAAACATGTACGATCGAGCCAAGGAAACAAACGCAGATTGCGTGGCCCCTGACTTGATATTTTTCTCAGAAAAAGGCGACTGGATAAGGTCCTTAGTTGGACTAAACGGTAACAGAAGGGTATTGTTAACAAATCGGCAAGCCGTTTTTCATAGCATTGACTGGACAATTCATGGAAATGCATTATGGCGTGGAAGCTTAATACGAAGGGTGCGATTCGAAGAATTCGGGACGTACAGCGACGAATATTCCACTCGCATCTTGCTTTTTAACTCTAATAAAGTTGTCTTTTGCCAAGGCTCGTATTTTTATCGGCAATATTCTCAATCAATATCTAAAAGATTCCAATTCGATCGTATCTATAATTTGCAACGTTTATCCGTTTTCCTAAGGCAGAACAGTTTCGACGAAAGAACTATGGGAGCTGTCGCCGTTTCTTCGTTCAAAGATATAATTTCTTATTGCAACCTCCTTGCCAGCATAGGAAAAGAGTTACCATTCGCAAGAAGAAAAATTGCTGAGACAAAAATCAAGAACTCCTATGGTACAATTGATAGAAAAATGGTCAGGAAATACATTTTTTATGAACCTGGTTTCAAAAAATACCTTTGGATAGTCTTAACCATTCCCAATTGGGCTTTGCTCAAAAGTATTTTACTTTTGCCTGCTCCCGAAAAAATAAAAGCTGGATTAAGTTCCTTAATTCGCTAATTTTCGAGTTAACCTTTGTTACTTTAGTTTACAATAGTTTGTTTAACGGTTTAAAGCAGTCAGTTTCTTCTTTGTTTAAAGAAATAGTTTCGTATTGCATATTCTTCACCATAAACAATTATGTTGACTATATAGCGTAGAAACAAGGCAAGCTTAGTTTCCAGCATGTGCTTCATAACAACATCATCTGGAACTTTCCTTATGTATTTCTGAATTCTTAAATGTTCAACCCAAATCTCTCTAAGCTTTATAGAGTCACGATAACCTTTCAAAACTTTTGTTGCTTCAATCGGGTTGGTAATAGATATAAATGATACAATAATCATGTTAACAATGATACGAACAGGGACGTATTTCACTATGTTTTTTAAGTCATAGTTTTTTATCATCATCACAACTTGGTTTCTTCGACTGCGTATATCCGTGCGGACAACGAGCACTTTGTTAAGTTTTTTAAGAGTAGCTCCGCCGAGATGATATACAACCGATTTCGGCACATACACAACCCTATAACCATTAAGCCAAATCCTCCACCCTAAATCTATATCCTCAAGAAAGGAAACGAACTTTGGGTCAAACATCCCTACATCTTCAAAAATGCTCCTTCTGACTATAAATGCGGCGCCTCGAGCACTAAAAATTTCTCTTAAAGTCTGGTATTGACCTAAATCTTTCTCCCCATGCCCTAGCGAAAATGCACCACCATAAAAGTCCATAACATCGCCAACTCCATCAAAAATCTCTCGATCAGCCAACCCCAATAGTTTACTTTGCGCTGAACCTACAGTCCTATCAGACTCCATAACTTTTACAAGTTCATTTATCCAAGGAGGAGTCACCTCTGTATCGGTATTTAAGAAGACTAAGTATTCTCCTTTAGCTTCCCTTACGGCTTTATCGTTTCCTTGAGCAAAACCAAAATTCTCTCGATATTGAACGATCCTCAACCGTTGATCACGTCCAAATTTTTCTTTTGCAAAGGTAACACTCTGATCGGTGGAGGCATTATCGACGAATAAAACTTCAAAATTTGGATAATCTGAATTTAAGACTGACCCTAGACAGCGTTCTATTAACGCCACACCATTATAATTCAACATAATTACAGAAACTAGCGGTTGGTTATTTAATTCGTTCAGTATTCTCACCGATGGCTCCTACTGAGTTATTGCTTTTTCAAGTCTAACCTTTTTATTTCTTTTTACGATTAAATCTTTTATTGCTATCGCAATCAGGTAAGCAAAGACGCCATAGAAAGTTATCATAGAGATTAAGACTCCAGCGAGGTAGTTTGTTTGAGGTTGATAATAAAGCTCAATAGTAAGTTGCCCAGAAGAATTTACTTGCCAAGCATTATAAGAATCGTCGAACGCGAAGTGATCAGAAACAGGAATTGCTTTGCCGTCTATTGAGGCGGTCCAGCCTTGGTCGTATTGTTGATTTAGGATAAGAGTAAACGGTGAAGAAGCGTTGACCGCAACTTTGTAATATGTTGGATTTCGAGAGATTATATCGATAGACGCATTTGTATTGTTGGAATAAACAACAGGTTTTGCATATTGGTCTTCAAATACAATAACACCTTGAGACTGGTAAATTTCAACAACGCCATTCACTTTATAAAGTCCATTCAGCAAATCGTCAGCAGTTGCATAATTAAAGTTCGATGAAGACGTATTCGTAAAAACCACAATATATTTTATACTCATATTACCCCAAACCTCACCCAACTGGGAATAATTCCCATTAAAGAAACGAGACATTGACGAAAAAAACGCGGCACTACCCAAGACGGGTGAAAAATTCGTCGCCGGTTGGAAAAACGGATTGTTAACTCCCTGAAAAGTCTCAGAATAATACAAAGTATTCTCAAATTGAATGTATGAAGAAATCGGCCAATAAAGCACAAACATACCGGAATCATTGCTTGGCACAAATTTGTTCCAATCCACAAATCCATGGGGCAATTCAACCAAATTCAACTTAGTAGCTTGAGGAGAAGCCACAGCTCCCGATGTCTGACCCAGCCACCAAGGAGCACCCGATAGAACTATGAGCAGTAGAATTGCAAGCACTAAAAATTTACCCGCATATTTCTTTAGCCTATTATTTCTTAAGCTTGATAGTTTAATTAAAATTGCATCAGAACTAAATCCTATTAAAGCAGCAATTCCAAGGGCTGAAGGAATAAGAAAAAGACTCAGAATTCTGAACGCAAAACCAAACGGCAACGAGAATACTGCGTTTCCAGCTAATTCAGGAAGCAGCGAAAAAATGTACAAAAATGCAAAGAAATAAAGCCATTTATTTCGGGGCTTCAGAATTATTGAGAGACTTGCAATGACCAGTGGGATGAAGGAAAACAATAGCAAGCTCTTAGGAAAATACGTCTCAAACTGATAGTTGTATGTTGATCCCCAGAATCTAGCCACATTCGCAAGAGTTAGATTTTCATTTATAGCACTGACTACATCTGAACTAAAAGAATAGAATATACCGGTGTATGATGTGAAAAAGTAAGTATAACTCAACGCACCTATTCCTAACGTTATAATCGAATGCAGCAACCCTTTTAATATTATTTTAAAATTAGTTCCGGCAACAAAAATTACGATCAATGCTAGTACAGGTATGTAGAATATTGCAGCCTGAGGATACATCAAAGCAAGTGCTAAGATAATGCCGCCAGCTAAAGCATAACGCAATGCCCCTGTCTCAAGACCTTTTTTTGTAATCAAGATAAATAAAGGTAACAAATCATAAGAAATCATGTTATATGTCCAACCAAACATTAGATAGTCAAAAACAAGAGCCGTAGTCATAAAGAATAGACCGCTCAAGAAAGATGAAGATCTACTTATTCCAAATGACCTGCACATTAAATATGCGAACCAACCACCAATTGCGACAAGACCAACAGCCAGAATCTTGATTTCGGCTCCACCAAAAAAACCTATTTGCGCGAATAAAGCACTAGGTAAACTAAATAATAAATCAAAATATGTCACGACACCTCCAAAACCAAATAAGTGCCAGATAAAGAAGTGTTGGTAAAGATTGTCCCAGGAACTGTTAGCGGTCACTGGAAATGTCCAATCCTGTTGTGCGGCATTGCCTCTGCTGGTTAAAACCCCGAAGAGGAAAAAACAGGCGATTAAAGAATATCCAAGTAGTAAAATACCGTGGGCAGCCCATTCTCTGGATAGAAAAGATTTGACAACGAGAGTTGTATTTTGCAGTTTAGTAATAGTTCTATCCCCATGGCCACGCAGGTTGATCAAAGCGAAGATATGGCGATTACAATCAGTAATATCTTTCTCCTATAATTTGATCTGAATATATAGGATCAATTGTCTCTTTTAGATTTCACGGATAAAAACAATTTAACAGTCTCATCGACAATTGTTGACAAGGAATATTTCCGTCTAACTAAATCTGTTGCGTGATTACCAAGTGAAGTTGCAAGGTTTTGATCGCTTATCACCAAGGCTATTGCATCTGAAATGTCTTCCATCTTCGGGTCCACTAAAAGCGCCTCCTTGCCATTTTCGATGATGTTTGGTATCTCCCCCACTTTTGTAGTAATTATCGCTTTTCCCATTGCCATCGCCTCTAGAAGAGATCTGGAAGTGGTAGCTGAATAAGTGAATGGCAAAACGACCAAGTCTGCAGCTGCAATATACTTGGGAATCTTGGTAAAAGGTGTTGGTGGCATAAATTCAACGCAATCCTGAACTCCAAGACTTCTCGCCAAATTGCTTACCTCTTTTGCCCCTTCCCCAGAACCTACCAAAAGTTTCATGGCAATTTTTGGCTTTAGCCTCGCTATAGCTTGAACTAAGATTTTTGCTGATTCCGTGTTAGGAAAATAGAGGGGCTTTGCAAATACAAGGAGGGGACAATCGCAGCCATATTTCTTTTTCACTGCACTTCCATCAACTGCGGGGTTAAAAACATCAGTATTTATTCCCCCTGAAATAATAGCAACCTTTTCTCGAGGGATACCCCACATTTTTAAGTGATTTTCCCAGTAATAATTTGACCAACAAATAAACTTGTCAACAGGCGCTTTAGTCATTAAGAACCTAACAACTTCGTAGTAAATACTATTCAACAAAGAACCTTTTTCATTAATCATTTCAATTGTACAAACAAGAGGCACCCGATGGACCTTTTTTAGGTACCAGCCCGCTAAAAGCCCACGCGGGCCAACAGTATTAACTAAGTCAACATCTCGAAGTGTTCTTACAAACATAACTTTTAACAGAGTTGCAAACATGAAAAAAAAGTCTTCAACAAACCGAATTTTAAATAAAGGAACCCAAGAAATTTTAACATTCGACGGTTTAATAAAAGCGCCTTTAGGATAATGGGCAGCAATTAGTTGTATCTCGTCGATTGATCCGGCAAGTTTATTTAAAAATTCTTGAAAGTAAGAACCTTTCAGATAAAGCGGATAACGAAAATAAACAATAGCGATTTTCATGATAACTTATCTACCTATCGATAGCTCAAATAATAATGTCGTTCAATGTTTTTGAGAGAATATTTCTTTTAAATCCATCAACCGATACCCTAAGTATTTTCCTAGGCACTAATATTGTTCCTAAAGCAAACAACCAGAACTTAATACTAAAAATATTGAGCCAGCGATATCTAATTAAAATGAGTATTTCGCGAAGTAATATTTTCATTGAGGCAGAAGTTTTTAGTTGAACTAATCCATCAAAATGAGTTCTTGTTATAAACTCTATACAATCCTTCCTTAGATTTACATATTCCTTTCCGCTGTAAACCGTTTCAAACATTCTTATCCAGCTCTCAGCGGGAGATATATCATAAATTCGGGAATTGTGTCTGGTTACGCTGCTTCCAATCCTTACAGCTACGGTATAGTCTTTCAAAAAGACGACTTTATATTTTTTCAAAATCGAAGCGAAAGGGTAAATATGAGCTGGAAAAATGTCCTCATGGAAACCTATATCCATATATTTTATTCGGTAGGCTAATCCTGATAACTGACCAACAGATTCGAAAATTTTTTGTATCGCTTTTTTGCCATCAAAGATTGATATTTCTGAATCCTGATTTTTATCATAGGGTCTCACTGCTCTCACAGGGTGAGAAATATCTTCATCAAACCAAAAATAGGGTCTAGTTACAACCCCCACATTTTCATCGGATAAAAATGCGCTGTGGGTTTTCGAAAGAGCGCCTTCCCTTAGGATATCATCTTGCCCCATTAGAAAAAGAATGTCACCTTTTGCTTGTTTTCTTAAAACTTCGAGGTTTTTACCGTAACCTAAGTTTTCTTTATTCTCAAAAATTTTAATCCGTTCATCCTTAAAGGTTTTTACTACATCTATTGTGTTATCGATTGAATTGTCGTCTGAAATAATAATTTTGTAATTCTGAAAATCCTGAGCGAGGATGCTTTGGAGTGTTGGTCCAATAAACGAGGCGCCATTATAGGTCGGTATACAAATTATGAAATATAATTCTTTTTTAAGAGCGCTCAAATTATTCTACCATTCCAGATGTATCCTTTAGAGAGGATTAAGGACCTAAGGTTAAGACCCTAAGATGTAAAGTTGAAGTTTAGACAGTTATTTCGATTCAGATATTAAAATACTTCTAAACAAAATATTTACGAACTATGATTTTTAAAAATTCGATTAGAAATTGCAAGATACTTCCAGTATTCGCAACGCTTACCTGTCCATCACGGATAATTCTCTGGCCGCCACGTGACTCCAATCATATATGGTTACTTGAGCTTTTCCCTTTTTAGCTAAAATATTTCGTGTCTCATCATTTTCAAGCAAGTTCAATGTTTCCTCAGAAAATCGTTTAATGTCATTTAACGATACCCTTATCATACCTTGTGGAAAAATTTCGCGGTATACCGGTAAATCGTACGCCACTACAGGTAGGCCGCAAGCCATAGCTTCAGCGATTGCAATTCCCCACCCTTCTTCATGACTGGTAAAAACGAAGACGCGACTAGACTTAACTACACTCAAAGCCTTATTTCCCGTAACTGGTAGCATAAAAACATTGGAATAAAGACCAGTATCCTGAATTTTCTTTATCATAGCCGATTCTAAATCTTTTGGACCAACATAAATTACTGCCAACTTTGCATTTTTCTTTTTTTGGGTAACCAGCTTCCAGATTTCAATCAAATCAAAAATTCCTTTTGATTTGTGCAAACGCCCCAAAAAACAAGCATCATAAATAGTTTCTTCTGCTGGTTGTACTTGACCTATTTTATCAAAGTTTATTCCTGCGCCTGTAACAAATATTTTGTTTTCTGAAAAGCCCAATTTGACAAGCTGAGTTCTTATCAATGTGTTAAGAACAAAAATAGAATCCGCGTTTCGTTTTATCAGGTTAAGACTAAACCTTTGCGCTGTAAACGATAACAAATTTGTAACAAAAGGGCCCTCTCTGCGAGTAGGAGGGGGAATTAAGTGATATATTTCTTGAACCCATTTAAAATTCCTGTTTGTATTTTTTAATACAAAAGCTGGAAAAACATCGGGCAAGAAATCAGAAGAAGAATATAAAATATGCTGACCAGAAAATCTTAGTTTTAAAAACAATGCATGTACCGTGCGAATGAAATATGCCAAAAATACATTCTTGAACAACCTGTCGCTTTTACCTGCAGTTAGTAGGTATTTAGCGGCTAATTCATTGGTCTCGCAGACACGTTTACCTTTTGGTGAGGTTACTACAATTTTGTCGAAAGTGTGAATCCGTTTGGCGACTTCAATGAGACGGATGTCGCCTCCACTTAAAGTAACAAAAGAGTTGAAAAAGAAAATGATTTTTTTCTTCTGCATTCGATTGTCAACCATCAATCTTAAATCCATTGTGAATTTAAGCATACTTTTAAGTTTAAAATAAAGATGTCGAATGTCAGAAAAGATTTTCCGTTGGTCATCAAAACTTCTTTGTCACATGGGAGTATGTTCATAAATTTTTCACGATCTCAAATAGGAGAGTCCTACCATGAATCTTAAGTAAAACATTCCTAAAGTCTGAATTGGATGTTTTAGAAGTTTTTTCCATTTACCATTTTCAATAAAAACACCAGCCAATCTATAAGAAATTCCAAGCTGTTTTTTAATTTCAGGGTCATCTTCGCCCCATTTGCGAACATATTTATCGAAAGATTGGAGATAATATTTTTTTTTCCCAAGATATCGCTCTATATTGAATTGTCCCTCGTTATGGTTTAGAGCAGAGATAATTACGCCCACTTGGGCAATCGCTCTAATCCTCCTATCAAGGTCCCAATCTTCAGGTCCCTTCAGACTTTCATCGAACCCAGCTATTTTTTCGAATAAATCTTTTCTGATAAATCGTACGGCGTCTATAACTGTACCTGTGTAGAAGCTTCTTTCAAAATCTCTAACTTTAATCCAGAAACCCTTGCCAATTATTCTTTCCGGAACATATAGCGCATCAATAATGTTATTTTCACACTTTGCGACGGATTCAGCTATTACAGTTGGGCTTAAAATCATGTCTGCATCCAAATAAATTAGATATTTGCCTTGAGCAACTTTGGCGCCATAATTTCTTTGCTCAGAACGCTCATTTCCTTTAAAATAGACTTTGGTGGTGTATTTTTTCGCAAGTTCGCGAGTTTTGTCTTCTGAAAAATTGTCAACTACAATTATTTCTATGTTCTTGAAAGTTTGATTTTTTATTGATTTTAGACAGTTTTCGATGTTTTTTTCTTCATTCTTTGTTGTTACAACAACAGAAACCAATGGAGCACTTTTTGTTTCTTTTGAGGAAATTGGGGACATGAGAAAACCTAGAGAATTACTTGTTTTTTTTAAAATCCTTTACATGCCCTAAAACTTTAGCAAGACCTTTAGCTGAATATTTTACATCCTTTGCTGACCGTATCCTGAATAGTTGCTTTAGCATGTATTGTGGTGTTAGGAATACTTTGTAGATTTCGTCGCAGAGTTTCATTACTTCTTCAGGCGTCATGTCGGGTGTCGTCATTACGGGTTCTTTCATGTCAAATCGTTCATAATCTGTGGGGTCAACACGGAACCAACCGTTCTTCACTGCTTCAGCATACAGTTTACTTCCTGGATAAGGAATGACTACTGTGGATTGCAATGTGACTGCCCAGCCTTTCTGCATCATTGTTTTCGCTGCGGCAAGGGTGCTTTGGGCATCTTGGCGTGTTTCCCATGGGTACCCTACCATAATTGTTATGTGCGGTTCTAATCCTTCTTCGCGGGGGATTCTGCATTCATTCATAATATCAGCAATTTTTGTTCCTTTGTTAAGCCTGTCAAGTGTTGTTTGGCTTCCAGATTCTACACCAAAGAGAAGCATCCGAAAACCAGCCTTCTTCATTAATCGGTAATCTTCTCTATTTAATGCGCCAAAGCGCATATTGCAGCTGAATTGGACTTTTTTATTGTATCCTCGCTCAATCATTAGGTTGGCGAAACGTCTTAGCCATTCGCCAGCAGGGAAACATCCAGTGTCGTCAAAAACTGACCTAACGGCGTACTTTTCAATTAACAATCCAACCTCATCAGCTAATCTTTCAGGCTTCATTGAACGGAAAGTCGGGTAGAGTGTTGGCCAAGAGCAGAAAGTGCAGCCCCCATCTTTTCGCCACCAGCAATCGCGCCCCGCCATTGTGTAAGCGCCAGGTGTTACCTTAAAATTACCATTACGTTCATTGTAGAGTCGCCAATGGACCAATTCGCGGTCGATAAACGGGAGACTATCTAAGCTGTGACTCAGTTTAAACTGCCCTGTATTCTTGATTACTTTATTTTCACGGTACCAAACGCCAGGCTCAAGTTTTGATTTGCCACTTAGGTAATCTGCCAAGTTAAGCAATAAAAAGTCATAGTCTCCGCCCGTTAAGACAAAATCGACGGGGCTGCTCGCCATTGATTCATGGGGCAACGCTGTTACGTGGTCACCAAATAGGACAACGTTTGTTTGTTGAAGAATATTTTTTACGTCACTAATGATTGACCAATGTTTCTTAACAACTGGTGTTTTGGTTTCAATAGCGATTACATCTGGCTTCTTTTGCTCGATGTCTTTTAGCCATTGGTTGTAAGTTTTTTCTTCTGCGATTCCATCATCCCAGATTACATCGTAGCCAGCATTTTTCAGCAATGTAGCGGCGTAAGATGGAACTACTGGGAAAATGTATGTTGGTGACCGGAAATACTGGAATTGCCTGTTCTGACTAAGTAATGGGACACCTTTTTCCGAATGTATCGGTGGATACGAAATACTAATTTTCATCTTTTCAGGTCACGCTTTGCTAAACCGAACAGAAAGTATGAGCCGTAGACTAAATGGGTTACGATTATGCCTAACCAGATAGAAAAAATCAGCTTGATGTTTTTTACTTGAAGGGCTGCCGCAGTCAGGCTTAAAATCGAATAACCCAAGATTCCTAGAAGCAGGATGTAGAGAAACTGCGGGAGGAGAATTGAAAGCAAAATTCCGATAACAAGTGAAAATATAAGAACTGAAGGTAAGAAATAGGTTGCTTTTATCGAATTTTCTGGATATTTTTTAACAAAAAAGCCTCGATGTTCACCGAATCGGGAAACTTGTTTGATGTGAGGACCAAAAAGTGAACGACGATGATGATACACGACGACGTCTGATGACTCGATTAGTTTTTTGCCAGTTTTCTTTATTGCAAGGCACATTAATGTGTCTTCTCCAGGCCAATATTTTTCATTCCATCCGCCAGCTTCCTTGATTACTGATTTTCTTGCAATAAAGTTACATGAGTGGATATCGTCGGATTCAAAGCAGTTTTGTGTTTTGTATCTGGTCGAGAGGCTACCAACCATGAATGAAGACAAAACGTAGCCCCCAGCTTTTTGCATAAACCCGTCTGATTCTGGGGTCAATCCAGGACCTCCTACACCGCCCACTTGAGGGTTTTCAAAATATTTCAAGGCATTGGTTAACCAATCGCTTCTTGGATAGGCATCGTTGTCTATAAATGCACAGAACTCACCATTTGAATTTTCGACGCCTATGTTTCTTTTTGCTCCAGGAGAGACTGGGCCAGTAGATATCGTTTTAACTCCATCTCTAGTCCTATCAAGATTGTCTGGAAGAATGATTATTTCGAGGTTTCTATAATCTAAAGATTTGCAGGAGTTGATGCACCCCACTGTATATTCGTCAATGGTTTTACAAGGAATAATAATTGTAACAATACCCTTGAAAGTCATTAAGCTTCACGAAAAACAAATGCAGCCATATTCTGCAACCCATCTCTTGTGGGAATCTGGCGTTGATACCAATGCACTACCTTTAAACGGTAAGCAATTCCGAGCAAATCAACAAACATGTGCCACATATTATGAACCTTAAACGAGGCGTTCAGTTTAATGGTCACTGGCATCTCAATTACTTTTAAGCCGTGAAGGTGCGCCACAGCAAGCAACTCAACATCGAAAGCGTAACGTTTAACAGCTAATTTGGGAAAAATCTCCAAAAAAGCACTTTTCTTCATAGCTTTAAGACCAGACTGAGTGTCTTTGAGTGGAACCCCAGTTAGGAGCCGAACAAGTCCGTTGAAAGTTTCACTCAAAATTCTTCTAGATATAGGTACTTCTACCCGAGAATCGCTGTGCCTTTTAGAAGCAATTACTATGTCGCCGTTCTTAAGTGCATCAAGATAATTTGAAATCGTTTTCAGGTCTATTTCCATGTCACCATCCGCAAAAACCACAACGTGACCGTTAGCCTTCATGAAACCTGTTCGTACAGCATACCCTTTGCCCACATTTTTGGGGTAGGTTAAAACTCTAACATGCCCGTTTCTTTTTGCGTAACGCATTGCATTATCAAAAGTTTTGTCCTGACTTCCATCATCAACGACAACAATTTCATACGGCAGGTGCCTTCCTTGAATAACTGTGTCAATAGAACCAAGTGTATTTTCGATAAAATCTTCTTCATTGTACGCTGGGATAACAAAGGATAATTCTATTTGCTCCATTTAATCAGCCTCAGCGCTAATTTTTTTGTATTTTATGTAGCATAAAATCTGAAGCACAATGCCGATAACTAAAGCATAATAAGCGTAGACTGCTATTTGCTCGGCCCAATAAGATATTCCCAAAGACAGCAAAGTTGCGGCGCTAAGCAAAAGAAAAATAAAGCTCACCACAAAAGGGGAGCCCCAGTTTTCTTTAACATAGCCTTTGACTCTAATCTGGAAGTCTATAAAATTAATTTTTGCCATACAGATAGAGCCTACTATTCGTTGATAGTAGAAGCAGACATACCCAATATAACATTTGCCATAATTATGGGACGGGCTAATCTAACAAAGGCAAACATTAACTTTATTTTATCACCGATTTAGCACTAAGATTATTTTCAAGTTTCCGCTGAATTGTTTATATGCATCACAGCTAAGAAAACTGCAAAGGAAGAGTCAAACGCCCAGCCAGCAGCAGAGGAGTTACCAATTATTTGGCCTACTGAACTAATTTTCTCAGCCAAAGAAAAACCGATCTCTTGGACTCTTTGCGAAAAACCGCTCTTCATAACGTACTCCAACTTGATTGCAAGCGCTTGTATGCTTTTTGCTAGCCTTGAACTGCGAATGTTTTCAACAACTTTTATCGTTAAATCAATCAACACTCGGTCTATTCGCTTCAATGATCTGAACCATGCGCCCGAACGCATCGCTCTAGTTTTCAGATTCAACAATTGTCTTTTGTCAAATTGGAGCATGTTACTGTTAGAGAGATGTTTAACCATTTGGTTCTATTCTCTTATGTCTTTTCTAGTAGCATAGCATCGATTCAATATGTATTTATGAATTACGCATTTTATCATAAAAACGTACAACAAATTAAGGGAACAAAAACGAAAATTCGACTCAAATTGAAACTGAGGCATTAGGGGCTATATTGATAGATTGCGATGTCTCCGCTATGGTAAATCTCTTTAAAAGATGCATCGACTGTTGGTTGCCCGTACCATCCTTTACCGTTTACCCACCAAATCAAAAACAAGGGAGTTGATGAATCATTTGCTGAGAAGGTTTGAGCGACTATAGCAGGATTATCAAATACATAGGGAAATAATCGATTGCTGTCAAATGTTAACCTAGCCCAACCATGAAATACGTCGTGAACAAGCAGGATACCGCTACTAGGAATATTGTTTTTTGCCCAGAGCAAAGCGTTGGAGGTGTCGGCGCAGTCACTTGATTGGACTGTGTTTTGCAGCATCGATGTTGGCACGTATGAAGGAAAGACGCTGATATAAGGAAAAGCTTGACTATTTGGTATGGCGATAAAGCCGATGCTTAAGGTTGCCAAAATTAAACCCACCCCAATCCCCATTCCAATTCGGTATAGGTTCCGTCTAACGCGACTAAAGACCTCGACGGCATAAAAAGCCAAAGGATAAGTTAATAGCAAGACCCAGCGGTAGGGATAGACAGCAAAAGAAGCATTCGGGCTAATAATAGATATTAGTAATAAGAGAAAAATCAAGGCGATCCATGTTTTGAGTTGTATGTTGCTTTTGAAATATCTAAAACCTATAATCAGCAAAGGCAAGAGGGGCAAATAACAAAAAACAAGAAACCCAGCCGTGTCAAAAACAAAGTCACCGTAGGAAGTAAATCCCAGTAGTGCCATGTCCGAGCCTGAAGATTGACTTGGAATGCCGCCTATTACAGAAAAATGTAAAATCGAACTCATAGCAAAAACCAATAGGAGAAACAAGGAACCTACGATTGCGGTACAAATAATGAGTCTTTTGAATTCAAATTTTTTCTTGTCAAGGTAAAAGCGGACGATGGAGGCAAAAGCTATTCCAAGCATGATAACTGCTAAAAGTTGATTGGAAAGAACGATCAGTGCCAAGAACACCAATAGCAAAGTGTTGTTGGATAGAGACTTTCCGCTTTTGAGATAAATGAGCGCTGCAAACAAAAATATTAGTCCAAGTTCGCTGCGAAGCATATCCCATGATATTCTTAGGGCTACAAAATACAGGGTTGCAAACAAAACCACAAGTAAACTCTTCTTAGATGACCATGCGAGGGTTTTGTGGGAGTAGAAATAGATTGTGAGGCCTAGAAAACCTAAAAGCATGGGGGATAGAACTTTGAGGGTGAGGATGATGGGGGCTCCAACGAAGGTTGCGCTTGTTAAAATCAGATACATTAAGGGGGCATCGGACAAAAAAGCCCAAATGTTGCCTCCGTGGCTGAGCCAATCAAGAGTGTTTGGTACATAGTAACCCATGGTATCGAATCCCGTAAGGTATGGACCCATCAAAATCTCAGGTATCGCTCGAACCAGCAAAGGTATGGCAAACGCCAACAAAGGAAACAAGATGTATCGGTTTTGGCGAATCCAATTGAGGTGGTTACGAGTTTGAGTCACTTCTTATTCTCCAAAGATGCCACGAAATTATTGTTTTATAGACTGTTAAGTGCCATCCTAAATGCCTTACGCTTACCAGAAATAAATTGGGAGCACAAAGTTCAAAATCCACTAACCTCTCATCAAGGGTGGATCTGAAGTGCATATCTTGCGGCGCCTATAATCAAACCGTTTGTGTTGCTGCCAGCACTTGTAAGCTGGTTCCCAGCTTCATCAACGCCTTCACTGTACCCGTGTACAGGGTCAGGAAGAGCCCACTCAAGATAAACAACCATGTTAAAAAAGAAATTTGCTAGTTAAAGCAAGGAAGCTAATTGCAATTTTTGTTAGATTATGAGGTCGATATCATAAAGATGATTTTGAGTATTGAACGATGCCCAAAAACTTTGCTTTCAATTCAGTGCCAGTCGAGCCTTGGAAAAAAGATTTTTACAAACCACTTGTGGATGAAGTCGCCTGAAACTGACTAAACTGGATGTAATATGAAACATGTGTTTTGGTCTTGTTAGTTGCGATTTCCCTTTCCACAACCAGTCGCTCCTCAATTTGTCAATTGAACTTTTGATAAGAAAAAGTTTTGCAGCAGTCAAATAATGCTACCAGGAGCAATAGTACCTTTTTTAACTGTTTTTGTCCAATCTCGCTTGCTTCTAGATACGAATTTAAGAAATGCCCAACCAGCAATGCACATCTGGAAAAGCCAATAAACATAAATAAATGGTATCCAGAGAACGTTTCGCGTTTTTATGGGTTTTTCGGTCGCCAATAAAGCAACGCCAACTGAAACAATAGAAACAGCTGTAAGAGCTATCACCAAGCCTGTAAAGCTTATGATGGGAGTACTTTGGAAAAATAGTGCAACCAAGAACCAGTTTATGTAGCTTAACAGTGACACAACCATCATAAATGGTCCAGCCATAGAAATTTCTGCATCAAGTGTCCGCCTATTTATTGAGTCTAGGAGGCGACCGTATTTTAGGGATGTTTCCATATATCCTCGGTACCATCGCACCCGTTGCTTAAACAAAGAACCCAGATTGCCTGGTGTTTCTTGCCCCGAGCAAACATCCGGAGCATATTTTATGAGATGTTTCTTTTCAACGAGCCTTAATGCAAATTCTACATCTTCAGTTAAGGAATTTTCATCCCAGCCGCCAAGCTCTTCAACTACTTTAGTTCTTACGAATTGGCAGCTTCCGTTAAGTGGAACGAATAATTGTAGGCTTTCTCTTCCGGTAATTAAGGCTTGGTACCAGGCTTTTTCTTCCATCGCGGTGATTCGTGTTAGGACGTTGCTTTTTTCGTTAATTGCGGTTGTTCTTCCTTGAACAGCCATCACTTTTTTGTCAGTGAAATATGAGGCAAGTTTTGAGAGTGCATCTTTCTCTGGAAGGCTGTCAGCATCAAAAGTACCCACTATATCTCCAATTACATATTTTAGGGCAAGGTTGAGCGCTGCGGGCTTGCCTTTGACAGTTTTTTCGGAGATAACTTTGATGTTTTCGGGGTATCTCTCGGAGAACTCTGAGCATATTTGGGGTGTATTGTCAGTGGATTTTCCGTCCACGACTATTACTTGGAGTTTGTCTTTTGGGTAATCCATGTTGAATATGCCGTCTAGGCAGCGTCGGATGACGTTTTCTTCATTTTTGGTTGGGACAATTATTGAAAACTTTGGGAACTCAACAAGCTGGGTAGTTGTTGAAATTGTTGTTTGTTTGCGTTTCGCTCTTATTCCCAAGTAGATTATTGAGCCATTGTAGGCGGTCCAGAAAAGCAAAACTGAAAGCAAAATTATGGAAATGATGTCGGTAAATATCATTTGTATCCAGCCTCATTTAGTCGTTTACTGGATAACATTTGGCCTGCAGATTTTGCCTTTAAGAGCGATTCGAGGTACCCAGAACTTTCAAGCTTAAAGCTTACTAATCGAGCTACGCTAGTGAAGATAAATGTATTTTCCATTACAGTCTCACATATACTTTATCTAAACTTTTAAGGTTTGTTTTCTCTTCGAGTATTGGGTTGAAGCCTTTTAAACCCACTGTTTAGAACAAGAGCAATAAAAAAGTATCTCAATAAACGTGACATATTTAGCTCAGAAATTAAAGCTGAAAAGAATTTTTGAAGTTAATTATTAGCGTTAGCGGCGAGTTCTTGCATATTTGATGCCTGCAAACGTCTTAAAGTTGGCTCATGAACTCCATAAAGTCTTTGAGGCTTCGGGGCTGCAGAGTATAGTTTGATTTTTTTTCTTCCCCGATAGTTGAATAAGGCTTAGCTCCATAGTCATGTCCAGGATAAACTTCCACGTCGTCGTTTAGTTTTAGAAGTTTGTTAAACAAACTCTCATACATGCTTTTTGAGTTGCCCCCAGGAAAATCGGTTCTTCCGCACTCGCCAACAAATAATGTGTCACCTGTTAGCAGCTTTTGATTGTCGACAAGTAGGCAAATGCTATCCGCGGTGTGTCCAGGTGTGTAAATAGTTTTTATGGATATTTGGCCAACCATCAATAGGTCGCCTTCGTTAAGGGGGATGTCGTAGGGGATTTTGGATTGTTTATACGCAACCACTTTGGCTCCAAAGATAGATTGCAATTCTGTGTTACCTGCGGTGTGGTCAGAGTGCCCATGAGTGATTAAAACATATTTTAGGTGCAGTTGTTGGGTTTTTATGACTTTTATGATTTCGTCAGCGTTGAAGCTTGAATCGACAACCGCTGCTTCTTTGATGTCTTCGTCTGCTATGATATATGAGAAGTTGTCGCTGTGCTGTTGGATTTGCTTAAAGAACATGTTTAAACCTGTCTACCTTTTGGAGGTTGATCTTTTCTTCTCTGAGCCAGAGACTTTTTTGCTATTTCTTGCCCTTTTTTAGAATATATGAGGTTGATTATTTTGTTCCAGTCAAACCCTTCTCGCGCATTATAGTACGGGTACTCTTCTGGAGAAAACATAACCAGCTTATCCGAATCGTACAGTGAAAGGAACGGCTCTGAGGGGTTGGTGGGATGTTCGTGGTGGGTGCTGATTATGTAGCAGACCTGTTTAATGAATGATTCAGAGCAGCAGCCTAGTTTTTTTAACAGGGCGGTTGCGATTTGGGGCCCTTTTTCGTATTGTTCTTGTATGGTGCTTCCCCCAATGTCATGCAGAATTATGGCGACGTAGGTTAAGTCTTGGAGATCGCTTTTTACGGGAAAGTTTTGTTTCGCAATCTCGAAAACCCGCTTAGTGTGGCCGACTCCGAAATCGTTTTTTTCCAAAACTGGAGTTGCTAACTCAAACAGTTTGTTAGTGTCCATTTGTCTGACCTTCAAATTAGATTCTTTTGGTTGAATATTTACTTGTTCAAGATGTCTTGCATATTTGCGATGTCTGAGGGCGGATACCCAGAATAATACTTACCAAAATAGCCAAAGATTTCTATTTTTTTTAGTAAAGGCTTGAGTTTTTCTCCCTCCAACTTTAGGTCCTCAACCCTATCGGCTTCTATCTTTCCTAAGGTGCCGTTAACTTTTTTCCGATCACCTTCCCAGCGGACGTACAAAAAATCGCTGGTAACTTCCCTGATTTCAGCCATTAAGGAACTATCTGCCCAAACCAAAGCAATTGCATTAGTTCTTAAAACGGAATAAAATGTTTGGTTTAGCCAGCTTTTGTTCCTAACTTCAACAGCGTATCTGTGCTCTTTTGGGAGTTTCTTTAAGTAAGCCTCTAAGTCGGATAGGCGGTCAACACCGAAGTTCGGAGGAAACTGTAAAAGCAAGCCACCGAGCTCTTCTCCAAGCAACCCTACCCTTTCAAGAAAAATGCCTGTCTCATATTCGCAATCCCTAAGCATTTTAACATGCGTTATCATTTGAGGAAACTTGAGTGAAAACCTAAAGCCCTCGGGAGTTTGCTGTTTCCAATTGGAAACAGTCGACTGGATAGGGATTCGGTAGAAGGTGCTGTCAACTTCAACCGTATTGAACTGTGTGGCATAGTATGCTAGGTAGTCTTTTGAGGCAGTTTTTTTAGGATAAAAGATTTCTTTCCAAAAGTTATAGCTCCAGCCAATAGTGCCCAAATGGAGGTTTTCCATACTATTCTTTTCCTTTCAACAGCAGCCAATCTTTGTCGCCAGCGCGCTTTAGGCGCACCAAAACATAGCGACTCTTAAGCCGTTTTCCGTTTAGAGTGATTTCGATTTTGTCGCTCTCCCAAAGTTTGGTTTCGTAGGTTCCTTTGTCCCAGATTTTCACGGTTCCCGCGCCATACTGTCCTTTTGGGATTTCGCCTTCAAAACTTCCGTATTCGTATGGGTGGTCTTCGGTTTCCACCGCCAAAACCTTTTGCCCAGCTTCAGGCATCCCTTTTGGGACTGCCCAGCTTTTGAGGACACCGTCTTTTTCCAACCTAAAATCATAGTGCAGTCGCCTTGCATGGTGTTCTTGGATTACATAGATGAGTTTGTCGCCTTCTTTCTCTGGGGCGCCTTTGGGTTCGGGGGTTTCTTCAAAATGCCTTTTTGCTGCGTATTCAGATAGCTTTTGATCCACATCTTTTTCCTTTGCATCGCTTTTTTGTTCAGGGGATGCGACTTCTTTTTGTTTGCTTTCGATTATTTGGTCAATTGTGCATTGTTCAGGCGGTTTGTCATCTCTTAACCGTTTAAAACGTGCCATACGCAACCTCAAGTCCCTCGTTAATACTTGATAAGCTACTTCGCAGACAAGTTTGGGCTCAAGCCAAGTCACAACGTCGCCAGCTTCAGGCTTAAACGGGGCAACATCTGTCTTTATTTTCTTAAATTTATCCGATAAAACTCCAATCATCTGCTGAGTAAAACCTGTGCCAACTTTACCAACATAGACAGGTTTACCCTCGTTATCATAAACACCAAGCAGTAAGGCACCAAAAGTTTTTGCCCTAATCGCCTCCCCCCGAGTATAACCAAAAATTACGCAGTCACAAGTTTTGAGTTTCTTAATCTTCAACCAACTCCCAGTACGCAAACCTTCCTCATACTCACTGTCCTTCCTCTTTGCCACAACTCCCTCCAAACCCTTCTCCAACGCCAACTTGAAGTAAGATTCGCCTTTTTCCTCTATAAAATCACATAAAAGCACGTTTGAGCCCTCCTTCAAGGAGTCTTTGAGGATTGCTTTGCGCTTCATCAGAGGCAATTTGGTTAGAGATTTGCCATCTTTTTCCAATATGTCAAAAACGATGTAGACAGCGGGAGCACGATCCTCTTGTCGTTGGATTTCTCTTGTCGAAACCGCCTGTCCGCGTTCCAATAAGGATTGGAAGTCGGGTTTGCCTTCCCGCATAACCACGATTTCGCCGTCCACGACAATGTTGCTGGCAAGCTTGTTTAATTCCTGAAGTTCAGGAAAATTTTGTTTTAGTTCCTTCTCATTTCGGCTTTTGAGGCTGAAAGGTTGTTCTACGTAGGCGATTGCGCGGAACCCATCCCATTTAACCTCAAAAACCCAGTCCTTATCCGAAAAAGCTTCCTCGACAACCTTTGCAAGCATAGGCTGGTAGATGTGGCGACTCATTTCTGCTCCAACTGCTTGAGGGTTTCCCGCAGGGCAACCATAAGACCTTTCGCTTCGACTTCTGGAGGCTTTTCGATATGGACTTTTTCACCCTTCACCTTTTGCTTTACGAGTTCTTGTACTCTTTCCATGTAAGTGTCTTTGAAGTCTGTTATGTCAAATTCGCCAGAGAGGTCAGCAACGATTCTTACGGCAAGATCTAATTCTGTTTTTTGGGGGGTTTCAAGTTTGTGGAGGGGTTCAAAATCTGCGGGATTCACAACGTCGTAGGCATAACGTAATGTTGTAAGAACTAATGCGCCTTTGTAGGTATGCAGCAACGCGGGATACTCTTTAGTTCGCAGGGTTATGCGTCCAGCACCAGCCTTGTTAGTTTTCTCAAGCGCCTTAAGCAGCAATCCGTAGGCGTCTTTACTCTTATCAGGCAACAAAGCGTAGGTTCGGTCAAAATAAACGGGATCTACCGAAAAGTAATCGACAAACTTGCTGATACGGATGCGTTTATCAGATTCGGGTTTTGCCTCGTTGAGTTCTTTTTGGTCGAAGGTGATGTATTCGTTTTTGGCAACTTCGTAGCCCCGAACAACCTCATTCCACGGCACTATCTTGTCGTCTTTGGTGCACATTTTAACGTATTTTAAGGGTTGACCATCAGTTTTATGCAAAAAATGAAATGCTATGCCCTTATCGTAAATCATCGAGAACAATTTGACGGGAACATTCACCAAGCCGATAGTAATGTTTCCTGACCAAATAGACCTGCTGGGGGCAGAAGCACTGGTTTTTTCAGAAGAGGATTCTTCTACATTTTCTTGTTCTTCCATAATTAAATCTCCAATTTGCATCTTTTTTCAAAAATATCTTTCCACGGATTACTTAGCCGTTTTGCTACATTAAAAATAGTGTAGTTCGAAGGGTTTATGCCTTTCTTCACCTCACTCCATTCCAAAGGTGTGGAAACAGTAGCGTCAGGCGTAGGACGCAAACTGTAAGGAACCACCATGGTTCGCATGGGAGAATTCTGAAGGTAGTCGGCGAAAACTTTGCCGGGTTTCTTGGTATCCTTGAATTCGGAAACTATCATGTCGCTTTCTTTTGCCAGTTCGACGCCTATTTTATGTACAAAAGCCCTAGTCTTCTCGAAGGTATGTTCGGGTTCAATGGGGATTACGACGTGTAAGCCTTTTTTGCCCGAGGTTTTAATGTACGGTGTGAGCCCTAATTCAAGAAGTTTATCTTTAAGCAGTAGCGAGGCTTCTGCGGCGTCGCTTAAAGTAGCAGGCGGTTCAGGGTCAACGTCAAAGAACAGCAGGTCAGGCTTGTCTAAGGCATCAACCTTGGAGAAGGGCATGTGAATTTCGAGCGCAGCCAAGTTGGCTAGCCAAATAAGCGTGTCGAGGTCATTACAAACGATATAGGAAACGTCCCGCTTTGAAGCGGAGGAGTAGATGATTTTTGTTTTAACCCAGCTGGGGGTGCCTTCGGGAGCGTTTTTTGCAAAAAAACTCTTCGTTTCCCCTTCTATACCGTCAGGGTATCTTGTCAAAACTAAGGGGCGGTCCGCTATGAGGGGGAGCAGTTTTGGAGCGAGTTTGATGTAGTATTCGACAACTTGCCCTTTGGTTATATTGTTTTTAGGGTAGAAGACTTTGTCAAGGTTTTTCAAGTCAACTTTTGTGAGGTCTTTGAGTTTTTCTGTCATTGTTTTGCTCCGAAAATAAGCGCTATCTAGATCTAATGAGGAAGTTGCCTTTTTGCTTTTTGGAACCTTTTAGTTTAATATGATTTCGACCTAATACATAAAACCAGACATTTTATCGTAAAAATTCAATTTTTGAGCAGTTACACCTATATACCTAGTGGGGCATTACTAGTAAATTGCGGAAGTTAATCTAGAAAAGGTAAATTTTAGGGCTAACTTAGTTTGCTATTTTCAAGATTATTCGCTAATTAAAGGAGAATAGAATAGAGTATGAAACCAAAAAAGCCCACCTTAGAAGACCAGCTTGCCTTCATTGCTACACAGCATGAGGTTTACCCAACCGAGCTCTTCCAAGCCTTAATCACAGCAAAAGAACACGGTAAATCGGTACCTGTTTCAGATTTAACGGTTGAGTACCGCGGAAACGTAACCAACCAAGCAATCTTCCTAATAACAAAAGACACCAAAGTAATTGCCCAGTTCCGAGTGCCTGAAGAAACACTCGCAAGAACCGACGTTTCATTCGACCATTCCATGGACACCAGCAAAGTACGCAAAGAAATCGCCCGCCAAAACCCTGCTCCCTCACATTTCAAAATAGAAAACTTGCGGGTCGGTATGAAAAAAATAAACGTCACCGCCGAAGTTCTAAAAACTGCAGAGCCAGCCAAAGTCCACACCCAATTCCGAGACAACGCAGTTGTTTCCAACGCCTCCGTCGGGGATGAAACAGGAAAAATCCTCCTGTGCCTTTGGGACCAACAGATAAATTCTGTGCATACTGGTGACTCTATAGAAATCAAGAACGCGCATGTAGCGATGTTTAAAGGCGAAAAGCAGCTGCGGCTGGGAAAGAACGGCACAATTACCATCCTAGAAAAGCCTATTGGCAATTAGCTCGGAAAAAATCTTTCTTTTATCTACAGCCATTGGCTTTTACTTAAATAAGCTTTAGTTTTTTGCGAGAACTAAAGTTAGTCTAATGGACAAACAATATTCAAAAAAGATAAAAATAAAAAATTGAGAAAGATTGGAGTTTTTAGACGTATTTTTTGTCGTTGTAGCAGTACCATCGTTGATATTGCGGAATCCAAGTTAGAGGTCTTCCACATGTTGGGCACGTTGGTTGAGTAGTCTGTTGTTGCGCTTGTTGAGTTACAGTTTGGCCTGATTTTGCCTGCTGTGGTTGATATGTGGTTTGCTGGGCCATTTGGGGTTTTAAGAGTATGAAATCTGCGGCTGCTTGAACTTCTTCCCATGCGACGTTCGTTGTTTCTCCGTTTTCGTTTTCCACGGTTAGTGCTATGCCCATTTTTCCAACGGCAAAAGCAACATCCTTAACTTTTCCTACCAAGCGTCCTTTAGCGTCTATTACTTGCATCGAGACTAATGCGTCTCTTGTTAGAGGTTTATCAGTTTTTTCCATCTTTGGCTCACTACCCTTTTGATTAGCCTTGTCTGGTTTAAAGTTTTTTCGTTTCTTACTCAATCGCGCCGCCGCCTTAATGGAGAGGAATTTCCCAGTAACTGATTATGTCGCCTTTAACCCATTTCCCGCCTATGCCCTTAACTACCTCGTTGATATCGTCCCATTCAGCCTTCAAAAACATCACCGGCTTAACTTCCACACAGTCCTCTTTAACGGTGAAGCTGAGCAGTTTACGTTGTTCGGGGCTGAATTCGTTTTCCATTTTTGAAGCCATCCTGTTTGGTTGCATCTGAGGCAACTTTGCAACGTTAGATTTAGGCTCTGGAACTTGCATGACTTGAGGTTTTATAAGCACCATTGCTGGTTTAGGTGGAGCTTTTGAGTCAGCGGTTTTTGCCAACTCGAATTCAGGGATTGGAATGGCTTCGGCGATATCCTCAAAGCACTCACTTCTAATCACCATAGAAACTTGCTTAGTAAAAAGGTCCATTTTTATGTCTAAAATTTCAGCGTCGATTGGAATGTTAGAAGTGAAAGTAGATGGTTTTCCTTGTAGCAACCCAGTGAGGGATTCAGGGGTGAGTTTTAGGATTCGGATTTTCATATTTGGACACTTAGGTTGCTTAGGTGAGCGATAACTTAAAAGTATTTTCTATCTTGATGAAAAAGAAAGGCGGAGGAGTTTTATGTGGGTTTTGCTTTTCGGCGACTTCGCCATTCAGCAAAGTTGCCTGAATACATGCCCCATCCTTTCAACCGCGGAGTAACTGTTCTTAATAGAGCTGGACATACCGCAATTTGGATTACGAAGTTGAGACCAAAGGTTGCGGCAAGGACAGTTCCAAATGAAAACGCCCCTAAAATGGGGAATGTCATTATTCCTATGTTAAAGAGATAGGTGTATTGCCAAAGGATGTATGCGGTTCCAATAAATAGTGTAACAGCGTAGACTGCGATTAGGAGAATGAGGTTTCTTTTTGATTTCCCGTCTACTGCGTTTTTGGGCATGAGAAGCCAATTTAACCCGAATATAATTAATGCCGTAATTGATTCTACCCATGCTGCGTAAGGTGCTACTTGCTCAACATACACGCCGCCAATAAAAGCGCCTATCATACAGCCTGCGAGGCCACTCCAGCCAAACCATATGGGAAAAACACCCAGTAGAATGACTGGAAGGTAAATAAGAGTAAATCCTGGCAACATGCCTGGTGCGGATCCGTAGAATAGTATGGCGTAAATTGCGGCTACCATGGCGGTTATTGCAACTTGTTTTGCTTTACTTTGTTGAGGCATCATTTCCAATCCTTCCTTCTATTTTGAGAGCATGAGGGCTTGAAAGCATGAACTGAATAAAAGCATTTTCACTCGTAAGACGATAGTAATACAACGGAAAGGAAAAGAATTAACAACGGAACAACAACCAAGTATAAAAGTTCCCAACACAGTGAAATAAAATCATAAACAGGCTAATCGCTGAGACAAAATGACTAAAAAACCAAGCCCAGGCCAAACTGCCATAATTATCAGTGTCGCTGTTCTCATTGCGTTAAATCTATACACCTTCACAGTAGCTTATCCAGAAACTTACACGCTTACTCCAGGCATAACTTCTTCAGGCAGCATATTAGCAAAAGACTTTTCAGCCTACTATGTAGGCGCTTGGAGACTCTGGAATAATCCCTCACAGGTTTACCATTTCGGAGCCCTAGGCGGCGCAGAACCAATCACTCCACCGTACCCTGAAGCATACAAGTACCTTCCCAATTTCCTTTTCATCACCTCGCCCCTTCTATTATTAAGTTATCAGCAAGCATTGCTATCATTTGACATAATCCAAATCATGCTCCTTCCAATTATTGCGTTCATGCTTTACAAACTCTTAGAGGATAAGCATCTTGCCATCTCGATGACAGTCATGGTTATCGCTTTACTGCTGCCCTTTCCAACCGCAAATTGGGGTTTATCTCCAAGTTACTATTGGCAGTGGGGCGAAGGGCAAGCTAAAGTCTTCCTCACTTTTTTGCTTCTCCTTAGCTTCTATCTGGGTAGCAGAGGCAAACCAGTCCTGTCGGGAATTGTGTTGGCTTTTGGGTTCTTTGACGTAAGATTTGGTTTACTTTCAATCCCTCTGTTCATTTTGTATAATCGCAAAAACCTCAAGCTTGCATTGACAAGTGTAGCAGCCGCGCTGGCTTTATCGAATTTGATGCTTCTTTACCCCGGCCTGGGCTCTGGGTTCATGAGCATGATTTTTGGTTCAGGGCTCACCACACCTCTTTATTATTACTCGTACATACCCTTTTTCACTTTGCTGGCGCTCATTGTTGTTAACTTTAAAGAGCTTGTGGCTGCATTCAACCACAAAAGAGCTATAGGTAAAGTAAACAGCTCAAAAATTAACTGAACTATTTATGAGAGAGAGAGAAAGAGAAAAAAAACCTCGTTTATGTTAATGCAATTCCAGAGAGAAAAGCAGCTTAAAATCGGATGCTCCCTAAAATTAACGCCAAAATGTTAAACACCAAAACTAATTTGTGCTTCAACTTACTCCCGCCCGCCCACATATCTTGAAGTTTTCTGTGTGTTTAGGCGAGTTTTTGACGCATAGAAGGATTATTTGTTGTTCTAAGATCATTTGCACTCTGATATAGAAGCTATTTTTGGAAATTTGCCTAAAAACGCCCAAATTTAATAATTTTCATATTAAAATTAAATTTTTTTAAGAAGTATAGATATTAGCTGGGCAGATACATTCTATATGCGTGGGAAGGTTATGAAGTTCAAGTTACAGATATTTACTCAAGATAACATTGAGGGCAACTATGTAGGCAGGCACTACCGTTTCGCCGTGGTTGATTCTGATAAATCGAAGAGTTATCCTTCAAATTTTATCTGCATGTTGCCTTCGCAGATAAGCGTAGATCAGAAAAAGAACAATGTATTTTCCAAGATGTTTGGTGAACAAAGTGAAGAACAAGCCAAAACACTACTCACCCATGCGTTGGTAAGTGAAAACGATTCAGACGTTAAAAACGAAATTGAACGACGACTCAAACTCCTGGATCCCAAAACAGTTAACCAAATAAAGTGCAGTTCATGCGGAAAACTCTTCCAGCCCAAGCGAATAAAGAGGTTTAAGAGGAATTATTGTCAGGATTGCATGAACAAAAGTTATGGCAACCGAGGGTAAATGGCGAGTCTGCCCCTACTTGGTGATTGAAAAACCCCTTCGAAAGGAAGTGGAGTTTATTAATAGCTTCACAGGCTTTCCACAACAGCAACTAAGCATTTACATGCCTGATCTAAAGGTTAGCAAACAAAAAATAAAAAATTATTTTAAACGTAAAAAGGCGTTTTTAGGGTCTTTTCTCTATAACACTCATGAGAGCAAGAATGCCTTTGAGTATCTCTCGGGGAGATGGAGGATTACCAGGAATTTTTAGAGCCACGTCAAAGATTTTGTCGGCGCCTCCCAACACGGCGTAAGAGTTGTTCATGATTCCATATCCGCAAGCATCGTCGCCTACGGCTACAACAAATTTTGGGTTAGGCATGGCTTCGAATGTTTTTTTTGCTGCAATTTCCATGTTTAGAGTGACCACGCCGGTAACGATGAGAACGTCAGCGTGCCGGGGGGAAGCCACGAAAAATATGCCGAAACGTTCAACATCGTAGTAAGGGGTTGAAAGGTTATTGAGTTCTATTTCAGTTGAGTTGTCGCTGCCTGCGTCTAATTCGCGAATAGCCAGGCTTCTGGCAAAAACTTTATCCACTGTTTCCTTCAGCTGCATACCGAGGGCTTCGAATTCTGCATCTTTAAACTGGAAAGTATCTGTTGAGGGTTTTTTGAAAACATTAGAGATTGCTTTTGCCATAGTCTCACATGTCCGTTCCTGCATACGATAAGTTCATGCTCTTGTTAATTAGGGGGAAATCTGGAACTATATTTCCAAGGACCGCGTGTTCCATGGCTTGCCAGTTGCAGAAAGAAGCTGTCCGAACTTTAAAGCGGTCGATAGCGCCATTTTTGATTTTGACCCAGTGGAAATTCTGTCCCCTTGGCGCCTCTACCAACGATAGCGAGTGGCCATCTTTGATTTGACAGAGTACAGAAATCTCGCCGTTGTCCAATTCGCTGATTAGGTGTTGAATAATTTTGACGGAATCGAGAACTTCTTTGGCTTTAAGGTTGAATCGAGCAAGAACATCTCCATTTGTCTGTGTCCTTTCTTTCAACTTTAACTCTCTGTATATTCCGTATGGATGGGAGATTCGGTTGTCAGATATTTTGCCTGAAGCCCTCGCAACTGGACCAGTAATATGTAGAGGTGAAAGAATTTCGGTTTTAACTTTACCCGTGGTTTCAAACCTGTCAACCACTGAGAAGTATGTGCTGTCGATTCCTGTGGCGACATTTAGCCGCTCAGAAAACGATAGAAAATACGTTGAGAGGTTTTTGAGAGCGCCATCGGGAACATCCTTAGTTAACCCTCCCAATCCGACAATTCCTTTAAGGAATCTAGAACCTGTAAGTGTGTCATTTTGCCTAAAAATTTCTTCCCTTAGAATGAAGAATGGGCTTGCGCCAACAGGATAAGCCACGTCCACGCACATACCTGCCAAATCGCCCAAGTGAGAGTAGATGCGTTCAAGCTCCAGCATTATGGTTCTTAATTGCAGAGCTCTTTTCGGCAATGTCAAGCCGCAGATTTTCTCGACCGCAATGCAGAAAGCGACCACGTTAGCGACCGTTTCGTCTCCACTTATGCTTTCGGCAATTCGAACGCATTCTTGAGGCTTCATTCCTTCGGCGAGTTTTTCTAATCCTCGGTGCTTGTAAAAAAGCCTCACTTCCAAGTTAAAGATGGTCTCGCCAATGACGCTGAACCTGAAATGCCCAGGCTCAATGATTCCCGCGTGAACTGGTCCGACTGGAATCTGGTAGACGCCTTCGCCCTCGACCTGCTTAAAGAGGTATTCTTTTTGGTCGTTAGGCGTTGAGTTTTCTATTTTACCGTTTTTGAAAGATTTCAAAAGTGGATGAAAATCTAATGGATACGTCTCATGTAGAAACAATCTTCTTTTGTCAAAGGCGTCTTGGAATTCTATTCCGAATCCATCAACAATTTCCCGCTCGTACCAACATGCAGAAGGATAAGTTTTGGCGATAGAAACTGCCTGATTACCGCTTAAAAGGTATTGCAGAATCAGAATTTGCTCAAAACCTGGTACCTCGAAGGCATAGAAAAGTGTGAATCCTTTTTCCGCAAAATTTTCAACACAGAATAGACTAATGAGTTCAAAGCTATTTTCATCAAAGATGTTTATGGCTTTTTGCAAGTCGGATTCGTTGATTGGTAAATAAAGTTCGTAGTTCAACCCTTCAGTTAAGGGGAGCTTTTGTCCAGATAAGATTTCGAGTACTTCGTTCAGGTTCATTTGTGTCACCTAATTCCCAATTCAGACACAATGCTATTGAGTAAGTTTGTTAGTTGCTGCGGGAAGAATATTCCCAAAGCAAAAACAGTAACCAGGAGGATTATGATTGGGATTTTCATGCCCAACGAAGCTTCATAACGTGTCACTCCTGGAGCATCTTCTTCTTTTTTGGACAGCAACTTAATCAGGAAGACTCCAAATGCGCCGGCAACAAACAGGAAAACTGTTAGCAACCCCAAGAGCAAATAGGGCGACAACTCGGCAGATTGCAAAAGAATTGAAAGTTTGGGCAGAAAAATCGCTGATAAGGGCATTCCAATTATTGCTATTGTGCCAAGTATGATGCTCCATGCGGCGAAAGGCTGGAATTTGAAGACGTTCCTTATGTGTTCCATTCTGACACTTTTATACTGGTGGTGGAGGATGCCTGCGGATAAGAATAGGGAAGCTTTGGTTAATGCGTGGGCTAGAACATAAAATAGCGTCCAGAAAAGTGCAACAGGTGTCCCTAAGCCTATCCCTACCAGGAGGAACCCCATGTTTTCCACCGTCGAGTAGCCAACAAGTTTCTTCAGGTTCACCTGGTTGAGCATCGTTAAAGCTGCAACAGCCATGCTTAACAACCCAAACGCGATAAGGAACCAAGAAATTTTTGGTAACTCTGATATTTGGGAAGCAATCGCGTAAACCCTGATAATGCCGTAGATTCCCACGCTGGTTACGCAGCCTGACAAAATTGCGCTAACAGGGGCAGGAGCTTTCGAATGCGCACTAGGTAGCCAAGCGTGAAATGGGACGATACCTGATTTTGCCGCGAACCCTACGAATGTGAAAATGAATGCTGCAAACATTATTGCGGGTGACAATGTACTGGCGATTGACATGAGGGTGCTCCAATTGAGGGTACCCACGCCAAGGTTGTTTTCTGTTAGAGTGAAGATGAGGATTAAGCCGATGAAGGAGAAGAGCATGCATGTGGAGGTTATGAAGACGTATTTTAGGGTGGCACCGATATTTTTTGGTGCGTTGAGTATAACGATGAGAACTGCGGAGAAGGCAGTGGTTAATTCGGCTAGTATCCAGAAGAGGGCAAGGTTATCGGCGAAGAAGGCGAAGGTTATCGCCATAAGCAGCAGATTGAAGGCAACGTAGAATAGTTTGAGGCTACTGTGATCCATCTCGCCGATTTCGATAGAGCCTTCAATGTACCCACGAGAATAGACTGCGGCGAGCAGAAACAAGAAGGCGGAAATCAGGATTTCGTAGAGGCTGAGGTGGTCGATTAGGAAGTAGTTGCCGCCTAAGGAATAAGCTGGAATTGCAGCGTAAATTAGCGTGTAGAGTGTTAGTGCGACATATGTTGCTGGAAGAATAATTGAGAGGATGTTCAAGGTCTTGTGTGACTTAGACACCACAGTCAGCAATGATACCGCGGCTCCAACAATAAGGTAAATAGCTAATATCAAGTTTAGGGACAACATTACTGTTCAACCTCCAAATCCTTGATTTCTTGTTGAGCTTTTTTCTTTGAATCATTGAAAGGGTTGAGTCTTGCGTGGAATTCCTCGATCGTTGAGTCTATACCAAAGGCAAGTATTGTAGCAATCAGAGTTAGCATAATCAAGTCTACAATGATTAGGACTTCAATAAGCAAAGGAAGTTCTGTTAGGAATAGACTAAAGAGGACAACGCCATTTTCCATTGTTAAGTAGCCTACGATGTTTGTAATTGTTTGTTTACGGGTAAATATTACAATCATACCCATGAAAACGATTGATATGCCGACGGTAGCGCCCAACAAGAAGAGACTTGAGTTGAAGCGATTCAATTCAGAGAGCAGGCTAGAGAAGGAGAGGTAAACGAACAGGATAATCACTATACTGGCAATCAAGGAGGTTACAGGAGAAAGGAAGTGGAACTTGACATCACGTTTTATGTTGAGCCTTTTTGCGACAATTCCCATGAAATGAGGAATAATCCAAACTTTACTTACCAAAATAATAATGGCAAGGTAGAGGAGCGTTATAGTGCCGGTGGCTACGAAAAGCAACAGCGCCATCGTAGCCAATAGCAAAGACTGGAAAGCGTACGTCTTTATGAGGGAACGAATATCGCGTTTCATGATAATTATTGCTGCAGTTGCCAAAATCAAAACGACGAGAATTTGCGCTATGTTTTGGGCTGGAGCAATTATCATGTAAACACCTCAATAATCAAAGTTATTAATGAGAGGAAAAGTGCAATTGCAAACAGACTTGGTAAGCGGAAAAGCCGGGATTTTGCGCATGAAGATTCAAACAAACCGATGACAACGGCGAGCACAACTGCTTTAAGAACAAATGCCCCAAGCGAAATCAGGATTGCTGGAATAGTAAAATCTTGAGTTAAGCCCCATGGAACAAGTATGTTGATAAGCAGGCCCATAAGAAGCAACTGCTTCATAGCACTCGACAACTCCAGCATAGCAAGATTCTTTCCAGACTGCTCAAGAATCATTGCTTCATGAATCATCGTTAACTCCAAATGAGTTTCGGGGTTATCAACGGGAACTCTAGCGGACTCAACAATTATAACAATGAATATTGAGATGGAAATTAGGACTATAACGGGATCAATTAATACGTTTGAAGCTAAAGCACCCCTAAAAATTTCAGGTAGGCTTATAGTTTTGAAAGCAAACGCAAGGGCGGCAAAAACTACAATGATGACTGGTTCGAAAAGAGCAGATATAGCCATTTCTCGGCTGCTGCCCATGCCGCCAAATGTGCTTCCTGCGTCTAGTCCAGAAAGTGCCATGAAAAACTTCGCCATTGCAAGCAAGTAGAGGAACAAAACTATGTTTCCCACAAAATCGTTGGATTGCGGTATCACAAGAAGGGGAACAAATAGACTTGCCACTAAAATTGCAGCAATATTCACAAGTGGCGTTGCCCTCATTATCCATGACGAGTTCGTGGAGTAAACGGTTTCTTTCTTAAGCAACTTGAATAAATTGCGGTAGGTTTGCAGAATCGGTGGCCCTCTTCTTTTCTGAGCGTGAGCTTTCACGATTTTTATTAAACTAATAAACAAAGGAGAGATTAAGGTGACAAATATCGTGTTTAGAATGCCATATGCGATAAGTGTCAAGTAATCCATTATGCAAACCACCAGATTATTAGCAGAAACACAACAATCGTTGCAAATGCATATGCAACATGCAAGTCAACATCGCCACGCTGCAAATTATTAACCTTTAAAGAAATCTTCCGCACGAAGTTCGCGACCGGCATGTAGAGGCGTTCTTCAAAGAATTTGACAAGGTGGATTTCGGCTTTGCCATCCTTGAAGATAACGCTTTTATCGTCGTAGAAGTTTCGTTCAGATTTCTTCTGGGTTCGGAAAATCGATTTGAGGATGGTTACAATTGGTTCTGAAAAGCCTGAAGCGGTGTACTCCATCGTGGAGGTTTGGGTTGGGAATCCGCATCCCCAAGTTTCAGCGATTCGTTCCCGCCTGTTAGCGACCTCGCGCAAAGCAGCAAATGTGAATACGTAGAACCCGGCCAGCAGTGCGCCGATAAAGAGCATATTGGGCAGTGGGAACGAGAACCCGAGGACACCAAAAAGCTGCAAAGAGAAAACTCCCAACGCTACACATAGGGCAGCAAGTATGGCTGGTCCAATAATCATGAGTTTAGGTGACTCTTTCGCTTCCTTAGCTTCTTGTGAGCGTGGTAGCGCAAGGAAAGTTATTCCAAACGCCTTCACAAAGCATGCCGCAGCAAACGCACTGGTGAGGGCAAACACTGCCAACGACGTAATCAAAATCACCTCAAGGAAGGGATTGGCTAAGGCTATGGATTGGAAGAATACTTGGAAAATCATTAGTTCACTTACGAATCCGTTGAAGGGCGGCAATGCCGAGATGGAAACTGCACCTATTAGGAATAGAAGAGCGGTCTTGGGCATGCGTTTGATTAAGCCGCCCATTTCCTCGATGTTTCTAGTACCTGTCGCGTTTACAATGCTGCCGCTGGTCATGAAGAGGAGGCTTTTGAAGATGGCGTGGTTTAGGGTGTGGAAGAGGGCGCCTGCAAGTGCAAGAAAGGCTATGGCTTGTAGCCCTGCCAGCGAGAAAATTACGTATAAGCCAACACCGATTAGAATTATACCGATGTTTTCGATGCTATGGTAAGCAAGTAACCGTTTAATGTCGTGTTCTTTTAGGGCGTAAATTACGCCGAGCACTGCGGATGCCGTTCCTGCGGAAAGGATTAGAATGCCCCACCATGTTTGCATGGGAAGGAGAAGAACGAAACGGACTAAACCGTAGATGGCGACTTTTATCATAACGCCAGACATAAGAGCAGAGATGTTGGAAGGACTTGCTGGGTGTGCATATGGAAGCCACTTGTGGAATGGAATTATACCCGCTTTTATGCCAAACCCTAAGAACAGAAAGACGAAGGCGACCGAAGTGATTAAGGGATCTGCCCGTATTTGCGTCATGTCAAATGTTCCAGTTATAGTATAGATGAAGAGGAATGCGAAGATGAGAAATAGCGTGCTAAGATGAGTCATTACAAAGTAGAATATACCTGCTTTCTGTGTGTCTTTCTTCTCAAACTCCATCATAACAAGCAGAAAAGAGGAGAGCGCCATTATTTCCCAGAAAAACAGGAAGGAGAACATGGAAAACGATGCGACCACCAGCACCATTGAAAGGATGAAAATATTCATGAATGAGACGATCAGGTTCTTTTTGGCTTCATTTGGAAAATGTTCCACGTATTGTATTGAGTAAATTGAAACTGCAACGGAAACCACAGCGACAAGGGCAAGGAAGAACGCCGCTAATCTATCCACAAGGAAAGAAAACTGGAACAAAGGTGTAATTTGGTAGGCGAGTAGAGAGAGGCTTTTGTTTGAGAGGACAATTTCCAAAGCAAACGCCAAGATGGCAACGCTTGCTATGGTTGCGAATATGAGGGATGCTTGTCTTGAAAATTTACTATTGCATAGCTTTGAACTTATGATGGGCAAAATGAAGGCAAGAAAAAACGCGGCTAACCCAAAAGGAAATAGAAACTCAAGCATTGCTTAGCCCTCTACTTTGAAGAGACTAAGGAGGCTCCATTTTTGAGAGCACCAAGATAATACCAACTGCACAAATTAACCAAAAGTTTTGGGTTACTTTTGCGAGCAGGTCTATCATGTTAAGTCATTATCGGGCACCGTGACCATATAAAAAAGCTTTTTGGCAGTAAATCAACAGAAAACCAATGGGTCTTCAGATATACAAACAAACGCCAAAAAACCAAGAAGCCACATCATAATAAAGGAATAACCTTAACTTAGAAAGTGCAGTGTTCTAGCTTTGCATTCGGAGATGTTTTGTTGAAGAAAACAAAGATTATAGGCACATTGGGTCCTGCCAGCTCTTCAAAGCAAATAATCAAAAAAATGGTTCAATCAGGCATGAACGGTGCAAGAATAAATACAGCTTATGGAAATCTTGCTCAATACGAGTCTGTTATAGAAACAGTTCGGGAAGTCGCCGAAATCCCAATCATTATTGACATTAAAGGACCAGAAATCAGAATCAAAACATTGCAACAAAAAATCCTGAAAAAATGCGATACTTTAGAAGTGGGTTTTAACAGCGAAGAAGTAACTTTCAACCACGATTTTTACGACAAAATGCACATTGACGACGAAATATGTATTGATAATGGAAAAATCAAAACTCGCGTAATTGAAAAGAAAAATCGTAAACTATTACTTCTCATGTTGAATAGCGGGGTCATAGAAGATGGAAAAGGAGTTAACGTTCCAAACAAGTCTCTTTCAGTTCCAACTTTCTCTGAGAAGGACTTGGAAATCATAAAGTTTGCAAAGAAACATGATGTCGAATACGTTGCGCTTTCGTTCACAAGAAATGCGGAAGATGTACGTAATTTGTCTGAGACTAACGGTTTTGGTGGGGGTATAATTGCCAAGATTGAGAATTCAGAGGGTGTTCAAAACGTCGAAGAGATTTTGGATGCTGCTAATGGCTTAATGGTTGCTAGGGGCGATTTGGGCGTTGAAATTGAACCTGAAAGAGTACCGTTGGTTCAGAAATCCCTAATCAAACAATGTAATCAACAGGGGAAGCTTGTGGTTACGGCAACTGAGATGCTTGAATCGATGATTAATCAACCTAACCCAACTAGGGCGGAAGTTAGTGATGTGGCAAACGCTATCCTTGACGGGTCGGATGCTATAATGCTTTCAGGTGAAACTGCAATCGGTCAATATCCAGTGAATGCTGTTGAAATGATGACACGTATAGCAAATGAAACTGAGAAAGCGGTTATTGGCAAAGTCGAAGACAACCCGTACATCAACATTTCAGACACTGTAAGCAGGGCAATCCAACGAATATGTCAAAACATGCCTATCCACAAAGTCATCCCCTTAACACGGTCAGGCTACACAGCCCAAATGATTGCTCGTTTCAAAATTTCACAACCCATAATTGCAGTCACTCCTGAAATTAAAGTTAAGAAACAATTAGAACTCATATTCGGGGTATACCCAGTTCTGATAGATTACCACGAAGAAAAAGACCGAATATCAGCAGTGGCAAACCGACTACACGAAATGCGTCTGGTGACTGATGAAGAAACTGTTTTGTTTACTTCAGCTATGCGGACAACCAGGAAACACGCGAGCAACTCAATTGAGATACATAAAATAAAAGAGCTAAGAAAAATTTCGTAAAAAAAATAAGATAAAAATTTTCTTTACTCTCTCAAATTTTGTCAATTCAACATAATATGTCCGGTAAGAAGCTGAATTTTAGGACAATTAGACAAAAACTAAATACTTAAAGAATGACACGTGTTGCTTATGGGATACCAGCCTCGAATAAAGTCTTCTAAGGGCGCAATTCACCAGTACAAAAAGCCTCTTCGAGAAAAACGCAAAGATAGAAAACGCATTCGCAGAGGTATTGGAAGACCGATACAGGAAGAGAAGCGACAAGCAACTGAAAGAGAGATTTCCGAGATAACCCTCAAGCGTTTACATACTTTAGGCATTCAAAATTTTGGTTCTTCCCCATTCAGCGGGCATTTCGACCGTTGGCTAATCACCATTGAGGCTGTTCTGGGCGAGTTTGAGTCACACCCAAACATAATCGTAGATGAACAATTCTTGAGCGAGTGCACACAGACTCTTGCCAGCATTAAACATCAACTGCAACAAATAAGCCACAAAGAAACTGAACTTGATCAAGAACTAAGCAATTTATCTGACTGGAGAAGCCGCCTTAAACAAATAAACAAGGATTACGCAATTTTGACAGGAACGATTAGAAATCAAAGAAACACCGAAATCAAAAGAATCTACAGCACTATAAACGATCTGAAAAGAGAGCAGGATGAGGTAATTCGGATGAAAACCGGGTTTTTCCGTGGTGTTTCTAAGAAGAAGAGGGAACAGAAAGAAATAGGGATTACACAGCAACTAAACGATAAGCAGACTGAACTCGAACTAGTGATCCTGGAGTATAGCAAGAAACGAAAAGAGCTGCGAGCAGACTACGATCAAAAAAGGGAGCCAGTCTTGGAGGAAATCAAAAAATTCCGCGGAATAATCCAGACATTGGAGATGGATAGTTCTTTGGAGGAGCGGTGGTTTGCTTGTGAAGCCCTTATAGATGCTGTGAACGCCTTTCTTCAGAGAAAAGCTGAGCCCGCCGAATTAACTCGTTAAAATATGGTCCACAAAAAATCTCGAGGGTTATTTATTGGGTGTCCTCATTGAGTCAACCTCAAAATAATCTACAAGAGAAGAATAAAGAACTAACTCAAAAAAATGAATAGTTTAATGCCGAGTAATTTGCGAAGGGTTCTTTGAAGCGAATTGATGTTGGTGTTGTAGCAATTGAGCGGTTGTGGTTGCAATCGTGCAGTCACAGAGTCTTAAAGGGAAGTCTTTACAAAAATAGGGTTGGTGTTTTAATTGGAAAAAAGCATGATGAAATATCAAGTTTTAATCAAAACAATTTCAGGAAAAGGCGGCGAATTCTGGGAAGCATTCCAAAAGATGCCTACAGAACCAATGAAAGGCGTAATGATTGAGTCTTCATGGAGTTTATTCGGATACTGGGATTTCGTTATTTTCTTCAAAGCAGACAGCAACGAAAATAGCCTTCACTTCGTCGGCGAGGTCTTACGAGCCTTTCCAGGGATCGCTGAAACTAGCACGTCACCGATGACCGTTCTCAAAGAACACAAAAAGTAATTAGAAACTGCCATAGCAGTTGTTTTTCTTTCTTTTTTCTTTTGAAAGGTCCCTTATTGTTGTCAATAAGCGGTCACATATTATTAGCTCTTAAAAAACAAGTCTTAAATGGTAAAAATAAAACATGTTAGGCATCTCTATTGCTTTTTGGATTTTCTAAAACAAAACATTACGAAGTTGAGCTTCACATAAAATTCGCGTGTGGTCATCCTCTCGAATTTTTCACAAGCCAACCAATTTAGAAAAAGTTGATAAGAAATGAAAATAATTGATTCACTTAGGGAAAATAAGGATTGAGTCTTTTCAATTACATTTGGATCATTTGGGTATTTGGTATCCCAATATACTACTTATTAGCTTATGAAATTTTAAGATATAGAAAAGTAATTGTTAAGAAAACATTTGTTCCTATCAATCCAAAAAGAATGATATTTCAGATAACTACGATAGGCAATATGGAAATTGTCCAAGAGTCTATTGACAACATTAATCGAATATGCCAAGAAGTTGGATATGATAATTATAGAATAGATGTAGTTTCTGAAGTTAATGAAAGTTTTAATGTGGCTGCCACCATAACTGTTCCAAAAAATTATTCAACATTCAATCATGCCAAATACAAAGCTAGAGCGTTACAGTATGCAATAGAACAAAGAGAGGAAAAAGAAGAAAACACAAGTAACATATGGATATACCATCTTGACGATGAATCAATGATTACTAAGCAATGTCTCTTGGCAATTCTAGACCATGCAGATAATAATCGAGAGCCAATAGCAGAAGGATTAATCACGTATCCAAATAAAATGGATGTTGGAAGTAAACTGGTCAAATATTTGGATGCTGTAAGACCAACATTTTGTTATACTTGCTGTGCAATGTTAAAATCCCAAGGAAAACCTGATTGGTTACACGGCTCAAACCTACTTTTGAGAGCCGACATAGAGAAAAATGTTGGTTGGGATTTCCCCGATACCTGCGCAGAAGACAGCTTGTTTGGTTATGTAGCCTATAAGAAATATGGAGGGATTTTCGGCTGGCACGGAGGGGTACTCGAAGAACAATCGCCTTTTACATTTTCTGACTTTATTAAGCAGAGACAAAGATGGATAAAAGGAACATTTGAAAATTTGAGTAGAATGGGAAAATGGGAAAAAGTAAAAACAAGTTATAGAATGATAAGTTGGTTTCTTGGTTCGGTGAGTTTTTTCACTTTAATACCTTCATTACTCATAAAACAGTGGTATCCATGGTATCTCGCTCCGTTTTTTGTTTTGGACACAATCATTCTGTTTGCTGTTTATCAAATAGGATTGGAAATGAACTTTAGCAAAGTTAGTAAAATGCAAAGAATTCGTGAACACATCGTGATTTTCATGTTGTCGCCTATACTTTGGTTTTTAGAAGCAATACCGATGGGATTATATTTCTTCAAAAAAGCACCAAAGTTTTATGTAATAAAAAAATAGTTGAGAAAAGAAATGAGTGAATAAAAGACAAATACACCGAAACATTTTGTGCAATTGAAAATCTGCAGTCAAAGAAATACGTTCTGATAATTAATAGTGTATTTTTAATACTTGAAATTCAATAAACCAAGCGATGACTATCAAGTCAAGCAATACCAAGAACGCATCAATTGCGTTAACTATTATACTAATTTCATTAGTAACAATAGTGCCTATTGTAACAAATTTGTTCAATCAAACAACTTTTAATAAAAATACTACTAATACAATTATTGACCAAATACCAAACCAATCGCCACTTCCAACTAGCTTAACAATCATCAATGAAACAAAGAAACAGAACGCAGATAATTTTTCAGGTAACCTCTCTTCAGCATCCCCCGACACAGTACCAATTTACACAGAGACCGCAAAATCTACCTCAAATATACAGGCGGAATTAACAAGATTCTTTTTCACGCTTTCCAACAGCCCTATTACATCAATCACTACAGTTCCCCTTTCGTTAAATGCATCAAACTTCGTCACATACACATACTACGGCTATCCTGTTCAACAGCCAGATTCAGCCAAATTTTTTTTCTCCTTTCCTGACAAAACCAATCAGGGTCAAATAGCTGGATCAGACGCTTTTAGCTACGATACTTTTACAATTCAAAAAATGGAATTTGATACTTTTTTCAACACACCTAAAACTAGTGCACTTGGATTTGATGAAATGGTAATCTTTGCTACTTCAGACCCAATTTCCTATAAGGGAATAGAATTTGGAGTTAGAATGGACTTAAATGATGGTTTTATCTATGGCTATATTCAAGAGCCAAATGGCAACTACGGGGAAGTTAGTTTTCAGATGCTGAAGCTCATGCTAAACGATGGAGTAATGCATCATTTTACAGTATTTATTTTAGGCTCGGAAATATCATTCTTTATTGATGGAGTAAGTTATGGTTATTTGAATTTTTCCGCCAGCCCAGACTATTCAACTCTAACCTTTACTATACTCGCAGTTGTTCATAGATTTACGGATAACTGGGATTCCACCGGCGATTATATGACGGTTGAAAATTTCTTGCTCAACCAACCTTGAATTTACCAAAAAACAACTTAAGTGTCCCTGATTGATTTGCCACCCAATAGTTTAATTACTAATCTCCAAGCGAAAACCTGGAATACTACCACAACAATAAACATCGCAATAAGTCTCCAACTTCGAATATACAGATCCACTTGTGCTAAAGACGCTATAATTGATGGAGAAACAAGGAAAAAAAGCTGAAAAAAATTAGTTGAAAGAACCATAAAAATGAGAGGAATTACCCATAGAAAATGAAAGTTGCGGAAATTCAATTTTGTAGATGGCAAGCTTAAAAGAGCCAATGCAATGACCACAACGATGTATGGTTCAGAAACCCACGAGAATGTAAGGAAAAAGATAAGCATTAAACCAATTGCTTTTTGGATTAAGTCATTGAATGTTTTAGGCGAGTCACGATAAACCAAGTAATAACCAAATAGCAGAGCAGGTATCCAAATAAAACCTAAAAAACCAAGACCTGATGGAAGCGTGACTTTATTTTGAAAGAGTTCTACTAAGTTAAATGGTGTCATGCCACCAGCTCTCATAAAATAAGATACCGCCTGATTACTTGAGAAAGGTGCTATCCAGCCAAAAATGCGAAACGGTAAAAGCCATAAAAATACAATCGTTACAACAAAAATTGCAATGTATTGTAATATTTTACGCCAATCTTTTTTCGATAAAGAAAGAAGAGGCAAACCAAGCAATGGAAGGGAAACAAGTTTTAAAACAATGCTTAAAGAAAGCTGAAATGCGCTTTTTTTAATCATGTTTTTACTTAAAAAGTAGAGAGATGCCACGCATAAGAGTGCTATAAGATTGTCGAATTGACCCCAGGCAGCGGTTGTTAATAGTATAAAGGGGTTGAACAAAAGGAAAAGCCATGCGAACTTGATTGTTTTTTCTGATGCACCTTGCTCTCTCAGTATGTTCTTAACAATGTAGGCTAAGCCTATGTTGGTGGCGATTACCGGAATTTTTATTGCAAAGTTGTACAAGAAAATGTTTGATGTAAAGGAGTAAAATAGCTTGTAAATGGCGCCTAAAAGTAGGGGCCACAGCGGAGGGTCACCTATACTAGGAAAAACGCCACTTAGGTAAGGACCACTGAAGACACCATTGAGAATATGGGGCAGATAAGGATTCAACCCAGAACTAACATCATATCCCGTGACCATAAACACTCTATCATCATAATAATGACCAAGAAAAACAGCTAAAGGCACTTGAAGACCAAGACTCAACAATACAACAAGTGATTCTCGTTGAAATCTCAGTGAATGCAAACGCATAATTCCATTCTCTCTAACAATAACCAGAATTGAACAGTTTATTTCTATTTAATAATTCACAAATATTCTAATAAAATTGAGGGTACCGATGAATTCCTGTGCATACGTTTAATGTGTGAGTCGTTTAATCGAGTTCAATTTTGCTAATGAAATTGTTGAGTTCTTCGTACTGCAGTCTAATATACAGTCTACTGCTACTAGTAAAAAATTTTTTGCTGCAAGTTACAGATATCCTTTAAACTTCCTTGTTAACGCATCCACAATTTTTAGTTCTATTGGAATACTGAAGTACCTATGTCTCCAACGGTATTTCTCAATTCGGTTTAATATTGTGAATCCTATTTTGAAGTATAAACTCGCTTCGTCAATTCTATCTTTAGGATAGAAAGCTAGAAAGGATACGGCTGAAATTGTGTGTAGTTTTTTGATTTGGCTTTTCGAATGCCATGGAGGTTTAAATCGATACACATCGACGTTTCCCCATTCCTCAAGAGTTTTGGGTGGTTTGTATTCTTTTAATATGGGATCCATAATCGGGCTTGGATAAGGCGTATAGATGAATAATCCAAAATGTTGGGTTTTTGGATAGATTTCGGACATTTTGTCCATCAAATCGAAGGTGCCCTTCAAATCATCATTGGTCTCTGTAGGAAGACCGCTTACCCAAGAAACATAAACTTCTATGTTTGAGCCCCAGAGCTTAAGATTCTCAAGTGAGCGCATCATTTGTTCGTGTGTTATATCTTTGCATATGAGCGATTGGAGCCTTTTTGAGCCAGTTTCTCCGCCGAAGTCTAGCTCCTTACATCCACTTTTTTCCAAAAGATCTATGAAGTTTTTCTTGTAAGCGGAGAGGTAATCGAATCTGCAGCTTGCCCGCCAAAATATGTTAATTTTACGATCGATGATTCCCTGACAAATGTCCCTAACCCGTTTCTCATCCACAAAGAAATTGTCATCGATCATGTCAATAATCTTAGTGTTCGGAAACTCTTTGAGGATATATTCAATCTCAGCAATGACGCGTTGTGAGCTTTTTCCACGCCATTTGCATTTGTTGTAGATTAGGTTGTAGCAGAAACCGCATCTATGTGGGCATCCACGACTAGTTTGAATATGAAACCTTCCTTTTTCTAAGGATGGATATCGATCCAAATGCAGAAGGTTGAAAGGTAAATCTAGTGGGATTTTATCTAAATCTATAAGCGAAGCATCTGGATTGCTCCTAATAGTTCCTTCCCTCTTGAAGGTTATGCCTTCGACGTCATTAAGCGGCTTCCCTTCGGAGAGCCTGTTTGCAAGTTTGACTACTACTAAATCACCTTCGCCCCGGACTAAAATGTCGACATAATTGCTTTGGGCAGTTTGTTCAGGCCGGAGTGAAGAATGAACCCCGCCCCAAACAATTGGACAAGAAGGAGATTCTTCCCGCACCTTCTTAGCAAATTGCAAACCATAGCGTATCTGCGTCCCGCTCATGCTGCTAATTCCCACAAAAACAGGCTTACCAACCTGGAAAGTGCGGTAGTTTTCGACCCGCATGTCAAGAATTCTTACATCATAACCGGCGCGAATAAGGGGGTCTGCAATGTGAATTATGCTTAAAGGCATTTGTGGGTTGGTTGATTTGTATTTGCCTGGGAAGACCAGAATGATTTGCTTCTTTTGCGTATCGGATTTAGATGTGAGCTCAATTCGTGAAACTATAAAAATGCCTCACTATTTACTATCCGATTTTGTTCTCTTATTGTTTTCTTTTCTTTTAAAAAATTTGAAACCCCAAACCTCGGACCGTTAACTAAAGAAAAAAGTGCACATTCTTAATTTCTTCCTATAGATATTCGCGTCTTTTTCTTAAGGCCGCCGTAGCCAACTTTAACTCGATAGGGTAATGAAAATATCTGTGCCTCCACCTGTATTTAGCGATTTTGTTTAATGAGCCATACCCAATTCTGTAGAAAAGCCGGCGCTCACTAACTCGTGTTCGAGGATAAAATGCGTAAATCGAGACGGTTGAAATATTCTGGAGCTTATCCACATATCGTTTAGAGTGCCAGGGTGGCCTGAAATGAAAAACCTCGGCTTTTCCCCACTCGTCAAAAGATTGAGGATGTTTATATTTTGATCCTAATGAATCCAAAATTGGACTGGGAAAAGGCGTGTACAAAAAGATCCCGTAGTGTTGGGTTTTCGGATTGACTTCAGACATTCTGTCCATTAAATCACATGTTTTTATGAGGTCTTCTTCGGTTTCTGTTGGAAGACCACACATCCAAGTGATAAACGGTTCAATAGAAGGAGCCCAGTTCCTTAGATTTTCCACAGAGCTAATCATTTGCGATGTTGTGATATCTTTGTCTATGAGTGACAGTAACCGTTCTGATCCAGTTTCCCCCCCAAAATCAACTTCATTACATCCTGATTTCTCTAGAAGTTCGAGGAAATCCTTGCTATATTTTGACATATAGTCAAATCTACAGTTGGCGCGCCAACTGACTTTGATTTTTCGATTTATTATTTCCTGACAAATGTCTATTACTCTTTTTTGGTCAACAAAAAAGTTGTCGTCAATTGGATCAATAATTTTGACTTTAGGAAATCTTCCAAGAATATATTCTATTTCATCTACGACTCTGCGGGCACTTTTTCCCCTCCAAGCCTGCCTGTTATAAACAATGTTATAACAAAATCCACATTTATGAGGGCATCCACGGCTAGTCTGAATATGGAATCTTCCCGACTTTATCGTTGGGTATTTGTCCAGAGGCAGCAACTCAAAAGGAAGTTCAATAGGAAGCTCATCCAAGTCTATTAGTTCTCGGTCGGGTGTACTTTTTATTGTTCCAGCTGATTTGAAAGTGATCCCTTTGATTTTGGTTAGTGATTCTCCAGCAGAAAATTTGTCTGCCAGCTCCAACAACGTTTTTTCTCCTTCGCCCCTCACTACTATGTCAACAACCTCATTTGCTGCAGTCTGTTCGGGCAAAAGAGTTGGATGCACCCCACCCCACACAAGAGGAATCGAGGAATCCAAAGCTCTAACCCTCCTTGCAAGCTCGAGGCCGTAAGGTATTTGAGATCCATGAATCGTGCTTATGCCGACAAAAAGCGGTTTTCTAATTTCAAAATCGGCAAAATTTTCTAATCGCATGTCCAGAATTTTAACTGAATACCCGCCCTTAATCAGAAAACTAGCCAGATGCAATAAAGAAAGTGGAACCTGGGGATTAGGAGAATTATACTTTCCCGGAAAAACTAATAAAACTTCTTTTGATCTGTTGTTTCTCAAAAAACATCTCTCGTTAATTCAAGATTCTCTAAAAATGAATCCCAGCCGTAATTCTTAAGGCTTGTGTGACTGCTGCAGAACTGGCACAAAAAACAAAATAGGTTAAATTTGCATTCGGATCATAAACATACTTTACTCACCGCTCTATAATTTCTTCCGTCAGACGAGAGGACAAGCAGAATGCTAAATAACCTTATTGTTCTCGTGCTCTGAAAGAAGTAAGAGGCCGTAGCTGTTTGCTTTAATATGTTAGTCGGATGGGCATTTTGTTAAAAAATAAAGTCTACTAGCCACAAGACAAAAAAGTAGAAAAGAATTTAAAACTTCGCAAGCATAGAAACATAGGTTTCTTAGATCATCATCGAACGTCAGCAATTTGTAAGAGGTGAGTTAAACTCTGACACTCCAGACGCAAGTTATCGAAAAAAAGGTTTCACTATTTGGAAAAAAGCCAGTTCAACGTGAAAAGCCCTTTACTTTCAAAGCAAACAAAGGTCTGTCATTAAGGATATATCCTGATAATAGACCTCAGAACTTGGAGATCGCGGCGTTGCAGAAGGGTTTAGTCTTAGTTTTTGATAGCTCAGAGTTAATTGAGGAAGGCGCAGGATTCGGCGTTCCCATCGCAAGATACTCTAACACGACATTCTTTTCAAAGGCCGCAACCGTTTACGTTGAGGAGCAAGGTGAAAACTCTGCAGTGATTACTAAGGTTTTTTTGTTAGATTCGATTTCGAAAAAGCGAGTTCATGGCGCTTCTATAAATGATGGTCTTTATTCGGTTTTTCACAAAACTTTCGAAAAAGCGTACCTTCGTGGAAACATGAGATTACTTTTCGATTGGGTAATGAGATTTAGAAGGACTCTGGGAGTAGAAACTTATTTCGCAAGTGTGACTCCGAAGGGCAAAGTCACTGTGCGTTATCATTGCTTTCCCGATTACATTAAGGTCCATGTAGACTTTTCCTATGTTGATATGACAAGTTGCCAAGAAATCCTCATTTTGAACGAACAAGGTGCAACATTTTTCAAGAAATATAGAGGCGGAAACGAAGTCTTATATGACAAGAAGATTGGCGCATGGACAAGAGTTAACGCAGACCATGCTGATTTTTCCGATCTCAGAGAGCATACTTCGTTTTCTTTAGAAAAAAGAGATGACGCCAATCTTTATCGCGGTTGGGAGCAGGTTGAAGGTAGGTTCTCGTGGGCTGGAATGACTTATGCTTTAAGCCCTAAAACTTTGTTTTTCAATTACACAATCCGATTACAAGCAAATACTCACTCAGTCTCTACAAGTTAATCCTGCAAGCGATTGACGTCATTTTGATTCTTAGCAAAAACTTCTCTCCAAAACATGTCACATGCTTGCGGATAACAATCCAAAATCGTGAAAAATAACCTTCTTGCTGTTAGTGCATCAAATTGTAAGTGGCATCAGTTAAGGTTTCAAAAGGTACGCCCAGCAATTTATAGCCGTTTTTTCCAGTGTATTTTCGGATGTAAAATTGAATCATGCCTTTAATTATTGCGAACTTTAGTTTGCGTTCTGATAAGCCAGAGGCAAAAAGCAATTTGTGTTTCACAAAATTAATGTTTTTTGGCTCCTCCCACTCTTCTGAAATCAGTTCTCCACTTAATCTCTCATAAAGAGGAGTCCCAGGAATAGGATAAGGCAAAGTAAATGAAAGATAATCAAGAGGGAGCGAAGAAGCAAATTTGATTGTTTCTAGGACAGTTTTGTCGTTCTCTCCGGGATAACCTACAATAAAGAAAGCTCCAGCTTTGATTCCGCTATTTTTGCATAAAGAGAGTGCTTTACGCACTTTAGCGGTTGTTATCTGCTTTTTCATCAGGACAAGGATGGAGTCGTTTCCAGATTCAATTCCGAAAAACATCCTGATGCATCCAGCCTGCTTCATTTTGTCTACCGTTTCCGAATCCAGCGTATCAACTCTTGAAAGACACTCCCAACCAATTTTCAATCCACGTCCAATAATCTCATCACAAATGCCCATAAGACGCTCGCGATCTAAGGTAAAACAATCATCCGCAAACCATATCCTGCTATATCCCAACGAAATAACTTCTTCCATTTCATCAACAACATTGGAAGCTGCTCTCGCCCTAAAATCATTTCCAAAAACAGGTTTGCTACAGAAATCGCAAGAAAAGGGGCAGCCCCTTGAGCTCATGATCGCAGTGGTAGTATAACCAAACTTTTTGGAGTAGTATTCTTTGTAAGCATTGTTGTCAAATAATTCTCTTGAAGGATTGGGAAAAGCATTTAGATCTTTATTCAAGCTCCTGGGGGTCGTCTTTTTGATTTGACCGGTGTCTTTCTCGCGATAAACAATTCCTTTAACTTGAGAAAAATCGCCGCCAACCTTGAACTGGTTAACGATATCTAGCATTGTTTGCTCTCCTTCACCTACGACTGCGAGATCGAAATTTTCAAGAAATGCCTCCGGTTCAGTGGTTGGAAGCGCTCCTCCTGCAACAAGTAGCTCACAATGAGATTTTAGTAATTGGGCTAACTCAAGTGATTTTTCTTTCATCGAATACATCGATTGGATTCCAATTATCTTTGGCTTTGAATCGATAATTCTCCTTAGAGCATCTTCCTGTTTGATAAAAGTGCAGTCTACTATCTCGACTGAAACGCCACTTTGTTTTAGATAAGCGGCCATGTAACCTAATCCTAAAGGAGGAAACCTAAAGATCGATGAGTCAGAATGAGGATGAAAGTATGGATAAACTAAGGTAACAGTAGTCAATTTATATTTCAACCAAAAAGTTCAATTTCATATTCAAAATTACAGCATTTAGGGTCAAGTTCGTAGTCTAGACCGATCCAGTTTAAAGAACCTTCCATTAATTCCCTTCCTCGTTTCAATTTGCTTCCTTCTATGTTTTTTAGACCAAAACCGATTTTGTTTTGTTCATTCGCTATTTTCGCCGATTCTGCCGTTACATTGTCCCATGCACCGATTTTCTCATCAACCAGCCTCATACCTTCTGAATCAGCGTAAGTCCTAAAGAAATGTGCGCCTTGTTCGTTCAAAATAAAGACTTTAGCAAGATTGTTTTGCTCAAGTTGACTAAAGTTTAGTTTCACTTGAATTCGGTTTTGGTCCATAATGTAAGTGACGACGACAATGCCCTTGTGAGGGCTTTTCATAAAGCTTGACTTCATTCCAAATTTAAAAAACAAGCCCCTCACAATTAGAACTGGTCGAACAAGACGCTTATGTCTCTGATACTGAAAGCAAAAAAAGTCAGATAACGCTTGAATTCCTGGAATTTTAAGTTTGAAACTTCGAAATCGATCTCTGGAGGTCAAATCCATATAAAACTCTTTTCGAATTTCTGTAGTGGCTCCCATCCTACGGACATAAAGCGAAGATGAACCCGAAAAGACTGTTCCACCAGAGTACTTAGCAATCGGCACTCCAAACCCTATGCCTTCCCCGATAACGTCAGATCCATTACATAGAAGAACCAAGCCCTTTTGCAAGCCCGCTATTTTCATGTTTCGTGGATTAGTATTCGAATAAACTTTGAGAGCTATAGAATCAGAAATGGTAAGAGCGTGTTGAGGTACTTCCGAAAAAGGAGAATTCTCACTTTCATCTGATATTTCCAGCATACCAAAACGTTCCTTTAATGTTCTTAAAGTTTCAAAGATCAGTCTATTTAATTATTCTCTATCCTAGCGAACAAGATTTGAATATGGTCAAAACGACTATACTTCGACTAGAAGCCGGTCTTCTTCGGTTCTGCAATTATACGTGCGTAACTGTTTTCCAGCTGGCCCTCTAATCACCAAACCATTTTTGATATTGAAACGGGATCCATGCCATGGGCACTGCAAAACATCTTCGTTTAACTCTCCTTCCACAAGAGGTGCTCCGGCATGAGTGCAACGCGCCTGCAAACAATAAATCTGGCCACCATATTTAACGGCAAGAATCTCATTGGCTTTTAATATAAATTCCTTTAACTCTCCCTCTGATATTTCATTTGTTTGGCAAAGAAAATAGAAAGTCATCTCGATTTCTCCGAAGTGGCCGAGCCAATATTTGAAATCATAGAGAGCTCTTTTTGTTTCTCATTATATTCGCAAACTGCAATTACAAATTCTGCATGGCTCCAAACTAATGGCGCCACAGAAATCGCCTCCCCTGTGTAAGGGTTTATTTGCTCTGCTAATTCTCCAGATGCTAAGGCATGCTTAGCTGTCCATTTTAGCAGTGTTAAACCCTTGTTGAGTTCCTCGACTGAAGTGGCGGTTGCGATATGCCAACGTGCGAGCCAGAGTGTACAAATAATCCAAGGGTTTCCCGGAGTGTATTGAGAAATTCTGTGATAATTGTCGTTTTCGTAACGTGCTAATCCGCCAATATCTGATTTTATCCAAAGCTTATCAATAATCGCGTTCATACTGTTCTTTACTTCTTCACTGTTAGCTTCGAAGGCACCTTGGGTAAAAGCAAACGATAAGCTACTGTCTACGGTTAAATCGTCAGAATTATCAGAGTATATTGCTTTCTTGAACCTCTTTGCCTTTGGGTCATAGAGCTTAGATAGCATATTTTCTTTCATTTTCAAGGCTGCTGCACTTAGTAGTTCTTGCTTTTCGCGATCGTAGAATACTTTGGCCAATTTTGCTGCAGACTGAAGGGCTGAGATTACGGTAGACACTGTTGATGTATATACACCAATTTTTTCTTCCCAAATGTCAAATGATGGCTTTGGAAGACCTGTTTGAGGATCTATAAAATCGAGTAAGAACTCAGTGGTTTTCAATACCAATCGTGGATATACGGTCGCTATGAATTCCACATCGTGGTATTTTTGAAAGTGTTTGTACAAGGCAAATAAAACAAGTGCTGTTTCATCTTCTTGAATGGGCAGTTGAAGTTTACCATCAAGGTCGACCATCGAATGCCAACTACTTCCAATTGATCCATCAGGTGAGTATTTGTGGCTAAAGTAGCCATCTTCATTAATGATTTTGTCACAAAACTGGAAAAACATTCGTGAAACTTCTGGATAGCCAGCCATGTCAAATGCTAAGGCAATGATTGCGCCGTCTCGTGGCCACACATATGAGTAAGTGTCACGGTTGAATTGTAGCACATCAGAATCGCAAGAAGAAATTATTCCGCCATTATTGTCAACATGAGATCTCATGATTAGCAACGATGTTTTGAATAGTCGGGCGACTTCTCGAGGTAGAATTTTTGTGTCGATGTATTGTTTATTGATCCAAGCACTCCAATAGTTTTCTGTTTCAAGTAACAACTGCTCGACCCCTGTTTTCTTAATCTTTGAGTCGAGATTTTTGATTTGGTTGAGATCTTTGCCGCATGCTATCCAATAATAAATTGTGTTTGATGAGTTGGGTTCAATTTCCAGTTTGAAGGAAACTGTTGAGTCAACTGAGCCTTGAGCTACTGGATTTCCTTGGAGGTTTCCGTCTTCTGCGTCTTTCCATGTGCCCTCTTTGCCAAATGACTCTTTCTGACCGGTAGCAAATTGATAAATTCCTTGATCTTGATCGGTTATTCCGTTGACTAGGAAGTAGCGTTTTCGTTTGTAATGGATAATCGATTTTATGTTGGGTTCGTAGATTGCGGTGTCGCCCGTGTCTTCGCCATAAATGTGGAAGTCGTGGGAAAAGAACACTCGGATTTCTCTTTTCCTATTTACGTTATTATGGATGACAATTTTGCGCAGATACACATCCATAGAACTGTGAACTGCATCGTTAACTTCGAGTTGAAGAGATGCACCTTTATTGTTGGCTATGCACATACTTACCAAAGTTTCCGGTAGGTATTTCATTTTTATGTCCCAATTCTCGTCAATCCAAGAGAACCTGTTCTCAGTCCAGACACCTAACTTGAACGAGTGCCCATCTACATGATTCTCTAAACCAACATTTGGATAAAAGAAGTCTCTAATCATCATCTTGTTATCAAGTGCGACTAGTACTCGACCATTACTCACAACGATTTCCCGTGGCGTTTTACCCATCTCCTCTGAAAAACTGACTGAAGTTATTAGATACTACTTAAAACTGGATTTATAATTGTTTACTACCAGTTTTTCCATACTAAGATAACCGTTTTCTATGGCTTAAAAATGCAGAGATAACCTTTTGTGGAGTCTTCAATTTCCAAATTGTATCTTTGAACAAAAACCCCTATATTGCTACGGTCATAAGAGCCTTTAATGCATAGTTGATAACGATCGGGTTTTCTCTGCTCAATAAGTACCCAAGACGGCTGCATTAAATGCTCTGCACTTAATTCTTTGAGTAAAGCAACTGCTTCATGTCTTTTCATTTGCCCTCTCCAAAAGCCAACTGGACGTACAGTACTAATAAAACTTGTCTATTTATTCAAGTTAACTAAGTTAATTTTCCAGAGCAGTCATTTTCTTTTTAACCCACACTCGCTTTGCTTTTTTTGATTGGGGGTACATGCAATTTGACAAACCTGCGAATTAGTCTTGTTTGTTTTCCAAGCCTAATTCGCTAAACCGGCAAAACCCAATTCTCAAAAAGGCTCATATACGCTTAAACCTGAGTTAGGCAAACGACTGGAAGCGAAAAAACTAATGTCAGTTTTTGTATTTGACAAAGACACCTTGGATATGATTCGTTATTCCTTGGCAATTCAAAATTTCAAGGAATACCTGATTGGGCCAGAAAATCTATTCGAATACCTTTGTGCACTATCCTTCGAGCGAGTTTTAGTCCAGACAGGGTTAAAATTTCCAAAATTTCAGAAAGAAAATGTGCGGGATATGCGAATTTATGAAGTGGTTCGGTTCTTACAGCAGAAAAGTATGATTAACCCTACTTTAGCCAATGAACTAATCGAATACATAGCTTTTCATGACTCCCTAATGCAAACCCGAACTCAAATAACCCAAGATAAAACCAATCTTAAAGCTCAAGAAATCCTGCTGTTCCTCTGCACTGAAGCCGGCATAAATAGAAATGAAGAACTCAAAAAAAGAACATTCAAAGAAATTGTAACTCTCAGAACAGAGCACTCGGAAGATCAAAAGTTTGAGGTTGTTGAAGCGGATTTTGATAATCTCGCCCAACTCTATGAGAAATGTCCCTTTATCCAGAAGGAAATAGAAAAGAGATTATTAGTGCCTTTGAAGAGAGCGCAAATATCTGGTTTCGCTCCTAATACGGGTGGAATATGGGTTCCTTTTGTTACGAGTGAAACATCTGATGATAGAGGATACATTGAGAGAGCAAGCGTTGGAGTATCCTTTACGCCGATGGATGTTAGGATAGGCTTGAATTTCGGGACTCAGGCTCATAAGTATAGAGAAAAATACTATGAATTGCTTTTGAATGGAAAGTTAATGAATGAACTTGAGGCTCTTAATCGTAAAGATATGGGTTATTGCCTGTTTGACACTTTTTGGTTTTATCACATTAGAAATATTCAGTCTCTTCAATGGGCTCTTACTCTGTATGGCTCTACTAAGATTGATTTAGAGAAAGCTATTGAAGAAACCAAGCAGCTTGAAGGAACTCCCTTAACGGCTAACAGGTATTTGATTGGTAAGATAATTCATAGAAGACCCGAAGACTTTACCTATATAGTCAAGGGACTGATTGGTGAAATATCAAAGAGTTTAAACGACCTCTATCCAATAATGGCGCTAATTGACAAAATCTAATAGAATCTTGAATCCTCGAAAGGCATTTTGAAAAATTGTTAACAGATTTTTCTTGATTTGCTTTCGGAACAGTGAGGGTTAAAGCAATTAAGACAGCCTTTAGGGAAAGTTTGGCAGAGCTGTCTTTTCTTAAAACCCCATTTCTTTCTAAGTTCGTCAGCTTCAGCTTCTTGATCATCTGATTTGTATTTTGTTTGGGTATAGTTAAGATAGGCATGGGCTATTTCATGTGCAATTAAGGATTCTGAATCTGTTCTTTTTAGAATTATCATATAGGGTTTGTTTAACTCTTTTACTTGAATGGTTTGGCTTTGGCCTGCATGGAAGGAAATTTTCTGTAATGTGAATTGGTAGACTTCTTCAGGTAGCCTCGCCAAAGTGTTTAGTAATCTTTTATGGAGATTGCTCCATCGTTGAGCAAGATGGATAAACTCGTCAATATCACTTTTGGAATCTATTTCTAATTTATCTCTTCTCATCTTTCTTCTCCTTGATCTTATGCTGAGGTAAAATTAACTTGCTTGCTAGCCTAAGTTAGAAGTAATATAGTTTAATCAACTTAAGGCGCTCAAGTTCAATAGTTTTCCGTTCTTGGTATTCGACAAAATTCATTTGTTTGAAGCAGGCTTACTTCCGCTGTAGACAACTGACGCTATGAAGAGAGTTACGATTAGTAAGGCAATTAAGAGGTATTCGAGGGTATTAATTGCGGGAGGGATCGGCACCGAGAAAAAGGATCCGGTTCGATCTATGGAAATGATCAAAAAGAAAATTACCGAGCTAACGATTGCCAGACCTGAAGCTAATCTAACTCTAACTTTCTTGAAGAGAAGCCCGATTGATGCTATGTCCAGTGCGAGACCGAAAAAAATGGTGGCAATCGCGAGGTAGCCTAAGGGCTTTAGGTCGGATTGTGGGCGGGTCTCAAAGCCGATTGGAGTTAAAAGGATGATTACAACAACGTTCACAATCATCACTGTGATAAGTATGATGACGTTTCTGGAAAGTTTCGTCCCTGCTTGATTAGAAATGTTTGAGATCATTATGATTTAACCTCAATGTGACACATTTTTTGGAAAAAGTTTTCAACCTGATTTTCAGGTTTACTTATCTTTGTTCTTAAACTGGGCAGTTATATAAAATTTGCCTAATCATGGTTCTCACTCAATGCTACACTAGTTATCTTATGCGGTTAGTGTACTCAAGTTCATTTCCTACATAAACGTAGTAAATACTTATTAGCAATAGTTGGTAGTAATATCAAGTGTGAGAAATATGGCATCAGCAACCGTTACAAGGCATTCGCAAGTCACCATACCCAAAGAAATACGGGAAGCAGTAGGAATAACAGAAGGAGATAGAGTGCAGATGAAGGTAGTGGAAGGCAACAAAATAATGATCGAGAAAACAACTTCAGATGCATGGAAAGAATGCACAGACTTTCTACCCGTGGATTTTGAAAAACTACTAAAAGCTCTCCGCACCGATTCAACAAAAAGGTTCAAGCGCCTAGGGCTGGTTCCCTGAATTGCGCCAGAAAAAAAATGAAAAAGAAATTAAAACTGTGTTCGTTGACACCTCAATAATCGTTGATGTGGATAGAGGAAAAGAAGACGTAATAGAACTTTGCAAACGATTAACAAGCACCAATAGTGCCTTCATAAGTACCGTAAGCGTCTCAGAAATTTTGACTGGGTCATATTTGAGGAAGGACTACAAAGCTGCCGTAAAGAAGGCAGAAAAAGTGCTCAGTCAATTCCGCTGGATTTCGTTAAACGGCGAGACAGCCAAGATTATTGCCGAATTAAATGCATATCTAATTTCAAAAGGGCAACCGATTGAGTATCAAGATGTGGCAATCGCCGCTTCTTTTCTATTAGAGCGCTGCGATGTCATGCTAACTGAAAACAAAGAACACTTTGAGAGATTACCCAACCTCAAAGGCAAAGTAATGACCCCTAAAGAGTTTTGCTCAAAATATCCGCCCTAATTCCAGTTTGCTGCTACAGCCCAAAAAGTCGGGAGCTTTGGTTTTGCAACAAGAATCATAAGTGGTGCCGGGGGTGGGACTTGAACTCCCGGTTATTGGTGATGTAGCAAGAAGTAGTTTTAGTGGCGATGAGCCATTTAGCCGTTTCTCCGCAGCAACTCTCCCTTTTTTCTTTTTGTCAATCGTAAAGCTTAAAATTTTTTTCAAGGCGGTGTTTTGGTGAAGGTTGTTTATCGCAATGTTACTGATGATTTGCTTTGCATTTGGATATATGTTGATGAAGGAATGACTTTTGTTGCAAGTTTAGCCGTCAAGAAGACGCCTTCGGGAGTTTACTTTCTCAACGTAAACAAAGGCGTCCAATCCTTAATGAGGGAGGACCTTGAACCTTGTAGGTTTATCGTGGATCATTTAGAGAAACCTAGAGTTGAGGAGCGGCTTTAGAGGTCTCTTTTTGACCAAGAAGAATCACTCCAAGGGTCATAGTTCAAAAAAAGTGGTTCAAAAGTTCAATGGATGTTTTGAACTTGATGTATTGCCACAGCCCTTGCCACAAGCAGCAAAAGATATCCTCGGGGTTTTGGGTGCCGAAGGCGTGGCAACTGAAGCAGTCAGGATTGCGGGCGTCGTTAAGAGTGATGTGACTTATTGGAAAAATCGCTTCATTAAGTCAGGCGCCTTGGTGCTTAGAGAATCTCAACATCCAGAAACTTTGGGCAAACCAAGAAGGGATCAACGATTCTCAGCTGGGCGTCCTAAATATTATGATTTGACTCCTTATGGTTCAAAACTTCTCACTGGGAGTGATAATACACTGCGGCTGCCCATTGTGTTTGAGGATCATCCAGTTAAGTTTCATGTTTTGCGTTGGGAGCGTAAAAAGCCTGATGGGTGTTCGGTGATTGATTGGGAGCGATTGGGTGATGTTCGGAATTGGGTAAAGTTGGGTTTTCGTGTGACGGGTGTTCGGGTTGTTAAGACTTCTAGGAGTGTGATTGTGCATCCTGGTCCTTTGAAGGGTTTTGATGTTGATCAGCTGGAGGTTGATTCTGGAAGGATTGTTGAGCGTGTGCGTTACATTTTGGAGGTTCAGTATGGGATGCAGCTTAGCGATGATTGTGAGTTTTTGCATGGTCCTATGTGGCAGGTTTTTCATCCTGACGCTAAAGAATGGGTGAAGACGGGAACAGTTAAGGTTGCAGGCATTGGCGCTGTTGATTCGAGTCCAAAGCCCTGGCTGAAGAATCTAAGTAAAGTTCCTCATGTGGAATTTGAGAAAAAGGAGCACGCGGCGATTGCAGCTTCGTGGCCTGTGGCAAGCGATCCCGCTAAACGCAACGTATCTGCTGCACCGATGTATCCTTTGTACATAGAAGAAATGCATAGAATGATGACTGGTTTGGTAGGTCAGGTTGAGGCTTTGACGGCTGAGATTGGTTCCGTTAAGCAGTTTGAGCAGGAGGTTTCTTTAGTGATGGCTGATTTTAAAAAGCTCATTTCTGCGTTCTCAAAGCTGGAGAATCTGCCCAAGATTTGTGACAGCCTTCAAATGATCAGTGAGATTCTAAGCAAGTGTATTGGTTCGGATGCTCCAGGCAGCAATAACGTGGCTAACAGTTCTGGAGGAAAAGAGTATGTTTCTTAGCCTCACTCATGTTTTTGGCAGTTGAAACCTGTTCAAAAGCATTTTTAGCCCTCAGCATTTGGCATGGTAAAAGTCCATGCTTTTCAGAAGTTACTCTTCTAAGGTTGCTTGGTCCTGATTACCTATTGTTAGTTTTATCAACTGGTGATGGATAAGAAATCGCATAGTGAGCATTCTGATATGGAAACAAGCCAAAAGCTTGTTCAAAACCAAAAAAAGATTGCACAAGAATCAAGCTTACGAAAGTTTTTTCCTTTAAATCAACCAATTGCGTGTAGGATGGTTGGACTTGGTAGACCAGAAAGATCCAAAGTGGATTGACTTTTTCTTAGATATAATAGAAAAGGCATACTTAGGGAGCGATTTCATTTGTGAAAAAGAAACGTTCAGGTTAGAGCCCACTTTGGTTATGCCTGCTGACTTCCAAAGGCGAAGCATTGATTCACATTCGTCTTATGAGTCACTTTTGAAAGCTCTAGATCCAACTTTCAAATCTCTTGCAAACAGCGAGGTTTACAGAGCAAAAACAGGTTGGATGGCAAAAGGGCTCAGCGGACACAACGGTCGCAAAATAAGACGAATAACGACAGGAACAGATGTCTTTCTAATCCCCGATTTGTCTAAACAACCATCGGTAGGAATAGACACTAGTGGTTGCGGGAATGATGAGACAATAATGGTAATCTGTTCAATTCCTGATTATGAAGGCGCTTATGTCTGGCTGGAGAAACATTTAAAATTGCCCAAAGATTTGCGCAAAAACGAGTTACATTGGACTAAACTAAACGCCACTTATAGGCAGATATTGCTTAGTAAATTCGAAATGACTCTTTCAATATGTTGCGATGGCTTGCTTGTTATAAAGACAAATGCTTTCATTGATCGGCGAGGAAAGATGGAGAACATATTCACCAACCTGATTGAGGGTTGTTTCTCGGGTTATGAAAGCGATCCAACACAGAAAGGTCTAAGGCCAAGTCTAAAACAGAAGTTTTTTAAGGCTACAAATGGAGTCCAGATACATTGCGATTCTGATTTTACGCCTTTGATACCTGGAAAAGTTGTGCGTTTACTTGTTCAAACGCTAGCAAAACAGAATAGTGGTTATTTTGAAAGTTATACGCCTTTATTTGCTAATTTGCACTCGCATGAATCGAAGCCTATTCAAATAGCAGATATTATTGCGGGTATGGTAAAAACTAAACTTGAGAACAAAGAGGCACAAGTATCGGTTAAACCGTTGCCTTTTGATTTGCGCAAGATGATAAAGTACTCTGATAGCCCACCGAAAGCTTACTTCTGGTTTGCGTAAGAGAAATTGTTAGGTGCCGTGTGCCTTTAATTATGGTTCGCGGACGTTGCCTCCTCTGGAGACCCCGTAACCCGCTGGGCACACGGTCTTTGGTACCTTACATTTCCAGATAAGTAGTTGGGGCTTATAAACTGTTTCTGGAAACTTCTTCCAGATGAGGGTAGTTTGCTTTTAGAACAATTGCTTTATCGGGCGTCGCATGCCGTTGTAACGCGGACGTTGCCTCCTCTGGAGACCCCGTAACCCGCTGGGCATGCGATCTTAAGATGCCTTCATCTATACCTACACATCATCATGGGCACTTATAAAATATATCTGGATAATAATACCAGATAGAACGCTAAAAGAACAGTTATCTTTTTGTTCCAGGGAATTGTAGAGTTCCAGCTTTTGTCTCATACTTTCCTTATCTGCAGGAAGTTCTGGGTAGTTTATTGCTTTTGCCAAAACCCATTGCGTATTGACAAGAAGCGAATGCTTAGAAGTAGTCGTCGGTAATGCCTATAGGACTACTACTTCTAGTTGTGTCCTAAAGAACTACCAAGTGTTGAGGTTTGAGTAAATTAGCTTGAAGGCGTTAGAGGTTTTACGTGTGAAAGCAGGCGTCTTGGATTAGTTGTTGTTGTTGATCGTAAGAAAAAGTTCTCTGGTTAAACAACTACTAACTAAGTAGAAGAAGAATTGCAAATATTTTTGTATTCTTCTTCTTTCAACTCCCTTTTATACCATATTGGATCAATTATCTTGGATTTAACGTTGAATCCTCCATGAATTGAGGCCGACCCTTTGATGAGTTATTTTAGAAGTAGTTGAACAATGAAAAATTGATTGTTCTACTACTTCCAAGCTACAGAGTCAAATAGATTTTTCCCTGCTTCAACAGCCTGCAAAACAAACAAAATCCGTCTTGGAGTTAGCCACAGGTTTTCTCTCATGGCTTTAAGTTATTTTTGACTTGGATATGGCTATGGCGTTTGGTGTATTTTGGTAGATAATGTCTGAGCTTCTCAATGGCTTCTGCGCTTGTGGTTACCTTGTAGACTTGGTCTTCGGAGATGTCGGAGTATCGTTGTCTTTGGTCGATCCGCTGACCTGATAGGGAGCTGCTCCAGCCGGGCAAGTCAAATGCTATTATTAGACGTTTTAGTGACCAGGCGTAGGCGATTTCTGATAGTGTGCCGGCGCCGCCGCCGACAGCAACGATGGCGTCACTATTAGCTATGATTAGATTTCTTGCTTGATCTATTCCTGTGGCTATGGTTATGTCGGCGTACTCTTGGGCTATTGTGGGGTCAAATCCCGGAAGAATAGCAATCAATGTCCCATCAGTATAGTTGGGTGATTTTCTGGCGCCTTTGGCTAACGCTTTTGGCAGATCTCCGAGTCCCCCGGTCATAATGCGGTAGCCTGCATCCGTTAATTTTTCGCCTATCTCTTCAGCTATTGTTGATTTTGCGCTTCCCAGCTTCATATGGGTGTCGCCGATAACTGAAATAATGGGCTTATTCAATTCAAGCCCTCCAAAGATGGCTTAGCCATGATTTTAGCAATGAGCATTTCTCTGTCTTGCACGTCTCTTTCAGATTTATCCTCTGACGGCTCATAAAGATAGATTTTATCTTTGATCTCAACAGGATAGTTAGCTTTTTCAACGATCGGTATCATGAACGCCCAGTCCTCGCTATGTTTGACCCATTCTCCATCAACTTTAAAGTACTCCTTGGGCACCCTATCGTAGATGTATTTCCGGTAGGTTCGCAGGTGTTGCCAAACGTTTCCTCCCCGGTTCACACGGGTGAAGGAAGAAAAGGCAACGCAGTCGACGCTTACTCAAGCTTTCTAAAGATGACTGGTGGAATATGGAATCCTCCTAAGTACACTGCAGTAGCAAAGCTTCCGTTCGTTCCAAAAGAAACAGAGATTGATCAGCTAATCGCAGCATGCACAATTAGAATCGCAACTTTTCTTCAACTGCTCAAAGAAACAGGAGCCAGATGCGGAGAAGTTTGGAGAACAGAATGGGACCAGCTTGACTTCGAAACGAACACATTACGGATCACTCCAGAGAAAAATAGCAACCCAAGAATAAGTCGCATGAGTCAAAAACTCGTTGGTATGTTACAACGTTTGGAAAGAAACTACGGCAAATACGTTTTTGCCAAACCAGACATGCCTCTTGACAATTTCAGAGACAACTACGACGACCAAAGAAAACGCATTGCAGAAAAGGTGCAGAACCCTAGACTAAACAAGATCATGTTCAAGACATTGCGAACCTGGAAAGGAACCATGGAATACCATCGGACTAAAGACGTCCTCTACGTTATGCAGTTGCTAGGGCACAAAAACATCAAAAACACATTGATTTACATACAACTTGAAGAGGCGCTATTCGCTGACCAGATAGACTTCGTTTCAAAGGTTGGCAAGACAGAAGCTGAAGCCTGTCTACTAATTGAAGCAGGTTTTGATTTTGTCTGCGACTTCGACGGACATAAGCTATTCAGGAAGAGAAAATAGACCATGACTGAAAACCAGAACTTAAAACAAAAAACCCTAAGCAAATTCGAATTTAATGAAATTCATCGCCAGGACAAACCCCCGGTAGTTTTTAACATAGTGGTGCCGGGGGTGGGACTTGAACCCACGAAGGCCTGCGCCAGAGGATCTTAAGTCCTCCTCCATATCTTAGGGGCAAAATTGTTATCTGGCCGCCCATTTAGACCTGGCTCGGATACCCCGGCACCAGCACCGATACATCTACGCGGTATTGTTTAAGTTTTTTGTTTAAATTTTGATGTAGTGCCGTGGCACCAACATAACATTATATTTGATCCTGAGAGGATGTTATTTCCCAGTTGAGGAACACGCTCGACAGAAGCATATTAGTGACTTTTAATTGACTGCTTGAAGAAGGTTTCCCGCGAAAAAGGAGACATTAAGCAAGAATTAAAGCAAAATATGCTTACTGCAGGGTTTAGACTCAACGGGCAATTTTTTCTTGCAAACCTGGTAAGCGAAATTCTTACGAGGTTGGATTGAGCGTTTTTAGCATGCTACCTGAACAGTAACCTTCCAAATCAAAAGTCACATACGCAAACCCCAACGCCTTCAACTCAGTTGCCACCTTATCCAAAATTTTCACGTTACAAACCAGCGCCCTCTCCGATTTTGGGACTTCAATTCGTGCTAGGCCATTGTGGTCTCTAACCCGAACCGTTCTAATCCCCGTAATCTTTCTAACTGCCTGCTCTGCCCTATCGATCCGCGTTAGCTTTTCCGTGGTGATTTGCTGGTTAAACGGTATTCTTGACGCTAAACAAGCCAAGGCAGGCTTATCATGTACACTAAGTCGCATCTGTTTGGCAACTTGGCGAATCTCATCTTTAGTGAAACCATTGACCATCCAGGGACTGAAAACTCCCTTGATTTCTTGAACAGCTTTGAAGCCAGGTCGGTGATCGCTTAGATCGCTGAAGTTTGTGCCTTCAAACACCGCTTTAAACCCGAGTTCATGTGCAAAGGCGGTTAGGTTTGTGAGCAATTCTTTTTTGCAGAAGTAACAGCGGTTTTCGGGGTTTTTCTTGAAATCTGGGTTTTCTAACTCGTTGGTTTCCACAATAAAGAGCTTGATGCCTATTTCTGAAGCGATTTTCTTGGCATCCTGCAACTCCTCAGACGTGTACGTAGGAGATTTGGCAATAACAGCTACTGCCATCCCACCCAAAACCCCTAGGCTAACCGCCGCCAAAGTTGAACTATCCACACCCCCAGAAAAAGCAATCACCACCCCATCCTTACCCTTTTCCTTAACAAAAGACTTTAGCGTTTCAAGTTTATGATTCAAAACTTCCATGCAAACCACCGATTACAGCATTTCCCGGGCTTTAGAAATGGCAAGGTCCGATATTTCTCTTAGAGGCTTCTTGGTTTTTTCCGCTACCCGTTTAAGGTCGTCGAATTCTGGTTTAATGCGAAGGATTTCTCCGTTGTTGTTTTTTGAAACCTTAAGCCTGATGGTTTCTTTGGCTCCGCCAAGGGGCAAATCAACAGAATATAATTCTCGGGCAATGATGTGTCGCTCGCAATAGTAAACTCGTACTCCAAGGGTTCCTGTCTCAGCTATGAGTACGCTTGAGAGGTGAGGTACGTCTTTTTGGTCCGCGATAACTTTTATGATTTGTCCGGGACGGTTTTTCTTTGTAACCATCGGGGTGATGGATACGTCTTTTGCGCCTTCTTGGAGCAGTTTGTCAATTGTGTAGCCTAAGACTTCACCTGTGGCATCGTCTATGTTGGTTTCTAAAACTGCGATTTCATCTTTAACAACCTCATTGTCGATAGTGGCGCCTATTGTAAGTCTAAGAACTGCGGGCATCTCAGCAAACTCTTTGGTTCCTGCGCCATAACCAATCCTCAACGGCGCCATAGGAGGGTAAAAACGATTAACTTGCTCAGCCAAATTTACTAAAATGGAAACACCCGTCGGCGTTGCAAGTTCAGCCTCAATAGGTCCGCCTTGGAAGGGAAAATTCTTTGATTGAAGAATAGCTAATGTCGCTGGTGCAGGACTTGAAACCGTGCCGTGAGAAAACTTGAATGTTCCACCGCCAACCGCTACAGGGGTAGAATAGATTTTTGAATCAAACAAACCCAAATCATCCAACGCAACTGCACAACCAATAATTTCTGCCGCAGTATCAACCATTGCCACCTCATGCAAATGTGAATCATCAAAAGAGGTTTTATGCAAATCCGCTTCTTCGCCAACGAGCGAGTGGATTACGTTTGAAGCGAACTGTTTAGCCTTCTCCGAAAGCACAAGCTCACTGGAGGCTTTTTCTACTATGCCAATTAATTCGCTTCCATGCCTTTTGGGGGCCGATTTTGATGTCACGTTGATTTGGGTAGCTTTGAATTCGCCCCGCATTACTTCTGCAATGTCGATTTTGATGTTTTCATAGCCATACTTGGGGTTCTCCAAAGATTTTATGGCGCCGTTAATCTTGTCAACGGAAGCTCCAAGATCAATTAACGCCCCAAGAATCATATCTCCCGCCACCCCGGAAGCCTGACAATCAATTACAAGAATTTTTTTGGATTCAACCATAATCTATCACAAAAACTTTCTCAAGCAAGCAAACATAATAGATATATTAAGTTGCGTTTTTTAAATATTGTCTGTTTATGCCATCGTTAAGAGAAGTTTTAGATAAAGTTGCTTCAAATCAGATTTCGCCGTCTGAAGCTGAAAAATTGTTAAAGATGCTTGCCGTTGATGAAGTTGGTTGCTTGGCAAAGCTTGATGGAAACCGGGAGCTGCGTAAGGGTATCCCTGAAATTATTTTGGCTGAAGGCAAAACAGCAAATGACGTTACTGAAATATCTAAAAGAATGCTGACTAAAAGTGGAAGAGTAATTGTCAGCAGATGTTCAAGTGAGCATATGCAAGCGATTAAAGAAGCATTTTCCAGCGAGGTTTTGCTTGAGATTAATGATAAAGCCAGAATGGCTGTGATAAAAAAGAAAGATTTCGCCATAACCCCCACTGGTGGAAAAATCGCAATTTTAACTGCAGGAACCTCAGACATCCCGGTAGCTGAAGAAGCAAAAATTATTGCTCAAGAGATGGGTTGTACTGTTTTCTCAACTTACGATGTTGGGGTAGCAGGAATCCACAGGTTACTTGAACCTTTAAAACAGGTCCTATCTGAGGATGTGGATGTAGTTGTGGTCGTGGCAGGAAGAGAAGGCGCATTGGCTTCTGTGGTGTCAGGGTTGGTTGATGTTCCAGTGATTGCTGTTCCAACCTCTAACAGCTACGGTTTTGGCGAAAAAGGTTTGAGCGCATTAATGGCTATGCTTCAATCCTGCTCTTTGGGGTTAGCGGTAGTTAACATTGATGGCGGCGTCGCAGCCGGCGCAGTAGCCACGTTAATCGCTAACCGGACAGCAAAATTTAGAAAATAAAACGTTTCACCTGTTTTCTGTTGGCATCTCAGTGAGCCAACAAAGCAATATATTTGATCAAAAGAGTCTATCTTAATGCCGGTTGAGGAACACGCTTCACGGTGACACGCAGTATTGGTCGCTAAGTTACTGCTAAAACGCAGCCGAGATAACATCAAGGTGGCGAGTAGCAAGTGCTTTTCCGATTAGGCGGTGCCATTTGTGAGGTTTAGACTCAACCGACTCTCCTATCATTTTAAAAAAGTTTGTTTTTTTCCTGGATTTCATTTTGATGTTCTAAAATTGATAACATTAAAACAATGGATTCTAAGCAAAGTGCCTTGCGCTCAACTACTTGATACTTATTTTGGATTCATAATATTCAAAAGCTTTTACAAGAAACAAGGATACTGATGCAAATGACGCACTGTCCTAGTTGTGGAAAAGTAGTTGAAAAACCGTCAAGTGTACTAAAAAATCAATGCTTTACAATCGAAGCATACAATTGCAGAAAATGCCACCATAACTTCAAAGTAACAAAAAATCAATCAATGTATATTGTTTGACTTTTCTCGGTTCTACTGAGATTACATTTAACCAAGGATTGTTAACGATCTATTGGTAGGCTATTTTTCTTATGCCAAAAATTAAAGGATAAAATCGAAAATCTCTATTTTTAACATACATTATTGGAATTGACAAAGTAGCGAAGTCCACTTCTCAAAAAGTCTTATTTTAAGTTTAATAACAATTACTTATAGAGGGGAATAGATTTGTCGAAACCGAATAGAGTTCGAAAAATCGTCATGTTACCTTTTCTTGCTTTTCCATTTTTTATTGGATGGTGCCTATCATGTACAGGCGAAAAAAGTAACTTTCAAACAAAAAGTCCTCGCAGTACCTTTTCTTCTGCCCATTCACAGATAAGACACGTACAACAAAGAAATATCGGCTTCATGAACTCTGCAAATCAACAAAACTTTGCAGCGAAAGAATAGAGTATACATGATGAAACTGTCGGGCGCCTTTAGCGTACTTAAAACATATTTGCCTTCAGTGAAGAATTGAACATTAGACCATATTCTGAATTCATAATGCTCATATTCTCAACGAATCTAAAGGAGAACGACTGATGCAAAAATGGCTCACTGTCCCAGTTGCGGCAAAGAAGTTAACAAACCTTTCAGAGAACTGAAAAATTACAATTTCACTATTCAAGCCTTTACTTGCGAACGATGCCACCATAACTTCAAAGTTACGGTCAACCAATCAATTTTCATTGCATAATCCTACCCAATACCCTTTCTTAATCTAATCATCTAAAACTGATGGAAAGTTGGCTAAGCTGATTTGCACATTTATTCCCAGGATTATCTATATTGCATGTTTAGGTGGATTTTCTAAAAATTCAAATATTCAAACAAACTAAAACTTTGTTTGTACTGGTGAATTGTGAATGAATAAAATAGCTAAGGATGATTTCAACCGATTGCTCAAACAGTATAAAACCTTAAGTGCTGAGAAGTTTGAGATGGAACATGAGATTCTTAGATTATATGAGTCTCTAACTGTGGATAATGTTGTAACAATACCATCTGATAAGCTGAAGACGATAGAACCCTTAAGAAAAAGACTAAATAGTGTAAATCTGGAAATGAAGAAGACAGATAAGAAGATTTTAGAGTTTTTTAAAAACAGCTAACTTTTTTTCTTTTTCTATATTTTACTTTAAAGATCTTCTTTTAGAGGTTTTTATATCTAAAGTTGACCAGTCAGGTCCCCAAACTGAGGGATTGGTCAAGAATGAAGATAAGATGTGTACGTAAGTTTTTGTGTTAAGTCTGTAATATGAGGATTCTCTGCAAAATATTCTACAACAGTAAAGGTGAAGCTAGATATTTTGGAGTAAGACACAAAGATGCTACAACTAAGAGATTCTACTATCATCAACAATCCAAGGTTTATGCAGATAAAGAGTTATTGAATCACAGAGAAACTTTATCTCAAACTCAATTATCTGATAGCAATAAAGGCTTAATTGACCTAGGTCATAATAAAGGTCAAAATGGTCAAATAGAATCAGACACCATTTTAAAGAATAGTTGGGCGAGTAGCTCAGTACGGATAGAGCACCAGCCTCCTAAGTTGGGGGTCGAGGGTTCAAATCCCTCCCCGCCCGCCACTGTTGCTGATTTAGAGGCTAATTCTGTTCTAGTTTGCTCCCCAATATCAATCATTTAACTTTTAGAAGTTCATCCATTAACGTAAGCAGGAAATATCCTTGTTCTTTGTCTAACTTAGTGCATGATAGACCATGAAACAATCGATAAACTTCAACACCATATTTCTCTTTGATTTGCTTTCCATTGTTTTCTATAATCTCAGTGCTTGAATTTTTACTCATTAAAGTCATCACTTTTTGATTCTCAGCTTCAGATTTAAGACTTGCCTTTATTAAAATTTGGACCAGAATTTACAAAATTATTCGTCTCTACCCCGTTCGCACTGCAATTTAGTTATTGATTATTAAAGTAATTAATCGCCTCAAGTGTCGCCGTTGCTGTCCAGAGCTGCCCATCGCTTCCTTCCGGCGAACCAGTTGTTGGATCGTACAGCTCGTTGAAGCCTTGGCGTTTAATCATAGTGTTGGTTGCTGAATCAGCTTCGTTTTTGGCTTGTAGTTTTCTTAGTGCTTCAATCACTCTTATTTCGACAAATGGCCATATTGCTGAGTTTTGATATTTGCCAGTCCTATTTCTGAGGAATACTGCAAACGGTACTCGGCATGTCTTGTACCATGTAGCTAATGCCTTCTCTCTGTTGATTACGTAGTAGGGCACAATGTTTCTGTAGCCAAAAGGTGTTTTTGCAACATTAAAGCCCCTAAGTATGCTTTCTGAAACTTTTTTTGAAGCTGTTCCATTGAGGATTGCTAAGGCATTACCGAGGGAGTCGAAGTGTCGATCCATCTTTAGCTCATTTCCACTCCAATGTATAGAGTCTGCATACCAACCTAAATCTCCACAATAAAAGAGCTTGTTCACATTTTCCTTAACTAAATTCGACGCCTGCGAGTTTCCCTGCAATTCGTACATATCAGCCAATAGCATCTGGTTTGCCAAAAGGTACTTGCCGATGTAGACGGGCATTGCATCCCTCCAATCCATACCAGGAATAAACCTATGCGAATCCAGCTTATTCTCGATAAAGGCAACGCATAATTTCATGGATTCCATATTTTCATCAAAAAACTCGTCACACCCAACGTCTACTAGCTTATTCATTCCAATGACAAACAAAATTTCTGCATCAGATGGGCAGCGCTGATATCTTTGACGAATCACTTTGCTTGGTCCGTAATCAATGACTGTTGGCATTTGCCCGGTGTTGCGCTGCAATGCTATAAATTCAGAAAAGTGATTTTCAACATCCCTTCGAAATCCAAGTCGTAGCAGGGCATCTTCCGAGTAAACCAAGTCTCTTAGCCAAAGCTGATGATAAAGCTGCGTGCTGGCGTTGAAACCTTGGTCTGTTCGGCACGCTCTTATTACTTCTAAAGCCAGTTTCTCTTTTTCCACAACTTCTTCCGAGCCAAAAGGCGTAAACGTAGGCAAATGCTTCCCTGTTACAAGTTAGTTTTCAACTATAAAAATTTGAAATAATTAATAAATTTTTTGAAAACTCCATAACATATCAGATGAAGGCTATATTGTCTTTGCAAATTGATTAAGATACGGACTTTGCTGCTTATTTTTTCAAGTTTCTTTTTAAAAATTGAGAAATCACTAGAAAATAGAACTATGCAAACAAATGCCACTACACAAAAACTGTTTTTGCTCATAAAGAATCGTGTATTAGTTCACTTTTAAAGAACTAAGGCGTTTTGGTATCCGTTCTGAAGACTTCAAAAAATCAAAGGATACCAAACCTTTTTACTACTTTACCCCAAATTTAGGGTCTTTGTAAGCTATTCTTCGCTAACTAACATTGGGCAGATTCCTTTTGCTTGCCGCTATCAAAATCTGCTCGGTCAAAAAAGACTCCAGTGAGTCATGCACTGAAGAATAATCCGCTTGCTGGTGTTCAGCTAAATGATTTTTGATGGCGCGGTTCATAGCTTTCAAATCTGGAACTACTAAAATCCTCATGCCGCATATGCATCTGATAGTAGGCATCCCTTTTTTAACTTGGGTGGATTTGATTTTTCTTTCTTGGTCCGAAGTGAAGTTAATTTCTTGGTTCTTTGTCATTGCGACTAACTCTTTGTAAACATATATCGTCTTATTTCATATAACGACTTGTGATAGGCATGGCACAATAACACCCAATAATTCGTTCTATTTTTGTGATTTTAGATTCATTTCCAATTAAAGAGAAAAGTTTTATCAACAAATTGCTTGATTCCCTGAATCAAACAATCGCTAAGTAGCTTAAACCGCCTCTGAAACATGACAATCTGGATAAACCCAAATTCTGGAGACCTAAAGCGAGATTAAACCATCAAAGACGCATGAAAATATCTTAAAACCGCAATAAATCGACCTAATTGCCCTAAACACCGATTTAAGAATTCGTTATTTACGTCTTCTGGGGCTTGTGAATCTCGATAACTTCAACACAGTAAGAATTTTTATTTGGAGCATGTTTGCCTTCAGTTCAACCATTCCCGAAATCATATAATCCGCTGATAAAAATTGCTTAAGAAACATTACGTTTCTTATGTGGTTTCTCTTTCTTTAATAGAGCCAATGCTTCCTTGTCAGTAATTCCAAAAGGAAGAAGATTCTTATGTACTCGTTCAAAATGTAACCTTATCTCATCGATGGCAGCGTTAGCATCATCATTAAAAACATCAAAAAAATAACCGCAGGGGCATCGCCCACTTAATTTCATTTTCAAACATCCCACCTCGATAATATTACTAACCTATATTACGTTAAAATATAGAATATTAACTTCAGTGATTGGGTCATTACAGTCACAACTAACTCAAGTTAAAGGAACTTTTGAAGTACCCTCATATATTTGGTTTATCCGCTATTCGTTTTTTCTTAAAAAATTTGAAAATGGATGTATAGACAACTAAATCAGGGAAGTAATCCATCTCCTTTTCTGAATAAAAAAGATCATAAAAATTGAAGGTAACAGACATAAAGGTCGGAGGATAAGTATTAGGTGAAGAAAAGCAAGGCTTCAGGCCTCAAAACCAGAAATATCCTGACTTAATTCTTCGCTGAAAACTAAAAGCTGATTGATTTCGAAATATCGGCATTCCCAAAGTTGCAAAAAAGGGAAATTTGGGATAATAAACAATAAAAAAGCGAGCTCATGTAAAATGCAAAAACTTATTTTGAATAATGAAACAAAACGCATTGCTTATTTGAGCACTTATCCCCCAAGAGAATGCGGAATTGCAAACTTCACAAAAGACCTAATTGATGCAGTATCTGATTTAGAAGGATTTAAGCAGTCAATAATTGCCATAAACGAAAAAGGCGCGATTTACGACTACGACAGGCATGTCAAATGGATAATTGAACGCGATGATGCCGAAGACTACGTTAGAGCAGCCGAATACGTTAACTCGTCAAATATTCAGCTGGTAGTTATCCAACACGAGTTCGGCCTGTACGGAGGCGATTACGGTGAACACCTCAAGCTCTTCTTAGAAAACGTCAAAAAACCAGTCATCACCACTCTTCACACCGTACAACCTAATTTTGATAAAAAAGCGATTGAAGTCCTAAAATACATAATTGAAAGAAGTGAATCGGTTATTGTAATCGCTCATGCCGCAATCGATATGTTAAAAAAACAAGGAATACCTTACAAGAAATGTGTTGTTATTCCGCACGGTTGCCCAAGCATTGATTGCACAAAAGGCAAATCAATCAAGGAATTACTAGGCCTAAAAGAGCGCCTGGTAGCATCCACCTTTGGGCTAATAAGCAGCGGCAAAGGAATTGAATACGCTATTCAAGCTCTTCCCGAAGTTATTAAAAGAGAACCCCGAATAATTTACCTCATCATCGGAGAAACCCATCCTGAAGTCAGAAAACATGAGGGCGAAAAATACCGAAATGAACTAACAAGGCTTGTCAGTGAACTCGGATTGGAAGAAAACGTCAGGTTCACAAACAGATTCATTACTAAACGCGAACTCATCAAATTGCTTCAGGCAACAGACATTTACTTAACTCCCTACATTTCCCCAAACCAAATCAGCAGTGGCACACTTATCTATGCCCTTGGCGCCGGAAAAGCTATTGTGTCTACTCCTTATTATCACGCCCAAGAAGTCTTGGCTAACGATAGAGGAATTCTATGCAAATTTAAGGACTCCACCTCAATTGCAGAAGGCATAAACCGACTCTTAGATGAAAACTTCCGCGGGCAAATGCAAAAAAGAGCGTACAAATATAGTAGACAATTCCTCTGGAAAAACGTGGCAAAAAAATATCTAAAACGAATTAAATCAGTAACTGAGACCGAGTGAGGCTAAGTTGAAAATTTTTCCAATAAAACTAGATTTTGTTGAAGCGTTAACAGACGACGTTGGAATGCTCCAACACTCGAAATTCGCAACACCCAATAAAAAAGAAGGGTACACAACAGACGATAACACAAGAGCTCTAATTGCATGTACCAACTATTTCAGTTTATTTAATGATGAAAAAGTTAAGAAACTCATTGGAACCTATCTAAGCCTACTGTTTTACATGCAGAGGACTGACGGCAAAATGTTCAACTACCTCACCTATGACCGCAAACTTACAGATGAAATAGGATCCGAAGATTGCATGGGCCGAACAATCTGGGCATGCGGATACTGTTTGAACTCAAAATTGCCACAAGATACAAAACTTCTCGCTAAAGAAGTATTTGACAAAGTTTTCAAATGGTCACCAAGCTTCACATCACCAAGAGCAGTAGCCTACTCAATTTTGGGGTTATTTCACTATCAGAAAGCCTATCCAGAAGACCAAAATGTCAAACTGAACATCAAAGAACTCGCCGATAAGCTGACTAAACAATTTGCAGTTGAATCCTCAGAAGATTGGGAGTGGTTTGAATCCTCTCTAACTTATTCTAATGCGCGACTACCCCACTCACTTTTTTTGGCTTACGAAGCCACAAAAGAAAGCAGATACCTGGAAGTAGCAATAAAATCTATGAAATTTCTAACAAACATTCAAACAATAAATAACGTATTCGTTCCTATAGGAAATCGTGGTTGGTACAGAAAGGGATCTGAGCGGGCAATCTACGACCAACAATCCATCGAAGCCTCATGCACAACCGAAGCGGCAATCGCCGCTTATAGAAACACAGGCGAAAAAAGCTATCTCGATGCAGCTTACCAAGCCTTTGAATGGTTTTTGGGCGGGAATCTGAAAGGCCTAATGTTGTACGACCCCGAAAATGGGAGCTGCTGCGACGGCATAACACCCCAAGGATTAAATCAGAACAAAGGTGCCGAGGCCACTTTAGCTTATTTACAAGCGCGTCTTAATCTGGAAGACAAATAGGATAGGCTACAAGGGTAATTTTAAAACCAGTTCCCAAAAGTGAAGGTTGGCGATTCATTGAGTCAAAACAATCTTTTCATTCATTTATTAATTCGTAAACTCTGATTAAAGATGGAGATCAAGTGATATGATGACTAGGGATTTAATGTTAAAAGAAGTAGTTTCCACTTACGGAAACGTCCCTGTGAAGGACGCTATTGAGGTCCTTTTCAAAAGGCACATTGGATCCGTAGTGGTTGTCGACGATGCTCAGCAATGCGTAGGCATCTTCACTGAGCGAGATGCCATAAGAGTTGTAGCTCAAAATTTGCCTTTAGATGCACCTTTAGAAAAAATTATGACTAAAAATCCTTTTACAGTTAACGAAGACTCCACATTTGAAGAAGCAAAAAACATTATCAAACTTCATAAGATTAGGCATCTACCCGTGATAACCACAGGTGGAAAACTTGTAGGGTTGATATCTGTTAGACACATATTAAATGAACTTTGTGAACTGTAACTGCAAAAGAGATGACACGGGGAGAAAGAACGGTGATAAGGTACGCGCATAATCCTATACTTGAGCCTATAGGCACACATGTTTGGGAATCAAGCTTAGTTTTCAATGCAGCAGCTTTTGCCGCTAACAACCGGGTCCACCTTCTATACAGAGCAATGGGCACAGATAACATTTCACGCCTAGGACTAGCAGCTTCTTCGGACGGCTACAACATAGATGAACGTTTACCCCTACCAGTTTTCAGCCCAACAAATGAGATCGAATGCCAAGGTTGCGAGGATCCCCGTCTAACTCTATTTGACAATTCATTAGTTATGGCTTATACAGCCTTTGGAACCCACTTTCAACATCAAGTATACCAAATCGCATTAACATCCATAAACGTGGATGATTTTTTAGCTAGAAAATGGAACTGGGGTGAAAGAACTTTGGCTTTTCCAGGAATACACAATAAAGATGCAGTTCTATTTCCTCAGAAAATACACGGCGACTATGTAATGTTTCACAGATTAGAACCTGACCTTTGCATCGCTCGCTCAAACGATCTAAATCGCTGGTACGGCTTAAAATATATTCTAGGTACTCGAGAAAATAGCTGGGATTCATGGAAAGTAGGCGCCGCAGGACCGCCAATTTTAATAAACGAAGGCTGGCTACTAATCTATCATGGAGTAAGCATGGACAGAGTCTACTCGTTGGGCGTTGCCCTACTGGACAAAAACGACCCTGAGAAAGTGCTCTACCGCTCGAAAGAACCAATTCTTACTCCGACAGAAGATTATGAACGCTATGGAAAAGTCCCTAACGTAGTTTTCAGCTGTGGACAAGTTATGATGGATAACCAACTTCTAATTTATTACGGTGCCGCCGACAGCACAGTATGTGTAGCAACCGCTGAGCTCGCTGAACTTTTGCCAAAAAAATAACAATAAGAATTATTGATATCACAACAGAATTATTTTGGAGGCAAAAAGACCCAGCAACCAACGACAACATCGTCGTCTTGAATGTAGATGTAAAAAAATTTCAAAAACGTTTATTCTTTGTTTTGCCTCAAGTACAAACTCTATTTTTACACAGGTTCACGCGGCAAGCTGTTGATTAGTACTATTGAGTAGGGCTCCTGAAAGGTTAATAATAATGTCGGTAACGCGCTTGAATGGAAGAGAGTCCATATGCAAAAAAATAAAGTTACTAACTTCAAAATTATTACACCAATTATTGTAGGTCTATTGCTGCTTGCGGTACTGATAGCGCCGCTGGATGCTCTAACACCTGCTAGAGATTTAACTGGAACATGGAAAAACGCTATCCCTGAAAAGTACTATGAAATGGATTCTTTTGACCCAACCATGCGAATGAATGATGTAAGTGTAACGTATACTATGATTATTACTCAAAGTGGTAATTCGCTAAGTATAGTGTTGAATGTTGATGAGTTAAGTTCAGTTACAGATCCTGCCTACTTGAATGAATATGGTTATGGTGGTGTTCCTATTGTTGGGTTTAATCAAATTGTGTTTAGCGGGACAGTTTCCGGCGCAAGCTTTACTGCTGATGAGTTGGGTTCAAGTACAGGAAACGGGGAACATCTAGCTGGAACCTTCACCACCGACATCATAACTGCAACATTAACTGGACCCTCCGAAACAACTGACACAAACGGAATAATTGTGCTACGAGATGGTTCATCAGCCACTATGCCTCCTTTTGCCACGATAGCGCCAACTGCGACTCCAACCCCGGCGCCCGCTCCACCTACATTAGACCAATTAACAGGCGTTTCTCAGGTCCAGGGGTCAGCGGTTTTTGCAGAAACCGGCGCAGCAGTCACCACCCAAAGCTCCATCGGCACGGGAACAGAAATTCAAACAGGCGGAGATGGAATGGTGATTTTCAACTATCCAGACAATGGCGGAACCTTATATTTGGGAGCAAACTCCGATGCTGGATGGCTATATCTTCAGCCCCAAACTGATCCTTTAAATGGAAACATAACTTACGCTGCCGTGCCCTCACCAACCACAGGTTCAATTCCTTTTGAAACAGGGGTGGAATCTGACGAGTTCGGGCAAATCGCCATAACGCTTCCCATAGAAATCGGCGTTGGCATGCTGATTTTGGGCGAGACACTTCCTATTGCTTTAACAGGTGCAGCAATCGTTGAAGGAACGTTATTGTTGGGCACAGGTATCGCATACGTTCATGAACAAATTTCGCCCCAAGATGGAACCTGCAACGTAAGACCAGTTCAGGTGCCTCAAGGATTGGTAATGGGCGCTGGAACCGACTATGTTGTGACAGTTTCTAACGATTCAACAACGATCCAAGTTATGGATGGCTCAGTCATATTTGTTGATCAATACACTAACAGCAACATTACTGTAACAGCAAACCAGATGTTGACACTTCCAGCTGGAGTGCAAACTGGATTTAGCCAACTTGACTTACAGTCCCATGTCTCTGCTTACGATGCGTCTTCAATCAATCAGTGGTGGAATCAACCTACGCCCACAGCTACTCCTGCTACTCCCCTGATAGTAATTACCGCAACACCAACGACGAATTCCATAAAAGGTCCTACAAGCCCTCTGTCGAACCCCATGATTTTAGCAGCCATTCTTCTGATAGCCATCATTGTGATAGTCGCACTTCTCTTGGTTGCACGCAATAAAAAACAATCAAGCACGCCCAAAAAGACCCGCGCACAAAAAATCTCCCAAGAGGCAACAGAAACATCAGCTACCCCTGCCCAGAAACCAGATACCGCCTTCTGCCCCAACTGCGGAAACAAACTTCTCCACACCAAAGGATCCTGCCCCTTCTGCCACTCAGACCTTAGCCAATGGTACTCAAACAACAAAAAATAGCCATTGACGCAGTCTTTTCTTTTTTTCCATTCAAATCTATTGATGAACAGCAAGCGATTTTTTCATATCTAAAATAATTTGACTTTTCTGCCTGTTAAGAATTGAACAATGAACCAGTCATGAAAACCCGAGAAGTTGCTGCTGCTGATGCTGCTGCAACAGCGATTCTGAAAACCAATTGTTGCATCTACTAAAGATACAAAAACCACCTTCCATAACAAGGGATTTCTAGCACAATACATTTTCAAATAAAATAGATTACCAATAATTTTACAAGCCCAAGCATTATAGCAGAACTTTCTCTATAGTTTGACTTCGATAAGAAAGAATTGCCAATGGAACAACAATGACATAGGAGATTAAGGTCCCGAGCCAAACCCCGAAGACCGGATAAGAATATCTCACCGCTACGCAATAAGGAAAAATCGTTAGGATACCAGAAAACACCAAGGGCTTTGTTATTGCGCGAGAGAATTCTGTCCCTTTGCTTCTGTTGAGAATTATCAGGGTTGAAGTAAAAACTGCTGGAAATGCCGCAGCTATACCACCCAATATTGGTCCTCCAATTTGGCTCAAAAGCACTGAAACCGCAACCAAAGACCCAGCACCAACGCCGCGAAACAAGATTTCGTGGGGTTTGTAGAGTTTTTGTTTACCTTTTAGGTTGGGCAACTTCAGCTTTTTAGTGAAAGCAAAATAAGTTGTAAGAGAAATTATGGTTCCGCCAAATAGGGCAACCCAAAAATCTCTAAGCCCAGAGACAACAATTAAGGCAGAAACTACAAACCACATAGAAAGTGAAATTATTATGCCATTGCTGAAACTTTTCTTGGTAAAATAGGCAAAAAAGAACAAGTATACAATGGTGACTGCGAAGGCTAAAGGGAAAACGGTGGTTGCCTGAACAGCAGCGGTCGAGGATTGGTTGATGCCGATGAAGAAAAAAGAGAAAGCGGAGGTTGAGGGAAGACCGCCCAAAACACCTCCAAGAACACTACCCTTCTTTTCCGCAACAAGTGTAATTACTATTACCCATAAACTGCCTACAGCAAACTCCAAAACAAGACGAATAAGCAGCGAAACATCAACCATAACGTTACCCTTTCACAAGCCCTCACTTAATCTTTTACAGAAAATCCCCAAACAGCTAATTGAGTTGCAGCATGGTTAGAGGTTAGTCGATGGGTTTTTTCCATCCACCGTTACTAAAGCGAGCTAAGCAACCAAATGGAAAGGCCAAAAGGACAAGATCGATTACGGCGACGTATGTGAAAGTCAAGTTTAGGACCATTTGCAGAACAAGGTTGATGGTTGTAAATGCAAGGAGCAAAAATACACCGTTAAGCCAAAAACCTACTTGCCAACCTTTAGTCCCGAAGAGAGTGTTTATGATGAATATGTTGACAACACCTAGAAGTATTGGTTGAACGAAGTATGTTAAGAAAATTAAAAGAGCAAACCCTATGGGTGGCATATAATCGATAAAAGCGACCGCTGCACCGTCCAACTGAATCTTCACAACAATCAATATGACGGCTAAAATCAAGCCTTGAAGCAGAAGCTTCTCTACTAAATGCAAATGCCGCAAATGGTTAAAGACTCTATTTTCAGTTAGAATTTTTTGCAATCCAATCACCTATTGCTTGTTCCGCGATTCTACCCCGAATTCCATAATTGTCAAAAGCACTATTCCAGTAAACCAACCAGCATCCCGGGAGACCCATACTTTTGAAAAGGTTAAGCCCCTTGATTATGAAGTCACTTTGAGTTTGACCATTACTCGTCGACATGCCATACTCGGTTATCAACACGTTTTTGTGTGTAATGTCCTGTAGGTTTTGAATGAAATGCGGCGAGAGCACAAGAAAAGAATCCATAAATATGTCTAAGCCAACGAAATCGAGTTTTTTGCTAACCTCAATAGGCACGTTACTTCTGAGGACGTAGCCGATTCCGAAATTGGTGTAGAGTTGGACGGGAAGATTGTGAGCTGCAACAGTTGCGTACATCTGGTCAAAGTTAGTGACGATTTCATCATCAGAGAATATTGATCCAACGGACCAAGTTGAGGATAACTCGGGTTCATTCATAACTTGGATGTACGATAGGTGACTTCCCCAACGCGTGAGATAATAGTTCACTTTATCGATTGACTCTAAGTTTTGAATTACTAGTGCCACGGCTAAACCATAATTGGCGGTAGCTGAAAAGAACATATCCGTTTTTTTGTTTGTGGTATCGTTGAAGTCGAACGGATTACATTCAAGAGTTATCCGTATAGCTTTGAAGCCTAAATAATGAATCTGCGTGACTTGACCATAAATCTGGTCAAGGAAATCCTGTTCATAGACATAATGGATGCCAACTTGGAAGCCGGAGTTTCCGTTTCTGCCAGCTGACTCGTAATATTGATAAGGATAAAAAACCAGAACAAGAATAAACAATACGCAAAGCGTAGTAACGAGAAGGTTTTTTATCAAACTCTTATTTGTGAACCTTGCAAAACCTGAAATGACGTCGTTTAAGAGCTTGCTCATGACTCTACAATAAGTGCGATGTTCTTTTAAGTTTTAATGAAATAACCTAAAAATAAACAAGAAAAAAGAAAATAAAGAAAGCTTTTTAGTAAAAGCTTTGAATTGGCGAATCTTCGCTGCGTTCATTAGAGGCTGGCTTGATTTCTTCGATTTTAGTTTTGGTCAGCGATTTGATTTGGTTAAAGTTTGACATTTCGCCGTAGCTAACTAATGTGATTGCTGTGCCTTCTTCGCCTTTGCGTGCAGTTCTGCCTATGCGGTGGAAGTAAACTGGTGCGTCGTTTGGTACGTCGTAGTTGATTATGTGTGTTATACCTTCGATGTCTAAGCCCCTTGCTGCAACGTCAGTTGCTACAAGTAGATTTAGTCGGCCTGCTTTGAACTCGCTGATTGCGCGGTCTCGCTGTGCTTGTGTGAAGCCTGCGTGGAGTGCTTGTACTCGGCAACCTTTGCGGTAGAGTTGGTCTGAGAGGCGGCTGGTTTCTCTGCGTGTGCGGCAGAAAATTATTGCTTTGTCGACGCGATCGTCATGTAAGATGTCGCAGAGTGCTCCGAATTTGCCGTTTTGGTTAACGACAGTGTAGAACTGTTTCATTTGGGTTAATGCGATTTCGTCTTTGCTGACGAGGATTTTCTCTGGGTTCTTCATGTACTTGTTGCAGACGCGCATGACTGATTGTTCCATGGTTGCACTGAAAAGACTTGTTTGCCTGTCTTTGGGTGTTTTTGAGAGAATGAACTCAACATCTTCGGTGAAGCCCATATCGAGCATACGATCAGCTTCATCAAGAACCACTATCTTTACAGTTGAAAGATTTAACACGCGCCTTTCCATAAGGTCGATTAATCTTCCAGGAGTACCGACAACGATTTGGACTCCGCTGGCTAATGCGTGGATTTGTTTGTTGATTGATTCTCCACCGTAAACAGCTAAAACTCGCAGTTTTGCGTATTTCGCAAAAAGCGTCATTTGTTCAGCTACTTGCACAGCTAATTCGCGGGTTGGAACTAAAATTAATCCTTGAACGCCACGGATTTCACGGTTTATACGTTGAACCATTGGTACGCCGAAAGCGGCTGTTTTTCCTGTTCCGGTTTGTGCTTGCCCGATGACATCTTTGCCTTCGAGTAAGGGGATTATTGCTTGAGCTTGAATTGGAAAAAGACTATCAAACCCGAGTTCTGCTATACTTTTTAGGACTTCACATGATAATGGCAAGTCCTTAAATGATTGAATTTGCATACTTTTGTTTCTTCTGCCACAGGATATTTCATGATGTCTCTAAAAGCTTCAGAAGCTTTGGTGATAGCATGATTAATGTGACAGCCCAAAAAAGGTGCGGCGCGTATAAAAAGGTTTAGCAAGATTTCAGGCAAAGGGCACGTTGAGGCACTATTTTGACCAAAAAATTGTAGTTTGCCACTAAAAACCATCAAAATTTAATTTAATTAGATCATTTTTGTAATCAATAGAATTAAACACATAAAAATTATAACTCCAGTAACTATCGTTATTTTGTTTGTTGATTTTTGGCAAGTAATGCTTAATCTCCGGATTTGTGACTGTCAAACCCCAATCACATAGTCATAAAAGCCTTTAAAAGCACAAGTTGAATCTAACAAAGCATAAGCTTGAAGCTTAAATGGAGATATATAACAATGAGTAAAGCCAAAAAAAAGCCCCTACCACACTTCTTTACTGGAGACCCCAAACCTGACATAGAAGAAGAAACCGATGACATATACAACTCAAAAGAAAGAGAAGAAATGCTCGACGATGACGAAATCACCGCAGCTGAAGAAGGCTTCATGAAGGGAAGAGAAGATGAAGGACCAAGCAAAAAGAAAACAAGCAAAAACGCCGTCAGCCACGATGACTCAGTTTCAGTTGAGTTAGCTAAAGAAGACGCAGAAGACGATTAACCAACTATATGGCAAATTTCTCCAAATTTACTTTGCCAGCCTTAAATAGTTGTCAGAAATTGTTTTGGGACGAAGAAATCTCGTTGCTTTTAGTTTAAGCTACCACTAACCATAATAGGAAGAAAAGAGAATCTTGTGGTTGAGGGTTACCTACAAGTAATGTCATATAGAGATCCTGTTTGCGGAATGGTTCTAGACGAGAATACAGCGAAATTCAAAATTTCTTATGATGGAGAAACATTCTATTTTTGCAGCCTTGTTTGTAAAAAACGGTTCAAACGGCACGCAACAAAATTTGTCAAATAATTTTTTTCAAAAAAGATAAAAAAGAAAGGAAATAGTTGTTCTATTTTTGTTTAAAGATTTTCCAGACGATTGCTGCTAAGATTCCGCCGATTATTGGTGCGACGATGAATAGCCAAAGTTGACTTAGAGCTGTGGTGTTTGTTATAGCCATGAGGAGTGCTGGGCCTAAGCTTCTTGCTGGGTTCACGGATGTGCCGTCGATTGGTATTGCTACAAGGTGGATCATTACTAGGGTTAAGCCGATGGATAAGCCTGCGAATCCTTTAGGTGCACGTTCACTGGTTGAGCCGAAGATAACGATTAGGAATATGAAGGTTAAGACTATTTCAGCGATGAAGGCGGAGGTCATATTGTAACCTGCTGGAGATGCAATGCCGTAGCCGTTTTGTCCCAAACCGTTTACAGCTAAGCTGTATGTGGGGTTTCCGACCGCTATTGCGTAGAGTATGCTCGCACCGATTATTGCGCCTATGCATTGGAAAACAACATATAATGCTGTATCTTTTGCGCTTAATTTTCCCGCGACGAACATCGATATCGAAATTGCTGGGTTAATGTGGCAGCCAGAAATTGCGCCTATGGCGTAAACCATAGCTAAGACTGCAAGTCCGAAAGCAAAAGCGATGCCTGAGAATCCAATGTTGTAGCCGGCTATGACCGCGCTACCGCAGCCTATGAGTACCAGAACCATCGTTCCAATCAGTTCAGCAGCGTATTTTTTTGTAGGTGAAATTGGAGTGGGTAATGCTATTTTTTCTGTTTCAGTCATTTTTCTTTCCTCTTTTTAGGATTAGCTCTCAGTTTCTACCGATCGCTTAATAATTGTTTTCATCAAGAAAACGCTAAAACAGAAAATGAGCCTATAGCTTTTCGCTAGCAGAAATATCCATCATCATCAAACCCGACACCAGTTTTGGATAAAAATCTGTACTTTTCTCTGGCAGGAGTTCGTGTTGTTGCGCTATTTCTGCAACTGTTTTAGCACTAATCGGGTTAACAAGGAACGCTAGGCTGGCTTCGCCACGATCAATTTTTTCTACTGCAGCCTTAGTCCAACGCACATAAAGAATGTTATCATCGATGTTTAACTCGCCAGTTTTTAAGATAAACTTGAAAACTATATCTCGCAGGATAACAACGTCAAAGATTTTGGTTTCTTTAGACACATTAGCATTTACAAATTCATAGACTGCTTTGTCGTGCTTTAACAGTAGTCCGTAAGCTTTTGAACCGTCATAAATGCAGAAAGCATGCTCGTTAACGTGTTTATTGAGAAAAGTTTCTAATCCATCAACGTTAGGTTGAACTTCTTGGACGTCAAAGAAAAACTTGAAGGCATGCAGCAAATCATCAGTTAACTTGTAGTCTTTAAGCAGCCTATGCGTTGGCAAAACCACAAGACCTACTTCTTGAACGGGCACCATGTAACTCATATGAAAGTTGAAGGCTGAATCCTCGGTCCAATTGCCCTTGCTCCGCATTTCATCTCGGTAGGCCAGGGCGCTTTCATAACGATGGTGACCATCATTGATAACCATGGTTTTTGGGGATAGAATGGCTTGGAGTTGCTGGATTGTTTTGGGGGCGCTGATTTTCCAAAGAGTATGTTTGATACCAAGTGAGTCGGTGACTTGAATGACCGGTTTTGTTTTGGAGATTTCATTAAAAATGTTGATGGTTAGGTTTTCTGGGTCTTGATACATTAAGAAGACAGGTTCAAGATCCTTTTGCACCGTGCGAAGCATGTTTAAGCGGTCAGCTTTCGGGGCTTTGTAGGTTGCTTCGTGGGGAAACACCATGTTTTCGCTATACGGGTAAAGCCGGAGCGCCGCAATTAAGCCTGTGCGGGCATATTTTTTTCCGTCGAGAGTAAATTCTTGACGTGAAACAAAAATGGTTGGTTCGGTTTCTTTTGCCATCACACCCTCCTTAAGCCACAGCATAATGCGATCGTTCGCGACTTGGTACTTGTTTTCTTCCAAAGGCAAAATCAAGCGGCAATAATTGTAAGGCGACTTCGCATAGTACGCTTTCTGCATTTCTAAGTCTATTTTGTCGTATGGCTGAGTTATCAAATCCTCTGCGTTGCCCGCCTTCTGGGTGTAGCCTATGGCTTTAAAGGGTCTAACATCAACCAAACAGGACAACTCATTTTTTTTCAAGCGCTTCAATAACTGCTTTAGCTATTTGGATACTTGCCTTGAATTGTGCTTCATGAGTTTGCGCACCCATATGGGGCGTAGCTATAACGTTGCTCAGTGTCAAGAGTTTGCTATTTATGGGTGGTTCTTCTTCGAAGACGTCGAGTGCGGCACCTGCGACTTTGCCCGAGACGAGAGCTTGGTAGAGGGCTTCTTGATCCACTACTCCACCTCGAGAACAATCGATTAGTCCAACGCCTTTTTTCATTAGATTAAACTCTTTAGTAGATATCATGTGGTGCGTGTGAGGAGTAAGGGGGACATGAATTGTAATGAAATCAGCTTGAGGCAACATTTCACCAAGCGGAACAAAACGATCATACACGCATTCTTCGACAGGCAACACTTTCATTCCCAAAGCCAAAGCTAAACGCTCCACAGTTTTGCCAATGAAGCCGCAACCTATAACACCCAAAGTTTTGCCGTTAACTTCATGACCCATTAATTCTTCCTTTTTCCATTTGCCCTCGCGAAGGCTGGTTGTTCCTTGCACAATGTTTCGTGATAACGCCAACATGTGCCCGATGGTTAGTTCTGCAACGCTCATGTAGGAAACATGCGGCGTATTCACCAAAGCAATGCCCAAGGTTTTGGCTTTTTCAAAATCTACATTATCTAAACCTTCCCCAGCACGCCCAATAACGCGAAGCCTTTTGGCGTTATCAAGCAGTTCGCCTTTAACTTTGGTTGCTGACCGCACAATCAACACATCATAATCAGCAATGATTTTGGGCAACTCAGACTTCGGCGTGTCCCATGCCCGAGTGACTTGGTAGCCTTTTTCTTCAAGAAGCCTTATGCCTTCATCAAATATTTTATCGCTAACGAGAATTTTAATGGTCACTTAAAGTCCCCAAATCGCGTCAATTAACCCAATAACTTCTTTGATACCATTAAGGTTCCATTCGCCCATGTGGCCGATGCGGAAGGTTTTCTCAGCCATTTTACCGTAGCCGCCCGAAATCATGAAGCCTTTTTCGGCTAGCTTCTGATTAAGTTCTTTGACGTTTTTGCCCAAGGTGTTACTTATGCAACTAACAGTTATGGATTCGTAGCCTGCTTCAGGGAACATAGCAAAGTGCTTGTTTGCCCATTGCTGAGTGTACCTCGCCATTTCTAAATGTCGCTGGTAAACCTTATCATAAGTCTCTTCAAGCAAAAGATCCATGCGTCTGTCTAAAGCGTACAAAAGCGAAATGTTTGGCGTGAAGGGGGTTTGATGTTTCTTTTCAAACTCAAAGATATCCACTAAGTCGGTGTAGGCTCCTCTGTTAGGAATCTGTTTAGCGCGTTCGATTGCGCGGTCATTGACGAGGGCAATTGCCAAGCCAGGTGGCAACGCAAAACATTTTTGGGTTGAACCAAAAACGATGTCACAATTAAATTCTGAAGGTAAAGTTTTGTCGCCAGCCATAGAAGAAACAGCATCGACCGCAAAGATGACTTCCGGGAACTCTTTTTTAACCATCTTGCCGATTTCCGCTATTGGATTTCTTACTCCTGTGGAGGTTTCGTTGTGGCAAACCGTTAAGGTGTCGTATTTTCCGCTGGCAAGTTTCTCAGCAACTATATTTGGGTTTGATAGCTTTACCCATTTCAACTTCGATCACATCGGTTTCTTTGCCGCATGCCGCTAAAGTTTGGGCAGCTCGCTGGCTAAATGCTCCGTTAACGCATGCAAGAGCTTTTTGTTTAACGATACTTCGACCAATTATATCAAACCACAAGGTACCTGATGAAGTAGTGACTGTTGGTTTGAAGTCTGGTTGTAACTCGAAAAACTTGGTAAGTTTACCGGTTATTCCACCGTAAAATTCAGCGAACTCTTTCTCTCGGTGACCAATCATCGGGTGAGTTTGTTCACTTAGGATTTCTTGGCTAACTTCGGTTGGGCCAGGAATTAAGAGTTTCTTGTGCATCGTAAAGCCTTCAGCAAAAGAGGGTTAACCTTTAAAATATAAGGCTTATGCGCACAAAACAGTGCCTTTATCCATCAAAAACCCTAAGAAACTAACGAGCGAAAAAACTAACCCATTTATATAAAAATAAACGGTTCTAACCATTATGTTTCATAGTTTTACTTTCTAAATGTAACCATTAAAGAAAATAACAATTTAGTAAAATAATATCTAAAGTTCAAGATGCAGTTGACTTTTGGTCTTCCTTCTTATTGCTTGGTTCAATTTTCGATTGCTTTCTTCCCATTATTGGTTGAAGTTCAATGAACCAATTGAACTATTAAGTTAAATTATAACAACTTTTTTTCTTTCTTTTTTCATTTACTTCCCTTCACTAACGTAAAGTTTTTCTGAATTTAAAAAAATTTTGTTTGTTCTTCTTTTTATATAACAAGGTTGTTCTAATCGTTCGGTTTGTAGCGTTTTAAAGGTTTGACGATTAAATCGTAAAGTAAATAATGCAAACAATAGAAAGAAATTTTGCCAAATTTAGAGGAATTTAGAAAAATACCCTGATATGAATGTAGTTGACTACAATTAGTTATACACAAGGTTTTTCAAAAATCGAAAATCGAAAACGACCTTTTCTTTTTAAATTATTGATTACAATAAAGGAAATAAAAAGTAGTTGTGAAAAAATGTATGCTATAAAAAAGACTCCAGACGGTTTTTTTGAAATTTTGGTGATAAAACAAATGATATCAAGAATTTTCCTGGAGGTGCGTTTATGAGAATTTCGAGTAAACTCATTATCAGTTTCACGATTATATGCATCATAGCTCTTGCTAACAGTAGTCTTTCCGCAGCGGTAACAAGTTTACTTGATACAAATCCTAAATTGCCTGATTTTCTTGAAAAATACTTGGAATCCATTTGCCAAGGAAATTCTACTAAACTTAATGAAGTTAGAAATATTTGGTTAAACCAGATAGCAATTAAACAGGAGAGAGTTTGCAATACAGATGGAGCTGTTCTGAGCCCTAATACAGAAGCGCTATCTAAAAATTCGGTTCGAGATTCAGGAACACCTTCGGATAATTATCTTTCAAACATGCTGTGGACTGAACCTTTCGGGGGAGGAAGTATAACTGATCCACATAATGTTGAAGGTTACAGGGATTACTATTACACTAGATTGTTAGCTCCATACAACGCATCAGGTGCTAGCGTAGTCGGTGAAATGAGCCTTCATTCGACCGGGGACTTTTATGTACCTGCTAAATTAGGACCGACAGGGGCACAACATGTTGGCGATTATCTTATTCTAATGGGCTGTAACTATCCTTCAGCACCACTTCAAGAATGGGTCTATGGATTTATCGGGTATGTACAAATAAGTTGTCCCAATTCAGAATTTGATGCACCATACGTCTATGTTGGGTATACCTCTAACGTGTACAAATTCATTACAGCAGGCACTGTGATCATGAATATTTCTTCTACTAATTCGTATAGTGACATATTAGTAGACGCCGTTTGGGCTAATACTGGCTATCGGCAATTAATTGTCCAGAGCGAAAATACAGGCTATACATCAATTTATGGAACCCAATATTATAATCCTGGAGATACAGTAGAAGTTACAGCAACACCTAGCAATGAAAATTATGAATTTGACCATTGGCTATTGGACCAACAAGTGGTTACCGACAATCCAATAAGTGTTACAATGGATGGAGACCATTCCCTAGAAGCGTGCTTTAGATGCGTTGGCACTCCTTACTATTGGGTTACAATTGAAGGCTTTTCAGATTATTTTGGTCAAGCATACCCGTCCGTTTCGGTGGATGGGCAAAATGTAGGTACTGCGCCAGTTAGTGTTTATTTGAGCCAGGGTTATCATTCAATAACCTGGTCAGATCCATATTCTTATGGCTATAATTGGTATATAACCAGCATAGACGATGGGTATAGTAATGGGGATTATAGACCAATTTTTAGTGATTCGTGGATAATTGCCTATTATGACCAAATAGGTTAATCATTCTTTATTTTCTTTCTCATGATTTTTTTGCTCTGAAAAATTGGTCAGTTGTGTTCAACAGGCAGCTTCAAGTCTGCGAGAACCGTTTTAACTTAGATTCTACTCTGCTCAGCAGCCCCAAGTTAGCTCTCTTCTAAGTTTAGTTCAGATTTCTTTACTGAAAAAAATATATCCGAAGTCTACCAATAAACTGAAATTGATTAACCATGAGACAAAAGCAGTGCTGTCCACCATTTTATTGGTTATTTCCGTAATACCACTGTGCCTGCCAACCAGATCTCTTATAGCGGCGTCTGTGACAGAGAATACTTTGACAGCGAAAAAGATACTTGCGTCGATTTGCGTGGTCAAGTCAAGTTAGCCAATGTTTAACTTGTTCATTAGAGCTGCGGAATAAGTAAATTCGAATGGAACAGTTAATGTGTCAACTCCAACATCTGCTAACGCACCCCAAGGCAAATTAAAATGATTAACCCCGGATAATCCATTTCTATCCCAAAACACACTTACCGCATAGTACTGTTCATTTACTAATTTTATGCTAAAGTTCCCTGATTCTACGGGTGCTTTGAAAGTCTGTACCGTGTTTCCTTGAGGTGAAAGTTCTTCGAATTGAATTTGAGTTGGAATAATATCTGGATTAGTTGTTACTGATCCTTTTACTATCACATAATAGCAATTAACAGATAAATCGAGAGGGGCAGTTCGAACTATTCCTTTGACTGATATGGCCGTAATTAACATGTGATATTTGTTTGTTGGCACACTTAATGGTGCATGAAGCATCAAGGTATATCCTATTACATTATTAGTTATATTGCTGGCTTGCGAAAATGAAAATGCAAGGTTATCTGGGGCTCCCTGTATTTTTAGAGTAATGTTTTCTGGCTCTCCTTGAAGGTAGGTAACGTTTACTTCCAATTTTATGTCGTCTCCCTGCGTAGTATAGCAACTGTTAGTGGCAGTTTTCAAAGAATAATCAAACGGAATTGGTGTGGGCGTTGCAATTATTATGGACCTTGTATGTTTACTTAGTAAAGTTAGCCCCGTAAAAATAGATACAACAATCAAAATAGCGAGAGTTACTGTTAGGAAAAATTTTGCGCATTGTTGCATGATTGCTCACCCGAAGTTGATGAGTTCTTTTCGAATAAATGAACGTAATAAACATCTAACTATTTCTTCAAGTAGGGGCATTATTTGCCATCGATGCCTATAAGATAATGCCCTCCACCCATCCTTTCCTTGAATTTTTGTAGATTGATTAACCAACGCTATCATAAAGACTTCTGTCGTCCTATCCTTTTGTAAATCTGTAAATTGTTTCAAGGTTTTAGTTCTATTGGTGGAACATGGTGTTCCAATCCTGGAACACTTTGTTCCTTGAGTAGAACTAAATCAGACTATATGTTTTATTATCGAATAGTGAGTTGGATGGAGAACAAATTAGTAAAATATGATGACGAATCGACAAACAGTTTGGAAGTGAAAGATTTTTTTATTAAAAATCACCGAAGAATTGTAAAATCAATCTTACCTATCTTAATTGTCCTAAGAATTGAGGAAATTGGAATTTCAAATCCATCAAATATACAAAAACTAATAAGAATTAAATATAATGTCAGAATTAGCTCAGGAACTATATACCCAATATTTTATCATTTAGAAAGTAACGAAATTATTGAGAAATTACATAGAGATTGGGCAAAAAAATATATTTTGACTTCTAAAGGAAAAATTATAGTTGATGTTATAAATAGTGATAAAATCAATTATGATTTTAAAAAATCTTTTTACTTGAATGGGGATTTTCTGGATATCATGAAAAACTATTAATTTAAAGCTTTAAAAATCAATAATTTTCTCAGAACCATTCTGGCCCAGACCCCAACAAAGCCAATTCTCTTCGCTGAAATCTGCAGTTTTGGAACTTTTAATTTGTGAACCACAATTTAACAATAAATTGTTTAGTCTGGAGTTTACCTAAATTTAAATAAATAAAAAAAGTTGATAGGGGATTCTTTATTGCCCGAAATGGTATTCAAATGATTTGTCTACTGGAGAATTTCCAAGATAGACCGTATCAGAATAGTAATCGCAAGTTACTAGTTCGCCCCAATGAACAGTTTGATATGCAACGCTGACTGAATGACTTCCTTTAGGTATCTCCAAATTTATTACACCATTGCCCGCATAGTTACCATCAATATAGATATCAGTCCATACAGTTCCTGTGGAGGGTTCAAAAGCACTAGCTGAAAACCATTGTGTTTCAACATAATTTGCAGTAATAGTTATGTCCGATGTTATTTCTATTGTTTGTTCAATATCATACTCATATCCATTGTAATTGAAAAATTGGTAGCCGTTTTCGTAGAGGTGCCAAGTAGGCGAAGTCATAAAAGAGTGAGTTTCTGGCGTAAGAGTATAAGTTGAACCTGTAGTTCCAACAGAGTAGCCATCGATTATTACGTTTGCGCCACTAACAGTAGTGGAAACGGTGGCGTCATAGGAATCTATTGTTACCTGTTTTAATGGTGTCGGTCCTGACTGTGGGTCAGGGTCTATGAAGCCTGGAAGCGTAATCCAACCCCAAGTATTAAGAGGTATTTGAGGTATTAAGCGGTCATGTATCAGATACCCAAGCAGAAAAGCATTGCTTTCAGCCCCGAGAGGGTCTTGTAGAACATAGTACAAATATGATGTATCAAGTGGAAATGCCTTTTCCCAAACGCCGTCATCGCCGGGACCACCCCCATTATAGTAGTATTTTGCATAAATAGCAAAATCTGGAAGTAGCGTTGTCAACGCAAATGGATAGATGACTGTGTTGTCCATTCTTATCGTATATCCGTGGTTAGCATTATACGAGTCATCCACCATGGTCTTATAATCTTGGAGATTGTTGTTGCTGAACATCCATTCTATTGCTGAAATTATTGGACCAAATACTGTTATGCCTGATAGACCACCTGTAACAGTCCATACGACGTTGTTTAGGTTAGTGCTGTGAGTGACTTGTATGTCAAACCATGGGAGAAATGCTGTTGCATCAGCCCCTGCTGGAAAATTCAATATTAGGTGCTGTTGTTCTCCAACCTCTATATTGAACCCAAATATGTTTGTGTATAAAGTATCTATCGAAATGTACGCCAGAGGGTCATCCCCCTGCCCACTACAAATTTTTATTATATCTTGTCCATCAGCGAAAGCATGGCTATAACTAACTTCATAAGATGTTCCATTGATAGTGCGATTTTCTATCTTGAATGGAGCTTGAATCACAGCTTTTGAGATATCTGGGATTGTTTTTGGCAGTCTTGCCTCGCTTTCAGCTTTACTTATGTTTATGAGTTTTTGAAATTGCTCCTTATAGATAGGATTTGTATTAATGAAGGGAAAAAAATTCTTTTGAATCGTGGCATTATCGATTCTTAAATTTTTTCCATCGAGATAACTGCCGAATCCATCTTCAATCGTGTTCCTCAGCTGCTCTTTGGCGGTTAATTGGGCTACAATAGCGTGGGTTGACGGAGCTAGAGCTATACTAGTCAAAAGAGCTATTGTTAATATTCCAACTATAATAATTCGTTTACAATTCATTTTTTCAACCTCAATTTTACAAATACGCATTTTAGCGCTAAATCTATTTTATTTGTTAATGTATATAATGTCATTTATCTTTTCGATTTCCGAAAGTACCAATAGTTTTAAATAAAAATTTTCAAATAACATTAATAATGAGTCCTTCTCTCCGAGAGACTGGTTTAAGTATTTATAGAAATCGAATCCGAATAATTCTATTATTTATTTCAATCAATATCATAATAGATTTATTTCTCGGTTATTTAGGATGGAATCAATTGATTAGTGCACAAAGCTCATTTTATGCAACAATAATTCTTTTTGTGGTGGATTTCTTGGTCGGTTTATTCTTTTTCATCGTTATTATTAGATATTCGAAGATTCCGGATAGTTCCACCAAATATTGATTGGTCAAATATTCGTTAAATTCAAAATTTTACGTTAGCAGCAGTACCTGAACGGGCGCAACCGTTTTTCACCTATGTTAGAATAAAAATGTTGTTTTCGTTCGATTTGGCAATCTCTCGATATTGTCCTGAAGGATTCATATATCAGATCCTCTGCTTGAACAACAACGTCGGGACCAGAGCACTTTACGAATATATCTGGCAAAATTTTCTCAACCTTCGCTTTCATCCAAACAAACGCAACCGCTTGTCATTGTTAACTGTCAAAGTATGCAAAATCACTTGGAGCAGCCCAACGCCAAAACCCGAATATAATTTTGATTGATATTCCAGTGTAAAACATCCTCAAGCTTCAAATCGCCACTTCCAGCACCTTCCGATAAGAAGTTCGGAGCTATAATTTTCAACCTTATAAGGAATATTAAAGTCGTGAACGCGATATGCTTGATTTTTTCAACCGAGTCAATGGGCATTCGTTAAGGTTCCTTGACAAACCAATGGTAATTGCAAGAGAATAAACGCAATAAAGTTTAATTGGGTGTATGTATTATTAATGTTCAGCATTGTAAGTTAGGGATCCTTGAAAAAAGAGCTTTTTTGCTGTTTTAAGTTTTGGAATATATCGATTTTAGCAATCTGGTTCTTAAGCCTAATAGTAAGCCAACTGTGTTTTGAGAAGAAAGGAGAAGCAAAGGAGAAGGAGAAGGCTTCATGTACACAATTAAGGCAGACGTATTTCCAAGTTTTCTAATCATCCTATTAGGCTCAATCGACTGCATAACCACCGTTATAGGAGTCACGTATTTTGGAGCAGCCGAACTGAACCCATTTATGACCGGCATAGTTAGCACAAGCATTGTTGCGTTTTTTGCTGTGAAAATTTCTGCGACATTTCTGATTGGTTTCACCTACATTTTAGCTAAAAGAACCCTAAACAAATCAGTGGATAAAGACACTAAAACTTTCAAGTACTCAAACCGATTCATGAAAGTCGCCTATGCAGGCATAACGATTTTCCTAATAATCACCGTCATAAACAACCTCACAGTCCTCTTAGCATAAAATTCGGTTTGTAGCAAGATTTTCTAAAGAAGATTTCTGCGGAGAATATCTTCTTACAGGAACACTCCATTGATTCGAACTTTTTCATAAGAGATTTTTTACATAAAAATCGAATACATGGAGTTTTGAAACGCAAATCAAATATTTAGGTGCCAAATAATCTAAAATAAACCATTAACGAGAGTTGAAAATAAAGAAACGCTTAACTGTTGAAGCTTGAATATTAATCGGTTTAGAGGAGAAAAAAATGCCGTTCAACCTATTCCACAAAAAGAAACATCCAGAACAGGAAACACCAGCCGTAACTCCTCAAGAAACCCAACCAGAAGCGCCTATGCAGACTCAAGAAGAAACACCCTCAGAACCAGTTACTCCCACAATGGAACCAGTACAAGAACTAACACCTCCAACTCCAGAGCCACCCCAAGAAACCACCACACTCATCCAAGAAACCGTACCAGAACCTATCGAGCAAAAACCAGAAGTCACAGAACCTCCAAACAAAACCTACCTCAAAGCCATGCCTCTGCGCGAATTATCTGACCTTGAAAGCATCAAGATCGAAGTAAAAAACGGTAACATAATAATTTTACGCGTAACACCCCTTGCAGGCAAAAGCATAGAAGATGTAAAAACCGCAGTTAACGAACTCTTCCAGTTTGCAGAATCTATAGGCGGCGACATCGCACGCCTAGGCGAAGAACGAGTAGTCATTTGTCCAAAAACAATAAGAATTTGGAGAGAGAAAACTCCAGCACCAGTTTCAAGCGAACCTTTGCCTTCAACAGCCTAATTTTTTAGATTAAACTATTTCTATTTTAAAGCAGTCGATAGGTTTCTAGAATAGCTGGAACAACAGTGCGTATGCCTGCCTTGTTATCCATAAAGTTAGCAAAGTTTATAGTTTTTTGTTTTTCTCCGTGGACAACAAAAATGCGTTCAGGCTTAGGGTTCAAATGAGTCAAATAATTAACTAGTTGACGTCTGTCCGAGTGACCTGAAAAACCCTCGATTGATTCCGTTTGAATTTTGACTGATAACGCACTCATTTTGCCCTCGTTATCCATCATAGTTACTTCGCCAACGCCTTTCTGGACACGTTTACCCATTGTACCCTCAATCTGGTAGCTGACAAATATGATAGTGTTTCGCTCGTCGGCTGCCCAACTCTTGAAGTACTCGATTACTGGTCCCCCTTCGAGCATACCCGAAGTTGCCAACACAATACACGGTTCGCCGTCGATTATGCTTTGGCGGACACTTGGATGTTCAACTATGGTGAAGTAATCGCTTTTGAATGGGTTAACTTCCTCGTGAAGAATACTGTGGCGAACTTCTCTGCCAAGATATTCGGGGTAAGCTGTATGGATAGCTGTAGCTTCGCTAATCATGCCTTCGATGAAGACGGGAGCTTCCTTCATCAAACCGCGTTTCATGTAGCCATCGATAATTAGCATGATTTCTTGAGCTCTGCCAACTGCTGGAACTGGAATGAGAACTTTGCCTCTACGCTCTAAAGTCTGGTTGACAACTCGGGTAAAGGCTTCTTCAGCTTCAACTCTGGAAGGCACAATGTCGTCTGCTCCACCGTAAGTGCTTTCGGTAATCACGGTTTCGATACGCGGAAACTCGGTTGTAGCAGCTTCCAACAGCATGGTTCGACCAAACTTGTAGTCGCTGGTATAGACGATGTTGTGTAAACCTTCACCTATGTGTAAGTGCACCATAGCGCCACCTAAAATATGCCCTGAATTATGCAGCGTTAAACGGATATCGGGTGCAATATCAGTAACTACACCATACCTAAGCGGAATAGTGTGCAAAACACATTCGCGCACATCCTTCTGATCGTAAAACGGCGTAACACCCTGCTTGCTGGCAACATCCAAATAATCGAGTTGCAGCATCGTCATCAAATTTGATGTAGGCGCGGTACAGTAGATTGGACCATCATATCCATATTTGAAGAGGAAAGGTGCTAAACCACAATGGTCAAGATGGGCGTGACTGATAACAACGGCATCCAAAGAATCAAGCTCAAACTCTGGGCAATCAAAACGTGGAAAAGACTCAAAAGGCCTATTGGATCCCGGATGAATACCGCAGTCAAGCAAGACACTACTTTCACGGGTTTTAATCAGAAACGCTGAGCGCCCGACTTCTTGAGCGCCACCCAAAACGGTCATGCGTACGTCTCCGACGTCATAGGTTTTGGGTCTAAAGATACGTTCTCCCACTGTCCGCAGAATACGTTCACGCTCTTTACTCTCGGAGTGCAGATAATGACGCATGTGAGTAACAATCTTGGATTTTATCGGCGGAGATCGCAGTACGTGGGGGCGCCACTTGGTTTTCTTTATAATTTCCTGAAGCACAGCACCATTTCGGCCAATAACCAAACCGGGCTTTTTGGTTTCAATGATTATTTCGCCAAGGCTTGGGTCAAAATTAATATCTGTTATTTCTGCTTCTGCAGGAATGAGTTCCCGCGCAATTTTTTCGGCTTCAACTTCGGGAATACGCACGGAGGGATCAGGACGAATAACTATCCTTTTTCGAATAACACCAACGATTTCAGCTACAATGCTGCTTTGATCAACTAAGATTTCTGGTTTTTTAGTGTAAACCGCAAGCATAGGTCCTTCATATTCAATTCTGGTGACCTCTGCTTCTCGCGGAACTTTCTGGAGAATATATTGGCTAATTTCTATCTTGTCTTTGTCTTTTTCTTGTGTTCGAGCCACAGTCCTTAACTTCCTGCCTTGAGAAGTTTGCATTTCTCCTCGTCTGATAATTCCTTGTAACCAAACTGGTCAATGACGATTATGTTGTAGTTGTTGCCGCTTGCAACGTCACGCTTCATAGCTGCGTTGACGGCTTTAGCGATTGTGGGTAAAACTTCAGCGATAGTCATGCCTTCACGGTACTTGTCTTCAAGTATACCATATGCGACTGGTGATCCAGAGCCTGTGGAGACAGATTTTTCTTCAGTTAAGCTGCCATAGGGGTCTAAGTTATAAACGTGTGGTCCGGTGTCATCTATACCGCCGACCAAAACCTGCGTTGAAAGAGGTACATACCGTGCTGAAAACAACAAGTTTGCTACTAACCTTGCTGCTGAGCTAATTGGCATGGGACGGTTTAGGTTAATCTTATAGAGATGCGCGTTAGCGGTTAAGATGTCAACGACTCTTTGTGCATCGGCGACGGTTCCAGCTATGGTCATGCCCATATGGTCATCGATTTTGTAGACTTTTTTGCCAAACTTGTGTGCAACGTAATAGCCCATAGTTACTCGGGTATCTGAAGCAAGAATTACGCCATCTGTGCAGACGACGCCAATTGTTGTTGTTCCTTTGAGGACTAGTTGGCTAGTTGTATTATTTTGTGACATAGTTTTGTGCTCCCTAAAACTCCATTGGTTCGGAATGCCATCTACTAGGAAGTAGCATCATCTAATCTTTCCGAGAGCCTAATTAATATTTCGCCAAAACAAAAAAAGACACCCACCCATGTGGACGGGCTTTAATTAAACAAATGAACGCTCATAGCACTCTTCATGACGAACAGATGTGGCTTTTCTTGAAGCAACCCGCTGTCCTTCAACGATGGGTTGGTGACATATAGCGCAGAAAATATTGCCGTTCTTCTGCATTTGTATTAAGAGCCTATGATTTATCACATAGTGGTTTAACGCCGTATCCTTCACTTCTCCATTGCTTGCTTATTTTCAGTCATAGGTAAAATGCGTTTTCGTAAAGATTTCTTGACTAAGTTTAGTCAAACTTTCTTTACTAACAAAAAACTACTTTTGCCCCAAGTACACCAAAGAAATAATGTTTGAAAGGAAGATCTTTCACAACATTTTTAGGCTACACCACAGTTTTAGTGGGCAATTGGCGGGTGAGTTGATTCTCCTACCCGTTCCGCCAACCAAAATAAAACCCGGGAGTAGGGAGAAAAATGCAATTGAAAATACAAACAAAAAATATAGCTATAATTGCGATTTATGCTGCACTTTATGCAGTTCTTGTTGTTGTTCTTGGAGCTTTTTCATATGGACCCGTTAACCTCCGTGTTGCGGATGCAATGCTTGGTGTTGTTCCCCTGCTTGGTTTAGCCGGAGTTTTGGGACACACCTTGGGAGTATTCGTTGCAAACATATTTTCAACAGCTGGTCCATTAGACTTACTTAACACCATACCCTCTTTTGTCATGTCCTTTGTGGTCTATTACGTTTACAAACGCATCAAAAACGACTATACAGTAATCGGAACATGCATAGCATACTCAATTGTCATTGGAACAACAGTGGGATGGATGCTATCTTACCTGTATGGGTTACCACTGTTAGTCACCATAGCTTGGGTAGCCGTAGGAAACATCATTGCAACCGTTCTCATAGGATGGCCAGTCTTTAAGGCACTAAAAAAAACCGGTCTCTTCCAAACACAATTTGCAAACTAAAAATAGAAGGAAAGAAAAATGAATAAAAAAGAAAAATGTGTAGTTGTCCTTAGTGGTGGCCCAGACTCAGCTGTAGTGGCATATTGGGCAAAAAAAGAAGGCTATGAGGTGTACCCTATAACCTTCAACTATGGTCAAATCGCCGTAAAAGAAACCGCATGTGCACAAAAAATCGCGGAAAGCCTTGGCGCCAAAACAAAAATCGTCGACCTTTCAGCACTAAAGGAAGTCTTCGGCGACGTAACCTCACTATGCAACACCAACATCCCCCTAACATCTGAGTTCAGCCAACCCATAATCGTCCCTTTCAGAAACGCAATCTTCCTCTCTGTAGCGGTTTCTTACGCGGTTTCAGTCGGCGCACAAAAGATTTTTTATGGTGCACATGGCTCAGATGAACCGTTTTATCCTGATTGCCGCCGAGAATTTTACGAAGCATTTGAGAAAGCAGCAAGGTTGGGTACTGGTGAGGACATTAGTGTTGAAGCGCCATTCAGTGGCAAACGTAAATCCGAGGTAATTGAAGAAGGGTTCAATTTGGGTGTGCCCTTTGAGTTGACATGGTCGTGTTACCGTGAAGACGCCAAACACTGCGGTAAATGCGAATCCTGCATAAATCGCAAAAAAGCCTTCAAGGAAGCATGCTTTGCGGATCTAACAAAATACGAAGAATAGTCCTCAAACCACCCCAAGAAGCTGATGCATATGTCATTGGTCACCCTCTACTTTTTCCACTTGTCGATTAATTCGCTTTAACGGTCTTTATATCCAAAGTTGACCAGTAATTTTGTTTTTTTTTATCCTTGTACAGCTTCACGCTTTTGTTTTCTGAAAAAGTAAACAAACCAGCAGCCACCGCTAATGCGATTGCAAAGGTAATAGTGACAATAATTATAGACGCTGTCTGCGGTGGTTCTGCACCAATATTAATCGTAGGAAGCTGCGTTGTGGAAGGTGTCGGGGTTGGTAGGTTTAAAGGATTTGAACTCATCAACGGAATTGGAACTGGTTTCAATAATGGATGATTATCTTGATAGATTAATGGTGTTCTTGTTTCTACCATGTATGAGCAGGAATTTTAATGTTTACACGTCCTGAGGAACTCTGCAGGTTTTCGCCAACAAGCAAGTCAATGCTCCTGTCTAAACAGAGAATGTAGCTGTAGATTCGGCTGCTGGCAAAGTGATTCATATTTTTCAAAATTAGTATGGTTTGCTGAGACTCTGGACCAAATCGGAGAAAAGAGAAAATGCAAACTCTCTTTTAACAGCTTATAGTTATTTTTGTGAAATTTACTAGGGCCTTCTCAGCCATTTATATTCTGCCTTTAAACAAAAAAAGAAAGAGAGGTGTTTGTTTTTGGTTGCTTGTTTTATGGTCGTTTCCGGAGTAAGAGCAGCGCTAAGATAATGCCAACTATTACTATGGCAATGATTATGCCTGCGACTGCGGGAACAAAGTACATGTCAACTACTGATTGTGGTGGTGCTTCCGTGGGTGACGGTGTTGCTGCTGCTGGGTCAACTGTGAAACTTGTTTCTGCGTATGATGGCCAGTAACCGTTGGTGCCATGGAAAGTAGCAATAACAGTGTAGTCTCCAAGAATATCAGGCATCCATGTTAGAGTGTATGCTCCACTCGCATCAGTAGTTGCTGTTCCTATGTTTCGATAGTTGCCGTTAGCATCTACCACATCGATTGTTACGTCAACGCCTTTGAAGTTGCTTGGCATTACTTGTTGCTGATAGACATAACCCATCCAGCCGGTCATAATTTCATCAGCTGCACATGGAACACCTTTGGTGAAGCGACTTGCTTGCTCGCTTTGTTGTGTGCCTGCAGAAATGTCGTAAACTGATCCGCGAATTACTAGATTTGAGCCTAGTGTGCTAGCAAGTGTTGGTGCTTCTACGTTTAGAGTTGTTGGTCCTTTGCCTACACTGTAGATTTGGTTGTCATAGCCGTTGAACCAGGTTGCGTAACCGTCTGCAATTGCATAGCTCATGGCGAAGAACTCGCCAGTATAACTTGAGAGAGTCCAGATTTCTTCGCCGGTGGTTGCGTTGATTGCTCGTGCTAGTGCGCCTCTGTAGATTGGTGTTTCGACTGTGTGCTCTGAAGAGGCAAGGTACACAACATCGTTGCCGATGGCTTGGACGAATATTGGGTAGTGTCCTGGTACTTCAAAGCCGCTGTTTGTGCTGTTGCCAGCTCCGCCATTTCCGTAAGTCCAGAGGAGATCGCCCGTGTTGGTGTCATAGCAGTAGACTATGCCTCCATAGCCCATTGCGTATAGTTTACCGTAAGCTATTGTATCGGTTATACTGCCGGAAGAGGGGCTGCCGTAGTAGTCGAGAGCTACTTGAGGTGTTGTTGGTCCCCAAATTTTTGCGCCTGTATCTAAGTTGTAGCCAACAAAGTTGTTAGTTTCTCTTAGGTTTTCAGTGAAGACGCGGTTTATTGGATCAACACCAGCTTCCATTACGGTAAGGTTGCCTGCTGGTGGATTTAGTGTGTTTGACCATAGAAGACTGCCCTCGTGACCTTTAGCAAGACTAATGGCGTAGTATGTGTAATCGTTGAAACCCAATGTACCCATGAATGTGGCTCCTTGGGAGGGTAATGTTCCGCTGTAGCATAGAAGTGTATCATTGTATAGGGCGCGAACTACTGTGATGGATGAACCTGCTGAGTTAAGAGCGGAAACTGAGACATTCCAATCGTAACGATTGGAGGTGCTAGCATCGGTTGAGCCCGAAATGGCGGGGGATAAACCAGTGTAATCCCAAAGCTTAGAAGAGTTCCATTCGGCTAGATACCAGTTTGGATTTGAACTCGTTCCTTTGTTTGTTAAAACGAACCGTAGCTGTTCTCCCTGTGGACCAAGTGCCATTTGGTACTGATTTGCTGATGGCACACCAGTTACGTTGAACAGTGGGTCTCCAGTGTCTGCGTCAAATGCCCGGGCAAAGTTGCTTGTGAAGAGTATTGCTGGGTAAACACCGTGTTGGTTAGGGTCTTGAACATCATAGATGTAGGCAAAGCTAATTGCGGGAACATCAGCTCTTGACCATATAAGTTTTCCTGTTCGCAGATCAACACATTGAAGCGGTCCTGAGGCTCCAAAGAAGGACACTACGAAAGATTCTGTTTGTGTGTAGTATAGTTTGCCGTTCACAATTATTGGGTTGGTGAATCTCTGGTTATATGCTGAGCCTTCGAAGTAGGTGTCTCCTTGGATTGCAAAGTTGTCGCCTCCAACGACTCCGCCCGTTTGATATGGCCTTGTCCACATTATGTGAGAAGTCAATGGTCCAACTGCGTCTTGTGGGCTTATCAGTTCGCCGTTTCCGCCTGCGTTGTAACTGTTTGAGAAGCCGCCGTAGCCGGGTGAGCCGCTGCCTAGCCAGTTAGATGATATAGTAAACCAGTTAGTGTTCTCGCCGTATATGGGTCGTGTCCAATACTCCGCTGGCAAAGGTGCTTGCGGAATATATGAAATTCCTTCTTCTTGGACAATTAGTGTTGTTGTTGCGCTGCTGGGGAGGTATGTGTCGTTTACATATTGCGAGTTAGCATCATGTGTATAGTCGTTTATGGCTTGTCCTGGAAAGTTGAAGGTAAGGTTGTATGTTCCGACTTGGTCAGGTGTGAAACGATAGCCTTGGTTAGATGTTGTATCCTGGATCGTGTCGAAAGTTTGGGTTGTGTTTGTACCGTCAGGGGCTGTTATGGTGAGTTTGTAGTTGTGGAACCTATTATCGTTGCCGATTGCTGCGCCGTCGTAGACTTTGTTTAACCACATGTATACAAGGGTTGATTGACCGACGCCTATAGGATTGGGGTTAGCTGATATGTAAGCATTAGTTGTCAGATCCCATTTAGGGGTATGAGCGGATGTGCTGGGTAGTAGCATCATTGAAGCTGACATTGAAACTATTAGCAATATTACGAGTGCAATTGTAGTTTTCTTATCTTTGTATAAATTCATTCTTTTGTCTCCTGTTCTGCATTTAATGCGTCAATCTGTGACTTTATTTAAAAGTTTTGCTATCGGAATAACTCAGATGCACAAAATAGCCATTAATAACATAATTTGGCAATTTTTTATAAACAATGTTGTCGCAAGAAGCTCTTACGCACACGCCAGTTCGTTGCTAAACTATTTTGATTGACATTTTCATGCTTAATACATTTGTATCTGATTTATTCTTAGTCTATTATGGAGAAGAATGAAAATTCTCGCTCCATTTTGTGCAGTTTAGAACACGACGACATCTAAGAGACTTTAACTGAACCTACACAAATAAGGCGCAGGCAGACCTCCAAGAAAACCAAACAGAGCCCCAGCGACAGAGAACTATACCGAAGACTATGGAAAGACCAAGACCTCAGAGAAATCTGCGACATCGAAGACTACGAAAAGCCCTATCACCCTTCACAGTTAACCCGATTCAGAGACCGCATCGGAGTCAAAAGGCTCGAGAAAATCATGAACACCCTGCTCGACTAGTTGATTGACAAAAAGTCGTCAAGGGCAAGAAAGTGGCTTTTGACGCCACCTTCATCAAAGCCTACAGCAAGCGAGATATACACGAAAACAGCAGAGGCGGCTCGGATCCAAGGGCAAGGTGGGAAGGAACGGCAAAACCTACGAGCTTGGCCTGCAAACTACACCTCGCAGTCGACGCTAAGTCTGAACTACCCTTGGCGGTCACGGTGTCTCCCACCAACGACAACGAGAAAAAGCATGCTCCAGATCTTTTCAAAAAAGCTCTCAAGGCGACAATAAAGAAGATGAAGCTATTGGTTGCGGATTCGCAAGTACTTTTGCAGGGTCAAAGAGAACAAGCTAAGGCTGCAGGGGGTCGTGTCGTTATTCCTTATCCTGCTAACCAGATGCGTGGCCAAAGGGGGCTGTTGAGGGTTGACAGGTTCTTTCGAACTCATGGACCCAAGCTCGAGAAGCGGTTTTACAGGCTTCGGTCTTCAGTTGAGAGGGTTAACTTTAGGCTTAAGGAGCTGCTGTGCTTGAGAATCATCGGGTCAGGAGTTTGCTGCGGGTTACGTTTCATTCGTTGTTCTGTTTGATTGCGATGCTTCTGAATGCCGTGGCGGCTATAAGACTGAGTGTTTCGGGAAATGTTAGATCGCTGGCTCTACTTGCAAAATGAGCAGTGAAAAAAGGCAAAAACTTAGGGGAGGCTAACTTGTTAGAGGATTCGCTTCATCTTTTTCGTGTGGTTGCACTTCTTTTTTGGCCGATCGGTTCTTCTGCGTCGTAGTCATCTGGAACGGTGTTGAGAGGTTGGACGATTGGTGGGCGATTACTCCGAAGATTTGTATAACTTAAATTTAACCTTTCCAGACGAACAAAGACTCCCCCAGACGCAGCCGACAAGCAATCCAAATGCTAAACCAAAAGAGCAAGTTAAAACTAAGCCCTTTACCGCAAGCAAAAAACAAATGTTCTTCTTCTAACAGAACAAAAACCCTTCACAAATCACCCATAGCTAAGATGGTTCCAATGCAACTTGGAATGTGTAACCTTCAAGGCTTGGCTTATAACGACCAATCACAAATAGTATCAGCTTTGGAACAACTATGCGGCCACTTTGCTCATTATTGCATAGAAATGCTCACTCATGAGATAAGCATCGCGGCAGTGTACTGTTACCTTTAGAACCTGGTCGCTTTCAACTTTGAAACGCCACCGTACCACCCGTGGAATCTGCAGTCGGTTGCTCTTCTGAAGCATAGCTTGAAAAGACACCTTCTCAGTTAAAGGCAATACTCTACCGTCCCAAACCTTTCCCAGACAAACCCAGACTTCCACAGACGCAACCCGCAAACAATACAAGCCCTAAATCAAAAAAGCAATCCAAAACAAAGCCCCCTATAAAACGCAATAAAACATGTGGACTTCTTCTATTAGACAGACACAAACTCCTCTGTGCCATACGTAATCCAAAATAACTTCTGCATTCTAAACTAATAACAATTACTGGCACAATTATGACATAATCGACTTTACGCTAACACTGCAACCAAGACAGCCTAACCTTTCCTGAATAGAAGAACACCAAACCGTAACCAGCCGCACCCAGACGAACACCGACTACCCCAGACGCAACCTACAAACTCCACAAGCCCGAAAACAGAAAAGCAACCTAAAACAAGGTTATCAGTGCAGCAATTTCAAGCGTTGTTGTTCTATTGAACAAAAAACTCTGAACAAATATTTTTCCTCCTCGTAATGCGCTCTTAAAATTCCCAGCAACTTCGAGTTATCAGGTTAGCAGTTGGCTACCCAGGCGACCACAAAGATTAATCAAGCAAAATCCTAAACATAGTATGAACCCAAAAGACACTATCTGAAGTCGCCAGCGAAAAAACTCTAAATTAGAGTTTTTTGCTTTTCCCCTGAAACCAAGCTGGAAACCCGTACCCCAATCAACCTGACTTTCCGGTCTTTGCTCAAGTTGGCAAACAGCAACTCGTTAGCGGTCTTTTGCAGGTCACGGAGACGGTTGGTCAGAAAGGGCAGGGTTTTGCTTCTTGTATGTGTTTCGAAGCCTTGGTAACGAATTTTAACGGTTACCGTTTTGAACAGCAAGTGCTGGTCAACTGTTTCCTTTAAAACATCTTCGCAGAGCGCATCCAAAGCTTGAAAGATAGCTGTGGAATCTGCAGTGTCTTCTTCAAAAGTGGTTTCGTGACTGACACTTTTTACACCCATGCGCTCCTCAACTTAGCTTCGGTCTACGCCTTTTGCCATCAGATGCATCTGCAAACCCATTACGCCAAACATAGAAGTCAACGCTGTGGGTTCATAACGCGCCAAGTCGCCGATTGTGTTTACACCTAATTCTGTGAGTTTGGCTTCGGTTTTACGTCCAACCCACAACAACTTGCGCACAGGCAAGGGATCAAGGAACTTTTCCACTTCACTTTCCCGAACGATGGTTAAGCCGTCGGGTTTCTGGAAATCACTCGCAACTTTTGCAACCAGCTTATTGGGTCCAATACCAATTGAGGCAGTGATCCCCTCTTTCTCTTTAATCTCAGCCTTAATTCGCCGCGCCAACACCTCAGCCTCAGCCCAACTTCCAACCTTGTCTGTTACATCCAAAAAAACCTCATCAATCCCCCACTGCTCAAACTTTCTCGCATACTTCCGCGCTAATTCCATGATTTCGCTTGAAACACGAATGTACAAAGGAAAATCCGGGGGCAAATACACCGCTCTTGGGCAAAGCCGCCAAGCCATTGAAATCGGCATACCCGAACGCACACCGGACTTTCGCGCCTCATAATTACTCGTGCTAACGACGCCTCTGCCCCTGCCCGCTTTGGGGTCGGCGCCGACGATTACGGCTGAGCCTTTGATTTCTGGGCGTTCCCGCTCCTCAACTGCTGTGTAGAAGTGATCCATGTCTAGGTGGAAGATTATTCTCATGTTCAGGTCTTGTTAGTTTTGGTTGCATTAACAATTATTGTTCCAAATAGAACATAAATAGCATAATTTGTTACATAAAAGTCGCAATATTTAAAAGAAATCTTCACCCATGAGAATCAACAATCAAAAAGAGAAAAAACATAATGATTAATCCCCAAAATCAAATTAAACAAAACAAAGCAAAATGCCCAGACTGTGATGCAGATCTAGATATTCCAGCTGACACAGAGAAAGGTGAAATTGTGAGTTGTCCTGGCTGTGGTCTTGAACTTGAGGTTAAACAGGTAAAAGGCGTTTGTGTTGACCTTCAAGAGTTAACTATTGAGGGCGAAGACTGGGGCGAATAAAGACTCAGCCTAAACAACAATTTCTTTTTGACGCTTCGCCCATTTTTTAAAAAGGTTTTGGAACTTGAGTTTTTTTGTCTGGACATAACATTAGCTGTAAATCCAGCGTCTACTGCACCTAAACTTGTTTTCTCTACAAAAATAGAAAGCCAGGATTAAGCGTTTTGAGCCTGAGGTCTGAAGGTTAGGCTTTTCGTCTTCGCTTCTTCGGTTCCTTAATGAAAGCTTCCTCAACCACTTGTTCAACTGTATCCAAATCGAAAAAGTCAATGGTGATCGGGGACTCTAAACTGCAGGTTTCAAGAACTTGTTTACTTTTCATTTTGAATCAAAAACATGTTCAATGAAGATATAAATAGGCTTTATGAATTCAGGATTCTGGAAATTCTTATTGCAACTAAATTTTGATTAATATTTGCTATTTTGCTTTTCCGCACTGCAACCAAATAACAACGGCATAACCCAGTTTTAGTGTCCTGAGTGAGTAAACAAAATCAACGTTCCGCATTGTGGGCAGATGTGATAGATTACGGTGTTATCTTTGTTGCATTTTGGTTTCATTTCTATGTAACAGGTGGGGCAAAGAGGCGTTTTTGTATTGGCTGTCATAGATTACTCATCAGTCTTAGCTGCAATTTTGCTGATATAACGTTTACTCAGAAAAACCCCAATTTTACCTATAAACGACACCAAAAATAGAACCACCACAATTAACGTGCATAACCAAACATTTGCAACCCGACACTTGGAGAGCAAAAGAAAAAAGAAAGCAGAAAACAATAACACAAAATCAAAAAAAACAAATATGAGTTACCATGCATAGGCCAAACGCTTCACTTCACACCGTACCGAAAGATGCGTTTCAACCAAATATCGCTCAGACACTACATTGACTCGACATCTCAGGCGATTGGTGGCCGCAGGCTGAGCTAGTCGACCGAAGTCTTCTAGCTTACACCCCGGCTCCATCAAACCCATCTTTTATGGGAGCCTTCGTTCAGTGAAACTGAAATGGCTGCCTCTTTTCGGGAGAGGCTTCGAGCTTAGATGCTTTCAGCTCTTATCCACAACGGCGTGGCTGCCCGGCGACTGCCTTATCAGACAACCGGTTAACTAGAGGCCACAGCGTCCCGTTCCTCTCGTACTAGGGACCCTTTCCCCTCAAGCAGCCAACACTCCCAGCAGATAAAGTCCGACCTGTCTCACGACGGTCTAAACCCAGCTCACGTTCCCTTTTAATAGGCGAGCAGCCTCACCCTTGGCCCCTTATGCAGGGCCAGGATAGGAAGAGCCGACATCGAGGTACCAAGCCGCGGGGTCGATGGGGACTCTCGCCCGCGACGAGCCTGTTATCCCTAGGGTAATTTTTCTGACACATCCAGCCCCCACCAAGGGGGAACATGGATGATCGCTAAGCCCGGATTTCTCCTCTGCATCCCTTACTGTTTGGGATTCAGTCAGGCTGGCTTTTGCCCTTGCACTCTACGGAGGGTTTCTGTCCCTCCTGAGCCAACCTTAGGGCGCCCTTGATATCTTTTCAAGGGCGTGCCGCCCCAGCCGAACTGCCCACCTACCGTTGTTCCAACCCGCAAGGGGTCGGTGAGAAACACGGTTGCAGAAAGTCGGTGTTCCATTGTTGCCTCCCCCGTGTCCCGGAGAACACAGGATCGACGGCTCCCGACTACGCTCTGCATCCACAACCGTATTCCAGCGGCAGGCTGCAGTAAAACTCCACAGGGACTTCTTTTCCCGCTGGGAGATCGTGGACTGTTCGTCCACGTTATGTGGTTTCACCGGGTACTACGCGGGGACAGTGGGGCCCTCGTTGATCCATTCATGCACGTCGGAACTTACCCGACAAGGCATTTGGCTACCTTGAGAGAGTCAGAGTTACTCCCGGCGTTTGCAGGCCCTTAGCCCAGTTGGACCCAGGTTTCAGGTACCTGTACTGGCCAGGATTCAGAAGCCGTTCACAAGCTTTCGCTCTTGCGGCTTCCTGTGTTTTTATTAAACAGTCGAGACCCCTTTGTCACTGCGACCTGCTCTCTCAGCACGAAGCTGAAAGAACAGGCACCCCTTATACCAAAGGTACGGGGCTAATTTGCCGAGTTCCCTCGCATTAGTGTATACCCGACACGCCTTAGGTTTCTCGCCTTGGGACACCTGTGTCGGTTCTAGGTACGGTCATAAAGGATCCTTCTTAGTGTGTTTTTCAGTGGCTCCAGAGATCAGCTGAACCCCCCTAAAACGGGAGGCTATTCCCACTTTCGCCTAGTTCTCGCCATTACGGCACTCCCTAGGCTTATACGGTTAAACAAGGCGAAGACCTTGCTCAGCTTACCCCGAAACGTCAACACTAAGCTTGCGTCGCCGCATGTACCTCTATGGTTCCGGAATTTTAGCCGGATTCCCTTTTTCGGCATAATCGGTTAAGTTATGCCTTAGGATCGACTTACCCCCGGCTGACGATCGTTGCCGGGGAACCCTGGCCCCTTCGGCGGAGAAGATTCTCACTACTCTTTGCTGTTACTACCACCGGGATTCGCAATCCTAATCGGTCCACTGGACCTCACAGCCCAGCTTCTGCCCAACTAGGACGCCTTCCTACCAGCGCAGTGTGCACTGCGTTCTGAGGTATCGGTAGCTGGCTTAGCCCCGTCAATTTTCGGGGCCGTCAGCCTCGGCGGGTGAGCTGTTACGCTTTCTTTGAAGGATGGCTGCTTCTAAGCCTACCTCCCCGCTGTCTGAGGCTGACGACGCCCTTTGGTTTGACATTTAGCCAGCATTTGGGGACCTTAACCTCAGTCTGGGTTGTCCCCCTCTCGGTCGTGGAGCTTACCCCCACTAACCCGTTTCCCAAAGTCTTAGGTGCGGGTGGATTCGTAGTTTGAGAGGAAAGTGGATCCTTTCGGGTCCTTGTTTTCCAGTCAGTGCTCTACCCCACCAGCCGCCTCGTTCGGGACTGGGCTCAGGCCCACTTCGGAAGGAACTAGCTATCACCAGACTAGATTGGTCTTTAGCCCCTAGCCCCAGGTCTGGGGAACGAATTGCACGTCAGAACCCTTTCGAGCCTCCACTAGGCTTTCGCCTAGCTTCGCCCTGCCCAGGGCTAGATCGTCTGGTTTCTAGTATGTATCGCTATGACTTCAGGCCCTTTCAGACCTTGCGCCTGGCTCTTGCGAGTTGCGCGCTTGTTGGTTTCCCTTTGCTTACAAGTTTATTGCTTTTAGGCTTGCCATAGCAATAAACTCCCCGGCCCGTGTTTCTAGACGGAACGTGCGACCCTGATCCCCCTTCCTCGTACTGCCACTTCACAGTGGGTTCCTATGGATGGGTTCTACTCTTCTGGGCCGCACACGTCTGTAACTATCTGGTTTCAGGCACTTTTCACCCCCATTCCGGGGTACTTTTCAGTTTTCCGTCACCGTACTAGTGCGCTATCGGTCTTGAGATGTATTTAGTCTTGGAAGTTGGTGACTCCCAACTTTCCGCACCAAAACCATGGTACGGTAGTCTGGAACTCCAGCCCAACTCTTTCTGGCTTACGTTTACGGGGCTATCACCCTCTGTGGCGGGCCATTTCAGGCCACTTCAGCTTAACCAATGAAGAGGAAGCCGGGTCCTTAACCCTACATCTCCCACAAGTTTCCTTGCGGGATTCGGTTTGGACTGTTCCCAGTTCGCTCGCTGCTACTAAGGGAATCCCGTGTTTGGTTTCTTTTCCTCCCCCTACTAAGATGCTTCCGTTCGGGGGGTTCCCGCTCCGTAAAGGAGCACCAATCTTGCGACTGGTGAGAAGTCTCATTCGGGTATCCTCGGTTCTAAGGCTGCGTGCGCTTACCCGAGGCGGTATCGCGGCTTGCCGCGCCCTTCTTCGGCTCTCAAGCCGAGCCATCCTCCAGATAGCGTGGCATGTTTCGGGCCAATGGTAGTGTCTGTTTGGCGTTTGGTGAAACACATATTTCATTGTATAGTGTGTTGCGTCGTTGTTGTTTGGCCTATGCATGGTGTCATTGTGAATTCCCAGTGATCAGGAACTCAACTCACCCTTCACTCCACACTGTTAGGTGGGGAGTTGCATCTTTTTTATGGTATAACCCATAATTGCTGAACTGCAATAGAAGCAGATTTCTTTAATATAAGTGTATCGTTGAACAGTTGCAAGGTTTGTTGGCGATGTTTTCGTGCGTTGTTTAGCTTCTTTTGCATTCTTCACTCGCGCATTTTGCTTTGATGCCGAGTTGCATATGTGGGGAACCTTATTAGCACTATTCCAGCATATAAGATTGTCGTTATTTATGGAACAACTCTGCATTATTTTGTCTTGTTTGGGATAGAATCGATAAGCGCTGGTTTTGAGCATTCTGTAGCGATTAGAAACGCCGATAGCGACTTTATTTCCATGATTTTGTAATGAGTTTTCTATTGGGCTTATAATTAGGCAGTTTAAAATACTGATTAACCATTGGTTTTACTAGAGAATAAGGGATATGTCCTTGAAATGATAAAATATTTTTTTATTGGTGAGAATTTTGCTTGCAGAATCTTTGTCTGGGTAGAATTTTAGTAGTAACTTTTATTTGTTTAATGTTTTATTTGTTGGTGTAATCTGGGCTCTTTGTTGGGTGCCTCGATAGCTCAGCCCAGTAGAGCGGCTGCCTTGTAAGCAGCAGGCCGCGGGAGCAAGGCCCGCTCGAGGCTCCAAAAATTAAATTTTTATATTTCTGGTTCGGGCTCTTCTTCTTTGGCGGCTTTGGGATCTTTTCCCGTTAGTGAGTATTTGCGGGCTTTGGTTTCGATGATTTCTTGTTCAAAGAATTTTTTGAGTGATTTGAAGACTTTTTTTGTGGGTTCGCCTGTTTTATCGGTGAGTTCCTGTAGGGTTAGTTCTTTGCCTTCTGTTTTGAGGGTTTGGTAGACTTTTTCGTCGACTTTGTTTAGTTTCATTTCAGTCAACTGCCTTGTAATGTTGTTTTGTTATGGTTGGGTGGCTTTTTCAAGTTTGCGGTTTAACAGGGCTAAAACATCAAGTAAACATAGAAAGAATAGATTGGTTTCTGGTTTTAGTTTGTTGGGTGGCTCCATTTGCCGTTACAGAGAGTGATAAAATCGCAGGTTGTACAAGCGCCCTTCACGCCTATTTCGCAGCAATCGTCTGTTTTGTTTTGTTCCATTTTCTAACCTTCTCATTGAAGGTAATTATCGGGTTTAGTAATAAAAGGTGAATTGCAAAGTGGAGAATATATCGAAAACTGCAATAGGGCTATGCGTAGCTTTGGGAGTCATCAGTTGTTTTTTAGCTCAGGCAAAACTGTTACAGTTTGCCCATGAGTACCCGAAATCCGCTCTCACGCGCAGCAACCTCACAATTGCCAAAAGTTTCCGTAAACAATTCAGGCAACCGTTTAGCACCGATTTTAGAGCGAATCACCATCAAAAAACTAGCATCAGACGCCATCACTTCTGGTGCACCCGAAACAATTGCCTTCACCGTTTCCATACCTGCACTTACAGGTGGATTCGACAAAACACAATTGAACCTCAAATCCTCCACCGGCTCATAAAAAAAGCCATACCGAACCTCAACATTAGAAACTCTGTTTAACCCAACATTCTTCTTGGCCAACCGCACCGCTCTTGCATTCACATCCGTCATGACCACGTGAAGTTTAGGATTGAATTTTGCTGCAGCAATTCCAGCCACTCCGTATCCACAGCCAATATCAAGAACCCAGCCCGCTTCTGGCAGAACCATAGATTCTATAAGTAATCGGGTGCCGCAGTCAACTTTTCGTTTCGAAAAAACACTCGACGCAGTCAAAAACTCGAAGGGTTTGCCACATAGGCTGGTTTGAACAAGTCCGAAGCGCTCCTGCGACTTGGGCGCCGAAGAAAAATAGTGATCAACGCTTTTCGGATTTTTGCTCATGTGCACTACCAGTCTTCCAAACTTTCGGGTAAGTGCCCCGTGGCATCAACACGCGTGAAGAAGCTGCGACAGCGCCATGGTTTAACTCCATGATTTCCTCAGTTGAAACAAGCGCCTTGGATAAAGCAACTGCTTCGCCTTTGAGAGTGAAAACTGCAACTGTTGAACCCTTCACAATACCCGTATCAACCTGCAGCACACCTGGCTCGGTCAAGTTGGCTCCGTGACAGAGAGCGTCGACGGCGGAGTCGCGTATGATGATTTTTGGGATTTGCATGAGGGCAACTTCCATGGGTTCGATGAATTTGCAAAGATGTGTTTGGTCTTTTGTGGTTTCATATTCGCCAAACCAGTATGCGACGTCGTGTAGGGTGACTTTTTTGGCGCTGATTTCAAGGAATGGTCCTGCGCGGCTTCGGCGGAGTTCTTGCATGTGGGCACCGACACCTAGAATTTCGCCGATGTCAAAGCAGAGTTTGCGGATGTAGGTGCCGCCTTCGCATCCGACTTTGAAGAGTACGTTGCGGCCATCAAGTTCCATGTATTCGTTATAGTAAATTCGCCTAGTTCTCAACTGTCGCTTTACTGATGAGCGTAGTGGGGGGCGTTGGAAGATTTCGTCTTCAAACTCGGCTAAAACCCGTTTAACTTGGTCTTCGCGTACGTCGCCGTGGAGTTTCATGACGCAGATGTATTCTTTGCCGCTGTGGAGCAATGCTTGAACCATCTTTGTTGCGTCTTCTAATGTGATGGGTAAAATGCCTGTTACTTTGGGGTCCAAGGTTCCTCCATGCCCAATTGCTTCTAAATGCATTATTCGTTTAACCCAGGCTGCTACTTCGTGACTTGTTGGACCAGCAGGTTTATCCAGATTTATGGTGCCGTAGCGGATGTATTCTTTTGCTGGACGCTCAGAAGGTTTGCAACCGTATTTTGGGTCGGTTGAATCTTGTGCTTTGGTTAACAGTTCACGTTTGGTTTCCCATGGAGGGGTTGTTCTGGGCATGCTGGGGGTTTTTCTCCTGGTTGGTTGTAAGAAAAAGAAGTTTGAGGTAATTAAGGTTTAAAATTATGCGGCTTTTACGGGTTGAGTCATTTCGGCGAGTTTACCGCAAGTTTCTAAACATTGGGTGACTTCGTCGTCTGAGGCGCCTCTTTTGACGTCGATTTTGTCTTGTAGGGGCATGATGTGGTTTATGTTTACGCGTCTGCGTTTGACTCCGGTAACTTTTTTTGGTCCCGTAACCAAAACGAAGCTTTTGTCCATGACGTCAATGATGACGCATTTTTTGCCGTTTTCTCGACCGAGCTGTTTTATGCATAATCTGCCGACTTCAATAGCGGGCATGTTTTGTGTGTCTCCTTAAAAACCATTAAACCAACAATCCATATTTAAGCATGACATGTTTCGATTAAGATTTGGCTGTTTTTCTTGGGTTGAGTAAACTTAGTTAAGTTGTATTTTTTGCAGAGTGTTTTTGTTTTTTTGTGTGTGTGACAAAAAGTATGGTTTGATATGTGTAGTTATCTTTTGTTTGGTAAAATTTGGCGGATTGTTCCAATTTAAGATGGATATGTATGTTGTAAATGGGGTTTAGGTGTGGGTGATATCGCTGGTTTGTGGCTGTTTTTGGTAAACGGGTTGTTTTTGGGGTTTTTTCGGTTCCCTATTTTGTTGTTTTTTGGCGTGTTTTGCCCTGTTTTGGAGGTGTTTTAGCTTGTTTGGGAGAGTTTTTGATTTAAAAAAGCATAGCGTTGGGCTGCGTATCGGCGCATAGATACCTATGTTAAGAGTTTGGAGCAGGCCAAGCGTTGGAGGGATAGGCGGCTAAGGGTTTTGGAGTTGTGGTTTGTGGGTTGGGTTGGTTTGCACTGCTATGTTGGTTTGTATGTTGGGTTGTGTGGGTGTAGTGTGGGGTATGTTGGGTGTTTGGTTTGTGGGTGGGTTTTTGGGGTTTGAAGGGTTGTGTTTTTCGCAAAGTTTTAAAGCATTCATATCGAGTTATGTGTTTGCAAGTTAACGTGGTCGATTTGACTTTAAACTACCATTATATGCAGCTTCCCCGCGAAGTCATTGTTGGAAAAGGCACCCTAACCCGAGTCCCTGAAGTGGCTAGGCGGCTTGGTCTTAAGGGAAGGGCGTTGGTGGTTTGTGGGTCGAAGAGTTATGAGTTAGCTGGAGAGAGGGTTTGCGGGCTTTTGGGAGAGGCGGAACTTGAGGTTGATGTTCTCCAGATAAAAAGCATGACTATAAAAGACATGATAATCCTCGAAAATCGAATTTTAGCCACAAAACCGCATATTGTTTTTGGTGTGGGCGGCGGAACCATAATTGATGCCGCAAAAATTAGTTCTTGCACTCAAAATATCCCCTTCATAAGCGTCCCAACCACCGTCTCCCACGACGGCATCTCCAGCCCCCTTGCCTCCATCAAAGGCTCCGACAAACCCTACTCAATTTTGGCGCAAGCACCGCTGGCGATAATTGCGGATACAGAAGTTATTGGTCAGGCGCCGTGGCGGTTCATGATTAGCGGCTGCGGCGACGTAATTTCCAAGTTCACATCCGTAAAAGATTGGAAACTGGCGCACTTGGAAAATTGCGAGTATTATGGTGGCTACGCGGCTAGTTTAGCGTTGATGAGTGCGAAACTGGTAACTGAAAACGCGGATTTAATGGTTAATAGGCAGGATGAAGGTTTGCGTGTTTTGTTGGAAGCGTTGATTAGCTGTGGAGTTGCCATGAGCATAGCTGGCAGCAGTCGTCCCTGCAGCGGCTCAGAACATCTTTTCAGCCACGCGTTAGATTTAGTTAAATCAAATCATGCCATGCACGGTGAGCAATGCGGTGTCGGAGCCATTTTAGCAGCTTATCTTTACAAGGCGAATTGGCAGGGTATCAAAAAAACCCTCAAACAACTCGGTGCACCCACAACTGCAATGGAATTGGGCGTGGAAGATGCAGATGTTGTTAAAGCCTTAGAGCTGGCACCGAAAATTAGGCCTGAGCGTTTCACTATCCTCCACAAGCTAAACCTTAATTTGGAAGCTTGCGAGAAAACAGCCAAAGCCACCGGAGTAATCGCTTAGGGGCGAATTGGCTGAATGAGGGCAAATAGGTTGCCTTCAGGGTCCTCTGCCGCGGCGATCCATCCGATTTCTGGAACTTCTTGTTTGGGCTGGGTAACTTTTCCGCCTAACTTTTCAATTTTTACAAGAAAATCCGTTATGGATTTAACGGTAAAGTAGTTTACGGGTTTGCTTTCTGGAACCTCTTTTTTATACATACCGCCGTTGACGCCGGGGCGAATAAGGGTGCCATCTGGTGCAACGGGAACAGTTTGGATTACCCAGTACTCGATGGGTCCTGAGGCTTGAGTGATTTTCCATCCGAAGACTTCTTCATAAAAACGTTTCAGTTTTTCTACATCGTTGGCTGGGATTTCAAAATGCATCAGCGTGTGATCCATCTTTTTTCCACCTCCTATTTGGGAATTAATTGGTGAAGAACTAGAGAAATATATTATGGTAGATGGGGAATTTATTTATTATTTTCCATAGAAAACAGATAAACCTAATTTGTTTCGATCAAATTGAAAAAATAAAAAATTAAGTTTAAAAGAAAAGTTTATGGTTTATTTTATGCTTTGGCTGCTTTTGCGGCTTTTGGCGCTTTGGCAGGTTTGTCTTCTGCGGCTAGTTTAGCTTCTGGAGCAGATTTAGCTTCTTCTGGCGCTGGTTTAGCTTCGGCTTCTGCTTCTGGTGCTACTGGTGGGGTGATTGGGGCTGGTTTTGGTTCAGATTTGAAGGTTTCAACGAACTTTGTCTCGCATAGGTCAGGGACGAATTTTTGTATATCCATGGCAATGCCGCGTTTAGCAATTTGAATGCCTTCAACGTAGAATGTGTCTTCAGGCATATCAATGGTTAAGTCAGTGCCTTTTAGGGTTAGTTTGAATTTTTCTTGATCAACCACTGGAACTCTGCGGTGAATTATAGCGCCGATTTTCTGTTCTTTTTGGTCTAATTTACATGTTACTGTCACGTCGTAGATGAGGGTTCTTCCTGCGAGGGGTGCGTTGAAGTCAAGTAGAACTCTGCCTGCACCGACGGAGCGGATTGTGGCGTTTTTGCCTTGGAATTCGATGCGTGCACCGACAACTGGGTTGATTTCTTTTGAGTAGAGTTGTTTGATTGGGACCCGTTTGATTTTTTCTGGATCTCTTTGTCCAAAGCCTTTCTCAGGTGAAATTTCAACCGTGCAAGGCTTACAAACTTCCATGGTAGTTAATGCGTCATCTAGGGCTTTTAGAACCCAGCCTTCGCCAACAACTACAAGTTCAGGTTCGTGGATTTGTCCTTCTTTGTGAAGATGCTCTTTTTTAGCAACATCTTCTTTTGTTGTATCGAAAACTTCGTTCGTTTCCTTAACTTTCGCTACATAATCGATTAGAATGAAGTCTCCTTTTTGTAGGGCCATCTTGAATCATCCTTTGTCTTAACGTCGAACTTAAGTTTCAAACGCGCATAAAAACTTTGTCTATGCAACAGTTGGTTTGTTGTTTTTGTTTGGTTATTGTTATGGGTGTTTTGTGTTATGGTGTTTGTTTTTTGGATTGTTTTGTTTTACGTTTGCGTTTTTTGGTTTTTTTAGTTGTAGTCGTTGATTGTTTTTGTGTGGGGTTTGGAGCTGTTTTGTTTTTGAGTTTTTTCGTTTTTCTTTTCGTTTTGATCGATGCGAGTGCCTGGGTTAGCTGCGTCAGTTGTTGGTCGTTGAGGGGCACCTCGGAGTTTCTTGAGTGCATGCCCATAGCGTTTAGAAGATTTTGGAGTTGTTCTCTTGGAAGCAAATAGTTTTTCTCTACTTGGCAGAGAAGGTGAAAGTCGCCCTCATCCGTTTCCACTTTATCCTTGTCTTGGACACGAACCAACTGGACTTCGACGCTGCCAACCTTCTTGAAAACATTAAACAGATAAGCTATGTCCCCGAGTTTAATTTGCTTAAAAGCCTTGTAGCCCACATCTCCAGCCAACAAGAGTTTAGTGGACCAAGACCTCTCAACCTTAACCTTACCCTCCACTTTTCGGGGCAACTTGCGAAGGACGCCAATGTACCATTTCTGGAAACTGGTATCGGGCCAATCTTGGCTTCCGGTGAATCTCTTAGTTTTTGTGGGGTTGTTTTTTTGGGCTGTGTTGTAGGTTTTCTTGAATTTTTTCAAGTCACCTGTGGATTTGGCGTTTTGCCAGATGATTTGGTTGAAGAATGCTTTGATTTGGTCGATCTCTTCGGGCTCCGTGAGCATAACTCCCGCCGCTGTTTCGCTGTCAAAGGAAGCTTCAGTTAAACCTACTGAGGTCACGAATGCTGAATCATCAAAAATGTAGAGGTTTGCATTCAAACTGCTTTGGGTTTTTACAGCGCTCCCATCTAAGTGTTCTTGGAGGAACTGTATTTCGTGGGGAGAAATCTCTCCTTCCTTAACTGTCGCTTCGGTTAGGGGGAACACAAACCGAACATCTAAAGGAGAATTCTTCAAGATGTCTTGGGAGAAAACTCGGTGAGCCCCCATTCCAAGCGTGGATGAACATGCCCACAGCATCCTCCTTGTTTCGCTAGATTTCTGATTTATCGCTTTGTAGAGCTCGCCTTTTGAGAGGAACTTTGCCATGATACCTACAAGGTGGTTGTTCTGCATAAAAATTTTTCATAACTAACGTTGCCTTTGCTTCATTTTTTTCGAGTTTTTTTAGAAAGGATGGGCATTCAAAAATGATTTTTTGGGATTATCGTGGGATTGTGGAAAAAGGAGTTAACAATATTTGCTTGTCTAAGACCTATGGGTATGATTTATTAGGGTTCTATTCAACGTCTATGTTTAGAGGATATTTTTTGGGATTAATGGATCAATATCAATGCCCACGAGGTCGCAATGGTAGAATAATTGCTGAACAAATGAACCAAAATCATGAACCTCTAACCATGTGGGGATTGACAAAAGTAAAAATCACATCTGGAGATGTAATTTTGGATGTAGGCTGTGGAGGCGGCAAAACAATCAACACGTTAGCTCAGTTGGCGCCCAAAGGGAAAGTCTTCGGCATTGACCATTCAGAGGACATGGTAAACTACTCCAAAAAAATGAATAAGGAACTAATTGACCAAAACCGGGTGCAGATAATTCAAGGGTCAGTTATGAAAATGGGCTTTCCCAATGATTATTTCAATTTGGTGACCGCTTGCGAAACCTACTATTTTTGGCCCAATTTCCGTGAAGCCTTAGCGGAAATAAAACGGGTATTAAAGCCGGGTGGAAAACTTTTGCTGGTGAATGAAATGGTCCAAGACGGAGTGTTCGAGGTTAAATACGCAAAACTAATTGCAGAAACCCATGTGTGCCTTATTCCTCTAGAAGAGATTCGAAATGTTATGCAATCGGTTGGATTTGTGGGAGTTCAAATATTTACCAAGACCGAATCACCTTGGAATGCGTTTGTGGCTCAGAAATTATGATAAAGAGATTATTTTCTTGCTTTCATACCTCTTTTCCAATTGAGAAAGCTTTTCCTATTGGTTTCCCAACTTTGTTGTAAGTAATTTCTGCAGGATTCCATATGATCGGTTTAATCTTTTCAATGTCTGGAAGGTTTTTTTCGTTGAGCACATCAGAATCAGTTTTGACATCCATAATTTCACCTATGAACTCTGTGTGTAGCCCAATTTCAACTATTTTAATAACTTTACACTCTAAAATCAAAGGAAATTCTTTCACGTAGGGTGCATCAACAAGATCACTTTTCACGGGAGTGAGCCCTGTGGCCTTGAATTTATCTACAGTTTTCCCTGAAGTGATTCCAAAATAATCAGCCTCCTTAGCATTAGCTTCGGGTGGAATACTCACTGTAAACGCTTTCCGCTCCACAATATTGCCGTAGGTATACGTGGCTTTTCTCAGAGACACATAGATACATGGCGGCTGAGAACAACAAATTCCTCCCCAAGCAGCAGTCATAACATTTGGTTTTCCCTCTGAATCATAAGTTCCCACAACCCAGACTGGCGTCGTGGGAACAATAGTCTTCGCACCCAAAGAATTTTTCATAAGAAACCTCCTTAACATTCTATCTATCAATATTTTCCAATATAGAAATCTTCCTGAATGCTTGAAAATGAGATTCCCATCTGAAGTCAAAAAGTATAAAAGTTGAATAAGATTCTCGATTTTTGGATTTCGTTTACAAATGTCACGTTTGTCTATTAAGACAAGAACGGAGGGTGTTTTAGGTGCCTTTGAAAGATAAACGTCGCCACCCAGAAATTTGCTTTGAACAAAACCTGTTATAATTGTTGTTGTGGTTCGGCATAAAAACAGCGATAATTCCACTTCTATCAAAAAATAGAATATGGTTAATATGCAAGTATCTATCCAGTAATGGGTATATTATTTTGGTTTAGGGTGGTGAAAAATAATGAGTAAAGATCAAGTTATTGGCTCGGTAATTGCGGCTGTCTGTGTTATTGTTGCTTTAGTGTATGTGGTTTTGTTGTTCTTTTATCCTAACATTCAATCAATGATCAATATAGGATCTGCTGCGAATGTTCGTTTCTGGATAATTGCTTTGCCAGTCGCTGTAGCATTCATCGCGATTTTAGGTATCGGCGCATGGATCGGCTATACGATGGCAACAACGCCCGCACCAAAACCTATCGAGGAAATCACAACTGAACCCATCGACGAAAAAACATCAACTACCCCTTAGTAAAAATAAAGTAAATTTATCCTAAACTTATTTTTTCATTTTTTTTAAGACAAAAAAAGTCTACGTTCGACAGGTTGCTAGTTATCTCTGATAAATAAAACTTATATATTAAGAATTAAGTAACAAGAATATTGCTGAAATCGAATTGACAAAACCAATTCAAACAAAAAAACGCAGCAAACTAAAACGAATTCTACTACTCCCCATTTTAGCCCCTATATTCCTAGTCGGCTGGACCCTCAGTCATATAGGAGAATCAGGGCAAAAACAAAAACCAACCAACAAAACACGCCTAAAGCAAAAAGAAATTGAGCTAATGATAATTCCTAAAGAAGAGCAGACGATAAAAGCCCAACCAACTAACTAAAGTACAAGCTACTTACGTAAATTCAGTTGATTGCAGGTTGCATTATGCCATATTCGAGAATCTTTTTTCGCCTCTTCAAAAAACTTGAGGCCCGCGAAATCCCTATTACTTAATTTTATTTATCAAGCTGCAATAATTGTTATTGTTTCAGACTCAAGTGGGTATAACGCCCATTGTTGGATGTGTAATCTCTGGATTGGGGGCTGCTATTTTTCTGCAAATTAAATTTAATGAGTCTTCAGTGAAGTTCAACATGCTTTGTCCATCGTTTGTTAAGCTGTAGACTTTTCTTGGGCGCTCAAAATTCATGTTCCATTTGCTGTCTACGAACCCTTTCTTTTCAAGGGTGCCTAGAAGCGGGTATATGGTGCTGGGTCCGAAGTATACGCCGTAGTTTTTGCGGATTTTGGTGATTACTTGGTAGCCGTGCATGGGCTCATTGCTTAGGAATTGCAGAATTATCATGTCCAGTAGTCCTTTCATAAGTTTTGTTGAAACCTCTTTTTGTGAGTTTGCCTTAAACATTTTTTTCTCCCTGACTTGTATTTTTGTTGAACAGTTTTTCTGTTGTACCTGTATACAATATGTCTTTATACGGACATATTACAATTACATAGATACCCCAAAGCCCGATATAAACCCTCAGACATAACCCAAGCATACCACAACCATACAAAAACAACCCAAAACAAACCAAACCAACATCCAAAACCCCCAAAAAACAAACTGTACAACACTCAAACACAAAAATAAACCAAAAAATTACAAAGAATTCGCTACAGACAGAACAATAGAACAATCCACTATTTTACATATTTGTGGCAAAAGTAACCATTAAACAATTTTATAGCATACTTTTAGAAAAGGTTTTTCTCCGTAGAGTGCAGTTAACTTAAAGAACCAGCAGCAAATATACTTAGCAATTGCAAACTAAAACCGGGGAAAGTGGTGTAGCTACAAGTGGCTCAAGCAACGTTTGAAGAAATCAGCGCATCTGACTTTTTCTACCGTAACAGAGACATTGCAGGCTTAACAAATCCTTCGCGCGCCATTTTTGTAGCCATACGAGAAATCGTAGAAAACTCACTCGACGCGGCTGAGAGCCAAAAAATCCCGCCTGACGTCTACGTACGCCTATCCTACGAAGGAGAAGCAACCAAAGAAACCCAAATCTACAAACTCCGTGTCGAAGACAACGGCAGCGGAATCCCACCCCGATTCATTCCCTCAGCCTTCGGCCAAGTCCTCTACGGCAGCAAATATAAACTCAAACAAGCAAGAGGCACGTTCGGCTTAGGCGGAAAAATGGCAGTGCTCTACGGACAAATCACAACCCACCAACCAGTTTTTGTAACCTCAAGCACGGGTCAAGAGAAAATTTACAGTTTCAAGTTAATGATTGATATCCAGCGGAACAAACCTATAATTATAGACCGCAAAGTCCTCATCAACAAAGATTGTTGGCGAGGAACCATCGTAGAGTTCACCTTGGAAGGCGACTATCTGAGGGCTATGCCCAAAATTATAGAGTACTTCAAGCAAACTGCAATGGTTAACCCTTATGCAAACATAACTTTTGTTGACCCTAAAGGCAGACTCTACAAGTTTACAAGGGCAACCACCGTCATGCCTGAGCCTCCCAAGGAAACCATGCCCCACCCATACGGTGTTGATGTTGAACTCCTCCAACGCCTCATCGCATTAACAACCTTCAGTAACATGAAAGAGTTCTTAAAAGGACACTTTCACCGAGTCGGCGAAATTACTGCCATAAAATTCCTCGAGTTCGCAGGTATTCCCCAAAACAAAAATCCCAAAAAACTGGCTCATGAAGAAATCGTGAGTTTAATGCAGAACCTCAAAAAATACAAGGACTTCCTTCCTCCAGATGCCAGTTGCCTCTCACCACTTGGCGAAGATCTACTTAAGGCAGGCATCCAAAAAGAACTCAGCCCAGAGTACCTTGTGGTTCACCAACGCAAACCATCCACTTACGCCGGGCACCCATTCATTGTGGAGTTAGCCATGGCTTATGGCGGAGGCGTACCCAAACGCGGCACATTTGTTATTTACCGTTTCGCTAACAAAATCCCCCTTCTATACGACGAAGCAAGCGACGTTTCCTACCGCGTAATCGCAGCCATGAACTGGCGTCGATACAAAGTCGCTCCCGAAATGCCCATCGCAATAGTTGTCCACATATGCAGCACCAAAGTCCCCTACAAAACCGTAGGCAAAGAATTCATCTCCGACCGCCCCGAAGTACGCAGAGAAGTCGCAAATGCCCTGCGCGAAGTTGCACGTCAACTACAACATTTCTTAGCCAAACAAGAGCACGTACACATGGAAAAGAAGCGACTGGGAATTTTCAGCAAGTACCTACCCAAAATCGCAGAGTTCTCAACCACCCTTGCCCAAAAAGACAAGCTTCCTGACATAGAAAAATTACTTAAGAGTGTGCAGAAATATGGAGCAGAAGAAAGCTAAGATAACTGAAAGAAAACTCGAAGTTCTTGAAACGCTGAAAACGTTCGGCACCTCAATCTATGATCAGCTGGACCAAGGTGTTTTTCCAACTATCAACATGCCAAGCCGCTCCACAGAAAACATCAACTATGACCCAGCTTTACGCCAATACATCCTTGGCGAGAAAAACGTGGGCAGAACCGCTCGCAACATCCGCCACATCAAGCCCTTCACCCAACTCGCATGGTGCGCGATGTTCAGCAATGAATTAACCAGCAAACGTAAAACCTCAACCCTAAGAGACGTTTACTATTCAGCTCAAGCATACGAGATGACTTTTACTGACCAGCAAGAATCAAACAACATCATCACCGACCTTGAAACCCTCACAGGCTTTGCACGAGAAGACTTCAGCATATTTCCCGAAGAACGCAGCGCAATTTTCGGCGACTTAGATATCGGCTACACAGTTCCAGGCTACGAAGGCAAAACAGTGAATTTAACCAGCCACCCAGATGGCGTACTCATCGGACCAGCAGTAACCTCTTCAGAATTCATAAAAACCAGCGCAGACAAAGTCATAGCCATCGAAAAAGGTGCTCTCTTCACAAGATTCATTGAAGAAAACGTTCACAACAAACACAAATCCCTTTTAATTTCATGCGGTGGCCAAGCCCCAAGACAAACCCGAAGCTTCATACGCCGACTCCACGACGAACTCGGCCTCCCAGTATTCATCCTCACCGACGGCGACCCATGGGGAATGCACATTGCCCAAGTCATCATCTCAGGCTCAGCCAACGCAGCCCACCTGCGAGACCTAAACACACCCGACGCAGTTTGGAGCGGAGTTTGGGCAAGCGACATCGTCGAATACAAACTACCCACCGACCCACTCGACGAAGTAGACATAAAACGTCTCTACGAATTACAAAAAGACCCAAGATACCAAAACGACCCCGTCTGGCAAAGAGAAATCAAAATGTTCCTCAAAATTAAACGTAAAACGGAACTTGAAGCTTTCAGCCGCTACGGATTAACCTACATCGTCGACGAATATTTACCTACCAAGTTAGAAGCAGCAAAAGGCAAAAAATAACTAACTAAAATTCCCTCAATTTAATTTGATTTTTTTATTGTTATGCTGCACCCTCTACGTTTTGATAAGGCTTAATAGTTTCTTGCGCCGAGTACATTCTAAATTACGTGACCTGTCATGGTGGATGTTTGGTTACCCTACGGAAAAACCGATGTTTGTGTTCGTGTTCCAGCTCGAAATCTTTTGGGAACAATGGAACCTAAAGAGCAGCCAGCAGCGGCGGACCCGAAGGCTGAGGTTGATCGAGCGCTCAAAGAACCTATTGGCACAAAACGCTTATCTGAGCTTGTTAAGCCTGAGTACAAAGTTGCCATCGTTGTGGATGTTGCCACCCGCAAAACTCCTGGTGAAATTATGCTTTTACCGGTCCTCGCTGAACTCAACGGGGCAGGGGTAAAAGACGAGAATGTCACGGTTGTTTTTGGCTGCGGAACCTATGGGGCAGTAAAACCCGAAGAAGCTCTAAAGCTGATTGGTGAAGAAGCCCTAAAAAGAGTGAAAACGGTTAGTCATGATTTTCGGGCGGCAGACTTGGTAAATGTGGGCACAACCAAGACATATAATAACAAGGTTTTGGTGAACCGAGTGTTTATGGAATCTGATGTTAAGGTACTTTTGGGTGATGTGGACCTTAACTATTATGCTGGTTACGGTGGGGGAAGAAAAGGGGTTTTGCCCGGGATTTGTGGGGAAGAAACCATCAAGCAAAACCACGGCATGCTTGTAAGCGCCAATGCAAGATCGGGAAATTTAGTAGATAACCCTGTGCATGTGGATATGACAGAGGCAGCTCGATTAGCTAAAGTAGACTTTATAGTTAACGTTGTTGCAAACCGCAAAGGCGAAGTTGTGAAAGCGTTTGCGGGCGACTTGGATGCAGCGTTTTTGGAAGCAGTGAAACTTTACGATAAAATGTATAAAATAACAGTCGACCGCCGAGCCGACATCATCGTGGTTAGCCCAGGCGGATACCCTTCAGACATTAGCCTCTATGAAGCCTACAAAGGCTTAGACAACTCCATAGACGCCGTCAAACGCGGCGGAGTCATAATCCTTGTTGCAGAGTGCCCAGAAGGACACGGCAACCAAGTCTTCTATGAATGGATGACACGTCTCTCCGATATCAAAAACGTCGAACGTGAAATAAAACGCAACTTTGTCCTCGGCGGATACAAAACGTACTACCTCCTAAAAGCGTTGCAGAATCACCCAATTATTTTGGTTTCTTCTTTGCCAGAGTACTATGCGGCCAGCGTATTCAAGCTTAAAACAGCACGCGCCGTAAACGACGCTTTGGCAGAGGCGCTAAAAATTGCGGGTTCAGCATCAAGAGTTTGGGCTATGCCGTGGGGAAGCTACACATTGCCAGTGTTTAAGACTGCTGAGGAAACAAAAACCTAAACAAGTATCTGCCAAAGCTCACAGGAAAGCGAGCGGTTGACCTTTAAAGCGTAACCTTTAAGTTTAAACATTGAAATTTGGTTTAGGCAAGGCGAAACGATGCAACAAACCTTCACGCTGCGAAAATTCGTTCCTAATGACCTGCAGAGCGTAATGCAAATCAACCGCGTCTGCCTCCCAGAAAACTACACCGACTTCTTCTTTGTAGACCTCCATCAAAGGTTCCCAGAAACCTTCATCGTAGCTGAAGAAGATGGAAAAATAGGCGGGTACATTATGTGCCGCATCGAAGTCGGCTTGTCAAATTTTGGGTTCGGCGGCTTAATCCGTAAAGGACATGTGGTTTCCATCGCAGTTTTACCTCAGAACAGACGCAAAGGCATGGCTTCCGCATTAATCAACAAAGCACTAGAAGGCATGGAGTACTACAAGGCAAAACAGGGCTTTCTGGAAGTGCGCGTAACAAACGAAGCGGGAATTTCCCTCTATAAGAAACTAGGTTTTGAAATAACCCGAACCATCAACGGCTACTATTCTGACGGCGAAGACGCCTATGTCATGACAAAAAAGATATAGAACAATTTCTTTATTAAAAATATGGTTAAGCAGGTCAAGCCAACCGCAGCCAGAAGATAAGGAGGAGAAAAATGCAAAAACCTCACCTTTTGTTGGCAACTCGACCTGCCTAACTATTCAGGCTATCTCTTCTTGTAAGAAGAGAAGATTTTAAAGAATATATCAGTTTGTTGGCTACAAACTGATACAACAACTTCAATGCAACAATTATAGCGATCTTACGTTGAACACCAAGAAAAATGTCAACAGTTGAAGTTAAAAAAAATTCTCTTTTAAAAAATAAGAAATGAAAAATTTAGGTTTAAGCTTTAGGCTTAACCTTATCGGCTGCGCCGCTTAGGCTTGTCATTTCTGCGTTTGCTTTGCGGATGATGTCTGCGATTGTGTCTTTTGTAGGTATGGTTGCGCTTACAGATAGTGCGACTGCTTTTTGATGTGCTCGCTGGAGTAGTGGTTTGATGGTGTCTTTGCTTGCGTAGCCTATCTCGAGGGCTAATGCAAATGCTTCTGAGTTGCTTGATTGGACGCTCCTGCGTGTTGCGTCAACATCAACTTTGAGTTGATCGCCGGCGATAATTATGCCGTTGTCGAAGACTGCGCGCATGGATATACCGAGTTCAACTGCTTTGATACCAAGTTTTGCGAGGACACCTGCGAGTCGTTCGTTGATGATTTCGCCTCTGCGGACAACTAAGGTATCTTTGCTGATCCAGACGCTTCCTGACTCGATTCTTGTAGGTAACCCAACTGCGTTGAGTTGGCTGATAACTGGTCCTGGTGGTTGACCTGTGTTTCCAGATGGAATAACCACATCCATCGCGGCTATGTCGCCTGATTTGGCAGTTGTTTTAACTTTGCCGTGTTCCAGCAACAATGCTAGTTTGAAGGGGTTGAGGTCAGTGAAGAGGAAAACGTTTGATCCTTCCAAGTATTCCTCGAGTTTTTTGAGGTCTGTTTGATTCATCTCTTCTAAGGCAATTCTGATGAGTGTGTTCTTTAGGACGCGGAGGTAAACCTTGCCAGTCATGCTTTTCTTTAGTTCTTGAAGTTGGGAAGCTCGAACCTTCTTCAGGCTGGCGATGCCAATGGATTTGTATTCTTTGAGAATGTCCTTTATTGCATCTACTTCAGTTGATTTTGCTTCTAATACTTGTTGAGACGGCATAGTTTTTCTTCTCGCTTAAGCTTTAATTTTGACCGGTTCACCCATAGAGGTTTTGACAAAAGCGTACTTTACGTTTTTCAAGCCACGTTTTAGTTTTCCATCTAATACACGGAGAACAGTCATAGTGTTATCGACAAGTTCTTCATCTTTCATCTGTTCAGAGCCAACGGAAACTTGGATAATCGGCTGGGTACGCATTCTCACAACCACAGTTTTGCGGTGCTTGTTTATCAGGGCAGCAATATCTGCGTTTGGTGGAACTGGAATAGGCATCTTGCCTCTGGGACCTAAAACTGGACCAAGCGTTTTACCTACAAGCGGCATTAATGGGGCTTCGCAGATAAAGACGTCATATTCATTGGCGAGTTTGCGAAGATCTTTCTTTTTGCCGCTTAACGCATCTAAGTCTGCACGTTCAATTACTTTATCAGCTTGAGAGCTCTTCGCTTTTACAATGAAATCTCCGCTTGAAGCAACGACACAGATTTTGTTCGGTTTGCCTGTTACATGAGGAAGTTCTACAACTTCTTGAATTTTGCCTTCTGGCGACTTCATGTCGATCTCGACGATATCGAGAATCAAATCTACAGTCTGGTTGAATTTTTTCTGACCAGATTTTGCCTTTGCCTGTTTAATTGCTTCGGTTATAGTCTTGTTGTCTAGGGGCATTTTTAAGCCTCGTGCCATTGAGAGATTTGAAACCCATTATAAAAATATTCGCTTATCATTGTTGAGTACCAAATAGTTGTTCGTAGTTGCCAGCGTCAATGTCTTTCTGGATTTCTCGGGGATCTTTGCCTTCTACGGTAACACCTAAACTCACGCAGGTACCAAGTAACTCTTTAGTTGCCTTTTTGACAGTTGGAGCTAAAAGTTGAGGACCTTTAATTTTTGCTATCTTCACTATCTGCTCCATAGTTAAGTCGCCAATTTTTACGGTGTTTGGTGTGCCTGAGCCCTTTTCAACTTTGAGTTCAGCAACTATGAGTGCGGATGCAGTGGGTGTACCAACAGTTACTTCGAAGGTTTTGTCTTCTGTGTCAACGCTGATTTTTACTGGAACTTTCATTCCAGAGTATTCTTTTGTGATTTCGTTGATTTTGTTGACAATAGCCACTATGTTTACGCCAAGTGGACCAAGAGCTGGACCTAATGGGGGACCTGCATTGGCTTGTCCGCCGCTGACAATTAATTCTACAACTTTTTTCTCTGACATTTTGTTTCACCGTTTATTTTGCTTTTTCAACTAGTTTTACATAGTCTGAATGTACTGTGATAGGCAAAGTAAATGTTGCTTCAAGCAATTCCAGGGTAACTTCGGCTTTAGATTTGTCCAGTCGTGTGATTTTAGCACGCATACCTTTGAAGGGACCACCAGTAATTTCGACGACGTCATCTTCGTTGAGGTCTTCCATGACTGGTTTACGCACTATGTAACGTTCAATTTCCGCGAAACTTACAAGCCCCGGGATTCTGGAACGGACGTGTCTGACACCTGTAATTGCTTCTTCCACAAGATGTGGTCCATCTGCCTCAATAAACACGTAGCCTTTGAGGGTATCTGGAACAAGAAGAGCCTTAATAGGAATATGTGACATTTCAACTTTTGACGCGATTAACCGGGCTACGTTGCGTTCTTGACCAGTAGTTGTCTTTACAACGAAGATTTTTATTTGTTGACTAAAGTCTTCTTTTTTATCCATGGTCAAGCACTCTCTACTTTGATGCGCCGCCAACGGCGTAAGATAACAGTTTAACTACGAAGCCAATTAAGCCAACAGCACCTATACCTAAGAGGCTAATTTTAATTGAGAGCCAAAGCTCTTCGCGCCCCGGTTTTACAGCTAGCTTTAAAGTTCTTGCAGCCTGTTGAAGCCAATCTTTTACGCCCATTTTTACCGCACACTCAACATTTCAATTAGGAATAATAAACGTTACTGTAACTTTTTAGTTTAAAAACTACTGTATTAATCCTTTTAAACGTTGCCTTGAAGAGACAGATTTACACTTTCTTAAATGGTAAACCCACAGTTTCCAGAGCTGAGAGTATGTTTGGTTTGTCTTCGCCTCTGATTCCTTTCCAATCCAAAACAGCCAACTGCACTTTCTCGGAAGATTTCTCTATACACTGAGATATGATTTCAGCGTCAACAAGGTGAGTTGCATACTTGGGAATCATGTGACCAAAAGCAAATTCACCGACCAAAGCCATAACGGTAAACCTTTGGTTGTAGTGCGTTCCCCCTATACCCAAAACCACAGGACTGATAGGCGCCGCATAGTTGGCAACCGTATACATCACGGAGTGTGCAACAGCTTCAGCAGCCCTCAAATCACCCCATTGCTCAGAAGAACTTCCCAACTCAACAAACATACAAGGAATATCAAGACTGGGTCCATGATGAGTACACTCAAAGGATACCTCATAGTTGAGGGATAACTTTTCCTTGTGGTACAGGAGCGCTTTTAGGGCATTCTGCATCGTATAAGGCGATGAAACCGAAAGTTTGCCAGGCAATCCTCCAAGTTCTGCATTTCCAAAGTTTCCCGGAGCATGGACGGAGAGGGTTGGTTTACCACTTTGACTGCTGTGCCTTGAAATGAAAATAATTGATTTTGCGGTTGGAAACTTTTTGGGTAAATCTTGCGCTTTAACTGATTCATTGGCTAAGGTAACAAGATTCAGCGTTTTGCTATTTAATTCGGCACCGTAAACGGGGTTATGCTGAAATATCTTTGCCAGCTTGCGGAAAGGGTAGTAGCTGAGGATTTGCTTTTTGATGTTTAAACTTGCAACATCTTTGTTCGAGGCAACCAGCAGAATCATGCTTGTTCTTTTAATTGGTTCATGTTTGTAGTGGAAAAAGGTTTTGCATAAAGCTTATAATTGCATGCTTGGTTCAGCGTTTATTGAAGGCATAGAAAAGATGCATCTGATTAACTTCAAAGAATTAACAAGCCAAGAGCTTGGTGCACTGGTTGATTTAGGCATAGAAATTAAACACAATCCAAGGAAATACCTAAAAATCTTTGAAGGCAAGTCAGCGGCGCTGATTTTCCAAAAAACCTCAACTCGCACCCGAGTTTCTTTTGAAGTAGCCATGACGCAACTGGGCGGCCACGCACTCTACATCGATTGGCGCACAACCAACTTCTCTTTAGCAGATATAACAGACGAGCTTCAATACCTATCACGTAACGTCGACTGTATAATGGCCCGGTTACTTTGTGACTCAGATTTGCTCAAGATGGCTAAGGCTTCCCGTGTTCCAGTCATAAATGGCTGCGATGAGATGTATCATCCAAGCCAAGCCCTCGCAGACTTAATCACCATCAAAGAAAAATATGGTAAACTCAAAGGAGCCAAACTTGTTTACATCGGCGTCCACAACAACGTAACTAACTCGCTAATAGAAGGCTGTACCAAAACAGGAGTCAAACTGACAACGGTAGCGCCGATTTTTAATGAAGCAGCAAGAGACGAGGAGTTACTCTCCAAAGCCAAGAAGACTGGGCTTTGGCAATCCACCTTGGATGTCAAACAAGCAGTGGCCGAAGCAGATTTCGTTTACACAGATACCTGGATCGACATGGAATTCTTCACTGATCCTAAGTTTGCGGCAGAAAAAGAAAAACGCATTAAACTCATGATGCCCTACCAAATCAACTCCCAACTTCTCAAAGGCAACGACACATACATCATGCATGATATGCCAATTCATCGAGGCTACGAAATAAGCCCAGAAGCAATCGAGAATCCTAAGTCGGTAATTTATGAGCAGGCTGAAAACAGATTGTACTCAGCAAAAGCGATCTACCTAAAGCTGATGAGCGCTTAAGCCAGTCATGCTTTGGTTACATCAGCCTTTTTTCTTACATAGCCACATGAGTAACATTTTCCATCATGCACAGAAACGACGCCTCCGCAGCTGGGGCACTTGTACTTCTGTACCTGTTCATCGAGAAACCCTTTAATTCCCTTAGCATTTATTGTTTGGAGGCTTACAACCATGCTCATGTCGTAGCGTTCTCGGTAACGCTTGTCTAGGTGTGCAAGATTTTTGCATGGAATTGTGTTGCATTGATGGCAGGATTGGATTTGGTGTTTTGAGAGTTTATTGCAGCCTCGTTTGATATAGCAGTTTTTGGCTCTGGGAAGGCAACCTGCGCAGTGAGTTACTTTGCCCTTTCGCCTTGGTACGTCATGCGTGTAAAATAGGTAGGCTTTGCATAAGCCGCAGTTCATGCCACAAGGAGCTACAAGTTCAGGCGTAAATTTGTCGGTTGACATCGATTGTATTATGGGAAAACGGTTTAATTGGTTTGCGTTTTTGCATAAATGTCAGGGTAGCTCTAAGCTTTTAGGAAAATAAATAACCCTGGTAAAACGCCAACTAATTATTGTTGAAGCTTATACTTTTGTGATTATTCTTGTTTCTTATGGGGCAGACCAAAATAATGATTTAGATCAGAGTCATACAGACGCAATATTTCTTTGGTTACATTCTTTGAATATTTTTGTTCGAGACATTTACTCAACTTCATTTTTTCTTTTTGCACGGTACTATTCATTCTTAATCCCTAGCTAATATTAGGTTGAGACGGGAATTATCCTTTTACAATGGTCACCTACTCAACTGTAGTACAAGTGCACTCAATTATCCAATTAAAGCGTTCAAAATAACAGCAATCTAATGACCTGTTTATTCATATTTATGTGTAAACAGGTTGGATTCCTGTCCAACAACATAACTTCTCTTCAAAACAAACCTCTAACCGACTATAGAATTCAATCTTTCAATTCGATACTCTATTTGACACATATACGGAAAAGACGAATTTGTTGAGCTTGATTAATTTTTTAGAAGTATTAAGAGCACCTTTAAAGCATAATTATCGCAGGATTTACCAACATAATTCTTAATTATGCCATCTGATAAATGCAATGGCTGAGGTACTTAAAAATGGTGAAAATCGATTTCGGAGGCGTCAAAGAGGACGTCATCACAAGAGAAGAATTCACATTGGCAAAAGCCCAAAAAATCCTAAAAGACGAAGTTGTCGTCTCACTTGGCTACGGCATACAGGGTCAAGCTCAATCACTCAACATGCGTGACCAAGGAATAAAAGTAATTATAGGACAAGAAAAAGAGGGCGTATTCAAAAAAGAATGGGACAAAGCAATCGCAGACGGCTGGGTTCCAGACAAAAACCTGTTCCCGATGGAAGAAGCAGCAAAAATGGGCACCATCAAACTTTTCCTGCTCACCGACGCTGCACAAAAAGCTGTCTGGCCTAAAGTTAAAGCAACCCTCAAAAAAGGAGACGCACTCTACTTCAGCCACGGGTTCTCAATTGTTTACAAGGAACAAACAGGCGTTATCCCACCCAAAGACATAGACGTCATCCTTGTTGCACCCAAAGGCTCCGGCACATCTGTACGCCGAAACTTTGTTGACGGAAGCGGCATAAACTGCAGCTTCGCAGTCTTCCAAGACGCAACAGGAAAAGCCGAAGACCGCGCAAAAGCACTCGGCATCGCCATTGGCGGAGGATACCTCTTCCCAACCACATTCGAAAAAGAAACCTACAGCGACCTAACAGGCGAACGCGGCACACTCATGGGAGCACTCGCAGGCATCCTTGAAGCCCAATACAAAACCCTACGTGAACACGGACACAGCCCAAGCGAAGCATTCAACGAATCTGTCGAAGAACTCACCCAAAGCCTAATCCGCCTTGTCGACGAAAACGGCATGGACTGGATGTACTGCAACTGCAGCGAAACCGCCCGCATCGGCGCATTACGCTGGAGAAGCAGATTCCGCGAAGCAACACAACCAGTGTTCGACTCACTCTACGAACTTGTCGCGGCTGGCGAAGAAACACGCATCGTGCTGGAAAAGAGCAAAGCACCCGACTACCGCCAGAAACTTGCTGATGAACTCAAAGAAATGGGCAACAGCGAAATGTGGCGTGCAGGCGCAACCGTTCGGTCTTTGCGTCCTAAGCAGAAGAAGACAGAATAAGCTTCTTTTCTAATTTTTTTATTTTTGTTTAATTTTTTGTTCGAGTACCTTAAGTTCTATCTTGTTTGACGAGCTAATCTTTTATACCTAAAACCACCGCAGAGTAACGATATGAGGCACCCTCTTGGACTATATCACTGTCTCTGCGTTAGCAGTCTTTGTTGCAACGCTTTTCTTGATGATTAAGCGTCCGCGGGGTCTACGACTGGGCTACGCAGCTGGAATCGGTGCGGTTGCTTCGTTGTTGTTGGGTACAGTAAGTTTTGGGCAGGCGGCGCAGTCGTTTTTGGATATCTGGGACGCCGCTTTGGCATTCTTGGGCATCATAGTGTTGTCGATTACGTTGGATGCTATGGGTTTCTTTAGGTGGGCGGCACTGCGAGTTGTTAAATTGGCGAATGGAAGTGGATTGTGACTTTACTTCTATATAGCCTTGCTGACGGCGGCGGTGAGCATTCTTTTTGCCAACGACAGCGCAGTCCTGATTCTCACGCCAATTGTGCTTGAGGTAGTAATCTGCTTGGGCATAGACAAAAAAGGCAAACTCGCATACTTATTCACTGCAGGCTTAATCGCCCGACACCGCCGCTATGCCGCTTATAACAAGTAACCCCATCAACATCCTCTCAGCAGACTACTTCAATTACAGCTTCATCGACCACCTAATCTTCATGGGACCCGTAGCCGTGGCGGTTCTTTTGAGCAGTTTGCTTTTGATTTGGCTTTTTTTTAGAAAACAAATTCCCAAGACCTTCAATGTACAAGCTGCAGATTCCTTAACCAGAGGAAAACCCCCAATTTCACCGAACCTACTGAAAATAACCGTAGTTACTCTTGTAGCGATTGATATTGGGTACGTTTTGACTTCTTTGGGTAGGTTCCCAGTTTCATTAGTGATTTGCAGTGGGGTAGCATTTTTGGTAGTGGTTTACTGGGTTACGCTGATCCACAATGGGTCGGTGAACGGCGAGAAAAAAGGGCTCGTTGGATTAGCGAGGGACATCAATTGGGATATTGTGCTGTTTATGCTTAGTATTTTCATAGTCGTGCAAGGACTGGAAGCAGCTGGAGTTACTAATCTTCTGGCTTCTGCCCTTGTGACAACCAGCAAGCTTCCATCTGTATTGGGAGTATTTGGGCCGAGCATGGTTATAACTATGGGGGCAAGCTTCATAAACAATTGGCCCATGACAATCTTGGGGTTACTTAGCATTCACCAAGCAGCGGTAACTGGACCACTCTTGACCAACTTAGTGTTCAGTAACATCATCGGCAACAACCTTGGACCACACTTCTTTCCACTTGGTTCACTGGCGATTGTGATGTGGCTAGAAATCATGAGACGCAAAGGCGTGTCCATCAGCCTAAAAGAATACCTCAAAGTCGGTGCAACTTTATCTATTGCTCAAGTTGCTATTGCGTCAGCCGTGCTATGGGCAGAACTTGCATTACTTGGGTTTAAACTTTTTTAAGGAAAACCGAGTAACAAGTCAGCCATAACAACCTTGAAGTAGGGAACTGTATGATTGTCAGCAAAGGAAATCTAACTCAGGATTCATTTAAGGGAGAAGTCGTCCTCGTAACTGGCGCTGGACGAGGAATCGGTTTTGAAGCTGCTAGAAGCCTTGTTTGGCTTGGCGCAAATGTGATTATCGCTGAAATCGATGAGAAAAATGGCAAAGCCGCCGAAGAAATTATTAACAAAGAATTTGGCTCAGGAAAAACGTTCTTTATCAAAACGGACATTGGCAACGAGAAAGACATCGACAAACTCGCCGAGACATCGTTGAAAAAATTCGGCAAAGTTGATGTTATCCTAAATAACGCCACTGTGTTTCCAATGGGTGCAGTCAAAAACACACCTGTTGAATCTTGGGATTTTAGCTACCGAGTGAATTTACGGGGACCAGTGGCATTGGCAAGAAAGTTTCTGCCAGCCATGATTGACCGCAAGCACGGCGTGTTCGTTTGCGTTTCCTCTTCTGGAGCGGCACCTTACATGGGAGCCTATGAGGTTTTCAAGACAGCCCAAGTTGAACTATCAAATACTATATCCGCCGAAGTCGAAGACACTGGAGTCTATGCATTCACCATCGGACCAGGAATCTCTAAAACCCCCGGATTTGTTGAAGGCGGAGGAAAAGTAGCCTCGCTGATGGGTATGAGTTTAGAGCAGCTCTTTGAACTAAACAAAAACGCCCAGATTTCTCCCGAAGCCGCAGGTGCAGGCTTTGCCATCGCGATTGCTCTTGCCAAAAAGTACCATGGACGAGAAACCAGCTCCATCCAAGTGCTGCGTGAAGCAGGAATACCGCTGACAGATCAAGAAGGAACCAAAACGGAAGAACAAAAGCCGAGCAACCCCGAAGAAATACAAAAAGCTATAACATCTGAAAGCAGAAACACCTCTGAGCTCTACCAAACAGTACTGAAAACTTATCTAGAGCAGTCCGAAGGATGGAAAAAACGCAACCTTTTCGAACGCCAATGGGTAAGCCGAGACTTCAAGAAAACAACAGGATCATCAATTGATGAGATGCAAACCACTCTGAAAGCTTTAGGAAACAGCCTGAAAACAGGAGCTTCAACGACAGAGTTCATTGAGCCATTAAATCAATTAGCAAGCTACTACGTGCATCAGCAGGGACAGCTCAGGGGATTTGAAAAGAACCAACAGAAACTTGAGGAAAACCTCAAAGTCATCGATGGATGGGTAAATGACGCCACAGCTCTGATAAAAATGCTAAACCATTAGCCAACATTTATTTTCTTCAAAATTTCTCTGTAAACTGTCAAAGCGGTTTTTTCGTCTGCAACGCCTTTTACGAGCATACGTCCACCGTTGAAGAGGCTAACTTCATAGGTTTTGTAATTAAACATTAATGCTAACCGCGATTTCAGACGCATTTTGAATTGCTCACTAACTTGTAGATAAACTTCGTCAAGGTTAAGTTTTAGAGGGTTTTTAGGGTTGATGTTAGCGGTTTCCTTGCCGCAGAGCCAAACCAACCGCTCGCCACCCGCAATCGATGCTACGTCGCCATGACATACGGGGCAACGATTGCTCTTTGAGATATCTATGGTTGTGAAGTCCATGTCGCTAAAGTCGCAAACCATCAACTTGTTCTTCAACGTGGAGCCTACGCCTATTAGGAGTTTTATGGTTTCCATCGCTTGCAAGGCGCCTATTATTCCCGTTGTAGCCCCCAAGACGCCGCGGGTATTGCATGTCAGCAAATCTGAGTCAGAGAGGTTAGGCATCAAACATTCCAAACATCCCGTTTCAGGCGGGGCGAAAACTGATAGGTTGCCTTCGATACCGATGGCTGCACCGAAAACGTAGGGTATTTTCAGTTTAACGCAAGCGCGATTTACAAGGTAGCGGGTGACCATATTATCTAATCCATCAACCACGCAATCCACCCCTTGCAAAAGCCGTTCAACATTGCCTGCATTCACGTTTTCGGGCACTGCTTCAACGTTTACGAGCGGATTCTGTTTTTCCAGCCTTTTAGCAGCAACCTCTGTTTTGGGGTAATGGAGGTCGTCTGGGTTGTAGAGGATTTGGCGGTGAAGGTTGTGAATTTCTATTGTGTCTTGGTCGATAAGGCGGATGTAGCCGACGCCAGCCAACGCGAGGTAGAGCGAGGATACGGTACCGAGTCCACCAGCACCCACTATTGCAACTTTAGACTTTGCAAGCTTTTGCTGACCTATCTCGCCCAATTCTTTCAATATAGTCTGGCGACTATAGAACTCCTTAGCAAACGCTTTCTTCTCTGCCGACTCCAACTTTAGTCATCTCCAAATTGTGTGTTGCTAATCAGTGTTATATTTGCCTTTATTCCGAAACTGCCTATCATATATTTCCCTAACCCGCTCAACCGTGTCAACTTCCTCCGGAGTTTTGTCATCTCTAATGCGTGTAATTCTTGCAAACCGCAGCGCCATTTGGCTTTTGTAGCGGGGGCTTTGCTGGATTTCGTTATAAGCAACTTCTACAACGATTTTAGGAAGAACAATCACCCGGTGCCCCTCTTGGCTTACGGCGGATTCTTTTAGTCTCTGGGTTAACTCGATGATTTCGGCTTCAGTTAACCCCTTAAACGTCTTTCCAAGATTCAAAAACTCGCCTGTCTTAGAGTCTCTTGCCGCAAGATAGTAATCTGAGAGCCAGCCTTTCCTGCGCCCGTAACCATACTCGGCGGCTGTGATAACAAGGTCTAAGGGTTCAAGAACAGTTTTGATTTTAAGCCACCGTTTGCCCCGGCGTCCAGGAGTATAAGGGCTGTCGAGTTTTTTCGCTATTAAACCTTCGTGTCCAGCATCAAGAGCTTCTTTGAGAAAACCTGCGGCTTGGGCGGGCTGTTCAGTTATTATTTGATTGGTTAAGGAAATTTCCCCGACGTTTTGGGCGAGGATTTGACGACGCTGGTTGTAAGGCTCGGCAATTAGGCTTTTCCCGTTTAGATAGAGGATATCGAAGAGGTAGAGGGTTATAGGCATCTTCTCTGCCATGTCAGCAACTCCTCGGATCCGTTTAAAACGACGCATCAGGTGCTGGAACGCGATGGGATAGCCAGCACTGTCGAGCGCGATTACTTCTCCTTCAACGATTGTAGATTGTGCTTTGATGTTTTGTTTTACGGCTTCCACAACTTCAGGCAAGCTCGCCGTAACGTCACTCAGTCGTCTGCTGAAAATTTTCACCCTATTGTTTTGCTTGTGAATTTGAACTCTAGCGCCGTCATACTTGTATTCGAATGCGGTTTTTCCGTCATGCTCAGCTAAAGCTTCCTGAACTGATTGTGCAGTCTGTGCAAGCATGAGTTTGACTGGTCTAAAGATACTAAAACCTGCCTTCTCCAATCCCTCTGCTCCTTGAGTCTTAAGGACAGCGGCAACCTCGCCAATATCTCCCAAGACCATGCTGACATGCTGCACATTCTGGAACGGAACGTTAAACGCTCCTGCAACCGCTTGTTCCATTAAACCTTCATGAAGTCCTGTACGCATTTCACCTGTGAAGATTTTGACGAGATACTTGGCTTCGACTGGTGAGGCTTGGCTCATGAGTGTGGTAATTAGACGTCCTTTTTTGGTTCTGGAACCTGAACCCTGAGCTCGTGCAACGGCTTCTAATGTGGTTCTAACTTCGGTTATGCTTAGGGACTTCTGTGTTAGTTGAGTTTGTTTCTTTGCTTTTGTTTGTTCAAGAACTACTTTGGTGGCTGAACCGATATCGCCTGTTTTCGCCATGGCTTCTCGAAAAAGTTCCCAGTCAAAGAAGCTTATTCGCTCAAAGATGCTGGTGAGGGTTGACCAGCTTACGTCGAGAGTTTTTTGGCTGAACTTGGGGAAAGCTCGTCCCACCATCATGTTAGTGGCAGCTTCGATTTCATCGGCGCCAATCGTTTTCAGATAATTTGTGGTGTGCTCTATGATTTCAAGCCGTTTCTTTGTTCCCTCTACTCTTTCAAGGAGTTCAGAGAGAGATTTGAACGATGTAAACATAATTTACCCCAAAAAACGCGTATTAGTCTAAAGGTGTTTGAGACTATAATTGATTGCTCCCAAATTCACTTTCACTGACCCCTCCACTATTCGGCTATGTTGCTGCATCGACGCTTTAAATAGGCAAATCAGGGTAAACTGGTTTTCTGTGAAGAAACGATGCAACAAAAACTTATGCTTAAAGCGACAATAATACAGACAACTACTAAACAGTTTACTTTTAAGGTTCCAGAAATAGAGCAGATTTTTCCAGGATTCAAAGCAGGAGACTTCGCAGTCGTCTATGGCTCTCAATCAGTTACGGCATTAATGTCTGAGCTTTGCGTCCGTGCACAATTACCAATGAAACTTGGCGGACTAGAAAGCGATGTTATTTTCATTGATTGCTCAAACAGTTCTTCACTATCAAACATAGCGCAAGCTGCAGAACTTCAACAACTAGACCCCAAAGCAGCGCTCGGACGAGTAATCAGTATGCGCGCATATACAGCATATCGACTGACTTCTCTAATAATGGAGAAACTATCAGAGACCGTAGAAACATCTGGAGCAAAACTTGTAGTGATCTCTGATATGGTGAGTTCATTTTTGAATGACAACGTGGATGACCAAGAAGCAAAAGCGGTTTACAGCCAAATCATGAGTTATCTTGCAAATTTCGCAAAAAAACACCGAATCATCATAATCGCAACATATCTATCGCATGAGAGCAACCGAAGAAACATTACCCTACAAGAAATAACAACCCAAAAAGCAAACACGGTGCTTCGATTCACAAAAACACCCTACACCAGCGAAGTTGAGTTAGAAAAGCATCCCACTTACATGTTAGGGATCGTCGATTTTACCCCTGAAATCAAAACCTCAACTGATTTTGCTGCCCCAAGCCTGACTTACAGTATTCTGCAGCAAAAAATCAAAAAAAGGAAAACTTGGGGTAACTAAACAAGTTTAGGAAAATACAGAGAACGAAGATTCGCCTTCAGGCTCTTTTTGTTTGTCGTTGATTTCCCTAATCTTCTTTTCCAGTTCCGCTACTTCTTTAGCGTTACCCAATGATTTCTGGCTATCACGCGCTTGCTCTAATGCACTAACGCCATAACGCTCAAAGCCTTTGCCAAATGAGATGTCAGCAGATTTGGTGAAAAATTCTACAGCTTTTGTATAGTCTTTTAGCGCAAAACTACATTCGCCTGCTTTATAATTCATTTCTGCCGCGCCAAAATAGTTCTGTCCCTTATAATAGAGTTCTGCCACTTTCATAAAGAGGTCTTTTGCCTCAGCGTACTTGCCATTTTCCATCAACGTGATTGCATCTTTATGCATTTTAATTGGGTCTTCTCTAACAGTGCTCATTTTTACGCAACTCTCTTAGTTCTACATTATTCTTTGAAGAAGTCACATTTAGATTTTCCCCCTCGCATTAGCTACTTTTGTAATGCTCTTGGGAAACAACTATAGTTACTATTTAGTAACCAAATTTTGGATAAGAGAGAAATGGAGGAACACAATAATAGTTGACTGGATTTAACCAAAAATGCTCCAAGAGTCCAACGAAAACCTTCAATGCAGTCATTGTGGCACCAAATTTCCAGTTTACCCACTTAGAAGTAACTGCGAAAAATGCGGTAAAATATTGGAGTACACGGCAGACGTTCCCCAGAAACGATCGGTCAAGTTTTCTGGAACACTTAGGTTTTGGAGGTATAGGCAAATGCTTCCTGCTGTCAGGCAAATGGTCAGTTTAGGAGAGGGTGGAACACCCCTTCATAAGGCTGAGAGACTTGCGAAAACAATGGGATTAACTAAACTTTATTTGAAGGATGAAACACGAAACCCAACCAACTCCTATCGAGACCGGGCTGCTGCACTCCTAACCTCTAATGCTATAGACCTCCTTTCAGATACACTGGTATGCGCAACTAACGGCAACATGGGAGCATCTCTGGCCGCTTACTCGGCAAAAGCTGGATTAAATTGTCATGTAATAGTTCCAAAAGAAGTGGATGTGGGAAAACTTGCCCAGATACTTGCCTACGATGCGATAATTGAGGAATACGGCGAAATCATTGACGACTCAATCCAAAAAGCAAAGGCTGTAGCAAAAGAAACAGGTTGGTATCAAGCAACTGCGGAACTTAACCCGCTGGTGATTGAAGCCCAAAAAACCATTTCTTTCGAAATTATGGAACAATATGAGGTTCCCGAGTGGATGATAGTTTCCATGGGAAGCGGGGGCACCATTTACTCAGTTTGGAAAGGATTCAAAGAACTAAAACAACGCGGCTTAACGAAGACCTTGCCAAAGATGGTTGGAGTTCAACCTGACGGATGTGCTGCTATAGTGAACGCGGCCAAAGGTTCTGAAAATAATAAAACTTGCAATCCATCCACTCGAGCCCTTGCAATCCTCGTAGGAAATCCACTTCAATGCGAACTTGCCTCCAAAGCAATAACTGAGTCAGGAGGGCTTTCCTTAACCGTGTCCGATCAAGACATTTTGATTGCAGAACTCCAGATCGCAAAACTAGAGGGCGTGTTTGCAGAACCAGCCAGTGCAATAACTGTCGCAGCATTGAAAAAGCTTGTAGATGAAAAAAGAATCTCAAAAGACGGTAGCGTTGTGTGCCTAATTACGGGGAGCGGTCTTAAAGCCACTGATGTGTTGCAAGCTTTGAACAAGAAACAGAAGACGATAGGCTTAGGGCTCGCGGTAAGTACGAAACAGAAAATTCTCAAGATTCTCAATGAGAAAGATACGTATGGTTATGATTTGTGGAAACAATTGGGCAAGATAATGACGCGCGCCGCTATCTACCAACACCTCAACGAACTGTCAGATAAGGGGTTGGTGATTGGTTACGAGGTTGGTGGGAAGAAGTTTTTCCGTGTTTCGGAGCGTGGGAAAAAAGTTTTGGCGGCGTTTGATGAGATTCAGTTGCTGATGTGATTGTTTTGGGAATATTTATTAGATGGTATAGCTGCAACTATACTATAGTCACAACTATACTAAGGCGAAAAACATGCAATCCAAATTTAACACAACCACACCATTCAAAATTGCAGTAGCCGCAATCTTTGCAGCACTAGTCGCAGCAGCCACACTACTGTTTGTGATTCCTATTCCTGCTACCAGTGGATACTTCAATCTCGGAGAGACTCTCATTTACGTAGCTGCATTGCTGTTCGGGCCTTTTGTAGGTGCCATAGCAGGTGCAGGAGCAACAATAGCAGATGCACTTGTAGCTCCGCAGTATGCCCCCGGAACCTTCACTATAAAAGCAATTGAAGGTTTACTCGTCGGCATCCTATACAAGAAAATAGTACAGAAGACTAAAAGCATCACTTTAAGCGCCACCATATCCATTGTTATTGGAGGGTTTGAGATGGTTTTAGGATACTTCCTTTATGAAACACTTATCTTAGGAAGTACTGTGGCGATTCTAGAAGTTCCTTTCAACATCGTTCAAATGCTCATTGGCCTGATAATTGCAGTACCAATCATGCACGCAGTACTGCGTATTTTCCCACAGCTTAAAAGCCAGCTTTAACAGAGGAATACGCATGAAGCTTCCACCTGGAAAAATTCCCATAGACATCCTAAAAGATGTAGTTTTCAAAAACCTCGGCACCGCCCGTAGCGAAGTTATTTTGGGACCCGCCGCAGGTGTGGACGGAGCCGTTTTAGATTTTGGAAATAAGAACGCTATAGTCTCTATGGACCCCATAACTGGTGCGGTTGAGCGAGTCGGATGGGAAGCCATAAACGTAAACGCCAACGATGTTGCCACTTTCGGCGTGGAACCCGCGTTTTTCTTCTCATGCATAATGCTTCCAGAGAACGCGGACAGCAAAATCGTTGAAACCATCAGTACCCAAATGCACAAAGCTGCAAAAGAGTTGGGCATTGCTATTGTGGGCGGACACTGCGAATCCACACCCGGCTTAGAGAACCCGATTGTGGTGGGCTGCATCATGGGTTTAACCGAAAAAGGCAAATACGTTACTGCCGCTGGCACCAAAGCAGGCGACAAACTAATTTTGACGAAGAGCGCAGGAATTGAGGGCACAGCTATCTTAGCTTCTGACCGGGAAGTGCAGCTCACAAAAACTTTCACCTCCACCTTGTTGGATAGCGCTAAAGGTTTCTACAAACAAATCAGCATCGTAAAAGATGCCTTAACCGCTTACAGAGCAGGTGGAGTACATGCCATGCACGACCCAACTGAAGGCGGAATCTTAAACGGTATTCACGAAATGGCGGACGCAGCAGGCTTAGGCGTACGCGTGTTTGAAGAGAAAATAACTATTGAACCTGAAACCGCTAAAATCTGCAGGTTTTACGAAATTGACCCACTGCAACTTATCAGTTCAGGAGCACTACTTATCGCCGCCGACCCACAAGCCACAAATAAAATTATCGACTCACTCGGCCAAGAACACATATACGCTGATGTCATCGGCGAATTCAACCCAACCCCAAACAAACGCATAATCATTCACAAGGATGATTCGCCAGAGATATTACCAAGACCAACCTCAGACCATCTGTGGATTGCACTGTCTCGTCAAAGCACATGAAACAACATACGAGAACCTTAGTTTTATAATGGTTTTTATAGTTCCTACCCGAGATAGGTAATAACAATTAATCGGCTAGTGATACTTGTTGACGTCTGGTTTCAAAAAAGCAGCATCAATTGCGGCGCGTTCGCTTGCTTCTGGCAAACCTCATCATGCACAATGGCTAGTAACAAGAAAATGCAACTATCAATGCCGTGGATGCACCGTTTGGAAAGAACAAGATCAAAGAGAACTTGCAACCGACGAAATAAAGAAAGGCTTAGATATTCTAAAAAAAATTGGTGTAATTGAGCTTGTCCTCTCAGGCGGAGACCCGCTACTTCGAGATGACATCGGCGAAATAATCAATTATGCATCAAAATTGTTTGTTACAACTGTTTATGATAATGGAAGTATGGCTGCAAAAAAACTTGATGCATTAAGAAAAGTGGATTTCGTTGCAATCTCAATTGATAGTCTGGATGAAGCAAAAAACGATTACATCAAATCAGTTCCGGGCGCTTGGAAAAATGCAACTCAAGCCGTTGAAACCCTCCACAATGAAGGCATAAAAGTTAGTGTAACTCCAACAATTTCTCAAAAGAACCTTTATGAAATCGTTGACCTAACAAACCACTTCACCGAAAAAGGTATTCCAGTCTGGTATAGTCTCTACTCATACGATACATCTGCTGACAGCAAACAGTTGTTTAAGCTGGGAAGAGCAAATGACGAATTTGTAATAACAGACAAAAAAGCAATGGTTAACCTCTGCAACTCGCTTATCGAGATGAAAAAGAAAAACAAAAAAATTCTCATGACCGATAAATTGCTTGAAACACTTCGAAGCATCTACGAAGAAGACAACAAAAGATCGTGGAAATGCCAAGCACTAAACCAGTTTTTAGTCATTGACCATTTGGGCAGAGTTGCAGGATGCCACAGCCACAACTTTGCAGGGTCAATCTTTGATTTAACTCAAAAATGGAAAAGTCCAGAATTCAAACAATTAAGAAAAAACTATCACCAATGCACTCAATGCAACTATCTCTGCTACGTATTCTATTCGCTTCACGGAAGCCCATACGGAAATATATCACTAGCTAAAGACCAATGGAAAAATGCAAAGTTACTTTTCAAAAAAAATTAGTAGCTCAAAATAGCTAATTAGCTGTCTTTTTTAACTCGTCTTTGTCGTCTGAAGATGTTTTAAGATTAAGAGGCTGTGCTGACGTAAAGGACTCTGTTATTAATCTTGGTCCAGCATCGCGAGGTTTTCTTAACTCAATAATTGTGGGCAGAAACATTATCAAAATTGTCAAAGCCATACCAATTAAGGTCACAATGAAGAGAGTTATATTTGAGATCATTCAATATCAAAAAGCATTATCACTTAATTCCCAATATAACGATTTCCCCTTCCTAGATGCTCTGTTTTATTCCAATTGCTTTTGCGACGTAGTAATTTATCTGTTAACAGATCAAAGAAAGCTTTTCCGCAGATAAGTATGTTATAGATAAAAGAAAAAATCAATAATGGGGCTAGCCATTGAACCCGTTTTCTGTCATCTAAATACACACCTATTCCAATCTCAAAGAAGGGCGCATAATTTCCAACGAAACTGTAAAAAGATATAATCACCGCTAACCAAAGGTACTCAATTATTGGTGAACCAGTCAAGATGAGCAAAAGTCCAGCAAAAAACGAAAAAATAGTCAAAAGCGGCATAAAATAAATGTTCAATAAAAGCAAGCCATCAATTTTCTCTTTTAACTTCATTTTCTTGCTTCGAATAACCTTAAGCTCATGTTTAAGACAAACTTGCATGTGTCCTTTTGCCCATCTGTGTCTTTGACGCCAATAAGCCTTCCAAGAGTCTACAGCTTCCTCGTAACATTCTGCGTCTCCACAATAGCGAATTTTATAGCCCGCAAGATAAATGTGGAAAGTTAAATCGGTGTCCTCAGTAATCATTGATTCGTCAAAACCACCAAATTCATCCACAATGCATCGCCTAAATCCCCCAACTGTACCACCAAATTGCGGCACAAGACCTAAAGCATCACGTGCTTCTTGATCGACTCGGTAGCCACCTATACGTTCTAAAGCGATTATGCGAGTTAGGATATTTTGTGGTTCATTTAATACAACGGGTCTGCCCTGAACGGCACCGACGGTTGGGTCGGCGAACTTTTTTACAAGTCTCTTAACTACATCGGGATGTGGGAGATAATCTGCGTCGAAGCAAAGTACAATTTCGCCTTTTGCTATCTTTAACCCGGCATTCATAGCCGAAGATTTTCCCTTACCGCCCTCTTGGCTGGTTCTGTGCAACACTTTGATGAATGGATATTGTTTTGAAATCTCGTCTGCGATTTGCCCTGTTCTATCAGTTGAAGCGTCATCTATCATTATAATTTCCAGTTTGCTATGCGGATATAACAGTTCAGCCATTTTCTGTAGCAGTTTGCCAATTACTTGGTCTTCGTTATGAGCCGGGATAAGAATTGAAACCGATGGTTCATAATTGTCACGGCTAGAAACTTCCTCCTTTGGCAAGTTCTTTAGACTCCGCAGAATGAATAGCGTGAAAAAATAGTGACGTATAAGATAAGCACTTATAATTAATGCTGAAAATACGAAAAATAAGTTTATTATTTCTACTAACATTTCACAAACCCCATTAAGTAGTTTTAGAAAGTTGTAGTTTGGGTAAAAGACTCAAGCTCAACGACCAAAAGGGAACCATCCACATCAGGTTCAAGATGGGATAAACTATCATAAAGAAAACATCGAAGGATATATTGAAAATACTATGACTTGCTAAAGAGAAGTAATAGAAAAATAGGTTCCAAAGTAATCCAAGGAAGTTACCTGCTGCTAATATGCCCATTTTAAGGTTGAAACTGCCGTTAAGTTGAAAAAATAGTGTAATAAAAAAAGTATTAAAGATTAAGAGGTTGGCGATGCATAGGCTGCTGTTGATTAATCGATAGGACGTTATAAGGATTAGAATTATTGTTTCTGCTAAGAAAATTGTTACTAATCGGTTTAAATTCTTCAACTACAGCCCAGCCCATTCGCGTTATATGCTTACGACATATGGCTAATTTGCTTGCTTGTAGTTATTAAATCAGCTGAAACTGTGTTATAGAAGAATGTTCTATTTCACAAAAGATTAAACACTATCGAAAGAAATAGCCACGTTATCTATTACTTTGCACAGGACCTCGAATACTTCATTTGCGCTCAAATTATCAGTGTCTAAAATGAAGTCAAAAGGCTTGAAATCTTCACCTAAACCAAAACCATACAGCGCTTTGTAAATAGCTTTAGTCCGCGCCTCTTTTTCCTTCAACACATCAAAAGCTTCAGCAACAGTCAACCCATCTCTAACGGCAACTCTTGCAGCTCTTCTTTCGAACGACGCTTCCAGCCAGATTTTAAAGCCATCCTTTAATAGCCAAGGCATAGTCCAACTGTCCAAAAGAACGTTTCCTTGCTGAGCATGCTCTAAAAGCTTATCATCAACAGCCTTGTCAAATTTAGGGTCGTTTGCTCGCTCGCTAAGAAATTTTAAGCCTGCCGGACTTTCCCACCACCCCTGAATAGACACATCGTAACCCTCTTGCTGGGCCAACTCTTTCAAAACGTCTCCGCCAGAAAAGTATCGCAGTTGGTATTTCTCAGCGAGTTTTTTGGAGAGCGTACTTTTTCCGGTTCCAGCCAATCCAGATATGCAAATTACAGTTTTTTTGGGGGAAACGCAGTTTTCTTGTTGTTTAGCCATTTGGCGTTCACCTGTTTTCAGCACTATATAGGTCCTTGTTCAATTGGCATTATGCCAATTATGCGTGAAGAAAGTAGGCCAAAGAAAAGAGAGCAGATGGGGTACCAGTAGAACACTGGAATTGCGTTAGGGATTGTTAACGCAACGCCATTTGTAATTGTTTGAGCATTAGCAATTGTACCAATGCCAGGAATCAAAGCCATAGGAGCATTATGAAAAGTAGGCGTTAACACTAAAAACCAAACAATAAGGTAAACAAAAGATATTCCGAACTGGACAATTTGAGGTTTCATCATTTTTGCTTGCATATTTTTTATCTGTGAATCTTTCTTTTTGAGTTTTTCAACTTGTTTTTTATCGTTCGCACGCATGGCCGCCATTGTTTCTGAACGATATTCAGCCATTTCTTTCTGCATGACGCGGTATTGTTCCCAGCCGATGAAGTAGTTGATTAAAACCCTGTTTATGCCAGAGTTTAAGAAAGCAATTCCAGCTGCAATTCCCATGATTGCTAGTGTTGCCAGGAGATCGATAGACATTATATTTTCCTCTTAACCGCTCTAAGTCTAAGCGTACATGTTTCTTGTTAATAACCATTTTCACTTATTTAGACTCTAAATAGGTCACGAAATCGTTCTTTAATTTTAAAGAAAAACATTTGGGGGTTGTTGAGACTCGAGAGGAGGGGATGTTGGGAGAAAAGAAAATATGCAGATTATTATGCATTTTTTCTCCCCGAGTCTTCTCAACCTGTTTCTCGGCAAGAACGTTAGAAAATGTCCTTGTCTGTCACTTTTATACCGGTTTCTATTTACTAGGGAGAATTGAAAGTAGCAACTAACAAAAAATATTTAAATTTCCAAAAAAACCCTAAGAATTATGGCTAAAATGCGAGATTTGCTCGTTAAGGTCAAGTTTTAGCTACCTCTCGCGCCCAAGCCTCTATTATACTCCAATCTCGAGTATCTCGCACTTTACGAGTATCCAACCCATTTTTGCGTAAACTGTTCCTGTTAACTCTAACCATAATATCTACAATTAAACCATGGCTGTGGCTAAAATCTAAGAACCCTCCAAAAAAACCGTAAGCAACAGTTTTTAATTCGTATTGTGCAGCCGTTTTTTCTAAGTATTGTTTTTGTGCTTTATCTCGAACTTCTGGTTCGATGCGGTCAGCCATTTGGCAACTGACAAATAAAGCCGTCTTCTTGGTTCTTAAGTAACTTGCGTTTTTTTCCATGAAACCCAAAGATTCTTTGGTCCATTTGTCCGCTCTTATGCCACTTCCAATGATAACAAGGTCGTATGATTCTATGTTTTTGGGACTATGTTTGGCATCAATAACATCAACGCTGTAGCTTTCTTCTTTTAGAACTATCCCTATTTTTTTAGCTACACCAACTGTGCCTCCCCAACGACTACCATAAAGTACAAGAGCCTTCATTTTTTCCCACTTTAACAGATTAGCGTCTCTCTGAAGAGATTTATTAACTATATTATTGCATCATAAACAATTTAACGGAATTTAAAGATTAACTTGAAAATTAAAAAAAGAAAGAGAGGTTTGTTTTGGCTGATTTTTTTTATTTTCTCTTGATGATGATAATTGTTGCTATCGCGATTGCGATGATTATGGCGATTGTTGAAGCTGTAAAGGACATGTCAGTTGATGGAGCGTTGGTCACTGGGGACGGTGATGCTGTTGGTGTTGCAGCCGAAACTGCGAAGGATGTCTCAGCATGCGATTGATAGTAGGATTCTGAACCTGCAAACGAAGCGATTACTGTGTATGAACCGTCAATGTCTGGTTGCCAAGTTAAGCTGAATACGCCGTTTGCGTCGCTTGTTACTGTTCCGATGTTGCGGAAGTTGCCATTAGAATCCATCACGTCGATTGAGACGGGTACACCTGTTACGTCGGTTGGACGGGGCTTCTGCATGTAGACGTATTCCATCCACGCGCTTTGGCTTGCGTCAGAGACTGCGGGTACACCTGTGGGGAAACGCCCTTTTTGTTCAGTTTGCTGTGTTCCTGCTGCGACATCGGTGACTGTGCCCCGTATGACTACTGCTTGTCCTGCTGCTGCTGCTAAGTCTGGCGCTGTAACAGTTAAAGCGCTCGGGCCTTTGCCGTAGCAGTAGATTTGCGCGTCATAGGAGTTGAGCGTTGTTAGGTAGCCGTCTGCAACTGCTGCTTGGCCGCCGTACATTTGGTTTCCGTAGTCTAGTACCTTGAAGAGTTCAGTTCCGTCAGTGGCGTTGATACAGCGGAATTGTGCGTCTTTGTAGAGTGGAGAGTTGGGTGAGTGTTCTGTTGTGTCTAAGTAGACTTTTCCGTCTGCGATGACGCTGATGAATGTTGGGTAACGTCCGTATGGTGTTTCAAATCCGCTGAGTGTGCTGTTGCCTGCGTCGCCATTGCCATAAGTCCACAGTAGGTCGCCAGTTTTGTCGTCATATGCGTATAGGATGCCGCTGTAGCCTGTGAAGAAAAGTTTGCCATAAGCTATTCTTTCCAAGCCGATAGCCATGTAATTGTAGTCTGTGGTGAAGTCATTGGTGAGAACGGTTGGTCCCCATAATTTGTTGCCGTCTGCTAGACTGCAACCATAGTGAACCATGTCTTCTTTGTCGCAGAACACGAAGACCCCGTTAACTGGATCCCAATCAGTGATGAGTCGTGTATTGTTGCCTGGTGCTGGTGTATACGTGTTTGTCCAGAGTGTTTGACCGACCATGCCTGTCTTGAGGTTTACAGCTGTGATGTTTGCGTTATCCAATGATATTGTTGCGTAGTAGTCCATTGGGTGTCCGCCGAAGGTTCCTTGGACCAACAGTAGTTTGTCGCCTGGGTTAACCAGAGGAATGGATCCTAAGCTGGCTACACCGACGCTCCAGGTTCCTTTAAGGTTTGGCATGGATACGTTCCAATCGTAAGCGGTTGTCGCATTAGCCCATGCAAATCCAGTCATAGTGAACCAGTTGCCAGCGCCCATCATTCCGCCTGCTTGTCCGCCGAAGACCCTAGAGGAATTCCATTGTGCCAGATACCAGTTTGGTGACGATGTTGTGCCATAGTTTGTCAGAGTGTATATTAGGTATTCGCCTGATGGTCCTTTAGCTGCAACACCTGTGGGTATGTTAGTGAAGTTCATGGTTAGAAGTTTGCCGGTTCTTGCGTCATATGCTGCCCAACATGTGTTGTATCCAGTAAGTCGGTAGGATGCGATTAGAATGCCGTTTGGAAGTACTCCATGTTGGTTGGGGTCTTCATATGAATATAGGTAGCCGAAGGATGGTACGAGCATTGTGCCTGTTGCCGCGGGGTTTATGCGCCAGACTTCTTGTCCGGTTTGTATGTCTACTGCAACGTAGTCTCCGCCTGTGCCGAATAAGCCGCCGCTTCCGCCTGCGTTACCCCATGGTTCTTGGTAGTAGAGAATGCCTTGCATGATGATTGGGTTGCCGAAGCGTGTATTGTAGGATAAGCCGCCGTAGTACATTTCGCCTGGGTACGCTGTGTTGTTTCCTCCGACTACTCCACCCCACTGAATTGGCTTAGTCCACATTACGTGTGCACTGTTGGGTGCTGAGCCGTCAGGTTGAACTGCACCTGGAATCCCGTAGCCTGCACCTGCACCGATAACGTATGGTGTGCCTAGCCAGTTCGACGCGATAGAGTACCAGTAGGTGTTTTCGCCTTCGATGGGTCGTGTCCAGTATTCAGTTGGCATTGGATAGCTGTCTCTTGCTGCCGCAATCGGTTCTTGTTGCACTTCCAACGTGATAGTTTTGCTTGCGCCAAGCCAAACGTCGCCAGTGTAGTTCATTGATGCAGAGGAAGGCCACGTGTAGATTTGGTCTGGATAGTTGAATTTGATTGTGTAGTTGCCTACTTTTTCAGGTGTATATTGATAGTACTGCATGCCAGTTGAGTCGCTGAGAACGGGCCAATTTTGAGTTTGTACTTGTCCATCAGGATCAGTGATCGTTAAGGTATAGTCGTGGCGTCGTATGTCGTTTGAAACTGTTGCTCCTGGCAATGGATCATCAATCCAGAAGACGACAGCTACTGTCTGGCCGACACCGACAGGGTTCGGCGAAGCAACTATGTAGGGGTATGAAACCCAGTGCCATGCCGGCGTGTGCGCTTTAGTCTGCGGAATCAGCATCATAGACGTGCTCATTGCTAATATTAGTACAGTTATAGTCACGATAGCTATTTTTCGATTTTTTAGAATGCTCAAGTTCTTTTCTCCTTTTTCAATTTGTTGGTTGAACAGGAAGCATGTGCAACCTGTTCAATCTTTCAATTTTTGTTTCATATTGTTTATAAGATTTGGGTAAAGAAGCCACTTTCCTCTAAACTAAGAAGACCTATCAAAGCATACGAAATGAGCCGACCAAAAAATGAGCATAATAACGAAAATTAGCGTTTAAGAAAATGAAATGCGCCCAAAACACCATCCGTCATTTACCCGAATCTACGCTTTAAAGTCGGGAAAAGTCGTGAATCCAGTGATTCTTTGGTTGCTGAGTTACAACCGGTTGAAATTAAGTAGACTTAATTAAGAAAGAAAGAGAGGCAAACGCCAACTTACTGGTCAGCGTTGTTTATGCTATTCGCCCAGGATTCTTCTGAACGCTGGGAACATCTCTGCGGCGCGTTCACGCATCAGCAGTTCGTAGTACTGGTAGATGATGCCTACTGACAGCAAGATACCCGTACCTGAACCGAAGGCACCAAAGAAGTCGGAGACCCCAGCCACAAGCCCAACGATAATACCTCCTAAAACTGTAACTACAGGTATGTAACGTTTGAGGATGGCTTCGATGGGTCGTCCTGAGCGACGGTAACCTGGAATTTGCATGCCGCTGTCCATGAGTTGCTGTGCGACTTTTGAAGGTCCTAAACCGCCGACTTCAAGCCAAATCAATGAGAAGACGGCACAGAAAATTATTATGACACCTAAGTATGCGAAAGCTTGCACTGGCGCAGCTATTACGGTTTGAATGTTTCGTGGTGCAGTAACATAATATGCTAAGCCCCCTACGTTTGTAACAGCTCCTGATGTTGCGTTATAGCTGTAATCACCTATAAATTGGAAGAACAAATTCGTTCCTGGCGCAGGTCGTCCAAATTGACTCCAAAGTAGTTGACTGAAGAAGTAAACGTTTGCGAATAGGGCTGATGCAAAGATAACTGGCAGGTTTGAGACATAAAGGAGTTTAATTGGGTATCTGCTTCGGAAGCCTTTGTACCCAGCGTAGCTCATTGGAAGCTCAATTCTTACGCCTTGCAAATAAATGACAATCAAGAAAACGGCAATAGTGGCAAAGAAGCCTAGCAGGGACGGGTAAACCCCTGAAGCACTGCCAAAGGACCATTGAACTAAAGTTTGTGAACCGCCTAAATAGGCTGAGAGAGAACCAACGAATAATCCTGTGGGCGGCGAGAAGGTTGACCATAAGACGTTTTGGGCAACGCCTGCCATGATGAATAGGCTGATTCCGCTGCCTAATCCCCATCCTTTTTGGACGAGTTCATCCATTAACATTACGATTATGCCTGCGAAAAGGAGTTGCAGGAAAATTACTATAATTGTGGGTCCAGCTAGGGTCGTACCATACATGCCGCTTAAAATGTATGCGCCAGCTTGGATGCCGGTTAATACAATGCTAAAGACTTTGCTTGCTGAAGTGAAAAGTCCTCTATCCTCAGAGTTTGACATGTCACATTTAATAATTGAGGATCCTGCGAGCAATTGGAGAATTAATCCAGCAGTAACAATTGGACCGATACCCAGCTCCATCAAGGTGCCGCGGTTGGAAGCAAAAATAACTCTTAATTGACCAAAACTATCAGAGGCTGCTTTTTCAATCCCAAAAAGCGGGATTTCAGTCATGACAAGGAAAATAATAAGAACGAGTGCAGTCCAGAAGATTTTTTCATTAAAGCTTACTTTGCGTTCAGGCTTTTTTATTTCAGGTAAAACTCTGCCTATTGGTTTGAAGAGGCTGAGAAATCTTCCGGGCATTTAGCAGTTTTACTCTCCGTGGGTTTGGGGAGCTACGATTTTTCCGCCGGCTTGGGTGACTTTTTCTTGTGCAGATTTTGAGAATGACGCTACTTTTATAGTCAGGGGTTTGCTGATTTTTCCTGTGCCTAAGAGTTTGGTGTAGCCAAGATCGGTTAGGTCGATTTCGGAGCCTTGAGCTAATTGGTCAAGTTTGATTAGGTTAATTGTGTTTGTTTTAGTGTGTAGGCTTTGTGGTGACGTAAATCCGTGTTTTCCGAAGTAGTTGGGTTCAGAAGTAACAACTAGACTCCACAGGTGTTTGTGGCGTCCAACTTTTCGGGCGCCTTTACTGCCGCTGTCTCGGTGTTGACCTATTCTTCCGTAACCTTGTGTTCTTGAGCCTCTTGTTTTTCTGATTTTTCTTAGTTTATGTGGCATTTTGATCCGCTTCTTTATCGATTGTTTCAGCTTTTTTAAGCTTGATTTCGAGCACGCCATTCTTAAATTTGGTGTGCATTGCGTTTGGAATCACTACCGTCGGAAGATTTAAACTTTTATAGTATCTTCGGTCTTTTGACTTTGCCGACAGCGTAATTTTCTGATCTTTCACATTTATCTTGAGAGATTCCTTATTAAAGCCTACTATTTCAGCAACTATAGTAATTGTGTTGTTTTCTTGGAAGATGTCAATTAAAGGTTTTTGTTCAGCTAAGTTGCGTTTGATAAAGCTTTTGGATGGGCGAAAACTTGTATGTGCAGGCATGTTTTTTAACCGTCGAGTTTTCTGGGTTACTACAGGTTTCTTGTCCTTAAACTCGTTAAAATCAAGCCACTTGCGTTTCTTACTGCTTCTTCTCCATCTTGCACTCATGTATCTTGCCCCTCCAATTGACTAACGCATCTCTCTAAGGATGTTATAAAACGTATCGCACATAAACGGTGACAAATCCCCTAACCGACAATAAGCAAAATATCAATGAAAACAGCGATTGCACGGTGATACGCCGGCGGAAGCAGGCTGATTTTGTGAAAAATAATGGGCAATTCAGTGATTTATGGTTTTCAATTTATTAATGTCTGGAAAAATAAACAAAATGATCCACTTCGTTAACTTCTGGATAGAGACTATATGAACTAAATATACTACATGGATTTGAAAAATTACATTGCTAAACAAAATACTTCACAAAAACTTAACAAATTTATAAAAATATTAGAGCATAAACAAGAAAAGATCTCGAAAGTTAAATAATCATTATTGGATAAAACAATTATGATAACGAACTATATTACAATCTGCTTTAGAAATAATTTAACAAAATAACTTTTAAACCAATTAAGAATTAAACAAAACAAAAAATAATTGAGCGTATTTGTTGTTTAGACCATGCGTTGGACTAATGCGTTGATTGCTTCTCCGCGGTAGCCAGCTTCGCCACCTGCTTTGAAGCCTTTTTTGGTTTTGCCCTTGTAGCCTTTGCTTGGTGGATGCAGTCGGAAACGTGCTTGTATGTCTGGAAGTTTGCCGTATTGCACTTTGCAGGCAACTATGGCTTCTGCGAGGTCCGCGAAAGATTTGTAGCCTATTTTTGTAAGGTATTCTTCAGTTAGTTTTTTGTCGCCTGCAAGGAGCGCGCGTTTTTGTAGCATCATAGTTACGGTTTCTGTTGTGGGTTCCCCGTAGGTGACGTAGCTGTTTACGCGTTGAAGCATACCTTTGTAGGATGGTCGGCTGTCGATTATGATAGCGTGATTGGTGTGGTTTAGATTGAGTAGGTCAAGGGTTTCTCTGGCTTCGCGCTGAGCACTAACGAGTCCACGGATTCGTACTACGACGAGAGGTTTGCATTCTTCTATTTTCTGCGCCATTTTACTTCACCCAGTCCACTGTGGTAATCAAATTATAAGTCTTCCTTAATCCGTCAAAGATTGCGCATGCGTAAGAGGGCACCGTTCTTGTGGAACCGAAACTTCGCATCCAAAGGTCTTTCACACCAGCTAAACCTAATATAACTTTTGCTACTTCGCTTGAAACTAAACCTAAACCTCTTGGCCCTGGAACGATAATTACACGGACACCGCCACATTTACCTTCTACTTCGAATGGCACTGAGTGTGGTTTACCGCAGCCACATTCCCAACTTCCGCATCCTCGTTTAACGGGGATAATGTTTAAGCGGGCATTTACTGCGGCTTTTTCGATAGCGTTTCTTACTTGGCTAGCTTTTCCGCTGCCTAATCCAATGTAGCCGTCTCGGTTGCCGACTGCGACGATGGCTTTGAAGCGTGATTTTTCGCCTGCGTCAGTTTGCTTCTGAACCAAGTTAACGTTTATGACTTCTTCCTGCAAGTCAGGAATCAACGAGTCGACGATTTGAGATTCGGAGATTTTTATGCCCGATAAGAAGACGTCTTCGATGCTGGTAATTTTGCCTTCCTGAATCATCTTACCAAGCCGGGTTTTTGGTATCCAAGCTTCTAAGTTAGTCGTACGCTTTTCTCTTTCATTTCGGTTTCTACTACTCATGCTTTCTTTCCACCTTTCTTAGCTGTAGCCTTTTTTTTGGTTGCAGCTTCTTTTGGTGCTTTTGCCTCTTTTTCTTTTGGGGCAGCTTTTTCTTTTGTAACTTTTTCCTTTGGCGTTTTCTCTTTGGCTACTTTCGCTTTTGGTGCAGCTTTCGCTTTCACAGGTTCTACTTCTGCTGGTTTTTCTTCTTTAGCCTTAATTGGTGCTTTTTCTTTTTGGGCTGGTGCTGCTGTTTTAACCGCTGCTTTTGTAGCTTTCTCTTTTGAGGCCGCTTTTGGTGCAACAGCTACTACGGCTATTTTAGCACTCTTTGAGCCAGACAAAATGTCAGCTTTAACTTTAGTGAAGTGTTCAGCGATTTTTTCTGGAGCCACACCTTGCGCGTTGTACTGTGAGAATTTGGCTGTGTAATCTTCGGATCCGATGCCCAAGGTTTTTGCATATTTGGCTATGTGTTCTCCTTTCATACGTTCTTTGACGATTTTATCTTCACCGTGAGGAACTTGCACTCCAGCGTCAACCACGCCGCTTAAGACAGCGAAGATTTTTGAGCCTTTCGTTGGCGAAACCAAGCCTATGTCCAAAATTGCCTCTTTTATGCCTGCAGCTTTAGCTTTCACACCGCAAAGCAAACCCGTTAGGTAAGCAGCGGGGATGTTGCCTGTGGGAGCTCTCCATCCATAAGACTTAATGAGTTCGCGGCTGTTAGCTGATGCTAAAACCTCATCACCATGGGGCTTAGCGATTATTATTTGTACTTCAACATTTTTGAGTGACGCCCTTGTGACAAGCCTTGGCTTTCTGGATGTAACCAGTGCCTTGCGGGCTTGGTAATCGGTTTTTCCTTCACGCCTACGTCGCAGTTGTACTCGGTAATTTGCTTTTTTTGCCATCTAACGTTTCCTCCATAAATCATGCGCTTTCAAATTGCGTTCTAAATCAGCAATAGACTCAAATCTGCCGCTGCCTGCCATCCTGTAATATTGGGTGTAGGTTTCGTCAGTTATGACTTTTCTTGCTTTCAAATCTCTAAGCTTGCGCCGTAGAGAACGAATTTTTATCATCCAAGCTTCTTTCTTGGTAACCTTTGAGTGGCTAGCGCCTTTTAGGCTTCCTGGACCACTACGTCTGCCCTTGAGTTTTTTGGCTCGAATAACCTTTGCGCGGGATCTGCTTACTCCTTGTTGGGGCAATGTAACGATTATTTTCTCGTGAATCAGCTTTCTAACCTCTTCACGTGTAATTGCGCCTTCAACATCAGCCATACGTTCAGGATTAATCCAAACACGGTTTTGCCCAATCTTGAGGATTTGAGCAGCTAAACGTCTTTGTCCGCTTAAGTCAGTCATTGTTTCTTTTCTCCCTTCTTGGCTTTAGGTTTAGTTTTGGGTGCTTTCTTTTTGGTTTCTTTCTTTGGCTTCTTCTCTTCTTTTGAGGCTTCTTTCTCTGCAGCTTCTGCCTCTGGTGCTTCACCCTCAGCGACTTCCTCGGTTGTCTCTTCTTCAGTTTCCTTAGAAACTTTGAGGTTCAAAATTTTAATATTAAGATTCTTAGCTTCTGCTATGATTCCAGCGCGTTTTCGTTTGCCGACTGTGTGGGAGATGCGTGCAGCTTGAGTGTTAGGATCTATAGTGGATAAGCCTTCTACATTGAAAATTATGACTTCGCGGTATCCGGATGGATGGAGGAATCGGGCGATTTTTGGTCCCTTGTAACCCATACTGGGTCCTGGTGGCCACCCTTTGATTTTTCGGCGTATTTTGTTGTCTAAGCCGCGTGGTTTTCTCCAGCTTATGCTGAAGCGGTCGTATTTCCAGCTTTCAGCTCTTACGAATTTGGGTTTCTTGTTCCTTGCGCGCGCTCTAAGTTTGAGTGCTTCGCGTGATGGGGAAGGTTTCTTTTCAGTCATTATGCCATTCCTTCGTTTCTTTCATATACGTATATGCCGTCGAGGAAAACTCTTGGGTCTTTATTTCTAACCCGTGTTGCCTGTTCAATGTTGGCGGCGGTTTGGCTGACTTCTTCCAAGTTTGCGCCTTCAACAATGATGTCGTCAGGTTCAATTTTCACTTTAACGCTACCGACTAATTTTATCCTGCGAGGTCTACGTTCTCCCGTAAAGTTTTCAATCAAGACGGATTTGTCCTGAAGCTTTACTGAAATGGGAAAGTGCGAGAATACTATTTTGAGTTTGTATTGGTAGCCTTTTGTTACGCCTGTTATCATGTTATTTATGTGCGAATAGATAGTGCCTACCAGAGCAGCTTCCTTTTTGCGCGGCCACTTGGCTGAAATGCGGACGTTTTTGCCTTCGCCTTCTATTGAAATTGGAGCAAACGAGAAATCGCGTATTAATGTACCTTTAGCACCTTTGACACTGATTTTTTTGCTTTCTAGACTCAGGGTTACGTCATTTGGAACTTGAACAGTTTTAGATATTTCTGGAAGCCGCATAAATTACACTCCTTAATACACGAAGGCTAAGAGCCTTCCTCCAAGGTTTTTTCCTTCAGCATCTTTGTGACCTATTACGCCTTTGGAAGTTGAAACAACCATTATGCCAACATCTCTTGATGGGAGGAACTTCTTTTCCCATTCTTCAAATTCGTCAACCTTTACGGCGAAACGTGGTTTAACTGGCCCGCATTTGTTTATCCTACCCAGCAGTTGGACTTTGAATTTTCCTTGGCGTCCATCGTCGATGAACTCGAATTCTCCGATGTAACCGTTAAGCTGCATAATGCGTAATACGCGTCCCAAAAGTTTAGAGGCAGGGCTAATTATACATTCGCGCTTGTTGCGTGTTTCGTTGTTTTTGATGGTTATCAAACCATTTGTTAAAGTATCCATAGTTTTTCTTTAGCTCCTACTCGTATTTCTTGAACCCCAATTTTGGTGCAGCTTCTCTAAAGCATGTCCTACATAAATATAAATCATAACGTCGGATGACTGGTCCATACGAACCACATCTAACACATGGGCGTGAACCTTTGCCGTATTTTCTTACTTTCTTAACTTGCTCTTTTCCCATACATTCACTCTCAGTTTTAGACGATTTCGACTCCTAAAGTTTGTTTTATGAAAACAATTGATTCATCAGGTGTTAACAGGTGCTTTGGACCGATTTTCTTGTTTTGTTTTCTGCGGATTCTGATTCTTTGTCCAGGACGATTAACTGAGACACAGACATCCATTCCAAAAATGCCAATTTCTGGGTCGTATTTTACGCCTGGAATTTCAATGTGTTCTTTTAGACCAAAGGCAAAGTTGCCGCGTTCGTCAAAGGAACGTTTTGCAACCTTGTTATCTACTACAGGCAATATTTTTTTGAGGAAATCTATGGCTTTTTGTTTACGCAAGGTTACGACAACGGCGATTGATTCACCTTCACGTATGCCGAAGTCTCGGATTGTTTTCTTGGCTCTCCTTTTTATTGGTGTTTGACCTGTGATTTCCTTGAGGACGCTGTTTGCTTTTTCAAGTGGTTCGCCTGATTTCCCAACGTTAAGGTTCACTACTACTTTATCGATTCGTGGCTTTAACATTGGATGTTGTTCCCATTTACTAATTAGTGCTTCTTCAGACAACTTCTGATGCCTCCAGTTGAGTTATAAGTGGTTCAGTTTCTCCTATTGAGAAGATGAAGTCAAGGATTGTTTGGCAACGTTTACCTTCTGAGTCTTCGATGACTACTAGGGCTTGGCGACGTTTTTTTGCTTCTGTTTTTTCAATTTCAACTATTTTACCGAGTTTGCCGATGTTTTTTCCGCCGGTAATTACTGCCAAGTTTCCTTCCTTTACCTTTAAGGTTTGAACTACTTGTTTATCTGGATAAGTTACTTTCAAGATATCGAATGTTTCAAATGTCACTTCAACTGGTTTTTTTGGGTCAGCCACTTTTACCAGCATCACTGAACCATCGTGAACAGCAATTTGTACTCCGCTATTGACCGTGGTTTTGTTCTCTACTCTAAGCAAAGATACATTGGATTCTTCCTTATTTATTGGAGCTAAAACCAAACCTTTGTGTGATGGCATAACCCTGTAGTATTTGTCGCTATCAGGGAAAGCAATGACATCCATTAATCCAACTGGGATGTCGTCTTTCTTGTAAACTTTCCCGTTGACTATTACTTTGCCTTGGGAAATAATTATTTTGCCTTCCTTTCTTGTTTGTGCTACACCCAGCATATCCCTTAGAACCATCGTTAGGGGTACACATTTTTCCAGTGAATGTGAACCTGATGATGGCTTCACTATCCATGGTAATTCTTTTCTGTGAATTGGCCAGAATGCTGGAGCTGGCTTACGTTTCAGCCTTGCAGTTTTTCCTTTTTTACCCATTTTTTATTGTTCTCCTTGAGTTTTTTCAGAGGTTTTCTTAGACTTTGCCTTTGACGCGGTTTCTTTTGCAGCTGGTGCCTTCTTTGCTGCTGTAGACGTTACTGTTTTTTTGACGACAGGCTTCTTTGCGGGTGCTTCTTTGGTTGTCATTTCTGATGCAGGCCCTTTTGCAACTTCTGCATCTACGGTTTTTTCTTCTTCAACTTCCGCTTTTGTTTTAGTTGGAGCCTTTTCAGCTTTCTTTGCTGGCTTAGCTTTAGTTTTTTCTTGTTTAATGGGAGCTTCTGTCGCTTTCTTTCTTTCAAGAATATTCTTTCGCCATTTATCGTCCAAGTTGAGGTTCCGTATCTCAACTTTGGATGGGTGAACGGGGAGGAAGATGTTCGTTCCGTCTACTTTTTCGCGTGTCAATCCTTCAATGTAAATGCGGAATGCTTTCAGGTCAACCCGGGAAACTTTGCCTTCAAATCCTTTGTTATCTCCGCGTTTAATGAGAATGGTATCGCCTCTTCTTACTGGAAGAGTCTTTGCGCCTCTTGACGCAGTTAACTCACGTGATAGAGGGGCTGACATGAATTTGTGTCGTATGTGAGCGGGAGCGTTAAAGAGCATCTTTCTTTGTTTACCAGGGTTCTTTACACGTTTTGTATTTTGCATTATTCTACACCTACACAATTATGCTGGAGGCACTTGCGATTCTTGGCCATCTTTCAGCTGCCTCTCTTGCTACTGGGCCACGAATTTCAGAACCCTTCATTTCGCCGTCAGGTGTGATTATTACTGCGGCGTTATCTTCAAATTGAATCCAAACCCCGTCAACACGTCGGAAACATTTCCTTTGGCGGACAATAACGGCTTGGAATATTTTTTTGCGCATGTCGGGTGAGCCTTGACGTACGGAAACAGTTACTTTGTCGCCAACAGTGGCTGATGGGTAACGTCTTAGTCTACCTTTATAACCCATTGCTTGGATCAAACGCAAAACCCGTGCACCTGTGTTATCGGTACACCTTAATTCGGAGCCTGCTAAGAGTCCACGACTAATTTTCTGGCCGTGAGAAAGCATACCTTTTGCTGTTAAGGCTCTCTGCTTTGCCTTCGCCGCACACATATTATCGTTCCTCTCCTAATTTTTCTACAACCACAAATGATACTGTCTTACTGACTGGTCGGCACTCTGCGATTTTTACGCGGTCGCCTTCCTTAACGTCAATGCATGGTGGATTGTGGGAAGCAATATGGCCGTGTCTGCGTTCATAGCGAACAAATTTTGAGGAGAATTGAGTAAATTCTCGGTCAACAATAACAGTTTTATCCATCTTTGCAGTGTGAACGACACCTTCCAGGACACGTCCTCGCACAGCTAACTCACCGTGGAATGGACAATTTCGGTCGTCACATGTCTTTTTTGGTTGCTTAAAATTCATCGACATATTACCATAACCTCTTTACACCTTTCTTTAGCCTGTCTTCAGACCTGCCAACTAATAGGTTACCGTCAATTTCTACAGTTGTACCATCGCCAAATTTGAAGTCAAAGGTTGCCAAGTCTTTTATGACATTTTTAGGTTGACCTTGATGAATCAGAGTCAATGTGTTTTTAGTTTCTGCAATTACTGGACCAGCTAAACCAAGGTAACCTGCATGAACACTCTGAGCGATTCTTGCTTGAGCACCGATAAACTCGTAACGGATAATATCAGGAGTTACTTTCATTAGGAAACGGTCTCCTTAGATTCTTTCTTAGCTTTTGGAACTTTGGCGGTTTTTGGGACTTTCTTTTCTTGTTTTGTCTCTTCAACAGCCTGCCTGATTCCCAATTTTTTCTCGTTTTGAATAGTTAATATTTGGGCGATGGTTCTGCGCAGTTCCCGTATACGTGTTGGGTTCTCAACAGCGCCACCTGCATTAACCATAGTTCTCATACGAGCTAATTCTATGCGTAAATCAGCAAGTTTTGTCGCTCTATCATCAGTTGATAGGGCATTGATGTCCTTTACTCGCATTATTCTTTTGTCTCCTCAGGTTTTGGTTCGTCAACAACTTCTTTTGCTTGCACTTCTGGTTCGGGTTCTGCCTCTACTTCAGCTTTTGGCTCAACTGGTGTAGTCACCGGTGTAGGGGGAGCTTGTGTTTGTGGAGAAGCTACATTTTCTTCTTCTTTGGCTGGCTCAATAATTGTTACTTTATCTGGGAAGTATGCGTCTGGCGGCATGATTTTGACGCGGACACCGATTATGCCTGGTTTTAGAAGAACGTGGGCTTCGGCCGTTTTCATGGCTTTAAGTGCTGGTTCACCGACTATTGGAAAGTGACCTGCTTTGAATTTTTCGAAGCGTGCTCGTTCGGTGGTGAGTTTTCCACTGATCACTATTTCTGCGCCAAGTGCGCCTGCTTCCATTACTTGGTTTAGTGCCCAGAAACCTGCACGTCTAAAGTGAACTCCTCGCTCAAGAGCTGAAGCAACGCGGTTTGCGACGACATGGGCATTGAATTCTGGAACTTCGATTTCTGAAACTGAAATTTGAGGGTTAGCAACTTTAAAGTTGTGCTCTAATGCTGAGGCGAGTTCTTTGATGGTTTCTCCGCCTCTGCCTATAACTAAGCCGGGACGCATAGCGTAGATAACCACGTGGGTGCCGAGTGGCGTTTTAGACAGGTTTACCCCACCGTATCCTGCGCGTTCAAGCTTTTTTTGTAAAAATTCATCTATTTCTGTTCTTTTTATTGATTCAGTGATGAAACGTTTAACTATGCTCATTTATTGCTCTCCTTGAGTCGGTTTCTCTTCTAGGACTATTTCAACGTGTGTGGTTGTATCGAATTTTGGTGAGGCTCTGCCGTGTGCTCTTGGCATAAAACGCTTAAGTTTTATACCCTGGTAAGCTGCTGCATGCATAATTCGGAGACGGTCAACGTCTAAGCCTTTGTTTTCTGCATTGGCTTGGGCTGCTTCTATAACATGAAGAATTTGCTCGGCGCACTTTATGGGGAACCTGCCCACGCATCTGCCTTGCATTCCGCCTTTATGGCCTAGTTTTTTAGTGTACCTTGTATATGGAACTGGTCTTTTCTTGACCATAACGTCGCGCAAAAACTCTTTAGATTGTGATAGATTCATGCCCTTAACAGCTTTACAGACTTCCCGTGCGGCTTTATGGGATACTTTGAGTTCTCTTCCGCTTGCTTTCGCTGTTTTTTCTGGATTGAGCATTTCTTCAATTATTGTGTATCCCCATTTTGGCATTAATATTTCTCCAGTGCGCCATTCAAACACGTAAAAGCAATTTATATGGCTTTCCGTATCACAACTAAGATTTTACTCTTAACTGACTAAGTGACATTCCTGCGACGGAACAATTCGAACGCGTGAGGTGTATAGTTTTGGGATTGCGTTTAACCATTTATACTTTACCTAAAAAACTCTAAGAAAACAAAATCAAAATTACTGGCGAGAGCTTGCAATAACTTTATCCTCATTTGAGAACTTAGAAAAATCATATTTCTTTGCGATGTGTTTATTTTTCACATTTAGGCTATTCTATTCTAGTAAAAAGCCTCAGGGGACAGCAAATCCATGGATAAAATCGAGAAAATCACAATGCTGCATGGCGCGGGCGGCTCAGTAATGCATGACCTCGTCAAAAACTACATAGTAAAATATTTTGGCGGATTAGTCAACGAAGCCGAAGTTCCATTGGAAGCCATGGATGACGCAGCAGTCATTGGAGATATAGTTTTCAAAAGCGACTCCCACGCCGTTAAACCCATATTTTTCCCAGGCGGCGACATCGGGCGTCTATCCATTTCAGGTACTGTTAACGATATTTCGTGCTTGGGCGCGGAGCCTTATGCGTTGGCTTGCGGACTCATCCTTGAGGAGGGTTTGTTACTATCGGATTTGAAGCTTATCCTTGGTAGCATGCGACAAGCCTGCATTGAAGCGGGCGTTGGCATAGTTACGGGTGATACGAAAGTTGTGGAGAAGGGCAGTCTAGGCGGATGTGTTATGAATGTTTCAGGCATAGGCAGGCGAACTCCAGCTCTCGAGAGTAACCTTCAAGTTGCCAGGAAATATCGTGAACTTAAAGCCCGCTGGGCACTTGATTCTAACCTTGCAGTCGGCGACAAAATCATATTGTCAGGCACAATCGGAGACCATGGTTTAGCAGTGCTTTCGGCACAGCAGGGCTTAAAGTTTGGCAGTGAAATAAAGTCGGATGTGAAGCCGCTTAACCGAATGATTCAAAGTTTGCTGGGCAATGTCGGCGGCGTTGTCGCAATGAAAGATCCCACCCGAGGAGGCTTAGCCGACGCCCTAAACGAATGGACCGAAAAATCAAAAATAGGCATCCTAATCCATGAAGACAAGGTCCCAATCCGAAGCGACGTACAAACTGCATGCGAAATGCTTGGCCTAGACCCCTTAGAAATTGGCAATGAGGGCAAAATCATAATTGGCGCTGTTCACCAAAAAACCGAAGAAGTACTCGCGTTCTTAAAGCAGACCAAAGAGGGCAAGGATGCACAAATAATCGGCGAAATCACCTCCGAATTCAAGGGAGTAGCGATGCAAACTTTGGTGGGTGGCAAAAGAATAATCGCAAAACCAGTTGGCGATCCAGTACCAAGAATCTGTTGACAAATCAGACAAAGAGAGATTGTCTCCAGTTTTCTGCAAATATTAATATAATGACCAGGCGAGGTTAGAGTCGCTTGGGTGACAAAATGCTCTCTCAAATCAGGTCTAAACAAGTAAGGTTTAGGTTTGAGCGTTGGCATATTTTATTCTTGATTTTCACAGTTACTTGTGGTCTTTTGCTATTGTATAATTTGGCTTACAAAAGCATACTTTGGGATGAAACACCTCACCTATATGGAGCACTTCTATTATCGCAAGGACGTATCACGGAATATCTTGGCGTAACGTTTTATCCACCCTTATTCGACGCAGTTACAGCTGGCTTCTTTGCGGTTTTCGGCACCAGTTTATGGGCAGGAAGACTGGTCTCCGTAGTTTTTGGGTTGCTTACCCTAGGGGTTTTGTTTAAACTTGCCTCAAAAACATACGGACACAGAGTCGCATTCATATCTTGCATATTCATGGCGACAATGCCGGCGTTTATTTGGCTCTCTAGACTTTCGCTTTTGGAGATGGCGCTGGAATTTTTCTTTTTGGCTACGTTGCTGCTTTTTGTTGAATGGTTGCATACGGGTAAAGACAAAATTATTCTTCTATGCGGGTTAGTGTTGGGGTTAGCGTTTTTGACTAAGTATCAAGCAATCGTTGCAGGATTAGTGTTACTTGTTACTTTGCCTTTTCTCCTCTACCGAAGTAAATTTAAAGCAAAGTTTTCAAGATTCCCGCTTTTTATCCTTGCCTCTGGAGCCATGATAATTCCAGTTTTCACAGCAATTTTTATTTCAGGTGGTTTAGGGCAATGGATTAATTTGCTTCAAGTCAACGACGCCCAAGCAAACGTGTACAGTGCAAGATTTCCTCAACCAATCTTCTATTTGATGGAAATATCTTTTCAAGGAATGCAGTATGTTCACCCAATTTCTATACTTGTATTTGTTCTTGGGTTGTTGGGGTTGGGTCTGTTTGCTTGGCGAAAAAAACCCGAAGACAAATTTTTCCTGGTTTGGTTTATTGTTGTTTACGTTTTCTTCACTTTGATAGCCTCGAGAACTTGGCGTTATGCAATGCCTCTTTTTCCAGTGTTAGCGGTTTCAAGCGCATGTTTTGTTTCAGCCATATACAATAAATTTGAGAAAACTTGGAGATCCTTCAATACAAGCATTCATCGCAAATGGGCGGTCAAAATTCTCGCTGGTTGCCTCATAGTTCTTACGGGAGCCGCCATCGTTTACAGCATTGTTGATGCGGAAACCTGGGTTGCAAACGAATCAGTTTACATACCTTTGCCTGAAGCCACCCAGTATGTAGCTAAAGGATTAGGCAGTAATGATTCTGTTTTGGTTATCTGTCCAGTAAATAATCTCAATATTAACATGGTCCAGTTTTATTTGAATGCCGATAGATCGAATAATAACTCGGTTTGGCAGTACCCCACTTTGCCGCCCGACTCATATACACCAAACTTTAGCATTAATGAGTTGGTTGTATTGTGCGAACAAAAAAATGTCAAGTATTTAATGTTGGATGAAAACACAAGTTTCGAATACTTCAATTCAACTTTAACTGCTCAAGGAGTATACAACATGTTAGTTGTAAGTGGCAATTTTACTCACGAAACAGTCTTTGGGACTCTGCCGTATAGAGTTTTTGTTTTCCAAACGAATATTCCGTAACAATCAGTTAGGCTTGGGCAGCTTCGTTTTTTGCCCATACGCGGCAGGTGCCTTCGCTGCTAACCATGCATGCGCCAACTGGTTTTGCGGGCGTGCATGTTTTCATGAAGAGGGGACATTCTTTGGGCTTGATTTTTCCAATAATTACCAGATGACATTCGCACCCAAAGTTAATGTCTTTTCCTTCCTTAACGTGAACATCGAATTTTTCTCGGGCATCATACTGTTTAAGTGACTCGCGCAACTGCAATGCTGAGTCGGGTAGCCTGCCGATGCCGCGCCAGTTCCCAGCAGTAACCGTGAAAGCTTGCCTCATCATTTCCAGCGCTTTAGGGTTGCCTTCAGGCTTAACAACACGAGAATATTCATTCTCCAGCAAAGCATCGCTTTCGCTGACTTGTTTTAGAAGCATGTAAAGCGACATCAACACGTCGTTGGGCTCAAACCCTGCCACAACTGTAGGCATCCGGTAAACTCGAGTAAATAACTCGTAGGGTTTCAAACCGATAATGGCGCTTACATGCCCGGGCGCAATGAATCCGTCAATATGCAAGTCGCCGACGCCAAGCAAAAGTTCCATGGCTGGCGGAATCAAGCGATGGGAAACCAAGAAGCTAAAGTTTTTGGGCAAATCACCGAGGGCTTCAAGCGCAGTGATAGGGGCAGTGGTTTCGAAACCGACGGCGTGAAAAACAAATTGTTTAGTTTGCTCGCGTTTAGCCATTTCAATGGCGTCTGAAACGGCATATACAATTCTGACGTCAGCGCCAGCTGCTTTGGCTTCTAAAAGCGAGGATTGACTTCCCGGCACTCGGAGAAGATCGCCGAAACATGTTATCACCATCCCTTTTTGCGCCAACTGCACTGCTTCGTCGATTTCTGCAGCAGGCACAATACAAACTGGGCATCCGGGTCCAGCGATGACCTCAACATTTTCCGGCAATAAACTTCGCAAGCCAAAGTGGGTTATGGTCCATTCATGGGTACCACAAACATGGCAAAACTTAACTTGCCCCCTTTTGGGCGACACTGATTTGATTTTTTCTGCTATGCTGTGTGCCAATTCGGAATTTCGGAACCTGAGGTTTTGTGCCATGCTCTCAACTTACAGTTTATTCTCCAGCAGCAGCTAAAACGTCTTCCCAAAGACTCAGTGTCTCTAAGGCTTCCTTTTCCTCTAAAACCTGAATCGCGTAACCTGCATGAACCAACACGTACTCGCCTACCTTAGCGTCAACTAAGGACACGTTAACGTCGCGTAAAACGCCTTGACCAAAATCCACATGGGCTGTTGCCCCATTAAGGCTCATTATTTTGGCTGGAATTGCTAAACACATAACTAATCAGTCAATAGAAGAGGCTGTAAAGGGCGATAAAAACAAATTGGTCTAAAACTTCGAAAACCCAGCGACAACTGCTTGACCAAACGAGATTCCGCCGTCTCCAGCGGGGACAGATTTGTGGACAAAGAACCTCAAACCAGCAGATTCAACAGTTTCGCGCATGAGATGGGCAAGGATTTGGTTGCACGCGGCGCCGCCTGAAAAACCCACATTCTTCAAGTTTTTCTCATTTGCAGCCTGAATTGCCAGTTGCCCTAAGCCTTTGGCAAGGTAAACGTGGGCAGAATAAGCTAAATCTGCAGCAGAAACCGTGCCCAAACTGTCATAAATTGAACCAATCAGGTAAGAAGTATCCAAAACATCTCCTTGTAGTTGAGGTTCTAGCTTCAAAAGGTCCGTGCCAGCTAAAGCTGTAGATTCTAGTTTCATTGCTAATTCTCCCTCGTATGTTCGCTCAAAACAAACTCCTAAAACTACGGCAATCGCATCCAAAACTCGCCCGCAACTCGTAGTCTCAATGATACCTACACCTTTTTGGAGTTGGCTTAGTATAAGTTTGGCTTCGGGCTCGCCATAAGGCAAATGCTGGTTGTTCTTTGAGAGCCATTCTTCAACGTTTACTCCTACCTTGCCAAGCATCCCAACCGCCACACGCACGGGATATCGACTCGCTAAGTCGCCGCCCAGCAAAGGTTGAGTCTTCAAATGCCCAAGCCTTTTGAACTCGGCTGATTTATGCGCACAGAAAAGGACCTCACCACCCCACGCTTCACCATCCGTGCCGTAGCCGTAACCATCGCAAACAATGCTGACCGCTTCATCCAAACTGTGTTCCGCCATCAAAGCTGCCGCATGAGCATGGTGATGCTGGACTTGAACCACCAACGAACCATTAGCCTCAGCCATCGCCTTAGCCAAGTTGGTTGTGGTGAACTTGGGATGCAAATCGCAAGCAACCATCTCGCTCTTACAGTTGGTCAAAAGCTGAAGATGATTAGTTGCTTCTTGTAGGAAGCTGCGAGTTTCAACGTTTTCGACATCGCCGATATACTGGCTGATAAAAGCTTTATCATCCAACAGAACACAGGAAGTATTGTTAAGTTCGCCGCCTAAGGCGACAACGCAGCGTTTGGATTTTTGTTTAAGCCTTATTGGTGCAGGAGCGTAACCTCGGCTTCGTCTAAGGAACACTTGGTAGTCGCCATGGACACGCAGTACTGAATCGTCACAGCGATGCGCAATCTCGCGATTATGAAACAGGAAATAATCAACAGTGTTGCCCAATGCTTTGAGCGCTTGTACATTGTCCCTCACGATGGGTTGGTTTGGCGGGTTGGCGCTGGTCATTACGTATGCTGGGTCGTTGACTTGGTCGAAGAGCATATAGTGTAGGCCCGTGTAAGGTAGCATTACGCCCACGTTATGCAGGTGAGGCGCCACCTGTGGCGAAAGGTTGTAACTGAGACTTTTGTTTAACAGCACCACTGGGCGTGAAGGGGAAAGCAGCAGTTCTTTTTCCTTTGAACCCACTTCGGCGAACCCCATTGTTGCTTCAAGACTTCTTGCCATGATAGCAAAAGGTTTCTCGCGTCTATGCTTGGTTGCACGGAGGGTTTGCAGAGGCTTCTCTATCAATGTTGAAGCTGCAATATGGAAACCACCGTACCCTTTCACCGCAAGGATATTGCCTTCCGAGAGCAGTTTCCCAGCTTCCCTCACAGGGTCCTTGGTGTGGATTATTTCACCCTTTTTTGTTGTCAAATATGCTTTGGGTCCGCAGGTTGGGCACGCTACGGTTTGTGCATGAAAACGCCTGTTCGCTGGGTCCTCATACTCTTTGAGGCAAAAACCACACAGGGGAAACTCTTTCATAGTAGTGTTTTCCCGGTCGTACGGGAGCTTCTCAATGATTGTGAAGCGTGGCCCGCAGTCGGTGCAAGTTATAAAAAAGTATTCGTAGCGGGAGTCTTTGGGGTCACGGAGTTCTTTGAGGCATTGATTGCAAATGGCGATGTCAGGAGGTATGATTGAACCGGAAGACTCTGCCTCAGTGGAACTCTTGTAAATTGTGAAGTTTTGGTATTCTTTTCTTCCCGAAAGCTCGGTTGATTTAATATCATAGATGGAGGCTAACTGCGGCTTCTCCACCTTTAAATCACGCATAAAACACTTTATGTCCGTCTGGCTGCCCTCAAGTAGGATTTCTACCCCAGCATCCCCTCTATTTCGGACATACCCTGCCAAGCCGTTTCGCACCGCTAACCGATAGATGAATGGGCGGAAACCTACACCTTGAACAATACCTGAGACAGCAACTTTTACACGCAAAGACGAAGCCTTAACCTAATTCATGCTCGAGGTTTTCTCTTATACATTTCGAAGCAATTTTTGACAACATTTAAAACAGACAAGCTTAACAGAAGATATTTGATGGTAAATGAAGGCTCTAACCTTCGCTATGGCGTTTGTTTTGACAAGTGTTTTAGTCATAGCAGGCATAATGCTCTATCCAGATATCTTGGGGAAAGCAGCAACCAATAACAACGATTTTGTTTTCGGGCTTTTTTTGGGTCCATTTTTTGTTTTACTGTTTTTTGCTTGGATAGGCGAAAAAGTTGCCTTCAAAGTTTGGAGGAGAAAAAAGAGCAGTTAAGGTTTTTCTTGGAGCATTCGCTTAAGGACTTTGCCTGCTGAGCTGATGGGCAGTTCTTTTCTGAATTCGACTTCACGGATTGCCTTGTAGGGTGCCACTTTGCCATTGACGAAAAACATTATTTCCTCGGCGGATGCTCTCCTGCCTTCTTTGAGCACTATGTAGGCTTTTGGAACCTCACCTGCCAATGGGTCGGGTTTGCCCACGACCGCGCAGAGTTTTATGGCTGCATGCTCGTAAAGAAGATCTTCAATTTCTCTTGGGTAGACGCTGTAGTCTTTTGTCTTGATTAGGTCTTTTTTACGGTCTGTAATGTAGAAATAACCGTCATCATCCATGTGTGCTATGTCGCCTGTTAAAAGCCACCCGTCCCGCAGTACCAAATCGGTTTCCTCTAGCTTGTGCCAGTACCCCTTCATAACCTGCAATCCTTTCACTGCTAACTCTCCCGCTTCACCTACAGCAAGAACTTTTTCCCCTGTTTCTAAGTCAATAATTTTGGCGTCGGTGTCTGGCAGCGGGAACCCAATTGAACCAACCCTGACCGTCAGCATCGATTTATCCACAGGAGTACAATGCGTTACCGGCGATGCCTCAGTCAAGCCATACCCTTCTGCAAGGAAGCCTCCTGTAACTTCCATGAACTTCTTTTGGATTTGGGGAGCAAGAGAGGAAGCGCCCGAAATGCAAACCCGAATCGAGGTTAAGTCATATTTACCAAGGTTCGGATTAACAAGCAATGCTGAGTACATAGTTGGGACGCCACAGAAAACTGTAACTTTTTGTGTTTGTATGGTTTCCAAAACTTTTGTTGGCTCAAATTTTGGCATTAAGACCATATTTGCTGCTAAACTGATGGGTACGGTCATACTTGTTGTCATTCCATATATGTGGAACAGTGGCAATGCAGATAGGAAGGTTTCTTGGGTTGCGACGCCTTTTATCCAAGCCGCAAATGCAAGAGCATTTGAAACGAGGTTTGCGTGGGTAAGCATTGCACCTTTCGCTGTTCCTGTGGTGCCACCAGTGTACTGGAGTGCTGCTAAGTCTTCATATGGATTAATCTTAACGTTTGGATCTTCTACAGGGATGTTTTTCAGTAATTGCTTGAAAAACAAAGTATTTGGAATGCTTGAAGAAGAGATATTTTCGGAACCATAATCTTCTAAACCTGTGATTATTATTTGTTTTAGATTGGTTTTTTCCCTAACTTTCTCCACAATGGGATACAGCGAATCCAAAGCAACTATGGTTTGGGCGCCTGAATCGCTAAGTTGGTACTCGACTTCCCGTCCCCGATGCAGAGGACTAATCGTTGTAACAACCCCGCCTGCTTTAAGAACCCCAAAATACGCGATTACAAACTGGGGGATGTTGGGTAGAAAAAGCGCAACGCGGTCGCCTTTGGTTATTTCCAATTTTTCTAAAGCATGGGCAAACTGGTTTGAAAACATATCCAGATGCGAATAATCAATTTTGTTGCCACTGTACGCTAAAGCAAACTTTTGAGGGTATTTTTCTGCGGTCGCTTGCAAGAGCGCATGAAGAGGTATTGCAGGATATTTTATGCTCTTTGGTACATCAGCAGGCCAAAATTTGAACCAAGGCTTATCTTCAGCAACCATCGAATTCAAACCAACTTGCCACAAATATGATAAAGCCTATTTAAAAAGTGGTGCCGGGGGCGGGATTCGAGCCCGCGACTTCTGGGTTAAGGCGCTTGGCCCTTTGACTCTCCAGATTATGAGTCTGGCGCCCTAGCCAGGCTAGGCTACCCCGGCAATTACCACAGTTTTTTTCTAGCCGTGTCTTTTTAGTTTGTTTTCCTTCATTTAAACCTTTAAGGAATCATAATACGTTTCTGCAACCAATGAAGCTTTAGAAAAAGCAACTTACCAATTTTCTATTGCAAACAGTAACTTTAATTCAACCCAAACTGGGCATTGATTTTAGATGAAACACAAATACTATAGTTCAAAACTTTTCTATGCTTCTTCATCCGTAAATCTCAATATCGAGGACCAATTCTATCGTAAATATATGGTCACATAACCCTTACAATCACATGGCAACTACAAGTCAGCGGAAAAGTGCGAACCATAGTGTCAGCTAGCACTCACGAAACTACTTATTATTTGGATAAACAAACAAGCATCCTCGTAGACGCCCTCACACCTTTTCCAACCTTTACGTTGTTCACGAGAACAGCCAAACTAACTTTGGCAACCTCAAATTCTGGATTTAAGATTAAACGTTTTCGTACATTGATTGTATCGATTTGGGTGGCATTCGTGTTAATCACTTCATTGTGGTTATGGGAATTCGAAGTTTGAAGAGGCTGCAAAAAACCAACTATCTGTAAAATTGTTTCTGAGAAAGTCATGCCGCCCTAAACTTGGTAATCGTAAAATTGTTATTGGCAAAAATTTTTCTCAGATCAACTGATGTATTCTTTTTGTTTGGTTTTTGTTTCTTTCGCATTAGCCACTAATGCAGCTTCAAACATGATTTCATCAACAGGATCGTAGGTTTGCTTAACTGCAACTTTCATTTGAGTCAATTTTAAGTCACCAAACTTAGTTTAACCTAAATGCAAGCCCGGAAAAATTCATACGCAAAAATAACTAAAGAATTTTGGCTCGCCTATTTAATTTTCTCTCAAGAACGCTAATATATCTATGTGGGTTCGCGTAGCAACAACAAAAAGAGAGAAAACAAATTTATGTCGAAATTCCATGGTGAAACCTAACGTATAAGTTTTAAATTGATGGCTTTGAAGCAATTAAAATATCAAAAACAATCGAAAGGCTTCTTAAAAAAAAACAAGTTCAAAACCCTTTGGCTTTCATCTAATTGATAAGTTTTGTTACAATAAATTTATTGGATTGAAAACCCACCTTTAAGACGGTGACTGTATGTCTTCAGATAACGAGGATACTCCGGAATGGTTCAAAAAACGCCGCAACCCATCCAAGGACCCTTTCAGCAACATAGACGACATGTTCCGTGAAATGGAAAAAATGATGGATGAAGAACTTAAAAACTTCACAGAAAAAGTTCCCAAGGAATATGTTAAAGAACGCAAACTACCAGATGGCAGCACAGTCAAGGAAATGGGACCATTCGTTTATGGTTACAGCATGAAAATAGGCTCAGACGGCAAACCTGAAATCCAAGAGTTTGGGAACATCAAAAAAGACCTGAAGGGTGCCCCTCAAGTTAAGGATGAACGGGAACCGCTCGTTGACATTATGGAAACCAATGAAGACATCCATGTAGTTGTAGAGCTTCCAGGAGTAGAAAAAACGGACATAAAGCTCCACGGCACAGAAGATTCCCTCACAATTTCCGTTGATACTCCCCAATACAAGTACTTCAAGGAAGCTGATTTGCCAGTGAAAGTAAGAATTAAAGAAGCAAACTCAACCTACAAAAACGGTGTATTAGAAGTGGTTCTGCCAAAAGCCGATGTTTTAACCAAGCCCAAAGGCGAACCAATCGATATAGACTAAAAGCCTAAAAACTCCACCTTCCCATTTAGTCCTTAGAGTAGCTATTGCCATGACTAACGACAACACGGAAATAGATACGTTAAACGCTATTTGCCGAGAGGCGAAAACAGCAGGCAAACTGTCCGGCGAAGATCTGACGGAGCTCTATGAGCTTTTTGGGTCCAGATTCACAAAAGCACTCGAAGCCCTAAAAGAAGGACGCGTAAAAAAATACATTTTCAAGCCCAGCGGCAGAACCGTCTGGATAGTGGTGGGCAGAGAGCGCGACTATTTGATTATGCCAGAAGCGGAATTCTGCACTTGCCACGACTTTTACTTCCGTGTCCTCGACAAAAAAGTTCACATGTGCTACCACCTTTTGACACAGAAAATTGCGGCGAACCTTAGTTGGTTTGAAACGATTGAGGAAAATGACGAGTGCTTTGAGATGTTGATGAATGAGTGGAAAAAAGCTACTGCTTAAATATGTAGACGCTACAACAATAGGTAAATACACAAGGAGAACCTTCGCATGGATCTAGGCGCATACTTCCAAACCTTACAGTACCTCTTAATGGCCTCAGTGTTTGTTGCTCTACTACTCATCTTCCTCTATGCTTACTACAGCAAAGATGAAGAGCAAACTAACTAGTAAAAATCTCTTTTTAAATGCTAAACCTTTTACTGCGCCTGTTCATAATCAAAAACAAGATTATACTCACCACAGTCAAAATTACGCTCACAACTATTAGCCAGATTGAAAAAGTTCCAGCCCCAAAAACTATGGGAATTGGTCCTATCAAAATTACGCCGCCAACATTTCCTGAGTTGCCTAAAACAACTGAGGCAACTACGAAAACTGCTATTCCAACAAAAATCAACGTAATTCCTAAGAGCAGTAAACCCAGCAGCCTGCCAGATAATCCGATGCCTTCGTCCTCCGAGTCCTCATTTTTTAACATGCCAAGTTACCTCGCCAACCAATAGTCCACAATAATTATTATTAAGACAACAATAGTCAGAACTAAAGCAAGCGTCAAAACGGTCTTAACTGATTTTTTGTCGGTTCCAAAAATTATTGGAATTGGCCCGATCATAATTACTCCTGCAGTTCGCACCTTACCTTTCTTTTCACCACTCATGGAAGCTAATACAATCGCTGTAACAGCAAGAATGATTCCGACAACGATCAATGCTATGCCAAGTGCATAAAAAACCGCAAGATCCACGCATTAGCCTCCAGCGACCAAACTAACAATGAACCAGCGTTTTAATAAACATAAAGAACAAACCTTCAGAAATGCAAAAAATTAAAAGCCCCAACACTTCTTTATCGTGTCGGCGCAAAATGACTACCCAAGACCTAATTCAAGAAATCCAACGACAAAAACCTTTGATCAGCCAAGAGCAAATCCTAGAAAAGCTACAGGCTGAAAGGTCCAAAACAGGTGGTTTGCTGGGTGACGAAACGCTTTTGCGGTTAATTGCGGCTAAATTCGGCGTCCAAGTCCAACAGAACACTATCCAAAACTGTGGAATACTCTCAACTAGCCGCTTGTTTGCAGGGTTATATGATGTTAATGTGGCAGGTCGTTTAATCGCGGTTTTTCCGACCAAAACCTTTCAGGGCGCTGAAAAATCAGGCAAGTTTGCTACCTTAATGATTCTGGATAAGGAAGGAATTTTGCGGGTGGTATTGTGGAACGAAAAGGCAGAGTTGGTTGAGAGGGGAGAGTTGAAAGCTGGACAAACGGTCAGGCTACTTCATGGCTACACACGCGAAGACCGTTACGGAAAAACCGAGCTACACCTGGGCAATAAAAGCCAAATTGAACAAGAACCCGATAACAAAACAGCCGAGTATCCCTCTCTGGCAAAGTTTACTTCAAAAATCAACACTTTAATCATCACGTCAGGAAACGTGAACATTTCCGGGGCAGTAAAGGAGATTTTAGGCGAAAGCACCTTCATCAAGAGCGACACAAGTGTCGGCACGATCACTCGATTAACTTTAGCAGACGAGACAGGTCAAGTCACAGTAGTTTTTTGGAACGAAAAAGCTGCCGAACTTGAAAACACTCTAAAAGCTAACGCATGTTTGCTACTGGTTAACGCAAGGGTGAAAGAAGGGCAGAACGGGGGTTTGGAGGTTCATGTTGACTCAAATACCTTTATTGACTTTCAAACAGCCGCAAAACAGTTTACAAAAATTGCGGCTTTAGCCGAAGATCAAATAGTTAATCTTGAAGGCGTCGTTTGTGCGTTGCGTGAAAACAAAGAAGTCACAACGTCCAAAGGCGAAACCGTCAAACTCGCAGTTTTCGACTTAAAAGATAACGACAACGTTGTTCGGGTTTCAGCTTGGAGGGAACATGCTGAATCTTTGAAGGATTTGAAAATTGGGGATAGAGTGGTTTTGGAAAATGTTTATGTGAAGAAGGGGTTTGGGGGTAAACTGGAGTTGTCTACCCGCTCCGCAACTGCGGTTTCAATTGTTAAACTAAGCTTTTAGTTTCGCCACTATTGCGTTTGCCATTTCGCTGGTTGTTGCAGCGCCGCCCAAGTCTGCTGTTCGAACTTTGCCTTCTTTTAGCACAGCAATTACGGCGGTTTCGATTTTTGCGGCAGCTTTCTTTTCTCCGAGGTAATCAAGCATCATTGCACCAGCCATTATAGTAGCGATTGGGTTAACCCTGTTCATTCCAGCATATTTGGGTGCGGAGCCGTGGACTGGTTCAAACATGCCATATGACACTCCAATGTTTGCTCCCGCAGCCAACCCTAAACTGCCTGTAACTTGAGCTGCTTCGTCGCTGAGGATGTCTCCGAAAAGGTTTGTAGTAACCATTACGTCGTAGACTTCGGGTTTCTTGATTAATTGCATGGTTGCCGCGTCAATGTGCAAGTCGTCAACCTCAACATCGGGAAATTTCTGTTGGGCTTCTTTGACGGCATCTTTGAATATACCGTCGGTTATCCGTAGGATGTTGCCTTTGTGCACGTATGTTAAGTGTTTTCTTCGTTGAGATGCCAATTTGAAGGCGAATTCGGCGATTTTCAGTGATGCATCATGCGTAATTATTCTCAGTGCGACTCCAACTCCTGGAGCCAAAAGAGATTCAGCGCCCGAATACAACCCTTCTGTGTTCTCCCTTACAACGATTAAGTCGATGTTGGGTTTGAGGGATTCAACGCTTGGAAAACTCTTGCAGGGACGCACATTCGCGTAAAGGTTGAACATTCGCCGCAACGTAACCGCGACACTTACAGGTGCTCCCGCTTCCTCAGGTGTGGTCATGGGTCCTTTGAGGCACGCATCGGTTTTCTTGATTAACTCGATAGTTTCTTTTGGTAAGTTCGTTCCATGTTGGGCTATGCAGTGGTATCCTGCTTCCCCATAGAGAAAGTTTAGTTTGAATGTGGATTTTGCTTGGATTGCCTCAAGGACCTGCACCGTTGCCTCGGTAACTTCGGGTCCTATGCCGTCGCCTTTGAGCGTAGCTATATTGTAAGTTTTACTCATTCAGTTGCCTTCTGGTTTTTGTTAGTATGTGTTTTTGCTTATCAGCATTCCTGTTGCCTTTAACTTTCTGAGCCAAGAATTCACTAAATTTTGTTTTCTTGTTCAGTGTAAAGTTGCCTAAAGTTCCGATATTTCTTAACGTAATCATTTTCTTTATAACGCCTCATCGTGGCAGCGTTTGTTCTGACTCGCTCAAGTCGTTTCCGACTGTTGAGCCTTTCTGCAAGTTTGACAACGTCGTTTGGCTTGCTAAACCGCTCCACTGTGCCGTCGTCGCGTTTGCGTTCGATTTTTATGCAGTCATTCACCATGCAGTTGAAAACGCAGGCTCCACAGTAAACGCAGAGGTCTTCGGTTACGCCAACTCCGCTTGTGCTCCAGTACAAAGCGTTAGTTGGGCAAGCCTTGATGCATAGTCGACATTGGCCACCCACACAGGTAAATTTGTTGATATCTATTTTGCCTTCTTTAAAAAGTTCCTTAACGCCTGTGGGTTCGAGGAGTTCTTTGCGTCGCTGCCGTTTTTCAGTTTCTTCATCAACCTGTGCACTGTTTTCTTCATCCATCAGCTCGTATACAGAAGGCGGTTTCGACGGCATTTTGACAATCACGGGAAATGATTTGTTTTCAAAATAGGTTTATGAATTATAATTACTTATCCCATCAAAGTTGGACATATCATTCATATTTCTGAAGATTCCGATGTTAATCTTCTGTAGAAATGCATCATGATGAAGTTAAAAGTTGAATCATCATACTTTGTCGAGCCAGTATTTCATAGCGAGCAAATTTCAAAAACGATGATTGAAGGTAGTTCATTGAAAATTTTCAGCTCTGAACGTTGTAGATGTACGTATGTCTGAGATGTTGTTTTCTTTCAAATAGAAGAAGAAGGACACATTTCCTACAGAATTGCCGTTCTTCTTCTTTCAATCATAGCACATCTGAGAAAAGAACAACAACTGAGTAATCCTACAAAAAAGTGTGTTGTTGTTCTACCGCTGATAATAGCAACCGCCATTAAGTCAAGATTTGCCAAAAAGCAGAACAGCTTCCGCTTAAGCCGTCCATTTTGTTCCCTGTGGGTTTAATAAATTGCCTTTAATTAGAGAAAAGCAAACTGTTTTGAAAAGAGGCGCACCCAATGAGCCAACCACAAGCACAAAACAAACCAAACCAAAGTTCTACACCGCACAGCCGAATAATACTGACAATCATTGTGCTTGGCACCCTAATGGGTTCCTTAGACAGCACCATAGTCCTCTTAGCTTTTCCAACCATAAATGACAGCCTCCACTCCGACCTCGCCACTTCAATTTGGATAATCTTGGCTTACCTGTTGGTAATCGCGGTTGCAACTACGCAGATGGGCAGAATCGGTGACATTTACGGGCGAAGCAGAATATTCAACACAGGCTTCATTATCTTTACAGTTGGCTCAGTCCTTTGCGGATTCTCAACCCACATCTACCTGCTCATAGCGTTTAGAGTAGTTCAAGCAGCAGGCGGCGCCATTATGCAAGCAACAAGCGGGGCTATAATAGCTGATGTGTTTCCACCTCAGGTCCGAGGCAGAGCATACGGCTACAACGCTTTAGGATTTACGGCAGGAGCAATGTTGGGAATAGTCTTTGGAGGAATAATAACCACTTTCGTCGGTTGGCAATACATTTTCTTCATAAACATTCCAATAGGCGTAGTAGCAACGGTTGCCGGCTTCAAGTACATAAAAGACACGCACAAGACGCCTTCGAAACTTAACCTACCAGGTATGGGACTACTTGCAGTAGCACTCGTCTTGTTGTCTTTGGGATTGGTAAACTTTGCTGCGGAAGGAATCAGCACATCAAGCATCATCTTAGCCATTATAGGTACTGCGTTGATTCCTGTGTTCTTCTGGTACGACCGACAACTCAAAAATTCCCTGATTGACTATGAAGCTCTCAAAAACAAAATTCTACGAAACGCAATCCTCTCAGCCTTCTTTCTTAGCATAGGCTACTTCGCCGTAGTATTTCTAGTTATCATGTACCTGCAAGGCATAAGAGGACTATCTCCGTTAGATGCTTCACTTTTGCTTGTGCCAGGGTACGTGGCGGGCAGTTTTCTGGGTCCAATAATGGGCAGGCTCAGCGACAAATACGGCTCAAGAGACTTAGCTACCATTGGCGTTTTCTTCTTAGCTTTAGCCATATTAGTTTACCTAACCATGAGTACTACCTCGCCGCTTTGGATTGTCCTAGTCGCCTCAGCGATCTCAGGCTTAGGCACATCGATGTTCTTCCCAGCCAACAATAGCGCGGTCATGGCAAACGCCCGACAAGGCTCCTTTGGCAGTATCTCTGGATTGCTAAGAACTGTGCAAAACATTGGCTTGGTGGGAAGCTATGTTTTAGCTATCTCGGTTGCAGCAGCATCAGTTCCTAGACAGGTCGCGTTTGAAGTCTTCATAGGAACCTCCAGCCTATCAGGGGGCGTAAGCACTGCGTTCTTAGGAGGCATACACAACGCCTTCTACGCCTCAATAGTTATACTGGTAATTGCAGCGGTACTCTCGTATTTTAGAGGAAAAGAAATTAGGAATCAGCCGGTAAATCCTAAAACCTAATACCGCCAACCCACAACTATTATGATAACAAATTTACGGCTGGGAAAAAGATGTGGGCAAACTAAAATTCGGCGTATTCCTACCTTTTTATGCATTTCAAGCCAAAACGCCGACCGAACAGTTTGAAACCCTAAAAACCATTGTTTTAGATTGCGAACGCTATGGCTACGATTCGGTCTGGCTCGACGACCACTTAATGTACAATAACTGGCCCATCCTCGAATCCTGGACCACCCTATCTGCCCTCTCCACTTTAACTAGCAAGATACGTTTGGGAACCATGGTTTCCTGCAACCAGCACAGAAACCCTCCTCTGCTCGCCAAATCCGCCTCCACGCTTGACGTCCTATCAAACGGCAGGTTAGAATTCGGCATTGGAGCAGGAGTGCAAGAACCCGAGCACGTGGCTTATGGGTTTGGTTTCCCCAAGCTCAGCGAAAGAGTAGAACGTTTGGGCGAGGCTTTAGACCTAATAAAGTTGCTTTGGACTCAGGAAGAAGCAACCTACCAAGGCAAACACTATTCTCTGAAAGATGCTGTTTGTGATCCTAAACCCATACAAAAACCTTACCCACCAATAACTGTCGGTGGCAGTGAAGAGAAAAACACCCTCAAAGTTACCGCAAAATACGCCGACCGGTTTGACTGGGGATACCTGCCCTCGGTTGAGGTGTATAAACATAAACTTGAGGTTTTAGAGAACCATTGCATGGCGGTGGGCAGAGATTTCAGTGAAATTGAGCGGTCTGCTTGGCCAAGCGGACAAATACTTATTGCTGAAAACCAAAACGCGCTTGACGAAAAAATCAATAGATTAAAGCCGCCGAACATGAGCTTGCAAGATTATATGAAGGGAACTTTAGCTGTTACAGCAAATGAATGCCGAAATCCCCTGCAGGTTTACATCGATTTGGACACTACTTATTTTATGTTGTACTTCGCAGACTTACCAAGCACAGATGGGCTAAAACTGTTTGCCGAAGCCGTCGCCAACAAGTTTTAGTTTAGAGGTCCCCGCGGGCGATGTGTGATAATTCGTGAACGATAATTTCGTCTAAAGTGTGATAGGAGTTTTCCCTGACCAGAATAATGAATTCTGCATCGTCATTTTCGTCGCCGTTAAAAACGCAGGCATCGGTGCCCTTAGTTGAGAGGAGCCCGCCCCACTCCTCAATTTCTCGAAAATCATCCTCGATACAATGACGTTGGTGAAGGACAGTGTTGAAGTCGTCGTCGCTTAATCTGAAGGCTTTTACTTTTGGCAGAGGCTTGTCGCTCAATGTTTTCCATGCAGTCGTGAGACGCCTTTTGGATATGCACTCAGTTTTCATCTGTATTCCTTCAACCAAAAACATACAAAACCACCAATTATTGTGTTTTTCGTTAAAAAGAGACTTACAACTCAAGGCAAGTCGCATTAAAATCATCGTTTTTTAGCTCTAAAAGCGTTTGCGGTAGTCAACCTACTACTACAACCAAATTAAGTTAAAGATTAAAAAGTTAACCCTAACCTCTTGCAGTAAGAATTGGAATAAAAATAAAGGGAGGCTTGCTATTGGTGGTTTTTGTTGTTGTAATCGGTTGTTAGGACGTTCATGCCGCTTAAGACAGCTTCCATGCTTGCTTTAACGATGTCTTCGCGGACTCCCAATGCTGTGACTGTTCGGTTGCCTTTGCGCATGTGAACGAGAACTTCAACCATTGCGTCTGTTCCACCTGTAATAGCTTTAACGTTATATTGCTCCAGCGTTATGGGTTCAGTCTCTGCAATAGCATCTTTCACGGCATTTATGGCGGCATCCACGGGACCAACACCTACAGCAGCGCCCCAAACGACTTTCCCATTAAGTTTCAGGCGCACTGAAGCGGTTGAAGTCACTTTGTCGCCACCAACGTAGGTCATTTCTTCCAACTGAATCGGTTTGTCTCCGCCCAAACCCATGACTGATTCAGCTATAGCTAGGACATCGGCATCCATGACGGTTTTGCCCTTGTCACCGAGTTCTTTTATACGATGGAATATCTGTTTGAATTGTGATTCGGTGGGCTTTATGCCCATATTGTTGAGGTCGGCGCGTATAGCGTTGGAACCTGAGTGTTTTCCGGCTGCGATGCGTCTTTGGCACCCGACCAGTTCAGGAGCAATTGGCTCATAGGTCAACGGGTTAGCGAGGACACCTTGAGTGTGGATTCCCGATTCGTGTGTAAAGGCGTTTTCTCCCACTATGGCTTTGTTGGGTTGCAAATGAACGCCTGTTAGGCGTGAAACCAGTTGGGATGTGCCATAGAGCAGTTCGGTTTTGATGTTCAGGTCCATCTTGTAGAGAGACCTCAGTGTTATCACTATTTCTTCTAAGGCTGCGTTGCCTGCGCGTTCGCCGAGTCCGTTGATAGTTGAGTGGCATTCCTCTGCGCCTGATCCTAAAGCAGCCACGGTGTTGGCGACTGCCATGCCAAAATCATTGTGACAATGCACTGCAACTGGAACTTTTATGGTTTTTTTGAGATTAGAAAAGAACTCTGCCGCACGTTCCGGGGTCAAAATCCCCACGGTGTCGCATGGAACAACCCTATCCACACCAGCATCAACTGCTGTCAGAAACACTTTAGTCAAGTATTCGAAGTCTGAGCGGGTTGCGTCTTCAGCTAAAAGCTCAACGGCTAAACCATGAGCTTTAGCATACGCTACAAGGTCATGAGTTGCCGTTAGGATTTGCTCACGAGTCTTACGCAGTTTAACCTCTATATGCAAATCGGAAGTTGGAATAATCATCGCAATACCTGAAGCTCCACTTTTCAGTACAGCGTCAACGTCGTTTTTAGTACCTCTTGCCGCACTGAACACCTGCGCCCGAAGACCCTGCTTAGCAATTAAGGCAACAGATTCCATTTCGCCTTGCGAAACCGCCGCGAACCCGGCCTCGATAAAATCGACGCCAAGCTCATCCAGCCTCTGGGCTATACGCAGTTTATTCTCAGGTACAAGAGAGACTCCGGGTGTTTGTTCACCATCACGAAGGGTAGTGTCTAAAAACTTTATAGACTTAGGGAAGTGGTTGAATAAAGCAATACCCCATTTAAATCACATTCATTTTCAAGGGGTCAAGCTTAAATATAAAATTATTGGTGACAATAGATTGCACAGAGGCAAAATGTATGCGTAGTGACCAGATTAAGAAAGGAACTGAGAAAGCTCCTCATCGAGCGCTCCTAAAATCGTTGGGTTTAGAAGACAATGACATAGCAAAGCCGTTAATTGGTATTGCTAATAGTTACACAAACATCGTTCCCGGGCACATTCATCTCCGAACCATTGGGGAGGCCGTGAAAGAGGGCATCTTAGCTGCTGGTGGTACACCGTTTGAATTCAGCACGATTGCCGTTTGCGATGGCATCGCCATGGGACATGAAGGAATGAGGTACTCCTTGCCTTCACGCGAAATAATCGCTGATTCCGTAGAGATTATGCTTCAAGCTCATAGTTTAGATGGATTGGTTATGATTTCGAACTGCGACAAAATTACTCCAGGCATGCTTATGGCAGCTGCCCGAGTGAACATCCCCGCCATCATGGTTACGGGTGGACCAATGGCGGCAGGACACCACCGCGGCAAAAAAATCAGTTATTCCTCAATGCCAGAAGCACTCGGTCAGGTCGCTGCTGGAAAGATGACGCAAGGAGAACTGTGCGAGCTGGAAGAAAACGCCTGCCCCGGATGCGGGAGCTGCAGCGGCATGTTCACCGCCAACACAATGGCGTGCTTAACTGAAGCGTTGGGTATGTCTTTGCCCTACTGCGCAACTTCTCTTGCAAACAGCGCTTTCAAAGTGCGGTTAGCCAGAGCCACAGGCAAACAAATCCTCAAACTAATCAAAGACGACCTCAAACCATCACAAATCTTAACCAAGGAAGCTTTCGAAAACACCATCGCAGTCGATATGGCACTTGGGGGTTCAACCAATACTACTCTGCACTTGCCAGCCATCGCTAAAGAAGCAGGCTTAATCCTTCCGCTCTCAAGATTCGATGAAATCGGCCGAAAAGTTCCCCACCTATGCAGTATGATTCCAAGCGGAACATATGCAATTGAAGACTTAGATGCTGCAGGCGGAGTTCCAGCAGTCATGAACGAACTCAAAACATTGCTCACCCTAAAAGTTCTAACTGTGACAGGAAAAACAGTCGGCGAAAACATCAAGAACGCAGCGGTACTTGACAGAGAAGTAATCCACAGCCTCACTAACCCCGTTCATAAGGAAGGTGGCATCGCCATCTTAACCGGCAACCTCGCACCTAAAGGATCAGTAATAAAAACCGCAGGCGTCTCACCAAAGATGCAAAAACACACAGGTCCGGCAAAAGTCTACGATTCAGAGAAAGAAGCTCTAACAGCTATCCGCGCCAACCAAATCAAAGCTGGTGACGTTGTCGTCATTCGCTATGAGGGACCGAGGGGTGGACCTGGAATGCCTGAAATGCTGTTTCCAACCGCCACTATCGCAGGCATGGGCCTTAGCGAAAGTGTTGCATTAATCACGGATGGACGTTTCTCAGGTGCTACTCGTGGAGGCAGCATAGGGCATGTTGCTCCAGAAGCCTTCGATGGCGGACCAATTGGAGTTCTAAAAAACGGTGACATAATAACCATTGATATTCCAAACCGCGTTCTAAAAGTGGAACTTTCCGACAAAGAACTCAAAGCCCGTTTAGCTGCCTGGAAGCCAAGAGAACCCAAAATAAAAAGAGGCATCCTCTCCCGCTACAATCCAGCTCCAACCGAATAAAAACCTGAAAGGTCAAACTGACAAGTTGGCTGCAACAAAAGAGTCAAGCAACAAAGCATGCTAACTAAAAATCGAAAATTTCTTTTTTAAATTTTTTATTTGTTAAACATTATTTTTGGGTAATGAAGTAAGAAACTTGGCGGTTGTTGTTTCACGATTGTAACCACATTGCCTTATATCAAATCTTTTCGTTAGAAGGTTAAGAAGCAAACTACTAAGAGCCAAGTTGGGCGAGTCTGGCGGCTAACAAAGGAGGAGGCTTATTCCGCTGTTTTTGCTCTCACCGATGTTAGCCCATGGCTAAATCCGCTTAATTAACTACTTTTCCCCTTTAAACCCATTTGACAGATTTTTTATGCAGAAATATTTAGGAAAGAGGTCTAAAAGTAAATTGGAACTAACAGTCTTGTTGCTTTGCCAAGTAATTATTCTTTACCGACTGTAAGGTTTATTCGTAAACCGTAAACTTTTTATTTGCACGAATAGTTCTTTTTAAAGAACGTGGAGTTAAAAGAGGCAAGAACATGAGGGATCGTCACCTCAATAGTTGGGATCGTCGGGTACAACTTTTCTAATTCACCCAGGTTATCCTCTAAATACACCACCAAAAAATTCTCGCAAACAATCATCCTAGACGACAGTATAGTTGTTAAATTAAATCATAGGAGACTGAATTGAAAATGGCAAAAATGTCTGGTGCACAAGCACTCTTAGAATCCCTTGAACATCAAAAAGTTGAAGTTATATTCGGCATATTAGGCGGCGCAATCCTCCCAGTATACGATGCGTTATGCGGCAACAAGAAAATCCGCCACATCCTCGCACGACATGAACAATGTGCAGCACATGAAGCTGAAGGCTATGCAAGAGCCAGCGGGAGAGCAGGCGTATGTATGGCAACCAGCGGACCAGGAGCAACTAACCTAGTAACAGGTATCGCGAATGCCTACATGGATTCCTCTCCGATAATTGCTTTAACGGGACAAATTCCTGCTTCAGGCACCAACACCAGCTACATGATTGGCAGAGATGCTTTTCAAGAAGCAGACATCATCGGCATCACCACCGCCATCACCAAATACAGTTATCAACCCCGTACCGTTACTGAAATTCCGCTCATGGTCAACAACGCCTTCTACATAGCAACCACAGGCAGACCTGGACCTGTCCTAATTGATTTACCAAAGAACGTTCAATCAGGAGTTGCCGACGTAGAATTTACAAATAAAATTGATTTACGCGGCTACAAATTACCAACCGAACCGAATCCAGCAAAAATCAGCGAAGCCTCAGACCTGTTAGCCAAAGCTCAATTCCCAATCATTCTGGCAGGTGGCGGAGTCATAACTGCAGGCGCATCAGATGAACTGGTTAAAATGTCAGATTTACTGATGGCACCTGTTGCGACTACCTTCATGGGAAAAGGTGCATTCCCAGAAAATAACCCGTTATCACTGGGAAGCATCGGCATGCACGGAAACCCTGCAGCGAACAAGTTAATGGGTGAAGCGGATGTATTGCTGGCTGTTGGAACAAGGTTTTCTGACCGCGCCACCGCAAACCTAAACAGCTTCGCCCCAAACGCTAAAAAAATTCACGTAGACATCGACAACGCAGAAATTAACAAGAACATCGAAATTGACGTCCCCATCGTTGCAGACGCTAAAGTTACGATGAAGATGCTTTATGCTGCGGTCTCGCAAAAGTTACAGAAGGGCGAAGGTAAAACATGGACAAAACGAGTGAAAGAAGCTAAAGAACAACTAAGTCCGCTGCTAAAAGAGTTGCCAAAAGACCTGATGCCTAAAGCATTGCTGATCGAGCTGAGGAAGCTTTTGCAAGAAAACGCCATAGTTACCACGGAAGTGGGGCAAAACCAAATGTGGTCAGCTTTATATTTCCAAGCATTAAAACCGCGAACGTTCATCAGTTCAGGCGGACTTGGAACTATGGGATTTGGTTTTCCAGCAGCAATAGGCGCTAAAGTCGCGTGCCCAGACCGCCCTGTCGTGGACATTGCAGGCGATGGCAGCTTTATAATGTCCGAACAGGAACTAGCATGCTCAGTTACTGAGAACATCCCTGTCACTGTCATAGTGCTAAACAACTCAATCCTTGGCATGGTTGCTCAATGGCAAAGAATGCTCTACAAACGCCGCTACATGGCCGTTCATTTGGGCAAATCTCCAGACTTCGTTAAGTTGGCAGAAGCTTACGGAGCACGAGGCTTACGCGTGACGTCTATCGAGGAGTTCCACAAAGCAGTTAAGACAGCACTATCTAGTAAAGTAACAACGGTAATCGATGTGCCTATTGGCTCAGAGACCGATGTGGTTCCCTTTGTGCCTCCAGGCTGCGGTTTACCACAACAGATAGGTGACTACTAATGGAAACAGCAAAAAACAAAGTAATCAGCATCCTTGTCGAAAACAAACCAGGAGTACTCCACACCATAGCGAACCTGTTTCGTCGAAGAAACTTTAACATCGAAAGCATCACTGTCGGACCCACTCAAGAACCAGATACGTCCCGCATGACCATCACTATCAATGGAGACGAAAAAACAATCGACCAAGTGGTCAAACAAGTCGCAAAGCAAATTGATGTCCTCAAAGTCAGCGAACTCTCACAAGGTAACTTTGTCATGCGCGAACTCGCTTTGACAAAAGTTAATGTACCCAGTTCCAAAGAAAGAAGCGATATCATCAACTGTGTAGACGTCTTCCGCGGTAGAATCATTGATGTCTCAACCGACAGTTTAACCGTCGAAATCACAGGAACCCCCGACAAAATAGATGCCTTCCTCAACCTCATGAAAACATTCGGAATCATAGAACTCGCCAGAACAGGCATAACAGCCCTAGCCCGAGGCGCAAAATCGATAAGAATCGACGAATAAACAGCATCGATAAAGCGGAAATACTTAATTGCTTGTTCTTTAAAACTCCCATTTATCTTAGTAATATTTAGGTTAATTCAAAGGTAAGAGAAACTATGAACATTACAGAAAAAATCTTAGCTAAGGCTTCAGGAAAAAAAGCTGTGCATCCAGGCGAAATTGTTGATGCAAACGTCGACATGGTCATGATTCATGACTTAACTGGACCCTTAGCGGTTGAAGCCTTCAAAAAAATAGGCTCTCAAAAAGTTTGGAATAACAAAAAAGTAGTTGTGATTCTGGACCATCAGGTTCCAGCAGAATCAGTAAAAGCAGCAGAACTTCACAAAACTATGAGACAATTTGCCAAAGACCAAAACGTCACCTTCTACGACGTAGGCAGAGGCGGAATATGCCACCAAGTTATGCCCGAAAAAGGACACGTTACACCAGGCAACGTAATCGTTGGCGCAGACAGCCACACCTGCACTTACGGAGCATTCGGCGCATTCGCCACGGGAATCGGTTCAACCGAAGCAGCAGCAGTTATGGCGACAGGAAAAATCTGGTTCAAAGTACCCCCAACAATCAAAGTTAATGTTAAAGGCACTTTCCAAAAGTACGTTACCCCAAAGGATCTAATCCTGAATGTAATCGGCAACTTAGGTGTAGATGGCGCCATATACAAAGCAGCGGAATTCACAGGTCCAACAATCAAAAAAATGAGCATTGCTGGAAGAATGACTGTGTGCAACATGGCAGTTGAGATGGGCGCCAAAAACGGCATAATCGCACCCGATGAAACCACAAGCAAATTCTTAGAGGGCAGAGTCAAAAACTTACCTGCCTTTGAAACCTTGCAAAGCGACAAGGACGCCGTTTACGAGCGCACCGTCGAGTTTGACGTTTCCAAGATGGAACCTCAAGTGGCATGCCCAGCCTCAGTGGACAATGTGAAACCTGTCTCGGAAGTTGGGAACGTGCCAATCGAACAAGCATTCATCGGTTCCTGTACAAACGGCAGAATCGAAGACTTACGCTTAGCCGCAGAAATAATCAAAGGAAAACGCGTCAAAGATGGCGTACGAGCTTTAGTTATTCCTGCTTCCCAAGAAATCTACCGCCAAGCTTTAAACGAGGGCTTAATGGAAATCTTCACCGACGCAGGCGCAATCGTTTGTGGTTCTGCTTGTGGACCATGCTTAGGCGGCCACATCGGCTTACTGGCAGCAGGCGAATCATGCGTTAGCAGCAGCAACCGCAACTTCATCGGCAGAATGGGCAGCACCCAAGCCAACGTCTACTTAGCCTCACCCGCAACCGTAGCGGCTTCCGCAATCACAGGCAAATTAACAGACCCCACAAAATTGGTGACAAAACCATGAACAGCAAAATCAAAGCACCAGCCATAAAATTCGGCAACAACATAGACACAGACGTCATCCTACCAGGCAAATACCTGATCTTAGTTGACCCCTGCGAGTTAGCCAAACATGCCTTAGAAAGCTTAGACACCGAATTCGTCAACAAAGCAAAAAAAGGTGTAATATTAGTTGGCGGCAAAAACTTTGGTTGCGGCTCTAGCAGGGAACAGGCTCCTTTAGCTTTGAAGTACTCAGGCGTCAAATGCGTAATCGCTGAATCGTTTGCCCGTATCTTTTTTCGCAATGCCATAAACATTGGTTTACCTGTAATCGAATGCAAAGGCATATCAAGCGCAGTGGAAACAGGCGAAGAATTAGTTGTTGACTTTGAGGCGGGCAAAATCGAGAACTCTTCAAACGGCAAAAAATTCCAAGTTGAAAAACTTCCACCATTCATCCTAGAAATATTGGCAGATGGCGGATTAATAGAGAACTTGAAAGGAAAAATGAAAAAATGACAGAATACAAAATATCCTTAATTCCAGGCGACGGCATCGGACCAGAATTAACCGAAGCCACTCTAAAAGTCCTAGAAGCAGTCCAGAAAAAATTCGGTCTAAAACTGCAAATTATTGAAGCTGAAGCAGGCGACGTCGCACTTGAGAGAATAGGCGTTGCATTGCCGGCAGATACTGTAGAGAAAATTAAGAATTCCCATGCTTGCCTAAAGGGGCCAGTTGGCGAGTCTGCAGCAGATGTCATAGTGAAGCTCAGAGTCATGTTTGACTTGTACGCTAACCTGCGTCCACTGAAAGCTTACCCCAACGTTCCAGTTGCCCATCCAGACATCAACATGATGTTTGTACGAGAGAACACTGAGGATGTTTACAAGGGCTTAGAATTCACCATAGGCAATGACACAACCCTATGCCTAAGAGTTATCACACGCAAAAATTGCGAACGAATAGCCAAAAAAGCCTTCGACATCGCCCGCCTACGCAACGGCAAAAAGAAAGTCACCGCCATCCACAAAGCAAACGTAATGCGCATAACCGACGGCTTATTCCGTGATGTTTGCCGCGAAACCGCGAAACAATACCCCGACATCGCATTCAACGAACTCTACGTTGACGCAGCGTCCATGCGATTAATCAAGGAACCAGAAATATTCGATGTCTTCTGCACATGCAACATGTTCGGTGACATACTCAGCGATGAAGCAGCTCAACAAATCGGCGGCTTAGGAATGGCTCCAGGCGCAAACGTAGGCGACAACTTTGGATTATTCGAACCAATCCACGGCTCAGCACCCAACCGCACAGGAAAACACACCGCCAACCCAATCTCAATGATACTCTCCGCAAAAATGATGCTGGAGTGGCTGGGAGAAAAGTACAGTGACAAGAAATGCTTACAAGCAGGCGCAGCCATAGAGAATGGAGTAGTGTACGCATTGACTAATCGTCAATCTGTTCCAGACTGCGGCGGAACCACCACAACTGTGGGCATGGCAGAAGCAATCGCTGCAGCCTTAACAGTGAAAAGTGGCTGAAAGCATGACAAATAAAAACCCAAAAACCATCCGAATTTTTGACACCACTCTAAGAGACGGGGAACAAACCCCCGGAGTTTCTTTAACTTCAGACGATAAGATTGAGATTGCATGCCAACTTAGCAAACTAGGCGTAGATGTGATTGAGGCGGGTTTTCCAAGTTCTTCTGAAGGCGAAAAAAAAGTCGTCAAAGACATAGCTAAGTTAGAGTTAACTTCAGAAATCTGCGCGTTATCTCGAGCAACAAGAGGCGACATTGACGCGGCATTAGCATGCGATGTTGACTTGATCCACGTTTTCATTCCGACATCAGAAGTCCAGATGAAATACGCGGTTAATTTGACAGAAGAGCAAGTTTTGGCTGCCACTATAGATTCAATTTCATATGTAAAGAAACATGGGGTAAAATGTGAGTTTTCACCTATGGATGCCACCCGATCTGAAATGCCTTTCCTAAAACAAGTCTGTAAATCGGCACAGGACGCAGGCATGGACAGCCTCAATGTTCCCGATACGGTAGGCATCATGATTCCCAAAACAACAATCAAACTAATTGAAGAATTGAAAACCGTGGTCACTGTGCCCATAAGTACACATTGTCACGACGACTTTGGATTGGCAGTTGCAAACAGCTTAGCCGCGGTTGAAGCAGGCGCGGCCCAAGTACATGTTGCTGTCAACGGCTTGGGCGAACGTGCAGGAAACGCTTCGCTGGAAGAAGTGGTTATGGCACTAAACATGATTTACAAGTATAAGACAAACGTTAACACCCGCTTACTCTATAGCACGTCGCGAATGGTTGCTTCGTTAACTGGAATTACGGTCCAGGCTAACAAGGCAATTGTAGGCGAGAACGCATTTGCACATGAATCAGGTATCCACACAAGGGGCGTAACCGAAAAACCACTGACTTTTGAGCCAATAAACCCCGAGTTAGTCGGGAGAACGAGGAAACTTGTAGCTGGCAAACTTGCTGGAACACGCGGAATCAGAGCGGAACTCGAAGAAATCGGCATTCACCCTACAGAAGAACAAATAAAAGAAATCGTCCAACGCGTCAAAGAATTAGGCGACAAAGGCAAAATGGTTACAGACGCCGATTTGATAGCGTTAACTTCTGCCGTCATGGGCGAGGTGATTGGGGAAGAAAAAATCATCGACTTATGCGACATGGCTGTTGTCACAGGCATCAAAGTTATTCCAACCGCTTCCGTGCGCATAATACTTGATGGCAAAGAATACGTCGCAGCCGAAACAGGCGTGGGACCAGTCGATGCAGTCCTCAAAGCAATCCAAAAATTAACAAGCAACCTCGAAAACATCCGCTTAAGCGAATACCGACTGGAAGCCATAACTGGCGGATCCAATGCTGTCGCTGAAGTTGTCATAAAAGTTGAAGATGAAAAAGGCAACATCGTCAGCGCCCGAGCAGCCCGCGAAGACATCGTTATGGCCAGCGTTGAAGCAATGATAAATGGAATAAACAAGCTTTTGATAAAAAATCATCACAAGCAGGGAAACAAAAAGTGAAAAACGTAGCTTTCCAAGGCGAACCTGGCGCATACAGCGAAGCGGCAGTTTACCATTTTTTCGGTAAAACGGTGCAAGCTAAACCTTGTCGAGACTTCCGCGACGTATTCGAAAAAGTGAAGCAAAAAGCTGTGGCGTCTGGTGTGGTGCCAGTGGAGAATTCATTGGAAGGCAGTATCAATCAGAACTACGACCTCTTCTTCAACTATGATCTTAAAGTCTATGGAGAAGTCGTTGTAAGAGTAGCACATTGCTTAATCGTAAACAAGGGCACTACTATAGATCAAATCAAATTGGTCTATTCTCATCCTCAAGCTTTAGCCCAGTGCCGAAACTACCTTGAAAAAATGAAATGGGAAATCATTCCAGCCTATGACACAGCGGGCAGCGTCAAAATAATCAAAGAACAAAAACTCCTAAACGCCGCAGCCATAGCCAGCCAACGAGCCGCCGAACTCTACGAGATGCAAATCTTAGCCAAAGACATAGCTGACAACAAAGAAAACTACACGCGCTTCTTTGTTTTATCACAAGAAGATTCAGCCCCAACAGGCAAAGACAAAACCAGCATCATCTTCTCAGCCAAACATGAACCCGGCTCACTCTACAATGCACTTGGAGAATTCGCTAAACGAAACATCAACCTGACACGCATCGAATCCAGACCTACCAAGAAAACCGCCTGGGAATACAACTTTTACCTTGACTTTGAAGGACACCGAACTGAAGCCAAATGTGCCGAAGCATTAAAGGCATTAGAAAAGTATGCAACGTTTATCAAAATCTTAGGTTCATACCCCAAAGCTACCTATTGAGTTACTTTTTTCCTTTTTTGGGCGGCAGCGAGGCAACATATTTTATTGATTTGTCGAGCCACTCTGTGAAAAGTTTATCTTCAGAGTAAATAGGTTTGGGGAGAACAACGTATCCTTTCATTGCTCTTCCCGGCATGGGCTCAAAGGCAGTTACATCCTTGCAATCCTTCATTATTTCTGCTGTGTCGGCTTCGGAGAGCCGCAGAAAAAGTTTGTCGCCGTGAACCCCAACAAACATGTTACCGTTAAAAAAGTAGGCGGGGTAACCGAACATTTTTTTGTAATCGCAGTTTTTATCTTTCATTTTTTCGTTAATAAAATCTACAAGCTCAATAGGCGCTTTTTTCCATTCCATAAAAACAGCTCAACTAATAAAAGTAGAAAAGGTTACTTGAGTTTATCTGTGACGGTTTATTTTTCTGTGGATTCCAGCATTTTGTACATGGTTTCGTATGATTTTGTGAAGTCACTGTCGGTTTCCTTGAGCTTCTTTTTTAGTTGCTCCATGCGCTCGACGATTGCTTTGGTGTCTTTGTTCTTTATTAGGGTGAGTAGTTCTTGGGCTTTAGTCATGAAGGTGTCTTCGATGTTTCCCAGTTCTGGCAGACTCGTTTGTACGGCAACGTACAGGTCTGGAGTTTCCAGCGCCGTCGCTTCTGCCAGCGTAAACAGCATTCGATAAGTTGTTCCAGCGACTTTCTTAGTTTCAGAAAGATTCTTTTGTTCAAGTAAGGTCTCGCAGGCCACTAAGCCAAGAAAATGTGGCAACCCCAAAACGACCGACATCAATTCGTCGTGTTTTTTAGGAGTCATAATGAAAACGTTTGCTCCTTCCTTCGCAAGCCACTGTTTGTAATGCTCAGCTAACTCATTCTCTTCGGAATTTGTAGGCGTAAAAACATAGGCTTTGTGTTTAACGCCGTTGCTTCCTGGACCAAAAACAGGGTGCGTCCCCAACACAGTTGCGCCCTTGATGTATTGATGCATGGTTTTGACCGGGGCATCTTTGATTGAGCATATGTCCATAACGACCTGACCTTCATGCAGGACTGGACTGATTGTTTTAACGACTTCCTCAATTGCGTTTATGGATACGCAAAGGTAGATTTGGTCAGCGTCCGTTGCGGCTTCTTGGAAGTTGGTCGTTAAATCCACAAGCAAATCTTTCAGATTCTCGAGTTTCTGTTTGTTTCGATCAGCCAATACAACATCGTAATCTTTAGCGAGAAAGAATTTGGCGAACCAAACGCCCATTTTTCCCGCGCCGATTACGGCAATCCTCATTTAGCAATGGCCTCGCAGATTTTATTCAGACCTTGTTCGATTTGGTCGTCTGGTGCGGTTAGGGAGATGCGGAAGTGTTCGCGATAGTCTCCAAACGATGAGCCGGGAGCCACTGCAACGCCTTTATCGAGCAGGTTTAGCGTGAATTTGTCGCCGTCTAAACCATCAAGTTTGGGGAAGACGTAGAAGGGTGCGTCGGGTTTGGTGAATTTTAGTCCTGCGGTGGAGAGTTTAGTGCTGGCGAGGTCCGCGCGTGTCTTGTATTTGGCTTTGATTGAGGAGGCGATTTGTTTGTGCAGTTCTAAGCCTTTGAGGGCTGCGTCTTGGATAAAGACAGGTACGTTGTTTATGGTGATTTGGTTGAGTTTGGTTATGTTGTCAACGAGCATTTTGTTTGCTACTAAGTAGCCGATGCGCCAACCCGTCATGGTGAAGGTTTTTGAGAACCCGTTTGAGAGAACATGTTTGCATTCGCCATCATAGTCGAGAATACTTTTGGTTTTAACAAAGCTGATTGCGCCGTAAACTTCGTCTGAGAGTATGTTGACGCCTTTTTTGTTTGCCAACTCCACAATGCCGTCGAGGGTTTTGTTGTCTATGACTTTGCTGGTTGGGTTGTTTGGGTTATTAAGAATAATCATTTTGGTTTCTTTGTCAATTAACCCTTCTAGCTTGTCGAGGTCGATTTTCCAGCCGTCTGCCATTTCTGTTCGAAGCAATTTTGTTTTTGCGCCGAAGCTTTTTGCTATTAAATCGTAAGCTGTCCAGTATGGCGTGGGAATTATTACGTTGCCGCCGTTTTTGAGCATCAAAAACATCGTGGCGAATATGCCCCATTTTGAACCAGGCGTAATAACCACGTTTTCTGCTTTAACGCCATGAACTTCAGCGATTTTCTGTCGTAGCTTCAACTCGCCATATGAAGAGGAATACTTGGTTTTTCCAGCTTTCATAGAAGCGTATGCTGCTTCCACGATTTCAGGCGGCGTAGCCATGTCTGGGTCGCCAAGGTTTAATCGAATTATCTTTTTTCCTTCACTTTCCAATTTGAGGGCTTTCTCGTTTATCTCGTAGAGCATACAGTTTGGACTCTCCGTTAAGAGCGCTTTATTCTTGAACGGCACTGCACATATTAACTATTTCGCGGTAAACCGCTTCAACCTGACCTGAATCAAGCCCTAATTGGGTACCTTTTTCACTGATGCGTTTGTAAACATCATTCTCCCTCGACGTATCTTTAATTGGCAAACCTTGCTTTTTCTTCGCGTTGCCAATTGCCTTACAAATTTTGACTCTTTCGCAAAGTGCTGTTAAGATTTGGTCATCGACTTCGTCCACTTTTTTTCTTAGCTGTGGGATTTCAGCCATGCTTAGTGCTCCTTGAGGGCTTTAGGTATGTAACCTGAGCGTATCATGTGGTCAGCTAAGGTTATGGCAACTGCTGCTTCGATAGCTGGGACGGCTTTTGGAACTACGCAGGGGTCGTGTCTGCCTTTAACGCTTATGGCAGCATTCTGCATCGAGGATAGGTTAACGGTCTTCTGTTCTTTTGATATCGAAGGCGTCGGTTTAATGGCCACACGCATCACGATGGTCATGCCGCTGGATAAGCCGCCTAGTATTCCACCTGCATTCTCGGTGGAAGTCAAAACTTTGCCGTCTTTTAATAGGAAAGAGTCGTTGTTTTGTGAACCTGTCAACTCTGCTGCCTTAAACCCAGCTCCAAATTCCACGCCCTTCACTGCGGGAACCGAAAATATTGCTTTCGCCAAATCTGCGTCCAACGAGTCAAACAGTGGCTCACCAATTCCTGGAGGCATATTCAGCCCCATACATTCGATAATTCCGCCAAGACTCTCACCTTCTTTTCGCGCGTTGATTATGGCTTCCTCCATCTTCTCCGCACACTCTAAATCTGGACACCTGGTTGCGGCTGCTTCTTTGTTTTTGCGGATTTCTGTGGCGCTGAATTTTTTATCAGTTTTTATTGCGCCTATCGATTGGGTATAAGCTAAAACGTCGATGTTATATCTGCCAAGTAGTTTTTTGGCTATAGTGCCTGCCATGATTAGTGCTACTGTGACTCTGCCTGAGAAGCGTCCACCACCTCGGTAGTCGTTAAAGCCGCCGTATTTGATGCGGGCTGGGTAATCGGAGTGTCCGGGTCTTGGCAGGTCTTTGATGGCTTCGTAGTCGCTTGAGTTGGTTTCTTTGTTTTCAACCATCATCGCGATTGGAGCGCCAGTTGTGAAACCATTAAAAACCCCACTTTGAATCCTGGCAACGTCCTTTTCGACTCGTTCAGAAACAATTTTGGGTTCTGCTGGAATCCTGCGGTCAAGCTCCTCCTGAAAATCAGCTTCGGAAAGTGGCAAGCCAGCTGGACAACCATCCACAACTACGCCAACAACTTTGCCATGGCTCTCGCCAAACGTTGTAACAATGAATTCTTTACCTATCGAATTTCCCGCCAACTAAGTCAACTCCTAACTGTTTTAGATGAATGAAGAATTGTGGATAAGACTTTCTGACGCACTCTGCATTTTGGATTATGGTTTCGCCTTCTGCACCTAAAGCGGCAACTGCGCATGCCATGGCGATTCGATGGTCATTATGAGGATCTATAACTGCACCGTGTAAGGGTGAACCGCCCTCAATTATTAAACCATCATTGTTGATAGCAATTTTTGCTCCCATCTTCGTTAATTCAAGGTAAAGCGATTCAAGACGATCAGATTCTTTAAGCCGAAGCCTGTGAGCACCAAAGATATGAGAGGTACCTTTTGCGTAAGATGCCAGCACAGCTATAGCTGGGACAAGATCAGGAATATTTTTTGCATCGACCTCAACGGGTTTGAGTAAGTTGCCAGTGCCTCCAATTTCAACACTGTCGTTGCAGACTTTTCCCTCAACGCCCATGTGCTTGAGGGTGCCCATGATGGCTTTATCGCCCTGAATGCTGCCATAATTGAGGTTGTTTAGTTGGACTTTAGAGTTGGTTATTGCTGCGGCAGCGAGAAGAAAAGCAGCGGAAGAGAAATCGCCTGGGACTCCACCATCTTTGGGTATGTAGGTTTGGTTTGCGGGGATATGAACGTGATTTTCGTGTGCGGGCACTTTAATTTTATGTTCAGCCAGAACCACTTGAGTCATCTTAACATAGTCTGCTGACTCCAAAGGGGAAGTTAGCATAATTTCCGTGTCCACCTCAGCCTTTGGGCAAGCAAACATTAAACCAGAAATGAACTGGGAACTAATATCTCCTGAAATTGATGTTTCGCCTCCAACTATGCCGCTGCCTTCCACAAAAACTGCATCTTTCCCGTCGATTTTTCCAACATATGCGTTAGCGCCGAGTTCTTTGAGGCTTTTAAGTAAGGGTTCTACGGGTCGTTTTTCGATGGAGCCTCTAAATAGTAAAGTGGAAGAATTAGTTGCCAATGCAGCTATGGGAATCATGAAACGAAGTGTAGCTCCCGATTCGCCGCAGTCAATTGGATCTTTTGAGCCCTTCAGTGTTTTAGCGCCTTCGATTATCCAGCAGTTTTCCGCGACCGTTGTTTTTGCGCCCAAAGCTGTGATAGCACGTAACGTGGCTTCTGTGTCCTCAGACAATAAGGGATTAGAAATTCTTGATGTACCATTAGAGAGGGCAGAGGCGATTACCATTCTTTGTGTATAAGACTTAGAGGATGGCGCACAAACTTGACCGGTCAACTTTTCAGTTTTCTTAATTGATACATCTACCATTTTCTATAGCACCTTGGCTTTCTCACAATTTAATTGCGACTGCAATATTTCGCCTTCATATTTTTGCAAGGCAACTTTTACCTCATCGACTTTGTCGTTTGGGACCACTGCAGAGATAGCGGGTCCTTTGCCGCAAAGTCCAGCCGCAACTGCTCCAGCAGCTAACGCATCAATGGCAATTTTTGTGTTAAAACTGGAAGCTGAAGAATAAATTAACCCGTTAAGAGTTAGGGCTTCCCAAACTTTTCCCTCCAAAGCTTTCTCGTAGGCGACTTCAACCAACGGTTTGAGGGTTTTTAGTCTATTTACATTAGAGTCAGCAGTGTAGGCCTTTTGGGTCGGAACATGGAATAGCACCACTAAGTTTTTGGGGAACGGCAACTGTTTGATTATTTCCCGTTTGAAGTTATCGGTAATTACTATCCCGCCGAAGTATGAGGCACATGCATCGTCAAATGCGCCGGTAATGGTAACTTTAGCATCAAAAGCCGCCTCGACACCCAACTTTACAATCTCGAGGTCGTCAAGGGTTTTGTCAAGAGCTGCCGTAGTTGCGAGTGCTGTGGCGTTTGCTGCTACGCTGCTGCTTTTGAGTCCCCTTGCGATTGGGATGTTTGATAGTGTTTTTATTTTTGCGCCAAAATTCTTCTCTAAATTAAACCTTTGAAGAATTCTTGCCGCGGTTTTTTCTATTAGAAGCGTGCTTTCTTTTGGGTCAGATACAATTTCAGCTCGGAAAAGACCTGGTTCATTGGTTAATTGAACTTCTGCTCGAGTCCATAAATCAACTCCAAACGCTGCACCTTTCCCCAGTGCAATCGCGTTTACGATTGTTGCAGCCCCATGAGCAATAGCTATTGCTTTCCCATTCAAAGTTGCACCTTCTGCAAATGATTAAGTGCTGCCTGCCTCATAACTTCAACTGGAGCAGATTTTCCTGTCCAGATTTCAAAGGACGCAGCGCCCTGATAAATCAGCATCTCAACTCCGCTGACCACTTTAGCTCCTGCTACTTTAGCTTCTTTCGCCAGTTTTGTCTCAATCGGATTATAAACAATGTCCAATACTGCTAAATTAGATCTCAAAAGTTTCGGAGCAACAAGGCTTTCGTCGGCTTTCGGTTTCATTCCAACAGATGTAGCATTGATTAGAATGTCTGAGTCTTGGAGGTTGTGCTGGATTTCCTTTGGCGAGAGTGAGCCTGCAACTATTTTTTTGTTAGCCGTTTTTTCAAGTAGTTTTGCTAATTCTTGGGCTGGTTTTAGAGTTCGGTTCAAAACTGCGAGTTCATCGGATTCTTTAGCCATTGCGTATGCTATGGCTCTTGCAGATCCTCCTGCACCGAGCAACAAAACTTTTCTGCCTTTCAGTTCCACACCATTTTCTCTTAGTGCCTTTAATGCGCCTACGCCGTCTGTGTTGAAGCCGAAAAGTTTGCTTTCCTTGTTCAAGACGGTATTGACGGAGTTTATGATTTGGGCTGATAAGTCGACTCTGTCTAAAAATTTTAGAATTGCGCTTTTATGCGGCATGGTTACGTTTAATCCCCGGATGTTTAGGGCGCGCATACCGTTTACTGCGTTTTCGAGCTCAGCAGGCTTAACCTTGAAGGCTAAGAATGTGCTGTCCAGTTTAAGGGAGTTGAATGCGGCATTTTGCATTATTGGGCTGAGAGTGTGTTCTATTGGGTCGCCAATAACTCCACAAACACGTGTTTTTCCCGAGATATCCATTATTTTATCCCCAAGAGACTGTATGCAGCCCTCATTTCGCTGATGCTCATCTGCCCAGCCGCTGTTTCATTACCTTGTTCAAGTGAAGCGAAAGTAAAAAATGCACCGAAAAGCGGCGATAGGAGCCTTGAGGTTTTGCCGTGTTCGCCCATGCAGAAACACACCAGTTTAGCTTTGCTTGAGGCAAATGAGACAAAGCTCAAAGCAGGAAGGTTGTCTTCGATTTGTTTGGCGGTTGTTACAATTTTGCATATGCTGGCGCCGCTTGCAATCTCCTCGTCAAGAACTGCCTCCATTGCAGATACGTTGAGTGTGCCGTTGAATTTGTGGTAGGAAGCGATTGTTTTGGTGCCAGACTGCTTTAGTTTCTCAATGGTTTCTTTGTATTTTGGGCTTGACAGGTCAATGTCAACGTATTCAAATTCGTTCTTGGCGGCGTTAAGAAGGGTTTGTTGCCGTTCAGACTCAGTTCCAGTGAAGAAGCCTTTTTCGCTTTGAAGTTTATTGGTGGCGATTAGGGGAATTTTTGTGCTTGCAGAAAGATCAGATAGTCTGCGGGAAATTTCGAAACGGTCAAGCCTTATTTCGATTAGGTCGGCTTTGGCTTGTTCTGCTTGCTCAATTAGTTTTAATGCGTCTATGTTGTTTTTTGTGAGAATCGAAACGCAGATTCTCGGGGTCACTTTTCTATCACCGTTTCTTCAGGCACAGATATGCCGAAGTGTCTTCCTCCCTTCGCCGATAAATGCACAAGGACTTCATCATTGGGTTTTAGTTCTGTGACGGGTTTAGATGCTTTTGGTGTGACTAGGCGAATGGTTTCGGCGTTTTGAAGGATGGTTTTGATTTTTGTGTCGTCGGCTTGGGCTTCGATTAGGATTAGGGGACGGAACTCTATTTTGGATCTGCCAACGTTTGTTAATCTGACTTTGCCTTCTCGGTTGACAATTAAAACTTCGTCTCCTGCCTTGAGTTCGGAGAGGTAACGTGTGCTCTGCGTTGAAGTTAAAGTGTAGTGTGATGCTGGTCCAGCGTTCACGCGGAAAGGTCGAGACTGTACGTAGGGGTTCTCGTTTACTTCAGCTTCAACTAAAAAGAAGCCAGCAGACTGGCAACCCACAAGCATTCCTTCGCCGGGACACATCAAATCAACAGTATCAACACAAACTCTTGCTCCTGAACCAATTGGCTTTATGGACAAAATCTTCGCTGGCGTTAACGCCATCTTTTGCGCTTGTGCTTTGATGATTTTTATGGTTTTTTCCAATTCATTTAGTTTCCCAGTCTTAAGGAGCACTCCGTCAGTTCCCAGTTCAAGTGCCTCCAAAACCACCTTGGCATCCTCTGCTGTATTTACCTCAGCAATTAGGACGCTTTTTCCTCTGCCTTTCGCAATTAAGTTTTCAAGAGGAATCACTCGCCAATCAAGGCAGTTTATTATTACATAGTTAACACTAAGTTCTGCAGCTTTGGCTGCTCTGTTCTCATCCTCTTTGCCTTGGATAACTACATGAAGGGCGGTTTTCTTGCCTTCTTTTTTTAGTTGAGTGATTTTTTTCTCATTTAAATCCGAAAGAAAAGTTATGTCTAATTTGCCATTACGATTGGTAGCTTGGTTATTTTCTAAAACTACGTCAGCATTTTCGAGAGCAAGGCTAAGTAAACCCTCCTTTTCTTGAGGCGATGCATTTGGATCTATTTCTAGCCAGAGTTCCTTCAACGTTTTTCACCGAGAATTTTTAGAGCTTGCTCAACAGATGCGCCTTTGTGAACGATGACAGAGAGCGCTTTTGAAAGTTGCATTGGACTATCACATTGAAACACATTGCGCCCGATGGATAACCCTGCGGCGCCTGCTTTCAATGCGTCGCTCGTGGTTTGAAGCACTTCCTGTAGGGATTTGCATTTTGGTCCGCCCGCAATGACCACTGGGACTGGGCAGCTTTCGATTACCGTTTTGAAGGTGTCAATGTTGCCTGTGTAGTTTGTTTTGATGATGTCTGCGCCAAGTTCCGCTCCGATTCTAGCTGCGTGAGCCACCACTTCGGGTGCGTGTTCGCTTGGAATTTTTGGACCCCGCGGGTACATCATCGCTAAAAGTGGTAAACCGAATGCTTCACATTCTTCGGCGACTTTACCCAGGTTCTGAAGCATTTTGTCTTCGTCTTGCGCACCAACGTTCACATGCACGGCAACTGCGTCTGCGCCGATGTGTACGGCTTCCTGCACGCTGCATACTTGGACTTTGCCGTTTATGTTGGGGCTGAGGTTGGACATGCCTGATAACATAACAATTAATCCTACTCCGTTAGTATTGACACGTTGTGCGATGCCTTTGTGGACTAGGATTGCGTCAACTCCGCCTATGACCAGCTGGTCAGTTATGGTTTGCATGTTGGTTATGCCTTGGATGGGTCCCACGGTTACGCCATGGTCCATAGGCACAATTACTGTACGGTTATCTTGCTGCATGATTCTTCTTAGTCTGCGGGTTTTTCCTGAATTCATTTTTTCACCTTAACGTGTTTTTAGTGAGTTTTTAATTAACTTTAATGCTTTTTCTTTCTCATTCCAATCTACAAACAACAGGATACTTGACGTTATAGTTAATATGCCTGATATGTTTATGCCGTTGACTCGTAGGTCTTCGCTGATTTTGCCGATTATGCCGTGTGTTTCTTCGAGTCCCACTCCGCTGGTTTTGAGGAAAACAAGGTCTTTTTTGACGGCCATCGCTATGGTTTCTTTGTTACTGATTGTTAACGTGTGGATTTGATTTAGGAGAGTTTCGATGTTTTTTTCTTGAGGAACATAGAGGATTACCGAGTTAGTGTTCATTGACATACCCAGTAAGGTGGAGTTTTCTTTTACTTTTTCCACCATTTCCGTGAGAACTTGTGGGTTTGCTGATATGCCGTTTCCAATCACAGTTATTTCCGCGACTGGGGTTGGATGCGCTATTTCTGCGTCCAGTTCCGAAGCTAATGCTCCTGTGATTAAGGTTCCTTCTCTGCTCAAATCGCTCTGGGTGTTGCTGATGACTTTGACATCGATGTTTTTTGGCTTGTATTTTAAGGCTTTGCTGTGGATGAATTTGGCGCCTGAATCTGCTAAACCCACGAGTGTGTTAACATCGATTTCTTTGAGTCTTTGGGGGTTTACAATGATTTTTGGGTCACCGGACATAATTCCATCTGCGTCGGTTACTAGTACAACTTGGTCGGCGCCTAAGGATTCTGCTAATATGAATGCTGTGGTGTCGCTTCCTCCTCTGCCAAGCGTGGTGATTTTGCCGTCTTTGGTTTTGCCCACGAACCCTGCTATGACGGGTATGGTGCCTTTTTCTACGATTGGCAAGATACATTCTCTGATGCTTTTTTCGCATTCTTTTAGAAGTGGGTTAGCGTTTTGGAATAAGGCGTCGGTAATTATGGGCCAGTTGTTGTCGATGGGGTCAAAGTAACAGGAGTTTGCCCCGTTGCTTCTCAAGGCAGCGGAGAATATGCGGACGCTTGTGCGTTCACCCATCGAGAGGATGTCGTCTAATTCGTGTTTTTCAAGTTTGCCGTTGGATGTGTTTTTGGCTGTGGACATGAGAACATCGGTGGTTTTGCCCATGGCGGAAACTACAACGGCGATTTTGGTGCCTTTTTTAGCTTCATTAACTACGGCAACAACCGCTTTAAGGAGTCTTTCATGGTCAGCGAGGCTAGAGCCACCGAATTTTACAACTATTTTTTTGTTACTTTGCATGTTGGTACACCCTTGTTTCGCCCAGAACCGCTCCCAAAAAATTTTTCAGTTCTGGGCCTAAGGAAAATGGTAATAATAAAAGTAGTAGTCGAAGCTAGGAAACTGTGAACCTGCGAGACCATTTTTGCTTTCAGCAATAGACATTGCTTCGAACCTGTTCAAACAGTCATATGCCAAAAAATATAAGCGTTTCGGAATAGGGCTAACCAAAACTTAGGCATCTGCAAAAAAATTTTGTAATTTTTATTCTTTGATTGATGATACTGTTGTTTGCAAATTGGGTTGCATTATCATCATCATTATCTTCTATGGGTCTGATTTGTGTTTCAGTTAAGAGTAAACTTGGTAATTTGGGTTTGTGTTTGATTGTTGTTGCAACTGGTGTGCAGAATTCAGTTGCAGCAGCAACAACAACAACTTCTATAGTTCTGTCATCGATCCCGCTATGCTATAGATTATGGCTTGGATGAGGCTGCTTCTGCAGATTTACCTGAAAAGCCACTGGATAGCTTAGTCAAGAAACTTTGACTGGGCTTATTCAAGAGAGCTTTACGAGAAGTCTTTTATTGCAAAGTAATCCTAAGAGTAAAATATGGGTGGCATTAGCAAGGGGTTCTCGTTACTTCTTGTAGTTATCTTAGCAGGTTCAAACCTAATAATCGTTGAATCTGCAAGTGCTCAGACAATACCTAAACTATCTACTCCCGGATTCACTCTTAGAATCGTAGATTATGTAGTAGGTGGTGGTCTGGAAATTGTAATTTCAAATCAATATGTTATCGATAATGGTCATGATTACCCTTTGATTTTTTTTGATTTTAGGTATAAATGGCATGAATCAACAAACTGGATTCATCCCGAACCTGACCCAACAAAGAATGGTCAATACATCATTGAAACAGGCACTACTGGCGTCACAAGAACAATTGTCCCACTCAACAGTTATTACGAAATATTAGGCAGCTCAAATAGTCATCTACTCGATATGCAAATTCGTGCAATCAATGGATATTCAAATTTCACCGCTCCTTTTGTTGCACCAATACCATACATTATAGACCCAAATGACTATCCTGTAATTGCAGTGAATACAAGTGATTGGAGCAACACCCATACAATAACCATACCAGAAACTTCCACTTCAACCTCACCCACACCAAACCCAACACCTACAGTTCCCGAGTTTTCTTGGTTAATGATTTTACCCCTATTCATCTTCACACTATCAGTTGCACTCTTAGTTAGATTAAAAAAGACTTGGAAAGTAACTCTAAATTAAACCTGTCTCATAACCAAACTTCAAATCCGTAATGAGTCGAAAAGATTTGTGGAGAACTTAGTTCTAGACTTAACTATTAAAAGTCCAAGTTTATTTTGATGACAAAAATTTTTCAGGGTTGATATTCAGTTGAATGCATAATTCTCGAAATACTTTTACTCGTTCCTACTTGTTTTCTGTGTTAAAACGCAGAAAGAAAGGGCGCTGCATCATATCGAAGGGTTCGTCTGCCTTTCTATAGAGATAGAATAGCATTGCAGCGAATAGAACTGCGACATCGCCTTTTCGACTTAGCAGTCCCTGTATAAGTGCTTCCTTGACTTCAGTTGGATGGTAATCCTCTATATCGTCAAGCACCTGTGAGAGGCCACTGAATACTTCTGCATGCTGTAGCGCGTTTATGTTGGACTTGCTTCGTTCACTGTTCGTTATCAAAGTAGTTGCGAATCTTGTAACTGCAACTCGGACATCTGGGTTGGGGTCTTTCATCGCGTTTTTAATGGCTTCTCGGGCGCTTTTTGTGTCGATTTCTGCAAGCGCTTCGATATCTCGCCAGTCCCGAGGGCTACGATGTATTAACATTTGCTCAATTATTTTACGTTCAGTCGTAGAAGTTGACTTTAACGCATCCATATCATACCCTGCACCATCATGCCACATTTCATAAGTAATGTGCATGCTCTTCTCGAAACGTTGAAGAGGTGAAATTACACTTGATTTGCTATAGTCGTTTTTTTGCTTGGGCTTCTCAGAGTTGTTCTTTGTTTGGAGCTCTTTCTTATCGTCCATTTAAGGTAGCCTCGGGCAGGTTGAATTATCAACTACAAAGTCAACACTGGCTGACTTTATACTGGTTTGTGGTAGCTAAATATCAGTCACAAAACCTAATTTTAAATCGCATTCAACAGCCTTATGAGTTGGATGCACTAATTTTTGGATAAGAAGAAAGCAGTTTGGTGTCAATATGAATTTGGGTTTTACTTGAGTAAGGTTTCTTGACTAAGTCTAACTCACTTAAAAAAAGTACATAGTCCCTCGGGAGTGGCGGGTCCATTGGATTCGTTTAAACAATTATGCGAAACCCAAATAAATTTGGGGCAAACCTTCTTGGCAACAATTGAACGTGAATGGACTTACCTCAAACAGGCATCGCTTCTTATCTGCAGCGTGTGCTTAACTTTAGCTAAAGATAAGATGTAGTGGATAATAAGCAAGGCCAAGTCCAAGGGTTATTATCCATACTGCCAGGATTTCCCACATCAACTTTTTCCGTGGCGCGCAGAAACGCGTTTCGCTAGATTCGCCCAACGCCCACTTACCAACTAGCCAAATACCAAGAGAAATTGTTACCAAACCTATAACACCGTGAACGACTCCTAAAAGTGCAACAACATTGAAGTCTTGAACCGTTTCTGTCACAACCCGAACAAAAGAAGGCCCCATATGAGCAATAGTTAGTAAGGTTGCAATCATCACGACAACCATCATAGAGTTTCCATGCCAAACAAACTTCTTTCTCCTTTGAAGAACAATACTTAAAATTATTAGCAAACTTAGAACAACAACTAAAATGATTAGATTTGCCTGCGACATCCATTCATGAACTTCAGTATAAGTGACCGTCTTGCAATGCTCTCCAATTGACTGAATAATCTGAAAAACTAATAAAACAGTTTCTATTTCATTTTTTCCTGATCACTTAATGTTTCTTTTGCATAAATCGAGATAAATACCTCGATAGACGCAAAGGGCATCAACAGAACAATTATTAACGAAGCATGTTTTGCCCACACTTCAAATACAAAAATTTGTCAAAACCGCTGCCAATCTCTTCAGGATACGTTCGTCAACTTTTTTCCCTAACCTTTTGGTTAACCCAGAATTCTATGAGTAAATTGGAATCGTTTGGACTTCGCGCTATTTTATTAAGAATGGAAGTTTGTCGAAGAACAATGGTTCAAGCTTTGGTAATAGAATGAATATTTTTTATGGAAAACTGGCGAATTCTCCCCAATGCTGAATTAGATAAGCTATTGCCCATACTGCTAAAGCGATGTAAACCGCCCAAAGCCACTTGGTTACTGGACCCTTTGAGTCACGTATTACGCCAGCAAAATCTTCAGAGTTAGCTTCAGTGTCTTCCACCGAAAACTCATCCGAGCTTCTAACAATCAAGTAAATGACAAGTACTGCTGCCCCAATCAGTACTAGGGCTAAGTAGGCATAAGTGGGATTCACAAAAACAATCTTGGCGGTTGCAAATAGATAGTTCCAGTTCATTGCTCTGTTGCATCCTCCTCAAGCGGTTTAAACCTCAAATTCTCATTGTCTTCATACGCTTTGGTTATAAAACTCCAGACCACAAAACCCGCAGTTATGAAAGTGATTCCTAATGCACCGATGATGTAGATCAGCATGTCTATGTCCACGGAATCAACCTCCATAATTTTATGCTTCTAAATGATTTTTGTATCCACAAAGTTTGGTAGAGCTTTTTTAGTTGCCCAAAATTACGATCCCAAAGTAGAACCGCGATGAAAGCTACTAATGCGCCCGCTGGATTTGTTCCCAGATTCGTGAACAGACTCCCTTGGACCACACCACCTTTTAGGTTTTGGGCAAATTGATCGGTATATTGCGGTGCCCATTTCGTATTGTAGTCTTCGGCTGTTGCGAAGGTTTGTACGTAGAAGACCAGTTGGTAGATTTCGTTGTCAGTCATAACATACTTCCATGGCGGCATGTTTGTTGTTTCAACGCCTTGTTGCGCTTTCCAAACGTATCGACCATAATACATGAAATCGCTCCCTGACTCAGTAAAGTTGGCAGGTACTGGAACAATGTAGCCACCTTGAACCTTGCTTGAGGCAGGTCCGTCGCCCTGTCCATCGTTACCGTGGCATTGGGCGCAGTACAAGGTGTATAGACTCTTTCCCGATTGGTAATCCTGCATTGTTCCACTTATCGGTGGTGTGTTAAGAACTGTCTGAGCGAAGTTGTCTCCTTCAGCGTCGGAAATATCACCTGAAATTGTCCTAGCTGAACCAAAAACAAAACTTAACTCATAAGCTGCTAAGAGCCTGATTTGAGTGGCATTTAGCGTCAGGTCCCATGCAGGCATAGCTGTTCCAGGAACTCCACCGCTCACTCGCCAGATATCATAGCTATCTCCAGGAAATGTTGCTATACGCTCATGCAGATTTGCAGGTTGAGTTGTTACATGGCGAGCATATGGACCTTGTGCATTTCCTGAACATCCATGGCAAGATAGGCAGAACTGTGTATAATCAGCTTTAGCAGAATCAAAGAGTAGGCCCCATTGATCTCCAAATGTAGCGTTTCCATCGTAGGCGTCATTTTCTACGTCATATTGCGCTAAGGCAGTCATTAACATTGGTGTAAATTGGTTTGTTGCGTTTACATATTCATCCGGTACAGCAGGGTGATAGGAGGATCCGTTAGTGATTGAAGTTTCAACTTGGAGGTTTTCTTGACCTAGATTTTGAATATAGGCCGTTAGCGCATCTATTTGTGCGTCACTCAAGAACCCGAAATTGGGCATTAACGAACCTGGGCTGACGCTTCGTGGGTCTCTGTCATGCATTTGGTGCCAGATGGTTGGGCGCATTCCCCCGATTTGTGCAAGATCGGGACCAGTCCTTTCTGTACCTAAGGCAGCGGGACTATCGTACACGTAGTCTCCTTCTTGAGAGACATTGCCGATTCCCCAATCGCTAGGTCTGACTTGTTGAGAGTGGCAGTAAAAGCAACCCAAAGTCATGAACAAGTTTCGTCCTTCTGCTTGTTGAGTTGTGTACACGTGAGCGGTTTCGCTTGGAGGAACGTTCAAAAGAAACATGTATGGAGCTACTACAACCATGCTTACCATGAGTAGAAAAACTGCTACTCCACCTGCGACAAGTGGGAACAAATTCTTATATTGAGTTTTTTTCCTAATTATTTTTACTTTTCGCTCAGCATTCTTTTCCAGTTTCTCTAATGTGTCCTCAAACTTCTTTTCAGCATCGCTCATTCTTTGTGGACACCTCCAACAGTTTCCAAATTTTCATTAGATGATAATGGTTTTGACAAGATAGTCATTATGATATCAATCGCGAAAAGGAAAGCCGAAACAACAACAATCCCACCGCCAATTGCTCTTACGATGAAGTAAGGTGTCAATGTTGGCAAGGCTTGAGCGATGGTCTGATGGGTGAACCAACTAGCGTTGGCTACTAAACCAGCTAGCATCATCCCAGCCATAAAAATTATGAAACCTAAAAGCGTAACCCACCAACTAACATCCATTAATTTCTTGCTCCAGAGCTTCTTTCCTGAGATTCTTGGTATCAGCCAATACATTAAGCCCATTATCGTAATTCCAAAAGATGCGTAAAGGGCCAAATGGGAGTGCATTACTGGCCATTGCGAGTAATGTAAGTACAAGTTCATATCGCGAAATGCCTGAAAAGTGCCTTGAATTGAAACAAGTATGTAGTTAATGAACCCGAAAACGATGAACCTTAAAGGGACGTTACTTAAAATAGAGTGCCAAGCTCCTCGAAGGGTCATACCTATGTTTGTGGCAAATGTTAAGACTGAAATCATCATTAGTCCACTTGTTGCAACGGCTATAGTTTTTAGCCATTCTGGAATTGAGGATTGGAGCAAGTGATGACCTCCTACTCCGGTATAGAAGAATGCTAGAGCGAAGAAGCTAATTAAAGACAAAGTAACGCTATAGAGGGCTCGCTTTGAGAGTTTAGGTATAAAGTAATACCATAGCGCCAACCCGAAGGGCGTGAACCAGAGTCCCAAAACGTTGTGTCCGTAAAACCAGTTAACTATGGCATCTGTTAAGCCGAAAAGCGCTCCTGTTGGAGGACGCCACATTACGTTTCCTATGAAGTACACAATTGGGAACCAAAGAAATATAGCTGCAAAGAACCAAAGACTCACATAGAGTTTGCGTTCATTTCTTTTTATTATTGTGCCAATTATTGTGATGCCTATTATGATTAGTGTTATCATAATCATGACATCTATAATCCATGGAAATTCCGCATATTCTCTAGCTTGCGTATCTCCACTCATGATCAAGAGCACACCCGCCAAGACTCCGACATTCCATAATACTGCAGAAATCTTTCCGAGAAGTGGTTTGTATAGAGAAACATTGGATAATCTCGGAGCCACGTAATACATGGCGCCTATTAGGCCTGAAGATAAGAAACCAAAAAGCAATCCATTGACGTGGGCGGGCCTGATTCTACCGAATGTGTCGAAGGAAGAATCCACAAGGAACGTTGGAACAAAAAACTTTATTGCCATTATCATTCCAAACGTTGCAAAAATTGGGAACCAAAGGACAGCAGAATAAAGCCAATACTTAGCTACAGAGTCGGCACTCTTAAGATCAGCAGGTTCTAACCCATTTGTAACTACTTTTTTCTTTGATTCCGCATCGGCCATTAAAAACCACTAACTGCCTAAGAAACTTCTCTTACGTTTTCCTTTTAAAGCTATGCTGTACCGAGCTAGCTACAACATTGTCTTATTAGGGCTTGCCTTTTAACTCTAAAGGTTTGTTCGGCAATCCATCCAAGAATTTGTTGGCGTTGTTGCACTAATTACGATTAAATCATATTCTCCGCTTAAATTTGAATAAACAACAACCTTAAGAGCGCAATCCTCTTTTTGAAAATAGATCGCTCGCGAACTGGATTGATATACCGACTGCCATAAGCACAACTCCTACCCAAACTAAGTAGATAAGAGGACTATTTTGAACCGAAATTGACACTTCATTGGGTGCAACACTATTTCCATTTAATGTTTGCAATAGAGTATCGTACAGCGATTCCGTGAATTCGACATGGAGATAAAGATCACCAGTTTCAGTCGTGATTATTAGAGGTTTAATTACCAATCCGTAGTTTGGGTATAAGATAGCATAAAGGCTTCCTTGATAAGTTTTGTCAGAATCTCGCATTGTGATGTCAGCTTTTATAAACGAATATTCGGGTATAGTGGCGTTGGCTTCTGAATTGTAAACCTGTGTGGTACTGTTTTCAATTTGTATACCCGTAATCACTATATCTGATTGTATTGTTTTTTGTGGTGTGTTGATTTTCACGTCATTTAAGGTAACTGCGGTTTTTGCGCCCGCACTCATAAAAACTCCCAAGAGTAAAACAATTACGGCTAACGCGAATATTCTTTGTCCAAGTAAAGATCTCTGACGAATGGTTCTAGCCAGCTTGTAGATTATGCAAAAAAACGCCACTATCAAAAGAGGAACTGTCAATGTTACAAGGATATTTACAGACGCAAATCCAATCAACGAGATAGCTACTCCCGCGACTAACGAAATAGCCACTATTAGGAGTTGGCGAGCGTAATGCGTCTTCTCGTTGAAGCTATATCCGATTAAAGCCACGACGAATAAAACGACAAACGGGTAGGTCCAATAGTTAAAGGCGAAACCTGGAAAAGCCAGTCCTATTAGGCAGACGAGGGATATTAGAATCAGTGCCCAGAAGCCCAAATAGGAAGAACGCGATGATAAAGATGACTTATCAACTTCCAATTGGAAAAGAGATTTCCTTTTACTTTTTGCTACATAAAAGAAGTAAACAATCATTCCCACCGCAAAAGTGAGCATTATGGGACCAATTGCCGATACCGCATAGGAATGAACTGACTGAGTCAATCCTCCACGGGTTAGGGCACTCAAAAAAACTAGGCTGGAAAATACTATCATAATCATTAATTCCCGGGTTAAGCTCTTCTTGGCACTGGAGATATTTTTCAATACAAAATACGCCACCAAAAAAAGCCAAGGCAACAGTGAAGCAGTTTCAACTGGATCCCAAGCCCAGTATCCACCCCACCCTAAGACTTCATAAGCCCAAAGCCCTCCGAGGGCTATCCCAATTGTAAGAAGCCCCCAAGCCGCGTAGGTTGAAACTTTGAATAGTCTTGAATCATCAGGTTCTCTATCAGTTTTCATACTTGCTATCGTTAACGCAAAGGCCAAAACCACAAACGCGTATGCTGAAAACACAATTGGGGGATGAATCGCCATCCATACACTTTGCAACTGCGGGTTAAGACCTATACCTTCCATTGGTGCAGTGGAAAAACGTTCGAATGGATTTCTTAGTAAACAAACAATTATGAAAACAAAGAGAACTACGCCGAAGACCTGGCAGGTTATTGCGTTAAGTTTGTTAGGTTTTTTGAATCCTAAAATTCTCAATACAAAATAAAAAATGCTTAGCAAAACAGTTAAGAAAAGCATCGAGCCTCCAGCTCCAGCCCAACTAGAGTAAATTTTTGACATTAAAGAAGCACTTGAAGAGCTGGAAGAGTACACGCCAACAAAGGAAAAATCGTTGTTAATAAAAGCTTGAAGAAGCATCAAATAAGAGGCAATTACTAAAGCAAACGCAAAAAAAGCCGCAAAAAAGGGACATATTCTTTTTCGGCTAGAGGTTAATTTCGTTCTTGACAAAAGAGCAATGTCTATTAGTATTAGAAGACAAGCCGCAAACAAGAAAAATATTTCAAAGTCCATGTTGAATTCCAGACTAACAAAATGAGCTTAGCTGGCTTCATATTTAAAATTTATCGTCGTTTGTAAGCCTCAAAAGATGAAAAGACTTTCCCCAAATTCGAGTCCACTGTTTATAATCTTAAGCCTTGAAAAGATTCTTATTCTTCCATAACTAGAAAGATATGATGTTTTTTGAAGAGAATAAATGTCACGGTAACCACAGACCATGCTGAAAAGGTTCAAGAAGCATTTGAAAAACTAAATGTCCCAGTCTTTGCTTCAGTTGGAACTCAAGATGGCAAGACTGTGAGCAATTTTTCGGTGCTTGTGCCTGACGAACTTGTAGACAATTCTATCGATGAGTTAACGAAAAACATAGACTTGCGAATTAAAGAAAATGTAATTAGCGTTTATGACGTAGAGTCTTTTGTTTCTACTGCACTTGACAAAGTCACAGAGAAAGCCGCTAAGGAGAAATCCAAAAAGAACCCTTTGGAAAGACTGATTAGCCAGACAGACAAACACGTACGGCTAAACAAAGATACGTTAGCTATGGCGTTGTTTGCGACTCTTGTAGCTTTCGCCGGGCTTGTTTTGGACAATGTTGCTATTGTAATTGGTGCCATGCTTCTTTCTCCTCTTCTGGGTCCTTTAAACGCCTTTGCAGTCAATACGAATTTAGGGAGACTTCGCAAAGTCGCCATTAGTCAGTTGTCTATTCTTGGTCTTTTAGGCGCTATAATCATTTTGTCTGCTGTCACAACTTTTCTTGTTTCACAATTTGTTAGTGTGCCTTTGAATTCGGGTCAAATAGTTTTGCGTATGCATGCTTCTCTTTCCGACATTGGAATTGCATTGGTAATAGGGCTTGCGGGAGGATTGGCCTTGTTTGTGGCTCTTCCCGAATTGCTGGTTGGAGTCGCAATCGCTGTTGCCCTTGTTCCTCCTGCCACGGTTGCTGGAATAGGTTTGGCTTTGGAAAACGCTGGTCTTTTTGTCGGCGCCTTGACTCTGACATTCGTATATTTGATTGGATTGGAGTTGGGCTCTAGCGTTATACTAAGGATCAGAGGCGTTTCGCCAAGACATTACTACAAGAAAGGAGAAGTTAGAATAAAATTTGCGTACTCCATAGCAATTCTCGCAGTGCTTTTTGGCGTTTTAAGTGCTATCGTGTTTTTCCTAAACATTTAACTGGAACTCTTCAAAAAGTTGAGATTACAAACGTTTCATAGATTCCAAGTAGCATATTTCTTTGTGACTTGCAGGGAGACTCCCGCTTTGGTAAGGAAAAAAGGTACGCAGATTCTACATTCTATTTTCTTATCCTTTTTCGTGCTTTTCAAACCAGTCTTTGGCTTTCTCCATAGTCCACCCGTTTTCTAATGAGAACAAAAAGGACTCGATTTCAGTTCCAGTTTCGCATTGTCCATCTTTAAAGTGTCCCTTGGGGCAGCCAATTATAGCTTTTATTCCTTCCTTTTCATCTATAGTGATGGTTCTGAAGCTGTCCGAGTCATACTTACTTTTATCACCGTGGACACTGCGAATATAATCATCTGTTTTATCCCAAGTCAATCAATTCACCTGTTGTATAGTGATTTTGAAGATTAATATAAAACTCTGTAGTCAGCAATCACCTACAACTAACAAACATTTCTGACACTTTGATCAAAAACTTAGTTTTGAATAAATGAAAAGGGAGGATACAAGCTTCGTCTAAGCCTGTTTGGAACTTAGGCAGAAATGTACCTTTTTATTCTATTTTGATTTGCTTTGAATATTCCCAGAGGCCATGTATATTGCAAAGTGATACTGCGAATATTACTCCTGGCTTACTTGTTTTCATCCATGCAGTTACTTTGTGATTTGTGTATACTGTGCTGGTTTCAGGTCCTTGAGCTGAAGCTCCATGAGCGTTAAAATCAAACTTCCCTATCTGGTAAGGAAACTTTTCGCCGTCAGGAAGGAAATATAGTGTTATCCAGCTAATATGGTGAGCAGTGGTGTTTGGGTGAGCAACCTCTTTGCCAATGGTTGCGGTAACCTCGAAGAACTCATCTTTCTTAACCACATCTGGGCTATCAATTACGGGCACATGTTTCTCAGTTTTCCAGTCTGATTCCTGAATTAAATCTCCAATCCTCATACTTAATCTTCACCTCCAGTGAAACATTGAAAACAAATCAGTCTTGCATATGGGTAACTTTATTTTTTTAGGCAAACCACTCAAATGCAATCTAGAACAGTGCATAAGTCCTAAGTGCCAAAAATTTTCTGAAAACTTTTCTATATCTGGAAATATTTCTACGTTGGTCTTAGATAGATTGCAAGTTGCCCTTTCGAGACTTTGAGTTGAACACCTTTATCATTACAGCAAGCTGTCCCTTTTTCCATAGCTGAAACTGCCAATATGTTTTTAGCTGGTTTAAGTAAACCGGGTGTCACTCCCAATACTTGTTCGCTGGCTTCTTTTGATAGTTCAAGTTCAAAATGAGTTATTTTTAATTCTTCCATATCCACAACGATATCGGTGATTTTTCCCACATTTAAGTCTTCAGCATAAACATTTTTTTCAAGTAATTCGCTAATCTTCATTTTAAACGCCTCAAAATTATACTGGAAATCTTTGAATTAATATATATGTGATTGCATGACGTTGCTACAACCAGGGGCTGGATCGTTAATGGCCCTCTTCAACAACGTTTCTTCCCTTCATAAATTCAATTTCTTAAAAAAGCACTAAATAGGCAACATGGAAAATATTTTGAGGTCCTTCTGAAGTAAATGTGAAACAGCTTATTTTCAAATCAGCTCCTATCAAAAATTCACTTTTCTTTTGATTCCTCTTTTTTAATTTCTATATCTGTCGAATGCCGGTCATGAGCTATGTTTGATTCTATTCTAACCTTAATGTCTATAACACCTTCAAATTCTTGTTTTATTTTCTCTTCTACTTCTGTGGCTATTTCATCAGCTTCTTTCACAAACATATCACCTTCGACTACGATATGCATGTCACCCGTCATGTAAGGTCCAAGCTTCCTTAATCGGATGCTATGCACTTCTATTACGCCCTTGATGTTTTTGGCAAGGTCAGCAATAGCGCCCACAACATCTCCGAGTTCTTAAATGTTAAGCAGTGAAAGAAATGAGCGTTGACATAGATTCCTTCCAAAAAGTCCTCAACCACCCAATCCGCCGCAAAATAATTTTGACGTTAAGGCAAAGCGGGAGCCTCTCTTACATGGATCTTATGGGTGCAGTTGAGGCATCAAACACGGGAAAATTCAACTATCACTTAAAGATATTAGCTGACTTAATCCAGAAGGATTCTGATGGTAAATATTTGTTGACTGAGAAGGGGCAGTTGGCGACTCAATTTCTCTTAACCTTCAAAGAGAAGGGCGTTGAACCTTCTAGTTTGAGTATGGCAGATGGATTGCTTATTGGTTTTGCGGGGTTTGTGTTAACTCTCGCGAACCCAGCCTTTTGGTCATTTTTCGTTGCTGTAGCAGTTGGTATTAAATCGATTCCATTCTTTATGGCACTACAACTTTTGACTTTTATTTTCAGCTTAATTTTGCCTGGAGCCTTAATGTGGAAACTAACAATCAGAAGATCCCATTCTCATAGCTCATATGACCTGTACAAAGGTCCAATGATGACTCTTGCCATGCTTGTGCCACTTTTTGTCGCAGGGTTGGTTTTTCACTTTACCATCTTTGCTATCGCAAAAATTCAGGTATTGAATGAAAGCGGCATAGGTTGGAAACACACAGAAACCATTCTAATACCAAACAGTCTTACCACAGTAGTCCTCTTCGGCTTATTTTCTTCCTTCCTCGGCGTTGCTATTTCAGAATTCATATACCGTTTTAGACAAAGGCGAGCTTTGAGGTTATGACTTACGAAAACAAATAATGCATCAAAAACATTTGAAAAGTAGAATTCGCTAAAGAGCAGCAGATGTCTCAACAGGTAAAGAGTTCAAATCCAAACGTTCCCAATTGGCCGATGGAAGGAAATTCAACTCCTGACAAAATTAATAAGCTCAAACAGTATATCGACAAACTGAGGTCAAGTTAGTGGAAAGCAAAAATCTCCTACGCGAACTCTCCATCGGCGAAATATTATCACAAACCTTCAATTTGTATTCGCGAAATTTTGTACAGTACGTGATTCCATTCTTAGCTGCAGGAATCCTAACAGGCTTGGTAACAATAGCTGTGAGATCAACAATAATCATCCCTGCAGCACCAATCCATCCCACATCGCAACAGCTTTTGGCATGGTTTCCAACCTACCTAGCAGCAACCGTAACGTCTCTATTTTTATCTGGAATCGTAAGCTGGATCGCCAGCAGCGTTACCACAGGAATAGCTGTAAAATTTACTTCAGATATACTGGAGAGAGGACAAGCAAACCTGCAGACAGCCTTCAATTTCACATTGCTAAAACTACTTTCCTTGTTAGCAGCAAGCATTATCACGGGTATTCTTATTGTCCTGGGATTTATTGCGTTTGTTGTTCCCGGATTAATCATAGCGCTTATGTTTTCGCTTATTTACCCAGCCATCATGCTTGAGGGTACAGGTGTTTTAGGGAGCCTCTCAAGAAGTCGCGTGCTCGTTAGCAATAGATGGCAAAAAACCTTCGGCTTATTGCTTTTGCTTGGCATCATTGTTGCCATATTTAACGGGGTCTTTGTATTAATCGCCTTTCCATTTGGCGTAGTAAGCCCCCTTATATCGGGCATTTTGACAGCTCTGATAACACCAATCTTCGCAATAGCCATAACACTCTATTACTATTCGATGAAAGCAAGAACACTACCACCACCGCCTCCACCGCCGGCACAGACCTTCTGAAAAGAAAGCTTTGGAAAGTTTCTAAGATAGCAAACGCGTATGCTAAGAAAAATTTTCTGGTCAATAATCGATTCACTTATTCGAAAATGGCACTTCCTATAAATGATGAAAATAGTTAATTTTACAAATTGAGAGCGTACTTTCGAACAAACAAGGATCCATCAACTAAAAAAAGAGTAAGAAATCAAAAAAATACGATTTAGGCAAATGGTCTCTCTAAGTTGGCTTTATGTTTTCGGTGACATGTCCGGCTGCAGAAGGCCAAATGAGTTGCCTTCTGGGTCCGAGGCTATTGCAAACCATCCGACCTTTGGTATCTGTCTTTTTGGAACCAAGATCTTTCCGCCTTCTTTGGTAACCATATCTGCGTACTTGTCGATGTCTTCTACGCTGACGTAATTGATTTGAGGAGCGTTTTGCATATCTGAAGTTCGCGGGTATAAGCCGCCGTTTACGCCTGGGCGTTGAAGCATTCCTTTGTCGTCGGTAGGGACAGTAGCTATTATATAATATTCTACATCTGGCATAGGGGATTTGGTTATTTTCCATCCGAGGACATTTTCATAGAATTTTTGCAATTTCTTAACATCATTTGCAGGAATTTCAAAATGAACAACTGTGTGATCCAATTTCAAACAACTCTTTAGTTTAGAATTTCAAACTCAGCAGTTAAGTTAAGTATATGTGCTTGTTCTATGCCTACCACAAACGGTTAAGCCCTGAAACTACAGAACCAAAAGAATATGTTAAACTAATTATTAGCTTGCAGGATACCAAGCTCAATTTACCAAAAAAGGTTCTTGGCTATGTTTCTAAACTAAACCCGTCCTTTCCAAGTCAAGTTTTCTTGACTATGCTTTGATGCTTTCTGCAAGAAAATAGACGCCACAACCTCTGGCATTTTGAGCAACCGTTATCTCGAACCCTGTACAAATGGAGAAATCCACCCGCGCAACCCCCATTTTTCTTTGTTATATTGGTTCTACAGTAAAATGTATTACTAACGTCACAAGAAAGTACAGTGAGAAAACAAACTTGAATAACCATTCATGGTCTCCTGCATTCTTAGTTGCCTTACTTTTGGTATCCGCAGCATTTGGCGTTATACAAGGTACCTCTGCACAGGGCGATAAACCCATCCTTGGTTATCCTTATTTGGCTCATGGAGGGGACAACGAAAATTTTAGTGCTTCACTCTTCCAGCTCAACGGGGCTGCAACAATCACTTCTATGTCATGCCAAATGTACATTGGGTACTCTATCAACGAAAAGGATGAAGACAGCACTTACCGGTTTGCAATTTATAGTGACAACAACGGACAAATAGGAGAACTAATTGGGCAAACCGAATTGGACACTATCAGCAAACCAGTTGACAACATTGCATTGACACTAGACGAATTCCAAACACTAAATTTCGCATCCCCCATATCTCTACAGGCAGGTACATACTGGTTGGCTGCTGTTGTGCAAGGCCCCAATATTCATATAAACGAAGACCAATTCGTAGAATCTTCCCAGCGTGCAAGATGCAATTTAAACAGCACCTCGTTCCCCTCAACTTTGAGTTCCTTACAATACATCGACAACGAGGTTGTTGCAATTTACGCTTCGGGACAAGGCAACTCCTCCGTGATGCCGCCCCCAACAGTTGACTCTTCTCACCCTGGAATGTCCTCGTTATCGGTTAACTGCCAGAGTGAAGGCTCCAATGGCAACATACAAGTTTTCGGCACCCTATCATTATATGGCACAGGTATACCGCAGGCAATCATAGAATTCTCCTATCAACAAATCGGCGAACCAATATGGCGTTTTATCGGCTCTACAAACACTTCCACAAATGGAAGCTACTCCATCGACTGGTCACCTTCAACGGAAGGCAACTACCTGATTAACGCAACCTATTGGGGAAGCTCAACAACTAGCTTTGTCTTCAAAGCCGTTCCCGTTCTAATCACAGCCCCAAGCGGCAATCAATCACAAACTGTATTTTCAGTGGACTCCAACTCTACCGTGGCTAACCTATCGTTTGATTCGGCTAATGCCCAGTTAAGCTTCTCAGTAACGGGGCTGAGTGGAACTATGGGGTATGCCGATGTCTGTGTTAGCAGAAGCCTTGTTGAGAATGTTTCATCCATCCAAGCCTATATTGATGATAACCCAGTTTCCTATACTGTAACCTCAACAGAGGACAGCTGGATACTGCACTTTTACTATCACCATAGCTCACACAATATAATGTTCGATCTGAGCGGGGCAAAGATTTCTTCGGTGCCAGATATGCCTGAGGCTTCTTCGGTTCCAGAAATGCCTAATGAAGCTTTGTCGCTAATTATTGTTGCCCTGGTTACAATAGCCGCTTTGTTAATAATTGTGCAAAGAAGACACCGACTGCCAATGCATCAATGTATTTGATTAACTTGGGTTTAATTCTCTAACTTCCTCAATTCAACGAGTTTTCGATGCCTTCTCTCATGAAAGACGGTTCTCTAAGCCAGCGACCAACTTATCCTGAAAGCCAGTAAACCAAACTACGCACCAATCTTTTTTAGCTTTTCTCCATAACGCCTCGTATTAGCACAGCTATAGACCTCACGCCTACTTAGCATGAACCAAACAATCTTAAGCATCTTACAAGCAACAGCAACAGCAGCCTTCTGATCACCACGCCTAGCCCTCACACGCTCATAAAACCCAGCCAATTTCTCATGATACTGCACAGCAGTCCTCGCAGCCTCAACCATAACCCACCTCAACAAGCTAGAACCACGCTTAGTAATCCTACCAGTATACTCAACATTCCCAGATTGATGCACCGACGGAGCCAAACCAGCCCAAGAAATCAACTTCTTATAACTACTAAACCGCGTTATCGGACCAATTTCACTATGAATCAACAATGCACCATAAACATCAACACCAGTCAAGCTAAGTAGCAACCGAACATCCTCATCCTCACAAGCGATTTTTCGAATAGCTTTATCCACCATCCCGACCTGCAAGTTAATAGATTCAATCAGCGAAAGATGGTTTTCCAAAATCAGTCTATCAAGCTCATTAAGTATCAGTGACCTCATCCAAGCAATTCCACCTTTACCGAACATATCTGAGAATTCACAACGATAACTATACTTGTCAACGATTGCATGTGCCTTGTTCTTTATAGCCGTGCGCATTCTAACCAAGCTCAGCCTATGCCTAACTAAACCTCGCATTTCACGTATGCTTCCTTGCGGAACATAGCTTTCAGCAACAAGATCAGCTCTCAGCAAATGCGCCAAAATCCTAGCATCCACCTTATCAGTTTTTATTTTCGCTGAAGCTATCACTTTAGTCTTCAATGGATTAGCCAGCACTACCTTAATGCTTCTATTATCCAATGCATCGTATATGCTTAGCCACAAATTCCCTGTAGATTCCATAACAACCTGATCCTCAACAGTTAGCATAGACGTCAAAGACTCTATTCCTTTAGTGTTGTTTTCAAAGAAGAATTCGCTCTCGATGGCGCCGGTTTGATTCATTATTGCTGCTCTGCATTTGGCTTTGCCAACATCTACTCCTACATATCTCACCATTTTTTTTCTTTCTCCTGCTGGCTTTCAGGCTGCAATCTCTCATACGGGCGAATGCCCAGTTCTATAGCAGCTCAGGTCAAGCCCAGTCTAAAAATCGGCCGCAAGGGCCAAGAAGGCACCGGACTAGCCAGCAAGAGTTACTTTCTCACTCGTCTTTCATATAGTCTAAAAAGCAACAAACCAGAAGCCACCAAAGCAAAAGCAACTACGGAAACAGCGACAACCGTTAAAATTGGCAAGGACTCTGAGGCTCCGGCTAAAATGGACTCTGGGGCAACTTCAAATCTGAAAGTTTCTGAAGCGCCAATATTTCCAGAGGTGTCTTTAGCGTAGATTGTTATGTTATGAGAACCTGTTGTTAAGCTGTTGATAGTAGTGTTGCCTGCGATAGTTGTGTTTTCTCCGCCATTAAGACTATATCCTGTCCAAACAACTGGCTTGCTGACTGAAAAGTTGAGGGCAAGAGGCTCAGAGGATGTAAGATTTTCAAGGTTGAGTAGAATCACTCGTGGAGCTCCCCATTGATAGATTAGTGGAAAACGATCAACAAGCGGGACATAACCAAGACTCATAAATGTGACGTTAGCTAGCCCTCCATATTGTCTTTCTAATTGACTTGTAAGGTACTCTTTTTCGATAGTGTATGGTATGTTACCGATTCCAGAATTGCCTAATTCTATGGCATCAGGATACTTTATTGTGTAGTTGCTCCAAAAATTGCCGATGTCCCCATTATCCCAAGAAATCGTGCTGAATACTCCTGGGTATTCAGTTAGATTGAAATTGTTTAGATAAAATTTATTAGAGTAACAATCATTGCCGACCCACAAAGAGTTTATGTTGTTTCTTGTAATCACATTATTTCTTGCGTTATTGCTTAATCCTACTCCGCAGGCGCTATCTTTTATCGTGTTGGAATTGCCATCTACCCAAATATTTTTTGCATTGACTTTTTCGATTTGACAGTTATCCCCACAATAAACTTCAACAGTCCCCAGAACCGTCAGGTTTCTTATAATTACATTTTTTCTATTAATTACACCAGCTGCATGCTCGTCTGGCATCAGCCATATGCCAATCGTTTGATAAACAAAACCGCTCCCCGGCTTTTCCGGGACACTAATAGTGTGTTCGGCTCCTTCAAACACTATATCACTCCGATATATCACAATTGTTTGTTCAAGCAAATCTTCTGCAAGCGTGTAAACGTTTCCAGTGCGGTTTATGGGCGCAGTTGGTGGTGTTATGCTACCATCACTGTTAATTGTTATTTGAGGATAACTGCGTGGTGCGATGGGATTAGCGTATGTTAAATCAACAAGTGACGTTCCAGCTGCTAATGAAAATAGAAGCGCTAAGACCAACGATATGCCTATAGCCTTTTTCTTCAATGTAATACTGCCCTGAGTTGCTTAATCCCTCAGAACTTTCTATCTTAAGAGGTTTTTCGTAAAGGTTTCTTGACTAAACTACGTTTGCGCTTGTAGTAGATCAACAGCAAACTAGCAGCAACAATAACAACAACTACAGCCGTTATTCCAGAAATAACAGCAACTGAACCGGTAGGAGAGGACTTTGACTCTGGTTTCTCAACTGTGAAATTGATTGTTTGACTGCCTGTATTTCCATATGAATCATTAGCGTAGATTGCTAGGTTGTGTGTGCCATTAGGTATTCTTGTGAGTGTAGTATTGCCAGTTATGGTAATGTTCTGTTGCCCGTCCAAACTGTAATCTGAAGATGTTAAATTCTTGTTAACTGTGTAAATGATCGGAATGATTGAATCGTTATAAGTTTGGTTTAGCGGTGACCTAAATGTCATTTCAGGTGGAGCATGCTCCAGCACATATGTCGAATCAGGGGTACCATAGCCAAATGGAATGTATTCCTCGTTTGCCGTTAAGGGAGCAAAGTTGCCAATGAAACTGTAAGTGTAACCTCCTACAACATAAAAGATGTCATTCGAAACTGCCACCCCGAACCCATAACGTTCTAAAGGTCTCGGAACACCATTTTTCCAACTGTCGTTTTCAGGATTATAAACGTCAATGTTTGAACTAAAATCTCTATTAAAAGTGTAAACCATCTTAGGAGACATTATCCCTGTAGTTTCATAACCATTAGGAATGTAATCTAGCAATAATTTTCCGTCTTGTGGAGTTGGGACTGAACTATTCCATTTATCGGATGTTGGGTCATAAACATAATTTATGCCTGAGGTATTTGGAAGACTGTTTCTGATATAGATTTTATTGTCAATGACTTTTGCTTCTATCCAACCATTGGCAACTGGCATTGGAGCTTTGTTTCCCCAAGTATTGGTAACTGGGTCATACACTTCATTTACAGAAGTATAACCGCCTGACATACCAGCTACACTTCTGCCGCCTATACAGTAAATTTTGCCTTGAAATTCGGCTATCGCGAAAGCCATTCGGGGAGTAGGCATTGGTGCTTTGTAACTCCAAATATTATTGGTCGGGTCATATTCTTCGTTTGTGGCGACAAAATGGTCTGCATTAATATTTCCATAAGGAAATGACGCTGGTTCAAATCCGCTTGCGGTTGAACCGCCAATTGCATAGATTTTTTCGTTTACTGCTGCGACTCCCAACCATGCTCTTGCTATATGCATAGGTGCTAAATCTACCCAAGTATTCTCATTGGCAGAAGCTCCAGAAACAGGCAAAGCCAAGATTGTGGATGATGCTGTTAGGAAGACGAGAACAACCGCTAAGACCAAACCTTTTCTCATAATCACCAAATCTATGTTGAAATGGTTTGCAATAAAAGGGTTCTTGTCAAGGTTTCTGAACTAAACCCCCTTTTTCTGGTCAAAGTTTCTTGACTAAGTCTTTGTACAGGAGATAGAAGATAAAGCCCCTATCGAGTTGAGCATCCGTTACATCGAACCTCAGTGAATGAAGATATCACCTGGTTATCCATTAACCACTATTTGAGTTCGCTTTCTTGCTTCTCAGAACCACTACCAGCACAATAACTATGACTGCCACAAAAAGGCACAATACCAAAACAAGGTCTATCAATGAGCCAAAAAGTGTTTGGAAGAATATTAAGTTGAAAATCGAATCAACAAAAGGAGAGCTTGGATAAATATATTGGTAGACAGATTGAATTTTTCCGTCATTTGCCCAAACAAATACGCCAATACCGACATACTTCGAGGGCAAGCCTGTGACGTTCAATTCTATGTTGTAGATGGGATAAAGTGTTGAATTATCCCTCAACGTACTTGAGAGGCTTGTTCTATAAATGCCCGTAACATTGAGGTTAGAAATAGTCACTACGGTTCCATTCCCGAAATTATGATTATAAGAGTACCTTTTGGCTGCGTCCTCGGCTATGCGTATGGCTTGGTCTTGGGTTATGTTGATGCTTGTATTTCCTATTTTTTGCCATACTCGGTTATCGTCAAAGAAAACGTCTCCGCTAGAATTTCCCATGCTGACAGTCACTCCTGTGTACTCGACTCCATTGAGGTAATTGCTGAATCGATATTCGGCCAGGAGTGAATGTATTGAAATTCGAAGCGATAAATTGCCAGAGACTTCAAGTAAGTTCTTTTCGGAACCGACTTTCTTCATAAGATCAATCATTTGCTGAACTTGAGTGTCGTTGGTCCATCCATAGTACCTTTGCATTATGGCTAATGTGTCGTTGAAGCGGTCGCTGCGCGGATGTAGGTAAGGTTGATTAATGGTGCCTGGGTCAAAACTGCATGACCCTAAAGAGTCATTGTAGAAGTTGAAGCCGACATTACCTCCTACAGCGAATATGGACCCTTTGGTCGGTTCGAGGCTGTAAAAGAGGTAATCTTGCCCCTGAATGGATCGGTTGTCATACAATGAAATCCTATAGTTTGATGTGTCAACTCCTATCACGTCAGTAAGAAACATTAACGCCTTGTTCTGCAGTCGCGGGGTTGTCTGAGCGCTACAAGTTTGGCTGGCAAGCGGCAGAACAAGTAAAAGAACACATAAAAGAATCGACAATTTCTTGTTTTCAAGAACTTGTCGCCCTAACGATTTGTGCTTCATGATGAGTTTCTGTATGCTGCCAACTGCTTTTAAGGTTTAAGATTTTAGGGTGAAAAGTAATTTGGGAATATTAATGTACGATTTCAAGACCCAAAAAAGCATAATTATTATCGTAATGGTTTTGTTAGCCATATTCAATGTATGTGTAAGATACACAGATTAACCGTGTCAAAAAACGTCCAAAAATTAGTCGCCACCACAAAGGTCTGCTGATTGGGTCTAGTTGCCCTGTTAATCAGGGCATCCTCAACATTATTTTTTGGGTATCTAAAATGTTATTGTGACTTTTTACTTTTTTTGGTTAGTTCAAAATCGTAGTCTTTCTTCAAATAAGCAATACAGTATTCAATGGCATGACTCATTGAAGCGAATGTTCTCTCCTCAGAGTCCACTTCACCCTTAAGCCAGTCGTAGAGTTCTTGATCTATACTGATTGCGATTTTCTTTTTCTTCATTAACTGTCAAACTACCTTATCTTATAAGAATGCACTTAAACGTTTATGTGACCAGGTAATACCCAATATTGACAAACGTTAAATAATCATACCAGGCAATACTATCGACTAACTAGTCATCCATAAAAGAACTAAAAGTGGGGGAAATAAAAAATTGAGTGAACGTACACAAAATAATAGTTCGTATCTAAATGGAAAATCAACCGTTGGAACAAACACAAGAGTAAAAGACACAAGCGCAATCAGCGGTATGTGTCCAATTTGCATCCATGATTGTTCAGTTTTGTGCGAAATCAGCCTTTCTGCATTCAGAGGACGAGAAGCACTCTATCCGGAGCCAGTACAGTTCGGAACCAGCACTGCAGGAGCTCTCAAAAACTTTGGTCTAGACTGGTCACACTTTAGCATTCAAGCAGGATTGTTTGATGCACAAGGAATTGCAGAGACCTCAGAAGCCGCCATTTTTCCAAACGCAAACTTGGAAACAGTTGTAGGCGGGATGCCTCTTAAACTTCCAATATTAACAGGTGCTTTTGGATCCACAGAAGTTGCACGTGTTAATTGGGATGCTCTTGCTATCGGTGCAGCTCTGTCGGGTGTATCTGTAACTATCGGTGAAAACATTGCAGGCATGGATATTCAAGCTGAATTATCAAATGGAAAAGTTACCCATTCGCCTGAACTAAAACGAAGAGTGGATTCTTTTAGAAAGTTCTGGGACAAAAAAAATGGCGATGTCATCATCCAAACAAACGTTGAAGATCAAAGATTAGGCATAGACGCATACGCTCTCTCTAAACTAGAAGTTAACATTATTGAGCGTAAATGGGGGCAGGGAGCAAAGGCTATTGGCGGCGAAGTTCGCCTCAAAAGTATAGAGAAAGCAATTCTGCTTAAGAAACGTGGTTACATCGTTATTCCTGATCCTGAAGACTTGGTCGTTCAACAAGCGTTCAAAGCTGGAGTGTTCCAAACCTTTGAGCGGCACAGCAGAGTCGGTATACCAAAAGAAAAATCCTTTATCGAAGACATTGAATGGCTACGTGAACAAGGTGCAAAGAGAGTCTTCCTAAAAACAGGTGCATACCGACCTTCAGCAGTGGCGTATACAATGAAGTTTGCCTCTGAAGCCAAGATTGATGCCTTGAGCTTTGACGGTGCAGGCGGAGGAACAGGCATGAGTCCAGTGCCAATGATGGATGAAATGAGCATCCCAACACTGTATCTACAAGCGCTAGTTTTACAGTGTGCCCAAATTCTCAAGAAAAAAGGCAAACATGTTCCAGACCTTGTGATGGCAGGCGGATTCATCGAAGAAACATCAATATTCAAAACCATCGCATTAAGTAACTTCGGTCAAGGACCACTTGTTAAAGCAGTCTTGATGGGGCGCTCGCCTATAACAGCAGCTATGAAAGCAAACTACTTCAAACAATTAGCGCAAGAAGGTAAATTGCCCAAGAGCTTCGTAGACAAATTCGGTGGAACTCCAGAAAAATTCTTCATTGCAACTCCAGAACTGAAAGCAAAATATGGTAAAGGCTTTGATGAAATTCCGTTGGAAAGCGTAGGCGTTTATACATACTTAACCGACAGAGTTGGCGTTGGATTGAAACAACTAATGGCGGGCAATAGAAAATGGAAGCTTGATTTGCTCACGCGAGGCGACCTGATGAGTCTCAGCGAGATAGCCACCAAAGTTACAGGCATTCCATTAGCACACGAAGTTGAAAATGATGCAGTAGTCAAAATCTTAGACTTCTAATTTTTTCTTTTTTTTTAACCGAATCTTAAGGAGGCTTTGAAAAACGATTGATAACATTGACTTAGCAATATCTAATGAACAAGAAAAATTAGAGAAATACAAAATAGAAATGGAAGCTACTCGTCAGTTATTCATAAAGGCCACTGTTGCTTTTTCTGCTATTTGGTTCAATTCAACCACAAGGCATTATATTGTTAGCGATTCTCAAAATACTATAAGTTTGGGCAAAAACCAGTTAGCGCAATTCAAGGCAAGGTTAAAAGATCTTACCGACAATGCACAGAAAAATGTTGCTGATTTTCTCCTCCCCGATTCTTTATGGTATCATTTATCACAAGATAATAGACACAATTACCTTTCCGCTTATTCACAAAATGGAATTAACTCCCCTGAGATAATCGCTCAGCCAATTCGAAAAGGACTGGGAAAATTAGGCGTTCTTTTAGAAGAATATGGTTATAAGGTTGCAACTAAAGCAGGAAGTTATGATGACAAAGTTTCAATCTGGAATAATAAAAATGTTAGTCCATACCTAACTTATCCAATTCCTTATTATCCAGATAGCCTGGATTGGTCGACGGATATGAAGGTGCTAATGAAAAAATACGATATACTTTGCAAACTATCAATTGAAGCGAACTCAAATATTAAACGTCTTCAGAATTCAAAGATAGAAAAACAAGCTGCCGATTTATGGGATTCAGTATAGACTTACCTTTTTTAAGTCTTAATACATCTTAATTAGTAGGCTACAAAAGTGGATTACAAAGAATTCATTAAAAAATTGTCTTCCATAATTGTAGCTTTAATTGCTGTAACTTTAGGGTTGCTGCTTCCGAAAATCGGATTACTTTGGCACCCCTATACTTCGATATTTCTCGCATTGATAATGTTTTTTGTTACACTCAATCTTAAGCCAAGAGAATTTTTAAACTCACTAAAAAATTTTAAGATTATTCTTCTTGCTTTATGTTTGGTCTTTTTAGTGCCGCCTCTATTTTCAATTGTTGGGATATCTCTTTTTAAACCAGTAGAGTTTGCCGCGTTAGTGATTGCATTCAGTTCACCTGCCGCGATTTCCTCTGTCTTTTGGTGTGATGTTTTCCACGGTCATACGCCATTAGCTCTCATCATAAGTATGATGACAAATATTTTGGCTCTTGTAACTATTCCAATTACAATTTTGCTCGTGACGCATACTGTAGCCCAAATAGACTCGACTGCAATTTTTACAAATTTATTTTTCATTTTGGTGGTGCCTCTAGTTGCCGCTCAGGCTTTAAGAAAACTACTTTCGCAAAAAACTCAAAAAATCGTTGTTCGCGGTCCACTTATTCAGCAGACTCTTGTGTTATTTCTTATTTGGGGGGCTGTTGCGCCTGGGTCGGTTTTTGTTGAGCAAAGACCGACTGAATTTTTGTTGCTTCTGTTTTTTGTTTTATTAATTCTAAGTGCAACTTTTGTTGTTGCCTATTTTTCTGGTAGAAGGTTTGGCCGTCCAGCTGCAATTGCATTGAGTGTGGTAAGTAGTCATAAGAATTCCACGTTAGCAATTGTGATTGGTGAACTTGTATTGGGGCCTGTTGCTTTGCCAGCATTGATAGCGAATTTGGTTGGGCAAAATCTCTTTGTTATTCCTGCTAGAACAGCACTATATTTGAGTGAAGATGAAGCGTCAAAAGTCTGCGTTTGAACGCAAAATCCGCAAAATGGAGTTTCTGAAAATGAAGACACGGTGACTAATTTTGATTATCAGGTTTTTTGGGAGATCTCAATTGATTTCGTATAATGATGAAAAGTCCAAAAAAGAAAACACCGGCTATAATACCTGAAGTGATGCCCATGATGTACAATGCTTCCCACGCAAGCATGGTGGTGCTTAGGTACTTGAACGATCCAATAAGTATGAAAAGGGAAGCTGAACCGATAAATGAAATTCCCAGAGCCATCAAAACACTGCCAATTACGCTTATGATTACGAGTCTTTTGAGGCGTTTCTTAATAGAAGCTTCCGCTTCATTCATATATTCTTTGAGGATGACTTTTATCTCACCTAGAATTGCACCAATTATTTCCCTTAATGAAATCTTTTCCGACATCTAACAATTACGCCTCTCCAAAAAAACAGATCTACCGAACCCTAAAATCGTGTTATTCACCCAAGCTAGTTGAGTAAAAATGTTTCAAGATTCACATATTTAGTTCAGCTCAGTATCTATTTTAAGATTGTGACTGCTATTAGGCGCCAACAAACAAGCTTTTGCTTTAAGGACCATATTTAGGGTATTAATTGAAACAACTTGTTTTTGCCAAGAACCGTTAACACCGTTGTAACTGTCTAAACCCAACAACAAACGGATATACGGTAGCCTCGCGAAGGTTTAGGGTGCCAAGGCGAATAGAAATGAGTAAAAATCTTACAAATCAAGAAGCTTCAAATATTTTGTCAAATGTGCCCGAGGAGAAGGCTTTCTTTTTTTGCACTGCAGAGGGAGTTTACACGAAAGTTTCTGCAATTAGTCTGGAGGATTTTGCAGCCAAATTGAATGGCATAGTTGATAGCTCTATTTTGTTTCATTATCACAGGGGTGATTTCCAGGCTTGGATAAGAGATACTTTAAAAGACAATGTGTTAGCCGGCAGAATGTGTTTTATTCAGCGAGAAATTTCGGGAGAGCAGCTTAGGCAAGAACTGCTAAAGATGGTGCAAACAAGAATAAGTGAACTTAAAGCATCAAAGCAAGAAGTATTTCCCCCCAGCTTATGTAATAAAGATGGCTTATGTCTATCTTAAAACAAACAATAATTTTAACGGTTAAGCTGACATTTGTTTAAAATATACCTACATCGTCCATGGACTCAGCTTAAAAGAAGAAGAAAGTTGGAAAATTTGCGCCTTTTCTTCTTCTTTCAAACGTGATTTGGGGTTCTAAAAAGTTACTTTCTCAATTCACAAGTGTATAAAGATCGAATTCTTTATGGCGCTATCTTGATCATCTGCGGAATTTTCCCAGCCGTTCCAACCTGCCCCTGATAAATTATGAGTACTCCTTCAACACCTTCAATCGATAAACCCTTGATGATGCCCGCTTGAATTCCGGCTTTCGAGTCCTCACCTTTTACAACATTACCAACCGCAGTAGCTGCCGCATCTGCTAAGGAGGCGTTCTTGCAGAAAACAACCGCTGCTTCTGCATCCCCAAAACTGAGTGCATGACTAAAGCGCCCGGAGCTTGTGGCGACGCCGATTGGGAATTCTGTAAGCCTGAAGCCGAAGCGGTTTGAGAGAGGTTCTTCGCCTGCGGCAACAGCCACGTCAACGGGTTGGTTTGAGACCGCGGAGATTTCGCCGCCATCCTCCACAACAGCCACCTTGCAACCCTCGCGGAGCATGTCTTCTACGGCAAGATCTGCTATGACGCCTGCAACTGCCGCCATTGGACCAACATCCGCCTTTTCGGCAGCTAATGCCATCAACTTGGCAACAATTGGTTTTTCTGGTGCCGGAATAGGAGTTAATGTATGTAAAAATTTGGGGTTGGCTCGCACATAGAGTTCAAGTTCCAAATAGTTGCGTCTTATGGATTCTTTGGCGGCTTCAATGGCTTTTGGCTTATCAGAAATAATTGTGCACTGCGACTCTTTATGGGAAAAGGGTACTTTGAAAAGCTGCTGCCTTGTCAACTTTTCTTTTTCCTGTTAGCTGAGTTTTCAAGGCTGCTTTGTTTTATTGATTTTATGGCTCGGGGAGGACAGGCATCAACGCAGATACTGCAGGTGCTACCCACACACTTCTCCTTATCGAACTGCACTGTGGATTCTTTGTTTAAGCTGATTGCTTCTACGGGGCAAAGCGAGATGCAGCTGCCGCAGCTGAAGCATTTGTCGCTGTCAACTTCGATTAGTTTTGGCACAGTTACTGAGACTCCTCTTTGACGGAAAGCATTGACAACTTTTTCTGCCATCGCATCGGGAACCTCGGCTAGAATTTCGCCGCCCTTCGAGTTAATGTGAGCCGACAAAATAGCCATAGGAACCTTGTGTTCGATGATAATTTGGGATGCTATGGGCTCTGAAACTTGATTTTCGTCGAACCTTATGAGAATTCTTGCCAATCTATTTACCGTCCTAACAGTTTTGAAACATCTTCTGCAGTAATTATTCCCAGCACCTTCTTTTCTATGTCAATCACGGGCAGTGCTGAGATGTTGTTTTGTGCCATGCGTTTAGAAGCAATCTCCAATGGCTCGTCAGGTTTTGCGGTGACGACGTTGTGGGATTCTATGTCGGCTAATGCTGTTTTGCCTTCCGCCATAGCCCGCGTGACGTCCCATGAAGTGACGATTCCAAGCAATTTACCCAGGCTATCCACCACGACTATGTGGTTGACTGATCTGGTGACGATGCGTTTTGCGATGGCTTGTATCTCTTCGTCCTCTGTGCATGTAACTGCCGGGTGCATAACGCTAACAACGAACGGGATTTCCTCTGTTTGTCGCATGGGCTTAAAAACTGTGTTTGTTGGCAACCGCTCAACAGGCGAGGTTAACAAGAAACTGCCTTCATCAATCCAGGACTTTAGAGTTTGAGATACCTTTTTCGCCATTTTTAGGCTGGATAGTGAGCTTACACGGACTTTTTTGCCGTTAACGGTGATGGAACCTGATTTTAATTCTTTGTAGCTGACTTGCCCAAACTTGGGGCGGTCACGTCGGGGTACACTGTAGTCGACGATGTCGGTTAGGATGTCTTTGTCCTGAATTGCAGTTTTTTTTGCTAAACCTTCGTTTAGAATCGGAATTGGGATACCTAAACCTACATACATTGACGTTCCGTACCCTGTGAAGGCGGCACCTTGCAGAAATTCAGGTGACATCTTTTTTGCATCGCCTTTAACCATCAGGGTTCCGTTGAGGTTTTTGGGGCTATGCTGCGTTCCCTCGCCTATGATGTAGCCTTGAGCGCCTCCGAGGAATATTCGGGTTCCCATACCCATCGTTTCATAGTCAGGGTCATTCATGAGTGGGTTGAGTTCGCCTGCGCCTGAGAAGGTGGCGTTTCGGAATCTGGGCAAAAGTTTACTCATGTAAGTGTAGATGATTTCGTCGCTGCTGTTCACGGCGCAGTTGTAGCGCTGGTAGCAGTTGCGGAAGTTAAGCAGGTAAAACTGGTTCAAATCGTGTTTGGTTATGGTTGTTTTTACTGAAGTTCTCGGGTAACAGTCAGTCCCATACGCGGTGGCTCTGAGTTCAACCTCATTTCCCGCGACCAGATCTTGTATTACATGTCCTCCGCCGTATTCGAAAGGCAACTTGTCCGACATGCAAGTAGCCCCAATAAACAAGTCCACAGCGGCTCCGGGGTGACAAACTTCCACATCATTCATCCATGCCTTTTCAATCTTTATGGGTGGGTCAGAATGCCCAAGGTTCACCACAGCACCTGATGAGCACATGGCTCCGAAAGTGCCGGTGGTAACAACGTCTACTTCTTTGAAGGCAACTTCGACGCCGCTGCTTTCAACCAGCTTTTTCATTTCTTCAGCGGTTAAAACTTGGGCGTCGCCTTTGCGGATTTTCTGGTTAATTTCTTCTACTGTCCGAGTTTTAGCTTGGTTAGACAAAGTAGGTTACCTTGATGCTCAATCGAGAAGGTGGCGCACGAATATATTTTTTGCGTAAAACTGAGAACATTGTACTTAATTTAATGGGCTAAGATGACCAGCGAAATAATATTAGAACCGAATAAAGTTCATTGAAGAAAGATAGAGAGGAAGCGAAGGCTACCATTGTTTCCAGGGTAAGTCGTCCATGTATTCGTTTAGGCTGCGTATGCTGTCGCCGTTTTTGCCTTTGGTTTTTAGGACTTCGACGAGTGCGGCTGCAAGTTGTAGGTTTGTAATGACGGGTATATTGAATTCTACTGCTTGGCGTCGGATAATGTAGCCGTCGGTTAAGATGTCTGAGAAGCTTGAGGATCTATTCGCCATGGGCACATTGATTACTAAGTCGATTTTGCGTTCCTGCAAGTAATCCATTATGTTGGGGCTAACCTGGGCATCTTTGACCTTGTAGAGCACAGTGGCAACTACGCCGTTAGCGATGAGCACATCAGCAGTGTGTTGGGTTGCGTAAATTTTGAATCCCATTTCAGCCAGCGCTTTTGCAATCGGAACAACTCGCGCCTTTCGAGCGCCGTCGCCGCCGACACTGATGAACACATTACCATCTTTGGGCGGAATCGTAAACTCAGCAGCCTGCAACGCCTTGCTGAAAGCATCTGAAAAGTTTTCACCTAAACACGCAACTTCGCCCGTGCTGAGCATCTCTACTCCCAAAACTGGGTCGGCACCGCTTAAGCGCATAAAGCTGAACTGCGGAACCTTCACGCCAACATGAGGTGCAACACACATTGGTGAGAGTTTGACGCCATCGATTTTTTTGCCCAACATCGCCAAAGTGGCCAGCTCAATCATGTTTATGCCCCGAGTCTTGCTGACAAACGGCATAGAACGGGAAGCCCGTAGGTTACATTCGATAACGTTGACTACATCATCTTTGACGAGGTATTGAATATTGAAGGGCCCGTGAATTTGAAGCGCCTTAACGATGCTCTGGGTGCATTCTTCGATTTTCTTTTGAACCTCAATTTTTAGGGCTTGAGGCGGAATAGTCATAGTTGCGTCGCCGCTGTGAACTCCCGCATTTTCAACGTGCTCCATTATGGCACCGATAAACACGTTTTCTCCGTCGGAAACGCCGTCTACTTCGACTTCTTTTGCTTGTGTGATGAATTTGCTGATGACTACGGGATGGTCGCGGCCTACTTTAGCGGCTAAGTTGAGGAAGTTTTCAAGAGAGGACTCGTTGTAGGCAACTCGCATCGCTGAACCAGATAGCACGTAGCTTGGGCGCACAAGGACAGGGTAACCGATTTTATGTGCAAACCGTTTTGCCTCCTCGATGGATTGGAGCTTGCTCCAGCTCGGCTGGCATATTTCCAGCTGGTCGAGGAGGGCGCTGAATTTCGAGCGATCTTCCGCCAAATCCACGTTCTCCGCCGATGTACCCAGCAGTTTTACGCCTGCTTTCGAGAGGGTCATAGCAAGGTTATTTGGAATTTGCCCACCCACGCTTGTTATAACGCCCAACGGGTTTTCTTTTTCATAAATGTCCAAAATCCGTTCAATGGTGAGTTCTTCGAAGTAAAGTTTGTCTGAGATGTCATAGTCTGTGGAGACGGTTTCGGGGTTGTAGTTGACCATGATAGCTTCTTTTATGCCGTTTTTCTTTAGGGCCCAGATTGTGTTGACGCCGCACCAGTCGAACTCTACGCTAGAACCAATACGGAAAACGCCTGCACCGAGGACAATTACTTTGCTTTGCGTGGTTGTTAATTCTATGTCATCTTCGTCTCCACCGTAAGTCATGTAGAGATAATTGGTTTTTGCTGGCCACTCTGCTGCCAACGTGTCAATCTGTTTGATTGCAGGAATAATGTTAGCGTTTTTTCTAAATGCTCTAATCGTGAATTCGTCTGTGGTTTGGCATTCAGCTATTTGCTGGTCTGAGAAACCGAGGCGTTTCGCTTCCCGGATTATTTCTGGCGCTGAGGCTTCGGCGAGGTTTAGGGTGCGAAGTTGAGCTTCCATATCTATGATGTTTTGAATTTTATGTAGGAAGAAGGGGTCTACGCCGCTTAAGCGGTAAATCTCCATTATAGAGATGCCGATTTTGAGTGCTTTGGCAATCTTATAGAGACGTTCGTCGGTGGGATGTGCCATTTCGTCTCTTAGGCGCTCTTCAGTTTCTGGTTCTGCGTCTTCTGGGTTACAAACGAGACCTATTTTTCCGGTATCAAGCATGCGAACGGCTTTCTGGAGGGCTTCCTCGAAGCATCTACCAATAGCCATGACTTCGCCCACGGAACGCATCTGTGGACCAACATGGCGATCAGCGTTCTTGAATTTCTGTAAGTCCCAACGGGGGATTTTTACGGTTATGTAGTCGAGTGCTGGTTCGAAGCACGCGGTTGTGACTTCAGTGACTTTGTTGATTAGTTCGGGTAGGGTGTAGCCTAATGTGAGTTTTGTGGCGATGTAAGCAAGTGGGTATCCTGTGACTTTGCTTGCAAGAGCGGAGCTACGGGACATTCGTGAGTTGACTTCGATGACGCGGCATTCCTCGGATTTAGCGTGTAGCGCCCATTGGATGTTGCATTCGCCAACGATGCCGAGACTACGGATAGCGTTTATGGATATTGAGCGGATCTGGTGGTATTCGCGGTTAGTCATGGTCTGTGAAGGCGCGACAACGATGCTGTCGCCTGTGTGGATACCCATGGGATCAAAATTTTCCATGTTACAGACAGTTAAGCAGTTATCTGCGTAGTCACGCATAACTTCGTATTCAACTTCTTTCCAGTGCCCCACATACTCTTCAACGAGGACCTGGTTGATACGGCTCTGTGCAATGCCGATTGTTACAATTTCTTTAAGTTCTTTGATATCGTGAGCAACACCGGCACCTTTACCGCCCAACGTGTAAGCTACACGAACCATTACGGGGTAACCGATTTCATCGGCAATCTCGCTCGCCTGTTTTACGCTGGTAGCGGCTCGGCTTTTTAGGAAAGGCACGCCTGCTTTTTCCATGGCTTGACGGAATCTTTCACGGTCACCCGTGTCCTCTATAGCTTGGACGGGGGTACCTAAAACTTTGACATTATATTTTTGAAGGATACCAGTCTTTTCAAGTTCCAACCCGCAGTTAAGCGCGGTTTGTCCACCGAAGCCCAAGAGGATTCCGTTTGGACGTTCTTTAACTATGACCTTCTCAACAAATTCGGGAGTGACTGGGAGAAGGTATACTTTGCCTGAGAGTCGGGGGTCGGTTTGGATGGTGGCTATGTTGGGGTTAATGAGAACGGTTTCGATGCCCTCTTCTCGCAGAGCCTTTAAACATTGGCTTCCTGAATAATCGAATTCAGCTGCTTCACCGATTTTAATGGCGCCGCTGCCAAGAACCAGAACTTTCTTTATCCAATCGAACTTGGGCATCTTACTTGACCTCCAAGGTTTTAGCGAATTTATCAAACAATAACTCGGTGTCGTATGGTCCTGGTGAGGCTTCGGGGTGCCATTGAACCGCAAAGACGGGTTTGCACTTGTGTTTTACGCCTTCAGTGGTTTTGTCGTTGGGATTGATGAACCATGGTTCCAAGGGCGTATTTGTTAGTGAATCCAAGTTTATGGCGTAGCCGTGGTTTTGGGTGGTGATGTAGCATCGACTGCTGTTTAGGTCAAGGGCAGGTTGGTTTTGGGCGCGATGACCGAATTTGAGTTTGTAAGTATCTCCGCCTAATGATAACGCAAGTATTTGCGCTCCAAGGCATATGCCCATAAGTGGAACTTTCTCAGACAACTCGCGGATAGCCTCGATTGTTTTTGTGCATTTCTTTGGGTCGCCTGGACCGTTACTTAAGAAGACACCGTCAGGGTTGTAAGCCATGATTTCGCTGGCTGATGTGTCATATGGTACCCGATTTACGTTGATGCCTCTTTTGAGCAGGTTGCGAATGATGCTGAATTTAACGCCACAGTCGATTAAGACCACACTTTTCTTAGCGCCTTCAACAGTGTATTTGCATGGCTTCTTCACCGAAACTTCCTTTACAAGGTCAGTTAGGTTGGGGTCAGCGATGTTTTTGCCGTTCTTTAAGAGCGCGTCTAAGTTGGGTTCTTCGCCTGCTTCAAAAACCTGAATTATACCCAGCATAACTCCGTGGGTGCGAAGTTTCTTAGTTAAGCGTCTTGTGTCTATACCGTAGATTCCTGGGACGCCTTCGTCAGCTAACCATTTGTCGAGGGTTCTTGTGGATGCCCAATGGAACGGTTCAAGACAAAGCTCATGAATAACGAGTCCTTGAACTTGGATGTGGTCGCTCTCAAAATAAAGCGGCAATCCGAGGTTTTGTTCGTTGCATGGAACGCCGTAGTTACCTACAAGCGGATAAGTGAAAGTTAAAATCTGCCCCTTATACGACGGATCTGTCAACGCTTCGGGATAACCAACCATTTGAGTCGAGAAAACAACTTCGCCAGAGATTTTTCCTGTTGCACCAAAACCTTTACCGATAAAGGACGTTCCGTCTTCAAGAAGCAGTATCGCTTTTTTATTATTGTTGGACGTGCTATTTTGTGGGACCAAAGCCCTATTCAACCTATAACTTTGAATTTTTAAGTCTTCCGTTTTTGGAAGAATCCGTTTGAGAGTGGGATTTCACGGTCGATTTGAGGGTATTTTCTGCGTTTGTAAGGTTTTCTTGGAGTTTAGTTATGTTTGCCTTTGTCTGTGATAGAGTTTTCGTTGTTGATGTGATTGATCTTTCGACCTCTGCGGGTGAGGGACCGCCTTGAACTTTATAGGTTTCGATTAGTTTGCGGGGATTTGTGCATTCAAGTATGTCTGATTTTTTGACCGTTAATTTGACTTCTGCAGTTTCCTGAGCTACTTTCTGTACCATTTCAGGAGTTGCATCAAGTAAAGTCTGTTTAGAATCGATCAACGCCTTGACTAAGGCGCCGACTATCTTGTGGGATGTTCGGAAAGCAACACTATATTTCCGCACAAGCATGTTGGCAAGTTCAGTTGCGCCCACAAAGCCCGCGGCAGCTTTGACTTCAACGTTTGAGGTAACTTTCAAGTTGGGGATAAGTTTTGCAAATATGCTCAAAGACGCGGAGAGGTTGTCGGTTGATGCCCAAAGCTTCGGCGTTATCTCTTGGAAATCAAGATTGTAGGTTGAAGGCAAACTCTTAAGCGCAGCGGCAGAAGTCACAAAATCGCCCAAGGCGTAGCTGGCTCTTGCACGGATAACTTCGAGAACTTCAGGGTTCTTCTTTTGCGGCATTATACTGCTGGTTGATGTGAACTCGTCAGGCAACTCGACTGTGCCGAATTCTGACGAACTCCAGATTATCAGGTCCTCAGCTAAACGACTCAAGTTAACCGCAAGCAGGGTCAGTGCCGATTGTGTTTCGAGTATAAAGTCTCGGCTGCCGACCGCGTCAATTGAATTCTCCAACACTGCATCGAAGCCTAAAAGTTCCGCGGTTGTTTTTCGGTCTATTGGGAAACTTGTGGTTGCAAGTGCTCCAGCGCCAAGAGGACACAGGTTAACTCGTTCGTAAACACTTTGTAATCTTTGCAGGTCACGTCCCAACCCATCAACGTGAGAGAGTAAGTAATGGGCGAAGGTGACTGGTTGGGCTGGTTGTAGGTGAGTGTAGGCTAAAATGACGGTTTCAGCGTGTTTGCTGGCTGTTGCCAGGAGGCTTTCCTGCATTTCGAGCACTTGTTGCATAATGCTGAGCAACTCTTTGCGTAGCGCCATGCGGATTGCTGTTGTAACTTGGTCGTTTCTGCTTTTGGCAATATGCAGGTTTCCGCCAACCTCAGGACCCGTCTCAGCTAAAACCGCTTCTTCCACGGCCATGTGGACGTCTTCGGCGTTGGGGTCGAGTTTTTGGCTGTCTTGTTTTTGGAGGGCTGAGAGGATTTTTGCGCCGTCTTGCCATTGGATAATTTTTTGTTCCATAAGCATGACTACGTGGGCTTTGTTGATGGCTAAAACAGCATCGGCTAAGCGCGCATCATCTTTGCGTGAGGACGTAAACTTTGCAACGTCTTCTCTGACATTACCCAGTCGTCCTCCATGCAGCATCTTTGACGTTTCTCCTTGCCCTCCGTCCAATATTGAATTAAAGAAAAATTAGGCTTTCTTTGCCTTTGGCTTTTGGCTGGCCTTCTTGAGCGAGTTGTACATTCTTGTCTGCATTCCCCAGAGCTCGATGAAGCCTTTGCTGTAGGATTGGTTGAAGCTTGTTTTGATGTTGTAGTTGGCTAGGTTCTTATCGTAGAGTGAATTTGGTGAGCTGCGTCCGATAACTAAAAGGCTGCCTTTGTATAGTTTAAGTTTGACTTCGCCAGAGACATTTTCTTGGGATTTATTGATGAACGCGTCTAAGTCGTCTTTTAAGGGGTCAACCCACAATCCAGCATATGCTAAAAATACCCACTCTGCATCGATTTGCTGTTTGAAGAGGACCTGGTGGCGGGTCATGACCATTTTTTCGAGGTCTTTGTGGGCTTCCAAAATCACTGTTGCGGCTGGACATTCGTAGACTTCTCTGGATTTTAAACCAACTATACGGTCTTCGATGTGGTCAATTCGGCCTACACCGTTTCTCCCTGCGATTCTGTTTACTTCTTCTATGAGTGCAAGGGGCGACATTTTCTTGCCGTTAACTGCAACTGGAACGCCTGCCTCAAATGTTATTGTGACAATTTCTGGCTTGTCGGGAGCTTTTTCCGGGGCAATGGTCCATTCGTAAGCGTCATCTGGCGGTGCCTGACTTGCATCTTCGAGCAAGCCGCATTCGATGGCTCGTCCCCAAACGCTTGAGTCGATGCTGTATTTCTTTGCGGAGTCAGAGACGGGGATGCCTTTGGTTTTAGCATAAGCGATTTCTTCTTCGCGCGTTAAGCCCCATTCACGTACTGGAGCAAGTATCTGTTTTTCTGGTGCCAGTGCGCCCAAGGTTACATCGAAGCGTACTTGGTCATTTCCTCTGCCTGTGCAACCGTGAGCTAAACCTGTTGCGCCTTCTTTCTCGGCGATTTCAACCATTTTCTTAGCTATGAGTGGGCGTGAGAGGCTTGTGCTGATTGGATATTTGCCTTCATAGAGAGCGTTGGCTTTGATAGCGGGAAAAATATATTCTTTTACGAATTCTTCTTTGGCGTCAATTGAGAAGTGTTTGATTACGCCAAGTTTGTTTGCTTTTTCTTCAGCTGCCTTGAGGTCTTCGCCTTGGCCAACGTCTACTGTTACTGTGATTACTTGTGCTTTACATTTTTCTTGGAGGTACTTGATTAACACGGATGTGTCTAATCCGCCTGAGTATGCTAGTACAAATTTATCGGTTATTTGCTTGCTCCCCCATTTTTTTGTTTTAAATTGTTTCCCTTACCTTGAGGGCTGTATTTTTAAACCTTGTGACTTTTTTGTTACTTAACAAGCTTTAAATGTCCCATTTGATACACAAAGAGAACATCATGACCGTAGCCCAAAACGTTCGAAGCCACCTGCGAAACAAACCCTACCTACTCGAAGCCCTAGAAAAAGGCATAGTCAACCTCAGCGAACTCTCAAGACAAATCCAAATAGAACTAAAAACCGAAGACACCAGCGCCATAAAAGCAGCTTTACGCCGCTATTCAGAGGAACTACAAAAACACAAGCAGAAAAGAGAAGAAAAAGTTCTCCAACTCCTAAAACGCAGCAACATAGCAGTCTATGACAGAAAATCCGTCATGATAACCGCCAAAGAACTCCCTGCTCAAACAGGAATGAAAGTGGATTTGCTAGGTAAATTTGTTTACTTGCTTGACCGAAGTGATTTACCTGAGCGAATCACAACTCTTGTAAAGCATGACAATTGCACCATGATTGTTGTTCACTCGCCCGAGGAATTAGAAGCCACGCCGGGAGTTGTCGCGTTCCTAGCAACCCTGCTAGCCGAACAAAACGTGAACATCATCGAGTTCATTTCCTGCTGGACAGAAACCATCATGGTAGTCGAGAAGAAAGACAGCCTCAAAACCTACGAGGTTTTGTCAAACTTGGTGGGTTAAGAACAGAGTCCGAAAGCAGATAAATTAATAATGTAACAGTCAGTATTTTGTGTTAATCTGAAAAGGCACTTACCACGTGGAGACGCAAAGTCATGTCACACCAAGAATGCATAAACTGCAAAACAACCTATGGTATCGATGAGATTGTTTACTTCTGCAAAAAATGCGGAGACATTTTGGAGATAAAGTTTGATTTCAAAGAGTTAGCTGAAAAGCTCAAAGAAAGCGACTGGAAGAGCAAACCACTCTGGGTTTGGCGATACCGCGACTTCATGCCCATCCACGAAGCCACAAAAGTAGTAACCCTAAGCGAAGGCGGGACAGGTCTGCATCGCTCGGAACGTTTAGGCGCAGAATTGGGACTCAAAAACCTCTACGTCAAAAACGAGGGCGAAAACCCCACAGGCAGCTTCAAAGACAGAGGCATGACTGTTGGCGTAACCAAAGCCGTGGAATTAGGTGCACGACACGTTATCTGCGCTTCCACAGGCAACACCTCCGCAAGCCTCGCCGCTTACGCCGCCAGAGCAGGAATAAGATGCACCGTTCTGATTCCCTCAGGCAAAATCGCGTACGGCAAACTTTCACAAGCTATGATTCACGGCGCCAAAGTTCTCCAAGTCAAGGGAAACTTTGATGAAGCCTTAGAATTCGTGCTAAAACTTGCCGAGAAACACAAAAACATCTACCTGTTAAATTCAATTAACCCGTTCCGTATTGAAGGCCAAAAATCGTTGGGCTACGAAATTTGTGAGCAACTCAACAATGATGCTCCCGATCGCATAATCGTGCCAGTTGGCAACGCTGGAAACATCAGCGCTATCTGGAAAGGCCTAAGTGAATTCCACCAACTTGGCTACATAAAAAAGCTGCCCAAAATGACGGGCATACAAGCCTCAGGTTCTGCACCAATTGCTCAGATGATTAAAACTAACAGCAACAAAATCATCCCAGTTGAGCACCCAGAAACAGTTGCAACAGCTATTCGAATTGGTGCACCTGTAAGCTGGAAGAAAGCTGTCAACGCCATCCACGAATCCCACGGAACCGCTGAAACCGTCACCGACGAGGAAATCTTGGATGCACAAAAAATCCTCGCAAGAATTGAGGGCATTTTTGTGGAGCCGGCAAGCGCTTCATCCATCGCAGGATTAAAGAAACTGGTTCAAAGCGGCTTAATTAGCAAGGATGAACGCGTTGTCTGCGTTACTACAGGTCATGGACTCAAAGACCCCGACACAGCAGTTAAGATGAGTGAGAAACCAATCGAAGTTGATGCCGACATAACAGCCATCGAAGAGGCATTGGGCCTAAAAAAACAAAAAGTGATTCTTGCACGGTGATTTGACATGAGGATTATTTTAGTTGGATACGGCATAGTCGGAAAAGGCGTAACCACAATTCTGGCTCGCAGATACGCAGAAAACGTAAAGGACACAGGGTTTAACCCAAAAATCGTCGCCATAGCCGACATAGACGGCGCCGTAATAAACCCAAGAGGCTTAAGCCCCGAAAAACTGGAAGCAATTAAGCAACGTGGTTACCCAATTTCTAAAGACCCCGATTTCGGTCGTCCAGGAATATCTGCTTTGGATGTTATTGAATCGGTTGAAGCAGAAGTGGTTGTTGAAGTTACTCCTGTTAACATTAAAAATGGTGAACCAGCCCTTTCCCACATTACTAAAGCCTTCAAAACTGGCAAACATGTTGTAACAACTAACAAAGGACCATTAGCTTTAGCCATGCCTGCACTTACAGAACTTGCCGAATACAACAACGTTTACCTCCGATTCAGCGGCACAGTCGGCGGCGGCACCCCCATGCTTGAATTCGCCAAACGATGCCTCGCAGGAGACAGAATCCTTGCCATACGAGGCATACTAAACGGCACAACCAACTACATACTAACCGAAATGTCCCAAAACCACGTAACCTTCCAAGATGCATTAGCAAATGCGCAGAAACTTGGTTACGCAGAACGAGAGCCATCCATGGATATTGATGGGTTTGACACTGCTTGCAAAGTGGTTATTCTGTCAAACTGGATTATGGGCAAAAAAATAACCTTAAAAAACATTGACAGAACAGGCATCCGAGAAGTAACACTAGAGCAGCTTCAGGAAGCCGCCAAAAGAAACAGCACCATCAAGCTAATCGGTTCAATAGAGGGCGACAAAGCAACAGTTAAGCCTACAGAAATTCCATTAACCAACCCCTTATGCGTCAGCGGCGTCCTAAACGCAATAACCTTCTCAACTGAATACGCAGCAGAACAAACCCTCATCGGTAGGGGAGCAGGCGGCATCGAAACTGCCAGTGCAGTTTTAAGGGACCTTTTAGATATAAGACGTAAGTTAGCAACCAAACTACTAAACTAAAAAGAGCTGATAAAAATGAAAATAGTGATGAAGTTCGGCGGAACAAGCGTAGGCACGGGCAAAAACATACGTCACGTAGCCGAAACAGTTACACAATACGCTAAAAAAGACTACAAAGTTGCCGTTGTCGTTTCTGCATTAGCAGGCGTCACCAACAATTTGCTTGAAGTTGCTTGCCAAGCCAAGAAAAGCGACGAAAAACAAATTGAAACCTTCACAAAAGAACTCCTCAAAAAACATGTAGAGGCAATTTCAACCGCCATCACAAGTAAGCAAATCCAAAAGGAAGTAACCCAAACAACCGAGCGAACAATCTCTGAATTAGAAAAAGTCCTAACAGGCATATGCTACGTGGGCGAACTAACGCCAAAATCCAAAGATTATGTTGCATCTTTTGGAGAACGTTTGTCTGCACCCATTGTCTCAGGAGCTATAAGAGACCACAAGTTTGAAAGCCAAAGCTTCACTGGCAAAGAAGCAGGCATAGTAACGGACTCAAATTTTGGCGAAGCCAACCCCCTGATGAACTACACTACTCACCTTATCCGCGAAAGACTCGGACCTTTGTTCGAAAAAGGAACAATTCCAGTTGTTACTGGCTTCATCGCTGCCAACCAAGACGGGGTAATAACGACTGTTGGCCGCGGAGGCTCAGACTACACCGCAACTATCCTCGGTGTGGCACTACAAGTCGACGAAGTCTGGATATGGACAGACGTTGACGGGATAATGACCACCGACCCCAAAATCGTGCCAACCGCCCGAATGTTGCCGCAACTCAGCTATCAGGAAGCGGCGGAAATGGCGATTTTCGGAGCAAAAGCAATGCATCCACGCGCATTGGGACCAGTAATAAAAGAGAATATTCCAGTTAGAATCCGAAATACCGCTCAACCCGAGAACCCAGGAACATTGATCACTAAGGACCCCACAGCCAACGAAACAAAACCAGTCAAAGCCGTAGCCATGATAAAAGATGTCGCTATGCTAAACGTTAACGGCGCAGGCATGGTAGGTGCTCCAGGCAGCTACGCAAAAGTTTTCGATGTCCTCGGAAAAAACAACATCAACGTCATGATGATTTCTACCGCAGTTTCAGAAGCCAACATCTCCATGATAATCAAACGTGGACTCTTAGGCAGGGCAATCAGCAACCTCGAAATAGCGTTACTCGAAAGAGGAGGAGTAGTAAGTGAAGTAACAGCGGAAGACGATGTTGCCGTCATCGCGGTTATGGGCGCCAACATGAAAGGCACTCTTGGTGTAGCATCAAAGATATTCTCCATCGTCGCCCAGAAAGGCATCAACATCCGCATGATTGCACAAGGCAGCTCAGAACTCAACATTTCCTTTGTCGTCAAAGAGAAAGACGGGGTAGCAGTCGTCCGAGCAATACATGAAGAATTCAAGTTAGACAAAAACTAAACCTCCACCCAACCTTTTCCATTTTTGTTAAGATTAATTAATTATTGCGTGCTAACAAAGTAATCAGAGATAAGGTTCTATGGAAACAAGATCTAAAAAATTTTATTTCCAAGAAATGGATTGGTTAATTAGTTTTCCAGCCGCGAGAAATGAAGGAAGAAAATACCTATTCTATGCCGTGCACTTTATCGATAAAAGAACTAAGCGGAGCAACCCCAACGCAGTTTTGGCCGATGTAGTGGATAGCCCAATGTTTGAGAATGGATATCCCCACACTGTTGGTTTCTTTAAAGACCCCATCGACGAAAAAGGCAATTTTGAAGCTCGCTTCCTAGAATTAAGAATTATCAGCTGCATCGAGGATTTTTGGAAGTTCCTAAACGACCTGAACATCTAAGGCTCCAAATTCAAAGACATAAAAATCGAATATTCATCTTCCGATTTAGCCGTGAAGCCTTTGTTACCACATAAATTAAGCATCTTTGTATTTTCAGGACTAACATCACTATAAATCGATTCTAATTTCAGGTCCTTCCCAATATCTAAGACATAGTCCACAAGTTTTGAACCCAACCCTAACCCATGCCAAGAATCGCTAACCATAACAGCGAATTCACCATTTTTTCTTTCCGCATCAAAAATCAACCTCACAACTCCAATGAGACTTCGATCATCGAGCTCGGCGACTATTGCGATTTCTCGGTCATAATCAAGATTGCAGTACCTAGATAAAGTATCATGCGACATCTCTTTTATGGTCTCAAAGAATCTGAATCGTACACTTTGCAAGGATAAGGATTTGAAGAGTGCATTGAAGCGGTTTTCGTCTTCAGGCTTTATTGGTCGAAGAGTCACTTTCACGTCGTTTTTTAGGGTGCGCTTTGTAATGTATTTTTTGGGGTAGGGTGCAATAACAAGGTTCTCTGGGTGTTCGGCTCCTGGGCGTAAAAAACTTTGTAAATCTAAGGCGATTTGCGCATCAACTACGACTGCTTTGCCTTCCTTAATGATTATGGGGTTTATGTCAATTTTTCGTATCTCAGGAAAATCAACGACAAGCTGAGAAAACTTAATCATGATTTCTTCAATTGGTCCGGTTTCAAGCTGAGTGGCGCATGCGTCTTTGCAGTACTTCAGGGCTTTGGTGTTTTCCATAATTTGGCGAGCAAGAATCTGATTTAGCGGCGGGAAACCAACGCTTAGCTCCCTGTCTTTTTCGATTAAAGCGCCTCCCGTTCCCAAACATATGATTGAACCAAACTGAGGGTCTTTTCTTGATCCTAAAAACAACCTGCATGGAGCTTGCAGAATTTTTGGTTGGATTGCAACTCCTTGAATCTCCATAGATTTCTCAGTCTCATCGAATAACTGTTTAAAGTGAAAATTGAGTTGCGCAGGAGAAAAAACATCGTAGACAAGACTTTGAGTTTCGCTTTTAACCCTATACTGTGAATTTAGATTTTTCACAACTACTGGGTAACCAAGTTGAGATGCGAAAGCTGCTGATTCTTCAGCGGTTTTAGCGATTAACGTTTTTATGGCAGGTATCTTGTAGGCTTCCAAGAACTGGAAAGATTCAGTTAAGTTCAGAGTCTCTCTGCCCTCTCTGAATGCATGCCTCAAAATCCCTTTAAGATGGGTCGGTGAGGTCGGGTCTACGAGAATTTCTTCAGGAGTTTGATAGAGCAATTCTAAGTTTTGTGTGCGGGCGTAAATGTTCATGAATGTTCTGACGGCTTCTTGAGGGGTTCGGAAGGCTGGAACACCGTTTTTATGCAGAGTCCTTCTTGCTTCTTGGCATTTGGGGTCTTCACCCATGAGGCAAACAAAGACATTCTTTCGTGTTTGTTTGGCAGAATTTATGACAATATTGGCTAAGCTGAGTGGGTCGGTTATGCCTGTTGGGGCATAAATTACAAGCAGACTACTGTTTGAATTATCGCCTATGCAGGTCTGTATTACTTTTTGGTATCTTTCAGGTGGAGCCTCCTCTAAAAGATCGATTGGATTTGTTAAAACGCAGTAGTAGGGTAAAATGCTCCTCAGAGCTTGGGAAGTTGAATCGTTTATTTCTGCGAGTTTGCCGCCGCGCCTGTTTATCTGGTCTAAAGCCATCAAAGCTGGGCCACTTGCATTTGTTATTATGGTTAAGTGGGGTATAGTTGGGCTTGACTGCATTGATAGAGTTTTGGCGCAGTCAAAAAGACCGTTAATCGTTTCAACCCTAACTATGCCGCATCTTCGAAATGCTGCATCGTGGAGGGCTTCGTTTAGTTGACTCGTGTCCGAGAGTGCAGGTTGCCGATTTTCATTTGTTCCGTTGGGTTTTACAATGATTATGGGTTTTGTTTTTGCATAGCCCCTTGCAGCACTCATGAAGTTTCTTGCATTCTTTATCGACTCAACATAAAGCATTATTATTCGTGTTTGAGGGTCATTTCCAAAATATTCGATTAAGTCACTCGAGTCAATATCAATCGTTGAGCCAGTTGAGACAACGGCGCTGAGTCCAACTTGAGTCTCCAAAGACCAATCTAACGCTGAACCACAAAAAGCTCCGCTCTGGGATATGAAAGCAATTTTTCCGGGACATGCTTTCTTTTCTGCAAAGGTGGCGTAAAGATTTGAATTTGGCCGTATAATGCCAAAGCTGTTTGGTCCTATAATCCTCATGCCATAGGTGCGTTTACAATCTAAAATTCTGCGTGTAAGTTCCCGACCGTTTGCGCTGCATTCATCAAAACCAGCGGAAACAATAACCGCATTTAATACGCCTGTTTTGGCGCATTCCTCAATAAGTTGGGGAACGGTGTGGGCTGGAGTTGCAATGATTGCAAGGTCTACTTTTGATGGTACACGGTCTATACTGGGATAAGCACCCAGTCCTTGGACGGTTTGCCTAAAAGGATTGACTGGAAAAATCTTTCCCTGATATGTCCCGATTAAGTTGCGAAGTATTCGGGTTCCTAAGGAATCAGCCCGCTCACTTGCCCCAATAACAGCAATTGCTTGGGGACTGAAAAACCCTTTAAGATTTCCCATAACCCAACGCTTCCCAATAATTAGTGAGTTCGATTAAGAAAAAAAGGTTTAAGTTAAATCGACTTTCACAAAGTGTGTTGAGCAAGATATGCAGGGATCGTATGCTCGCACTAACATTTCTAATGTGAGTTCGATTTCTTTTTGCGTTTTGTTGATAACCTGAGGTAGCAGTGCTTTCATGTCAAGTGAAATGTTGCCGTGGTTTTGGTTTGTTGGAATTACACAATTGCCTTTGGTGCAAACTCCTTTGTCGTTGTAAGTATAATCATGGAAAAGTATTCCTCTTGGTACTTCGACTGCCCCAACGCCGCTTCCTGCCTTCACTTTTATGGTCGGATTGTTGTAGTCTGGCTGAGTCTTAAGTCCCGCGGCTTCAAGCTCGTTGATTAGGCGTATTGAGTCTTCGACGCTGTGTACCGTTTCAACCAGCTGGGCAATACTGTTCATGAATGGATTGTAGCATATTGGTTTGAGGTCAAACATTTCTGCGACTGTTTGAGCTAAGGGTGAGAGTTTTTTGTAGTTGATGTTTAATCTGGCTAATGCGCCTACCATGTAGGAGTCTCGGTTATGTTTGGCCCATTTAGCGGTTGATTGGGGAACAATGTATTCGTTTGTGTATGTTAGGTATTCTTTTGCTGGGGCTACGCCAGTGTCAGTTGAGGCTATTTCGCCATCGTAGAGTGCGTATTCGTTGGGGTTTGTTAGGGCTATGAATTCTGTTTCGCGCTCAAAATTGGGGAAATTGCCTGCTAAACTCTTAAACAGTCCAGCCACAGCCTGAAGGTTCGCAACGGAATCTTGCAGCTTTTGCCGCATAATTGCCAATTCTTTCATTGAGGGAATTTTGGAGAAGCCACCTGGGATTAGTCGTTGAGGATGCGTCGTTCTACCGCAAAGCAACTTTGACATTTCGTTTGCAGTTCGGTGAAGTTGAAGGACAATTTTGACTTCAGCTAAATTAGTCGAGACTATAGGGATGACAGAGCCGACACCCATCAAGTCTGGAAGAACCAGAAAACCCAGATGCAGAATGTGGCTTTGCATGTTTTCAGCGTGCAGAGCTAACTTTCTTAGTTTAAGGTCCTGTTCACTGATCGGGATACCTAATGCGGCTTCAGTGGCTTTCAAGGATGCAAGCGAATGACCAATAGAGCAGATCCCGCATATGCGCGAAGTAATATGATGCAGTTCATTCCAGTATCTTCCCACAACCATGGCTTCGAAGAATCTTGGCGCTTCAGGTATACTCCATTCGCATTTTTCCACGGCGCCATTCCTGACGGATACATTGATGTTTCCATGTCCTTCAACTCTTGTAATATGATGGACATTTACATCGACATTTTTAGATTCACTCATCTTTTTGCCTCCTGCCAACCAAAATACAACCTAAACTTTGCAATTGCATCATCAACAGTTTGACCATATTTTATCAAAACTTCTTTTTGAGAATTCTCATTTGGATTATCCACCAAACCGCGACATCCCCAACAGATCGTTCCCTCATTAACACAGCATGAATTACAGCCAGCCCTAGTAACGGTTCCAACGCAGTTTTGACCACGTTCAAAAGCGCAGACGTTCTCGTTTTTCTTGCATTCAACACAAACAGGATACGTTGGTGTGTCAGGTTTCTTTCCTAACAAGAGAGATTTGACTACTTGCAAGAAATCTTCTCTATCGATTGGGCATCCATAAACATAGGCATCCACTGGGATTACGGCGTCTATAGGTCTTGCTGCATAGGAGTCAAATAGCCTCGCGTTTTCGCCGTACACCAATTTTTTAACTTCATCTAAATCCTTATAGTTTCTAAGAGAGTTGATGCCGCCAATAGCAGCACATGAACCTATTGCCACGACTATTTTGGCATTTTTCCGTATTTGCTTGAGTCTATCTTCATCTTGCAGTCTGGTGCATGAGCCTTCTATGAACGCAATAGCGTAGTCGTTGCTTTGCTCTTTCATAACTTCTCGGAAAGTTACAACTTCCACTTGACCAAGAAGAGCTAACAGGTCCTCTTCGAGGTTTGCGACTTGCAGCTGGTCACCTTCGCAGCCAGCAAAGTCAAAGAATGCAACTTTGGGTTTCATTTATAGCGCCTCCGGAACACCTTTTATTTTTGCATAATTAAACACAGGACCATCCTTGCAGACATAGATTTGGTTGATTTGGCAGTGCCCGCATTTTCCTACTCCGCATTTCATTCTGCGTTCAAGCGACATTATTATGTGGTCATCTGGAACTTTTTTGGCTTTAAGATCTGCAATTACGAATTTGTACATAACTGGGGGACCGCAAAGTATGGCGAGAGTGTGCTCTGGGTCAAAGGAAATCTGGGGAATAAGAGTTGTGATTACTCCAATACTGCCGCTCCAAGCTTCGTTTTCAGGGCACCAGTTAACAGTGGCTTTTAACTCCACATCACTTCTGGAAGCCAACGCAGCTATTTCTTCACCGAAAAGCAATTCCTTTGGTTCTTTGCAACCGTAAAGCAGAAAGACACGCCCATAATCTTTCCGATTGTCTAACACATAGTTGAATAGTGATCTAAGAGGAGCTATGCCAAGACCACCTGCAATGAACATTAGGTCCTTGTTTTTAAGAGAATTAACATCAAAACCGTTGCCGAAAGGTCCTCTGATTCCGACTTTATCGCCCGCATTGAGTGTATGCAATTTTGAGGTAACATTTCCCAGTTTTCGTACGCAGATTTCGAAGGTGTCTTTTTTGGTTGGTGAAGAGGACAAGGATATTGGTGCTTCGCCTATGCCGAACACTGAAACTTCAACGAACTGGCCTGGTTTATGGTTAAGCCCTGATTCGTCGTCTAATTTTATTTCAAAGAGTGTTTCGAGGGCAGTCATTGGGGTCTTTTTGACTATGGTTGCCAGTTTTGGTACGAAGTTAATGTTTCCTTCAGTTTGAATGTTGATGTCTGGAGCTGCTGAAAGTGTTAGCTGACTACCGTTTTGGCTTTCATGATACATGTCGTTGAATAAGTCAACTGGGTTGGCTATGTTTGGAAGGCAGTTAGATGAGCATCTTCCACATCCGACGCAGGAGACAAATCCGAAGCGGTCAAAGAGGTATTTTCCTTTTTTGAAGTAACGATGACGATACCTTGTTGGTCTGGTCGCACGGAAGTTTTCTCCTGAAGCAATCTTGGCGAAATCTTCAAGTAAACAACCATCCCATGTTCGGATTCTTTCTCCTGCCTCTAAAGTTAGGTCAGGGTTATCTTTAACGTCAAAGCAGTAGCAGGTGGGGCATACTAGGACACATGAGCCGCAAGCGAGACATTTTTCGGAGTGCTTTTCCCAAAATCCGCTTTTCCCATAGCTATCTTTGAGCAGTTCTGGAATTAGTTCTGGGGAAAAGTCGAATTTTTGCTGTGAGAGGTTCATTATTTCATTTTTTTTCTGTCCAGCAACTTGTATATCGCGAGCCAAAGCTGTGGTCACGTTGTTTGCATATTTGGATAGTAGATCTTCACCTTTTTGAGATCCAACGTTTACGACGTATCGGTTACCCAAGTCGGTTAACATAAGATCGAAGCCATAGTCAACGGAAGAAGACCCCATGTATGAAGAGAAATTCCATTTTGACAGTTTTTGAATGTTAACACCTATAATTATGGTTGATTCACGTTTCTTGAAGTAATAAGGGTCCGATTTTGTTTCCCTAAATATTTCGTCCATGTGAAGCATAGCGACAATATCATAGGGGTGAACACCAATTAGCACCATAGGTTTTTCTTCGTCGGGTTTTTTGGCTGAAAATCCGCCCGATAAAGCATAAGTGAACAATGTTTCTCGTTGGGGAAAGAAATATTTTTTTGGCGGAAGCAAAGTGACATCGTAGTCTAGCCGCAGTTCCTCGGCTGTTTCAAGAGGCGCAAAGGCGAATTTGTTGCCTCTCTCTTTCACGCCAATAACATCCAAAGAATCATCTTTTATTAAATTATTAACAAACGCTTGAAAATCAGGTTTAGAAATGATTTTCATAAACATTCTCCTAATGAGTACTCAGGAACATAATAACACAATAGAAAAGGTAATTTAATGTTTTTGGAAAAAACTCTAATTCAGACAGTCCAATAAAATAACCACAAATCAAAAGTTGTCTTACCCAAATAAGCTCATGCAGTCAAGGGCTTTCTAAAAGAAGAACGAAAAAAGTCTAGTTGCGCTTTACCAGCTTAGTTCTTTTTGTAACACGATTGGAGCAAACTCTTAAAATTGTCGGGTTGCCTAGGAAATTTAGTTTTCTTTTTCTTTTGTGCTTAACCTGTCTCGTACAGTAGCTATGAGTTCCTCAGCTTTCACTGGTTTAACTAGAAAGTCGTCGGCACCAAAATCAGCAGCTCTTTTTCCAACTTCGTCGGAGGAGAAGCCAGTGACTATAATTTTGATAGTTTCCAAATCATTCGCCATCTTTGAGAGAAGCTCAGTTCCATCCATATCAGGAAGCCTAACATCAAATATGCAGACACTAAACTTTTCGTTCTTAATTTTTTCAAGAGCAGCGAAGCCCGTCTCAGCTGTCTCAACTATGTAACCTTCTTTTTGCAGAATACTTTTGAAAACCCTCAAAATATTTACATCATCATCAACTACAAGGATACGCTTTTTTTCGTCGTCCATCCAACTCCACCTATCAAAGATTATTAGTTATAAAGAAAATCTGGTGATAATTAGCAATAAAGATCTCAAGTTAACGTTTAAAGGTATGTGGATGGGTCAATACAACAACAATTGGAATTTTCTTTTGGCCTCATAGGTTTTTAGTGGCATGAACCAGAGTTTAGGTTCAGGGTTTTCGTCCAGCTCTAAGTCAATGATGTTGCCGTAAGTTTGAACAAACCGGACGATTAGGTCATTTAAATCGTTTGGAACCTCTTGAGCCATGATGGGTAAATTATTTTTTCTAGTTTAATTGCTTTTGTACGGCTTTTGGAGAAGAAAATGAAGCGTTTTAAGAATTATTTTGGCTTCTTTTCTGATTTAACATAGACTTCAACTTTTACTGGAGAAGCTGCTTGCCCCAGAAACTCTGAGAGAGCCCCAGTCCATTGCGCTTTTGAGTCAGCCGTAAATCCAACGGTCTGCGAAATCCCTCGCCACAGCAAAGCCTTGTCGTAGTCCTTGGCGTCTTGAGGCATAAACTCAAAGATTGACCTGCTCGCAATAATAATCAGTTTTTTCTTCATTCGTGAAATAGCAACGTTAATCCTGTTTAGATTAAGCAGGAAATCGCTTTCGCTGCGAACGTAGTCGGGGTCGCTGACGGTGGATGAGATGATTATGCAGTCTGCTTCGCCGCCCTGATACCGCTCAACTGTGTCGATTCGGACGTTTTCGCAACCCTCAGAAAGCATATTCTTTAGCAATCCCTTCTGGGCATTATGGGGCGTAATCACTCCTACACCCTCAGCTTGCACGTTTCGAACCAATGCCTCGACAATCAAAGCCTCAACAAGATTTGACTGGAAACTCTCAGCCTCATCATGCACAATCAACACGAAAACGTTTTCTGGTTCCAAAACCACCCCTAAACCATCCGTCTTAGGCTTCGAAGTTGCCAAAGTTTGTTTTTGGTCGGAGCGAAAATCAATCTTATCCTTTTCGTACACCCATTCTCGCAAAAACTCCGCCACGACCGAGTGACATCGGTGGCTTTCACACAATCGTTCAGCAGGAATGTCAGCGGGATGTTTACAACTAATCCGTTCAATGCCGAGGTCTTCTTGGCGGAGCAAACGTAGGAAATCCATGGCTGAGAGGAAAGAGGCCATTTCTTCGAGTGTTCGGCGGTCTTCTTTTTCCCAGTTGTGCGCTTGAATTGGAGGCAACTGACGATGGTCTCCTGCAACGAGAATCTGGCTACTCTTTGACAGGAATGAGCCTGAAAGAATCAGTTCGGGCAAACGCATCATGCTTGCTTCGTCTACTACGAGCAAGTCAAAGAAGCTCTCACCCCAAGGAGGTTCAGAGTCACCGATTTTCTTCATTAACCCGTATAAGCCTGGAGGAGTAAGGCATAAAATCAATGGGTCTGAACCTGAAGAGTTAGAGGTTAATGTTGCCTGGTTCATCAAGCAATCTGTGAGTTCCTGAACTGTTTCTTCGTCTTCATTATAGTTGACGTATGTCACTCCGTCAATAGGTTTAGCATGATGAAGTGGAACTGCTCAGCACTCGGTAAATTTTCAGGTCTTTTAAGTCGTTGCCGCCTGCTTGGCAGTATTCTTGCCAGCACCTTGCGAGTTTGCTAACAAACTCTTGAATTGCCTTGTGGGTTGGAGCAACCATAAGCACCCTGCACCTGCCATTTGCTCTGTGGGCGGCAACATGTGCTAAAACTGCCAACTGCAAAGTCTCAGTCTTTCCCGTTCCAGGTGGACCCTGCAAGCATAACAACCTGCTCCTTACCGAAAACCCGCTCGATGAAACCTTGCTGCTCAGCTTTAGGCGGAAAACGCCTTTTTTCAACCCAACCAAGAAAAGGCAAAGCGGCATCCCTTGGCAATGCACTTGTGAACTGAAGACTCGGATTTCCCGCTAAGATAATCTGAAAGCAACCAGTATAGCACGTTGTTGCCTGCGTAGTCAAGGCATTTAGCTGCTCTATCCGAAATGATGTCATCAGCCAACTCATCCAGAATGTAGATTCGACCAGCTTCGAAGAGTTGCATGAAAGTTGCTTTTTGCTTTCTCTGGGTCGGTGGTTGGGAGGTTGTGCCAGGCGCTGTATTTTCTGCCTTTGCCACTCGGCCAAGTAACCACTTTGATGACTACTTCGAATTTTCGCACGTCCACTTTGTCAACTATTGCTCGGGCGGATTTTTCCACTTCAGCAGGCGACCGCTTCTGGGCTTCCTCAAACTGCCCCGTCTCCCTGCGTTTAAGTTCAGTTACAACCATCCAGTCGCCTGAACTTGAGCCATCAGCAGCCTTTAACTCTGCAGGCGTTGGCGATGCAGTCTGATTTTGGCAACCCTATACCTTCGTAGATTAGTTTTCCGCTGACAACAAAATCTTTCTCGTACTCTGCGATTGCTGTGCACTCAAAAATCAGCGACCTGCCCCGAAGCTACTCTCTGGTAGGGAAGCAAAGCGTAGTGCTGATACATTTCTTGGCGCTTAGAGAAGTACTCTAAATCCAAAAATCTCTAAGCAGCCACGCTTCAACGTCGCTGCGCCCAAAGAGAAATTCGCTATTGTGGGAACAGGTATGGGCTTTTTTCCAAGGCGCCTGTTTCGGATGGACAATGACCGCTCTATGAGCTCCATTGCCATGCAAAGCTTTAAACCCATTAGGTTTAATTCTTCATCGGTGATGCGTCTTGTTCTTTGCGGATAGTCGCACCATTTGTGTTTTTCAAGCAGAACCTTTTCTTGGGATCGTCTAGGCGGTTTTTAGCTGCCCAGAGGTACTCGATGGGGATTTGGTTGCCAAACCTTGCCCGAGCTGGATAGTATCCTTCGCTGCGCCCCTTGCCGCCTTCCAGAAAATGGATTGTTCCATCAGGGTTTCTGCAGAAAGGAAGGGTATAGTTGAAGAGTCCGTCGCGGAAAACCTGGCTTAAATCCACTGTTGAGCCGTCTTTGCGTGTGACTTTCCAAGCGAGGTTCCTCTCGAAGAAACATGCTTGCTCAAGGATTGGCAGCAATCCAGTGCTGTGGAACTTGAGGGCTTTTCTATGCATTACTTCGTCTTTGATTATTGAGAACATGGGTTGGTCTATAGCTTGACGTAACCCCAAAAGGTCCCTTATCGCCATGTGACTGCTCAAAGATGGTTGGCGGCGGACGGCTTCCATGAGCACGTCTCGTTCGCCTCGGCTAAAGAAGTACAAGTGGATGGGGACTTCGTCGGGGCTGCCGACTTCGTTGGCGACTTTGGTGATGGCGACAGTAAGGTCTTTGAAGAAGGATTCCAGCAGCGTTTTCTCCTCATCTAAACATTCTTGTCGGTCGTCGGGAAGGTTGGCAATGACATGCGATACACCAATTGGGTCGCCTTTATTGCGGGTGCAGTCAACTCTGGCACTAATCATCGATATGACATCGAGCATGTAATCGCGTTCAACGAAAAGGTAGACACGTATCATGCTATCTGGGCGGAACAGTAGCGCAGAATCCACGCCGTTGGATGGACCATCCTCTGGTAGCCCTCCGTAGCCTGTTCCCGTCAACCACGGCATATACTTGCCTTTGGCAGCGTTTGGGCTATTGGGTCGGATTCCACCAAGCATATACTGGGCCCGCTGAACCAGCCAATCCAGTTTGGCGCCTACCACTCGGTCAGTGGCGATTTCACGTGATTTCTCTGCCTCCTTGGCTGGGATGCCTTTGAAGTCATTGGGGCGCAAATCGCTGGAGTCCATCACAACCTTCAATTTTGCCAAATCCTCAAGCCGTTTAACTCCATAATGCCCAAGCGCTCGCTGTTCGCCCCTGCTCAAATTAAGAAGCGCAATACTTTCATTTTCAACCGAGTAGACTATGCAGTATTCGTTGAAGCCGCAGTTGTCGCATCTTGAACATAACTGATATTCAACTTCAGGCAGAGGAGTGTTATGAACCCGATTTAACTCGCCATTTTCTGCAAGCAGTCGCTCAACATCTTGAATTAAGGGGCTGAGCTTGAATTTGGGCAAGATTTCTGGAGTCAGATTTTCCAAATTAGTCTCTCTATTGATTACTCCGCCTTCGATTTCGATTTTAGGCAGTATGTTCGCTAACTCTTTTGATAGGAGCAGTACGTAGATGGCTACTTGTATTCGGTGGGCAGTCTGCTCCAGCCAAGAAGACTTGAGCTCAAAAATTCTTACCTTCAATTTTCCCTCTTTGCTTTGCCAAATAGCTATTAAATCAGCTATGCCCTTAACTTTCCAAACTCCAATCTTGCCTATCATTGGAACCTGATAGAGCAGAACAGGTTTACCGTCGACGTTTTCTTTTGAGGAAACATGTTTTTCAATGATTTCACGCAGGTTGTCGAAAGATGCCTTTTCGTTCTCCGTGTACTTGTTAAAATCGTGGTATTCCAATGCCTTGGCTGCGAGTTCTTCCACTTTTTTCTCTTCGAGTCCCTTTCCAACATCGGAGAGTAGGGGGCTGATATGCTTGAAAATGGGCCATTTGCGATCGTCTGTTTCGTCGTTGTCTTGGAGCTTTAGTTTAAAAAATCTGGGGCAACAGTTGAATCGGATGTACTCTGCGATTCCAGAAGCAGTTAAGGAGTCTTTGCTTCGCTTTTTTTTGTGTAAATGCTCTAAATTTAAGTCATCCTCACTCAACCAATTGCCCACCTCTCTTAGTTAACGCTCTTAGCCTAAACTAACCTGAATTATTGTATTTACGTTGCTTACGTTTAAAGGCATTACCAAAACCCGATTTCTTATAATTACACTCGCATCAGCAGAAGAGGAACCATCAAACTTGGTGACAACTCTACCATTTCCACTGACTTTATTTTATATTCTAATTGCAGTCGGAGATGACAGTTTTCTTTTACAATACAATATCCACAACTTACTGTTTCTTTTTGTGTTTGGCAATCAATCACAATTGGGGCATACATAATTTCTCAACCTCGGGAATCCACACTAAGAACAAAAGCTGCTTATAGGCAATGTCAACTGCGTCGCGGCATTTTCTGCAAGGTTGGTTTCTTATTTTTTTGATTACATTGAACACGAAAATGTACAAAAAAATATTTTTCAGTAATTAAATTCCAAGGTTTACCCTAAAAACAGCATGATAAGAATTATGTATTAGTCTAAGCTCAAGGGTTTAATTATTTGGGTTTTTCAATTTCTACGAATATTTTTCCTTCTTCGATTTTGCAACGATACGTTTGCAGAGTGGTTTGCTTGTTTTCGACGTATTGTCCGTTTCTTATATCGAATTTCCATCCATGACAGGGGCACATAACAATGTACTCATGCAGTATGCCGCCTTGCAAGGTGCAACCCATGTGGGGACAAAGGTTTGATAGCCCGAATACTTCGCCACCTTGTCGCACAAGCAAAAGAGGTTTGCCTTTAACCCTCACAGCCTTCATGTGGCCTTCCTCAAGTTCCCTTTCCTTTATGGACGATACAAAATTATCTTTCTTCACCTTTGTGCCTCAGCACAGGTCTATTGGGGTTTAAACTCTAAAACCTACTGGACTGCTTGGTTGCCGACGTTTTTGTTGTTATGCAACTCTGATAGTTTAAAGAGCATTTCTTTGTAGACAGCAATTGAATCTAAGTATTCGCTTACTTCGATGTTTTCGTCTAAGGTGTGGTCAAGGTGAGAGTCGCCAGGTCCATAAGTGACTATGGGGAGGTTCATGGCTTTTCCCAAAATGTTCATGTCGCCGGTTCCTGTTTTGTGTAGAAGCGTTGCGGGTTTGTTTAGCACTTTTCGTACAGACGAGGCCAAAACGTGGACTAGAGGTGAAGCTTTGTTAACTTCAAAAGGCTCAACTGTGTCAAGAACGGTTGCTTTAACGTTAACTTTTGGATTGGCAGCTTGGTACTTTGTGATTATTTTGGTTATCTGCTCAAACACCTGAGCTGTCGAGAACTGAATGGGAACTCGAACGTCGAGGTTCATTTCTGCCTCAAAAGGAACCACTGAGGTGGCTCTGCCACCAATCATTTTAACTAAACATGCTGTGACAGCGTTGTATGGGCTTGCTGAAGGATCGAGCGATGGATATGAAGAGGCATTTTTGATTTGTTGCCAAAGCTCATAGGATTTTTCCAGAGAATTATCATAGAGCCAGGGTGTGGAGGCATGTCCGGTCTCGGTTTTGAGGACTATTTTTAGTTGGATTTGTCCTTTGTAGCCAATGGTTACGTTTTCGACGCCGCTGGGTTCACCAAAAACTGCATAATCGGCTGTAATTCCTTGTGTGATGAGATGCTTGACGCCTCGGCTGGTAGCTTCCTCTTCAACGACTGCAGCGACCAAGATTTTGCCTTTAAATCCAGGCTCTTTGTCTGCGGCGAGGGCAGCCATAATCATAGCTGCAAGTGGACCCTTCGCATCGACGGCGCCTCGAGCGTAGATTTTGCCTTCTTCAATGCGAAGCGGCATATGCCCAGCCACTGTATCCATGTGACCACACAAAAGGATAACGGGTTCGCCCTCCCCGACTACACCGATTACATTTCCCATGGTGTCTTTGCCAACTTCAAATCCCATCTTCTTCATTTCGGAATCTAAGAAGTTAGCTGCATCCTCTTCCTTGCCTGATGGGCTATAGATACCTAAGAGGTTAGTTAGGAACCGTATTGCTTGCTCGCTCATTTTCTTCTTCTCCTATAATGGTATCTAAAACTGTGATAGCTTTGTCAATTTGTTGCTTCTCGATTACAAGTGGGGGCAATAGGCGAACTACGGTTCTGCCCGCATCCAGTATCAAAACACCCTTTGCCTGGGCCTTCAAGATAACGTTGTGAACATCAAACCGAAGCTCCATGCCTAACATTAAGCCTAATCCGCGGACTTCCTTGATGATTTTATGCTTAGCCTGAAACCCCTCTAACTGTGATTTGAAATATTTGCCGTTAACAGCGGCTTTCTCAGCCAACTTTTCTTCCAAGAGTGCATCTATTGCGGCGCATCCTGCTGCGCAAACCAGGGGGCTTCCGCTGAAAGTGGTCGAGTGCTCACCAATTTTTAGCGCAGACATGACATTTTCTTTTGCCACAGTTATGCCAATTGGTAACCCTCCAGCGAAAGGTTTTGCTAAACACATAACATCGGGAGTAACATTCCAATTTTGGCAACCGAACAGTTTACCAGTACGACCAAAGCTCGTTTGAACTTCGTCAAAGATTAACAGAACACCTTTTTCATCGCAGATCTCCCGCACTGCCTGCAAATAGCCATCTGGCGGAACACGAACGCCGCCTTCACCACGAATCGGCTCCATGAGGACAGCGGCGGTTTTGTCGGTTATGGCTTCGCGGATTTTATCTGCATTATCTGGAGCAACGTGCTTAACTTCTGGTATGAGAGGCATGAAGGGTTCGCGGTACTTTTTATCCCAAGTCGCCGACAAGGCGCCCATAGTCTTACCGTGGAACGCACCCATCATAGCGATAATTTCGGGTTTTCCAGTGTATTTGCGGGCAAGTTTTATAGCGCATTCAACTGATTCAGCCCCGCTATTTGAGAGGAAAGCTTTGTCCAAACCTTTAGGCGTTATCTTCACTAATTTCTCTATAAATTCTGCTCGTTTATCGTTATAATAGCAGCTGTGACAGGTGATGAGTTTTTCAGCCTGAGCTTTTACTGCCGCCACAATCTTTGGGTGACAATGACCCAAAGCTGCAACACCGTAGCTGCTGGCGCAATCGACGTATTCTGTGCCGTTGATGTCCCATAGAAGCGCACCTTTGCCGCGAGTAATTACAACTGGTTTTTTGGCGAAGACGTTTGCCAAGTAGCGGTTTTCAGTTTCCATTATAGTTTTTTCATTCACTGGTTATCACAGTTCCAACCTGATGATTGATAGCTGAAGTAATCGGCTGCTTAATAGTTCCTGAAGTAACTAGGACTTCTTTGACTCCCTGATTTAGGGCTTCTAGTCCAGCATGGATTTTGGTGCTCATACCGCCACCGATTTTGGATAAGACCTCTTTGACCTCGGTTGCCGCAATTTTTGGAACCCGTTCACCTTTCAGCATTAAGCCTTCAACATCGGTTAAGAGGATTAGTTTGTCTGCTTTTAGGGCACCTGCGATTATGGCTGCGGTTCGGTCGCCATCTACGTTTAGAGGCTCAAAGTCTTGGCTGAGTGCAATAGGCGTCACTATTGGCAGGTAACCGTTCCCAAGCAACAGGTTTAGTAATTCGGTATTGACTTGAGTAATTTTGCCTGTATAGCCGCCGTCCATGACTTTCTTTCTTCCGCGTTCGTCCACCGCGATCAGCTTGGTTTTCCGTTCGGCTTTCAATATTCCCGCGTCAAGTCCACTCAAACCGACAGCTGCGATACCTTGGCTTTGCAGGGCTAACACTATTTGCTTGTTGATTTTGCCCGCCATAACCATGGTGTAGATTTCTATGGTTTCTTTGTCGGTATAGCGGCTGCGAAAACCTTCAGGGGACATGATGAATTTTTGTTCTTTGCCCAACTTGGAAGCGATTTCGGTGACTTCGACACCTCCGCCGTGAACAAGGATAATTTTGTTGGTTTTTGCAACTTCTTTTAGGTCGGCGATTAGGTCGGTTGAGGCTCCTTCTTTTAGGATACTTCCGCCCATCTTAATAACAAACAGCATGGTTAATCACGCCGGGTGGAACCCAGTGCTCTTAAGGCCTGTGGTTTCGTCTATTCCCATAAGTAGATTGAGGCATTGGACGCCTTGTCCTGCTGCGCCTTTAGTCATGTTGTCGATGGCTGAGAACATTATGAGTCGGTTAGCGTGTTCGTCGATTTCGAAGCCAACATCGCAATAGTTTGTACCTGTGACAATCTTGGGGTCAGGAAGCTGGTATGGTCCCTTCTGATACTTGACTAAGCGTACGAAAGGTTCGGTGCCGTACATGCCTCGGAGTGCTTTCCAGAGGTCCTTGCTGGTGATGGGCTGCTTGGGGAAGGCGTAGATGGTAGCAAGAATTCCGCGCACCATGTTAACGGCGTGGGGTGTGAATCCGATTTTGACTGGTTCAGAAGCGAGTGCGGTTAGCTCTTGTTCGACTTCGGCGGTGTGGCGGTGACCTGTGACTTGGTAGGGGCGGACGCCGCTGAAGCGTTCGGGGTGGTGTGATGCGGGGGTTGGTTTACTGCCGCCGCCTGAAGAACCGACTTTTAGGTCAACAATTATTTTGCTGTTGTCAATTAAGCCTGCTTTCACTATTGGAGCTAAGCCAAGAATTGCTGATGTTGCCATACAGCCGGGGCAAGCCACTAGCTTGGCTTTTTTGATTTCTTCCCGATGGAGTTCTGGCAAGCCGTAGGCGGCTTCTTTGAGCATTTCTGGGTGAGCGTGTTTCCAGCCGTAGTAGGAGTCGTAGTCAGCGGGGTTTTTGAGACGGAAGTCGGCGCTCATATCGATTACTTTCAAACCGGTCTCTAAGAGTTTGGGAACAAGGTTTACGGAACCTCCGTGTGGGGTCGCTGTGAAGACTAAGTCGCAGTTCTTCTGGAGTTCAGCCATGTCTTGAGGTACAAATTTTAGCTGAGTTAAGCCTCTAAGGTTGGGATGTACATTGAAAACGTATTCCCCTGCGCTCTGCCGCGAAGTAACCATTGTTACTTCTACCTCTGGGTGCATGAGCAGCAGTCTTAACAGTTCACTGCCAACGTAACCTGAACCACCAATTATTCCTATTCGCATTCTGTTTTCCTCTAATGATTTGATTAATGATCGATGAGGCTCTGAGCGCCCTTCAACAGTGGAATAGCCACATTAAGCCCAGTAGCAAGTCTTGTATTCTCCCAGAATTCGGGACAAGAATTGCACTCATGAAACACCAGTTCACTCTTATTTTTTTCTACGCTTTCTTCAATTATATTCTTAATGTTTTCGTATGATTCCGAGTTCTTATAACCGTTAAAAGCTTTTTCCAGCTTACCCGTCCATGTTTCAAAATCAGTTAAGCGGGTCTCGTCTGCCTTAACTTTCTGGACAGGACCAAACGCTTGCCCAGCTTTGTCAAGTTCTCCCTTGAGATAAGTATCATCGACTTGTTTATTTTCGCCGACGTTGACCATCGCATCCAACGCGAATATCCAAGCGTCACTACCTTCACCCAGGGTTTTGCCACTCTTCACTGCAAGTTCCTGAATACTCAAAGGCAGTTTAGAGTGGAATACTAGATTACCAAGGAAAGTGTTTGTGCGGAAATCTTTAAAGCCTGCACGCGCCATCGCGGTGTGGTAGCAAACGGGCTGCTTGCCTTTTTCTTTGGAAACGATTATTCGTAAGTCGTAGAACCATTTCTGCACCAGCTCCTGTGCGACAACGCCAATGGGATTAATGATAGTTGGTTTTGTTTCCTTGATGTTTGCCTCAAGCTCTTCGCGATTGTTGGAAAGCATAATCATTTTGCCATGAGTTCCAGCATCAGCCTTGATGACTATGCCTTTGTCTATGGGAATTTCTGCTTCGAAGAGGTCGGCGATGTCTTTTTCGTTATGGATTTCTTTCCCATTCTTCAACATGTCTGATGCGTCGCAGGGGACAAAAACGGTTTTTGGAATCGGAATGCACTCTTTATGCAGGTTCAACAAGGTGCGGAGTTTGCTGTAGCAGACGAATTCAACTTGGGAGGTGTTGAGGGTTTTTTTGCCCAGCATCTCCATGTAGTATGAGGCTTGGAGGCGCCGGTTTTTGCTTTGGGCACGGTTAAGCACAACATCGGTGTTTTCTATAATGCCTGTGTAGTCTTTGCCTTTGGTTTTAGCACTAAAACCATCTTTGGAGATTGCTAAGGCAATTTTTCGAAATGGAATAAAAGTTAAATCTATACCGAGTTGTTTGGCGGTGAGCTTTATGCCGTTTTCATCGTTTTCCGAGCGCTCATACAAAAGTGCAATGCTCATCGCTTTCAGCATCCATGAAAAAACTTACCTTAAAAAGGTGATTTAACGCAAGAGATTGGTTTGGTGGAAGATACTGTTTATTCGCCCCAGTCTTCGCCTTCAATAGTTAACTCTTGAAGGTCAACGCAACCGCATTTTATCTGTTTAACCTCAAGTTCAAGACCACAGCCAGGACAACTTACAATTTCGCCTTTCTCTGTGTCAGCTGGAACATCAAGGTCTGCATCGCAGTCTGGACATTTTGCTTTTGCGTTTGGTTGATTTGAGTTTACGGGTTTAATCATTTTTTATTCGTCACTTTTTTATTTATTGGAAATGTCATTCAGATTATTTCCAGTTTCTTTTAAACATTTTGACGAATTTGTTACAACTTGGACTTTTAATGTCCCATTTGGTGCAACACTTTTCAAGATTAAATAGATAAAAACGCACCTTAACTGCGAATCTGCAACGAAATCCGCACTATCCAGTAAGAAAATGTATGGAAAACGTTAAATTTTTCCACTCCACTATTCACTGGGCTAAAAAATGGATGAAAAAGACAAGCAAATCATCAAAATCCTAAAAGACGACGCAAGGGCAGGCTACGGCGACATAGGCACCAAAGTAGGCTTATCTGAAGGCGCAGTACGCAAAAGAATCAAAACCTTAACAGACGAAAGCGTCATCAGAAAATTCACTGTTAAAATCGGCGTAGCAGAAGGCGCCCAAGCCATCACGCTACTCGCAACAAACCCAGCTTACCCAACCCAAGAAGTCTCCAAGAAAATTCAAGCAATCCCAAACGTTGAAACCATCTATGAAGTTACAGGCGAATACGACATCGTCGCAGTCATCAGCGGAATGAACGTCACCGAAGTCAACGAGTGTATTGAAAAAATCCGCCGAGTCGAAGGCATAATGAAAACCAACACCATGATAGTCCTGCGAAGCTGGTAACCCATTGCGCAGACCATGTTATTGACTCTTTAAGTTGTGCTTTGTTGTGAAGATAGTTTTGGACGGCAAAAAAGTTAGCAAGAATTATTTGGGTTCCTATCTAAAAAATACCGCGTGTTTTAAGAAGGGTGGTCTGAGTAAACAAATAGTTTTGAATGAGCTTTACCATCACCTCATTGAGGTAAGGAGTATAGAGATGTCCCAGAGAACGAAAGAAAAAGAGGCTAACCATTACGCTAAAAGTTTTCTTAAAAATAAAAGTCCATTCAATAGGATTTCAAAGAGCTTATTCGTAAAAAATGCACAAAGTTAAGTTTATCAAGCTTTTCGTTTAGATTTTAGTTTATAGATAACTTACACAATGAAGTCGATTTTCGATGTCCGAGTATCACTTCAACTAAAAGCATAGAAATGAGGAAGGGTAAAATTGCTAACCAAGAAAACTCTGGAATTGTGGGCGTTGGAGAAGGTGTCGATGTTGGGCTTGGTTGTGTGTTATGCGTGGTCATTGTTGGAAAAGTAGGTGTTGTACGCAAGTTTGGTAGTGAATTTATCCACGATGGAAACTGAATGGTTATACTCGATAGGTCAAAAGGCATCATTAGCGGGTAATTATCCGTTACATTATTGTGAACAATGTAGGGTGTATTTCCTATTGCAGAATTATCTATCTCAGTAGCGTTAGGGTACTTAGTTAAGTAATCATCCCAATAATTGCCTACCGTCCCATTGTCAAAAGAATTAGAATCGACCAATTGCCGATTTACCACATTCCCCTCGGAGTTTTTGACAAACATGTTGTAAAAGAAAACATTGTTGTACTCGTTGTTTTCATTCACTCCAATTCCAGTCAAACCAAGAGCTAATCCGACTTTGTTGCTGGTAACCAAGTTCCCGTAAAACTCGTTATTTGACCCAGAAAACACGATTATTCCGCCATCAGTCCTTGTGTTCTCTATTATGTTTCTGGCTATAAGGTTGCTTGAAGCCGGTGACTTGTCATAACCTACTCCTAAATAGCCGCCGTTTAGGGTATTATTATAAATTATGTTAGAATTAGAATTTTGCAGTTCGATATCTGCCCTGTTTAAAGTATTATTATACATGATGGTAGAATATGCGTTTTTCAAGTAAATTAAAGTCCAGGCTTTATCTGTAATTTGGTTTCCAGCAAACAAGTTATTTGAACCACTTAGGAACATTTGACCTGAGATGCTTGAAATTGTATTGTCGATAATTTGGTTGTATGAACCGCTGCTTTGAATTCCAGGTGTTGCATTGGCAATTAGGTTGTTGGATATATACTGATTAGAACCGGTTACGATTAAGCCAATTTCTTCTGAATCAAAATTTATTCTGTTTATTTGGTTTCCGTCGCCGTTAGAGTTTATTCCAATTCCACCATAGTTGGGGTTTTCAACGGTGAAATTGCTGATGGTAACTTCATTGGCATTAATGTTAATAACATAGGTAGGTGGTGGAGCAACCGCAGGACCATTATGGAAAACGTAAAATTGCGGCATTATCAATTTTGTAGTTTGAGAGTTTTGCCCGATTAGATTAATGGATTTGCCGATTGATATGTTTTGGTTGTATGTCCCACTTCTCACAAATACCGTATCACCAGCACTGGCATTATCAATAGCCGCTTGAATAGTTGGATAATTATCTGGGACAATGATGGTTTTGGATTGAGCTTTCACGGTGGCAGACGGCAGTATAGTTAAAGAAATTATGAAAAGAAGAACGATTACTGAAATGAAGCCTCTACGCATTCTTATCCAAACTCACTTGAGATAGTTAATAATTTAAGGGTTCTCGTAAAGGTTTCTTGACTAACTCTGAAAACTGCTTAGTCAAACTTTATTTCAAATTGATTTGTGCTTTGGGTTTTTTTAGGTAGACAAGCAAACCAGCTAATGCAACGACTATAGTTAGTAGCAACGGAATTGTCCATGCTGAAAACTCTGGGACGGTTGGTGTTGGGGTAGGAGTTGGAGAGGGCATTGATGTTGGAGTAGGTGAAACTGATGGCGAGGTTTCATCAATGGTTAGTGTTTGTGTGGGACTATAATCGCTGAAATATCCTGAAAAATCTTGAACTGTTCCTTCTGGGGAAGGAGGGTATGTTTGACCAGGTGGGAAATAGGGTTCTGTAACATAGAATCCTATGGCAGCTTGAACTTGAAAATCATATTGCTTCCCAGTTAAAACCGGATTTAAGGTTAAAGGTCCGCTAGATGAACCGTTGAATTCAAAGTGCATAACTGTATAATCAGAATTTGTGGCAGGATAATTGCCATTTGGGTGGTAATTGCCTTGATATTGAGGATAGTAGTTCCAATTATCACTTGAATGCTCCTTTACCCTAACAGTATAAAATAAGTTTAAAGCTGTTCCGCCAGCAGTTTGATGTGGACTGAAAGGCTGATTTAGAATTGTAACTTCAATAGATGAACTAGTATGAGTTACGCTAAATTCAGGTATGGATGGCGTAGGGATTGTTTGAGCATTTGCCGGTTTAACTATTATTAGGCTTAGGCTTGAGATAGCCATAATTAGAATAATGAATACTGCAAAAATCTTGCTTATTTTATCCATGCTTACAATTGGAACTGATTTTCATAATAAGGTTTCTTGTAAAAGAACCTTGACTAATCTGAGTCAGGATTTCTTGACTGGTGGTGGATTATTAAAATTTAATCCCGATAGTTATTTCATAAAACTGATGCATAGATCATCATTAGCGGGAAGTCGGCTCATTATCATTTGAAAAATCAACGCTTATTGTTGGGAGCCACACTCTCGACAATTACTTACGCAACTTTTCGATTTTCTCCACGCCACCGCTTGACCCAAGATAGGCGATGTCGGTTAAGCCGATGAAGAAGCCAGTTTCAACCACGCCCGGAACAATCTTCACCTTCACGGCAAGTTCTGCGGGATTTACTATTTCTCCGAAGTATGCGTCTATGACTGCGTTGCCGTTATCCGTGATGGTGGGACCCAGTTTTCCTTTGCCTTCCCGCACTACAGGTTTTCCGCCCATAGCAATGATGGTTTCTTTAACGATTGGTAGAGCAAACGGCAAAACTTCGATTGGCACAAACTGGTTTTTTTCTCCCAGCAAAGTGACTTTTTTTTGTTGGTCAGCAATTATGATGTTTAGTTTGGATGCTGATGCCACTATTTTTTCTCGTGCCATCGCGGCGCCGCCGCCCTTGATTAAGAATAATTCTGGAGTTAATTGGTCAGCGCCATCTATTGTTACGTCGATAACTTGGTGCTCGTCAAGTGTAGTTATTGGAATTTTGCATTCGACCGCTAAAAGGAACGCTTGGTAAGAAGTTGGAATGCCCATAATGTGCAGGTTCTCTTTCTGAATTCGCTCACCTAGGGCTTCGATGGCAAAGGCTGCTGTGCTTCCACTACCTAACCCAACGATATAACAATCTTTAACGTGTTTAACTGCAGCTAAAGCTGCATTCTGCTTTTCTTGCTGAATTGGATCCAAGTTAGCTTTCAATCTCCATTTGGCCCAGTTTATCTAAAACTTTCTCAACTTCACTACGAATAGATTCTATTCTTTTTTCAGCTTCAGTTTTGGCTGTTGGTTTCTCTTCTGGCGGTTTGCGTTTCTTTTTGGGTTTCTCTTCAGCTGTAGTTTCGGGTTCTTCTTCGCTTTCTTCTTCGTCGTCATCGTTTTCTATTTGAGTTGGGGTTTGAGAAGGCATCTTTATTGGGATTTCTCGGATTGGTTTTACGTCGATTCTTGTTCTGAGTTCTTCTACTTTGCTGGTCAGTTCTCCGAAGCGTTCGCTGAAGAGTTTCATGAGGTCTTCTTGCATGCCTTCAAGCTCATGGAGTGCAACTATGCCTTCGTCTTTAGAAATGGATTCTTTGATGGTGTTCATTCTGTTTTTGTAGGTGATTGCTAATTTTTCTCGTTCTTGCTCCGTGATTTTGCCTTCAGCATGAGCTTCGTAGAGTCGCCTTATTGCATCACCCAAAATGTCGCGTTCTAAATCCAGAATTCGCAATTCGTCTTTTGCGCTGGAAGCCATTGTGGTTTGAACGCTTTTAGAAATTTTAAACGGTATGTTGTTGTATTCGAGGTCTGGGTCGGATTTCTGCGGTGTTTTCTTGGCTGGTGAGGATTTTTTCCCGTTCCCATACCGTCTCATGACAAAAACTACTGTTCCGACGGCGATGATTACCACTAACAACACCACTGTAACTATTACTGGGTCATCATACCAAACCAAGCAATGCCATCCTCGATATCTTCATTGTGCACCTTGCATATATTAATTGATATAATGGCTATGTTTGGTGCTCCAAGTTTAAATAAATATTGCAAGACTTCCCCATTTAGGCTCTATTGTAGGCACCAAGCTAGGGACTATTTGCAATTTTTTTTCCTCTCACCTGCAAACTTTTTTAAAAAAAAATACGCGCTACATTGGTTGCTTAGCTGGGCATTTGCCGCTTTTTGAATATGCGGTAAGCAACTAATGTGGTTAAAACAACAATTGTTAGTATCACTAACACCCAAAGTAATTGCAGAGCTGAAGTGGGTGAGTTTGTTTTGTTCGGTTCACTGCTAACTTGGAGATTACTTGTTGAGGATGGGTCAGGTTTTTCCGTTGGATTTGGACTTAGGATTTGCCCCGTTTCTGCTGGTAATAGACTCTCCGTGGTGGGCTGAATAATATTTGTGGGCTGTATTAGTGGATAAAGATCGGTATAGTTCTCAATTATGTGGTATGGTGTGTCGCCGATTCCGTCGTTGTTTAAGTCATTGCCTTTATAGTCACTCCAGTAGTTTCCGCCCACCGGTAAAGGTTGGTACCAAGTGTTATTGACTGAGGCATAGAACCCGTCTATTGGCCAGCGTGACGAGTCAGAGTGCTGCTCTTCCGCCTGTTTGGTGTTGGAAATAAAGTTGTTATGGTAGATTTGGTTGTTGCCGCCTCCGTACATGTGAAATACTACTTGGTTGTTCTGGAAGTTGTTGTTTCGGATTGTGCTGTTGTAGCTATCCATGTTGATTGCGACGTCGCAGCCTGTGAAGTTGTTGTAAGCTACTACGACATCAACGCCCAGCATTATACCCTTACTTACAAAGACGTTGGAGGCTATGGTTGTGTTACTGCCCGTCCACATGCCCGTGGTGAGGTAGTTTCTAAGGACGGAGACGTTCGAGCCATAGATTTTGTTTTGTTGTATTCTGATTCCGTTGCCTGCTGTGATGGTGTTGTCGCTGATTATGGAGTTGGTTGTGTCGGAGAGGAAGATGCTGTAAGAGTTGTATTTTCCGCCCTTATCGATGTTTAACCCGCTTATAGTGATGTAGCTGCAGTTAATCAAAATCACGACTCCCGCGTCGGTTGGAATGGTTTGGTGGCGCTGGTTTACCCAGTAATAGGTTGGTTTGCCGTCTACGAGGTTGGAGCTGTCGATATCCTGTATGGGGGTCATTATGCCCATGAGGCTATCGGTGAAGTAGTATGCTCCGCCTGTGTTGTTATTGAGATGGTTGCCGCGTACTGTGGCTTGACCGTATTCAAAACTTATGGCGTACATTCCGTTGTTTTCAATTAGGTTATTTGCAATTAGGTGATTAGTGCCTCTCTCAAGCGCTATACCCATACCGTTGTTGCCGTAGATGTGGTTGTTTGTGATAGAGTTGTTGGTGCCTTCGACCCAGATGCAGAAACAGTAGTTTGGGGTTCCGCCTGTTATTGTGTTGTTGGTGATTATGCAGTTGCTGCTGCCCGTCTGATTGTTGGGGTCGACTGTATCCATTGAGCCCACGCTTATGGCTGTACCGAACCACCCAGTGAAGACAGTGTTCATTACTGTAACGTGATCTCGGCGATTGAGGGTTATGTCGCCACCGGTTTTAGCTGAGCCATTTCCATAGACTGTGTGACCTTGGCCGTCAAATACTATGTTATCTTTTAGAATTTTTATGGAGCCGCCGATGTCGCCTGTGAGTGTGTATCGGTTTCCATATCTGGCTATTGGTGTCGTGGAGGGGGTGATGGTGCCATCGATATTAATCGTGATAAACTGTTTGATGCCTCCGCTGTTGATTGATCCACTGGCTCCATTTATTTGGTAATATGGCGAAACGCTTTTTGTGTTGAGACAGTATATGCGGGTGTCATCGGATCCGATGTAGACTTCTCCTCCCTTTGTCACGGCTGGTGAGCTGGAGATTGAGCCGCCTGTTGTATATCTCCAAAGTTCGATGCCGTTGGAAGCGTTGACTGCGTAGAGGTTGTTGTCCCACGAGCCGACGTATACTACTCCATCAAGGACTGCAGGGCTTGAGGTTATGCAATTGAATGAGGAAAAGTGCCAGATTTGGACTCCTGATGAGGCGTCTAGGGCATATAGGTTGCCGTTATTGGCACCGATGTAGACGACTCCGTTAACTACTGCAGGGGATGACTCGGTCAGTGCAGCTGTATAGTAGCTCCAGATTTTCTCCCCCGTTGCGGCGTTTAGGGCGTAAACGTTGCGGTCATCGGCTCCGAAATAGACCACGCCGTTAACGACTGCTGGCGAAGAAAAAACCATATTGTTCGGGGTAGCTGTTGAAAAATTCCAGATTTTGGCGCCTGTGGCTGCGTCCAGCGCATACATTTGCCCCGAGCTGGCATCGATTGCGCCGATGTAGACAACCCCATTGACTACGACTGGACAAGAGAAAGGGTTACAGTTGACTCTAAAACTCCAAATCGTCGACCCATCCGAGACGCTGAGCGCATAGATAGTACCGTTGCCGCTGCCAAAGTATACAACTCCATTCGCCACCGCTGCGGTGGAGGTATGGTAGCCGTTGATGAAAGCTCTGCTCCAGATCTGGGTGCCTGTGGAGCTATTGAGGGCATATAATTTTTCGTCTTGCGACCCAATGTAGACTACACCATCAGCAACGACGGGAGAAGCATAAACGTCGCCATCAGTTTTAAAACTCCAAAGTTTAGCCCCAGTTGCGCCATCAAGTGCGTACACATAGTTGTCGTATGAGCTAACGTAGACTATTCCGTCTGAAATGGCGGGTGAGGACCTAACTTTGTCACCGGTTGAGAAATTCCACGTAACCTGTCCGGGAGTCCAGTCGGTTGCTACGGCGCCGCTGCGGGAGAGGTCCCCGCGGAACATTACCCAGTTTGCATTGACAGGGAAAATTAAGAGCGGTAGAATAATAAACGCGATATACACAATCAGCCTGCTCTTCTTTAACGATCCATTCATCTTAGACACGACTACAGGAAAAGCTCAGGTAATGTTTCTAATAAAAGCTTTTTTGTCAACAACTCTGGACTAAGTCACTGAAAACAAGTCAAGATTTATTGACAAGCTTGCATTCACGCTGCAGAGCCTCTGCAAACCCCTTCAGGTAAACTTGTTTTTGTCTAACCTATGGTCCTAAATTGATCCAGGCTTGATTTGAAGCCCCAACCTCTTAAGGGCAAGTCAAGCGTTTCAGCTGAACTAAAGGGACTAGATTTAAATCTTCAAGCCTTACAGAAAATAGTTATGAGAATCTTACCCATCCTTGGCGGCATAGCCGCGGCAGTTGTGTTCTTTCTTGCAATTATCTTTGCACTCGCAGCTTCAGTGCAAGCTACATCAGCGCGTCTTGCAACAAGCGGCATACTCTTCATAATTGGCTTAGCCATAATCGTAGGAATCTACTACACAACCCGCAAACCCAAAACGGTTATCCAGCAACTGAAGGTTTCAGGACAAATGAAGGCTGCGCAGATCAAATGCCCCAACTGCGGCGGGTCAATTAGCGCTGACCAAATCAAGATTGTTTCAGGTGTACCATACGTTAAGTGCCCTTACTGCGGTACCACTTTTGAGATTACTGAGGAACCAAAATGGTAAAAAAAATTCCGTTGCTTTTCGCTTTACTGCTGATTTTGGCGGTTACAGTTTCAGCGACAAGCAGCGTCAACGCACAAAGCTTGACATACACAGTTGACCATGAGTGGGCTCAAATCTTCATCAACCAAGATGGCACCATTGACTTAACCTACAACATAACCCTAACAGTAACCTCAGGGGTCTTACACGGATTCTACGTTGGACAACCCAAAAGCGACTTCACACCTGGCCAAGCAGTAGATCAATACGGCAACTCGCTCAATGTTGTCGACGCCAGCAGCGGAGGCGACTACCGAATTGATGTCACATTAAACCAGCCCTTAACCACTGGACAATCAGTCTGGTTCACGGTTACAACTAACGTTGCAGGCATGATAAGCAATGACACCCAGAACTCTGGAAACTTTGGGATGCAGTTTATTCCCCAGTGGATATCCGACACAGCCATCAACGATGTGCGTGTCCAAATTGTTTTGCCGCCCGATGTCACTGTAGCTGATGTGAAAACTACCCAGAACTTCTATAACGGCACCTCCACCGTTAATGGGCAATTGACGGTTTACTGGGAAAAACCCGTCATCCAACCAAATGAGCAGTTTTTGGTAGGTGTTTCTTTTCCAGCAAAGTTTTTGCCCAACTACGTTCCGAGTTCGGGAGGGGGAGGATTCAGCCTGGGCTCTTATGGAATTATAGTAGGTGTTGTTGGGGTTTTATTTGCAATTGCCATTTTCGCCTTAATAATTAGAGCACTCAGCAAAAGCAGCTATACTTCACCGAAAGTCGGCATGGAAAGCTTAGGCGTTAAACGTGGCTTAACCGCGGTTGAAGCCTCTTACCTCCTTGACATGAAGCCGCCCCAGATAGTTACCGAAATTCTCTATAGCCTCTTACAGAAAAGAGCGGTCTGGGCGCAAGAAACCAAACCCTCCTTAAAACTAAAATTATTGCCGCCTTTCGAAAACAAAACGGGCACCAAAGACGACCCCCTGAGGTATTACGAGATCGATTTCTTGAACTCACTTAAAACCGATGGCAGCCTCGACGAGGAAAAACTTGCACACACAATTATGTTCCTACGTGACACGGTGGAACAGAAGCTGCAGGGCTACAGCCGAAAAGACACAGTGGATTATTACCGAAAAATCGCTGCTCAAGCTTGGACTCAAGTGGAACAAGCTGGCACAGTTGAGTTGGCTGCTAATGCTTACGATGAGCAACTGCTTTGGCTTTTGCTTGACCCTAACCAGCGGACACGAACTGAAACCGTGTTCAGGACAGGCTATATTCAGCCTAATCCATTGTGGTTCTGGTGGTGGTACGGTTATACAACATATCATCCAAACCCAACATATTCGCCAAACGTTAACGTACCAACGCAGTCTGGTCCGGCTCCAAAAATTCCAGGAGCAGACTTCGCCAACAACATCGCCACATCAGTCGAAAAAACCTCAAACAACATAGTTGGTAGCATGGAAAAATTCGCCAACGCTATCGTTCCAGCGCCGCCAAAAGCGTCTCATGATCCAGCTCATCCAAAGGCGGATTGTGTCTGTGCGTGTGCGGCATGTGCCTGTGCCTGCGCTTGCGTTTCATGCGCTTGCGCCTGTGCAGGCGGAGGAGGCCATTAAATATGAGTTTCTTTAAGAAAAAAACCATCCCATTTGGAAGATACAGTTACCGCGGAGAGGACAAGTTCGCAGGGATGTCCTTGCAGCTTCGTGTTGAAGCAAGTGGACAGGGCGTTATGGTGATTAACGGCGACAGAATCCTGCATCTGAACCTAACGGCAACGGCATTAGCTTACTTTTTTATGCAGGGCTTGCCCGAAAAAGATGTAGTTAAAAAAATCCGGGGAATGTACCGCGTTGGTGCTGAAACTGCCAAAGCCGATTACGAGAAGCTTGTTTACACGGTAAGTACACTTGCGCAGACTGCGAAAATTGACCCTGTGAGCTTTCTTGAAATCGAAAAAATGGAGCCCTTTAGCTACCAGTATTCTGCGCCGCTTCGCATGGATTTAGCTTTGACGTTTAGGTGCCAAAACGACTGCGTCCACTGCTACGCTGGCGGACCACACGAAACCCCCGAACTAACAACGGCACAGTGGAAAAGCGTGATTGATAAGCTCAGCGACATCGGCGTCTTCATCTTAACATTCACAGGCGGCGAACCCACCTTGCGGGAAGATTTGCCTGAACTGCTCTTGTACGCTCAAAACAAAGGCATGGTTACGGGTTTGATTAGTAATGGGCGAAAGCTCAAGGATAAAGCGTTTGTGGATGTGCTTGAGAAGTCAGGTTTAGATTTTGTTCAGGTAACGTTGGAATCCCACAAGCCCCAGATTCACGATAAAATGACAGACGCGAAGGGCAGTTGGAAAGAAACCATTGCGGGAATCCGAAATGCAGTTCAATCAAAAATTTATGTTTCAACCAACACCACGTTGAGCAAACATAACGCAGCCGACTTCTTAACAACCGTCGATTACATCAAAGGGCTTGGCGTGGACGCGTTTGGCTGCAACAGCCTTATCTACTCAGGCAAAGCACCAGAAGCAAGCGAAGAATTCGCTTTATCGGTAGAAGATCTGAAGATTCTTTTGCCTCAAATCCGAGACAAAGCCCAATTGATTGGCCTCAAGTTCCTTTGGTACACGCCAACCCAGTACTGCCAATTTGACCCAGTGCAGTTGGGTTTAGGCGTAAAAAGCTGCACCGCAGCCATGATAAACGCTTGCGTTGGACCAAACGGCGACGTTTACCCTTGCCAAAGCTACTTCGAAAGCCTCGGAAACATCTTAGCCGAACCCTGGGAAAAGATTTGGCACAATCCCATAGCAGAAAAACTTAGAAAAAGAGAATTTGTAGAGGAAAAATGCAAGGACTGTGACCAACTGCAAGTTTGTGGTGGCGGATGTCCCTTAGAGCTACAAAATAAAGAGCACCAATGTACCCAGACAGGATAATTTTATCTTTAGCACTGTTAACTCTTTAAGCAAACAGCGCTAAATCGTGAGTAAAGATAGAAATGGCTCAAACGGAAAAACCCAGACTTGTAGTTTTCGACGTCGAAGGAGTGCTCATCCCCAAAAACCGCTTTATTTTTGAATTGGGCAAAACTTTAGGGTTATTTAAGCTAATTAAACTTCTTTTCTTCGGTTTTCTTTATGAAGCAGGCATTTTAAAGCTCGAATCAGCATTAAAGCATGTTTTCAGCAATCTAAAAGGCATAGAACTTGAAACCCTGGAGTGCATCTTTGACAAGATTCCTGCAACGCCCTTTCTAAAAAGCATTTTTAATCAACTAAAAAAGAGGAACTGCAAGATTGCTTTAATTAGTTCAGGGTTACCAACAGTCATTGTTAAAAAGTTAGCCGATTGCTTAAGTGCAGAATACGCTTACGGCATCGACGTTGAAACCCAAGATGGAAAGTTAACAGGCCAGATACACGGTGACGCCATTCAACCTTCCGGGAAATTGAAAATTCTACTCAAAATATTAGCCGCCGAAAACTTGGAGCTAAAGGATTGCGTGGTTGTCGCTGATGACCGAAACAACCGTTGCATTTTCGCGCCTGAAGTGTTAAAAATTGGTTTTAACGCTGATTTTGTACTCCGCATCAAGGCTGACAGAGTAATTAATGGTAAACTTTCAAGCATTTTACACGTCATTGACGGAGATAAGCATAAACGATCTTTTCCGTCGATAAATGATCTTGTAAGAGAAGACATTCATGCTGCAGGATTTTTTATGCCTGTCATTGCAGGGTTAATCACTGTCCCTGTTGTCGCCGCATTAATCATCCTAATCGCCATCGTCTATACAGTCTCCGAACTTAGGCGTTTAGAAGGGCGCGAATTAACTTTAGTTTCAGCTATTACGCGTCATGCAGCTTCTCAGTCTGAACTTTACGGTTTTGCTGCATCACCTCTTTACTTTGCCTTTGGAATAGTCACGACTTTACTTTTGTTTCCAACTCACGCAGCCGGAGCAGCGATTGCCATGTTCTGTTTAGGCGACAGCGCAGCTTCGATTTTTGGAGGATTAATTTCCACTTCCTTGCCATTTAACAAAGGAAAGACGTGGGAAGGTTCGTTGGCTGGTTTCTTCTTTGCGTTTTTGGCTGGAACATTCTTTGTTTCGCCATGGTTGGCTTTGGCTGGGGCAGCGATTGCCATGACAATCGAAGTCTTGCCTTTACCAGTAAACGATAATGTGCTGATTCCAATAATTACTGGTGCAGCCTTAACTTTACTCATCTAAAAACGGCAACCGAGCCTTCTTTTTTCACAAAACAGCTGACACTACAAAAATTATTTCTTGCTCTGAGAACAAATTAAGTCGCGCTTTTGTTGGTGGGTAAGCTTTTTTATTGCCCTCTCACGCTTCATTGCGCTGCTTCTGGAACCGAAAAGCTCCACATACGCGATTTTTTGTGGTTTATGAGCTTTGGTGTATTTTGCGCCTTTCCCGTTTTCATGCTGCTTTAACCGCTCATCCAAATCCTTGGTGTAACCCGTGTAGAAGCTTCCATCCATACAGAGCAGAATGTAAACGTAGAACGACATCCAGTGTCAAAGCTCCTTGAGATCCGGCTGAATGTAATCGTAAACTATGCCTTTCTGCATTGCTCTTTTGAGGTACGCTTCAGGATCTATTTCCAGCACTTCTGCATGGTCCACGTCAATAATGTAAATGTCTTGTATGCGTGCGTTTCGGATTTCCTCAAGTGTAACGGGGGGTTTTCGGTAGTATGTGTCGCAGAGTTTTTTGATTTGAGCTATTTCTTGTTCTGAGCGGTTTCGCGGCGGTTTAGCTAATGTAGAAGGGAAAGGCAGGATGTAGTGTGGTGGGACACCTAACGCAAATTTTCCTGCGAAACTGCTATACCGGATAATTTTACTCGCTAACCTTGCAGTCGTGTAAGTCAAAGGAGCTAAAGCATTTTCAGGAGGGATAAAGCCTGTTTCTATTTCCACAATCAGATTTCCCAAACCCTTTATGCCATACAAGTCGCAGGTTAAGAGCTCGCTTAAAGGATATTCAAGTTGAATTTCGTAACCCTTCTGGATGAGGTATTTGGCCAAAACCAGTTCCATTACAGTGTGGTTAATTTTTACGACATTTTCTTTTTGAAGTTTGATTAACCAATCTTTTAGCATGTTAAGTTTGTTTTCAACTTCTGGCGGGGCATCAATGGTTAACCTAGACAAAAGAAAAGTTAGGTCTTGTTCAAATTTTAGCCTGTTACTCATTTTGTTTCCTTGCCAAAACAGTTGGCGACGCGACTTGTCATTGCATTAACTAGACATCTTTGGATATATAAATCCTGAAAAAAACAAATCCATAGTTCGGTAATGAGCCATTTGGCTTTTTGCCGTAAATTGCTCCATTGCGTGAGTTGCCTATGTTTTCTCCATGGTTTTTTAAGTAATTTATGTTTAACCCCTCATTTCCACTGGAGAAAAATTGAAACCTCTATGTATAAGTAATCTTAAATACACAAAAAAATGCAGGCAAATCTTTAGCTAATATCAAGCTACTGTTTTAGAGCAGAGAGGACAAGTCTTGTGTTGGGAACGTCAACTTCAACGATTTTGTAGCCTTTGAACTCTTTAGCTTCACCCATAATGTTCTTGACTGTGACATTGTCGCCTTCCACTTTGATGTAGATGACGTCTTTGAATTGGACTATTCCGTTTAGGATTATGTTAAATTCGCACATTTCAAATCACAAATAGGGAAAAATGGGTTTCTGGGTAATAAGGTCTTTGAGCAAAATCGACATATTTTGGATCCTACAGTCAAACTGAGCATAAACGATTAGAGGAGGTCTGCTGGCACTTTTTCAATCCATTAGCGCGCTGGTTTATCCCGAAATTCAGTAGAGCATACGGCTTAAAATTTAACAACAATCTTCCATTTGACTGAGGCTAAAGATTCGACCAGAACAGATAAAATATAAATATCAGTCACAGACTCAATAATAATATACTTTTAGGAGATTAATCACATGGTTCTAGGAGATTTAGCTTTTGAAGAAACTGGAAAATTAGCAGGAATTAGGGTACTCCCCGACGGAAGAGTAGAAGCGACATATCAGGGCACGGGCAAATTGTTCGGTGTAGACTATTCATCTATCTATACAGGCGTCGCAACACCGCAGGGAGGAACCTTGATTGCAGAGTTCAACGGAATCTGCACAATCAAGGATGGGGATATTGTAGGTGTGAACGCTCATGGAAGGGGGCGACCTACCGGAAGTGGTCTCAAGGCGAGTTGGCGGGGTGGAGTTATCTGGCAGACTTCCTCGCCTAAATTTGCAAGGCTAAATAACGTGCCGGGAGTCTGGGAGCTGGACGTCGACGAAACAGGTAACTTCCACTTGAAGGTTTGGGAATGGAAGTAGCGCGCATAGCGCCGCTTTGTCCCAAAAATTACGTGTTGAAGTACGTGGGCAATTTTGGTTCTCAATGACACGAGAACCCGTTTCTAGTTATAAGCTTTCAATTTAAGGATAAGCTAGCGCACCAAAACCAATCTGCAACGAATTCTCAACATTTTTAAGCGCTTATTTTTGGTGGAGGACGCACTAGACGCCTGCCAAGTTTCACCCGCAATGCTATACGGTATAGTTTACGTAAAGACTTCACCAGTTGCTCCAAAGTTGGCGAAGTTGAATAGATTAGAGGTATTTGCTCGTACTCTGCTATTCGTAAAGCTTCTTCATCGGGAACCATCTTGTGGAATACAATGACGCGTGGTTTGAGGCTGCTAACGCGAACGATCATCATGGGCAAACAACCCGTTTCTATGCTAGTGAAAATCAGTGCCCTCTCGGTTGAGGCGCCAAAAAGCTGCGCGTACTCTGCTCCAGAATACGCTTCAACTGCTTTTCTGCTATCAATTACTGTATAGCCATTGACTTCTTTAACGAATTTTTCTTTGCAAGCCACAACTTCCCCGCCGATAGCTTTGCACAGGTACTCGACTCTGACTGGGATAGGAAATTCTCTGAGATCCACAACTGCCATGCTGGGTGAACTGGTTAGTTTAGCGAATTCCCGGATGAATCGGCTGCCTTTGCCTTCGTCAATATGCAAAAGCGACAGCACGAAGCGTCGTATGAACTTGGAGCCTGGGCTTTTTCTTCTACCACTCTCATAGTCACTTATGACTGAAGATGAGAGGCCCATGGCGTCTGAGAGGTTGATTTGGGAAAGACCGAAGAGTTCGCGCCACTTCTTCATAGTTGAGCCTGGGTTGCTTGAAAGAATTATTTCTCCAGCAATTCTTCTTGCTAAAACTTCTCTTAGACCAGGCGACACGGACATGAAATAATCCCTCTCTAACTGTACCTTCCCTTCAAAGTTGAGGTATAAAACTATAGCGTTTTTTCTATTGCTAAGTAAAGAAAGACATGGTTTTAACTGAAAAACAGATGATTAAGTTATGGAGAAGCAATTCCACGTTTAATTCTCCGCGATTTAGCGTTTATGTGGATATCGGATTGCTGAATTTGGTTTATTAGGAAGTTTTGCATAATCTTGGGTTAACGTTCCCAGCCTGAAAAGGCAAAGAACGTTACTTAATCGCGAAAAAACAACTAAAAAAAGGAGTGATATGATATGACAGAAAAAGCTAGTGACGTTATATTCGTCGGAAATAAACCACCAATGAGCTATGTACTCGCCATCATAACCGCATTCTCTTCAGGCATAGGTAAAGAAATTACCCTAAAAGCCCGAGGACAAGCAATCACCACAGCAGTTGACGTAGCAGAAATTACACGAAGCCGCTTCATAAAAGACCTCAAAGTGACAAAGATCGCAATCGGCACTGCAGAAATGCCACCACGCGAAGGCGAAAATAGGTCCAGGATGGTTTCAACCATAGAAATTACTCTTACAAAAGAGTAATGAACTACGGACAAAAAAATTAAACCTGGGAGTTTTAAGCTCTCCAATCTTTTTACTTTTATTCCTTTTAAATAAATATCCGCTTTTGGTTTTTATTGAAAGTCTTATAATTCATTGGCTTGTTTGAAAGAATAAACCAAGAAAAAAGCTGGCATAACAAAAAAAGGGTTTAGTGTTGGTTTTTATTTAATTTGTCTTGAACTTTCAGCACTATGTCCATGAATGTCTTAGCCGCAACTGAATCCTTATGCGAAAGCACAAATGGTGTACCCTTATCAGAATCAACGCCGACGGTTGGGTCAATGGGAATGCTGCCAAGAAATTCTACAGCCATTTCTTGAGCCATTTTTTTGCCGCCGCCTGATTGGAAAATCTCAGTTTTCGTTCCGCAATGGGGACATATAAAACCGCTCATGTTTTCTACTACGCCAATAATTGGCATTTTTAGTCTTTCAGCGAAGGTGATTGCTTTCTTTACAATTGAGCTTGATAGTTCAGATGGCATTGTTACGATGACTACGCCGTCGATGTCGGGTAGAAGTTGAGCTATGCTTAAGGGTTCGTCACCCGTTCCAGGTGGCAAATCGATGAAGAGGAAATCAAGTTCTCCCCAATCGACATCTGATAAGAACTGTCGAATTGCCCGCATCTTTAGGGGGCCACGCCAAATTGCTGGGGTTTGCTCAGACATAAAGAAATCAATAGACATAACCTTCATACCTAAAGGACCAGCAACAGGAATTGCACCCGTCGAGCTACTCTCAACATGTTGCCCCTCTAAACCCAGAAGCCTTGGGACGCTCGGTCCATGAATATCCGCATCCAAAACACCAACTCGTTTGCCCTGCATTGCAAAAGCCGTTGCAAGATTCACTGTAACGGTGCTTTTTCCAACTCCGCCTTTGCCACTTATTATGGCGATTTTATGTTTTATCTTGCCCATCTTTTCTTTTAGGTTCTGTTGTTGCACAGATTCCTGTTTTCGGTAAGCTTCAATTTGAGCCATGTTTCTCTCTAAAGCCATAAAAACACATCGCTAAGTCTGTTAAGGGTTGATTCCTAAGTGAACTAAAATAGTTTATGGTGGCGTTTACTTGAGTTTGTAGCCGATTTTCCGCAGAAACTGCCTTCTTTCAACGATGTCTGAGTCGGTTTCTATGCCCTTACTTTTCAATCCGTCGACTACGCCTATGATGCCTCTACCCTGAGAGGTTTCGGCGACTATAACTTCTATCGGGTTAGCAGTAGCCGCATAAACAGTGCAGACTTCAGGCACCTTCTTAATTTTATCTAAAACATTCAATGGATAAGCGTTCCTTAAGAATATCAAAAAACTGTGGCCGCAGCCGATTTCAAACGCCTTCTCCGCCGCCAAACGCCTCAGTTCCACGTCATTTCCTTCATGACGTACAAGGCATGGACCGGAACTTTCGCAGAAGCCCAAACCAAATTGGATGTTTGGCACAGAATTGACAAGGGCTTCGTAGAGGTCTTCGGCAGTTTTTATAAAATGTGCCATACCAAGAATGGTGTTGCAGTCTTTGGGCGGGTCAATTTTCACTGTTTTTAAATCCAACTTCAAGCCTCAAGGTTAATGTTATGGATTTTGGGGATATAACGTTTTAAGCAATTCATCCGTTCTGGCAAAAGCTAAATATCAAGGAACCGTATCTGATTCGGGAAGTGCAAGCCGTGGGCTGGTAGTTCAGCTGGCATGAACGCTTGACTTGCACTCAAGAGGTCGGGGGTTCAAATCCCCCCCAGTCCACTGATACATCTTTTTAACTGATTCCTGGTCCCCTTGAAAGTTACTTGTGTTTTTTGAAAATCTTGTTAGCACCGAAGTCACATACAAAAGCAAATCCTGCTTCTACAAGTTTGTTTTAGGTAATTCATATTTCTTCAGGTCTGATGTAAGTTAGACATGACGAAAATGGAGGCCTGTAGCCGCACTCGCTGCACAGGTAGCACTGAATTTTCCCGAGACGGGTTTGCCTTTTTCCGTCTTTGCAGTTTCTTTGCCTGCCGCACTCTGGACCTGTCACAGACTTTTAGCGCGTTCCAATTCTTCAGAATTCAAGTTCGTCGATAATGACTTTTTTTTTAAAAACTCTTAATTAGTCGCCGTTCTAATATGATCTTGAGGTTTTTAGTTTGTCAAATGACGATATACCACTCCATTTTGATGGCCATGACGATGTAGTATCTGAGAAAGTAATCCATTTTGAAGGAAAAAATAAGGATTTAAATCAATTATCACAACAAATCATTCAGAAACTATCATCCGAAGGCTATAAAACACAGTCAACCAATAATCCTATGGGCATAATCATACAAGCGCAGAAAGCTGGAGTTTTACGGGGCATCATCGATGCGAATAGAGCGTTCACCATCCTAATATCGGGTCAGCCCAACAATTTCGCAATTCATATAGGCATAGGCAAATTCATCCAGAACCTAGCAGTGGCCTCGATCGAATCCATCTTAACAGTCGGCCTATTTCTCATCGTTGACGTACCCGAAATGCTGTGGACCATTGAAGTAGAAAAAGGAATCATCAAAGACATGACTCAGATCGTAGGTTAAACCGCAAAAAGTAGAATCCCGTATTTTTATCAGCAAATTACACAATTCGAGCCAAACGCATTATGAGAGATGCGGAGCGATTTTTGTTCCAGCCATAACCTGAAAAAAAGGGGTTTTGCGGGTGATATCTCCACTCTGGCAGGGGTTCAAATCCCCCCCAGATCACTTAACATCCTTTAACAAATCCTGTCATCGGGTGGTTGTTGGTTATTTACGTTTTCAAAGATTTTATCGCCTTCAAATTCGGTGACTTATCAAGGGTGAATTTTTTGAAGTGCCATCAAGTTTGCCGAAGAAAGATCATTTTATTGAGTAAAAAAAGAAAAATAGAGAGGTAACTATGCCTTTGCCGAGGGTTTACTTTTTCTTTGCTGGGGCTTTCTTTGCTACTTTCTTAACTGGTTTCTTTGCCATTAAAATAACCTCGGGATTCAATTTATGTGGCTATTAGTATTTATAATTTGCTAAAAAATGATGAAATAGATAACAAAGCTTAATATTGACTTAAAAATAAAAAGAGACTGCGGAGAAAGTCGATATGAACGAATTAGAAATAGCCGTGGCTCCAATGCACAGATTATGTAAGAAAGCAGGAGCAGAAAGAGTGAGTGAAGAAGCAGCGGAGTTACTTGCAAAAGTTCTCGAGGAAATTGGCGTTAAAATTGCTAAAGAAGCACGTGATTATTCCATTCATGCCCGAAGAAAAACCATTAAAGTGGAAGATATTGAAATCGCAACTAGAAAAGTAATGGAAAAATATTGATTTAATAACTCAAGCATACATTTTCTTCTTTCTAAGTGGGTAATTGTTTAGTCAACTTAGAAATAGCTTTTTGTGGAGCCCTCAGAAAACATATAGCCACAGTCACGGCAAAAGTAGCACTGACCTTTCCGTCACGCTTGCCGTTTTTGCAGTTTATCAGGCTGCTCCACATGGCACAGGAATAGAAAACCCAACATCCCTCCACACAACACCCACACAGCCCAACATACAAACCAACATTACTGTGTGAACCAATCCACCCCGCAAACCAGAACTCCAAGCCCTCAACCGCTATCCCTCTCACGCGGTCTGCTCCAAACTCTTAACACACCTATCTACTCGCCGATACTCAGCCCAACGCTATGCTTTTTTAAGTAAGAAACTCTCCCAGATACGACAAAACAGCTCCAAAACAGGGCAGAATAAGCCAAAAAACATCAAAATAGGGAACCGAAAAAACCCCAAACACAACCGATTTACCAAAAACCGCCACAAACCAGCCATATCACCCAACCTAAACCCCATTTGCAACATACATATTCATCTTAAATTGGAACAATCCGCCATATTTCACCAAACAAAACATAAAACTTCACATATCAAAACACAACTTTTTGTCACACACAAAAACCCAAAAAAACACATTTACCCAACCATACCCTCAAAATGGCAATCATGTCCTCTGTTGCATCACAACAGGTAAAAAAAACCAAACCCCAAAGGGTAATGTGCCATATTATCGCCCCACACCCACACAAAGAAAACAAAAGGAATTCTTCGGGCGATATCTCCAAACCACTCAAAGCCTAATACCATATTGTTTCTGTTGTGTGTCTGGCTTTCTCCATTATAGACAAAACAACTTCGTTCGATAACCCGATTTTCCTTTCAATATATCTGCTATCCTGTTCCAACAACTGCTTTATGAGCACAATTCCCGCCTCAACCAGACGCAGCCTCGTTTCCGTACTAACCCCTCGAAGACAACTTAAAGGATACAACTTATGTTTCTCCACTACCTCTCTTAAACCAAAACCTTCAGGAGAAGCCCACCCCACCTGAAAAATACCACGGCAACGACCATAGTTTATGGCATGCTCGGAGTATCGGGTGTTGGTAACTATCATTGCGCGATCAATTTTGATTTTTGCTGCATCACTTGCGTAGCCTTCTGTCACGTCTTCTATGATTGCTCGAGCTATACGACTCTCGTCAAGACCCGTCAGGGTGTGATAGTTAAAATGATGTTTTGCTTCCACAAAATAAGTTAAGCCATCTTTAGTGGCTATTGCATCCACCTCATGCTCCCCACACAATCCCCTCAGAATCGTGTTCGGTTTAACTTGAAAACCGCTATGAGCTAAGAGAACGCGGACAAAGGCTTCGAATTCGGGTTTAGGTTCCATTAGGCTTATGCCATATTTTAGGTCGAATAGGTGTTTGACTGCGGGTTTGTGTTCACCCATTAAGGTGAAAATTATTTGAAGGATTTTCTGGGTTGTTATGCCTTCGTAGAGGTTTTTTTCCACTTCTTGCGCGACTTGAATAGATACCTCGCTATTTGCGCCAATTCGTTGGCAGGTCCTTACTATTTTTTCTTTATCAAATAACTGTTTGGAACCGTCTGCTTTAGTTACGAAAACTGCCAATCGGTGTTCATCCTGTGATTGGAGAGATAGGCTGGTAACACTTTAATTTCTTACTCTTCAAACATTGAGAAAACCCTCTTTAATGGGAGAAAATTATTTAGATCTACCTCTGATTAGCCAATCCTTACATTCAACAAAAGCAAAGATAACGCTTTAATAAAGAGAAAAGGTATGAGAGGTTTTTTCGGTTAAGTAGCGCTTAGAAACGAAAAGAGCTACTTCTTCCCGGTTTTTTCTTCATGTTTCTTCTTTTTTGCTGCATTCTTTTTTGCTAGTGAAGGCATAATATTCCTCTTGTTAATTCTGGTTCTGTTATTATGTATTGATTTGCCTAAAAGCTTACCTATTAAAAACCTGTCTAAAATTTGTTTAAGCTATATATAATGGGTCATATAGTCTCCTAAAAGTAAAATTAACATTGATTTGGGGAATACTTGATGGATGAAGTCTTAGAGATGTTAGATAAAACCGCAAAACGCGTTCAAAAAGTCGTGGATGAAACCAAGGAAGCAACCACAAAACAAACGGCCATATACGAGGGTCTTCTTGTTTCACCGCTTGCATCTCAAGAACAAAAATTAAGAGCGTTCATTGGAAAAACACTCGAGTTAGATCGTTTAGAACGTTTAACTTCTCAGCTTAGCCTTCTCTACACATTACAGATTTTTGCGTTCAAAGTTAAGGTCATTGAAGTTTCAGTCAGCAAAATAAACGAGCAACTTGTAAAATCTGGGGTTTTACAGAAAAGTGGCGAAGTAGAAGATATTACAAAAAACATCGACGCCCTCAAAATCTTAATTGAAGCGCATTACGAGTCGATGAAGGAAATAAACGAAACCCAAAACAAAAACTTAGGGTACATACAATAGAATTTTTTTAATTAAATAAAAAGGGCAGCCTTGGTGGTTTTTACCACTATAGGTTGTTTCTGCCTGCAACGGTTTGGTCTATTTTAGAACAGTTTTTCCCAACTTGTAACTAAGTCGAGAACTTCTTGACCTTGCTTTCCGCCGTAACTTACTAGGCGTTCGCGAACATCTTTTTGGGCGATTGCTGCTTTCTGGAATTCTTGCATTTGTGCTGCTTTGTCTGTGAGGTATAGTAGTCCGTCCACTCCTGCGCGTGCCATGCGAACTGAGACTGTTAAGAGTTCAGCGGGAGTTGGTGTTTCTTTTGGATCGTCTCCGGGCCCGATAACGTAGAGTGCAATGTTTAGTTTTACGTCTTTGAAGAGTTTCTTGAAGTTGCGTGTAAGCATTTCATTGTACCATGGAGTAGCATAGTTTTTGTTGAACATCACGACTAGGAATTCATCGGTTAGCGGTGCGAGATCGTCGAACCATACGCCGAAACGTTCATAGTTTGTGACTGGGTCTGGAAGGACTCCGATGACAAACTTTTTCTTTGCTTTATTACGTACGCGGTCGCTTACTTGTGCCATGTATTCGGTGATTTCTTTTCGTCTCCATTCGTACCAGCTTAAGCCGCTTTTCTTCCATAGGTCTTTGCATCGTGGGCATGTGCAGTGGCCGTGTTCTGCGAAGTGGATGCTGTTTAGCCAGATTCCTTGGCTTTTGCGTGCTACGTCTTCGATGTAGTCTAATTGTTCAGCTCTGTGCTCTGGTTGTGTTGCGCATAGTACTTCCCAGCGTACGTTAAAGTTGTCATTTGTTCTCCATGCTGGTCCTAAGTCAGATTGGCTGATCCAGTCTGGGTGGATGCGGGCGGTTACGTTGTCTCCGAAGATTGCGATGTTGCTGTGCATGTCAGCTTTGGGTGGCATTCGTCTGCCTACTTCTGGTTTTACTCGGAAAAGGTCATAGTCGAAGCCTGGAACTTTCTTTGCTTCAAACATGTATGTGCCGAATTTCATCTTACTTCTACCTTTTTAGACTCAAAACGTTCGGCGCGGTTATAAAGTTTTGCATAATAAGCTAAAAAACGGTTTCAAAGAACAAATCGTTATTTAGCGATTGTTCCAATCCGCCTAAGAACGCCTATTCAACTTATTAACCCCAAGAATATCATTTATTTGTTTAGGATGTAAGCTTTTTAAGTCATTTCCTTCTGAGCAATCTTATGTGGGGCAGGGCCGTTTTCGCAACCTTTAGTAATTTCCCAACTCAGTGATGTTTAGGTATTGCGATGAGCCAAGCGCATTCAAAAGACACTCAAGATCTCACGCGTTCATTGGATGTTAATCCTGAGAGAGGTTTAACAGACCAAGAGGCAGCAATACGTTTAAACAGATATGGAAAAAACAGCATCATTGAGGAGAAGCAAATCCGTTTCATAGGCATTTTGCGGGAAGAAGTCACTGAGCCTATGATTCTCCTGCTAATTGCTGTTGGAGTTCTCTACAGCATCTTAGGCAGTTTAACTGACGCGCTAACAATCATCATAATTATAATAATTCTTGTTCTCGCCGAAGTTTGGAATGAATACAGAGCTAAGAGCTCAATTTCTGCGCTCAAGAAACTAGCTCCGTCGACCGCGTTAGTGCTCAGAAATGGTCAACCAGTTGAGATCCAAACAGCGTTTTTGGTTCCAGGCGACATCTTACTTTTGAATGTGGGACAGCGAGTTCCAGCGGACGCTCGACTACTAGAGGCTTACGGGTTGGAAATGGACGAATCTTCGTTAACCGGCGAATCGTTCCCAGCCGCCAAAGACGCCACCTTAGCATTGCCGACTGAAACCAGAATCACAGATCAAACTAACATGCTTTTCACGGGATCCGTAGTCTCAAGGGGACGAGCAAAGGCAATTGTAACCGCAACTGGAATTAGCACGGAACTTGGAAGAGTCGCTGGCATAACCAAAGCCACCAAAGAACCTAAAACAGCACTTCAATTGGCTATGAAACAGCTCTCTAAGACGCTTGTTTGGGTTGCATTATTCTTCGCCATACTCATACCAGTCTTAAGTTACATCAGGGGTTTGCAACCTAGCCCAGCAGAAGCTGTGCTCTATGGTTTGTCTTTGGCATTCGTTGTTATCCCCGAGGAATTGCCTATCATAATTACGATGGTTTTAGGAGTAGGCAGCTACGCTTTGTCCCGCAAAGGCGCCATAGTGAAGCGTTTGCGTGCAGCAGAAACCCTTGGAACAGTAACAGTAATAGCTACTGACAAAACTGGCACAATTACCGAGAACAATATGCGGGTGGAACACCTTTACTTTGATACCAAAGTAACCTCAGCAACTGAGTTTAAAGAAAACGAAAAAGCTGCATTAAAAACAGCGCTTCTATCGAGCGACGCAATCCGTAACGCCCCAATGTCTGGTAATCCGATGACACAAGCAATCCTACAAAACCTAAAACAGGATGGCTTGGAAGTCGAACTTCTGTCAAAAGATTGGGTTCTCAAAGACGAATTAAGCTTTGATGTTAAACGCAAACTTGCTTCTTACATTTACCAATATGGCAACTCAATGGTGGCTTTGTCGAGCGGTGCACCTGAGAGAATCCTAGAAAACGCCGACAGAATTTTGTTGAAGGGTGAAGAATCACCGCTTACCGATGCCCTTAGAAATGAAGTTTCCTTGGCAATAGTTAAGATGGCGCGTTCGGGCGAACGCCTTTTGGGTTTTGGATACCACAGATTACCAACAGATGCACCATCGGAGAAGGAAATTCTTGAGAAAAACATCGTTTTCGTCGGAATCATAGGCTTCATTGATCCACCACGCAAAGAAGTAAGGGGAGCCATCCAAACTTGTAAAGAAGCAGGAATCAAAGTAATTATGATTACAGGAGACCACCCTGAAACTGCAAGAACCATCGCCTATCAAGTCGGCATAAACAGCTCAAAAGTGCTAACAGGGGATGAAATCGCAAAGATGACCGACGCTGATCTAAAAGAAGCATTGAAGAACACATATATTTTTGCTCGAGTTACTCCAGAAGACAAGCTGCGTCTGGTTAGGTTACTCAAAGAGAACGGCGAAATCGTAGCTGTCACAGGCGACGGCATAAACGATGCTCCAGCACTTAAAGAAGCACATATCGGAATTGCCATGGGCACACGCGGAACCGACGTCGCCAAAGAAGCAGCAAGCATGATTTTGACCGATGACAACTTTACCACCATAGAAATCGCAGTTAAAGAAGGGCGCAAACTCTTCGACAATTTGCGCAAAGGGGTCCGCTACTACTTAGCATGTAAAGTAGCATTGGTCTCCATCTTTCTCATCCCTATTATCTTAGGTATTCCGCTACCCTTTGCCCCAATACAAATCATAGTACTTGAGCTCTTCATGGACCTGGCTGCTTCAGCTACTTTTGTCGCTGAACCCGAGGAATCAGGGAATATGCAAAAGCCACCGATTAATCCAAAAGAGAAATTCCTCAATAAACCAATGCTAACAACCCTCTTTTTGGGTGCCTTAAGCCTCTTCTTAGCGGTAACAGCTACTTTCCTATTTGCATATTACACAACCCAAAGCATACCTTACGCGCGGACGGTTGCGTTTGCAACTTGGATGTTTGGACACATCTTCTTGGCGCTTAACTTCCGCTCGGAACGAGAACCACTAATTAAAGAAGGACTCCTTTCAAACAAAGTCATGCTCCTATGGGCACTGCTGGCATTTGTAACTTTACTTTTGGGCACTTCCCTGCCATTCACACAGACATCATTACAAATAACAAGCTTACACTTGCAAGACTGGGCACTGGTCACCGTTGTACCTTTCGTTGCCACGTTCTGGATGGAACTTGCCAAAATTCTGCGGAAAAGCACCTAGCTTTTTAACTAAAACAACATATCACAAGGTAACGGAAGAGGGAAAATTGCCAATAAAGTATTTTGAGGCCCCAGAAATCAAAAAACAAGTTGACCAGTTAGCAGAGGAATGCGAATTCTACCATGTAGTACCGCAGTTCGTTTTCTGCGTACGAAGCAAAGGCTCCAAAGCACGCCGCACAATCGCCCGAATTCATGGCCTAGGCAAGATTTGGCAAGGCGTATTGAACCTTCCCCCATCATACACTATTGAGGTTATTTCAGAGATTTTTGACAGAATGTCCTCGGAAGATAAAGAGCGGACTTTGATTCATGAGCTTATGCACATTCCCGGCGGGTTCAGCGGTGGATTTAGACCCCATAAGGGTTATGTTGAACGAAAGATGGTTGAGGAAGTTTATAAGAAACTGCAAAGCGACAGAGTTTCAAAACGGCAGAAACAGCTTTTTTCCTGAAATCCGCCCAGACTATTGACGAATATTTTTAAAGTCTTATCCGTCGTAGACGTAAGCAATATCTTAAAACGAAAGATAAAAAAACCTTGTAAAAGCTATAGTTGGCTAAGCAAGAAACTTTGCCGAAAAATGGTGTTCAACCAAAATGAAACACGTTATGAAAAGCCTAAAGCACAACGGCATATTCGTTCCGCCTTACGACCTTAAGGGATTTAGTGTAAAAATTCAAGGTCAAACAATCAAACTAACCAATAAAACTGAACCCATGGCGATGGCGTGGAGCCGCAGAGTTCTATCAACTACCATACCACCACCAGACAAAGTTTTTACAAAGAATTTCATGAAGGAATTTCTCGAACAGCTAAAGAAAGAAAATCCCTCCGCAGGATACTTGAACGCTTTCATTCAAAAGTACCTTGCCAGCATCGATAATCCCCAGACGATCCAAAACAACGGTGGGCAAATCAACGAAATTGATTTTAGCCAAGTTAAGAGCTTCATCATTGACGATAAAGCCAAGAAAGAAGCAATAACTAAGGAAGAGAAGAAGAAGCAGGCTGAAGAACGTAAAGTAAAACGTTTAGAATTCAAAGAAAAATATGGTTATGCAGAAGTTGATGGGCAAAAACTGGAAATTGCCAACTGGACTGCTGAACCTTCATGTCTTTTTGCTGGTCGAGGCGACCACCCACAACGAGGCAAATGGAAGGAAGGACCAAGCGAGCAAGACATCACGCTCAACTTGCCCCCTGATGTGCCAAAACCCGCGGGAAACTGGAAAGGCATCGTTTGGGAACCCAATAAGATGTATGTAGCCAAGTGGGAAGACAAACTCACAGGCAAAATCAAATACGTCTGGTTCTCCGATACTGCATTCCTAAAACAGAACCGCGAAAAAGAAAAGTTCCAGAAAGCCGAAACATTGGACAAACAAATCAAACAAATCGAAGCACATATCCTCAAAAACCTTGTCAACAAGGACGAGACAAGGCGCAAGGTCGCAACTGTGTCATGGCTGATTTTGGTGCCTAACATGAGGGTTGGCGACGAAAAAGACCCCGACGAAGCGGACACCGTAGGGGCTATAACGCTGAGAAAAGAACACATCAAAATCGTGGGTGATACACTCCACTTTGATTTCTTAGGCAAAGACAGCGTGAGATGGATTAAAGAGTATAAAGCGCCTCCTGAAGTCATAAAAAACATTGAGCATTTCAGCAAAACAAGTAAAGAATACCTCTTTGAAGGCATCGACTCCAAACATGTGAGCCGTTTCCTCTCTGAAAAAATGCCCAAACTCACCGCCAAAGTTTTCCGTACATGGAGATGCACGAAAACCGTCAAAGAAGAGCTCGAAAAGAGTGGCGTCACCAAAAATGACCCCGATTACAAAAAGAATTATGCGGCAAAAATGGCAAACTTCAAAGTTGCTGAAGTGGCAAACCACAAACGCAAAGTTCCACCGACCTTTGACAAGCGCGTTGTCCAAAAAGAAGAGAACCTCAAAAACCTCGAGCAACAACTGAAAACAAAAAAAGCCGCGGGCAAAAAAACCGAATCCCTCGAAACCAGAATCGAAAGAGCCAAGCTGGACATTCAACTAACCAAGCTGACAAAGGAATACAATTTGGGCACCTCATTGAAATCTTACATTGACCCGACTGCGTATGTCAAATGGGCGAAGAAAGTCAAGTTCGACATCGAGAAATTCTACCCTCAAACTCTGCGCAACAAGTTCAGTTGGGCATTGCAATCTGGCAAAGCACGATCGTCCTGCAATTCCGAGTGCATACCTGCATGAGTATCTCCGAAACTAACGACGGCGTAATAATCACCATTTTTGTTAAACCCAACAGCCCTAAATTTAGTCTAGAAATGGATGAAGGCGAAATCATGGTCCACTCCACTGAAGAACCAATCAAAGGCAAAGTGAACAAAGAAATCCTAAAAGAACTCACAAAACTTTTGCATACGAAAGTTGAGCTTGTTTCAGGGGCTACTTCTAAAGAAAAGCATCTGTTCGTAAAGGGGTTAGGAAAGCAGCAGGCAGAACAACTTTTGCAGTTAAAACCAAGTTAATGCTTGGATATTACGAAAATGGAAATATCCCTTATAAGCAAACAAAACAAGTCTTATTCAATAACAAAAGAGAACAATAAGAAAGAGGGACTAACCCCTCACCTTACCCCCCAATCAACTTTTCAGTTTTTGAGAGAAACAACCACATGATTTTCTTAGCTTGAACAATTATTGAAACACTTAGAATGAATGTCAGTATTGCCATTCTTAAAGCCGATAACACGTTAACCGCGATTAACCTTGCATTTTGAACCTTAGAATCGCGGCAAGACCTCCGAAAGCATTCTTGAGCATCTGTCCTTCTTCAGTTTCGCCGGAAATAACCTCAACATCAGTGTTTGCGAGTTCAGCAAGCTCGGCCAAGTCATCAACAACGTCTTTCTTGTCTACCACTGTGAATGATGGCGCCTTACAGGCTGCACAGGGCTTCCCAATTAAACCCTTCTCAAAATCAGACACGTCCTTGCCCTTAACTGTATATTGTTCTTCCAAGCCGCAAGCGCCGCATTTGACTGTCAAGCGGACCAAATCTAAATCCTCCGACATCAATACCGTACGCACTGCTCCGTTCTGCAGCAGACGTCTCACTTCAGCTTCACCGTAGGTTATCAAGCCAGTGTCGTGACCGACTTCGTAGAGGAACTTTTGCATGACTTCTTTTTCTTCGATGTAGCGGACTTTACGCATAATTTCAGGGGCTTTATCCACTATTTCTTTGACACCCTGCTCCTCTACGTAGGCTGTGTCAATTACGTCGAGAAGTTTGTTTTTGAGTTGATAGTTCAGGTAGTCGCCTTTCTCAAAATCGTATTTTGTCGGACCTGGGCCACCAAGGATAATTCCTTTTAAATTTTCAATAGGCAAGAAAATTTCATTTGCGTGTGCACCCACGCGGGTGAAATATTCGTTAAGCTGCATATCGCGAAGACGTTCGTAACGTCTAGCCGATTGCCCCCCGGCCTTAGTTTTGCCTGCAACACCTGAATGCATTTGCCTCACAATCTGCAAACGCTTCCCTTGCAAAGTGGCGATCGAAGCGTTGTTAGCATCTACCAGTAAGATGCCGTAGCTTTCTTTTTCCCGCAACATATCCTGCAGATACTCAGTGTGGAAACGTGAGTCGCAGCGATAGAGGAAGATTTTGATGGGGTCAGGTGGAACGATGACGTAGGCTTCCATGCGTTCAGTTCCTGGCGCGTCTCCCTCCCCAAGCAGAGCACCCGTAAAAATTACAATGCCTTTTTCGCCTGGGTCTTTGAAAAGTTTGAGTTTTTGCTGCGCTTTGGTGATGGCGTCGAGAACGTTTTTGCGCGTTACGTTGGATTTGATGTTGCTGGCGGTTCCATATTCATTGCGCAGAAGGTTGAGGGCGTCGCTGATTTGTTTGCCTGGTGGAACGTAAACAGTGATAAGTTCGGTGTGGCTACCCTCTTTGTTAGCTAGGGCGTTGAGGGTTTTTCTTAGCCTGAATAGTTCAAGGGACGATTTTTTTGCTGTACTCAAATAACTTCACTAAGTTCCGCGTAACCAGCATAACTTACTTTGATAGGAATCAAATAAAAGTTCCGACTTAAAAAACGGAAGTTTAGGCTTTTGGCTTAACTGGCGGTGCCTGCGCTGGCTCTATTGCAGGTGCACCTATAGCGTCTCTGAGATAAGCTTTGAATGGTCCGAGTTTTCCACCGTAGTTACCTGACGAAATTTTTACTACCCCTGGAACTCCGACGGCTGCTGTTACGCCTACTTTCATGCCTTTTTTAACTGCGTCCAATGTTAAGCCGTTCATAACAATTTCATAGACGCAAGTTACGCCTTCTGGAACTACGGAATCAGGAACAAGAGTACGCAATGTTGGGCAGTATGGGTGGTTAGTTGAAGCTTTAAGTTTGTATTTGAGCGAGCCTGCTTTGCTTCCTGCACGGCAAACTCCTCCTGGAAACTGCATAATTACGTCAGGGGCATTTGCTCGGATTGCGTCTGCTGCAGCCTCAGCTGCTTTGAGACCTGAAAGTTGATCCGAAGCGAAAATCATAAAGTTGCCACCTGCAACCGCTTCCATTGCGCCAAAACCGTCTTCAACAATAAAGTCGCCTTCCATAACGGGGATTCTCCAGCATTTTCTGCCGCCAACCATAGCTTTTTTCTGGAAGCCATCGCCGAAGTAGCGGAGGCTGCTGCCGACGTTGAGGGTGCGTTTTCCGGTTAAGCCGTTGAAGGCTGCGGTTGTTGGGCATGTCAGTGTGCATTGACCAATGCGTTGCATTAACTGGTGTTTGAGTTCAAATCGGTCACGATTATAAATTTGAATAAGTATTCCTGGTCGTTTGTCTGGTGTCTGGTCTGCTGGAACAGCTCGTTCGATTGCTGCTTCTGCAGTTGCTTCGATTACGCTTGTGGCAAAACCTGTTGTTAAACTTGCGGCGATTTGTGCCCATTTTTCGTTTTGTGCGGTAATCAAAACTCTTCCCGCCCAAAGCCCGAACATTTCGGCAAAGGTGTCTGCAACCTTCACGACGTTGCCTAAAGGTGATTTAACTAGAAACATTTTTTCTTTATCATCGTAGCTTTGGATTTCAAGCCTGTTAGTGTTTGATGACATGAAGGAGACCTGCAGTTCAGTTGGGAATTGTATAATTTAAGAGTTTTCATGAATTTTTCAGTTTCAACTTGCGAATTTTTGCAAATATTCCAGAGGTTTAGTGGATCTAAAGTAATTGTAACGCAAGTAAAAGCTAAATAAAATCGTTTTTTGTTAAATTTTAGTGTCTGACTGTGGTTTTTTAACTAAGGTGGATTTGTCTGTTGTAGCTAACTCGTAGGTAGATGAGTTTTTTATGGCTTTTTTTGGGCAAGTTTCAGCACATTGGTAACAAAACACACATTTGGATAGGTTAATTTGTGGATGTTTCTTCCCTTCTGCTTCAACCATCTCTATTGCTTTTGCTGGGCAATCCCTTGCGCATAAACCGCAGCCAATACATGACGAAAAATCAAAGACTGGTTGACCTCTAAAATTGTCTGCCAACTGAGGCTTCACGAAAGGATATTTGGTTGTGGCTGGCTTAGTAAAGACCTGTTCTCCCGCTTTTCTAGCTATTTGAGGTAGATGTATTTTTTTTCCCATAATGTACCCACCGATAAGGGTTGAGTTACGGCTTCAGGTTTCTTGTTTATTATTAGAGTATTTGGGATTCTTATTTATTGCTGAAAATAAGTTTCTTGAATCCAAAAAGAATACAGTTACGCTTGATTGTTGTAGCTGCCAAACAGTCACGTATGCTTAATTGCTACTCAAGGAGTAAATGTCTTGTGAGTTAGTATGGCTATTAGTGAAAGGATAGGAATTATCCGTTTCTGTGAAACACCAAAAGATAAGGGCAGAATTATGAGCAGGTTAGGTTTGAATGATGTGCAGGCAGAATCCTATTTGACAATTCTCACAAGACAAAGCATGCTCACGCAAAACAAGGGCAAATATGTTGTTACAGTGCAGGGGCATAGTTACATCTCTTCTTCTAACAGAGTTAGTAAAATCAAACCCTAAGTCTTACTTGGCAAAAATTTTATTCCAATCAAACTTTTAATGAAATATAGTTGAAAAGTTTTAATCCTTTTCGCCCATACCTTTATTGATAATTTCTTTTGGTAGAGAAAACCATCTCTAAAATTATGTTGGTATACTCCTTATCAACTTGGCGAACAATATAGAAAATGAAGGTTAAGCAATGAAAACTCAAACGGATATGCAACAAATATTCACTGAATGCAAGAGCAATATACAAAAAAACATTAAGCCATGCCTGAAAACCCTCAAGGAACCTCAACCCAACTTAGGTATGGGGGCCGGCGGCGATATGATGAAACCCGTCGATTTGGCAGCTGAAACAGCCATCGTGGACATCCTTCAAAAGCACGGTGTTTCCTTTACGTTAATCAGCGAGGAATCAGGCATCAAAGAATATGGCTCTTCGCCCAAAGAGTGCTACTTGTGTGTTGATCCAATCGATGGCACAACAAACCTAGTGCGCGGATTGCCTTTCTACGCTTCCTCAATAGCCGTATCCAATAAACCTGAACTTACCGACGTTTACGCAGGCATGATTGTGGATCTCTTTCACGACGTAGCTTACATCGCATTTGCAGGCGGAGGCGCCTACCGCAATGGCAAACGAATCACGACTTCAAAAACCACATCGTTGGATGAAGCGGTAATAGGCATCGATCTAAACGCTTACAAAACCAAAGTCAATTTACCAACTTTTACATCCTTAATGGAAAACATTAAACATACGCGACATTGGGGGGCCAACGCTCCGGAGATATGTTTTGTCGCTGAAGGCTTGACTGATGCCTTTATAGATCTTCGAAACAAAATCCGCACAACTGACGTAGCCGCAGGATTCCTTATAGTTAAAGAAGCAGGTGGAATTGTAACCAACCCAGAAAACAAACCGATAAATGTAAAGTTGGATCCAAAACAAACCCTGAGTTTTGTTGCTTCAGCCAATATAGAGATTCATCAAAAAATTTTGAGTCTGGTTAATCCCTGATGTTAAAGTTGCTTTTGCCCAGCGCTTGCGCCCTCGTAAAAACCACAAAAACCAAAACTCTGCTTATCGCTGATCCGCATCTGGGCTGGGAGATACAGCTTCAAGAAAAAGGTATCCATGTGCCCAGCCAAACCTCAAAGATACTAAACAAGTTAACCGCCATTATTACCAAATACAACCCTGAAAGGCTGGTTATTCTCGGCGACGTGAAGTACACTGTGGTTTCGCATGAATTTGGCGAATGGCGAGACATTCCTGACTTTATTGATAAACTCTCAAGTTGTGTTGACAGCATAGCTGTTGTTCGTGGAAATCATGACGCAAACTTGGAACATTTGTTGCCAGCGAATATTGAGCTTTTGCCTGCAACGGGAGCAGTGATTGGTGATGTAGGGGTTTTTCACGGTCACAAATGGCCTTCACCCGAGTTGTTAGGTTGTAAAACGTTGGTAATGGGGCATTTGCATCCAGTGGTGGTTTTCCATGACCCAACGGGGTGTAAAATTACTAGACAAGTGTGGATGAAAGCCAAATGCGACACCGAAGCATTCGCGAAAATTCTTTTGCAGAAAAGCGGAGTAAAAATTGAAGGCTCAGTAGCTGAATCGTTAAAGAAACATTACAACATCAAAGCAAAGGCTGAGGAGATTTATATCATGCCTAGTTTTAACGATTTTTTGGGCGGTAGACCTGTAAACGAAACCCGTCCTCGAAAAGAAATTGGCAATGAAGCGTTGATTGGGCCTGTTTTGCGTTCGGAAGCGGTAGATGTTGATGAGGCTGAGCTTTATCTGTTGGATGGTACGTTTTTGGGAACGCTGAATCAGCTTCGGCAATTGTGATTGGTTAGGGTTTTCTACGTTAATTTTATATTTGCCACATGTTATATGCATGATATAGTTTGAGGAGGATAAAACAAATTGAAACTTGTAACAGTCTTATTACCAGAAGCTTATCTCGAAGGTTTAGATGAACTTGTCCGAGCAAATATGTACCCAAGCAGAAGCAGCGTAATCCGCTCTTCAGTTCGGGACTTGCTCAAAAAAGAACTCTGGGAAAACAAACGCAGATAAAACTGCGGTTATATTCCTTTTATTGAATCACAAAGCATACTCGCAGTTTGTGCTGGGTCATCTGAGTTTGTTATTTCTCTCCCAACGATTATGTAACTGGCACCTGCTTTGATGGCTTTTTCCGCGGCCCCACCCTGCGCACCTACCCCAGGCGAATAAATATCAACGTTTTCGCCAAGAATCCGCTTGACTTCAGCTATTTTTTCAGGCACTGTTGCACCAACAACCACTCCATCGGCACCCCATTTTAAGGCTTTTTTAGCAAAGGCAACGTATTGTGGGGTTTGTTCTAAAGTGTCTGGATTGATTACCGTTTGGCCATAACCTTCGCAGGCGCCTTTATGGCTCATGTAAGTGAGCAGAATCACACCTTTACTCTGTTTTTTGGATGTTTCAAAGAGCGGCTTTAAGCCCTCGTCCCATCCTACGAACGGGTTGGCGATTATGGCGTCGAAGCCAGCTGCGTAATAGTAATTGGCAATAATTTGGTTGGTGTTGCCTATGTCGTTGACTTTAGCATCCATTATCGCAAGCATACCATCTCCCCGTATCTGCTCTACAAGCTTTTTTACGCCTTCAAAAAGACCCAGGGGCAAAGTAAGGTGGTGATTAATTTTAACTGCACAAATGTAGGGGTGAGCGGCTTTGAGGACCCTCTGGGCTTTTGACAAAACTTTCTCCTGGTTCTGGGCATGTTCGAATGGAAAATCCAGCGCCAAAACGATGCGGGAATTTTTGTTTTTTGCTGCTTTCTGCATTTTTGCATTAAACGACATAGCTTTGCCTCTTGTTATAGCTGATAGTGATTGACTATTTCATTTTTTCCGTCAAAAAAGCCGCTAAATCTTGAAGTTGGATGCGAAACTTAATTTCCCTCTTTTTATTTGGCATACAATAACAATCACGCTAATTCAAGAGGGATAAAAAAAGTGAACCATTCCGTTGCGGAAAAAGTAATTGATAAACACTTAGCTCATGGAAAGATGGTTGCTGGAGAAGAAATTGCCCTAAAAATAGACCACACCTTAACTCAAGATTCCACGGGCACGTTGGCTTACCTTGAGTTTGAAGCTATGGGTATCCCAAAAGTCAAAACCGAGTTGAGCTTGAGTTTTGTTGACCACAACATGCTCCAGAACGATTTCCGCAACGCCGACGATCACCGCTACTTGCAAGGAGTTGCCGCAAAATACGGAATCGTCTTTTCGCGTCCAGGCAACGGCATCTGCCACCAACTTTACCTGGAACGTTTTGCCAAACCAGGCGCTACGCTTTTGGGAAGCGACAGCCACACGCCAACTGCAGGCGGGATGGGCATGATTGCTATCGGAGCTGGAGGCTTAGATGTTGCCGCAGCCATGGCAGGTGAACCTTTCTACCTGGAAATGCCCAGCATCACAGGAATAAAATTAACCGGCAAGCTTTCGCCATACGTTTCTGCCAAAGACGTCATACTTCAAGTCCTAAAACAATTAACTGTGAAGGGCGGAGTTAACAAGATCATAGAGTATTATGGTCCAGGAGTCAAAACTCTGAGTGTTCCCGAGCGTGGAACGATAACTAACATGGGCACCGAGACAGGCGCAACTACATCTGTTTTTCCTTCCGACGAAGCCACAAAGCTTTTCTTGCGTGGTCAAGGACGCGAAGATCAGTGGATTGAGCTTAAAGCAGATGATAACGCAAAATATTCAGAGACTATAGACATCGACCTTTCAAAAGTGGAGCCCTTAATCGCTTTGCCTCACAGTCCCGACAATGTAAAAGCCTTATCTGAATTGGAAGGTACCCCAGTTGATCAAGTTTGCATCGGCAGCTGCACCAACTCTTCTCTGCGGGATCTAAAAATCGTCTCCGCCATGCTCAAAGGCAAAAAAGTCAATGAGAACACTAGCCTCACCATTTCAGCTGGGTCAAGACAAGCCATGCAAAACCTTGCAGCCACAGGCGAGCTTGAGCCCTTAATTCAGTCAGGAGCCAGAATCTTAGAGAATGCATGTGGTCCATGCATTGGAATCGGGCAGGCCCCAACCAGTGAGGGCGTGTCACTGCGAACATTTAACCGCAACTTCAAAGGACGCAGTGGAACACAAGACGCCAAAGTCTACTTGGTTAGTCCCGAAACTGCGGTTGCCGCAGCTCTCACTGGCAAAATAACTGATCCTCGAAAACTCGGCAAGTACCCCGAGATTTCTATGCCTGAAATGTTTGTTTTAAGCGACGCCATGTTCATTTATCCAACCGCTAAACCAACAAGCAAAGTGGTAATGGGACCAAACATTAAGCCCTTACCCAACTTCAAACCTACACCACATGAGCTTTCAGGAGAAGTGTTGCTTAAATTGGGCGACAACATCTCAACCGACGACATCCTGCCAGGCGGTTCCGAAATCATGTCTCTTAGAAGCAACATTCCAGAGATAAGCAAATACACCTTTGTTTATATTGACAAAACCTTTGCTAATCGAGCTCTTGAGAAAAACGGCGGGTTTATTGTGGGCGGCGAAAACTATGGTCAAGGCTCCTCACGTGAACACGCGGCACTTGCACCAAAATACCTCGGCGTAAAAGCTATAATTGCCAAATCCTTTGCAAGAATCCACATGGCTAACCTGGTCAACTTCGGAATACTACCCTTATCTTTTGTGGATAAACAAGATTATTCAGGCATTACGCAAGGTGACTTGCTGGAGTTAGATGTTAAAGAGTTAAAGCCGCACATATGCATAAAGAACTTGACCAAAGATACAAAGATAGAAGTTATTTTGAGTCTTAGCGACTTGGAAAAAAGCATGGTTAAAGCAGGCGGAAAACTGGCAGCTATTAAATCAAAACAAAAATGAAGATACGTTCTCCTTAAGTCTTGAAAAGAAGAGGTCTTGACTATAGTTGCTTGGGTAATAAAAATGGAAAGGAATCTATTAAACAGTCCAAACTGACGAGCTTATGAGTTTCCAGGTGATAACTTCAGTCATTTCTGGATTATTATATTCGGTTATCCAAGTTAAGTTTTCAAGCATGCCTGTTTGTTTGTCGAACCAGGCACCGGTTAAATCATAACGCAATGTATTATGTGTTGGATCGGTCCCGAGATAGGATTCAGCGCCAATTGTCATAAAGTTACTATCTCTCGAACCGCTCGCATATGTTCGTGGACTAGTTTGGTTAACGGTTAATCCATCATGTCCAGTTGGACGAAGCGGGTCACCCAAGTTAAGGTTAGAAGCATAAATGGCCCAGAAGCCGTTCTGGTCGGTTTTGGCTCCATTTGATAAATCTATTGTTTGTGCTGAAGGAAGCGCCGTGCCGTTTTTGAATAACCAAACCGTATCCAATGTCACTGAGCTACCATTTATTGCTGTTATGGTAATTTTATAATTATCTGTATCATTGTAAATTGAGAACCCTGGAGTTTCTACTGCATTTAAACCCGATAAATTTGATATGCCCATTAAGCTATAGGTAAAAGTGTCCCCAACATGAACACCCACTATCGCTTTTGCAGAACTAGGCTGGGTTGCAAGGATAACTGCTGCAGATGAAGCTATTAGTACAACTGAGAGAAGTATTGCGATGTATGCTTTTTTATGCGATTGTTTTCTTGGAAATGCCATAGCTCTAACATTGCCATAGTCAAGTATTTAGTTGTTTTCCCAAAATGACTTTTGGAATTAGGAGTATTTTATTGAGCTGAGATTTTGCCTTCCGTAGTCTAAAGTAAAAATTTAGGGGGAAATTAAGAAAATTTTATGTTGCTTTGAGTCCTGTTCTTGGATTCAATTGACTCTGCAGCTGAACTTGCTTTTTCTTCGGTTTGCTTTTTGTTTAAGCTAATCACAAGTTTATGGTTTTTCTTGACCAGAACTACATCATTTTCTTGAACGTTGTCAACAACTACTTCGCCGTTGTATTTCATGCGGCTGGAATAGCCCAAGGCAGTTAGCTCTTTCATCAAAAGCTCCCGCGATGTTCTCAACAGTTCGCTTGACATTTCGGGACCGCGGTTGAAGCAAAAAGTTAGAGTTTTCTTTTTTGAATCAAAGTTCGCCTTGGTGCCTTTCCCAATTTTCTCGACTTGACCCCATTCTAATTTTTCAGTAGCTTCTCTCAAATCTTCACCATCTATTTCTCTCTTTTAAAAGACCCGTGCCCGCCCGCTTTAGTAATGTTGGCAACCACGTCTTCGCTCACTTTATCTAATACTTCTTCAGCGCGTTTCCAATTATCAGCGGAAACTTCTACGCTGTATTTTGGGGCAGCAATCACTGCGAACTCGATTTTAGCGTCTTTTGCTTCTTGTGCTTTCTTTGCTTTTCCGAATGCTTCTTGGATGCAACGAACACCGTTGGGCTTCATGCATCGAATCTCAATGACGCCTTTGACCTGCACTGTCTTAATTTTTATGCGTTCTTCTGCAACTTGAGCAATAACTTTGGCGAGGTCTTCGGGTATGTTTAGTTTAGTTAGGACATCTGTACCTTCTTTTACGACTTTTTCGAAGCCGTCGTATAAGCCGTATTTTTCTTCGAGGAGAACGCCTGCTTGCTGGTAGACTTCATGTATGGATAATCCCGTTTTTTCAGCTACGGCATGCAGGAGAGCATCGCCTTTGCGGTCTTTTTTCCAGGATTTGATTTTTTCTATACGTTCACGTTTGGTTACTCGTCGTAACGATAGGTCAATGTGGCCTTTTTCGATGTCTACGCGGAGGACTTTGAGGACCATTTTTTGGTTTTCGCGAACAAAGTCTCGGACGTTTCTTATGCGTGCGCTGGAGATTTCGCTGATATGAAGAAAACCTCGTCTGCTGTATTCATCGAGGTTAGCGTATGCTCCATAATCCATCACACTTTCAATCGTGGCGATTACAAGGTCGCCCGATTCAGGCCATACAGGTTTATGTTCAGACATTATTTGCATCCTACTTTTCAAGACTTTTCGACGTCTATTTGATTTGTCTAAGACAAATCTTCCTCTTAATGGTGAAAAGTCCTGCATTAAAACTTGTTATGTTAAAAGATAAGGGTTTCTACTTAAAAAAACGCATTTTGAACTTTGGCATGTTAAATGATATGATTGGTTGTGTAATCTATACCCTCGGGTATGTAGGGAAATAACAGAATATTGGATCCTCAATAAGGTTCGTTTCAAATGAACCAGAACGACTCTGGAAGAACAACTTCTATCTCCCTTTGTTGATCCTCTTTCTTTCAACTTTGAAGTTAGAAAGTCAGGCTTGATTCTTTAGAAGATGCAACAGTTGATTTCCAGAATCGGGTTGCAGCAGCATCAGCAGCCAACTTCTCCGGCTCCAAATGGCTCGGGCTAATATTGTGTAATTTGGGTTAGTTTTGATAGATGACACTCCTGTAGTGCAAAATCGTTGTCGCATCATCATCATCACCATCATCATCTTCTCCTGGATCAGGATATCAACCTTGACTGTTAAAACTAAGTTATAGAAATCTTTGAAAGAAGAAGAACAATTTTCTGTAAGAATAGCTGTTTTTCTCCTTCTAACAAACAGTCAGCAATAGTGCAGCGTGTGGGATTCGAACCATCTGAGACTCGTAGAATCATTCGCAAAATACTTTTTCAATTTCAAGGAGGGAACCTGATAGACTAATAAGATTGTTTTGCCTTAGAAATAGAGCCGTCTACAAGGAGTGTTTTTATGCCCATTACAATTGGTGTACTTTTTAGAAGAATTATTAAAGATTTGCGAGCCCAAGACAAAAATCCCGATAGTTATCTGAATAATCCAAAAAGCGACATCAACAATCCAAATTACGATATCAACAACCCAAATAGCGCAATTAACAATCAATATAGTTGTATTAATGATGCGTCAAACAATGAAAAGAACAAGGAAGAGCGAAGGAAAGTTCTAAGAGACCTCATCAAAATATATCTGAGTGACTATCTGTCTGAAGAACAAGCAAAGAGAATTGTTGAACAATATACCCCATAATCTTTTTGAATTCTTGAAATCGTTCAATACTCAGAAAACATTGTCATTTGCCTAACAAGAAATAGATAAGTAAAGAATATTATTTCAAGGATTTTTAAGGCATTCCAGTTTCTATCGAGACCAATTTTGGCGCAAGGTGGGATTCGAACTCTTAAGCTCTGGAAGTGTGTACTCACAAAATTTTCTTTTTTCAAGCTTCTGAATAATTAGCGAGAACTAATAATAAAATGTGGGTAATCTCTGAGTTTATCCCCGCACAGGTTTTCATGAGTTGCGGACGGAAAGGTGATTATGAGTGAAAATATCACCTCGAATGGTTGTTTTTAACGGATAAGCTTTAGTGTAAGCACGTGTTACACAAGCATGCAGAGGAATCTGCAGAGTAGTAAAAGGAAGTGAAAAATAGAAATGTCATATGGCGATAAAGAGATGCACAAGGCAACCTGCGCAGACTGTGGAAAAGAATGCGATGTTCCATTCAAACCAGACGGAAGCAGGCCAGTATACTGCCGAGAATGCTATGCAAAACGTAGACCACCACGCAGATACTAAGCTCTTAAGCTTAACATCTTACTCAATTAAAAACATCCTTTTTTATTTTTAATTTTAGCTCAACTTTTAGAAATAATTTGCAATTGTTGATTTTTGTTAAACTCTAGTTATTTTCGCAGACCCATTTTTTTCCAAAGCTCTCGGTGTTTGCTGCATTCTGGCATTGGTGAGTTCATCCAAATCTTGGCGATATCTTGGAAAAGGCATAATAGGTTTTATCGCACCATCAATACCTGTAAAAATAATATTCGAACGATTTGTTTTCATAACGCCCGATTTGTGATTAGTTTTAAGACAAAAATATTACGGATTAATAAAAAATGTGGAGAAATAAAACTCCTTGTTTAGGGCTTTACTAGAGTTATTTCCATTGTGGAAACCATTCGGGACCTGCTTTCGCCTTCGCGTGGTGGCATTTCTGCAGTGCCGATTGTGACCTTTGCAACTTTGAGGTCTTTTATGAAACGGTTTCTTGCGATTTCTGCGCAGTCAACTGCTGTGGTGATTGCTTGTCCTCGAGCTTTCAGGGTAATTTCTTTTTGAGACCCTGAGAATGCGGTTATTATGGCAAGCACATAGCTCATTGGCGGTTTGTTTCCGACGAAAATTACGTCATTAGGTTTTTCTGTCATTTTATATCACTCTTCTTGACTTAAATGATGCCGAAGATTATATGGGTACCTACGACTTAGCAGTATTCTCAAAGCTTTACGAAACTTCTTCAAGTCTTTTCAGAACTGAAGATTACTGGAAGTAACTTCCATATCCCAGGATACTCTCTGAAATGGTGACTTCGAACCTTCTAAATCTCTTTTTTGTCATTTTTGGTGAATAGATAGATGGCGATGCCGAGAATTGGGAGAGTTATCATCCAAAAATCCGTTAAGGGCAAGAAATCCCGGTAAATCGGTGACCAGATTGAAACTAAATCATAGATGACAAAGTAACTGCCAACCAAAATTATGGCAATCCCCGCCAACATAAAGTCAATTCTCTTCTTATTCATAGAAATTAAAACAGCAGCCCAAGTAACTATTGCAGACACCAGTAAAGTTAGCAATGAATTAGCAGACCCAATAACATCAACTAAGCCTGTGGGCTGATTTCCTAGAGGCAAAAGTGCATAAACCCAGAGTAATCCGTGTCTAACCCAAAACCCGAAAATATACAATACGGCGCTGATACCTGCCCACTTTAGGATAGGAAGATAATCTTGGGGTTTTCTCAACTTGCGACTCAGCATAAATAGCGGAGGAAAAATTAGAGCTGCTTGAATTAGACATGAGATGCCAGTGTAAAAATTCAGAAACGCGCTGGATGAAATGATCGAGCCAACAAGGTGATTTAATGCAGCAGGAAGAAGCAACAGAAAGTAAAGTGATTCAAAAAGAAGCACTTTCCCAAATCTCTCAAGGTACTTTAAGTCTTTTTTGAAAAAAAGAACCGCACAATCTAAAGCAAATATTGCGCCTATCAAACGTAGATAACTACCAATTGAACCTGCAATTTCTTGGAATAAGAAGAGTGCTAGTTGTAGGTTTGGATTAGAGCTTTTTATGAAGTGAGGCAGATCAATGATTACTAATTGGAAATGTGAAAGAAAAATTGTTGTAGTGGTTGCCTGATAGATGTTAAACAGCAAAAACGAAACTGAGACAATTAGAATTGTTGTTTTTGTAAATGCTGTTTTATCAAAATTCATAATCTATTCAGTTTCTCCGAAATTCAACGTTGGCGATGACTTTAGTTTTCTTTGCAGAAAATAAATATTTTTTCTTTTAACGAACTTCTTGTGTTTGGTTAGCGTTGTTTCAATTCTTTGTAGCCGAAGTAAATTATTATTAAGCTCCAGATTAGTGTGACCGCAATTGCGGGGCTTGGAAAGAACACATAAGTGGCTAAAACGCGTTGAGTTGAAGTGATGGCTATTGCTAGGAACGGAGCCCATTTTTGTCTTTTGATTAACCCAAAAAGCGTTAATGCAAATAATGATGCAGCTAAGGCGGCTTCTGTGCCGACAATTAAGAACCCTAACCGATAAATGCTCCATTGAGTGGACGGCAATGCTCCCCAAATTGCTAATGCAATAATATCTAAAATTATGTTTGATGCAATTAAACGGATAAGTATGTAATGCGGAGTAAATTCGTTAGTCAATTCAAACCCTTTGCACAATGGCAATTTAAAGTATTAAAACTATTCAACAACTTCGGTATCTTTGAATAAATGAGCGGACCTTCTATTACAGGGCAATTTGCTAACTGAAAAGTTTTTTAGCTCATAGTCCACACATATTTTTGATATCGATGGGATTCTTAAAGAAGATACAAAGCCATTTGGTCGCTCCAAAAGCAGACGCCAATCTTCAACTATCCGATCAGTATGCCGTTTTAGGGGAGAACATTGAAGGAGCATTTACAATTTCTCCTCATGAATATATTCAGGCAGAAGAAATCCGATGTGAGATCAAATGCTCAGAGACTGCCCAAGTTATGAGAACAGAATATGACCCCGCGATTAAACGCATGGTCACTCGGCAAGTGACTGAAAATAGAATCTTGTTCCAAGCAAAACCTGCCTGCAACTCTGCTATCGAACTAATTAATGGAATTAGCAGAACTTTCAAATTCATCATTAATATTCCTGCTGGCTCACGCCCAACCTTTATGTCCACTGACGACACAGTCCAATGGCAAATAAAAGGCGTCGTCGCTGTTCATGGAAGACCAGACATAACTACAAAAGAGATGGAATTTCAAGTCATTCCACAAAGTCAAAAGCCGATAAATGAACCGCCGAAACTGCGGCTCGTAGCATGCGAATACTGCCAAAAAGCGATGCCAGAAGCCACACTTGCCTGCCCTAACTGCGGAGCAAGAAGAACTGCATAGCAGCAAACGCCTGCTTATTTATAATATATTATCTGTTTATAACGCTTCAAGTTTGGCAGTTCAAAAGTCGTAAAAAATTGAAAGTTTGTTTTAGGAAAAATTATTAAAGTATTAGAAATAAACTAGCCATGGTTTTATGTCGAGATGACCCAAGAAGAACCCTTTCATAGTTTCGTTAGTTTAGGGCTCACTTATTTGCAGGCGAAAGTATATTTTGCTTTATTAAAAATTGGACCTGTCGAGGCAGACGTAAGAAAGATTTCACAAATATCTAATGTTGCCCGTCAAGATATATACAGAATATTACCCACCCTCGAAAAACAGGGCTTGGTAGTTAAGGTCATTGCTAATCCAGTCAGGTATAGGTCAATTTTATTAAAGCATGCCCTTTCTAAGCTTATGGAAAAGAAAACCGAGGAATATCAGCAAGCACAATATAAAGCAAAGTTGATGGAAGAGAGTTTCGAATTCGATTCTGAAAAGATCTGGCATGAAGACAGATCGCAATTTATTATTACTTCAGAGAGAAAGTTGTTCTTAAAGAAATTGAATAATGAAATTGCGTTAGCACAAACAAGTATTGATATAATTTATTCAAAAGAGAAGCTTTCACTGATTACATTTCATGCAATCGAAGCATTCAAAAAATCTGTAGATAGAGGCGCGAGAATTCGAGCAATAACCGACGAATGGAAGAGCAACTTACCAAACCAAAATACCCAAACGATAATCAATATTCCCGGGTTCAAACTAAAATTGCTTTCAAAAAGTGTCCCCGTTGGGTTAACAATTATTGATGGTAAAGAAGTTAATCTGCGAACGTCTGAGCGTTTGGTTCCGAACATGTGGACAAACAACAGTAATGTTGTAACCTTAGCTCAACTTTATTTTGACGGCTTGTGGAAACAAGCCAAAGTGTCTAAAAAATAGCGAAAATAGGTAAAGATATTAGGCATAATCAGTTTTGAGTTGAAGTCTCACACTAAATATGTTGGTTATGAAGGGTTTGCTGAGGCTCCGGCACCATATTAAGGAGAAAAGAGAGAATGCAAACTCTCTATGGCTATTTCGTAAATCTCAACCAGAGCCTACTCAGCCCCATCATACTCCAACATGCTATTTTTCTTTTCATTTGTTTCTTTAAGACTAAAAAAGGGGAAAGATAATTTTGGTTTCGCATTTTTAAGGTCGTTTTCTAAGCATCAATAATGCCAGTATGAGACCGACTACTATTATGGCTACAATGATTCCTGCAACTGCTGGAACAAAGTATGTATCTGACATTGGTTGCGCTGGAGTTTCAGTTGGTGCTAGAGTTGGTGCTGCTGGGTCGACCGCGAGACTTGTTTCGGCGTAAGATGACCAGTAGGATTCGGATCCAGCGAATGATGCGAAGACTGTATATTTGCCTTCTATGTCTGGTGTCCATTTATAGCTAAATGCGCCCATTGCATCGCTTGTAGTGGTTCCTATGTCTCTGTAGTTGCCGTTTGCATCAACAACGCTCAAGGTAATTGGTACACCAGTGGTGTTTGTTGGTCTGCCTTTTTGCATGTAGACGTAAGCCATCCATTGTGTCTGAGAGTCTTCAGAGACTGCTGGAACTCCGTTAGGGAATCTCATAGCTTGTTCGTTTTGTTTTGTGCCGGCAGAAATGTCCATAACTGTTCCGCTAATTACTAGTGATCTGCCTAGATCTATTGCTGTCTTTGGTGCATCCACTTGAAGATCGGTAGGTCCTTTACCTATTGCATAGACTTGTGCATCATAGTTGTTCCAATAGATTAAGACGCCGTCAGCTGTAGCGAAAGTCATTGGATAGGCCCATCCTGAAAGATCCCAGATGGTCTCGCCAGTTGTAGCGTTAAGACAGTGGAGGCGTTCGCCTTTGTAGAGTGGAGTATCTGCTGAGTGTTCATGAGTTCCAACGTAAATTTTCCCGTCAGCAATCATACCGATCATTTGAACGAAGTTAGGAATCTTCTCTCCACCAGATGGATAGATATCTCTCCAGAGTAAACTGCCATCAGCTAAGCTGTAAGCAGAAACTGCTCCAGTATATCCACCAGTATAAAGAATACCATATGCCATCTTCGTTTGTGTTTGTGAAATCAGGCTTGGCCAAGTAAAGTATCCATAAGCTTGCCAGTCAGATTGTGCATCAGTTGTTGCAACTAGATTTCCATTGCTCATATCCCAGATGTAGAAAGTGCAGCTTGGAACTTCAAGACCTACAAATCGTTCTTCAGCTCCGGTTGCTCGTTCAAAGAGAATGTTCTGGTTGGTTGCTTCATCATCGATGTCTATGTTCTTCATGTAGAGTAGTTGCCCTTCGCTTCCTGGTTTGATGCTGATTGCCCAAACGGTAACCTCATCTACATAAGCATATGAGGGAGCGCTTGTACCAGTAGGCCAAGAACCGTTAGTACCCCAAACATAGGTATTGTCTTTGACGGCTCTAATGGTTGGCGCTGTTGAGAATAATTTGCCGATAGATACGTTCCAGTCATAGCTAGATATGGTGCTTGCGTTTATTTGATTTGATGAGGGGTTTCTCGAAGAAATAGCTTGTGACGAGTTCCATTGACCAAGAGCGTAACCAGTTGTGGTGCTTCCGCTTAAGACATAACGTAGGTTTTCACCTGCGTAACCTTGTACCTCAAAGCCATTGGGAACGCCAGTAACGTTGAGATATGGGAAGCCTCGTTCTGGTTGGTAGCCGATTGCATAGTTGTTTGTGAATAGCCAGCCTGGATTTGCAATTCCGTGTTCGTTAGGGTTATCATCACTGTAATAGTATCCGAAAGTTGGTACGTTTGAGCGCCCTGTTAATTCTGTAGTGTCTATTTCGTAGATTAATTCGCCGGTCTTTAGGTCAACACAATCGAGCAACTGGCTTGTGCCGCTGTAGACTGTGTTTGGAGTGTAGTAGAGTCTTCCGTACATTATTATTGGGTTGTTGAATCTTGGTTGATATTGAGAGCCTGCGTTGAAAGCGTTGCCAGAGCCAGTTCGTCCATCGTTAGTCCCTCCTAAGATGCCGTTGTCTTCTGTTGGTCTTGTCCAGAGGATGTGTGGGCTGTTTGGTGCAATCCCGTCAGGTTGATATCTGTTCTCAGTTCCTCCATTGTCTGCATCGTGTGCGTTATTTAGCCAGTTGGAAGATACAGTGTACCATTGATCATTTTGTCCTTCGATAGGGCGGGTCCAGTATTCAGTTGGTTCCGATTGTATGAGTGGAAGACCGTTAATACTAACTGGGTCTTGTTGTACCTGGACTGTAAAAGTATAGTTGCTTGCTAGGAAAGTTGTGCCATAATAATCATTGCTTCCGCCAGTTGTTGAATTCCAGCCGTAGTATAGTTGATGGAAGAAGACTGTAATTGAGTAGTTGCCAACTTGGTCGGGGGTAATTGCTGTGTAGGTTGATCCTGTTGAGTCAGAAACGAAAACATTGCCTGAGATGCCTCCTTCGCCGCCTCCAACATTTCCAGCGGTTTGACCAGAAGCAGGGAGCGTTTCGGTTGTTCCGTCAGGTCTTGTTATGACAGTGTGAAATTGGTATCTGATGTTGTTTCCCAATAATGCATTTGGTGGTACTTGCGGGTTCATCATAATGAGGTTGAATGTTTGACCAACACCGACTGGATTTGGCGAAGCAACACCGAATGTCCATGTGGGAATATTATCATGGAATCTACTCCAGAGAAGCAGTCTGTTAGCGGATGCACTAGAACTCATACCTACCCAGTGCATACCTTGATCAATTGCAGTTTGAGTTGCATCATTATAAGTGTAGGCGTTTGTTGTTTCTATAGATCCAATAGAGATAGCCATAGATGTTACAAGAATTATCGCAATAATGGAAGCCATTGTTTTATTTTTCAACATAGTATTTTTATTCTCCATTTTTTATAATACATTTTTTATGTGTATAGCAGATTAGTTGTTTATTCGCAATTTATAATGTTGTCAAAAGTGACACTGACGACAACTAAACCTTCAAAAATCCGCATTCAGTTTAATTTGTCAGTCAAGAATATAGAAAAAAATTACAGCCTAAATTTAACCTTGCCCACCTTTTACGAACAACAGCTCGACAACCTTAAAAAAAGGTTACACATGAAAATTTTTGGATTACTAATTGCGCCGATTATTTTTCCAAAAAGCTAGAAGTCAGAAATAAAAACTTTCTCACTGTTTTGACGACTCTAAAATTTTCAGAAAAAAAATATATTTTAAAATAAAAACACACTTCTTATCACTAATTTGTTTGGATGCATAGGGTGGAATTTGAACTATATCTACCATGGAGATGTCACTCGAATATCCCCCTTTTTTCTAGCAATACGCTTCTACGCTATTCTCTTTCCAATAAGGTCAAATTTTAGTTTTGTCTGTTTATTCACCAAATAAGGTAAGGTTTCGGCATCCCTTGTGGAATAGACCTTTGTTCCTTTTTTAATTGCGAACCAGTGTCCCTTTTCTCCTTGAAATGACAACATTAAACCAGACATAAAATTCCTAGTGCAGTTGCCTGAATAAACTGTGTTGTTTTCTGATCCTGATAGACGTTTGAATCTCCAAATTATGTTATCATCTACTTGTGTCCATGTCCCTTCATTTGCTCCTGCTAAGTACGCAAAAGTGCCATCAAAATTAAAATATAAGTGGGTCCAATGATAATTCCCGCTGGGCCCCCAATCAAAGTGCAAAATCCACAGACCAACAGGATTCAAGATTTTATCTCCTACTATTATTAAGTGATATTGTTTGAAACAGCTTTAAATTTATCTGGCACCAACGAAAAGTAAGGATCAAAGTCCCAATTCAACTGCTATGTGGGTTATATTGGTTTAGAGGTGGATTCTAACCCTTTGTGAATGGTAAAAACCATCCAAATAACCTTCAATTTTCTTTAATTTTCACTCAACTGAAGTGTTATCTGCAAAAATGCCTCTCAAACTAAGATTGACATTGAACCCTGCAGCCAACCCATGTTAAATAATAACCTTGCAATAGTTAATAGAATAGTTCAGGTAACAAAATTGAAGCACAGAATCGGCTTAGTCTACTTACCAGGAGCATTACCCTGCTTCGAAACATTTGGAGACTTACCAACCGACCTAATAGGCAAGAACGGTCTAGTTGGAGACAAACCAGCCTCTGAAGTCTTAGAAATGATGATTATTCCTGGGGGCAGCCTGGTTGAATCACAATCCGTCGAAGGCGGCGTCAAAAAACAGATTTTGAAAATGGCTGACGCAGGAAAGTTTGTTTTAGGTATCTGTTCGGGTTTCCAAATATTATCGCGTGGAACCGACATCGGTCGCCTATCGCCCAAACCAATTTTCCGAAAGGGAATGGGACTACTTGATGTTGAGTTCAAACCGATGATCTGCACCGATCAAGTTAAAGCCAAAGTTGTCGGACCCAGTTTGTTGACAAACGAAGTTGGAGCTGAGGTTGCAGGTTTTCATTGCCACACCTACGGGGACATCATTTTACATGAAAAAGCAAACCCCATAATTGTTTCCCAAGTCAAACGGTTGAACTATTTCAGAAACCAAACAGAAATCGTTTCAGGCGTTTGCAACTCCTCAGGTAACGTTGTCGGTGTGATGACTCATGGTTTACTCGACAAGAACCCCATAATTATCCGCGGCATTACCAAATCATTAGACATCAGTCTAGCTGAACTTGAAGAAATTAGGGAAGCAAATGCAAAGCTAAAACAAAAAATGAAGCTCGAACTAGGAATATCAACAGGCATAAGTCTTCAAAGCAAGAATATACAAAAAGAAAAGCTTCCTCGCACCTTGCTGATAACGGCTCTGGAGAGTGGAGGAGGAAAAACAGTAATAGTCACGGGCCTTGCGGGCGCATTAAAAAAGCTGGGCTGGAATGTTGGCGTCATAAAGATTGGCGGGGATATTCGAGACATCGTTCCTGCACTCTACGTCATAAAGGAACCTATGCAAAGTTATTCATCCGTAGAGATTGCAGATACAGGTTGGCAATCCATTCCCCAAGTAGTTAAGGGGGCAGAAAAAGACTACGACTTCGTGCTCGTGGAAGGCGCCATGAACGCGTTTACAGGTTTGCTTTGGGACGAGCCTAGAAGACCTAATTCGACCGCAGAAGTAGCCGCAGCATTAGGTTCACCAACGGTGATTGTGGTTGGCTGCGATAAAGAGGGTATAGAAGGCGGAATTGTAAGTGCCTTGAACTATGCGCGTTTCCTGAAAAAACTTGGAATAAAAACGATGGGAGTCATCTTGAACAAAGTTTACCTCAATTATATGTCTGAAGAAACCCGTATTGTTGTAAACCAAGCGTTTGAAAGGGCGGGTGTTGAATTGCTGGGCATTCTGCCTGTTTCTGATTTGGAGGGTCGTGGCGCGATTCCCGAAGTGGAAATAAAGTACGAAGAATTTACTACAAAAGCAATAGAGCTGATTGAGAAAAACGTAAAAATTGACAAAGTCGTCGAGGGTGCAGAGCCTTTTTCGATGACTGAACTGAATTATGAGGCGTTTGTAAAGAAATTCAAAGACTCACTTTAACTGCGAAAGCTCGACAACCTAATTCGAATTGAGGTTTCTTGGAACGTGCTAATAATCTCTTGATTATCTCCACAAAAGATTATGATTTAGCTATGGAATTGGGATGAGCGAAAAATCGCCAGCAATAAACTATTAATCCAAGGCAAACCAATAAAAACCGAAGTAAGTGGACAAAATGAACAGAAAATTAAAAACTATACCCGAACCCAAAAAGGGAACCCAAACCGTTTACGCCTCTAAAACGTTGCCAGTAATAAAAAGCAAGGGCGGTAATACTACCTATCTATGTGGCAATTGTGGCGCAAAACTAGGCGAAACCATCATTGAAGGAAAATTCAAGAACGTTGTTTTAAAGTGTCCAAGCTGCAACCTCTACAACGAAGTATAGTTTAGGCAAAGTTTCTGTTCAAATAACAGAGACTTAACAGAACCTCACAAAGATTCTGTTACCGTTATGATTTCATGGTTCCAAATTCTCTTTTTATCCATTGTTATCTAACACGATAAGCAAAAACAAAGAGCCTTCTAACATCGCCAACCATGGGCTTTGCAATTTTTAGTTAGATTGGTGCAGGGGGTGGGATTCGAACCCACGAACGCCTACGCGATAGGGTCCTAAGCCCTACTCCGTTGACCTGGCTTGGAGACCCCTGCACAAAGATACGCAGTGTGAAATAGGCTAGGTTGCTTTAATATTTATTTGCCATTGACTTTTTGTTTTGTGTGGGTGTGGCGGGTTAGAATTGCACATTGCACTTTGGGGTTTGGTTTTGTTTACCTGTTGTGATGCAGCAGAGGGCTTGATTGCCATTTTGAGGGTTTGGTTGGGTAAATGTGTGTTTTTGGGTTTTTGTGTGCGACAAAAAGTTATTTTTGATATGTGAATTTTTATGTTTTGTTTGGTGAAAAATGGCGGAATGTTCCAATTTTACATGAATATGCACGTTGCAGATGGGGTTTTGGTGTGGGGGATATGGCTGATTTGAGGCGGTTTTTGGTAAATCGGTTGCTGTTTGGGGTTTTTTCGGTTGCATATTTTGTCGTTTTTTGGCTTGTTTTGCCCTGTTTTGGAGGTGTTTTGTCGTGTTTTGGAGGTTTTTTGACTTGAAATAGCATAGTAGCTTTAAGCGTTGGGCTGAGTTTGGCGAGTAGATAGGTGTGTTGAGAGTTTGGAGCAGGCCAGGTGTAAGGGATAGGCGGTTGAGGGTTTTGGAGTTGTAGTTTGCGGGTTGAGGGTTGGGTTGATTCACACTAGCTAATGTTAGATTGTATGTTGAGATTGTGGGTGCAGTGTGGGTATGTTGGGTTGTTTATGTATGGAATCGTTAGCCTGGCAATTGTGCAAACACACAATCGACAAAAAACATATTCGCGGAATTCATTTGTTGCGATGCAGCGCAATAACCGTAAGCTCTTTATTGCATACCGCAATCACTTTCAAGAAGAAAAAGAAAAACGCCTTCGTAGCCTAGCCCGGTGGGGCGTTACCTTGGTAAGGTAATGGTCGCGGGTCCAAATCCCGCCGAAGGCTCCAACTTCTGCGCCTGATTCATTTGAAAGGCTTGCTTTGTTGGCACCATAGAACCCTAGATTTTGAAAGGATTCAATTCTTAACTTCTCTTGTGTGCTTGCTTTTTTTAGGACTTGGGCAACTAAATAGTTCTCGATGCGTTCAGCCTCAAGTGCAGCCACACCTTCATTTTCAGCATCAGTTTTCGAACAATCCCTCTCCATTTTTCTATGCGTATCAACGTGTGCCTCTATAGTTTTACTCATAGCCTTCAAATCAGGGACCAACAATGTTTCCCAACCGCACTCGCATTTGATTGTTGACTTAGCCGCATTTTTGGAAATGCCTGTTTTCAAAACGTCTGCTTTAGTAGCTTTGTCATTTCTATCTTTGCGAGTTTGCATAGTTTTTCTCCATTTTGTCTAAAGCACGGGCGAAAAAATTCGTGTTGAATAACTATGCATATTGTTGCAGTAATAAAAAGACATGCTGGCAATAGCCAGATACAACAAACAGAAAATTAGAACTCTTTAGTTAACTGAAAAACTTCCCAAATACCCGAAGGCTTTCACAAATTGGACGGGTTAGAGGGTATCATAGTACAATTCTATGTAACCGCACTCTTGACACGTGTATGTCCTAGCTGGAATGAACCTATTCGTTTTGACACTATACCCCTTGATTCCTTTAGAAGCTGTAACTATAGCGGATAGATCTTTAGATTTTTTCATTGAACCATTGCATTTAGGGCAAATTTTCGAAGTCGACATAGACAATTATTTTCGATTAGATGGTATTAAACGCTTTTACAAAACAGAGAAAGGTCCATCGATAAAGGTTCTGATGACGAGGTAAAACTGTAAAGACTTTTCTTCCTTAATCTCCGATTTAGAAGACTACCCTGTGTCTTACAACTTAAAGTCTAATGCCGACTTAGTTCTTTTAGCAAAACCCTTGCCTCAAGCTGTAGCGCTGGTTTGCTTCTTTTGCTTATCACCAAAAACAAGGAACCGACCAAAATTAATGCAACCCCAAAAAACAACACGCTTTCTTGGGGCAGAATCCCAAGTTCAAGTGCCAAAGTGAAAAAAACCATAGCGACACCTATTCCAATCATAGTCATGTTACTTCTTGAAGCGGCTGACTGCAAACTAAACTCTTTCTTTCCTTCCTCAGTTACCCGAAAATAGCCCTGTTTTTCCTCAATCATACCGGCATTCGTTAAGTAGTTCCAGTCATAGTGGAAATGCCCGTCTGACTTGTAGCCTAAAGCAGAGGACAAATTTGATTTTACGCCTGGCTCAGCCTTAATTCTACTGTTTGGGGCAGAATAAATAAAGTACAGTAGTTTTGTTCTGGGAGACTGAATATCTGCACTTATTCCACGTGACTTTGCCACTTACATCCACTTCCTTCTAAGCCACAGCCGCAAAGATAAACAGCGCTCTACAGCTAAATTTTGTTTCCATATTTCAGTATTATTTGTCGATTTGCTTATGACTCTAACCCTTAGAGGAACAACTCTAAATGTTAGGGCTATATCGCGCACACGCCTTGTAGTGCTATCAGAAAAACAAAATTCGGAGGAAAAAAGAAAATGGGAACAAACTTTCAATATAGTAAAACTTTAGCCATGGAAGGCTCAATATTAACAATACTCGGCGCGGTTCCATATGTTGGGTGGATACTTGGCATTATAGGCGTAATCCTACTACTCAGGGCCATGAAAGAATTTGCAAACTACTACCAAGACAATGAGATCTACCAGAACTCATTAACAGGCGTCAAATACTATATAGTTGCTTTAATCGCGTTAGCAGTTGCAGGCGCAGGATTCGTCATTGGCTTCGTAATCAATAGCTTTCCAACAACATTCGGAGTTGGCAATGCAATTGGGATAGCAGTCGGCGCCGCGTTTCTCATCGTTGCCTTCGTATTCTACGTTCTTGCAGCTTCGCACTTAAGAAAAACTTTCAACACACTCGCGCAGAAAACGGGGGAACAATCGTTTGAAACCGCAGGCACATTGCTTTGGGTAGGCGCAATACTGACGATAATTGGAATCGGCGTCCTGCTGATCTTCATCGCCTGGATATTTGCAGTAATTGGCTTCTTCACTATGAAGGGCCCACAACAACAGCAACCCTACGCTTCACAACCATACAGCTATATTCCACCGACAACAACCGCTCCTACTCAAGCAGCAAGATTCTGCCCCAACTGCGGTTCACCTGTAGCACTAGACGCAACCTTCTGCCCCCATTGTGGCAAACAGTTGCCGCCCTTATAAAATCCCTTTTTATTTTTTATTTTTTCTAACTAAGACGCCATTTTATTAATTTCTTTATGCCCCTGTCGATTAAGAAAAATAATGCATATATATGCATATGCACATAGTATTTTCTATGACCAAAGTTATTTCCCTCTCCGAAAAAGCTTATGAAACGCTAAAAGGAATGAAGAAGTCCGGCGAATCCTTCTCAGACGTCGTTTTACGAGTTGCCGATAAAGAGAAAAAAAGGTCACTTATGGAATTTGCAGGATGCTGGAAAGGCGACCGACATTGATGAAGTCTTCGCCATAGTATTGAAGGATAGAGAGCATGCAAAATCAAGAGAGGTCAATTTTGACGATAATCGACACTAGAGTAATGGTTGCCTTTCTGAAAGGATCACCCGACGCCGTAGACAAAATTGATGAATTAACAAAAAATCGGAAACGTTTCAATTACAACCATTACCTATTATGAACTGCTAAAAGGTGCCTCACTTTCATTAAGACGCCAAGAAAATCTTTCGGAAATTACAAAAGCGATAGCTAACATGGTTGTAGTAGATTTATCCCTTGAAGCTTGCGCAGAAGCAGCTAAGATTTACCGCGAATTAAAAGAAGACGGGAGCCTAATAGGCGAATTTGACATAATTATCGCAGCAATCGCCAGAACAAACCACGAAGTCCTCTTGACACGTGACAAACACTTCAAATGCGTAAAAGGATTAGAGTTAGCCAACTGGTAAAAAAAACTCTCCAGACTCCTAGTTAATGCTTACTCGCTATGTAACGGTTGGGGGTCAAAATCTCCGAAGGCTCCAAATTCACATGAATACCGTTTAAGCGACGTCCGCGCCTCTATAGTTAACGTATCTGAATCGACTAGAATGTCAATGAAACTTTGAAGCCAGGAGGTCTTTCGAAGGTGAGAAACCTCAAGGTTTTTAGCTTCGCACGACAGTTTTGATGACACCATGGAGACAGGATTCAAGATTTGAAGTCAGATGGACCTGTTCAAGGCGGAAAAGTAGCACAAAGATCTTTCATAGTTCAACTCATTTTGGGCTTAATAGAAGTTATTGCAGGCACATTCACCCTCAGTCTTGCTCTTATCGCAGATGGAACCCAATCTTTCGCGGACGCTGGAGTTTCTTTAATTGTTTGGATAGGTTTGCGCATATCCAGACGAGCTCCAGATGGAAAATTCCATTTCGGTTACTACCGAGTTGAGACTCTTAGCAGTATAGTTGCAGCACTTTTCATGGCAACATTAGGCGGCATAATTCTCTTTGAATCGTATACAGAATTACTTAAACCTAAATTAATTGCTGATCCTAGAACAGCTTTGATAGTGGTATTTGGAGCAGCCATAGTATCTTCCGTTCTTTTAGTTTATAAAACTCGGGCGGCCAAGAAATATGGCTCCCTGGCGCTCAAGACAGATGCCTCCAACTCAATTAGAGACGTGCTAACCTCGGTCACAGCTTTTATTGGCATCGCATTGAGCGCGTACTTCAATATTCTCCATACAGATGCCATAGCAGGAATCATAATTTCACTTTTCGTCTTCTCAATGGTCTATGCAGTAATAAAAGAAGCCTCTCTTTCTCTATTGGACGCGTGCCAGTGTACCGAAATAATAGATGAAATCGAGAGCATAGCAAGAAGCATTGAGCATGTTAAACGAGTCCACAGTATTCGCATGCGAAAGATGGGATCCTTCTTAATAGGCGATATGCGCGTCGCAGTTGATGGCAACATGACCGTCAAAGAAGCTAGCAGAATAGCTTCAGAGATTGAGAAACAAATAAAAAAGAAATTTGGCGAGGTACTAGAAATGAAAGTGCGAATAGAACCTCATGAAACACAAAATGAATAGAATCTCTACTTTCGCGTAATCTCAGGGTCTCATTATGGGGAATGCACATCTTTTAGTGTAGTCTAGAAGTTTTTATTGAATCAGCTATAAAGATAGATTTTTGAACTTTTACCAAACCCGAAGTGGATGATTTTGGAAAAAGCTTCTTATTCGTTGTCAACAAGTATTCTCCAAGAGGGGGAACTTTGGTTAACTTCTCGTTTCCAAGACGCGAGACAGCAATTTTAGCCTTGGTGCTTGCTGTTGCTCTCGCAGTTAGGGTTCTTCTTTTTCCCCTGCAAGGGTTTCCTACTGATACAGGAGACTTTATCTCTTGGTTTACAACAGCCGCCCAACATGGCATAAGACCATTTTATTCAGTTGCAGGATTCGCTGATTACCCACCCTTTAACGTATACATCTTTTGGGCGTTCGGGTCGCTGGCAAATGCAATACACCTGAGTATGGCTACGATGGTTAAGGTCGTTCCAAACATTTTCGATTTAGCCACTGCAGGTCTGATTTATTTTTTTGTGAGAAAACAAGCAAGCTTCAAAATAGCACTTCTCTCCACAACACTTTATGCTTTCAATCCCGCAGTAATCTTTAACGCAGCAGTCTGGGGTCAGTACGATGCTGTATACACGTTTTTTTTGGTTCTCTCACTAATGCTAGCCCTCAAACGGAAACCCGAACTTTCAGCAATCTCTTTCGCGTTGGGCATCTTAACTAAGCCTCAAGGCATCGCCTTAGCTCCTCTAATCATCTTGTTAATTTACAAGAAGAATAATTTGAAGCGTCTAATGTCATCTTTGCTTGCATTTGCAGCATCGTTTTTAATTGTAGTTTTGCCCTTTGAAGGCATATCCATTCCTTTTCTAACGAATATTTATTCTTCTGGCTACAGCTACTATAACTATGGTTCAGTTAACGCTTTTAATTTGTGGGGATTGCTTGGTTTATCATGGGTGCATGATGGCGCCCTCTATATTGTAGGTTGGATCTTGTTTGGAGCATTCGCAGCTTTCACGTTATATGTTCTGCACAAACGTTTTCGTGTTTCAGGCGACTATTTAGCGATTTTCGCAGCATTTATGCTACTATTCTGTTTCTTTATGTTGCCCACAAGGATTCATGAACGCTACATGTTTCCGGCAATAAGCATGTTAGCTTTGATGTTTCCGCTGCTCAAAAAAACGCGTCTAATCTACGTCACATTAACTGTGACTCTTTTTCTCAATGAAGCTGTGGTTCTCAATTGGCTTAATTCGGGGTATCCTTCTGATTTTCCTTTTGACCCAATAATTTTGGCTGTAAGCGCTATTAATTTATTGATGCTCGCTTATGCTTCAATACTTATGTGGTATGAGCTGAAAGGACGAGCATGGCTAAAAAGTGAACCCGCAACATTAAACTCAACCCAACAGGCTGGTGAGCCCAAATAAACTTTGGATTAACCATAACCAAAAAAGACACCATAACGATGATTCTGCTAGCAATAGTCTTTTTTGGCATCGCCACTGGGAACGTGGGTGAAGTTAAGGCGCCGCTCACAAACTGGCAGAGCACAACACAGCAGAGTTTCTACGTTAATTTGGGTTCAGTTCAGCAGGTTCAAACGGTTTATTTCTGGGTTCAAAGCGGCAACGCCTCCGTCGATGTATCCTACGGCTCACCTGATAACTGGAGTTTCGTGCGTACTCAAAGTCTCCAGAGCAGAGCTACAGACTATATGGTTCAAGTAGACATGCCTGTTAATGTGAACAGCCAATATCTAGAATTCAAAGTTACAGCCGAAACCTACGATTCAAGACCAGACTTCTACTGGTCTGTCCCCAATCCATCAGACAAAACACCTTCACCCCTCATTCTAATCTCCGAAATCGGCTTATCCAACCCAAACAACCAGCAAATCCCAATAGTGGGCGTAACAGGAGAAAACAACACGGATGCAACATTGCCCAAGCTGGTTGACGAGCAGAGTTCGCTTCAGATCCCCCCAGATTACATGTCAAAGATGTATTTCGACGAAGTTTACTTTGCCAGATCAGCGGTAGAATTTGTTAATCACCAAATACCTGATGAGAGAACCCATCCCGACCTTGGAAAACTAATCCAGGCGGTTGGAGTTGCAGTCCTTGGCGCGACGCCGTTTGCCTGGCGCATAATGGGAGTCATCTTTGGCACTCTAATAGTAGTAGTAATGTACCTTTTAGGCAAGAAACTATTCGGCACTTGGATAGGCGGGTTCTCTGCGGCGTTTTTGATGACTTTCGATTTTATGCACTTCACCATGGCACGAATCGGTACAGTCGACACTTATCTAATATTTTTCTCGTTGCTTTCCCAGTTGTTTTTCTTAGTCTACTTCATGAGAGTCCTCAAGGATGGCTGGAAGAAAACGTCAGTTTTGCCTTTGATATTAGCCGTGGTTTTCTTCTCTATAGGGTTCTCAACAAAATTTGGGTTCCCGCTTTTTCCAGCGTTGGGGCTGCTTGCATTACTTGCCGCAGTTAGACTAAAGGATCTCTGGAAACAAAAGGGTAGTTTAGCCGACAAATATGTTGGCTTCTTTGAGCACCCGTTCCTACTTCTGGGGGCGTGCGTTGGCTTAGTGGCGCTCATTTACTTTGCAACCTACATCCCCGACATGCTATTAGGTGATTCGTTCTCGTCGATTGTGAATTTGCAGTTTTCTATGCTCAGTTTCCACGGAGGCTCCGTTGTTGATCCTTCTTCGTCTCCTTGGTGGTCTTGGCCATTGATGATTGGAACAGGCAACATAACGGTTCCTAGATGGTTTGACATAACCTACCTGCCTAACAACATGATCTCCACCATATCAGTTTTCGGCAACCCCTTGGTCTGGTGGATTGGCTTTGCATTGATGCTTGTGCTCGCGGAGAGAGCGATTCATGGCAGAGCAGTGGTGGCGAACCTTTGGAGCCGAATATCTAAGTCATCTACAGCCAAAGGGGTTAGTATACGTGGTAACGGTTGGGACATAACAGCGATATTTATTGTAGTTGTATTCGCTTTTTCATGGCTGCCCTACGTTTTCATAGGCAGAGCAACATACGTCTACCATTACTACCTCAGCGTACCTCTACTTTGCCTGGCAACAACCTACTTCGTTAACAAGTACTGGAACACTCGGATGGGTAAGGTAGCGGCTGTAGCGATTTTTGCGGGCGTTGTTGGACTGTTTCTGCTTTTTTACCCCGTGATTTCAGGAGCCCCCGTTTCAAATTCATTCATTAACAATTATCTAAAGTGGTTCCCAAGCTGGGGCAGTTACGCATAATGACAATACAAAACAGGCTATTGCAGGTTTCTGTGGTTCTTCCCGCCTACAACGAAGTCAACTACCTGCAGCCAGCAGTAGAAAAAACCATTCAAACCCTAAAACAATTCACACAATCATACGAAGTAATCATTGCAGAAGACGGCAGCTTCGACGGAACCGCAGAACTTGCCGAAGAATTAGCAGAGAAAACCCCAAGCGTTAGACATATTCACCGTGAAAAACGACTCGGGAGAGGAACTGCACTCAACAATGCGTTTAAGCAGAGCAACGGCGAAGTTTTGGTTTACATGGATTTAGACTTGGCCACTGACCTAAAATATCTAAAACCTCTTGTAGAAGCCATTACACTTGAAGGATACGATTTTGCAACTGGATCCAGGATGATGGCTGAAAGTAAAGCGAAACGTACGATGAGCCGAGGCATAAGCAGTAAAACCTACAATTTTCTTGTCAGACATATGCTTGGCTCTAAACTTCGCGATCACCAATGCGGTTTCAAAGGATTCAAAAGAGAACCTCTCATGGAGTTACTTGACAAGGTGGAAGCTACTCACTGGTTCTGGGATACGGAAATCTTGGTAAGAGCTCACCGTGCAGGGTTCAAGATAAAGGAAATTGCCGTTGAATGGAAAAGCGGCAAGAACACCAAGGTAAACCTCGCAAAAGATTCCTGGAACATGTTTAAGCAAGTAATGTCGCTTTGGTGGAAACTGAAAATAAAAAAGCAGTAGGTTACTTTTTAGCTAAAAGCACAAAGGACCGTGCAACTAATGCTAACCCAAAGATCAGGATTATTCCAGCCCAGAAGACAAACCACTCACTTGATATGGTCATATTTACTAGGTAAGTAGTTACTAGGAAGCTTGCGCCAAGCCAAAAGACTATGTTTTCGATGGTTTCAGCCAAACGGTACACCGATGAATGAAGCCAAATTCTTAAAAGCAGAATCACGATTTCCAAGATGCCTAATGCGATAGCGAAGTGGAAAGCAGCATTGTAGAGATTAAAGTAAGCAGATGGATCTGAAGGTGCAGGCAAAGAGATGCCTGTAGCCGGAACTGGGGCAAGCGTAAGAGAACTAAAAAAGTTTACCAAACTATTCCATACGTTGTCGCCTACGTGGATAAAGAAGACTAAAGCTAAGATGATGAAAACACTGCCGATGTAAATAGCAGAGAAAAAGCTTTCCTTTTTCTTATCGGTAAACGACTGCGGATTCAAGGAACTCATCAAAGCTATCTTGCTCCATTCGAAAATAACGCATTTAACACATATATCTTTCTCTTTAATGGAGAAGTGCATGTTTTAAATAGCATAAAGCTGATAAAATAGGGTCAGGATGAAATTGAATGTCGTATTGTCCAAAATGCGGCAATGAAGTTAACGAAAATATGGTTTTCTGCATAGGTTGCGGGGCATCATTAAAAACTTCTTCCTCCGATCAAACTAGTCAAAGTTCACCAACGCCTGCTCAGCCAATCAATCGAAGTGATGAGAGATTAGACAAGAATGAGAAGGAGGAAAAACAGCAACATCCTGAAACGGGCGAAAAACATCGGAAAGGAGAAGCAGGCTTTATTGTTTATTTAATTGGCGGTTTAATCCTCATTACATTTGGGATTTTCTCTGTTTTGGAGATAAGTGGTTATTTCAATAGTGCAGATTGGGCTATTATGCTATTAATAATTGGCGTAATCATAATTGTCGGCGCCATCTACGTGTTTGTGTTTGCACGAAAACGCGCACCTATACCATCTTAAACTATACTGCCTAAAATGCCCGATGCTATCTTCCTCATGCAGCCTAACGTTCACCATACAGTTGTTATGAATTTGCTTATATGCTTCTCCACAATAATTAAAAACAAAGCCTGGGTTGAAGATTATGTCAGAAATAATCCATTTGACAGCAGAAAAAATCAAGAAGCTGCAAGTTCAAGGCGCAAGAAACGTCGCCATAGCCGCAGTCAAAGCTATCCAAACCCAAGCACAGCAAACAAAAACGAAAAACAAAACCCAATTTTTTGCTGAGCTTAAAGAAGCTCAAACCATCTTCGCTGCATCCAGAGAAACCGAGCCATTGATGAGAAACGCTATCCGCTGGTTAATCACCCAAACCCAAGCCGCTAACACAGAAAAAGTGGGTGAGTTGAGCAAACTGGTGGTTTCTTCAGCGGACCAGTTCCTCAAAGATTTGGAGGATTCAAAAGAGCAGATAGCTGAAATTGGTGCCAAACGTATCCGCGACGGCTCAGTGGTTTTTACTCATTGCCACTCTTCAACCGTAACCCGACTACTTGCTAAAGCCAAAGCGGATGGCAAAATCTTTAAAGTCATCTGTACCGAGACGCGTCCAGCGTTTCAGGGAAGAATAACTGCCAAAGAACTCGTGGAATTGGGAATTGAGACCACATTTGTTGTAGATTCGGCTGCGCGGACATTCATGAGGGATGTTGATGTGGTAATTGTGGGAGCTGACGCAATAACCTCCGAGGGCAACGTAGTTAACAAGATTGGCTCAAGCGGTATCGCGGTTTTAGCCCATGAAGCCAGAGTGCCTTTTTACGTGGTTTCGGAACTACTCAAATTCGACCCCGAAACACTTCAAGGCGAATGCGAAAAAATTGAGCAACGCAACCCAGCCGAAGTCTGGAACGAAGCACCATCAAAACTCACTGTACTCAACCCAGCCTTTGACGTTACCCCAAACCGTTACATACACGGCTTAATCTGCGAAGAAGGCATAATAACATCCCAAACAATTGTCGAGGTTATGCGCCGAAAATACTCCTGGATTTTCTAAAATTCGTTTTTCTAAATAATTTTATATCTTATGCGATATTTCAAAAATGACTTTTACCTTGGATCAGTTCTTGACTTTTCATCAATGAGAATAATTTTGAATTATTGAAGTGACTCCAACTCTACAATTAACATTTAGAATCCCAAAATAAAATTTTCCAATGTTATAGTTGTGCCAAATTTGGAGTTACCAAAAAAATAGTGGAGGTAATGAAAGGTAGGGCAACCTATTTACTGACTTAGGTTTTCCATTGTTTCAGGGCTTCCGCTAGTTCTTGGTGGTTTTTGGCGTATTCTTCCAGAGTTTTCCCATACAGGGTTGCGTCGACAGCTTGACGCATGGCTTTGGCACCTGCGATTGTACCATGTGGGTGTCCGTGGATGCCGCCGCCGGCTTGAATAACGAAATCGTTGCCGAAAGTCTTAATGAGTGCGGGGATTAGCCTTGGATGTACTCCGCCACTTGCAACAGGCAAAACAGGTTTGAGATAACCCATTTCGGATTTGCACGCGTCGATGTTTTGGATAACTTCTGTTTTAGTTTCAGACATCTTGCCGACGACTGTGCCAACATGAAGTTGGTCAACGCCAATTATCCTTGCAACTGTAGCTATGGGTTTCATCGCAATACCATGCAGGGGGTTTTTGGTGAAAGCCGCGTGCCCAGCACGGTGAGCATGGATAACAAGTTTGAAGTCTTGGTCGCGCAATGTTTGTAGTGCGGACCAACCGCAGGTCAAGATGTCCACCATGACGTATTCGCCGCCGTGGTCAACGACGGTTTGGGCGCGTTTAAGCATGGTTTGGGTTTCGGCAGTGATGTTAATCATGTAGACCTTGCGTTCATTCGTCTCCTCTTGTGCTTTGTCTCGGCTCTCAAGAGTCTGCACAAGGCGCTCATCAAAGGGGTTGAATTTTTGGCTACTCAAGTTCTCATCGTCTTTAACGACATCGCAACCTCCAAACCAAGCCTCATAAGCTACTTTGGCGTGGTCTTTAGTTTCTAACCCAAGTTTAGGTTTGATTATGGTACCGACGAGGGGACGTTTTGGGATTTTAAGGAGTTTGCGAATTCCAGCTATGCCAAAGGCGGGTCCTTTGAAGCTGTTTAATAGTTGTTTGGGAAATTCAATATCGAGTAAACGCAGGTTTTTCAGTGCCTTAAGCCCAAAAACGTTCCCAGCCACGCTACTTAAGATGTTGGGCATGTTAGCTGACTCAAAAAGTTCAATAGGATAAGCGATTTTGATAACGCAGTCTTCAACGCTATAGACATGTGCTGCTAATCGCTTAACGTAAGGCTGCTCAGTTGTCAATTCAGTCCATGTACCCACAGAACTTTCAGCAGCAACTCCGCCTGCAGCTTCTTTTAATGTTATGCCTTCAGGCTCTACGTAAAAAGTGCAGATTAAATCGGTTTCCTTAGGCTTGTAAGATAAATCTACAAAGTCAATATACTTCAAAGCGCAATCCTCGATGGCTAGATTCATTGACTTTGCCTTAAAATCTTTAACTATTTCTCAAACAATTGGTATTGACGTGCTTGACATGGAATTAAGCGTTGAATCGTTAATGATAACAACTGGCGGCAGCAGAATCGCCATACTAAGTGAAGAAAGCGCCAACATGCTTGGTGTGCACAGTTCAGATAGAATAAAAATTACTTGCAAAAACCAAATGATGATAGCAATCGCCAACATTGCTGATTATTTTCCCACAAACCGCATCGGACTCTACCGGGAAACCGTTGCTGCACTTGGGGTTAAGGAGGGTGAAACTGTTAATGTGGAGTTGGCTCCGCTTCCTGAATCACTTTTTAACATCAGAGCAAAGTTGCGTGGAGAACGTTTACGTGAGGGGGACATTCTGGCTATTGTGAAAGATGTTGTAGAAAGGCACTTGAGCACAGTTGAAATCGCCGCTTTCCTTACAGCATTGAGCATTAATGGATTAAGCACAGGCGAGACAGAAGCCTTATCGAGAGCGATGATTTTCACTGGCAAAACAATCGATTTTGGAAAATCACCCATCCTCGACAAACACAGCGTCGGCGGCATTCCAGGCGACAAAACCAGTATGCTCGTTGTGCCCATTGTAGCAGCTGCAGGATTCACTATCCCCAAAACCTCTTCACGCGCCATCACGTCACCTGCGGGGACAGCTGATAGAGTAGAAACTCTCTGCCCAGTTAATCTCTCAATAAAAGAAATCAAAGAAGTCGTAGCAAAAACCAACGGATGCCTAGTTTGGGGCGGATCTTTGGAACTTGCACCAGCCGACGACCTATTTATCCAAGTCGAGTACCCCTTGGGAATTGACCCGATGCTTTTACCCTCGATTCTAAGCAAGAAAAAAGCCATTGGAGCAACCCAAGTAGTCATCGATATTCCAACGGGTATGGGAGCTAAAATCAAAACTCGAACTGAAGCCTACACGTTAGCGTCGGATTTCGTGGATATGGGCAAACGTTTAGGATTAAACATTCAATGTGCCTTGACTTTTGGGGAGCAGCCTTTGGGCTGTGGAATTGGACCTGCCTTGGAGGCAAGAGAAGCATTAATGACTCTTATGGGTGGAGGCCCACCTGACCTGCGCGAAAAAGCAGTAGGCCTTGCTAGTATGCTTTTTGAAATGGTCGGAGTTGAAAATGGACGCGCAATGGCTGAGGATATGCTTGATTCAGGAAAAGCAATGCAGAAGATGCGGGAAATCATCGCTGCTCAAGGCGGAAACCCGGCGGTAAAACCTGAAGATTTGCCTGTAGGACCCAACTCTGCTACTGTACGCTCAGAAAATGCAGGTAAAGTTCTATGGCTAAGCACCGACGACATTGTACGAATTGCCCGTGAAGCCGGAGCACCCAAGGAGAAGGGCGCAGGAGTAGTTTTGCATGCAAAACTAGGCGATACAGTACACAAAAACGGAGTCTTGCTTGAAATTTACGCTGAGAGAAGCAGCAAATTGGCATCTGCGCTGGAACTTGCTGGAAAACTGTCACCGATAGTGCTGAGCAAAAAACCAGAGGAAAAAATGATTTTAGACCGAATCCCAGAACAGGCAACACGTAAAAAACCGTTTATGCTCGACCGTTAAGTGGCAGCTATCTTCTTGCTGCTCCACCTATGGCTCCGCCGATTGCCGACAGTACCGTAACCACAACCAGAACAATTACGCCCAAAATTATACCTGCTAAACCACCAAACAGAAAACCCAAAACCCCGTGTCTAATTGTTTCGACTACAATAAAGTGTAGAAACAACAGAATTGATAATAAAACGGCGCTGGCAAACCCTGAGATGAAACCTGCCATTGCTCCGCCTAATATACCTCTTGCAATGAGCCCTGCGATTATTCCGCCTAAGAACGCTCCAAGGATGAACCCAAAACCTGGATATATTATGCTAATGATTACTGTTATGAAGAAACCAACAAGAGCGCCTAATCCGATGCTGCCCAAACTGTTCACTATTCACGTTCATATAAAAGAGATAATAAAAAGGTTCTCTTATTGAACCGATATTAACATTTTAGACTTTCAATACAATCTGACTTCATAGTTTCTTGCGCACAACGTGCATTACTTATAAATGATGGTTCCACAAGCTTGTTAATAAAAAATGGGTTAAAGGGCTTATCTTAGGGCTTGGCACAAAATGGCTGGTTCCGTTAGGGTAATCTTAAAGAAAATATTCAGTCTGGCATTGATTTTCAACGCCCTCATCACTTTGGGAGTTGTTACCGGACTGCTATTTAGCTTCTACAAAGCCTACCCATATTGGCATCCCTTCTCGCCTTTCCTGCTTGACGGAAGCCTCCTCTGGTTTGCAGTCGCAGCGGCAATGATTAATATTTTTCCCGCGGCTTGTATCGGTCGTGCTTTACATACTGGAAGATTCCTGTTTCACCACTACGTCTATGGCTTTTTAGTTCTTCTTTTCTCTTGTCTATTTGTTGTGTTCTTTACTTCTATTTCTCTTGGTTACCTTTTCCTTTTAAATTCAAACGACATAGCAGTTAATGTTGGGCGCTTTTTCTTTTTGGCAGGGTTAACATTGCTTTTGGATGATTTGCCTGACGTTTCAGAACGGATCGAATCGGGTTTGAACTGGGTAAAAACTAAAGCATGCCAGATAAACAAAGTTCTTCATGTGCTTCAATTGGTAACTGGATTGGCGGCATTGTATATTCTGGTATCCGTCTCGATCGCTACAATTCAAAACCCTGACCGCGCTTATTACAATTCTTATCTACTGGGCACCATGCTGGTAACCACTATTACCTCTTTGATATTTGTGAAAAAGAAAGCGTGGCTAAAAATTACGCCTCCCCAGTGCGATTAATGCTTTTGTTGAACGATATCTTTTCCGATGGCTTCTAATTGATCACGGGATATGCTCAGGGAGCTTCTGAACCCTATTATGTAGCTGGACAACTGAGATAGCTTAAGGATCTGAACAGTCGGTTTATTCACGTGAAGGGCTGCATGATTATTCGTAAAAACCACTATTCCCTCAACCCAGATGCCCAGCGTTCTTAGATTGGGATTGTTATCAATTATTTGTTTGATTTTGGCGGCATTTCGTTTAACCTGGCGACTGGGGCTGCCTGAAAAATTTCTTTTGCCAACTCTTTGCCACTCGTCGCCGTTACAGGAAATGTTACCACTCCAATTCTTGGTTTCCAAAACGAAAACCCCGTTGGGTCCCAAAACGATATGATCGATATCTCCGCCGCCACTTCGCAGGTAGAGGTCGTTTAGGAGGTAGTAGTCGTCGTTTAGTTTACTCGTTAAGAGTTTAGCAACTTGTTTTTCGCCTTGCCAACCGCCTCTGTAGATACGGTATTTACGCAGATAAAAGTAGAAACTAACCATTGGTGCAAGCAAAAAAATGAGCCCTGCTTCCTCTAAGATGCCAACTTGCAGTGTTACTAGTATTCTGTAGATTAATAGTGCGAAGACAGCTGAAAATATTAGCGCGCTTAAGGTGGCTTTGGCGAGGTTTTTTCTGACCTGATTCTTGAGATAGCTGCTGGAACCTTTAATCTTTCGCATAAATCAAAGCAGGACGGTGTAACTATATTACCGTATGGCAACTCAAACCGAAATGCAAGACTAAAACTAACTCTCTTATGATATAGAATTTTTAAAATTAAAAATGAAAAATTAACAAGTCCCCCAAAAAAAGGGAAACAGAGTTTTATTCTTTGTTTGTTAAGTATTCGTGCATTGCCCTGGCTGCGCGTTTGCCTGCACCCATAGCGCTGATAACTGTTGCTGCGCCTGTGGCGACGTCTCCGCCTGCGTAAACTCCGTCTAAGCTTGTTTTGCCAACTTCGTTAACAGTGATAGTTCCTCGTTTAGGGTCACTTACTAATCCGCCTGTGGTGCTTTGGATGATTGGGTTTGGTGTCTGTCCTATTGCAATTATGACTGTGTCGACATCCATTGTGAATTCACTGCCTGGAACCTCTTTAACGCCTCTTCTGCCCTTTGCATCTGGTTCAGTTAGTTCCATTGCAATGACCTTCATGGCTTTAATCCAGCCTTTCTCGTCACCGTAAAATTCTAGGGGTGCTGCGAGGAATTTGCAGACTAAGCCTTCTTCTTCAGCGTTTTCGATTTCTTCATGTCTTGCAGGTAATTCGTCGCGTGAGCGTCTGTAGAGTAAACAGACTTCGGAGCCAAGTCGCATGCTACTTCTTGCGCAATCCATGGCTACGTTTCCGCCGCCGATAACGACAACTTTTTTGCCGAGACGTATTGGAGTGTCATACTCTGGGAACAGGTAGGCTTTCATGAGGTTAACGCGTATGAGGAATTCGTTTGCTGAATAAATTCCGCCGAGGTTTTCTCCTGGACAACCAGTGAATTGGGGTAAGCCCGCGCCGCTTCCAATGAATACCGCGTCGTAACCATTCTTCATAAGTTCTGGGATAGTGTGAATTCTGCCGACAAGGTTACCGAGGCGTAAATCAACACCAAGGCTCTGGACATAATTAACTTCGCCCTGCACGATGGTTTTGGGTAAGCGGAATTCCGGGATACCATAGGAGAGCACTCCACCGCCTACATGCAACGCTTCGAACATGGTGATTTTGTGGCCGAGTTTAACGAGGTCTGCCGCAACGGTTAAGCCTGCTGGACCCGCACCGATAACTGCTACTTTTTTACCAGTGTCTGGAGCTTTTGGCGGAAGTTGGGAGCCATTATCTCTTTCCCAGTCGGCAAGGAACCGTTCTAAACGTCCGATGCTGATTGGGTCGCCCATCTTGCCGATGACACATTTGGCTTGACATTGTACTTCTTGTGGGCAGACGCGTCCGCAAACTGCTGGCAGGGCGTTTTTGGTTTTGATTGCTGCGATGCCTTCAGCGTACTTCTTTTCTTTGATGCATTTGACAAATGTTGGAATTGGAACTTCCACGGGGCAACCTGTTCTGCATTGAGGATTTGGACAGCACAGGCATCTACTTGCTTCTTCTTGGGCTTCTGCTTCAGTGTAACCTAAAGCAACTTCACTGAAATTTTTAGCGCGAACTTTTGGCTCTTGCTTAGCCATTTCAACTGCTTTCTTGTTTAACTTTGGTTTAGGCTTTGTTTCTGCCACACTTGCAACCTCCACTCATTTCCGATAATACTGAACTTAACCTTTCTTCAGGAAGCATAGTTCGTTGACGAATGATTAATTCGTTAAAGTCTGTTTTGTGACCGTCAAATTCTGGTCCGTCTACACAGCCAAACTTCATTTTGCCGTCGACTGTAACTCGGCATACTCCACACATACCCATTCCATCAATCATTATGGGAGTTAAGGTGACTATTGTGGGGATGTTGTAAGGTTTAGTAATTTCGCTAACGTCTTTCATCAGGATAACTGGACCCATGACTACACAGCGGTCAAACTTTTCCGTCTTTAGCAATTCTTTTAGGAAATCTAAACCTTTGTAACCTTTTGACCCATCGTCGGTTGCAACGTAGACTTTTTCGCTAAGGGCTTTAGCTTCATTTTCCATCATGATGAATTCTTTTGTTCGGGCACCTAGAACTGTAGTTACTTTGTTGCCTGCTTCTTTCATGGCTTTAGCCTGCAATAGCAAAGGCGCAATCATTATGCTTCCGCCCACACAGAGAACCTTGCCAAAGTTTTTAACTTCAGAGGGGTTGCCAAGTGGTCCCGTAACGTTGTCGATGCATTCGCCTTGGTTTAATAAGCCCAAATCTTTGGTGGTTTTGCCGACTTCATGGAATGCAAAAGAAACCGTTCCTTTCGTTGTGTCGTAGCCGCAGATAGTTAAGGGTATTCGTTCGCCTGTTTTGCCATGGATTACAATTAGGAATTGGCCAGCGTGTGATTGAGCCGCAACGTCTGGAGCATCAACTTCTAAGAGTTTGATCTTGGGAACTAATTCTTTTTTCGATACTATTTTGTACGTTTTTCAGTCGCCTCCAAAGCTACTTCCCGTTTTGGTAAAGTACAAATTTTCTTGTAGAATTCATCGAGTTTTGCCTCGAATTCATCAGCGCATCTGGGTGACTCCTCGTAGAGTTCGAATCGGTCGAGCAAACCCAATTTTTTAAGTGCAACTTTCAGTGCAGCCACGTTGCGTTCTGCAGCGCCTCTTCCTTCTTGAAGCTTGCAGTCTTTAGCTGAACAAACCACGCCCATTACACCATCGAAGCCGCAGTTTAATGCGTTGATGATATGGACGGGGTCAAGGGATTTGAAGCAGGGAACTTCAAGGGCCAGGACGTTTTTGCCTTCGAATGCTTTGTTGGGATTATCTAATGCAGAGAACTCGGACCATTGACAAACGAACGCGAGCACGGCGGGTCCTTTGTTTTTGTCTTTCAGAAGTGCAAGTGATTTGCCATAGCGGTCAACTACATCTTCGAATTCGAAACCTTTCACTTGTATTGCATGGTGTGGACAAACCAGTTGGCATGCACCGCATCCTGTGCATTTTTCTTCAATTACTTTTGGAGTTGCAAACGACTCAAACTCAAGCGCGCCGTATGGGCAGATGAAGATGCATTTGTCGCAACCCACACATGCCTGTACGTCATAGACTGCTTTACGGGAGAACTTTACAACCCTTACAGCGTTCTCATCAAAGCCTAATTGTTTTAGAACATTGCGTGCTAAGACGAGTCTGCGTGTGTTAATTTTTGTGCCTTCTTTGTAGCGGCAGAATGGGTCTTCACATTGGATGGAAACAATGTTTTTAACGCCTGAGTTTAGGGCTTCAAAAACAAAGTCTGTTGGAACACGACCCGCACATGGCAGACGCAAAGCCATGTATTTGTCAACTTTCAATCCTTGCTCTTTTAGGATGTCTTGGACTTCCCCTGTGGAAGGCGAGTTTCCTCGACACATCAAGACAAGGGTGTTAACGTTTTTGGCTTTAATTTGCGCCTTCGCAAGGAATTCTGATAGGTTATCGTAAGTGTAATATTGCATTTTTATGGCTGCAGAGGGACAAGCACTATAGCAGATGCCGCAAACTTGGCAATCTTGACTGTTAATTTCAACTTTGCCCGTTGAATCCGCCTTTATAGCTTCATAGGGACAGATTGATTTGCAGACATAACATCGACTGCATAGGTCTTGATTGATTTCGACTACAGCGAGACATTTTTCACTCATTTGTAAACCTCATTCATGCATCTAGCCACTAATTTCGGCTTTATCAAAGCTTAAGCTGATTGAAAAAATGAAAAGAGGTTAAGAATCATATAATCCTTACTCTCTATTTTTTGTAATAGGGTCGTCGAATGTAACTATAAGCTTCAAGAGCTGCAGTGATACCTTGACCCACAGCAGTACCCACCTGTTTAATGGGATGGTTAGTTACGTCGCCTGCCGCGTAAACTCCAGGCAGATTTGTTTGTTGGTGGATGTCAATTTTGATGTATCCATGCTCGTCGGTTTCTACACCGCTGGCTTTGGCTATTTGGCTGTTGGGTGCTTCGCCAACTTGAACAAAAACCGCGTCAACTGAAAGTTCACTTGTTTTCTTTGTTATGTTATCGATTAGGGTGACGGCTTTTACTTGTTTGTCGCCCTTGATTTCTTGAATTTCAGTATTCCACATGATATTAACATTACCTTTTGAGGATATGTCCGACACCAAAGATTCTTCCGCCCTAAACGCTTCCCGCCTATGAATAACCGTGACCTGTGCTGCGAGACCGGAAAGATAGAGAGTGGTAATGCAAGCTGAATTTCCACCGCCGACCACAAGCACTTTTTTGCCCTTAAAAAATGGTCCATCGCAAACACCGCAGTAGCTTACGCCTCTACCGCGAAACTCTTTTTCACCTTTAACATCGATTCCCTTGTAATGTGAACCAACAGAAAATATTACTGCTTTAGCCTCATAGGTTGCGTTTGAGGTTTTCACAATTTTCTTTTCGCCCACAAGGTCTAATTCAGTGACTGGCTCTAAATCGTGAATGATTGCGCCGACCTTTTTGCAATGCAGAGTCATTTTTTCTGCCAATTCCCCACCACTAATCTCTGCAAACCCAGGATAATTAACCACCATTGAGGCATCTGAGATTGTTCCGCCGGGAAGTTTCTCATCTAAAATCAAAGTTTTCAAACCACTTCGAACAGTGTAAATTCCCGCAGCTAAACCAGCGGAGCCAGCGCCAATGATTATGACATCCCAATTCTCCATAATTAGCATCTCTTTACAAGTAATTAGTTGGTTAAGCAGTTTATAAAAATGTTCAATTTTTGAATGCTCCAATAAACTGATAAGGACGGAATCACTTAGTTTCTATAGGTTTTTGAGGGTTTGAAATGGCGAAATACCGATGTACTGTTTGCAATTGGGTTTATGATGATGCGAAAGAGAAGGTAAAGTTTAGCGATTTGCCTGAAGAATGGGTTTGTCCTATTTGCGGGGCACCAAAATCAGCGTTTATATTGTTAGCAGAGTCGCAAGCAGAAGAGAATACGAAAAAAGGTGGACACACGGTTTCCGATGTTCTTATTGACCAGATTGCTGAGTGGGGCGTACAATACGTTTTCGGTATTCCTGGCACCTCAACATTAGGTATTGTGGATGCAATACGTAAAAGCAAAGGCAAAGTGAAATACGTGCAAGTCAGGCATGAGGAAACAGCCGCCTTTATGGCATCGGCTTATGGGAAATTAACTGGGCATATAGCAGCTTGCCTTGGAATTTCTGGTCCGGGGGCAACTAACTTGGTGACTGGATTGTACGATGCTCAGCTGGATCATTCGCCAGTTTTGGCGTTGACCGGTATGGTTCCACGAAAACATATGGGTCAAGGTGCAATACAAGAAATTGATCAACAAGCTTTTTTTGAACCGTTAAGCGTCTATAACAAGACGTTGATGACTGAGGACCAAACCACAACGCTGGCAACGTTGGCAATTAAGCATGCGCTTTTGAATCAGGGTGTTGCTCACATCGGCTTACCCAACGACGTTCAAAAATTGCCATATGAAACCCAGATTTTGCCGTTTGAGGGCAGAATGCCAAATCTTGCTTATGGACAGGAGGAATGGGTTGTTGAAAAGGCGGCAAAAGTCATTGATTCAGCCAATAGACCTATAATTTTGGTGGGTTTCGGCGCCAGGGGACAAGGAACCAAGCTCTTAAAGTTGGCTTCGAAGATTGGTGCGCCAATTATTTCGACTTTCCGCGCAAAAGGCATCGTTGATGAAAACGAGCCGTTGTATGTTGGATGCCATGGTGGGGTTGGTTCAACTGCCGCTGGGCAACTCATGGAAAAAGCAGATTTGCTAATAGCCATTGGATCTTCGTTTTCGGATTTGTCGCTTATTCCCAAAAAACGCACAGTGCAGATTGATATTAATCCGTTGATGATTGCTCGCAGGTACTCTGTCGAGGTGGGATTGTTAGGAAACAGCGCTGTGTTGATTCCCAAGTTGACCGATAAGGTTCAGCAGAAAGAAAAAGAGACATTATTTAGCTGAAGTAGCCAAACTAAAACAGGAATGGCTAACTCAACTCGAAAAAGAAGCTGACCCAACCCTGAAACCGATTAGACCACAATACATCATCAAAGTCCTAAACGAAAAAATCGCTGACAATGCAGTGATTTCTTTAGATGTTGGAGAAAACTGCTGGTGGTTTGGCCGCAACTTTAGGATGAAAAAATCACAGAAAATGGTCATGAGCGGACAATTGGCAACGATGGGTTTTGGTTTGCCTGGAGCTTTAGCAGCAGCCTTGGCTTACCCTGAAAGGCAAATTGTGTGTTTGACCGGCGATGGCGGCTTAACAATGGTTTTAGGTGATTTCTTAACAGCACTCAAATACAATTTACCTGTTAAAGTGTTTGTTATGAATAACAAACGATTGGGAATGATTATGCAGGAACAGAAAGTTGAGGGCTATGAGGGTTGGCAAACAGACCTCCATGACTTCAGCTTCGCCACTTTTGCTGAGAATGCAGGCGGTTTAGGCATCAAAGTTACAGAACCAAACCAGCTTGAAGCAGCCGTTGACAAAGCCCTCAAATCCACAAAACCTACAATCGTTGACATTGACACTGATCCGAGGAGATTCCTTTGAGGAGGTGGAATTATTGAGTACTAGACAGGGAGTTTTTTTGCCATTTGTTATTTCTTTTGTTGGAGGCTTAATTGTCCTTGTTGTAAGCTTGATTAATGCCGTTTGGTTTGGTGCCAACGCTCCTTCTTGGAGCGGCTTTGGCAGCTACATGCGCAGCATGATTGGAGGCTATCACGGCTTCATGGGCACCTATGGCAGCTCTAACAGTTTTTTCACCGCTGTCTCCGTAGTCAGCCTTGTTTGCGGAGTAATTGTTGTGATGAGCGCTTTGGTTTTAAGAGTTCATCCTGAGGAACATGTCAGTTGGGGAGCAATAATCGTGGTGTTTTCAGCGATCAGCTTTGTAGGCATGGGCGGATACTTTGTCGGCGCAGGATTTGGAATCATTGGCGGAGCAATCGCTTTAAATTATAAACCCATACAATAAAGCTCTATTTTCAACATCTAATCGCAGCTAAAAAAGTCAAAACAACATCCCCTTTGTTTTCAAAAAATTTTGGAGAAAACGCTTTGCTATTTATTTTGTATGATATGAAGCGTTTTTTCCGCAGTGGATGCACTGAAGAGTAGGTCGTCAATAGTAGCGGTGAAGGTAGCAAGTTTTCCCTCACATTTGATGTTGGTTATTACTTTGTTGTTTTCCCTCACAGTTTTCACCTTCAACCCAATTGGGGTTTTGAAGTTGTCAGGCGAAACCGCCTTGGAAATAGATTCCGCGGTTTTTTCATCTTTGTACTCAAGTGTGACTGTTGCTTCCAAGCTTCTCACCCTTAAGTTGCCGACCTACCAACTCGTCGGCCGTCTTAACGAAATCAATCACTTTATCCAGGGGCACTTGGGCGCCTGCTGCGATGTTATGTCCTCCGCCTTTTCCTCCATGCATTTCTGAAGCTATCCGCATCACATCGCCAAGGTTCACGCCTTTGCGGAGTGCCGCTTCGGTTGTTCGTCCTGAAAACTTTGCGGCTTTTTCTGCCTCAATATTGGCGAATGCTAAAAGCGGTTTTTCGTTGTTGGCAAGGTTTGAGACAATTATAGAAGAGACGGTGCCGATTATTTTTTCGTTGATAAAGTTTTCACCGTAGATAACGTAGATGTTTTCAAGTTCGCGCATTCGTTCAGGTTTTTCGGTAACCCAGCCGAGGTATTTGCTGATGTTTTTACGGTAGTCCTCAAGGATTTTGTTAGATTCTTCCAAAGCTGCTTTACGGTCGCCCATGCATATGGCAATGCCGAGGCTTGGCCTGTCCATGCGCCCCGCCGAATTCAAAACCACCGCAAATTCACGTGCATCTCGCAACGCAGTGTTGGGTTCTTCTTTTGTTAAAACGTAGATGTATCCAATGAGGTTCTCAACTTCCAAATGTAACCCCTTAGACAACAAGTAATCAGCTAAAGCCGTACACAGCCGCTTTCTTTCATCATCAGTTAAGTCACAAAGAGCCCGCAACTTGTCGCCTTGCTTTAGAGGTATACCCAAGTTTGCAACAAAATTCAAGGCTTCAGTTTCTTGACCGCTCAATCCGGGAATAAACGGGTTAGTTGTGGTGGTTAACATCTTGTAGATGGGTCGTGTTTCTCTGCCGAAGAAAATTAAGTCCTTATCAACCTTAAGCAAACCAGCGGCGACACCATCGTTCACTATTATTTCGTTTAGGCTGCGAAAACTCCGTTGTTCGTACTTGTCCTGCATGTCCCCAAGCGCGCCAACTAAGGCAATTGGAGCCAAATCCACATTCCCAGCATTCACCGCTTTAGCCGCAAAGTAAGCTACACCTGAACCGCTAACATCCGTCGCCCCATCAATACCAAACATATGCGGATTAACCTGTGTAAAATTGGAGTTAACCACTTTGCTGTTTATTTGATGATGATCGAGGATTACAACTTTGACGTTTGGAATTTTCTGATTGAGCAGATCAAGGTAGCCGCTGCCAAAATCAGTCAAGAATCACGAGTTGCGGTTTGTCAGCGATGACTTCGCCGATGATTTTGTCATCAACCCACTGCATAACCCGAATCCGAAAACGCGCATCAAGTCGATGGAGCATCTTGCCCATGACGCCTGCAGCAGCAACCCCATCCGCATCCAAATGGGAGAACACAAGAATAAAGCCGTCTTTTTTGGCGGTTTCCAGAATTACTTTTGCTGCTTCATTCGCCGCAGCTAAGAAGCCTTCGATGTTTTGTTGTTGCTGTGCAGCCATGCCCACTCACTTCTCGGGCTAAAAGGCGATAATCGAATTTAAAGCTGGTGCATCTATAGAAAACAAAAAGTCCTAAAATGAAAACTAGCAAACTAAGGGTTCTTTAGATGAATAAAAAATTTGCCCATTGTCCGCCCAAAGTCTAATTAAATAACTTTCAATAGTCATCCCGGGATACCAAGTATAAGGTTCGCCATTTCGATCGGTCGCATTTCCATAAATCGTAACAGGGTTGAATTTTGCTGTCACAGTCCATACTGGGTAGCTTTTAAGTTGGCTATAGATTTCTGATGAGGAAAGATTTTCGGCCACTAGATGGTATAAGCTGGGTCCTCCTCTTAAGCCGTCGTTATCCGGCCTGTAGGCGAATGTTGTATTTACCGATAATAATGTTAGGTTGTATTTTATCACAAATTGGTCAATGATGGGCATGGATATGTTGAGGGCTTGTTCTTGTGTAATTAGCGAAACGTTTTCCTGCGTTACGTTCTGGGTTTGCTCATCAGTACCGTTGACGCTGATATCCGAGGACAAGTTGTCAGAAAATGCAGCCGAGTCGGGAAGATTAGATTCTTCAGATTGATCTTGAACCGAGGCTTTTGGACTAAATGATAAGGAAGCCGCAACGGTTAGGATAAGACAAAACGTTAGGGCTAATGCAATAATACTGTAAAGCCGAATTTTAGTCTTGATTGGTTTTTGGAGCACGCTTGCTCGCCTACTTACTGCTATGCAATAAGTGAAAATATTAAACTTTCTATGACTTAAAAATAATAAAATTTAAAAGGAAGAAGTTTAGGTTACGGACGCGATTTTTGGCACGTACTTCCAGTTCTTCGCAATAACGCCTTCACGCTTATAGTAGCGGCTGAGCTTGTGAATTCTGGCTTCGATGATTTGCATGTTGCGTTTGTTGTGGAGGTCTTTCTTGTTTTTGTCCATGTGGACTGCGAGGCTTTGAGCTTTTTTCATCAGGTTGGAGAGGTCTTCGGGCATTGTTGGAGCTAAGTTTGCAGCTTTGAGTGTGTCGCTTATGCTCTTGCCCGTTATGGGTTTTACAAGTGGAATAGCATATTGGTCACGTAGAATTGTGCCTATGCTACTGAGTGAGTGGCCTTCTTTGGCGTGCTTAATTATGAATGCTTCTACTTCTTCAGGCTGATACTTGCACCAGCTTGGAGGACGCCTGCTAACGGGGCGAATTGAATGCGATTTACCTTTTTCTTGCTTGGGCATTATTACACCTATTTGCGCAACTTAACCACGCCGCCCCAATATTTAAAAGTAATCCCTTTGACAAGAAAAACCGAAAAATTATGGGTTCCCTTATTGGGGCAGTTTCATTGATGCCTTTTCACAAAATAAACAAAAAACCGGCCAATCAATGATACACCAATAATTATGATTAACGCTGACCAGAACTGGAACCACCCATTAAGTGTACCAGTTAAGAGGAAAACATTAGCCACAACTGCAGCGCCCAACCAGAAAATCAAGTCGCCAACGCTTTGAGATATCCGCCTAATCGGCGATTTCACCCATAACCTTAGACCTAATATGACTATCTGCAGGATGCCAATGCCTAACAGGAAATTTATCACAGCGCTATAGAATTCAATGTGCTCTGAAGGGTGTGCTGGGGCAGGCAAATTTACGGTGCTTGAACCAAAATGAGAGGTTACAGTGGTTTGGTCGGAGATGAAAGTGTTGGTGTTCTGGGCGATACTGGGTGTGAACGCCACCAAGCCCAATATAATCAGGAATCCGCCTACCGCTAAGGCTGTAATCAAACCTTCGCTAAATGACCAATTTCCACGAGAGTTTTGGCTCATTATATTTCTCCACAACTGCTTATGCAACGAAATACAATATAATATTTTTGAAAAACTTGCTTATTGGTTCTTATACCATTCCGCAAACTTACGAATAGCCGCCGCCCTATGCGAGTAACCATTCTTTTCAACTATAGTCATTTCCGCAAAAGTTTTAGCGCTTCCCTCAGGTTGGAAGATGGGATCAAAACCAAAGCCTGATTTAGCTTGTTCTTTGCGTTCAGCCGTTGTTATTTGACCTATGGATTCGCCGTCAAAACATATGGGTTCGTTGGGAGTTTGGTCGTCGCAGTAAGCTATGACGGATTGGAATTTGGCTTTTCGTTCAGCCTTGTTTTCCATGAGTTTGAGGATGCCGCTGTTGTGAATGGTGTGGTAAATGTAGGCTGCGTATGGACCAGGAAACCCTTCTAGGGCATCGATGAATAAGCCTGCGTCCTCAACAAAAATCGGCAACCTGCACCGTCTATAAGCATTTAAAACGCTTTTCTGGGCGATTTCTTTTAGACTTTCACTCTGAATTTCGTCGCCTTTGAGTTTAAGCATGCCAACCGCAATCCCATGTTGACCAAGAATGCTTCGCGCCTCGTTAAATTTATTGATATTACCTGTCGCAAAAAAGACAACTTTACGCTTCGGAATTTGACATTGGTTACTGTCTGCGTTCTTCGACATAGCGCCCACGCCTCTCTATCTCTTTGATTTTCTCATAAACTTTTTCCGCCAAATCGACGCCTATTATGGATGTGTAGCCGCATAAGACGTTTTGGAAGCATTCTTCCCAATGCTGATAGTGTGTGCTTTGTAATGCTCGTTTGAGCAGGTGCAAATCGACACCTTTGGCTTCAAGTTCGATGTTTTTTTCACCCAACCCGAAGTCGATAAAGAAGATTTTGCCGTTGGGGTTTAGTATCATGTTGGAGGTGGTTAGGTCGCCGTGAATTAAGCCTTGCTTATGCAATCGCGCGATGAATTCGCCGATTTTAACACATAAATCATGCCGCTCGATTTTGGATACGCTGTTTAAAACCTGTTTTATTTGTTGTCCTTCAATGTACTCCATGGTAATCGATGAGTGATGCACATTAACCATGTAAATCAGCGGAGTCGGCACCCCTGCGGCTTTGGCTTCATGGATCAACTGGGGTTCATGTATTGTTCGGTAATTTCGGATTTGTTCATCTAATTCCTCGGGGCGGTATTTTTTGGGAACCCGAACTTTAATGATTACTTTTCGTTCATACCATTCAGTTAAAAAGAGGCTGGCTTCGGCACCCTTCTTGAGCAGCCTTATTGTGTCGACTTTATCTATTGTATCCATGGCACATCCACCTTGTCGACTCTCCACCGGAGTTTCACGTAGCTCTCATCAACGGGAGTAACTAAACCATGTTTAAAAGCTAATACGCCAGTCCAAGCAATCATAGCGCCATTGTCGGTTGCGAATTCTAAAGGAACCACGTTGAACTGAGCATCGTGCTCTTCGGCGATGATTGCAAGCATGAATTGCAACCTTTTATTCGCAGCTACTCCACCTGTCAATAAAACCTCTTTCTTTTCGGTATGAGCCAGCGCCCGCTCAGTAACTTCGGTTACCATAGAGAAGGCATGTTCTTGAAGACTATAACACAAATCCTCGAGTTTGCAATCGCCTTTTTGCAACGCAACTGTAGCCGCTGTTAACAAGCCACTAAGAGACAAATCCATACCCTTAACAACATAAGGCAATGAAACCAGTTTTCGACCTGCAAGCGCCAACCGCTCAATGGCGGCTCCAACTGGTAAGCCCTTCTGGCCCTTAAGCCCTGCTGCCCTACCAAAAACATCAAGACAGTTACCCAGCGCAATGTCCAAAGTTTCGCCGAACACCCGGTAGCGTCCAGATTCAAAAGCTGTCACCATGGTGTTGCCTCCGGAAACATAGAGGGTCACGGGATCGTTGGCGCCAGTTTTGAGTTTACCGATTTCAATATGAGCAACGGAATGGTTGACTCCCACAAGTGGAATATCGAGATATGAGGCTAAGGCTCGAGCAACAGTGGCTCCTGTACGTAGACTGGGTCCTAAACCTGGACCCTGAGAGAAAGCAATAGCCGACAAGTCTTTGGGTTTTAAGCCAGATTTTGATAAGGCTTCTTTTAGCACTTTATCTGCAACTTCAGCATGGTGACGTGCTGCTTCTCGGGGATGAATTCCGCCTTCCGCTGGGATGTAACTATCGGATTTGTTCGCCAAGACATCCCCACTAAACGACGCAATTCCAACTCCGAAGTCATCAGCTGAAGACTCGATCCCTAAACAGTAATTGCCTGAATCATCTTTCCCGATTTTTCTCATGCCATTCCACATTTAACTAGGGATACATATTTTTATGTGAATCCAACGCTTATATTACTGTATTATTTGGAACTGATCATAAATGCCTAAGCGTAATGACCTTGAACAGAAAGCACTCCACTACGTCGTCGGTACAGGCTATCAGGGTGTACTGCAGTCAGATTTATGGCGTGAACTTGGCGCAAGCAGCCGTGAAGGTTCCCGCGTCTCAATTAAATTAGAAGAGAAAGGACTTATTCGCAGAGAAAAAGAACTTCAAGAAGGCAGATGGACCTACAGGCTCTACCCCAAAAGGTTACCTGCATCCATAGAAACCATCGTGGATTGCCCATGCCTACTATGCCCAGACAATGCACGCTGCGACCCAACTACTGCCCTTTCCCCGAAAAGTTGCCCAAAACTAACAGATTGGATATTAAACTTAGGAAAACCGCCAGCACCAGCCACCGCTGCTCCTGAAGATCCAAGCTCCCCAACATCAGAGCCGAATTTACCTGAGGATGATTCCGTTGCCGAAAGCTTGGTTAAATGAAAGAAAAAACGAATATTATTTTAAGAAAGCCAAAGAAGAAAATTATCGCAGCCGATCCATCTACAAGCTTATTCAAGCTAACGAAAAGTATGGCTTCATTAGATTACGCGACATAATTGTTGATTTAGGTGCAGCTCCAGGCGGCTGGATTCAAGCAGCAAGAAAGATGACAGGAAAACACGGCTTCGTCTTAGGCATTGACTTAAAGCCGATTGAACCTTTCACGCAAGATTATATCAGAACAATCATCGCCGACTTCACAGAACAGGGGACGGTCGACCAAATCCTCTCGTTTATTCCACGCAAAGCAGACGTAGTTCTCTGTGACGCAGCCCCAAACATTACAGGCGTATGGGAAGTCGACCATGCACGACAAATAGACTTAGCTACCCAAGCCCTAGAAATTGCCCAATGCGTACTGCGCCCAAACGGAAACTTTTTTGTCAAAGTCTTCGAAGGCGACCTACTCAACGACTTCACGCTACACATAAAAACGCTGTTTGAAGAAGTCAAGTTGGTAAAGCCTCAGGCAAGCCGACAACAAAGCAGCGAAATGTACCTTTTAGCGTTAGGCTTAAAGACTGCACGTGAATGTGAAAGGGAAAACTAATTCTCCCACAAACGTTCATTTTTGGTTAGGTGCAAGATTTGAAAGTCATTTCAGCGGATTCCGCAGCAGCCATTTTAGATGAACATTTCAACCCAATTTTACATGTTGCTTCCGTTGCAGTATTGGTTGAACCGCCATATAGGGAACCGTCTTTTCGGTTAGCTGAACCAATTTTCCGCGAAGTTGAAACTGGGTTTGACATAATTGTGCATGAAGCTGAACTCTGCAGAAGCTTACTGGATATAATGAAAGCGGACGTAGTGCATTTGGATATAACTTTGGGCGGAATTTCAGTTGAGGAATTGTCTCCTGTTGAACTTCTAAACATGCGCGCATCAAAGACGGGACGAGAGAGCATCCTCAAGATTCTGCCAAAGCTCCGAAAAATTGCTTGTGAAATCAAGCGACTACACGACATAGACATGTTGGCTATTGGCAAAGAGAGCGTGCCTGTTCGGATTGCAGAGTTGACAGCTGGGGCAGAAGCAATTCTGTTTGCTGCCCAAAAAGCGGTAGATGAGAAAACAAGTGTTTTGTTAGGGTTACCGTTGATGTGCCAGCCCAGAGTCGTCAGTAACAGAGTTGATCTTTATTCGCTCATCGGAAACGAGCATGATGTACGCGGATTCAGCACGGATTTATCAAGAGTTTTAAAAAAGGTTAAATTGTCAGAAACGTTAAACCCTATTGCACGAGGTTTTCGAGCTCTAAGATTAGAGCCAATCTAACGTTAGAAGGCCCCCATTGAATGAACCTTAACTTGCCATTCTGGAAAAACACTTCGCCTAAGCGAAAAAGAATCTACTCAACCCTCTTCATTTTCATGTTAGCCATTTTAGTTACTGTCGTGGGTGTTCTTGTTCCGCTTAGCCCCCAAGAAGAACAGATAGTGAATGACCAGGTCAACCAAACCCTCATCCAAGGTCAAGCCTCCAACAGTTTAGCAACTAACATTTTCTTAAACAACTTTTTGCTTTGCCTAGCCATGTTCATTCCTCTTGCCGGGTTACCGATTGGTCTATTCATTATGTTTAGTTCTGGACAAGCATTCAGAGCGATATTCGATGTTGTGAGCGCGAACGCGAATGGTTTTTCAAGTACAACAACCCAAAACATCTCAGCTTCCACAGCAACTCTGGTCTTGGTTCTGATTGCATTGACTTTCCTGTTCGAGTTCGTTTCCTACTCGATCGGCATGATGGAGAGCGTCTGGCTTTTTCGGAGGTTAAAGCAACGCAGGTGGAGAGAACTCAAAAACGCAGCGTTATTAATCGGGCTGGTTGCTTTGCTGCTTACGCTTGGAGCAATCGTTGAGACCTGGGCAGTCTCCATACCGCTCTAAACTCCAAGCCTATGAACAACGCTTTCTAATGTTACTCATTACTTGTCAGGGATTATATTCTTAATAGTTGAGTTACGTTTTTAAGCGTCATTCGAAAGGTAACTTTTGAGCAAAAGTTAATCGAAGGACCCTTGCAATGAAATTGGATTTGTCTTTTTGGACGAAAGCTTCACCCAAACGAAAACGAATTTACTCGATTATCGCCATCTTCATAGTTGCCTTCATAGTCACAATAATCGGAAGTTATATTCCGCTCAGCTCGAATGACGCGTTAACTCTGAGCAACCAGGTTAATGCGACATTAAACCAAAACAAAGCTACCAACACTTTGACACAATACATTTTCATAAACAACTTCTCCATCTGCATGTTGATGTTCATACCGATCGCTGGTGCTGCGCTGGGAATGTTCATATTGTTTGATACTGGAGTTGCCCTCAACGCTATATCAATAACGCATGGCTACCCGGTATGGCTTGGTATAGCGAGCTTGACTGTGACGCCTGTGTTCTGGTTAGAATTCTTATCCTACTCTATTGCGATGGCCTCGAGCATTTGGCTGTTTAGAAGGTTAATTCAACAGCGGTGGGCGGAGTTAAAGTGGACAGCAGTCTTCATTGGAACATGCGCGGGCTTGCTTGCCATTGGCGCCATAGTTGAGGTTTGGCTCATAAATCTCGTAGCCTAAAAAAGAAAACAACCTTCTTACTTTTTCACAATTTCTAAACTTATGTCAAGAGCCTTAACGCTATGAGTCAACTCACCTATGCTTATGACATCAACTTCTGCTTGCGCATACTGTAACAGATTTTCACCAGTGATTCCACCGCTTACTTCAAGCAGCACTTTGCCAAACCCAGCTTTCCTGAGGGCTTCACCTGCCGCTTTAGCTTGTTTGGGAGAAAAATTATCCAACATCACGATGTCTGCCCCCAGCTTTGCAGCTTTCAAAGCATCTTCACCTTTTGTGACTTCGACTTCAATTTTTTTTGTAAAAGAGCCATGAGATTTAGCCCTCATAACGGCTTCTTCAACGCTTCCTACAATTGCAAGATGATTATCCTTTATGAGAATCATATCATCCAAATGCAGCCTATGCGGATCCCCGCCCCCAATGGCAACAGCTTTTTTGTCAAAGTAAAGCAGTCCAGGCGCGGATTTGCGTGTTGCTGCAATTTTTGTTTTTACGTTTGCTTTTTCAAGCTTCTCGGTTAGCATTTGGGTTTTGGTTGCTATGCCGCTCATTCGCGACAGAAGATTAAGCATAGTCCGCTCAACTGAGAGAATAGTCTGGGCATCACCTGAAATCTGTAACAAGACTTGTTGGTTTTTTATTTTTTCGCCATCTACAACTTTAACGTTAACGGTCAACCCTAAACATTCAGCAAGAATTTTTGCTTCTTCAATTCCAGCAGCGACTCCCGATTCTTTTGTAATAACCTCTGCTTTAACGACTAAATTTGGGGAAATAACTGCTGCTGCCGTTACGTCACCCAATCCGATGTCGTCGGCGAGGAATTGTTTGAGCTTCTCCTCGACCATTTTTCGTGGAATAAACATAATTGTAGTGTTGGGTTTAGAGCTTAAAATGCTTGCCTTTCATTGGTTGAACCAAGCTATAGTTCAAATATAATCTTGCACTTACAGGTGTGATGTATGCGACTGCTCCTTAGCTGCTCCGAACTCGGATTAGGTCACGTTTCACGAATCATTCCGTTAGGGAAGCGGCTGGAGAAAAATGGTCATGAAATGTTCTTTTTTTCAGGAGGCAAAGCATACGAGCTGCTCAAGAATGAATTTAAGAACGTTTACGAATGCCAACCAGTCTCCTGGTACGAAAACGCACATGGCATAATCACTTCAGCTTCACTACTAAACCTCCTCATTCCTCTTCCTCTCTTTAACACAGACCAAAACAGGTTTGAACTCAAGAAATCCAACGCCATGGAAACCATCCACCGCTACTACGATCTAAGAGAAAACCTCCATGATATCGCACCAGACATGCTCATTGCAGACGGCGACATAAACGCGCTTCGCCTTGCTCAAAGATGGAAAATCCCCTCAGTCTACATCGCCAACATGATAAGACCAAGTTATGGATTCTCGGCTTTTCTGAGCCCGGGCGAGCGGGTCGTTGAGCGATATGTGAAAAAGTGCTTAAAAATCATAATTCCCGACAACCCACCGCCTTACACAGTATCCGAGTACAGTATTGGCAATTTGGACCAAGTAGGGCTAAAGGGAAATGTTGAGTATGTTGGGGCATTCGTCGACACGACGCCTGTTAAGGGTTCTCAAGAGCATATTTATGCTGCAATAAGTGGACCCGTTGGAACAAGAGCAAAACTCACCAAAACGCTCATTCCAGTGCTTGAAAAACTCAAAACTAAATGCATCATAAGTCTAGGAACTCCCGGAAAGAAAGTTTCAACTAAAATTGGCAACTGCGAACTGCACACATGGCTCTCTCCCGAGGAACGCCAAGAAGCTATGAGAAACGCCAAATTCGTAATATTCAGCGGCGGACATGCGACATGTTTTGAAACCATAAAATACTCTAAACCAAGTATCTGCATCCCAACCCAGCCCGAACAGTTAGGCAACGCCGCTAAACTCGAAGATCTAAAGTGTTCGATAACTGTAAAAAATAAGAAGCAACTCGAAAAAGCCATCGAAAAAATGCAGTGTGAAAAGAAATCCTACAACAATAACGTGCGGTTAGTTAACGAGTTTTCGAACAGGTTTAAGGGCTTAGATAGGGCAGTTTCAATTGTAGAAACCCTGCTGGACTAGCAGGTTTATTTTGTTAGGTTTAGGCGTTTAACTTCGCCATTTGGTGTTTCTTCGTCAAAGATTATGGCTTTGAATTTGTAGATTTTTGTGTTTTTGGTTAACCAGCTGTCGGGTGGTAAGCCTGCTTTCATGCAGCATTGGCAGAGGAATTCTTCTTCGCACCAACCCCATTCGATGGGTACTTGGGGCAAAAGTAAGCCTTTGCGGTAGCCTTGTTCGATGATTAAGCCGTCTTCGCCGACTTTGATTTTGTGCACATACTCTTTTGGGTTGGCAACTTCGACGGGTTGTGGTGGTGTTAACACGCTGACTTCAAAAACCACTGTATCCAACTCTGTTAGCGACATGGGCTCAAAGCGTGGATCTTCTGTCGCAGCGTTAACAGCGCTGTCAATCACTGCTTCTACCAACGGACTTGTGGGGTACGGGTAGCCGATGCAGCCACGAAGTTCCTTCTCGCCCCCACTAACGCTGTTTATTGTTACGAAAACGCCGCAGTGCTCAAAGAGCTTTTTTGGAGTTTCTTTGGGCGGTTTTGGAGCTTTACCTAGTTTCCAAAAATTGTTTCACTGTACTTCGAGCTAAATTGATTAAAAATTTTCCTTCTTCATCAGTCAATTCAAACGACATACGATCCCTTCCTATGCACGGCGCAGAACCGCCAAATAAACTAAAAAAAATTAAAAAAGAAAGTGGTTAAAACTTTATGGATTCTTCAGTGATGCCTTCCTTAGTTATTATAAGGAAGTCTATTCCGTCACCGCTCATGGAATCTCTGCTGACTGCTGATTTTATTGACCTAGTAACGAGATCTTTGGCTTCTTTTAGGCTCAAGGTTTCTTTGTAGCCTTCTTCGAGAACTCCCATAGCGATTTCTGTGCCGGAACCCACTACTGCGTACTTGTCAGGAATTAAGGAGCCTAAGACGTCAAGCACGAAAAGCGATCCGCCTTCTTCATCTAAGCCGCCAACAATTGTTTGAGTAAACAATGGCGAGTATCTGCGGTTGAATAATACGTTAGCCAAAAGTTTCGCTGCTGAACGCACACTAATTTGTCTTCCAACATCCATGCTGAAGAGGTTAGCTTGCGCCTGCATTTCTTTGGCAAGAATCTGCATGTCTCCAATAAGTCCCGCACATGCAACGCCGATGCGGTCTGTTACTTTGAAGACTTTTTTGCCGCCTTTACTCATGATAAAGTTACCATATGTTACTCTTTTTTCTGAAGCTAAGATAACTCCATCTTTGAAGATGGCACCAACTGTGGTTGCACCAGGCATCCATCCGCCGCCTTGCTGGGCTTGGTTGCCTTGAGCTTGCTGTTGTTCCTGCGGCATTAGCTGGATTTGTGGAATATTGGGTAAAGTTGGTAATTGTGGTCCATAACCTTCCATAATTTTCGCCTTTTCTTGATATACACAAGACAAATTATTAAGGTTACTTATAACCATTATAGAGTAAGCGAAGTGGCTTTCATGAGTGAGTCTAAACCGTTAAGGTGCCAAAAATGTGGCAACCCCCTCGGTTACGTAACCGTTACCCCAAAAAGCTTCTTACAAGCTAAACCCACAGAAGATAATGTAAAGTTGGTTGGAACATGCATAGATTGCTCAAGCGGAGCAGGTTTTTACCGCAGAAACTTTTAACAAACACATACTTTCTTCAATGAAGGAAGAGCAGAATGATTGAAATCTACGCTCAAAACATCGAAGATACGTGGTTTGCAGTCGCAGTCAACAAGCAACAAATCGTAACTTCATCTTTTGGAGCAAACCAGCAAACAGCATTAAGTAACATCTTAGGCAACGTGCCATTCAATTTGCCTTTTCAAGTTTTCCACGAACCCACAGCCCCCGCCAAAAACATGCTTACAGCTTTGAAGAACATCTACGAAGGAAAAAGCGTTGAATCAGACCTACCTCTGGCAACATCCCACTTGCCCCCTTACACCAAAAAAGTCCTCAAAACAACCTCAACAATTCCACTTGGCTACGTAACATCTTACGGCGCAATCTCCAAAGCCGTCGGCGGCGGACCCAGAGCCGTCGGAAACATCATGGCATCCAATCCATTTGCACCCATCGTTCCTTGCCATAGAGTCGTTAAGGCAGATTTTAGGCTAGGCGGTTATGGTTTTGGCTTGAAAGTCAAGATGCAACTTTTAGGCAGGGAAAAGCGAGGGTTTGTTGATTCAAAAAATATTTCTGTCGATGGTGGAGAACTTTGGGTTTTCCCAGTTGAAAATGTTCTCAAAGGTTTCGCTTAAGTATCGTTGCACAAATCATAAATGCATGCGAGCCCCCAGTCAAAGCAAGTGAGCACCGTGGTTAATCGAGGTCTTTACGTTGGAAGATTTCAACCATTCCATTTAGGACACCTAGACGCAATAAAGTATGCATTAAACGAGGTTGATGAACTTGTGGTCGTTATCGGCAGCGCCCAGTACAGCCATAACGTCAACAACCCATTTACAGCAGGCGAGAGACTCGTCATGGTTCGTCAGGCTTTAATGGAAGCTGGGGTACCTGACTCTAAACTGTGGATTGTTCCTGTACCTGACGTTCACTTGCACATGTTATGGGTCAGCGCCGTCGAAGGTTACACACCAAAATTCAACGTTCTCTTCTCCAACGAACCCTTGACCAAGAGACTTTTCATGGAAGCAGGCTACGAAGTCAAAACCATCCCACTTTTCGAAAGAAAAGTCTACATGTCCACCGTGGTACGTGAAAAAATGGTCAAAGATGACAGTTGGACAGAACTTGTGCCCAAAAGCGTGTCAGACTTTATTTTGGAAATTGATGGGGTTAACAGGCTCAGAGACTTGGCTAGAACCGACCGAGTCTGTTAAACAACCATTTTGTCTTTTGAAGCCTGACGATAAAACCGCCAAGCTAACAGATAAACTGTAATTAAAATCAGCAATTCACCTATACTCCCAAAAATGAGTAAACCTGAAAGAGCAACAAAATTGTTGGCTATGTGAAGCGACACAGAAACCAAGTAGTAAGGTAACGGGTTCTTTTTAGCTATGCCATAAGCGGTAATGGCTGCACTTGAAGCATGAAAGACAACACCAGGTATTCGAGCAACGAAGGGTACGCCCAAAAAGAAGACGTAGAGGACAAATTCTGAAATGCCAAAACCTAAACCAATCAGAATTCCCAATGTTACATATGATCGCTCGGTTTCGCCATGCCTGTAGAAAAGTGGAAAAACCTTCGCTATCTCCTCGATAAAGGGAGCCAAAATAATTACAGCGATGACCGCAGGGAAGTAAGTGTAGAACTGGGAAAAGAACAAAGCAAAGGGAATACTAACCAGTATGCCTGAAGCAAAAAAGAATGCTAATTCCCTATTGCTTGGTTTATGAATCGGAATGACACATTGACGCGGCGGTTCATTTTCCATAAAAGGAAGCTTCCTAACAAATATTGAATTAATCGCTTGCTTATCAGCATACCGCTAACCCTTTAGAAGCCAGCAGCAATCAAGTCGGTCGGCTTCATAATTTCCCTTAAAACGATTGTTGCATAGGAACCCCGGAATAACATAAAACTTACCCTTGCTTGAACACCACATCCATCTGGATTCGTTGAGACGTCCTGCAAATTGAAGCCTTTAATTGGAGTAACAGCGGTACGTAAACCTCCTTTTCCTCCCATTCTCGATAAAATGTTAAATCGCAAGTTTTCCACTTCCACACCTTCCTGATCAAGAACTTCACGCTCAATTTGCCCCATGACGCCAAGAGAGAGCTTCTGTTTTACTCCAAAAATCGGAAGAGCAACACGCAACCGTCCAGCCTTAACCTGAACATTAACCTCCGCCAAGTTTTGAGAAGCCACAACCTTAGCTACCGTCGTCAGAGGTAAACCAGAACGCTCAACACCAACCACGTAATCCCCCTCTAAAGCCTCATTAAGAGCCAAATCATGCTTCACTCGCGCGCTCAGAAAACGGTTAAACAAATAAGATTGGTGAGCTTGGACAAAGAGCGCTTGAAGTTTGACTGGCAACTTTTGAAAAGCACCAACGAAGTCATCCGGGTTATCAGCTAAATGGTTAAGCATCATTCGTTCGAAACGGAGTTGCTTGGGAAAATTCTCCTGAGCATACTTAAAATTACCAGTTTCCTGGAGGTTTTGGCGGGCTTGCCTTGACGCTGGATGCTCGTACAAACTGGGTTTAGCCAAAAAAAGCATTGCAGCAACCTTAAAATCACCCTGAATAAGCGCTTTTCCTACCAAATGCGTTATAGGGCGGGTGGTTCCGAAGCGTTGGTGACCAAAAAAGTTTGGAATTCCGCCGACTCCCTCGAGGTGCTGAATTGTTTGAGCAATATTTTCCTTAACGGTTTCCTCGGATTCAGTTATGGCTTTTATGTTTATTGTAAAATTGTTGCCCAACAGATAGAATAGTGAGAGCATTTCTCGGACGTAACCGATAGGTTGAACCTCTACATCTTTAACATTAACTTTAGTTATGTCCTCGATTGAAACATTTTCGATTGAGATGTGTTGGGCAGTGGTTGCTTTGGCATCTTTGATTCCTGCAAACTGAACCCGTGCTTGGTCTATGCCTAATGATTTTGCAACGTTTTTTACTGCTATGAAGGTGTCCCAGTTGCGTTTAACCAAAACACATAGCAGATAACGTTGTTTCTTATCCGTAGACCCCAGAACTTTCTTTGAAATCTCTCCAGTTACTAAAGCTTTGGATCCGTCCACAAGAACCTCTTCGACAACAAAATCCTCGACTGATTCCCGAATGGCACCCCCGACACCTACGGTTTTAGTGGCGTAAACTTCCATGCCAAGTAGCCTATCAATTTCGGGAACAGACAAAAAATCGCCTATAACAATTTGAGTTTACCTGTTAAACGGTCAACCATGCCTGTAGGCGCTGGTCCAATCCCTAAACACGTCACAGTGCCCTCTGGAATCTCTGTTAAACCGGCATCAACAATAAGCGCGTGTGGCAACCCTAAATCGTCTGCTGCCTCTTCGAGTTCATGCAGCTCTTTTTCGACTGCAACCTTAACAGCGACTTTTTTTTGCCCCTCATGCATCCAGGCATCCCACCACTTCTTATGGCGCTGGTAAGCATCTTGGGCTGAGGAGACTGCTGCGTGTCCGGCTTGTGCAGCTATCTTGCCTTTGCTCAGCTGCAAGTCGGTTCGGAAGACAAGGACTTGTTTGTATTCAAATTCAATCATTCAGCATTATCCCCCATCTAAGTTGGCACTGGAGATTTTAAGGGTTTGCAGAGACGTAAAGCAATCCAAAGTAAGCCAAAGCCGCTGCCATTGCAGGTTTTCTGATTGCTGTAAACAGCATTTTGCCCTGAAAGTCAATCTCATCTACATCCTTCAACGCCTTGTTTACTCCTATCTTGCCGCATACCCTTAACATTTCATCGATTTTCTCGTCTGAGAGGGAACCTAAAAAGCGCCTTAGCCGAAGCATAACAAGGAAGTCAAAACTTAACAGTTTATTACACTTTTTCTGGTAATTCTGCAGGGAGTTAGAGGAAACATCATCTTGTTTTAGGGCTTGACTCGCAACTTCTGCCGCTACTTTGGCACAGGTTAACCCGAAGATTACCCCACCCCCCGTTGTAGGCTTAACTTGTGAAGCACAATCACCTACCGCAAGAAAACCATCCGCATAGGACCTGTTGATTGGTCCGCCTAAGGTGATTGAGTGATAGCCTACCTGGGTTATTTTGGCTTTCCCAAGCTGTTTAGCCGCGACTGGATGTTTAGTCATGAGGCGTTTTAGATATTCTTGGGGGTTGCCTTTGTTTGTTGCTAAACCGACCTTTGCTGAGCCATCGGGTCTTGGGATGAGCCAACCGTAAAAGCCAGGCGCATACGATTTGCCAAAGTAAACTTCAACCGCGTTAAGCTCAACATCCTGCACGTTTTCCACTTCGGCCTCAACCGCATAAACCAAACCGCTGGGCTTAAACGCCGCTAATCCAGCTTGCCTTAAAAGCCTTGATGAAACGCCTTCAGCATCCAAGATGATTTTAGAATTAACTTGCCTTTCAACGCCATCGTTTCCCTCAACATTAACACCTGTTACAAGACCACCTTTCGTTAACAATGATTGAACACGTGAACCCAAAACATAGCTTGCTCCAGCAACTTGAGCTTTCTTAGCCAAGTATTGGTCAAACCGTGCCCTATTCAAGGCTGTTGTGACTGGACAGGAAAGCTTAATCGAGAACTTAGTTCCGAATGATGAATAAAAGTTGGCTGCACAAAACGTATTCTCAACGATGCCCTCTGGAAGAGGATATAGCCCTATATTTTTTAGACTTTTTATGCTAATGTGCCCTGCGCAGTGTGAAGGAAAACCAATTGAAGGATGCTCCTCAAAAACGGTGGTTTTTACACCTAGTTTAGTTAAGTTTAAGGCAGCATATGAACCAACTGGACCACCCCCCACGACTATAGCTTCGAGTGGTTGATTTTTTTGTTCCATCATCGCTATGCTATTGGATTTTTCCTTTATATAAGCGAGGGGGAGGTCACGTCTGAGGGACAAGATTACTTAAATCACAAAGGTTTCTTGGATAGTCATCAAACCATTATCCCCAACAATCAGTTTCAGTTCAGGCAACAAAGGTTCAAGTTTTGCCTGCTCATCCACCACTTCAATAATCAGCGGCATGTTCACTGATACACCCTCAAGATGCAAAGTTGATTTTCCCCGTTTGCCAAAGCCGTTTACCCCCGTCCAAACAGTAGCACCTTCAATATGGGCTTTCGTTAGGCAATCCATTATTAACGCCTGAAGTCGCTTACCTCCAACTTCATCATTTTTCTTTATTCTGATGGTTAGGTTCCACATTTTCTGTCTCAACGCATAAACCTCTCAATTATTTCATTACCAATTAGCCTTCCACCAAACACCGCGCCTAGCGACAAGCCCACATTTGCTAGAATATTTAATGCCATTAGGCTAAAACGGTTTGCATCAACAAGGTTGCTAGTTTCCAACGCGAAGGATGACATCGTGGTGAAAGATCCACAGAAACCAACCGCCACAAGCAAAGTATACTGCGAATCAATATTCAACCCAATCGATAAAACTGAAAACAAGCCCAAAATGAAACTGCCCAAGATATTTATGATTAAGACATTAACGGGTAACCCATAAAATGCAACAGGCGTCTCTACAAGTTTGTAACGTAAAGAAGCTCCGATTATAGCGCCAACTGCCAAGAGGATGAACTCAATCCACTTCATACGCATACCTTCCAACTTTTTTGTTAGGTAGGCATTATCAGCATCCTCACGGCTGCGGTTTTGGCATATGCCACGGCTAATGCCATAGCCAAGTCATTCTGCAGTATTAATTGTATTAAACTTTACCGCAGAAAAAACAAAAAGTACGATTTCCAATTAAGAATTTATTTTTGTTCTTGAGCTAACGCTATATATGACTCATTTCAATATTCAAGTGGATAAGAAAAATGGCTGCTCAAAACTCTGACATAGCAGTGGTTGGACACTTCTCAATCGACACCATAATCCTGCCAAGCAGAACCAAGCCATTCGTGGTTTTAGGCGGTGCAGCAACCTACACATCTTTTGCGGCAAGATGTCTCGACGAATCGGCAGCAGTTATCTCTAAAGTCGGCGGGAACTTTCCCGAAGCTTATCTTTGGTGGCTGAGGCAAGAAGGTATCGACATCACAGCCGTCACGAAACATGCTAATGAACCTACAACTTGTTTTGAGCTCACCTATAACAAAGACCTTTCGGAACGGACCTTAAGGCTGAAGAGCAAAGGACCAGCCTTAAACGCAGAGGATGTTCCCAAAGATTTTCACGCCAAAGCCATTCATATTGCCCCAATTGCAGATGAAATCCCATATGACCTAGTTGAGCGCCTCAAAGGGTGTGCAGATGTTTTGTCGCTTGACCCTCAGGGTTTACTTCGAAGCTTTGACCAAGCAGGAAACGTTACTGAAAACTTTTCTGTAGATAATCGAATTTTTAGTCTAATCAACATTTACAAGTCCTCACAAAATGAAATCTACGCCTTAACTGGTGAACCCGAACTTAAACCTGCAATTAAGGCAATTCATGATGTTGGAGTAGAAACCGTTATTGTAACCTTGGGCCCGAAAGGCTCAGTTCTCTCTGTTGAAGGGGCATTATACAATATTGAGGCTTGCCCTTCACAAGTATTGGTTGATCCAACAGGTGCAGGTGACGTCTTCGTCGGCAGTTTCTTAGCTGAATATCTCCAACAAAAAGAATCTTTGTGGTGCGCCAGTGTTGGTTCCGCTGCAGCTTCCTGTGTAGTTGAGGGATTAGGTTCTACTTATTTTGGCAAAAAAGAGGAAATTTATCGAAGAGCCAATTCTTTGTACGAAAAGAAACTTAAGCAATAGCTGCATATGTAACGAGTTAAACTTGAGAGGCGTTGATTATGGGACGTATAGACAAAGGAGTAAAATGTAGCGTCTGCGGCAAAGAAGCTGAGCGTTCATTATCAGCTGATAAAGTTAAAGCTGCCGGATTAAGTGTCGGCAGCGCCGATAAACGTGCTTACCTCTGCAAAGAACACTACAAAGAATACAAAAAGAAAACCAAAAAAGACAAAACCCTCGACAAGTGGCGTTACGGTTAAAGCGAGGCACCCTCTATGCGAATTTTGCAGTTACATTCTAACTTTATAGTTTTCAAACCTGTCGAAAAAGAAATCAAAACCGCTGAGGAAGCGGAAAAAGTTGAAACTCGCGTTGAAGAAGTCGTTGTTCTATTCACTGCGATTGAGGAAGGCGACAACTCCGCTATGGCAAAGAAGGCCATCGATGATGTGCGGGCATTTTTGGGAAAACTCAAGGCTAACCGCATCCTCATCTACCCATTCGCTCATTTAAGCAGCAACCTGTCCCAGCCCTCAGAGGCATTAAAAATAATCAAGGACATGGAAGCCTACGCTAAAGAAAAAGGCATCGAAACCAACCGTGCCCCGTTTGGCTGGAACAAACAATTTACAATTTCTATCAAGGGACATCCGCTTGCTGAGCAGTCCCGAAGCTACGCGCCAACACAGGCAGCCGCCGCAACAGATACAGCAGCTCCATGTGAAACCAAAAAAGAAGAAGAACCCATCTCCGCTGCTCTGAAAGCCGAAGACACCATGAAATCCTACTGGCACATACTTCAAACCGACGGTTCATTGGTGCCTATCGAAGAATTCAAATTCAAAGGACATGCAAACCTGCAAAAGTTCTCCAATTACGAAATTAAGAAAACCCGTGCAGTTACAGTTATGCCTCCACATGTGCCGCTCATGAAGCGTCTAGAAATTGCCGATTATGAGCCCGGCAGTGACCCAGGAAACATCCGCTGGTATCCAAAAGGGCGCATGATAAAATCACTCCTTGAACAATACGTCTCAGCAAAAGTTGCAGCTTACGGCGGCATGGAAGTCGAAACGCCCCTTATGTATGACTTCAATCACCCAAGCCTCAAAAGTTACCTCAACCGTTTCCCAGCACGCCAATACACTCTCAAATCCGAGGATAAGGAGCTTTTCTTGCGTTTTGCCGCATGTTTTGGTCAATTCCTTATGGCGCATGACGCCCAGTTCAGCTACAAACAAATGCCGATTAAACTCTATGAACTCACACGCTACAGTTTCCGCCGAGAAAAAAGCGGTGAAGTCGTCGGCTTAAAACGCCTAAGAGCGTTCACGATGCCCGACTGCCACGCATTCTGTACGGACTTAGATCAAGCAAAAAAAGAATTCATGATCCGATTCAATCTCTGCATCGAAGTCTTAAGTAATATTGGTTTAGTGAAAGACGATTACGAAATAGCCATGCGCTTCACCAAAGATTTCTACGCAGAACACAAAGACTTCATAACAGAGTTAGCATCAGCTTTTGGTAAACCAATCTTGGCTGAGGTTTGGAATGAACGGTTCTTCTATTTTGAGTTAAAATGGGACCTCAACTTTATAGATAACCAGGATAAAGCGGCGGCCCTCAGCACTGACCAAATCGACGTCGAAAACGCTAAACGCTATGAAATCACTTTCGTCGATGAGAAAGGTGAAAAACAATATCCTTTGATTCTCCATTGTAGCCCAAGCGGCGCCATCGAGCGTGACATCTATGCGTTACTGGAGAAGGCTTACCGCGAACAGATGACAGGAAAAGCGCCGATGCTTCCGCTATGGCTTTCGCCGACTCAAGTACGGCTTATTCCAATTTCCGACAAGTTCCTTGACAAAATGGAGCAACTTGCAACACAAATTAGTGCCCACTGCATCCGCGTTGACATCGATGACTCTGCTTCGACATTGCAGAAGAAAATCCGTGAAGCTGAACAGGAATGGGTACCCTACATTATCGTTGTGGGCGAAAAAGAAATCGAATCAGGCACTCTCTCTGTTAGAGTTCGCGAGCTTAAGGGTCAACAGCAAAACATGACGGCAGAAGAGTTGATTGCGAAGGTGTCCGAGAAAATCGCTGGCAAGCCCTACAAAGCTTTGCCATTGCCGCTACTCATGTCTAAACGGCCGCAGTTCCATGGTTAATAAATCAGATGTAAACGAATCGTATGTATCACTGGGATAAACTATATCAAACAATTGTACAATATGAAACAGTCATCCAAGAAGGGGAAAACAAATGATCAATGAACATCAAGTATACATAGACGGCGAATTCTACCCTAAATCACAAGCTAAAATCTCCGTCTACGACCACGGATTCCTCTACGGCGACGGCGTGTTTGAAGGCATCCGCGAATACAACGGTGTAGTCTTTAAGCTCAAAGAACACATTGACCGCCTTTACCGTTCAGCCAAAGGTATAATGCTCCAGATCCCACTAACAAAAGAAGAAATGGCAAACGCAGTAGTTGAAACGCTAAGAAAAAACAAAATGAAGGACTCCTACATCCGCTTAATCGTTTCAAGAGGAGTTGGCGACTTGGGATTGGACCCACGTAAATGCCCCAAACCCACAATTATAATCATAACCGATACTATCAACATCAAAGCAGGCAACGCCAAAGAGGTCGGCATTACAACCATGTTTAGCTGGGTACGCAGAAACCCAGTTGATGCAACCACCCACGAGATAAAATCGCTCAACTACCTAAACAGCGTGCTGGCAAAGATAGAAGCGAACGCAAACGGAGTCGACGAAGCAATCTGCTTAGAAGCGAGCGGCTGCATAGCGGAGGGCGTTGGCGAAAACATCTTTATCGTTAAAAAAGGCGAAGTCTTTACGCCGCCTACATCTACAGGCGCATTGGCAGGCATCACAGCAGACGTCGTGGCTGAACTTTGTGCAAAACTCGACATAGACCTCATAATAACTAACCTAACTCCATTTATGCTCTTCACCGCTGACGAAGCATTCTTCACGGGTACAGCTATGGAAATGGTGCCTATCCGCGAAGTCAACAAACGCATAATCGGCGACGGAAAACCTGGGACAATTACAAAGAAACTAATGATCGGGTTCCAGAAAGTAATCGAAGACCCAAAACAGGGCACAAAAATCTAAATTTCTCTTAGCCGTAGCCGACATGGCCAAGGCTTTCTTTCTTTTGTTTCTTCTTCATGAATTGCTCTAAGCAGTTGAAGGCTTCTTCGAGTTCTTCGCAGGGCGGCAGAAAAACAATTCTTGCATGATCTTTCCCATAGTAAGGGTCGAATCCTGAACCGTTCACGATTAAAACGCCCGTTTCTTTGAGCACTTGAACGACAAATTCCATATCGTTTTTCCACCTTGATCCAATGTCGCGGATTTTGGGGAATATGTAGAAAGCACCTTCAGGTTTTGTTGCGCTAATACCTTCGATTTCGTTTAGGCGTTTAAACGCGTAGTCACGTCTTTCTCTTAGTTTTTCGACAATGCCTTTAACGAAGTCTTGGGGTCCGTTGAGTGCGGCTGCTCCAGCGATTTGAACAGGTGTGTTTGCGCATAAGCGGATGCGGCATTGTTTTTCTACACCCATCTTGAGGTCATCTAGCTGTTTGCCTTCACCTTTGAAGTACATGTATCCTAAACGCCAACCAGTCATTTGGTAAACTTTTGAGAACCCGTTTAAACCAACCACGGGCACATCTTTGGAGAGGTGAGCAGTGCTTACGAATGGTTTCTCGTAGGTTAATTGGTCATAAATCTCGTCAGATAACACAGGCAAGTTATTTTCGCCTGCGATGTCAAGCATTTCTTTAATGTATTTTTCGCTGTAAACTGAACCTGTAGGGTTGTTTGGATTAGTTATTACAATAGCTCTGGTTTTAGCTGAGATTTTGCTGCGTAAATCATCAATATTTGGCACCCAACCTTCCTCTTCGATTGTTTCGTAAGCGACCGGGGTACCCTCAAAGAATTTGGTGTATGAAATGTAGGGTGGATAAGTTGGTCCAGGAAAGAGGATTTCGTCGCCCTTCTCAACCAGCGCCGCCAGAATCATCTGGATGCCCTCCGAAATGCCCTCAGTAATCAAAACGTTGTTGGCTGTTATGTCAACATCGTTTACTCTTTTTTCTTTACGTACTATAGCTTCGCGAAGTTCCAACCTGCCCTCGGACGGCGAATAGTAATTGTCGTCACAGTCAATTGCTTTGCAGAGGGCATCTTTGACGTATTGTGGCGTTTTAAAGTCGAACGCAGCGGGGTCGCCGATGTTCAGGTAATAGATTTTTTTGCCGTTCTTAATGAGCTCCTGAGTATGAACTATAACGTCTCTTATTGCATACTCGATGTTGCTTGCCCTCTTCGTGACCTTAACGTGCGCCAAGCTGTGTTACCTGTACCCAGAACACTTGATAGCCCAAAAAATAAATCTTCCCTAAATTGGACAAATAGTTTGTGGGAATTGGACCCTAAGAATGCCCTCAGCACATTTTTATTCCCGAACGCCTAAAGTACAAATTGGTTTTGATGACTATAATGAAGGGATGGACAGGGTTTTTCTTAAAGGTAGATTTAACCAAAAGCGCGGCTGTCGCTGAAATGTACAGTGAAGATTTGGCGTTAAATTTTTTGGGCGGCAGAGGCTTTGCAATCAAAATTCTCTGGGACACTCTCAAGCAGGGAACAGACCCTTTTTCGCCTGAAAACAAACTCATTTTGGCCACTGGACCGCTCACGGGCATCGGGTTGCCTAACAGCGGTAAACTTGTCATTGCTTCAAAAAGTCCCTTGACCGGCGGCTACGGCGACGGCAACTCTGGAAGTTGGGCGGCTGTGAACATACGTAAAGCTGGCTATGACGCATTTGTTATTGAAGGCAAAGCTTCCAAACCTGTCATACTTCAAATCAAAGATAAAACCTGTGAGTTTTTGGATGCCGCGGATTTATGGGGCAAGAGCACGTTTGAAGTTGAAGCACAACTTAGGAAAAAATACTCCAAGTTAGCTGGCATCGTTTCTATTGGTCCTGCTGGTGAAAACCTTGTGAGGTTTGCTACAGTGGTTTCGCAGAATGGGCGTGCTGGCGGGCGGCCGGGCATGGGCGCGGTCATGGGCTCCAAGAACCTTAAAGCCGTCGTAGTCGAAGGCACCCAGCCAATTCCGCTTGCAAACGCCGAAGAAATGAAACAACTGGCAGTTGACGGTTACAAAGAACTTCTAGCAAAACCACTCTATTCTTTTTGGAAACGGCAAGGCACCATGTCAACGGTTGAGTGGTGTCAAGAAAACAGCTGCCTCCCCACTCACAACTATAGACAAGGCGTTTTCGACAAAGCCGAAGGAATAAACGGTTTCACGATGGAGAAGTTGAAGATTTCCAACCGAGGATGCCCGCAGTGCAACATGACCTGCGGCAACGTCGTCAAAGACAGCGAAGGCAAAGAATCCGAATTGGACTACGAAAACGTAGTTATGCTTGGCTCGAACATCGGTTTAGGTGATCTTGCTCAAGTCGCTACCCTAAACCGTTTGGCAGACGAATTTAGCTTCGACAGCATTTCTCTCGGGAGCGTCATTGGCTTTGCGATGGAAGCCTCCGAAAAAGGTCTAATCCCCCAGAAGATCGGCTGGGGTGACTTTGAAGCGATCAAAGCGTTGATTTACGATATTGCCTATCGTCGTGGTTTAGGCGCGGTTTTAGCTGAAGGCGTGCGCTCCGCAGCCGAAACCATTGGCAAAGGCTCAAGTGAATGGGCGATGCATGTTAAAGGCTTAGAAGTATCCGCCTATGATTGCCACATTGCACCAGGCATGGCATTAGCTTATGGCACAAGCTCAATTGGCGCCCACCACAAAGACGCCTGGATCATTACCTGGGAACAGAAAACTGGAAGAGAAAAATATGACGAAGCAAAAGTGGACCACCTAATTCAGACCCAGCTCTTACGAGGCGGAGTCTTCGAAGCACTTACCGTCTGCCGTTTTCCCCACGGCTCATTAGGCTTTGAGATGGAATGGTACCAAAAATACCTGCGAGCATCGACTGGAGTGAACTTTTCTATGGAACAGCTAAACCAAGTTGGCGACCGAATTCTAACCCTAATCCGCGCTTTCTGGGTGCGAGAATACGGCGAGAAATGGAGCTGGAGATTAGATGTTCCTCCAATGCGATGGTTCAAAGAACCCCTAACCGAAGGTCCCCTAAAAGGCGCAGTGCTTGACATAGAAAAATACGACGCTATGCTCGATATTTACTATCAGAAGCGTGGCTGGGACAAGAATGGGGTTCCGAAAAAAGAAACTTTGGAAAAGTTGGGACTAGCTGACGTGGCAAGTCAGCTTATGTTGAGCTAAGTCGGTTAGTATGACCTGGCGAAATAAGCTGTTTCTTTAGCTTTCTCTCCACAAACTATGCAGTTTGAGGTTGGCTCTTCTATCTGGAATGGTCGAATGCGGATAGTGGCACCTGTTTCGTCTTTTACCTTTGCTTCGCAGTCTGGGCTACCGCACCATGCTGCTTTGACAAATCCGCCTTTTTCTTCTAGCACTTTCTTGAATTCCTCATAGCTTCGCACAGAGGTGGTTTTGTCTTGGAGGACGGTTTTGGCTTTTGCAAACATGTTGTCTTGGATTTCCTGTAGCAGCTTCTCGACTGTTGCTGGGATGTCGGCATCGGTTACTGGGGTTTTTTGGCCTGTGTCGCGTCGGACCATAACGACTTGTCCTGCTTTGAGATCTCTTGGACCGAGTTCTAAGCGTATTGGGATGCCTTTTAGTTCCCATTGGTGGAATTTCCATCCTGGCGTGTACTCGTTGCGGTCGTCGAGAATTACGCTGATGCCGTAAGTTTTGAGGGTGGCTGCGATTTCCTTGGTTTTAGCGGCGATTGCTTCTGCTTCGAGTCCTTTGAATGGAATGGGGACGATTACAACTTGTGTTGGTGCAACTTTTGGCGGCATCACTAAGCCTTTGTCGTCGCCGTGAACCATAATCATTGCACCGATTAGCCGTGTGGTAATGCCCCAACTGGTTTGCCATACAAAGTGGTCTTGTTTGTCTTCGCCGATGAATTTAACATCGAAGACTTTAGCGAAGTGTTGTCCCAAGTTATGGCTAGTTCCCATCTGCAAAGCTTTGCCGTCAGGCATGATTGATTCAAGCGCTGTTGTGTAAATGGCGCCAGCAAACTTTTCGCTGTCACTCTTGGTGCCAACAACCACTGGAATAGCTAAGTAATTTTCCATAATGTCTTTGTACTCACCGAGCGCGTACATAACTTCAGCTTCGGCTTCTTGAGCGGTTGCGTGTGCGGTATGGCCTTCCTGCCAGAGAAACTCGCGTGTCCGCAAAAACAGCTTCGTTGCCTTGGTTTCCCAACGTACGATGTTGCACCACTGATTAATTTTCAAGGGCAAATCTCTCCAGCTGCGTATCCACTTGCTAAACATCGCGTACATTATGGTTTCACTGGTAGGTCGAACCGCCAACTTCTCTTCAAGCGGGGTGTCGCCACCCTGTGTAATCCATGCGACTTCTGGGGTGAAGCCTGCGAAGTGCTCGGCTTCTTTTTTGAGGAATGCTTCTGGGATAAACATGGGGAAATAGGCATTGTGGTGCCCGGTAGCTTTGATTTTTTGGTTGACTACTTCTTGGATTTTCTCCCAAACCGAGTAAGCGTCGGGGCGAATAATCATGCAGCCTTTAACGGGCGCGTAATCTGCCAGTCCAGCTTTCAAAACCACTTGGACGTACCATTCGCTGAAGTCGTCACATTTCTTTACGGTTATACCAGTATCAGACATGAGGATTCTCTTCTTTTCAGTTGTATGCTTGTAGAATATAAAACCATAACGGGAATAATCCACTAAAACAAACTGTCGAATAGCGTAAAAGATCCTAAAAAACAACTAAAAAGTCGAAAAAAAGCCCTAAATTTCATTTCCAAAGGTTAAAAAACGTAGGAGAGGGCTTGAAGAAAGGTAAGTGACTAATAAATGAAAAAAAAGAATTATTTTTTGAAGAGCCCCTTTTTTTCGGGATAGTCTTTGCATTCGTAGATTCGGAGTTGTCTTTGGGGTTCGATGCGGCATCGTTTGCGTGCGTTCTTGCGCCTCAAAAGGGGGGCAAGTTGGAAGAAGGGACATTTGGAACAGAGTGTGCTCATTTTCTCTATCCTACCGTGTCATCATTCTTCGGAAGACTGGCAGTGCGATTGCGATCATGACTACGCCGAACACTATCAATACTATGAGGTCAGTGGATATTTGAGGTATTCCTGCGCCCAGCACCATGACTTTTCGCAGTGCATCGCTTGCGTAGGTTAGCGGCAGGAAATGTGCTATAGTCTGCATGAAGCCTGGCATTTGCTGTATAGGGAAGAATACTCCCGAGAGGAACATCATTGGAAACATCAGTGTCATCATGAGCATCTGTGCGGTTTCTTGGTCTTTAGTGAACGATGTTATGACTATGCCTAAGCCGACGAAGCTAAATACGCCCAGCAAAAGCAGTGCAAACACCAGCAGCAAGCTGCCCTGCACAGCAACTCCGAATATGCCGATGGCTAATCCCAAGATTATGATACCCTGAATTAAGCCTCTGGCCGTCTGCGCTGCAGTCTTACCCAGAAGGATTGAAAGGCGATTTACCGGCGCAACCATCATGCCATCCATCGTGCCGATTTCCTTCTCTTGTGAAATTGCAACTGGCAAGCCTGTCATGACACTCATCATAACAGTCATAGCCATGATGCCTGGCGCGATGAAGTCAAAGTAACTTGGATGACCTGAAATTACACCTTGAGTCTGCACATTAAAGGGCTGTATAACTGCAAGGGGATTTGTAACTGTTGAATTCAATGTCTGAACGTTGTGCATGGCTATTTGTTGACCCATTGCATTGAACACACCGCTTAAGGCAGCTTGGATTGTCGCGGATATCTGGGGGTTTGATTCATCGCTGACTATTATGAGGGTGCCCTGTTGCCCAGTTAGCATACTTTGGGAGAAGTTGCTGGGTATGACTACACCGCCTTCCAGTTCTCCACGCTGCACCATATCCCTGAGGCTTGCTGTACTTGAGACGTTAGTTATCACGAGCATGTGTGTTTGATCATTGATTACTTCCAAACTCTGGATAAAACCTCCATGAGTCGTGTTAGACATAAATGCTCCATTGAAGCCTGAGTCCTCGTTGACCAAGCCTATCTGCAAACCCGTGATTGTGCCGTTAGACGGGTAGATGAAGCCCACCATAACCATCATGAACAAAGGCATGACGATTAAGAGAACTAAGCCTAGGCGGTTGCGGAACAATTCGGTTAAGTCTTTTTTCGCGATTCTATAGCTGTGTTGAAGAATAGTTTGTGCGGTCATGTTCTATCACCTTACTCTACTTGGAGCTGCACCAAACCTTGGTCCATTCTCCTGCTTGATTTTCTGGTCTGCGCTGTCTCGGACTTCGTGGCCTGTGATGTGCAGGAATACGTCTTCAAGTGAAGGTTGCAGATTCGCCATTGAAGTTATCTTTCCATTTGACTTTCTGATAGAATCAATAATAGAGTCAAAAGCTTCTTCACCATGAACTATAACGTGCAGGGTTGTGGAGTTTTCCTGCGTAACCGCATCGGCACAACTGAGCCCTTTTACAGTGGCTACCATGTTGGCTGTTAGGTTTGCTACTTCAAGTTTAATTATCATTGTGTCTCCGCCTGAAATTATCTTTTTAAGATTAGTTGAAGTGTCAAGGGCTATGATTTTTCCGTGGTCGACAATAGCTATTCGGTCGCATAACAAGTCAGCGTCAAGCATCATGTGTGTAGTTATGATGACAGTAGTTCCTTGTTCCTGGTTGAGTTTTCTCACGAACTCCCTAATTTCCACTGATGATTGGGGATCTAAACCTAAAGTTGGCTCATCAAGAAATAGTACTTGAGGCATGTTAAGCAAGGCTCGGACCACGTTCATTCTTTGGCGCATACCAGTCGAGAACGTCCCGACTTGAGCGTCCTTGAATTTGGTTAATTGAACAAGCTCAAGTAAGTCATCGATTCGTTTGTTTAACGTGTCTTTTTGGATGTTGAAGAGGCTCCCGAAGAACGACAGGTTCTCTTTCGCAGTTAAGCGGTTGTAAATGATCATTTTTTCTGACACGATGCCAATTAATTTGCGGACGTCTGTGTCGTTTTTTACTGTATCGTAGCCGCCGATTGTTGCTGTTCCTTTGGTAGGTCTTGATAGGGTGGAGAGCATGCGTAGGGTGGTGCTTTTGCCTGCCCCGTTTGGTCCCAGTAGTCCAAAAATTTCGCCCTTCTTAACATCGAACGAAATGTCGTCTACAGCCGTAAACTTTTTGAACATCTTGGTTAGATGGTCAACTTGAATAATGGATTCGTTTGCCATTTTGGATTCCACGTTGATTGAATAGTATTCAGTGCAATATATTGCGGTAAAATATAAGTATTACCCAAATACAATATAGTTTTGAAACATAATGATAACAGACTCAGAAGACAAGACAACTGCAAACTGGATGAAAGAAGCCCAAAAAGGCTACATACGAATGGGGGTCCTAATCCTACTCAACAAAAGACCGTCTCACGGCTACGAAATCATGAAAGAAATCAACTGTCGCACCAAAGGCTTCTGGCAACCAACTGCAGGTGGCGTATACCCAATCCTTCGCGACCTAGAAAAATCAAACTACATCAAAGGCCATTGGGAAACTCAGAAAAACAGAAGACTCAAGGTATACAAAATAACCGAATCAGGAGAACTAATCCTAAGACACGCCATTGTAAAACAAACAGAAATATTCAACAACATAGGTGCCCTCTTTCGCGAGTTCTCCCGCGACGTCTTAAATGTTGAACCAACCGATGTTTCAATGCCAAATATACCCTCGCCATTCTCAGCTTTTCTTGAAGACAAAGCAGGTGATAACCGTACACTCAAGCAGTTAGAGCACGAGCGAAACCATATCTATGAAGCAGTCAAAACCATGCGTGAACGCCTTAAACATCTAGACCAAAGAATTACAGAAATCAAAAAAGAAGCTAAACCTGAATCTTCGACCTCGCAAGCTAGCTGAATTGAGAAACCGTTATTTCGCGACAACCAGTTTAGTTGGTGTAAAGAATTAAATCTGTGACTGTCTAATCCTATTGAGAGAGTGAAAATAATTTGTTTCGTGTTAGAGTTAGCAAAATCGAATCTACCCGCGACTTAGACGGTAACCTTGGAAAAAGAATTGAGCTCCTCGAAGAACGAGAAGTTAACCCTTACATAGTGAGACCCCAATCTGACGAAGCTAAAATGGCTCAAGACATCATGCAAGCACTTCAAACACAAATGCCGTTTTTGCCCCAACGCACACAGATGGCAACACCGAAAATAATTTTGTTTCTAACCGAACAAGAATACGACAACTTAGGAATAAATTTCGATGTTAACCAAGTTTACGAGGTTATGCTTGAAAACCAAGCGATCCGCTTTAGGAAAGTTTGAGAATCTCTTTCCTCATTTCTCTTAACGCCGAATGGTTTGGATGAAAAGACAACACAAACATCATATTTCTGAGTTTACCGCTGATTTCGTCCAAACCTGACATTTTACCTTCATCACAATAGAGAGGGATTGGGTCATCCCCATTATTTTCCTCGTAATACACGTAAATGGGTGACGATGCTCGATCTAATCGTACCATTTCAAAATCTAAATTCAAACTTTTAGCAGTTTCTTTTGCAGCAGCTCTAACTGATTCTAACCGTTTCCCGCTTGGAATGCCTACCGAAGCGTAAACCATCAGTTTCCCAAAGTTACCCTTAAACATACTTGCACCAAATCACCAATCTATGAAAAACTCTTTTAAATCAACCCAAACGCCGACCTCTCCAAGGAGCGGAGGGTTAGGTGAAAGTGAACCTAAATTGCTTGCTTGTTGCTGTACTAGTCCAACCACAACTGCTTAAATTCCCAACAAAAGCTCCTTTCTTTTGTAGAGGCGAAAATAGAATGGCAATTGGTGAAAAACTTTGGGAAGGCAAAGGCAAAAGTGGTGCAAGTTTCATAAAATCCGTCGGAATGGATGGTGTAACATCAGTATATACTTGGACCGCCCAGATGAAAGGCATGGGAAAAGCTAGCGGCGTAGACTGCAACCTAAACGTAACAGGCAAGAGCATGACTCCCCCAAAAGGCATAGCATCATCAATGGATCAAGGAATGCTGATGACTATGACCGGGGATATGGCAATTTTAAAAGGTTTTGACCTAATGAAGATGGTGCCAGGGGCAAAACCCACAAGCGTGGGCTTATGGAGTTTTATGACGATGTCCGATAAACTGGCTTGGCTGAACGAAACTGTCGTTCTAGTTACTTTTGAAGCGGCTGACTCAATGTGGATGGAATTAAACATTACAATCTGGGAATGGAAGTAGGCTAAATTTATGCAGGAACACGAAACATGGAAGATGCCTGACTGGTGGTGCCGAAAAGAAAAACCAGCTAACGATAACGTTTACTTTGAGAACATGTGCCGAGTGATTTTTCAAGCGGGCTTAAACTGGAAAGTTATAGACGGCAAATGGCAAACCACAAAGACGGCATTTGAAAATTTCAACATCAAAAAGGTGGCAACATTTACTGACGCAGACGTTCAACGCCTTATGAATGACCCAGGCATCGTTAGGAACAAAGGCAAAATCAAAGCCATCATTCAAGACGCACAAAACTTCGTAGCCATCGAAAAACGTTACGGTTCATTCCAAAAATATCTCGATAGCCTCGACAAATCCAACAACTACGCTAATGCAATCAAAGATTTAGTAAATACGTTCAAGTGGTTAGGTCCACCTTCCGCAAGCCTCTTCTTGTACACCGTGGGCGAAAAAATCGATCCATGGTAAACAGCCATTTTTCCTTTTTGTTAAAATTATATTTTTAAGCATCAGCCTTCCTTTTACTTCGAAGAACGAGCATGAAAGTTAGAGCACGCATATTGATTTCTGGAAAAGTTCAGGGAGTCTTCTTTAGACAGAGCATTCTAGTTGAGGCGCAAAGCTTAGAGGTCACTGGTTGGGTGCGAAATCTGATCGATGGGCGTGTGGAAGCGGTTTTTGAAGGCGAAGAACATGAGGTTAAAATGCTCGTTAATTATTGTCGTCAGGGTCCCTCCGCTGCAAGAGTGACTAATCTGGATGTTACTTATGGACGTTTTAAGGGCGAATTTTCTAGTTTTAAAGTGCTTTAATTTGGTTAAGCTTTTTTCTTTGGGACCCTAAAATGCGAGTCTTTTCCAGCGCTGATGTATTCACCGCCCATGCCTCGTACGGCAGAAGCGATTTTAGCGAAGTTCTCAGATCCCAAGAACTGTTTGGGCTTTATGATGATGTAGTCGCCTTTTTCGTCGAAACTTAATCGAGCTTCGAGTTCCTCTGGGAAGGACATGCGGATATCATCGAGAGATCTTTGTTTTGAGGGTTCAATCATGGGAGACGTGGTTAAAGGGGCTGATGTGGTCTTTGGAATCGAAGTAGAAGCTGGTGTAGAAGTAGTTTTGGGCTGAGTAATTTGTCCTACAGCAAGTGACTTTAATGACGCAGAAACCGACCGCAACTCCTCTGAAACCTTGTTTAAAGTAACGGTAATTTCTTCAACTCTTTGCAGAAGCTGATTGAGTTTTTCCTTGTCAACGCTCACAAGTGGTTCCTCTTAAACTCCTAAATAATCCCAGACGCTTATTAATTGTTTGCAAATTGAGATAGTGAAAAATTTTCATGATAGAAATTGATGGAAGCCAAAAAAGTGGAAGCGGAACAATACTTCGTTTATCCATAGCTTTGGCCGCCATCACCAATCAACCTCTGCATATAACTAACATAAGACAAAACCGTCCGCAGCCAGGACTGAAACCTCAGCATCTTGAGGCTGTTTTGACTGCAGGTAAGCTTTGCAACGCCAAAATCCAAGGAGCAAAATTAGGCTCAAGGGAACTATGGTTTTCACCCGAAGAAATTAAAGGCGGCAATATTGAAGCAACAATCGAAACCGCAGGAAGCATTCCAATGCTTTTGCTGGCTACATTGCCTATTTGTTTGTTCGCCAAGAATCCAGTGCGTTTACATGTCGCAAAGGGCGGAACAGACACAACTCACGCCCCAACCATCAATTACCTCAAGTACGTATTCCTTCCAACGCTAAAGCAGATGGGTATTGACGCTGAAATAATTGTCCAAAAATATGGCTACTACCCGAAAGGCATGGGCGAAGCAACTTTGATAGTTAAGCCAAACCATTACTTAAAACCGATCACGTTGGAAAGTTTTGGCATGTTAAAAAGTGTAAAAGGTGTTTCTCTTTGTACATTTCTTTCAGATAAACAGGTGGCTGAAAGACAAGCAAAAGCAGCGCAAAAGTACCTTTCACAGAATGGTTTCAAAGCTGATATTCAAGTCGTAAATGACAAGTCAAATTCTTTTCAGAAAGGGAGTTCTATCGTTTTGTGGGCTGAAACTGATACAGGTGTTATTATCGGGGCTGATGCCATAGGAGAACTAAGAAAAATGAGCGAAGTTGTTGGAAAAGAAGCTTCACAGAGGCTTGTGACTGAACTGTCCGTTAAGCCTTCTGTGGATATTTTTCTTGCAGATATGCTTGTTCCTTATATAGCATTGGGGCAAGGCAAATCAGTTTTTCTATCAAGAACATTCTCCGATCATATCGAGTCTAACGTTTGGCTTATGGGAAAAATGTTAAACGTCCAATTCAACATCCAAAAAACAAATAACCTCTACCGAATAGAAAAAAGCTGAACAACATGCCAAGACCATCAGTTTGCATTAAAGTGCCGAAAAGTCAAGGCGAAAAAACATTAACGTTAGCCACCAAATTTGGGCTCGCCGACAAAGCGCTGGTTATCCAAAGAGATCAAGACAGCCTCATTATTCCCCTGATTAGAGAACCTCAAGGTATTGAGTTAACGACCCTGCAAAACCAAATCTCCAAATTCACCATTTTAACCGCTGTTTTCAGCGAAAAACAACTTCCCCCAGAAACTCTAACCCAAGCGCTTCAAGACAAATTGCCCCCTGATTTGCTTGCAAAGGTGCCCCAATCCTTCGACATCATCGGCGACATAGTTATTATAGACATTCCACCTCAACTCAAATCATACCAGAACCAAATTGGCGAAGCAATTCTACAAACACAAAAAAACGTAATAACCGTTCTTGCAAAAGCAAGTGATATAAGCGGCGTCTTCCGCGTCCGCGATTACGACTACATCGCTGGTGAACACAAAACCCAAACCATCCACCGCGAATTCAGATGCCAATATCATGTAGACATAGCAAAAGCTTACTTTTCTCCCCGGTTATCCCATGAACATGAACGAGTGGCCGTGCAGGTACGAGATGGAGAAACTGTGGTGGATCTGTTCGCGGGAGTTGGACCCTTTTCAGTATTGATTGGAAAGAGAAATCCGACCGTTAAAGTTTACGCTGTTGATCTTAACCCCGACGCGGTTGATCTGCTTAAAGTGAACGTAAGGGTTAACATGGTTGAAGATCAGGTGTTACCGATACTCGCGGATGCGAGAGAAATCGCCGCGACTAAACTAAAAGGCATCGCTGACCGAGTCATCATGAATTTGCCCGAAACCGCTATCGATTTCGTCGACGCTGCCTGCAACACAATTAAGCCCCAGGGTGGATTAGCGCATTTCTACAGTTTTGTGCGTTCACCTGAAACAATAGGGGACCTAAAACAACATTTCATTAGCCAGGTAGAAAAGAATGGAAGGAAAGTTGAGGAATTTCTATTTGCAAAAAGTATTCGGGAGACTGCGCCGTTTGAGTCTCAAGTTGTGTTAGATGTCAAAATCGTTTAGCTTTCAACACTTAAAGTTATTTTGATTTTTTGGTTAGGATCCTGAAGTTTCTCTACAAGCGCTCTTGACAAATCAATTGAGGATTTATCAGCACAAATCGCCAACGTTCTATTGCAGACATAATCACTTTTCCTTATTACGATATCAGTTGGGTGGCATAAACAAAGCTTAGGAGAACCTATCGCTTTGATTTCTTCTCTGAAATCGCCCGCTTCTATAGTTACGATCACTTTAGCATTTGGCTTTCTAAGTTCCTCCTTGAATTGGGCGCTTAGATCGGTAACCGATTTGTCAGCGGTCATGGCAACTATGCAATCGCCGTTCTTTGATACATGAATATCCTTAGTAAACATCAATGTAGTAGGGTGATTTGCTTGAATGTTGGAGTGTCCTAGCGCCCAGAATACTTCTGTTTTTTGTTTGGGGCTCAATTACTCAGTAACCTCTATTGAATCCACTTTTCCGTCCCCATCCAAATCGAAACCATGAATAGCTGAGGCGAAAGTGTCTTCGCCATGATATTTTTCTAAGGTTTTCTTCCAAAAATTCGTCAACGCCAACACGCACGCTTTGGTTCCTACTGCTTTGTTTCCAGCCAAAACTACTATTCGTTTAGTGTTATCCCATGGGTTTACGATTTTGGCCACAACCCCTGAGAGGTCTGAAGTGTAAACTTGCCCAGTTTTCTTCGAGGATAAACCTCCCAGCAAAAACCCTTGCCCGGAGGATTGCATTATAAATTTGATGGGTAAATAATCGTTAATTTCCTGTGTCAACAGGTTTGTTCCAGGGCCGCCGACGAGAATGAGGTTAGTTTTTTCTTCCTTCTCAACCTTCACATCAACGTCCAACTTCACTGCAAACTCGGTGGGCATCTTTGCGAATTGTCCCAAGAAAAGAGACAAATGCGCTGCGTAGTGACCGTCCCTGGCGCTGGTTTTGAACGGTCCATGCGGCTGAGGGCTGCCTACCACTATTTTTCCATCAAAAACACCATTGTCGATGAATTCTTTGAAGAATTTCTGCAGCGGCTCATCGAGGCTTTGAGCGCATAAGTTTTGGATTGGCGTGTAACCTTCTGGGAATTCGATTCCAAAGGCGGGCGAAACAGTTTTGTAATATTTTGCTGTTGCACCCTTCCTTTTTTCTTCACGCGTGACCACGATGGCGCCTGCTTTGGCGAGTATTCTTATATGATAATAAATTTTTTGTTCATGCATGCCAAGTTGTTTGGCGATTTCTATTGGGTACATTTCTTTTTTTGAGAGCATTGTGAGGATTTTCCAGCTGAGATCACCGAGTATCATTTTTAATTTTTGGGAGTCAGTTAAGACGGTTATTTCTTTTACTTCTTGAGTGTTGTTGTGGTCTTGAAGGAGAAGCTTTCTTTGCATATTGTTCGATAGGATTAAGCAATGGCACTATAAAAAATTTATTTGTAGTGGTTCAAGAAATCAGTCAAAATACAGTTTGTAAACTTCTGTTTATATGCAAATTTGACGATAACCATTAAAAAAAACTTTTTAGCAGTCAAACTAGTATATTAAAAATCCTTATTAATAAAACTCAAACTTCATAAGACATCAACATAATTATCACTCGAAGGCACTAAAAAAATGTGTGGAATATTTGGCTGTATTTTAAAGGAAGGAAAAGCTGCACCGCTTATCCATTCCTCCCTAAAACATCTCGAATACCGAGGTTACGACTCAGTCGGCATAGCAACAATATCAGACGGAAAAATCTTTATAAAAAAAGACGCAGGCAAAATCGATGAAGTAGACAAAATCGTCAACCTTGACGACATGTCCGGCAGTATAGGCATCGGACACACTCGCTGGGCAACACATGGAGCACCCCTGAAGGTTAACTCTCACCCCCACACGGACTGCAAAGGCCAAATCGTCGTCGTCCACAACGGTATTATCGAAAACTTCATGGAACTAAAAGAGGAACTTGAAGACCTAGGCCACACATTTGTATCAAAAACAGATACCGAAGTCATGCCTCACCTAATTGAGGAAAACCTAAAACAAAACCCCAACCTAACCCTCCAACAAGCCGTTTTAGCCAGCCTCAAACGAATAGAAGGCTCATACGCATTCGTCATAATATCCACACGCGAACCAGACAAGATAATCTGCGCCCGAAACGAAAGTCCCCTCGTTTTAGGAATCAACGGCAAAGGCATCTTCTGCGCAAGCGACATTCCTGCGTTTTTGGAAGTTACCAACAAAGCCGTCATGATAAACAACGGAGAACTCGTCATTCTCACAGCAGGTGGCTACGAAATCCATAAAATCTCCGATAACAGTCCAGTTATACGCGACCCCATAACTGTAGAGTGGACCGCAGAGATGGCGGTAAAACAGGGTTATCCACACTTTATGATCAAAGAAATCCATGAGCAACCCGAAACTCTGTACAACACCTTGCGCATCCAAGACCACTATTTGGATCTGCTCTCTACTTTCCTTGACCGCGCTAACGAAGTTTTTTTGGTTGCCTGCGGAACAAGCTACCACGCATGTTTAGCAGCTTCCTACATGTTTTCTAAACTGGCCTTCTTGCCCGCTTACCCAGTTTACGCATCTGAGTTTTTGGAGCAATATGGCAAATCCGTTAACATCGACAGCACCATATTGGCTGTGAGCCAATCAGGCGAAACCGCAGACACCATAGCAGCGGTAAGTTGTGCACAGCAACGTGCAGCAACTGTGTTAAGCTTAACCAATGTTATCGGCTCCACTTTGACACGGATTTCCCGAGTATACATTGGCACGCAGGCAGGTCCAGAAATCGGCGTTGCCGCAACCAAAACCTTCACCTCTCAACTTTCTGTCTTAGCCCAACTCGCCTTAAAATTGTCCAAGAAGAGAGGCAAAATATCTCAAGACGAAATGGATTGCCTAGAAGTGAACCTAAAAAAGATGCCTGAAGACGTCGAAACCATTGTTCGGACACAGGAAGAAAAAATTAAGCAAATCGCCAAAAAATATGCGGCTTCTAAAGTCTTTTTCTTCTTAGGCAGAGGCATCAGCACCGCCACTGCGTTTGAAGGCAGACTAAAACTCATGGAAATCGCCTACATCCCATCTATAGCCTTCCCCGCAGGAGAAAGCAAACATGGTCCAATCAGCCTAATCGAAAAGGGTTTCCCAGTAGTATTCATATGCCCCAGAGACGACACCCACAAAACAGTCATCGGCAACATCATGGAAATGAAAGCCCGCGGTGCCCACATAATCTCCGTTATAGAGGAAGGCGATGAAGAAATCAAATCCTTATCAGAAGAATACATCGAGGTTCCAAAAGGTATCCCGAGCGTACTATCGCCGATTCCATTTGCGGTTCCGCTGCAGTTACTGGCTTACTATGTGTCTTTAGAGAAAGGCGTTAACCCTGATATGCCAAGGAACTTGGCAAAGTCAGTAACTGTAAAATAATCTCATTTTTCTTTCTTTTGTTTTGTTAGTTTATAAGAAATAGAAAGTCGGTTTAATGGGGAAAATTCTTTAAGTTTTAAGTATGTATTCTTTCATTTATGAGTGATATCTTAACTCAAGATGCAATCCTAAGTGCAACACTTCTAAAATCATGTGCTACCTGCGGACACCCAAGAGGAACCCATCAACAAGACCAACAATGCACCATCAAAGGCTGCACCTGCCAAAAATTCACCCAATAGAATGGATTAGCCGAACCATTTTTCCAGCGAAACTTTTCCCTTCTGCTTCTTGCTTCCTGCAGTCATCCGCTCTATGGATTTTTTGATGCGTTCCTCGCCAAATTCTTTTTGACGACTCATAAAATCGATCAAACCATTCTCATCAGGTTCTTTCCACTGTATCTTGTAGCTATCAGTGACTTTTGGGTGCAAAAAAATTTGCTGGATTTCATCAATCTTGTCAGCAAAAGTTACATTTTCTATGTGAGGCAGAGCGTTCTTGAGGGTGCTGTATTGCTTTATGAGTTTGAGCGCTGTTTTAGGCCCTATCCCTTTTACGCCGTCTGGGTTAAAGTCAGTACCAATTAAGATACCAACATCAATTAACTGCTCACGTGTTAAACCGCATTCATGAAGCGTTTTGGGTAACTCAACAACTTCTGGAACTACTTCAATAGTGACTTTTCCTCTTTTTCTTCTTCCTGAAATGGTCACGTTTCTAAGGAGCTTACATGCGCCAAAAAGGAGACTATCATAATCTTGGCTTGCGCAGTAGTCTGCATCGCCTTTCTTGTTCATGTGTGCCGCTTGAGCTTCACCTTCGCTTGGTGCTTGTACCCACGGTAAGCCCATTAGCTCCAAGAGTTTTTGGCTGTCGTCTAACATGTAATCTTTCATGCTTGTCGATGCCTGAGCGTACATGAACATTTTTTCTGTGTCGCCTTTTGCAGCAGCCTTCTCATAATGTGCAGTTGCTACAACTTTTACTTGTCTGCGCCGCTCGACTTCAGCTGCCTTCAAAGTTGGGGATTCGCCATCAAAGACGTAGACGGGTTTTATGCCCATTTCGATCAGGTTGCTTGTGCGGTAGAAGAGTCCGCTTAGGTGGCTGGTGATTTTTCCTGAGCTATCTTTGAGTGGTGTGCCGTCTGGTTGACGGATTATGCTGAGGAACTGGTAGATGGCGTTGTATGCGTCGATGGCTATGATTTTGCCGCCTAGGTCTTCGAGTTTCACGGGGGTTTTTGGTATGAGGTCTTTGAAATTTACGCCCAAAAGGACACCGATAGAATAATGGCAACTAATGGAATAATAAACTTGCGAAGGTACACAAAGTTTCAAGAAGAGGGATGTTAAAAGGCGTTGGCTATCCTCTTGCAAGCTTCCACTATGAGTTCTTTGGGCTGCGTGAATGTTATGCGTGCGTAGCCTTCACCGTATTTGCCAAAACCATCCCCTGGCGTCACTGCCACACCGACATCGAGAAGTTTTGCAACGAATTTCATTGAGTCGCACATGCAGTTGACCCAAACATAGAAGGTAGCCTTTGGCTTTTCAACTTCATAACCAAGCTTGCAAAGCGTGTTCACGAGCAAGTCGCGACGTTCTTGGAGGATTTGGTTGTTTTTCTGCAGGAACTCTGGCGGTTCACTACTAGTGTAGGCACCTAAAGCTTTCACGGCGACCTTCTGAGTGTACACGGGTGGTCCACTGTCTATTTGGGTTTTCACTTTAGTTAAACCGCTCACAAGCTGCTTGTTTCCAACAGCAAACCCAATGCGGTCTCCAGTCATGTTGAAGGTTTTGGAAAGCGAATGAAACTCTATTGCAACATCCATTGCGCCATCAACTTGAAGTATGCTCGGAGCGCGATAGCCATCATAAGTGACTTCTGAATATGCATTGTCATAGCACAACATCAGATTGTGGTCTTTGGCGAAATCAACAGCTTCTTTAAGGAATTTCTTATCAACCGTCGCGGCAGTAGGGTTGTTTGGATAATTAAGAAAGATCATCTTTGCTTTGTCGACGTCGATTGCATCAAAGTTGGGCTTGAAACCATTCTCTTCAAGCAAGGGCAGGGGCACAGTTATACCATCGCAAAGGATTGTGCTGCCCTGAGCATACACTGGGTAAGCTGGGTCCGGTACCAAAACTCGGTCGCCTGGATTAATGAATGCTCGAGCAATGTTTGCTATCCCCTCCTTTGATCCCAAAAGTGCAACAACTTGGTCCTGTTGCAAATCAACATTGAACCGTTTCTTGCACCATGCCGTCACTGCTTCTCTGAAGTCTGGTTCGCCTTGACTAAAAGAGTAGTTATGATTCTTCAGGTTGCCCGCTTCTTTTCTTAGTGATTCGATGATGAAGGGCGGCGGGGGAAGGTCAGGGTCACCGATACTCAGTGAGATAAGGTCGATTCCTTTAAGTTTCTTTTCTCGTGTAAGTTTTTCTAGTTCTGCAAATAGGTAGGGTGGTAATCTTTTTATTCGGTCTGCGTACTCAAACGTCATGTGTTATGGCTCCTTGAATAATGTTCCTTCGTAAACTTTCTCTGCGGCTCCGGTTAGGAAGAGGGTTTTGCTGACTTCCACTTGCAGGTCTCCGCCAAGAATATGAACTGTGACTTTGGTGCCAACTTTTCCGAGCTTGTTAGCAGCCGCCGCTGCTGCGCAGGTGCCAGTACCGCACGCAAGGGTTTCTCCGCAACCGCGTTCCCAAACTCGAACCTTAAGTTCATTTTTGGTTAGAACTTGAACGAAACCCACGTTAGTTCTTTTGGGGAAAGCTCTATCATTTTCTATTATTGGACCAACATAGTCAACTGGAAATTCATCAATGTTTTCCACGAAAATAACACAGTGGGGATTCCCCATCGACAAGCAAGTAACTTTGTAGGGTTCACCATCAACTTAAGTCACCATTAATGCAAGTACCTTCACCTATCATTGGAAGCGACACTCGCTGCCAGTTGGGTGCACCCATATCAACTTTCACGGTTGCGACTTCTTTGCCATTTAGGGTTAACCATACATGCTTTATGCCAGAGAGGGTTTCAACTGTAAACTCAGCTTTCTTTGCAATGTCATTTTCGTAGCAGTATTTGGAGAAACAGCGTATGCCGTTTCCGCACATTTCAGCTTCACTACCATCAGAGTTGAAAATCCTCATCTTCACATCGGCTACTTTAGAAGTGCATACAAGAAGAAGTCCATCGGCGCCAACTGAGAAACGTCTCTCACAAAGAGTCTTAGCTAATTCGGCTGCCCCATCATCGCTGATTTTCATGTCCCTATTATCAATAACAATATAGTCGTTGCCTAAACCATGCATCTTCCAAAAACGCATCAAGACCCACTCTGCATCCGTTGACTGGCCATCAAATCGCTTAGTTCCTCACGCTTGCGGACTAAAACATCCTTGCCTTGTCGAATCATCACTTCTGCAGCTCGGGGTCGTGAGTTGTATTGTGAACTCATGCTGAACCCATAAGCGCCAGCATTTAGAACAGCCAGCAAATCACCTTCCTCAACCTTTGGTAATTGGCGGTCTTTGGCCAATGCATCACCTGACTCACAGATCGGACCTACTATGTCATAGGTTTCCTTACCAGCCTGCGCAACTTTGTTGGTAACCAGAATTGGATGGTATGAACCATACATTGTGGGACGAACAAGTGTGTTAAAGCCTGCATCTACTCCGACGAATTTTTTGGAAGGCGTTGTCTTAACTGTGTTCACAGTTGTTAGGAGAATGCTTGCGTCGCATACAAGGTACCGTCCTGGTTCAACACACAAAAACGGCTTACCCAAACCATATTCCTTAACTTTGTTCTTAAATGGGGTCACAATTTTGTTGGCAAATTCTGTAAGGTCTAAGTCTTTGTCTTCGGACTTGTATGGAACGCCAAATCCGCCACCAATGTCAATAAACTCAAATGCTATGCCTACTTCATCGTGCACACGCTTAGCTATGGATAGAAGCTTTTCAACCGCCAAAGCATAAGGTTCAATCTCAAGGATGCCGGAACCAATGTGCATATGGATGCCAAAGCGTTCAACACGAGCTTGCTTGGCAATTGCGTAAGCTTGTATGGCTTCTTCCTCCCATAACCCAAACTTGGATTCGGGACCAGCTGTTATGCAATGACTGTGGTGTCCAGCGCCGATTTCGGGGTTAACACGAATGGAAACTGTTTGTGGAACTTCAATCTTTAGTAACCTATCGAGCTCTGATTGTGAATCCACGTTAACCGTGATATTGGCGTCGGATAGGAACTTTAATTCGTCGTTTCTTACGCTTGTTCCAGTGAACAGGATGCGGTCTGGCGTGTATCCGCTGCTTAAGCCCATGAAAACTTCGCCAGGGCTAACGGTGTCTAAGTATGCGCCTTCGGACTGGAGAATCTTCAGTACAGTTAGATTGCTGTTGGCTTTGGCGGCATAGTAAACTCGCAGGTGTTTGTAGGTGCTAATTAAGGCATTGTGGATACGGTTGTAGTTGTCTCTAATTCGTTTCTCGCTTAACACGTATAGTGGCGTATCATATTTTTCAGCCAAATCTTTAACTGAGAAACCGTCAAAGAAGAGGCTGCCTTTTCGGTCTTCTAAGGGTTCGCGAAGCTTTCTCTTAACCATCAACTACACCAGATTCTACAGTTACTATCGGAACAGCATTTAAGCTAAACCGTTAGCCACATACAACTCTGCGCTCAGAATGCCTCCACCTGCGGCTCCCCGAACCGTATTATGCCCAAGGCACATGTACTTGAAAGTCATTATTGGATCCTTGCGGATTCTCCCGACGACTACGCTCATACCGAGACCAGCGTCACGGTCAAAACGTGGTTGAGGACGATTCTTTTCGTGACGAACGATAATTGGGTTCTCTGGAGCAGAGGGCAACTTGAGCAATTGTGGTGCTCCTCTGAAATCTTCAAACGCTGCTTCAATTTGCTCAATTGAAGGGTCTTGGTCTAGTTTTACGAATATGGATTCTAAGTGGCCATCTTTTACGTTGACTCGGTTACAACTAGCGCTAAGCTTGAAATCTGCATTCTGGATGATGCCTCGGTTGAAAGTTCCCAATATTTTCAGGGCTTCTGACTCCATCTTGTCTTCTTCGCCAGAGATGAAGGGAACGACATTGTCAATGATGTCCATTGAAGCTACGCCTGGGTAGCCTGCACCACTAAGCGCTTGCATTGTAGTAACTATAACTTGCTTTAAACCGAACTGCATTAGCGGTTTTAGGGTAATCGCCATTTGGATAGTGCTGCAGTTTGGGTCGGTTGAAATGAACCCTTTCCAACCCCGAGCGTTCTGCTGAACCTTGATTAACTCGGCGTGGTCAGGATTGATTTCTGGAATAATAAGGGGCACATCTTTTCCCATTCGGTGAGCACTTGCCTTACTAAACACCGGATAAAATGCTGCAAACTCAGATTCAACCGGTCCAGCTAAATCACCTGGCATTGAGGAGAAAACCAAGTCTATATCGCCTGCCTTTTCTACAGATACCACGTCAGCGTTGACTACAGGCATTTCAGCGATCTCTGTAGGCAGTTCCGATTCCATAAGCCAGTTGCATGCATCTTTGTATTTTTTTCCTGCTGACCGCTCTGAAGCGGCAAGCACCTCAATCTTGAACCATGGGTGACCTTGCAAGAGTTGAATGTACCGTTGTCCAACGGTTCCAGTTGCGCCTATGATGGCGACTTTACGTTTATTGGGCATGGGCTTTTTCTTCCTTTGCTCTTTTCACTTTGTATATACTCGATAAAAAAGTTAATGGTTTTGGTGGTCAAGTTAAACCTAAAACATCTGCCATACTGAACACTTTAGGTTCATTTTGCTTGCTTAACCATTCAGCTGCATACACAGCGCCCTGTGCAAACACGTTCCGAGAGAAAGCTATGTGCTCAATTCGCAGCATTTCGTAGGGTCCGGCAACTATGACTTCATGGATTCCTGGGACTCCACCTGCCCTAAGTGCTACCGATTCAAGTTCTGCCGGTTGACGTTGGCTAATACCTTCCCTGCCGTAAACAGTCTTTGAGTAACCACGAGCTTGGGAAACTATTTGTTCAAGTTTCTTTGCTGTTCCGCTTGGTGCATCCTTCTTGCCGGTGTGGTGAATTTCGCTTAGGCTGAAATCGAAGCCTTGTGGAAAGGCTTTGAGGGATTCGGCTATCTTGAAGAGTATGTTGACGCCTACACTGTAGTTTGGCGAGAACACAGCTGGGACTTTTCCCGACATTACAGATACAATTTGTCTGTATTGTTCTGGGGTGAAGCCTGTGGTGCCGAGGATTATGGGTTTTCTGAGGTTGGCGACGATTGGGATGTTGATTAGTTCGGCAGCGGGTATTGTAAAGCTTATGTAAACGTCAGCGTCTCTGGCTGCTTCGCTTAGTTTGTCGGAGCTTAGAATTTTTGTGTCGGAATTAGTGATGTTTAGTTGGCGAAGGCTTTTGCCTATGCAGGGTGAGTTGCGTCCTTCTGTGGCACCTATGATTTGGTGTCCTTTTGATGTTGCTTCACTAATGATAGCGTTGCCCATTCGGCCTGCAGCGCCTGCAACACAGAGCTTAAGCGTAGAAGAGTTCCTCCAGATACTTTTCGTTGTAGAGTCGTTCCTTTAGGTCGACGCCAAAGTAGTCGGCGACTGGCTTTAGGATTTGTGGGTTGCTTTCATAGATTTTTCTAGCGTTTACCAAGACTACGTCTAATCCGTTGCGAGTCATTTTTCCTAACGGTTGCCGGCAAGGTCCCGATGGCATACCTAAGATGTTCATCAGAGTCTTGTAGGCGAGTGGATTACGTGCTTTGCACGCGACTGGCCCGTAAGGTGTTTGTTCTTGGGTTTTCACAGTAACTATGTTGAAGAGCGGTTGGAGTGCTTGAGCGATTACGCTGGCAGCTTCTTCATTGCCGTCGAGGATGTAGTGCACCATGTCTACGACTGCGCTTGGAGCAACATTAGAGACTACCGATATAACTCCGGTTGCAGCTATGTCGGGTGAAATCATCATTGTGTATGTTTTGTCGTCGTCACCGGAGAGTATGTCGAAGTCTGCACCACAGACCTGTCGTGTTAACTCCATATTCTTTAGGTCACCTGTGGCTTCTTTTACGCAGCGAACGTTTGGGTACTGTTGATGAAGTATTGCGAGGTCTTGGGGATAAAGCTGAGTACCCGTTCTACCCGGGATGATGTAGGGGATTATTTGAACTTCTGGGAACTGACTTGCGATGGGCTCGATGTATTCTCTGCGAATCTCCATTGAACTTGGCCCGTTATAGTATGGGTCGACGAGGAGAACGCAGTTTACGCCGAAATCTTGGGCGTGCTGTGTGCCGTCTATGGCTTCTTGTGTTGAGTTGCTTCCCGTGCCTGCTATGGTTTGGCCCCGATTGCTGGAATATTCGTGTACTTTCTCGATGACTTTGCTGTGTTCGTTCCAGTCTAAGGTTGGGCTTTCGCCGGTTGTACCGACGGCGAGTACACCTTTGACTCCGTTTTTTATTTGGAAATCTACTAGTTGCTGTAATCCTTCGTAATCGACTTGGCGATTACGGTTCATGGGGGTTATTAGTGCAGTGTAACAACCGCTGAATGTCACCATTTTATTTTCCTCTTAGATGGCAACATTGGCTGGCGAAATATTTAAGCGTTACGTTTTCCATATATTTTTTGCTAAAAACGTAAATACTATTTCAAAATAAGTCAAATTCAAGCATCAATTAGCATTTTTCGGAAACAAGCAACGGTGCAATATAATAAGCAGTAAAAACCTCATCGCAAACCCCGTAAATCCTCTCTAAATAATTAACCGCATCCCCAAGCTCTAATGCAGTAGGAATAACTAACTTAAAATTGTCCAAACGCAAAACCTCTGTAAGCCGACCGCTCTCTGTCTTCACTATCTTCAAGCGCAAAATACGAGACCCTGATTGGAAAACAGCTATTTCACCAGGTTTAAGATTGCCTTTTCGAACATCGATTGTTTTTTGACCGTGCATTAACCATTCGAATACTTCTTTCTTCGCTAGGAACCAGGGCAAATTCAATACCGCAAACCCTCATTGCCCAAGCCAACAGATAAGGTTTCAGTCAAAAAGCGAATACTAAAATTACAATAAAATAAGGAAAAATGGGTTGAAAACTAGAAGATTGTTTGTTGGTTTACCCTTTACCTTTCTCTTCTTTACCGAAGTACTTGGTCCACTTTAGTTTGCGTGCGTCGCGTTTGAAGGATATGCTACTTTTCTTGCATTTGCTTGAATCGAACCAAAGGATTGATCCGTCGTTTTTAACGAACATCATGCCTGTGCCAGCTGGGAAATCAGCACCACAGAACGAGCATTTTCTAGGTTTTGGCATGACAAATTCTCCAGGTTATTTTATCGAGTTATTTTCTTTGCTTCTCTTTCTGTTTCTCGCAGCATCAGAATGTCTTGTGCTCTTACGGGTCCTTTAACGTTGCGTGTGATGATTCTGCCTTTATCTTTGCCTTCCATGATGCGGACGCGGACTTGTGTAATTTCGCCTGTTACGCCTGTGCGACCTATGACCTGTATTACTTCTGACGGAATTAGTTCTTCAGCTGCTTCTTTACTCATTACTGAGTTCCTCGTTTAACCTGATCGATTCGAGTTGCGATTTCTTTGAGTAAGCCTGCTGCTTCTCCTTCTCTTATGATGCATGCTGCTGCGCATGGAACGTCGATGCCGATGGATTTGCCGAGTTGTTCTTTGCTGGGTACGAATACGTATGGAATTTTTCTTTCGTCGCAGAGTAGTGGTAGGTGTGCTATAACTTCTGGTGGGTCAACATCTTCAGCTATTACGACAAGTTTTGCTTGTGAGCGTTCAACAGCTTTTGTTGCCTCGTTTGTTCCTTTCCTAACAGATCCTGTTTTTGAAGCAATCGTTAGGGCTTCATAGGCTGCATCTACGATTTCTTTTGGGACTTCATATTTTACATAGAATGGTTTTGACATATTAGCCTCACCCTTTTAAGGCACAGTCTTATCCGCACATCTCATTTAAGAATCTTTCTCCCCAAAAAGCTGGACTTTTACTTTCAGCTTATAAAGCTTTTAGAAAACTTTATATAAACTGTTACGGGTTCCTACATGTTTTTCGAGAGGGGAATTGCGTTTGCAAAGATTGGGCAAGGTTTCAAATGTAACTCCATCGCGAAATATGGTGGTTAAAGCAGAAAATCCCCCGAAAATGGGCTTTGAAGTTGTCGACGAGAACTTAAATGTTGTGGGCAAAGTTTTTGATATCATAGGTCCTGTCTCAGCACCTTATGCAGTGATTAAATCAAGCGTTAGGGAACCTGAGAAACTAGTGAATAAACCGGTCTACTTGCTTCTCTCGAAAACAAAACGGAGCAATAGATCATGAGTAGAGCTATCAAGTTACATGAACAAACAAAAGTCAATCCAGATCAAGCTGCACCTCAAGCAGAACCCCAGAAAGCGCGGGTCTGTCCTGAATGCGGCAGTCTGCGACTTATGCATGATTCTGAAGCAGCCGAGATAGTATGCATGGACTGCGGAATTGTCGTGCAACAAAAACTTGCCGACCGTGGACCAGAATGGCGAGCTTTTGATGATGAGCAAAGGTCAAAGAGAACACGTGTTGGGGCGCCTCTAACCTATACAATCCATGACAAGGGATTATCAACAACCATCGACTGGCACGATCGAGACATCTATGGGAAAAGCCTCTCACCTGGTCAGAAAGCACAAGTTTACAGACTTAGGAAGTGGCAGAGACGCATCAGGGTTTCAGACGCAACCGAACGAAACTTGGCGTTTGCACTCTCCGAAATCACAAAGATTTCCAGCAACCTAAACCTTCCAAAGAACATCCTTGAAACAGCCTCAGTAATTTACCGTAAAGCAGTAAAAGAGCGTCTAATCAGAGGCAGATCCATTCAAGGCGTTACCTCAGCCGCTCTCTATTTAGCATGCAGGCAATGCGGTTTACCTCGAACTTTAGACGAAATAGCTCAGGCATCGGGAGTTAATAAGAAAGAAGTTGGACGAAGCTATCGTTTTCTAATCAGAGAACTAAACTACTCCATCCCACCGCTAAGACCAAGCCAATACATAACAAAGTTCTCCAACCAACTCACCATGCAAGGTAAAGTGGAGGAAATTGCCCACAAAATTCTGGGTGCAGCAAAAGAACTTAAACTTACCTCAGGCAGAGGACCAACAGGAATTGCAGCCGCAGCAAGTTATGTTGCATCCGTATTAACAGGTGAGCGCAAGACGCAGAGAGAAATCGCCGAGATTGCACAAGTAACTGAAGTTACTATCCGGAACAGGTACAAAGAGCTCGTGGAACGCTTAATGTTCCAAATAAGCATCTAACTTCCCCTCCCTTTTAAGGCTCTATTTATGGTTAATTCCGACGTAGAAACTTCAAACTTGCCAAATATTAAAGAATCAATTGCTAAACTTAAAGAAATCCAATCAGGACTCAAACAAAACCTCAAAAAGCTACATCAGAATATGGAAATGCTTGATTCAAAACCTGAATTACAAAACAGCCTTGAGGACTTGAAGACGGATGCTGAGACAAAAGCAAGCAACCTTGAAGCGGAAGTAGAACGGTTGCGGGAAGACCTCAAATCCATTCGAGAGCTTTTAGATTCAAATCTGGAAAAAAAGAGTTAAGGCAAATCTTAACTAGTGATAAGCAATTTTTTTAAGTACGCATGTAACTTATGCTAAGTTATGCCCTATAAATTCACTTTTGACCTGTCTAAGGTCCCGCGTTTCTTCTTCACTGAAATCGCTTTGGTTAGTTATCAGAAGGGCATGCACAAAAGTTTCCTCACAACGCTCAATGATTTAATTATTAAGTTTAAGATTCAAGAGGCAACTGGACTAAACCTCTCAGATGCGGTTGCTTTGATTCAGGATTTGATTGACTTACAAGCCATTAACAGCATTGAGAGGGGTAAGTTTTTACAAACCAAGAAGAGAGCACTTTTCCTTCCACATTGCTCGCGAAAATATATGGATGGCAATTGTAAAGCAAAGTTCAACTCGGAAATTCCATGTTATACGTGTGCGCATTGCTCAGATGATTGCATGGTAAACAAAGCAGACCAGTATGCGAGAAAGAAGGGTTACGACGTTTACTTGTTACCCGGGGGTTCCTGCATACCCAAGATTATCAAAAACAGTAACTATGAAGGTATAGTTGGGGTTGCATGTGGGGAAGAGATGAAAATTATGGGTCCACTTATCAAAGGCATGGACATAACTGGGCAAGGTATACCCTTGTTAAAAAATGGCTGTGCATGCACAGTTTTTAACATGGAAACACTTAGAAAAGTCCTCTAACCAACCATTTAATTGCTTTATTGTGAGTTGAAGGGTAAGCAAAGCTTATAATGCCAAACCATACCAAAAGAATACTTGTCTGATAGTTATGCCAGAGAAAAAAGCCGCATACAAAAAAACGACCAAAAAATTCTTCCGAACCGGCGAGAAATGCCCAGAATCAGGATTGTACGAACATTTCTGCAAAAGTAAAGGTGAAAAGTCACGCATCCCCTTGTCAAAAACTGAGACTTTTCCACCCTGCCGGAAATGCGGCTCAGTTAAATGGGTATTAGTAATAGCAGCATAGATCTAACTCAAAAACGTGCAGCTATAGCTCTTGGGCAAATTTATCGAAGTCACTTATAGAGCAAAACAACAGTTTCAATGAATAATCTCAGTAGTGTTTCAAGTTCACATGTAACTCTCGGGGCTAATAGAATGAAACCCAAACAACAAAACACAATAAACCAGTAACTTTTTGAAGTTGTTGAACGAAACAACCTTTTATAAACAACCACCAGAGAAAATATTGTTTCTTTAGAAAAAGTTATAGCGTAGGCACACATTAAGCCTAAACTAAAACAGATTCATTGGATGGTTAATGTTTCATGCCTGAAATTCGCGTAGCATTAGTAGGCGTTGGCAACAGCGCATCAGCCCTCATTCAAGGAACCCAATACTACAAGAACGCTAAAGAAACTGAAACTGTTCCCGGACTCATGCATGTGAATTACGGCGGCTACCACATCAGTGACATAAAATTTGTCGCCGCATTTGAAGTTAACAAAGACAAAATCGGCAAAGACCTCTCCGAAGCCATCTGGGTAAAACCGAACTGCTGCGAAAAATTCGCCGACGTCCCCAAACTCGGCGTCAAAGTTTCACCCGCCCCAATCATGGACGGCACCGCACCCCATATGCGGGAAACATTCAATGTCTATGACGACAGCAAAACTCCCAAAGATAGCGTCGTCAAAGTTCTCAAAGAATCCAAAGCACAAATTCTCGTCAACTACCTTCCAGTCGGCAGCCACGACGCAGTTCGCTTCTACGCCCAATGTGCTATCGACGCGGGATGTGCATTTGTGAATTGCATGCCTGAATTCATTGGTTCTGACGCTTCCAAAGAATGGCCCAAAAAATTCGAGGCTGCAGGATTGCCAGTTTTGGGCGATGACATCAAAAGCCAAGTTGGCGCAACGATTTTGCACCGTACCTTAATCAGGCTTTGCCTAGACCGCGGCGCTATCGTGGATGAAACTTACCAGTTGAACCTAGGTGGAGACACAGACTTCCAAAACATGACCGTCGAAAACCGCCTCACATCCAAACGCATAAGCAAAACCGAGGCAGTCACAAGCCTTGTACCCTACCCTCTGCCAACAAGAATCGGACCCTCAGATTTCGTGCCTTTCCTAAAGAACAAGAAAATATGCTACTTATCAATCAAGACCCGCGCCTTCGGTGACCGACCTATAACCATCAGTGCAAAACTCGAAGTGGAAGACTCACCCAACAGCGCTGGCGTAGTCATAGATCTTATTCGCGCCGCCAAAATCGCTCTGGACCGCAAAATCTCAGGTACACTCATAAGCATGCCGAGTTATGCGTTTAAGCATCCGCCAGTTCAAGTGCCAGATTCACAAGCTAGAGAATGGACGGAAGATTGGATAGCCGGCAAACGCGAACGCTAAAAACCTTTTTTTCTTTTCATTAATCCTTTTATGTATGATTCTATTCTGGATACTATTGTAAATTAAAGAAGGTTCAAGTGCATGGTAAAAGTTGAAGCATACGAAGTGCCTGAAGGCCTCTATTATTCTAAAGATTTTGAATGGATAAAAATCGAAGGCGACAAAATCCGCATGGGCATAACCGACTACGCTCAGAAGTCGCTGCGGGAAATCGTTTATGCTGAATTGCCAAGTGTTGGCTCTGAAGTTAAACAGGGTGAGCCATATGGAACACTTGAATCTGTGAAAGCTGTCTCCGACCTTGTTGCAGCCGTTAGCGGAACTATTCAAGAAGTCAACGATGAAGTCCAATCAAAACCAGAAACACTCAACGAAGATCCATATGTGAAAGGCTGGTTAATCGTTGTTAAACCTTCAAACCTACAAGCTGAATTAGCTAACCTTATGGATTTTGACAAATCCGTAGAGTGGCATAAAGCTCAAGCACAATCTAAGTAAGAGGCGAAATAGATGGCGCGACGCGTAATCGTTATAGGCGCTAACGCTGCAGGCGTAGAAGCAGCCTCAGCCGCACGCAAAAAAGACCGAACCGCAGAAATCACCCTCATAACTAGCGAGAAAAACGCAGGCTACTCCCGATGCGGTTTGCCCTTCGTGATTGGCGGACAGATTGCAAATTTTAAAGACCTAATTGTTTACCCACCAGCATACTTCCAAATGCTCAAACTCAACTTGCGCAACGAAACTAAAGCTACAGCAATTAACACCAAAGAGAAAACCGTAACTGTAGCCACTAAGGAAGGATCAACTGAAGTGTTGACTTTCGACAGCCTTGTAATTGCTACGGGTGCAGACTCCTTTATGCCGCCAATTAAAGGCAAAGAAAAGCCAGGAATTTTATCTCTCCGGGGCATAGAAGATGGCGAAAAAATTGATGCAGCTGTTAAAGCAGGCGCAAAATCAGCCGTAATCATGGGTGCAGGCTTAATCGGTTTGGAAGTCGGCGTTGGCTTAATGGAGAGAGGACTTAAAGTTACCATCGTTGAAATGTTGCCGCAGATTTTGCCTCAGTTACTCGACGCGGATATGGCAAAGATGGTCCAAGAGCACCTGCAAGAAAAAGGCATGATTATCCTCACCAGCAAGGGTGTCGAAGAATTCCTAGGCGAAGAAAAAGTAACTGCGGTTATGGCAGGTGGCGAAAAAATTGAGGCTGACTTATTCATAAGTGCCTTCGGTGTACGCGCCAACACGAAGCTTGCCGCTGACGCAGGTATACCTTTAGGCGAAACCCGCGCGATTAAAACTAACGGCAGAATGGAAACCGACATAAAAGACATTTATGCTGTGGGCGACTGTGCTGAAGCTCCAAACATTATCACCCACAAACCCACCTGTGCCCAACTCGGAACCATTGCAGTCCGCCAGGGTAAAGTGGCAGGTGCAAATGCTGGAGGCGATTACTCGCAGTTTAGCGGCGTTTTGGCTTCTGCGGTAACAATGCTGTTTGAGATTCAAGCGGGTAATACTGGCTTAACTGAAACAGCCGCAGCACGCAACCGCATTGAAGTTGTAACAGGGGCAATAAGTAGCAAAACCAAAGCAGACTACTTCCCAGGCGCCAAACCCATAAAAATCAAACTCGTCGTAGAAAAAGAATCTCAACGCATCATCGGCGGACAAGTCATAGGCGGAGAAGAAGTTACCCAACGCATAAACTGCCTGAGCTTTGCCATTCAAAAAGGCATGACTGTACGCGAATTAGCCAAAGCTGATACAGCATATGCGCCCCCGCTCTGCGAAACATGGGAACCCATGGTACTCGCGGCTGAAATGGTGCTAATGAAACTGCGATAAGTAGGCTTCTCACAAAGAGACCTATTTTCCTCTCTTATTGTAACTAAATTTTAGACAGGTTAACGCGCTGCTTTTTCGGTAATATGGCCCCTACGGTATTCTTCCATGAAAATTAAAGATCGGGATACAACCACGATTTAATATTGAATATAAAATTTCTAAACCTCAGCACCCAACCGACGCCTAAGGGCAAGTGAAGGTTTGGTTAAAGCAATAGCCTTGACAATTGTTGGTTCATAGTTGTGACAACATCATTTTATATTATTAACGAACCTAACATAATAAAACAAGGAAAGCTAAAGAGCCAACAATTGTTGAGCGAGTTTGGCTGCTAACGCAAATAAGACGTTTCGGAAGGCTTTTGCGTCCTATTGGATGTTAGCGCACGGCTAAAGTCGCTTAACATAATGTTTTTGCCCCTTAATTTGTTACAGATAAGATCCAATTTTGACTTCTTAGATTAAAATAAAATTAAAATATATAGAAAAGTGATTAAGATTGAAGCAGCAAAATGGCTTTTGCTAGGTCGCCGCCACATTCTTGGAGTGCTTCTTTTGCTTTTTCTAAGCTCTTGCCTGTTTGGTCAGACACTAACTGTACGTCTTCTTGGGAAAACATTGGTGCCGTAGCTGCAGTTGCGTCTCGCTGTGAGGGTGCTTGTTCGCTGACTTGGCCGCCTATGATTTGGTACATTTTTTGTCCCTGAACCTGCAAAATCGCCACTTCAGGTTCATCGATAACGATGTCTTTGGTGTTGGTTCGGATGATGACTTGTTGAACGTCGGGGACTGAGTCCATGTTCATTCCCATGCGTTGCATCATGCGTTTTTGCTCTCGAGGATTCATGTGTCTATTCATATAGTTGCACCAACAAGTATTCTGCGCTAGAACTTGATATACTTAACTTTCTTGAGTGCCGTGTCTGACCTTGACAGCTACGCCGGTTTTGAAAGCTTTGATTTCATCACTGGATAGAACTGTGCGTCCAACGGCCAGAACTTGCCCATCTTCGTCAAGTGTAATGACCTCATCTTTGGCGCCAACTTCCGCATCGACTTTAACGACGTGGACTGCAAAAACATCTCCTCCAGCGGCAATGAACTTGGAAACCTCGTTTTGTACGGTTACGAAACATTTAGCAAAAGGTGTACTCTTAGCCATAAATTGGGCGGCTTTAAGGCTCAAGGAAAGCACACCATCCGTTGGACGTAGGGTGGCCAATCGTTCGCCGTTTAAGTTAATGTATCGTATTCTGCCTGTCCGCGGAGAATACTGGATTTCGATGTTATCCGGAAATAGTAGTGCGCCTACGCCTTTGCCGAATTGGTAATCAGCAATACTCCTAATTTTGCTCAGGTTGTTTTCCATGCGTCATCATCGTTTGGGGTGTGTCGTTTCGACAAGTATAAACACAACAACATAATAAACACAGTGAAAGGTGAATGTTTCTTGAGATGTGAAGTTTGTGGACGCAAAATCCATGATGAACCAGTTCGGGCAGTTATTGAAGGAGCCAAACTAACCGTATGTTTAGAATGCTCCAAACATGGAAGAGTAATTATCCACGAAGAACATGACCTACCGTTTGCTCCGCCGAAATCTCAAACTGTGCACCCATCGGCAGCCTCATCCTCCACCAAATCGTACGTGCATTTACCAGTTATCCAAAGAAAACCACCAGTTGCCCAAGTACAATTAACCACAGAGCTCGTCGAAGGGTACGCAGGCAAAATTAGAGTTGCAAGAGAAAAACTTGCTTTAAGCCATGAGGATTTGGGCAAAAAAATTAACGAAAAAGCCTCATTGCTCAGACATATCGAAACTGGCAAAGTGGGACCCAATAACCAATTAGCTTCTAAATTGGAGCATGCTCTGAGAATTCAATTGATGGTTCCTATCGCTGAAGAAAAAGCAAACGCCCATATCGGTAGAGTAGCGAGTGAAGAGATGACTTTAGGGGACCTCGTCGAGTTTGATGAGAAAAGCGGGGAGGCGCCCATAAAACGAAAGCCATCATAGCTCAGCGCAGGTTGAACCGTGAAGAATCAACCTTAGAGGAACTCAAAGCATTAGCGCAAGCTGCAGGATACACGGTTGTAGGCTCAATGGAGCAAACCCGTCCGCCTGACTCACGCTACCAGATTGGCGCGGGAAAAGTCGAGGAACTTGCTCGAATGGTTCAGGAAACGGATGCGAGCAAAGTAATTTTTGACAACCAACTACGCACAACTCAAGTCTACAACCTTGCAAAAGCAACAAAAGTTGAGGTCATAGATCGCTTCCAACTCATACTTAGAAATCTTTACGAAACGAGCCACTACAACTGAAGCTCAGCTACAAATTCAGCTTGCCATAGTACGAAACGAACTCAAACACGCAAGAGAAAAAGTGCGACTTTCCAAAGGAAGTGAGCAACCTGGGTTTATGGGTCTTGGCGCTTACGAAGCAGATGTTTATCGTGACGCCATCAAAAGGCAAGTTCAAACTATCCTCAAAAAACTCGAGCACGTGCGGGAAAAAAGGGTTCTTCAACGTGAAAGGAGGACGGAGCTGGGTTTTCTCACTGTTTCGCTTGCAGGATACACAAATTCTGGAAAAAGCTCCCTCTTCAATGCATTAACGCAGGACACCGTTGAAGTGGATAATGCATTATTTACTACGCTTTCGACCACGACACGTATGGTAGAGTTTTCGAACCGCAAATTCCTCATAACTGATACCGTGGGCTTCATTGACCGTTTACCTATATCGTTGATTGAAGCTTTCCATTCAACACTTGAAGAAACCATCTTTTCCGATTTGATTATAATACTTATAGACTTAAACGAGCCCCTTGAAACAATCGAGAATAAAAACAACGTTTGCTTAGACACAATCGAGCGGCTTGGAGCATGTGGCATTCCAACTATTACTGCTCTAAACAAGATTGACAAGTTGACCGAAGAAGAAATGCAGCAAAAACTCGAAGCTCTAAAAGACAAAGTCAAAAATCCGATCCTATTATCCGCAAAGTGCAAAACAAACCTTGACGAACTGCGAAAACAAATCTTGCGAATCCTAGAAAACTTTCAGCGAGCCCAGTTTTCTGTCCCCTTAACAGGTAAAGCTATGCCATTTATTTCGTGGGTTCATCAAAAAACACATATCGAAAAAGAAACCTTCACCAATGAGACAGTTGAAGTGATTTTCGAATCTGCCCCAGCATTGATTGACCAAGTAAGAAGAAAAGTGGAAGACTTAAATGGAAAATTCCAAATCATCCCAACCAATTGACGCACCCCAGATTTTTGTGCTGCGCTGGGGACATAGACCGCAACGTGACGTAAGGTTAACAACACATGTTGCTTTAACGGCGAGGGCTCTTTGTGCTTCAGGTTTCATACTCTCAGATACACTTGATTCACACATTGAAGAAACCGTAACTAAAATCACTAAAGCCTGGGGAGGAAACTTTCGCTTTGAAATGGGAACCCCTTGGAAAAGAGCCGTCCGCGAATGGAAAACTAAAGGCGGCATCATTGTGCATTTAACTGCTTACGGTGAAAACATCCAAACAAGCGACGTTATGAACCGAATAAAGGCAGTCAACAAATGTGTGATGCTTCTTGTCGGTAGTCAGAAGGTTCCGGGAGAGTTTTATTCAAATGAAGTCTCAGACTTTAACGTAGCTGTTGGGAATCAGCCGCATTCGGAGTGTTCTTCTCTTGCTATTTTTTTGGACCGTTACTTTGGAGGCAAAGAATTAGGTAAACCTTTCGAGAAAGCTAAAATTGAAATTGTCCCTAAAGCGAGGGGTAAAGAAATCAGAAGTCATGAGAACGACATTGATTTTCCTTAATGTTTTGGGAAGGGTTTTATTACCTCAAGTTTCAATTATTAGGGTATTCAAAAGGAACATTAGAGTATGTTATCGACTATTGATGATTCAACCCTAACGAAAGTAGCATTGGCGTTAGGGGGAGAAGAAGCAGTTCAACTTATAGCTCACTTAAAAGGCGTGGAAGAGATAACGGATGATGAAATCGCGAATAAAACAGGTATCCGCCTCAATTCAGTCCGCAAAATCCTCTACAAACTCTATGATCACTCTCTTGTAAGCCTAAGAAGGACTCGAGATCCAAAAACTGGATGGTTTATTTTTCACTGGAAACTTCAACCCGACCAGTTGGAAGGTTTTATTTTAAGTCAGAAAAGGCGTGTTTTAGAAAAACTCAATGTCAGGTTAGAATACGAAAAAAACCATGATTTCTACTACTGTGATAGCCCCGAATGCAAACGGGTTCCCTTTGAAGAAGCGGTTGAATTGGTTTTTCACTGTTCCACATGCGGCAAAAACCTGGTGCATTTTGCAAACGAGCGAATGATTGATAAACTTTCTGAGAAAGTTGAGATCTTAAGGAAGGAACTTGGTGAATAGTGGGCTTCCGAATAGGGAGCAAGCTATTGAACTCCTTCGCAAAAACAATTGTCCACCCAATGTCATTAACCATTGTATAGGTGTCGCAGACTTAGCTGTTGAAACTGCAAATAAACTTCAGAAGAATGGACTTAAGATTAACGTTGAGCTTGTGGAGGCAGGTGCTCTTTTGCATGACATTGGTCGCTCAAAAAACCACACGGTCGATCACGGAATAGTCGGTGCCCAAATAGGGCAATCCATGGGTTTGCCTGATTTGGTAATTAGGATAATTAAGCGGCATGTTGGTGCAGGAATCACGCCAGAAGAAGCGGCTAAGTTTGGTTGGCCCATAGACGTCTACGTGCCTCAAACTCTGGAAGAGAAAATTGTTTCTTACTCGGATAAACTAATTGACCGGTCCAAAAGAGTCCCTATAGAAAAGGAGATTGAGCGGCTTGAAAAGGAAAATAAGGTGGATGCTGCAGAAAGAGTTAGAAGGCTGTATGATGAAATAACCAGTTTACTAGGCATAAACCATGACCACGTTAACGTTACTAGTTAAGGCTTCGAATCTTGGGCAAGTAAAACAAATAGATGAATTGCTTAGAACCCAGTTTGAAGATTTAGATGTCGAAGTACAGGTTTTGAACACCTCAGCAAACAGATGGGTTCAGGTTTCACTTTCAGGTGAAGACGAACCCATAGCTACTAGCTATATCAAAAAGGAAATTGGCACCTGTCCCACAAGCCTTGAAAACGCCAAAAACTTTCCTGTTTTAAGGGGATACATATCCAAACTTGATTTAAACAAGCAAGAGTTGATTGTGGATGTTGGGATTTTTGAGCCTAAAACAGTTTTTGCAATTGTGCCTTTGTCTTGTTTGCAGGCCCAATTGGCGAATGGACGAAAACTGGATTTGAAAAAAATCGCAGAAATATTTGGACTTGCTGAACGCTCGCCGTTGAGTGTCAAAGCAGTTTCTGCAATCGTTGAGGATGTTGAAGAGTTGCAGGCGGAGTTGACTGTAGAACAAGCTGAGAAACTTCATTTGTGGCAGCAATCGCTTTTGGACAGATTAATCATTTTGGGCGCCTCAAAGGAAACGATCGAGAATGTTCTTGAACGGACACGCCTAAATCGTGATGTGTTTGAGGTTGAGACTTTAGGCATGTTTGAGCATGCCCTTACATGTAAACTTGGCACTAATGCTGCTGGATTGGTCGGTATTATGGGCAGGTACTTGAGGAATTCGGTTTTTGTTGTTTTTAATGCAAAAAAGAGCCTTGAATTACTCAGTGAACATGGATTAACCTTATAATAGTGTACATAGATAATTAAACTCTATTGAAAGGGGAGAGGGGCTAATATGAGCCAAAATGACGACAAAAGAAAATATAGAATCGACATAGGTGCTTATGGCAGTATAGGTATCGAAGCGCCAACAAAAGAAGAATGCCTCGAACTATTCAAAGAAGTCACAAGAACAAAACGTGACCAAAGAATAGACGAAGCAATCCGATAGTAACATTCGACGCTTCAACAGTTACCTATTCTCCTTTCACAAGTAACAAGTTTGCCCGTTTTATAGAACATCATGTTCTTCTTTGCAGTGTGACTCGTAATCTTTACGATTGTCATAAACTTCCTGATCGATGGGGCATTTGAATTTTTTATCCTTAGTCATTTCAGGCTCAGGAACCGTAACACGTGGAGCTGTTCTTTTAAGGTCTTCTTTAACATTTTTTTTAGCCAAACATTTCACCTCCAGCATAAAACTGGATAGTTAAAAACAATTATCTCAGCGATTGAAGGCTTATTAAAAATATGTGATTGCATCTACCCAACAACCAAAATTAAAAAACAAAGAAACCCTTACGTTTCAGGGACAAAATATAAGTGTTAAAAGACTTATTTATTCTGGAGTAAGGTGGATAATTTTGAAAAAATTTTTGGTAGCGATTACTTTAGCAATTTTGTTTCTCTCAGTTATAGTATCTGTTTCATTAGAGGTTAACGCTCAACAAGCAGAGTCTTGGCCGATGTTCCATTCAGATCCAGCCCACACAGGCTACACGGCCGCCACGGGACCCAGCACTAACCAAACTCTTTGGGTTTTCAACACAAACGGTTGGGTATTATCATCTCCAGCAGTCGTCAACGGAATAGTTTACTTTACTTCTTCTGACAAAGGCTACTTCGGCGTCTCAAACAATGACATTTATGCATTGAATGCCAAAGATGGCTCAAAAATCTGGAATTATTCAGTTGGCGCTAAAATTTATACTTCTCCCGCTGTTGCTGACGGTATGGTATTTTTTGGGTCCGACGACCATGCTATTTACGCGTTAAATGCAACTACAGGTGCGTATCTTTGGAAGTGCATTACTGACGGGGAAGCAGAGGGCATTCCAACAGTTTCAAATGGTATACTGTATGCGGGTTCAAATGATGGCAAACTGTACGCTTTTGATGACGCGCTTGGCATGCCAATTTGGAATTTTACAACGGGTGGCTATGTTACCTCTGGTCCAGCTGTATCTAATGGCATAGTTTACTTTGGCTCGTACGACCACAAAGTTTACGCTGTTGATGCTATAACAGGTGTTTTGAAATGGAATTTCACAACCGGAAGCGTTGTGGCTTCCTCCCCAGTTGTAGCAGATGGCAATGTTTACATTGGAAGTTTTGATAACGAAACCTATGCCTTAAATGCTGATACTGGCGCTTTAGTTTGGAGCAAAACCACAGGTTATGATCAATGCGTTCAGGCTTCGCCTGGTTTTGCAGGCGGCGTAATTTTCACTGGAGGCGCTTTTGACAAGAATGTCTATGCTCTAGATGCAGCTACTGGCGCTACAAAATGGACTTACAGTGCGGATGCAGGAATAACTTCAGCCCCCGCAATAATAGGTGATAGAGTCTATGTTAGTTCCACCTTAGCTAACACAACATATGCTCTTAATGCCCAAACAGGCGACTTAATCTGGAGCTTCAAAACAGGTGACAACATCTATTCATCGCCTGCTATAGTTGACGGAATTGCCTACTTCGGCTCATATGATGGCAACTTTTACGCAATTGGGCAAACAGCAAACAATTCAAGTTCAGCGATACCTAACATTGTTTACTACGCAATAGCTGCAGTATTAGTTGTTATAATATTAGCCTTGGTCGGAGTTGTTTTGCGTAGAAAACGTCATAAATAGTTTTTTTCTTAAATCATTTTTTTACCCATAATCAGCTTTTAGGTTTAACTCTTTTTCTAAGGTAAATATGATACCTTCTGCGCGTCAAGCGAATAATCGGCTTGTAGAGAATAAGAGATGACTACATTTATGCGTTTTATAGTGACCTTTATGAGGGAATCTCTTTAGAGAGCGTAATTCTTTTGGCGTAAGTTCTGTGGTTGGGGGCTTAAGTTGTAGTCTTTTTCGTATGCTTGTAGGGTTTTTTCCAACAACTTTAATAGTTCAAACGATATGCCTAAAAATACATAACGGTATTTAACTTGAGGCACATAAATGATTTATGTAGGAATAGACGACACTGACATTTTGGGTTCTAGAGGCACCGGCAGGCTTGCCAGAAATATCGCCGCCGAACTCTCAAAGAAATACCAAATATTCGGTGTCACACGCCACCAACTTCTGGTACACCCAGAAATACCTTTTACGTCACATAACAGCTGTGCTGTAGTCCATATAGAATCATCACAATCAGCCATTGAAGAAATATTTTGCACCACAAAAAAGCTGATGCTGGAAGATTTTATTGAAGGAAGCGATCCAGGATTAGCTATAACCGAGAGTAACCTGATAACGCCTGGATTAGTGGCATTTGGTTTAGATGCTAAGGCAATCGTTGTTACGCAAAAGAGGGCTATAGAAGTAGCAAAAAATGGCAAAATCCGTTTTGAGGGTTTAGGCGGAACTGAAGGTGGCATAATAGGCGCAATCGCAGGTATCGGTTTAGCTTCTTTGAAGAATGATGGCAGGTTCCTTCTGAAAGGCAAAAATAGAGAACTCTCAGGAGTTCGATTAATTTCAGAGATCATTAACGCAGGCATAGACGAAGTAGTAACACTTCGAGGAAAGACAGTTATTGAAGGCAAAGTGCAGATTCCAAAAAACGCTACCCCCTCTTTCATTCAGGGCAAAGCAGTGCTTTTTGTGGAGCAACACGAGGATTATTGGATTGCACTTAAGAGGGCTTAAGATTGCAGTTTAAGTACAAGCTGGCGGCTGCTTTTGCGGTTTTTGGTTTGCTGATTTTAATAGTTTTTACTGTTCAATGGGTTTACTTAAGCCAGCCGGCGGACACTATTGGAGGAAATTATTATCTGGATCAAACATTTTCTCAAGGGAGCTTTCTTTATGGTCCTCAAACATGGGTGCCTTATGCTTCTAAGTTGCCTGTTATGCCAGGCGTTGATGCAAACAGTAACGGAAAATTTTACGTTATGTTTGTTGATTTGAATGCGACATCTAATTTGAACGCTACCTTTCCATGTGTAAGAGTGGATTACTCGTTTAGTGGTTTACATGGGACGGCGGCCTTCCACGTTTACGGATACATCAAAGATAGTAGGGGATTTTCATGGACGAATCGCGTGGAGGGGACTGGAGCGAGCGGTTTTTATGTAACTACGCTAGCTGCTGAGTCATCAAGCATTATGGCAAATGCTCAGATGATGCCTGGCGTTGACCAGATATATGTGAAGGTTTCAAACAAAGAAGGAGCTACATTCAATGATTTTGGAAATAATACTTATTTTATGAAATTTGGCAAGGATGGTGGCGGATTGAATTCTCTCCATTTTACAACTAACCCAAGAAATCCCAGCGGCAACGTCACCTCAACAAGCAACACAAGTGGCATCTTTTACGTCGATTTTACGGGTGGCAGAGTTCAGGATGATTTAGTGTTGTTAGTTGCCGTTAACGGTACCATAGATCATAATTTCAAATTAGATCTGAAATCGAGTGTACCTGGTTGAGATGAGGCTATGAAACGTCAGAAGTATTTCTTGGTCTACGAGGTCTCTTTTTTGTCGGTTATGGCTGCCCTTGTTTACGTTTTCAAAGCTTTCTTCAAAACGCCGATTGGCTTGCCCGCACATACTGCGATTGTTTGGGTAATCCCTTTCATAATAGGAATTGGTTTAACACAGAAGTTTGGTGCAGGCATTTACATAGGGTTGCTTTCAGGATTGCTTTTAGGTGTACTCGGAATGGCTGATAAGGGATTTCTAGAGGTGGTTGAGTATGCGGCGATGGGAATAACTATGGATGTTTTAGCTGTTGTTTTTAGAGGTCATTTGGGCAATATTTTGGTTGGTTGCGTTCTTGGTGCTTTTGGAAGTTTTGATAAAACCATGGTGAACTTTTACATAACAAGTATGATAGGTCAAAATGCCCACATACTTTTAGTCGGTATAGGAGTTGCAGGAACGTCAAGCCTGATTTTTGGAGGGGCGGGGGGCATAATTTCATCAATAGTGGTTAATCGTACGCAGCATTTACATTTTCCAAATCGAGCTAATAAAAAGAAAGATAGTATATAATTTTAAATCTAGATTAAAGTTAGTTGTTGACTTGATTTTCTTTTATAAATTGCCAATGCTGTCGTTGTTGCCATTAGTAAGATTATGAGGGTAGCGGCTGCTGGAAATTCTGGGATTGTGGGTGTAGGTGATGGAGATGCTGATGGGGTTGGCGATGCAGTTGGTGCTGGAGTAGATGTTGGTGTCGAGGTTGGAGTTGCAGTGGGGGTGGGAGTAGGAATTGGTGTTGGAGCGGGGGTGGGTGTTGGTGTGGGGGCAGTATTGGTTATGTTTACTTGCGTTATGCTTCTTCCTCCTGATCCATCCATCAGTAAGCCTTCAGAACCAACTATTACTAATCTTGGGGCTGGTAGTGAGCTACTGGGGAGGTTAGTGCCGTTAACTTGGTATGCCAATATGAGGGTGACTGGCTGGACTTGATTTTGCTCTACTCCTGTGATGTCATTGTAGGTTATGTATTGTGCGTTGAAGTTGGTGCCGCTATTCACCATTTCGTAAGTGAAATTGTTGGTGCCTTGACCTGTAACTGTCACATTGCAGGTTGAGGTAATGCCGCCTACTTGGTTACAAAGATAAAGCAGCGATACACCAACCCATAAACCACTGTTAATTACATGTTGATTAGGTTGATAGAAGCCACCGTACATGGTGATGCTGGGCATCGCTTCTAACTGAGTTAATGTGTAGTTTATGCTTGTTCCATTGTATCCAGTTACCAGAACAGTTGGTTCTGTCTGCGCTTTTACTTGAGGTGAAGCACCCAGGATAATTGTGACGGTTAACATAATTATAAGTAGAACGACAAAAGATCCCTGATAGGGCTTGTTCGAGTGTTTGGTTGACATTGATAGTTTTTCTCCTTTTTGATCTGGAAATTGCCGAGATGCACATAAAAACATTTCGCAGTAAATCTTTTGGTGTTTTTGACCTAAAACCACTATTCTCAATTGCAACAGACGTTTGTTCCCTAGAAAACGGATTGCAAGTTCACTGTCACTTAAACTTCCGGTCGAACTACAGTTGGAAACAAAATGGGTTGAACTTACCATATTAGGAGCGGAGTTGTGGTGGGCCGAGCCGGAGTTGAACCAGCGACCTTTGGCGTGTAAAGCCAACGTCCTAACCAGGCTAGACGATCGGCCCACAGGGTGTTTGATTAAGAGATTGCATTGGTTAATATTAGAATTTTGTTTCTTAAAATGGTCATCTACTCGAATTTCTCCTTTAACAAAACGAATCAGTGAAAAGCTTTGCAAAAAGTTTCTTGGCGATGTTGAAGCTGCAAAAGGATGATTCTTTGCCCAAGAGATTCATTCGCATTAAATATTTTTTCTTTTGGAGTGAACTACTAATTCATAAAACCTAATTAGCTGAACCTTCAAAATGGACAATCATGTGCACTTTACCAAATTACCAAGCCCAAGATTTGGAAGAATTTCAGCGTCAAAGAAAAAACCAAACGGAAAAACCCAACCCTGAAACGTTTGAAATGTTCGTTCCAAACAGAATCTTGTTGACTTATACAATTAAGTGAAATGTTCATCCAAAACGCTATCAAGTTGAGGTTAATCAGAGAGTCAAGGAATTTTAATTAACTGTTAATTTGAACACCTGTCAAGCTTCTATTATCTTGATTTTATGTTTTGCGTAATAGAGTGAAAAATCTCTCTTGGCTTATCGAAAATGAAGGGTTTAGAAGCTCCAAAGTTTTGCGAGAATTTGGCAAAATGAAGTTGAAAAGTATTTTGAAGCAAAGAATTCAAAATGATTGATTCTAAAAATTTTCGAGGTAAAATATATGATTCAGAATAAATTATAAATGGAAAGTGTTAAATTAAGACAGCTAAGTTATGGGTCATATGGGTACCTAACTTGCAGTTTACCGGTTGGCTAAACGAGAAATTACGAATATTGAATTTGATCTGTTTTTCACCCAATAGACTACAGTACATATTTAATTGTTGATTCGAAGCGTCTACAAAAATGCTACCCAACCTAACACATCCCAGAAAACGCGTACTCTTCAACGGAATAACCCCTATACAATTTATGGTCTTTAAGCCAATCTATAATCGTCTAAAACAATGTGGAATTTTTGATATTTATTTCATGAACTCAATTAATGACTATAATTTTTATGAACAATTCGGGATTCCCAGTGTGCAATTTGTTGAGAAAAGAAATGCATTCTTAATGAAGTGGGATTTGTATATTTCTGCTGATGTTTTCGAGCCTCGGTTAATGAGCAACATGGTCTTTAGATTTCTGCCGATTAAGTTTCCCCTTTTAAGAAAGCCAAAGATGGTTTTGATTTCTCATGGTATAAGCGAGAAAAAATATCTATTTGAGGACGATAAGGAACGGTTACGTGATATCATAAAATCATATGATAGAATATTTTTCTCTTCAAAAAAGCAGCTTGATCGGCTTAACGAATTGTTTGATGATGAATTTAGGGAAAACTTTGAGTACGGTGGATTTCCTCGCTTGGAAGAGCTAACCAGCGGGCAATATAACGACAGTTCGTTGAAGGAGAGGTTAAACATCGATAATGATTTGCCTGTGATTCTGTTTGCTCCCACTTGGGGGAGTCATGGTTGCCTTGAAACGTTTGGAACAAAAATAGTTGAGCGGTTACTTTCTTTAGAAGCAAATGTCCTGTTAAAAATGCATGATAATTCTAATTTTGGTTTGCACTCTTCGCAAGCACAAAACTATAACCAATTCGAAAAGTTTGCTGACAAGCAAAACTTTCAGATTGTGCATGATAATGACATCTATCCATATCTGCACTTGGCGGACGTTTTAATTGCGGATTATGGCTCACTTATTCTTGAATACCTTACTCTCAACAAACCCGCAGTTTTTCTTGATCTGAAAAAACACAACGACGAGGTTGTCAGTAACCTCAATAAATTAACGCTTCTTAGAGAAGCCTGTGTTACCATTTCCTCTCCGGAACAAGTAATTTGGGCAGTAGGTCAAGCAAAGGACAGCTTTTGTGGTGAAAATACCAGTAGACAAGAACTGATTAGCGAATACGTTGATGAAGCTCCACATGCTACAGATCGGATCGTTAAGTCTATTTGTTCGTTGGTGTTTAGCGAGTAGGTTTGACAGGCATGGTTGTCGGTAAGTCTTCGTCTGAATTTGGTCATTTTGATATTCAGGACAGAATAGATGATCGCTTTAATGCTGAGTCGGAATTTTGGAGTGATATTTACGGGAAGAATACTTTGCTCACGCATATTTTGAGACAGAGGCAGATTGCCGGGCTTACTTATGTTGATGCGTTGCCTTTAGAAAAAGGTGCGCGGGTTCTCGATGTTGGTTGTGGCGGCGGAGTAATGTCAGTTGCACTAGCTCGAAAGGGGTTTAATGTGGATGCGGTAGATCATGCTGCAGCGATGGTTGAGCAAACTCGACAGGTAGCCAAGTTGGCCGGTATGGAAAAACTAGTTCATTGTAGTATTGAAGATGCACATAAATTTACCTTTGAAGATAACACCTTTGAATTAGTTGTTGCTTTGGGTGTTGTTCATTGGCTTCATGATTTGAGAAAAGTTATGACTGAGATTACAAGAGTTTTGAAGCCTGGGGGGTATGCGATTTTAAGTGTTGATACCCGATGGGGTTCAAGATTAGATGTAGCTCAACTGCTTCGATGGGTGGTTAATGATCAACTTCGAAAGTTTGGATGGTTAAGTCCAATTACATCTGTGTCAGTAGGTCCCAATTTTTATTCGGCAAAGCAGTTCAAACGATATCTTCTTAAAACCAGCCTTGTCTCTGTTCAAAGTAGAACAGTTGGTTTCTTACCGATTACGCTTTTCAACCATCCTATTTTCTCTGAGGCGAATTCATTTAAAATTCATACTAAACTGCAAAAATACGCTGACTTCCGATACCCAATTTTTCGCTCTTCAGGTGCCATAAATTTGATCTTAGCAATAAATAAGAAGGCTATGCGAATTTAAGCAGTGACGCTCAACTAGAAATGGTAAAACAAATTGATATTTAATCTGTCTTTACTTCAGTCAAGAAAGTGTAAACAAAAGCTGCAAGCAATGCTCCAAATATCGGACCAATAACATAAATTGGAAACTGAATCCAAAAGTTTGGTCCACCAAACAAGGAATTTGCAACATAGGGCCCAAAAGTTCTTGCAGGATTAAAAGAGGCACCTGAAATATTGCCCGTGGTTGTTATTCCCGCAGCTACCACTAAGCCAATGATTAAGCCGGAAAAAAGTTTAGATCCTCGTTCATAAACCGCTAACGCCATGATAATAAGCATAAGAATAAACGAAATCACAATTTCATTAAAAAGCCCCTGTAAATAGCTTATACCTGGGAATAGCGCAGTTGCACCACTGCCTCCAATCGTTGCTGCACGAGCACCAACTATACTAACAAAGGAGATACTTGCAATAGTGGCGCCTGCTAACTGGGAAACAATGTAGGGAGCAACATCTCTTCCAGGCATCCTTTTCACCGACCACAACGCAAGGGTTACGGCTGGGTTAATGTGGCAACCTGATATGTGGCCAAAAATGTAGAATGCTCCAGCGATTGCAAAGGCAAAAGCCAATCCGATGGAGAGCCAATCGGCTAAACCTCCCAGAGCGCCTATGCCGTTTGATAAGAAAATGGATTTAGATGATTCTCCGTTTGCGAGTAGAATAGTTATTGCAGCTGCTCCTGCTCCAACATAAACAAGAATGAATGTTCCAATAAACTCTGCAACGCATTTTCTTGTCAAGCTGGGTTCTGTCAAAAGGTAGATCATCCTTAATTAAAAAAAGAAGTTTTTGGGAATCCTCTTACTTGAAGTTTTTTGCGCCGGCTTTTGCAACTTCTATATCTTGAGATACAGCTCCTCCACTTACGCCGATTGCGCCGACCAATACTCCTTTTCTTGTTAGAGGAATGCCGCCACCAAAAATCACTATTTTTCCATTATTTGTTGTGTGTATGCCGAAAAGCGATTTGCCAGCTTGAGATTCTTTGCCTAAATCTTCAGTCGTCATGTTGAAGGCGACTGCTGTGAAAGCTTTGCTTTGGGCGATGTTTATGCTGCCCATCCATGCATTATCCATTCTTTCAAAAGCAACTAGGTTCCCGCCAACATCTGCTACTGCAATGTTCATTTTCACGCCAATCTCTTTTGCCTTTGCTTCAGCATCCTGTATAATCTTTTTTGCATCTTCTAGTGATAATTCCAATTTCAATTCTACTCCGTTTCATCCACATACTATTTAATCAGTTTATATGCTTATGCCCGATCACTTGTTGGGTGTCAGAGAAGAATCAAACAAGCGTGGTAAGCGATAATTCTATTAGTCAGGTCAATATCTTTACGACTTTGTAAAGCCAAAAACCCAATCAAGATAGACGACTGGTGGCTTACACTGATTGGTACGTTGCGCAAAAAGCTTAAGTGTTAAACCATCCACATACAAAAAACGAACGTCCAATGAAGTTGAAAGGCTCACCCATCAATCTGAATACTTATGAAGTTTCTGAAATGCTAACAAACAGGCATTTTAAGGAACTCAAAATGGATGAATTCGAAAAAATTCACCTTCCTGAAAGTATGACTCCTTTCACAGATTTCAACCCTCAAGCTACTAAAGAGTTTGTTGCGGATGATAATAGAGGAGCAGTTTGCCCTTTGCCTTCTTTAAAGATGGATGGCACTGACTTTTATCTTTCAGTTAAAGGAATTGGTTCAACAACCAATCCTTTTTCTCATCAGCTTTTGGGGAAAAATGAAATATGTAGTCTACTAAAAGATTCCAAATTAAAAGAAAAAATTGTAAATTCAGCAGAAACAGCTCCCCGATACTTAACAGGGGAATTATGGTTAAGAGGTTCCTCTTATGGGGGACAGGGACTTGAGCATGCAACCACTTCGATGAAAGTCTCAGAAATGGCGGACCTCACCTCAATTTATGGGTTCCGAATTGCACCCCTCGTGAAAATTGTTTTCCTACCTGAAGATCTAGAAGCTGAAATCAAAAAAATATATTGGTACCGTAAATTCAGAGGGCGGATGGTTCAGGAAACAAGATTGGTTCCGTCCAATGTCCGAATTTATTTTCATTCAGGGAGCACAATCGGCAGTAATATAAAATCAATTTTTAACATGTTTCAATTAGACAATAACGATAAAGCATTAGAGTTTCTGAGAAATTTCGTTAAGAGCGGAATTGCATATCTTACTCTCTTTGTAAGGACATTAAAAGCTAACAGGGATGGAACTTTCAGTGGATTGGACTTTTATGATGTTTGGCTAGATAAGGACGCAGTTCTAGCTCCTGACGGCACAATTTTCTTCGTTGACCTTGAGGGCTTAGAATGGATAACTGTTGAGGAAAAGAAAATCTCGGAAAAGATAGACGACCAGATATACAGATCATTATACGAATTTATGTACGCTTATGAGCAGATAGAACGCGAAAAATCTGCAAGATTTGGAGATACTTCCGATAGGCAAGGCCAGTTCGAATATCTTCTCAAAGATGCTCTCAAGAATGATGAAGTTGTCGACCTTGCAAGTGAGGGACAAAGCCTTAATCTTGTAATAGGTAACATATTAGGAGAAAAGCGTTTAACAAAGGAATTTCCAATCTTGGATCGATGATTGAAATGAAATGCAACGACATAAGGATGTTCTTATCTCAAATTTCTCAAAAATCCGTTTCGATGCAAATTCAATCTTCCGACCTGGATTTTCTCAGCAGCAAAGAGTATCTTTCTGTAATGGAAAAAGAAGAGTATGATCATGCAGCTGCTGAACTTTCAAACTTGACCCAGATGACTACAGATTTAGTAAATGCTCAGAACGCTGACAGAAGCGCAAAGGCAGCTCTACAAGAAGATGAGAAAAAAACCCATTCAATAACATTTCTTTTTGAAGACAAAGAGAAGAAAGAAGATGAAAGGAATAAAGTAGAAAGCGAAAAAATTCTAGTCTCAAAAATGGAAGCTGAGGTAATTGGAAGGGAAAACGCGATTAACGAGCTAATTAAAAAGAAATCGAAACTTGACAGGATGGTACCATATGACGGAAAATATTTGTCCCTCACTGGTATTGGAGTAATGATTCTAAACGATCTTATCGTGAGAAATTACAGGGTTTCTGATGAGGAATTTTCCGAATTTGTTGAAGAAATACAGGGTACGTTCGGCGAATTGCGGTCCATAGCGGAGATAAGCAGCTATCATGTATCTAATTTGAAAGTTAGTTTCCCAGAAATGGATCTTTCTCAGCTCTGGAGCGTATCGATAGGTTTGGCTAAGCTTCAAGGTGACCCAAATCAAATTGGTCAAAGATTTCTTTTTGCACTCGATCTTCTCAAGCATTTTGATTGCACTCTTGAAAATAAGATGATGGCAGGCGAAATTATGGCTTCATCTAGGGCAGATCCCTCTCAAACAGCGACAAATTCTGATCTTCAGAACTTGTCGGAAACTTTAACTAAACTAGATCACCAGCTTAGGCATGATGCGCACGTTCCAAATCCGCTTTCAGCAGGCGTTGCTGCTACTATCTTGTTTGGGCGTAGATATGATGGGACTTTTCCAACGGACCGATTTGGGGAGTTTTCCAAAATGACTTCTTCGTATGAGTCAGCTGCAATACTCGCTATTTTTAATGTACCTATGGACCAGTTGGCTAGCAGGTTCCAATCATTCCGATTGCTTTTCAATTCCTGGGGGTTCGAGGTATCAGAAGATACCGAACTTGCTTCAGCTTATTTAGCGATTTCAGATTTGGGACCAGAAAATGTGAGGTCGAAGTTAACAATAATTGAGAGTGGGCTTAGAAATTATCTGGAGTATCCTCTTGTGGCTTCTGCAATACTTGCTTCAATTTCAACTCTTGAAGCTAATGAGATTCTTGATTTGATGGAAAAGGCCTCTTTTTTGTTGGGATCTTATGTTAGAGATCTTGAACGATCGGAAGTGGTAAGTCTTGCAGTTAGGATGATTCATGGAATAAGAAATGAACTCGTCAAGCAACTTGATCCAACCGCAACTATTGTGAAGACTCCAGTGCAGTTCACTTATGTCCCAAGAAACGTATTCTTCTTCTACTATGCGCCTTTGATCATTGCGCATTCATCTTACCATTCAACATTTAGCGGCATCGGCGGGTATCATCCTGCCCATGTTCATGGTGTAGGAGGTTTCATGGGATGAATTCAAAGTACTTTTTTGCTATAATTTTACTGTTCATAGGTCTTTTTGTCGCTCCTGTAGCCTCAGCTTATGTCCCCCATGTCGAAGATCACTTCAGCTATTATGAAGTTACAGATCTTGGAAGCGGCACCGGCGATTACACTGGTTACACCGAACATGCTACGTATAACGGAGTAGAAACAATAAATGGCGTCAATACCGATGGAACTGTATCTGCGCACTATAGTTATTCCTATTCATGGAGTAACAGCTCAGGTACTACAGAAACTGGGAATCCGTCTGGAGACTTCACCTTTTCACCGACAACTTTTCTTTATGTTAACGGCACTGATGATCAGACTGGATATGTTAACCCGACTGTTTGGTTCGTTATGGATAACTCAATCACGGTAGGCGGTACTTTTTCTCTTTTGAACACAGAGATGACAGTCATATCCACAAATTACAGCTACTATTTGCCCTCTCAGACCAGAAATGTGAATGTGATCTTTGCTCAAGGGCAGTCGAGTTACGAGCGAAATGATATATACGGACAATTCAGTGCCACCTATACATGGAAAGTCTACTTTGATCCATCCACAGGATATATCGTTGGATATACCTATGACGAACACGATACCACTCCTTCAGGAACAGGGTTCACTTACACCGAAAACCTGTATGTGACTTCAACTAGCTATCAATTAACTGCTGCTTCCCCAAATAGTACAAACGTAGAAACACCCACACCAGCCGCAAGCATCACAATAACCACACCCATTCTAATTCCCAATCTTGCTTACATTGTCGGAGCAGCCATATTCCTCGTAGCAGTTGTTTTTATCGTAGTTCTGATTTTGGCAATTTCAAGAAGTGGAAGAAAAACGCTTCCCCAACATCCCTACCAACAGATGCCTCCTCCGCCAGGACCTCCTCCAGAGAATTTCAATCTGACTCCTAAGCAACCGCCAGTGCAGCAGATTGTGATTAAGGAAGTTGTGAAGGTTAAGTGCCGCTACTGTGGAGCTCTAATAGATTCAACAGTTGAGACCTGTCCAATTTGCGGAGCACCAAGAACCTAGACATTATCAATCTTTTTTGTTTGTTTCTTTTTAAAATATTGGTAAACCTGTCCAGACAACTTCATTTGCGCTTTCATGACATTATTTGAAGACGGGATGTTATAGCATGAAATTTCAGTGAATGCTGAACGGGCATGGTTTGACTTGAGCCAGAGAAGTCGCGCATTGAGGATATCTTCTCCCATGCCTATTCTTCGATATTGAGGTTTCACATAAAGCGAGTGCAGTCTTCCAATACCATTGACAAGTGAGACCCAACCCAACCCAGCAATTTCGTTGTTTAGCCTAACAATGTAACATTTTTCTCCGTTTTTCAGTGCAACATTCACCCACTTCTTGTTTATTCCTGGATGGGTTAAAACCATGAATCGCTCAATCTCTTCTTCGCGCCCCTTGTCTATCGTTGAAATTTCATAGCTGAATCGATGAGCAAGGGCAAGATGTTCAATATCTACCGTATAGAGGTCATAGATTTCATTTTCGAGTTCAGTTTTCAGCTCTGAGAAGAGAAAATTGAACTGTTTTAAGCCATAAAAATAGTCAAAAACTTCTTGTGACTTTGAATAAATTGTTCCTCCTTTCTCAAAGTCGTCGTATATGAAAATACCTGAAATAGTACCATCAGAGGTTCGGGACACATAGGCTTCGCCGCCTATTTCAAGAATCTCTTTGATATGATAATTAAGATAAGGTTCAAAGAAAGAAAAATCAGCAGGGAACACGAAATCGACATCTGATGTACTCCTGATTTGGGAAACATACATTTTTTCTTTGCAACTCATTTTTTTATCTGATTGAATTGTGTTTATATGAATTTCAATCTGATAAGCGTAGAGTTACCATCCGGTTGAATTAACGCTCCCGGGAACATGCCAGCTAAACCAAAAAAATTCTTATCTTCCAAACTGTAAAGTATTATTGATAATTTTGAACTTAAGTGAGTTTGAAGCAAAGCAAATTCTGCATAATTATGGGATTCCGATTCCAAAGGGAATTCTAATCTCTGACTCCAATCAGACCGTTTCAGCTTTGAATAACTTAAAGCCTCCTTACATGATTAAGGCTCAGGTTCCTGTCAGCGGAAGAGGAAAAGCAGGTGGGATAATTCCTGCCAACTCAATCCATGATGCGCAAGATGCTGTAACCCGACTTCTAGAAACCAAAATAAAGAATGTTCTCGTTATGAAAGTGTTAATAGAAGAAAAACTTGCAGCCAAAAAAGAACTGTACGCAGGTTTTACTGTTGATAGATTCAACCGTTGCTATGTTATGTTAGCTTCTAAAAGGGGTGGCATGGATATTGAGGAATTATCAGAAAAAACTCCGCAAGCCATCGTCCGCGCCCCTGTTGATGCTCAATCCGGATTTCGTTCCTTTGATGCATTATCGATTGCGAAAAAATTAGGTTATGGCGGCGATCAACTTGCGGAATTATCAAGTATCATACAGAAACTATACCAAGCTGCCATAGAAAACGATGCTGAAATGGCTGAAATCAATCCCTTAATAGAGACAGAGACGACGAGTTTTGTGGCTGCCGATGCTCGAATGATAATCGATGACAACGCCCTCTTTAGGCATCCCGAATACGAGCTTAAAGAACCTCAAGCGCTCTCGTCGATGGAGACTTTGGCTTTAAAGAACAAGGTGGCTTATGTCAAACTTGACGGTAACATAGGCGTAGTTGGCAATGGCGCGGGCTTGGTAATGGCAACTCTTGATTTGCTAAATTACTATGGAGGCAAACCAGCAGATTTTTTAGATATCGGCGGCGGCGCAGACGTGGAAGCTATCAGAGTTGCCCTTCGAATTGTCCTTGAAGATCCAGATTCCAAATCTGTACTGGTTAATGTGTTGGGCGGAATAACTCGTTGTGAAGAGGTTGCAAGAGGCATAATTGAAGCCGTCAAAGATGTCAAGGTCAAAAAGCCTTTGGCAGTTAGGCTTGTTGGAACAAACGAAAAGGAAGGTCTAAAAATTCTCGCCGACGCAGGAATAACTTCTTTGGATAGCATGGAAGAAGCAGCTAAACAGGCGGTAAAGTTTGCGGAAGGAGCAAAACAGTAATGGGAATTCTAATTGGTGCAAGCACAAGAGCAATTGTTCAAGGAGTCACTGGAAAACAAGGCAGTTACCAAACTAAACTAATGCTCGATTATGGCACGAAAATATTAGCAGGCGTCTCTCCCGGAAAGGGAGGGAATACAATTGAGGGACTGCCAGTTTTCGATACAGTGGAAGAGGCAGTTGATTCATATTCGCCTGATGCCTCGATCGTTTTTGTTCCTGCAAAAAATACTCAAGATGCAGTACTGGAAGCTACTGCAAACAAAATCAAAACTATTGTCGTAATCACTGAGCATATTCCAATAAAAGATTCAATAAACATACTCGCCAACGCGGCTCAATCGAACATTTCTATTATTGGTCCAAACACGCCTGGAATCATTACGCCCGCAGAGTGTAAACTTGGCATAATGCCTTCCGACATTTTTAGCCCAGGCGATGTTGGTTTGGTCTCTAGAAGCGGCACCTTAGCCTATGAAATAGCTGCTGGCCTAAAAGTCAAAGGTTTGGGAGAGTCAACCTGCTTTGGCGTGGGGGGAGATCCTGTGGTTGGCTTGAATTTTATTGATGCATTGAAACTTTTCAAAGAAGATGCAAAGACAAAAGCTGTGGTTTTAATTGGCGAAATCGGCGGCAATATGGAAGAGCAAACCGCAGAATACTTGGCTAAAAATCATTATCCTAAGCCTGTTGTAGCTTATGTGGCTGGCAAATTTGCGCCAATTGGCAAACGAATGGGACATGCAGGAGCAATAATTACGGGTAAGCAAGGTACTGCACACAGCAAAATTGAAGCGTTTTTAACCGCTGGAGTTAAGATTGCTGAGAAGCCAAATGATATCGCCAGATTAGTCAGCGAATCACTATTTAAAATCTAATTTGCCGACCTGAAAAAAGATCGTAGTTTTCATTCGGGATTATTGGTCATAGTTAACAGGTTAATCTATGTGTAAGGGCGTTAGGTCTAAAATAAATAAAAGAGTAACATCACTAAAAAAAGTAGCATTTATAATATTTCGGAAAACTTGTGTGAGTTTAGAATTATAGTGGGTCGATATCAAACCTGCTGTTGTAAAAGTTCCTTTCTTTTGCGACTACAAATTGACTTATAACATTAACCTTCGCTGCAAATGCAGTCCGAACTAACTCTGGTTCACAGAAACCACAAGATAGACTCATGAACCAAAAAATAACACATTTAGGGATAAGCCAGCGCAAAACGGCAGTTTAGGAAAAATCAGAGCCTCAAAAGAAACTGTTAAAAGGCTTTCTCGACCCTTCTGCCAAATCTTCACGATCTGTGTTTAAGCACGTAAAAATTTTTGTGCATTACCTAATTTACATTTGGATACCAGTAAAGGGCATTCGAAAGACTGTGGATATAGAGCAAGAATAAATACAAATGCTTAAAATCATTTTAAACAGATAAGGGAAAAGAGGCGCAAAAATATGAGCAAAGGCAGACTTTATGAAGAATTAATTCCAATTGAACAATTATCTTATAAAGGGTACAGTACTCCTGAACTTGCAAATGCTAAGATAAAACAGATTTTAGATGAAGTCAAAAAAGAAATGCCGCCTTTCACAGAAAAATGGGTTAATACGGAATATGAAAACCCTGATTGGAAAGCAACCTGTGAAGCTATGAACGAGAGAACATTAGCAAGAGAAAAATGGTTTATAAAATGGTTTGGTGACCATTTATAGTCAATTCAAATATTGGTACATATCAATGTACTGACCATCGTAAAAAATATTCAGAGCGCAAGGAACTTTTTGGCTTTGTTTTCTTTTTAACCAAATTGGAATTCTATTCGCCTGAATTCCAAGGCTTACACTTACCGTAAATTATAGATCGGGCGGGATTTGTACCCAATTGGGTTCAAACTGCAATGAATAAGAGAGCAAAATTGATTTGAATAAGCCTGAAAATAACGCATCAACAAACTTTTTTGCAAATAAGGCTGAGACTTACCGAACTTACCTCCTACGAACTATTAAAAAATAAAAAACACGCGTGAATCGTTATTTATTGTTCAGTTTGCTATTGCAATTTTAGCAGGTTAGGGAAATAAAAGTAAATCACAATTAAGGCTACGACGATTATGCCTGCGGCTACGATAGCGATAGCGTACTTTCGGTTCGATTTTTTCTGTCTGGGTTGATTTGCGTCAGAACGTTTTTTTCGCCATCTTCCAGATTTTGTTCTTTCACGTTCTTTAGACCATTTGCCATCTTTTACAGTGGGAGCAGGCATAGATTCCAACTCAACTCTCCTTAGAATTATCGATGTGTTTGTTAGCTGAAAAGCTTTTTGAACATTTTTTAAGCAAAGATGCCGTTTTACGTTTGTGAAAGTTTCATTTTTTAATTTTGATTTTGCGAATACAAAATATAGTTCTTTGATTTAAATTGGAATTACTGTGACAAATCGATGTCACCCTAGGTCAGGGGGCAGTGTTTTTGGGTGAAGATGAACTAAAAAAAATGTTAAAGAATCTTAACATAACAGAGACTGAGATGGAAATCTACCTCTATCTGTCCAGATATCCGCTTTCAAAGGGCACAGAAATTTCTCGACAGACAAAAAAGGACAAAGCTCAAATCTACCATTTACTCAAAAGCCTCCAAACCAAAGGATTAGTGGAAACAACTTTAGAATCCCCCGTCCGATACATACCTGTTCCACTGGGAGAAATAGTCGACTCGCTAATCCAAGCAAAACGAAACGAAGCCCAAAGAATAGAAAAAACTAAACAAGAAGTCCTCACATACTGGAAAACCCTAAACAAAAAAGAAGTCCCACAACAGGTTGAAAAGTTTATCGTAATCGATGGAAGAAAAAAAGTAAATGCCAAAATCTCACAGATGGTAACAGAAAGCAAAACGCAGCTCTCCGCAATAACAACAATACAGAACCTCTTAAGAGCTGAACAAGAAGGACTCTTTGACGTCGCCTCCAAACACCCACTTAAAACACAGATACAATTCCGTTTCCTAACAGAGTTCTCAAGCAAAAACCTCACCCCTACCAAAAACATACTTAAAAAAATGTCTCGAACAGGCTTCAACTTCAGGGGCAGAAACCCCGATTTACATTCAACCCTCTCACCCGAGTTAATAATAAAAGATGACGATGAGACACTCTTTTTTATTCGACCCCGAATCGAAGACCTATCCGTCGAGGATAATGTTTGTCTTTGGACAAACTGCAAATCTTTAGTTCAGACCTTCACAGGGGTCTTTGAAGATCTTTGGCAGAATTCACGCGATATCTATCTGCGAATATCCGAAATAGAGACAGGTAAATCACCGGTCCAGACGGGCATAATCAAAAACCCGGAAGCTGCGCGCAAAAAGTATTCAGAAACATTAGATTCTGCCAAGAAAGAAATTGTCATAGTGACTTCAGTGGACGGTTTAATGGAGCTTCACGCTGCCGAGCTTGTAGCCTGGAAGAAGGCAGGCGTATTTACCAGAATCATGGCCCCCATAACAAGAAGAAACTTTGAAACTGTACAAGAACTATCTAATTATGGAGAAATTAGGCACGTTTCAAACGGTTACTTGGGAACCACCGTGGTTGATGGCAAGTATCTCTTCCAATTTGAAATTTCTGTTGATAACGAGAAAGCGCCGAGGTTTGAAGATATTTTCTACACGAGTGAACTTGAGCATGTTGGTAAAACCAGTAAAATGCTTGAGGAAATGTGGAAGAAGGCTCAGGCACCCTCAGTCATAACGTTGGATTCCATTGCGGGTGCCACTATTGCATCTGCCTCAGACCATGTAGTGTACAAGGCAACCAAAAAAATGCTCAAGCACACTGTGATGGAAGATTTGGAAGCTTCAAAAAATCTGACTGAGAAATCAGTTATAGAAAAAATTATTAATGCCCAAAAAAACCTACATGCGCCAGCAGAAACTGACATAGTTACCTTTTATACCGTTAATGGGCAAGCAATTATTCATCCACCCAGCCAATTCAATCTCCCAGTCACCCTGTTCCATACATACCATATAGAGAAGCATTCAACTTATGGAGCGGAAGATGCGATGATTGTACATCTTTGGCTTAAAACTCTCGATGGCGAAGCCTTCGTTCCCTGTGCCGTTATAACAGACAATCCTAAGTCTATGGATTTTTGGAGAAAAGCACTCGAAGGAACCCCAGCCAAAGAGAACCTTCAATTAATCAAGAAAAATGAGCTTGAAGCCTGCATACATGGCAACACATTGTTTGTGGGATGGACAATTCCAATAACTCTTCTGTACGGGAAACATGCGATTCCGCCTTCTTGCTTACAATTTGAAGGCTATGGCGACATTAAAACAAATGCCTACCGTGCGATTATCCCTTCAGGGTACTTGCTAAAAACTGAAGGCAATATCCTTGAGGCATTTGTTACATTTCTCCATCCTAAGTCGAAGTATTCTGGACCTGGCACTGATGGGGCTTTTGGCAGAGATGTTATCATAGAGTTTTATCCGCCAAAGTAGGAGAAGCAAAAATGAGTTAGCGATCCATAAGTTGATTGAGTTTACTCTTCCAGAATGCTAAAATTTTTTCTTTTTCTTGTTCTAGACGGTCTGCTTCATCGGCGTTTGCTTTTGTAAATTGGTCAAAGGCTTTATCGAAGGAGACAGCGGCAAACGTTGATGGAAAATTTGTGGTGCTTGTTACAAATTCCATTTGCGAGAGTTTTTTGAGAGTTCGATAGATTTTTCTTCTGTATATTTCTAGGGAATTGGCTATTTCAATTGCTGTTTTTGGCCCATTTAGGGCAAGATACATATAGACTGCTACTTCGTGTACTGCAAGACCATTTTTGGTTAAGAGCTTTGTCATCAGTTCTTTTTCCACTGTCGTTCCTCACGTTTACCGTTTACCAATAAAAAAATTGTAGATGGTATGTGCCTTTTATTTTTCAGTTATTTCTTTCAGCCTTGCTAATCCTTCTTCGATAGTTTTCTCGAATGCTTTTTGGAACTTCAGCTTATCCAACAGTTTGCCAAAAATGGAGTAGGGTAACTCATAATCCATCATCATTGACACTTTAGTTCCGTTGTCAGTCGGGGCGAGATTAAAGGATCCAAAACCAGTAAAGCTTCCACCTATTGAACGCCAGGCATGCCTTACATTCTCCACTGATTCAGTTGTCTCTCCATCCCATTCCGCTTTAGTGCCAGCAACTTCGCCAATTATATGAACAGTTTCGCCTACAGCATTCTTAATTGTAGAAGTACGCTGAACTGTCTTAAACGCTGAATACCATTGAACACTGTTTTCCCAATTTAGAAGACCAAAGATTTTTTCTGGTTATGCATTAATTTCAAGGGTTCTTTCAATTCTAGTTATGTTCTCACCTCCGCTTCAATCCTATTAAGAGCATCAGGCATGTTTGGAGGAATTTCAGAGCCTAAAATATTCCAAGTGGATTGTTTGAGCCATTTCATGCTGCTTTTTGTGTTTGCCATGCAGTTGGCGTGTTGTCCAGAATGCGCAAACTCTTTGAGAGAGTTTTCATTTTTGAAGACGGCTAACTGGATTACTTTTTTGCTGAGGAAATCCAATCGCGCCGTAAAACCAACTATTCCTTCCGTGTGGTTTAGCTGGTTTTGGATTTTTCGTGCTCTCATAAGGTAACTAAAATAGGACCAAGCGGTTTTCCGTTCTGCAAGTGCAGCATAGGCGAAGTAGTTTTGTTGAGGATTAACTTGGGATAGTGTTGTCCATTTGATTTCTGGCATAATTCGCCCTTTACAATTAACCTAACAGTTGATTTCAGCATATAGGATTAAGTGAGTGACAAAACTCAAACACCATTGCATTCCGTTGGGTAAGCATAAGTTGAGAAGACTAAGTGTACTTCGAAATTGTGTTTTAATATTAATTCCTTTGTTGATGTAGCTTCATGCAGGATTAACTTGAAAGATTTAAAAAAAAAGGGAAAAGTGTTAACGGCTATCACATTTATTCTGGCCAACCAGAAACTAAGCCTGCGTGCGCGATACTAACTACGTAGCCGGATACCCCTGACTCTCCGTTGGCAAGTTTTACCTGAACGTTTTGTAAGTCACCTGTTCCTGACAAACTCGTTATTCCGCTGTTCCCGGGGCCAAACACTGCCCTCATGTTAACGGTTCCGTCTACGCCACCTGCAATGGCTGAAAAGTCAAGTGTATAGTCGACTTTAACTTGTGATGCGCTATAAGACGAAGGGAAAAGTAGACCTGCTGGTCCTTCAAACACAGGGTCAAAATAGGTGTATTCGACGTGACCAGTGTATGTGAAGTCAGTACCCAGATTGTAGGTGTGGCTGCCGATTGTAATTGTATAAGTTATGAATGATTCGTCGTAGTTTATAACTAGTTTATTCGTTTCTTCAACTGAAGGAACGTATTGATGGTCACCACCGAGTATGTTAAAAAGGCTAAAGGTTGCTGAGTCGCTCCAGGTTAGGAATTTGTCATTGTTTTTTTCCTTCAGAGGTGTTGCCTGAACAAGAGCGGGTACGGCCATAGATGCCAATAGAAGTACAGATATGAAAGCTAAGATTTTCTTATTCATTTTTTCACCTCCCTCAAACGCTAAAGTCATATGCGAAAAATTAGTTAGAGTTCATTCAATATTAGGATGGGTGAGTGACAAAACTCAAACACCAATGAATCTAAAATCAGGCATTTTCCATCAAGAATTGCTCCAAAAATATGACGGTTTAATGCAGAGATTTCAGCTCTGGGTGAATCAGCCAGCTAAAAGGAAGATGACTGATCCAAAATATCGGGGATAACAAATGAGCAAATACCTACATTCGTGAAAGACGTTCAAACGATTGAAGTCATAGCGGGTAAAATAGATAGAGTTGAAGGACCCGTTCGGGACCAGTCGACTGAAACCGAATATTTTGACGTTGAGTTGGCTGCTGGAAAAGAATTCCAACATTTGACGCACAAAAACCTTATAGTTTTTATTTACTTCATAAACGGATCTGTCGAAGTTGCTGATCAGAAAATTAAAAATGGACAATGCGCCGTTTTCAGTAGAGGCGATTCAGTTAAAATTTCAAGCCTATCTGGTGCTCGATTTCTTTTTGTAGCTGGTGAACCTTTGAACGAGCCAGTTGCGTGGAGAGAACCAATTGTGATGAACACTGAAGAGGAATTAGACAAAGCGTTCGAAGAACTCGAAGAGGGAACCTTCATCAAGAGCCACAAACCCACAAAATTAACTTGAAAAAATTTAAGGAAAATGTTTAAAAAAAATCCCATTGGTCATTTCCGAAATATCAATCATGAGGGGATCCTTGGCCCAATAAGCACTCGCAAGACTCTTACTTTTGAAGATGTAGCTTAGGAACCTTATTTCGGCGGCATCATGTCGGCCAACAATTCGGTTAGAGGTGGGGTACTTATCGGTTCATCTTCTACGATCTTCCCGTTGACGAGACGGTAATAGGTGATAACTCTGGCAGAGGCTTTTTTCCCGGTGGAGAGGGTAAAGTTCATGCTGCCTCGAAATACGACTGAGTCGCCTTCGGCCACTAGGTCTGCGATTTGAAAATCGCGTGCTGGCGCAGTGGTCTTCAGACCGGAAATCACAGCCTTGAAACCAAGTCGATTAGTGACGCCCATACTCGGATTCACATAGTTCGGTGCTAGCAATTCGTCGATAAGATCGATATTGCCGCCGCCCAAAACTTCTTTGATGAATCTGAGAACGATGACTTTGTTCCCATCAGTAGTCATTTCAAAAATTCTCCTATAAATCAGATGGTTGCACAGTCAATATAACTCTATTGGCTCACGTTTCATACGGAATATTAATAGAATAATTATTGTATTAAGAACCTAAAACGTGGGAATTTTATCTCCATTAACTGATAAGAAGATGTTGAGATATAGTCAGACTGGACTTACCTGAACGGGTTGATGTGGATCATGTTGGTTTCCATGGGATTTGAACCATGGGTCAAACCACAACAGCTAAGGAAAAATCGAACTCTTTCAAATAGGTATTTTTTTTACAGATAGAGATCCTATTTCCAGTCGGATGTGGCCTTTAAAGTCAAATTTCTCACTGCTACGCTATTGGAGATTAATCGATTTTTACTTGCCTTGAAGCTTTCCACCCTAATAATCCCGTTGCAATAATGCTGACGACAAAAATCAGATAAACCCAGCTGCCCTCCGTGGACCAGCCGACCTCCCCGCTATAGCGCACTAATGATAGCGCTTGAAGTACCCCCAGCGCTGTATAACTTATATATGCAATCTTGTTGCGCTGATGATCGTTTTCCCACGTCATATGCAATGCTATAATGCCAATTCCAAGAAGCCAGGAACCAATCGCGCCACTCGTTAATGGGGTGAGTGCCCAAGGCCAGAAGGTTGAGGCTGTCGAAGGCAACAAGAATAAGATCAAGCCTGTAACCAGCATTATTATTCCTTGAGTTGCGAGTACAAGGCGCATCCAAGTGTACAGTGGGGCTTTTCGTTTCGGTGTCGAACTTTGCAGCCTGATTTGATTGATAAGAATAATCAGCAAGACGATTGGGACTGCGACGTAAATAGCTAACCATAGATAAGCGGCTAACATAGCTGAAAATATGGGACTGTTAAAATGGAATTTGTCGAAGTGTAAAATGGTTGTAATCAGAGTTAGGACTGTGAATATGAGAACTGATGGTACGGCTATACGGGCGTTGGCCCATGTCTTTTGCCGATACGCAAGAAATTCAAGCAGGAAGCTAGCTAGGTAGCCTGCGCCTAGGAAGGCAGCTGTTATTGAGGATTGGATGGTCCAAGCAAACGAGGTGGCAGTCTGTTCAGTGAGGAGGGTGAGATCAACTCCTGCTGAAAGAACAAGAATGCTCGCTGCTAGCAAGATAAGGCGCATGCCTTTCGAAAGCTTAGTTGGTGCCTGAAAAATTGTCATAATAATGCTTCACATTTTATTGGAAAGAAGCGGGATATTAAAGTTTCAGTATTTTGATGAACGGCTAGCATCTATTCTAACCTGCCAATTTTTTCAGGTCTTTGCCTTGCAAGATATTTAGTTTGGTGTCATAGGCGAGCTATATTTTGATTAAAAAAGAGGAATTGAAGGTATTCTCGAAAGATTTTGGTTTGATAATTCCTGGTCTGATATGGTCATCTCCTGTTGTTATGTTTGGAAGTGTTGTATTTGATGAATTTTCGGTATTTGATGTTGTAATATGCAAAGGCTGCCATCAACATGCTTGTGCTTAGAGCAAATACTATTTCTGCAATCATTTTTTTCACCTATACGTGTGGGAAGTACAGGGTTTCTTTTGGGGCAGTTTTCTTTGGGGTTGTTTTTTCCATTTTTTCACCTTGCTTTCTTGATATTGATTACCTTTGACTCGATATAAATGTGGTTGAGATCTGTTCATAATTGTTATGAAAAATTAAACAATCAATATCATAACGCTTTGTTATTTAGTATGACTGTGCTGACATTCTTTCAAACTATTGACATTTGGCTAATTGGCACTTAAAATGTTATGTTTTCATGTGCTCAATCAATGTAAGGTCCGTCGGGAATATTTTCCGAAATATTCACAGAACCGAAATATCGCTTAATATTAATCGAGGCTTGAGATGTGGTGGGTAATGCGTTTGAGCGATCAAGAATTTGTCCAAATGTTAGTTAAGGCTGGTTATTCAGAGCAGATTGCGCGCACAATTGTTGAGTGGTACAATTCGCACTAGCGTTTTTCAATCCAAAAATTTACCCTACAGAACCACTGCGATGACTGATTATAGGTGGGCAGTTATTGTTGTTTGATAGGTATAGACTGACGAGTTGGTGGCCCATCCCTGGATTACCAGTGGATAGGTGCCAACGTTATTGACTGGCGGCGTGACGCTCTGACCTCCATTAGTCGTTTGGTTTGGAGGAAGTGGTATGTCAGCACTAATCGTTGAATTCAGATACGTGAAGGTCATCGGAATCCGGACAGAATTGAAAGTAACAAATATCTGTTTTATGGGCACTTCTCCAGTATTTTTCAGTGACAATTGCAAAAAGTAATAACTCGGTGAACCTGTGGGTTCGACGTAATGCAGGTCTATGTACGAGGGTATGATTCCTGTTTGACCTTGCAACTGAGCGATTAAAATTGTCGCGTTCGATAATTGTGACTGAAGGCTTGCAATCTGGTGTTGAAGATTAGCTATCTGTGTCTGGGACTGATTGTTGGTTGATTGCAATTGTTTGTACTGACTGTTAAGTGAGGTAAATTGGTCGTCGAGTAAACCCCACTGGGATTGAAGGATGATGTTGGTATTTTGAAGTTGACTATTGTTTGATTGAAGTAATGCTAATTGTATCTGCAGGTTCTGGTTTGATTCTTGTAACTGATTATATGTTGTTTGTAACTGGGTGTATGTAGAATTAAGGTTCTGTTGGTCGGTTTGCAGTAAGTTGTAGCTGGTTTGGAGATTATTTGTGTTGTTGTACCCTACAAAACCGACTGTAACGCAAACCACGAGTAATATTACGACTGAGATAAGAAAGATAGTTCTGCTGACAGATTTAGTATTACTCGAGACGCTATTCAATTTTGGGTCAACTGTTTTATTGCATTAGCTATTCTTATAAGTCTTACGACTCACTACAATTATGTGGATTAACTTTTCACAAATCCAACAGCCAAAACAACTGTAACTAAGAGGAATAACAGACTGCGAGATCATACGAGTTAGACCAGCACTAACACCTAACTTTTGGACAGTTGAGTATTAAACAAATCTTATCAAATCTTATTTCATCCGTGAAACTCGATAATCTATTTGATTAACGCAGGATAGATTTTATTAAATCTGCTACAGGCATCCATTTTCCTTCAACAACTGGTTCCCCATGGAGTTTCTTATGATCTTTGCCAACAAAAAGCCAAATTATTAAGAAACTAAACACGATACCGAAGATCGATAAAGAAACAAATTGAACAATTAAGCCACTAAAAGTGGAAAACATTACCAGTAATCCGGAGAATGCGTTTATAATCACTAAAAAGAATTTTGTCCTCCGTTTTCCCAAAACCATAGGAATCGTAGTTACTCCAGAAACCTTGTCTCCTTTCATATCCAAGGAGTCAAAAATAACTTCTTTTACCAGCACTTGAATAAATATGAAAGTGAAAACGAAGAATACTATTTGAAATTGTACGGCTCCAAGCGCATATGGCAGAAAAGCGCCTGTCACAGCCCAGCTAAGTGCGACTATAAAGCTTTTCACCCCTGTAATTTCTTTAAGGCGAGGCAAGGTTTTAGCTACTCTAACACTGTAAACAAGACCGATCGCAAAAGGCATTGATAAAACAAGAAGAACCTTCAAACCATCTAATACGCCAATTGAGAGACAGGCAATCATTGCGGAAACCGAAGCAATCACATAATATGAGCGAGATCTTGACTCAATATTTGGGGAATTGATCGCATCCTCTATCTTATCAGTGGCCTTATTCAAACTATATATTGAAAAGGTTACCAGGAATGCTGCCAAGACAATCTCGGGGGCAATGCTATGTCCATATACGAGAAAACTAAAAACTACTACCAATGATGCATACAAAGATAGGAAGAGTGATGTTGAAGTCATGAATTTTGTAATTTTGCTTGCTCGAAAATAGGTTATTTTCAGAAGGTGATTTGCATAATTTTTTGAGGGTTTGGCTGGTTCTATTTTAGTGGATAGAGCCTTCATGAACTTTCTCCATCCAAACATAGATTCTCGATAAGTATTGAGACTTATGAAGACCTAATCTATATTCAAAATCCACATTTACCCATTCAGATAATCAAGTGAAAATCGAGTTAAAATTAACGACTTAATCCAATTGAAGAAAACGCAAGAATCGCTTTCTTAAATCAATGACTTTATGTCCATTGGCATACTTCGTTTAGCGACATCTTCAAAGAGATGTTCACCCCATTCGATGGCTGCCTTGCTTGTGGACATCAAGTCTATGCCATAATCGTATTCACCGTTTAGATTAAATAAGCCCATAGAAAAACTATTCTCGGCCACAGTTAGAGCAATCTTTACGTCCTCATTTACGAAGATTTTCAATTTCCCTTCCAGAACATATTTTTTTATGATTCCTGTCTCTGCTAACGCCGAAGCTTTCTTTAGAACTTTAGGGGTAAATATTAAGGTCACAGAATTGCCTTCTTTCAACGATTTTTCGACAACCGGAACATAATCGCCATGAAATACTGGCGAAATTCCCATGATCCTTTTTGAGGATTTTAGAATATTTACGATTTTTTCGTGAACGAGGTTCAGATCGGTCGCTTCAGTGCGAACTATCGAAGCGTCGCTTAATGCACCTAAGTTTAGAAGAAGATATGAGGGTATATCAGTAACGTTGTGTGACAACCAAAAGTCCTTAAACTTTTCAATAACGTCGGTTGTTGAAATGAGCTCTTTAAAAACGTTGGTTTCAAGTAGACCAAGAGAAGACAATCGGTACACTCCTTGCGACTTTGTTATTAGGCCTAGCTCACCAAATTCTCCAAGAACGTGAAGAATGGTGGTATCTCGGGTCTCAACATCAGATCTAAGGTCAGCTATTTTTCTCTCACCGGTTAAGAGACTTAATAAAATTTTAAGTTTAAGTTCTGATCTAAGAGGCGACAGATAATCCAAGACATCAACTCATATATTGTGTACCCATATATCTTAGGTAATTATTATCGATTCCTAATAGTTGAGAGAGAACACTCACTGCTTAATTCTTTAGGCTTCAATTTTGGGTCTTATTTTAACTCTGACTTTGAATAAGTGAATTGATTTTACCTGAAAAATGTTTTTCAATAGATAGAATATTTGTTTTGTTTTAAGCATCTTTTAAAGTTATTAAAATTTAATGGAGCCCCAAATTTGTGTCCTTATAATAAAAAGCATTTGCCTTATAATCAGACCTTTAAAAAATATTAAAGGTATTCAAGGTTTTTTTGTCAGATACGACACCTTTTAAGAAAGCATCGCAAGTTTTCGGTAATTCTCTGTGGCGTGGTTCTAAAGACCATTGGTCGGTTATTATAGCAATTGTGTCTTTTGTCGTTGGGTTTCTTGTTCTAGCGGCAGCGATTGCGTGAGTTCTCGGAAATACTTCAGTACATTTATGCCTCTTTGAGTAACTACGAAAACTGTATGATCTTTTTCAATGGTTCGTTTTTCGACAAGACCCTGTTTGATTAAGAAGTCCAAATACTCGTTGAGAATGCTGCAGTTGAGGTTAGCTTTGTACATGATGTGTGTTAACTTTGATGGACCTGAGTGTGCCAACATTTTAATGATGTCAATGTACATTTCGAGTTTTGATCGTCTCATCTTTAATTTCCTTTCCTTCGAATTTATTCATATATATCTGTATGTTATGAAGCAGAATGTAATAAGCTTTGTTGTTTTGCTGTTGTTTAATTCAAGCAATTTTGCTTTTTATTAGCATATTACATGTTATTGCAACAAAATAAATTGAATGATACATAAATAAGAAGAATTACCCATAAATTGCGATGCAGTTGTGACTGTGCCACGCCTACAACAAGTCAATAAATTTTGCCAAACAACAATAAACTTCCATTCTCGGAGCAAAGAAATAATCATGAAGAAAAAAGGCACCCAAGAAACAAACTTCATTTTTACCCAAGATCAGACCAGCAAGTTTGTTGAAAATCAAACACGCATGCCAATTATCAAATGTTCCTGCGGCTTTGAAATTCTAGTAGTGCCCGACTTGAAGGCTATGAACGGCGCCATAAAGAATCATTTAGCCACACACAAGAAAGCAAGCTTAAAAAAATTGACAGATTTCTTGACTGATCAAGTTCTAATTGTTGCCAGCAATTCCGCTTGAACATCCAACCAAGGCCTTTCCAAAATCGGGGATACCGTAGGAAAGACTTACCGCCAAATAGCTTAACATCACAACAAAATAAAATACCAAACTTTTTAGCTTTATACCCTCCTCTGGCTGAGTTTTTTGCCAACAGGAGACCTTTTCCTGCGGACTGGGGCTGACCTCGAACCATTTTAACTCATTTCTCGTTTTCTGATACAAACTAACAGTTTATCGAGGCACTATAGCCAAGAATGGTTCGGGTTCCATGTCAACTGTTCCGTAAACAGCCAACGCGAAGCTCCAGAATACATCGTCGTGGGTCCCGTTTGGGTGGCTGTATCCTATGTTGCCGTCTTTGCGCAGTTGGTATTTTTCAACGTTTAGTTCGGTGCATATGTCGCTTCGGTAGGGTTTTTCCCAGGTAAGCAAGGGAAAGCGGATTTGTTGATTCATCATCCGTTTTTTTAAAAGATACGCCATTTCGCTTTTGCGGGGAACACTAAAGTTTACGCCTTCAGCGTTTTCTATCCCTGCAGTTTCCATGTCTTTGATTAGGCTGGGTCCTTCGCGGGTGAAATCTACGCGAATTTTCTGGAAGCCCCCCCATTGGTCCTGCAATCGTTTGAGGTAGCCTAAGATGTGTGCATGATTGGTGGGATGTGGAAACAGCTTTTGATGCCTCAAATAGATCATGTCATCAACCCGCTCGACAACAGTCAGGGAGGTGTAGTCTCTTACTTGACCTATATCTAAGCCAACAAAAAAATCTCCACTATAACACTTTTCAGTATCGTAAACTTCGAGGTCTCAACCACAATTCTTAGCCGTGCCAATACACGAAACAATCAAGCTCTGCGGTAACCACACATCCTCATCTTCAGCCCACTCCGCCTCCATCTCCCGCCGCCACCGAGTTGGGTCATCCCCAAACTGTTTCCTTATCCGCTCAACCATCGCCGCATTAAGTGGACCCTTAGGATCCAAGGCTGCCTCGAAGGAGAAATGGTGTCTTGCAAAGTCGGTGAAGTCTTTGTGGTTGCACATTCTCCAGAACAGGGAGTCGGTGTTGAAGGGAGTACTGCTAGCGATGAGCTTGCCGTTTGTGGTTCCCAAGGTGAACAGGATGGCGTCGTAGAGGTCGTCATCACCTGCAGTAAAGTTGGTCTCATCCCACCAAAGCCTATGAAAAGTATTGCCTCGAATTGTTTCAGGATTATTTGGAAAAGCTTCAATGAAGGAGCCGTTTTTGAAGCTTATGCGGGTTCTTTGAATGCTACAAGTTCCAGAAGGTAGGTTGCGGCAAAAACCCGCTACGCGCCGGAGGTTGAGTTTGGTTTGGCGAAAGCTGGGTCCAATGAACCCAATATTGAGATCGTTATTCTCATAGGCATCCTCCAAAAGGAGTCCACCGATGGAGGTGCTCTTGCCCGTCTGCCTAGGCCACCTAACAGCCAAAAACTGATAACGCCGATACAACTCTGCTAGCTCAAGCTGATATGCAAAAGGTTTAAGATGGCAAATTTCGCTGAAGAACTTTCCAGTATCACCCTTAACTGCATCAACCTGCGCAACCTTGGACGCCTGATGGAGCCGGTAGTCTTCCCGAAGACCTTCCCACTGAGCTTGAAGCTCATCTGGGTGGAAGCATCGACGACTTTGAGCGTTACTTTTTGGATCTTTCTGTCGCAAGCTGGCGCCTCAACTCGATGAGTTCATTTTCTAAGTCGCGGTAGTGTGCATACTTTTCAAAGAGTTGGTTGTACACTTTCGCAGCGTCGATGATCTTACTTAATCGTTTAATCTCTGTTGGATTAAGACCCTTTTGATGTAACGCTCTTGAAGCATCATCCACTTCCCGCATTTTCTCCTCGATGCTGGGTAAGGGTCTTTTTATCTTCAATTCCGCTTCAACCTTCTCGACTATAACAGAATGGACGACTGAAGCTGGATCAACAACCCCAGCGGAATCGAAGGTTGGAACCGGAGAAGTTGTTGCTGCTGCTGCAACTGAATTCTGCAGACCAGTTGCAACAATCAGTTTTAATCCTAAATTGCTAATTTTACCCTTTATGGAAATTCGCGTTATACCCATAACTTGGGAAATTCCATCGATATCCCTTCCTTCTTCAACGAGTTGTCGTAATAGCCGCTCTTCATCAATCGACCATGCCTTTCCCCTCAAAGGTAAACCCTCCAGCCAAACATCGCCACAACTTATCCACCTCAAATAGTAATTCTTACTAAACCACGAAACCTTTTTAAAACTTACCACAAACCCCAAATTTCCCAAACCAAAAATACAGATCCCAACGAGATAATCAGGGTTTGATTGCGAAATTTTAAAACAGTAAACACCAAGTATGCTACTGCAGGAAGGCAAAGTGAAAACAAGAAATTTTAGATCCCATTTGGATGCACACTACCAACTAATTGGAGTTTTACTTGGCGCCTTCCTCGTGTCAGTTTCAACGGGCACTTACACCAATTGGGATGCGCAGCTTGAGTTTCAAGCCGCGTCAAGTGTAATATCGAGTGGGTTTCCTTATGTGACCACTGGGCTTATGATTAATCAGCCGCCCTTGGGCTTCTACATGGATGCACCTGTCTTCCAGGCATTCGGGTTATCCTACCTTAACGGGGTAGATGTGGTTACTGCCTTTGGACTTGGCTGCGTCTTGCTCGTCTATGCTTTAGGCACCTTGCTATACGGAAAACGAACAGGGTTGGTGGCTGCTGCACTCTTCGGCATCGTTCCCTGGCACCTTTACATGTCAAGAATCTTCCTCATAGACAACCAAAGCCTGTTCTTCAGCCTGCTATTCTTGATTGCAGGGGTTTTTGCTGTTCGCAAAAATTCCCAAAAGCTACTGGCGCTATCAGGGGTCTTTTTTGCCGTCGCATTAATGACCAAACTCTTTGCTGTCTTTATGCTCGTTCCCCTTTTGTTAATGATTCTTCTGCAAAGAAAAGAGTACCAATTCAAACTAACATTGCCTAAAGTGCTGATTTTTCTTGCACCCTCTTTTGTGTTGCAGGCGGTTTGGTTTGGAGGGTTTGCCAACCAAAACTTCTTCGGAGTCTACTTAGCAAGCGACATAACCCATCCAGTGTTGGTGTCTAATCCTTCGCTGTTGTTTTTGCCCATCACCCTGGTTAAGAGTGCCGGGTGGTTTCTGTTTGCCGCGGGACTTTTCTCTTTGGTATTATCACGTCTCTATAGGAAAGTTTTGGCAAAAATTGTTTGGTTGGATGCTCTCTGTGTTGGAACTATAGTAGCGGTTGCTGTGCTGGATTTGTTTTTGGTGTTTGGTTCTCATTTAACAGTTCCCTACGTTAGCGCTTTTAAGTACAATTATCTGGCTTTGCCGTTTTACTGTTTGCTGGCTGCGTCTTTGGCAGATAAAGGCACCTTACTGATTGCTTCAGCAAATTGGAAAAAGAGAGTTCATTGGATTAAGCCAATTCTCATTGGAATTGGGTTAGTTTTACTGTTTGCTTCTTTAATCGAAAGCATCACTTTTCTGGATAAGTGGGTTGGGTTTGTGGCTTTCGGCGTGGACTCCGTCACATATTATGGGTTTAACGTTTTCTCTGGACCGATGAATAATTACTTTCAACTGTTTCATACTTCAGCCTTTGTTTTGATAGCACTCAGCTTGGTGTTTCCTTTCATTGTTTGGGCGGTTAAGAAAAGTTTTGGCTGGGTCGATTCACCAAATTAGAGGCACATTTGATTATCCTACTTCGCTTGGATGTTTTTTCTTAAAATGATTCGAATAACATAAAAAGACAAGTCACAGAATAAATGGAACAGGTTAAAAAATGGCTAACTATTCCCCCAACCAAAATGCATGCGTTGTACTTCGCGAGGTAACCAAAAACTACAACCAATTCCGCGCCCTAGACAACGTGTCTTTTGAAATTAAAGAAGGAGAAATCTTTGGGTACATTGGTCCCAACGGGGCAGGAAAAACCACTACCCTCAAAATTCTGGTTGGATTAATTAACGATTTTCAGGGAGAAGTCCTCATAGGCGGTTACAGCTTGCCAAAACAGAAATTTGAGGCACATAAATTACTGGGATACCTGCCCCAAAACGTGGCTTTCCAAGAGTGGCGCACCGTTGACCATGCACTTAAGACGTTTGGGAAACTTTCAGGGCTCACCGAAATGGAAGTGGAGGAACGCATACCCAAAATTTTGGAGTTGATGTCTCTTAGTGATGTGCGTCACAAAAAGATTTCTCAGCTCTCCGGCGGCATGGCACAGAAGGTTGGGTTAGCGCAGGCGCTTTTGCATGATCCCAAACTTTTGGTTATGGATGAACCCTTAGGCGGATTGGACCCGTTGAGCCGCCACCAATTCAAAGAAATTGTTCTAAAACTCGCAAAGAACGGCACCACAATTCTGTTTTCATCACATATCCTAAGCGACGTCCAAGACGTAGCAGACCGAATTGGAATCCTAAGCCGCGGAAAAATCAAAATGGTCGGCTCCATGAATGAACTCAAATCCCAACTGTCTAACCAAAAAATAGTCGAAGTACTCCTCTCATACGTCACCGACAAATGGCAACAATTCAGCTCAATTGCGAATGTAAGCAAAGTCGAGCAGACCTCACCCGGCAGAATCTTAATCTATCTTCAGACAGGAGCAGACGAAGACCAAGTAATCAACGACCTCGTGCAAACCATAACCAAACTTGGCATTCGCATCCTCGGCGTAACGTTGCTATCGCCTTCGCTAGATGAAATTTACCTGAACTATATCCAAAAGGGGGAAACAGCATGAAGCTACAACTACTCTACGTTGACGAATTAAGGGGCTTCTACAAATCCAAAGTAATGCTCTTCCTCTGGATAGGCCTACCAGTCATCGCACTATTGTTCCGCTTTATCCAAGTCAGCACCACAGGACAGGCAATATCTTTCACAGTTATCTCTTCATTAGTAGTTTCCAGCCTTGCCGGAACCTTAGCCGCAGTAATGCTTGCAGTCTCAATAATTAACGAAAAAAACCGACACGTTTACGAATTATTCGTAATAAGACCACTAAAACGCAGAGATTTGATGCTTGCAAAATTCTTTTCAGTGTACACCTGTGTCGCGATTGCAAGTTTTATAGCAATTCTCGCGGGTTTAATGGCCGACTTCTTTACAGCGGGCGCATTTCCAGCCACAGTCCTCAACGACACCGCTCAATCTTTAGCCATAAGCCTGTCAATGGTTGCAGTCGCATGCTCAGCAGGCGTACTCATCGGCGTGGCCTCTCCGACAGTTCTTGTCGGAGCCATATTGGTCATTTACGGAGGAAACCAAACATCCGTCATTCCCCTAATTCCAACCCTGCTGAACTTACCTAACGCAAACTTATTCACCGTAGGTTTAGCAGCCGCAGTCACAATCGCACTCCTCACAGTGGCCATAACTCTGTTTGAAAGAAAACAATTCTAAAAAAATCATCTTTTCTTCGTGGACAACACAAAAATTACTATTGAAATTATCAACAGAAAACTAAGAGAAAGAAACATTCCCGAATACCCAAGTGAAGATGCAAAGATTACACCGCTAGCTATTGGTCCCAGAGTTTGCCCAATATCCATCATGGTTGAAATGAACCCCACTGAAGAAGCCACCAGCAATGCAGGCACTAAGTCGCACACTAAGGGCGAAGTGGAGGATAGAACCGTGGCAAAAGATGCCCCATAACCAATCGCTAACAAAAGTAAAAGCGGAAATTGGGTTGTGAATGGTATTGCTGCAACAATTAAGCAGCTGGCGACGATGCCAATTATGATTGGTTTTGTTCTTCCGGTTCTGTCAGATATCCTGCCAATTAAAGGTCTAACAACAATCAGCGCAATAATCTCACTGCCTGTTATGACCCCTATCAAGAAAATGTTCAAGCCAACAACGTCAGTTAAGTATCCAACCAAAAAGAAATCAACCGTTCCAAAAACATAGTATTGAATTGCTTGAACAAAGCTGACACCTAAAACACTGGTATTTTTTAGTATAGATAGCCATCCGCTGAACATTTTTCTTGGCGACTTTTCCAAAGGCACCTCGGTTACACCCGCCCTTTTCTCAACCAAGAAAAGCAGGGCAATAACAAAAGCTGTAACTCCGGCAATTCCAACGGCAACGTAAAGAGTAAAGAAGCTCTGGTTGGTTGCAAAAAGAATGGAACCACCTATGAACGGTGCCATGGCTCTGCCTACGGCAGTTGCGGAATTAAAAAGTGACATACGTTCGCCCCGCTTAGTCGGAAACAACGTTGCGATTGTAGCTTCAGCCACAGGCATAAAAATTGCAGTTGCAAATCCATGATAGAAACGCACAAGCGCCAATGTCCACCACGAATTTACCCCTAAATAAAGAAAAGGCGCCGAAGCAAAAACAAAAGCGGCAAACAACAGAACCTTGCGTCTTCCAAAGACGTTGGAGAGCGAAGCGGCAGGTAAACTGATGAGGATACCGGGGATAGTTGAGGCGGAAGCGACTATGCCCAACAGGTCGCTGGGGGTACCAAGGCTGCTTGCGAAGGGTTTGAGAACTGGGTTCTTTGACATAGTTGAACTAAAAATTGCAAAAAAGCCTATGGCGCATATTACAAAGAAGAAGGCTCTTTGTGTCCATTTACTCTTAAACACGCCATAAACCCAAAAGAAAGCTAGCTTAGAACTATTTTTTGTTTGCTATTTCAAAAAAAGAACGTGGTTTATTAATGGTGCATTCTTTTCCTCTCAGAACCAACAGTCGAAGGCAGAATATTGAGCATAGTCAAGACAATTCGACAAAACAAATACTTCACCTCAGTAGTTGTTATCGGAATAATTATTGCAGTAATTTTAGGACTTTTCTTTGGTTTACAACTGGTTCTTGGCACCTCAGTTCCAATTAGGGTTGTGGAAAGCGGTAGTATGAGTCTTCCACTCAATTTCATAACTGGACCGCCCTACTCTTTGAATAATTTCTTACAAACCTTAGAGCATCCCTTTGACCGAACCCTCGACACAGGCGATTTAATAATTATTCAAAAAGTTAACGCGAAAGACTTGAATACAAATTATCCAAACAGCGACATCATAGTCTATCGGAACCCTACTAACCCCTCTGATACACCCATCGTTCACCGTATAGTCGCTGTGAACAAGATCAACGGCACTCTGTACTTCCAAACAAAAGGAGATGGAAACGAACAACAATGGCCCCTAATACCACCAGCTACAATTTACGATTCAAACACCGTCTACAATGGGCATGGACAAGGCGTTCCCCAAAATCTTGTAGAAGGAAAAGTAATTTTACGTATTCCATGGTTGGGCTGGATCACCTTACTTTTAAGAGATAACTCATTGGGGCTCCCAATAATTATTGCGATCATACTCTTGTTGATAGTTGTAGAGTTCGTTATTCCAGTGTTCAGAAGAAAAAAGACACCACAACAAGAGACTAAACAAAAATCTTGAACAATTAAAAAGTATGCAATGCTATTGCTCCAACGCTTGCCGAAACAATTCTAATTTGATAAATCGAAGAAAGAAATTACTTTATTAATGGTGTTTCTATTTCGTTTAGGAGTTAACTGCTGAAGGCAAGACATTGAGCATTGCTACAAAAATTCGTCGAAACGAATATTTCAAGTCAGCAATCGTTATCGCCGTAATTGTAGCTATAGTTCTAGGATTATTTTTTGGTTTACAACTAGTTCTCGGAACGGGTGTTCCAGTAAGGGTTGTTGAAAGCGGCAGTATGTGTGTTCCTTATGACGGCGCTTGCAATGGCTGGAGCCATCCCTTTGCCCAGACCTTACATATAGGCGATATTATAGTCATTCAAGAAGTAAACCCAGCTGACCTTAACACAAATTACCCCAACAGCGATATCATCGTTTATGAAAACCCAACCAACCCAACATCCACGCCAATCGTTCACCGTATAGTTGCCGTAAACAGAATCAACGGCACATTGTACTTTCAAACAAAAGGAGATGGCAACGGTGACCAATGGCCAACACCTGTCTCATCACTCCAATACGACTCCAACACCCTTTGGAGCGGCGGACAAGGCGTTCCCCAAAACCTCGTGATAGGCAAAGTAGTTATGCGCATTCCATGGTTTGGATGGGTAACCTTGTTTTTAAGGAACAACTCATGGGGCTTGCCAGTGATAGTTGGGCTAATACTGTTGCTTGTAGTTCTTGAATTTGTCATCCCCATAATTAGAGGCAAAAAGGGCAAGCCTGAAGAAACAAAAAGTACTCAACAACCAGAAAATCCAGCCCTACTGCCGTGACTTAATTGCTAATTCTTTAGCCCAACCGCGGATTTCTTCCCAATCACGCAACTCAAACAAGCCCGGCTCAATTTCTTTAAACCCATCCTTTTCCAGCCTTGCCCTCAAAGAGCCAAAAGCTTTCCGAGAGATTATATTCATTTTATTAAAATTTAACACACCGCCAAAGAACCCGATGCTTAGAAATTCGAAATTGTATTTGCCGAGTTTGCTGTCGAGCTCCATCTTTTTAGCTTTCGCTAAATCTTCAAGTTTACCCTCCCGTTCGCTGACGGTTTTCATAGTTGACAAAAAAAGCGCTACTTTTTTCTGAGCCAATTCTTTTTGGTGTTTTTTGAGGAAATCCTCGACTTCGCCAACCCACCTTGCCATCTGTAGCCCTGTTCCGGCTATGATGAGTTCATAAGAAGAGATGTCGTTGATTTTTTCTTCTTTAACGTTAACTACTTTGACATCGAATTTTTCTTCCTCGAGCACCTTTGCAATTTCCTTTGCGGTACCTTCCGTAGCGCCATATCTGGTGCCATAAATAATCAAAGTTTTCATTTAACTTCCAGCTTGATAAGACGTTACTTTCCTGTTTCCTTGAGACTTTGAGCGAAAACCTCCGCTTGCTTTAAGTCCTCTTCATCAGGGTGCCCCTTCTGTATGCCCCCAAAAATTTTGAGCGCCCCATAAGTGTCAAACCCGGTGCAGTTAAATTCACCAGCAATGCTAAAACCTTTAGATTCAAGTTTCTCCCGCAATTTTCTATGGAATTTAGGTCCGTTCCCTTTTCGACCGCTGGTAGAGAAAATGAACGCTTTCTTGTTGATTACTGTGGGCAACTTGTCAGCTAAATCAAGCAGAACTTCGTAGTTGCTTCCAAAGGCAATTCCCGAACCAAACCCGACCATATTAAAATCAGAGAGCGCATTTAAGTCAACTTCGGTAGGAGTTTTTATTTCTGCATCAAGAATCTTCGAGAAGACCGAAGCGATTGTCTCAGTATTTTTATGATGATAAGAAAAACAAATAATTAGCGTTTTCATAAGTGTCACAGACATTTGAGTTTGATACGATTACGCTATTATATTTTGGGGTCAATTTAGACTGCAATCAATTTATATACCGAGTTGACCTAATTTTTGTAGGGATAATTTTGGCCTCTCAAAAACTTTTAGATTATTTAAACAAAGGCATAGCTCGTGAACTGCAAGTAAGCATTCAATACATGTGGCAACACATCCAAGTTACAGGCACAGACGGCGCCATAGTGGAAGATGTTTTCCGCAAAACCGCCATCGCAGAAATGAAACACGCCGAACGCCTAGCAGAACGCTTAGACTACCTCAACGGCGTAGCAACAATCAAACCTGACCCAATTTTCGTCAGAGGCAGCCTCATCGAAATGCTCAAACAAAACGAACAAGACGAAGAAAAAGCTATCAACCTCTACAAGCAAGCAATACAGGTGGCAGCTGAAGAAGGCGACTACACTACAAGGCGACTTCTGGAAGAGATTTTAGCTGAAGAAGAAACCCACATAAACATATTCGGCAAATTCCTCGTCGGGATGACTGAACCCTTTACCCAACCAGGAACATCACAAATAGAATAAAACAAAAAGAAAGAAAAAATTCTTTCTTAACTCACCGTATAGAATTAGCGTGGGTGAACTAGTTCGACTCGACGTTTGCCCCGAGACATCGATGATGTACGAATTTTGCCGCTTACCTCAAGTTTAAGCAGAAGTTCGTTAAAGTCTTTGAAGCCTAAATCTTCATATTCACTTTTAAGTTGGTCAAAGAGATCATCGTCAGTCAGGTCGCCTTTCTTGGTTAAAACTTCCAAGAGGAAAAAGTAGGCTGGGCGTGTTTTCCAAGTTTTAATCTGCGGCATAAGCGTTCCTTCTAAGCTACTGGAGTAGCGGGCTTTTGTACTTGTCGGATTTGCTGCATGAAGCTCTTGTACCATTTCTCAACGTCAGGTGTAATCGATGGACCCATCTCTTTTAGGGCATCCTGGAAATCTTTCATTGTGACTTCGCTTGAGTTTACGTTCTTTCGCAGTGAATGCATTGCGGCTTCGCGGCAGAGAGATTCTATGTCAGCGCCAGAATAGTACCTGGTTGCAATTGTAATCTGGTTCAAGTCCACATCTTTGCTAATCGGCATACCTTTGGTGTAGATTTTGAGGATTTGCATACGGCTTTTCTCATCAGGTTCAGGCACATAGATTAAACGGTCAAAGCGTCCAGGACGGAGAACTGCGGAATCAACCATGTCAGGGCGGTTAGTGGCTGCGATAATTACGATATCGTGCAAGGTGGTTATTCCATCCATCTCTGTCAGAAGTTGGCTTATGACGCGTTCTGAAACGCCACTGTCAGACATACCCATTCCACGTTTTGGTGTTAGTGAGTCTATTTCGTCGAGGAATACTACGGCGGGTGCTGCCATGCGGGCTTTGCGGAAGACTTCGCGGATTGCTTTTTCTGATTCGCCAACCCATTTGCTGAATACTTCGGGGCCCTTAATTGATATGAAGTTAGCTTCACTTTCAGTTGCCACTGCGCGTGCGAGCAAAGTTTTTCCACAACCTGGTGGACCATATAGCAGGATGCCTTTAGGCGGGCGTATCCCGAGTTTAGTGAATATTTCAGGCGTCTTAATTGGCCATTCAACAGCTTCAATGAGATGTTGTTTTACATCGTCAAGTCCTCCTGCATCTTCCCAGTGGACAGTTGTGACTTCAATGTAGACTTCTCTCATTGCGGTAGGAGTAACTTCTTTGAATGCACCAAGGAAATCATCCATTCTAACTTCCATCTTTTCGAGGACGGCTGGTGGGATGCGTTCTTCTTCAAGGTTAATCTGGGGCAGGTATCTTCGGAGTGCTTTCATAGCGGTTTCTCGGCCAAGCGCAGATAAGTCAGCGCCCGTGTAGCCATGAGTCATTGCAGAAAGTTTCGGTAAGTCAACATCCTCAGCAAGCGGCATGCCACGGGTGTGGATTTGGAGAACTTCGTAACGACCTTTCTTGTCTGGAACACCGATTTCTATTTCTCGATCAAACCGTCCGGGTCTACGCAAGGCTGGGTCAAGTGCGCCTGGTCTGTTAGTTGCGCCTATGACTATGACGTTTCCTCTTCCAGAGAGCCCATCCATCAATGCGAGAAGTTGAGCAACAACGCGTCTTTCCACTTCGCCAGTGACTTCTTCACGTTTTGGTGCAATGGCATCGAGTTCATCAACGAAGATTATGCTTGGTGCGTTTTGTTGGGCTTGCTGGAAAATCTCGCGTAAGCGTGCTTCTGATTCTCCATAGAATTTACTCATGATTTCAGGGCCATTGATAGAGTAGAAATTGGCTTCTGACTCGTTAGCAACTGCTCGTGCAAGGAGAGTTTTCCCGCATCCTGGAGGACCATGCAACAGCACGCCTTTAGGAGGTTCTATGCCTAAGCGTTGGAATAGTTCAGGGTGACGAAGCGGCAACTCTACCATTTCGCGTACCCGCTGGATCTCTACTTGGAGTCCTCCGATGTCTTCGTAGTTTGTTCTGGGTAAGCCTTTACCTTCAGGCGCCGGCTCGTTTAGGATTGTAAGCCGGGATTCGGCGGTAACCTTTATGATTCCATGGGGACGTGTTTTGGAAACAGTAAATGGGATTGCATGTCCAAGCATCATAACAAGGGTTGTGTCACCTTCGACTAAGGTGCGTTCCATGAGGCGATTCTTAACAAAGTTAGTAAAATCTTCATCCACGTTAAGGCGCATATCTACTGGTGCAAGTGTTATTGCAAGGGCAGTTTTGACTTTTGCAGGCCGTATAACCACATACTCGTTTATGGCCACTCCACTGTTTTTGCGAGTGAAGCCATCGATACGGATGATGTCACGATTTTGGTCTTCGCTATAGGCTGGCCAAGCAATAGCGGAGGTAGTGCGTTTGTTCACAATTTCAATTACGTCTCCAGCGCTTATGCCTAGTTTCTGCATGGTTCGCTGGTCAATACGGGCGATTCCTCTGCCAACATCTCTTTGCCGTGCGTCTCCAACGCGTAATTGTATTTCGCTCATGTAAAATTTCTCCTAAATAATCTGAGGTACCTTTTTGGGATGTGTGTTTGAAAAAGCAGTTATTCCTATATAAACTTTAAATTGTAAGCGCAAAAGCGCTCGAGCTTAAATAAAGAGATGTTTTAGGAGGTTTGTAGCTTAATCGCGGCTGGTTCTGCGAATTTGGAACGTTTGAGCTTGGCTTACACCAGGAATTTTTGCGAGTTTTTCTTCGAATTCATCGACCAAACCTGATTTATCTTCAGGATATCTTATTTGAACTAAAAGTGCTACTAGCCCAAAAGCTACAGGTTCTTCACCGTATCCCTCAATTGCTGCAAATTCAGGGAGAATAGCTTTAATTTTCTCTTTGAGACCCTCAAAGCTGGGCATAATGTCTTCGGGAAAAACCTTGTAGGTTACTAATACGCTGCCCATTTTATTCGCCTATTTTATGGTCCGCTAAACCCACATTTGGGGCATTTGTAGAGGCGTCCGAATTTGCGGCATTTTCCGTCGCGTTTAATTTGGATATCTCCGCAGTTTGGGCAGAGGAACTTTGTGGATTCGCTGCCGGGCGGGATTGGTTTTCCGCAACTTGTACATGTGACTAAGGACAACTTTTCTGACATGAACTAAACACTTCTGTGCCGTCAATATTGTAAGGGTTCCTTATATCTGCTATGCTTGGAAACTGGGTTTTATCTGCGCAAGCAAGTTCTAGTTTTTAATTGATCAAAAAGTCAAAATTACTTCTTTATCAGGTTTAGAGAAAGTGTCAATTGGGGCCAAAAGATGAACAAAAAGTGTAAGGATAAATAATTAAAAAAAAGCAGATAAAAATGATAATAGAAAACAAAAAGATAAGAAATTAGCTGCGTTTATTTGGCAGCTGCTTTTGCGAGTTTCTTTAGGATTTGGTCTTTAGCTATAGTGTAGGCGATTGCGTAGTCGAAGAGTCCTGATGGCTCTGCAGTTGCACGTTTAATCATTTCTGTTTCAGTTTTAATTTTAAGTTTGCCAATAGCTAAAGCGCCAATGCCATATACACCCGCTTTGAGTTCTTTACCGTCGTCGTTTGGTGTTAAACCTTCAACTCCGAGTGGTTTGATAGCGTTTATGTCTGCAACTATTCTGCAGGTTGGAGAAGCGTTAAGGTCTGCTGCTGAGAGAAGTTGGATTCCTCCTGCACCTGCAGAGAGAACAATTTCAGCGCCCTTAATTGCTGCAGCTGTCTGTTCAGGTTTTGTAACTTCGACGACTTTGACTCTTGCTGCGCCGCATTCAGCGTTGATTTTATCTGCTACGACTTGGCCTTTTGCAAGTGAGCGGCTTGTTATGGTTACGTTTGCTTTTTCTGCTGCATAGATTCTTGCTGCTGTTTGCCCGACTGGTCCTGTGCCTGCGAGAACTGTGACTTTCTTGCCTTCTAAGGATCCGAAACCTTTCTCCATTGCAGCTCCGAAGGTCTTTGCCACTGCAGCTGCAGCTGTAGAGTATCCGCCTCGTGGGTCAACTATGATGCTGTTTCCCCATGGAGCTGACTTCATGGCTTTCTGTGTTGCAGCGACCACTTGTTCAACCATTTCAAAGTTGCTTCCGTTGATGAAAACTTTGGTATGTTTTGCTCCTTCAGGTCCGCGTGGGAAGAGAAGGTCGTAGACGATTTTTGGGGCGTCTTCACCTGTGACGTTTTCATATTTGAAAATCATTGAGTCTGGAAACGCATCTATAGCTACAAGCATGTCGAAAGGACTGCAATATTTATCAGTGTCTAGGAAAACGAAAACTGTTTTATAACTTGGTTGTTGTGCCAATTTTTACACCTTACCTTGTTTGTGAATACAGTTTAACGATTTAAGAATTATCCAAACCCTAAATGAAGACTAAGAAACGAAACTCGAAACTTACAATCTTAAAACCGCAACTGTTTAATAACCAAGTCCTCAGAGCTTTAACCATTGAAATCAAGAAGGCATCCTGATTGTCTGTAAATACTAATCTCGAAAAACTCTCCAATGCTTGTGGAGTGACAGGTAGAGAAGAAGAAGTTAGAAACTTGATGGTTCAATTCATGACTCCTTATGCTGACGAAATCCAAATTGACAAAATGGAGAACGTAATTGCCATCAAAAAAGGCAAAGCCAAAGCACCAAAAATCATGTTAGCTGCTCACATAGACGAAGTTGGCTTAATGGTGAAAACAATCACAAAAGACGGATTCATACAATTTTCAAAAATGGGCGGCATAGACGACCGCATTCTACCCGCTCAAAAAGTCACCCTTTACACCAAAAAAGGACAACTTCCAGGCATTATTGGGTCCAAACCGCCTCACATCCAAAAAGAAGAAGAACGCAAAAAAATCTTGAACTATGATGATCTCTTCATTGACGTTGGCGTAGAAAACAAAGAAGCCGCAGCCAATATTGGCGTGGCAGTCGGCGATCCGATAGCCTTCGATATAAAATACGTCAAACTTGGCAATGACGTAGTGATGGGCAAAGCATTTGACAATCGTGCCGGCTGCATCGTAATGGTTGAAACTCTAAAACTACTAACGCAAACCGATTGCACTGTGTGCGCAGTCGGAACAGTCCAAGAAGAAGTTGGTTTACGCGGTGCATCAACAGCAGCGTTTGGAGTTGACCCAGACCTTGCAATAGCCCTAGATGTAACCATCGCAGGTGACGTTCCAGGCGTAAGAGAATTCGACACCAGCGTAAAGATGGGTAAAGGTCCCGCACTCACAATTTCCGACTCCGGCTTGATTACACACCCGAAGGTTTTGAGGTGGCTCATCGAAACGGCGGAAGAAGAAAAAATTCCCTTCCAACTCGAATCAGGCTTACTTGGCAGCACAGACGCAGCAAGAATATCCATCACACGCCAAGGCATACCATGCGGAAACATATCAATCGCAACACGATACATCCATAGCCCCGTCGGCATGCTCAGCCTAAAAGACATCGAAAACTCCGCTAAACTGACAGCCTCAGCCATCAAAAAAGCTACTAAATACTTTTAATTTTTTTCTTTACCAATTGTTTTAATTCTCTCTTTCTTCTATTCTAAAGTGGTCTTAGGCATGAGTAAACCTGATAAATTCGCTGGAAAATTCGAGTTTTTAGAACACACGGCAGATGTTTATGTTCGGGCACACGGCAAAACGATGCAGGAAGCTTACGAAAACGCTGCGCTTTCAATGTTTGAAACTATCACAGACACTGAAAAGGTTGTTCCTGCCCAAGAAGATTCGCTTGAAGTTGAAGCAGAAGACCATTATGCGCTTCTCTACAATTGGTTGGAGGCTTTGCTGGTAAAATCAGAAACCTTAGATATGCTTTATTCAAAATTTCAAATAACCAGTTGGAAAGAGACAAACGAGAACTTTAAGATAAAAGCTAAAATTTGGGGAGAAAAATTTGACCCTCAAAAGCACCCACAGAAAGTCGCGGTTAAAGCCATAACTTACCATCTCATGGTAATTATTCGAGAGATGGATAGGGTGATTTTGGAGTTTATCTTAGATATCTAAGCAAACTTTAGTCTTTTTAGTTCCGAAAACAGTTTTTCAACCATGGGTTCCGGTGGTTGGTCTAAGGTTTTTGTTTCAAGTTCTATGAATGGAACATTCTTTTCTTTGTAGAATGCAATCAGCGGGGTTGTTTGCTCTTGGTATACTTTAAGTCGGTTCTTGATAGTTTCAGGGTTGTCGTCTGAACGTTGGTAGAGTGGTCCGTCGCATTTGTCGCAAACGCCTTCAACTTTGGGTTTTAGGAATTTTACGTTGTAAACTGTTCCGCAGTTTTTGCAGATTCGCCGAGTTGACAAGCGTTCGATGATTATCCAATCGGGAACATTCAATTGCATGATGACATCAATTTTTGTTATGCCGTCAAGTTTTTTTGCTTGATCAAGAGTGCGAGGGTACCCATCCAGGATGAAGCCTTTTCCTTTAGAAATTTTAGCCAAGTGAGCCTTTAAAACTTCAACAACAACGTCGTCAGGAACCAAGGAGCCTTTGTCCATGTAACTTTTAACTTTGCTACTAAGTTCAGATTTTTCTTTAACAAGTTCACGGAAAATATCTCCCATCGAAATGACGTCAACCCCAAGTTTGGCTTGGAGTCTTGAGGCGTATGTGCCTTTTCCTGCGCCTGGCGCTCCAAAGATAATCGCTTTCAACATAGATTTCGCCTATTGTCTTTTCATACAATAGCAATGTATAATTAAATTTTATGCCTGCCCGATTTTCAAGGAAATATTTATGCCACAAAACCCTTAAACACAAGGTAAAGGTGCAGACCGTGCGTACTAAAGAAGTTGAGGAAAACCTGTTCATGGTGGAACTGGAGACGGGGGGCTTCAGAAACCTCATATGTAGCTACGTTCTCAAAGGCAAAAAGACCGTTCTTATAGAAGCGGGTCCGACTAATTCCATCCCGAATCTGCTCTCTGGCTTAAAGGAGCTTGATGTAAAGTTTGAGGATGTAGAATATGTTGCTGTCACTCATGTGCACCTTGACCACGGTGGCGGCGCTGGCACGTTACTAAAAGCTTTGCCAAACGCGAAAGTCATAGTGCATCCGAGAGGTATGCCGCACCTCATTGACCCCGAACGCCTGTGGCCTTCATCACAAAAAGTTTTGGGGTTTGTGAGCGAAATCTTTGGCAAGCCCGAGCCTGTCCCAAAAGATAGAGTAATCCCTCTTACTGAAGGCTCCTTTGATTTAGGCTCCGGAGAAAAATTAATCGTAACCGAAACGGTTGGTCATGCTTCGCATAACTTGAGTTTCCAAGAATCTTTTAATGACGGCGTTTTTCCTGGTGACGCAGCGGGGACATATCTTCCTGAATTTGATGTTGTTGTTCCAACCACACCACCCCCATTCTATTTAGATGCAGCGTTGGCTTCTTTAGACAAACTGATTAGCCTAAAACCAACTGTGCTCTATTTTAGCCATTTCGGAAAAGCAAACGATGCATTGAAACGCCTAAGAGAATACAAAGTTCAGCTAAACCTATGGGCAGACATAGCCTTGGACGGAGTGAGGAAAAACCAAAGTTTAGAACAGATTCGCGACCGAATCATTACTGAAGATAAAGCGATGAATCAAATCGCCGACTTTGTTAGGTCAAATCGAATCTACTCGAAGACTATGCTGGAAAATTGCATATTAGGCTTCATTGGATACGCCAAACAAAAGCAAAGTTCATAAACATTTTATAGTCTCCTTCATCCTTTGTTGTGAAAGGTGAAGATTTTTGGGCGAAAATGAAAGCAGAGCCACTCCAGAGCGAGTTCCCTTAGAAAAAATTAACGATTACATGTGGCAGATTCCTAAGTACAAGCCAGAGATGCGTGTTCCAGGCATGATTTTTGCTAATCAAGAGCTACTCGAGAAGATGCAGACCGACCGCACACTGTGGCAATGCTCAAATGTTGCCCAGTTGCCCGGCATCTACAAGCATGCAATTACACTTCCAGATGGACACGAAGGTTACGGGTTCCCTATTGGCGGAGTAGCAGCAACCGACTACGAAAACGGCGTAATAAGTCCAGGTGGAGTCGGCTATGACATCAACTGCGGTGTCCGCCTCCTATCAACAAATCTCTCGGAAAAAGATATCCGCCCTAAACTTGCACCCTTAGCAGAAGCTATTTTCCGCAACGTTCCCTCAGGTCTTGGTAGCAAACGAAAAGACTTCACCATATCCAATAGCGACCTAGAAAAACTCGTTACCGAAGGCGTACAATGGCTAATCGACCGCGGTTTAGGCTGGTCTGAAGACGCAAAGCACTGCGAAGAAAATGGACAAATGAAAAACGCCAACCCAGACAAGGTTTCTAACACCGCGAAAAACCGTGGCTTAACCCAAATCGGCACATTAGGCTCAGGAAACCATTTCCTCGAAATTCAAAAAGTAGACAAAATCATCAACCAAAAAACCGCCAAAGCTTTCGGAATTACCCATGAGGGTCAAGTTACGGTTATGATTCACTGTGGCTCAAGAGGTTATGGCCACCAAGTGTGCTCAGATTACCTCCGCGTTATGGAGCACGCCGTACAAAAATACAAAATCGTTTTACCTGACCGCGAATTAGCTTGCGCGCCCGGAAACAGCAATGAAGCCAAAGACTACATTGAGGCGATGGCTTGCGCAGTCAACTACGCCTTTGCCAATCGACAGGCGATTATGCATTGGGTCCGCCAGAGTTTCCAGCAAGTCTACGGCCAAGACCCCGAAAAATTCGGCTTAAACCTTGTCTACGACGTTGCCCACAACATAGCGAAAGCAGAAACCCACAACATTGACGGAATTCAAAAGAAGGTTTGGGTTCACCGCAAGGGAGCAACACGCGCTTTCCCAGCAGGACACCCAGATGTTCCAGACGACTACCGCAGCGAAGGGCAACCAGTGCTTATTCCAGGCAGTATGGGTACAAGCTCGTGGATTCTGGTGGGTTCGCAGAAAGCGATGGATTTAACATTCGGTTCTACAGCGCACGGTGCAGGCAGGATGATGAGTCGTTCAGCCGCAAAACGTCAATATTGGGGCGGAGATATAAAGTCTGCTTTGGAGAAACGCGGCATCGTGGTTCGTGCAGCAAGTGCGTCAGTTCTGGCTGAAGAAGCCGATTCAGCATACAAGAACGTTGACATAGTAGCGGATGTAAGCGACAAAGTTGGGATAGCTACTAAAGTTGCAAGGCTTGTTCCGTTGGCAGTCGTAAAAGGATAAAATGCCACTTTTTTAGCCAAATAGAAGAGGATTTTAGGATTTCCCCCTTTTTTCAGTTGGGTTTGATTTGGGTAATTCTATATTTAACGGTTGAACAAAGCATAATGGAAAACTAATTCAACGCAGCAGGAATAAGCGTTTGAGTTCGAACCAAGTTAGGCTCCGGTACAGCGGATTTATAGTGTTTACCACACAAGTGCTGAGCTTAATCACTGGGCTTGTTTTTACGCTTCTTTTAACAAGAAACATGAGTACTGACCAGTTTAATATTTGGACAAATATTTTTGATTACACAGGTTATTTCTTACTCTTTAACCCTGTGTTGCCCTTCTGGGCAACCAGATTTGTGGCTAGAGGCAAAGAAGGCGCAGTTAAAACCAGCGTTTAAGCACAGTTGACGATTGCTCTTGCTTCGACATTAATTTATTTTCCCGTTATTGTTTTGATTTCGAGAAGTATTGGAACCAGTAGTTACTTGGTAATTTATCTTATCGCAGGTTTCTATATTTTGACTTTTTACTCAATCACAATTTTCGAAAGCATTCTGCAGTGTATTAAGCCTCAATTCGTTGGGTACGGTTTGATGATTGAGGAAATAGTCAAGGTATCTGTCGCTTTAGTTTTGATTTTGGGTTTTAAGCTATTGTTCCTTGGCGCCATATTGGGGTTAGTTGTTTCTTGTGTGGTTCAAGTATTTTTTTATGGGTATCTTTTACGGAGCTACTTTAAACAAAAAATACATTGGGGTTATCTTAAAGAGTGGCTGAAGGGGTCTCCTGCAATTGCCTATAACGCCATAGGTGGACAATTGATGTCCACTGTTTTTATCTTGCTTTTCTTATACGGTGGCTCAGGAGCCAGGGCTTACTATCAAGCAGCCCTCACTTTCACGGTAATAATTAGTTACGCGAATTCTTTGGCATTTGCATTGTATCCTAAACTTTTAGCCAAAACCTGCAATGATGAACAAGTAGGTGTTTCGTTTAGAACAGTAATGATGTTAGCCATTCCTTTCGCAACCATAACTATGGCTATGTCCATGTCATTTCTAACCATTCTAAAAATCTCCTACAGTGTTGCTTGGCCAGTTCTCGTCGCATTAACGGTTGATACATTAATTGTTATCGTCTACACATTTTATACCAGTTGTCTAATGGGTGTAGAAGCATTCGACGCTGAAGGAAAAATCGTATTCCGCAAACTTATCCGCAGTAAAATCTTTAAAGTTTTAAGTATTCCCTATATTCAAGCTGCAATTGCTATTTCATTGACATATTTCGTTTTGACAAGTTTGCCGGTGGCTAACCCAGTACAAGCAACAGTGGATGTTGTGGTGATACTTATGATTGTCCACATTTCAACTTTGCTTGGACTTTATTATTTTATGCGTCACTCCGTTAAGATTTCTGTAGCTTGGAAAAGCATAGCCAAATACATTTTGGCGGCATTACTTATGGGAATTGTACTTTTCCTTCTTCCAACCACCTCAACACTACTTTCTACAGTAGCAAAAGCCATTGGGGGTTTTGCACTCTACCTAGCCATGTTGCTTGTCATTGATGCCCAAGCCAGAGAGCTTCTTAGATTAATATGGGAAGAAATCAAAGGCACCCTAAAACAGTTAATATCAAAAAACAATGGTTTAAAAGACGAAAATAATGCTTTAACGAGTGAAAATTAATATCTTCTAAAAACTATTCTTCATTTAAGCAATCTTGTTTCGCTTTAGGGTGTCTCATCGATGAAGGATGAATGCGGAATCTGCGGCAGAGTTATGCGCACAACGTATATGCGGCAGTGTCAACGTTGCAAGAAGATGTTTTGCCGAGATTGTATGACCCCTGATGTTGCAACCGGCGACTCAAATGCGATGCTTTGTCTTCATTGCGCTAGACGGGTGGTTTCGCCAAGGACTGTTTCAATGTGGGCTGGACTTGAAGGGCACCTAAAGTTTAGAGCTGCATTCACAGATACCGTAAAACTAACGTTTGCTCGTATTGACGGATTAATCGGTAGCAACCTTCCTATGGCTGCTTATCGAGATCAAACATGGTGGAGCAATACGTCTTCGAGCCTTCATGCAAAGGCTTGGTTGGATGCAGGCTGGGAAGTCCAAGAGGTTAACTTCAAAGAAGGTTACGCAACCTTCAAGAAAGTTCGCAACGTGGCATTCAAGAAATCCAAACAGAAAAAACTGGAGATCACCCAACCGTTCACTCCAGTGCCAGTTCATGGACCAAGGTCCAGGATTCCATCGAATACCAAAGTTTCCAAACTTTATGCAAGAATTAAGAACCTCGAACGACAACGCGCTATGCCACGTCAGCCAGTCAGAGGTTTAAAATTCAAATCATCACAATATCAAAAGCGACTTTATAAAAACGACGAAAAACCACAATAACAACCATTTGCTTACGGGACTGGGTGTTCGCGGCTACAACGCACAGTTAGCTTAGAAATCAAAGATGCTTATCCGAAATGCGTTATTATGCTACTTTTTGGCCGCATTTCTCGCAGTATGCAGCGATTGCTTTGTTGTTTGAACCACAAAAGATGCAGAACTTGTTACTTTCTAAAATGGGAGTATCTGATTGTGAACTGCTCGTTTCAGAAATTGTGGGGGATTCGACAGATAGATGCTTTGGTCTTCGAACTGACCAAACTGAAAGAGTGACTGAAACTACAATTGCGAATATGATAACTATGAACAAGATTGGGTCTTTTGCGATTAAGTTGACTGATAGTGGCATAACTGGTTGAATGCTTGGTCCAGAGATATTAGGAGAAATCGAGCTGGTTGTGTTGGGTCCCAATGGCGCCGAAGTTTGCCTAGGCGACGTTGAAATGCTTTGTCCACTGGTTAAAGATGATTCTCCGGGTGATGATACCGCAATAGTTGGAACATATTGTTTGCTTTCATCGATATCATAGATAAAAGCGGTTTGCCCTTGGAATTCGTCAGGCAACTGTCCAATTGTGAATCCTATTCCGGTGGTTTCAGCATAGTAGTATGTTTGATTGTTGTGGGTCCAGTAGGTACCATGAAGGTTATTTCCCAATATGCCGACAGCTAGATGGTCTGTTGGATTAATGAAAACTGCTCCGTCGCCTAGCGTAAGGATTAATGTGACGTAAAGTATGGCTTTGCAGTCGCAATCTCCAGTTTGATCCACTAAAGTTTCAATTGGAAATCGAGGGTACTCTTCATGCCCGGTTGTGTTAAGATCTGAGTTGTAAGGAATACTTTGGACAAAAGCTAAAACAAAGTTTGCTTGATCGTATGAATTATATCCGAGTTGTGATGTGGTTGCATTCAGCCTTTCAGCAAGGTTTTGTACATAGGTATCTTGAGTCGTGACCATAAGGTCGTAACCTGGGGGTCCATCGCGTGTTCGAGTGGAATCTGGAACCGCCTTGTAGGCGTCGTATGGATTTTGTGGAATGCTAAGGTTCCAATCCCAATGTTTTCCGTCATAATCCCACGAAAATGATCTATTATAGTACCCACTGGTTTGCGCAGCGACTTGGTGAGGAAAAACAATGGGAGCAGATATGATAAGAGCTAAAATAAGAATAATTAACAGTCTGATTGGTCTTTGTTTAAGCGAAAGTTTGCCCATTTTAACCATTTCGATGATAGGTAACTGTTCTGGGTCTACCGTTTAAAATTTGCCCCAAATCATAACTTTTTGGGTGCTGTTGGACTGTTGAACCAACTGCTTAAACTGTAAACCGCTACCGCTAAAAGGCAAACCATCACCAACACTTTAAGGTATGAAAATGAGCCTAAAATCGAAACAGACAACAAGGCAATTGGAAGAGGCAACAACAAAAAGTAGACAAAAGCCACTAATCCGATTCTGTTGCCGACACTTTCCTTCTTAACGAACCCTTTTCCAAAAAAAGCCCCTGCTAATCTGCCAAAACCGCTCGTGCACGCCTTGCACATGTAGCAATTACTGCAGCCTATCCGACGCGTAACCGCATAAATCATGAAGGCTAAGAAAACTAAGTAGAGCCAACTGTAAATAAAATTGTAAAACAACACGCTAAAGAAGGCTAGAAAAACCCATCCGAGAAGCCCAAGGTTTCCCAAGACAAGTAATTTGCGAGTGAAGTCAAGTTTTTCTTCAGTCAAAGCGTTTGCTCCATTTATAGTACGGAGGGTTTCCTGCTTATAGATAATTTGTTTTGAAAGCTATCCAAAATCTCGAAAAATGTGGTGCGAGAATAAGGGGTTATTTTTGTTTAATTATGCCGTAGCTCTGTTTTTTCCAGGCATCCCTGAACTTGTTATAGTAATCGACAGGTTGAAAAACAGGCGCGTAAGTTAATGGCCACTCAAGCCCGCATTTACAGACTGCGTACACTTCCTTCTTTGTAACGTTCGCACATATCTGTAAAAGTTCTTTTCGGCATTTTGGGCAGTAGTAAGGTCCATTCACCATTTGTTTGGCATCTTTAGTTAGGATTTTCATTCGGCTGCCGGGAATTTTATGCCTATCCTTTCCTGAACTCATTTTGTCCAACCTAAACTACCATATTCATAGTCGTGACTAAGATATAGGCTTCCCTACAAAAACATATTTCCCATTGTAAAATTCAAAATTTTACAAAAACCAAAGAACATTTCTCCCTTGAACATCTTCAAGTCCAGATAAACTTAAATTACGCCTGAGAATATGGACTTAGGATGCGCGGCCGTCGTCTAGTCTGGTTTAGGACTTTAGCCTTCCAAGCTAATGATCCCGGGTTCAAATCCCGGCGACCGCACCAATTCCACACCAACTTTTAATCCCGTTCATATAGCAATTGTAGGGGAGTTTTTTAACCAGAAATGGTTTTGGCAGAATAGTCATCTGTAATGGGAAATGTTATAAAACCATCCTTGCGCTATTGTCATTGGTGCTTGAGTGGTTAGGTCAATCCCGAAAAAGGTTGCTTATTTGGTTGTAGCTTGGGTTTTAATGGTAAGCTACCAAATTTTTACTCAATCAGCCTTAACTACAGTTGCAACTTCTTTTGCAGTTTCTGCTCCACCATTGGCCTTCTGGATTAATTCAAACACGGGCGCTGCCATTTTTGTTTGTTCTTTTGCATGGATGTTTGTTTTGTCAGCGATTATTTCAATTGTCATGTTTGGAAAGGAAAGAAAACTCACAATGCAGTTTATGGTAAGTTTAGGGTTAACGGTGGCTGGTTCGGCTTTGTTGGGGGTGCTTGATGTAGTTGGACTTGACTTTTCCAATCCAAATGTTCTTTCTCAGCCCTTCACTTTGTTGTTTGGCAATGTGTTTTTTGCGTTTTTCTACCTTGCATTACCTTTCATTTTCATGCTGGCGGTAGATTTGGGCATAATGAAAATAAGAAAATAATCTGAAAATCAGAAACGACCTTTGTTTGGAGAGCGAAAAGGTGAAAAGCAACAGCGCATTGATTAGATGAATGTTAGGTGAACTTTGAAATGAGCGATGTAAATATGGCAACCATACAGTTATGTAGCGATAAACAAAACTTCATCCTTGACAAGAAAGATTTCAAAACAGGCAGCAAAGGCTATTATGGAACAGGCAAGATGGTCGCAGGCGGAAAAAGATACCAAATCGGCATTCAAGTTGTCGAAATCGGTTCTAAGCCTAAAGAGAAAGAAGAAAAGAAAGAAAAGTAACTATTGGTCTTTTTAGTTCTCATTTTTTGTCTATGGCACTATTGATGCGTTGATTATTGTTACGTTTGTTTTGGGTTTATCGTTTGAGTTTCTTGGCACTTTAGCGATCACATCGACAACATCCATTCCAGAGACAACCTTGCCAAACGCTGGATGCTTGTCGTCTAAGAAGTTGTTGTTTACTTGGTTGATGAAGAATTGGCTGCTTCCGGTATTTGGACCCGCATTCGCCATAGATATTGTGCCTTTGTCATTGCGGTTGGTTCTTGTGAATTCATCTTTTATCTCGGGAATGGATGGGTCTCCATATCCGGTTCCTGTTGGGTCCCCGCCTTGAATCATGAAACCCGGTATGACTCTATGGAAGATTGTGCCGTTGTAGGTTCCTTTTTGGATAAGGTTTTTGAAGTTGCCAGTTGTTATTGGCATGTCATTTCTTAGAGCGATGGTTATGTCACCCATGCTTGTGTGGAGAAGAACTTTGGTTGCATTTGAGTATTCATCTTTACTTGCACTCATAATTTATGACCTCAATACCAATTAAAATGATAACTATTATTGCTATCGCAAAAAGACATCTATAACACTCTTCTCTCATAATTAAAGAAAAGAAAAAAATGATTTTTTATTTTTGCTTATGGTAGAATCATCGCTTTTATCAACGTAACAGGGTTTACTGGGAGGCTCATTTCACCAGGAATGTTGGGGTTTTCTGTTACTGGAGCATTAGCTATTGCGTCAACAACGTCTTTGCCTGAGATTACTGTGCCGAACACTGTGTAGGTTGCATCGAAGCTTGGAGCATACTTTTGTCCATTATCTTCGACGTTTATGAAGAATCCGCTCGTTGCAGAGTTGGGTGCGCTGGTCTTTGCCATCGCTATTGTGTATGGTGTGTTGCGGTTGTTGTTGCCTATCTCATCAGGTATTGTTGGAACTGAACCGCTAACTTCTCCACCTTGAATCATGAAGCCAGTAATCGTTCGGTGGAAGATTGTGCCATCGTACTTACCATCTTTAACGAGGTTTGCAAAGTTTGCTGAAGTAATCGGTTTATCTGTTCTTAAATCGATGGTTATGTTCCCTGCGGAGGTTTCTAGCAAAACTTTGGTGGGAGGAAACGTCTTTGTTGGTGAACCCTGGTTAGCTACTGCCATGTAAGCTGCGACGCCGAAAACTACTATAAGTATTACGGCTACGCCTATGAACAGTGTGTTGTAGGATTTACGTTTTGCAGGTTTACGTTTTTTGTTGGGAGCCATGTCATGGTAGTCAACGGCTCGTCATATAAATTTTCCCCATCGAACTCAAAATATTTTATTTTCAAGGGCTTACCATAAACAGAAACAATTTCTTTTACTAAACGCTGTTTTTTTTTGTCGTCAGTGTTACTCTGCAAATTTTTATATAGACATACAATCAAAATACATTAAAGCATGAGCGAAATCCTAAAGGTTTTCGTTCAATATTTGGAGAAAAAATAAAATGAAAAACTCAAAAAATAGAGTTACAACTATTTTGATTGCTTTGTTTCTAATAATTTCAATGACTACATCGATTTTGCTAATGCCAACGACAACTGCGCACTCACCTAAATGGACTATTGACTCCTACGGTTATCTTCAGGCTGGACCCAACCCTGTTGGTGTCGGTCAATCCGTCCTTATTATAATGTGGGTTGACGGTCCTCTTCCTGGTGCAACCGTAGACAACGACATCAGACGCCATGATTATACATTAACGGTAACAGCTCCTGATGGAAAAGAACAATCATACAACTGGCCAATAGTTTCAGACCCAACCAGCGTTCAATTCATCAGCTATACACCAACTCAAGTCGGCACATACACTCTCAACTTTAACTATCCTGAACAAACATATACTTGGAATAGCTCATCAACTGAGAAAACATGGAACGGCGATGTATTTACAGCGGCGCACGATACATTTGAGTTAACAGTTCAGCAAGACCCGCTTCCGGCACCCAAAAACAGCTATCCGCTGCCAACCGAATACTGGACACGCCCAATAGAAGGACAAAACACAGACTGGTATTCAATCTCGTCAAACTGGCTTGGAGAACCATTCATCCTATCCGGCGCCTCGGTCGGAGGAGGCACCTCTGGCCTCTACATTGCGAGAGTACAACCCGATGGAACCGCACCAAACAGCGCACACATAATGTGGAGCAAACCTCTTCAAGATGGAGGTGTAGTTGGCGGAAACAACACTGCTATCCCAGGCGAAATGTATTACACAGGCGGCTCATACCAAACTCGATTCTCTAACGCCCTAATCATGAATGGAAGACTATACTACGAACTCCCGTACGGCAATTCTGGCGTAGGTGGCGGATGGGTCTGCATAGATTTACAAACCGGCGAGCAAATCTGGTACAACCCGGACATAGGAAGATCTGGATCTGGATTACCTAGCATAAGCTTTGGTTTACTACCCTCACTTGACACTCCCAACCAACACGGCATCCTACCGAATGGACTTCTGTTCTCAAGCAACTTCGGAAGATCATACGACCCAACAACAGGACTTCCAACCGCATTAAACGTAACAGGCGTTCCGTCAACAAACACTAATCTTGCAGCAGTTCCAGGTCCAAACGGCGAAGTAATACGATACTCAGTTGTCAACAAAGGCACAACTGCTAATCCTGACTGGCGCCTTCTTCAATGGAATTCCTCTAAATCTATCGCAACAGCAGCAGGAACAGCAGCAGGCGGATGGTACTCAGGACAAATAGACGCAAGCACACCAGCTAACTATGACTACAACGTATCAATAACACTCTCAAACTCTGGTACATGGCGCGTTGATAGAGCTAGTCTGGATAACATAATGCTTCTGGTTCAAGGCAGTTTCGGAGGGCATCCAACTGCTCCCTTTGCAACTGTATCCTTAGAAGGAGCGAACGTTACAGCCATAAGCCTGAACCCGAATTCAAGAGGACAAGTACTATGGACAAAACACTTTGAACCCGCAGAAGGCAACGTAACTCGTGGTCTTGCAAACTGGGATCCTCAACGAGGCGTCTTTATACTATATGACAAAGAGACCACAACAATGGCGGGCTATAGCTTAACCAACGGCGAAAAAATATGGGGACCAGTTGAACCCATGAATGATTACATTTACTTCAGGAACTATCCAGCGGTCGCTTACGGCAAAATATACGTAACAGGCTATGGCGGAGAACTCTACGCCTACGACATAACCAATGGAGACCTATTATGGACCTACGGAAACGGCGGTCCCGGAAACAGCACATTTGCAGGTCTTGAAACATCCTACGGAACCTACCCATATGACCTCGACGTTATTGCGGATGGAAAACTATTCTTAGGATCCACAGAACACTCGCCCAACTCACCATTCTACAAAGATGTGCAATACAGAGTCATTAACGCTACAGACGGAACAGAAATATGGACTTTGATGGGCTGGGGCACAGGCATGGACGCAACATACGATCGCGTTGCGGATGGATTCTTTGTCTTCCTTAATACCTATGACATGCAAGTGTACACTGTCGGAAAAGGACCAAGCCAAATGACAGTCTCAGTCACCAACGATGTTATTCCAAGCGGAAGCAGCATCATGATTAAGGGCACAATCACCGACATAGCGGCAGGCACAAAACAAAAAGAGCAAGCAGCACGATTCCCCAACGGCGTTCCAGCAGTCTCTGATGCAAGCCAAACCGGATGGATGGAGTACGTTTACATGCAGAAACCACGTCCCACAGACATAGTTGGCGTTCCAATCGTCATTAGCGTTGTTGATGCAAACGGCAACTACCGAGAGATAGGCACCACAGTAAGCACCGATGGATTCTTTAGCTTAAACTGGAAACCCGACATAGAAGGACAATACACCGTCTATGCATCGTTCGGAGGCTCTGAATCCTACTGGCCAGCACACGCTATAACTGCTTTCACAGTTGATCCGGCAGCCCCAACAGCAACACCAGCACCAACGACTTTAGCATCAATGGTAGACATCTACTTCGTGCCAGCAATCGCAGGATTATTTGTCCTCATAATCGTAGTGGCAATAGTAATGATCTTACTACTGCTGAAGAAAAGACAGTAAAGAAGCAAGAAAACTTTCCTTTCTTTTCTTTTTTTGTTTAATCGCAAAATAATTCTTTTTAAGAAAACCAAAGATTGACACCATTTTATCGCAAACACAATCTAATTGTGTAGAAGCCAATTTTCTGAAGGTTTAACTGTTTTGGGTCTTAATCTGAGCAATACTTCCGTTATCTGCCCAAACTTCAACAGCTATCGAGTTTACTCCGCCAGGGTATACTTTGTCGAGATAAAATATTATCGTGTATTGCGGGTAGAGAGCAAGAGAGTTTTTGGTATTAGGGTGGAAAATCACGGTTGGTTGAGGAAGCACTTGAAAACTAGAAACAACGTTTCCTTCTGCGGTCCAGCTGTAACTTCCAAGAGCGACTCTTGCAAGTTCTAATGCTTTGTCGCTTGATACGTTAATCACAGTGCTTCCAACATTGAACAAGAAGTAACCATCAGCTAAAGTTTCCAAGTCACCGTTATCAAAAATTAAACTCAGACTCTTAGGCGAAAAATCAACCCCGTTCTCTGTATACATTATAAGTATTTGTGCGCCGTTGCCGGAGAAGGAGGCGTTGAGTTTTAGGTTACCTTCTTTTATTTCAATATTTTGTGGCTCGACAACCAATGCCAACAAACTACTCATGTTAGCCAGATAGGAGTTACCCTCAAACGTCGCAAACCTACTGATCAGATTCTTTACGTCATCCAGTTCGCTATGGGATTGTGCTTGAGAATAAACTGGCGCACCATCCAGCAGAATAAGTTGGTAACGGGACAACTGGTTATTGCGGAACCTGAAAACTACATCTATCTTGCTGTCAATACTGGTCAAAGAATAAGTCATTACCTGCTCTAAGGCACCACCTAAATCAGACCGCTGCTCGATAGTATTGCTTAAAAGAGTTGCTTGATAGTGTGAAGTGTCGAGTTGGGTTACTTGCTGCAAGAAATTTATGGCGTTGTTTGTGGAAGCGCTCCAGGATAGCAGTTGATTGTATTTTGACTTCAAACTGTCCCGTTCGCTGGATGTTTGATTTAAAACGCCATATTGCAGTGCAGCCATGCTGGCAAATACTATTAAGCCGACTAGTAAAACTCCGAGGATAGTTTTCCACTTCAACGATAGAGACGTACGTTTTTTGGGCTGAACGGGAGGTGCTTCTTCCACGATCTTCATTGTGCTAACAGAAGCCAATCCAAATGTGGATAATCTGTAAACGCCATTGTCGTCTTTGGCTATAAGTTCTCCTAAACTTTCAAGGTGGTAGGTTAAGTTGGAGCTGGAAACACCCAACAACTCAAGCATTTCCGAAAAAGTCAAGGGCTTATCAGCTAATATTCGAAGTATTTTGCGGCGGGCAGGATGTTTAAGCGAACTAAACATAGTTGAGTAAATTTCTTCTTTGCCCTCAGCCAACCCGCCTCAACCGCTTAACCTATAATGGTAAATGAAAAGCATTAAAACTTTCTCAAACTCACAGTAAAAAACCCAAATAGAATTGTAGGTTGCAGAATGAAGAAAAATTAGAAATACCTGTAAGTTCTGTTATGATGATTGAAGGCTAAATTGTTATGACCGATGTTGTGTTTGTCTTTGAAGTGCATCAACCTCACAGGTTGAGAAGAAACCTGTTTTGGGAAGGCAAGACATTTAGGCGCTTATTGAAAAATGAACTATTCAACTATTATTTTGATAATGAAATTGACAGGGAAATCTTCAAAAGAGCTGCACGTAAATGCTACTTTCCCTCAAACCAAATACTTCTCGACGTAATTGACCGACACAAACATGACCGCAAACAGGTTAAAGTTTCGTTTAGCGTTTCAGGGGTTTTTCTTGAACAATGTGAAATGTTCGACAAGGACCTCCTGGAAAGCTTTAAACAACTTTCAACTTCAGGATGCGTCGAGTTTTTAAACCAAACATACTACCACTCAATTTCCAGCCTCTACCCTGAAAAAGAAGAGTTCATTGAACAAGCAAAAATGCACAAACAAACCGTCAAGGACTTGCTGGGTTATACACCGCACATTTTTGAGAACACAGAACTACTCTATAACAACACCATCGCCAAAACCGTTGAAGGCATGGGTTACAAGGGCATTTACACTGAAGGTATCGAGAAAATACTTGGTGAAAAATCACCCAATTTCATTTACACACCTAAAGGTACCAAAAAAATCCGTGTTCTACTACGAAATTACAAGTTAACTGACGACATCGGCTTTAGGTTTTCGGCAAGATGGTGGCCAGAGTGGCCTCTAACCGCAGACAAATACGCTCGGTGGCTAGCTGAAACAAAGGGCGAATGTATCAATATCTTTCCCGACTACGAAACCTTTGGCGAACACCACTGGCCAGAAACAGGAATCCATGGTTTCCTTCAACATCTCCCAGATGAGATACTAAAGTTTGACCACCTGCAGATGGTTACACCTTCTGAAGTTATTGACAAACATGCTTCGGCAGGAGAAATTGATGTCCCAGAAGCTGGAGGCACCGTTTCGTGGGCTGACATTCAAAGAGACCAATCTGGGTGGCTTGGCAATGTAATGCAATGGGCGTACTACACAACCCTGCGCAGATTAGAACCAATGATAAAAGAAGCAGAGGATAGCGAGTTTCTCAGGTTGTGGCGTGACTTCCAAACAAGCGACCACCTTTACTATATGTTCACTGCAGGAGGCGGACCTGGAGAAGTCCACTCCTACTTTAGCCCATATGAGTCACCCATGGACGCTTTTGTAGCTGCCCAGACATTACTCAACGATTTCGAAGCAAGGCTAAGACTTACAATTTTAACGGCTAACGAACCATTCCTATTCTACACAGGCATTGGAAAGGAATTCTATACGAACATGATGGCTTGGAGCTTGAAGGGATTCATCAAAACACTACAAGAAGTAGACACCAAAGCTATAGAATTCCACATTGACAACGGCGATTTCGAAAGTTGGGTCCAGAGCTCGCTAAAAGACAAGAAATTAGCAGCCAAGCTCAAGGCACTAAAAACGTCCGGAGCAAGAGGCGAAAAACTTAGAAAAGACATGGTTGATGAAGCAAAAAAGCGATACACCGCCCAAATCAAGGAAGTACAGGATGCAACCCAGCTTTTCTAAGAAAAGCAAACCCGCATGCGTTTATAAGATAAGTCGATGTACTCTCTGATGGCATGGTGCATACAAAATGAGAGAAGAACTTCCATTTCCCGATAAAGTCCTTCAGACGCTGCATAACTTGTGCGCTACCGCCGCTGATTTAGCTCGAAGAGGCGAGGAAGTAGCACGACTTCTGCAGAAAGATCCCAACGAAATCGAAGGCATCCTAGACCGATACAAATCGGAGGGTTTCGCCGAAAGTTTCTACGACAATGAAGGCAAGAAACGATACTATCTCAATGGAAGAGGAATAATTAAGGTCTGCTCACTTTTCACGTAGTGGAAATATGCGTGTCATCATTTTTTCTTGGGAGTATCCGCCTAGGGTTGTTGGTCAACTCTCTGGATACGTCAGTTCTCTATCTACACAACTTGCCAATAGCAAAGTGGATGTTAACGTTGTAACTTATGATGACTCCGCAACAGGTCAAACACAGGAGCCCAGCGGCGTAAAAACTTTCAGAGTAGCTAACCCCGTGCGAACCCATATTGGAGTATTAACATGGGTACTCACATTAAATCAGGAAATTGAACGGGCTGCAACCGACATTTACTATGACTCCCAAAAGCAGGTTGACCTAATAGACGTTTTTGATTGGCACTTTATACCCGCGGCTGTCACTTTAAAAAACGGATTAGGCATCCCGTTTATTTACTCAGTTGAAAGCCTAGAAGACCATCGGTCACCAAACACAAACTCATCCTACAACATGGCCATCAAAAGCATAGAGTGGCTTGGATTCTATGAAGCTGCAAGAGTTAACGTAAAATCCGAGTGGATGAGAGATGAGGTTATTAGAATTTATAAAGTTCCCAAAGAAAAAATAGCAGTAATTTCAACTGACCCCAGTTCTTTAGTAAAAGAAGTCGTGAAGTCATACAACAAGGTGGCGGAGGCAAACAAACATTAAAGATAAATTAAGTGTCATGATGTTAAGCTGGGAGTACCCGCCGAGAGTAATCGGAGGCATATCGCCCCACGTATACTTCTTATCCAAAAACCTAGCTAAACAAGGCGTTAAAGTTTATGTAGTAACCTGCGATTTCCCCGGAGCACCAGCCCATGAAGTAATTGACGACGTAGAAGTCTATAGAGTGGATTCGTACAAAAACCCAGCACCCGACTTCGCTACATGGGTTTACTTGATGAACATGAACATGCAACGAGAAACCGCTGCGATAGCAAGAAAAATAGCCGACAAAATTGACGTTTTCCACGCTCACGATTGGCTCGTCGCAAACGCAGGAATCGGGTTAAAACACGTTTTCAGAAAACCTCTTCTTGCGACCATGCATTCAACCGAAATGGGCAGACGAGATGGGGTACACACAACTACTGAAAGAATGATTCATGAAACCGAAGCATGGCTTACCTACGAAGCATGGAAAGTTATTTGCTGCAGCGACTACATGATTTCCCATGTAAAATACGTTTTCGGGTTACCAAACGACAAGCTAGTTATGGTTCCAAACGGCGTAAACACACACAACTATGACGGCAACAATGACATGAAGGATTTCAGAAGCAAGTATGCTTTGCCCGAAGAAAAAATAGTACTCTTCGTCGGACGCTTAGTTTACGAAAAAGGCATCCATGTTCTGATAAACGCTGTTCCAAAAATCCTGAGCAAAGCCAACGCTAAATTCATAATCGTTGGCAGTGGTTACATGAAAGAACAACTCCTAAACATCGTCCGCAGCATGGGGTTGGAGCACAAAGTGCTCTTTGAAGGCTTCATGGATGAAGCAACATTGCTTAAACTTCAAAGAGTAGCTGATGTGTCTGTTGTGCCTTCGCTTTTTGAACCCTTTGGTATCGTTGCTTTGGAGGCTATGGCGGCTCAGAGTCCAGTAGTTGCATCCGACACAGGTGGCTTATCTGAAATTATCGAACATGACGTAACCGGCGTTAAAGTATATCCCAACAATCCTGATTCACTAGCATGGGGGATTGCAAAAGTCTTGCTTGACGGCAACTACGCTAAATATCTCAAGGAAAACGCTTACAAACGAGTCCTGGAAAAGTATGATTGGGAAAAAATCGCCCAACAGACCTTGCAAATCTACGAGGGAGTCTTAGGCGAGTATTCAAAGAGCTTTTGGGCAAGTAGGTAGAAAAATCAGAGAACTATTGCCCAATCACTCGAACATTCTCAACTTGTAGCCAAGGCGAAATCAGCTGCCCCATCTGCCTCTCGTTACTGCCGACCACGCTAATGTTTTTTAGCAATTCAAAGATATTGCCAGCCAACATAACCCCTCTTGAGCAATGGGTTATTTCTCCTTTCTTGATCTTCCAAGCAGGGGTCGCAACGACAGAGAATTCGCCACTGACTGGGTTACTGCTGTGAGCACCTTGGAGGTAATAGACAATTAAACCATCGTCGACTTCGCCTAGCATTTCGTTAGATGTTTTGTTTCCTGGAATGATATGGAAATTAGTTGTATCGATTCCAGGTGTTGAGAGGTATCCAGCCCGTGAAGCGTTACCTGTGCTTTCTTTGCCCTCTTTCTTGGCCGAATAATTATCGTACAAAAAGTTGCGCAGGATACCTTTCTCTATGACTGGAGTTTTTTGGTGTGGTACGCCTTCGCCATCAAACATCCCTGTGCGTAATCCACCGGCAAATAAGCCATCGTCGTAAATTGTGAGGTTTTCTGAGGCAACTTTTTCCCCGATTTTTCCCTTAAACGGAGACTGGTCCCGCTGAACACTATCGGCCCGGATCGCGTTGACTAAAGTGTAAGATAGAAGTTCTTGTAATGCAAATTGTGTAAGGATAACCTTGCCTGATTTGGTTTCTACCGACTGGGTTTTTAATGCTGAAAGCGCCATTTTGGCTGCTTCTCTTCCAACCCAAGCAGGGTCAAGGTCGTAGGTTCTTGCAGCGTTAAACTCGAAACATACAGGTGTAACGGAATTGCCTTCTTTAGCTAACGTAGCCACACTGCACTCGATCACTGTTCCCTTATCAAAGCCTGTTATGCCGTTTGAGTTGGCGATGGCGTTAGATAGATAAGCGCTGCCTACGCCGCCTTCAATTGGGAAAACACGTTTATCCACTTGCCCAGCAGCATCTAGCATAGTTACGGCAATGCCTACTAACTCTTCGGAGCTTAAGGCAACGATTTTTTTGTCAAAAGTCTTATGCGTCTGGACATAGGGTTTCTTTTGAGAAAGCCCGTTCCAGTCTGGGTCAGGTTTACTTGCCCTTGCCGAACTCAATGCGCTATTAACAGCGCCGTCGACAGCCTTTGCGTCCTCCACGATGTTTGTATAGGCAAACCCGATTGCTTTGTTAAGGGCCACTCTAACTCCTAAGCCGCGGTCAATTATTCTGTTTGTTTTGCTGATTTGACCCAGTTCAATCCCAATGTTTGATGCTTGCCCCTCGTAAACATAAGCTTCAGCGTCTTGTGCTCCTTTATTGAGCGCTGCTTTAACAGCGTTCTCAGCTAAACTTATCATTGTGTTTTTTTCAAGCACTGCCACCGACAACCACCTTACTGATTCTAATGTGCGGTCCACCGTCACTAATAAAAGCTGTCTGACCCTTGCCGCATCGACCAGGGTCTAAGAGGAAATCCTTTCCCACAGCATCCACCTGATGCAATGTTTCAAGAGTATTTCCGCTTATTGATGCGTTGCGGACGGGGGCGCCGATTTTGCCGTTCACAATTTCGTAGCCTTCTTGAATGCCCACTTGGAAAGTGCCGTCAAGGTTCGCTTGCCCGCCCCTAAAACTCTTAAAGTAATAACCTGACTTTACATCTTCAATTAATTCTTCGAAGGTTTGGTCTCTGGGTGCCATATAAGTACAACGCATCCGAATGATTGGCTCCACACGGAAGTCTTCTGCCCGCGCGTTACCAGTGGGTTGAGCATTAAATTTCTGATGCGGTTTCGCGGTTATGCATCAAGCCAGATACTACGCCGTCTTTTATGAGCAAGGTTTTCTGAGCTGGAACGCCTTCATCATCGTATTTGAATGCACCAAACGCTCCATCAATTGTGCCATCATCATAAAACGTTACCAAATTAGAACCAATTTTTTTCCCAAAATTATCAGCCAACACTCCACCTGAAAGAGCCAAATCAGCTTCAGCCAAATGCCCAAACGCTTCATGAACAAAAACCCCCACAACATTGGGACCCAAAACAACGGGAAATTTTCCACCCTTCGGAGCTTTGGCATTTAATTGTTCAATCGCAAGCTTGGCAACTTTCTCACCTAACGCTTCAGGGGCTTGTTCATCGAAGAGTTCGTAACCTTTTGTGGAACCAATTTCTTCCCGACTAAAAGTGAAGACGCCTTCAGTTACGGCAGAAGCAGTCATCCTTGCCCAGACATACAACTTGTCCTGCTCTATACTCGTGCCCTCACTGTTCAAGAAAAAGCTTGATCCAGTCAAATCAAAGTAATCTATTGAGCAACTTTTGATGCGTTTGTCAAAGCTCAAACTCGTCTTGTTTACGGCAAGAGCAGTTTTTATTTTGTCTTCTATCGGGATGTCCGCGGGATTCTTCTTTGGCTTGGATAAAACATGGTCCTCCACAACTTTGGCATATGCTAGTTTAATGGGTGTTTTTAGCCGTCCGCTTGCAAGTTTAGCCATCCTACAAGCATCTGATACAGCATCCTCCAAAATAGTCGAATCCAACGAGCCCACTGACGCAAAACCCCAAGCACCATTCACGAGCACTCGGAGGGCGACGCCGTTTTCAATTCCCTGTTTGGCGGCTTCTACGCGTTCCTCTTTTAGGGTGAGGGCAGTTTTGTAGAGTTTTTGGGCTCGGGCTTCAGCATATTGGGCGCCAAACTTTTGGGTGGCTATCTTGTTGATTTTGGTTAGAAGGTCTTTCAAGGTAATCGGTACCTTTCAAAATAGAATTGTTTGGGGGAATTAAACAATTTGCTTGAATATTGTGGCTTACCAGAAATCAGTCATACTCTTCTGCTTAACAATTGGTTGAATTAGTTTAGGCTTGAGTTTAACAGCTGGAGGAACATTGATGCCTAAAACCAGTTGACCGTAAACACCGTCGTATCCCGGTGTAACTTTAGCATTACCCTCTCTAACCTTAACGATAACCTGTGCAATCGATGCACCCACCACTTGTGCCAACGCATCTAAAGGCGCATCAATCAGCACCTTGTACTCATCACTGAATTTCTCCGTTAACAAATTATAGTTTTTCCAAACGGCCTTAGTTGCAGGCGAATCAGTCCCAAGCACTGCCGCGATGATTTCGGAGAGCGGAAGCAACCTCATAAACCCATGTGCACCTTCACGCTTAAAATCTGCTGGGCGATCAGCGAGTTCTTCCACCCGTTGCTCGACACCTTTAGTGAGACTTCTGTGGCAAACAGGGCAGATGTTGCCGAATTTTGTGGCTTCGGCTGGTGATAGGGAAACTTTGCAGTTTCTGTGCCCTGTCAAATGATACTTGCCATAGGCAGGGTCAGTTTCAATGGTGAACTTGAAGTGTGAAGAATCTTTAGCGATTATTATTTCTGTGACTTCTTTGTAGCTGAACGTTTCCAACTCAAACGCGTTGGCTTCTCTGCCGATGCGCCAAGGCCAAAAACTGTGACAGTCACTATTAGAAATCAACGTGTATCTGTCAAGTTTGCTGAGACGCCAATTCATAGGCGGGTCAGATGATAAACCCGTTTCCAACGCATGGATGTGTTTGGTCATGTCTTGGTAGCAGTCTTCCATTGTGTCAAAGCCGCTAAATGCTCCGAAGATGCTAAACCATGGTGTCCAAGCGTGTGCTGGAAATACTATGTTATCATCTGAAACTGCCATAACTTCTTCAACAAATTGAGGAGCGGATACATTAAGGATTGGTCTGCCGTCTGAGCTTAAACTCCCAAAGCTTTGAAGGCGCTCATTGATTTGAATAGCGGTTTCTAAGCTTGGAGTTAATATGACGTGGTGGATTTTTTTGGATTCGCCCTTGTAATCAAAGATCGTGCAAACTTCAGTTTGAAGAATGAAACGTATCGCAGAATCCATATGGGTTAGTTTGAAGAGCCCTGTATCTTGCTCGGGCGTCAGGGTCTGTTTGATTTCCTTGAGCCAATCGGGATGAGTAAAATCGCCTGTACCAATTAGGTTGAGTCCCTTAATTTTTGCGTACTTACCTATTTCGGGAATATTCATTTGTTCGCTTGTTGCTCGGCTGAAACGACCGTGAATGTGCAGGTCAGCTATGACTCTCATATTGATTCGCCAATACTTTACGAGACACATTGCCATTTTAAGGCTTTGCTGTGTCAACGTGAAAACTGGTGAAGTTATTGTGGCTTATCTTTGAGTTTAATGGTCCATGCTGCGAGCGCTTCGAGCAGTTGCACGATGAGTTTGCGTGTTTGCTCGTTGGTTAGATTTCCATTGGCATCAACATTGTGCATTGAATCTGTAAGCATGACTTCAGGGCGGTTAATGGGTAGCATGTTGAGAAAAATGAATGATTGCCGCAGATGATACTGTGCCCTTGCACCGCCAAATCTTCCAGTTGAAGCGCTCATGATGGCTACAGGTTTACCTTCCAAAGGCATATCCACTCTTGGTCTTGAGGCGCAATCAAGCGCGTTTTTTAAAACTCCTGAAACCGAATAATTATATTCGGGGGTGGCTATCAAAAGGGCATCAGCCTCTCTGATTTTCTCCTTAAACTCTTTGACTCTTTGAGGTGGAGTAGCTTCAAAGTCTTGGTTAAACGGCGGAATACCTTCTAAATCAAAAACTTCGATTACAACGTTTTCGGGTGCCAATTCCACGGCGGCACGGATTAGGGCCTTGTTAAATGAGCCTTTGCGTAGACTTCCCGCAAAAGCCAGAACATTAACTCGCTGAAACATAAAGTCGCCTACACCATTTTAATTAACCGGGCGAGTCGATTTAAAGTTAATTCTTTAGTTATAGGCGCTGATAAAACAGCGTCAAGGCTAACGAAAAAGGTGATTACCCTTTTTTTGGCAATTTTATTTTTTGCTAAGATACCATTTAAGGTATTCTTTTCTGCGGTTTTGTCTAACTTCTTCAGCGGTTTCATCGGCAGGCCTATTCTTGTCATGCAAGTCATTGAGTTCCTGTCCTGTACAGGATAATCCGCAGCTTTTGCAGACGTAATGTTTAGTCAACGAGATATATTGTATTTCTCCACCGCACTCTGGACAGTAATTTACCATTTTTGGTTTCTCTTTTGAGGTTTGTTAGTAATTTATTTCTGGGTGGATATTAGTCTTCGCATGTAATTCAACATTTTTAGGCAAAAAAAGAGTATTACACATGATTATACATATTGTCATTGCTGTAATTCCCAGTGCCCATTTCCTGTTCGATTTCTTTTAGGAGCAAAATGCGCTTAAAAGTTGGTGGATGCGTAGCAAATAAACTGTTCATTTGTACCCATGTACTCTTTGATTCTTTCTCCATCGCCAACTCTAACTCGCGCTGGTCCAAAACGCCGTCGTGGTCAAGGTCGTATTCATCTTTTTTATTCATTATTTCAGCAACTTCCTGTTTTGCTTGGCTTGGGTCTTCTATATAGAAGCTCCGCGCTTCCGCAGTAGCTTTTGGAGCAAGAGATAAACCGTAGGTAATTTTCGCAAGGGCGCTTTGAAGGTTTCGGGGGTTTCCTGTTAGGTAAGCGCTGTATGCATCGGCGAAGTGTTCACGTAATCTGCTAAGACGCATTACGGCAAGAAAGCTCAGGATATAAACTACAAAAGAGGCAACACCGATAACAATGAGTACGATACCAGCGTTTCCCTGGTCTTTGTTTCTTCTTGAGGATCCACCACTAAACCATGCTGCGTTTAATGCAATCTGCGCTATCCAATAAGCAATAAGCGGCAGAGCTGAAAGAACTGTCATTACAATGTAATCTTTATGTTTAATATGTCCAAGTTCATGGGCGATTACTCCCCGAATCTCATCTTCATTGAGGCTTCTAAGGAGCCCTTCATGAACCGCCAGAACGGCGCTGCTACTGGTTCGACCATAAGTGAAGGCGTTAGGGGTATTATTTGGGACAATGGCCAGTTTAGGCATCGGAATATTGCTTTTGGCAGCTAACTCCTTAACGGTGTTTTCCAACCATGGATTCTCTCCGGGCTTTAGAAAGTGTAAACGGGTGGTTAAGGAGACTATGACTGGACCGATTGCGTATTCGAAGAGTATGAACAATAAAGTACCGCCTAGAGCCAAAATCAAACCGGTTACTAAGTCAAAACCCACTACATAATATTGTAGCAGGAAAATAACACCTAGTAAAAATATGCCAAAGATGAAGCTAGCGGCAAAGATGCTTGTGCCCATAGCCCACTTCAAATCACTCAGCTTAGCCATCAGACTCAACCCTTTTTGTTTTCCAAAAGTACAGACTAAAGAATTAAGTCTTTCCTGAAAAAAGCAGTTAAAATGGCGTTTTTCAAAAAAATAAAGAAGGAATTAGATGGGATAAGCTCCGCATGTTTTGCAGAATTGTATCTTAGTTTTAATATAGCTGTGGCATTTGGGACATTGTATTGCGCCTTCGACTTTTGGGAACACGTCTTTTGGTTTGCCGAATTTTTGACGGAAGACCTCGTAGTAGAGAAGCTGTTCTTTATCTTGGATTTCCACGTCGTCGGCTGCTTTTATGGCTACTTTCTTCTCATTGAACTCTTTGTCGGTTATCATGTCGTTGAAGTAGGTGCGTAATGTTTCTGTTCCTGTTCCGGCTTCCAAGGGTGCTTTGGGCCTCCAAATTATGTCGTTAGGTATGACGTCTTCGTACGCTTTGCGCAGAATCCATTTGCCGTATTTTACGCCGTTGTACATGTTAATCTTGTATTTGATAGGTAGTTTCATTGCCCAAGCCATGAATTCGGGATCTCTGTAGGGTGCTTTGATTTGCATTCCAAGAGACTCTGCCATCGGGAATGAGGAGAACCCCATTTCAGCCCACATTTCCTGTTGTTTCACGGCGAACTGTTCTTCGGACAGATGGAATTGCCAGGGGTAACCAAAAAGCTCGTCTAAGGCGTCTCCTGTAAAAACGGTTTTTATTCCTTTGGGTTTTAGAAGAGTTAAGCCGATGTAGACTGGGAGGCTGTTTCTGATTTCCATGGGGTCGTATTTTTTGAGTGCTTCGACGACTTTGGGGAAAAATTTCATTACATCTTCTTTGCCGAATTGGTAGGTTTCGTGTTTAAGGTGAAGGAGTGCAACCATTTTCTTGACGTATTCGGTGTCTTTGGGCTGACCGTGTTTGAAGGCTAATGTGAGGCAGGGTATGTCGGGGTTGTATTTGACTGCTTCGTAGGCGATTATTTGGGTGTCGGTTCCAGCTGAGAATAGGAAGCCGTCTGCCATGTTTTTCTTGACGACTTTGTTAATTAGGGTTCTTACTTCGGGGAGGAGTTTGTTAACCTCTGATTCGTTTATTGCCATTTTTGTCCCTCGCTTTACAGAGTTTGTCTTTCAGGCAGTATTTAAGGTTATCCGCATGCATATAAATGGCGTCAATTAATAGACATCTGTGCGGAACTCCAAAATAATGCTGGACAAACGGCCACCATTCGCGAAGAATAGTCCAATAATCACATTAACCAATTAAGTTTAAATGCTCAAAAACAAAAATCAATACACAAAACAGAAGGCATCCTGCATGAAAGTCAGCGTACTACACATGAAAATCCGCCTCACACTACAAGACAACCTAACCGCCGCCAAAACCGCCGTCCTCAAAGCCGCAAAACAAAAACCAGCTCTAATCGCCCTTCCCGAATACTTTACCGTTCCCAACTGCATGGCCGACTTCACTAATGCCCAAAAAATCTCACAGGAAACCTCCAAAAAAACACTGCAGTTCCTCGAGGAAGTCTCAAGAACCATCGGAGAAATCTACCTTCTGGGCGGCACTGTACTAGAAGAAGACGAAAGCAAATATTACAATACAAGCACACTCTGGAAAAACGGTAAAATGCTGGCTAAATACAAGAAAATCAGCCCCATAAAAGCGGAGACGGAAGCAGGTGTCTCCAAAGGCTTTGAGCCCGTCGTGGTTGACACAAATTTGGGCAAGCTAGGAATGATTGTGTGCGCTGACACCTTCAACCCAGATGTCGTAACCAAAGTAGCTATGATGGGTGCGGAAATCATCTCGTTGCCCGTAGCTGCAATGGGAACCCATCCCACAGTTCAAGGTCACCCCTTAACGGTTGGAATTGCGAGAAACTTCGGTTTCTACATCTTAAAAGTCGGCAACGTTTGCTCCAACATGAGAGGAGGACGAAGCGCAATTATCGCCCCATGGGGCGTTCTTGGAGAAGTCACCGATTCACCGGAAGACTCGATTTTAAGCGCGGACTTAGACATGCAAGTGTTAAGAGACTACCGAGCGCAACTCAGCAAAGCTTAACCTTGGAACCGCCCACCGTGTTGGCCACTAATTTCTTTTGTTGACATATGGTCAACATGTCAGGGTTTAAATAAAGAAGTCTTGGCCCAATCGTCAACGATTCGGTTCATTTCCGCAAACTCATACTTTGCTAGCCATTCGCGGAAGTCAGCGTTCTGTACAGCAAACCTTGTCACTTGCCGAGCGTTTTCCGAGTTATGCACAAGCAGCAAAACAGCCTCGATTTTATGGCGGGAAATGTAAGCAACCGTTTTTAGTAGCGCGTCAAGTTTTTCGTCAGTGGGCATTTCAGCGCTGAGCTCTACCACCACAGGTTTCTTTAGGATGGCAACGAAGTCGCGGACTATTGTGTCAACCCAATAATTAGTCAAATAATCCCTCGATGAAAGAGGTACATGGAAATAATCCACCAGTTCAGCTATCGCGCTGAAGTCTATTCCAAACCGTTCTTTAGCCAAGACGGGGTCAGGAAACATTTCCACAGCAAAAGTGCCCTTGCAATGAGTTTTTGCTTCTTTCAGAAAAGACGTTATTGTCTGGGCTCGCCATTGTGTCCAATCCAAGCCGCTTTTCTGCCTTTGCTCGGTACATCTTGGACAGATGCAATAATCTTGGTCTGGAAAGTGGTATAGATTCAGTGTGACGCCGCTTATGTCCTGTTTTGAAATGGTGTCAAGATAGTCAAAGACTTTCGCGCGGTATTGTGGATGAGTTGGGCAGACGAAGTCAAAAGCTAAATTGGATTTTCTATTGCGGCGTAGTGCTGGTCCGCCTTTTGAGAGGGCAACGATGCTTGGGTCCTCGCGGATTGCTTTGGCATCGCAGAAAACAGTCACATCATTCTGCATTCCTTCGGCTGCGGGAAAAACTTGTCCATCAACCCATTTGGCGAAGAAAACATGCGGGTTAAAACCTTCGACCCTTTCAGGAGTGTATGTGACTAAGCCTATTTTCATGCCCAATACCTTGCTCGCAACAAATATATTATCGGTGCTTATTTAATTGTTGATTCAAATGGACAAGCGAAAAGCCCCAGTTACAATCGACGCGGCAAAGTGCCAACCGTGCACTGGGCAAATCTGCATCGGCATTTGTCCAGTTGGGGCCCTCGAAGAAGGCAAGAACCGCAAACCCCAGGTTATCGACGTCGTACAGTGCACGCGTTGTGGTGTCTGTGTTAATCTCTGTCCCACAAAAGCCATCACTATAAATGACAGTAGACCCCAAAAATAGCTGTGTGAAATGGGTTTGGAAGAACTGGAGCTTGCTGAAGGCGTAAGATTTGTTTTGAAAGAGAACGTACTAGGCGTTTTTTGTAATAATGCTTTAAAAACAGTTAGCTCAGCAATCTATAATGGCGGATACAATCAGGTTAAAGCTGTCCTTAATGTAGGAGTGCCTGAAGGCTACAGCGACCGCTCCTTGCATCTTGACCCGCTCGAACTTATCACAACATCCGCGGGAAAAGTGGGATTAACTAAAGACTACCTTGCTATGGTTACAGCAGCAAAAATTAAAAATTACAGTTTAGTCACTAAAAAAGCCGACAACTTCTCAGTTCACGTTGTTGCAACCGCGGGCTGTTCACATGGCGAATCTTCAGGTGAAGAGATGGATGTCCAGGAACTCATGGGCACCATAAACATCATCGTTTTCATCGACGGGAACCCATCGGAGAGTTGTATGGTTGCCGCGTTAATTACAGCTACTGAAGCCAAGTCAGCTGTGCTGCGGGATTTTGATGTCCGAAGCCGCTATACTGGCGATTCCGCTACAGGTTCAATAACCGACAGCGTCACCATTGCCTCAACTTGTAGGGGTAAAAAGCTAATCTTAGCGGGTCCGGCGTCGAAGTTAGGCAAGATAGTGGGATATTGTGCGAGACATGCTGTAACTGAGGCATTGCTTAAGCAAGAGCCGATTTGGGCTTGCCGCACAGTGTTAGACAGGCTCAAAGAGAGGCATTTGCCGCTTGAAAAATTGGCCGTGGAAGTTTCCAAAACTGAAGGCTTAATGGTTACTGCTGGAGATTTGGTTGAAATTCTCAAGAAGAATCCATCGGCTGGAATGTGGCTTTTGGCTGCTGCGAAAATGGATGACGATTACAAGAAAAACCTGTTGCCAACCGACTTTGTGGATTGGGTAGATGCGAGCAAATTTTTTGGGGTATCTGTAATCTCCAAACATGATAATTCTAAAGTGCCAAATTATCCCACTGTGGACCTACCTCCCTTCTTAAAACATACACTAATCAAAATTGTCAAAACCGCCCAATCTAAGCCTTAACTGAAAAGACTTAAATAACTTGCACTTTTATTCCGTAATAAAACAACAGAAAAAATGGTGTATTAACTTGAAATTCGGCGTATTTCTCTATCAACCCGAGCCTGTTGAAGGCGTCGATTACAACTTCTACCGATTAAAATCAGAATCAGGAATTGTTGGAAACCCCAACCCGGAAATGTATACTAACATCGCATGCTTCGGTGACAACTTTATGGCGGCGAAGCGTCCAGACTGGAACTCTGTAAGCTCATGGGGTCCAGCGCTCCGCACCAATAAACGCTACAACCTCCGCTGGGACGTCGTATGTATGACTAACCCAGAAGCAAGAGAATATAATCTAAAAATCATCGCTGAATCCGCCAAAGTCACACCAGGCATAAGCATCAGCAGCCAACACTTTGCAGACCAGCATTTCTGCACCTGCCCGAGATGCATCGAACAACAACGAAAAAGCGGCTTAAAATGGCTTGATTGGCGGGCAAAAGTAGTAACTGACTTCTTAGCTGAAGTTAAAGAAGTAGTCTCCGGCAAACCACTCTTTGTCAACCTTCTCCCTGATCCATTAATGGGCAGAGAACGCTTCGGCTATGACTTTGAAGCCATGGCACAATACGCGGATTACTTCGTTATCCCAATGTTCAGCAAGGCTTACCCGACCCCCTGGTACTGGGAAACCATCGCAAGAGGTTTCAAGAGCATTCTAAAGAAACCCGTCTTCGTAAACTTCTATGTCCGGGGTCCAAATGAAACATGGGATACCGTTGCACCAACAAAGCAAATTATGACTGTTGCTACACGTGTTGCAAGACAAGGCGTAGACGGAATCATATTCTTGGCAGAAAAAGCCCAGTGGATTCAAGAGTTCCAGAAGAACGCAGTTGCTGACAAAGAAACACGTGAGTTCCTTAAGGGTCACGGCGGCGACGAAGTCTTAGACCTCTTCACCCGATGGGAAAAACTATACAAATAGTTTCCTTTTCTTCTTTTTAGTTTTATTTTTTGCATGATAACCTTAAGTTGAAGGATTCCTAGTTCTATTGATTGTGCACAAAGACGATTTTCCAGAAAGTTGACATGCACAAAAATATTGAAGGATAAAAAATGAAGCTAATTAAGGGTTGGAAAAGACTTAGCCACGAGTGCGGCTACCTAAACGATACATCAGGGCAGACATTGATGGTTTTGAAAAAAGATTATAGCCAAAATTACCATGTACAATTGTTCGAGTGTGGACAAACCGATAAAGATGAAGGCAAAATAATCTCGCCCGAGTATGCCACTAAAGCTAAAGCCGACACATGCGCTGAGGACTGGATGCAAAAACACCCTAACGGAACAACATAATCATACTTTGATTTTAGCCAAAAATTAAAGAAATATTGACTCTGACAATACGAATTTGATTTATACATACAGCCTTTGCATTCTGTTCGCTTGAAAAGTTTTTGTGAGGTCAACTCAAAGCCTTTCCCTACCCGATAACGCAATGAAGTGGGTTTGAATGAATATTTTGTTTTTTTCACGCCTCAGAAGAATCAGTTACTAAGCAAGTTTACCAGAAAGAATTAAGAAAAAATCGCTTCGATACTAATTGGGGGGATAATAAGAAAAGTTGATAAATTGTTAAGAAAAATTAAGCAGCTGCCTTAAGTTGGGCATCTATTTTTCTCTGGCGTTTTTGCAGCAACTTTCGTTTATTTGCTTTAGGGTTTGGTTTAACTCTGTAAACTTTGCCGTGAGTGTTTTGGTAATATTTTGCTCCTTTGCCTTTAAGTTTGGTCTTTTTATTCAAGCGTCTAGTCCCTCCTTGGCTTTCCAGCAGGATTTGTGCTATTACAGTACATCGTAACTATTTAGGGTGCCGATAAAAAATAATATATTTCAAACGAGAATGATTGGCTTTGTCCATTGTTTTGTTTAGAAATCCTAATTCCTTTATAAGTCTGCGAACATCTATTATTTAGTGAACTTGTAAAAGACTCATTTTTTGCAAGAAAACAAGTGAGAAGGCTAATGTTAGATGTATACTTACGAAAAGCTTATCCAAGAAAAATTTAAATGCCGAATATGTTCCTCAACTTTTCAGACTCCTGACGAGCTTCGTGATCACAGGATGGTTGCACACAAGGGACACATGCTTGCATTTAGGCGTTAAATCTACTTAATTTTTTAAACGCCTTCGAAAACCAAATAATTTGTAACAACCAATTAAACCACAAATCTGCTCAAGCATCTATCCATTTAGCTTCAAAACAGCCCGCAGAAAAATCCTGTGATTAAAAAATTCAGAGCATTTATTTTGATGGCGGGTTGCTAAAAACACAATAATTTCATGGTTAACGCCGGCAAAAAGTATAAATGGCATCTATAAATGCTCCAAAAATCGTTATTTCATAATTTTGAAGATGTCATATCGGTCATTTGAGTAAATAAGCTGCAGGATTTTGCTGTTGAGTATTTGGGTATCTAGGTGGTTTCGATCGTAAACGATGAAGCCTATATTGTTACCATTTATGTAGTCCATGTAATATCTCGTGGCAACCGTGAATTCACCAGGTTTAAAGTCAAACAATCCCTGCAATGTATCGGGTTGCAACGTTGGGAAACTGTTTTTAGACATTGTTAGCATCTGATATGAACGCGACGCTGTCTGGTTTATGCTTAAGTCGTTGAATTGGTACTGGAACCTGACTGCGTCAATTTGCCTATTTGCAAGAGCCCCAATGTTTCCCCAATCAGGTAAATCATTAAATTTAAACGCAAAAGCGATATCATTTTTGTCATCATAAAGGCCAATGTAGTTATCCTTCAAAGTTGTATTTGTAAAGCTAGCAACTGCCCAGGTTTTTCCTTCAACAGTTCTTATGGCTGCAAGTGCATCCCATGGGTTTACCCAATCAAGCAACTGAGGAATTTGGGCCTTGTCAAAGTCGTATTTTAGGTCAAAAAACGTGCTTAAATAAAGTGTTGCATTGAATAGTTCGCTCTTTAAAGGTGTCAAGCTCCACGAAATATTAAGCGGGTAACTCGTGTTTTCAACAACAACTGCCTCGGTTAATGCAACATGTTCGTTAGAGTAGATGAACTCTATTTCCTTAGGTGAATGTTGCTCATCAAACACTATTTGTTTGTTTAAGTCGGCAAGTTTGAACTGGTAGTTAGTGCCGTTTACTGTGTACGAGAGGGAGTCGCCGGTTTCTGAAGAATGAGAAATCCTGTTCCAAACCTGATCAATAGAAATGTAGGTTTCATCAGAGATATCGCCTTTAGCTTGGTAAGCTCTAATGAGACTTTGCGAATGCTCTATTTCATAAGATAAACTCAAAACTGACTCGGCAATTTCATTTCTCTGTACTGTAGGATCTGTTTGTGCAATCACGTTTTTGCCTGAAAACTCTTGGAACCAAAAACCCGGAATCTCAGTAGCCACAACGGTGCTATTTTCAGGGTAGTTTGTTTTAAGCCAAACTCCTGCATCTAAAGCTTTTACGTCTGTAGTTGAATAATAAACGCTGGCTTCATTGATTTTTCCATATACTATATCAGAACGTGCAACAAACATGAACGACAAAAGAATAATTATGGAGACCGTGGCTATTCTTAACCAGTTTTTTCTAAACATTGATTTGTTTTTGATGTAAAAAGATACGAATTTATCAGCTAAGAATACAGTGGGTACAGCTCCTAAAACGGCTATCAAGGGTGTCAGATAATAGATAAACCAGCCAAACGGCATGTAAAAACCAAAAAGGTATGATTCAGCAAAGAAGAGCGGAACAAAGAAACTAAGCATTAAGGTTACAAAAAAAATGATCTTCTTTTGCTTCTTTAACAAATAATATGAAACAAAAATACCGGTTAACGCTAAGAAAAATACGAAGCCAAAATTAACCATAAAAGAATAAAAGCTGACCGCTGGAATCTGGTATGCATAAGCTTTTACAGCGAAAAACACGTATTCGATGACTATATCAAGGTAACCGATCATTGCTTGGAAATAGTATAGAAAGAACGCTATTCCTCCGCCCAAAATCAACGCCATTACAACTTTTAGATAGGCACCCTTGGATTTTATTAACATAAAAATTAGGATAGGCGGCATTATGAAAATTGCAAGAAAAGCAGCAAGTTGATGGGACAAAACAACCCCAAAAGCGACAAAAAAAGTAACCACCAAATACCCAAAACGTTCTACGGCTAGGGGCGTGTAGAGAAATACTAAGAGCATGAACACCAAAGCTAAAACGGTGGTGTATCCGCCGAACTGGTTAACTTCGTAAATTGGAAAACACATCAAAAGCAAAACAGAGGCTACAACTCCAACTTTTTTGCTGAAAAATTTACTAGCAATCAGATAAACTGAGAGGAATAGGAGCCAATCAATTATAGCTGCCAAAACTTTAACTAGAAATATTAGTTGCCCAATGTCAGTTGCTCCAGTGAGAGAAATGAACATTGCAAGCACAATCTCGTAGAGAGGCGGAGTCCAACCCAAATTTGCTAGTGGAATTTTGCCTGTATTGAGGAAAATTTGTGCTTTTTCTAAGTGAACCGCAGGGTCATTTCCCAAAACCACCCCGTTCATTGATATAAGTGTGAAGAAGATGGCAAAGATAAGCACTGAAAAGATGGTGATGAAGGTGATTTCGATTTTTTTCTCTTTACTCATAGCACTTAAGGCGAAGAAGGTAACTCACCCGTTTTGATTGAGGTTCCCATTTACCTTAAAGATTGCAACTTCACTGTTAATAAATACCAAGCTAAACGCAGGGTCTCCCCTAAATTTCACATCTAACTCAGCATTTCTGCACGCAATATATGATACATTGTTTCTTTGCAATTCCAATCGATAATCAAAACATTCTTTAAACTCTATAGGCGTAGACAGTTGAATAGATGTTAGGTTTCCAGCTATGAGAGGCTTGAAGTAATGGTTTATGGTAGCTTGGTTTCCGTAATACTGCAGCGAATCAGATACTGAGGTTGCGCTTGCCATAAGTTGAATTTGGCCATTAGAACTATTCTGAAGATCGTACTTTAACTCTATTAGTACTGGGTTTTCGTCATTCCAGACTACGGTATTTCTCTGATTTTGGTCAAAGATTAATTGACCTAACACTTTTACACCTTGGTCGATGAAGGCTAATGTGCGTCCATCATCGAATGTAACTTGTGTGCCTTTACTTTGAATTTTAATTTCAACCGACTCCAAAGAAACACCGGGAATAGTGGTTTCAATTGTCGAAGTCAAATTAACAAAAGCTGATTGATCATACACAGTTGTAAACTGAGTATAATTGAAAAAGTCGTTACCTCTGCTTACTACAATGGTCTTATGATCAGTATAATTCTCTAAATGCATTTCTTTCATCGCAAGATCAGCCAGAGACGACGAAAAGTTTCCTTGCCCAACTTTGTAGCTGATTTCAGTTCTGCTGCTATCAAAGGTGAAAAAGGAATATGGAAAATAAGTCCAATTGAGGTCTGCCAAAATTTCAGGATTATGGCGAGCAACATAACCGCCATCCTCGCGAACCTGAACTAAACCATTATCAACCAAGTAATCCGTATCAAGCAGGTAGGTGGCGTTCTTTGCTGGTGCTACCTCTCGGGCACTCGTTATGTACTGTGGATCAACAGCACTCAACGTTGGTCTCTGTGCGAAACCACCAAGCCACCATCCATAGAGTGCATCTGAAACAAACACTGAGTTTGTAGGCGTGTTCTGCTTTGCCCACTGAATCGCTTCCCAACCTGGGTTGTTCATGACTTGGTAATAACTTTGGATTGTCTCGCCAACATTCTGCGAGGGAGCCATAAAGATGGGTAGTGCAATAAAGGAGAATAGCAAGAAAAACAAAACAAAGACTCCATAAAGAGCCTTACTTGTCAAATGTGCCGAGAGCCACGCAATTTTGGTGTTAGTTATTTTTTTTGTTTTTTGCATTTGGTTTGTCAAAGCTCGGAAAGTGCTGATTATTTTTGTGAAGAACTCTGAAGCGTGGTCTATTAGGACAGCAATGAAAATTATTGCTGGTAAAATAATAAAGTATAGAAATCTATTATAATCGATGATAAATCCGAACAGATAACCTTGCGTTAAAAATAAGGGAACAAACAGCCACATAGAAAGAAGGAATGTTGGAATACTTAAAAATCGTCCATTGTACTTTTTGGAGAACAATGCGAAGGCTAATATTATTAGAAAGAGCGGCAAAACCATTTCTAACGGAAGGATTCTTGTTGATAATATTGCAGACGTTATGTCGCCGACCCCTTGAACGCCAGGGGCTGAAGAGTTATCATGCAAATATGTGGGTACAGCCTGCGCTAAGAAGGGTAAAACAAGGACGCCTCCTATAATCATCGGAGAAAGCCAATAGAGTACAGTTTTTCTTGAAGTACTGAAGGTTTTGGGAGAAACGAGAACAAAAAGCAAAGTGAGGAATGCAACACCGACGAAAATGCCTGCGCTCAACGAGTGAGTTAGGAATATGGAGCCGGCCAAAATAGATGTCGAAACCAGAAAAGGCGTCAAAGAAAATCGGTCTTTTTGTAGGTACAAATAAAAAGTTAAAGGAATCAAAAGAAGCGTTATTACGTTGGGGTAACCTCCCCAAAGGAGCATTTCTATATCAAAGCGTGAGATAGCCACTAAAAAGGCAACAATAAAAGCGGCTGACTCCGTCCAAATATTCCTGGTTATTAAAAATGCGCATAAAACAATAAGTGATGAGAACAAAGCCACTATGACTGCCTGCGCAATGTACCCAGTCATTCCCGTCATCAAGATTATGGTTGAAGCAAAGATGTGATATCCCGGAAAAGTTAGCGAAATGCCTCCACCCATCTGATAGAAATTATTCATAAAATTGGTGTACCCTGACCCTGTAATAGAGGAAATTACACTGTTATGCAGACCAATGTCGGCACCAGATGGATAATTACTCCAAAACATCATAAGCAAGCGATAAACGAATGAGAAAGTAAAGATTAACAGCAATAAGACATATGTTCTGTTTGCTTTGAGCATTTACTTTCCCACTTGATATACTTACGTTTGAATTGTTGGTAAAAGGTTAAATATGGATTTCGAGTATAAAAAGCCCAGAGTATCAAAAGGAAAAAAGGTGTTTAAATGTCTTGGCTTAAATCTATGATGGAAAAAGAACCACCAGAACCAGAAAATCCAATCGGCATAGTCGTTATCGGTAACATCGAACCAGACATGCACGACACAGCAAAAGAAGCAGTTAGACGATCACTGAAACGTGCTGGATTCAAAACCATCGACGTTGGAAAAAGCGTTGCACCACAAGTCTTCATTGACAAAGTAAAAGAAAATAATGCAAACTTGATTGCAGTTTCCGTTAATACAGTCCCAGCAAAGAACAACGTTGCAAAACTCGACGAACTTCTCAAAGCAGCAGGTCTCAAAGACAAAGTCGGCATAATCATGGGCGGCGCAGCAGTCAAAAAAGAAGACGCAGACGCAATCGGGGCACTCTTCGGCAAGAACAAAGAAGAAGCTCCAGAACTTGCAAAGAAAGCATTGAAGAAATAATCGTCCGATGTGGAACAATGTCCTTTAAGTTCAATACCGAACAAAAAATATATGACCTTGCTGGAGCAAAAATAGGCGGTCAACCTGGAGAAAATCCAACTTTTCTGATCGGCTCCATCTTTTGGCTAGGCCAAAAAATGGTTACCGATGCAAACAAAGGAATTTTTGATGCTAAAGCAGCTGAACAAATCATTAACACATGCCAAACCCAAAGCGACATAACCGGTGTCAAATTTGCTCTTGACATTGTCGGAACAACAGAAGCCGCATTCGAAAAATATATTGACTTCGTACCGAAACACACTGATGCACCACTCATGCTAGATGCAATGAGTCCAAAGACCCGTATGGGAGCAGCAACCTTAGCAAAAAAGATGGGTCTTTCAGACAGATGCCTCTACAACTCTGTTTACAAAGGCGTAACCGATGCTGAACTTGCAAACCTCAAAGAAAGCGGGATTAAAATGTCCATAGTGCTTGCTGATGATCCAAAAGATACAACAATGGAAGGCAAAATGAAAGTCATTGTTGAAGCGCTCGCATTAGCAGAGAAAGGCGGAATCACAAAACCTCTTATCGACACAGCTATCCCAGCTTTCGAACCAGACATGGGCACAGCCGTCAGAACTATACCTGTCATGAAAGAGAAGTATGGTCACCCTGTAGGCTTAGGCAGCGGAAACGTTGTCACAACCATGGGTTGGGTAAAAGCAAATGTCGCTAAAGAATTCCGTCCAGGCTGCAGAACCTCTACAAACTCAATTATGCAAATGGCAGGCGCAAACTGGCTAATGATTGGTCCAGCAGAACAAGCGGAATGGGTATTTCCAGCAGTCGCAGTCACTGACACATACATAGCTTCAGCAGCCGGTGACCTTGGAACAAGACCCCTCGAAGAGTCTCATCCAATCTACAAGATGTTCATGTAAAAAATTCTTCCCTTATTTTTTATTTTTTTTTAAATTTTTGAGGTTAAAATCTGAAACCGCTTAGATGGTTTGAAATTATCGTCGGGTTCACGGTTTTAACGCTACTGGTTACTTATTTTGTCCCAAGTGATTCATTGATTGTTGGTTTGCGTTATGTTTTAGGGTTTATTTTTATTGCTTTTCTTCCTGGATATTGTTTAGTAAACATTCTATTCTTAGGAAAAAATAAAATAGATTTTGTCGAACAATTAGTTCTATCGGTCGCGTTAAGTTTTGGTTTAACAGGGTTAATTGGCTTATTTTTGGGTTTATCACCAATCGGGATTACTTTTACTTCAATAACCGTTTCCCTTAGCACTTTAGTTTTAGTTCTTGCAGTAATCGCATTAGTTTTGAAAAGTAGAGAGTTTTCAGGGCTTAATGTGCAAGTACCTGAGAAGGTAAGCGCCTGAAGTTTTCACCGCAGCAATTCCATAGACATTGCCTTTACGCATCATCTTAAACACGTAGCGTGGGCGCAGATAGAAATCTTGGTAAGCTTTGTAACGAAGTTCAACTAATTTCTCCATACTTAAAGAGGGGGTCTCAAAAGTTGGACCCGCAGTGTCATACTTGTCAAAATCCGTGACTCTTAGCCAACCATTCTTTTTTACCAATTCATACATTGGTGTTCCAGGATAGGGCGTGGCAATGTAGAAACCCACGTCGTCAGGGTTTAGTTCTTTAACAAAACGTATTGTTTCTCGAGCAGTCTGTTCTGTTTCTCCTGGAAAGCCCAAAACGACGTTGGCAATAGTCATCAGCCCTAACTCATGAGCTGTCTTATATGCCAGTCTTGTCTGATTCAGTTTGATGCGTTTGTTCATGGCGCCAAGCATTACTTCTGAACCAGACTCTACACCCAACCAAACCGCGAAGCAGCCTGCATCACGCATCGTTTTCATTAGTTCCCGGTCAACCATGTCGACGCGGGTGCCGCAATCCCACTTCATTTGCAGTTTTCTATCTTTTAGTTCTTGACAAATCTTTACCACTCGGTTGCGGTCAACGCTAAAAGCGTCATCATAAAAGGTAACTTGGTCGATTCCGTATTTGTCGTGGACAAGTTGCATTTCGTCTACGACGTTTTTTGGGCTGCGCATGCGGTATCCTCTGCCGAACATGCGGACGGTGCTGCAGAAGTCACACCAATAGACACATCCGCGGCTGCTAACTAAAGGGAAAATTATTTTGCCGTTATGCTTTAGGCTTTCAAGTGGCAATAGGTGATGGGCAGGGAAAGGTAATGCATCTAAGTCTTCAATGAAGGGTCTATCTGGATTTTGGACAATTGTGTCGCCGTTTCGATATGTGATGCCTAACACGTTGCTGAGGCTTGAGTGAGTTTGGAGTTTATTGAGAAGTTCTATGAAGGTTTCTTCGCCTTCACGTCTTACAACTATATCTAAACTCGGGTATTCTTTGAGGGCGTTTTCGTCCCAGAAAGTTCCATGCGACCCCCCAAGCACCGTAACAGCCTGCGGCTGAGTCTGCTTAGCTAAGGTAATTAGTTTCATGGCTGACTTGTAGAGCAACGTTGTAGCTGTTAAGCCAATTAAGTCAGAAGGAGTTTGTGTAATTCGCTCGCGGAAAGTTTCATAAGTTAATTTCTCAGCTTGACAGTCGATAACTGTGACTTGGTGCCCTGCTTTCTCCGCCACTGCGCCCAAATAAGCTATGCCCAGTGGAATGAAGGGAGGGTGTGAATGGACGCTTTGCGGATAGGGCGGATTAACTAGCGTTATTTTCATTTGAGACGGCCTTTCTATGGTAGATTCCTAATGTTGGATTAAATATATTGCTTTCTTAAATTAGCAAAATAAGCTTCAAGTTCTAAAAAAGACGCTTTGATCTGTAAGCCGATCAAAAAAGATGCAGGAACAAATCGTCAACCTACCCAAAAATCGATTGGAAGAAAAAAAAACAACAAAAAAATTTTTCCAAGTGTTTTTGTTCTTTTAAGAGTGAATTATTTGAAAGAAGAAGAAAAACTAATTGCCGAAGAAAATCACCCGTCGTTCTTCTAATGGAAAAGTCAGGTTTATTGATATAAGAAAAAGAAGTCTAATTGTGTTGGAAACAGTTTTTCGTTTATCCAACTTTAGTGCAGCAAGATCAACCACCTAACCCCAGATGATGTCTTTATGAGTAGAAGAAGAACAGTGAAAAATTTTCTGGTCTACTTCTTCTTTCAGTTAGACGGGTTTCTGAAACGTCCACAAAAATCTTAAATTTTCCTGAGTCGTTCTATTGCAGAACAATATACACAAGTTTCTGTTTCATTATAGAACAAATTCACTAGCAAAACAGGTGTAAAACTTCGAGAGCCCCTAAAGTAGGAAGAAATGGTTTAGGAGAGTTTTATGTGCATAGCTCGCAATGCGTACGCAGCAGAAGTTTTCAATCCAGATCTGCCATATGTGCCGCCTTTGCGCATCATTTTGAACACGTAGCTTGGGCGCAGGTAGAATTTTTGGTGGGCTTTATATTTGATTTCGCGGAGGCGTTCCATGCTTAACTCGGGGGTTTCAAATGTTGGGGTTGCGGTGTCGTATTTGTTGAAGTCGGTGACGCGGAGCCATCCGTTTTTGACGACTTCTTCATACATTGGTGTTCCTGGATAAGGAGTGGCGATATAGCAGCCGATGTCGTCGGGGTTTAGACTGTTGATGAAGTTGATTGTTTCCCATGCGGTTTCTTCCGTTTCTCCTGGGAAGCCGATGACTGCACTGGCAATAGTCATCATGCCAGCTTTCTGCGCCATTTTGAAAGCGTTCTTGACTTGTTCACGATTTATTTTCTTATGCATTTTGGTAAGCATTTTCTCTGAGCCAGATTCAACGCCGAACCAAACCGTTATGCATCCTGCATCATGCATCTTCTCTAGCAGTTCCTTGTCAACGGCGTCAACGCGGGTTTCGCAGTCCCACTCCACATTTAATTTGCGGGCTTTGATGTCTGCGCACATTTCCAAGGTGTGTTGCCGGTTGATTGTGAATGCGTCGTCGTAGAATGTGAATTGGCTTTCGCCGTACTTGTTATGCAGCATCTCCATGTCGTCGACGACTTTTTTGCTGCTGCGGGTACGATATCCTCTGCCGAACATGCGGACGGTACTGCAGAAGTCACACCATTGCACGCATCCTCGACTGGTTACGATGGGGAAAATCGTTTTGCCCATGCGATGATATGAGTCAAGCGGAAGCAAATGGTATGCAGGAGAAGGAAGTGAATCTAAATCATTCAGAAAGGGTCTGTCTTCGTTGCGAAGGATTTTTCCGTCTCTTCCACGAAAAGTTGTTCCTAAAACTCCTGAAAAATCCTTTTTTGCTTCAATGTGCTGCAAAAGTTCTAGGAAGGTTTGTTCGCCTTCTCGACGGACTACAACATCAATATTTTTGGACTCGTTTAGGGCGTTTTCATCCCAGAAGCTAACGTGACTTCCGCCAATCATAGAGACAGCGTTTGGGTGAACTTCTTTGGCTACTTCAAGTATCGTTTTAGCTGAATTATAAAGTAGGGTGGTTGAAGTTACGCCTACAACTTCTGATGGAACCCCAGCGATTCTTTGGCGGAAAGTGTCGTAGGTTAATCTTTCTCCTTGGCAGTCAATTACGGTAACGTCATGGCCTGCTTTTTCGGCGACTGCTCCAAGGTATGCTAAGCCTAATGGGATGAAAGGTGGATGTGAATGGGCATTTGGAGGATAGGGTGGATTGACAAGAGTAATTTTCAACTTTATTTCGCCCTTTTAGTGAGTGGTTTTACGTTAAGATGGATTATATAGTTTTCTAAATAAAACCAAAAACCCAAAAAAACTGGTTGAATGAGGAGACTGAAACAAATTGACACACCAAGCTAATTTTTCTCTTAGTTGCTCAGAAAAAACTAAACCGCCTTATAAAATGCATTTAAACGTTAAAGCTTGGGTTGATCTGGTGATCTCAACTATTATTTTTAGCGCACAATTTGGCTAAAAAGATAAAGACAACCAACAACTCCTATTGTATATGGTGGTAACTATTCTTTCAGCTTTCATCTGGGTTCCCGTCCCAAGTAATTCTCAATACATAACATGTCCAAAGTGCAAATCACAAGTAACCGCCATCTCTAACTACTGCAACTTCTGCGGCAACCCCCTTAACCAACCAATAGTATTGAAAATTTGCCCCAAGTGCAATACTAGAATGGGCTCCATGGCAAAGTTTTGCCCTGAATGTGGACAAAAACAATGAGTAAATGGCTCATAACTTTAGGGGACTTCAATCACTGATTAATCTGTGAATATATTGAAAGGGCAACAAAAATAATCGGAAATTTTAGGAAAAATAGAGTGCGGTTGCCGGGATTTGAACCCGAGTCGACAGCTTGGGAAGCTGCAGTCCTACCGAACTAGACTACAACCGCAACTGTTACTTGCTGAGTGCAGTAGCTATTGCAAAGGGATAGTTCATTTGATATAGAAACTTTACTATCACCCTCACAGTGGTTGTTAGCGAGGTTATTTTAGAATCCTGTCAGCATCGACACAATATCCACAGTTAGTGAGTTCACGAATGAGGGCAAGCTTCCAGCTATCCCGGTCATCGAATGCAGTGACGTTTAATCCTTCAAAATCGGTAGGTCCCTCAAAGTTTACACATTCCCTGAAAAAAACAAGTACCTTGCCCTCGCCTAACCTGCCTAACAAAAAACCAAGTTCAAAAACCACATCCTGTCTGGGTCTAAGCTTGCGTTTTGCAGGTGATTCCTCCTTAACATAAACAAAATCATCAGGCGACAATAAAACTACGGCAAAACCAACGTCGGCGTATTCTGCGAATCGTTCAACAATTTTTCTGCCCTGACTTTGTTCTTCACACATAACCACTGGCACAAGATGAAGTTTGGTCAAAGCTTCAGTAATGACCTTTTTCATCTCATTATCAGTACCACAAATTACGAAAATCCTGCGCCGTTCATCCGAAACAGACGTTGCTGATTGAGCAAGAGCCATCGTTTTTTCTGTTGAGGGCAAAAATTTTTCGGTGCAGATGTAAGCACCTTTGACTTTGCCTTTGACAATGCTTTCTATGAGATATTTTTTGTCTTTGGCGGCTAAAAGATTTTCGTGGTTGGGCATGATCAGTTTGTCGGCTGTTTCGTAGGACCAGAAGATGATGGCTTTTACGACTTTTTGGGGGTTAAGAAGTTTGCCCATAAACCAGAAGGGTTGACCGAGGGTGAAGGGCGTGGCAAAGGTTCGGACGAGTTCCTCTTGGGGAACGTTAAAGCGGACGCCTGATTTACCTAACTCACTGTATTCAACAAAGATGTGATATTTTGGCACTTGCACGCTAATCAATGGCTAATCAACCGTTCTGAGCACAAAAACCTTACCCTAAATCAAATCGGTATACAATAGCATACACCAAACCCATTTTTTGGAAATAATCAAAAATTCAATCAAATATTCAACCCGTTTCAGGGAAAGTTTTGAGGGGTTTTCAAACAAAATCGTTATCAGACAGAAACCTACACATTTAGCGTGCAAGGAGAAACAAGTCCGTGCCCAAAAACTACACTTATACTGACGCAGGCGTCAATCGGCAGCAACGCCATGAATCCAAAAAAGCGCTGACCTCACTCAAAGAAACGTACAGGCACATCGGTTTTGGCGGCATTATGCATCTGCCGTATAGCAACATATTCTCCGTCGGCGACAACGTTTTTCTTGATTTAGAAATTGAAGGCGTCGGAACTAAAGTGTTGGTTGCTGAACTCGCGGGTAAATATGACACTATAGGCGTTGATGCTGTGGCTATGGTGGTTAATGATGTTATCCGCTCAGGAGCTAAACCCCTCGCCCTCGCAGACAACATTCATGCAACCGCCAGTGAACCTAAACTTGTAAACGCATGGCTCAAAGGCATAATCGACGGCGCCAACCAATCCGAATGCCCAATTGTAAACGGCGAAACAGGCGACGTCGCAGAAATCATCAAAGGCCTCACCCCCAACTCAGGCTTCGACATTGTTGTTTCAGCAATAGGTAAAGTTGACAAACCAAACATCATCACGGGAGAAGGAATCAAACCCGGCGACCCCATCATCGGATTAACCAGCAGCGGCGTCCACAGCAACGGCATCACTTTGGTAAGAAAGGTTCTCTTCAAACAATGGGGAGGAAAATACAATCCGACCGACATCCCCGACGGCTTGGATAGGGAAGTATGCATTAGAAGTTCTCGAACCGACAAAAATCTATGTCAAAGCGCTACTCAAGTTGGCAAGTGAAGTTAAAGTCAAGGCAGCCGTGCACATAACAGGCGACGCCTACCTAAAATTCAACAACTTAGCCAACTACTCAACGGGAATAGGATTCGACTTCAACAATTTCAAACCCCAACCAGTCTTTGGCTTAATCCAAAAAACCGCAGCAGAACTAGGCTTAACCATAACGGATGAGGAAATGTTTAGAACTTTCAACATGGGGTGGGGCTTTGGGATAATCGTAGATAAAGCCGACATTGACAAAGCCATGGATGCACTTGAGCAGAATAGCGTCAATCCAGAGCGAATAGGCAAAGTTACAGCAAAAGAAAGAGTCGTTGAAATCGATTATCAGAATAAACATATGATTTTAACATAAATATTGCTTTTTTCTTGACGAAAGCGTTTAAATCCTGATGCTTAATTTAGAGGCTTATGAAATACGCTGCAAAAATCGAGGTCAGCCTCAAACCCGGACACAGCAACCCGGAAGGCGAAACTACTGCACGTTTACTTATAGAACTCGGCTACAATGTCCAAGCGGTGGATGTCAGCAAAGTCTACACCGTACACCTCGACGCTGACACGTTCACTGAGGCGAAGGCGAAGGCTGAAGAAATGAGCAAACGCCTATTGGCAAACCCGACCAAAGACAACTACACCATAAGCGTCGCTGAAGTCAAATGAACGCTAACCTTTACAGCCAACGCAAAAATAGCCTAGTTTTTGAAGCGGTTACAGCAAATGCCACAGATGAACAACTCGCCGAAGTCAACAGCGAACTCGCGTTGGGATTCAGCGCTCAGGAACTCAGGGAAATTCAGACTTATTTTAAAACCGAAAAACGCAGCCCCACCGATGTTGAACTCCAAACTATCGCCCAAACATGGAGTGAACACTGTTGCCATAAGACCTTTAAGGGAAAAATCCAACTTGACGGCAAAGAAATCAACAGCCTTTTCAAAACCTACATTGCTAGAGCCACCAAACAAATTAAGGCGCCCTGGACTGTAAGCGTGTTTGAAGACAACGCGGGCATAGTCAAGTTTGACAAGGGCTATGGCATAGCGGCAAAAGTGGAAACCCACAATCACCCATCGGCGGTGGAGCCATTTGGAGGCGCAGCAACGGGCGTTGGCGGCGTTATTCGTGATATTTTGGGCGTATGGGCTGATCCAATTGCATGCACTGATGTTTTGGGTTTTGGTCCTTTAGATTACGATTACAAAAAGCTTCCAGTGGGCGTTAAGCACCCTAAATACGTGTACATGGGGGTGACCGCGGGCATAAGCACCTACGGCAACAACATGGGCATCCCAACGGTCAACGGCGCAATATATTTCGACGAGTCCTACACGGGCAACGTCACCGTATATTGCGGATGCATAGGACTCTTACCCCTAAACAGATACGCCAAAAACGCCAAAGTCGGCGACATCGTAGTTTTGGCAGGCGGAAAAACTGGACGCGACGGCATCCACGGGGTAACCTTCGCCTCGGCCGAACTCACCGAGAAATCGGAGGAAATCTCGCGGCCTGCTGTCCAAATCGCAGACCCTATTGAGGAAGAAAAAGTTAAACGAGCAATAATTGAGATTCGTGATCTCCAACTTGCCTCAGCCGTTACTGATATTGGCGGCGGAGGCTTATCGTCAGCCGTCGGCGAAACTGCAGAACGTTTTAACTGCGGAGTCACCGCGGACTTGTCGAAGGTGCCTTTGAAGTATCAAGGTTTGGCGCCATGGGAAATTTATCTCTCCGAATCCCAAGAACGCATGTTAATCACTGTTCCTCCGGAAAATTTGGAGCAGGTGATGGCTGTTTTTGAGAAGGAAGACGTTATAGCAACAGCAATTGGAGCTCTAACACCTGAAAGACGCCTAATACTTACTTACAGCGGAGAAACTGTCAGCGACATAGACATGACTTTCCTATTCAACCCATGCACTAGCACCAAAGTTGCCACCGTCGAAAAAACAACCTTCACCGAACCAGACTTTCCAGAGCCAACAAATCTAACCGAAACCCTGCTACATCTGCTCGCTGCACCAAACATTGCCAGCAAAGAAAGCGTCATACGCACCTACGACCACGAGGTAAAAGGCAACACTACTCTCAAACCTCTTCAAGGTCAGTATGCGGGACCAAATGATGCTGCCGTGCTAAAACCCCTCGACGACTCGCTAAAGTGCTTAACGATTTCTTGTGGCATGAACCCCAACTTCGGCAAGATTGATGCTTACTGGATGGCGGCTTCAGCAATCGATGAAGCCATACGCAATAACATCGCAGTTGGCGGAAGAAGAATTTCGCTTTTGGACAATTTCACGTGGGGCAACCCAGAAAAAACCGAAAGATTGGGCTCACTTGTCCGAGCGTGTGAGGCATGTTACGATTTCGCAGTTGCGTTTAAGGCACCATTCATTTCGGGCAAAGACAGCCTCTACAACGAATCGCCGCTTGGAACAGTAACTCCCACGCTTCTAATCACCGCAATAGGGGTAATTCCAAACATCCAATCTACCACATCTATGGACCTCAAAGCAGCAGGCAACCTCCTCTACATCATCGGCGAAACCTTCAACGAACTCGGCGGCTCCGAATACTACAAACTTAAAGGCTTCCTCGGTGCAAGCGTACCCAAAGTAAGGGGAGCAAAAGCCAAACGCACCTTCAAAATCGTGACAAAAGCTATCGATGAGGGTTTAGTCAAGTCATGTCATGATCTCTCGGAAGGTGGCTTAGCGGTGGCGACGGCGGAGATGGCGTTTGCAGGCGGCCTCGGTTTAGAGATAGATTTGCGAGGGGTTTCAGGGAAGGAGTTAACCCGAAATGATTTCGTTTTGTTCTCTGAATCAAACAGTCGTTTCCTAATAGAAGTTGCAGAAGCGGATAAAGAGAACTTTGAGGAATTAATGAAGGGCAAAAACTGCACTTTGATTGGCAAGGTAACTAAAGAGCAGAAGCTACTTGTCCATGATTTAAAAGGCAAAGTTACTGTTGATGCTTCACTCGAAACGCTAAGGCGTAGTTGGAAAAAAACCCTAAGTCCAGAGGTTGAATCTCAATGAACCAAGAAGAAATCAAAGTCTGCGTAATTCGAGTCGGCGGCACTAACTGCGATGCAGAAACTCAGCGTGCCTTCCAAGAGTTGGGTGTTCAATCAGAATCAGTCCATGTTAATGAGTTAATTAAACGCCGCAATTTGTTGGATTATTCTGTGCTGGTTTTTCCAGGCGGCTTCTCGTTTGGCGACTACGTTCGTTCAGGTGTCATTTTTGCAAGACATCTCTCCGCGAACCTATCTAAAGAAATGGAAACTTTCATCGATGAAGGTAGACCAATCTTGGGCATATGCAACGGCTTCCAAATTCTTGTTGAGTACGGGTTGCTTCCCGGCTTCAAAGGCATGAGCGCCTACCCCGAAGCCACATTGACAACCAATGAGCCTGCGGGCTTCAAATGCCAATGGACATATTTGAAACAGGAAAACAAAGGCAAATGCGCATTCACAACCAAAATCCCTACTGGGAAAGTTATCAATTTACCCATCGCCCATGGAGAAGGACGATTGCTGTTTCCCAAAGATCAAGAGCAAGCATTGCTAAAGAAACTAATTGATGAGGACATGCTGGTTTTCCGCTATTGCACCAAAGACGGCGAAGTCGCCGACGGCAAATACCCAACCAACCCCAATGGCTCCTTCTACGATATTGCAGGAATCAGTAACAAAGAAGGCAACATCCTCGGTTTAATGCCTCACCCAGAGAGAGCAATGTACTGGTGGCAGCAACCCGAATGGACACGTCAGCAACAGATGCTACAGTATGGGGATGGCAAACTAATTTTCCAAAGCATTATCGACAAACTATCGAAGAAATGCTAAGTCTTTAGCATAGGGCAATCCTGAGCGTGCACCCATCGCCAACACATTTCGGGAGCCAACAAAATTGCCCAGCTGACCGCATTCATAGAGGCTTTTTTCATGTATTAAACCGTAGAGAAAACCCGCGTTGAAAGCATCTCCTGCACCTGTGGTATCGAGCGCTTTAACTTTGAATGGTTCCACGTTGAGATGTTCTTGGCCATCGGTAACATAGCAGCCTTTGTTGCCAAGCTTCACCGCCACAATCTTAACACCCATCCCAATCATGAAATCGGCGCCCTTACGGAAATCTTCTTCACCTGTTAACAGTTCAAGTTCAGCTGCGTTGGGCATTATGACGTGAGAGTTCTTTATTATGGGTTCTATGACTCCGAAACCCTTCTGAGCATACACTGAACCCGGATCGAAGCTGATTTCGACGCCTTCAGGTAGGGAGCTTAACAGTTTTTTTTGTGCACGGAACGATTTTTCACCGACAAAAGATGACAGATGGATGAGCTTGGTTTGAGAAATGTATTCGTATTTGATTTCTCTTGGCTCGATTAAGTCGTTGACGCCTGAGTTAATGTAGAGGGTTCTTGCGCCCGTTCTGTCCACGAAACCCATCACTGAACCGCTTCTGCCATTTTTCATCTCAATAATTCCGCTAGTGTCCACGCCTTCGGCTTTGAAGCATTCGAGTTGCAGTTTGCCTTCTCGGTCGCCTGCAATTTTTCCTATGAACCCAACTTTGCAGCCAAGCCTAGATAGCCCTACAATCGTGTTTGCTGCTGAGCCGCCGCAGGCTTCCGTGTAATCTGTGATGAAGCTTTCTTTTTCAGCGGTTGCAAATTTTTCTACTTTGAAGAGCATGTCAACGTTGAGTGCTCCGAAACCTAAAACATCAAATTTTGTCATGGAAATAACTCCTTTAATTGGATTTTGTGTTCTCCTATTTTGCCGCCGTAGTTGCCTGCGGAAATCCGGGTGACGCCATCGACGTCTAATACAGCTTTGATTCCTGCTTTGGTGGCTTCTTTGATGGCGTCTAAGGAAATGCCGTCATAGACGATTTCGGCTATGTATCCCACGCCTTGGGGAACCTTGGATTCCTTGCCTAAGCGCGATTTAAGCGATGGACAGTACAGGTGATTGGTGGTTGGCCCAATCTTTGGGAAATGGGTTTCTGGTTTGCTGCCGGCTGAGCAAATGTCAAAGGTGGTTACGACTCCGTAAACTTTGTGAATTGCCTTGAGCGCTTTGGCGCCTGATTCCACGAGTGCTTGCTTTGAAGTGCACATTACCCAGAAGTTGCCGCCCATAACGCCCTTTGCGTAACCAAGATAACGTTCAATAATGAAGTCCGGCACCATCAGAGGAACAACGATGACTTCTCTGCCATATCGCTTTTCGACCCATTCATATCCATCGCCGCAGTGACCCACGCTCTCCATCATATCCAACTTGCCCTCACCTCGTGGCATTGCATCGAAGACTGCTGTAAAGGGTTTGACAAGAATATCTTGACGAATGCGGTAAGAAAGTTCAGTTTCGAATTTTTTTAGCGATTCGGCAAATGTTTTTTTGGGGTTGATTTCGCCCCAGAACTGTAATATGGCACCTACACGTTTGTCGGGGGTTTCGTTTGGAGTTAGGTATTTTTCTACGCCGCCCTCGGTTCTGCCAATTACAACGGACGGTGTTGCGGTGGAGTCCTCAGCTGCCTTACGCAGGATTTGCTCATCGTCTGCAGTAACGATTACCCGACAATAAATTCCAGTAAACACTTCAGCGTAAGTGTCTTCAATTTGCGCTTTACCCATTTATCCAAGTCTCCCGATAGCTACTCCCCGAACCTTCTTCCTAAACGCGCTGCTCTCTTTTATGAGTGATTCCATATTTTCTGCTGTAACTATTTGAACCTTGGGCAAACAGTCAGGGGAAATGACGAAGAGTTGTTGGAGTAAAGCCTCATCAACTTTGCTTTTATTGAGGGCTTCGAAGTTCCATGACCCGAGAGCGTTGAGAGTTTGTTTTTTGCCTAACTTGATGAATAAGTCAGCTACCACAGCCGTGACAAGGTTACTTTCCGACTGTATAGCTACCTCAGCATTCTTCACTGCATAACGGTTTCCGTTGAAAGATACCGTTAAACCCCCGTTATCGCGAACGAGTTTGAAAGCTTCTACGTCGGTGATGCTGTCACCTACATACAGAACATCCTCCAGCGCTACACCTGAACGTTTTGCGGCATCACGTATGGCTTCGGCTTTTTGTTCCCCACCAACTGTTACTATTTCTGTGAGAAATTTGCCGACAAACGTTTTAGGAATTAGACTCCAGAAAATCTCGTCCAAGCGCTGGATAAGGGTTTGGTCGCTGATCGAAAAATCCATGAGGTTTTTTGCGTTTGACGGAATTTCAATTGGCGGCATTTGCGCGATTTCTTGGGCTATCTTTCTTAGGCGCTCTTTTTCTTGAGGAGTGATTGGAGATTTGTCGAGAGCAACTTTTGTGCAGTATGTGTTTTTGTATGGGAAATTGACTGCTTTGCAGAGGGCTTTGATGTAGTGTTCATAGCTGGTACTGACTATGAAGGCGTCGGTTAGTGATTGTATGTGGTGGAGGGTGGTTTTGGTGTTAGCGATTAAAACAATGTTTCTAGCGGAGAAATCTTCCATTTGACCATCGGTTATGCCATAAGCTTTGAAGAAGGGTAAAATCAACTTGAGTGTGCTACCCGCATTGTAACCAGGTTTGTGAAAGCTATCTGCTAGAACATCATCGTACAAGCTTATGTTTGTGAAAAATTTGTCACCGTTTGGAATAAAGTTCTCTGCCAGTTCGAAAGCGTTGTCGTTTTTGGATATGGGTCCTTCACAGTCAGATATAAAAACGCGCGTCAAGCCTTGTGCCTCAACCTATCCATGTGCTCAACGCTTTTGGCTATATGCTGTTTTGAGGCTACGTCGGTGCGGTTCCAGAGTGCACCGCCAGTAATGACTTTGGCGCCTTCTTGACTAATTTTGCGCGCTTCCTCGATGCTGCTGCCAATGCCAAGGATACCAATTGCTCGGGATTTGAGGGCGTAGTTTTTGCCTTCTCGCAGCTCCATGGAGCCGGGGTAGATGCGGATTTTGTCGCCGTACTTCTTGGTTAATGCTTGGGCTTTAGTTAGGTCAACGGGCGAGGTAATTGCAGATTTGTCGATTTTGGCAGGAAAGGTTTCTGCATAACCGCCGTAGTCTGCTGGAACTTTGTAAGTTAAAACCGTCGCAGACTTTTCAAGTGCAACACCCGTCAAGTTACCACTAATCATTTTTAGGCAGACATCAACGAAGTCGTCTTTGATGATTGGCAGAAGGTTCATAATTTCGGGATCGCCAGGGCGACTGTTGATTTCGAGGATTTTGATGCCTTTTCCAGTATGCATAAAGGCAAGATACAATGGAACACCTCGAAGGGCGGTATCATCGCTTATTTTGGTTTTCCAGCCTTTGAAAACCTTGTTTGCTAACGCGCGCTCCTTTTCACGTTCAGCTGAAGTTAAGAATGGCAACCAATCGGCAACATCTTTGTAGGAGCCCATGCCACCAGTGTTTGGACCTACGTCATTGTCAAAGGCACGTTTGTAGTCACGCGTGTCGGGCAGGGGAATGAAGTGTTTGCCATCACAGAAGCCCATGCAGCTGGATTCTTCGCCATCGATTTTTTCTTCGATAATGACTGAACCGTACTTGAAATTGGACATGAAATGCTCAAAAAGCTGCTCACGATTCGCGAAGTGGTCACCCCAGACACCAACACCTTTACCCAAAGCAGGCTTGTCGGGTTTGACGACGGCTTGGTTATTCAATTCATCTAACCATTGATATACAGACTTCTGAACATCTTTGCCCTTGTAATCGGCTGGGTGGAAAACTTTGAATCGTGGATTCGCTTCGGGTGCAATCTCCTCAAAAAGTACCCTTTGAGCGACTTTGCTTTCCTCTATAGCATATTCTTTGGTGGGACAAATCACAGGTATACCTGTTTTTTTCTCGATTAAGTCACGGATGCCTTCAATTATAGGTTTTTCGGAGCCAACCATGACAAAGTCAAGTTTTTCTTTGTTTGCTTCGGCGAACTTGCAGATTTCTTCTATGTCGAGGTTTGGGATGACTTTGTGTTTTGTGGCTTTTTCTGCGTTGAAGGGGTTAAATTGTTTGTCGGCGACGTAGAGTTTTACTTGGTATTTTTTGCTCCTTAGAAGAGTATCGGCTATGGCGACTTCTCGTGCTCCATAAGAAACGACTAGGACACCTATTTTTTCCATCCGAGACACCGTACCTGATAGAAAGTGGACGGAACGCTTAATAGCGATTACGGCTGAGCTTCTTCAGACTCGTAGATTCTGCTTTTTTCTTCGTAGCCTTCTTGGAAACGTTTTTTCATTATGTCAGCCATTTTCTGCGCGCACGGCGTGGGGTACTTGCCTGTGACGCAGGCTAAGCAAAGTTGGTCTTCTGTGTGTCCGGTCGCCCCTATGAGCCCTTCGAGGGATTGATAGCATACGCCGTCTGCACCGATGATTTTAGCGATTCCTGCGGCGTCATTTCTTGAACCGACGAGTTGCCCATAAGTGGACATGTCGATGCCGTAGAAGCAGGGTCCAATAATGCGGGGGAAAGTTACGAAGACGTATACTTTTTTTGCTCCTGCTTTACGCAGTTTCTCGATAATAACTTTGGTCGTGTCTCCTCGGACGATGCTATCTTCGGTTATAATGACTCGCTTGCCAGCGACTTTGGAGCCTAAAATGTTAATCTTCTTATCAATTGTCGAGAATCGCTCTGTGTTTAGCAGAATGAAAGCACGTTCGGTAACATAGCGGTGGCGTCTTGAAGCTCGTTCCCAACGTAAACCTGACGCTTCATGAACACCCATTGCGGAGTCGTCGCCAGTTTCAGGAACCGACATTATGATGTCGCCGTCTTTGGCGATTTCTGGGAATTCTTTCACAATGTTTCTTCCGAAATCCTCTCGCATTTCATAAACGTATTTATCATCGCCAAATGTGGAGTCGGGCCTTGCAAAATAAGCATATTCAAAAGCGCAAAAGGCCTCTCTGGGATTTTTGATAACTTGGGTACGTTTGAAGCCTTCGGGTGAAGCGGTTACGAGTTCACCGGGTTTTAATTCAAAGTCCCGCACAAAACTATTCATGTCTAAACTGACAGTTTCAGATGAAAAAGCAAAAGTTTTTCCATTTGGGTCATGTCCAGCACACAACGGTTTTATTCCATGAGGGTCTTTGAAGGCAAAAAAATCTCCCTCGCCTGTAATACCTATCACGGAGAATGCGCCATCCAAGCCCTCCATAACGGTACGAGCAGCAGATTCCAAATCTTTACCCTGTTTTAATCCCTGAAGCATTTTGTGACAAACTATGTCAGAATCACAGTTATAGAGGAAATCTGGGAAGTTTTCAGTCATTTCTTTTTTCAGCGGCAACGTATTTACGATGTTACCATTGAATGACAGTGCAACTTTTATTCCATCAATAGAAGCTATCACAGGCTGTGTACCCTGAATTATAGAAACGTCATCGCATTTGCCTGAGGTTGTATACCTTACGTTACCAATGCCTATAGATCCAGGCAAACGGCCAAACCATTCTTGGATAGCATTGCTCTTGACTTTGGGAACTAGATCCAAGTTCTTGTAAGTGAAGAATTGTTTGTCGCTGTATGTGAGGAAACCATGTGATTGGTGTCCCCGATGGTTCTGTGCACGTAAACCCCAATAAACATACGGAAAAACTAGTTGATTATCATAATTTATTGCCCCAAAGATACCGCAGCCTATTTTTCAGTCCCCTCAAGCAGTAAATGCTCTTAGATTGAAAGAAGGGGTTTATACGCTTTTAGTACAAATTTACGTATAAACCATGGGGTTTTTGACATAATACAGATTAGCTGAAACGGGGAAGGAAAAAATAAGTCTAAAAACAAAAGGAAGGATTATGGTTTTTGCAAGTACTCCAGCATCCCAAAAGCATTACCATCAGGGTCAAGCGCCAGTGCCCACCATCCTATGCCCGAAATCTCCATCTTCTGCTGGACTATTTTGCCGCCTAACGTTTCCACCTTCTTGCTGTATTCCTCAACCGATTCTACAGATATGTAATTTATCGGCTTAGCCATCTCTGGCATCGAAGCATCCTTTTTCTCATATAGTCCGCCGTTAACACCGGGTCGAATAGGCATCATCGTCTTCTCATCCACAGGAACCGTTCCCACAAGGTAGTAGACAGTAGGTCCAGGATACTTATTCATCGTCCAACCAAACAAATCCATATAAAATTTCTTTAGTTTTTCGATGTCATTGGCTGGAATTTCAAAATGCACAATTGTATGATCCACAAAAATCACCAATTTCTAGAAATTGGGCGGATTATAAAAGAATTTCTTTAGGCTAACAAAAAATTAAAAATAAAATAAGAAGGGGATGGCTTATGGTTGCCATTTCTCTATGAGATACTTGGGTATCTCACTGCTGTCGCGTGGTCCAACTTGGACTTTCCAGCCGCTGAGTTCTTCGATTTCGCCGCTGATTCGTGATGCTTTGCCTGGGCTGATGATTTTGCGGTGTTTGACTTTCTTTTCTATGCCTGAGGCTTTGATTGCGTCTGCGACTCGTTCCGCGGTTAGTTTGCGTCCTGCAACTCCACTGTCGATTGCTGAGCCTTCTGTGTCAACGACGATCAGGTAGGCGTTGAGTTTGTTGCTCTCGATGTCTGAGGCGACTGTGTAGTAGGTTAAAGCGAAGTTTGATGTGAAGAGGACTGGTGAGTTCTCGTCGGGTGTGCCGTAGACTTTCAAGCCTGCTGCTACTGCCACTGGTTTACGTGGGTCAGTGTAAATGTTTTGTCTTAGTACGGTTGTTGGTAGTAGTGCCCATCCGTCGTTGCCGTGCATGATTAGTACATCTGCATAACGAACTACGAGCATGGATGCGACATATGCTTCGCGCCATTTTATGAGGTCGTCTGCTGTGTCTCCCTTGTCTACCCATGCAACCATTGGTACGCCGAGTAGGGGTAAGCCTGCGAGTTCTTCGCCGCCTTTTGTTGCTGCTCTGCGGAGCATGGTAAAGTTGTTGATTGTGTCAGGTAAGCCTTCGTTTATGAAGGTTCCGGGGTCTAAGACTATGTCGGTTACTCCGTAAGCCATTAGGGTTTTTGCGAGTGAAACAAGTGTTGTTAGGTCGTTTGGTGCGGATGCGACTATGGGGCAATTGTACATTAGTGCTAGTTCTGCCATGTCTTTCCAGTTGGTTGCATTTGCTGCGTAGAGGAGTGGTCTTGCTTTTGGTGCTGCCATTAAACCTGCTTCAGCTATCGCAGGGCTCATGGTGCATAATATCATTGGTAACTTTGTGGTTTCTGATACTTTTTTAACGCATGCCTTGAATTTGTCAGCATCTCCAGAAGTGCACCGAACAGCTATCATGTCGAGCTTTAGGGTGTTGCCGATGTATTCGAAGGTAAAGTTATCTGTTTTTTGCACTCGTGTAACGATTTCGCTGTCGCTCATATCGTCGGTTACGTCGATTGATATGGCTGTTGGGTTCTTGTATGTGAATTCGTGGCGGTACATGACTAGTTTGCCGCCGATTTTCTTAGCTTTGTCTCCGACGCCAACGATGACTTCTTTAACTGCTGGTTTTAGGAGGTCTTTCAGTATAGCGTAAGATTTTGCATTTTCTGGTTTGAGGAGTGGTTTGCAACTGTCAAGTTCAACTTCTCGGTTGACAATCTTGGTGGCGAATGCCATGCAGTTGTCGACGCCGCATTCTTTGCAGTTAATTTTTGGCAAGCTCTTGTAAATGGTTATGGGGCTTAGTTCTTTTAATCCGCCTTTTTTCTTTTCTGCCATATTAGTCATGTCTCCTTAAGCTTTTACTGTGACCCAGTTTGCGTATTTTGATGGGTCTGCTTTTTTGGCGCTTGATAGGTAGTTTGTAACGTCTTTTAGTGTTTTTACTGCTGCTGGATGCATCATCATGAATAGGTCTACGCCTGCGAGCAACAGTGTTATGGCTGTTGTTACTTCCCAAAGTGGCCCTCTGAGTTCGCGTGGTTCCCATTCAGCGCCCATTTTGAGCCATGCTTCTCTTGCTGCCCAAGCGTTAGTTGTTCCCGAGGACATTGGGTGTGCAAGTTCTGCGTCGCCCATTAAGCCGCTCATTCGTGCGCGTTCCATGTTTGTGAATGCATAATCTAAACCGTAGCCTAAGGCCGCGGTAGTTAAGTCCATAACAATGTCTTCTCTGGCTACATAGTCGTAGAGGCGTCTGTTGAGTTCGCGAGCCAAGTTAAGATCCATTGGTGTGAATGAGAGGATTGCGTGACCAGCTTTTTTGATGAATTTTGCGCATTTTTCTACGTCCATATCCCGCGTAACGGAGCTTATTAGGAAGCGTTCGCCTGGGAATTGAGCACAAACTTCTTCGAATACTGCTGTGTCTTTAACTGGGTCCCCACATCCGCCGATGACGAGTGGTACGTCTACGGCTTGCAGAACTTTTTCGATAGTTTTGCATGCTTCTTTGGGAGTTGCATCTTTGAGAAGTGGGTCAACGCTGATTAAGTGCATAGTGACCATGTCTGCGCCAAATTTTTCGACTGCAAGTTTTGCCCAAGCTGCGGGGTCGCCGACGACGTCTTTAACGTGCATCTTCACTGCCTTTGACAGGGGGACTTCCATGTCGAAAACGTCTAGAGTAATAACTGGTTTGTGGGGCATCGGGTTTTCAAAAGTGTAGAAGGCAGGAGAAACTTCTCCGCCGATTGTAAGAGATCTGCCGCGTGTGCCGCCTTCGCTTTTTGTTGCGCCTAGTTTGACTGTTGAGATTTTGTTTGGGTATTTTTCGATCGGTGGCAGGAAAGGCACTTGGAGCATACTGAGTGGTTTTCCACCAGCTATTGCTGCTGGCAACTTTAATTTGGGCATTAATTGCCCTGCTGCGCCTGCTTCGAAGAGGATTTCGAGGTCTTTGACGTCCATCTGGAAGTCTTCCAGTTCGATTGTCTGGAATTTTGCAAGGGCTTCCATTAATTCGTCGCTCAGCAGTAGTCCTTCATTGTCCTTTTTTTTGTCTGTGTCGTGGTGAGTCAAGAAGAATCACCGTTTGTCTTTGTTATCTTTGCTGTCTTTTACGGTCGTTATGATGACTTTGTTTGCGTAGATCTTTGCGTCCTTAAGGATTATCTTAAATCCGCCTGCCATTATGGGCAGTGATCCGGCTGTAGCGACTGGCATCATGGTGCCTGCGGCTTCTTCGTTAATGGTCATTGCTTGTGCTTCTGCTGCTGGAGCTTCTTGGGCTGCCCATCTTGCTACGACTGGGTGGTTCTTAGCTTTTAGGAAAGCTTTAAGCTCATCAACATTCTTGGCATCATCTTCTGTTGCAATTTTGTCAACGACATCTTTAGGTATGAAGTCCTTTACTTTTTCTTTGACTTCTTTAGGTACCCAAACAATACGGTTCCATCCACCGTCTGCTGCAAAGAATTTAGCGCTTCGCATGTATTCGATGGACATTCCATGGAACCCGTCTATTTGTCGTCCGCCTGCCGCTGAGTCTGCCAAGGTGCTAAAGGGTAAGCCGTTTACGGCTGCGCCTTTGAAGTTTCTTTGAACGACCCCTAATCCGTCGACTTCTGGGATGTAGAAGGTTACTGCTTCGAAACATCCGCATGAAGTGTGTGGGTGATCAAAAGCTGTGTATAGCCAAACTTGGTTAACTTCGCCCATGCTGCGTTTCTTAGCTGCTTCATTGACGCCACTGAATTCACCTTTCTCTTCGTTGATCATTTCGCCTCTTGGAATTGCGAAGACTGGACCTTTAGGATCGATGCTTGCTGAGGCTTTTCCGTCAAACCAGCTGATTGCACCGCAGTTGCTGTATCTTTGTGGTGTAATGACACAGACGTGGCTTGGTGCGAATGATTGGCAGAGAGCGCATCCGTAGAATGTGTCTACTTCGCTGTCTTTTAGGCCTCTGGCTTTTGCGTCGCGTGACTCGTATGCTTCCATCGCTTGAGAAGTCATTTCGTCTAGTTTTGCTGGGTCAGTTATGAAGGTAATTTGTACTTTCTCGATGATTGGAAGTTCGCTCTTGAAGAGTCTGTAGAGAACTTTGCCGATTGCATCAAAGCTGGTTAAGCCTTTTTGGAAGGATTTTTTGCCTATGCGTATCCAGATGTCGTAGCGTTGATTTAGGTGCATAAATCCTTCGATGTAATTTAGGTAGCCGTGAATGCGTCTTTCAATGACACCTTCAAGACCTGCATCGAGTTTTGCGCCTGCTGCTTCGACAAGGATGCCGAATGGGTATGCGCCGCCTTCTTTCATGTCTTTTAGGTCAGGACCGAGGATAGTAATTTTTCCATCTTCGATGTCATTCATGGGTTTTACTTTTGCGAGTTCAAATTTCTGTTTTACTGTGGGTCCGCCGAGTTCTACTTGCATGTCGTTTCTTCGGATACGTTCTCCTTCGTAAATTACGCCAACTTCAACAGGTATATCTTTAAACATAGACATTTTTTAATTTCCTCCATTAAATTTTGAGGTCATTACTTTGAGATTTGCAGCCCACTCTTCGAGGGGTGCGTTTGGGAAAGACCAGCTTGCGTGGACGTGGAAGAGGTTGTCGATAGTCATGGTTTTTTGGTTGGGTGCAAAATGCTTCATACCTGAGAGCATCAGTGATTCAACATAGTAGGGTAACCCAACCAAAATGACTAGGTCTGGGTGTCCTTTGCCGTCGAGTCCCATCCATTCTGGGTCAACTACACGCTGTCCGATTTCCATCGCGTTCATGAATGCCGCTGGTTGGTATCCTCGTTTTATGAATTCGCCAACCATGTGGGCGGTTGCGACGACTGGTACTTTGGAGGCGTTTGCGAAGTCGATTAGGTATTCTATTAGTTGTTTGCCTTCCATGTACCTTTCTGTGGCGTTGCTTCCCACAATAAGAAGGGGGCGTTGGGCTTTTTTGATCATTGCTACTGCTATCTCGGGTTTTTGTATTGGGTTTGCTTTTTTAGTTGAAGCTATTTCTGCACATTGCCATGGTTCACAGGACATTGTTTTTTCCTCCGTTTACTCCTTCATCTTTCGAACCATTCTTGGAAGCAAGGTTGGGTCCGGAATTACTGTTTCTTTCCAGTTGTGCTCTGCGAGGATTTTCTCGAATTCCTCTTTCATGGTCATTGGGACATCAGCCATTGTTCTTACGTACAGGTGTAGGTCGTTTGGCATGACTCCGAGGTATCGTTTGCTTAGGTCAACGTAGTGGCTTAGTTTTATGCTGCGTCCTTTCCATGTGTCGTTGGGTCTGATGCAGAGTTTTGCGATTGCGACCATACATTCCTCTTTGGTTTCTGCAATGTTGAAGAGGTGTTCTGGTGCAGGTCCGACGTTTACCATGTTTCCTGTGCGCGCATCGAGAACTTCCCAGTTTGATGGGTCTTCTTTTCTGACCAAGAAGCATACGTCTGTATTTGACACCATGTGGACCGACGAGGACTGGTACACCTAAGCGCCAGAATCCTGATGCGATTGATGCGGCTTTCTGTGAGTATGCACCCCAAGCTAAGCCGACTGCGCCTAAGCGGTTGTGGATGTAATCTGCGATTTCTTCGTAGTTGCCTCTTAGTGGGCGTTTTGCGAAGATGTTTGCTACTTTAATTGCTGCACCTGCGATGTGGCTGTTGGCGACGCATGAGCCGACGTTGAGAACTCCGCCTGCTTCGAATCCGCCTGGGAATTCTTCGTAGAGGGTTTTGCCTTCGCTGTTGCGGTAGCTTCCTGCGGACATGGCTGAGCACCCTGAGAGTACGACTATGTACCGTCTGAGTGCGAATTCTCTGCATATGTCATAAACATCTTTACCGCCTTTTGGATAGTTACTGCATCCGACGACTGCGACGATACCGGGGATTTCTCCGAGGACGATTGGACTGCCGACGTTTCGGATTTCAACGTCTGAGACTGCGCCTCTGCCTACGCGGCATAGGTTGTCTTCGCATTCCATTGATTTTTCACCTGCTTTAATGATGAGGCTGTGGATCATGATTTTTTGTGGGCATGCTTCTTCGCATCTTCCGCATCCAATACAGGTCTCGTAGAGGTCAGTTAGTAGAGTTATGTCGCCTTGGGCTGCTGCTTTCATGGCTGCTGGAATTGCGTAGTCTTGTGGGCAGTTGCGTTGGCAACTTTTGCATTGTGTGCAAGTCTTTGCGATTTGTATAAGTTCCTCTAAGCTTGGAAGAACATTCTTTCTCTTACGTAGTGGAGCGACTTTTTGTGCTACTCGGACCGCGACTTCGCCGACTTTTTCTGCGTCGAGAATTAGTACACCTTTGACTTTGCCGCTAACGAGATCAGCGACGATTTCGTCTGCTGGGTCATTAGTTCGATTCTTGAAACCCACACAATTCTTTTCTGATGCCGCAATGACAGGTGTGTTAACTTGGGCGGCTTCATCAGAAATATCGGTTCGGATACATTGTTCGTCGAGTACGACTACGTCTGCTAAGCCCGCGCGCATGAACCTTAACTCCCAGCTTATTGGACCAACTATTTTTGCACGGTTGTAGTATCGAGTTGTATCAAGAGCAGTACAGCATAAGCCTACAATCTCAATTTTGTCGTCGACTTTGTTGTCCTTTGCGTAATCGATAATTCCGACTGAGGGCATAACGTTGTGGCCGATGCACATGACAACTGGTTTGGTTCGATCGACGCTTGAGATGCCAAGTTTTACGAGCGGCGCTTCGGGGTCAGCTTTTGGGAAGCCTAACGCAGAGATTTGGGCGATGTCGCCGACTTCCATGCCTACATGGTCAATCATGCCCACGTGCATTGCTTTTGATTCGAAGTCTAAGTTGTTGCCTTCTTGACCGGTGTGGCCGACTGCGAGGACTTGGGTAATTTGCTCTTCGGTGTAAGTTAAAATATCGTCTAAGTCGCCGAGGGTTTCAGGTTTTATGCCGGTCACGAGGCGGCTGACGGGTGCTTCAACTTTTATGTTTAATCCACCGACGTTTAAGGGGAACCTTCGACCGTACTTTTCAATTAAGGAGTGAAGCAGATGCCGTGAGTGAGCTGTGTGGCAGGCTGCTCCGATCGCACAAGCTAACATCACAATTCGAGAAGATTGGGTTGCAATGTCTAAACCGCATGCGCCGCGTTTTCCAGCTGTCAAATCGCATTTGCCAAAAGTACATAGACAGCATAAATCGCAATCGGGCATGTAGAAGGGCTTGTACTTGGTGAGAAGCTTCATGTCCCAATCCCGGAGGGCAGTCAAGGAGGGCATTGGGGTTGGACCCATAGGCTCATTGTAGTTATCATTGATAACTTTGCCTATGGATAATTCAAGATTCTTAATGAGACCACTATTGGTCTTCATTTCGTCTATTTTTACATGGACGTTTTTAGTTGTCAATTTGGAAACCTCTGTAAAGGTTTATGTCTATGCTGCATTACAGACTTTTTAAACCTTTCCAAATTTCTTTCGCAAAAGTCACGGTACAGTCATAGATATGCAAGGTTTCCGAAAAATTGTGTAAAAGTCTTGGGGTTATAAGTGACCCAAAGATTGGAGGATTTTCTGCACTGAAAGATATGCTTTGTTGTCCTTTGGAAGCTCCAAAAGGTTCTTTCCATCCAAAACGAACTCGTCTAATTGGTCATCGGGGCTGATTTTACCTAAATATTTGAATTTCAAGTCAGCTTCAGCCTGTTTGCCAAGTTCTGCGGGGAAACGATAACCGCCTACTATGTAAAAGTTTTCGAATTTCATGTCAACTTCTTTAGCTATTTTGTAAGCTCGTCTGACATGATCTTGAGACTTTTTGGAATGGTCAAGAATGTCGAATATGTCGTTGACTTCCGATGTTATTCGCCTATTGAGGTTTTCGAGTCCGGCGGGAGAATCCACAAGCACGTACTTGTAGTTTTTTGTTAACGCTTCAAGAGCACCTTTTAATGCGCTGTTTGGCATGCAGTAGCAGCCTTCAACCCATTTGGTGCCGACTGCCATAAAATCAAAACTTTTACTTTCGTAAAGCCCCTTTTCCCAAATGCTACTTTCAATACGCTGCGTTGGCGGAATACCCACTGTTGTGCCGCCGCTCTCGATAAAAGTGCTCACTATGAGGTCTGCAATGGTCGATTTTCCTGATTCTTTAAGGTCAACACCTAACATTTCAGCTAGATTCTGATCTGGATCAGCGTCAACCAAAAGAATTGGCGACACACCCGCTTCAACAAAACATTTTCCCATTAAAGCAGTAAAGCTGGATTTTCCTGTTCCACCACGACCAACAGTAACTAAAGTTTTCATACAAATAAACCTCAAAGTACTATGTAGTTTTCTTAATTAAAAGCTCGCATATATTGTCTATGGTCTTAACTGCCTCGATTTCCTTGTTCTTTAACGGTGTTATACCAAGCATATCTGCTTCGATAACCTTCTGGTCGAAAGGCACAAAAGCAAGTAAAGTAAGCCCGTTTTTGTCAGCGAAGCTTTGAATGGCTTCTTTTTGTGTGTTGTTCATTACTCGATTTCCGATGAGGTAGAGTTGTTTCATTCCTGCTTTTGAGGCTAAGTCGTGAATATGTTTGGCAATTTCCAGCGATTTTAGATTTGAGTCGGCTACAATTAGTAACGCGTCGACTTGTCGTGCTGTGCCCCTGCCGATGTGCTCTACTCCTGCTTCAAGGTCTAAAACTACTGCTTCATTTCGATCAACAACCAGGTGCCTTAACAATGCGCGGATTACGGCGTTTGGTGCGCACATGCAACCGGCTTCCATCGCCTGCACTGTACCCATAACAATCAAGTTTGCACCCAATGGAGTGGATATGGAGTAGTCTCTAACGATGTCGTCTACCGTGAAATTTAAATTATAGATACTATTGTAGCCGGTGCTGGTTTTGGACTCGACCAGCGGCTTATTTTCGGTAATGGGAACTATTTTGCGGGTTTCCTCAGCAGACAAACCTAATGTTAAACCAAGGTTTGGTGAGGAATCTGCGTCAATCGCTATAGTTTTTAAGCCACGCTCAACAAAACCGCGAGCTAAACCTCCAGCAATTAAGGTTTTGCCAACGCCGCCCTTTCCAGAAACAGCAACCTTCATACAAATCACAAACTAAAAATAATTTCTTTCTCGAACTAATTTATGTTTTCCTTTTAGGAAAAAATGTAATACGCACTGTGCACTTCACTGAACAACGAAATAATAACTAAACAAGAGAAGGCAGAAAAAAAGCCCTTATTTCTTGCGTAATGCTTCAGGGATGTATCCGCATCTTAGGTCGGACCCTAAAATGTCTCCTGTATAGAACAGCGCCGCCGAGCGGCATCCGCCGCAGAGTTCTTTGTACTCACAGACCCCACACTTGCCTTTAATGTTGGCTTTGTTCTTGACTTTGTTGAAGAACTCACTGCTCTGCATGTCCTCCCAAATTTCTTTGATGGGTTTAGTTTTGATGTTACCAATTCTGTAAGCGTCGTTGTAGCTACAGGGGATAGCGTCTCCGTTTTCAGCGATGCTCATAAATTTGCCGAAGAAACATCTGCCCAAAAAAAACCCGTTAAACCATTTTTCGAAATTCGGCATGCCCCGCTGTTTGGCAACTCGGGCGTAAAAGGGAATATAAACGTTTATGCCTGGTTTTCCATCGTATTCCATTGTTAAATCGTAGAGTTTGTTGCATACCCACTCGTACTGGGCGGAGGTCGGGTCAGCTTTAAGGCTTTCAGTGTCGTTGTAGTATGGAATCATTCCGTGGAAAACCACCCAGCGAGCACCATACTTTTTGGCTAAATCCAAAACATGTCGCATGTCAGCTTCGTTAACATTGGTAAATTTATCAGCGTTAGCAAAGGTGTAGACGAGAACGTTCATCAGGTTTTCATGCGAAAATCTCTTTATTGCCGAAATTGCAGCCGCCTAGGCGCCTTTGCCGCGGATAACATCGTTAGTTTTTTCTGCACCGTCTATGCTTACGGAGATTTTAGTCTGGTTTTTAACGATTTTTTGGAAGACCGCCTCGTCGACGAGGCGCCCGTCAGTTATGATACTTGTGTTTAAGCCCAGTTTATTAGCGTAATCGAGCACTTCAAAGAGATCCTTACGCAAGAATGGTTGCCCTCCGGTAATACCAAAGAAACTGGCTCCAAAATCACTGACCTGGTCGACGATTTTTTTGGCATCTTGTGAATTTATTTCATCTGAAACAGCTTTTTGCCCGGCTGAGACACAGTGGACACAGTTATTGTCGCAGGCATAGGTACACCGCCAGGGAACAATGAACACTGGACCTTTACCTTTCAAGCCATCCAACGCTCCGAAGTTAATAACGCGTTATCCAAAGAGCATAATATATCTAACATTTCACATTTTACCCACAATTTTTTCATTTATTAAAGTTGATACAGGTTTCCAACACTATTCCATACGAAAGCGTCAGGGAACTCCTGACGGATTGCAACCATGGCTCGCCAGCCGGTACAATGTGATGGCACAATCAACTTTGAATTTACCCGTGCTAGGTCTTTAAGGGTTGGCGCGATCTTTGCCTCAAAGCCTAGTCCTGCCAAATGAAAACCTCCCATGACTGCATAAACAGTGTCGATGCCAGTGATCTTTTTGGCGTAGTTGATGGTGTTTATTATGCCCGCATGAGCACATCCCGACAAGATGACTAAACCTTTGCGCTTAACATTCATAACCAAAGCGCGGTCGTCAACAATTAAGGGGTCAGGTTGCCAAGAGCCATTAACGAGGCTCTGATGCCGCATTAGACCATTCTCAAAACCTGTATCTCGCGGTATCTCGCCTGTTACACAGACCTGCCCGCTGGCAACTAGTAAAGGCTGCTTTGTAAAGATGAGTTTAGTAGATTTTAATTGTGTTTGAGCGGGGAAGTCTGGGTACTTCCGAATTGTGCCATCTCGAGAAGCAGTTCCACGAGCCTTAAACATATCTTCATGAACGATCAGGGGCAAACCCGTTTTTCCTACCGCTTCGACAACTGACAGCAACCCGCAAAAGTGATCGTAGTGTCCATGAGATAAAACAACAAAATCAACTTCACTAAGATCTAACCCCATTATTCTTGAATTATCGATTATTACTTTGGCGCTGCCTCCTGTGTCAAAGAGGAGACTTTCTGATTTTTCACCTTTAAAGACTCTGACCAACATCGAGAAACCATGCTCGGCAAGGGGCATCTTAGAATGTTCATTCCTCGGTTTGGTCCATTGCCATAACGATTGAACTTCTTTGCGACCTACCGTTGAGAGGAAATCTACGGAGTTATCCACGAGGCTGATTATTTCTAATCTGTCGACCTCTTTTAGTTGCAAAGTTAAGCCTTCTGATGCTACCATTCAGGCACCCTTCTTTAGAGCGTCCCTTTGTACTGACTTGTTGTTGGGCAGCCAACACATTTTTGATTTTCAAATCGGTTGCAGGGGGTGCAGTCGACTTTGCATGGTGAAACCTTGTTTTCTTTATGGGCGAGGCTTTCCCTTATCTGTAAAAACGGCGAAAAATATGTTTCGCTTATTGGGTAAAATTCTGAGCGCCGGATTCCTTTACTGCATCTAAGCGAGCATTTCTCCATTGATATGTTCTCAAGGGTTTCTTTTGTTTCTGCGACAACAAGTGCGATCAAGTTGTAACCTCCCATCGTTTTGAATATTTGGATAATACGAGGACATTCTTCGAAGCGGTCTAGAACGTTCTGCATTGCCTCTGCACTTTCCATTTCCAGCATCACAATTGCTGGATGAAGTTTGAGGACATTCGGATTAATCAGGGCTGATACTTTTATCGTTTGATTTTTTATGAGCCTTTCAAGCCTTTTCTTAGTTCCCATACTTGAGAAACCTGTTTTTTTGGCCAAGTCTTGTAATGTTGTCCGACCGTCTACTTGGAGTTGCGCGATTATTTTTTTGTCTATTTCATCCAAAGTCTTCACTGTTTATTTTATAAACATAAACTATTAATAAGGTTTATCTATTAAACTCTTTCCAGAACGTTGAAGGCGAACCCGTTGAATACTTTGGAAATAGGAAGAGATCAATGTTTTTCATCAGAACCAGGCCCTTAGCAGTACTGCTGGGGCTGCTTCATTCAGACAGTTGGTTTATTTATTAAACAAAACATATTAATATCATTTATTTATTAAACTCTTACAGCATAAGTGGTTGGAAATGACAATTACTCTCAAACAAAAAGTCAAAGACGAATGTAACGAAGAATGCGATTCATGCACTACCTCAAATCAATGCAACGACCCCAAAAAAGAACAAAACGAAACAGAACAAAAAATAAAACAGCAACTCAAAAAAATCAAGTATAAAATCGCAGTTATAAGCGGAAAAGGCGGAGTAGGAAAAAGCACCATAACAGCCAATCTAGCCATGGCCTTCGCAATGCAAGGCAGAAAAGTGGGGATTATAGACGCAGACATTCATGGACCTTGTATACCAAAGATGCTTGGTCTAAAAGGTCAAACTTTCAAAGGAAACCCGGACGGAACACTCATGCCAGCTACAGGAAAGCTAGGAATAAGTGTAGCCTCAATGGACTTTTTGCTCAAAAACGATGAAACACCAGTCATTTGGCGCGGTCCATTAAAGATGAGGATTATCCAACAGTTCCTCTCTGACATAAGTTGGGGTGAACTTGATTTTCTCTTAGTCGATTTGCCGCCTGGAACTGGAGATGAACCACTAACAATTTTGCAGTTAATACCCAACATGGATGGCGTGGTCATAGTTACTATGCCTTCTGAAGTTTCAGAAGCAGTCGTAAAAAAATCAGTAACTTTCGCCAAGCAAATAGGTGTCCCAATAATTGGAATCATCGAGAACCTAAGCGGGTTTGTTTGCCCTGATTGCGGAAAAAAAATCGATATTTTCAAGTCTGGAGGGGGTAAAAGAATAGCGAGAGACTTGTCTGTACCCTACTTAGGAAATATACCCATAGACCCCAAAGTATGTGATACCTCTGACAGTGGAACGCCTTTCATAGCAGCGAATCCCGACGAACCTACAGCTAAAGCTTTCAATAAAATAGTCAAGAAAACAGAGCAGTTTCTCGCAAAAGGTAAGTTAGATTAAAAAAATGGAGATTAGATATTTGAAAATATGTGTAAGTTCATCTGGAAACAATTTAGAAGACCAATTAGACCCTCGATTCGGAAGATGTCCATACCTAATAATTATAGATACAGAAACTATGCAATTTGAAGTCATCCTAAACTTGGCAGCAGGCACAAAAGAAGGCGCAGGAATCCATGCCGCACAAACAATAGCAAACAAAGGAGTAAAAGTGCTCATAACTGGAAATGTTGGACCCAACGCTTTCAGAGCATTATCTGCGGCAGGTATAGAAATAATGACAAATGCTTCCGGGACAATCATAGAAGTAGTTGAGAAGTTCAAGAAAGGTGAATTGCTCAAAACCGGTTTGCCTACCGTAAGAGGCCATTTTGGTGTTGAATGATGCCAGAACCGCGGTATATGATTATATTTACCAACCAAGAAAAGGATAAACTTACAACTAACTGAAGGTCACCCATATGACTATTTTAACCAAACTCGATTTTTCTGAGAGATACTATGACTGACCACATAACAGAAACTAAACAGCTTATTGAATTAGGTTTTTCTAGCAGAGCCATTGAATTATATGAGAACAAAGTAAACGTTGGCGTAATCGAAAACCAAGATGCAGACGCAGTACTTCTTGGTCCATCTGGTGACTTAATAAGACTTTACCTAAAATTCAACAATGAAACCGTTGAAAACGCTAAATTCCTCTGTTATGGTCACACTATTTCAGTAGTAGCAATGTCGGCGTTGACTATTTTTATTAAAGGCAAACCTCTCAGTGAAGTAAAGAGGATAACTGAAGAAGACATAGTTAATGCGATGGGTGGTCTACCAGATACAAAGCAAGAGTGTGCCGTATTAGCTATAAGAACTCTGCAGAAAGTCATCGCTGAATATGAAAAGATAAACGGAAACACCAAGCAATGATATTTATTTCTTTTTTAAAAAGTCTTGGGTGTTGATATCTAATGATTATAACGGTTGCTAGTGGTAAAGGCGGTACGGGAAAAACATCTGTAGCTATAAACTTGGCGCTTTCAATCGGATCGACTCAACTTCTGGACTGTGATGTTGAAGAGCCAAATGCATACCTGCTTTTGCATCCAAAATTAAACAAGACAGAGCAAGTTTACACAATGATTCCAAAAATTGCTGAAGAATTGTGTGATTACTGTGGACAGTGCTCTAAGTTTTGTCGATATAACGCTATTTTTGCTTTTAAAGAAAAGATTCTTGTTTTCCCAGAGATTTGCCATAGTTGCGGTGGATGTGCAATAGTATGCCCTAAAAAAGCAATCACTGAGGAAAAACATAGAATCGGAATGCTTAATTTTTGCTCGACCGACGATTTGATGCTGGTTTATGGAGAACTAGAGGTGGGTAAACCCATGGCCGTCCCAGTCATAAAAGCGGTTAAAAAACAAATTGATAAGAAAAGAAATGTCATTATTGACTCGCCGCCGGGAACTTCCTGTCCCTTCGTTGAAACCGTTAGAGACAGTGATTTCTGTATTCTTGTGACTGAACCTACACCTTTTGGTTTGCATGACCTTAAAATTGCTGTTCAGGTCTTAAGAAAAATGACAATTCCTTTCGGTGTGATAGTTAACCGTGCAGGAATAGGTAACAGAGAAGTCTACGATTATTGTAGGGAAGAAAATATCCAAGTATTGTTAGAAATTCCATATCAAAGAAGAATAGCCGAATTGTATTCGAAAGGCACACCATTTATTTTTGAAATGCCCGAGTGGGGAACAAAATTTCAAGTGGTATTTAGTGATATACGGGGGATTGTTGGTAAATGAAACAGTTAACGATCTTAAGCGGTAAAGGTGGAACGGGCAAAACAACCATAACTGCATCCTTCGCTGTTTTGGCCAAAAACCTGGTTGTAGCTGATTGTGATGTGGATGCGCCTGATCTTCATTTGCTTTTGCATCCAAAAGTAATTCAAACTCAAGAGTTCAAGGGTTCAAAAATTGCATATATAGATGAAACAAAGTGTACTAACTGTGGTTTATGCCAAGGGCAATGTAGGTTCGGCGCTATAACAGAGCACATTATTATCGACAGTATTGCCTGTGAAGGATGCGGTGTCTGCACCATAACTTGTCCAGCAAGTGCCATAACTTTAGTTGAGCGAAACTCGGGGAATGCTTACATCTCAAAAACAAAATACGGTTATATGTCCCATGCCCTCCTTAATCCAGGTGAATCTAATTCTGGAAAACTTGTTACATTGGTTAGACAGAACGCTAAAATCGTAGCTTCAAAAGAAAACAGTGATTTAATAATAATCGATGGTTCGCCAGGGATCGGTTGCCCAGTTATAGCGTCGATTTCAGGAGTAGATGCTTGTTTGATAGTTACTGAACCAACGCTATCCGGTATTCATGACCTTGGCAGAGTTTTTCAGTTGCTAACGCATTTCAACGTCACGCCCTTCGTATGTGTAAACATGTATGACATAAACGCTGAGAACACGAATAAAATCTTGAGTTTCTGTAAGGAAAAAGGGATTGCTGTGGTAGGCAAAATCCTGTTCAGTTCAGAGGTTACCAAGGCCATGGTTAACGGAAAGACTATTGTTGAATATGCTCCCGAGCTTAAAGTAACAGAAGAAATAATGCGCATGTGGAAAAAATTATCTCTCTTCTTGGGGCTTTCTATCGATTAATTTTTGCGTTCTAAATGCGGGAGAGTTAGAAATGGGTGAAAGTAGGCTTTCGTTTAAAAAGGGAGAAAAAGCAGCGAAGCTTTCCACGATTATTCTGTTAGCGCTCGGTATACTGAGAGGAATTGTGTCGTTTACAAGTGGGAGTGTTGCTCTCTTGGCAGGCACAATTGATTCTTTTTCGGATGTTTTAACTTCTATTGCAGTATGGGCCGGACTAAGAATCGCCAGAAAGAAGCCAACTGAGAGGTTTCCTTATGGATACTATAAGGCAGAGACATTTGCGTTGTTAATTGTGTCAACAATAATTATCGTATCGAGCATTTTAATTATGGTAGAGTCTTTTCAGAAGTTTTTTGAGGTCTATGTAGTCTCCTTCTTGGATATAGCTCTCGTTGTATCAGCGGTATCAACAATAGTCTATTACCTATTGGCTAGGTATAAGACTAAAGTTGGCCATCAAATTGGTTCACTAGCATTAATCAGCGAAGGCTTGCATTCTAAGATAGACGTTTACACCTCTTTGCTGGTTTTTCTTGGAGTTTTCCTAGCTCTTATTGGTTTTCAATTTGGTGAGGCTCTAATTGGCTTTATAATTGGCGCTTACGTGTTGGCAAGAGGATTGTTGTTTGGAAAAGATGCAGTGCTAGTTTTGTTGGATGTTTCACCTAGTCCACAAAGAGTTAAAGAAATGAGAATTATAGCTGAAGGTGTGCCTGGAGTTGAGGGGGCACATGAAATTCGCTTACGAAAATCGGGTCCTGTTTTCTTTGGCGAGATGCATGTGGAGATGCAAGATGGACTTTCTTTGGAAAAAGCGCACATGATATCGGAAATTGTTGAAACAAGAATTAGGGAGCATTTCAAAGATTTGGAATTGATTACTGTTCATGTGGGGCTTGCACATAGAGAAAAAACTAGGATTGCTGTTCCAATTGTACAAGATAAAGGCTTAGCTTCTTTAGTTAGCCTTCATTTTGGAAACGCACCTTATTTTATTTTGTTAGACATCAAGGAGGGGCAAATACTTAATTTTTATGTTAGGGCTAATGAAGGCTCAAAATTGACTCATAAAAAGGGTATACAAGCCGCAAATCTTTTGATTAAAGAAAATGTCGATGTTGCATTGGCGGGAGCAATTGGAGAAGGACCGTTCCACATGTTAGGAGACAATCTAATCCAAGTTTATACTCTTCCAAAATCCATGGAAATTAAAGAAGCAGTTCGCCTTATGACTAAAAACTCGCTTGAAAGAATGGTTGCTCCAACTGAAACGCAACAAGAGAACCAGAAAGCTATTGACCCTGAAAAAATTTAAGGTCAGAGGATTAATCTGCTTATGAACCAGCAATATGTTTGTTTTATAAACAAAAACTATTAATACTGTTTAGTACCTAAACTATGACTTGAGAAACTCTAAACAAGAGGAAAAAAAATGACTAAAAGAATAGTAATTCCAACAGAAGACAAATCGGGTTTAGACGCCCATTTAGCCGAACATTTCGGAAGAGCACCATACTACACTATTGTGGACTTGGATGAGAAAAACAACGACATAGGGCTACAAACGGAAGTTAACAAAGGAGAACACGTTGGGGGCACTGGGCATCCACACGAGCATCTCTTAGCCTTAAAACCGAATATTTTTGTTGTGAAAGGCATGGGACCTGGTTGTTTAAGCAGCCTTCAAGAAGCGGGCATAAATGTACTCAAAGCCACCGGAACAACGGTAAAGGAAATAATTAAAAGCTTCAAAGAGGGTAAACTAACTGCCTTAGTAGGCGCATGTGAACACGCGCACCACCACGAGCATTAGCCTTAAATTTAAATCCAAACCCAAGATAAGACTAATGGTGAAATGGTATGCCGAAAGTAAAAGCAAAAGCAACATGGGTTGAAAACGTTCGTTCAATAGTAGATAACCAAAGGACACATAGCGTCGTATGCGACCTAGCTACACCAGCCGGCGGAACAGACAGCGGCGCCACAGCACTCGAGCTTAGTCTGATGGCTTTAGCTGATTGCGGTGTCACCATTTTCGCTGACGTGTGCAAAAAAAGCAACATAGTACTAAGCAAAGCCGAAGTAACTGTTGAAGCGGATAAATCTCCAGATTCGCCTATGATTAGTGGATTAACGATGAAAGTCAATGTAGTTTCCAAAGCACGAAAAGAACTCGTGGAAGCAGCTTGGAGAAGAACGGAAGCAAACTGTCCTGTGCTGTTTATCTTTAAAGAACCAACCCCTGTAAAGGTTGAATTTGAAGGGAAAACAGAGTAAAAGTCAGGAATCAAGAAATGAAAACTGCACTGATAATCTATTGGTCTAAAACTGGTAACACCGAGAAAGTCGCTAACGCAATTAAACAAGGGCTAGAAGAAGCTAGCCTCAAAGTAACCATTAAGAAGCCCGAAGAAGCAGAAGCGCTTGATTATTTTGACTATGATTTAGTTTGCCTAGGTTGCCCATCGTACTCATGGCATCCTCCTGAACCTATGACAAACTTCCTCAAGAAAAAATTCGCTGAATACCGTCAAATTGGTAAAATCAAGCCATCATCTCCTAAAGTTCCAGGTAAAAACGCTCTGGTTTTCATAACTTACTCTGGACCACATACAGGAATCGACGAGGCAACTCCGGTAGGCAAAGATATACAACAATACTTTGAGCACATAGGCTTTAACATTATTGATGAATGGTACGTTCTCAGCGAATTTCACGGCTCAATTGAGTATAGCACAATAGGTAGACTAGGTGATATTAGAGGAAAGCCTTCTGCCGAACAGCTGCAAATCATTAAAGATGACTCAAAGCGAATAGGTAAGCTGCTTTAACTTTTCCTTTTTACGTTAGCGAAAGCTGTAGCCAAAACAACTTTAAGTTTGGTGCTTTGATAATTATCTGTTGGTAGTTATCTTGGTTAATACTCGGAATAGTTTAACTGCGGAAGCCGCTCAGAAAATTCTCCGTCAAGTTCCCTATGCTCAGGGCTTCCACTTCTTTATGCCGGACGGCCACTATACTGGTGAAACAGCAATGTCTCTATGTTCATTCTTAAGAGACCTTGGAAGTGTCGATGAACAATCAATCAAATTCCACTTTGACCGTGGGGATTTCCCAAAATGGCTAAGAACTACAATCGGCGATAAGGAACTCGCACAAACAATCGACAAATTAGACAAGAAAATTCCAGAAGAGACTCTGAGAGAAGAGTTGGCAGACATAGTGCAAAAAAGAGTTTCAGAATTGCAGTTAACGCCTTGAATCATCTTTTGACTCCAGTTTAGATAAAATGTGGCAAGCTCTTTTTTCTAAGGGTCAAAACTTCAAGCGTTTTTTGTTTCCCACTTCGTGAAATAAATTTTGCCGTCTTCTCTGAAAGCACGGAGTAATTCGCAATGCCTAAAGAAAGCAAACTCTTGCTCCAACTGTTCTGGTTTGACGTTTAGGGTCTTGATTAAATCTTCTTTTGTAATTTTGCCGTATTTCTCAATTGTGTCATAGATTTTTTGCTGAAATTCAGTTAAGCCAGAGTTGCCTGATGGACCTAATTGTTTTCGCACAGACAAGGCTGATGACACCGCCATGGGGTCACAGGCCTTAGGCGGATTAGTTTCAAACATATAACAGTCCTCACAGAGGTATTTTCCATGAAGATCATAACCTTCGCCTTCATTGAGCTCTAAACTACAACGGTCACATCGCATATTGAAAACCGATCTAGTGCTACCAGTCCTTGTTTATTTCCCTTGCTAAATAATTTTTCGACCAGTGTACATTAATACTCGATTGATTTTCGCATAAACAATAGAGGAGTTAGCAATGGAAAATCATAGTGATCTTGCAAAGTTCTTAATGTCCGAAGAAAGAAAGCAATGGCATAATCCAGAAAACATCTTAAAATACGCTGGGGTAACGGAAGGAATGACTATGGCTGACCTAGGCTCAGGACCGGGCTTTTTTACTATACCAATGGCTCAGATAACTGGCGAAAAAGGTCTCGTATATGCCGTTGACAGTAATCAGAATATGCTGAACACCTTGAAGGAAAACATTGCTAAGTCAAAAATGAATCCAAGAGTCATCAGAATTGTAGATAGTGATGTGTGCAACACGGGAATTCCTAAAGAATCTGTCGACCTCGTCCTCTTTGCGAACGTTCTTCATGAAGTATCCGACAGGAAAGCTTTCTTTCAAGAAGTCAAACGCATATCTAAACTCACAGCAAATATCGTTGATGTAGACTGGAAAAAGATTCAAACAGAGCATGGGCCACCACTAGAAAGCCGACTATCCGAAGATGAGGCTAAGCAGATTCTTTCAGAGAGTGGCTTTACTGTTGTAAAACAGACTGATGCAGGACCATATCATTATGAGTTAATTGCAAAATTATCACCAAAAACACATACCTAAAAAGTGAGGTCAAAATCATAAAAAAATTCAGTCATTTATCATAATTCAGATATTTTAGGCAATCAAATTGTGTTCTGAAGTCTGATAGTGATAATTAAAAGGCAAGACAAATGACACTCAAATTCTTTTATTACCGATTAATTTTCATATGAGCACTAAGTAGGTAAGAGTATGGTTAAAATCAAATTGGGAGACAGAGCGCCAGATTTTACTCTTCAATCAAGCACTGGTGAGAATACTATTTTGTCACAGTTTTTAGGAAAAAAGAATGTTGTTCTTTTCTTCTATCCGAGGGATGAAGGACCTACTTGCTGTAAAGAAGCAGAGAGACGTTCAGAGATAACTATGAAACCTTCAAAGAAAAGAATGCGGAAGTAATTGGCATAAGTGCCCAAAGTGTGGAATCGCATAAGAGCTTTGCCAATCACCATAATCTGCCGTATATATTATTGAGTGATGCCGATAACAAAGTTAGAAACTTATATGGCGTTTCACCAACTCTCGGGGTTCCTGGAAGAGTCACCTTCGTCATAGATAAGAAAGGCATCGTTAAGCACGTTTTTGTCTCACAACTTCATTTCAATAAGCATACTAAGGAAGCTTTACTAGCATTAAGTGATGATACGGATAGTCAACGCAACGCTGGCTCCCAAAAGAATTTTTAGGCATCAAATGTAGCCATCATGTTCTTTTTTTTTGACTTTTTTGCTTATTTTAAGTGTTTTTGAAGATCTAATTCGAAGCTGTCTACAAGTGATTCAAGGCTTTCAGTGATTTCTTTTACTCGCTCGAGTGCATGCTTCTTAATTGTTTCTGAGTCAAGCATAGCGTAAGTGTGGTAGTATCCGCCGCCTTTGAGGGATTTTGACTGCTTGTTTACTAAATTTATGCTTACAAGCTTAGAAAGACAGCGGTGCACTGAGCTTCGATCCTTCCGCACTATTTTTGCGATTTGGTCAAGCGTAGCGTTCTCATTTTTTGCCACTGCAAGGAGAGTTTCAAGGTCTGCGGGTTTTAGGTTATATAAACATGTAAGCAAGTCAGTACAGGAGGCGCCCTTTTTTGTCAGTAGATTAATGCTTTCCATAAAGACTATTTATCAAATCTTACATATAAATGGTATTGTTTGGTATTGACAATACCGTAAGATATATTTGGATGTGAGTTACATTATTACAACATAGGAAGTTTAGCAATGCAGAAAAAAATTGAATGCCCTCGTGGTATCCCCGAAGAACTATGTGACCACTCTCCAACCTGCAAGGTCTGGGTAGCCAGGGAAAACGCTCAAAAACAATCTGAATAGCCCCAACAAAAAGAAAACGAAGGTAGTTAAGGCATGAATGAAGAAAATGAAGTAGAACAAATAAAAATTAGAAAAATTCAATCCATGATAGAGGATGCAAAAAAATGCCAAAAACCAATTGCAAAACAGCCAATAGTTCTAACTGATAACAACTTTTCAGCATCAGTCGAAGCAAACAAATTACTAGTGGCAGACTTTTGGGCTCCATGGTGTGGACCATGCCGAATGGTAGGACCCATAATTGAGGCGCTATCAGCTGAATATACAGGTAAAGCAGCGTTTGGAAAAATGAACGTTGACGAGAATCAAGTAGTGCCGAGCAGCTTTGGAATAATGAGCATTCCAACTATAATCATCTTCAATCATGGCAAAGAAGTTGAAAGATTAGTTGGCGCTTACCCCAAAGCGCATATCGAAGCGATGATCAAACGGCATCTGGAATAGCAACCACAGAGGATAGCATATGACGAGTGTTGAAGAAAAAATAGAAGCGGTAAAATCACGGTTTGCTGGCGACAACCTCCTTGATATCAGCTGGAACAACTTATTGCATGCACGCGAATTTTTTATGCTAAAAAAACCTTATATTTCAATCACTTGGAAGAGGCTGTTATGACAGAACCAAAAAACGGTCGCCCAATTTTCTTCCCCAAAAAATTAGTTTCACTCGGCAACCTTGCCCTTTTCATATGGATCATTCTTGACTCAGCCGCTTTTCTACTATTTAATTTAATTGACGGCATTGTCTTTTTTGTAGTTACCCTGATCTTAATTTATGGTCTGCTAAACATTCTTGGATGCCTAAGACCATGCTACAACTGCATAAAATGCACTCACGGAATGGGACGTCTAGCGGCACTATACTTTGGCAGACGCCTCTTCAAAGACTACAAATACAACTACAAGCTACCCACAGCAATACTCTATAGCCTCTATATTGGAGCGTTCCCGGCAACATTCGCACTTTACTCTGCAGTCACAAATTTCACGGCAATCAAAGCAGCAGTGTTTGTGGCGCTCTTAGTGTTTACGATCTATAGTGCTTTAACATGGCGACCAAGAAAACCAAAAACCCCAAAAGAGGCAGCATTGCCTCGGGGAGTTTAACATGATTAAGCTTTTGTTGCTTGTTAGCTTACTAGGAATTTCGACGGTTGCAGTAGTCAGTCGGGTCGTAAATTGCAACAAGACGTTGTGGAAACCTTCCAAGTGAGGGCTATGCATAAGGCCTTCATTGAACCAAACAAATGCTTACGATGTATTGAGTGTCAAGCAGCAAAGGCATGCCCCCTAAAAGCTATTTTTCAGATAGATAACAACGACCCCACTTTTGTAGACCCTACATTTTGTCGGGGATGCGGCGATTGCATAACAAAATGCCGCGCCAAAGCAATTATATTAAAAACTAGTTGAGTTAAATCGCCGCCGTTCTACATTTTCTGATTAATCAATCGATTCTTTATTTGGTCATTTAATAAAATTCCAAAAACAAAGAACCAACCTAAAACTATAGCTACGTAAAGTGGTGGTATAGGCGCCAGTCCCGGTATACCGATAACTGATAATAGCGAAGAGATGATTATGTCAACAACAATCGCGACAAAGAGCGGCTTACTAGGTTTTGATTCCCAGAAATTACCTCTTTCTCGCACTACAAAAATTGTAAATAACCCCCCAAATAGCAGAATATCAAAAACAAACGTGTTTAGCTGAGAAATATTTGAAAGATCCAAGAATGTTAAACCTAAGTATAGCAGTCCAAAGGATTCGACAACAATAAAGACGCCTAGGATAATAGACGCCTTAAGAAGGGAAGATATGTTCCAAGTTTCAGGCTTTTCTGAGGGTCTAGCATTATCAGTAGCAAGTGAAATCGTGACAAAATCAACTAGAAACAGTAATAATACAACCTGAAAGGCGTTGACAACGAATAGTCCAGTAGAAAGAAAGGCCAGAACGACAAACACTACTACTTGGAATGTTTTTACAATTTTATTAAATATCCACGTTAGAATTCTTTGATAAATCATTCTTCCAGATATTACAAGACTTAAAATGTTTGATAATCCGGGTGTTGTAAGAACAACGCTTGCCGCACCCTTTGCTACATCAGTTGCATTACTTACCGCTATTCCTACTTCAGCTTGCTTTAAGGCTGGAGCATCATTTATGCCATCTCCCGTCATCCCAACAACATGCCTTTCAGACTGCAGAGCTTTTACAATTTGGTATTTACCTTCAGGGTAAATTTCAGCGAAGCCATCGCTTTTTTCAACTATCCCTGCCGCAACAATCGCATCTTTGCGTGCCATCTCTTTGATTTTAGGAGCGCGTGCTATTTTGTTACCTAAATGTACCTCTTCGGCCACCTGTTTTGCGATCGGTAAAGAATCCCCAGTAAGCATTTTAACAGATATTCCCAGCGCTCGAAGTTTTGATATGATGCCTGCAGAATCAGCTCTAGGCTGATCATTGAGTGCCACTAAACCGGCAAGTTGCATTTTCGCTACTTGACTACTAACGGCGACAGCAATAATTCGGCACCCCCTACTTGCGAAGGATTCCATTTTTGTCTCTAAATCGGCAAGTTCTTTCTCATAAATTCCCGACATTGGCGCTATTACTGCAACAGCACCTTTGGTGACACGCAATTCATCTCCATTTTTCTCGAGAACTGCCTCCGTTCTTCTGGTCGTTGGATCAAACGGAATAAATGTTTTTTGAGTATACTCATTTAATGGCAGGTTTTTTTCTTGTGCCGCTACTAGAAATGCTATGTCTATAGGGTCTTGGTTCGCTTTTTGAGACGCTAAAGCGCCAAATAACATAACGTCATCTTTTGTGTAGCCATTAATTTCTACGACATCAGCTATCTTGAGCATATTCATGGTGAGTGTACCTGTTTTGTCCACACATAAAACATCCATGAGAGCAGCGTCTTCAGATGCACTAAGGCGTGTAACTAAGACTCCTTTCTTTGCGAGCTCCTGTGATCCAAGAGCCATTGTAACAGTGAACATTGTTGGTAGGGCAACTGGTATTGCCGACACCAACAAAATTAAAGCCAAAGATAGCATTACCAAAAGGTTAATGCCACGTATCCACGAAACTGCAAAAGCAACAGCAAGCAATGTGACAACCAAAATTAGAAGCCACTTCATTAATCCAGAGATGACTTTTTCCATATGTAATTTTGGTTTAGCTAGCTGAACCAATTGGGCTGTTTTACCAAAATATGTATGAGCACCTGTAGAAGTCACTATACCTGTGGCTTCACCCTTTCGTATCATTGAACCAGAAAAGACAAGGTCACTTTTTTTCTTTTCAAAAGGCATAGATTCTCCAGTTATTGTCGACTGATCTACAGAGATCTCGGCATCAATGATTTTAAGATCTGAGGGTACGAAATCACCCGACCTTATTCGAATAATGTCGCCAGGAACCAACTCTTCAGAACTAATTGTTGACCATAATCCATCTCTTAACACTCTTGCTTGCAATTGCAGCTTTTGTTTGAGTTTTTTTACAGCTCTTGTTGCCTGCTTTTCCTGAAAAAACCCTAAAAGCGCATTTACAAGCAGTAAAGCTGTGATTATGTACAGGTCTAAATAATTACCTAAAATAAATGATATTACAATTGCTATTTCAAGCATCCAAGCGGTTAAACCCCAAAAACGTTTCAAAAATGAAACAACGGAGTTTTGTTGTTTTTCCTCTACTGCATTAGGACCATATTGTTCAATTCTTTGCTTTACTTCTGTTTCAGCTAAACCTCTCGCGTAATTACTGCTTAATCGGCTCAAAGTTTCATCTATTGTCAGAGCGCTAAAGTCATCGGAGGCTTGATTCTTATCCATATTAACCAATTCAAATATTAGTAAAAAAATAGGGCTTGAATATTTTGTTATTTTTGCCCTGAACAGATATCTTTAAGGTAGAATGTCCAAAGTAAATTATAGGGTTTTTGCCACTTCACTTAAGGGTTTGACCGGTCTTATTTCAACTGCCATTGGACCAAAGAATTTTTTGATTGCTTCTGGATTCTGAGCTTCTATCGTAAAGAACCCTTTGTGATCTACGGCTGTGTCTTGAGGGCAGCTCATGTAGGCGGCTGTCAGGTTGATTCCTGCGTTTTTTATGTTCTGCTCAGAAAAAAGTTGCTTGAGCATGCCTTTCCCTTCCGGACTTAACAAAGGACATTGTGCCGCTGGATGAGAATGGGTCGCTTCATATAACATTAAACCACCTCCTTTTCACCATATATAAACGAGTAAAAAATTGCTATGTATCTGTTAAGTAACTAAAGGATTTAAACTTATCAAACAAGCTCTGGGGGTTTCCCATCGACATATATAACAAATTTTAAATATACTTATGGATTAATTGGTACAAGCAGGGGCTTGTTTATGGGCTTAGATTGGAAAAAATGGACAAAGAATGATATAATTTTTGGAATTATTCTTCCTGTAGTCGCCATTTTCGTGATTGTGTTGATTTCGAAACTTCCGTCGCTAGTCGGCGGCGGTCCGGGAATCGTACTTGGACTTACGATGGAAATACTGGAACTTGTTGTCATAGTTGGTGTTCCCTTAGCCCTTGGTTTACTGTGGAACCAATGGGCAGGCGGAGCTTCAGGCTTCTTAATGGGCGCATTCTACGCATTGTACTGGGCAAACAGCTTCCATGGAATACCAGGTTCAGGAACAGTCTTATTAGCATACGTAGTGAGTCCAATGTTAATCGGCTACATGGCTGGAGCATTAAACAAGAGGTCAGACAATTTCAAAAGACTGCTCATTTCTAGCTTAGTCTCCTGCACAATTGGCGGCATAGTAATGTTTACAATATTCCAAATGTCGACTGCAAACGTAGTCACAGGAACAATAGGATTTGCACTAACCGTCTTGGCCCGTATGCTTGCCGCTGTATTAACGGCTATTGTGGCAAAAGTTTTCTTCTGGTACGGCATGGGCACCCACAGGCAACCAAATATTTCCTAACCCCTTTAGGGTTGAGGGAACCTCTTAAACAAAATTCTTGTTCCAAAAAACTTGAATAAAGACGAGATGTTAAAACGAGCTTCAAAGAATATGCTATTAAGAAGCGAGGTTGACCCTGAGGAATGACACACTTCACAATTGAAGTATGTAAAAAAAAATAAACTAAACGTTTAATTTTTCTTCTTGACCACAATAAGGGTTACAACTGCACCTATCAAGACAATAATGAAGACAACTCCAACTGATAGGATGGGTAGCTCTGGAACAGAAGGCGATGGATTCGATGATGAGCCGAAAATGTTGGTTTCAATTATGCTGTAGGAAATTGTCGTTGTTACCGGTTGGGGGTCTGCTTGAGTTGTTGTTTGAGTGGTTGATTCAAGTAACATCCCGGACTCTTTATCATAAACGTAAGTTAGAGTTGCGTTATAATCTGGCGTTGAAAGGGAAGCATCAAGAATATTCACCGTTCGGCTAGCACCGAGGTAGGTTCGGCTCTCAGTACTATTTACGATATAAGTGTTAGGAGGGGGTATTAGGTCACCTTGGTTCAAATTTGCGGCTATGATTGGACCTTGGGTAGTTGGAACACCGTCTTGGGTTCCTGTTTCAATATTCCAAACTGACACGGTGCCATTGCCTGCGATAGCAGTTCCGTTCTTATATTGGCTCGTTGAAAGCAAAGTGACTGATTTTCCAGAAACATCTGTCACTTGTAGCTTTAGCCAGTCGTAATCATTGAAGGACTCAACTCCTTGACCGACGCCGACAAAATTACCATATTTTACATATTGCCCCGACACAACGCCTGGATTGTATGTTAGGGCAAAAACAGGAAATACGAATGCCGCCAAAAGGGCAGTTGTCAGAATAACTGTTAATAGTTTTAGTTTGGACAAAATAAAGATCTCCAATTATATGTTATTTTTCTTTAGTTTTAAACCGTTCTCTTTGCTCCACAATGGGGACAAAATGTTGCTGTTTGTTGAAAGAGGGCGCCGCAGTATTTGCAAGGAATCATGACAACTTCTCGTATTACCTCGCGGGTGACTTCTTTTCTTTCATTATTGGATCCTCCGCCGCAACCGCATCCAAAACCAAAAGGGCACATTTTTTAATTCCTCTTATAGCTCGAAGTTCTTTGCCATTTCTTGTCTTTGGCTGAGCTGTTCTATGAGTACCTCTCGAACCATGTCGCAAGCTTGGCTGATTTTAGGACTTGACACTCGATAGTAAACTGTTGAGCCCTCTTTTCTTGTTTTGACGATTTGTCTTTGTCTCATTATTGCTAAGTGCTGAGATACATTGGATTGACTGACGCCCAGTGTTTGGGTGAGGTCGTTTACAGTTTTCTCGCCATCTCTTAAGGTATGTATAATGGCAATCCTTAGAGGGTGAGCTATTGTTTTTGAAATCTCTGCCTGTAATTCGTATATTGACATGTCAAAGGTTCGTTTCGACATTTCAGTTGCCTGCTTAGTTGCATATTCTGACATGGTTTTCATCTCTTTAGGTTTTCTATTCTTCCAAATGTGAAATTACAAAAAAGAAGGGGATTGGATTTCTTAGCTCACTATCTGTTCTTGGACGAAGGTTCCATGCCATGTGTGGACCCAAACTTGTCCGCTGAAGCCGTTGACGCTGAGCATCCCATAGGTTGTTCCGCCGTTAAGCACTTCGATAGTATAGTAGCCATAGAATGTGTTCACATCACCAGTGGTTGCTCCGCTCACGTAGGTGTTTAGGTATTGTTGTGCGTCTGTTGTTGCTTGTGCAGGTGTTACTGTCATGGTTGTGGTTGGGGTTCCAAAGATGCCGCCCAAGATTCCGCCTCTCATCATGCCGTATTTTGTGTTCCACATCATGTTAGGACCCATTTCTGGATAGATGCTGCCTGTGTATTTGTTGATTAGCAGTTCGAATGCTCCGTTGCCTGGGCTTTTCTCGTTAACTTGGACATAGAAGTTCGCTGAAAATTCTTCCACTTGTTTAACTACTAAGTTGGGATTGCCTATCGAGGACACATAATTTTGGGCTATTGTTACTGCATTGGTAATTGTTAGTGGTGTACCAGTGTATGTGTATGGCGCTGTGTATCCATAGCCGCTCATCATTCCGCCAAATCCGTAGCCATTTCCAAACCGTCCCATCATGCCGCCTCCGAACATCATCGGGTAAACTGGCTGATAGTATTGTGATGTTGGTGTCGTGGGAATGGTTGCTCCTGTTGTGTATGGTGGGCTGTTGTATCCGTAGCCGGTGCCATAGCCTCCTCCCATCATTCCTCCATAGCCTCCGTAACCACCGCCGCCCATCATGGCTGCAGCAATTGCGGTTGAAGCTAATAATACAGCTACTATCGCTGCAACGCCAACGAATGTTATTATTTTCAAGTTTTTCATTTTTTTTCCTCCGATTTTTATTTATCTATATTATGGTATTCGAATGATATGATAGTTGGCTGAAACAGATCTGAAACAGTTTTGAAACACCTGTTGAAGGCTGAGTTAACATCCTTTCTCGATTTTGGTTTCAACCTTAAACCACCATACACATTCTAATATTCTAATATATAATATAACAGGCTTATAGGTCTTTCGCGCCCTAATTCTGAAATCCATGGAAGGCAGCAGCCTTACAAAGTAAGGTGTTGAACTGTGCAAAAATACACCAAAGTCGCAAAACAAGGCGATAATTCACGTTATAAACTAATAAAAACCTACGGATTCTTAGCTTTAAAAAGAATGTCATGCGAAAGCCGCAACAGCTCTTCTTTGGTCTCAAAAGATACTTGCTCAAGTTTTCCAATATCAAAAACCTCATCTCCCAAATTAACCACTATACTTCGCCCCATGCTCCGATGTCTAAAGAAAACAAATGTCTTGTTACCTTGTTTTCTTGCCATGCCTATTTCTTTAACAACTTCAGACGATAAATTGAAGCCAGGAGTCATGACAAGAACAAAATATCGGCTTTCCTCCAATGCTTTATCACGATCACATGCCCAACCCTCTTCAGTGTTCACAGTTAGAGGGATGTCTTTGCAATCCTCGAATGTGTGCAATCCAAGCTCTTCTAAACCTGATTTCAAATGGTCAGCATAATCTTTACCTGAACTTTTTTTATAGCACAGAAAGACATCGAAAGGTCTTGAGACTTTGCCTTTGGTATCTATTTTTGAATTAGCTGTCGGTTGCATTTCTCTGAGTGTCATGGATTTGGATTCAGAAAATCCTTCCATTTTTTTATTTTTATTTCTTGAATAGACAAAGTAAATGACAATAACTGCTACAGAAACGACGATTGCTATCCCAATTAGAACAAATAAGACTCCCGGGCTATTTGTTGTAGGAGTTGGAGTAGGAGTCATCATCGGCATCTGTGCAGTACTGGAATTAACCAAAAAGGAAGATAGAAGTAACAAAATGGCAGAAGATATTAGTATAAGAAAGTGATATTCTCGCACGAAATTAGGATTAATTAAAACTCGAAATTAAAGTTTGCCATCTTTTAACTTAGAGAAGTTACCAAATCGACAACGAAAGAGATATTTCCAAATGGTTAGAGTGAGAGTTTTCATCCAACATAAATTTGAAAGAACAAAAGCCTTAAACGTTCGCTTTCTTGATGAGTATAATTGAATTTTGAGAGGAAAGAAAATGCCTGAAGAAAAAATGATTCCCCAAAAGCCTGTTCTTGAAGTTATGTGTTCAATTCAAGGAGCCTTAGGAGAGGAAAATCAAAAGGTTTTTGCAAAAGCTAGCATGGCGCTAGGAAAAACTTGGGGCAAATCAATACCTCCAGCCCAAACATCAGACGCTTTAATGGAGAAAATCGCAAATTACATCCAAAACGACCTAAAGCTTGCCAAAAGCGTAACTTTGGAAAAGCAGGCAGAAGAATACATTCTGAAATTTCGAGGATGCTACATTTGTCACGGCAAACTCGTTAAAGAAAGATTCGGAATCATGCCGGCTTGTGCTATTTCTTTGTTCCCAGTAGGAGCACTATCAGAGAACCTAAAAATTAGAAATGTCCGTTTGAAAGAAATTCGCAAACCAGGTCCAGTAGGCGACTGTGACATGGTGTACGAAATAAAATCCTAAAACTGAGAGCTACACCGCCCTAAAGAAAACTTAACCATTCCTTTGATAAAACCCCAAATCACTAAATTTTAATCTAAACAAAAGACTTTTTTTCTTTTTTCATTTCTAAATTCATTAAATTTAATTAAGAAAAAAAGAGTTTATGGACTTGAATTAAGTCGTGCCCAGCACGGTCCAAATCCAAAGTAGTTGCCGTTGCCTTGACTTGGTATGGGAACTTGACTGTTCGTGCCAGCTGGTGGAGCGACATACTGGTTGGCGTAAGGTTGACTGTTTCTAAATCCAAAACAGTTTCCAATCCATCCCCAGAAGCCATTGTTGGAAGCAATGTTGGGGTTTACCCCATTATAACTTTGGGTTGTTGCTAATTGGGCTGAGGCTAATCCCACTATGGTCAAAGTCAATGCAGCTACAGCGACCAACGCGATTATCATTTTTGTTTTATTCATTTTATTTTATCACCATATTACAATATGGTCATACGTTCTTTTGATAGTTCGCTGAAACAAACATGAAACAACACTTGAAACAGTATTTTCTATGGAAAATTAAGGTATTGAAAATCGTTTTCCAGGTAAAAGTTAATGTGTAACCATGAGATTTCTTCTGGTATGCAAAAGTTGCACTTCTTTCTCACCATTTTCATAATTACGCTAAGTGTCTTAATGACTCTTGCCTTGGTAGGCTGGTATTTATCCGCCACAGCACCGTCATATTACGGATCAAGTTGGATGAGCCAGATGTGGGGTTCCCACTTAGGCAGCAATGGTAATTACGGGGGAATGGGCGGAATGATGGGCAACACCGACGGAACAACAAATTCTTATTTGTGGTTAGTTCCTACAGCGTTAATTGTCGTCGTGGCTGTTTCGGTTATTGGGGTTGCTTTTTACTTAGCATTTCCTCAGCTCAGATACGTTAAGAGAACCTGTGAACTGCCAAATTCAAACAGTGTTCCAGTTGAACACATTAGAAGTGATGCAGAATTAGCCGTTAATCCAGCAGTTGAACCAAACACATGTGGTGTGCTCCTAAAGACCATGACTCCTGAAGAGCAGAAAGTTCTGAATGTTTTAGTTGCACATCAAGGGAAATACCTCCAAAAATATGTGGTAAAGGAAGCTGGACTTAGCAGGCTTAAGACGCATCGGGTTGTAGCTCGCTTTGCGCAGCGTGGCATTGTAACTGTTAAAGAATCCGGGAATACCAATGAAATACTCTTGTCGGATTGGGTCAAAGGTTCAACTATACAAAAAACATAATCATACTCTTTTATTATCAATTGCTTTCAATAGTCACAATCCAAAGAGAACATTTTTTCTATAACATGTGTCGTTAAAGCTTTCCAAGCTCATCATTGAGGTTAACCAGAAATACTAAAATACCAAAATTCTGCCGAGCGAAATAACTCAAAGAAACGAAAAGAATGAACGTGACATGCTGAACCTTAATGGTTTAGCAGTGGTCGTGACCGCAGTTGCAATTGTGAACTGACGAGTTACCGCCTATGTATTTTTGTGGATTTGCTTCGAAGGATTTTTTGCATCCTGGAGCGCAGAAATAATAGTATTTGCCTTGGTAGATTGTTTTGTACTTTGCAGTTGTCTCATCAACTTCCATGTTGCATACCAAATCTTTAGCCATATTTTCTCACCTCCAACAACCTGTTTTGTTTTTGTGACTAGATTTTTGGTTTAAATCTTCTGAGGAGTGAAGCGTTGGTTACTACGGTTACTGAGCTGCTTGCCATGGCCGCTGCGGCGTAAACTGGATTGAATAGCACATGTAGAATGGGGTAGAATGCGCCTGCTGCCAACGGAATGAGGACGATGTTGTAGAAGAATGCCCAGAATAGGTTCTGCCGAATCTTCCGCATAGTAGCCCGACTCAACTGAATAGCTACCACCATATCCCTCAAATCATTTTTAATTAACACGATATCTCCTGTTTCAATAGCTACATCTGTTCCGCTGCCCACAGCAATTCCAATGTTTGCTTGCGCCAAAGCAGGAGCATCGTTTATTCCGTCACCAACCATTGCAACAACTTTACCTTCGGATTGCAGTCGCTTTATTTCTGTTGCTTTTTCGCTTGGAAGAACCTCTGCAAAGACGCGGTTAACGCCTACCTGCGCTGCGATGGCTTTGGCGGTTCGCTGGTTGTCGCCTGTAATCATGATGACTTCCAATCCCATCTGTTGGAGAGTCTTAACTGCGTCGGCGGAGTGCTCCTTTAAGGTGTCAGCCACTGCTATCAAACCCGCAAGCTGGTTGTCAACGGCGAGAAGCATAGCGGTTTTGCCTTCTTCCTCAAACGCCGACATTTTCCCCTCAAGCGCCCTGATGTCCAAGTTGTTTGCCTCCATCAGTTTTCTGTTGCCCAACAATATTTTGGCGCCCTTATGTTCCACCTCTACTCCGTATCCGGGGATAGCGTTGAACAATTCCGGTTCATCAACTTGGATTCCCTTTTCTTTTGCCCTTTTTACTATGGCTGCTCCCAGCGGATGCTCGGAGTTTTTCTCTGCGATTGCGGCGAACTGCAGGAGCTGGGCTTCTCCGAATGGTTCAGATGGGGCGATGTCGGTTACTTCGGGTTCGCCCTTCGTTAGTGTTCCTGTTTTATCAAAAACAACTGCTTGAAGCTTGTATACCGCTTCCAATGCTTCGCCGCTTTTTATCAGGATGCCGTTTTCTGCTCCTTTTCCGACACCCACCATTATCGCCGTCGGCGTAGCGAGTCCAAGAGCGCAAGGGCAAGCTACGATTATCACTGCGATGAAAACTGTGAGTGAGAAAATGAAGGACGCTCCGACAATAAAGTACCATAATAACGCTGAAAGTGTCGCCGTAATTATGATAGCTGGAACGAAATATCCCGAAACAATGTCGGCTAATCTTTGAATTGGCGCTTTCGAAGTTAACGCATCTTCAACCATTCTAATGATTTGGGCAAGAACTGTGTCTTTGCCGACTTTTGTGGCTTTAAATTTGAGCATACCCGTCTTGTTCATGGTGGCTCCTACGACTTGGTCACCGATTCTTTTTTCGACTGGGATGCTTTCGCCAGTGATGACTTTCTCGTCCACTGCCGAATAACCTTCGGTAACAGTACCGTCGACGGGGATTTTTTCTCCCGGTCTAACCAAGACGATGTCGCCTACTTGTACGTCTTCAACTGGAATTTCCTGTTCCTCACCGTTGCGGATGACTCTGGCTGTTTTGGCTTGGAGACCCATGATTTTTCGGATGGCTTCCGAGGTTCTGCCCTTGGCTACGGCATCTAAGAGTTTTCCTAGCAAAATGAAGCTCATAATCATGGTTGCGGTATCGAAGAATACTCCAGCACCGGGGAAAACTGCTGGGGCAAAGGTGACGATGGTGCTGTAGATCCATGCGGTGGATGTGCCAATGGCAATTAAGGTGTCCATGTTAGTAGTCTTGTTTCGTAGCCCTTTGTAGGTGCCAACGTAGAAGGTCCAGCCCACTATGAACTGAACTGGCGTTGCAAGCAGGAACATGAGGATGTTGTTTTGTTCCATGGGCAGAGGTGAGAGCCACATCAAAAGAAGGATTGGAATAGTCAGAGCAATGCTAGTGACTAATAGGATTTTTAGATGTCGGATGTGGCGTTTCCGTTCTTCACCTGCTGTATCTTCATGGGTTTTTTGTTGTTGGTCGATTACCTGGTATCCGCTATCCTGGATGGTTTTTTTGATGCTTGGCAAGCTGATTTGCTGAGGGTTGTATTCAACTGAGACGTTTTCAGCGGCAAAGTTGACAACTGCGTTGTAGATTCCTTCGCGGTTGCCCAGAGCTTTCTCGATGGTTTTGGCACAATTGACGCATGACATGCCGCCGATTTGGAGTACGATTTTTTCGTGGATTACATCATATCCTGAGTCGGTGATGATTGTTTCGATGGTTTTTTGGGTGATGAGGTCGGGGTCGTAGTTTATTATTGCTTGTTCAGCGGCGAGGTTTACGGTAGCTTGGGTTACGCCGTTTAGTTTAGCGAGTTCCTTTTCGATGGTGTGAGCGCAGTTTATGCAACTCATGCCACCGATGTTTAGAGTGATTTTTTTGTTTTTTTCTTGGCTCATTTGGTTTGCCTTGCGTCTTGTTGCATTAATTGGTTGGCGGACAAATATAAATGTGTCTGAAAAAGACATATCCTCTTTATGGAACATCAAGAATTACAAAACAAATCTAATAGATAGACTCTTAAATTCTTCATCTTTAGCACAAGTTATCAATCCTAAAGGAAACAAAATCTAATCCCTGGCAGTGCTTCAAATTTCGAGCTCAAGCCGCCTAAGGAACTTATCTAATAAAAGATTCAAAATTAAACTTGTCTAAAGGAAACTCCAAGATCTAACTTCTAAAGATTGTTACCCAACAGTATCTATTGACGCTCTCAGACTTTTTAAAACAATTTGTGACTAATATAGACGCAGCCAGAAGATAGATTGAGTTTAAATTTTAAAAATCAACTCAAAAAAACCTTATCCAAAAAAGATTGCAAAAAAAGAGTTCTTCTTCTAATTGACAAAACCTGATAAGCTAAATTATTTTTCGCCGTCTTTTCTCGATCATTACCTTCAGGAAGTTTAAAGCTTTATTTTACCCAAAACCCTACCTAAAATAACAAAAAACTGGTTGAATTTCTAAAATGCCAGATAATCAAGTTGAGAAAAATGATAACTGCAAAAGTCAAGACAAAGTAAAAATCGAAAAACAGTTGTTGCAAGGTAAAAAAGATGAGGACCTTGGCGTTTACTGTGATCTGTTTTCTGCAAAAAGTGAAATCGAAGGGCAGGATGGCGGGGTAGTTTCAGCGATTTTGATTAAGGGTTTCGAAGAAGGCTTGTTTGATGTGGCTATTGTTGTTCGCCGGGGAGAAGGATACAGCGCAGAAGCAGTTGTTGCCCAGAATCCCAGTGATGTTTTGGCGGCGAAGGGGACCAAATACCTCAAGGTTAATGTCACAAAAAAACTGCGAGAACTAATTGGACAAGGAAAAAAGCGCATAGCCATTGTATGCACGCCCTGTAAAGCTATAGTGGCAAGAAAAATACAACAAATCATCGGTAGCGATTGCGAAATCACTGTTATTGGCTTGTTCTGTTTTGAAGCCTTCAACTATGCCAGACTTAAAAAAGAAGTGCAAACAAAGCTTGGTGTTGACATAGACAAAGTACAAAAAACTCAGATTCGTCAAGGAAAATTCACAGCGTTTATTGAAGGAAAAGAGTACAGCTGTAAAGTGAAGGATCTTGACGTCGCGGCGGAGAAATCATGTAAGTACTGCGATGATTTTGCGGCTCAGTTTGCGGACGTCTCTGTTGGCTCGATTGGTAGCAAAAAAGGGTATTCAACGGTGATTGTTAGGTCCAAGGCTGGAGAAAAACTGCTAAAAAACATTGTAATCACCAAAGATTTGGCTGATAAGGAAGAGGTGGTCAGATTGTCAAAATTTAAGAGAGAACGTGCCGAAAAGAGCTTGGCATCTATAAACAAGGCTAAATAACACTTGTTTTCAAAGATGTTGCATCAGAAATCGATCAACTAAAAAGCCAACTTTACGTATGCAAAAGCCTTTTTAACCCAAACATCTCACCTCTTTAACCTGAGATGAACTCTCCATGAAAATACTAAATGAATTTGTGCCAACTCGAAAATTCTTAAAGCTTGCAGATGAACTCAAAGATCTAGTCGACGGATGGAATGTAACTGACGGCGCAGCAGGTTTCCCAGCACCCAGCGGTGTAGTGGTAAGCTGCTTACTCAAATACAAGTACCCAGAAAAATATGTCTGCCCAATCTTTATTCTAAAATACAAAGGTCCAGTTGAAGTAGGCGGATTAGCTTTAGCGTCAGACATCATTGGATTAGACGGCTTAGCAGTCACCATGGGAGACAACCCAAAGTTCGGTCAACCCATAACAATGCTCCCCTCATCAGAGAAAGCACGTGACTTCATACGCACAGATGTCAAAACCAAAAACCTCAAACTTGGCTGCTTATTAACCGCAAGACGCTCAATTGAAGAAACTCTTGAACGGGTACGTGAGCCATGGGACTTCGTGTATTTCATGAGGCTAACCGACGACTCATTCGATGCCCTCAAAGCAGTATCAGCCGAATGCAAGAAGCTCAACAAGCCATTGTTCGCATACTTCCTAGTTGGAACAGCCAAAAACGTTGAAACAGTTAAAATGATTGGATGGCCTACCGCGGCAACAATGGAAACAGTTGAAGAAAAAGCATCAAAACTTGTCGGATTAGTTGATGGCATCATCGCAACATGTGCAGGTGACGCTGAAGGCGACAAACTGATGCTGCAAAAACTGCAAAAGTTCCGAAACTAAACAACTAAATCAAAGAGACCTCAGGGTCTCTCCCAAGTTTCTAAATACCTTTTCTATTTTTTGTTTTCTAATCTTTTAGCGAAGATAAATTTAAGTTCTATCGCTTAATTAGCAACCTGAGAAGAGGCAAATAGTGTGAATCCTATCCAAGTATTCGCCGTAGAGAATTTACCGTTAATAAAAAAGGGAGATAACTTAGGCAAGCTAATTGTTGAAGCTGCAAAAAAACAGAACAATCCGATCCAGCAAAACGACGTCGTAGTGGTTACACATGTGGTTGTTTCGAAGGCTGAAGGCAACGTAATCAATCTTGACGAGGTTAAGCCTTCAGAAAAAGCAAAAGAAATCGCTAAAAAAACCAACAAAGACCCAGCGTTAGTCGAAGTTATTTTGCGTGAAACCAAAGACGTTGTGCGGGTCGGCCAAAACAGTATCATCACAGAAACTGTCAGCGGCATTATTTGTGCAAACGCTGGAGTAGACCGCTCAAATGTTTCGGGGGATAGAAATGTTGTGCCTCTGCCCAAAAACCCAAGCGCTTCAGCAGATTGCATTAGGAAAGAAATTAAGCGTTTAACGGATGCTGATGTGGCGGTTATTGTTTCTGATACTCATGGTCGGCCTTTTAGGCTTGGTGAGATTAATGTGGCTGTAGGTGTAGCAGGATTTAAACCTATACGGGACAGAAGAGGAGAGAAAGATCTCTTCGGCTACGTGCTTAGAATCAAGCAAACCGCCATTGCTGACGAGCTCTCTTCAGCCGCTGAGCTTGTAATCGGCCAAGCCAACGAGGGTATTCCAGCTGCAATTATTCGAGGATACCACTATCAAACCGATGAAAACGCATCCGAAACATCGTTGACGAGGGCCAAAGAAAGAGACCTCTTCAGGTAGCCCATTACCAAACCTTCAATAACTCAACTGTGTAAAATAGCTGAAAAACTAGCGGGCTGAAAGGATGGAGACAAACACACCCAAAGATTTCTTTGACACAGTTTTAGCTAACAGGTTTAAGCCTGAAAAAGCAAAAGGCATAGACGTCATTGCTCAGGTAAACATAACGGGGATTGAGGGAGGCAACTGGACGGTAATCATAAAAGACCAGAAACTTCAGGTATGTGAAGGAACACATACGTCGCCGACTTTAACTTTGAAAATGAATGAGAACGATTTCATGGATATGGTTAACGGCAAATTAAGTGCAGAAAAAGCCTTTTTCACAGGCAGGGTGCATTTTAAAGGCAACATTAGTGTAGCGCTTAAACTAAGAGACGCTGGCTTCTTCTAACCCGAGTTTTTTAACCACATCGACTGGTAAGTCGTCTTCGCCGACCTTGAAGGTTTGGGGCTCATCAATTTTCATAAGCTCCCGCAGCTCGTCAGCAGATAACTCCTTGATTAGGCGCATTATTTCTTTCTTGGCTACTTCATAATGATCATTGAAAGCGAGTTTGTTCTTAAACAATTCTCCAGCATAGACGCAGATTTCAGATTTTTTAAGGAAGTACTGAACTTTTTTGGTTTTAAAGTTGATATCAAAGGTGATTGGCCCTGCGCGGCACGTTTCAGGTTTTATGGAGTGCACTATGCATCGTTTGGTTTGTTTGCTGTTGAATACACAGAGAAGGGTTTCATCAACTGAAGGGTAGGAGTAACTTTCTTTTGTGAAGGGTTTGTCAACTTTGATTTTTTGTTTGTTTAAATATTCTTTTACGATTTTTTTGCGGCTCTCACTTAATGGCGGCTTGGCGTCTTGGCAACAAATAATTTTGCATTCACTACAGACATCGTATGAGTAAGTGGTTCCTTTGTTGTCTTCAGGCATCTAATTTCATCTTTTTTTAGGAATAGATTTGATTATTGGAAAGGCACTTAATAAGCGTTGAATAAACATCAACGATTGCCTCATGGAAATCTGTTTTCTCTGCGCGTCTAGAAACGTTTGCGCATATTCGTTCTGAGAGGTTGCCTTCTTCTATGCGTTTCTTTACAAGCCACAGGTATTTCTTTTCGTCTTCAGTCGCATGCTCAAGGGCTAATTTGAGATAATATTGACATACCTGCCTCGCTGTTTTGCCATATGGACTTGCAACTTCTGCATTCAATCCATCTTTTATAACTGCATTTAAGTCTTTAAGTAAAACTATATGGGGCAAAAGTCCAACCTTTGACGCAACCAAACCTCTGACGGTAGCACGGACAAAACAAGCCAGCGCCACATCCGCCTTCACGCATTCCTGCTCATCCATCACCCGCACTTCAAGAGCGCAACGGTCAAACCGAAATATAACGCCTCTTGAATTTACCCATTCCCGTCGCAATAGGGTTTTGTCTGCGCCGGCGTGCTGTAAATCCTTTGAGTACTGCCCAATTATGTCCTGTTTATACTGGCTTAGCGAGGTTGCATATTCAGGGATGACATCGCCGGTTACCGAAGGCACTTCTTTTTGGTTAATTTTGTAGAAGTGGAGTCTGTTATCAACGTCTGGACCTTCCGCGCCTTCAAATATGGGAGATGAAGCGGCGATTGCAGGCAAGTACGCACATAAATTAGCCAGTTGGTTATGGATTTTGATGGCATCGGCTTCTTTTTGATAGGGCAAATTAAGATGAAAACTTTGAATGTTGAGCCATCCATGCTGGTTTAGATTAAAGAGTTTGCCATATTGTTGGTAGATTTTTTTGTGGTAGTGCGACCAAATTGCAGTGTCTTGAAGCTTTAGGAGGGGATGCATGCCTGTTCCTAGCAGCATAGCGCTGTGTTTTTGAACGATTTGACTCAAGGTTGCAACGGCATTTTGCATGGTTTCTTCGAATTCACTGGGCGTTTTGAAGGGTTGGTTGGCTTTGATTTCCATAACATGGAGTTGCATTTCTTTGCCAAACGTAAAATAGGGCAATTCGATGAAGTTTACGGTTTTTCCGCAGTACCCTTTGATGATTTGGTCACTAATAGGCAGAACTATTAGGTCCTTGTCCACCAGTGAATATTCGTGTTCTGGTCCGAGCACTTCTAGCGGTTTATACGTTGTTTTTGCCTCTTTTTTCGTTTAGGGCTAACTTGAGATGCTGTATTGCATATAGTTAATTTTAAATATAGCTCCACGAATAACGCCTTCTAATTACCTGGTGTCAAATGAAAGTGTTGGTCGTCTCTAACATCGACCTTAAAGATGATTTAAACGCGCTAAACCCTTCCCAGTTTCTCGAATCATCAATTAAAGACACCACCATCAACATTAACAACGACTACCGTTATCTAAAAACAGGCTACTACGTCTCCTTACACGCAGAAGTTTTAGGAAACTCGGTTATTCCATCTTGCGAGAACATCATTGATTCCAGCCGCACTCCAATTCTTCTGTTGCGGGCGGCAAGAGCAAAAATTCCCACCCTGCCCTTTCTGGTAACAGATTCAGTTAAGAAAATCATGACCGAAATCAACTTACCTGTAGTGGTTTTTGCTGTTAACCCATTCATATATGAAGGTTATCAAGTTGCCAAAAACAAGAGTGCACTATATCGTGCATTGAAGAGTTTAGGAATGAACTACAAATTTACGGTTTGTGCCCAGCCCCTTAAGGGAGAAATGTTCACGATTAAATCGTTTTTTGGAAAATGCCAATTGGATGATGAACAAATTGGCGCGACTACTGAAAAGGTTTATGAACTCTTCAGAATTCCAATTTGTAAAGTGCATGTTCAAAAAGCAGAGGGAAAAGCTTTCCTGTGTGGTCTTGAACCTTTGAAAGAAAATGATCTGTCAAAAAGTGATTTAGAGTTAATCTCCAAGGAGATTAGGCTGATTTCTCAGCAGGGTGAACACCTCAGTGTCTAAAATTGCATGTTTTGTTGAAAAATATAATTTTACTGACCCCCGAGAGGAAGGCGCCCTTCAAAACTTCAAGTTGGCAGCTGAGCAGTCAGGGCACGAATTTAGTTTTCTTTTCCGCGAAAACATCGAAGACATCCCAAACTACGACTCCGTTTTCATTCGGGCAACAACCGACCCACTTTTTACATCCTACATCGTGTCTAAAACAGCATGGGAACTGGGCTTAAAAGTCATTGACGACCCAGAATCGATAACCATATGCGGCAACAAAATCCACCAATACGCACTCTTTGAAAAATACAATGTCCCTCGGATCCCAACCGTTTTCCTAAGTAAAGACGATATGCACCACAAAAAAATCACCGAAATCTTCGACGAACTAGGCAAACCCGTTGTGATAAAAGCGCCTTATACAAGTTTCTCGCGCTACGTAGAGAAGGCTGCCTGCGAAACCAGCTTCCGCGATGTCGCCAAACGTTTCTTCAAAAAATCCGATGTCCTCGCTATCCAAAAGTTTACGCCTACTGCTTTTGACTGGAGAGTTGGCGTCCTAAACAATGACGTCTTGTATGTTTGCAAGTATATGATTCCCAAGGGGAAATGGAAACATGGCGCCAAACTCCGTGGCAAACCAACGGTGGTTTGGGGCAGAACGGTAAGTTCACAAAAAAGCGATATGCCTTCGAGACTCAGGGAAGTCGCGTTAAAAGCATGTAGCGTGGTTGGCAAAGGACTTTATGGAGTTGACATCAAAGAAGTCGATGGCGACTACGTGGTTGTAGAAGTTAATGATAACCCAAGCATCTACGCAGGCTACGAAGATTCCAGCGACAAAGACATCTACAAACGCATCATCAACTACCTATCAGAATAATCCGCTGGTTTTCGACACCTATTTATTCCCATTTTCGTTAACAAAGTGCAGGAGAAATTAACATGCACAAAGAAACATCACATAAGGTTCCAGTGAAAGATTACGATTTTACCAAAGACATGTCTGTAGATGAGCTTGTCTTGGAGATGGAGGCAGCGTGGGGTTTCACCGCAGGCAAACTCGCCACAAGCGTCAACATCATGGAAGCTATGGTTAAGGAAAAAGGATGCGTTAAATTTCTATCATTCACCGCCGACATAGTCGCGACTGGAACCCGCGGGGTTATCAGGGAACTGGTTAAACGCAAACTTATAGATGTAATAATTACAACCTGCGGAACATTGGACCATGACGTTGCCCGCTGCTACAAAGATTATTACAAGGGCAGTTTCATCATGAACGATTCCAAACTCCACCAAGAAGGCGTAAATCGCCTTGGAAACGTGCTTGTCCCAAATGACAGCTACGGCATAATTATTGAAAAGAAAATCATTGGGTTACTTGAAGAGTTATACAAGGAAGGCAAAAGGGAACTCTCAACCAGCGAGCTCTGCCGCGAGATTGGTTTGAGATGCTGCAATGAAAGCTCGATTCTTTATTGGGCAGCTAAAAACAACATCCCCGTTTTTGTGCCCGGAATAACTGACGGTTCAGTAGGTTACCAACTTTGGTTCTTCAGCCAAGACCACAAAGAATTCAAAGTAAACCTGCTAAAAGACGAAGGAGACCTCAACAACATCGTTTTTGACGCCAAAAAAAGCGGCGCCCTAATCGTCGGCGGTGGAATCAGCAAACACCACACGATTTGGTGGAACCAATTCAAAGATGGCCTAGACTACGTCGTCTACATAACCACAGCAGACGAGTGGGACGGAAGCCTCAGCGGCGCACGTCCAAGAGAAGCAGTTTCATGGGGAAAAATCAACGAAAAAGCCAAACGCATCATGGTCGAAGGCGACGCCACTGTAATAATGCCGATAATGACATACTCGCTTATAACTAGATTAAACAAGAAGAAAAAATAAAAAATTTGGCGTTTATTGCACGCCTTTGAATAGCCAGCTCATATCTGGCCCTTTCCGTTTTTCAGGGACGCGCTCAGCAAGTGCGTGGCAAATTAGTGGCAGTGCGATAGTTGCGTCGCAGTAGCAGACTGCGCGGGTTCCGGTTTGGCTGTTGATTTTGCCCCAACTAATCGCCTCTTCCAGTGTGCAGCCACTCAAACCGCCCCATTGCGGTGAGTCGGTTGTGATTTGTATGGCGTATTTGTGTGGGTAATAATATTCTTGAAGACTTTTGCGTAAGCCGCCTTTTCTGCCTTTGACGCCTTCGTCTTTGGTCATGGGTGAAACGGAGATGGCTATGAGTTGAGTTAGGTCTTTGGGAACGCCACCGCCGATGTAGACGACGCCGACTTCTTTGGTTTTTGTTCCTATGCTGACGAACTGGTCAAATTCTTTGACGCTATCTAAGTGGACGGTGTGACCTTGGTTTTTGGCTAAGAGAAATGTTTCGCCGTAAGCGCTGTCAACCATGGCTGGGCTGAAAATTGGGACGCCATTAGCTGCTGCAACGGCTGAGATAGCGGGTATCTTTTTCTTGCCAAGGTATTTTCCGAGTAAGTAGAGGAATTCTGCTGAAGTATAATTGTAGTCTTGCTTGCAGGTCATAACGAAGTCAGTAACCAAAGTTTCCATTTCGCGATAATCGGTTTCTTTCCCGTAGACGTCATAATAACGGTTGACATCGTCGTGGAGCAGTTGCTCGTCGTTTACCATGTGGTTGCCTTGGTAGTAGCCTAAGCCCATTGCGTCAACTATGTCTTCGCTGACGTTTGCGCCAGTGGAAACGAGCACGTCTATGAAACGGTTTTCGATAAGCCAATTAACAATCGTCCATTGTCCTGCGGTACTCATTGAGCCTGCAAAGCCCATAGCGATGACTGTGTCTTTTGATTTAATCATGTTCTCCCAAACATCAACGGCTTCGCCAAGTTTGCGGCCTTGATATGCTGTTTTGCCCATTTCGCTTAGGAGTTGTGAAATACTTTTCTGTTTTGTAACCTTGATAGGTTCAAGTTTCTTACTGAAGTATGAATCATTACTCATTAGTATGCACCTCGTTTTAGATTATTAGGCTTGTATTTGAAATTTGTTATTGTTATCCAAATTTACAAGTATGTGAGGACAATGGATTGTTTCTTAATTGTACATGTTTAGCCAGATCTTTCTTTTTACAGAGGCAAAAGAAGTTATTGCGGTTACAAGTAGAGTGCCGATTAAGATGGAATTGGCTAAAGTTATCCATTGGGGATTCTGAGATATCGAAAGGGAGATGGCGACAGACATATAGAGCGAAACCACACCTGTAACCAATTGAACAATAAAAATTATTTTTCCGCCTTGATGGGCTTTAGCTTTTAGCCAGTTAAGGGAAGACTCAACCTTTGTGTTAACATCTGGCAAATCATCTAAAACCAAAGTTAAGCCGCCCAAAAGGAAAAATCGTCCAGCGTTAACCGCAACGCTCTCGCTGTTAACCAAAAAGATAGAAAATAAGGACACGGGTGTGAAAACTACGACGTAAGCTGCTGAGACAAATAGAACCAGAAAGCCGTAGAAGTAATGGTGAAACAGAAACCTGCCTGTGTGAAGAGCGCGTCCGAGGCTGGCGCTTGGAAAAATGTTAATCGCCGCGGCCACAATTGCAATCCAAAAAACGTTGCCGCTGATAAGATAGGGAGAGAAAGGCTTCCAACCGTGGAAAACCCAGTAAAAATTCGCTAAAATTCCGATTGCTATAGCAATTGTTAGAAGCGCGTTGAAAAGTAAGGAGACGCTGAATATTTTTTTACATATAACCCAACAATGCGCAGCTTTTGTTCTTGTCATCGAAACTATTCCTTTTTCGATCTGAAGAATTACAATTTAATGCAGCGAAGTTGTTTTTGAAGGTTATGGCAATCAAGCAGCTAACTTAAGGTCCAACTTTATTGCGAAAAAAGCCTAAATTCCGTCCTAATAAAGTTACATTTTTTCTGGCGCAACAACCCCAATTAGGTTCAACGCGTTGTACATAATAGTTTTTATGGCTTGAGTTAAGGCAATGCGTGCGTCGCTCAGTTCTTGCGAATCAGCCTTTATCACGGGGTAAGCATTGTAGAAGGTGTTGAATTTGTCAGCAAGTACGTTGATGTAGTCGGCTATCATGTTGGGTTTGTAGTATTCTGTTGTTTCAATGAACATATCAGGGAAACCTGCAATGTTCAATATGAGTTCGCGCTCAAGCTTCTCAGTTAAGAGTTCATAGGCTGGTTTTTCTGGTTCACGCGCTGCTTTACGCAAAATGCTGCAGGCTCTTGCATGAGTATACTGAACGTAGGGTGCACTGTTGGTTTCGAAGTTCAATACGCGTTCCCAAGTGAACATCACTGTCTTAGAAGGATCCACATCGACAAGTGCATACCGCACGGCGCCTAATCCAACGAAGTCTGCGATTTTGCGTTTCTCCTCTTCGGATAGCAGAGGGGAACGCTTCGAAACCTCTTCGTAAGCCCGTTGGACTGCCTCACTCAAAACGTCGTCGAATGTAATGTAGTGTCCTCTTCGGCTACTCATCTTGTAACCCGGCAAAGTGACTAAGTTGTAAGCGAAATGCACCAAATTTTCGGCGTATTCGCTGTAACCCATTGCATAGAGTGCGATTTTTAAGTGCAACTGCGCCAGCGACTGTTCCATGCCGATGACGTTAATGACTTTTTGAGCTTGTTTGAACTTCCAGAGTGTGTATGCGATGTCACGTGTTGTGTAGAGTGTGGTGCCGTCAGCGCGTCCCAATGTTAGCGGTGGAACCTCGTTATTCGGGCTTAACCCCAGCTTTACTTTCAGGTTGAGGGTTTGTACAACTTTTTCTGCGTCAAACTCCAAGACATCTTTCTCGTTGTAAACATACGGAGAGGCTTTCAGTTTTGCGAGAACGTCATTAACTTGGGTGCTCCAAACAAAGTCGCTCTCCCAATCCCACGAATCATATGTAACGCTGACACGCTTCATGGTTTCGCGGAAACCTTCGAGGCATAAGTCGCTGACTTCGCGGATGAGTTGCTTCGCGTTGGGTTCGCCATCTTCGTAAGCGCAGTTTAAACGTTTGATTTCTTCTTCAGGGTTTTCATCTTGGCTGATTTGGGCTGTCAACGCCTCAAAGAGCACTGGATACTTTTGTTTAAGTTCCGCGGCGATGGACATCCACTCATCGATTTCCTTGTTTGCCTTGACCAGGTCGTCTGCTGACTTGGCGTTGATGGCGAGTTCGCGGGCTTTTTTAAGACGGTTAATTTCAACTAGGCAGCTAGTTACTGTGTAGATCTTGCCTACGAAAAGGTCGACTTTCTCGGTTGGTTTTGGTCTGCCCAACTTGGCATAACCATACGCTAAAACGGAGGATTGCCTTCCCACATCATCAATATAGTAATGTCTCGAAACCTCATGTCCCCTGTTCTGGAGAATCCGTGCCAACGCATCGCCCAACATGGGGTTTCTGGCTTGACCAATATGGATAGGATGTAACGGGTTAACACTGGTGTGTTCAACTATAATTTTTTTAGGCTGATCAGTCTTGACAAAGCCATATTCTGAACCTAACGCTTTAACTGACTCCAAAGTTAAAGCAGAAAATTTCGCAAAGTTAACATGAAAGTTTATGTATCCTGCACCTGCAGGCGCAACCTCTTCGATTAGATGAAAAGTGGAGTTATCCATGGCGGCAACAAGTTGCTCGGCTAAAACGAGGGGTTTCTGGCCAAGTTTCTTTGCCAACTCAAAACACAAAGATGAAGCCAACTGCCCATATTCTATGTTCGGTGTTTTGTTGAGTGTAATTGTGGGTTGTTTGATTTCTGGCATGGATTTGTTTAGGGCATTTGCTAGTGCGGTTTGGCATTCTTGGCGGAATTGGTCAAATGGATTTTGTGATGTCATGAATTTTTTTCTCCGATTACATTTGTTTAGGCTAAGTTTGGCTAGTTATGTTTTTTAAATGTGAAAGCGTACTTATGTGTCTAATGGATGCAGTTAGCGATGAAAACAAAACTGGTCTATTCAGAAAAATGTTTAGGCTATGGCACTTGGCACATTGAAGGCCCTCAGCGGGTAAAAGCTGCACATGACATATTGCAGGCAAAGGGTTACTCGTTTGTGGAACCAACGCCAGCTAGCGACGATGAAATTTTATCTGTCCATGACGCCGATTATCTTTTTAATGTAAAAAAAGGCTTAGTTGAAGATTCTGACACGCCGGCATATGCTAACATCTACGAATTTGCAAGGCTCTCAGTTGGCAGCGCATTATTAGCGAGCAAAATTAACGGTTTTTCTCTTATGCGTCCACCTGGACACCACGTTGGAAGAAATGGTGCCGCGCTGGGTGTTTATACACGTGGGTTCTGTTACCTAAACAACATTGCCATCGCTGTTAAAGAGTCAAGGAAACGCACATTAATCTTAGATATCGATGGACACCATGGGAACGGTACGCAGGAGATTTTTCAGGGCGATGAAAAGGTTGTTTATGTGTCTCTTCATCAAGCGCCCAATTATCCGGGAACGGGAGATTTTATGGAGGGTAACTGCATAAACTTTGCGTTGCCGGGTGATTTTGGCGGAAAAAGATACCTGGAAACCCTTGACAAAGCTTTGGGTATGGTTGATTTAGCAAAGTTTGAAGCAATTGCGGTTTCGGCCGGTTTTGATACGCATCAAGGCGATTTGGCAACTTTGGGTTTAACTGAACAAGATTACTTTGAGATCGGCAAAAGAGTTGCAAGACTAAAAAAACCTGCCTTTTTCGTGTTGGAAGGCGGTTATGTTGGCGAGAAAGTTGGGTTGGACATTGATAGTTTTCTGAGGGGTTATGAAGAAAACTTGAAAGAATAAGGTGGAAAGGGTTTTATTTTTTTGCTTTTGCTTTCTTGTTCAGGGCTTCTAGTTTTTCTGTTATTACGCCTGAACGTTTCTCGGCAATAGCTAGAAATGGTTTCCAGTCTTTGTTCTTGATGCTAACGGTTATTTTTTCAATTTGATTTGATAAAGTTGCTAATGAGTCGTTAAACCGTTTTTCTGCTTCTGCATCTGAACTCACGATTGCTAATGCTTCTTCTGGACAAGATGCAAGACATTGTGGCTCACCCTTACAAAGGTCGCATGCGATTGCTTTTCCTGTATCTGCATGTATAGTTATTCCGCCGTGATCGCAAGCTTGAACGCACCAGTCGCAGCCTTTGCACTTGCTTTCGTCGATTATTAAAAGTCCTGTATCTTCTGCCTGTGAGATTGCCCGTTCTGGACATGCTTTTACACATTTTGCATCTTGGCAGCCTCTGCAAGATAATGCAAAGTTGAGTACTGGCGCCATTCGTACTACTCTAATTCTGGAGCGGATTGGATTCCAAGTGGTTTCACCTTTTTCTACGGTGCATGCGTATTCGCAGATTCCGCATCCAATGCATTTGCCTGGGTCAACTGAAATAAATTTTTGCTGTTGAGTTTTAGCAGACATGGTTACCAAACCTTTTTGGTGTTAAATGTATCACTGTGCATCTTTTGCTTTTAACCGTTACTTAAAAAAACCGTTAATTCCATGGAAAAACAGTATACCAACATGGTTTATTGCCTAAAAAATGAAATATTATGATGAAAAATAGATTCAAAGTTGCGGTAGGTTATTTTTGTGAAGGGCCAGGATTCCAAATTGTTTCTGAATGGAGTTTTCCGCCTGAAGCCCAATTCTCCTTGGGTTCTTCAAAGATTATGATTGTTGTTGCTTGGCTTGGAATACCTATGCTCTCCATCACTTTGGTTATTCCTTCAACCATTTTTTTCTTGTTCTCTAAACTTATTCCAGCCCAGACAGTAACTTGTACAACAGGCACATAAATCACCAATTTGCTAAAGCACACGATGGCAAATTAATTTTTCCTAAAAGGCTTGGTTGGTGTGAGTGACTGGATTGCTAGCACGTTTTATGGTTTTTTCTTTTTGTATGTGTGTGGTGGGATATAATTGCACACTACACTGGGGGTTTGGTTTTTTGGTTTAGGTTGTTTTTTTATTTGCTTTGGGATTGGGGCGGCGGTTTTTGGGTTTTTGTGTGCGACAAAAAGTTGTGTTTGATGTGTGAAGTTTTATGTTTTGTTTGGTAAAAAATGGCGGAATGTTCCAATTTAGCATGAATATGCACGTTGCAAATGGGGTTTATGTGTGGGGGATATGGCTGGTTTGTGGCGTTTTTTGGTAAAGCGGTTGTGTTCGGGGTTTTTTCGGTTTCCTATTTTGTCGTTTTTTGGCGTGTTTAGACCTGTTTTGAAGGTGTTTTGTCGTGTCTGGGAGAGTTTTTGTTTTAAAAAAGCATAGTACCTTAAGCGTGGGCCGAGTATCGACGCTTAGATAAGTATGTTAAGAGTTTGAAGCAGACCAAGCATGAGAGAGATAGGCATTTGAGGGTTGTGGAGTTAGGGTTTGCGGGTTGGAGGTTGGGTTGGTTCAACTGCTATGTTGGATTGTATGTTGAGGTGTGTGGGTAAAGTGTGGGGGCATGTTGAAGTTTCTAATTCTGTGTCGATTGGGTTTTAGTTGTGCAGTCCTTGTTTTTTGAATGTGGGAAGGGGGTTTTGGCTTCAGATGCATGATGATTTAGTTGGTTATGGAGAAGGTTTAAAAAAACCAAAGTCTCCACGCTGTAAGTTAAAGCAGTAATCGGGAGGAAAACATTGGGCATTGTTCTGAAGACGAGTGATTGTAAAGTTATTTGACGGTTTGATCCAGAGCTGTTACAGCAATCAAGTTTTTCTTAGCTTTTAAATACCAAACGATAGTAATCACTTCTTAGGCGATTAAATGTTGAAATCCTTTCGAACAAAATTATTGTGTATGCTTGTAATTTTTTTGGCAGGTGTACTCATATCGGATTTCATGGAAGGAAAAAATTCAGCCTCAGCTTTGACTTCCCCGGACGCCATCCAAACTATTCAAACAACCAGTATAGATGGCAAAAATGTAACTCTGGCAATACAGGGGAATGTGTCGGCAAGCCAATTTACTGACCTCTTTTTTGAGAACTTACCTGACTGGTATAACAACACAAACATAAATTTTGATTTAGCTGGCTTGAACGGTTCCACAGCGTTTGTGAACATGACTATCCCTAAAAATGCAATTCTCGAAGGGACAGAACCTGTTGTGGCCACCAATGGAAGAATACCAATGAATGACGGATTCACACAAGATAGTGAGAACTTTTATGTTTGGTTCACAACGCAACCTCAGTGGGATAACACCAACCGAAGTTACGTAACTATTCAGTTTTTACTTGCAACTCACCATAAAACAATTAGCACAAGCACTGAAACCCTTACCATTCCAGCACTCGGAACACAAACGGCACATGTAATAGTTAATCGAGGCGAAACTTTGTCGGGAGAGATTTCAGCATCTGACAATCAAATGAAAGACATTAACTTCAGAATAACTGACCCAAATGGAAACTCGTTAATTCACTACAACCAAGTGACTTCTTCAAGCTGGAATTTCGTTGCTTCAAAAAATGGAACTTACATCTTAACTGTGGATAATTTGTCTCCTGTTTCTTCAAGTAAAACCGTGATTTTAGCTTACTACGTTTCAAGTAATGTCGGTTCAGGCGGTGGCTCGGATTCATTTCTATCTCTTGTCATTGTTGTAGGATTAATCATTGCTGTGGTAGTCTTAATTGTTGTTTTATTAGTAACCAGACGGTTAAATGCAAATGCAAGCCCTCAACAAAATACCCTTCAAAAGAATCCCACTTAACGTGTCGAAATAAACACAAAAATTGGTAAGCTCTAACGTGTATAAAATTTTGGGACAAGGATGGTTTACATCACATCGCTGGAAAGGGTCTATTGCTTCTACCTTGTCAGTTATTTTATTTCAATTGTAATGTTTGCAACTTGTTTGTAAAACCAAACGTTATTGATGGAAATATGGTAGCTTACATCCAAGATGTATGTGCCTGACTCATTGGCTTGGTACTCGTAAACGCGTGTTATTTTTTCGTTCGCCTTAAAAACTTGGTAGACTCCTTCCGATGTTTCGCCAAAGTTTCTATTGTCGTTGATATTATGGAAAATCACGCATGGTTGGTACCCGTTAGAAAGCATATTGACGTCTTTACCACTTTGGTTAATTATGGTTGCGTTTAAAGCTATTTTTTCGCCTACATTATAATGGGTTTTATTCAAATCTATTTCAAGCGGAAAATGTTTTTCGCTAATATCGACATTGTTGTCTGTTGAAGTCTGTTTCGATGTATCGGATATAGAAGCAAGTATCGTGGGTGCTACTGCTACTGTGAGTAAAACAAATACTACCAGAAAGCCTAAGCCGATGTATTTCTTTTTCTTGAATTTTGCCGTTTGTAGATTGCCCACCTAATCACCTACTGCTAACAAATGCTCATCATATTTAGTGCTACTCTATAGAACACTAAAAAAACACCATCTAAAAGATAGAACACCGAGTAAGAAGTGTGGATACACCGCGTCGCTGGAAAAGGTTAATTCGGCAGGTTCTTGTTTGGTGCGGAGGGTGGGATTTGAACCCACGAACCCCTGCGGGATAGGAGCCTCAGTCCTACGCCTTTGGCCATGCTGGGCGACCTCCGCGCTGTGTTGCGGAAATATAGGAACAGGGCACATTTAAAGGCTTTACCTTACTTTGAGCGCAATTGTTTTAGGTTGAGTTGTATTATTGATTTTAATGGTGTTGTGTTTGTTAGGCTGTGGTAAGGTTTATAACACGCTAACTATAACACCGTTATAGAATTTAGGTGTTAAAAATGAAAATCTACAAAGACGTTCTAGAAACAATAGGAAAAACACCCTTAGTACAATTAAACAAATTAACCCAAGGCGCCAACGCCACCGTAGTGGCCAAATTGGAAGCTAGAAACCCCGGCGGCAGCGTCAAAGACCGCATCTGCAAAAGCATGGTAGCGGAAGCAGAGAAACAGGGCATAATCAAACCAGGCGCCACCTTAATTGAGCCTACTAGTGGCAACACGGGAATCGGCTTAGCCATGGTCGCAGCCGTCAAAGGCTACAAACTCATACTCACCATGCCTGAAACCATGAGCATAGAACGCCGCAACCTCCTAAAAGCATACGGCGCACAGCTTGTCCTCACACCCGGACCAGACGGCATGGGCGGAGCCATCAAAAAAGCTGAAGAACTCGTCGCAAACACCCCCAACAGCTTCATGCCCCAACAATTCAAAAACCTAGCCAACCCCAAAGTCCACAGGGAAACCACGGGACCAGAAATCTGGGAAGACACCGACGGCAAAGTAGACATCGTAGTCGCAGGTGTAGGCACAGGCGGAACTGTAACAGGCATAGCCCAATACATCAAACCACAAAAACCAAGCTTCAAAGCAATAGCAGTGGAGCCAGCAGGGTCACCAGTCTTAAGCGGCGGACAGAAAGGCCCCCACAAAATCCAAGGCATAGGCGCAGGATTCAAACCAGACGTCCTAAAACTCGACTTGGTAGATGAAATCTTCAAAGTTACCGACGACCAGGCGCTGCAAATAGCAAGGCAACTAGCACAAAGAGAAGGTTTACTCGTAGGGATTTCTTCAGGAGCGGCAGCCTATGCGGCTATAGATATTGCGAAACGAGCCGAAAACAAAGGAAAACTCATTGTTGTTATTCTGCCAGATACGGGCGAACGCTACCTAAGCACTGTGCTATTCCAAGAGCCAGCACCCGCTGCCCCCACCATCTAAACTGCGTCTAAAAGACGCTTTTCTTATATTCCCCCTTTCCACATATTGAGGAAGGGAAAAGAAATGTCTACAAACCCAAACCAACCTCTACCGAAAGACTGCAAAGAATGCAAAGAAAAAAACAGGGAACTTGACTGCTGGAACCCAGACAGAATGCTAGCCACCCTCATGCGCAACAACGACAAAGTGGAACGGGACTGGGTTGAAACTGGCGTGCCAAAACTGGTAGACGAAATAATGAATAGTTACGTAAAGTTCGGCGGCATGGATCATCTGGAAGGACGGGACCTGCCATCGAAAGTAGTAGTTACCGAAGTTTTAGAAGATTTATTCATGGTTCTTTTCCCAGGCTATTTAGGCGATTCAGAAATCACCAAAGCTAACATAAAATATCATTTGGGAACCACCTTAACTTCAGTTTACACTCGGCTCACGGATGAAGTTGAAAGAAGCCTCAAATATATTTGCAGAAAAATCAGCGAATGCCCACAAGACATATGCCAAAAACGAGCTCATGTGGTGGTTAGGGAACTACTTGAGAAATTGCCAGAAATCCGTGCAATGCTAAGCGGCGACATCCAAGCTGCCTACAGCGGAGACCCAGCGGCAGTAAGCACAGAAGAAGTAATCTTAAGCTACCCCTGCGTTTTGGCAATCACCACTTACCGAATAGCCCACGAACTCTACTTAAGCGGCGTACCCTTAATTCCCCGCATAATGAGCGAACACATGCATTCCCTAACAGGTATAGATATTCATCCAGGAGCCAAAATCGGCAAAAACTTCTTCATCGACCACGGCACAGGCGTCGTCATCGGAGAAACCGCAGAAATCGGCGATAACGTCAAACTCTACCAAGGAGTAACGCTTGGGGCACTGAGTTTTCCAAAAGATGAAAAAGGCAACATTATCAAGGGCAGAAAACGCCACCCAACAGTTGGAAACAACGTCGTCATCTATTCAGGCGCAACATTGCTTGGAGCCGAAACAGTAATTGGCGACAACGTAGTCATCGGCGGAAACGTCTGGGTAACAGCGCCCGTAGCTGCAGGAACAAAAATCACCATCGCCCAGCCAGAACAAAAATACAAAATGGAAAATCATCATACAGAAAAAACTATGCCCTAAAATTGTGGCTTTGGTTACGCTTTCGATAATTTATAATTAAGGCCAGAACAACGACAACTGTTACCCCTGAAACAGCAACAACAGGTGCAGTTGGAAACGGGTCATAGTAAATGTTAAAAACAGCTTCTGAAGCTTCAGTGTTTCCAAAAGTGTCTTTCGCATAAACAGTTATGTTATGTAAGCCTTTCGATAATCCTGTCAAAGTAATGTTCCCGGTGAATGTAACATTATTTTTTCCATCAACGCTGTAACCAGTCCAATTAACCATCTTGTCCTCGACGAAAACTAAAGAAACAATTGATTCGTTATACGTTAGGTTTAATGGAGATAGGAGTGATATTTTAGGCGGCGTTGTTTCAGTCAACGGCACGTAAGATGGATAAGGCATACCGTACCCAACAGGTATGTATTGATCGTTTGTCGCATACTCAGTAGCTATTACACCATTTGCATCATCGGGATAAGTGAAATAGTAAGTGACACCACCGATGACATACAACGTATCATTTACGATTGCTATACCTGTATGAGCGCGTTTTATTGATGTCTCAGCCCCTAACGTCCACGTATCTGTCTTGGGATCATAAAGTTGGTTAGAAGTTGATGCGGCACTCATAACGTAGATTCGTTTAGGAGCATAAGCGCCAGTTGTGGCGGCGCCGGTAGCTCCCCCAGACCAGCCATATACATACGAGGGAGAAGATGCTCCTGTAGTCCACTTATCAGATTCAGTATCATATATTTGGTTTAGTGAACCCGCTATTACGTATATCTTGTTGTCAATAACTGCGGAAGCACCACCATACACTCCAGTTGGCATAGATTTCTTTGTAGACCAAGTATCTGTTGCTGGATCATAAACCTCATTAAGTGTTTCGTTAGGGTATCCGCCAATAAGATAGACCTTTCCGTTCACAACGTTTGCTTGCAACCCACCCCTTGCTATAGGCATTGATGTTTTGTTTTCCCAAATATCAGTTGAGGGGTCATAGACTTCGTTTACTCCAGTATAGTGACCATCGGAAGTTTTTCCACCTATGCAATAAATCTTATTTTGAAAAGAGGCTATAGCAAAGCTATTTCGTGGAGTTGGCATTGATGCCTTTATAATCCACTTATCTGTTGCTGGATCATACTCTTCATTGGTATCACTAGTAATGCCTCCGCTTATAATGGGATTAGGTTGAATACCTCTTTCTGACGAGCCTCCGATAGCGTATATTTTATTATTTACCACTGCTACACCTAAACTGCTTCGTGGCTCATGCATCGGTGCTTTCGGCACCCAAGAATTCTCAGTTATAACAGTTCCAGAAACAGGATTAGCCACAATTATGCATGATGCTATTAGAAAAACCAGAATAATCATTAAGACCAAAGTTTTACTCATCGTTATCCAACCCCGTTGAAATGCTCAGCAATAAAAGGATTTTTGTTCAGGTTTCTTGACTAACGCTAATTTTTTAGTCAAAATTTCTTGACTAAAGCCTCCCGCCAATACAAGCATGATTTTGGACAGTAATCTCCATCAACACGTTTTACTTTGATTCCAAGCTATTTAAAAAAGAAAAAAGGGAAGTAAGGCAAGCGGATTTATCATTGTCCTCTTTGCTATGGGTTATACCAAGCTTGACTATACATGTCATAGTAAATCGGTATCCATGAACCACCATAGGCATTATGACCATCATCGGAGGAGAGGTGGTCATAATAGGTATCACAGCTAAGATACGGATTCCACACCCAATAATCGACCTCAATGTCATGCCAACCTTGTTGTACGGGAACAGTTACTGGCGCAGTTCCGACATAATTATTGTCGACATAAACAGCAGGATAGAGTGGGTACCCTGTGCCTATGGTCGAACTGTACGCTTCTACCGTTAGGTAATGATAGATAACTACGTTCCCAATGTTTATTTCATGCGTGGCCGACCAACTGCTATGTACTTCGTTTTCACATATTGCCTGAACTTTGACATTGTATATTCCGCTGTTTTCCCAATTGTGAGAAGCTGACGCAGTGTCGCCGCTATTATAATTCCCGGTTTCAGTAGTTGTGGAATCGCCCCAGTCGAAAATGTATCTAATTTGATGACCTGATGGATCTATTGCTGTGGCACTGAAATCGTCACTTTGCACAGTTGGGTCGCCTGTTGCAGGGCCGGTAAGAGTGGGTCTTGAGACGTAATCTGTTTCGTATTGATATAAGTGTATGTTTGCGTTGCCGTAGACTGCCATTGTACTGCCTTCTCCAGTCATGTTAGGCCACCAATATGCTGTGAAACCATCGTGAAGTGGGCTGTCTCCGAAGTCGCTATAGTAGAAATTCCATGAAGCGCTGTCTAAGGCTTGTTTTACTGAATTGTCTTCGTAGTTTAACGCCCTGTAGAAGAACCAGTTAACCCAGTAAAAGTAAGGAAGCGTACTAGACTGATATGGTATATCTTGCATTAGAGATGCTGAGCCCCATGGGAAGCCTATGTAAACTTGTGAACCCGTGTCTGGGCTATTATAGCCATCGCGACTTATGTAACCAGAAGGCGGATTTGAGTCTGGCTCTGAAGTTACAAAGTGATGTGTCCAAGCCAACGGCATTCCTCGTGCTCTTGCAGGGTACGGTGGCCAATCCCAATCAATGTAAGCCTGATCATCAATATTTGCTGATTCACATGTGTTAATGAAAGCAAAGTTGATCTTGGTGCCTTGAGTACAACTATATATTTCCATGTCATAAACAGCATTTTCGGCATGCCAATCACCATCATGATAGGTTCCTATGTTATCTTCGAATAGCCAATGATGCTCACCAGGAGGCGTGAAAAGAGTTGGATAACCTGGAGCCAACCAATTGCCATGGTCAAAAACAACCGCTGCGACATAATCGTGACTTTGCTGCAAAGTGCTAAGTTGATCCAGTATATCCTGTTTTTCCGATGTATATCCGTTATCTCCCTGATTATCGTAACCAGTATAACCACCATCGTTAAAGTAAGATGCGATAACGCTGCCAGCCTCTCGTTGCCAATCGACCTCAACGTAATATTTTCGCCAGCTATCGGGATAGTATCCGGCACCAGTACTTTCAGAGCCCCATACTACTCCAGCTCGTGTTGTAGCAGCCACAGTTGCGAGAGGAGCCAAGGCAATTGTTAACAGCAAGACTATGATCAGCAATCCGCCAATTTTAGGTGAACGCGATTTCAGAGCATACGTACTCACTTTCTTCTGTCTAACCACTACAAACAGAACGATTCCTCCTACAGAGAGGGCAACTGTGAAAAGTGTAATACCCGTCAGGATGTTCGGTCTTCCCTCAGTAACTGCAAATGTTTGATTGCTCGATACGTTTGCAAGTTTTTCATTTGAAATATGGCTGGTCAGTCCTCCAATTGCACTCATATTTGCAACAGGTGTTCCTTCTGGCGGAGGCAATGTTGACCATGCTTCCTGGATATTCCGTATTTCTCCAGTATCTGCCCAGATATCAACTTGTACACCATACATCTGATCATACCATTTGTTCAACGCAACGCCAACACGCAAACAGGATAAAGCATTAATGGATCATCGCTACGAGTATTGTTTGCATTTAGCGAACCGTCAAAAATCAAAGACGCCCATTTTATGTTTGATCCATTGAAATGCTTTGCGTCTAAAGCATCTAGCTCTAGCTTTCCCCAAAAGTGAAATTTCGCAGTTTCCAATGCAATAGTTTTCGCTTTGTCTTCTGAAATGTTTACACCTGTGCTACCGATGCTATAAAGCTGCCAGTTGTTAACGAAAGCAGTTAAGAAACCATCCTTGAAGCCAAGAGCTATTGCTTTGGAATAAGGCGATATAGCACCGTTTGCAGTATAGTACCATTTGAAATTGGCATAACCAGAGTAAACTTTAGTTTCGAGTACAAGGTTTCCTGAAGTTTTAGTAAGGTTTTTGCCGGAATCTATGTTATCAAGTGTGGATTTTAGTTCTCCGAAAAGTGAGTTTGAAGTGTATACTTGATAGTTACTAAGGAAGTTTTTTGCCATTTCAACAGTGTTGAGAGTATTCGCTGTTTTTGCTAGATTTGGGGTGCCTTCATTTTCGAGTACTTGCATTAACTGCAAATTACCGTTTGCAAAAGTATAAGATATCTTTAGATTGCTGTTATTAGAGTTTAGATAGTAATCCACTATCTCTTCAGGAATGATATCAAGGTATGAGGCTTGTTGACCTGCCTTAATTTCCTTTGTAGTCACCGTATACTTTGATAAGTCAAGACCAATTACATTACTAGTGATTGCTATTCCTTTTTGTTGTATTGTTATTTCTGCTGCGTGCGTACTAGGTGTTAGTATTCCGTAAGTGCTAGAAATAAATAGTATTGCCAAAAGAATTGTCGTTAATAATTGAGTTTTTTTAGTCATTTTTCTTTTTCTCCAAAAATTTTAGGAAAGTAATCGCTTTCCAATTAGTCTGTTTAGTGCTGGTTTGTTTATAAAATCCTATTACGGGTTACTATTCCTAATACTAAGACTAATACTAAGTTTAGAGTAGTTGTGTTTAACAAATTAAAATTATGCAACTGAAAACAAAGTTCTTAATAAGCGCTAATCTCTAGTTTTGTGGCAGTTGTGTTCGAGCGATTTTTAAATGGTAAGGGCATTAATTTGAAGACGGAAAAATCAACCGTTCAAAAAAGAATTTTTATAGCATTCTCAGATTTAGCCATTTTAATTGCCCTTAAAAATCAAGACATGACAGGTTACGGTATCAACAAACTTTTTATGAAAAAGGTCGGAGACGTAGCCAGCCCCAGTACGGTCTACGCTAGTCTTGCTTCTTTAGAGAGAAATGGTTGGATAGAATGCGTTAGGAGTGGAAGCGGACGGGTCTATGGTTTAACTGAGGAAGGGACAAAAATCGCTGACAATATCGATAGCATAGTTGAAGAAATTAAAAGGTTCATAGACAAACTTCTAAAAAACTAATAGGTGCAGGATTTAGCTTGGGGCTGTATCTACAAAGTGTATAAACAAACTGTATAAACACTGACACTCGGGAGCTAACCCATGTGCGTACACAAACGCTCATAGTAGGCGGAAGTTTTCTTTCACTGTGGTTAGGACTACGTGAGTGTTCGTGCGTTCTATGTAGGGCAGTGAAAGCAGTTTTTTGGTGAAGGCTCCGAGGTCTTCGCGGTTTTTGAATTTAGCTACGATAATGGCGTCGGTTAATCCTGTAACGTCGTAGACTCCGCAGACGTTTGGGATTTTGGCTATTTCATTTTCTGTTTCTACAAGTCTACCTTTGGAAACAGTAATTTCGGTGACTACAGTTAGCTGGTAACCGAGTCTTTCATGGTCCAAAATAACTGAATACCCTTTGATTAGGCCGTCATCTTCCATCTTTTTTATTCTTGACAAAACGGTGCCGACTGAAACGCCAACGTTCTTGGCAATTTGCCTACTAGAGAATCTTGCATCCTCTAAGAGAGCTTTGAGAATTTTTACGTCAGTTTCATTTAATTCCATAACAAATGCACCTTGCACGTTCTTTCAATTTAACCCTTATTTTTGGAACAGCCATTTGATTATCACATGATTAAACTAATAAAAGTTTAGTTATTCCACCAATGCAATGAATGCCAAACGAATCGGACAGAATGCTTTTAACGCTTCCCTTTTGGCAGAAAATAGATAGTAATGTTAAATTAGAGCCTAAACCCCAATAGTTCTGAGCCACCTACAATGGAAGCAAAATACGACACGATACTTGTTCTTGACTTCGGCGGACAATACTGCCACCTGATCGGCAGAAGAATCAGAGAACACGGCGTCTACTCAGAAATCGTGCCGTACGACATTACTCCAGAACAAATCAAAAAGCTAAGCGAAAAATTCAATATCAAAGGCTTAATCCTCTCAGGCGGACCATCAAGCGTCTATCAAAAAGATTCGCCCCTCATAACCCCAAACATATTGAACCTAAAACTACCTATCCTGGGGCTTTGTTATGGACACCAACTCATAGTCTACATGATTGAAGGCGGAGGAAAAGCTGGAGCAGAAAAAGTTTCATGTGGCGCTTGCAAAGAATATGGAATTGCTCAAGTCAACATCAAAAAGCCTGTCGGAGTTCTGAAGGGTTTGAGTTCTCAAGAGACAGTTTGGATGAGTCACGGAGACACGGTATTAGATGTCCCGAAGGGTTTCGAGGTTTTAGCCGCTACAGATAATTGCCCAGTAGCTGCATATAGAAATAAAGAAAACCCCAGTTTTGGGGAAATCTATGGGTTACAGTGGCACCCCGAGGTGCTTCATACAAAAAACGGCGCTATTATGCTCCGAAACTTTGTGTTCGAAGTTTGTCACTGCGAAGCTAACTGGAAAATGGAAGACCTCATCGAAACGATGATTAGAGAAATCAAGATCGATGTCGGAGATTCCACAGCAATCATCGGGTTAAGCGGAGGGATAGACAGCAGCGTCGCCACAGCGTTGGCAGCGGAAGCGTTAGGAAACAAACTCACAGCAGTTTTTGTGGATCACGGGCTTATGCGTCAGGGAGAACCTGAACAAATCTGCGACACCTTCAAAGACTTTAACATCAACTTCGTAATGGTGGATGCGCGGCAGCGTTTCATGGAGAAACTTCGAGGCATAAGCGAACCCGAAAAGAAGCGCAAAGTCATCGGCGAAGAATTCATCCGCGTCTTTGAGGAAGAAGCCAGAAAATCCGGCGCCCAATACCTACTACAAGGAACCATTTACCCCGACCGTATCGAGTCAGGTTTCCGCAAGAACAGCGACGTCATCAAATCCCACCACAACGTAGCGGGATTACCCGCTAAGATGGATTTCAAGAAAATCGTGGAGCCCCTACGCGACCTCTACAAGGATGAAGTACGCAAAGTCGCCATCATGCTTAACCTGCCCCGCGAACTCGTGAATAGGCAGCCGTTTCCGGGACCTGGCTTAGCAGTCCGAATCATCGGCGACATAACAGCGGAAAAAGTTGAAATAACCAAGAAAGCCGACGCTATAGTGCGCCAAGAAATCGAGAAAAGCTGCGTAGCCGAGCAGTTATGGCAGTATTTTGCGGTTTTGACGGATACAAAGGCAACTGGCGTTAAGGGTGATTCGCGGGCTTACGGATACGTGGTCGCTGTCCGCGCAATGGAGAGTCGGGAAGCCATGACTGCCAACTTTGCCCAAATCCCTTACCCAGTGCTGGAAAAGATTTCAACAAGAATAACTAACGAAATTCCCGAGGTCACCCACGTCGTATATGACATCACCCATAAACCGCCTGCAACCATAGAATGGGAGTAAATCAACAGCTTTTCACCATGCCATGTTTAATGCCTGGCTGAAATTGCCAAAGCGACCTACTCGCTCTTAGATTTCTGTATAAAGACACTATTAGACTCTAAACAAGCTAAAATTTCAAAACCTCGATTCATAATTGTTTAAATAAAAAAGAGCCAATATTGTTAAAGCAACCCAAGGTGACTCCTCTGAAAGCATTGATTTTAGCAGGCGGCTTCGCCACAAGACTACGACCCCTAAGTTGCTCCAGACCCAAGACCCTCTTCCCAATAGTTAACAAGCCACTGTTGCAGTGGATTTTTGAACGATTAGCCGATGGAGGAGTCGACGAAGTGATTCTTGCAGTTAACCCACTTACCAAATTCTACATCCTTCAACATAAGCCATTAAAATGCGGCCTAAAAGTTCGGTTTTCCGTTGACCCACCCAAAACTCCGCTAGGAACAGGTGGTCCTTTAAAGAAAGCAGAGAAGCTGATTGGGCACAATGAGCCTTTCATTATGTTAAACGGTGACATATACGCTGACATTAACTACCGCGAACTGCTTGAGGCACACAAAAAATCAGGCGCATTAGCCACGATTGCCCTCAGCAAAGTCAACGACCCATGCAGTTTTGGTGTAGCCGACCTTCAAGGTAACGCTATCAAACGATTCGTTGAGAAACCTCCTAAAGGTCAAGCCCCAAGCAACTTCATAAACGCTGGTGCCTACGTTCTCAGTCCAAAAGTGTTTGACTACATTCCTGAAGGAAGAGCAGTTTCTATCGAACGAGAAGTGTTTCCAAAACTAGCTGAGGAAGGCAAACTATGCGGCCACCGCATCAACGGCTTATGGATAGATATAGGCAAACCCCAAGAATACTTGGAGGCAAATAAGATAGTTCTTGACTCTCTCGCTAAGAAAGGCAAACAAGAGAACCCAGAACCCTTCGTGAAAGGCCCAGTTGCATTGGATACGGGAGTCGTGGTCGGAAAAAAATCTGTTATCGGACCCTATGCTGTCCTAGGTAAAAACGTCCAAGTTGGTTCAAACGTACAAATCTCCAATTCAGTCATCTTTGCAGAAGCACACATAGCAGACGGCGCCATCCTCAACGGAGCCATTGTTGGCGAAGGCGCAAAAATAGGCAAATGTGTCAAGCTTCCAAAAGGCTGCGTGGTGGGCGATCTTGCCAAGGTTAAAGATAGCGTTCACATGCATGATGGTACAGTGATTTGTCCCGCCAAAGAAGTTACTGAAACGTTTTAAAACCTAGACTTGTTTGTTAAATAGGACTGAGTTGAATTTGTATGAGCACACGGAAACTTTTTGGAACGAACGGAATCCGAGGATTAGTCAACGTAGAATTAACGCCTGAAATGGCCATTAAAGTTGGAGCATGCATTGGAACTTTTTTTGGAAAAAACAAAAACGTACTTTTAGGGTACGATGCGCGAACTAGCGGACCAATGTTCGCAAGAGCTGTGATTTCTGGATTAATGTCTACAGGCTGCAACGTTTACTTTGCGGGTATGGCATCGACGCCAGCTATCCAGTTTGCAACTAAAAACCACAGTATGGACGGCGGAGTAATCATTTCGGCTTCGCATAACCCGCCAGAATACAACGGCATCAAAGTGATTTGGAGCGACGGTATCGAAACATCCCATGAGCAGGAAACTGAGATAGAGAACATTTACTTTGACAACAAAATCGTCTATGCCCCCTGGGACCAGTTGGGTGAGAAACGAGAGTTGCTGGGAATCAACGGTGAATACAAAGACGCAGTCAAAAAACAGGTTAACAAAACAAAAATCGCCAACGCACACTTCCACGTTGTAGTGGACGCCGCAAACAGCGTTGGAGGAATCGCTCTGCCGCCACTGTTAAGAGAACTTGGCTGCAAAGTCACAACTATAAACGCCAACATAGATGGAACCTTTCCAGGAAGATTGCCTGAACCACGCCCTGAAAACCTTGGCGAATTGTCAGCGACGGTTAAAGCCATCGGCGGCGACATGGGTGTTGCTTTCGACGGGGACGCAGACCGATCCATCTTCACCGACGGCAACGGCACAATTTACTGGGGAGACAAAACCTTCGCAGTTGTGATAAAGCAGTATCTTCTCAAGAATCCAGGCGCAAAAATCGTAACGCCAGTAAGTTCCTCTACACTAATAAAAGACACGGTGGAAGCCTACAAAGGACAATTAATTTGGACAAAAGTAGGAAGCGTAACTGTTTCGCAGACTATGAAAGCTGAAAACGCCGATTTAGGAGGAGAAGAAAACGGGGGAATATTCTATCGCCCCCACCAAGCTGTCCGAGACGGCGCAATGACCACCGTTCTGCTTCTTAACATCATGGCGGAGACGGGAAAGTCGCTTGCTGAACTTGTTGCTGAGCAGCCGCAGTATTTCATTGAGAAAGGAAAAATCGAGTGCCCTGACGAGAAGAAATTGGTTTTGCAACAAAAAATCTACGAGGAAGTTAAGAACGAAAACGTATCCACCATCGACGGAGTCAAAATCTGGTTTAGCGACGCTAGCGCGATTCTTATTCGTCCTAGCGGAACCGAACCTGTTTTCCGTTTGTACGCTGAAGCAAAAAGCCAAGCAAGAGCATTAGAACTAGTGGAAGACTATAGCACAAGGCTTAAGAAAATCCTTCAAACAATATAACAACCTCAATTTGCGGGAAAAGAAAGCCTATGCCCCCAGTTCTGAACCTGAAACCTGAAGAGGTAGACACCAACGAAAAACGCTCAAAATATACTGTAATCGTTATCGGATGCGGGCAGAAAGGAATCTTGTACGCTAACGCTTTTGCAGAAGCAGGTTTTCGCGTTGTCTGCACAGACGCTGACCCAACGGTTATAAAAAAAGTAGCAAAAGGAAAAACATCCAGCTCACAGGTGCAGGTTGAAGCTAACCTAAAGAGCCATATCAACTCGGGTCAGATATGCGTAAGCGATGAACGAAAAAAATCTGTTTCCCAAAGCGACATCATCGTGGTGGCTATTGGAGCAAAAGTTGACGAGCAGAAAAAAACGGATTACTCCCAGGTAGTTAGCGCCTGCAAACAGGTTGGCGCGGCACTCCAGAAGGGGGCGCTGGTTATCTATGGTGGTGTCGCAGGTATCGGTTTCACCGAGGGCACTGTGAAGGAAACGTTGGAGAACACTTCTGGATTCAAAGCAGGGGTAGATTTTGGTTTAGCCTACAACCCAATCTTGTCAGGAGATGTCTCAATTGCGAATTCGGAGTTAAAAGTTGCGGCTAATGATCAAACCAGTTTAAACGCAGCTTCAACGATCTTTAAAACGGTCTCAAAAAGAGTAAAAGAAATCAACGACCTAAAACTGGCAGAAACAGCCACACTATTTGCCGTAGCCAAACAAGATGCAAACAGGGCATTGGCTAACGAGCTGTCAGTTTTCTGCGAAAACGCAAACACTGACTATTTCAAAGTTTTAAAACTGCTGGACCTTGGCGACTCCAGTTTCTGGCCGACAATTGTAGAGGAAGAACACGGTAACGAAGCGTATTTGCTGCTTGACAGCGCGGAAAGCTTGAATGCAAAACTTAGACTTCCAGCGTTGGCAAGGCAGATTAACGAGGATATGGTTAAACACGCCGTAAACTTAACGCAGTCAACTCTAAGAAAAGCAGGTAAACCTTTGCGGAGGGCAAAGATCGCGGTTTTAGGCACGGCCAACCCTGTGACCGCGACAGGTGTTTTTGTTAAGATGATTGAGCAGAAAGGTGCTAAACCCAGTCTCTATGATCCAATTGCAAAGGTGGGACCGCAAGAGTGGCGTGTTGTGAAAACCAGTTTAAACGAGGCAGTGGAGGGCACAGACTGCATAGTGGTCTTAACTGGACAGGAACAGTTCAAAAAATTAAACCTAAAAAAACTTAAAGCCCTTATGAAAACTCCCTGCGCCATCGTTGATTTAATCGGTATTTTTGAACCTCAAAAAGTCGAGGCAGAAGGCTTCATATACTGTGGCTTAGGTAGAGGAACTGATAAGACTTGAACAAACTTGGCGTAGCAGTTATCGGAACTGGACAATGGGGAAAAAACCATGCAAGAGTCTACAAAGAACTCCCTTCAACTGAACTTGTAGCCATATGCGACGTTAATTCTGAAAGAGCCAAAGCCATGGCAGCCCAGTATGGAGTAAAAGCTTACTCTGATAGCACACAAATGCTAAAAGACAAATCTATTGAAGCCGTAAACGTATGTACTTGGTCAACAATTCTGGCTAAAGAAGCCCTCAAAGCTCTAAACGCAGGAAAACATGTTTTGGTAGAAAAGCCAATGGCAACTAACCCTCAGCTGGCAGAGAAACTAGTGCAAACTGCACAAGAAAACGGCCTACATTTGACCGTTGGATTCTTGATGAGGTTCATACCTGGCCTGCAAACTATTCGCCAATCTGTTGAGAACAAAAAAATCGGGGAATTGGTCTGCGCTACAGCTAAGCGTGTTTCACAGTGGCCTGAGAGAATAGGAGATGTCGGCGTTGTCAAAGACACAGCCATCCACGACATTGATGTCATGCGGTTTATTTCTGGAGAGGACCCGACTTCTGTTTATGCAAAGATGGGTAGTATGAGAATCAAAAAGTTCGAAGACTACGCCCAAATAATGCTTACCTACAAAGATGGTAAAAGCGCATTCATAGAATCTAACTGGCTCACACCCTACAAAACCCGCTCCTTAACAGTAACAGGAAGCGACGCCATAATGAGACTGGACTATATCACGCAAGACTTGTGGATTGAACAACAAACCCAATCGGTACAACCTAGAACCCCATTCCAAGAACCACTAAAAGCCGAACTCCAACACTTCGTCGACTGCATAGTTGAGAAAAAGAAACCCATCGTAACAGGCGAAGACGGCGTGAGAGCCCTAACAGTCGCCACTGCAGCAATGCAGTCGTCAGCAAAAAACAAGGCAATACAATTAAAAAAATAAAAATTATTTTAGGTTAAAAGGCTTGCCTTCAGAAACGATTTTCTGAGGTGCTTTTTCCTTCCATTTCTTCAAAAACGGTAAATCATCATCTGCTTTGCGTAGTTCGTCAGGTAGCATTTCTGGGATCTCATCACGGATTGGGTACCAGCGGAGACATTTAGGGCAAACGATTAATCCTTCCACTATTTCGTCTTTTTCTTCGAAGACGTGAAGTTCCAAAGGATGATATTTATCGATTGGGCAGGCAAGGATTTCCATTAATTTGCGTTTCATTGGGTTTCCACGAATTAGAATTGCCTGTTGACTTATTAAAACTTGCTTGGCAAAGCTATTACATGAATATCTAGAACAGTTTGGTACCAGTTTGGACCCGTAGGACGCATTATACGTGAATTCGCAAACTCGTACCTTACACCTAAGGCATCGAGTTTTTGAGCAACTTTTAGTTTGGTTTTCTCTGCAGGATCTTCTTTTCCAGGAGCATGTTGGAAGTCGTAATAATGCAACCAGCCGCCTGTTCTTTTGAGCGCTGACAGGGCGTAGGGTAGGTACTCGAGGGCTTTTTCGGGCAGAGGCATCAGCACACGGTCAGCACTGCCTTGCAATTGGGCTTGAATTATGTCTTTTGCATCACCCAGCAACGGAAAAACCCGACCGGCTACTTCGTTGACTCTAATGTTCTCTTCCATACATTCAACTGCGGTTGGGTTAATATCAATCGAATAAACCTTGCTTTGCGGCTGAGCCTTAGCTATGAGTATACTAAAGCATCCGACCCCTGCAAACATGTTAACAATCACCTCGCCTGACTTAACTTGTCCTGCGATACGTTTGTGCTCAAACGATAATCTAGGTGAAAAATAGCATTTCTCAACATCAACCCTAAAAGTGCATTCTGATTCCTTATGAATTGTGATAGTTTTGTTTTCTCCCGCCAAAAGCTTTAACTTTCTAACTCTAAAATCTCCAGCGATGCGAGTAATTGGGGTAAAAACAGTTTTTATGTTCCCGTTGACAGTCATGATCTGTTTCGCTAAAGCTTCAGGGTTTTGGATATTGTTGTGTTTGATAATAGCTATGTCGCCTATGACATCAAAAGAATTGTAAACTTTCCGTAACTGTTCGGGCGGAAGTGCCTCTGAAAGCTTGTCGCGGAGTCGTTTTCTCAACTATTCATCCTCATTATCAGCAATTATTGGAAATGTTTAAAAGTAAAATGCTTTTCTTTGTACGACAGGCGTTCCCAATGGAAAAATCTGGAATTGTTTATGAATGCATGAGATGCGGCTCAAGAGTCCCCTCTGAAGAATTAGAGTTACGTGGCGGAGAAACCAAATGCATTATTTGTGGTTACAGGATTCTAAAGAAGGTTAAGCCGCCAGTAGTTAAACGGGTTAAATCTAAATAGACTGGGAAACTCGTGCCTTTGCACGAGCTAATTTGTTTTAACCTTTATTTTTAATAGAAGTCTTGGTCTCCAAGTTTGCGCAGTGCTTTACCTTTTATTTTTACTGAATCATCAAAGAAGTCGTCGACGTCTTTCTCAACAGTTTGTCGCTTAACTGTCTCGCCGCAGATTCCTTCAGGTAGCATTCGTCTTTTCATGCACATTGAATAAGTGCATTTTGCGACGTTGCACTGTTCTTCGGTTTCTTTGCACCAAATAGAGTCCCGTCTGTATAAGAGGGAGTTTTTTGCACATTTAAAAGATTGACATGCTGGAGAACAAGCTTTTGATTGAGCCAACAGATATACCTCAATTGTCGAATCAAAATATTGTGTTTTGTTATGGTCCTTAGTTTTCTTTAGATGATTTGGAAACCATATAAACTTTTTTCTAATAAAAGGCTAAATTTAGGTTGCAACGGCACGTTTAGCTCTTGTTCGCCTAATTACTTCCACTATAACAAACAAGATTATGGCTACAAGCACTATCAGCATTGAGATGAGTAAACTTGTTGGAACCAACAATGATCCAAGAGCAACGTATTTGTCGATTTTTATCTGCACGGAAGTTGGCTGGTTAACAGTTAAGGTTGTGGCTTGGTACGCATCTTGTGCTCCGGAAGCTTGAGCGATTATTTGTATGTTGCCGCCAACGATGTTGTTGAACGTGGCTGATCCATCGCTTCGGGTAGTAATTGAGACTTTTTCTGGGCCGTTAAGCGTAACATTGACGTTTGAGATTGGGGTACCAAAGAAGTCGACAACTTTTACTGAAAGCTGAATTCCATAGAGGGTACAACGGATTTGCTGTTGGCTGTTACTGAAAACTTGCAGATTTGTTTGATTAATCAAGGTATTACCAACGTAGACTCTTGCTCGATACATTCCGAAAGTAGCTTGAGTTGAAGCTGAACCGCTGTTGTCAGTTGTGACAGAATAGAACAAGCCATTAGATAATTCAACTAGTTCTATGCGAGCACCGGATAGTGCCGCTTGATTGTAACCGACCACGTTGAGGGTTAGAGTCTCGCTTGGACAAATAATGAATACTTGTGCAGTTGCCACTGTTGGAAGGTTACTGACTGTGTTATTGCCTGCGTTGAATATTTCATTATATACTGACGCATCAATCGCGTAACTTGCTATTGCTAAGGTTGAGTTTAATGTGAAGCTTCCTGAAGAATCGGTTATTGCAGTGGCGTTCCCAGTTTTGGTGCTACCGCCACTTTGATACTGGTACACCACGTTTAAGGTAACAAAGGGCATTACAATCCCTTCAGTGTTTTTGACCGTCATCTTGATGTCAGTTAACTGGCACAGCAGGGTAACTGTAGCGTCTGCGCTAACGGTTATGTTTGTTGTCCCAACATTAACGCCATTCCAAGAAGCAGTCAGACCTTGAGGACCTTTTTCGAGATTAAAGTTTGAAAGACCATTCGAATCACTAACAGCATTATAGATTGCTCCAGTTGATCCATCTATAACCTGAACCGCTATATCAGGAACTACTTCGCCTGCTAAATTGGTTGTGTGAACTGAAATAGCGTATCCTGGAACATTGAAGGTTTCTGAATCTGCTACTGCTTTTGGAGTATTTTGAGGGGCTATTGCTATGGTGTAGTCACCGACGTCGGCGGTTGAGGGAACAACCCAGCTTGTGCTGATTACGCCATTAGCGGAAGCAGTTACGGAGGAAGTACCAATTTGTGTACCAGTTTTAACGCTTTTTACGGTAAGGGTTGCAGCTTCGTTAGGCTGGTAACCTGTCGCTTGAACGACTACGGTTTGGCCTCTATGGTATGTTGTTGAATCGATAAAGTTCACGGAAAACGTGTTTTGCGCCAAGGAGCTAGATTGGTTAAAGTAAACAGTGTAAGTTCCTGCATAGATGGTAAGGGAACCGCTGGGTAAGAAGCTGCTATCAGGAAAAGTTACTTGTGCATTCGCTGAACCTTGTGCATTAGCAGTACCTAAAGAAACTATTTTTGTGTAAACCGTGCCAAGTGGACTTGGAAGCACAACAGAGATATTTGCGTTGTAAGAAGTTTCTGCTTGACCGCCAGTAACGCTGGCATTTAATACCAAGGTATTTCCTTCCTGAACTGTCGAAGGAACAGCGTTTACTGAGTAGCCTGTTGTGACAGTAAATGTTTGAGTAGAGTTAACGTTGATACCTACGTCAGTTAATGTTAACGCGTAAGCCCCGCTTGGAACTTGCGGAACCGTAAAGTTTGAATTAACATAATAACCATCAGCTATTCCCTTGTCAACTACGGTTTGGCCAAGAACAACTTGGTAGGTTCCATTAGAAACGTAGATTGTTCCCTGAACGTTAACGGCAGTTCCCACTGGTCCGGTGGAGGTGCTAGGGTTTACTAGGATAATGCTTACGCCAAGATTGGTGTTCTGCGCGTAAACTTGAAGAGGCGCATACACTGCGGCAAACGCCATAAGGAATAGGATGGAAACTGCAATAATTTTCTTGTTCAAACCACTCAGCACTCCTAAATAGATGGGCTAATCACTTGATGCTCATGATTTAACTAAGAGTTGATTTTAAACTTTACCTTTTAAACCCCTAACATGATGCATTTATGATAAAACAGCTTAAAAGTGGCTCCATTCAAAAAACCTCTTTGAGGCATAGGGATTTTTAAAAGACGCTTTTTTAATGTTACTGAAAACCGGTGTATGAATTGGAAAATCAATCTGCATCTCCGCTTTTGGCCGCGCTTAAGAAGCAAAAATATCATTCAATCGGTAGCCATTCAGCGGTAAAAAGATGCAAATGGCTCTACGAATCAATTGTAAATGGAAGATCATGTTATAAACAAAAGTTTTACGGCATTCAATCGCACCGATGCATACAGATGACGCCTTCACTTTACTCATGTACCCAGCAATGCCTGTTTTGTTGGAGGGCGCAAAGTGGAGATTTAGAGGTGACGTGGGATGAGATGAAAAGCCCAAGCAAAGATACTCCCGAAGAAATCGTTGAGGGCTGTTTTAGGGCGCAAGAAAAAATTTTGACCGGCTATAAGGGGAATGAGAAGGCAGATTGGCGAAAGCTCCAAGAGGCCCAAAGGCCCAAACAAGTGGCGATTAGTTTGACAGGTGAACCAACTCTCTATGAGCCTCTGGGTGAGCTTATCCGCACTTTCCACCAAAAAGGCTTAACCACATTCCTTGTTTCAAACGGCACACTACCAACCAAACTTTCAAAGCTAAGCCAAGAACCCACCCAACTATACATTTCACTTTGCGCACCCAACGAGCAGATTTACAAACAAGTTTGCCGACCCCTTTTCCCGAACGCGTGGGCAAAAGTGAACGAAACGCTGGGTTTACTGCAGAGTTTCCGTTGCCCAACCGTGATCCGCACAACGCTGGTCAAAGGACACAACATGGGCTCGGCTGAGGAGTATGCTAAGATTATTGAGAAAGCTAATCCAACCTACATTGAAGCGAAAGCATACATGCATATTGGCTTTTCAAATCTGCGTTTGGGCTTTGATCGGATGCCAATGCATGATGAAGTCAAAGATTTTTCAGCCCAACTAGCGGAAAAGACAGGGTATAGGATCATCAATGAAGCGCCAGAGAGTCGAGTTGTTTTGCTAAGTAAGCTAAAAGAGCCGATTCAGTTTGGAACCAGTTAAAGTCCCCTTACTTTCAACATATTATTGGCACTTAAACTCCAATAAGACCTACTCTTCTTAGGGCGTCTGACCTTCTTGAGTTTCTGCGATTATTGGTTATTAGGCTCCAAATATGAATATTCTCGAGTTGGATAAATTTAAATACTTAATTTTTGCCTTGTTCAATCAAGCGGTTGCATGCTGTGGTAAGCGAGGGAAAAGGAAGGCTCTTTCGGAGAAAAGACGGCAAATACTTAGTCTATTTACCTAAAGACTTAGCGGAAGACAGCATGTTCCCATTTAAAGGCGGCGACACAATTTTTGTCAAAGTAAGCTTCGCTTTGGGTGACAGTAAATTACTTGTTGAGAAATGGGCAAACACCCAACCCCAGTAAGCATACAATAGGTTTTAAGAAATTGAAATAAACAACCAAACCATCAACTCCTAGCGGGTGCAGTTTTGTCCTCTCTCGAAACAGTTATCCAAACAGTAAAGGCTGAGCTTATGCAGAAAAACCAAATCCGCGAGGAAACACATGAAAGCATGCGCAAAGCCACCAGCCTATCTAAACAGGCTATTCTGCTCATTCATCAGAAAAGGTTCGTTGACGCAGCAGAAATGGTTGCAAGTGCCAAAGAAAAAATCGTAAACCTACAAACCCAAGCTAAACAGTACCCTGAAATTATCTTTGGCGGCATGCTTAGCGCGGCACTTCAAGAGTATTCAGAGGCAAACATCTTTTTAGTGTTAGTTAACGAAGACCGGTTTGTAACGCCAGCAGAAATTAATGTGCCCTCGGTCGATTACGTTTTAGGTTTAGCGGACGTTATTGGTGAATACAGGCGTCTGGCACTTGACAATCTACGAGAGGGCGAAGTCAAAAAAGGTGAAAGATGCCTCGAAATCATGGACGAAGTCTTCATCCAATTATTAGCACTTGACGAGGCTTACATGCTTGTGCCGGGACTAAGACACAAATCAGACATTGCAAGAAGAATCATCGAGTCCACACGCGGCGACATCACATTGGAAGTTCGAAGAAAATCGCTTGAAGACCAACTGAAACGCTTTGACCCAGTGAAAGACATCGTCAAGCTCAAACCCAAAGAAGAGTAACAATTGTATTGAAACTTTCAAAGAATTTTTCTGTAAAAAAAGCCCACAAAACACAGGTCTGCCTTTCAAAAAAGCTGATTTTAGAGGATATTTTGCCCAAGAAAATCGGAACTGTGGGTGGGGTGGATGTTCATTATAGTGGCAGTTTGGGCATTGGCGTAGTAACGGTTATGGATTATGAGTCCCTGGAACTTTTGGAGGCGCAGATTGCAGTTTGCGAAGTAAAAATGCCTTATATCCCAACCTTGCTGTCGTTTAGGGAAATTCCGCCTGCGATGGCAGCAATCAAAAAGTTGAAGTTTCAACCAGACCTTTTCCTTGTTGATGCACAAGGGTTGGCACATCCTTACAGGTGCGGATTCGCCAGCCATCTTGGCCTATCTTTAGGGAAACCGACTATTGGGGCAGCAAAGAGCAGGCTGATCGGAACGCAACTGGAAAAGGAGGGCAGAACCTTGCTTGTTGACAAGGGCGAAGTTATCGGTGAAGTAGTCACTACAAAACTAAGCGCCAAACCCGTCTATGTTAGCATCGGCTACAGGGTTTCTCTTGAAACAGCGGTAAAAATTGTTAGGCATTGTTCGAGAACCAGAATTCCCGAGCCGCTGCTGCAAGCACACAATCTGGCAACCAAAACTAGGCTTGAATTAGCAGAGAAGGCAAAGTAAATATCCCCAAAAAGGAAATACCTACGTTTAAGCGTGAAAAGAATGACAGAAGAAAATAAGCCGACAGAAGAAATTACATTTGACTACTTCGAAAAAATCGACTTAAGAGTCGGAAAAATCATCGAGGCATCCGCCGTTCCCGAATCCAAGAAACTCCTCAAAATCCAAGTAGACTTCGGAACCGAGAAACGCCAATGTATCGCTGGATTACTCAAATTCTACAAGCCTGAGGAGTTGGTGGATAAAAAATGTGTGTTTCTCCTCAACTTGCAGCGGCGTATGATTGCGGGGTTGGAATCGCAAGCTATGATTTTAGCGGCTGAGGATGCAGCGGGCAACGTCACCGTGTTGCAACCAGAAAAAGACATAGCTGAAGGCAGCAAAATCGGCTAATCCAGCTCGAGTCCCTCTTTAATGCTAGAGAAAGATAAAATAGTAATTATAGTGAGTCATTGTAATTTATTGTGGAAGGTTAACTTATGTCCGTTAATGAAGAAGCACTTATGTGGGTCGAGAAGTACCGACCTAAAACCCTCGACGACGTCGTGGGCTTAAAAGATATCACTGATAGTCTCAAAGCGTTCATGCGCAACCCAAAAACAATGCCGCACTTGATGCTGGCTGGGATTCCAGGCACGGGAAAAACCACCATCGCCCTTGCTATAGCCCATGAATTGTATGGGGCAAACTGGAGAAACTTTACCTTAGAACTCAACGCTTCTGACGAGAGAGGCATCGACACCGTTCGCGATCGAATCAAAGATTTCTCACGTTACAGCCGATCTGGTTTTGGCGACATCCCATTTGCACTTATCATTTTGGATGAGTGTGACCAGATGACTGGACCCGCCCAAACTGCACTAAGACGCATAATGGAAACAAGCAGCCGCACATCCAGATTCGTCCTAATTTGTAACCAATCCAGTAAAATCATCGAGCCGATCCAAAGCCGTTGCGCCATCTTCCGCTTCTCACGACTGGACAAACAAGCCATGAAAGACCAGCTTCAATGCATCGCCAAAAAAGAAAACATCACCCTTCAGCCTGAAGCTGCGGAGAGAATTGTGGATTACTCCGAAGGCGACCTAAGGCACGCCATAAACGCGTTGCAGACAGCGTCGGCGTACAAACCGAATTGTGTGGATGAAAAGACGGTTTCGCTGGTCATAGGCGAAGCAAGCCCCATGCAAGTCCAAAAGATGATTCGCAAAGCACTCTACGGCGACTTCATCGAGGCACGGAAAACCATGTATGAAATAATGGGGTCGTTTGGCTTCTCAGGCAATGAAATCATCCGCCAAGTTCAACGGGAAATTTTCAAGATGTCCGATTTAACGCCCGAGCAAAAAGCTGAAATATCAAACATCATCGGCGAATACGATTACCGCCTAACGCAGGGCGCCAACAGCGACATCCAGCTAAGCGCGTTATTGGCTCAGTTTGCCAAATTTGGGAAACATGTAGAGGAAAATTATGCTGCGAAATGATCTTTTATGGGTTGAAAAGTATCGCCCAAAAAAGATAGAAGACATCGTTGGCAACGAAGAAGCTAAAGCATCCTTTGTCGAGTGGCTTAAAAGCAAACGCAAAAGCAAAAAAGCCGTGCTGCTCTATGGACCGCCTGGTGTGGGAAAAACCGCATTGGCTAACGCTGCCGCAAGAGAATTCGACTTCACCATCATCGAGATGAACGCCAGCGACACCCGCTCAGAAAAAGCCATAAACGCCGTCGCTAAACCTGCCACGTCGTATGTGGCTTTGGATAATTTTTCTGGCCCAACCCAAGCCAAGGGTAAAGGTAACATTCTGTTCCTCGACGAAGTGGACGGCATCGCAGGCAACGAAGACCGCGGCGGCGTGGGCGCAATCATCAAAATCGTCGAGGAAGCACGCACCCCAGTCATAATGGCCGCCAACGACCCCGACGCGGATAAACTGCGTCCGCTAAAGAAAGTGTGCCTACTCATACGTTTCCAGCAAATACGCATCCCACTGGTAATCGCGCTTCTGCAAAAAATATGCCTGTTGGAACATGTGAAAGCGGAGTTTGAGGCGCTGGAGAGAATTGCCGAGAACAGCCGAGGCGACATCCGCTCAGCCATAAATGACCTGCAAAGCCTCAGCGAAGGAACGCATAATTTGACATTGCAGGACACAGTGCTTTTGAGTTCAAGAAACAAGGACATCAGCATGGATGACACCCTCAGAGGGTACTTCACGACAAAATCCATCGCCGAAGCATCCAGCCTGCTCAGCTACTCAAGCATCGACTACGACGATTTCCTGCTATCTGTAAGCGACAACCTCCCCAAAAGGTACACCGACCCAACGGAGCTTGCAGCCGCATACGATTTTATTTCGCAAGCTGACGTTTTCCGCGGCAGAATCGGAACAGAAAACTGGCATCTACTAAAATACTTCTTCAATTCCCTCTCACAAGCGGCTGCTGTTAACCCAGAATCCTCCAAACCCTTCACGCTGATTACGCCGCCAATCCGCATCATCACACTATTCTGGACCAAGGGCAAAAGAACCATGCTCGACGGGATCTGCGGCAAAATAGGAGCCCAATGCCACGTTTCCCACGCGACGGCAAAACGCGATTTTGTTCCTTTCGTGAAGATGCTTTTGCAGAAACCAAACGCAGCTCCGCTCGCTGAATACTTCAAGTTTACGCCCGAAGAAGTTGATTTTCTAATCAAAATGAACAGGTTCTGAGCTCCTTGGGTACGGTTTTAAACAAGAAGGGGTTTAAGCTTCCTCGAGTTGAAAAAGAAAAGTTCATGCGCCTGATAAACGCAGGGCTAAGCTACAACCGAGAAGAATTCCTCTACTCCGTTAAAAGCTGCAACGACATCGAAAACCTCATGGACTTGATCAGAAGTATCCTAAATACCGACGTGGTTTTTCTCCAAAGCTGCACGCGCTGTGGTAAAGACTTTGCGTGTGACGACTGCAAATACGACGAACTGTGCACTACTAAGAATTTGCCGTTTAGTTGTGTTTGTCCCCAGTGTTTGAGAGATAGGAAACAGTCTGAAGAATACCTTGTAAAATTTTAAGTGTAGTTCAAAAGACTCGCTTTTTAACTATTAATAATATAATTGCCAATTTTTTAGATAATGACTTGGCGTATGATACATTTATGTCCAGATTATCGATTGCCAATTTCTATAGACAAAAAGGAAGAACAAAATTAACCATTCCGTATACGAAAGCATCAACCAAACACACAAAATTCTTATCTAGCTAATCCGATTAACAGTTAGTAATAGAAGGCTTGCTTTATGTCGGAAGAACACACACCACTTTCTGTTGCTTTATCTCAACTAAAATTGGCATCCAAAAAGTTGAAACTTGATTCCGGAATGCACAAGATGCTCAGCCAACCCAAACGCTCCATCTCCGTTAGCATCGACATTCGAATGGACAATGGCGCAGTCAACGTGTTTAATGGTGTTCGTGTTCAGCATTGGGACGCACGTGGACCCTTCAAAGGCGGAATACGATATTCTCCTGGAATAACAATTGACGAAGTTACCGCGCTTGCGATGCTTATGACTTGGAAATGCGCCATCGCCAATATACCGTTCGGTGGAGCCAAAGGCGGCATATGCGTCGACACCAAAAAACTCAGCCAACATGAATTGGAACGGTTAACCCGCAGGTACGTCAGCTTAATCTCAGAGTACCTAGGTCCCCACATGGACATCCCCGCGCCAGACATGTACACTGACTCGCAAACAATGGCGTGGATAATGGACACTTATAGCCAACTTAAAGGCTATAGAATTCCCGAAAGTGCCACCGGCAAACCTGTTGAGATTGGCGGGTCGTGGGGTAGAACCGAAGCCACAGGAAGGGGCGTAATCCACTGCGTAAAACAAGCTTCAGAGAATAATGGATTGAAACTTAACGGAGCACCAGTTGTTATTCAGGGCTTTGGCAACGTTGGCTACCACGCAGCGTTGACAGCACAAGAAATCGGCTGCAAAGTCATAGCGGTAAGCGACTCCACAGGCGGAATCCGATGCACAGACGGCTTAAACCCCCCAGACGTTTTAGCACATAAAGAAAAAACGGGCACTGTCCAAAACTACAAGGACTGCAAAAACATTACAAACGAGGAATTATTGGAGCTTGAATGCGACGTACTAATCCCCGCAGCACTTGAAAATCAAATTACCCGCAAGAACGCCGACAAGATTAACACTCATATGGTCGCTGAAGCCGCAAACGGACCATCCACCCCGGAAGCGGACAAAATTCTCTATGAAAAAGAAATCTGCCTAATCCCAGATATACTCGCCAACAGCGGCGGTGTCACGGTCAGCTACTTTGAGTGGGTACAGAATCTTACGCGAGAGCAGTGGCCGCTAGAAGTGGTTAACCGGAAGCTTGAGGAAAAGATGACTAAAGCCTTCAACGATGTGGAAGCGATTGTAGCTAAGGAAGAGAGCGACATGCGCACAGGAGCTTTAATGCTTGGTGTAGGCAGAGTGGCGAACGCCATAAAAGTCCTAGGATTATGGCCATAAAAACCACATCCATCGTAAACAAATCTATTTTTTCAAATCAATGCATTCAAGCACTGGTTTTCTTTGAATTTGTTTTTCTAGCAATCCTTAAAACTCTATTTGTTATATGTGTTGAATCCCGTTAAGGGCAATCTGATTGAGAGGGAATAGGGATTTGGCAGCGAAAATATGCACTTTGGACTTTTGCTATGAAAACTCCCTAGTTAAAATCGTAGCCAACCGCAACTGCCCAGAAATCAAGCTTGCAGGCTTAACTGTGGGCCCCTTCGATGAAGGCAACGAATATGAAATTTATTTTTGGGTAGCAAAACAACTCGCTGCCGCAGGTATGGTGCATTTTCGGGAAGGCGAAACGCTTGACGCAACTAAATTGTTTCAGGTGCAATGGAAAGAAGGCGTACAAATTCCCGGGCAAATTTCAGAGTTGCCAGGCGATTTTTACCCAAAACTCCGCAGATTCATTGGGGATCTCAAAGATCAAACCTCAAAACAGCCTGACTCAATTAAATTCCAAGAATATGATCGCGCAAGGCAATTAGCACGCGACATCGTGAATTCACGATTAAAGAAGATAGTTGCTATATCTGCTGCGCCAGCCCAAAGCGATCAAGTTCTGAAAAAATTCACAAGCGAAGAAAGACTTGTCTATGAACAACTTGTCAAAATCATTTCTGAATGGAAAACTAGAATTTTAGAGAATGCTGGAGAAAAGTAAGATGGCTAAACTCGAAACTATAGATCCTCAGCAGCGTTTTCAAGAATTCTTCAAAAAAGAGAAGTATCGCCAAAAAATCGCCCAGTTAGCCATTTCCGGAAGGGGCTCGTTAACCATCGATTTTGAAGAACTTTACGGATTTGACCAAGCACTCGCAGAACTGCTACTCAACAAGCCTGAGGATTACTTGCAGCACGCTGGTAAAGGAGCCTACGAGCAACTTCGAATCGAAGACGCGGAATATGCTGAAAAAATAGAGAAAGTCATAGTTAGAATTGTAAAGCTACTGGGTAAAGAGGTACTTCGAAAACTCGGCTCAAGGCAAATGAGCAAACTAATCATGGTTGAAGGCATTGTTGTAAGAGCCACACCTGTTCGACCCATGGTTCAGCTAGGAGCTTTCAAATGCAAACGTTGCGGTACCATGAACCAAGTTGAACAAACAGGACAATTTCTCAAAGCGCCAACAATTTGCGTTGCTCCAGATTGCGGAAGAGATGGCCCATTTGAATTCAGCCAAGAAGAATCTACATTCATAGATTCACAAGACCTAAGATTACAAGAAAAACCAGAGGATTTACCTCCAGGACAATTGCCACGAGTATTAGCTGTGAAACTTATCGGCGACGAAATAGTTGATGTTGCAAGACCAGGAGACCACGTTTCAATAGTCGGCACCGTACGCGCTTTTGCACCATCACTAATGGGCATGGGAAAACTCCGCACATTCATTTTACAATTAGACGCCAACTCCATAGAAGTCTTGGGTAAAGAACCAGAAACCTCACCGCCGACCCCTGAAGAAGAAGCTAAAATGATTGAATTATCCAAAGACCCGTTAGTTCACAAAAAAATCATGAGCTCGATTGCACCCTCAATCTTTGGCTTAGAACACATCAAAGAAGCCATAATGTATTTGCTCTTTGGCGGAGTTTCAAAGACTCTACCAGACGTAAACGTGAGAGGCGAAATGAACGCTCTGCTCATCGGTGACCCAGGAACAGCCAAATCACAGCTACTTCAGTACGTCGCTAGAATAGCGCCAAGGGGCTTGTACACCTCGGGCAGAGGAACCACCGCCGCAGGCTTAACCGCCGCAGTAGTTCGAGAAAAAGGTGGAAGCATGAGTCTAGAAGCAGGTGCACTTGTTCTCGCCGACAAAGGAATCGCCTGCATCGACGAAATGGACAAGATGCGTCCCGAAGACCGCGTTGCCATCCACGAAGCCATGGAACAACACACAGTTTCAGTTGCAAAAGGAGGCATCGTCGCCACATTAAACGCGAGAACAGCGGTTCTTGCTGCAGCAAACCCATCATTAGGCAGGTACGAACCTAACCGAACCGTCGCAGAAAACATCTCCCTGCCAGTAACTATCCTGTCGCGTTTTGACTTAATCTTTGTTCTCCGAGACATTCCAAACAAGGAATCGGACGGCAAAATGTCCAGACATATTTTGGAAATTCATCGAAGAGGAGTAAGCCCTGTAGAAGCACAGGTTGATGCGGAGCTTTTGCGAAAATATGTCAGTTTTGCTAAGAGCATCAAGCCAGAATTAAGCATGGACGCATTAAACCGCCTAAGCGACTTTTACTTAGCGATGCGTTCAGCAAGCGAAACCGAAGGCTCACCTGTGGCTATAACAGCTCGCCAGCTGGAATCACTGGTTCGAGTCTCTGAAGCAAGAGCACGAGTTGCACTGCGCAAGGAAGTCACGGCTGAAGATGCGGATGCGGCCATAACAATTATGAAGAGATCGCTTGAGGAAGTGGGAATCGACATGTCCTCTTACAAAGTCGACATTGACTTAATTATGACTGGCAGACCCAAGAGCATCCGAGACAGATTACATGTGGTACTATCGACGCTGATGGATATGGAAAAGATAACAGGCATCGTAGAGAAAGATGCGCTTGTTAACGAGTTGGAAACTAAGCAAAAGATTCCAAGGGGCGAAGTAGAACGCATGATAGGGCAACTGCTGCGGGAAGGCACGATTTATGAGCCTCGAGAAGGATGCCTAAAGAAAACATAGGCGTGAACGAAATTAGAGTTATGCTCAAAACCAGTTGAAGAAAAAACCTCAACTTTCTCATATTTTGAATAGGTAACCGCAAATGGGGCTAATACAAAAAGAGAAGGATGACCTTTAAGAAATGTAGGTTGTTTTCTTGTCTTCCTGTTTCTTACTTTCTTCCGCTTGTACAGCGCGTTTTTCTTCGATTTGCTGTAATCGAGTAACCATTGTTTCTGCTTTAGCAATTTCTTCATTTAAGCCTGTGAGGTCCAAGTCAAAGTTGAACGTTGACACTAATACTTCTAAAACGCTTTTGGCTGCAAGTGGATCAGGTAGATAACCGCGTGTTTCGCCAAGTAGGCAGAGGGCATCGATTTTTTTGAATTTTGCTAAGCCAAGAATAAGGCCTGCAGTACCAACGATTGGACTTCCAGAGGTGCTTAATGTTGCGCCGCCTTGCAACGCCCTGTTTAAAACATCTTGGGAAGTTGCTGCTATGAAGACTTTGGGTTTCTCTTTGGGTTCCATGCGGTAGCCACCAATAGTTGCGATTGTTTTAACGCCATGTTTTTCCGAGAAGTCAAGCAGTCTGTCCGCGATTTCATATTGTCCTTCGATGGTTTGGCTTTGGCTATCGCCTGTAAAGAGGATGATGTCGTTTCCTTTGGGGTTTTGGTAATAATAGAATGCCCCTCTAAGCAAACGCACATTACCCTTTTTGTTAACTAAGACGAAGTATGGAAAGTGGGGTGAATAGAGATAAGCAATTTTTTTGGCTTTTAGCTGTTTGATTAGGTAGCGGAGCGCAATTTTGCCCACGAGTCCTAAGCCAGGCAGACCTTCGATAAGGATAGGGTTGTTAGGGTGGATTTCAGCAAATTCTTTGATATAGGTTTCCTTCATTCTGCTTCTGCGCTCCTTTTCATAGCCATTCGATACTTTAGGTATTTATCGTCTGGAGAAAATTTGGCTGGATGTGGGATTCTGACTGATCCTCCACAGTAGGGGCAACTAGTTTTGTTTAAAGTATATTTTTCGCATTTAACGCATTTGCGGAGTTGCCAAACCAATTAGTCGTCCCTTCTAGAAAAGCTAAGCTGCCAGCCTTTTAGCTTACGCTCAGCCATTTTGCTGTTCATTTCTTACTCGAGAACTGCTTGGACGTCACCGTTAATTTTTGCTCTTCCGCCTCTGGGTTCAGCCAACACTTCGCCGCAGACATTGCAAACTATTTTGTTAACTGCGTTGCTGAAGATGAGTTGCTCATTACCGCATTTTTGGCATTTAACCCGCAGGAAGACGCTTCGCGGTTTCGGGATAAGTTTATTCCATTCAGACATAATTTTTAAACTCCGTTAATTTTATACTATGGCTAGTTTTCGTAGTCGGATACCGTCTTTGTGACGCATGTAATTACAAACTTTGCATTTTAAGCGCAAAGTTTGTTTTTTAGTGGTTTTTGCGAATTCATGTTGCAGTGGATATTTTTGTCCACCGTAACCCTCTTTTTCACGTTCATGGTGGCGTTCGCCTCTTGCTAAGGCTCTGCGTTTTCCCGGCTTGTAGAGAGTTACACTGTGAGTTCGATGAACTTTACATTTTGGACAGTAAGTCTTTACTTCTTTTGGAACGTTCACGGTATCGACCAGCCCGCATAAAAGAAACATACACATTCTTATACTTTATGACTTATCAAGCAAAAACAAAGGCTACTAACAATGTTACTTAGAAAAAACTTAAGCCCCTTCAATACAAAACAACCACATTACGTTCCCAATCTTTAAGTAAATATTTGTGGGTTCCACTAGAACAAATTTATTAACTCAGACTGTAATGTTAGCATATTACCTGTATGCATATAGCGAGGAAGAGAGGAAAATGTTCAAGCTTAAAGTGTCTGACGCTAAACTCCTAAGAGATATGGCAACTGCCATCTCAATTCTAGTTGACGAAGCAACCTTCAAAATTGACGCTGAAGGCTTAAAACTTCGAGCCATGGACCCCTCACGCGTCGCCATGATTGATTTTGAATGGCCCAAAACCATCTTCCAAGAATTCATATCCACTGAGCCATCAAAAATCTGCCTCAATATAAGCGAGCTTCTCAAACTTCTCAAACGAGCAGGGAAAGACGAATCCGTCGAGCTGTCTCTTGACGAAAAAACTGGAAAATTACTCGTAACTATAATGGGAAAGTACAGCCGTAACTTTACGATGCCAACGCTTGAAGCCTCCGAAGAAGAAGTCCCAACACCAAAAATCAGCTTCAATGTTAAAGCCAAAACCACAACCCAAGGCTTAAGCCAAGCAATCGAAGACGCCCAACTAGTCAGCGACCACGTTCGAATCGAGGCAGAACCAGAAAAATTAACCCTAAGCGCTTCAGGCGACTTAATGGGAGCAACCATCACCCTCCAAAAAGGCAACGACGCATTGCTGGATTTGGAAGTTAAAGAGAACGCCAAAGCAACATTCAGCCTAAGCTACCTCTCCGAAATCATAAAAGCAGCATCGGCAACCTCAGATATTGCAACTCTCGAATTCTCAAGCGACATGCCTGTGAGAATTGACTTCCAACAAACAAAAGAGGGAAAGTTAACCTTCTTCTTGGCGCCAAGAATCGAAACAGAGTAAGACCAAGTTGCAAATGGAATCGGCATTATCTTCTGAAGATTTTGCCAAATACCCATTTCTAAAACAAGCCTCCAAACAGATAGAACAACTACAATTCACAATCGGAAGCTTAGCTTCTGAGAAACCCGTTTTTGACCGCGCCCAAAACCGTGTGGAAAAAGCAATCTTGGAAGTGAACACAGGAGAGGCAGTGAGGGACAGAAGAGCAGAAATCTCTTCTTTTGCGGCGGCACTTATTCTGGTTATTGCAACTAAAAATTCGTGGATAAAAAAAAGATACGCATTGGCTGTTGCAAAAACGGCGCATTCACAGTTGCTTGGAGAAAATAAAGAAAAGATTTTTGCTATTGCCCAAGACTTTGACTGGGATATTTGTGAAGGCATGGTGGGCAAGGATTTTGGTTTAGGGTTTAGTTTCTACTTGAAGAATGCTGCTCACATGCATGGATCGGAGTGGAAGCTGATTAACCAAATTATAGACAAAGGAATAGTCTATTTAAATAAGGATAAGGCAGTTCGGCTGCTTCAGGAAGAAGTGAAGAATCGAGTGGAAAAAAGACTTGATGTTTCAGAAATCAAAAACCTTCCTCAAGAGATATCCGAAATAGCCGAAGAATTAACCAAGCTGGCGCAGACGATCATGGGACAGGAAATTGAGGAAATGCCCAAAGTTGTCGTTCAAGGAGCTTTCCCCCCATGTATAAACGCCCTCTACGAAGATGCATCTCAAGCCCACCATCTAAGCCACATCGGACGTTTCACTTTAACTTCGTTCATGATAAACATAGGAATGACCCCTGAAGGTTTGAATGATATGTTCAAAACCTTCTCCGACTATAATGAACGCCTAACACGCTACCAAATCGAGCATATCGCTGGAGAGCGCGGGTCCGGAACAAAGTACACTTGCCCTCAGTGTTCAGTTCTTCAGACCCATGGCGTATGCAAGAACAAAGATGACTTATGCCGAAGAATCTATCATCCACTAAAATACTACAAAAGAAAAACTGAGCAGAAAAGTAAGGCGGAATGACTTGTTAAAGATTTATTAATTCATTAAACTCTTGTAAGGATGGCAAAATTTTTTATGTCCTATCAATCAATTGGTAATTCCATGGTGAACTCTGAAATCGGCGTGATTCTTCCTACTTATGGAGAAGCAGAAAACATTGCAAAACTAATTGAGGATATTGAAAATTTAAAGTTGGATGCATCCATACTGGTTATTGATGATTCCAGCCCAGATGGAACTGCAGAAATCGTGCAGAAGAAACAAAAAAAATACCCAAACATCACGCTTTATGTAAGACCAAAAAAGACGGGTTTGGGTACAGCTATAACTGATGGATTCAAAATATTCTTATCCGCCAAGGAACCCCCAAAATATGTTTTCACAATGGATGCCGATTACTCCCACAATCCACAAGATATCCCTCAACTATTAGCCACCATGAGGGAATGTGCCTGCGGAATTGTCATCGGCAGCAGGTACGTAAAAGGAGGTAAAATTGCAGGGTGGCCATTATCCAGAAAAGTAATTAGTAGAACCGCTAACCTCATCGCGCGAGCATCATTGGGCTTAAAACTTAAAGATTGCACAAGCGGGTTCCGATGCTACTCAACGAGTTTCCTTAAAGAAGCCATTAACAACCTGCACAGTCACACTTATGAAATTCAGATAGAAACGGTCAGGCAAGCATCACTGAGGAACTTCAATGTAGAAGAAACGCCCATTTTGTTTGTGAATAGGAAGCGGGGAAAATCTAAGCTTTCATGGACCGAAATCAAAAGCTACTTATCGTATACCATGAAGGCAGTTTGGCGTTCATAAACGCCGTGAGTTAACCATCTTTGTTTGGGCATAATTAAATACGGGGTGAGCCCTACTTTAACGGTCCATGAAAGGCAGGCAAGTTAATGAAAAGGCTTGGCTCGGCTAAAATTCTTCTCTTAGGCGTTACTGTGTTTCTAGTGCTAAGCATCGTCTTATCGGTCGCAAGCTTATACCCAGTTGCTACCGGCAGCAACCAAAAAAGCATCATTATCCACGATTCCTTTAGGTTAAGCCAAAACGAAGTCTTCAGGCAGGGCTTAGGCGCTTTCCGTGGTGGAGAAAACCTATCCCTAACAGTTGATTCCCCAACGGTTTTCACGAAAAATTTTGCAGTTGTAACCTCAAACACAACAATTTACTCTAACCTAACAAACCAAAACATCACCCACTCGTTCATTGTAGGACCCAGTTACTACGAAGCCGTCTTTTATTCCAACGAACTAAACGCAAGCTGGATCAACTTTCAAGTAACAGTCGAGAAACCACAAGTCGTCTACCCACTAGGCTGGCTTAACACACCAGCAAAAATCATGTTCCTAATAAGTGCAACATCTGCCCTGATAATCATTTTAAAATGGGCTTATCCTAGGTTCACAGAAAAATTAGGACCTACCCAAGAGTCACAACCTTTAACGAGAACCTACCGCAATCGCTTGTTGGCTCTTCTTTTGATATCGTTGGTTATCTGGCTAGTGATTTTGGCAGCAAATTCTAACCCGCTTGCGACGTTCAATAACTGGTATACCGACCATGTCAGAGATGATTATGTGTCCAGCCTATTTCTCAAAGATGGCTTATCAGTGTTTACCCAACCTTTGGGCGCACTCGCAAACCATGATAATTCACGCTATATGTTTGTAACTTGGCCCGAAATGCCGCATCTATATCCGATGGGCAGCATTTTGGTGTTTTTGCCCTTTGGCGCCTTATTGCAGAACGGTTTTGCCCCCGTTTTGATTTACAAACTTGAGATCGCCATTTTCCTTGTATTCGCCCATATTTGCGTCTTCTTTTTCCTAAGTAGTTTTCTTAACAAGAACTCGCATTTATTCTGGAAAATAGCTGGGCTCTATATCATTTACGTTTCTTTGGTGCTTTACGCCGCCGGAGGCATGTTTGATTCAGTGGCATTCATCTTTGCTTTGATTGCGGTAACGATGTTTCTAAGTGAACGATATGACATCTTCTTTTTGTCTATGGGAGTTTCTGTCTTTTTTAAGTATCAAGCTTTCCTTTTCCTTTTGCCGCTAATTATTGCTGGTTTGATGAAACTTTTGACCAGAAACAGTTTTAGATTGTTCATTCAAAGAAAGGCAGTTATTTTTGGAATTGTGTTTTTTGGGATTAGTGGCTTTACGGCTTACCTGAGTTTACCGTTTCTTTTGCAGACCAGACCTGAGTTGGTTATGAACGCCATCAACGCTTTTGCCCCACACGCTCAAATCAGTTGGTTATACCAATCTGCAGGAGTTTTGTTGACACTGTCAGTTACGTTGGTTTATGCCGCCTACATGCTTAACAAAAACAGTTTGCTTTCTTTCTCCGCTATTTTTTTGCTTTTTCCAAGTTTCATGTTGCCTTACTTCCAATACTGGTATATACCGTACGTTTTTGTGTATGCTCTGATTCCCCAAAACAAAAAAGAGTTAGAAGTCACTATCTTTTGGTTGATATTTATGATTATAATGCTTTGCTTTAGTGGCAATCCACTGCAAGCTTTTAGTTTCGTCCAAAGCATACTTAAAATCTAACCCAAAGAAAAACCGATTTTTATCGGCATAAGTTAAATTTAAGCTGATCAAGTATCTACTATCAATTGGGGGTTAGCATGGAGGCTTCTCGAGAATTCGTTTACCAAAAATTCACCGAATACTACCAAGACCCCTCAACAGTTATTCCTGCAGTCTTTTTACCTGAGCAACGAGAATTCGGCTATCTCATGTTCAAAGAACGATTCATGGTTAGACACCGTAGATTTGCAGAATTCAAAAACCTGAAAGCAACCCTTGCCGAAACTATTCCTTCAGATGTCTACCATTCCTGCGCATATTATGAAAACCCAGATTTTGACATGGACAAAAAAGGCTGGATAGGCTCTGATCTGGTCTTCGACATAGATGCAGACCACATCCCTACAACATGCAACAAAATCCACGACGAATTCAGATGCGCAAAATGCGGTTTTGAAGGAAGAGGAATCACTCCAGAAGTTTGTCCCTGCTGTGAAACGACAAAGTTTGATACCAAAATTTGGGCATGCGATTTATGCATTCAATCAGCCCGCGACGAAACCGCCAAGCTGCTTGACATGTTGGAGAACGATTTTGGTTTTTCCCAAGATGAATTACACGTTTATTTTTCTGGACACCGCGGATACCATGTACATATCGAGAGCGAAGTTGTACGATCGCTAGATGCTATGGCGAGAAAAGAAATCGTCGATTATGTTACTGGGTTGGGAATAAGTGTTCTCGATAAAGAAGCACAGGAGAAACGCGGGAGAGGCGGAAAAAAAACTCCAGTCAAAAAATTTAGCTTACATAATTTCGGTTGGAATAGACGCCTAAAGGTGGGAATGCAAAATCTGCTTTTAAACTCCAATAAAGAAGACCTGAAAGCTATCGGTCTAAATAACAAGGCGCTTCTAGATAACAAAGATACAATCATTAAACGCGCCATCGCCGAAGGCAAGTGGGAAAGCATCAACGGCGTGAAAGATCAAACGTGGTTAAAACTAGCTGATTATGTTAGAGAAATCCAATCTTCAAAGATTGACACTGTGGTCACAACCGATATCCACCGCCTAATCAGAATGAATGGAACCTTACATGGCAAAACGGGCTTAAAAAAAATCGAGTTCCCCGCGAAAGACCTAAATGATTTTGACCCTTTTAGTGCAGCAGTAGCTTTTAAAAAGGGCACAGCTAAAGTGTTGGTGTTTGATGCTCCTGAGTTTAGGTTGAGTGGGGAAACGTTGGGTCCATATAAGAACCAGAATGTTGAGTTGCCGGTTGCTGCGGCGGTTATGCTTATCTGTAAGAGAAGAGCTGAGGTGGCAAAGTAGTGTACAATGAACTTTACGCGGCGTGGCAAAGAGAAATTGATGACCCTACGCTTGGAGGTTTGCCGCTAGACTTCTATGCTAAAATAGCAGAGTACCTGCGACGCATTAAAGAAGAAGACAAGGTACTCGATAAAAAATCGGTTAAGATGAATTTGCTTTTTCATGAATCGGTTAATGTTGAGCGGATGCTTAAGGAACTGCTTGGGGCAAGGTACAGAAAAATCATCAAAACGGTTACCAAGAGCCAAAAGCTGCCGACTGAATTGCTTACGATTGAAGAAGCCAGAATGTGCGAAAGCTTTGCCGAGTTTACGAAAACTTATCAAAAGTTTTCGGAAAATCTCATGCAAGGCCAAATAGCCGAATCAGTCAGAGTTGCAGCTAAAGTTGAAATTAAATCCGAGGTAGCCCCAACTCATAAACGATCAACGATTCGTTTCATAAAAGGGATTCCAGCTATCATGGGCGCAGATATGAAATCGTATGGTCCATTTGTGGCGGATGATGTGGCTTCGTTGCCGCCTCAGAACGCACAGATTTTGGTTAAGCAGGGTTTAGCTGTATTGGTTGAGGTTTCCTGATTTTTCCGTTTTGGATTTTTCCCCATAAACTTTGACTGACGAGAATAATTAGTGGGTAAGAGATAATCCACGCCATCGCATACAGGGGTCCATAGTAAAAGTGGAATGATTGAACTTGGCTTGAGTCCACTCCATACTGCGTACCTATGATAAAGATAGTTGCTATTCTCAGGACATTTATGAAGTATGTAATTGCTGCTCCAAAGGCGAAGTAGCCTATTTTGGCTTTCCACGAAATATTCATTCGCTTCAAAAACAGCAAAGCCACTGCCGTGAAGATAAGCAAGCTTTCAATACCGGCGCAAGGCCACGCTATCGTAAACTGTGCAGTTCCCAATGGACCCGTCACATGAAGCATGGGCATTCCCGACGCGACATCAGTTCCAGGCACAGCCGCATACCCTATTAAGCCCAAAACACCAGCAGCTAGATATGCAGTCGTTGGAACCAGAATTTGAAAGGGCGTAAATTGCCCGTAAGGAAACACGTTATCGATGGTATAGAGAACCCCGACTAAACTCACAAACAAGGCGGGCAAAGCAAAACCCGTCAACCCCTTCTTTCCAAAAGATAGGAAAATGGTCCCGAAGAAGAGAAGTGAAAAGACAAGGTACTCGATTGAAAGCGGCATAGAATCAGAAAAGGCGACTCCGCTTTTCGTTGCCCAATTTGCTATGGCAATGTTTAACCCAAAATAATACTCAAAAAATATGTACAGTGTAGGCAACAGCATTACCAAGCCAAAGGCGAGGGCTCTTGGTTTATTTTGTCTGCTTATTTTTAATTTGATGGTTTCCCAACTTAAGATAAACTCTAAAGCTACTAACCAAATGAAGAATAACTGGAAAGTTCTGCCTTTCCACATTAGCTGGAAAGAGTCCTGCGTTGAAACCTTAAGGTATGGATCCAACGGGTTAAGAAGAAAAAGTATGGCTAAAGGAACAGCGAATGCGATGAGCGGCAGAACCTTAAAGAGGTTATCTTTGTTTTTTGGCAGAGTTAAGTTGTGGTTCATACCGTTCACAACTGTAAAAATGTGACCTCGATTTAAAAAAGAATACCCCTATCCACATCAAAACGTTGATTTTGGGATAAGAGCAAAAATAAAAGAAAAGTTTAGCTGTATTCTCTAAACGTATAACTGCATTTAGTGCAACGCATAAATTGAGTAGAAGATTCATCTGCTCCACGTGTCTGAACTTGCCAAACATAAGCTGTATTGTTCCCACACCTTGGACATTCAATACGAGCTGTCGGCAACGTATTCAACTTCTGCTCCTCTTTACCGATAACAGCCACTAATTGTTGGGGCGAATGCTGAATAACTTTAGGCGCCACTTTGGTTTCGACGTTTTTGTCAGCTTCTGGCTTCTTGTAACCGCATTTTTGGCAGGCAAGAACCAAAGTTGCTTCTTTACCACTCTTAGATTTCTTTGGTTCAAGACGTGAACCGCATTTTGGGCAGAATTCCATATTACCTCAATCCACATCCGTTTTGGGATTCCCTTAGCTTTCTACCTTTTAAACTTTTTCTAATTTAACCTAAGTTAAGGCGTGATTCCAGAAGCGATAAGATGAGCAACACGCAGCGGTTCAGGCAAACTACTCCTATTAGAAGTTAACTTGATGATTTTTTTTGCATCGGCAAGCGAAATTCCTGCTATCTCAACGTAGATTTTGGTGCTTTTATTGATGACCTCATGGATTTTTCCAGCTTCAAGAACTATCCGCCACCGCTCTTCACAATTAGGCAAATTTTTAAGCGCTAAATTAATTGCATCCAAATCTGGCTTATCATGAGTTAAAGCAATCACAGGAAGCCCAATTGCCAAATTCAATTTTTTCAAATCCACCAAATTGAAACCTGCAAAAGTAATTCCATTCAACATTATCAAACGCAACTGCCCGCGATGAGGTGAACTATTAATCATTGATGCCAATTGTTCAGTCGCGTCTAATCCGTCAATTTCAACAGTTGTATGCATAACGCCATCTATGGAATAGCCGCCTCGAAAAACAACACCTACAACAATCACTCTGCCCTTAGTTTGAGGGATAAATTTTCCGTCATCTATTCCGAGCACTCGAATTTCTGGTTTTATGACATGAAAGTCGGTTTGGGCGTTCACGTTTTTCCCTTAACCTTTAGAAGTCAATCGACTATAATGCCCATTAAATCCGATATAAAAAAATAAAAACTGAAAAAATATGGATTAAACTTTGAGGACGCGCTCAAGTTCTTTGCTGAACGCATTGTTTGCTTCCCGAACTTTCGATGTAGCTTCAATTAACGCGTCTTCTGGCTTGTTGGCACCTTTCATTCTAAGGTAAATGATTGGGCTTGAAGCTAAAGGATGTGGCACGTCGTAGCCTGCAAACTCTACTCGTTTGTCTTCTAAAAGCCTCTTTGCTAACAAGTTACAGAGACCATGGCTTGAACCTTCGATTTCTATCTTTAGCTCGTTTTCTGATTTCTTTAACACTTTAACTTTCATGCTTTTTTCGCCTTTTAGAGTTGTTCTTTGCCGTAATCTGGAGCTATTTTACGTGTTTCTACGTTACCGTCTTTTGGACATTTAAGGTCGTACCCATTCTGCTCTAGCAGGGTTCCGCATCTTGAACAAAAACCGTAAACGACACCTAAGCCTTTGTCGTTCATTGTTAAGTGGAAAGCTTGATTCTTGTCGCTGATGACTTTTGCACGAATGATGTCTCCCGGCTTACACACGTCGCTAATTTGATCAACATACCTGTCCGAGACGTCTGAGACATGTAAAATGCCGCCAAAGTTCCCAGAGAGCTTCTTGTGTCCAATCCTAAATATCTTCACTAAAACGTTGTCAGATTGAGCATTGCCAACTTGCCCAATGACTATAGTTGAAACTTTTGGCACCACTACCCTTTCAACTACCGGATAAACAGACACCCGCCTAGTTTGTAAGTCCATAAGTGAACGACCAACAATCTTTGAAAAGATAACGCCGTCTTTAACATAAGTTCCCGAGTCGGGAATAAATTCTTCAATAACGCCTAAGCGTTCGCCAGGCAATACTAAATGACCACTTTTTTGTTCTGGAGATTTTAAGCTCATGATGGTTCACTTTACTTGTAAATAAGTTTGATTTTGATAAATGCATATGCTTAGTTTCCAATCTGCTCAATAAACCTTTTGATTAATAAACAAAAATCAATTTTTTATGGTGGCAAAGAATTAGAGCGCATTCTTTTTGATAACATATAAGTCAATGACGAAGTCATGCTTTAGTTTTGTGTGAAAATCAAACATACGGGGAATCGTCATAAGCATAGCATAAACTGCTATAACAATTCCGCCATGTTGTGTAACGAATCTTTCGATAAATGGAGATGGAGGAACCTGCAGGAAACCTTGACTTGCTTTTAACTGTTTTATCAACCGTGTGTCAACTTCGGGATGATTATGGAGTGAATAAACTGCGCTGGCGACCTCCAGGGCTTTAACCAAGAAAGCACGGTCTGCCTCACGTTTCTGCACTCCAAAAGGCGGATTCTGCAAAACAGTATCGAACTTTCCAACAACTGCACTAATGTCAGCAAGAACCCATTGGACATTACTAACGCCTGCTTTCTTTGAGTTTTCAGAAGCCGTTTTAATAGCTGACCTATCAATGTCAACGCCTACAACATCCCGGGCGCCAAGGTATGATGCACCTAACGAAAGTCTCCCTGTGCCACAGCCTAAATCAAGCACTGATCTTCCAACAATGTCTTCATTAACATAAGCAGCTATGTATAGCATGTTTGCAGCAAGCTGTTCCGAACTCGTATATTGTTCCAAGTGAACGTTGGGATCAGGTTGGGCAACAACTGTGGAAAGGAAACGCTCCAAGTCTAATTTTCGAATAAGCCTTTTTTGAGCATGTTCTCCCATGATAATTCGCCGCAAACAACCATAAACTCGTTAACCGTCAAAACAGGCTTCACAAACTTTCCCGTTGCTTCAAGAGAAACCCTTGGGCAAGCCGTGTTCACATAGGCGTCAATGGAGGGAAATTCTAAAAGGGTTTCAGGAGTAATTTCTCTGGCCGCTAACAGGTAAGCGGTTTTGCCATTTTTCTCAGCCAATGCCTTCATGTGAAGCGAACTGTCCATATGTTTCTGACCGGGCTTTAAACCAACAAAAATCCCAAACTTTTTTGCATTCTTAGCTTCACGGATGCTAGCGAAGCGTTGCTTTAGAATCTTTTGTGCTTCCGCATTAATGGAATATGCTCGGTTGTCGTATGGGTCAGCTACGATGGTTGGCTTAGAAGTGCCCAGTGCTATGCCCAACGCGTGGAACATTCCGCCGCCCACAAAAAGATAAGCTTCAACTTCATGGGCAATGGATTTAGCGTTGCTATAGTTACATCCACTGACTTGCCCGGGATATGCAATTTGCCCCGTGTCGCCAATTATAACATTTTTTCCCGCGAGAGTTAGGATTTCCCTTGCTTGATTAAGAGCTTGAAGATGCTGAACAGATGTTACTAATCCAACAGTTGTGTAATCCTTCAGGAGTGAAAGTGATTTTCCAACCGCCTCATCGACATTAACGGTTGCCCTAGCTTCTACGTAAATCGTTGGAATCGACTCATGTTTAACCATTTTTGCATGGCCAAAATGTACAATCAAATCCGCGCCCAACTCTTCAGCCTCATCTACCGCGATATCGCATGCTCCGTAGCAAGGGTCAGCTGAAATAATAGCAAGTGCACCACACTTCTCGATGAGTTTGGCTAATTTTGGAGCTTCAGGTTTAAGGCCTTCAGGCATCTGCAATAAAACACGTTTGGCCTCGAGTTTGGTGATTTCCTGTTTTATGCGTTCTTCTTCAAAATCAAAGCCCAACATTTTCTGTCCTCACGTTTGAGATTAAAAGAAGAAAAAGAAATTAAAATAAAGATTGCACGGTTGCGCGCGTTGGCTTAGAGTTGCCATTCCCAGTCTTGCGTCGGTTTTTTGAGTGGTTGACCACGAGCTAATGCAGCTTGTTCTGCGAGGCGTTCGAGAATTATTTTTTGTTCCACTTGGGCAACGTTTTTCCTTGTTGTGACTACGGCGTCGTTGTTTACTGATATGCTGTCGATGCCGACTCTGACGAGGAACTCTGCGAAGTCAGGCAAGTTAGATGGCCCTTCACCACAGATGCTTACTGTACAGCCGTTTTCATGCGCGGCTTTTATGAGGTGGGCTATGATTCGTTTCACTGCTGGATCACGTTCATCAAAGTAGCCCATTTGTCCTAACCGTTCAGAGTCGCGGTCTATCATCAGCACTCCTTGAGTCATATCGTTAGAGCCTATACTGAAGCCGTCGACAAGTTTGCTGAATTCATCAGCCATTATTCCGATTGCTGGAGTCTCAGCCATGAACCAAACCTTGAAATCTTTGCTGCGTTCTAAGCCTTCTTCTTTCATGATTTGAAGAACAGCTTTTGCTTCCCAAAGCGTGCGGACCATGGGCAGCATGACGTAGACGTTTTTGAGAGCCCATTCCTTGCGGCATTTTACTATGGCTTGACATTCCAAGCGGAATGCTTTATCGTACCATTTGCTTATGTAGCGGCTGCATCCTCTCCAACCCAACATTGGGTTTTCTTCAATGATTTCGTATTTGTCACCGCCTTTCAATCCGCGGTACTCGTTAGTTTTGAAGTCACTTAGTCGTACCACGACTGGTTTAGGCTGGATCGCCCGTGCAACAGTGGCCACGCCTTCTGCAAGTTTGTCAACGAACTCTTGACTTTTGCCTTCATCAACAAATGCCATTGGGTGTTTGCCGATTGCGCTGGCTAAGATGAATTCGGTACGCATCAGACCTATGCCTTCAAACGGCAAGTTCTTGTATTGTTCAATCATCTCGGGAGTTCCGAGGTTCATGTAAATCTTTGTTGCTGTAATTGGAGCTGCTTCGGCAACTTGCATGACTGCGCCGCCGTTTGTTGCTGCTGGTTGAACTGCCTGAGCTATTACGCCTTCATAGATAACGCCATTTCTTGAATCCACCGTGTATTCTTGCCCTGTTTTCATGACTTGGGTTGCAGTTTCGGTGCCTACGACACATGGAATGTTAAGTTCTCGACTTACGATGGCTGCGTGGGATGTGATTCCGCCTTTATCTGTTACAATTGCGCTTGCCATTTTCATGAAAGGCACAAAATCGGGGTCAGTCATGCCTGTAACGAGGATGTCGCCTTTTTTCATGTCGCGGTTTGCATCGTCGGGGTTTAGTACAACTGTTGCTTTTCCTACGCCATAGCCTCTTCGCCCAGCGGAGATTCCTCTAACTACGACTTTTAGCTGTTCTTGAGCTTTTGTATCTTCCATTTTAGGGCCTTCCATCTCTTTTGTACCAAAAACTGTTTCTGGTCGAGCTTGAACGATAAACATGTTCTGTGGATAAGAGAGATCTTGGTCAATTGCCCATTCAATATCCATAGGCTTGTTGTAGTGTTTCTCTATTCGTTTTGCAAGTTCTGCCAGCGCTAAAATTTCCCGGTCTTCTATACAGGTTACTTTCTGCTTTTCATCTGGCACGTCTAAATGCACCGTTTTACCTGTCTTTGGGTCACGAATGTACTCGATTGTCTTGCGAGAAATCCTTCGTTCTTTAATTGTAGTTGTCGCTTTATCAATGACAAAGTCGTCAGGATTAACGGCACCTGAAACCACGGTTTCTCCTAACCCGTAGTTGCCTTCTATAACAATTTCATTACGATTTCCAGTTACTGGATTTATGGTGAACATGACTCCGGCGCATCCAGAGTTAACCATTTTTTGTACACCGACACTTATGAAGACTTTTTCGTGTGGAAAACCTTTCTCGTTGCGATAGAAGATTGCGCGTGGAGTAAAGAGACTTGACCAGCATTTCCTCACTTTGTCAATGAGGTCGTCTGATCCTTTCACGTTAAGATAAGTTTCCTGTTGACCCGCAAACGATGCGTCAGGCAAGTCCTCGGCTGTAGCGCTTGACCGCACCGCAACAAAGGTGTCTTTGAGTTCAAGGCGCTTATTTAGTTCCTTGTAAGCTGTTCTTATAGCGGTCTCTATATCTTTCGGCATGTCAGTCTTTTCGATAAGTTCACGGATTTTCTTTGAGGCAGTATCGTACTGTTTAGGGTCGTTTGGGTTTGTTACAGTTTCAGTAATAAGCTTGTAAATTTGCTCTGCAATTTTTTTCTCTTGGATATAACGTTCATATGAAAAAGCAGTTACTGCAAAACCAGGGGGAACAGGAAGCCCCGAATAAATCATTTCGCCGAGGCTGGCGTTTTTGCCGCCAACAATAGAAACATCAATATTTCTTACATCTTCAAACCATAAAACGAGCTCTTTCTCTTTTACGGTCAAGTCGTCTCCGTCTCCGCTTCTGGCGCTTCGGATTCTGCCGTTTCGGCTATAGATGGAGAAGCTTCAATTTTGGAGATAACTATTTTGCAAGGTATTGGAAGTTTTGCGCTTCCTCTTTTAAGGGCTTCTTTAGCAGTTACTTCTTGACCGGCTTTAACTTTGACGGTTATGATGGTTTGGTCTACCTCTACTTTGGCTGCAGTGCCGACTGCTGTTCCGAAGGAACGTCTCATTCCCTGTTGGAGTCGGTCAGCGTGAGCGCCGAAGATCATTTTGTTTTCTCTGAGGATAATGTGAGGATACAGGTTAACGACCATTAAATAGTCGTTTATGGTTTTATCGATCAGGATACGGTTGCAAGCAACACGCGCTGCTTCTAAGGCACTGTGGCGTATTTGAGCTCGCTCTAAAGCGACAAGTCTGCCTTCGAGTGCAAAGCTTCCCTTAGTATCGCCCATAGTGAACTTTACGATTTTTGGTGGTGGAAAACCTCTAGCGTACTTCTTTCGTGTGTAGGCTCGATTTTTCACGTGCCTATAATTTTTTGCGTGCATACGACGTCCCTTTTTAACCTACACATTCCAGCAATATTTAAACGATTTGTAAATCTACGATGATACTTCCGTGGTTTTTCCAACTTCGCGTTATTTACTTACAATGCACTATTTTAGCAATTGGCGGTCATCTACTTATATAGTTAGTTTACTTTTGATTTTTCAGAATGCCAACACAGTTGTTTATTTCAGGAAAAAACTGGATGCTCTCATTAGCGGAGCTGACCGAGTATTTTAAAGCTAGAGAAATTAAGTTTGAAATCCAATTCTTTTCTGGAGAATTCTTCGTCCTATCCTTTGAGAAAAACTTCGATGCGTCTGCGATCGCGGATTTGGGTGGAACCATAAAAATTGGTGAAGTAAAATCCAAGTTTCCCACTGAAACCGTCAAGGAAGCTTTCCTCAAGAAAAACAAACAAACCAAATCGGAAATAATAGAGACTTTGGCTTCGGGACGTTTAGTTGAAGGGATGGCAAAACTGTCGGAGAAGGCTCTGTTTGGTGTTAGCGTTTATTGCACTGAAAGTACTCTGCGGTCGTCGTCGGGTGGTATTCAACGGTTCGTGGGAAGCGCCGTCAAGGAAGAGCTGGCTGGCCTGGACAAAAAAGCGAAGTTCATGGGGTTTGGCAAAGATAGAAAACAAGCACAGCTAAGCCATGTCGAAGTGTTGAAGAAGAATTTGGTTGAAAATAAAGCCGAGGTATTATTCTGCATTGGCAGAACTGAAACCTGGGTTGCAACTACAGTTGCTGTTCACAACCCTTTTGAATTTCAGAAAAGAGACATCTACAAACCGAATCAAAGAAAAATCTTTGGCATGCCTCCAAGATTGGCAAGAATAATGGTTAACTTATCCTCATGCACATCTGGAAAAACTTTACTTGACCCATTCTGCGGTGTCGGAACAATTCTTCAGGAAGCGTTGTTGGAAAAGGCAAATGCGGTTGGCTTGGATGTTAATCCTTGGTGTGTAAAAGCTGCAAGCGAAAATCTTGAGTGGTTAGAAAGAGAGTATGGATTGGAGAATGCGGATTTTCGGGTTCTGCAGGGAGATGTAGGCAAGTTAGTGGAGAAGATTGGGCAGGAAACGGTGGACTGCATTGTTTGTGAGCCAGATTTAGGTCCAGCCCTAAGACAAGTGCCAACTACTCCATACGCAGAAAAGATAATTCAAAAACTAGAACCGCTGTATTTCGGTTTTGTCGAACAAGCCTATGGAACGCTAAAACCAAGTGGAAGATTGGTTGTGGTTACACCATATATTAAAGCGCGTTCAGGGCAAGCAGTAACGATGCCAATCACCCAGAAACTTGATGATTTAGGTTTCAAGAGAGTTTATACATTTTCGAAAGAAGTGTTCTCGCAAAGCGCAGGTGGACTTGAACGATTAATTAACACGTCTTCCTTGATTGAAATGGATGAACGCCACATGATTGGCCGAGAAATCCACATTGTGGAAAAATAAAGTTTCTTTGCTGATACAATTTATTAATTTGTTTTGTGAACTATGTTTCTTAAACTGAGGCTAGAAAATGGTAACTCCAATTAACAATTCAAGACCTAATTGGGATAGATATTTTTTGGACCTCTGCGAAGCCGTGGCTGCACGAGCAACCTGTGACCGGGGAAAATGCGGCGCGGTCATCGTAAAAGACAAACGCATAATGACCACAGGATACGTTGGCGCACCTGCAGGGTTGCCTCACTGCGACGAAGCAGGCCATGATATGCGCCAAGTCACAAACGGTAACGGCGAAGTCACTCAACATTGCGTACGTACACTGCATGCGGAACAGAACGCGATCCTTCAGGCTGCTCGGTTTGGCATACCACTTGAAGGTGCGACCCTCTTTTGCAAGATGACTCCTTGCCGAACCTGCGCAATGATGATTATTAATGCTGGAATCAAACGTGTCGTCTGCGAAAAGCGATATCATGCTGACGCAGATACTCTTAAAATGTTTAAGCAAGCTGAAATAGAGCTTACAATAGTGAATAATGAATTCGAAAAATACGACAAACAGTAGCCATTCTTATCATATATTCTTAATTTTTGAGTTATTTCAAATCCGATATCCAAAATATAAGTAGCCTATTAGAAACTCGAAGCAGAAACCTAAGAGGGGTAAGTCGGTATTGTTTTTTTCAGCGGCCATTAGCATATCGAAAATTAGGGCTTTGAAGAGAAAAGAAGGATGCTCTCTGAACAAGAGAGTCTTTGACTATTTTTTTGAGGGAAGAACAAACCACTTAACGTTATCAAACCCATACTTCGTTACCAGTGGATCGATGAAGTTCGGAGATAAGTCATCGTCAATTTCTGCAAAGGCCACGGTATCGCCAATTCTGTAAACTATACAAATGATAGTGACATCTTTTAGAGCGGCGTATTTGCCCTTGATTTCCCAGTAACCCGGTTCATCACGTCCAGGCTCAATAATCCAAGAATATTTATCCTCAGGATGCTGTCCCTGCATGAAGTTAAAAGCACAAACAACGTCCCCAACGGCTTTTGGGTCCTCACTTGTTTTCACATAGAACCAAATCGTCATACTTTCACCATTACTATTGAGTTAGTTTCTGGCTTTAAATTGTTTCTTCTACTCGTCAGCTTGGGCTTCTATAAGGGTTAAGGTTTCAAAGAAGGGCAACTTAAGTTCTGCTTTTACTTTCGCTGTCAGTTTGTGCTCGCTATACTTTTGGATAGTTTCTTTTACACCTGTGAGCGTTGATTGCATTAGCAGAACTCTGCCGTTCGGCTTCAAATGTGCTGCAACTTCGGAGATAAATCGGTCAACCACTTCCCGTCCATTGGCGCCTCCTGCCCAAGCGCGCCCAATCCAAGACGATACCTCGTCCTCACCTGAGGGCAAGTAGGGTGCGTTGAATAAAATTAAGTCGAATCTTACGTTTGTTTTTAGAGCTGCAAAAAGGCTTGCTTGAACAAAATCGATTTTCCCCTGCGTTCCGTTAATTGCTGAATTCTGCTTTGCGCATCGAATGGCATATGGGTTTAAGTCAACCGCCACTACACACCCAGCTTTCTTAGCAGCTAATATGCCAAGTAATCCGCAGCCTGTGCCAACGTCTAAAACCAGCTCGCCTTCAGTTACGTCGATGTTTTCGGCGAAAAGAGATGAGTCCTCTGCAGGCTCATACACATCTTCAAACACATCAAAAACGTAGTCGCCAAAATGTGTTCTCTTAGTTGGGCAAGGCATTTGCTAAGGCTCCAAAATCTTTAGGGGACAACTCTCTGACGCGCCTATTGTGGAATGGCAGGCCAAGAGCTAATGTCTCTGCATCCTTCTTGCTTAACTTGAAATTGTCTCGGATGAATGGGGTAAGTGCTTTTCCTAACTTTTTGTTGCGTTGAGTAAAGAGCCATTTCATCATTCGCACAAAAAAAGCAGCATCCTTGATTTCAAACGGTTTGATACTCAATGGTTTTATACGAAGGATAACTGAATCCACTTCGGGTTGGGGATAAAACATGTCTTTGGGAACATTATCCAAGAGTTCCGCTTCAGCAGACTGATTAGTGACAACTGTTAACCAACCATACATTTCACTGCCTACAGGCGAAACGAGGCGTTCAGCGAATTCCTTCTGCAGAATCAAAACTTCACAATCAATCTTGCATGTAAGAAGCCACGTTACCAGATGAGAAGACAAATAATATGGGGGAATTGCTATTACTTTGTTGAATTCAGGCAACTCAACCTTCAAAACATCGCCTTCAATCACCGTAACATTGCCCAAGTTTTTAACTTGTTCACGAAGCACCATCGCAACTTGCCGATCTTTCTCAACAGCGATAACACTTTTGCATTTGTCAGCCAAGAAACAGGTTAACCAACCGAAGCCTGCGCCAGCATCCAACACTACATCCGCTTTGTCAACCGCTGCATAATTGGAAAGCTTAGAATAGAGCGACTTCTCGACCATGAAGTTCTGTCCCAAAAGTTTGTTCGGGAAAATTTGATGGGTTCGAAGCAGCTGCTTCGTTTCCTCAAGATTCATCGCTATGCCTTACTGCGCTCGCGTAAATAATCGGTACTTGCTGTCACCCTCAAGCTCTTCCATGACCCGCTTGGTAATCAACTTCACTGGGTTCGGCAATTCAGTCCGTTTCTGCAAATCTTCAAAACTTTCAAAAGGCTTACGCTCTCGGTCATTGATGACTTGCCACATGTATTTTTTACCGATACCTGGAACTAGCTCTAAGGCATGCATTCGAGGAGTAATCGCTCGAGCATTGTTGAAAAAGTTAACAAACCATTTTTCTCGGTTTGCCACTATTTTACTGATAACGCTTGGAAGCTCTGCCTTGGCTGAGGCAGTTAATTCCTCATAGCCGATTCGGCCAATAATGTAGGTGACTTCTTCACGAGAATCTTTTCCCACATATACACGGTCGCCAGGCTTGAGAACCAACTCTTCCTTCACTAAAGCTTCTAAAAGAGTAAAGAATTCTTCGCCGACACATTGAATTAAGGCTCCCGCTCGGTAACCTGCCCGACCAGTTGGGCGAAATCCTGGCTTGCCGTGCTGAAGGAAATCTAACACGTAAGCATGCTCTTCATAACGCTTTTCCATAACAGTCACTAGGTCCGTCCGCTAGACTATTCTCGCTTAATGCTTAAAAATACTTAGTCGCTTCCCGCTACTTCAACGTTCGGTTCTCGTTCAAAAGCTCAACAATTGTATGCAGTTTCGAGGTTTCTATGATTTTGCGTCCGCCAGCTAGGAACACCCTTAACTCGTCAACAGTTTCTGGCATACAATTGATAATTTGAACGGCTTCAGCCTCGTCAAGTTCGTATTCTTTGAGAAGCGTTTGCAAGAGTTCTTCGGCTTTATCTGGATCACATTTGGAGAATTTGCTCACGTAATCGAGTGTTCGGCGTTGAAATTGATCAAGGTTTTCTTCGCCAATGGTTTCCAGAACCTTCTTAACTTGCGGTAGGGTTAAGCGGCTTTCGCTGACTTCTCTCTTGCTCATGTTTATCTCACTTACCCGTGTATGGCTCTAGATGTTCGGGGCGAGTAATGATTTCTTTAATTGCATTGCCCTGTGGAACACTCACGACGTATCCTCGACCTCTTTTTTCAACTATGACACCAATTTTGCCATGGAAACGTTTGTGGGGCATACTCTTCTGGGTGCTAGAATCCATCTTTATGATTACTTGGGAACCAGGAGTGTAATCTTCAAGGATTTTGCCTATATGTGGTTTACCTTTTGCACGAGTTGGTTTACGCAATAGACTGCGAGTTCCAGTGTAGTAACCTTTTGAGCCTCTCATCCAATTTTCACCTTTAATTATCATCCATTATTACATTCAGAACATCAAGCTTAAGCGTCTTAGCTCTGTTGTTGAGCAAATCCGACACGTTCGGTACTGTTCTTCCTTCATCTCCAGACACCAATTCTTTAACGTAGAGCCCACCTTGGCAACGAATTTCCAGCAGAGCCCTCTTAAGCGACACCTTCTTAACTTTAACCTGATATATGTACTTTTCTCGGATTAAATCTGCCCTTCGATGCAAAACACGAATAGGCGTCTGCTGTTTAATACAAATGCCAGAAAACTTCTCTTCAATGGTCCGTAAATCTTGGTCTGATAATTCATTCTCAAACTCAGCTAACAATTGATATTCTTTCTGGGCTCCCTCACCCTTCTTGAGGCGTCTAACGACTTCTTTTGTTGTGAAATGCAAATCCGAAACCTCAACTTTCCCGATTGCGCCTTCGTTCACTAGGGTTTCTATCTGTTTCAAATCAACGAACCGTTTCTTGGGCTTTGAGACCTCAATCACAAAGGGTCTACCGCTCCCGAGCATCCGTGCATCGATATCCTCTCGCCCTGAGGCATGCAAAAACGCCTCTTCTCCTAAAGTTGCTTCAAGCAGTGGTTTAGAAGACAATTCTTCTACAGATTCAGGATAAAGTTTTCCTGTTCCACCGCATTTCTCGCAGCCCCTGCCGCGGCAGTCTGAACAGAACCACTTCGACTGTGGAATAGTGCGGACCAGCTTGCGGTATCTACCGGCAACAAACAGAGGGTTAACTTGAAGCCGAACAGTCTCAAGGAAAGGATTGAACACAACAACCATGTCAGGGATTAAGTAATCTGCTTCTTTGCCAGTCTGTTTAGCGAAGGCTTTGCCCAGCAATCTACCGAATTCATGCTTTATGCTTTCGCCATAGCCAATGTTTACGGCACCCTTAAACTCGTCTTCTCGCTCCTCAATTTTGGTTGGTAATTCAATGCCTACAAGAAATGTTGTAAACTCATACTCTGCAATGAATTCTAAAGCTTTCTGGGTTAAACTATCAACGAGCTCAAATTTGCCGTCACAAAGACTGCATTTGACAACGGTGTCTTCTTTTGGAAGACGTTTCTTTAGGTGTTTTAAGGTTTCTTGAGCTTCCCTTGAAAAACCATTACCCGCCAAAACCTTAAGTCGCTTTATACCTTCAGGTTTTTTTTCTGCGTTGAGTTCGTTAGCTTGCATGGTTAAACTGACTTTAAGTGCTTTGCCACGAAGGTTGTTTTCCATGCTATAACCAAGTAAAGCAAACTGTCTACCCAAGCAGTGGTCGCAAAGCGGGTATTTACTGAGAAGTTCAAAAGCTTTTTCTAAAACATCCATCGAATTTAGCCTACTTCATACCTGGCAAACCCATGCCTTTACCACCTAAACCGAACGGTAGCTTCTTTTTGTGTTTGAACATCTTCAGCATTTTTCGCATCATTACATACTGCTTGAGGAGTTCCTTGACGTCTTTTTCGGTTGTTCCTGAACCGCGGGCTATGCGTTTTGCCCGTGAGGAGTTGAGGAGTTTAGGATTTTCTTTTTCGGCAGGAGTCATAGATTGAATTATGATACCCCATTTTTCCAAGCGACCTTCAGCAGTGTTTAGCATCTCATCAGGCACATCAGTGGAAGACATCCCCGGGATCATCTTTAGCACTTTACCGAAGGGTCCCATTTTTTTAACCGCTTGGAACTGTTCATACATATCTGTTAAGGTGAAGTTGCCGCTCATGATGTCTTTGGCTTTCTTTTGAGGTACCTTGATTTCGGCGTCTTTAACTTTTTCCAACAATGTTTCTAGGTCGCCCATGCCTAAGAGTCGACCTACGAATCGTGAAGGAATGAATGCTTCAAGGTCTTCGATTTTTTCGCCTGTCCCAATGAACTTTATGGGTGCTCCCGTTGCAGCGACTGCTGATAGTGCGCCGCCTCCACGTGAGGAACCGTCGAGTTTGGTGACTATGATTGCACCGATCGGGGTTGCTTCATGGAAGGTTTTGGCTTGGGCTAGAGCTTGCTGGCCTATTGTGCCGTCAATAACCATTATGACCTCGTCAGGATGAATGTTCTTTTCAAGGTCTTTCATTTCCTTGATTAAATCTTTCTCTTCCTTATGCCGACCCGCTGTGTCAACGATTATCAAATCTTTGTCAGCAAACTGTTTTAGACCTTCTCTGACAACCTTTACTGGGTCTTTCGCTTTAAGGTCACCAAAAAAGGGAGTGTTTGTTCTGGTTGCCAATTGCTGAAGCTGGTTATATGCGCCTGGACGAAAAGTATCCGCGCAAATCAAACCTACCTTCAAGCCTCTTTTCTGGAAGTACCGTGCCAGTTTAGCGGCATGGGTTGTTTTCCCTGAGCCTTGGATCCCGACGAGCATAATGATTTTCTTTTTGCCTGGCTCAACTTTGAGTGGTACTGGTTTGTCGCCCACGAATCTGGTTAGTTCTTCATAGACCACTTTTATGACGTGTTCACGTCTTGAAACTCCCGGAGGCACTTTTTCTTTTAACGCACGTTCTTCAATGCGTTTGGAGATTTCCAAGACTAGTTGGACGTTAACATCTGATTGAAGTAGGGCGCGCTGAATGTCGCGGACCAGTTCCTTCACTGCGGCTTCGTCGACTGCGCCCGCTTTGAAAAGTTTCCTTATGGCGTCGGTTAGAGAAGAACCTAACTTGTCTAGTGCCATCAGAGTCTCCAGCGTTAAACATTCTATTGTTCTTTTAAATAAAGATTACAGCGTAAAACCTAACAATACAGGTTAATTTCTGATCGATTAGTTTGAAGCCTCAGTTCCCCATTAAAATATTCTTCACAATTCAGACGGCTCTTCATGCATCATTGGCTTCACAGCAAAAAAGCTCCAAGCTAGAACATAAACTTTAACGGAAAATCTTAAAACAACACAAGAACAATAGGCATATCCGTAGAATAAAGTCAGGATCGTTAATTGCATTATTTTTAAAAGAAAACAAAGATAAGAAAATAGTTGTTGATTATTTTACACGGACAATCTTTACTTTACCAAGTATTGCCCAATACTCAATTTCTGCGCCTGCAACAAGCTTGGCTTTCAATTCTGGCTCATCTGGGAACGGTGCATCCAAGTACTCGTAGGTTTCTAAGTCCATTATTTGTACGCCTGTAGGATTAATAGCGAAGACTTGACCGGCTCTTTTATCAATTATTGGAACTTCTGCTCCGAGATCTACGGGTTTTACGAATTGTCGTTTTTGGCCGTCAAAGACTCCGATTGCGACGATTCTTGCTTTTGCTGATCCGTGTTTTCCAGGTTTAGATTTAGCGATGTCAACTATGCGGCATGGTTCGCCCTCAATCATCATGTAGCCGCCAACGCGTAATTCTCCAACATCTACTGGTTTACTCATGCGCTCACCACAGTATAGTTCTATTCAATGCAATTCTGAACAACACCCATATATAGATTAAGGTTTACGCTAGTAAATGAGCGGTGGAAAAAGTGTTCAAAACCGTAGGTTTGGTTGCACGCTTCGATCAAAAAGCAGCTTTGAAGCTTGCTGAAAAACTTGCGGACTACCTCACCGAGAAAGGCTTGAAGGTTTACATAGAAGATAGCCTCAACGACAAGCTAATACTTCCTCGTGATTTTGTTCCTCTCTCAGATATGAAAACTGATTTCATAATCACTATCGGTGGGGATGGAACCATACTTCGAACAGCCATAACGGTGCCCAAGCCTGAACCGCCTATTTTAGCTGTCAACATGGGTGTAAGAGGGTTCCTTACAGAAGTAGAACCTGAGAACGCCATTGAAGCTATTGAGCGAATCCTAAATAATGATTATAAAATTGAAAAATGCACCAAGTTATGTGTGATAGCTGGTGAAGAAACATTGCCTGACGCTCTTAACGACGTGGTAATTTCGACTGGTGAACCGTCAAAAATTCTTTATGCAGAAATACGTAAGGAAGATAAGCCGATTTTAAAGTGTCAGGCTGACGGATTAATAGTTGCTACTCCAACGGGTTCCACAGGGTACAATCTCTCGGCAGGTGGACCAGTTTTGGACAGCGAAGTAAATGCTTTTGTTATAACGCCAATCTGTTCACTAACAGTGTTCCATTCGCTTGTATTTCCTGCCGACTGTGCTATAACCCTCAATGCTCTTAGGCCAAATAACTTGTTTGTTTTAATTGATGGAAACTATCGAAAACTCTTAACTGAAGATGAGCCTTCAGTGAAAATAACAAAATCAAAGAACGTAACTTCATTCATCCGGTTTGAAACCGGCTTCTATGATAGGTTACGTAACAGGTTGCTTTTCAAGGGAACGGAATGAGTAGCCATCCAGACAAAACCTGTAAGCGCGCGGTTGTTTTAGATACGTCGGCGTTTGTCGCAGGGTTTGATTCTTTCGCCTTAGGCGACGAACAGTTCACAGTGCCCAAGGTTGAGGAAGAAATCCGTCGAAACTCGATGGTTAAGATGCGCTTAGAAATGGCTATCGAAAGCGGCAAACTCAAAGTTAAAGCGCCTTCTCAAGAATTCGCAGCTAAAGCTAAAGTATCCTCCAATAAGGTAGGAGACTCATTCAAGTTATCAGAAACCGACAAGCAACTTTTGGCCTTAGCTGTGGAACTCAAAGATGCAGGGTATTCGCCTCAAATTGTCACCGATGACTACTCTATCCAAAACGTAGCCACCCAAATGGGTATCGAATTTCTATCACTAGCGACTTTGGGAATTAAACGACTTCTGGAGTGGGTACGTTACTGCCCAGCTTGCTACAAAGAGTATTCAGCTGACTCTAAATTCAAGGAATGCCTCGTCTGCGGCACCGAACTGAAGAGAAAACCGAAAAGACCAATAAAAAAATAGTTTAAGATCAAAAAAGTAGAAGCAGCAGAATAAGCAGTAAGCCTTCTATTCCAAAGACTGGAAACACCACATGTTTTGCCTTTATGATTGCTTTGTCTATTAGGGTGGTCACTGACTTTAAGCGTTCCTCGCCGATAACTCTGACCTGCGGAACGGTAAAATGAAGGTAACCCGCACGCGATATTTCCAAGTTTGCTTCAGCCTTCGTCGCTACCTGAACGATGTAGTTGATTAACAGTTTGTGCTCCATGACTTCGCCTACGGGGTGATAGCCACGTCGCCCTGTAACCGATGCAGTCACCGAATGAGTGTCAGTTGTGAAGATCTCGCTTGAATCAAAGCCTAATCCAGCTAAAGATTCAAGAATCGTTTCCCGCAACCCAGGAATCATGTTATTGCCGTCGATGACTATGTAGGCAGTTTTCTGGTTTTCCACTTCAACCACTATAGCGGTGATTCCGCCTGCACCCATGCCACCTTTAAGGTTAAATTCAGTTGGAAAAACCGTTGCTGAACCGACACTGAAGGGTTTAGTTGGTAACGCAATGACTTTTTGGAGGCATTTTGAGGCCGCCATCTTCAGTTCTTCGAGGTGTTCAGCCGTATCGATAATTGGGGTTAAGCAGTTGTGAGTGTTCACCACCATTGCATTTTTTAGTCCAAGCTTTTTTGCTTCTTCGCTTACGATGCGCCCTAACTCTTGGGGTAAATCTTCTGTTGTGTTGGGGGCCAGCGAAAAAGAGAGGAATGCAGTATCACCGAAAATCTGGCAAGAGGCCGTGGCTGTGCCTTCTTTGACTCGGACAAGAGGGGACGCCGACGAGTCTTGGGCTTTAAACTTGGCGGAATCTATTGTTTGAACTATTATTTTGTTGTTCTGTGCTTGCGAAGCTAAGTCCAGTTCATGTCCCAAGATACCTAAGGGAACACAGGCGTCGCATGCGAATTCGCACTCGTATCCTTTCTTCATCAGCGAAGGCAGAAGGCTACTTCCGATATTCTTGAAGGGTCCGGGATGAACTTGTGGAACGATAATTGCTGCTTTAGGATTAGAGGCATCAAACTTTAGCAAAGTCACTTCAATGTCTGCGTCAACACCCATTACCTCAAGGTGCTTTTCGAGGGGTTCATTTTGATCAGCGACCCAGTTGAGTAAAAAGGCTCTAAACAGAGGTAGGGCAGGCAGAGAGTAGATTTTTCTGCCTAAACGATCGATGGAGAAAAGTAGCAAATACACGGCGACATAACCGATTATTGGAGATATCGTGATAAAGGGCAACACTTGCAGGACTATTGTATTCGAAATACCTATCCAGAAAACGACAAACACCACTATAGATAGAGCAGGTCCAAACAAGACAGAGAGCAATTGTCGCCATTTGGGCGCCGAAGAAGTCGCGTTAAAAGCGAGGAATCGAAGAGTTAAAACTGCTGCGAACCCCAAAAGGGTAAGTTTGACCCAGATAATCCAACCAAACTCGAAACTTAAGCCAACGCCTAAAACGATGAAAACCAGCCAGATTACCCAGCACACCAAAGACAAGACAAGCGTCCGTCTCATTGAAAAGATGGGGTCGCTTTTCAACAGTGATTTACTCACAATTGTGTCGGTTACATAGGTTACCACAAAGAGGGAAATTCCAAGTGCTAAGGTGGTCCATGCAGGAAAAAGCAGGAAGGTGACGAGGTTGACTGCAATGATGCAGGTTGAGGCGACTCCTATAAGGGCTGTTCGGTAGGATGGAAGGAAGAACATGGAAGAATAATGTTTGGTTGCACTTTCCATGGAATGAGTTAAAGAGCTCTCTTTCGCCATAAGTGTCAAACTATGAGATTAGTTAGCCCTATTAAAATTTAGCTAACTTGAGGGTACTGCAGTGAACACAAAAGACATTTATTTGTTTAACATAAAAATGTCAAATGCTGTTTTTTGCATAAAGAAGGTTAAGGACAAAGAGGATACTTAGACCTTTTTAGATTATAACTTAGAAAACAACATGCAACTGCAAGGGAACTGTTTTATCTTCAGAGCCACAATCATATTAATTTGCGAAGCTTATGCCAGATCAAGACTTGCCCCCGTCAATTTTTCATATGCTCGAGAGAAACGTGGGCAAAAAAATCAGAATAATCTTAGACCCTTCTTACGGCTTTGAAGGCACCTTAACCGCGGTGACTCATGAACCGTCAGGAATTTGGCTCTCCGACGCTGAAGCAATTGTATTAAGATCAACTATTGCGCAACCTATTCCACAAGTTGCAAGCCGAGAAGAAAGAAGCGAATTATTTCTGCACTTAAACTCGGTTCAAAGAATAGAAGTCTTGCACGCTACGACGCCAAGACGCTAAAGAAAAGATTTTTTTTAGAAGAATACTTTTGCCAAAACAGATATAACTATTAGTGAAACAGCAAAAACTACGAGTAGTTCAGGTCTGATTTTGACTCCTTCGGTCTCTTCTTCAAAGAACCTCAGCAAACCTGCACTTGCAGCAGGCATTGGTCCTGTATCTTTCTTTTTCCTTCTTCCACTCATCAGATATTCCTACCGAGTTAAGGTGATACATGCCTAATATTTCTCTTGGACTAATTAATCTTGTGCCAAATCCTAAACATATAAACCTGAAATTTTCAAAGTAACATCAAGTTTAAAGTACGCAAGCAACAAACCTAAGCAGGAAAAAACTTATGCAAATCCATGAATTCCAAGAAATGATGAAGCATCTATACTTCGAAAGAGATTCCGAGCGTGGAGTGAATGGAACTTTCAATTGGCTTGTCGATGAAATCGCCGAGCTTGGGGAAGAGTTAAAGGGAAATGATAGAGAAGCAACTGAAAAGGAATTTGCTGACGTTATTGCTTGGCTTGCTTCCCTTGCCAACATTAAGGGAATCGATCTTGAAAAAGCTGCCCTTAACAAGTACAACCACAAATGCCCGAAATGTCAAAGCTCACCATGTCAATGCACTTTCTAGCTGAGGCGTTTCTGCCCTAAACCTGTCGCTAACCAAATATACCGCCTAATTCCTCTACTCTCTATTGTGCCCTCGTTTTTCAGCAACTTAAGATGATACATCACAACACCATAAGACATTGAGGATTCCATAGCAATCTTGGAAGCGTTAAAAGCCTGTTTTTCAAGTAAAGTTAAGATTTTTGTTCGAGCCATAAGACCGCTTTTTACGTTTCTGATGTTTTTTAAGTAAGCATTAGGATGCATAGTTTGTTTTATGCTCTCTTCCACCGATAGATAAAATGAGGTTTACCTTGAAAAGCTTTAGTCTAATTAAAATCGAAAAGCTTGGCTTGTTTTGGCTTTTTATTATCGAACATCGTAGCTATCTCTTCTTTGATTAAGTCCATGCGCTGTGTATAGTATTTTGGCAAACCATATTTATCGACTAGTTCCTGCGCTGCAACAAGGTACTTTTCAATGCCGCCACGGTAAACAGTAAGTGTTAGTTTTCCATCGCAGGACGGGCATTTTCCTTTGAGGGGCAATCGGCGAAACTTTTTGTTGCATGACTTGCAGCGGAACCCCTGCGTTGAGAAGGCACGCAAGTTACCGGCAATGTCACGCATAAAATGTGTATTCAAAACTTTCAGCGCTACACGTCTAGCATCGACGGCATCAATCTTTTCACCCAACTCTAATTGCATATGCAGCTTATCTATCATAGATTTGAATTCCTTGTAGGAGCTGTTGGCGTTGCCAAGATTGATACTTGTGCAGGGGGTGGTATATTGGAAGCCTTCAAACTGGGCTTCCGTGCCCAATCTGTGGCTGATTACATCCATCATGGCGCTGGCGGGTCTAGGATCATATTTCTCTAAAGTTTTATTATAAAACTCGATCGGATAGGTGGCGCTGACGTCAAAGTCGTGGGCTTGCCTTTGTACCTCTTTAGTATTTACGAAGGGAATCAGCAGAATGGGTGCATCCATGATCCCGCCTATTTGCGCAGGCAAAAATACTCTTGAAAAATTAAGGAGTGTATCCAACCCCAACATGATGGCGTCTTCGTCGCCGTCGCAATCCCGACGCTTTGCCGAATGCCAAATGGGATGGGCATAAATCACGTTGCGGTCAGTAAAACCAACAACTCTTCCCAAAATGCATGCACACGTATGAGGAGCCAACCCGAAAAGCAAGTGACCAACCATATCCTCTGCTTTCTTGACATTATAGTATGCAGGTTGCTTGTAGACCCGTACTAAGAGGTCGTCGATGAAGGCGGCAATTTGGATAAAGTATTCCGCAGCACGCCATGGAATTACGACGTCTTGGATTTTTAGTTCGCAAACTTGGTTGGGGTTTGTTAGAGGCAATCCATGAGTATCTGAGAGATAGCCCATTTGATACATCTTTTCGATGGAGACTCCCACTTCAGCTGGCGTGATATGTGTTAATGGGGCATTTGTGGCGTCAAACCGTATGGTGCCATCTTTGTAGACAGATAGACCATGCTTTGCTCGCAAGATACCCTTTTCTATGTTTTCGGGAGTCTTGTCGAGGTTTGTTAGACCCTTAACACCCCGCAACATTTTAGGCACCGGATACCCAAGGTTGGTGCTAGCGTTGTCGATTAATTCTTTGAAGTTAATGGGTTGACGCTGATACATAACCCCATCTGTCTTGCAGGTTGGGCAACCGGCATCTTTCACCGTTCTGCCACATCTTGGACAAATCTTCTCAGAAATGGTTTCGCATTCGCAGGTGGGACATTTTACTTTAATAGTGTAGCTTTTACAGCTGGGGCATTTACGTTTAGCCAACTCTACAAAAACTGGCCCTTGCCGTGACGCCTCCATAAGGTCACGATGTGAACCTCCTTTCAAACCGACTGGAAAAAGCACATGGACAAGGGGTTTCATTTCGCGGTGTTTGGCTTTTTCGGGTCTACCCATACGCCCTCCTACATAAGTTGGAGCTTTATCTTTGACTTGCACATCTGATAGCAGACTCAGCATTTCCAGAGTAGAACTTGCTTCAACAATCTTTGTTTTACCGTAACCAAGACAGAACGCGAAAGCAGCAGCTTCTTCACTCACAAGCATGATTTTGCCGTCTACGATTTTGTGTTGAACGAATATTTTCCTGAGAGAACTTAGCGCGGCATCGCTAGCTTTACCCACAATCTTGATCGCAAAACCGGCTTCTATTGTTACTTCACAAGTTGTTAACCACTCTCTCAGCAACTCGAGCTCTTGCACGTTTGAGAGATTGCCCCAAAATAATGTACAATTGGGAGCAAGAGGTATGCCTAAAATTGAACTCAATGCTACGGATTCTTTGACTGTTGGCTTGTTTGCAAATGGATCCAACACAAAACTCTCTATCTTATCTAAGAGGAGATTTGCTGCTTGAGCCGCCTTCTGATAGTCAGAACCGTACTTTCCCTGAATAGCGTTTTGCAAGTCTTTTGCCCACCATTCCTCTACGTACCCAGATGGGGGAAGTGCCTTGTTGCAATAGAGGAAATCGCCAAAATCTATAAGCATATCACCCAAAAACAGGATTTTTTGGACTTTACCCTTAACCTCAGCATAGTTTTCAAGCGACACGCGAACAACCGAGTTATCATTTAGCAATACCACAGGTTGCTCAATGCTATCCACAGGCATCGTAACACCGCCTTTCCCGGGCAACTCCAAACGCATCTGGGTACCAGCAGCAAGGAAACTTTCAACCACAAGCATCGTGGCAGGATGAATACCTACAGCTGAGAGCCCTGTGTTTCTGGACCTACCATACCTAAGACGAAATCCACCGCGTCTAGAAGGAAAAGCGAAAATCGGTCGCCCTGCAATCACATCATCCATGAAACCGCCCGATTTCTTCTCAGATTTCTTTTTGAAATTTTTGAGCCATTCCCAACCTTGAAAACCCAGCTTATCAATTATCACATAGACTTTCTGTGCGCGTCCAACGATTCCATCGTTTACGACTCTCAGCGCCCCGCCTCTAACGCGGTTAGTTTCGACCCTTTCTAAGTTACGGTAGGATGAAACCTCGACTGGATCTGATTCTGTTCCAGTGCATTCAACGGGAATTAGATTTAGGGCTTTTCTGAGTTCTTCATCGGGTATGTGATATTGGAAACGACCCACGGAACGTTCATAGAGTCTTAGTTCTTCGACGAAGCGGGAGACTTCGTCTTCAGTTGGTTTATACTTGTCTAAGTTCAGCTGTAGACGGACATAGTCCCCCACGACTAAAGTCAAGGCTTGGTCTGTTCCGCCTGCTGAACGGATCGGTCCAGCAAAGTAAATTGCCAAATAGCGAGTTCTGTCAGCATTTGTCTTGATTTTAACTTGCGCGATGCCTTGAATAGGCGCTGCTGTTAAGCCTTCAGTAAAAATTGCAAGAGCCGTCCGAATCGCCTGTTCCGCTGCTCTTTCAGGATCCATTTGACCAAATTTGCCAACAGTAATTTCTTCAGCTACTTTGAAGGCTATTTCTTCCCGGGGCATCTTGGTGCTCCAATCCCGGATACTCAGCGCAACGCCCTTGGGTCCAACCAACCCTTCCACCAAATCAGCGATGTCTTGTGCTATAATACATTCTGTTTTTAGGGCTGGATCCAAACCTTTGGATCGGGCGTTATCACTAATGGCATACAAGCGTTTAAGCTCATTTTCCATAGTTTCAACGTAGTTTTTATAACCCTTGCTGATGTTCAAGTTGACAGCTCTCCTGCAAGATATATAGTGATGGGTTATTTTGGCTTTCTAAAAGCTAAAGAAAATATTTCCAACAACTAAAAGTGAGAATATTTGTTTTAATGTTTTCTTATGGCGGCTATGATTTCAGAGATTCTTTTGTTGGCATCACTTGATTCAGTGACGTTTCCTGTAACAATTATATCTGCACCAGCTGAAGCTGCGGTGAACGCCTGCTCTCTAGTTTTAATGCCCCCTCCAACGATGAGTGGAATGTCAATCAAATGCTTAACGGCGCGAATCATTTCAGGAGGCACGGGATTTGCCGCTCCAGAACCGCCCTCAAGATAGATAAAACGCATTCCAAGGTATTGGCCTGCAAGAGCGTGAGCTGCTGCAAGTTCAGGCTTGTTGTAAGGTACCGAGATTGCTTTTCCCACTATGCCTGCTGTACCTCCGTCGCCAACAATAATGTAGCCCATCGCGATCGGTTCCAAACCGTACTTTTTAACGAGGGGAGCTCCCAAGATTTGGGCGCCTATGAGAAAGTAGGGGTCGACTGAGTTTAGCAGTGACATAAACCATATCGCGTCTGCGTGGCTGCTTATTCCAGTTACGTTATTTGGAAAAAGAATAGTGGGAATATCTACTTTGGATTTAATGGCTTTCACTACAGCATCAAGATGGTTCTCAGAAACAAATGTTGAGCCTCCAATCATGATGGCGGCGGTTCCACTGTTTTTGGAACTTTCAGCGATGCTTGAAGCGTTTGCGGCTGTCACTTTTTCTGGATCTATAAGGGTTATGTGAATTGAGCCGTCTTTTTTTATTTTTTCAAGCAAGTACCTTTCAATAGGTCCTAGCATACAAGTGGTCCTTCAGTTACTCTTTTTTTATTACTGGAGTTCTTTTTTGAGTGCCGTAAACTCGGTCGGTTAACATGCAGTAAACGTCAACTTCGCCTTGAGCGGATTTAACTGGAAATTCTTCCTTAAGACCACAGCTGCTACATTGAGCAACAGAGTGACCACCGTCTTCTCGGACGATTTCTACACGTACAGTTTCTTTTCCGCATATAGGGCAAGAGAAGAACTTTGGTAAACGTTTCTTTGGTATATGAACAACTTTTTTCCTTCTTCGCCCCATACAATAACCTTCTACATTCGTCTGGTAATGTTCATAATATTTATGCTTGTCCTTAAATACTTGCCTACTAACCATCAATAATGAGGCTGCCATAGCAAATGAAGTTAACGCCTTACCTGTTAGAGATCGATTTTTCTGAGGCTCAAACAAGAATCTGCCGTTTCATTAAAGAATACGTTGAAAATGCAGGAGCAAAAGGAATCGTGCTTGGGCTCTCTGGAGGGATCGATAGTGGAACCATAGCGGCGCTTTCAAGCCTCGCAATCGGAGGAGAAAACGTCTTGGGTCTAATGTTGCCCGAGAATGAGAATTTTAACCAAAAAGACATCGACGACGCGAAAACTGTCGCTCAGCAGTTTAATATAAAAACGCAAATCTGTGATATGTCAGATGCCCTCAATGGCATTTATAGCGCCATACCTGTGTTTGACCAATCCAACAGACTTTGCAAAGGAAACATCAAAGCAAGAACGAGGATGCTTTACCTTTACTACTTCGCCAATAAACAAAATCGAATAGTCTGCGGCAGCTCCGACAAATCCGAAACAATGATGGGGTACTTCACCAAATGGGGAGACGCTGCAGCAGACATTGCTCCAATAATGGATTTATATAAAACGCAGGTTCGCAAACTTGCATTGCATTTAGGAATCCCAAAGGAGCTCGTCCTAAAGCCGTCAACGCCAGCACTTTGGCCTAATCAGCTGGCAGAGTCTGAACTCGGAATCAAATTTGAAACCTTGGATCTCATTCTCTATGGACTCGAACGGTTCTTGTCTCCAGAAGAAATCGCGGAGCAACTCACCGTTGAAAAAAGTAAAGTAGATAAAGTAAAGAGTAGATGGCTCGCAAACGAACATAAAAGAAGAATGCCCATCGCTCCAAAGATTGGGTACCGTACCGTTGGAAACGATTTTAGGCTTCCAAGACACACATATTAAAGTGGAACCTGCATGAAAGATAAGATTAGACTCGCTCTTGCCCAAATAAGTAGCAAACGCGAAAACAAAAGCATGAATCTGCAGAAGATAGAAGAACTAACTATCAAAGCCAAGGGGCAAGGTGCAGACCTAATTATTTTTCCGGAGATGTCTTTAACGGGTTACGTCATCTTAGATCAAGTTTACGAGCTTGCGGAGCCGATACCTGGACCTTCAACCCATAAAATTGAGGCTTTAGCAAAGAAGACGGGTATGCACATTATTTTTGGGATGCCGGAGTTAAGCAAAAAAACCCAAGCAACAATCTTTAACACAGCTGTCTTCATTGGTCCCAAAGGTTTAATCGGTAAATACCGCAAGATGTATCTGCCTACTCACAGCGTCTTTGAAGAGAAAAGGTATTTTCGCCCAGGGTATGAAACAGCAACTTTCCAAACAGAATTAGGCAATATTGGATTATCTATTTGCTACGATGTCTTCTTTCCAGAAGTATTTAGGCTGACACGCCTCAAGGGTGCACAGTTGATTGTTTGTATTTCCGCATCCCCGGCTGTAAGGAGAGGTTACTTTGAAATCCTAACTTCTGCTCGAGCACTTGAAAACACGGCATTTCTTGCGTACGTTAACCTTGCAGGTGTTGAAGATGGACTACAGTTTTGGGGAGGGAGCCGACTTGTTTGTCCAACGGGCGACATTGCAGCCAAAGCAAAGTACGATGAAGAAGATTTTGTCTTCTGTGACGTGGATTTTGGTGATTTAAGAGCAGCTGAGACATTTATCCCGACTTTGAGAGACTTACGACCTGAACTTTTCGATGAATTAAAGCACCTTTCAGAGCAAATCTGAGATATCACACTCACAACGGGACGTTGAAGTTTAACATCACAAGTGTATCACATCATCGTGATATCAAGTGACTTATGGTAAAATCACGCAGATTTGGTGATGTCACGCGGTTTTTTTGGATATTGTTACAGGGAGTTGTTGCAGTAAAACTGTGTTTAAGCAAGATATTAAACAAGAAAAAGTTAGAGACATTTCTTTAAAATTGCCAAAATGAATAGTTTTTACTTTCAGGAGGGTTTGCAAAAGAGCATTTTTTGTGTAAAGTTGAGGCGTGCTAACACAAGAAATTGCCAAGAAATTAGCCTTTATTATGTTAAATGGGCTTTTCTTGCCACGAATAGCCAATAAAGTTAGTAAAACGCTTTGTTTGCGTAAAACGACTTCAATTTTAGCTTCTTCCAAACGAGAAATTGAGGCTTTTGGCTAGTGCAAAGGTTAAAAACATGGATTAGTATACAAAACTGTATCCATTAAGACTATGGAGGAACACGAAGATTTGAAGTTAAAAGACGGTGTTACAGCATGGTTAAGCGGGGCATTAAACGACCCCATTGTGCAAGTCCTGGCTAAAAACAGCCAATTAACAAAAACACAGCTTGAAACACTGTTAATTGACGTTTTGGCCGAAAATATATCAGACAAACAGCTAAATTACGATGAAAAGGCTGCTTTACGCTTAACAAAGGCTAAAATAAGCCGCGGTTCTTTTAATAGGACCTTAAGACAGTCCAAAGAAAACGTTATAAAATCGATCTATACAGTCCTACTTTTGGGGTATTTGGGTGTGTTTGAGAGCTCTACTCTTGACCCGTATCTCGAAATAGCCAATAAACTACACGATTATGTGGAGGCTCACCAGAACATACCGGGAAAGGAAGAGGAACTAAAAGACCATCTAAAAGTCATTGAAATCATTCGAAATGAGCTTGAAACAAGCCTGAAACGGCTTTCTAGCCCATCACAAGAGCCTTTGTGACGTCACAAATCACAGATTTTTCCATGATTTTTTCAGTGTTTTGATACATTAAATTAAGTTATTCTGAAATGACTATTTTAAGTATTAATTGGCAAAATAAGGCTAATCCTCAGCCTTTAGTTCATAATGAAAGTCTTGACGGAGAGCTATTAGGGTATTATTGTGATGTGTGATGTCATAGATTACATTATTTCATGTCACCGATAACCTTATTACTCCATGGAAATACTGTGATATGTGATGCAACCACTGAAATCACCATAAATCACGGTTGAGTCACATACAAATCACGGAGAAAAAAATCACGATTGATCTCACACCATTAATCTTGGGCGTTCTACTAGCTGTTACAGTAATAGCTGCATATGAGTACTATAAGCAGGTACGCCTTGCACACAAAGAATACGAAAAAGCCAAAAACTTTATCGAAGATATCGTGCTGAGTTTTAATCGTGAACTTAAACGTGAATCAGACAAGTTTGATACAATGGTATCAAGAGTTGAAGGAAGCTATAACACAGCAAACGTGAGTTTCAGGAAAGCAGAGAACATCGAGCAACAACTCGGTGCACTCAGCCAATCACATCAAGCTATTTCACAAACTGTTACACAAAACTTATCCGACTACACACAAAACAACAGCACAGTCCTGTCTGGGCTCTCAGGAATAGAAGCAAAACTAAAAGACATCGAATCTACACAAGAAACTTTGAGAAATAAAATAACAGTGTTTGAAGAGCAAATTAAGAAAATATCAGTTGTTCCACCACAAAATGAAACCAGGAACGACATTGTCCTACCGCCTATACCCATAAAACGGGATAAAGCGTTGGCAGCTTTAACCGAAACGGAAATCACAGTCTTAGAACTCCTCGCTAAAGAGGGAGCGAAGACGGCTCCTGAAATCAAAGAAATAGTGCAACTCAGTAGGGAGCATACAGCTCGGTTAATGAAGAAACTCTATGAAGAGGGATACTTGGAGAGGGAGGCTGGTAAAATTCCTTTCAGGTACAGCATCAAAAAGGAGATGGAAGCTCTTCTGCAAAAAGTCGTGAACCCCTCCGCTCAAACATAGTTAACGGTTTAAAGGGTTCAATAATTGTCTTTTTGTGAAATGATTGTGAACCTTGGGAGTTATTTTATGCGTTGTTTAATAGCAGGGGAGATGTTTGGGGCAGTCTTGTACTTGAGGTTGTTTTGGCCTCCGGTCCTAAGCAACATACCTTTTACAGCCATCCTGGAAAGGTAGGTTGAAACTGTGCTGAGACTTACCGGTTCTTTAAGTTCTTGTTCATAAATGGACTGGATGTCTTTTGAGGAGAACCAAATCAAGGGGAAATTCTTGTGGATAACCACCTGGACTTTCTCGAACCGTGATAGAACCTTATTTGGTAAAGTGTTTCCTGCATTTGTAGTGAGGCCTTCTCCAGGTGCACTGCCAAGCAACTCTACCAGATCCAAAAGGCGAAGAGCTTTGTCACGAGTCACTTGACCCTCAAAAGCAATAGTATATCGATTACCATCGCTATCGAAAAGCTCAATGCGCATTTTACGAGCGGGCATTTGCTGCACACCTTAAGGATTGTTCACAAGTCAGTACTTCACACCTTATAGCTGTTATGGTGAAACTGATGAATGAAATAGGCAGTTATCAAGCTTATAATACTGTAATAGCTAAGAATTGAAGTTATTCTGTTATTACCAGCTTCACAGTATAACGAAATGCTTGAAATAATTCAGTTTCGCCTTGGTTATGCTTTTCCAGTAGAAGTGTAGGGGTGCCTTATTCACTTGTTAAAGACAGGAAAAGGGTAATTTATCAGAAAATAGACTCAATAAAGCGACAACTTCATTGCCATTTCACATGTATTCACAATTTTGTGAACGGTTTTTTCGAGAAACTTTAACTAAAAAGTTGAAAATTAACTTCCTTGAGAAATTAAGAAAGTTATGAAAGAAAACAAGATGTAATAGCTTGAACAAGTGTAATTTACCATGGAAAAATCGCTCGCACAGGCCCCTATGTTTCCGCTCGAAGTATTTGGGACAAAAAGAAGTTAGGAAAGGCTGAAAAAATTATTGTAGATGATTTGTCTAATTTCTTTGATAACAATTATTAATATATCAAATTGCCCCTTACCTATCAGAGTATATTATTATATATACAATAAATAGTGTTTTTCTTTTACCAAGCTTTTTCCTCCAGTAGAAACTGTGGTGTGTGTGTGCTCTCGCTTTATTTGAAAGATATTGGCTATTTTCAATGTTTTTTAGGATTGTTGTGCTCTAAGACCAGTTTTTTGTAGTGTAGCCTTTATCTGTTCCACAAGAAATAACGGTGTTGCCTCTGAAGAATAAGAGGGAAAGCAAATGGGTAATTCAAGCGTACTAGATGATGTATTCGAAAACTTCGTAAACGGAGTTAAACTGTTTAAAGATCGAGAGGTCTTAAGGCATGATTATCTTCCGGATAAACTTCCACATCGAGAAGACCAGATTAGATTGCTCGGTGCAACTGTTGCTCCAGTCCTAAGAGATTCAAGATGCTCCAACATTTTCATTTACGGAAAAACAGGAACAGGAAAAACTGCCGTAACAAAATATGTGCTAAGCCATTTAGAATCCAAAGCAAAAGAATATGGTGCACAGGTAAAATTTTGCTACATTAATTGTCGAATGACTGGTTCAGAATACAGGGTTTTCGCGGCGCTAAGCCAAAGTGTAGGCTTGTCCATTCCCTTCACTGGTTTGTCGGCAGGCGAAGTTTTTGACCGGTTCCGCATAGGGTTAGATCAATCTAAAATAATATTCATCATTATTTTGGATGAAGTTGACGCCTTGATCAAAGAACATGGAGACGGCTTCATGTATGAGTTAACAAGAATAAACGAAACATTAACCAAAAGCAAAGTTGCCCTAATCGGCATATCCAACGATTTGCGCCTAAAAGAATTCTTGGACCCAAGAGTCTTCAGTTCACTTAGCGAAGAAGAACTGGTCTTCAGACCATATGATGCTGGAGAACTTCGAAATATACTTCTTGAACGCTCAAAGTTGTCCTTCCAAGATGGTGTCTTATCAGATTCAGCATTGAGCATTTGCTCAGCTTTAGCTGCCGCAGAACATGGAGACGCTAGGCGAGCTCTAGATTTGTTGCGTGTTGCTGGAGAAGTGGCGGAGCGGCTTGGTGCAAAAACTATTACTGAAGAGCACGTGCGTCAGGCTGAGAAGCATATTGAGCACAACCGAGTTGTCGAAGCACTCAATAATTTAACTTTGCATTCAAAGTTGGTGCTCTTGAGTGTTTACCATCTAAATAAGTCAAGTGCGACAACCGGGGAAATCTACGATATATACAATGAATTATGCGGTGAGATGGGCGCTGGGCTTCTAACGCAACGGCGTCTAGGCACTTTGGTTAACGAACTTGATTCGATGGGTCTTGTAAACGCCAAAGTTGTAAGCATGGGTCGATACGGAAGAACCAAAAAAATTAGACTGGAAATCTCTCGCAGCTTGATTAGAGATGTCTTTGTCGGTGATAATCGCTTTAGCCGATTGATTGACTATTCACCCCAAGCTATCCGCAAAAACCCAAGTTCCGGCACCTAACTTAAATTAAAATCTAAAACGGTGGTATGTAGTGTTTGCAGATTCACCACTGGCACCATTCCTGGAGTAGGAACTAACCCTAATTTTTCCATATAATCCGTTTGGTCTTGCCATCCGCCCGAGTTCACAACAAGTACTCCGCGATAATTACAAAGTCCATTAACATGTACGTGCCCTGCATGAAAAATGTCTGGAACCTTATCAATTACAAGATAATCGCGGCTTTCTGGGGAAAGCATGGTTTTTCCACCGTATACAGGAGCTAAGTGTCGTCCTTGCATGAGTAGACGCATGGATTTTTCTGGGTGCTGATGATCCATTCCAGGAATAACAGAAACTATGTCGTCGAGGCTTCTGCCGTGATACATGAGTACTTCTACGCCGTGAATGCTGAGGTAACATGGGCTGCCAACTGAGTGGATATTTTTTTTGCCTTGAATTTCTGTCAGATATCCTTCTGGTATTGCTGGTTGAGGTAATGATTTGCGTGCGGCGTCATGGTTACCTGGAGACAAAACAATTTCAATGTAATCTGGAATTTTTTCAAGATATTTGATAGCAAAATTATACTGTTTATGTACATCTCGAATGGTTAGCTCATTTTGTTGACCAGGATAAATACCTATTCCATCTACAATATCGCCCGCAACGAGAAGATATTTTACTCGGCCGGCTATTTGGCGCATTTCTGGGGTTCCATATTTGCCTCGCAGCCAGAGGATAAAGCGCTTGAATGATTCTTTTGTAAATTTTGTACTTCCAATATGGATGTCTGATGTAAGGACAGCGTAAACGGGTTCTTGCGCACGCAGAGGTATCTTTTTTCCTACGTCAGGAAAAATAATGTCTTCAGCCATCAGCAGGTCGCCTCTTGTTTTAACAGCCGCTACGCAGAAAACTTGGTCAGGCAGAAGAGTGAGCGCTTTTTTCTTTACTTCTTCAGGAGCTTTTTGAGAAACAAGAATTGTTGCACTTCCATTCAAATCTTCGACGGATAAGATTGTGTTATTTTTTGAGTCCCTCTTCTCAGTTAGCATACAGATGATTTTGAGCTTAGTTTTTGGTGGCGACTTGAGGGCTTCCGTAATTGAGGTTGCTGCCTTAACATCCATCCTTTGTCTTAACAGTTTCTCGATACGTTTGAAGCGGTCCTGAAAATAGAGTACGTACTCGTCTAGTGTACCATTCGAAGTAAGTTTTCCTGTAGCATCATCGATAATATTGAGTTCTGACGGTATATCTTTGGCGAAGGGATAAAACTCGGTTTCGTTGGAATCTTGATATTCCTCAAGTGGCCGCAATTGCTGTTGCGGAATACTTGGTTGTGGACTGTATTGTCGCTCGGGGACTTGAAGTTGTGGCGCAGGTACAGCGGCTTGCAAAAGCGCTTCTAGAAAGCTTTTTTCTATAAACATCGGTTTATCATGCAACTCTTGGATTCTCGCAAGAGCCAAGTCCATAATGAGGACAGGGTCGTTAGTTTCTGCTTTTTGAGTGAGAAACTCGAAGGCTTCGCTATTTAATTGATAACCCGCCATAATAGATGTCTCTATGGCTTTTTGGAGTTTTTCTTCTGCGCTCATCGAGTTCTTGCCTTGACCTTACTAAATGTTAGTTTTTTATGTTAGGCAGTTATGTTCTTGAGTTATTTACTGTTTTTTGTTTTCTGACCCTTTTTATGAATGAACCTTTAATGGAAAAATTTTCGGTACTCCGACTAATTTGATTGTATTTTTTGAATTAAGTTATAGAAAATCAATTCAATTTAAATAAGCAAACCATAGTTTAGATATATTGTATCTTCCATAGGTGAAACCGCAGATGAGTGAATCGCGTAAAGTACAGCAAACACCAACTGGGACTTTCTTTGTTTGTTTACCCAGAGATTGGGCCAACGCGTCCGGTTTAAAGAAGGGTTTTGAAGTAAATTTGGAAGTTACCAGTGACGGTAAACTTCTTGTTGACCCAAAAAATGCTGCTGAACCTGAGCCTAAAGTCGCCACTTTGGGAGTTGGCCCTTTTTTGGGGCGTGAAATTGTTGGTAGATACCTTCTGGGCTTTGATACAATTAACATTGAGGCAAAGGACCGTATTGATGCAAACGCAAGGAAAATAATTAAGTCAACCGCAAGTTCTTTGGCGGGATTAGAGATTGTAGAAGAGACGATCTGCAAAATTTCTTTGCAAAGTATCTCACAACAACCATTTGGGTTTTTACCTCAAAAAATCTTGCAACGAAACCACGGTTTGGTAGCAGGGATGATTCGTGACGTAACTAACTCTTTTATTAACACCGATTCAGAGTTAGCTAAGAGCGTTGTTTCGCGTGATAACGAAAGCAATCGGCTTTACTTTTTGTTGGTTAGAACTCTTCGGACAATTATTCAGAATCCAAGGTTGAGCGATAAACTTGGGATTACACCGATTGAATGTTTAGACTATCGTTTGGCTGCAAGTTTAATTGAAGGTATCGGTGACGCATGTGTTCAGTTTGCCTCAAACACTATAGCGCTAAACGGAATTAAATTATCTGATGAACTTCGGAAGTTGTTGTTTGAATTGCAATCTGCTTGTTCCGAGGCTAATGAGCAAGCCATTAAAGCTTTCCTGAACAAGGACATTTCGGTGGCCGAAAACGTTCGGAACCTGCGAGAGAAAATAGAGTCAACCTCCTCAAACATTGAACAGTTAGCGAAGGATTCGTCTGTGGATTTAATACCTCAGATTTTGGCGTCGGTGTCTTTCCTTAGGCAGATTTACGAGCGTAGCGTCGACATGGCCGACTTAGTTGTCTAATATCCCATTTTTACTATTTTTTTAATATTCTCGTTGTTGAAAGCGTCACTGTTAACTACTCACTATAGGTTTCTGTCATTAGTTTTTAAAAGACTTAAAATAGGTTGGTAAAGGGTTAAATTTGCAACTTAACACTCTCATCAGTGAAATCAAATGTCAACGATTACTGATAAAGTGGCTGATGCTCTTTACTTGTCTGGGTGCTTAAGGTTTGGCAGCTTCACAATCAAGTCTGGAGCAACAAGCCCCTATTATATTGACCTTGCAAAGGTTCTTTCCGCACCAAAGAATCTCTGCACTATCGCTGAGGCTGCCTCGGAAAAAATTAGGCATATAATGGCTGTTGACCCAATCGACAAATTAGCATCTATTGAGCTGAAGGGCGCGTTAATTGTGCCAAGTATCGCTTGTAATCTAAATCTTCCTTGTGTCATAGTTCGTAAAGAAGAGAAAGCCTACGGTGTTAAAGGTAGAATCGCCGGAGCAGATGTGGCTAAGGGTGATAATATCCTATTCTTCGACGATGTCATAAGTGAGGGCATATCCAAAGTTGAAGGCATAAAACCCCTCCAGGAATTAGGCGCCAACGTAAAACATTTGCTGGTGGTTGTAAATCGAGAGCATGGCGGCAAAGAAAAACTTGAAAAACTCGGTTACCAAGTTCATTCACTCGCAAAAATCTCAGACATCGTAGCCTCACTCCACATTGGAAACCACATCTCTAAAGAACAATCCGACAAAGTCTTGGATTACGTCAAACACTTTCAAAATCTTTAGTGTAGTGAGCAACGATTTTTTCAGCCACAACGATAGGAATTCCGCTGTTCAAGAGTACCTTTTTTAGGTTCTCGGGTTTATCTGTCTCCATTTGTAATCGCAAAATCTCTTTCGAATGTTGAATATAAAGCTAACCAAACTGAAAACTTGGTTAACTGGTACCTCTATATTTATTGGCTGGCAACTCACAACATTATACCTAAAAGGCGAATCCTGTTGCAAACCCAAAAAGAAATAGTTGATGCACTACTTGTTCCCGAGGCTTACCCGGAGGAAGCAGGCAAAGTAGAACTTATTCAAACACACATATCCTTCGTATTCCTGACCAAAAAATACGTTTACAAAGTAAAGAAAGCCGTTAACTTTGGGTTTCTGGATTTCTCCACCTTAGACAAAAGACTTGAATACTGCAAAAAAGAGCTGAAGCTCAACAGGCGTCTGTGCCCAGAAATCTACCTCGAAGTTGTCTCAATCAACAAATCAAATAGCATTAAAATCGGCGGTAAAGGCGAAACCGTCGAGTATGCGCTGAAAATGTTACGGTTGCCTCAAGAAAGAATTATGACCCTTCTACTCAAAGAGGACAAGGTTGACAAGAAAACAATCGATGAGATAGCAAGAATAGTTGCAGATTTCCATTCGAAGGCAAAGACATCCGGCGAAATAAGCGAGTTCGGCAGCATCAAAATTGTCAAAACTAACTGGGATGAAAACTTTGCTCAAACCCAAAAATACATCAACCAAACGATTCCACAAAAGGACTTCCAATTTATCCAAACCAAAATCAACGGTTTCATAAACAAAAACAAGGCCCTTTTTGAGAGCAGAATCTCCGACAAGCGAATCCGTGACTGCCACGGCGACTTGCATTCAGGCAACATATTCATAACTGACAAAATTTGCATTTTCGACGCCATAGAATTCAACGACAGATTCCGCTACTCCGACGTTACAGCTGACGTAGCCTTCTTAGCCATGGACCTAGACTTCCAACTACGTCCTGACCTTGCAAATCACTTCATAGAAAAATACATAGAGTACTCCAAAGACCAAAACCTTACAAAGCTTCTTCCCTTCTACAAATGTTACAGGGCATATGTTCGAGGTAAAGTAATCAGTTTCAGACTCGACGACCTAAACATAAACCAAAAAGAAAAAGTTTCAGCAACCGAAGAAGCCCAAGCCTACTTCAAACTAGCATTTGAATACGCAAAAAACCTCTGACCTTTTCCTTTACTTGAATTGGCCCTCTACCCAATAGGGAATCTGAACCGTGCCCATTAAAATTGGTTTTTGGTGGCAATCACTCCCCCCCGTCATGATAAGTTTCTGTTCCTTTGCGAAACCTACGTAGTGGTTTATGGTTTCCGGGGCGCTTCGGGAGTGCCAGCATTCAACTCCGTCGATGTAAGGAAGCATATTATCTTTCACAATCTGGGTTTGCTCAGCGAGCACTTTAGTTAACGCTACAAGTGAAGTTCCGTGGGGATCGTTCGGGTGAGCCAACACTAACTTTCCGCCCGCATCCCTTACCAGTTTTGATGCTTCTTCAAGATAGAGCGGGAACTTCGGGACATCGCACTTCACCAAGTATTTATCAAAGGCTTCTTGGCGGGTGTTAACAATTCCCTTCTTAATTAGATAGTCAGCTATGTGAGGTCTGCCAAGCACACCATCCACTGACTCTTCAATCAAACGCAAATCCTCTGCAGTCAGCGCTGCAATGTTTTCTTTCTGAAATTCAGCGTTTAGGTTGTCGAGTAGTTTAGCGGCCCGCTCCCGTCGATACTTCGCCATAATTTCCAGTTTGCCTGCAAACGTTTTGTTATCGGGAGCGAATTGATAACCCAAAAAATCCAGAGAGACTGCTTTGCCTTCTTTGTACTTCGGGTCGGAAAAAGTTACATTCAATTCGACACCAGTAACGAATTTGATTCCAATTATCTTTGCCTCTGCGATAGCTTGGTTTTGGCAGCCTATGGAATCGTGATCGCTAATTGATAAAAAATCGATGTTTCTGGATTTGGCTTCCTGTAAAATTTCTTGGACGGTGAATTTTCCATCAGAACTTTTCGAGTGAATGTGTAAATCAATCTTCATTATAGATGCTCTTACTTTTTCTCCATTCCTATAACAAACCATTGGTCGGTTTCGTCACGGCAGGTGTCAACAGTTAAATGGGTCACTTTGAGCGTTGGATTTCTTTTCTTCAAATCGTCAATATCTACATGTTCGAACTTGTTCTTATTTGCCAAATACGCTTCTTCAGTTAGAGCGTTTGACTCGTACTTTTCTTTGGTTCGCCTTTTTATTCTCGCAATGGACACTTCTTGAGGGCAGCTGGTTTGCAATATTACAAACGTCATGTTGTTTTTTGCGGCAATCTCTGCTGCACGCCTACGCAATTCCTGAGTAACAAAAGTGGCATCCAAAATTAAGCCACCCTTACTGCTTGCGGCTTGTTCGTCTGCCCTTCGAAACACTTCATCGTAGACTGATAATCTTTTGTTCATGTTTCCAGCGACTTTTGCATCGAAAACGTCCTCGTTCTTGAGTACTTCTAGCCTGATTAAATCGCTGCGTAGGATAGGGTAACCTTTGATTTTGGAAACTTCTTCTGCAGTTTCTGTTTTGTAACTTGCTGGTAACCCACATGTTATCAGTAGAGTTCTTGGTTCAAGTTGTTTTTTTACAAAAGTAGCAAAAGGTTCTTTCATGAAATTCACTCTCTTACAGTTAGCTTGCGTTAGGGGTTAATTTAACTTTTTCCAGCTTAAGAGAGCCCTCGCCATACTTTGCATCTTATGAAATTTAGGTAAATTCTAAATAAGGAGAATTGCACTCAATCTCGTATAAGAAGGAACAATCATGGAAGAATTCCAAGTTAAAGATAAAAGTTTAGCACCTCAAGGACATTTACAGATCGAATGGGCATCAAAACACATGCCTGTACTTAACATTATAAAAACTCGATTTGAAAAAGAAAAGCCTCTCGAAGGCCAGACCTTAGCCGCATGCCTTCACGTAACTAAAGAAACCGCAGTCCTGATCAAAGTACTCATAGCAGGAGGCGCGAAAGTCGCGTTGTGCGGCTCAAACCCTCTCTCAACCCAAGATGACGTTGCCGCGGCTCTGGCGGATAGCGGTGTGCACGTTTTCGCTTGGAGAGGACAAAACACAGAAGACTATTACAAATGCATCGACCAAGTCCTCGATTACAAACCAACCATTACAATGGATGACGGCGCAGACGTCGTTGGCATGATTCACAGTAAACGCCAAAACCTGATTAAAGACGTCAAAGGAGGAACCGAAGAAACCTCTACAGGTGTAGTCCGCCTAAAAGCCATGGAACAAGATGGGAGCCTTAAATATCCCATCATAGCAGTCAACGACGCATACACAAAATATCTCTTTGACAACCGGTATGGAACGGGCCAAAGCACAATCGATGGAATTATGCGAGCAACCTCAGTTCTGCTTGCTGGCAAAAATTTTGTTGTCGGAGGATATGGCTGGTGCAGCAGGGGCATAGCTATGCGTGCAAAAGGTTTAGGTGCCAACGTAATAGTAACAGAGGTTCAACCAACCCGGGCCCTAGAAGCAGTCATGGATGGTTACCGGGTAATGCCCATGGCAAAAGCAGCACCCCTCGGAGACATATTTGTCACAGCAACAGGTGACATTAGTGTCATACGCAAAGAACACTTCCAAAAGATGAAAGACGGCGCAATTATGTGCAATAGCGGACACTTCAACGTGGAAATCAACATCCCCGACTTAGAATCACTTACTAAAGAAAAACGGACGATGCGCCCCAACATGGAAGAGTACAGCTTAAAAGACGGCAGAAAACTCTATCTCCTCGCCGAGGGCAGACTAGTCAACCTGGCCGCAGCAGAAGGCCACCCATCAGAGGTCATGGACATGTCATTTGCAAACCAAGCCCTATGCTCTGAATATGTAGCAAAAACAACCAAACTCCAAACTAAAGTCTATACTGTCCCCAAAGATATCGATGAAAAAGTCGCAGAACTCAAACTCAAATCCATGGGTGTCAACATCGATGAACTTACCGCTGAACAGAAAAAGTACCTTTCAACTTGGGAAATGGGCACTACCTAATCAATCGAGAGTTTAAAAAACATGACAAACTTTAAATTGATTAAGCGAATACATGGCTATAAAGTGGTGAATCACTAAATGGTTAGCAAAGATCAATCAATAGGTGGAGCAATACTCGCTGTCTGCGTAATTGTTGCACTACTCTACATCGTCACACTATTCTATCCAACTTGGCTAGTCTCTATCGGTCTACTTAGCAACACTGCTAACGTCCAATTCTGGGTGATCGCAGTGCCAGTCTTTGTAGCTTTCGTAGCTATAATGTTCATAGGCGCATGGATCGGATGGACTATGGCAACAACACCGCCTCCAAAACCAATCGAAGAAATCACAACTGAAATCGAAGAGAAGAAAGAAGAATCAAAAACAGAATCCGAACCAGCAAAGTCAACTGAAGAGCCTCCAACCGAAGATAAACCAACAGCAAAGAAAAAGAAGTAAACTAACTTCAATCTTTTCTTATGATTCTCTTTTTCAGTTTTTTTAATTATAATTTTCCCGTAAATGCAAAGGATACTTAGAAAAATTTTTTGATTGTTATGCACGCATCTTTCTTAACATACATTCAACGATATCCTTGCAGACAAGGCATTCATCGGGAATTTGCTCTTTCGAGGAACGCTCACTTAAGAAGCCATGGTAATGATGACAATCTAATGACTTATCGTCATTTTTGGTTTTTTCTATGGTTTCAACTTGATTTATTTTCAGGCGAATTTTTTCAGGTTGTTTTTCTTGAGGGCTTTTGCCTGTTTCCAGAGTTTCTTCTATTTCTTTTATTTGAGTTAGACAATAAGGGCAAGCGAAATATGGCTCAGTCGGGTTTTTCTGCAGGTTCAAAGTTTTAAGGGGTGCAGTAAAACTTTTTTTGCAAGAAGGGTTTTGGCAAGTAAACATTTTTTTTTCCCCCATTTCTGAACCACCCTGAACGCTTAATATGCTTACAATAGACGTCGCTGCCTTATAGTGTTAATGTATCCAAACTAAGGATTTCGAATCATTCTATACTGCATGTTTGGGTTGGAGAAGCAAGCCGCTTTAAAGCGTCTGCACCCTCGGCGTAACCAGACGCCACCAGCACGTCGCCTGACTCAATTTTCGATTCTCCACGAGGGCGCAGGCACTTATCGTTCCTTTTTATAACTAAAACCCACATCCCCGTTTCCTCATGCACTCTCGCTTCCTTGAGTGTTTTGCCAACAAGCGGAGAATCCGTCGTAACACAAGCTTGAGCAACCGTTTCTTCCGCTTCCTTAATAGTTAACTTCAAAATTGGGTGTGGTTCAATTCCCCTTAAAACTACCTCCGCCATATCTGCTGCTGCATCAGCAATCTTTTCAGTCGCAACACCCAACCTAATTAATCCCAGAAAGCCTGATGCCTCTTCCTTCTTAAAATCACTAGTTAAAGCAAGTAACTCAAAGTCTGTGTGTAGCTGGTCCATGCGTTCTTCAAGCTGCTCCACTTCTTCTGCTAGCTCTTTGCTGTTTAGCATCAATGAGGAATATGCTAAGTCCATCATCAACTCAGAGGTATCCTTCAGTTCTACGAACCTTGAGACGATTTCTTCGAATTTTGCTCTTTTTTCAGTATCTAATGTTGCTAGTTTACCTTCAGCTAAGTCTTTGAATTCCTCAATGCCTAATGGTGCTCCACGCGTAATTAGAATGTCTCCTTCGAGCACTGTTTCTGTTTCATTGGGGTTTAAGATCCAATCGTGAGTTCTTCGAATGGCAATTATGTCAACTCCCATTCTTGCCGCCAAATTAAGCTCTTCTATGGTTTTATTAATAATTTCTGAGTTAGTTTTTACAGTTACCTTCATTAAGCGCTCTTCTACTTTTTGAAAGATTTCCCCTATGATTGGGTGGATGCCAATGTTACGGGTTACTATGGCCGCTATGTCGGCGGCTGCGTCTGAAATTTTATCCGTAGAAGCCGCAACAATCGAAACACCAATTAGCATCTCTGCGTCTTTGGCATCTCTTGCGGCAATCATGATTTCCATATCTAAAAGGTATGCTAGAGAGTCAACTCTGTTTTCTAATTCGAGAACGTCTTCCGCTAAGTCCTTATCATTGTATAAGGCAGCGGAATAAGCTAAATCAATCATTAATTCTGAGAGATTCTTCATTTCAAGCAAAAGTTCCCTGACTGGAATGGGTTTGTACTTTATTTTTTCAAATTGAGGCAATTTTGATGGAGCGCTCCACTATTAGATAAGGGTTCTTGGGATATTTTAATTGTGCCTTAAGGCTAAAAGAGCAAAAGTAAAGCTACAAACAATGCAATGGTTGTGATCGCGTCAGCTAGAGAGCTTCCGACGGGAATAACAAAGTTGTCTGGGTCTAAGCCTTTTTTGAATGTTAGTATCGAAATTGCGTAGGATAAGATTACGATAGCGACGAAAGCGATTATGTTGGAAACTAAAAGTATCAGTAATAAGCTTGAAATTCCCTGCCAGGAAAATACCCCATTGACACTTAAAGCTAAAAGGCCTATGACTGCAAACATCAAAAGGGATGCAGTCCACGCGCTAAAAATGTTTTTAGCATGATTCTTTATCGAAGAGAAAGAGGGTGTAAGAACGCCTAAAGCAAGCTTTGTAGTTGCAGCTGAACCCACAACTAACCCCACGTCGCCCATCATATCAATCATGGCTGGATAAACTGTGTAAATTTCTTTTCGACCAGCTGCATGGTTGCTTATGCCTTTTAGAATGGTTCCTGTTATGTTGACCATAAAAGCGACTAAAAGCATCGTTGGTAACGATTCTTTAATACTTTTTAGAAACTCTTTTTCTCGTATGTTTCGGGGGACGATGATTAAGACGAGAGACACGTTGATTAAGCCAAAAATAATTAATGTCCATCTTCCAAGCGCCCCAGAAAAGTACAGGTGCAAGACTCCAATGTAGAGGAAAGTTATGATGATGCCTGCAACAGTCGAGATGGCTGGGTAAACGACGGTGTCAGGATCCAAACTGTTTTTGAAAGAAATAAATGTGAATTTTACTGTTATCAAAGTGATAAGTAACCCCAAAGATAGGGTCGCCACCATAACTGTAAAGATAGCTGGAAAATCAGTAATTGAAATTCCCCAAAATAGAGTTCCAAAACCTAGCGCAATAACGCTGATCGTTGCGCTAGTTGCCAGAGTCAAAACAACCATGGCTCCAATCAGATTGTAAAATGTCTTCGTATTCCCAAAGAATTTGGGATAAATCGTTCCTAGATGCAGAGCAGTGCTTAGACGGCCAGTGAGTAACCCCGTAATAACTCCCTTCACACTGACTACCGCTGGGTAAAGTGCTATTGCCCAAGGTGAAAGCTGAAAAATACCCAGCTGCAATGCAATCATAAAACCAGCGATTAAGCCACCGACATCAAAGAGGCATGGTAGTGCGGTCTCTTTGAACATTCCGACGAAACTTTTAGAGAGACCAGCATGTGTGATCTTGGCTGCCTCCTAGTACCTGCATATTTTTAGGTTAAAGAAACTGAAAATCAAAGGGTTCCTGCGGAGTGTTTGGACGTTCCCTATATCAAGTGGAGTTGGTGCCGTAACCGCTTTGGTCGAATTCGGGGAGGTGTGGACTCCATTCATACTTACGCCTTCCAATATCTGTTTGGCGGTCCACAGTCACTGAAACACTGTGTTTGCGGGCTGCCAAAGCCGCATTAACTGTCTGTTGAAGTTTTTGAAAGACATCTATGACTTAAGAGGTTTTTGGTTGGTGTACACACCATGGGTCTTCAGCTAAATAATCCCTTTTTAGCTCTGTCGGTTCATGGAGGTCGCCGCAGTAATCGATGAAATCGCTGGAAAGTCCGTATGCTCGAGCTCTACAACCACCGCAAAGTGAGCGATACTCACATACCCCACACTTTCCCTTCAATGAATTCGGGTCTCGTAGAGCTTTGAATATGGGTGAATTGAACCAGGTTTCCTTGAAACTTTTCTCCCGAACGTTCCCAAGTTTGATTGGCAGGTATGGGCAAGGGGTTACGTCCCCGTTGGGGTAGATGCGACAGTAGTATAATCCTGCTAAGCAACCGCGAATCCATTGCCTCATATCCAAACCCATGCCCTTGGCGATGCGCATGAACTGTGGTGCACAGGAAGGTCTCACGTTTAACTTGTGCTTTGAGACTTTGGCGAACGTTTTGGTTATCATATCCTCGTATTTTTGAGGTGAGATATCGGTTAGTTTAGTTCCTCGCCCAGTTGGTACGAGGAAAAAAAGATGGAAGTTTTCAACGCCAATTTCTTCTGCCAACGACATGATGTCATCGATTTGGTTATAGTTCTCGTGGGTTAAGGTGGTGTTTACTTGGACAAGCACATTGTTTTTCCTTAAAGCTTTGCAAGCGTTAATTGCTTTTTCCCATGCGCCCGCCACGCCACGGAATTCGTCGTGCTGCGCTGGAATATGGGAGTCTAAACTGATTGAAACCGTCGTTATACCCGCCACCTTAAGTTTGTGCGCAACCTCGTCGTCAATGAGAGTTCCGTTGCTTCCCAGACCCATCTTCAAACCCCTAGAAGCGCCGTGCTCAATGAGCTCGTAAATGTCTGGACGCAAAAGAGGTTCGCCGCCGCTGAGAATAAGCAGTGGTTTGCTTACCTTGCATATTTGATCCATTAGGTTTTTGCCCTCTTGAGTGGTCAATTCGTTGGCAAGTTTTTTTTCGGTGGCGTTTATGTAGCAGTGGCTGCATTTCATGTTGCATTCGCGGGTAACATTCCAAGACATTACCAGCGGAACAAACTGTTGAGATGCATCGGCTTCGGGTGAATGAGCCAGTTTAAGGTAGTATTCACATTTCTGGTGGGACGCGATGAGTTTGGGTTGCCACAATGTAAACGGAAATGGAAGGACCGTGTCGAGCATGGCTTTAGCGTGAGCAAAACAGAAGTGGGTGCAAAACAGTGCCGAAACTTTTTGGTCAATGCCGAATTTTTCGTTGGCGTACTTGTGACTTCCGTAGATTGGGCAATTCAAAAACTCCATTTTTCCATCGAGGGTTTCTGTGCTCATGGTCATGTTGATGAAGTGGTCGCTTAACATGACTGATTGCAGTTTTTCTCTGGGCATCCCGACCTTGAGTGTTACATCGAGGGCGATGCTGACCGTTTCTTGACCGAACTTTTCTTGCACCCGTGCCATAGCTGCCTCAAGCGCTGGCAAACCAATGGTTTTAGCCAATTCAGCAGTTACCAGCAACCCCTTGATTGTTTCGTACTCCTGGATAAGCCGCATCCGGATGATTTGTTCTGCCCAATCTCCAAAGAGTTTCTCGAACGCTTCGCTAGCCTTTGGGTCTTTGTTGTTTAGCTGGGTTTCCACTTTTTTGTTTTCTTGCTTTAGCCTGTTAAATAAGGCGATTTTTTCTTCTGAACCGATTCGTCTCTCATTGGCTACTTCACAGAGTCCCAATGGAACCTTGGCAACTGTTCTTGTCAGCTCTTTTGCATCGGATTCAAAATCACAGTAAATCTTGCCCAACTGCACAGATACGTTAGGCAGCTGAACTTTTAATTCGTCTAGGAGAACTTGGGTTTCTGACTCCATTTTTGTAACCATAGCCATGTGGTACAGGAGTGAACCTGCCATACCTGGGTCAGCCTGTTTACCCATGAACCCATTGAAAATTTGGTTAAACAGTTTCTTTGCACTATCAAAATCCTGCTTTTCTATGGCGGCTTGGGCTTCGCATAATTTTTGTTTGCGACTTACTAAGAGTTGAGCCCACTTATGGCATTGCCTAACGTCAAAGTTCGTCAATGTATTTACCCTTGAAGCTTAAAGATTCCAAGTTGAACGTATTAAAGGCTAGCGATATGTAAACTGCATAAGAATAGTACATCTTCAATGCAGGCGTGGATTCGATAAACTAATTAACTCCAAAAAGGAACATAGCCAACATAAATGGTGACCGTGATGTCTTTCGATTACAATTTACTTTTCGCTTTAGTCGGTTTCTTAATCATGCTGGGTATGCTTGGCGGTATAGGCATCAATAAACCCCGCGGTATGAGTGTGAAAATGTGGTGCGTCGGGTACCTTGCTGTTGCACTGGGATTTGACGCGTTAGCTGTTGTCGGATTGATTGGAGGCTACAACTGGTTGACTTACTTGCTGGTGGGTCTCTCTGCTGGAGCAGCAACAGGCTTAGCAATCCACGTTATGCATCACATCAACGAAGAAGATATAAACCCAACCATAATGGGTTGAACTTGGAACATTAAAGAAAAAGGCTGCTTAAAACTGCCAGTACAAAACCGGATCTAAAATAAAAAAAAGCATGTTAAGAGCGTAATTCTGAAACCGTTATTCGCTTTCTGCTTATCAATCCTAATATCTAATTGGCAACTCTTACATTTCACTTGCTCCAGTAAGTTCTTGAGCGGCTTTTAGGCATTTTTCAAATCCACCAAGGTAAGTAAAAAATTGGTCCACGGGTGCTTGTTCAATCACTAAACGTTTACTACTTGAGTGGATGCAGCCATCTAGCATCAGGTTATCGGTTAAATCAAGTTCTTCAATGAGCATGCCGTTGGCATCTCTTAGTTTTCTGTCTTTGTCTCGGTTAACCTGCGAGTTGACCGCTTTCACGGTGCGTTCAGTAAACAGCGCGGAAACGTTGGTGTACGCAAAGACTACTTTGCTTAAAGCGTGAGCGAATCCTATTTCATACGCCGTTCCCACATCAGCACTCGGACCCCTAAACGGAGTAATATTCGCAATCACAAAATCGCAGCTTCTAATCAAATCCTCGTTTAACGCACTGATACAAAAGCCAATCTCTCTTGGAGTTTTATCTTTGGCATCTACTTCATTGTCTAGGGGGAAAACGCCTTCGAAGTCGTATTTTTTGCAGAGAGCTTTTTTTTCTTTCCCAATTTCTTTGGCGTTGGGTAGGAAGACTTCGGGGCCTGCAAGGTATACACGTTTGGGCAACAACTAGCAACATCTTCAAAATAGTAGTTGATGTTTTGGCTAAATAAGCAGTTAGCGGCAATTTTTCTTCTCAAAAACAGTCATGAATTCTTAGTCAAGAAAGTTTGACTAAGCTTAGTCAAGAATCCTTGACGAGAACGCTTTTACTTAAAAGAAACTAAGACTTTTTAGAGGAAAATCGGGTGGCTCCATCCTCTCGATTAAATGAACGCCACAAAGGGGAAATAAAAAATGATCACTGTCCTGTCAGGAATTCAAAAAACTGAAAATGAAGGCTACTTTTTTGAAATGCTAAAATCGCTTGACTCAGAATGTAAAAGTTGCGCTCCAATAACTCCCATAGAATGTATAACAAACTGTAGAGTGTACAAGTTAAAAAACGAGCTAAGATGCCTTAGGAAAACCTTGGATGCCCCTGACTACATAAAAGATCTTTTCAATGCCCTAAAAAACGAAACGAGACTTACTATTTTGCAGACATTCGTCAAAGGTAGATATTCTCCAAGTCAACTTCAGCTTGAATTAAAAAACAGTGGGCAAAATCACAGCTTAAAAGTCATCAGCGAAGAATACCTGCGCCCTTTAGAGACGTTGGGCTTAGTTAACAAATCAGTAGACCAATATCAGCTTACATTGTTTGGTGGTCGCCTAACCAAACTGCTCGGATGCTTCCCTGATTTTGCACTAAAGTTGCCTGCTCACTCCGAATGCTATGAAGAAGCTGTAATACAACATTTACTGACTGGGCCAAAAACGTTTGAAGGAATTGAGGCAGTCATCCCGCTGAGAAACGTTTCACGGACACTCAAACGCCTGCGTTCAGCCCAACTCATTAAAACACCAACCGAACGGGAATATGTTTTTTTCTTCAAAACAATTCGGGCTTCTGACAAGGAAACCCTGACGATCACCCAACGTAAAATTTACGATGCGATTACTACTGAAGGAATTCCTGCTGGAAAGCTTGCTTGCCAAACACGTTTTTCCCTAAGGGTTACCTATGAATGCCTAAAACATTTGAGAGGTAAAAAACTGGCGTTCCAAAGAAGAACGCCGAAAACTTATGATTTAACGCTTAAAGGAAAAAAGTTGGCTACTGACCTCCATGAGCTCCAGCAAACAGTTGAAGACGCTTGGTTTTCTTTTCAGCAAATCTCTCAAGACAACGCCTTAACGCTCAAGGTGGAGAGTCTAACTGACAGTACTTTCATGCGTTAAACCTGTTGATATAGTAAACGTGAGGACCACTCACAAGACAGCACGGCTATAACCCTTTCAAGAGAAGAAGAAGGTTGCTGCTGGGGCGCTTCTTCTTATACCTCTTTGATTGCGTTGTCTTGAGTTAGATCTTATTTCAAAGAAACTGATAGATAGAAGTAGTATTCCTATATGGCATAGGGACGACTACTTCTACTTAGTAATTCAGAACAAAATAACAAGTACGTTTTCGGTCGGAGAAACTTAAAAACTACAGCCAGCCTGTCAGAGCGGCCAGGGATTTGTCCAAAAGTAAGTTGTTGGCGCCGGGGAAGGGATTCGAACCCCTGCGAGCACGAAGCCCACCAGCTATCTTGCCATTTTCTGGCTTTAGCCCTCTTTTGTTTGATCTCGAGGCTGGCGCGATAACCACTCCGCCACCCCGGCTCCAGCCATATGATTTGGTGTTGTGGCTAAAAGAGTTTTCAGTTCAACTGCGTCAAATTTTGGTTTGCTCCTTTTATCAAGCCTAATAAAAAACAACTAAATTCACAACACTAACTCAATCACACAAACACCAAAGCCCTAAAAACCATCCAATCCGAAACCAATCAAATCAACATCGAATAGAAATTGCTGCTACAATTGAGTTTGCACATAGGTATTGCAACTTTCAAAACTAACTCAAATTATCTTTTTTGCCTTATGAGGGCTTAATAGGTTGAGCCAGACGATGCCCTAAGCACCCAAAAAATACCATAATTTAAAAAATTATCTGGTTGTATATGCAAAATGTATAAACAAATATATAAACAACAACTATCTAGACCTAATATTGCACACAAATGCCAATTCTTAAGGTCAACGAAATTTTCAACCATTTTTTCTCAAACAAAACCAATCAAGCTAAACAAATATTCTTTAAATATCAAGAATAATTATCCTTTCTAGCGATAGCTAACCAATTAAAACTCTTTAATAATTCAAGAAAACAATCTAGAGTTGTTAAATTTCTTTTTCAGAGATTGCGATCACTTTTGCGTTTTTAATGGCAACGTTTATAACTTAACCCACTATTTTGTAAAGGCGCGAAGCGGAAGTACTATGGGACATCGTAAAACTCATGCTCCAAAACATGGTTCATTAGCCTATTTACCAAGGCACCGTGCAAAGAAACCAACTGCACGAATAAGATACTGGCCAGAAACAAAGTCAGAATCTCCTAAACTACTTGGTTACTCAGCAGCCTACAAGGCAGGCATGACTTATGTATTCACAATCGAGGACCGTAAACGTTCTCCTCATTTCGGAAAAGAAGTTGCTCGAGCAGTAACCATACTTGAAACGCCACCTATCCTTGTATGTGGCATTAGAACTTACACTAAAACACCATATGGGCTCAAAAACATAACAGAGGCATGGATGAAAGACCCACCAGCAATACTAGACCGAAAACTAGTTTTGCCAGATAACTTTAACACCGAAGAAATGCTCGAGAAACTCTCACAAAACCTCGAACAAACAGACATAGTTCGAGTCATCGCCGCAACACAACCATCACAAACCAGTCTCTCAAAGAAGAAACCTGAAACAAGCGAAATCCAAATCGGCGGCGGAACAATCGCACAGCAATTCGAATATGCAAAACAACTCTTAGGAAAAACCGTAACTCCTGAAGAAGTCTTCAAAGATGGACAATACATCGATGTCGGTGGAATTACCGTTGGCAAAGGTTTCCAAGGTCCAGTTAAACGTTGGGGAGTAACTTGCCTACAGCATAAAGGCAGAAAAACAAAACGAGGAATCGCCACTTTAGGTCCATGGAATCCTCACCACTTAATGTACTCTATTCCAAGAGCAGGCCAAATGGGATATCACCAACGCATCGAATTCAACAAACGAATACTAAAAATCGGCAAAAACGGCAAAGAAGTCACCGTAAAAGGTGGATATGTCCGTTACGGCGAAGTAAATGGTCCATACATCCTAATCGCAGGCAGCGTACCTGGAACAGAAAAACGCCAAATCCGCCTAAGAGTTCCAGCACGTCCACCCACCGAAACACCAGAAGCAGCACCACAAGTCACATATATATCGCTGGAGTCCCCACAAGGAAAATAAGGAGAAATAAGCCATGGCACAAAAAACAGCAGAAATCTTTGACTTGCAAGGCAAAGCAACAGGTAAAATTGCGCTTCCAAGCGTTTTCTCTACACCACTGAGACCCGACGTAATAAAACGTGCTGTCTTAGCTATTCAATCTAACAGAAGACAGAAGCAAGGCAGAGACCCTATGGCTGGAAAGAAAACCACTGCAGAATCACGCGGAACCGGCAGCGCAACTGCAAGAGTTCCACGCATAAAAAGCGGCAGTGGAAGAGCAGCTTTCGCTCCAAGCACCGTTAAAGGAAGACAACCTCACCCACCAAGAGCAGAAAAGAAAATACTGCGCGCTATTCCAAAGAAAGAAGCAAAATTAGCCTTAATTTCCGCAATAGCAGCAACAGCACAAAAAGAAACAATCACATCCCGCGGACACAAAATCGGGAGTGCTCAACAGTTTCCGTTAGTAGTTGAGGATGCTCTTGAAGGATTAATGAAGGCAAAAGAAGTCGAAGATGCATTAACCAGCCTTGGCATAGCTGAGGACTTGATTCGAGTACGCGACAGCCGTAGCATCCGTGCTGGTAAAGGTAAGCGGAGAGGCAGAAAGATGAAGCAAGCCGTTGGCCCACTAATAGTGGTTGTTGATGGTAAAAGCTTAGTTAACGCTGCAAGTAACCTTCCAGGCGTACAAGTAACAACCGTAACTAACCTTAACACTGAAATGCTCGCACCTGGAACTCATCCAGGAAGATTAACTGTTTGGACTAATGGCGCTATCGAAAAATTAGACACTCTTTATGGAGAATGAATATAATGGATATTAATGATATAATCACTTTTCCGCTAATGACGGAATCCGCCAGCGTAATGGTTGAAAAAGACAACAAACTAATCTTTATCGTTAACCTCAAAGCAGGCAAAACCGACGTTAAACGCGCCGTTGAGACACTCTACGAAGTCAAAGTAAGCAAAATAAACATGCTCATTACTCCACAAGGCGTAAAGAAAGCGTTCGTAAAGCTAAAACCAGAATTCAAAGCTTCAGACGTTGCAATTAAGCTAGGAATACTCTAAACTTATTGAAGGCATGACTTATGGGAAAACGAATTCGTGTTCAAAGACGTGGTCGCGGTGGACGAAACTTCCGCGCTAACACTCACAAACGTGTTGCTCCAGCAAAATATCCTGCAATAGCACCCAAACAATCCTTTGAGCTTTCACTAACCGGTACTATAGAAGATCTTGTTCATGATCCAGGTCGTGGTTCGCCACTATCACTGGTCAAATTCGAGAATGGCTTATCAATTTATACCGTTGTTCCTGAAGGCGTTTTCACAGGACAAAAAATCTGCTATGGCGGAAAAGCTCCAGCTGAAATAGGCAACATTATACCTTTGGGCAAAGTTCCTGAAGGAACAATCGTTTGCGATCTTGAACTTCGTCCAGGTGACGGAGGAAAAATGGCAAAGTCTTCAGGCGCTTACGCCACTGTTGTCGGTCACACTCCACAAGGTACTATGATTCGATTGCCCTCTGGTCGAACACGCTATGTTGACGATTACTGTTTATCGACTGTCGGTGTAATTTCTGCTTCTGGAAGAATCGAAAAGCCATTCCTTAAGGCGGGCTCCAAGTTCCACTTAATGAAAGCTAAAGGTCATTCATACCCGAGAACTAGCGGTCGTAAAATGGTTCCAGCATGTCACCCATTCGGAAGCAGCAAACGCAGCTCTCGCAGATGTACAACAACCTCCCACGGTGCACCGCCAGGACAGAAAGTCGGATTGATCGCAGCTAGGGGTCCAGGACAGAAAAAGAAACGGGCAATTCGCTAGGAAACTATAATAGAGGAAAAATAAGTTTAGGTGAAGATGAAAAATGCCGAAAGAATTTAGCTTCCGTGGACACAGCCTCAACAGTTTAACAGCTATGTCTATGGATGAATTCATCAATATGCTTCCCTCACGCCAAAGAAGAAGCCTACAACGCGGACTAACAGCAGAACAACGGATACTGCTCGAGAAACTACGCGAAGCCAAAGAAGCTCAAAAAGAAGGCAAAGACGTCAACATTAAAACTCACGTCCGAGACCTAATCATTCTTCCAGAGATGGTGGGAGCAAAAATTGGTGTTCATAACGGTAAAGAATTCGTTGCAATGGAAATCAGGCCAGAAATGATTGGACACTACCTAGGCGAATTCGCTATAACCAACAAGCCTGTCCGACATGGAACTCCTGGTATTGGTGCGTCACGTTCGTCAATGTATGTGCCACTAAAATAAACTGTTTCTTTTTCTCTATTTTCTTCTTTGTTTTGTTGATGATTTAGCACACTATAAACTTGAATGACCCTTTTTCAAAATTTTAATTGCTGATGAAAAACGCTAAAACCCGCTTGAAGTGACCCTAAACTCAGTATTGTATATTCGTTTACAAATCCTTTCTAAGCACCGGTTCAGTATTTGCCTTCGAAGTTTACGCCGCCCTAAAGCTTGAAGAAGGAGATAGCCACGAGGTCTTCCATTTTAATTCGTCTTTGCATCCCAAAGCACAAATCGAAAAACTATACATGACTTCAGCAGTAAGGCATCCGTATTATCTAGAAACCAGAATCAATCAAGAACGTGCCAAACCATACAAATTTGTATTTGGCGTAATTAATAAGATTGAAAATACCGTTGGCAACGCAGCAATTTCGGGTTCTCAGTTTAACTAAGAAATTGCTGAGGCAGTAGTTTCTTTAGGCGCTGTAATCTCGTCCCTCAGGCTTGGTGCTTACAGGTTTTCCAGTCTCAGGAATTTGTGGCAGAGGAATTGGCGGCGGAATATTCAACGTTCTTGAAATAAGAACTGACTCAATGAAGACAACGTTGGATATTGATTGGATTATTATTTGCGCCGGCGGTTTCTTTTGATCGTAATCTTTGAGAACTTTGTCAACTTCGCTTTTTTCGCCGTTTACGTAAGCAATCCCCTTTAAGCTCATCTGAGCAATGGATGGATTATAAACAATCGACAAAACAAACGGCACCTCAAGGGATTCATCTTGCTTTTTTTCCATCCCAACAACGTTAATGTTTGTGCTAATTTGAATGGGCGGAACAGGTTTTCTGATATCCCAGAATCGTTCTGCAGAAACGCTAGTTATGACTACGTTCACTTTCAGCATGATGGGTCAAAAAAGAATAATTGCAGTTGGAAGATTTAAAACTGCTTACTGTTTATTTTTGCTTGTATCGTGTAAAGCCACAGTGGCCACAAGTATACCTGTCATGGTGATCGCCCATGAAATATCCTGGTCCGCATCGTTCGCAAGTTGGTCGTGTCCTAGAAACTTTTTCGCCTTCACCTTTGTACATTGCGCGGACGCCTTTTTCCTCTTTATGTTTTTTTTCGCGTTTCTTGTCGGCTTTTTGAACTTTCGGTGCTGATGACGCTGCTTCTGCTGCAGCTGCTGGTTTTGCCTCTTCCTTCTTTGCTGGTTCTTCTTTCTTTGGGGCTGGTTTAACTGGCATTATGGTTTCGCCTCATCTTTTGGCTTTTCAGGTGGACTGTTACGTTTCCTGATGTAATCTGGTTCGACTAGTTTTGCTTGAGCAACGGATTGATAAACGTTAGCATCTCCAACAGTTATGCTAGTTCCTGTTTTGGTGTGCATTCTCTTAATGAAAACTACCTCGTCGCCTATTTGCATTTCAATGGCTACACCTTTCTTTACATCTAATCGTTTTGGAGTTTTCTCTTTTGGACCCGAAACGATAGTGAAACCTACTTCTTTCCGTTTGAGTAGTGGGTTATTCTTGGTTGAATCTATTTTGACTTGCATTAGTGTTCACTTAAGGCGTAAATTCATACAATACTCTTCTTATTTAGCTTTTCGAAGATTTCATGGCGTTTAGGAACTCGTTAACGTGCGCTTTCTTCTCAGATGTTACTTTAACAATTACAATGCCCAAATATGGCTGCCCGTAGACCACGAAAGCATTTTCTGGTGCATACAAAACCGCTATAAGCGTAAGCAAATCTTCCTCGCCCCTTACCACGATGTGGGTGTGCTCATTACTTTCTAACGCTTTTTTGATAGCGGCAATTGCTTCTTGGGTTATAGTTCCCTGCGGATTATCCACATTAAATGTTTTTTCCACACTGTCTTCTTTGGGGATTGGTTGGTCTCTTAGAGAAACATTGTCAATTATTGTTAATTGTGGATCGATGTTATGTTTGTGGAGGTTACGGGAAACGATGTCTCCAACAGAAATTATCTTAGACGGCTTTTCTTTTTCGACCAGGTCCTTCATTTTTGTCATAGTTTCTTCTGATGTGCCTTGGATAAGGTTGCCGAAGGGGTCTTTTAATTTTATGCGAAGCTCAGGCGTTAAAGTGTACGCTATTGTCATCTTTAGACCTTATAAAATAGAAAATGCTCGGTGGGTTATGAAGCTACCGCGAACCAAAGTTTAACGGACTTTTAGTGCGTATCGACCTTTTTCTTTAATATTCATCGCTTTTGCTATGGCAGAGTTTTCTGGGTCAAACATTACTACTAGACCGCTGAAATCTTCACTAAAATTAGTCGCTTTACACTTTGAACAAACGTTATCTTTAGTAATATTATGGCAGTTTGTACATGCTTTTTCGCTCATTCAACTCAATCCTCTTATGCTGCCTTCTCTGAGGTTTCGGCTGGCTTCTTTTCGGGTGCACCCTTGGCTTGGTCCATTTTTAGCCAATCTAACTTGCCAAGGAATGGTTGTCTTGCGGTGACGCCGATTTTACCAGAGCTTCCAATTCGGCCCAAAGATACTGCGGTTATTCTAACGCGCACTTGGTCGCCTGTTGTTAGCTTACGTTTGCTTTCTTTTCCCAACAAGACGCCTTGTTTTTCGTCGTATGAGATGTAGTCGTCCATGAGTTGTGAGACGTGCAGTAATGCGTCGACTGGTCCAATGCGGACGAAAGCGCCGAAATCAGCGATTTCAACAACGTCGCCTTCAACGACTTCTTGAATTATCGGATAGAATGCTAATAGCGAAAAGATTACTTTATGGAATGTTGCGCCGTCGCCAGGTATAATTTTCCCAATCGGACTTACTTCTATACCTGTAACTGCTATGACATATCCTAATTCTTCATCCACGATTCCCTCGTACTTTTGTTTAACTTGTTCGCGGCCAACTTTCTCAAGTGGCTTACCGAAGGTTTCGGGCGGAATACGAATAGTGTCTTGAAGAGTAATTAGTTTGAACATCTACGATATCATCCCGTCAATGTCTAGACGCGATTTTTGTCTCACATAAATCACTGGCACACTTATATCTCTTAGCTTCCTCTTTAATTGTATATCGTTCGTAAACACGGGCGAATTCCATTTTTTAGCTACCCTTACAATAGCGTCGTCAGTCGTCAACTTTTCATCGTTTTCAACCGGCACGTACTTACATTTTTCAGCCAATTTTAACGCGAAAAGGGCCTCTCTGCGAATCCCAGATGAATCCTTAGCTGCAAGCAACTCAAGTTCACGCTTTACCGATGAAAGCAAAATAAACTCTACGTTACGATTCAGCAGCCGCTTCAACTCTTCAAAGATATCAATCTTAAACTCCAACGGAACAAATAGAGCGTTTGAGTCTAAAATTATTTTTAGAGGTTGAATATTTTTAGGCGTTAAAGCCGACACTGAGCATGCTCCTGTTTTCTAACGTTGTTTTGGGTGCTTAAAACATTTTGTTTTGCAGGCTTAGCTTGGCTTTTAGTATTACTTTAAATAGCTAGAATAAATGAATTGAGAACAGCTAGGTGAATGTAGTGATTCGCGAGAAATCATGCGGGGCAGTAGTATTCATTAAAAAAGAAGACCAAACAAAATATCTTCTTCTCAATTATACGGCGGGGCATTGGGACTTCGTCAAAGGCAATGTTGAACTCAACGAGACAGAAAAAGAAACGGTCCTCCGCGAACTCCAAGAAGAAACAGGCATAACCGACGCTACCTTCCTAGACAGCTTTAAAGAAACCATAGCTTACTTCTACCGTCGCCAAGGCTTAACCGTTCATAAAGAAGTCGTGTTCTTCATAATCGAGACGCATACTGATAAAGTGGAGTTATCTTTTGAGCATGTGGGCTTCATTTGGCTGGATTATAAGCATGCTATGGAAAAATTAAATTTCAAAAACGCTAAAGATGTGTTGCAGAAAGCACACGATTTCCTAAAGAAACAGGAAATAGTAAAAGACTAAGTGCTTATTTTACGAGTCCGTACCCGATGAGTCTCCACCTTGCAGTTATTTTTCTGCTGATGGCAACTCTTGAGCCTGGTAACGCGCAAATTGGTCTAGTCAACTTTACTTTAATTATGTTCTGTTTGATTGAGATAACTTTGCCGACGTTAACGGCGGATCCAACGTGGAGCAATAGAGCTTCGTCAGGGTTAATTTTTTCTACCTTTAAAAGTTCCTTGGTTCCAACGGCGCGTTCTAAAACGTGGGTTTCCAATGTGAGTTCGGTTAGTGTTGGCGGTAGTTCACCTGTTCTTCCGGCGATGCTGCCTGTTAAGCCGTCTGCTTTTGAATAGGATGGGTCTAGGCAAGTTCCTACTCCTACTAGTCCGCCGCATGTGGCTTCTTTGACGTCATCATTGCCTGCTTGAAGACTGACTATTTCGCTGATTAAGGGGTCGTAGACTGTTTTGCCTTCTCGCTCAGCCATTACGCCGGGGCGAATTTCTATTTCTTCTCCAACGGCAAATTTGCCTTGGGCAATGGTTCCTCCAATGATGCCGCCTTCTAACCCTTCGATGGTTGTTCCTGGTTTGTTAACGTCAAATGAGCGGATGATGAACATCATTGGCGGTTTGGTTTCATCCCTTTTTGGTGTGGGAATAAGTGTTTGTATAGCAGTTAGTAGAACATCGATGTTTATTCCACGTTGGGCAGAGATTGGGATAATGGGGGCGGTTTCAGCTACCGTGCCTTTGACGAAGGCTTTGATTTCTTTGTAGCTTTCTATCGCTCTTTTCTCGTCTACGATGTCGATTTTGTTCTGAACGATAATTAGGTTCTTTATTCCGCTAACTTCTGCGGCTGCAAGGTGCTCTCGTGTTTGTGGTTGAGGACACGGTTCATCGGCTGCAATGACCAAGATTGCGCCGTCCATTATGGCTGCGCCTGAAAGCATCGTAGCCATCAAAGCTTCGTGGCCAGGCGCGTCGACAAAGCTTATGGCGCGGACAAATTCTGCTTCTGAATTGCAGGTTTCACAATAAGGTTTAATGGTAAAGTTTTTTGGTGGCTCACATTTGGGGCACTTATAAATTGGCATGTCTGCATAACCCAGTTTAATGGTAATGCCCCTTTTGAGTTCTTCACTGTGACGTGATGCCCAAGTGCCAGTTAATGATTGAACCAAAGTGGTTTTTCCATGGTCTACATGTCCTATGGTGCCAATGTTGACTTCTGGCTGCTTTGGCAAGGCTTTAGTAGTGTTACTCATATGATTCTTCTTCTTTCCAATAAATACTGACGAATAAAGGATGAATTAATTAGGGAAGTTTATAAGGTTTAAGATGCGCTTGGGCAAAAATATGCTTACTATGCCGCTTGCTCTACCTTGACTTCTGCAGGCTTTGCTGGTCTTTCGACAATTTTCAAGTTGATTTGTACTATTTCGTCGGTAATTACGTTTCCGCGGACTGTTTTACGTCTTCTTTCGCCCTTTTTCTTTGCTTTAAAACCTGCTCCGCCACTTAGCACTACTTTTCGACGTACACCGCCGTGAACATTTCCCAGCATGGGAACGCCATCTTTGTCGGAGCCGCCAAGTATTTGCACCGTGTGCGCTGGTAGGTCTACTGCTGAGCCATCTAATGTTTCGCCAACTCTTCTGCCTATGAAGGGGGCAGCACGTGCTTCTTCGAGTTCTACTACTTTGGATGTTCCAGCTTCGGGGTCGGAAACTATTACCTTGAACTTTGCCATGATTATCTCTCCAGCGGAGTATGAAATTGGCTGCTCTCTCTATTAAGGATTTATGATAATTCTTTTCCCTCCAACACTGCTTTTACGTATGTTCAGATTTTTCAGGTAAAAGTTTTAATTCGACAATGAATTGGTTTGTGGCTATGTGGCGGCTAGGCTTTTTCTTTCACGAAATCGCGTTCGGACTGCTGAGCGTTTTCATACCGCTCTACTTATTTACTTTCAAAGACACCGGCATACTGGGTGGTTCACTTGTTGCGTTGGGAGTAATGACTTCAATCGCTATCTTCTGTTCTATACCTGCCTCTTTTTTTTGGGGGTATCTATGTGATAAAACCCGGCACTACAAAGCGTTTATTCTTCTTTCGTTTTCTTCTTCAGCAATAATTCTCTTCTTGATGGCGCTGCCTTTTGCCCAAAACATAATCCTCTTCGTTATCTTGTACGTGGTGATGCAAGTTCTTCACGTTTCCCACGAAGCACCCAAAAATGTTCTAATCGCCGAGCACTACAGCCGCAAAGACTGGGAGAAAGCCTACGGTTTCTACGAAGCAGTCACCGAGGTTGGTTTCATTATTGGGTTAGCGATTGGATTGGTCTTGAGCGTTGGATTATTTGCTTTTACGGCTATTTTTAGCCCTGCTGTTTTAGCAACTTACACGTTGTATCTGTGTAGCATTTTGAGTGTGGTTGCATTCATCCTTTCAATTGCGTTGATTGCTGACCCGTTGATGATATTTGAGCGGCGATTGGTAGGTATAGAGAGAACTCTTGATTTTGCGTCTCGGGGAATGGAATCATACAGTTTGCGGTTTAAGGGGGCGCTTAAACAAGAAAACTTCTTAGGATTTGCTTTTGCTATAGTCATGTTTTCTTTGGCAACAAGCCTTTTCTTCACGCCTCTGCCGATATTTCTAAAAATTGGTTTAGGACTGCCCAACAGCATGGTCTATATTGCGTATATTTTCAATTCGATTGGCGCAACTGCTGGGTATTTCTTAATCCGTAACCGCGCAAGGTCCATCGATTTAAGAAAACAGATGCCCAGGTTTGTACTTTTCCGCAGTCTCCTCATATTCCTCTTGATCGGCGTTATTGAACTTGCTTTTTCACCAACTGCCTTGACGGGAATCCTTTTTGTTCTTCTTATTTTTATCGGATTCGCCTATGCGATGTACTATATAATGATGATTTCTCTATCGATGGAGCTTATTCCTGAGGGAAAATCAGGTTTCTTTGATGGACTTGTCGGCTTAGGCGCTGCATTGGGTTCCTTCCTTGGACCTTTCTTAGCTCAACATCTGAATTATCTTCCAACTTTCGCAATTGCAGGTGCAGCTTTCTTCAGTGCTTTCTTAATTTTGAAAATCTTTGCAATTAAAAAGAAATAGAAAAAGAAAAAGTTTTTGAGCTTTCGCTCGGGTTTCTTGATTTATTCTGTGTGGACTCTGTATAAGTCTACGTCTTCGCGCATGCTGGGTGTCAATTCAAGGAAGTCTCTTACTGAACGTTCGATGTCTTTGGATTGTGTAACGTATCTGCCGACGATGAGTATGTCTGCGCCTTGATCTAGTGCTTCTTTGGCTGTTTCTGGGACGATGCCGCCTGCGACTGCGATTAGGAATTTCTTGTTGGGGAATGATTGGCGTATGATTTTTATGCGTTCAAGCCCGCTGCTTCTGCCTGTTTCTTGGTCGATGCCTCGGTGCAGGATGACGATGTCTGGAAACTCTTTGATTGATTTCAATTTACCCAGGACATCTTCTACATTTAGCATGTCGATGACTGCATAGATTCCTAAGCGTCTGGATTCCGAAACTGTTGCATCTAATGTTTCTGCTGGTGCTAAGCCTGCGGCAACAACTGCGTCTGCGGTGTCTTCGTATGCTATGTCAACTTCAACTTTTCCTACGTCTAAGGTCTTCAGGTCTGCTATAATGAATTTGTCTTTGGCTATTTTGCGTAGTTCGTTGATGCCTCTTGTGCCATAGCGTTTAATGAGTGGTGTGCCGACTTCAAGGATGATTCTGTCGCTTCCCGGAAGCGCTTCGATGACTTTCTTTGCTCCTTCAAGTGAGGGTGCGTCAAGTGCAATTTGGAGGTATGGTGGTCTCCATAGACGTGGAACTTTGAAGCCCATGATAGGGTGCTTTGAGCGGTCTTTCTCGTAGATTATCTTTTCAAGTGTTGGATATTGCTTTAATGCGCGTTTTAGTGCCATTTTTGTTGCGCCATAGTTATATTGGTATATTTTGCGGAAATCGGCTGCTTTTGGATGAATGAAAACACTGCATATGATAACCCACTCATCTAGTTTGTTTGCTGGAATTACTCCTTCTTCTGCTGAATCAGCGATAGCTTTTGCAACTGCGGCTTGGGCTGGACCGAAAATTTTGCCTGTGTCCTCCATGTTTTTGATTGTGACTTTTGGCACGATTAGTGTGTGTGGTTTTGGCGGTAGGTTAGGTCTGATTACTGCAAGGACTGGTGTGTGGCCGGCTGATAGTTGTGTCATGCCGTTTGCGAATGCTTGTCCAATGGGTCCGTTTTTATCGCCTATCATAAGGTCGATGTGTGCAACTTCGTTTCCTTCTCCTAATAGTGACTCGCCAATTAGGTAGGTAGGTCCCGAGTAGTCGTAACTATCGTCAGCTGTTGTCGGCATGCGATCTACAATCTCTTTGAAATCGACATTGAACTCTTTTAGCCATGAGTATAGTGTGTCTCTGTGAATGTCCATTTCTTTTGCTGTTCCGATGACTGTCGGTTTTGTCGGCTTTCCTTTAGAGCCAACTTCTTTTTTTGCGGCTTCTGTTAACATTTTTACTAATATTTCACGTGTTTCTGGCTTTTTAATGTCTGCTCCCGACATTTAATTTACCTCGTTTGCTCTTTGTGCTTTATGTTATATATAAAAATGTCGGATGGGCTAGAAAAAATTGTAATTGACTTGAAAGGGGTTAAGGGTAAGTTGTCATTTGCCCGAAGTTTATCAGTGGCGATGACTTTTTTGGTTGGCGCATTCTAACTCGTAAATCTTTATATCCCATAGCTTATATTGAATGCCTAATTCGACGAGGAAATCCGATGTCTTGGACTGACTGGACATTATTGGGGTTATTCATACTTGGATTCTTACTTTTCCTATATGGCGCCAACACTTATAACGCAGTGGTCGGATACAGCGGTGTTTATCTCTTCATCGGTTCTATCGCTGCCTACCTCATAATCTATGTATACAAAGAAATGACCAAGAAACAGCCTGCTTAAAACCCATAAAGGCTGCCGTATTTTTTGTTTAGGTACTGTAGGTATGGTTCTGAAGTGAGGGTTCTCCCTGTTGCTTGCTTGATTAGTTCCTCAGGATCATAGAGGTCACCTTTGACATGAATATTTGTTTTTAGCCATCCGTTCACGTCTTCTAGTTTTCCTTGTGCAAGATTGGTACGCCAATTTGGAAAGTCTTTACTGATTGCAGCTGTTATTTGTCCACTATAGATGTTGCCTAACGCGTAGCTTGGGAAGTAACCGTACAAGCCACTTGCCCAATGCGTATCCTGCATCACACCTTCTGCGTCATTCTCGACTTTTACGCCGAGATAATCAGCATATTTCTGGTTCCATGCCTCTGGTAGCTCATTGATTGAAATTTTGCTGGCGAATAGGTCTCTTTCAAGCTCAAATCGAATTATTATGTGGAGGCTGTAAGTTACTTCGTCTGCTTCGATTCGGATTTTGGATCGTTCAACCTTGTTAATAGCTTGAACGAATGGTTCTAACTGGAGTTTTCCTAAGTTTGGTGCTGCTTGTATGATTTTTGGCAGAAAACTTCTCCAGAATTCTTTTGAGCGTCCGATTATGTTTTCGTAAAACCGTGATTGTGATTCATGTATGCCGAATGAGCATGTGGAGCCGACTGGTTGATATTGCCATTTTGGGTTTAGGTTTTGTTCGTAAAGCGCGTGTCCAGTCTCATGAAGTACGGAGAAGATTGAGCTTGCAAAGTTGTTGGGGTAATAATGAGTGGTTATCCGCACATCATCATAATAGCCTGTTGTGAATGGATGCTCGGTTTCGTCAACTCTTCCTCCAGCTTCCTTTGAAGTAGTGTCGTAACCTAAAGTTTGTGTTATTAACTGTGTGATTTTACGTTGATCCTCAACTGGCACTGGCAGTTTGAGTGTTTGAGTGGTTGGTTTAGACTGGCATTTTTCAATATTAGCTATTAACGGCTTTAAGCCTGCGAGTAACTGGTTGAAAATTGTAGTTATGTTCTCTGAGGACATTTTTGGCTCAAAATTATCAAGTAACGCTTCATAGGGAGTTTTGGTTTCTTTGACTTTCATGAGGATTTCTGCGGTTTGCTTGTTGAGTTCGAAGAGTTTCTGTAGGTCGGCTTTGTAGAGGTTGAAGTCTTTTTTTGCTTTAGCTTTTTTCCATGTGTTGACTGTGATTGCTTCTTGCATGGCAATGTCCGCGACGAGTTTTTCGGGCAGAGCGGTTTGTTCTTGGTAATTTTTGTTGATGAGGTACAGGTTGCGTTTTTCCACTTGACTCAACGCTTGGTATTCTGGGCTTATTTGAATTGTTTTTAGGAGTTTACCTATTTCTGGGTCCGTTCCCAGTTGATGATGCATGCGGCTTAAAAGTGCCAGTTGTTGGCTGTGTTGCTCCACTGCTTTTGGAGGCATATAAATTTCCATGTCCCAGTGAATGATACCCTCGGCAGTAGAAAGCACCACCCCATCTTTAGTTTTAGATAAAAGATCCCTGTATGCCAAAGTTAAGTTGTTTGTCAAGATGATTCCCTTTAGGGTTCAATAGTGGACTTCTTTATTTACTGCTAGTCTAACGCGTTAGGCAGTTGCAGAAGAATCCCACAGGAACTGGAAGTACTCGCGAGCAAACCCTACTAAGCCCACGTGGTTGCTCCAAATTACGAGGGTTGGTTTGTCCTCACCTAGAAACAGCATGGCCTCTTTTCCGTCAGCGATTACGCCACCGCCGAACATATGGTCACGGATTCTAAGCTCTTTTAAGCAAAATTTTTTTAGGAAAAGCCAATCATCCTTTTTTCCAGCAGCCATCAATTTCACATTAACCGTTTTCTTTAAACCATTGCCAATCAAAGGTTCAGCCAAACTAATCAAGGGTTTAGCGAATTCTGGCGCCGCAATCACAATTTCCAAGGATGCTTTTTTCAGAACCTCTTCAAGTTTTGTTAGAACGGCTTGTTGACCACGCAAAATCAGCATGTCAGGGCGCTCAACAAGTTCTCTTTTTTCATAGAGAGGTTGGAGGTTTTCAGCAACAGTATTTTCCCAGTTTAGGTACTTATCTTCAAGCCGCAGCTTAGTAGAACGTGTTGCTTCCAAGGGTGGAACAGGGTAGTATTTGTAAGGTCGGGTTTCGCTGCTTTTTATCCAGCCTTTTTCTTTGAGGGAGTTCAGAACTTCGTACATTTTACTGTACGGCACAGTTGCTTGTTGGCTTATCTCCATAGCTGTCATTTGCCCACCTTCCAGTAGTACTGTGTAAGCGTCGATTTCGTAGGCGTTCAAGCCCATTTCATGTAGAGTATCTCGAGTGACTTCGTTTATTGCCATGTTCTCCCCTCAATCACCTTAGGAAACGTCTGGAAACCTTATTATCATCACATCTGCACTTAAGCACTTCGAAATTAACGCTTACATGCAAGAAGGCAAAAAAGAGAATGAAAGATATCAAACCTACAAGAAGCATCTGTCCAGAATGCCTGAAGGCAATTGACGCAACCATCTACGAAGATGATGGAAAAGTTTTCATGAAAAAAGCATGCCCTGAACATGGGGCTTTTAATGAACTCTACTGGTCTGACTATGACCAATACATGCGGGCAGAAAAGTTCCGATCTGACGGCAACGGCATAAGCAACCCTCGAACCGATAAGAAAAACGGTTGCCCCTATGACTGCGGCATTTGTCCCGAACACAAATCCCAAACGGCTTTGGCAATTATCGACGTTACAAATCGCTGCAACCTAACTTGCCCAGTTTGCTTTGCTAATGCTGCAGCTGCAGGATACGTTTATGAGCCGACAAAAGAGCAAATTTTCGGAATGCTTGAGAACCTTCGAGCCAACAAACCGGTACCTGCTACCGCCCTGCAGTTCTCGGGTGGTGAACCAACAATCCGTAAGGATCTCCTCGATTTTATTCGAAAAGCAAAAGAACTCGGGTTCAGCCACGTTGAAATTAACACGAACGGCCTTCGGATCTCGCAGAGCGTAGAATATTGCAAACAACTCAAAGAAGCTGGCGTCAGTACCATTTATCTGCAATTCGACGGGTTAACATCGGACGTTTTCAAATTCATTCGTGGCGTAGACCTGCTTGACATAAAAATGAAGGCCATCGAGAATTTGCGAGCCGCAGGTTTCGAAAGCATAGTTCTGGTAGTTACATTGGTCAAGGGCGTCAACGATCACCAACTTGGTGATATCGTCAATTTTGCTGTTAAAAACTTCGACGTGGTCAGATGCATAAACGTTCAACCCGTTAGTCTATGCGGGCGTTTGCCACAAACGGAACGCGAAAAAATGCGCATCACTATTCCCGACTTTATGAAGAACGTTGAAGCGCAAACAAACGGGGCTGTTAAAGTGTCAGACTTTTTCCCTGTGCCTTCAGTAGCTATTGTGTCTAAAGCAGTAGGCGCATTAAAAGGCAGAAAATACTTGGAGTTCACTGCACATCCACACTGCGGTATGGCAACATACCTGTTTATAGAGAACGGCAAAATCAAACCAATCACACAATTTGCTAATGTAGAAAAGTTCTTTGACGGTATGAGGAATGTTTACGCCAAAGCATCTGATGGCCACAGAACAAGAGCATACCTATCCCTCGTAGGTTCATTGCGGCATGTTAAATTCAGTTTCATAAGAAAGCTTTTGCCGGTCGTGATAAAAGGCGATTATGAATCCCTTGGTGACCTCCAAAGACAATCATTATTGCTTACTTCAATGCACTTCATGGACCCGTACAACTTTGATCTCGAAAGAATAGAACGCTGCCTAATCCATTATGCTGTTCCAGATGGACGCATAATTCCATTCTGCACCATGAATTCCATCCACCGTGCTGAAGTAGAAAAGAAACTTGGCGTTCCAATCAAAGACTGGAAAGCGCAACATAAGGTTGAAATAAGCCAACCACAATAAAAATGCAGACAAAAAGAACTAAAGTGAAAAATAATGGGTGGAAAAAAGAAACTCGGCATAAAGCAGATGGAAAAGTCACAGGTTAAGGCAGACGAAGATAAAGCTAAAGAAGCAAAGAAGAAAGAGAAAGCTGGACCACCAAAAGAACGAAAGACCGTTGGTATAATGGTTCCAGATGCAAAAGATGGCAAAAACATTGCTGAAATCAAAAAGATGGGTGTCTTAACGCCATATGCAGTTTCAACACGCTACGGCATACGCATAAGCGCAGCCAAAGATTATCTCGAACAACTTGAGGCAAACGGTTCAATTCAACTTGTCTCTGGCAGCCACAACATCAAAATCTACAAGCCTGCTGCATAACTGCACAATTTATCTTATTTTAATAAAATATTTTCTTATTTGGAGTTTGTATTTTCATGAGTTTCCCAGATAGAGTTTATACGACAGAAGAAGTAAAAACCGCAAAGGCACTAATAGATCAGGGCCATAAACACAATCTTATAGTTGAAGGCACACCTGAGTTTAGAAAACAGGTACAACAAGCCCTTGAACTAATCAAAACTGCAGGATACCACAACTTTTTGCAATCCTACATAAGGAAAATCATGGAAATCGACGGTATAACTCAACTCAGGGAAACAGAAGTCGTAATCTGGGCAAACAAGTTTGCAGTAGAAAACCCAGTGGACGCGGCAAGTCTATTTATCCAAAAAGCCTACCACATGAAAGAGTACTTAGATGGCGAACTCTACTACGGTGGCAACGCAGAAAAACGGTCTGTGGCAAAGCGTATCGAATTCTTAAAAACCCTCAAAGAAAAAACTGAAGATAAAGAAATCAAAGAAGAATGTGAGCGCCTACTTGAAATGTGGAAAGACAGCTCAATTGCTTTCTAAGTCTTTAACAACTGAATTTTTATTGTTATTCCACTTTTAACTTGCTTGAAAAGTTCTAGGTTACTGGTAATTTTTCCTAGTATACTCACTGGACTGTAGGGCTGAGAATTACCATAAAAGACACATAAAGCACTGCCCATCGGCCAGAAAGCAATCGTGCCTTGCTCCACTGTCGGCTTAGCTTTTTCTTCACCCATCTTTAAGGGAATTTCAAAGTAAACCTCTTCCTTCCACAATGCGGCTCTACCTTCGAGGGGAAGCTTGCGAACGATATAGTCTATTGTTCTTGGTGCAAGGAACCTGACAAGTTCACCCTCAGCTTCACCTAAGCATTCGATGAGAAACTTGACCTTTATGCGGGAAACGCCTTCTTCATTACTCAAAGTGTTCATACCCCTTAAAGAAAACCCAATTCCTACAAATCAGATGGTATAGTATGTAAAGGGTAATTTAACTCTTACACTCCACTACAGAGAACAGCCAAACTAAAGGAGACTGAGAACTGTTTCCCCAATAAATCGAGCCTGTTCCTCAGTGACTCCAGGATGAATTGGCAACGAGAAAACCTGCTTTGACGCTTTCTCGGTTTCTGGGAGTTTTGGGCTTCCAAAGTTTTCTCTATAGAATGGCATCTGATGCACTGGATTTACATAATACGCTTCTGCACCAATTCCTTTGTTTTTGAGTTCTGCAATGATCGTGTTGCGTTGATTTTCTGTTCCATCGTTTAAACGTGCAGTATAGAGGTACCAACTGTGCAGTCTGTCTTTTGCTTCATAAGGCAAAACAAGTTTGCTGTTCTTCTCTAAGAGTTTAGTAAGTAACTGTGCGTTTTGGCGTCGTTTAGCCACAAAACCGCTTAATCGTTCAAGTTGTACATTGCCGATGGCAGCTTGAATCTCAGACATACGATAATTCGTTCCCAAAATTAGTGAGGCGTACTTGGCTTTTTCGCCGTGCGTCCTAATCATCCGTAGAGTCTCTGCGGTTTGGTCGTTATTTGTCGTTACTACGCCGCCTTCGCCTGTCATTATGTTTTTGCTTGCATACATGCTCCAGCAAGCTGCATCAGCAAAAGCTCCCGCGGGCTTCTTGTCATATGTTGTTCCATGTGCTTGAGCTGCATCCTCTACCAAAACCAAACCATTTTTGTCTGCAATCTCTCGGAGAGGTTTCATTTCGGCGGAAAAACCATACAAATCTACCGGTAAAATGGCTTTGGTTTTTTTGGTTAATGCTTTTTCCACTGCTGATGGTGCTAAATTGTAAGTTTTGGGGTCGATGTCGGCAAAAACTGGTTTTGCTCCTGCCAATGCAACGGCTTCCGCGGTTGCTACGAAAGTGAAACTGGGCAAAATAACTTCATCACCATGCTTTACCCCAACTGCCATTATGGCTGCGTGTAGCGCTGCGGTGCCAGTGTTAACTGCTACGGCATGTTTGGCGCCAGCCATTTTTGCAAAGCCCTTTTCAAATTCTGTTACGGCTGGACCCATGCCGAGTCCACTGGTTAGCATGCCGCTTCTTAGAACTTTAACTACTGCTTGGACTTCTTCTTCGCCGATTTTTGGCAAATTAATCGGAATCACAGTTTCAGCCTCAGTTTGTTAGAATAGGTTGGACTTCGAGTATATTTCCGTTACCAAGAAAAACATTCTTCGTTACTTTTCAATTTTTAAAGGAGTTTAGGTTGGAAAAGAATTATTCAATGTTCATTTGTTTAGTTATTTTGTAGTCAACTATGACTCTAATCCCATTTGCTCTTAACTGCTCATCCAGTTCAGAATCGCCAGTGTCGACCCTCAAACTCTCTAACTTATCCAACTTGCCCTTAGTGGCGGCTACAACGATATTGTCTAAGCCCACTTGGCGGATGATTTTGGAGCTTATCTGCTGGTTGCCTCTGCCGAAAATGAAGCCTTGCCCACCAATAGGCGTCACAACAATCTTGGCTTTTTTTCCATTTATTACTTGAAGGATTTGTTTTTCACCAACATCTTTTGCAATTATTTTTTTATCTTGGAAAAGGTCAACGCCGAGGAGCGTTTTTTTCTGGTCCAAGAGATCGGCGATGGTTCGGGTGGTTGTTCCTGGTCCGACGATGTAGATGGTTTCTGGTTTCATTTCTTCGTTTATGTAGATTGCTATAGCTGCTTGATTTTCCACTTCGCTTTCAGTCACCGGGCTCTCCATCTTGTTGCCTTGAATCAAGTGCGGCATATAAGGGCTCAACAGATACCCGTAAAGTTCCGCAGACAAATGCCCCTTTCTAAACGCTTGCTCATCCACATCCATAACTTCCGCTTCCCTAAGTGGCAACCCCTTCCATAAGTAAATGGCAGTTACCCTTGCGGCCGCTTGAGGACTGACCGCGAATATTGCACTGTGCATCTTAACGCCCGTGGGAACACCCAAAACTGGAACCTTCAGGTCCACAGCTTTTAGAATATCCCTTGTTGTTCCGTCGCCACCACAGAAGACCAGCAAATCCACACAATCCTCAACAATTCCTTTGGCAATGGATTGGGTGTCTTCAGAGGAAGTTTCCTTTTTGCTCTCACCGATCGTTTTGTATGAGAAGCCGCTTTTTTCTGCTTGGATTTGTCCCATGTAGCCAGCGCCAACTATTAGTTTTAGGTTTTCTTTGATTGGGATTAGCTGGTTTAGGAAGGTTTCTGCTCTTTGGGTGGCTATGGGTTTAGCTCCTAGGGCGATAGCTTTGGTTAAGATTGTTTTGCCGTCTGTTCCTTTTAATCCAACAGCGCCTCCCATGCCCGCTACGGGGTTAATTATGAATCCTAAGGTTTTTATTGGAATGGATTCTTTAGCAGAGTTCAAAGGAAGATAACCTGTTTATTATTAAGTTGATTGCCAATAAGAAGAAATAGAGTAAAGATGATGGGGGCCTGAGGTTTAGTAGGTTTCGCAGCCGATGTATTTCTCGGTGGCGTCAGTTAGCCAAGGATATAGTTTATGCAGTTTATCCATGGACTCCGCAACTTTCTCGGTAGGGTACTCGTATGGCAAGAGTTTGCCGGCGAAGTATTCTTCATAAGCGGTCATATCAAAGAAGCCGTGGCCTGTCAATGCAAACAATATCGTTTTTGACTGGTTGGTTTTTGCGCATGCTCTTGCGTCGTCAACGACTGATTTGATGGCGTGTGCTGATTCTGGTGCTGGAATTATGCCTTCAGAGCGGATGAAGATTTTAGCGGCGTCAAACGCGTCGACTTGGTTAACGGCTTGAGTGCTGATTTTCTTTTCTTTTGCGAGTACGCTGATGGTGGGTGCGATGCCATGGTATCTTAATCCGCCTGCGTGGATGGGCGCGGGCATGAAGTCGTGTCCAAGCGTATGCATGGGCACGAGCGGAGTAAGTTTGGCGGTGTCACCGTGGTCAAATGTGTAGTAGCCCCTCGTGACTTTGGGACAAGCCGTGGGTTCAACTGCAACGAAAGCTGTTTCTTTAGGTGCCTTCTTGGAGACTTTGTCGTAGTAGAATGGCCAGAACAACCCGCTGAAGCTGCTGCCTCCCCCTATGCATCCGTAGATAACGTCAGGGTAGTCTTCTGTTAACGCCATCTGTTTTTGGGCTTCGAGTCCCGCTACGGTTTGGTGCATGCAGACATGGTTGAAGACAGATCCGATGGTGTAGTTTGCTTTTTTGCCTGTTTTCTCACTTTCTAAGCTGTCTTCGACGGCTTCGCTGATGGCTATGCCGAGGCTACCTTTAGTGTTTGGGTCTTCAGCGAGGATTTTTCTGCCTGCTGCGGTTTTGTTGCTTGGGCTTGCAATGCATTCTGCGCCGAAAGCGTTCATCATTGCTTTGCGGTAGGGTTTCTGGTCGAAGCTTGCGCGGACCATGTAGACGGTTGCTTCTAAACCGAATTTGTTGGCGGCAAACGAGAGTGCGCTGCCCCATTGTCCCGCGCCGGTTTCAGTGGTGACGCGGGTGATGCCTTCTTTCATGTTGTAGTAGGCTTGTGGGACAGCGCTGTTGGTTTTGTGGCTACCTGAGGGGCTAACGCCTTCATATTTGTAGTAGATTTTGGCGGGTGTTTTAAGCGCTTTCTCTAGGCCTAATGCTCGAAACAGCGGGGAAGGTCTCCAGATCTTGTAGATTTCACGGACTTCGTCTGGGATGTTTATCCAACGTTCTTGGCTGATTTCTTGTCCGATGATTTCTTTTGGGAAGATTTTTGGGACGATGCCGACGCCTGGTTGCCCTGTCGCCGCATCTATGAAAGGCGGGAGCGGATGTGGCAAGTCGGGCACGATGTTATACCATTGTTTTGGTATGTCTGATTCTTTTAATAGAATTTTTTTGTCGGGCATTTTTTCGCCTTCTATCTTGAGTTTTAATTCGTACCTTAAAGTTTTATTTAAGGCTTTTGTGTACAGTTTTGTACATTATAAAACAACACATTTATACCTAAACGAACAGAAATACACACAAGCGACCAAAAATGTGGAAACAAATCAAAACCCAACTCGAAGCCTACCCCGAACGACTCAAAGTAGCACGTGTCCTCATAGAAAACGGCCTATCTGCCAAAAACGACAAAATATACTTAAACCAAATCGAAATCCCACCCGTTCGCATAGCAAGAGTGGCAGGCGTAGACAGAAGAACAGTAAATGAAACCCTATGCACTATCAAAGCCAACCCAAACCTAAAGATGATTTTTGAAGAAATCCGCCCAGCAGGACACTCACTAAAAGAAATCGCCAAACACCTAAACCTCGGAGTCCTAGAAATAACCCCCGTAAACGCAAAGTCCCCAGGAATTCTCTCCAACGCAGCCATGCTCCTCAATAGAGCAGGTTTAAGCATACGACAAGCAATTGTAGACGACCCAGAACTTTCACCAGAACCAAAACTAACCTTGATAGTTGAAAAGAAAATCCCAGGCGAATTAATTCCTGAACTGCTAAAGATTTCAGGTGTATCTAAAGTTTCAGTTTACTAGTTTGGCAAAAATGAAACGGTCCAAGCCTGGAAAACGGGTCAATGATGCAAAAATCGTTTGCTTGGCTTTGTTCGACACGGCAGGACTAGAAAAACTTATATGGTTAGTAATGTCTTGTTGTTGTTCGCGTTATTTGGAGGTTACTTGATTTGTCAAATTTACAAGCTGGTGGAGTACCCGTTTTGGTTATGAAAGAAGGCTCAAACAGGAGCCGCGGAAGAGAAGCTCAACACAGTAACATCATGGCAGCTAAAGTTGTTGCTGAAAGTGTTCGAAGCGCACTTGGCCCAAAAGGCATGGATAAAATGCTTGTTGATAGCTTCGGAGATGTAACAATAACAAGCGACGGACGAACCATTCTTGATGAAATGGATGTTCAGCATCCAGCAGCCAAAATGCTTGTTGAAGTCGCCAAAACACAAGACAAAGAAGCAGGAGACGGAACAACATCCGCCGTCATTATTGCAGGCGAACTACTCAGTAGAGCTGAAGAATTAATCGACAAAGACATCCACCCAACAGTCATAATTGACGGATACCGAAAAGCCGCTGACAAAGCTCTGGAAACTTTGGAGAAAATCGCCATACCAATTGACCTAAAATCAACCGACTACCTCAAGAAGGCTGCAGCTACATCCATGGGCAGCAAAATTGTGGCGGAATACAAAGATTACCTGGCTGATTTAGCCGTTAAAGCCATGTTATCCGTCGCTGAAAAACAAGCTGATGGCACCTACAAAGCTGATGTTGATGACGTAAAGGTTGAGAAGAAAACAGGTGAATCCCTCAAAGACACTAGCCTAATCTACGGAATAGTTTTAGACAAAGAAATCGTTCATTCAGGCATGCCAAAGCGATTAGAGAAAGCAAAAATTGCGTTACTTGAAGCATCGCTGGAAAACGAGAAGCCAGAGATCGATGCAAAAATTAACATTGAAAGCCCAGACCAAATAGAAGCCTTCCTAAAGCAGGAAGAAACCATGCTGAAAGACATGGTTGAAAAAGTCCTATCTTCAGGTGCCAACGTAGTGGTCTGCCAGAAAGGCATAGATGACATGGCTCAACACTTCCTTTCCAGAAAGGGTGTAATAGCAATTAGGCGAGCCAAGAAATCAGACATGGAAAAACTTGCAAGAGCCACAGGCGCAAAAATTGTAAGCAACATTGAAGCACTCGAAGCATCAGACTTGGGTTACGCCGCCTTAGTTGAGGAACGCAGAACGGGCGATGACAAAATGACTTACATCGAGGGCTGCAAGAATCCCAAGTCAGTTACCATTCTAATTAGGGGTGGAACCCAGCGGATGACTGCAGAAGCCGAACGCTCTATCCACGATGCACTATGTGTTGTTAAAGACTTAATTGAGGAGCCAAAAATCGTTGCTGGCGGCAGCGCTCCAGAAATGGAGATGGCGAGTGTTCTCAAAAAATATGCTCAAACCGTGCAGGGAAGAGAGCAACTTGCAATCACAATATTCGCGGAATCACTAGAAGCAATAGCCACAACGCTTTCAGAAAACGCAGGCTTAGATCCAATTGACGTATTGGTTGAATTACGAACTAGACATCAGAAAGGCGAAACTTGGGCCGGCATAGATGTTCTCGCAGGCAAAGTGGAAGATATGACAAAAATAAGCGTTTACGAACCTCTTGCAGTCAAAAAGCAAATCATCAAATCAGCAAACGAAGCTGCATCAATGATTCTTAAAATCGATGACGTCATATCCTCAAGCAAAATGAAGACTCCTCCAATGCCACCAGGAGGAGGAATGCCAGGAGGGATGGGCATGGGCGGTATGGGTGGAATGCCGGGCGGAATGATGTAAAATGTCAGAACAAAAAATAAACGTTGGACCTCCAAAAATTACTCGCTTCGAGAAAGCAAGAATCGTGGGTGCACGTGCGCTTCAAATCTCGATGGGAGCACCAATCTTGGTAGATGCAGCAGAAAACACAAACCCAATCGACATCGCATTAAGCGAGCTTGATGCGGGTATTTTGCCAATCACTATTCGTAGAACTCTACCAGATGGAACTTTCCAAGATATTCCCTTGAAATGGCTGTCTTAAGCGCCATTATTTTCTTTTAACTTTTCAAGTTTTACTTGTGCTTGATTTAATGTATTGTTGATTTGTGTCCAGTGGGCTCCTTGCCAGTAAACTTGACCACAGTTGGGGCACTTCCAGAATTTGTCGTAATGAGTGAATGTTTTGTTTTTCAATTCGCTTCGGAGTTGCTCTTTTTCGGTTAATTTCAGTTTGGTGTTGCATACTGGACAATACGACTTGTCCATGTTAATCGACAATTGCAATCTATATCTTTTGGCGATTTCCGCCAGCCGCTCCACCTCAAACTTTCCCTCAACATAGTAAGCATCCATTCCTTTGCCGACAGCACGCTTATAGAGTTCAAGATCCTTAGTCAACAAAACACGCTCTTCCCTCTTTGCCAATTCTAAAAGCTCGGAATCATCAAACTGCACCGAATACAAGACATCTTGCCCTAACATGCGCAGCCAACGCGTCAGTTTCCCAAGCATTCCATCCGCAAGGAACTTCACATTCTACGCTTCCGAACAACCAATCCGCTGCCGCCATTAGCAATAATCTCACCTTCATCGAAGACTACTTGCCCGTTAACAACAGTTCTTACCACTTTTCCCTGAACGTCCCAGCCATCATAGGGTGAAAACTTGGCTTTCGACTTAAATTTGGAGGCTTCAATTTTGAATTGGCGGTTAAAGTCCACTATAGTTAGGTCGGCGTTCTTGCCATTTTCCAAGCGACCGCGGTCGTTTAAACCGAAGATTTCTGCAGGTTTTTCTGAAAGCAAATGGACTGCCTGAGTTAGAGTTAACCGATCCTTCTTTACAAGCGTCAAAATAAGCGGAAGTGTGGTTTCTAATCCTGGCACGCCAACTTTTACATCCCAAACGCTACTTGCTGACTTCTCGCTCAAAGCGTGGGGTGCATGGTCTGAGCCTATGGTATCAACAATGCCATCTTCCAAACCCTTCCACAAAGCATCTAAGTGGGTTTTGCTGCGAAGTGGAGGCGCCATAATTGCCAGTTGCCCAATCCGCTTCACATCCTCACAGGTTAGCATCAAATGGTTCGGTGTAACCTCACATGTTACCTTTCCTTTTCTATTAGATCTCTTTGCTTCGGCGATGGCTTTTAAGCCTTTTTGGCTAGTAACATGGCAAAAATGCATTTGTAAATCTGTCTTCTGGCTTAATTCCAATAGCCGCTGAATAGATTTTAGTTCAACGGTTTCAGTGTGTGCTCGTAGAAAGTCGGAGGTGCCAACTTTTTGATCTTGTTTCAATTTCTCTTCGTTAGCTAATAGCGTTGTACTATCCTCAGCATGCACTGCTAAAGGCACTTTCAAGGTGGCAACTTCCTTGAACGCATCTTGTAGGGTTGGGTCGTCGTCAATGTTTAAACCGCCTATTTGGGAACCCATAAACAACTTAAACCCAACCGCGCCTTCAGCAACAATATTTTTTGTTTCTGCAAGACTTTTTGGAAATTCCGAATAAAATCCAACATTAACAAGGATTCTGCTTTGCGCTATTCGCATGCGATTCTTCTGGGTTTTAACGCTCATTGTAACTGGATCGTTATTGGGCATGTCCAAAACAGTGGTAAATCCTCCAGCCGCAGCAGCGGAAGTCCCAGAATTGAAATCTTCTTTGTATGCTTTGCCCTCATCTCGCAAATGCACATGCTCATCAATCAAGCCTGGTAGGACCAGCATGTTGTGTAGGTTAGTTTTTTGGTCAGCATTGGGCATTTGAGTTTCTTTGCCGATTTTTTGTATTTTCTCTCCTTCGATAGCTATGCTGCAGTCGACTATTTGCCCGCCCAAGTAGGCTTTGGCGTTTGTAAGGACAGAATCAACAATCACGTCAGTTCACGACTCATTGAATAGCGGGTGATTTGGTTAATTAAAGTTTTATCTAAAGGCTATTTTCGGATAGAAAATTGAGACTTAAACAAAACCCTTAACTTTTCATGAGGAAGATTATGCCTGAAAGAAGTGGTGTAATGAATTTTAAAAAGAGAGCACAAGATGGCTTCTTAGACTTGTTTCTTTTTGTTTTAAGGCTTGCAGTTTACTCGAAGTCTTCATTCTTAGCCAAGGTGCTTTTGTCCTTGTGTGGTTTAATTCATAGTGTGGCGGTTGTTCCAAGAAACAGATTAAGCGGGGTGAAAAGTCTGCTTCGTTATGGTGTAGAAGTGGTCCAGCAAAGGTTGGAGTCAACTAGTTAAGGGTCTGTTTACCTTTAAATGATTTTTAAGTTAACTAAAAAATAGAAATAAAGAACTGGTTATTTTTCTTCTTCGAGTTCTACGCGGCATTCGTCACAGATGTTTTGTCCGTTTCGTTCTTTTAAGCTTTCATTGTAGGCGTTGCAGCGGTCGCAGTATCCAGAGAGCGGTACTTCTTCGGTGTCTTCAGTTCCGGCGGCTCCTTCGATGCGGGATTTCTCGACCATTATCTCAATTAACTCGGGCATTACGCCCAAAATGTCTTTGCTGGAGATTATTCCAAGCAGGTTGCCTTTGTATATAACACACAACCGTCTAATGTCAAGTCGCGTCATTCTTCTTGCAGCATCGCTTATGGTGGCTTCGGGCTCTATAGTGACCAAGGGCGTGGTCATGATTTCTTTAGCTTTAACAGTGTCTGGTTTGAGGTTTTTAGCTATAACCCTGATTACTAGGTCACGTTCGGTAATGATGCCGATTGATTTTCCTGCTTTGTTAGTTACTACTACAGCGCCTAAATCGTGCATATCCATGTTAGCGGCGGCTTTATTGGAGGTTTCATCTTCATCCATTGTTACTACTGGGCTGCTCATGATGTCTCTAACGAACATTTTTGTTCTTAATCCAATTTCAGCCACGGCCTACTCACTTCCGATAATTTAGTTAAATTAACTTCTATATGAACAATAAAAGGAAGCTTAATTTAAGAGTTGCTTAACCCCGAAAAGTCATCTGTGAAAGTTTATTTGACCCCGCGCGCTAGACCACAAAGTCCAGAGGAACAATTAATGCTCAAAACAAACTCTGAAAAACTCGTAAAAATCTCAGTTATGGGAGAAATCGCAAGTCCCACCATCCGTAATGTCTATAATGTTTCAGCAACGGGAAAACCCATAGTGCTTCCCGGAGTAGGAGGCATAACATACAACTTGAGGGTTGGTGATCCAGCGTGCGGTTGGGAAGCTGATCATGTGGAACCATGCGTGAGCGTAGAAAACAAGGAGAACGATGCTCGTTCAGGGCAAGCAGCGAACACGGCTTTCAATGTGCTATCTTGCGTTGGAAACCAAGCGATAGTAGCGACGGGTGACGCTAAAGGAGCTAAAGGCACTGTTACCGGAAAGCATGGCGGAATTGAGCATGTTTTGGTAGATTTTCCAACTGAGATTTTAGAGGATCTTACTCTTGGCGATAGAATACTTGTTAAGGCCTATGGTACAGGTTTGAAGCTTTTGGATTTTCCGGAAATTAAAATTCTCAATATGGACCCCGGTTTGCTTGAGGTGTGGAACCCAAAACCAAAAGGAGCCAAACTGGAGGTTCCTGTTACACATATCGTTCCTGCGGCGATAATGGGTTCAGGTTTAGGTGCAAACCAAGTTAACTCGGGAGACTATGATATTCAAATGTTTGATGAAGCAATCGTTAAGCAGTATGGGCTTGAAAGTTTGAGGCTTGGCGATTTAGTTGCCATCATTGACGCTGACCATTCGTTTGGAAGAATTTACCGCCAAGGAGCTGTCTCTGTAGGCGTGGTTGTTCACACAAATTGTGTCACAGCTGGCCATGGTCCAGGAGTAACAACGTTGATGACTTCGTTCGATGGAAAAATTATTCCCCAGATAACTCAGAACGCAAACATTGCATCTCTCCTAAAATTACGGTCAGATATATAAGATAGTTAAGTCAATAAATGGAACATTAGAAAAGAAAGAGGTCAAAATAATGCCCGTTAAACGAAAAAGCCGAGGAAGATCAAAAGGAAACAAAGGAAGCAGTACTCTTGTTCAATGCGCAAATTGCGGGGCTTCGGTGCCACGAGACAAAGCAAAACGGTCCACCCGACGAGTATCTTTTGTTGAGCCACAACTAGCTAAAGAACTCAGACAAAGCGGCACATACTTAGCCTCTTGGGTAGACACAAAATTCTACTGTATCTCTTGTGCTGTTCACCGCGGTATTGTTAAGGTCCGCGCTGAGAACGAACGCCATTCAAAAGGTTATAAACGAAGGTACTAAGCGGCTAAACTGCTGCTTTTTTCTTTAGTGTTTTGTAAACATAATATGCTCTTTGCATAACTGTCAAGTTAGAAAGTACCGCCAAAATTGCTATACCGTAACCTAATGCGGGTAACCAGAAGTATCCGATTATGCTAACAACTGCTAAGATAAGCATACGTTCGGCGCGTTCAGCAAAACCAACTGACTCCATTTTTATTCCAACAGCTTCTGCTCTTGCACGGGTATAGCTTACCATCATAGATCCTGATAGAGTGATTAAGCCCAATATTGGACCCCAAAAGGTACCCAAAGCGGCATTGGATAAACCCGCAATAATAATTCCCGCGTAGACTGCTGCATCTGCGTATCTATCTAAAACTGAATCAAAAAAACCGCCAAAAACTGTTGTCTGCTTGTATGTTCGAGCGACTATCCCATCCATGGTGTCGCAGAATCCTGAGGCTAAGAGGAAAAAAGTTGCCAATAACAGCAACCAAGGCTGCCTATTTGTTGTTGCTGCATATGTGATTGCTGAAACTAAAGCAAGTATGAAGCCTACTATACTTATTCTGTTGGGAGTAAAACCTAGCTTGTTGGCAATTTTAGCTTCAATTGTTAGCATTTGCTGGATTTGTTGCTTAAGTTTGGTAAGCACAGGTTCTCGCGACTCGATTATGTTAAAGCCAAAATAGTGGTTGGCTGCAGAAAAGCCTTTCTAATTAATTTGTTGAACATTTGTTCCTACGCTGGTTTTTCGAATGAACTTATAAGGAAGAATCTGTATATTTTGGAAGTGACGTTCTGACGCGCATCAGAGCGCATAACAGCAACGTTACACAAAGCAATCAACAAAGGAGTAAAAACAAAATGACCCAAAACAATCCAGATGTTATCTTCGTCGGAAACAAACCCCCTATGAGCTATGTTCTGGCAATCATTACAAGCCTCTCAGCAGGAAACCTAAAAGAAATCACACTAAAAGCAAGAGGCCAAGCTATAACGACTGCAGTTGACGTAGCTGAAATTACAAGAAACCGGTTCATTAAAGACCTTAAAGTTAGCAAGATAGCCATCGGAACAGTCGAGATGCCACCTCGTGAGGGTGAGAGTAAATCCAGAATGGTTTCCACAATGGAGATAACTCTAACCAAAAAATAAACCGGACACACAAATCAGAAATCTATCTATATCTTCTTCCATTTTTTAGCTATTCTTGTTTTTTTGCAAAAACTGAAAAGTTCTTTTTTAGTATCTTCAAGTCTTGCATTATAAAAGGGCTACAGATTTTATTTAGCCACTGAGAATTATAACATAGAATTTGAGTTGGTGTTTCTATCGTAAAGTTAAATAGCTGTTTTTGTTAGATAGAGAAATATTACGTGTGAGAACATGTTAGATATCAAGCTTATCCGCGAGAATCCTGAACTTATAAAAGCTAATTTGGCGAAGCGTGGCAACCCAGACGTTCTCCAGATGCTCGAAGAATTGATTGCCACAGATAAAGAGTGGCGCGTGAACAACACCAACCTAAACGAGATGCGTCACGAACGAAAACTGGTGACCATAGAAATCGCTAAACTAAAGCAGGCAGGTCAAGAAGCAACCGACGAATTCTCAAGAGCACAGAACATCGACCAGAAAATAAAGCTAACAGAGAAACAGGTTGTTAATCAGGAACAGAAAATCCATGATTTCCTTTTGCGGTTGCCAAACTTACTGGATGATTCGGTTCCGATGGGAAAAGACTCAAAGGATAACGTTCAAGTGAAAACTTGGGGAACAATCCCACAGTTCTCTTTTCAGATAAAAAACCATATAGATTTAGCTCTTGAGTTAGACCAAATCGACATGGAACGCGCTGGGAAAATCAGCGGCGCAAGGTTCTTCTTTCTCAAAAATGAAGTCGCCATGCTGGACATGGCTTTGATGTGCTTTGCTATAGAGGAGCTCTCAAACAAAGGCTATACACCAATTGTTCCACCCTACATGATGAAGCGGGAAGCGTACGAAGGCGTAACTTCACTTGGCGACTTTGGCGATGTTCTCTACAAGGTTGAAGGTGAAGACCTCTACATGATTGCCACATCAGAGCATCCAATGGCAGCTATGTTGATGAATGAAACTCTAAAAGAACAAGAAATGCCAGTCAAACTCGCTGGAATCAGCACCTGTTTCCGCAAAGAAGCAGGTGCGCATGGAAAAGACACACGTGGCATCTTCCGCACTCACCAATTCAATAAAATCGAACAGTTCATTTTCTGTAAACCCGAAGACTCATATAAACTCCACGAAGAACTTTTAGAGAACGCAGAAGGAATCTTGCAAAAACTCGGTTTAGCCTATCAAGTTGTTAACGTTTGCACGGGTGACATTGGTACCGTTGCAGCAAAGAAGTATGATATTGAAGCTTGGATGCCTGCGCAGAATGGTTACCGCGAAGTGGTTTCATGCAGTAACTGCACTGACTATCAAGGCAGACGTTTAGGAATTAAATATCGTGAAAAAGAGGGTGCACCGCCAAAAGGCTTCGTTCACACATTGAATTCTACTGCTATTGCAACAGGCAGAACAATCGTAGCAATAATGGAAAACAACCAGCAATCCGATGGAACAATAATTATACCTGAAGTGTTAAGAAAATACATAGGTAACAGAGATAAAATAGGTAAAAAACGCTAAACCTTTTAATATTTCTATGAGAATGTTGTGGCACGTTTGGAGAAATAAATTTGTCTTCCAAAACAAAACACGTACGCGATAAGTGGCGAGGCAAATCCTGGTATATGGTAGTTGCGCCTTCGTTCTTTGGTAACATAGAGTTAGGTTCGATACCTGCACAAGAAGAAAAACAAATGATCGGCAGAGTTGTCGAAGCAACCCTATATGACATTACAGGTGACTTTTCTCATCATTACTTGAAAATGTTCTTCCAGATAAACGAGATTGACGGAAAATCCGCCAAAACACTCTTCAAGGGTCATGAATACTCGCGAGATTATCTTCGCAGTTTGGTTAGAAGAAGAACCACCAAAGTTGATGGCTTATTCAACTTAACCACGAAAGACGGCTACAAACTTAGAATTTCAGTTTCAGCTCTGACACTTTCAAGAATAAAGACATCTCAGGAAAAAATCATCCGCACCATGATGGAGAAAACAATCAAAGAAAAAGCCGTTGCATTAACACTTGACCAATTTGTTCAAGAAATGGTCCTTGGAAAAATCGCTTCAGACATCTACAATCAAGCAAAACTCGTTGCGCCATTACGTCACGTCGGTATTAGAAAGTCCAAACTCTTAGCTGCTCCAGCAAAACTGCCAGAAGCACCAGTAGAAGTCGCATCTGCACCAGTTGCAGCCGAAGCATAAACATACTTTCTTTATTTTCTTATTTCTATTCTTTTAACCGTAAACAGTTTTAGGCAGGAACTTTTAGTATTTTCTAACAGGAGAACGCAAATTTTGACCAACGCGGGTGTGCATGAAAAAGGAACATTCAACGCCCAAGACGCAATTGACAACATCAAAAAAGACTCCAACTACCATAAAGCTGGCGCAATAGGCTTATTCATTGGCGTGGTTCGAGGAGAAACGTTTGAGCCAGAGAAAGAAAAAGTTGAGAAATTAATAGTAGAGGCATACGAAGAAAAAGCGGACCAAGTGCTCACCAAAATAAGTGAAGAATTAACCCAAAAACCAGGAATAGTTAGCGTTCAAATTCATCATTTGCTGGGAGAATTCAATGTAGGCGATGACTTGGTTTATGTGGCGGTTGCAGGAGCCCACCGAACCGATGTTTTTCCTGTGCTCCGTGAAGCTGTTGAGCGTTACAAGAGTGAAGCGCCCGTTTTTAAGAAAGAAAGCATAACCGACAAGAAGGGTGCGTCGTCTGAGTACTGGGTTTCAGAGAAAGACGGACATCATGAATAGCTCATTTCGGTGAGAATGTTTTGATTGTGGCTTTGGCGGGGGGAGTCGGCGCAGCCAAATTCTTAGTAGGTTTAACTAAAATTGTTAAAGAAGAAGATCTGTCGGTTATCGTGAACACCGGGGATGACATCGAATTATTTGGTCTCCACATCTCGCCCGATGTGGATATCGTTACTTACACATTGGCAGGCATCGTTGATCAAGAGAAGGGTTGGGGAGTTAGAGGCGACACTTTTCAATGCCTCGAAATGCTAAAAAACTACGGCCAAGAAACATGGTTTAACTTGGGCGATAAGGATTTAGCCACTCACCTTTATCGAACGGACCGCTTAAGGCAAGGCGCAACGCTATCCCAAATCACCGATGAAGTTTGCGATGTTTTAAGGCTCAAAGTCAAGATTCTGCCCATGACAAACGACAAGTTTGAAACAAAAGTAACAACGCTAAACGGTTCAATGAATTTTGAGGAGTACTTCGTTCGAAGACAATGCAGGGATGAAGTGTTAAGCATCGAATTTGTTGGTGCAGGTACAGCGAAGCCTTCACCACGGGTTTTGGATGCAATTTTGGATGCGAATACTGTTGTTGTTTGTCCAAGTAACCCCATTGTTAGTATTGGCACCATTCTATCAGTTGAGGGAATAAGAGGGGCGTTAAAAAGGACTAATGCTCGAGTCGTTGGAGTTAGCCCTATTGTTGCGGGTTTACCCCTCAAGGGTCCTGCGGACAAGATGCTTCGTGCTTCGGGGGTGGAGGTTTCTGCGTTTGGGGTTGCCCAGTTTTACTCGGATTTTCTTGATGCTTTTGTCATTGATACCAAAGATGCTGGTGAAAAAGGCAGAATTGAGGCGCTTGGGCTAACCGTGAAAGTAACGAACACTGTGATGAAGAATTTAGACGATAAGGTTGCATTGGCAAGGGTTGTTTTAGAAGACTAATATGTCAATATAGTCTAAAGTGTTCTCAATAGAATATTTTGGGTATTCTAAATAGGGCTGAGCGAGAAATGTTCTTTATGCATGCGGTGCCTTGCAAAATGCGAATAAGGGAGCAAGTAAATCTCGAAGAGTTATGGTATTCACCCCATATGGCAAAATTAGTTGTTTGATGGAAAAAGTTGAAACAAAAAACAAATGGAAAAAAGCAGGTGAAAGCAGAAAAAGCTGATCTTTTGGATTGGCTTTTGGCAATTGATGTTTGCTTAACCTAAAAAACATCTCTTTGGCGGGAATATATGAATGTTAAGAAAACACGTGAAAATCCTGTTTAAGAGAAGGGTTATATCTGCAAACCTGAATTATTGTTAATAATTGGAGTTGGTGTTATTGGAGAAAAAAAGTTACGATTGGTTTGAGCAACGCCGCAAAACCAGAGGCCTAGAACTAGCTCACGAACAAATAACGAAGGCTTTTGACACCGTAACATGGTTACATAAAGCAACGAAAGCCTTTTCCGAGAAAAATTTTAAGGAATCCAAAAAATACATTGAAAACTTGTACACTGCAGAAGAGGAAGTAGATGCTCTTCGGACAGACGTTTTTATGGAGCTATCAAAAGGTGCAGCATTGGTTGCTGATTACCGTGAAGACTTGCTTCACCTTGTTAAACGCTTAGATACATTGGCAGACCACACTAAAGATGCAGCTAGATGCCTTGAAATGCTTGCTGAAACTGACATTCCACAAGAGTTAACTCAAAAAACTGTTTTCATGACAGGAAAACTCGTAGAAACCGCTCAAACCCTAAGAGGCAGCATCGAGAAAATCTCATCCAACCCCAACGAGGCCATAAAAGAAGCAGAAGCAGTAGGCGACATCGAACACGCAATTGACGTTGAATACCTAAAAGCAAAAAGCCTATTCGTCAAATACGGCGAAAGCATCAATTGCGGAGCAATGGTTATCTTTGATGACTTAATCGAGTTCATCGAACAAGCAGCAGACATGTGCGCTGACACAGCTGACTACATTATAGTTCTCTCAAGTAGAGAATAAAAAAACCAGCCTTTTTCAATATTTTTTGATCAGCAATAGATTCTACGATGAAAAAACAAATAGCGCCATTTAGGTAAAGTGTTGGGTTGCTACGTCCTTTATTCCGGTGTTCGACCCAAAGTTAATCCTTTTATCAAATAGCCCTCGATCCTTATGTTTGATGTAGCGACGCTTTTGCTCGCAGTATAGTGGTTCTCAGATCAATTCTTGCTGGGCAGACGTAGCTGCAGTTTCCGCAGCCATCGCAAAGGTCGGCTTTAAGTTTTGTTAGTTTTTTGGTGTTGTTTTTATCATATGACTCTTTGATCAGTATCGGGCTTAAGTTGTGGCAACACGCAACCATGCACTCCCCGCATCTGATGCATTCTGTAGTTGTTACCTTATCAAATTGATTGGCTTTTGGAAGCACATGCTTTTTCTTCTCTTCAATAGGTTTAGGTAATCCGATGTTGTCCAACAATGGTGTCGTTAGGTTCAATATGACAAGTGCAAGGATTGAGCCTCCAAGGAAGTTCATGTAAGTCTGAAAAAGCACGGTAAGTACACCCACACCCAATCCGAATATTGCCTGTCCAGTATAGGTTAAAGGTGTGGTAGCTGGATCAGTAATCATGAAAAACGCCAGGAAAATTGAGCTTCCTATGAACAGTTCAAACCCTAACCTGAGCAGTGGATCGCCACCGTAAACTGCCCACATCAAAACCGACATTAATGTAACAGTTCCTAAATAAGCAGCACTTATACGCCACTTTATGTATTTACGGCAGACAACAAACAAGGCAACCCCAACCAAAATAACGGCTAAAGCCGAAGCACCGCCTGTCCATCCGTGAAATTTCTGGATCAAAAAGATGGAGAAAGCGCCTGACGCATCAGGTGTTTTCACTGAGGAATTGCCCAGACAAGAGTTTATCCAGAAAAAGAATGAGCCTGGACCGGTGTAGCCGATGGAGCTGGTTAAGGGAGGCAAGCCTGCATTGTTAAAGCTTGTAATTGCGTGGTCTTTGGCAATTAATATGGAGTTTAGAAAGGGCAGAAGAACCAAAAGTTTTGCTGCTGCAGCAGGATTTACGTATTTTCTGCCCAGAAGGTTTTGTCCTTTCTTTAAAAGAATCATTCCCAATGCGGATATTGCGGCTACAAAATAGTAGGCTTCAGGAGCTGAAAGAGGCAGGATTTCAACAGTGTTTTTTGTAGGCAATCCCAAAGAGTATGAGAGTGCAATAATCAAGCCAAAAACAGCGGCGGACATCGTGTTTTGGCAGCCTTTTTCTTTCATCACCTTTGACAGCCCAAAGTCAATGGCAACAGCAACCGCCACCGAAATAACGGAGATGACAATGCCTGTTGGCCAAAAAGAAATTGCAGAAACACCAGCAAGGATAGCTAAGGCGATAAAAGTGTAGAGCATTAGTTTGTCTTTTGTCATCCATGAGTATTCTTTTGGCTTGGACATTCTATAACTCCTTTAAGAGAAAATTTAGTATCCTTATTTGAATGAGGATTAAATAAGATTTTGCATAAACCACACTATAGCATGCTTTATGTTTTGAAATCAAATTTGGTTTTCAGATTTTTTGAGTTAGGACGAATAGTTTAGGAATAAAGATAAATACGCATGGCAACATAGTCACGCAAAACCGAGAGTTGGCAGCATGATAAAATCCCGCACTGCACTCAACAAGTCACGCGTAATTTTACTTTGCGTTTTAATTCTTGGCGCTATGATGGAAGTTAGCGCTTTCTATTATGTTGAAACTTATGGAGCCAACTTTTTCCCCACAACCCAAGTTTCCTCTCCTTTCCAAGTGGGTAATTTAACTGTAAACCCTTTTGAAACGAGTATCGGTCAACCTGTCGATGTTGCGGTTTCAGTGGCGAACATAGGAACCGTGCAGGGTACCTACACGATTAATTTGAACATTAACGATACAGTCACCGAAACAAAAGCTGTAACATTAGAAGTTAACCAAACCCAGCAAGTCAAATTTAACTTCACCGAATCCATCATCGGCACTTATAACGTGACAATTGCCGATCAAAGTACGGTATTTACAGTTTTAGCCCAACCTGCAGCTTTACCTGAATCACTTAAGTTTTCTAATTTATTCTTAGCCCCTACTGAAGCCTGGCCTAACCAAGAAGTCAACGTTACAATCGACGTGCAAAACACAGCATCCGATGCTGTCTCATTTGCTTTGCCTTTTAACGTGAACGGGGCACCATATTCGAGAGTTCAAGTGGACCTTGCACCTCATGCTTTCCAAACCGTGTTAGCCACAATATCGGAAAGCGCAACAGGAAGCTACAGAGTGACCGCGGGAGGACAAGGAGGCACCTTAAAGATAGTGGAAGCAGGCAAACATACCTTACATGTTATTGCGACTCGAGTCGGCTTTACTTTCACCTTAGATGGGGAAACTAAAACCACGCCTTTCTCAGAGTTGGTTGAGGTTGGATCCCATACCATCGTTTTTCCAGACCCTGAAAAAATTCAAATTGGCGGTTGGGGAGTAGTTCCTTTTGGTTTTGCCGGTTGGAATGATGGAACAGCCTCAACCACCCGAACCTTGGATGTCCAAAAAGAGACATATGCAATCGTGAACTATGTCCGAATAGTTTCGCCAACAGGCTCCTGCCCGTCACTATTTGTTTGGAACGGAACCGATTATGGTTATACAGCTGAGGTTTCTGACGGGGCAGGGTGGCTTGGATATTTAGACCACTTCCAAACCGATGGGACAATGGTTTTCTCCTACAATTACCCAACAGACTACATAAAACTGGACTCTTCAATGCTCAAAGCCCAAAATGGCTTTTATAAGATGAAAATAACCGAAATGGGCGACGAAATATTCTACATCGATTCAGCCAAACTCGTAGCCGTTGATCACCCCGCAAATACCAATGTGTTCTCAACAACCAGCACCTTCATCTACCATCTCTCCAATCAGGGAACCATTTATACGGTGAACAAAAACCCTTCATCGCCGGTTTCGGCAGTTAACGGTTCAGGACAAAACGTTCTTCCAATTATATCAAAAGTTGACGGTAACTATGCGACTGGAACCAGATGGCAATGGAACAATATAACCCTTAATCTTGGTGACCTATCTGCAGCTAAAGAAATAAAACTTGTCGTTGATGCTAAAATTGTTTGGCCCACGACCGCCGCAGGCGGAACCAACTTTATGAAGTACGCCAATCAACCTGGACAGACACCTTCGCCGCCGCCTTTTATGGAAGTTAAAGCCGCCAACGGAAGCTGGATAAGAGTACCTGACAACCGTCAATTCCCGTTGCCTGATGTTACGGATCAAACGTTTGTTGTGAATTTGACAGGGCTGTTTCCAACTAACAATTATGAGTTGAGAATTAACACTTACCAAGATATCCGCTTTGATTACATCGGCGTTGACACAACATCCCAACAGGGAACAAATATTCGCGACATTTATCCAACATACGCAAACCTTCAGCAAGAATTTCCCACAAACTCAAACTCTTCGGGTGCCTTCACCAGTTACGGCGATGCTTTGCCGCTTATGCAGTTAGCTGATGACAAATTTGTCATTGGAAGGGAAGGCGACTCAGTTGCCCTACAGTTCCCAGTTGACAACACACCTATTCCATCGGGCATGGTTCGGGACTACTTCTTAGTTGCCAACTGCTGGTTTAAGGGGAATGGTCTCTCGTATATGCCGTTTACGGTGAGCCCGCTGCCGTTCCAAGCAATGACCAGCTTCCCTTATCCGACAACCGAAAGTTACCCTTACGACGCGGCTCACAAAGCGTACCTGCAAACTTATAACACAAGAGTCATTAACTCTCCCTAATTTTTTTATCCATCAGCAAAACTTGGATTCCAAGACAGTTGGCTCTCGAAGTTGAATAGTTTAATATACACTATAAATCAAAATTGATGTTTGCTAGGATAGCAATGACTAAACTCAAATGGATGCTAATCATCCTACTTATTTTCCTCATTCCAACTGAATTCTACGCTATATCCGAAGCTTCCGCTACCGGCACCGACGACTGGCCAACATTTCACTACGACCCTAACCACAGCGGCTATACAACAGTCAGTGGCTCAACAAATTCAATGAAGTTATCATGGAATTTCACTACGATGGCACCCATTTTTTCTTCTCCAGCAGTATCCAACGATCGCGTTATCGTGGGCTCTGACGATTATGCCATTTACTGCTTTAACTCCTCAAACGGCGAACTGCTATGGTACTACCAAACTGGAAATGTAGTGGATTCCTCGCCTTCTATCTATAATGGGAATGTCTACGTTGGCTCAAACGACGGCAACCTCTACTGCATTAACGTTATTACTGGCAAGACAGTTTGGGTATCGGTGGTTGGAGGACCAATTCAGTCTTCACCTGCCGTTGTGGGTGGATGCGTTTATGTGGGTTCTGGGACGCAAGGAGTTTATTGTTTTAACGCTTCAAACGGTAATTTAGTTTGGGTTCTTCCAACTTCCATGCGTGTGGATTCCTCGCCGGCTGTTTCAGATGGTGTCGTGTTTGTTTCTACGGACGATTTTTGTGTCTATGCTATAAATGCTTCAACAGGTGAGAAATTATGGAGCCATCATACTGGCAGTGTTATTTCTTCACCCGGTGTTTACAATGGGTATGTTTACGTCGGTTCTTACGATGGTTACGTTTGCGGTTTAAATGCTTCTACTGGCAATTTAATTTGGCGGTATCAAACGCAAGATTGCGTGGACTCCTCACCAGCCGTGGCTTATGGATGCGTTTATGTTGGCTCCGAGGACAACAACGTTTATTGTTTTAATGCTTCCAATGGCGCCAAAATTTGGCAGACTCCAACAGGGTATTGGGTTCGGTCTTCGCCTGCAGTTGTAGCTGGCAATGTGTATGTGGGATCCGAAGATTATAGTATCTATTGTTTCAATGCTTCTACAGGGGCAAAACAATGGAGTTACGCAACAGAAAATTTTGTGGATTCTTCGCCAGCCGTTGTAAATAACACCCTCTATATAGGCTCAAGCGATAACCACATCTATGCCTTTACACTAACTGAATCAGCCCCGGAAAGCATGCCTTCAAACAATTCTATAGCTTGGACGACAATTGCCTTTGACGCCATCGCAATCGTCGTTGCGGGCTTGGTTCTTTTCATAATACTACGGTTGGCTTATTCAAATAAACAGGCTAAAAAGAACCCTCAGAACATCAACATCCCTCTCCAAAAAATATCTTGGTTTTCAGCACACACCGACGCTCTTTGTATTTTAGCCATTCTGGTTTTCTCCACAATATTCTTCCTTAATCTTGGTAGTGGACCGCTTTGGGCTGCCGACGAGCAAACTTATTCGCAGTGGGCATTTCACATGATTAAGAGTGGAGACTATGTGACACCTTACGCTTTTGGAAGCTTAGCGGTTTGGATAGGTAAGCCACCATTATACATGTGGTTGATATCTCTTGGATACCAAGCCTTCGGAGTTAGCAACTTTGTCACAAGGTTTTGGAGCCCCATTTTTGCTACTTTAACGCTGTTTCTAATCTACTTTTTGGGCAAGAAACTCTACAATCGTTATGTTGGGTTTGCATCTGCATTAATTTTGGGAACATTTACTTTATTTTATACGTTTGCCAGGCATGCCATGACCGATGTTTCCTTTGTCTTTTTTATCGCGGCTAGTTTTTACTTTTTTATTTTAAGCGAGAAAACAAAAAAAACTAGCCGATATGTCATTTTAAGTGGTTTGTTTTTCGGATTAGCTTTGTTAACAAAGCAAGTTGAGGCTTTGCTGATTCCCTTAATACTTTTCAGTTACCTCATAGTAACAAAGAAAAGCATCAGGTTCCTGTTTGCGAAGCGGTTTTCAGTTTTTTGGGGCGTTGGACTGTTGCTTTTGGCTCCTTGGCTGGGTTACATGTTCATTAGTTTCGGCTCAAATTTTTGGAATTGGTTTGTCGTTTACAGCGGCTTTACGAGAACGATGAGCCCTATTGAAGGTCATGCAGGTGGCTACCTGTTTTATTTCAACTATTTATTCAGCAAAGAGACGCTGTGGGCAATTCTTTTGCCTTTTGCCGCTGCACTTTGCACTTTTAATTTGGTGTTTAAGCGTTCAAAAGCAGATACATTGCTTCTCGCATGGATGGCAATCGTGCTTCTAATCTTCACTTTTGCCCAAACCAAACTAGAATGGTACATACTTCCTGCATTTCCAGCGTTCGCGATAGCTATAAGCAACCTTATCTACTGGGCAGCCAACAAAATCCAAAGCCAACAGAAACCAAAAGTCCAACCAAAGTTGAGCAAATAATTGCTCTCAAACTACATCCAATTACATATAGTCGTTTTAGTGCCATGTCGATAAGGAGGTATCGGGGCGCCGGCACTTGAACCTATGAATCACATAATAAATTGTTTATAAGCTCAACTTAAAAGAAGAAGAAGGTTGGAAAATTTGCTTTTCTTCTACCAGTTGAAAGGTTGCTTTATTGATCGGGAGAACAACAACAGATGGCGGTGTAGTGTTGTTGTTCTTCTTGTTAGTTTCAGTGTTAAGTTGAAAGAAGAAGGAATCATTAAAAAAATTGTCGATTTTTTCTTCTTCTAATCGAAATTGTAGTGCATCAAAAATAGGAGCAACAAAATATTCTGAAAGAAGACTACAGCGTTGGTGCGCAGAGGCTCCGAAGTAACCAGTCTATAAGAAGAAGAGCATATTTGTGCAAGAGAGTATTTTTCAGCTGACCATTTCAGGCTTTGCCTCGAATAAAAAACAGAAATAAAGAGGTTGTTTTTTTGCCGGTTAAATTTGTTTTAGGAATGTGTGGCGGGCCCGAGGGGATTTGAACCCCTGACGTCCGGCTCCGCAGGCCGGTGCCCTAATCCGTACTAGACGACGAGCCCAACTATTGTTTGTCCCAAGAAATTGAAAGGGCAGAATAGTAAATACCTTGCTTAGACTTAAAAATAGTGGTCTTGGGAGCTCAGGTTATTTAGGAAAAGTCATTTTAAACTCCGTCCCTTCGCCCACCTTGCTCTCGAAAGTAATCAAGCCACCCTGAGCCTCCACTAAACGTTTAACCACAGCGAGTCCGAATCCTTGTCCTTTAGCTTTAGTGGTCATTAGTGGTTGGAAAATTTTCGGCTTTACCTCATCTGGAATGCCCACACCTGTGTCGGAAACTGTGATGGAAACAGAGTTGGCTTCTTGAGCTGCTTTTATGGTTAGTTTGCCGCCGTTTGGCATGGCTTGAATGGCGTTCGTTGCCAGATTAACTAGGATGCGCTTTAGGAAAGTTAAATCGAGTTTGATTTTTGGTAAATCACTGTTGCAGTTTGTCATCGCTTCAATGTTTGCTGGTACATTAACGGTTGCAACTAGCTGAGGAATGGCGCTGCAAAGTTCAACCTCCGCTAATTCAGGTTTTAGTGGTTTTGCGAAGTCCTGTAAATCGGAGATTATTTTGTTTATGTAATCTACTTGTTCTTGGATAGAAACTAAACTTTCTTGAACCTCTCCTTTGCATTGGCTGTCAGGCGAACTATCTACATCTTGTTTCATCAAAAAAAGTTCTCCCGCAATAGCCTGCAAGGGGTTGCGGATATCGTGACCAATCATGCCTGCCGTCTGCCCAATAGCCGCAAACCGTTCCGCATCCTTGAGTTGTTTTGTTCGCTCCTCAACAAGCTGCTCTAAATTCTTCGCGTATTGTTCAAGTTTTTGTTCGGTCTGCTTTCGTGTAGTGATGTCCTGTTCTATTCCAACTATTCTTGTTGGTTTGCTATCTTCCCCAATTTCTCTAACCATACGTTCCGAATGAATAGTTCGTATTGATCCATCCTTATGGATGATGCGATAATCAAAGCTAACTTTATGAGATAAGCCATCGCTAAAGAGCATTTGCTCCATTGACTTGTTTATCGCTTCCCTATCGTCAGGGTAAATTCGAGCAACATACTCACTCGTGTTAGGACCGAAATGCTGCGGTTTTAAACCAAAAATATAGAATAACTCTTCAGACCAAATTGCTTTATCCTCTTTAACGTAATATTCCCAGTTTCCCACATGAGCAATCCTCTGCGCCATTTTCAATCGGGCCTCACTTTCCTCGAGGGCTTCTTGAGTTTGCAAGCGCTCAGTTACATCGTCAAAAATTGCAATTGCTGCGTTTACTTTGCCTTCTTTGTCGTAGAGTGGTTTTGCACTCACGTTAACAATTAATTTTTTTCCATCTGCATTTCCAAGGATTAATGGTGCGTTACGTACCGTTTCCTCATTAAATAATGCCCTGTACGTGTAGAGTTCTTTAGTTGGACAAACCCTTCCATCCATTGAGTATATTTTCAAATTTACTGCGTGCTTTTCTAATTCAAGTCCGCATGGGTTTACGCCATGGAGTTCAAGTGCTCTTTTGTTGGCATAGGTTATTTTGCCATCTGGCTTCTCAAGAACAATTACTGCTGATGGAATATTGTCTAAGACGTCTTTGAGGCGTTCTTTATCAGACACTAAATCGCAAGATGAATAGGCGGAACTTGGGGTTTTATCTTCTTCAACGTCTGCTTTAGCATTCTCTTTTTCTGTTTCTACGTTGGTAAAACTGTTCGAGAACTCAACCATAAATTCCCCAACTGCGCCCAGATAAAATTAGAATCTCTAACTATTAATTGTGAGACAAATAAGTTAAGGCTTTTGCTTTCCGCAACATCCTTCTATATCTTGTTTTTTTAGTCAATCATAAATATAAGCCAAATAATAGTCCGCCCCAGACCAGAAAAATATGAACAATAGTCGACGAGAGAACGTTTTGGCCCTTGTGAAATGTGTATCCATAAAGTAGCCCTGATGAAAATCTCCAAAACCCATACACTAAAGCCAGCGTAATATTTCCAGAGAAACAAAAGTACCCTAAAGGAAAATTATAAGCAGCGTAACAAAGCGACGTTACCCCCACACCGACGGCTGAGCCGCGGAAGGCAACCAATCTCGTTTGGATGTACCCTCGAAAGACGATTTCTTCACCAAGACCAATTATCACATAACTCAAAAGCAAATAACCTGTCGCTCCAGAAAAACCCGCGAAACCGCCGCCCAAAAAAGGTGAAAGAACGCCTAAAAACAGAATTAGAATTAAGCTAGTCAAAATGCCCAGTGCAAGATTCTTTCCGAGATTTTTGCGGGTAACTGCAATGTCTGTTAATTTCTGCTTTGAGTACCTTAAAGCAATAAAGGCTGGCAAAAGAAGTATTGCAATTGCAATGACATCTCTAAGAACATAAAGAGGGTCAGCCGTCAATGTAGCGCGAATCCACACTCTATCATAGAAACCGTATATTCCAAACGCGCCAGTAAACACCGCAACAAAAACAATGAAACTCAAGATCGCCCCTTTCTTCTTTTCAGAAAAAGCAATAACTTGAGGTTTCAACTTTAACGCTTTCGAAAAGATATAGACTGATGGGATCCCTAAAGCAAGAACCAAAACAAAGGTTGCTAGGTCCGTTAAGGCTGGGTAAACCAATTTGTGGCCGTTCTCCAAGATTCACTCATTAACGGTGAATATTTATAATTATCGTCATCGCGAAGAGAAGCAAACAAGAAAAAATAGAAAAATTATTCATCGCTAACGGGATTCAAGACTCTTTGTAGCGCGGCAATGACGTTTTGTTTTCCCATAGCAAGAACGTATGGACCCAAACGAGGACCCTGTGGTGCACCCATCAAAACCTGATATAACGTTTTGAAGAAGGCTCCGGGTTTTATGCCGGTGTCTTTGGCTGCGTTAAAGATTGCGTTTTGGATTTTGTCAGGGTCGTCTTCGGTTTGAAGTTTGGTGACAAATTCAGTGATGGCTTTCTTCTCTTCAACGCTTAGATCTATTGTAGTTTCCTTAATTTCTTCAAAGTCCCTTGTCCAGTTCAAAGCATACTCGATGCGCTGTAATAGGTTGGCGTCTAAAACTTGGTTTTTCTGCAGATAACCGTAACTTTGCAGTTTTTCTGTAACGTAGTCATTTAGGCATTCTTTAGGAGCCATCTTAACGAGAAATGCCATGAGGTTGTAAGGTACATGAACACTGGGTTTAGTCGGCGGCTTCATGACGTAGCAGTAAAGGTATAACCCTTTCAATTTGGCGCCTTCTTTTTCACTGACCTGTTTTTTGCTAAAGTAAACGTCCTCTAAGGAGTCAATCTCGTTGATGTACGCCGGAATGTCAGAAACATCCAAGGTACGTGTACCCACAAACCGCTTAAGCATAAGCAAAAGTAGCGATTGGGGCGAACCGTAATTGAACCACACTTGGGGTGTGAACACGTTTCCTGCCGACTTGCTAATTTTTTTTCCACCCTTGTCTAGGAACATTTCATATTTTGCGTGAGAAGGCGGTTCAAAACAGAGCACTTCGCGGCAAATGCGATCGTTGATGCGTACGGAGTCAGCGATGTCTTTGCCATAAGCTTCAAACCTAATGTCCAAGGCTTTCCAGCGGGCAGCAAACTCGCTCTTCCACGTCAATTTGCCCTCCCCGCTTTTAATGTCCACTTCGCCTTCGTGACCGCAACCTGCGATTAGTTTGCCTCGGATTTCAAGCCCTTCACATTTGTAGGAGACCTTGTCGGTTTTGGGGTCAAACTTGTAAGCCCTCGTGGTGTAGAGGTGCCCACATTTCTCGCAAACCGCAAAGAACGGCAAAACCTCGGTGTAAGTTTCTTGGCCAACTTCTTCTTTGACGATTTCGCCTACTTTTTTGGCGTTAGTAAGTATCGTTCTTATCTCGTCTAAAAGTAATCCTTTCTCGTAGACTTCCTTAGCCGAATAATATTTGTATTCTATCCCGCATTTGTCAAGGGCTTCAAGCAGAAGTGAGCTCATGTGTTTGCCGTAGCTTTCATGGCATCCGAACGGGTCAGGTATGCTGGATACGGAGTATCCAAGGTATTTCTCCAAAGTTTGAGAAATGTTTTCGGGTAATCCGGCGGGAACTTTGCGTAAACCGTCTTTGTCGTCGCAGAAGGCAACAAGTTCAGAATTGCAGTTCAGGTTCTTAAGTGCCAACGTAACTGCGTAGCTGCGGGATGCGTCGCCTAAGCTGCCGATGTGGGGGAATCCTGAGGCGCCAAGACCCATCTCGGTTCGGATTTTGCTCATGTCTCTGTGTAGTGATTGTTCTCTTTCGATGACTTTCTTAGCCATCATGTCGTACCATGTGCCGTGGCCGATAGTTTCTTCACTCATGTCTGCTGCCTTCAGCAACATGACTGTACAAAGGCATAGAAAAATGTTTAGAGCCAAAAAAGGCTCAAAGGTTTATTTGCGTCTTAGTGCGGTTGCGATCGCTAAAGCGGCAATTGCCAGCAAGATAACCACGAGCGAGTAGATCCAGTTAACACTGAATAGGTACCATGCCATGCCGAGGACGATGAGTCCGACGCCAGATGCCATCGTACTGAATGTTCCACGCGCGTACTTCTGTTGTTTACCTGCTTGTATGCCTGCTAAAGCTATTATCCAGCAGCCTGAAAGCACCGCGATTACTGGTACAAACAGGCCCCAGCCTATTACTCCAGCAAAAGCCAGCAGTATTCCTACAACTATAATGATGAGGAATACTCCGAAGCTTAGTAGTTGACGGTCGCTTCCACTCATTTGCAGTCCTCTTAGCTGCCGATTTTGAATCCGCACTCTGGACAGAATTTGCTGTTGGCTGGGATGGATTTGCCACAGTTGGGGCACTTCATCGCGTTTTCTGAGGGTGGGGTTAGGTTGGTTCCGCAGTTAGGGCAGAATTTGCTGGTAGCGGGAACTTTTTCTCCGCATTTGGGACAGATGACAAGTGCCGCCGCGGGTGCTGCCTGCGGGGTTCCTTGTTGGTTCATTATTTGCGGGATAAGTACCATGCCTGCTCCGAGGGCTCCTGCGCCTCCTCCCCCTTGACCTAGGCTAGCTGCTGCACTCTTGACAGTTTCCATACGTAGTACGTCGCCTGGGGCGGTTTGTCCGGTTTTGAGCCAGAATAGTCTTTCTCGGTATTCGGGTGTGGTGTCGATGCCTTCGAATCTGAGGTCAGTTAATTCGATGCCGACTCGTTTGAAGTAGTCAATTAGGGAGTTTTTGACAATGACAGAGGTTTCGTCTAAGCGCGTGAATACTGTAACAAGGTCGTAGTGGCTGAGTTCATCAATTATTTTCTCGTTTAGGAAGCCGCGCAAGAAGTCGTTAACTTGGTCTGTTGAGTATGCGTTTTGTCCACCAATGACTTCGTTAACGAATAGGGATGCGTCTGCGACTTTGAACCAGAACTGCCCATAGGTCTGCAAAGGTGCAAGTTCTGTGGTTTGTGCTTTTGTGCCCCATTTGCCAGCGAAGATTTTGGTGCTGATGAATAAGACCATTGCTTTGAAGGGTTTGTTGCCGCCAAAGCCGGCTATCCTTGTCAGCAGGCTTGTTAGTATAGGTAGGTTTAGGGTGGTGAGTGTGTGTCTGCCTGGACCGAATACATCGTAAGCTTTGCCGTCTCGGAAGAAGACTGCCATTTCATATTCGTGCACGATTAGTTGGGCGCCCCAAGTGATGTCTTCTGTTGGGTAACGCCAAATTATAGAGTCTGCACTTGCGTTTGTCCATTCTATTATTTGCGGCATTACTGTGTCACTCCCAAGATGACTTGTTCTCTTTTATCAAACGTGTCCTCGAGCAACTCAAACTTATCCGCAATGGTCTGGATTTTGTCTTTAAGGTTTGAATAGTTTCCGCTTAGCAGCTGTGTTTTTAGGTCTTCAATGCTTGCGGTCAATGCGTCAACCTCATCCAGAAGTTGGTTGTCGAAGGTTATCATTCTGTCAAGGTTTTCTTCCTTGATTTTGACAATATCATAAAAACCCGCGTAACCGTAAGATGCATGATTAACTTTTTCGGTTATGCGATCCATCTTTGCAGTTAACCTATCGATGTCGGGTAAAACATCCATATAACGTTTATCAGCTATTCGCTGAGCGATGCTTCGGACATTATCCTTATCTTTAGAGAGCTTAAGAGTCAAGTTATTCCTAATCAGCTTGTCTGACTCGCGGCGAAGTTCCTTCTCTTTGTATCCTCGGAACCCTGGAAGCGCCGCAGCTATGCGTTCTGAAAGCCGCATCTGGCTTTTTGCTTGGGCATACACATCATTATTTTCGCTCATATACTAAATCCTCCAATATTTGCATCTCGTTATAAAAAAGGGGTTGCTTTTAAAGTTTATTAAAACAGTTTAGAACTTGGAAGAGGGTATATCGCCCTTTAGAACGTTGCCCGTTGCACCGTCAACTATCATTTGGTAGTTGTTGTTTTTGTATTCGTATTTTATGAACCATGCGGGTGCATGCAAGTAAACCATCTGTTTGAGGTTGACGGTTGTTGCTACTTCAACGATTCTATCTATATCCTGCTGGAGCAGAAAACGATGAAGCGCCTCAATCTGTTGCTTAGCAATCTCCAACGCTTCTTCACGGGTCATTTCGCTGTTGAGCAATTTGGCGAAACCCTCTATTTTTCGGAAGTCATAGGGAATTTTGCCAGTTAACGGTACATTGTACTCTTTGGTTGGGAAACTTGAGGCTTCTCTAGCTAAAACCAACCAGTTGTATTCCTTTTGGATTTGCCCTTCCTTTACAATTGCGGGTGATATGCGCTCGAAGATTCCTTTGTACTTGGTTGTGGCGTCGGCTGAAACAATCCAGAACGGCAGGTAAACGAGATTTTTTTCGGTTATCTTTGCCTTTTTTGCTAAGTCACCCGGCTTCATAAAACCAGAGCGCATCCAATCGCGCGCCAAATCTTCAATTTGTGCTTCGGAATAATTATTTAGCAGTAGGGAATGCTCAAAAGTAAACGCTTGCCCCGTTTCGATAACGGTGGTGAAGCCGCAGTATTTGCAGGTTGCGAATAGTTCGCCTGGCTTGAACTCGACAGGAGCACCGCAATGCGAACACCTGATTTCCTGAGCCACAGCAGCCATATGTTTATGCCTTCAGTAGTTTTTCCCGTTTGAGAATTTCTCTAGCAACGATGATTCCTGAAGCCGACGCTTGGATTAAGCCGCGAGTAACCCCTGCGCCGTCGCCTATAGTGAACATGTTTTGGATTTTGCTTTCCAATGCATTGTTGAGTAATAGGTGCGAGGAATAGAATTTCACTTCGACGCCGTAGAGTAAGGTTTCGGGTGAAGCGACGCCTGGAGCGATTTTGTCGAGGGCTTCAAGCATTTCACGAATGTCAGTGAGGTATCGATAAGGTAGAACAAAACTTAGGTCTCCTGGGGTGGCGTTTTTGAGGGTGGGGGTGAGGACGCTGTGGGCAAGCCGTTCAGGGGTGCTGCGTCTACCATGGTTGAGGTCGCCTAACCGTTGCACCATGACACCTCCGCTAAGCAGATTTGAAAGTCTAGCGATATATTTGCCGTAAGCGATTGGCTCCTTAAACGGCTCGGTGAATGAGGTGCTGACGAGAATGGCAAAGTTTGTATTCGCTGTTTTGGTTTCTGCTTGGCTTCCGCCGTTGACTGTTAAGACGCCATCATAGGATTCTGTTGTGACTTCGCCATATGGGGACACACAGAAAGTGCGCACCTGGTCATCAAATGAACGCGAGAAATAGAGAAGTTTAGGTTCATAGAGAACTTTGGTTAGTTTCTCCATAATTGAGGCCAAAAGCTCCACGCGCACTCCTATGTCAACAGGGTTGTTAACGGTTTTTAAGCCGCGAATTTGAGCTTCAGTTTGAAGCCACTCAGCCCCCCCTCGACCTGGAGCGATTATAACATATTCGCCAATAATTTTCTCACCGTCGACGGTTTCTACGCCTTGGATGGTGTGGTTTTCGGCGATGAGTCCTTTAACCTCAGTTTTAGGTAGAAAAGTTATTTTGCTATTGAGGTATTTGCGCATGCGCATGAGTGTTTCGAGACATTTGTCGGTGCCCATATGGCGGACTTCTTGTTTGATGAGTTTAAGACCTGCAAGTGACGCCTGGCGCTCGATTTCGTCTATTTCCTTGTTTTCGCCGCCATAGACTTGTTCGCTTGCGCCGAATTTGAGGTAGATGCTGTCGCAATATTTTACCAGTTCAGCTAGTTCTTTGGTTGAAACATATTGGTTCAGCCAACCGCCAACTTCTGTTGATAAGGTGAGTTTGCCGTCACTGTAAGCGCCTGCCCCGCCCCAACCGCTAAGCACAGAGCATGGTTCGCAATGGACACATTCAAAACCTCTTTTAGAGGGGCACTTGCGTTTGTCGATATCTGCGCCTCGGTCAATGACAATGACGTTGAGGTTTGTTTTTTCGGTTAGCTCTAACGCTGAGAAGATGCCTGCTGGGCCTGCGCCCACAATTATTACGTCATATTTCAAGGAACTTTGCCCCCTTGGAACCCAAACTTAGATGTAACAACTAGCATATATTTTTAGCTACAGCGTACGAAACTAAGTGGGAAGTTACTGTTCCGTATGGGGGATTAAGCAGAGGAACTTTAATTGCTCTTCGCCGTTGTTTCTGAATTGGTGCAACTCGCTCGGGGGTACGAAAACTACATCGCCTGCTTGCAAGGGCACCGCATTTTTTCCGTCAAAGACTGAGCCGTTGCCTTCTAAAACGAATACTTCATGTTCCCACGCATGCATGTGCAGGGACTGAATCCGCCGGGAGACATCTCAAAGAGGCGCATAGCAAAGTTTGGGGCACCCATCTCTTTGGTTATTAGCCCTCGTATCTGGGTTTTTTCTGGGCAACAATCTGCTTTTTTTGCTTGGACGGTTTTGTAGTTGAAGACTTTCATGGTTATCGGGGATATGTTGTTTGTTGGGGTTTAATTAATTTGGCATGAGTATTTTTTAGATATATCTAAAGAACATTTATAACAGCAAAACAATCCAATAATAGACGACCAGCATGTCAAACGAAACCCAACTAGCAAACTTCGACGACTTAATCGGCGACTTCAGCCGCTTCTACATACTAACCATACTCTACGAAGGTCCAGCCCACGGATACAGCATCATCAGCCGCTTCAAAAAACGCGTCAAAAAAGATATCAGCCCAAGCCTGGTCTACCCTTTCCTACAACAACTCGAAGAAAAAGGTATAGTGACGCACACCCAAAAGCCAGTTGGCGAGAAAGAACGAAAAATCTTTACGCTCACAGAGGAAGGTAGAGAATTGTGCACTAAACTCTTCAAGCGCTTTGCCGAGTTAGTTGCCATTGCCATCGAACCAAGCCTATCCGTCTGCGCACACTGCGGCTGCAAAGTCTACGAAGGCGGCTACCGCGAAATTATCGACGGACAGGAAGCAGCGTTTTGCTGTATCCACTGTGCGAATTCATATAAGGACGAAAAGAAATTCGCTGAACGGATCAAATAAAACTAAAATTTTCCATAAATTTTAGTCCCAAACAATCCTCAAACCATAAACAAAATAGTCTTTTATCTCATAATATTATCCTTTGATTTTGCAAAGGGTCAAATGAGGTAACTTATAAGTTCGTGCCTTTTGTCTTCTTTTCTTTCTCCTTAATTATTTAGGATGGTATCTTTGTGGCTATTCAATTTTTAAGCACAGATGTAGGTATTTTCATTTCCGACTTAAGATGTTCTGGGTTTTTACTGCGCGAATCGAGCATGTCGTAAGGCGCATTGATCTTAATAATGCAAAATATGTGTGGAATCGTGCTTAGGTTTGGCAGTAGCTCTAATTTTCTGCAGCAACCATACCACCGTCAAGCTTGTTATCAATAGAGTTCCGACTGTTTCGCCCGCTATTACTGCCCAATTCGGTTCCACAAGCAAAATCCCGCCATTCAACAATATTGTAACGTTTATCAGGTTGACGGGTAAAAGACAGCCTAGGTTCGCAGCTAAAATATAGATAGTTGGTAGCTTCATGCTTGTTCTTTCCTTTCGAGAATATTACGAGCATAATTCATTATATAATCTTCATTTCAAGAATCCCTATATTCCAATAAATGGAATAAATCGAAAATAAGAAAAACCCTGCTTTTCTGCGTTTTTCCTCTATTACTTTGATTGAATGATCGACCGCGTCATAAGGATCCCAATTCCAAACACTAACGAATTATGTGAAAGTTTCACGATGAAGAACTTCCAAACTTCAAGAAGGAGGCTTTGAATACGCTACCGATCTAAACGGCGCTAAGCTGTTTAGGAAAAGAATGTGGTATTATATGTTCTAAACTAGTCTTTTATGGCTTCAATAAAACTCATAACGTTCCAGAGTTTTACCCGTGTATAAGGTGGCATGTTAGGGTCTTGTAGAATCTCATCCAGCATCGATACTGCATTTGAAGCTCTCACCGCAGGGGTATATTCTCCACTTTGCAAGGCACTCACAGCATCTTTTGCAGAACGACGGATGTTTCGTGGTGTTGTGCTATCTTCAGAGACTTCACCGAGCACTACTAACGCTTGCTGAATCTTTGCTTCATACTCATCAGATTTTTTCTTCCGCACCATAAAATGTTCCCCTTTATTGCACCTTGGCAGTGACCAAGTTATATAAGCATTGATACGTATTTACTTTGGGGTTCTATATGCATCCACGAACAGATGACACACTTGTTAAACGAGGAGCAAACTTGCTTCTACAAGGCGCTACCTTAACGGATCTCTCCTGTCCAGTCTGCTCGTCTCCGCTCTTTAGATTAAAAGATGGGACTCTTTGGTGCGCAAAAGACGAGAAAAAGGTAGTAATTGTTAAGGAAGGGGAAGAACCACCCAAACAAGCCTCCGCTTCCACGACAGTATACGACAAGCTTGAAGCAACATTGATGTCGAAAATAACGGAAATACAAGGAAAAATTGAGAAAACTGATGATATAGATGAACTACAAAAACTCACTCTTGCACTTGGCGAATTACTAAATAGCGTTGAAAAAATAAAGAAAATGAAAGCTTGAGCACGAGCCAATTTGACTTTGGGTTTTTATGAAAATTTTCCCGCAAATATCCACCGAATCGATCGTTTCAATTCAACACTTTCAAGCAAGCAGCTCCAGCAAAAGCTAATTCAAGTTTTCTATGATGTAAATTGTAAAGAATTTAGTTTTGAGGAAGTCACTAACCCAACGGTACCACAGGGAAGAGTGATTTTTGAGTTTGGACTGGCTGAATCTGAAGGTTTCAACTACATTGATGAAGAGGAACTTAAGAACGCGCTAAAGTTTTTGGCGAAGGCGCGCTTGGGCGCGTTAGATTTTTTCTGCTCCATCCGCTACTACAAGAGCACAGGTGAAAAGAAGACACCGTTAAAGTTTGACTACTACCTACTTAGAACCCTTTTTAGTAAGGATACATTTGAGGTTCAAGTTTTTCATGAACGTGGACCAAGATACATTTCGCCCGAAGAGTTGAACCTGTTCATACAAACCAAGATAAACGAGCATTCACCGAGAAAAATTTTGAAGAAAAATGAGCTTTGAGAAAAAATTTGCTCAAAGACTCCGAAAATTATATTTACCAAAATATACCTAACAAAAGACAGCAATTTACACCCTTAAAGGAATCAACAAAGCATGTTACCGATCGAAGTTTCATCCCTAAAAAAACATTATGGCAATCTAAAAGCAGTGGATGGCATCTCCTTCACTGTTAACCAAGGCGAAGTTTTCGGCCTTTTGGGTCCAAACGGTGCAGGTAAGACCACCACCATCGAAATCATGGAGGGTCTGCGCGAGCGAGACGGTGGAGACGTTAAAGTTCTCGGTTTTGACCCATGGAAAAACGGTTATGAACTTCACAAGAAAATCGGAGTTATCCCACAGGAATTTACGTTTTTTGAAAAAACCACTCCCCGAGAAGCCATTATATATTACGCTGACCTTTTCAACGTAAAAGTTAATCCAGATGAGATTCTTGAAGAAGTTCTGCTGAGTGAATCTGCTAAAGTCAATTTTGACAGTCTTTCAGGCGGACAAAAACAGAAGACAGGTCTGGCTCTTTCACTTGTTAATTCACCTGAACTTCTTTTCCTTGACGAACCAACCACAGGGTTGGACCCTAACGCCAGGAGAGCCATTTGGGAAGTTATACGTAACTTAAAAGCCAAAGGCAAAACAATAATCTTGACTACCCATTACCTCGATGAAGCACAGCACCTCTCAGACAAAGTAGCAATTATGGACCATGGACACATAGTAGCAATGGGAACCACCGAAGAAATCATTCAGCAGCATGGTTCAGGTGAGCGGCTGGAAATTCATGGCGAAGAAAAACTTGCTGAATATATTAAAGCTAACACTGAATTGCAAGTTGACTACGACAAAGCCAAAAAAGAAATCACAATACCTCTTCAAAAGAAAATCGATGCCCTCGCAGCACTCGCGGCTGCGGAGCAGTCAGGAATGGATTGGGGCGATATTCAGACACGCCAAGACAGCTTAGATGACGTTTTTGTTAAGCTGGTCAACGAACCTATCGGTGAACAAGGAGAAGCATCATCGGAAACAAAAACCAGCAAAAAGCGGAGGCGCTAAACATGGTCAGTGGAAAACGTATCTATTCCGACTTCAAAGTCTTTAGCAGAGGGTACCTTAGAAACAAATTCGGGTTATTCTTCGGCTTAATCTTTCCTGTTATCTTGATTTTGATTTTCGGAGCAATATTTTCGGGAGGAGGCTCTGGAACAGTTACTGTTTACGCCCAGAACCAAGATACCGGTCCGTTCCCTACAGGACAAAACCTCGGAACAAACTTCCTTGAAGCACTAAACAAATCCAGCACAATCACAGTAAGAACGGTAGATCCTTCAGAGAACTTTTCCAAGTACCTCGCGGACCATTCAGTATCAGATGGAATAATAATTCCAGAAAATTTCACTATCAACTACATTACTGGTCATCAATTAAACTTGACAGTCTATGGTAATCCAACATCAAGCACAAGTGGCATTGTGAGCGGAACAATTAACGGTTATGCTAACTATTTTAATCTCAACTACTTCCAAACAAAATACAATGACACTACACCAGCAATTATAGGCATAACATCTGCAACCGTGAATACTCAACAAACAAAATACATCGACTTTTTGATTCCAGGTCTAATTGGGTTCTCAATACTTACCAGTCCAATGTTCTCTCTAGTCAACATTTCCGCAGAATATAAGAAATCAAAGTTGTTTAAGCAGCTCTCTCTTACTCCGCTTACAAAGATGGAGTGGCTAACATCTAAAATGATATGGTACGTTGTCTTGACAATCGCTGGATTTTTATTGATGGTTGGAGTGGGAATTTTCGCTTTCGGAGCGCACGTCGCGTTATCGCCTTGGTTAATTCCTTTCATCATTTTGGGGCCAATGCTTTTTGCAGCGCTTGGTATGCTGGTTGGCACAGTCACAAAGAGTGTTGAAACTGCAGGCGTTATAGGAAACATCGTTACGTTCCCAATGATGTTCCTCTCTGGTACCTTCTTCCCAATAAGTAGCATGCCACAATACCTGCAAAACGTCGCACATGTCCTGCCACTATTCTATATAATTGAAGGCTTAAACAATGCAATGGTCTACGGAAACGTCACAGGTGCAATAATAGACATAGCAGTGGTATTAGTCCTAACAATAGTAATATTTGGTTTGGCTGTGAAACTGTTCAAGTGGCGAGAAGACTAAACCGCCCATTCCTTTCTTTATTTTCTGTTCATTTGAACTATATGTCATCTTAATGACTCTGTACCTATCTTGGTTCTAATAGATTTCGATGTAGAAACCTCAAGTTAGTGAGTCGTTCGTGGAGTTTTCAGCTGCTATTAGCATGTCAACAATAGTGTTTTAGTTAAGGGAGGCGCGAGTGGCGAAGCAATGGCTTTGTTAGCAGTTAAGTTTGCGCTTGTTAAGGTCTAGTTTTTTGGTCGGAAAATTAATAAAGTTAGAGTCGCTTGTTACAGTTTTACATGTATAGGTGAATTGTTATGGCGAACATTAAAGTTGGAATCAATGGTTTTGGAAGAATCGGAAGACTTCTCTATAGAGCAGCAATCGAAAAGAATGCAAATATTGATTTTGTAGCCATAAACGACTTGGCAGACGCAAAAACTAACGCTCATTTGCTCAAGTACGACTCCGTTCACGGACACTTCCCCGGCACCGTTGAAGTGAAAGGCAGCGACTTGGTTGTTAACGGAAAAGACCTCAAATGCCTGAGCATAAGGGACCCTTTGCAACTCCCATGGAAAGACCTGGGAGTTTACCTAGCAGTTGAATCCACAGGCTTATTCACAAACCGTGAAGGCGCAACCAAACACCTCACTGCAGGAGCCAAAAAAGTTCTCATTTCGGCACCAGCAGAAAATCCAGATGCAACCTTCGTTTTAGGCGTTAACGACAAAGCCTATGACCCAGTAAACCACAATATACTCAGTAACGCTTCATGTACCACTAACTGTCTTGCACCAATAAGCAAGGTCTTAGCAGAAAACTTTGGATTAGAAAAAGCCTTCATGACAACCTGCCACAGCTACACGAACGATCAGAAAATCCAAGACATAGTCCACAAAGACCCAAGACGCGCCCGCGCAGCAGCAATCAACATTATCCCAACGAGCACAGGCGCTGCAAAAGCAATCGGTTTAGTCTTGCCAAGTTGTGCAGGGAAAATGAACGGCTATTCGTTGCGAGTACCAACTCCAGATGTGTCCATAGTTGACTTAGTTGCGATATTGGGCAAAGAAGTAACAAAGCAAGAAATTAATGCAGCAATGAAGAAAGCCGCTGAAGGCGAACTCAAAGGAATCTTACAGTACACTGAAGACCCAATAGTTAGTACTGACGTACTTCACAGCGCATACAGCAGCGTCTTTGATGCGGACTTAACCATGGTTATGGGTGAGAAGAGCAACTTTGTTAAAGTTTTTGGATGGTACGACAACGAATGGGGCTTTAGCAACCGCATGGTTGACTTTATCGAAATGGTCGGCAAAAACGCAAAGCTCTAAAATAACACACAAACCCAAATCCCTCCTTCTTTTCCTTTTTAAAACTATAAGAAGTGAACAACATGGCAAAATACAAAACATTAGACGATTTTCAAGTAAAAAATAAAGTTGTCCTTGTCAGAGTTGACTTTAACTCAGAAATCGACCCAGCCACCAAGAAAGTTACAAGCGATGTGCGAATTCGAGCCCATGCTGAATCGACCCTCAAAGAACTCGCAGAGAAAGGCGCTAAAACTGTTGTTCTTGCGCATCAGGGCAGAAAAGGAGACCCAGACTACGCATCTCTAAAAGAACACGCTGAAATCCTAGGAAAAATCCTCAAATGCCCAGTAAAATACGTTGACGACCTCTTTGGCGACAAAGCCAAAACCGCGATCAAAAATCTCAAAGGCGGAGAAATTCTGGTTTTGGAGAACGTGCGCAGTTGGGATAAAGAAACCAAGAGCACCACACCTGAAGACGCTAGCAAAACCGAGCTTGTACAGAACCTTGCACCCCTCGCAGACCTCTTCGTTAACGACGCTTTTGCCGCAGCACACCGCGGACACGTATCCATGGTTGGCTTCACAGCTGTGTTGCCATCTGCAGCTGGACGCATAATGGAACGGGAACTCAAATCCCTCAGCAAAGCTTTGGAGAAACCTGAGAAACCATCCGTCTATGTTATGGGTGGGGCAAAAGCCGACGACAGCCTTGAAATCAGCAAGTACGTTTTAGGCAAAGGCATAGCAGACTATGTACTCACGGGCGGCGTAACTGGGCAATTGTTCTTGGCGGCGAAAGGGGTTGATTTAGGTAAGGGAAACATGGGATATCTGGCAAAGAAGGAATTGACGGGTTTGATTCCGGGCATTAAAGCGTTGGAAGAGCAGTTTGGCGATAAAGTGATGGTTCCAGTCGATGTCGCATTGGATGTAAGTGGGAAACGCAAAGAAATTCTAGTCAGCAAACTTCCAACCGAAAATTCAGTAATGGACATCGGCGCAAAAACAGTTGAAGCGTACTCAAAAATCATCGTGAACGCCAAATCCATCGTAGTTAGTGGTCCCATGGGTGTCTACGAAAACAAAGAATTCAACTATGGCACCAAAAAAGTCTTCGAAGCCATCGCTAACAGCAAAGCATTCAGTCTCGCAGGCGGCGGAAACACTATCGCAGCCATCAACGAGTATGGTTTGAGCAAAAAAATTGGGTACATAAGCACGGCAGGTGGAGCACTCATCGAATTTTTGATGGGCAAAAAACTGCCGGGCGTTGTAGCGCTGGAGAATGCGGTTCAAACAAAAAAAATCTAATTTCTTTCTTTTGTTTTTCATTGGAAGTGGATTATAGGTTTTTTTCTTGTTTTTTTAGTCTTATGAATTAAATCTGCTCTCAGAAACTCTCCTCTCTCAACTAAGATACCATTATAAGCATAATTTTTTTTTACAAAAAGAAAAAATTGAGTTGCCAAAAAGTCTTTGATACTTCTTGGTTTATCCTATTTTGTTTAGTTTAGTTGTTTGCCGCAGTTGGGGCAGAAACTCACGTTGTTTGGCACTATTCGTCCACATTGTGGGCAGACTCGTGTCATTTGTTGTGGTGGAGGCTGTGTGTATGCTGCTTGTGGTGGTGGTCCATATTGTTGTTGAGGTGCGCCGTACTGTGGTTGTGCGCCCACAAGGATGGGTTTGTAGACTAAAGCCAGTATGCCACCGATGAAATTCAGAATTGACCAACTGCCAATAAGTGAGAGCACCAGAATAATTGCACCCCATTTGGAATGTTCCAGTGGTTCTGACTTTAGTTTTGAAGCTGCATAAATGACAATTGCAGAGCATAGGGTAATCCATATTCCAAGACCGCCAATGACTGCAAAACCGAAACCGAAAGTGACTGCTCCGACAACTGACCCGGCAACAATCAGTAGTAAGCCGCCGAGTAGCCCCAGTATTCCGCCAATTATTGATAGCCAGTATGCTGCTGTTGGTTGATTTTGAACTTGATTTGGATACATTTTTTTTCTCCCGTAAATTTAATCATTGTTTGTATGCAGGGTGTATAAAACGTTTGTGAGGTTGTAATTCTTCCAATAAACAGTTGGCGGGGTTTTTGAAAAAAGATATGTTTAGTATAAAAAAAAGTTTGATTTTTAGATATTGTTTTTGGATTGCAAGAAAAGTTCATTAATGTATTCATTGACGGTTTTCTCGTGGGTTTTCGCTATTCTTTTCACAGCGTCATTTATTCCTGTGGAGTACTGAACGGCTTTCTTTGGTTTCTCTGTCATCAAGCTTGGCAGACCAACATTCAAAGCCATTTTTCTAAGGACAAGCTTTCGTTGAGTTTCTGGTTTATTCTCAATTTTTAATTCAACGGGTAAACCAAGGGCAAACTCTACCAAGTCAAATGAACCGAAAGGCACACGTAACTCCACATCATGAAAACTGGTGATTTTCAGGTCTCGCTCAAGGTTGCTTTCGTGAATTCTGGTCACATCGTTAAACATAGTTTTCCTTACTTTTTCGTTTCCTTCATTACAGCACTCAGTTACATAGCGTTGATAGCCGCCGAATAACTCATCCGCGCCTTGCCCAGCCAACATCACCTTAAAACCTGCCTCAGCCGCCTTCTCCGCAGTCCAATAAAACGGCACGCCAATACTGGCCTTAATTGGGTCAGGCTCCTCAATTAGCTCAACCACTTTTGGCAAAATCGTTTCCACATCAGAATCCTTAAACAAATCCACCTGCAAGGGTAAATTCAACTCGTCAGCAGCTTTCATGGCTTCTTCCGTTTCCGGTTGATTCTCCAAGCTTACATGAAACAGGTTAACTTTTACACCACTTTTACTTGCCAAAAAAGCCACCAAACTACTGTCTAAACCTCCAGAAAACGCAACAGCAACTTCCTTTAATCCATGCACTCGTCTCTGAATGGATTGTTCAAGAAGAACCTGAACGGTTTTGGTTGCATCATCCATTGTTATGGGCTTGGGTTCTGTACAAGTTAGAGTTTTGACGGGTTTGAATTTGAAGCCTTCCTTATTGACAAAGACTAAGTTTCCAGGCGGAAAAGACACAGGGTTTTCTACTCCGAGTTTCCAGAGAGCTGTTCGGTTTGTGGCGAAAGCAGCGATGTTTTTGTTTTCGCCAAAATAGAGTGGTTGAACACCTATCGGGTCTCTTCCAGCTGCTATCCAGCCTTCCTTAAGCATAAGGAACAAGTAGTCTCCATCTGCTTGCTCCATTAACGTTTGCAAAGTGGCTTCACAGTGTAGCGGATCTTTTGCCACCTGTTCAGCAACAGCGGTTTTCGGTATAGTTGAATATACTCTGCCTTCAAAGAACAACACGGAATCATCCAATTGTAAATGCTCATAATCATTGTTTGACTTGGGTTTTGAGGTAACAAAGCCTGCTACCGTTGATGATTTTAAGCCCTGTTTTTTTATTATTTCAACATTTTTTTCAAAAAGGCTTTTCTGTGAAGAGATAAAACCAAAACGCGAAGGTTTACCAGAATCAAACGAATTCAAAACGTCAAGAACCCTCGTAACAGCATTATCGCCGTTTTTATCTAAAACTGCAATCGTTACTTTCATGTCCTCATGCACCCAATCTACTTGTATTGTGTTAGTGCATTGGTAAAACATTAATCTTTAATCTGCATATTCATAGCTTTGAGGTAACACTAACTTGCCAATCTTGCCAATCGAAACTGGTCGTTATGGGACACCAGAAATGCTCAAAATCTTCGAAGAAGAAACCAGGGTTCAGAAGTTACTTGATGTTGAGGCAGCTTTAGCTTGGGCTCATGCCGAAGTAGGCAATATCCAAAAGAAGGATGCGGAAAAAATCGATGCTATGGCATCCACAAAATACGTTAAGGTTGAGCGAGTCAAAGCTATCGAGAAGGAGATTAAGCATGACATTGCCTCCCTGGTACGTGCACTCTCGGAAGTTTGTGGTCCAAGTGGCGCTTATGTACATTTAGGGGCAACAAGCTACGACATCGTAGACACTGCCAATGCATTACAGCTGAAGGATGCTTTAGGTGTAATTGAGAAAAGGATAGTCGACTTCAAAGTTATCCTGCAAAAACAAGCGCTTCTGCATAAAGATACAGTCATGATTGGCAGAACTCACGGTCAACACGCATTGCCTATAACTTTGGGTTTCAAGTTTGCCGTTTGGGGATACGAAATAAATCGGCATCTTGAACGGTTAGATGAGTGCAAGAAACGCGTTTTAGTTGGAAAAGTAAGCGGCGCCGTTGGGACGCAAGCGGGTTTAGGCGAGCATGCTGAGCAGATTCAGGAACTTGTAATGAAACGACTTGGATTGCATGCTGCTGAGATTTCCACACAAATAGTGCAAAGAGACCGTTACGCTGAACTCATATGTATTTACGCGTCAGTGGCTTCTTCACTTGAGAATTTTGCGACCGAAATTCGCGAGCTTCAACGACCAGAAATTGGTGAGCTTTTCGAGTCGTTTGAAGCTAAAAAACAAGTTGGTAGTTCTACTATGCCTCACAAACAGAATCCCGAGACATGCGAGCGCGTTTGCGGTTTGGCTCGAATTGTTCGAAGCCTATCGACACCAACGTTAGAGGACATGGTCACATGGCACGAGCGAGACTTAACGCAGTCTTCAGCTGAGCGGTTTATTCTCCCAGAATCAAACATACTGCTCGATTACATCCTTAACCTAACCTGCAATATTGTAGCGAACTTACGCGTTGACAGTGAGCGGATGCTGCAGAACTTATCGTTGACTCATGGGCGTGCGATGTCGGAATCAGTTATGATGGCGTTGGCAAAGAAGGGCGTGAATAGGCAGGAAGCCCACGAAATGCTAAGGCAACTAACTATCCAAAGTGCCGTTGAAAAGAAATCGTTCAAACAAATACTCCAAGAGGACAAAATTGTAAGCAGTAAACTAACCGAAAAAGAAATCGATCAAGCCCTTAACCCAAAAAACTACTTGGGTACAGCCGTTAAACAGGCTGAGCGGTTCGCTAAAAGCCCTTAGAAATCAAACAAACCTTTTTGGGTTGCTTCATCTGATGCCGTTGCTGCTTTATCCAAGTTTTCCCACTCATCTTTCTTGACAAAACCGCCGACTTGTTCCTTGATTTTTTTAGCTAATCTTGGTCCTACTGAGGGCAAGTTGGTTAGTTCTTCGATAGATGCACGTTTGAGGTCGGGGATTGTTTGGTAGCCTGCATTAAAGATTATGCGTCCGCGGACTCTGCCAACTCCTTCCAATTGGACGATGGGTAAAAGCTCTCTTTTTATGCCTTTAGAAACCCGCTCAACCAGCTCGTGGCTTAGGGCTGACACTTCTTTGTTTTTGGATACTATGGGTGATAGCTCGTCTGTGGCGTGTAAAAGCCACTTTGCAGTTTCAATGCTTCTGTAGAGGTCTCCTGGTTGGACGTTGAAGCGTTCAATGATTTTTTCTTCCGGCAACTCTTCTATCCAATTATTCATCACCATTGCAGTTTTGACTTCGCCTAAAAATTCTGCGAATCCAATGTGGTCGCTCCATTGGTCAGGTGGCTCTATGAATAATTCTTGTTTGTGGTCTTCAGTTTGAACGGCTAATTGGTCCATTTCCCTCTGGTAGGGTCTCATTATTGGACCCATGTCGGGCGTGTGGGAGACTAAGTGAAGTAAACTGAATTCGGTTAAAAGTGGGGGTTTGCTTTGCAGTGCATCCCTAATGATTACACCTGATAAGGGGTCGATGTAGAGTTCGCTTATGCGTTTGCCGAATTTGGTGGCTAAAATGTTGTCCCCTGCAACTACAATCATCTCCTCGTCATGGAGAAAACGGAGAATTTTGTTTATGACGCTTTTGATAGCTTTCACGTCATATTGATAGGCATAGAAGGTTTTGCCGAAAAACTCGTAAATCCCATTTTCGGTGTGAGCAAAATCTGAGGCAATCGTTGACAACACATGTCCCCGGATGATTTTCTCGACTGCTAACCGTGACCAGATGCGTTCGGGTTTAGCCAAAACGTAGCTTTCCATCAAATAGTCGGCTTCGTCAGCGGTTTTGGCGATAAGGACTGATTCACCGAACTTGTCGTATTTTGGTCTTCCAGCTCTGCCTGCCATTTGCTTATAATCCAACACGCTTATGGGATAGTTGCCAAGTCCAGCCTCAAAACGTCTGTAATCTTGAATGATGACTGTTCGAGCGGGCAAATTAACGCCCCAAGCTAACGTGGGAGTGGCGGTTAAGACTTTAATTTTTCTTTCCTTAAACGCGTCCTCGATAACTTTGCGGTGAGCCCCCGATAGTCCAGCATGGTGATAGGCTACAGCGCAGCGAACCAAATCGGCAAGCTCCTCACTGAGGCCAGTTCTTTCGCCCGCATCCAAGATTTTCTTTGCCTCTTTATCAAGAACCCCTCGTGTTTGTTCCTCTACGGAACGCTTAACCAGTTTCGAACCGCTTTTAGGTACAAGCACTTTGTCCATGTGGCTGGCAACGGTCTTAGCAGCCGAAACAGCATTCTTTCTTGTGGAAGCAAAAATCAACGCTTGCCCACCATTCCTAAGAGTGTTCAAAACCAAGTTTATGTGTGGAAAATGGGTTTCTTGCTCAATTTTTCTTGATTCGCCATCTTTGTATTGGATTTCATCTTTTAACATTATGCCTTCTTTGAGGTTGATGGGGCGCCATTCCGTAACGATGTACTTGGCGTTTAGCCAACCTGCGATTTCGTCCACGTTGTTGATGGTTGCGCTTAACGCTAAAATTTGAATGTTTGGGTTAACCTGCAAAAGTCTTGCAAGCACGATTTCTAAAGTTGGTCCACGTCCCGCATCGTTTAACAGATGGATTTCATCAGCAATCACCAGCGAGATGTTATCCATCCATTTGGCGCGGTGACGCAAAAGTGAGTCAGCTTTCTCGTTGGTAGTAATGATTACGTCGTAGCGTTCAAGCCAATTGTCAGCGCTGTCAAAATCCCCTGTGCTGATACCCACGGAGACTTTTCTACCATCCACCTTCTTGATGGATATGTACTTTTTGAATTCCTCAAATTTCTCGCTTGCCAGAGCGCGGAGCGGCGAAAGATAAATGACTTTTCCGCCCCTCTCAAGCACGTGCTTGAGACCGCAGAGTTCTGCTATTAACGTTTTGCCCGAAGCCGTTGGGCTGGCTAAAACGATGTTTTGGCCTTCTAGCACTCCTGCCCGTATGGTATCTTCTTGAGGTGGAAACAACTCTGCAATCCCCAAGTCAAGCAATACTTCCTTCACGGATTCTGGAATAGGTAACTCTGTAATCTTTAACATGAATCGCCATAAACCTGCTGTTGGATAGTATGGGTTTGGGTGGGTTATTAGAGTTTTTTTATAACTCTAAAGTTTTTTCGCCTATTTATTATTGGCAAATTGTAAAAATTAGTTATATCCAAAAATTTTGTTTTTAAAAAAAGAAGTGGTTATTTTAGATGGTTTGATCTTTGATTTCGGCAAAAACTGCGTTGCTCATAATACAATCTATGCCATTCTTACAACCCTGTTTTGTTTCGTATACTTCGCTTACTGCAACAATTTCGCCGTTGATGGCTTTGAATCTCCAGTAGAATTTACCATTCACTGTGTTTCTTATTTCAAACATTGCAGCTATATAATGTCACCTTAGCGCTTTATTTTCTGAAGTGCTATTTATATTTAATTTAATTCAGGGTACATTGTTTTGTCATTGATAATGGTTAAAACATAAATCTTTAAATTGAAATTGTATTATTCAGTATTTTTGTTTAGGCTCTTGTTAGCGGCATTAAACGTCATAACTGTTGCTGCGGAGACTTCTTTGTGGTTAGGTTTTTTTAGTCGAACTAGATACTAGCAAGGGAGACGAGTTATCTGTCCCAAAATTTATGGTAGGATACTGTATGGTTGAAAACGTAAAAGAGCTTCTCAAACTGCATGAAGGCATTAAACATGAGGTTTATTTAGACAACGAAAACTCCTGCATCGTTCCCAAAGAAGTAGTTGACGCTATGTTGCCTTATTTTAATAAAACAGCCTACGGCAACCCCACACTCACCCACAAACCCGGGTGGGAAGCGTTCGAAGTCATAATGAACAGCTTCAAAAAAATCAGCACTTACATAGGCGCAAAAAACCTCGAAGAAATAACCTTTACCCCAAGCGAAACTGAAGCCAACAACCTAGCCATCATGGGCGCAGCGTTTAGCCAAAAAAACAGAGGCAAAAAAATCGTAATCTCCGAAATCGAACCCATCAACGTGCTACAAGTTGCCGAAATGATGACGAAATACGGTTTCACAACCCAGAAAATCCCAGTCAACAACGAAGGCTTCATCAACCTAGAAAAACTCAAAGAAGCAGTCGACAGCGAAACTATACTAGTCAGTATCTCATCTGTAAACAACGAGGTTGGAACAATCCAGCCCATCAAAGAAGCAGTAGACATTGTAAAAGCAAAAAACCCCAAAACCCTCTTCCACACCGATGCCTCAGACGCATACGGCAGAATACCCCTAAACGTGCAAAACCTAAACGTTGACTTAGCCACATTAAGCAGCTACAAGATTCAGGGTCCAAGAGGAATGGGCGCAATGTACCTAAAAGAAGGTATAAACATGGAGCGCATTCTTGAAGGCCAAATTGGAACACAGAAACTTTGGCCAGGCGTTGAAAACACCCCATTAATCGTAGGTTTCACCAAAGCCTCAGAGCTCGCATTCCAAAACTTTGAAGCAAACACCACAAAAATGCGAACACTACGCGATAAGCTTGTCGACGGTATATTTGCTGAACTTGATGATCTACGCTTTAATGGTCCAAAAGGCGACAAACGCTCTCCAGACAACGCAAACGTAAGCATACTTCGAGCAGAAGGCGAAGCATTAACCATCGAATTGAGCCTCAACGGCGTCTACGTTTCAAGCGGAAGTGCATGCAGCAGAAGACTCCTCCAGCCCAGCCACGTATTAGTTGCCATTGGACGCCACTATAGTGAAGCACACGGCAGCATTCTCATGAAAACAACTCGCAACCAAACAGAAGAGGATATAGCCTACGTTCTGAAAGTTCTACCAACAGCCGTCAACCGTATAAGAGGGATAGTTGGCTCAACAGGAGTAGATTAAAAATGTCAAGAATGCCCTTACCATATAACGCAAAAATAATGGATTTATTCCGTAACCCAAAAAACCTTGGCAAAATGGAAGATGCCACAGTCGTAGCCGTAGCTGGGAACCCAGCTTGCGGGGACATGATAACTTTCTACCTAAAAATCAGCGACAAAGACATAATTGAGAAAGCACAATTCGAAAGTTACGGCTGCGCCGCCAACATCGCAACATCCAGTATAGTCACAGAAATGATAAAGTGCCTAAGTTTGGAAACTGCTTGGAAAGATATAACTTGGAAGCGTGTAGTGGAAGAAATCGGTGGCTTACCCGACGTCAAATTCCACTGCGGAGTTCTAGCTGTCGGCGCACTGAAACGAGCAATACGACAGTATTTCACACAAAGAAATGTTGAGGCTCCAAGCTGGTTACCAAAAGAACATACATTTGAAGAAAAACAGGCATTAGAGGAAGAAGAACTAGCAAAGACGCTCTCTAAGAGGCTAAAACCTGAGGCAGAAAAAAAATCATAGATGCGCAAGCAATCAGGCAAGACTTTCCCATTTTAAATCGAAAAGTAAACGGCAGCCCCCTAATCTACTTTGACAACGCAGCCACAACCCAGAAGCCCAACCAAGTTATAGACGCAGAAGTAGACTTCTACCATCACCACAACGGCAACGTACACCGAGCAGTCCACACACTCTCACTTGAAGCAACTGACCTCTACGAGAAATCTAGGGAAAAAATCGCTAAATTCATAACCGCAGAGTCTCCAAGCCAAATAATCTTTACACGAGGCACAACAGAAGCTATCAACTTGGTTGCGTATGCTTGGGGCTTAAACAACCTCTGCAGAGAAGACGAAGTGCTGGTTTCTTTAATGGAGCACCACAGCAACATCGTGCCCTGGGAAATCATCTCTAAACTTAAAGGATTCACCATTAAATACGCCAACATACATGACGACGGCACCCTTGACTATGAAGACTTCGAAAACAAATTAACTAAAAAAACAAAAATCGCATGCTTAAGCCATGTCTCAAACGTCACAGGCGTCACAAACGACGTTAAACACATAACTAAAACTGTCCATGACAACGGCTCGTTAATGCTAGTCGACGCTGCCCAATCCGTGCCACACATGGAAGTGGATGTTCAGAAGATAGGCGCAGACTTCTTGGCTTTCTCAGGACATAAAATGCTCGGACCCACAGGTATAGGCGTTCTATACGGAAAAAAAGAGATACTGGAAGCCATGTCACCTTACGAGGGTGGAGGCGAAATGATTAAAGACGTCTCTTACAGTAAAGGCAAAGGCCACTGTAACGTAACTTGGAATGAGTTGCCATGGAAATTTGAAGCTGGCACTCCTAACATCGCTGGCGTAGTAGGATTAGGTGCAGCTGTGAAGTATCTTGAAGAATTAGGTATGGACAACGTTTTGAGCCACGAAAAAGACCTAACCAAATACGCGATGAAACGCATAGCAGAATGCAAGAAAGTAACTGTTTACGGACCAAGTGACTCCTCAAAGAAATGCGGCATAATACCATTTGGCGTTAAAGGCTTATCCTCACATGACGTTGCCCTGTTCTGTGACAATTACGGAATCATGATGCGCAGTGGCTACCACTGTGCACAACCCTTGCACCAGATCTTCAAGATCGAGTCTTCTGCGCGGGCAAGCTTCTACATCTATAACACAAAAGAGGAAATTGACCGCTTCATAGAAATCCTCAAGGAGTTTGAGCAACTCTAATGACAACTATAGATGACTACGTTTCTCGAATCGAAGGAACCTGCGGAGCAGAAAAAGACGTTATAGTGGTCTTCAAATACGAAAAGAAAGATGAAGCCATTGCCAACATTCTAAAAAAAGCCACACTCAAAAACAAGATTGCCGGAATAATTTTTGAATTAACGTTCCAAGACAAATCCTTCCGATTGTACTCGAGCGGAAAAGCGATTTTCCGAAGCATCAAAAACCGAGAAGAACTAAACAAGCTTCTCGGAGAACTTCTCCTATAGATTATCATCCATCATGCAAAGCTATTTTAGCTCACACTTAAGAGTTAATCATAAATAGACAGGTATGAGTTCAACTTGCATAAAGTCGGTGTCTTAAGGGGTCCAAACCTAAACCCATACGAAGGACAATACTTCGAGAAACTCACCAAATATGGCTTTCAGCCAATAGGCATTACCACGCGCGACAAAGAGAAACATCTACCGGAAATCACTTTTCCCGTAAGGTCAGGACATAACCTGCAAAGCTTAACCAAAGGCTACCTTAAGCCGTTCTTCTCTTTAGTGGGTAAAGCCACAAAATACAACTTCAACTCATGGAACCTCCACGTGGTCGGCTTAAACAAACTAACCAGAGACCTCGACATCATCCACTCCGCCGACAGCTGGTATCCATTCACTTATCAAGCTGTAAAAACGGGCAAACCCACCGTTGCAACGCAATGGGAAAACATACCTTTTAATGTGCAGGGCATCCCCTACATAAAAATCCAGGAATACAACCGCCGACACGTAACCCACTTCATTGCAATAACAGAAAAAGCCGAAGAAGCTCTTATAAAAGAAGGCGTCAAAGAAGAAAAAATTTCTGTAATTCCCGCGGGCTTAGACTGCAACAGGTTCAAACCAACATTGAAAACTGCCACCAACAAATTTGGCGTCTCGGACGAAGCAACAAAAATCCTCTTCGTCGGACGTCTCACTCCTGAGAAGGGTATATTTGATCTGCTGAAAGCTTTTTCATTGATGATAAAAAACCAGCAAGACGTCGAACTCTTAGTTGTTGGCTCAGGCACCCCAAAGATGCAGGGGCAAATCAAGGGATTTGCTGAAAACTTGAAAATCCAAAATAAAGTAAAGTTCATAGGTAGTATCGGCTACTCAGATATGGCTGAAATTCATAATTTAGCCGATATCTTCTGTTTACCGAGCGTCGAAACTGATTTCTGGTCTGAACAATTTGGATACGCACTTGTTGAAGCTATGGCATGCGAAAAACCCGTAGTCTCAACCTTCACAGGTTCAATTCCAGAAATTGTTAAGAATGGTGTCACTGGCATTCTAGTTGAACAAAAAAGCATTTTGGATCTACAGTCAGCACTTGAAGAGCTATATGAAAACAAAAAAGAAAGAGAACAGTTAGGCAGGAATGGACGTGCTTGGGTTCTGGAGACTTTTGAAGCAAACAAAGTCGCCAAGCAACTTGCAAAGCTCTACGAACGATTCTTATAGTTAAGATCAGTTTCTTAAACTTGCAGTTTTGCTTTCAACAGAAATCTCCGTTGCCGTTTAGCCATTATGCCCTTGAGATCTCGAAGGCTGGGAGCCCAAGCGTTGATTAGAAGCGAAAACCTTTGTGATGCATCGGATCTGAGAACAATGGGCAGCATGCCATGTCGGTTACGGCCAATAAAGCAGGCAACAGCTGCTTTAATTTCAAAGTTGATTATACGTTTTAGAATGTGTTTCATTTGGAAATTCAGTAGGAAGAATCGAATTGAGCTTCTTCGATAATAAAAATTGTTTTTGGTGACGCCGAGTTTTTTTGTTGAAGCGCCACAATGGTGGAAGAGCGTTGGGTGAGGAGTATAAGCGATTTTGTATCCGTAAAGTCTTGCTCGAACACACCAGTCAGTGTCTTCATAATACAGCGGAGTGAACCCTTCATCTAAAAACCCAATTTTAGTTATAACTTCTGCTTTAATGAGCAAAGCTGCGCCAGTTACATAATCAACAAATTCAACCTTGTCATACTGACCCAGATCTTCTTCGCGTTCTCCACGATGGTAAGCACCTCGTAACATAATTATGCCGCCTGCATGCTGAATTTTACCGTCTGGAAAGAGTAGCTTGCAGCCAACAATGCCGACCTTGGGCTCAGACTCTAAAACGGCATTGAAAGTTTTGAGCCATTTACTGTCGGTGATTTCGATGTCGTTATTTAAGAGCAAAATCTGTTTTGCGCCGTTTGAAAGGGCAATATGTATGCCTTGATTGTTTGCCACAGAAAACCCCATGTTTAAAGCGTTGACGATTAGATGAACCTGAGGGAAATTCTGCTGCAGCATCGCCGTTGACCCGTCTGTGCTTGCATTATCCACAACAATAACATTGCACTGGCAGTTTTTTGTGTTGGAGACAAGAGACGTCAGGCACTTACGCAACTTTTCTCTACCATTCCAATTAGCAATGACGATGGTTGTGCGCGGATAAGCCAACGTAACTTCCTCGGATAACTTCTTACAGTTTATTTTATTTTAGTATAATCTGCTCCTATTGATTTAACCCCTTTGCTATATTTGTTCAGTGTCTTCTGCGGACCCTAATTAACGCCTTGTTTCTACTTACCCAGTTAAAGACAGGAATAAGTGGTCCTTTAAGCGGCTTTGGCAAGGCATCTTTGAATTCTCGATGCAAACCTAAACGCATAGCAAATCTACCTTTCCAAGTTATGGGCACATAGTACCGTGCTATCGGATATTTCGTGAAGCCATTGCTTTCCTTGAATTTGTCAAGTGAGGGATGATTTCCTATGCGTCCGTACATGAGCCATCTGTTGCCGTTTGCTGCACAGACTTCAATAGCTTTGGCTAGGAGTACATTGTTTAAGGATTTATCCCAATGCTTCTGCAGTGAGAGTATCTGCGAAATTATCGCTATATCTTCACCATAAACTATTTGGATAAATCCGACAAGTTCGTCCTCCAGATAAGCACTGATGAAGGTTGATTTTTTCGATAAAGCCATGTTATCTGCGACAGATTTGAGTGATTCTCCAAAATGCGAAAAAGCTCTATGCTGCCTGATTGGTGTTTCATTATAGATTTTCCAAATGCCTTCTACCAATTTCTCATTTAATTCGACGACACTTACTTTTACACCGCTCTTCTCAGCCCGACGAACCATATTTCGAGTTTTCTTTCCAACGGTTCTCCACCACTCATCGAAGCTTTTTATCTCCAGCAAACCAACATTATCTTCTGCTCTAACCCAAGTGTTCGATGCATTTGGAATCGGACAGCACCATGTACGTTCGAGAAAAGTATAGATGTCTATATCTCTTTCTGCTAATTTCTCAATGAAAGACTCAGTTGCTAACGCGTTTTTTTCGTATTCTTGATTATCTTGAGCTATCCGCACAAAAGACTTCTTTTTTACTCGAAGAGTCTCAAGTGATTGGTCAACATCCAATGTGGCTTTTAGCGCATCGTAGTAGGGTCCTCGACGATTTTTGCCCTTCTTAAAGAGCCATTCTGGATGAATCGATATTACGGTGCCCTGATTAATCCAGTTTCGAGTTTCAACCAAAACTTGGTCTAACCCAACTTCGTAGCATCTAGTATCTAGACTTGTTGTGGTGAATTCATGGAAAGATTTTAGGGGAAAATCGCTTGGAACCTCTGCTTGTTTTTGGCCTATTTTCCGTTTCCACAATAGCTGACCGAATAATCGTGATGTGCCATGAATAGTGTAGAACATTGCTGTTCGACCAGTTTTAGTTTCCAAAATCTTCCATTCTTTATAGGGGTTCTTTGCAACGTGCAGTGCTACTTCATGTCGTTCTGGATTCAGTATGCTGAGCAGTTTTTTATCGGGGATTGTGTATGGAGTGAAGAACCAGTAAGCCATGACTGGTTTATGGGATTCATTAATCATCCCAGCGATGATTCGCGCATTTTTCAGATATTCTCTACTTTTCTTTGCTTTGATTCCTAGCGCTACGTAAAGAAAGCTTATTGTCCTCGATGAAGGAAAAGGATAGTCCACGTCAATTCTGAGTTTAATCGTTGTTTGTTGCTCTGCCACTAAGGAATCTCCATCACTTTATTGCAGTATTAGGTATTTGAAAGATTTAATCCTTAACTCTCAAAGATCAATTTTTCCTGACCTGTACGACGTTATCGAATGCAACCTATTTTGTTGCATTTATGGTTTTGCCGATATTACCTGCGAAAGTTTTTGAATAAAATTGAATAAGTGGATAAATGCCAAATAAAAGCTCTGCCTTTAGCGCAAGCTTGTTGGTGACCTACACATTTGGGCTTGCCAACTTCATCCTTGTGTTCACTGCTTTAGCTGGGTTAGTCTTAATAACCTTGTATAATATGTTTATACGAAATAGCCGTAGCAAAGCAAAAAAGGTGAATAACGGTCAAATTGGACATTAGAAAAAGCTACAACGCAAAGAATAACAATCAATTGGTTTGCAAATATTCAAAATATTTGTCTGCTTTAGCGTTTAAATTACTCAAAGAGGCGACTTCTTAATGGACATAAAAGTCACGCTTGTAAGCGACGAATTCTTTGCATGGGGACGTTACGGCGGCTTCGGATTTTTCACAAGAAAGCTGGGTTCAGAACTAGTGAAACGTGGCTTCATTGTTGACTGCTGGGTGCAGAATTTTAACATACCCAACCAGCCAAAGATCGGGGAAGTTGAAGTTATTAATGGTGTCAACGTCAAAGTTACCCCTCGTCTTAGACATAAACTTGGAAAGAAATTGTTACTTGACAAGACCACAGATATTGTTCACAGCGAATGCAATGAGATGGACACCTACTTCGTATTCAGTCAAAATCCCCAAGCAAAAAAGGTTTTGACGTATCAGGATATCTGGGATAGAGAAGACTGGAAAAACAATATAAGACTGGCGTCTGTTAAGCCGAGAGGATTTGGAGGTGAAATCAGCTATAAAATCTTCCAAGAACTATATGGCTGGTCTGCTCGACACTCCGATTATGTCGCCACCCAAGCCCGTCTGTTAACTCAAAAAGCCATCCGCCTGTACCGTCTAAAACAAGAGCCCTTTTGGCTGCCAAACTTCATCGACGTTCCAGCCTCAATAGATGCCAAGTGTAAAACCCCTTCTCCTTCAGTGCTTTGGCTTGCACGCCTTGACCCCATAAAACATCCTGAACTCATGTTTGAACTCGCCAGAAAAAATCCAACTGTAAGTTTTTTTGTACCTGGAAAAGCTAATTTCCTCAATTACGGTAAGCAACTACTAAAAAAATATAGCACCCTGCCAAACGTTCACATTCTAGGAAAAGTAAGCGAAGAAGAAAAAATCAACCTACTAAAACAAAGCTGGATCCTAATTAACACCAGCTTCTGCGAGGCGATGCCAGTTAGTTTCTTAGAAGGCATAGCTTACGGTTGTGCGCTACTGAGCACTAGAAACCCTGACGGTTACACTGAAAAATTTGGTGTCTACACGCCTACTCAGGAAGTTTCTGAGCTGCAAGCTGGTTTGGAGTACTTAATCAAAGATGATGCCTGGCGTTCTTTGGGTGTAGCGGCACACGAATATGCCTTGCGATATCACGAGACAAACAAATGCGTTGAGAATCATATAAACCTCTACAGGAAGTTACTGGAGTCTTAAAATGCTAAATTAGCTTGAAGCATTTGATAGAATGGCGAAAACAACCTTACACTCGTCATTTTTGGAGCAATCGTCCCAATAGGCTTGTACCTGAATCTTTCCTAAGTTCAGTTCATCGCACTTTAACTTATTTCTTCCCAAAAACTCTTGACCCTCCCTTTTTTGTCTTAGTCAAGATTTCTTGACGAAAAAGCTTTTATTAAGATTTTTCCGAGCTATATATAGTAATTTAAACATTTCTATCAAGCGGGCAACTCTGAGAATGTTTGGAATCAAAAGCCGAAAAACCTTTGCAATAATCTTACTATGAGTACTTTTGTTCCCTCGATTTTGGAACATACGCAAACACAGCTAATGCCAATTTGGATGAGAGGTATAGTTCTCAATTGGAGGCATGCAGTAATTCTGCCATCAGTGATGAATATATTTCATTGAAGGATTTTGCTGAGAATGTTTTAACGAATAATGTCAGGCAATATGCTGGATCCCTCTTCCACCGTGCATTATTTTATTTGGTTTCTACATAAGCACTATTGAGTACTTTAGAGGGTATAACAAAACATACACCGAATGTTTATGGGTAATGTCGTATGCCGTAAAGTGCTGCCTCTAAGATTAAACCATTGCTATTGCATCCAACCGCGTTAATGAGATTTCCCGATTCATCCACTCCTTCATAAAAGCCACCATTAGATTCTGGGAGATTTTTCTCAAGGTAGACAGACATGTTCATTGCATAGGTTGTATTGTACGTTGCCAAGAAGCTAAAGGCTATTTTAGTGAAAATCGTTGGAGATACAGAGGTATTTTGAGAATTACTTTGGGTAACCCATGTTTTCCCATCAGACATAATTACCCACTCCCATACCCAATCACTTGAAGAAGATTGTCCTTCGCTAAAAGCGCGGTATTTGCCTGTAGAGTTGTAGTATGCTTCATGTGCCAGATAAAAAGCATTTACTAAAGTTAGTATTCTGGGATCATTATTTCTAAGTTCAAAAAACGAGCAAAACAATGGATCGCCCGTTAATTCCGCTTTGGGTAAAGAGACACCTTCTTTGGTTGTAACATTGCCTGAAGCAAAGATATTATTGAGTATCGTGTTTGGTGCATTTGAAAGTTCATTGGGCCAAAAACTTGCAAACCCGCTGGCAATATAATAAGCATAAATGCTGGTGGATGTGAGACTGTCCGCTTTGATATCAGGAACTAAAATTGCATAGTTGGATCTCCCATGAAGAACTATATCGTTTATTCGTTGAGCTAAACTATTATTGAATGCTCTAAGGTTATCAAGCGCAACAAACAACCTTCCCGTATCGACAACATTAACTGCACCTCCAGCAATATCAGAATTCGCATGATAGTCTGATCCGTCTTTTGCTTGATAGAACCAATACGGGTAATTAGTAGTTGAGTTAAGCTCTCTATGTTCTAGGAACCAAACAACTTTTTCTAATCGCGCACTAGAACCCCAAGCACCATCATTACCAATCAACCCTGTGGAATTTGCATCCATAATAGCTTGAATATAAACGCCCAAATCCCAGTCAGTGAATGCTGAAAAATCATCTCCTGAACCAGGAAGCCCTGTTTTTTCAATTACTCCAATACCCAGATCAAAGTAATGCCAAGCATTCGATGCTACCGCCTTCCAGACAGAACTATTCAAGGTTTTAGCAGACTCCAATATACCCAAAGTATTGGGGGATATTTCTTGGGCTATTTCATTAGCCCATTTACCTATTGAGATTGAAATTTGTGAAGCCAGATCTGGTTTATTGGTTGGACTACTAGTCACTTGAGGGGTATCCTGTGGTGAATCTGTGGGAGTGTCGGTCGGAGAATCGGAGACATCATTAGTGTTTTGCTGTTCCGTATCGAGTTGATTGTTTGCTTTTGGCAAGAAAGCAAAAATGGAAACTAGAATGACAATTATAATTGCAAAAGCTATTAGTCCTTTTGCCTTCTTACTAAATCGCCAATGATTGTTGAAAAAACCTTTTTTATTTTCAGAGTTTAGCGATGTTTTCAGAGAATTTAGTTTAATTTCAAGAAGAGCATGAATTTTCTTGTAATTGTCCAATATCTTCATCATCACAGTATCATTGATATTAGTTGTAAGCGATTCCATTTTGCACGAGTTATTATCGCTCTATCTTTTATACAACTAAATAAATTTTTAATAAGCCTTAGGTTGATTTAAAGCTATGGTAAAAACCCTTTAAAACGCAAGACCTAAAAGTACTCGCTGATGAAGATTTTCCCTTTATGCTTCTGCAATATTTTTATCAAGTTTGCCTAAAGTTCCTGCAATTTAGTCCAAATATTATTTTGAAACGATTCAGGATTAAGTATGCAAATCTTGTTCCATAATTGTTGGCGTTTAACCTCCCAGTTTGATTTCGTGTTTCCATCTTCCATATATTGAACAATCTTTTCTTTCAAGTCATCGTAGGTTTCCCATCTGAACTCGTCGGAGATAAACTCTTTCATCCCTCCACTGTTATGAACCAGTGTAACGCATCCGCTTGCTAAGCCTTCAACAGGTGCTATACCGAAATGTTCTCCTTCCATTAAATGAACATAGATTTGGGAATCATGCAAAACTTCAAGCATCTCTGGTCCAGGCAAGTTAGTTTTAACAGAATAATTCGGCGGTAGGTTTTCTTTGAATTTGTCAAACCATGCTTTTTCTGAATCGATTAATCCGCCGACACTTACAAACTCATAGTCAGGCAGGTCAATGGCTAATTTTTTCATTATTTCATGTCTCTTAACGGGAATAAAACGGGCAACGTAAGTTACTTTTTTGCGACGTTTTTCTAAGGGCTTGTCGGACCAAAACTTCTCTAGGTTAACTGGGGGATAAATAACGATTGGCTCTTTTACTCCATGACTTGTCCAATACTGCATAATTTTTTCTTTAGTATAATTGCTATTACAGAAAACCAAGTCCAGCTTATCTATCCCCTGCTCAACCCATCGCTTAAACAGCCCCAGATAAAGCCGTCTCTTCAGCCCAGAGCGGGCGTAGTCATAGTGGATTTCTGGGAAGTGGACGTAAGCTATGTTTTTTTTGGCTTTGTTTAAGAAAACTGGTTCAAAGGGCGAGGAAGATTGTGTGGAAAACAAATAATCGTATTCTAATTGGTTTTTGTATTTTTTTAGTAGCTTAACAAAGTTGTGGTGCCGCTTGTAGATAGTAAAGGGCGGCTCAACCTCAATTCGTTTGCCAAGTGAGTGGACAACAACTTGCTTGGGAAACTCTTCTCCGACAATATCGTGGTACTTGTTTGCTTCAAAATCAAAAGTCAACAATTCAACTTTTTGCCCATGGGCGACTAAAGTTTTGATTACATTGTGGCAGACGCGTTCGCCGCCGCCGTAAATGTCAAGGTATGGATGAACTACAAGGTATGTTGCCAACTCAATTATGCCTCAATTTAGTGTGCGTTACATTTTCACTGTTGCAGTTTATGAAGTTTACCTGTAGCCGCATAAAGAAAGCTAAAGTAGCAAAATATATACGCTTGCATGGAAAGTCAGTAGTGGATGGCATTTCGGTGACAAAACAAAATATGGCTCCCACAGAAAAGAATCTTAAAGTGGTTTTTGCTGACCCACCATTTGGGCATGAATCAAAAGGAGAAGCCGTCACCGAGTCACCAAACCTTGGAATCCTCTATATCATCGGCTACGCCAAACCACGCCTGCCCAACGTGGAATTCACTTATCTTGAGCCCTTCCTTTCCATGGAGGAACACCTCGAAAAAGTCAAGGAAATCAAACCTGACATTTACGCTATATCCTTCACAACACCCCGAAGAGAGTTGTCCTTTGAAACAATAGCCAAAGTCAAAGCCCTAGGATTAAAAATGCTTATGGTTGCAGGCGGCGCCCACCCAACCATCGACCCCCAAGACGTCCTCAAAAATACGCCAATCGACGTTTGCATTGTGGGAGAGGGTGAAGAAACCACTACCGAATTAATCAGAAAAGTCCAAGCCAAAGAATTCATAACAGATGTTGTCGGGACAGTTAACAATCAGAAAAATAATGGCATAAGACCGCTCCTAAAAGACATCGATTTCTTCCCAGAATGGGACCTAATAGACTTCGGAAACTACGATATAGCCGTAAGCAGAAAGAAACGCATGGCATACCTTCTCCCAATTCGTGGATGCCCCAACTACTGCACTTACTGCTCTAACCCAGTTTGGAAACTTGAAAAACCCTGGATAAGGCAGCGTTCACCAAAAAGCATCGCCGAAGAAATCAACTACCTTTATGGCAGAGGCATACGCGAAATCTACCTTCGCTCTGACACTTTTAACGTTGATATAAAATGGTGCCTGGAAGTTTGCAATGAAATAGAAAAACTGAAACTTAAGGGCATGACTTTCCAATGTAACCTGCGAGCCGATAAACTCAATGATGAATTAGCACAAAGACTTCGTGACATCCATGTTTGGCTTGTCCACATCGGTCTCGAATCCGCTAACGATAGGGTCCTAAAAGGCATTGGCAAGAACGCGACGCAAGCAGACAACATACGAACACTCGAATTGCTCAAGAAGCACCACATTAAGGTTTACGGGTTCTTGATGCTCTATAACGCTTGGGAAACAAACGGCAAACTCGAATACGAAACCCCTGAAGAGGTTAACAATACTTTAGAGTTTGCGAAAACATGCCTAAGAGACAACCTCATTGAATACATTTCCTGGTCCATCACTAACCCAATCATAGGCTCAAAACTATACAACATAGCTAAAAAGTTCGACATAGCCAGCTACAACGTTAAAATCGGCAATTGCATGCGCCTTCCCGGAATCGCTGAACAACAAATAGTGGAACATGTTAAACAGGGCATGATTCTACAATTACTCAATGGCATCCAGAAAGGTATGATAACCAAGAAAAGCTACAAGCGTGCTGCGCAAAAAGCAGTTAAAATCTTGAATATGTAAACTTTTTCTTTGCTCAGCTCGCGTTTATTGATTGCGATAAATTATTTAACTTAATTGAGAACATTATGCCCTATGCCATTCTGCTCCCAAAGTGACATGAAAGTCGATTTTGTTGTTCCCTCAAGAGATGAAGCTAACCCAACACTGATGCAGCAACTTAAGCATATGTCATGTGCGGGGCAAATCATCAACACACATGAAAAACCGCTCAGTATTGCACGCAAAAAAGGGGTTCTGCAGGCGGGTACCGAGTGGGTGGCGATGGTTGATGACGATATGCTTCTGCCTGACAATTGGCTCCAACTCGTCACCAAAGCAATAACTCCTAATGTTGGCGCTATTGGTACGGTGGCGGTTCACAAAAACAAGCATGTGGCCGCATACGAGCGAGTTGTTGGTACAGTATATAACCTGAGCAAATTAGATACTAACCCACACATCAACAACATTATCATACGCCGTAAACTTATGGAAAACTATAACCCTCCAAAACTGTTCTTTGGAGAAGACCAATACTTCAAACGTTACGTCCAGAAAACAGGTTATATTTGGAAAGTTCTGCCATTTCTCGGTGCAACACATTTGGGTACTTCAAAAAACTATGTCACGATCGGCGTATCTTACAGGCGCTATGGGCACTTTGGACTCTACAAGCTTGTGCGAAGAATGGCTGCACGGTTCATATTTACACCATTCGCAGCCCTGAGTAACTTGAGCGCAGCAACATTCTGGTACTTGACGAAGTTGAATGTTGAGTTTATTGCTGGCTTTGCAAAAGAACTGATTATCGAAAAAATGTAAACGTAAAATTTTTTCTGTTACGTGCATCCTGACGGGTTTTTCTCGTCTAAAACCACGTTTTTTGGTCCAGCAAGCTTCTTTTCCAATGCAATTGCCCTCACCGCAACCTTGTCCGCTTCAGCCTTAACCGTTGCGTCCTTGATTTCTTCTTTACGCTTCTCGTTAGACTTCAAGATCAGCCTAAGAAACTCTGAGTCATAGCTTTTGAGCAGCAGTTCCGTATTGGGGATAAGGCAATGTCCACCGATAACTCCCGGAAACATAACAGGGCGGTCAAAGCGTTCTTTATGGGTGTCTTCAAGGAAGTCAACTGCTTCGTCGAATTCAGCGTCAAAAGCCCTTGAGATGCGGTGCATTTCTTGGAAGGATGCAATCATCCAAGCGCGATAGGTGGTTTCGAAGAGTTTTGCCAATTCGGTTTCGCGGCAGCTTCTGAGAACCTTAACTTTTAGACCCAATTTTTCAAAATGAATTTTAGCTGCTTTACCCGCAGCCACGTTTGCTCCGCCAACATATTTAGTCCAACGCTTCAGCTCCCAAATCATGTGCTCAGCATTTATGTGAACGCCGCGAGCAGGAGAATGAGCGACAAGGCACTTGCAGGCAACTGAAACTTTTAGTGTTGTTCCCGGTGGAACCGTGCTGTTGATGATTGTTAGTTTAGGCTTGTATTGTTCAACGTAACCTTGGATAATGTCTGAGAATTTTTCTGGACTGCCACAAGGAAGGCAAATCTGCAAGGTGTCAACGTTTGCTGGAACTTTGTCTTTGGTTTGACCAAGTGCCTTCATTTTTTTCACGTCTAAATCTAAACCATAAACCGCGAACTTTTCTTTAGCCTCAGTATACAACGCGAAAAGAGTATGGCCTATCTCTCCTAAACCAACAATTAAAACGGTTTCTTTAGCCAAACGTAAGCCACCATTCATTGGAAAGTCATTTAATCTTAAACTATTTAAAGTTGAAGCTCGAAAGGACAAGCATGCAGAATCCAAAGAAAGGCACTGGCATTGTCACAGGAACTAATGTGCAAATAGGCAAAGACGTCTCCATCTGGAACTATGTCGTCATTGGTGACGGCACAAAAATTGGCGACGGAACTCTTATCGGCAGTTTCGTTGACATAGGCAAAAACGTAACCTTAGGCAAAAATTGCAACGTACAAGCACACGTAACCATATCCAACGGCTGCATACTCGGCGACAACGTGTTCATAGCACCCAACAGCAGCCTTCTAAACGACAAATACCCAAAAAGTAGCTTCTTGAACCCTCCAATAATAAAAGATGGCGCTGCAATCGGTGGAGGAGTCACAATACTGCCAAATGTTACGGTAGGCGAAAAAGCGGTGGTTGGCGGAGGAAGCGTTGTATCTAAAGATGTTCCGCCTAAAACTGTCGTTGCTGGAACACCTGCTAAAAAAGTAATGACTTTGGAGGCATATGAGTCTAAACGTGATGTATTCATTAAAGCACAGCGAAAGGTGCTAAAATGAAAATTTGGTATGACGCCTGCACCGGTAAACACACACGGTATGGTGCCGCTATTGGAAAGCGGCTGAGAAAATCTGGATACGAGTTTATTTTTACGACAAGACAACACCCTGACACAATACCGCTTGCCAAAATCCTTGGTGAAAAACCTCTTGTCGTGGGCGAATACAACCCCTCTACGCTTACCTCAAGGCTGGAAGAGAGTGCTGAACGCATAATAGAATTCTCAAAACTTTTCAAAGAAAACCGACCAGACATCGCCATCGCTCACCAGTCAGTTGAGCTCTGCCGAACTGCTTTCGGCTTAGGAATCCCAATCATTTTGACTGCTGACACACCTCATGCTTTAGCCACTAACAGACTAACAATACCCTTCGCACACACTGTTGTGGTTTCCGAGGCTTTGCCTAAGAGTTTCACAAGAGCTTATTGTGCAAAAAATGTTGTCTCCTTTAAAGGAGTAGATGAGGTTGCATGGATCAAAGATTTTAAGCCCTCAAAAATTGCTAATTTAGAAAAACCGTTAATTGTTGTCAGGCAAATCGAATCTAAAGCCGCTTATGCTAAAGGAAAACAAGATAACGCAAAATCCCTCTCTAAGAAACTTTCTGAACTGGGAAATGTACATTTAATCGAAAGATACAATGGCGAAGGTGAAGCTTTCGGCGTTAAAGCTGGATTTGAAGATTCAGCAAGTTTGGTTGCGAACGCTGATTTAGTGGTTAGTTATGGAGGCACGATTGCTCGTGAAGCTGCTCTCCAAGGTGTCCCTAGCATAGCGATCTCTGATATGGCAAAAACCTACGTGAACAGGTATTTAGCGAAGAGAGGTTTTCCATTGTTCATAACGACTGAGCAGGGAATTCTTAGTTATGCCGAGAAGTATCTTGGCAAAATATTTGACGTAAAAGACAAACTTGCACATTTAGAGAACCCCATTGATGTCATCGAGAAAGTTGTGGAAAAAATAAAAAATTAAGCTACTGAATTATGCAGGCTTAACCTCGATTTTATCTCCGGTTTTGACATTGAACCTCTCAGCTGCACTTGCTTGGTTTAATGCGATTTCCAAAAAGCCAAGGCTGCCTATCAGAGCTATAGCCTCCTTGGGGTTAGCTTGATTGTAAGTTTTGCCGAAATTTAGGTTTAACGAAAGGTTTTGGAGTTTTGCCTTGATTTTTTTGGCTTGGGCTATTTCTTTCTGAGGTATGTTTGTGATTATGTTGCCGAAGCTATCAACATGCAATACTTCGCCTATTAAAGAACCGTTTCTGTGTTGTAAGATTGTGTATTCGGGCTTGACCGCGTCAGAGATTTCTGGACCAAACGCTGAAATGTTCACACCAATGTCCAAGTGTGCAGCTGCGGGCGCAAAAACATCTCTTCCATGAAAGGTGCTTGAAACTGGGGTTAACGTAAACTTAAGGTTTGTAATTTGGAAGATGTGTTCGATGTCTTGGTTTTGAGCTGCTAAAATCAAAACTCCGTTGTCTGGTCCAATAAGAAAACTCTGCTTAGTCTGAACCAAAATGGCGCGTCTTTCAGTTCCAACACCTGGGTCCACAACTGCCAAATGGATAGTGCCTTTAGGAAAATATGGTGCGGCTGAAGCCAACATAAAAGCGCCCATGCGAACGCTGAATTTTTCAACTTCATGGGTTATGTCAATTATTTTGGCGTTGGGGTTTATGGTTAAGATGACGCCTTTCATCTCTCCCACGTATGGGTCTTTTAACCCGAAGTCACTGGTTAACGTAATCATTTTGGGTTAGCCGCCGTGAACGACGGGAACAAAAACGATTTCGTCGCCGTCGTTTAATTTGGTTTCATAACCGTTTAGTACACTTATTTCTCGGCCATTGACAAGTATGAGCGAGTTTGATCTTGAATCGTTTAGTTCTTGATCGCTGAACGTATGTTTTAACGTGGGCATTTCTTTGCTAATGTTGGTGACTAATTGTTTTATGGAGATCCCCTCTTGGAAGGTAACGGTGAATTGTGTTTTTCCCGAAAGATGACGCAGTGCACCGATGAATTTTACAGTTAAAGGCACCTAAGCTCCACTCACATCAAATAAAATAAGCAGGGGTTGTTAAAAATTTTAACTAAAACTTTCAAGTTTTTCTTGCGTCAAGGTTTCAACGATGTCGGTTGCGATGTTAACGATAGAATCGGCCTGTTTCATCATGGCGTCACCGTTAACTTCTTCTAACTGTGAAATTTGTTGAACGATGGTTTCGATTTCAATTAGAAAACGCAGAACAGAATCGTTGGTGACAGGGTTTTTGGTTACTTCTTCACGTATGAGTATTTCTATGAAGGCAGGTTCACCAAGACTGTAGTATATAGCGTTTCGAGCCTTTCGGATGGCTTCAACAACAAGGCTTGGCGCCATGTACGGGATTTTTCGTGCTGCTTCTAATTCAGCTTTGGCTTCACGAAGGTACCGTAGTGCCCAACCTTTCCTGTAGTCATCCATCATAGTGTTTGGTTCCAGAATTATTCTGCCATTTCTTCTTGTTCTTCGAGGTCAGATTCATTTTCTGAGTTAGCTTGAGCTAATGCAAGAGTGCGTGTTATGTAGCCTGCAGTTTGGTTTCTTACGCGTGTTGTTGCACCTTTGGTTAACTCGTCAACTGCACCTTTGTTCTCGTCAAAGTTGGTGTTGAATTTGGTTGGAAAGCGAGCCATTAGTTCTTTGCCCAGCTTTTTGATCTGATCAGTCTTTACTTTTCCCAGTTAGTATTCCTCCGAATTTAACGATTTACTTTTCTCCGACGTTTAAAAGCGTAGGAGCACCTCTCAATAGATGAGAGGCTTAATTTAAGTTTGTCCCTTCTGGGAAAGGGATTAACTGTTTAGCCACTTCCAACAGCAAAAACTTAAACTCTGCAAGAGGTGAGTTAATTGAGCAGTGACAAGGAATTGCAGAGGGCTAAATGGCTAAATAGTTTTTCAAGTGGGCAGAAATGGCTTGAAAAAATAGGTTCAGCAAACACTCAAAAAATCTTCACTGATTACTTCAAACGCTATTGTGATTATACAAAACAAACACCAGACCAGCTAATTGCTCTCAAAGTTCAAGGCTTGCAGAATGTCGGAACAGAAAAAGAGTTTATCGCAGAAGATTTACTTGAGACCTTTTTCAGAGAAAATAAAGGCATGAAACCCACTGCTCGTTTAATGATGAGAAGCACTGTGTTCTCATTCTATAAGCACAACAAAAGAAGCCTTGAGCCATCCACTGCAAGCAACATAAAAAATGAAACACCAGAATCCAAAAAACGCAAACCAAGTTTAGACGATTTGACTGCCTTAGAAGGTGTTATGAGAACAGCAAGAGACAAGGCTATGCTCTGGTTTACTGCAAGTACAAGCGTGAGGGTCGGCACTCTGGTTTTATTAAAATGGTGTGACCTTAAGCAAACAGAAAACCCAAACGTGCCATACTCTTTGGAAATTGAAAGTGCAAGATTGAAAGGCAGTGGAAAAGGACGCTATAAAGGAAACAAACAAATTTGTTTTGTTCATAAATTCGCAAGTGAGAAACTTGAGCAATACAGAGCAGAGGCAAAACAAAAAGGCTATGAGTTGAAAGATGATTCGCCTTTGTTTGTTGCCTATTACCAAAAAGGCAAAGAGAAACCACAAAAGCCACTTACAATAAAAGGAATAAATGAATTGTTTAATCATGTTAGCCTTTCAGCTTTTGGAGATTTAGAAAAGAAACGCTTTAGCATTCACGACTTAAGAGAATTTTATCAAAGTGCCTTAGAGAGTGCAGGAATACAAGAAAACTTGATTTCTCCGTTAATGGCTCATAAAATAGCTGGAATAGCACAGAATTATAGTTCACATGACTGCCAAGAATTGATTGGAAAATATGAAACTGCATTGCCCTATCTGATTCCAAAAAGCAATAGTGTTCTTGAAAGTGAATTAAAAGAGACAGAAACCAAATTTATAAGCCAACAGTCGCAGATTGAAGAGTTAAAAGGCTTGGTTACTCAACTATTAAACCATGAAAAAGGCATGAATTATAGCGTTCTGCAACCTTCTAACGAAAAAGCTGAATCTAAAGAAATTCTTGATGAAAGAGAGCAACAATTCAAGAAAATAGACCCATCTTATACGCATGAACCACAAAAAACGCAGTTTAGCACTAAATCCTTTAAGATAACTGATAAGAAGAAAAAACAAGTAAGAGCCGATGAAGAGTATACACGTGATGGCTATGACAGATAAGTAGCTTCAAAACTCTTTTTTCTTAATGACACAGGTTCTATAATCTTTTAAGCAAGGTCAAAACAATAATTGTAATCATGTATAATGGGAAAATATTTCCTACAAAATTAAGAAAAATGTTGGCAATCATCGGGTCGGTTTTGTTAGTAATTATAGTAATTTTGTCAATCTTTAACGCCATTAGCTACACTGTTTCTGGGTTAAGCATTGCTGTTGTGGTAGTTGTTTTCGCTTTCTTGTTACCGATGTTAATAAAACAACATGAACAAAAGCAAGGAAACAAACAACTTAACCCGACAACATAAACACTAAAACAAAAAGGCACAAAGTATCCTTTCTTTATTACTCTAATTTCTCTATTTATCCCAAGTTTTCTCTAATTTTTTCTAAACTTCTTCTTTTATTTCCCCTATATTCGAAATATCGAAGTAGTCAACCATAAAGAACATGACTAAACAAGAAACTTATGGTTAATCTCCATGCTTAAGATGTGTGGTTAGTGCCTACAGGTTACAAAACTTCGAAACTAAAGCGAAAACATACCCCTACTAAACTAATCAAAAAACACAAATTGTTTAAACTATGCTCTAAGAGTGGGGCACTCACGTTTTTTAATGGCACTGATAAGAGACTCAATTTTTTATTTTCTATGAGTTAACTCCTTAAACCTAAGGGCTTAATGTTGATTTATCCCGCAAAAACTCTAAAATCTGCAACTTATTACTTCGCTAAACTTCGACTTATATATACATGCCAAGCAACCCTAAATTGAGCTTAATACTCCCCCACAGTCAAGGAATAAGGGTTTCGAAGAATAGGTGAATGCCCTCTCTTGGAATATAGAATTAAGGCAAAATAGCTTCTATTGAAATTGACGTTTTTGGCTCAGATGGTTGATAAGAACTTCAGCGATGATTACTAACATCTTCATAGCCATAACATCAAATCCTCTTACGAAACCCCAAAGTAAGCTTAAATTAGAATCCTGTATTCCGAGCCTACTTTTTCATAGACTGGTGAACCCTCATCAATCATTTTTAATGCTTGCTCATCTGTTAAGCGAACTTCTTTTCCAGCGAATTTCTTTTCTGTACCAGTTTGGTTAGCTCCACTAAGAGCAATAGGGCAACATTGCCCAGATGAAATACAGTTTAGATAGGCTTTACCCATATTTTCGACAAGGTATAAATTCGCATATTTTGAGTCGCTAAGTATACTGACCTCAAGTGTTTGACTAAAGTACGCTGTTAAAGTCTCTAAAGTTTCTCTGTCGGTTGCAAGTTTTTTAATAATTATTGGGATAAGAACTTTCTTTTCAGGTCTTCTGCCTTGAGGTAAAACATTTAATTCATGCCATGTGGTTTTTCTGCTTAAAGGGTTATTTCCTAATTTGCGTTGTTCAATTGGGTCATAATTCCAGATAGAAGTTTTGCGTCTCAACATGTACCTTTTTTGCTCTTTATTCCATTCTATACGTTCAGAAAGAGATGTTTGTGTTTCCATTATCATTAGTTTTCACCCCTTGCTTTTTTATTATCTGAATCAAGCTTATGTCGTATAGCTGATTTTCCATCTTTCCAAGGATCTTTATATTCGAAGTTCAGGGTTTTGTTTGGGTTCTCTTTAATGCCCTGAAGACTTTTTGCCCATAGTTTATTAAGTGTCTCAGTGTCGCCTTTTTTTCTCAAATCGTCTATCCTTTCTTCATTTGTGGAGTAGCCTTCAGAATTTCCAGAACAATGCTCTCTTTGAAACATTTCGGGAGTCATGCCAATAGTGCCTTTTCCGCTATTTTTCAGCTCTGAATCTCTCCGAATATATTCATCATCTTCCTCTTTCGCTTGTCTCAATGCCCGAACAAAAGTTCTCATTCTCTCTTCAAATTGGCTCTGAGCTTCAAATTCATCTTTTGAAGGAACCTCTTCATTTCCAGCGAGGACTTTCTTTATTGCCTCAGCTTGTGTTTTCGTTATAGCCACGTTGTTAACTTTAGTTATTGATCCTTGCTTAGACATCCATTCTGCAGTTTTTTGCCTTTCAATTTCTTGATCTCTTAAATCTTCTTCATTCATAAATTATACTTCCACTTTTTTTATTTTAAGAAAGCCAATATTTTGATTAGGGTTTTTCTCACATGGCTTAAAATCATAAAAAACCTCTTTACCAACAGTAAAAGGCGATAAGCAAACATCTTCTCCCTGAAGAGTAGCACAAATTTTTCCAGCGGCAACGCATTCTGGGCAACTTTCACGAAATGTCAAGGTTTCTTCTAATTCTTTTTTTTCAGTTTGCGTTTGGTTCAGTTGCTGAGAAGAGCCCATTTGATATTGTGTACTCAACTTAAAATCTGGACAATTTACACAAATTTTATGTCGAGAACAATTTTCGGTGCATAAATCGCATAACCCATGAGGCAGACCGTTTCCACCATTTAATTTAGAAACGTCCAAATCAGATATTTGTACCATGTTTAGCTCTCTCCAAGTTCTTGAGCAATTAACCTGTTGATTTTACTTTCTGAGGTTTCTGAGCCAACTCTAAAACTACCCGCTTTAATTTTTTTGCCATATCCCATAACCACGATTCTAACCTCACTTGCTAAAACTGAGCTTTCTATTTTCAAGTAAGCTTTATCATACATGCATGCGAGAGATGTCATTTCTTCAATAATTTCTTCCAATATACTTTTTCGGCTACGTCCAGAAACTTTTGAAATCCAAGCTAAACGTGTCTGTGCTGTCTCATCAATCATTACTGGGCGATTTTTCTTCATTTTTTTATTCATACTTCACTACCTTTACCACAATGTTTATATATAACAACATACAAACTAACATATAAATGTTTTTATTACACTAAACACTAAGTGTTATTGTAAAAATTACAAGTTTTTTAATATTTATTTAACTTATAATAGGTGTCAAAAAACAGAACTATTTAATAATGTCTTCTGAGTGGATATTGAAGTTCAAGTTTTCGCACTCTCAGGAATCAGGTAATAGAAATGCAAGAAAATAATAATCCTGAGAACAAATTAAATTCTAAAAAGACACACGACGAATTTATTGGAGACATCTCTCGCATAGATTGTCACTACAAAGAAGTGAATTCATCACTTGAGTCAAAAAATAAGGAAATGCTATTAGAAGTTTCTTTTATGTGCTATTCTAAAGAAGAATGTGAAAGGTCGATGGATTACGACAATTATATTATCGAAGTTGACTTTCTCAGAAAACGAATTGAATTCAAGCCACGTTAAACCTTTAATCTTTTTTTCAGGTGAAAAGTTCTCTACCTTTCTCCAAGAACTGACTGGTAGTAAGATACACTTTTCCCTGAAGGAAAGAATTGAAACTAAGTCGAAATGAATTAAATGAATATCGAAGAATAAAATACAATCAAGAAAATCGTGAACTGAAAAAAGAAGAAAAAGTTACCTTAACCCGCTTCATTAAAAAGTATAAAATGGGTTGGAAAGACCAGTTAGGCTATGATTTTGAAATTAAAGAAGTGTTGCCTAAACTGGAAGATTCTGGATTAGGAGAGTATATCAAGTATCATAATCCAATAGACCCATTCGAATGGACACATACAAAAACAATCGGCGTAGACTTTGAATTGAAAATAGGCAATTATTATCTTTACGTTGAAGCAAGCTACATGAGTAAACCTTACAAGTACAGACGAAAATGGTTCATACGAGATAGAATTGGACGTTTCAAGAATTGCCCAAAGCCAAAAAGAAATATTTTATGGATACTATTAACCAACAGACCAGAAAATTTCTCTCCAATACCAATTCAAGTGTTAGCAAGTGAGTATTCTATAACTATACTATCAATAGAGAATATATTATCACTAATAACTAATCTAATAACTAATAGTGAACTAACTAACTAACATAATAATACGTGTATATATCACGAAGAAAGCAGACGTGCAGAGAGATGGTGCTGAAAAAGGAATAATTTTTAGACATTAAATTAATGATAATTATTGGTGTTTGAGAAAAGGCTCACACTTTACATATTTGTAGCATGATATGAATCTTTTTATAGGTTGTAAATTTTTTTTATAATTTACAGTTAGAACATACGTGCTGAGGACAAGTTAGTGGAATGGTTTCACAAATGGCTCGCAGACCACCCCTAACCATCCCACTGACTTGTTTTATCCTCAGTGGTGTTAACACCATTTTAAAAATTACAGTTATCGCATATATAAGGTGATTTCACATTAAACATGCAATACATTCCGTAAATTTTGCAACAATACCATAAAGAATAAACAAAAAACTCGAAATAATAAAGTCTGATTTAATCCCCTTTTCACCAAAAAAAGCTTTAAAAACCAAATAGTCTAAAGGTTAAGGCTTGCGCAAACAATATAATTTAAAAAAATAACCGTGGATTAACGCGATTTTATATAGTCTTTATCTTTCATTAAGGCAATTTCTTCAAGGTACCATGTCTTAAATCTTTAGCATGGAATTAAAATTGAGTCAAAAAAAAGAAAAAGAGTCATTCTTTTTTCTACTTTTTTTCTTAGGTTCTGGTTTTGGAATTTTTTTTATTTCTTCATTAATCTGCTCACCCATCATTTCTTTGGCTAAAGCATTTACATACTGAGCTTTAGTCGGAGCTAAAGTGGTACTACTCAGGAACCCTTCTGAGACTTTACCTTTCACTTTGATTCTATGATTCTTTGCAAGAAACTTTAGTTCCTTCATACTGAGTTTCTTAAGCGCTTTCTTTGAGTCCACTTCTGGAGATTTTATACCGAGTGCTTTCCTTGCTTGTTTTAGAGTTAGAGTTCTCATAGATTTATTGCAAAGGGAACAAAGCAAAATTGCATTTTGCAGATTTAGTTTTCCACCCTTTGAATGTGCTATATCGTGACCAACTTCAAAATTAAAAGGATCAACTCTTTCACTGCACAACCTACAAACGCCTTTGTCTCTTATGTAGATCATTTTTTTTAATGCTTGATTTGGCTTCGTTCTTTTCTTGTCTTCTTCAAAAAACAATAATGTCCCCTTGTGAGAGTATCTGTTTAAATTTAAATAATTTTGGTAGATAGAAGTTTTGAAAATTGATAGAGATTACTCTAATTAAGCAACAAAACTATTTTTCATAGAGTAAGCAAAACTGCTACTTTTTCTTTTTCTTAGCGTAGAATGTAACTGTTTTCGTTTTGGGAACCATAACCTTTGCTTTAAACTCTACTTTTTCTGTTCCTTTTTTAGGCATATTATTCACTCATAGTTGAATAGGTGTTCTAAGCATAAATAATTTTGACTCTGAAATAATGAACGAAGTTAACCACAAAAACTAAAAGCATTCCAAAAGTATAGATTGAATATAGTTCTTAAAATGACAACAAATTATTTGGTTCGGATAGACTTCTTAAAGTGAGGAAATAGTGTCTCAAACTGACCCGTCTAAGTGGTTGCGTAACATTACAGAGGATTTCCATTTCGAGATATTTCAAGAAGCAGTAGAGGTTTCAAAAAAGGGTTGCCCCGACTTATTAAAAATAAAGGAATTAATGCTTCTCATGGGCTTTACTTTCGCCACTTTCCACAGAATTCCTTCGTTTATCAAGAATGGATTCATCTCCGACAGATACAGCCAACGACTTCTTTTCACTTGTTTTGTGGAATCATTTCGTTCAATAATTGGAACAATGTACCTATCTGCCTGTGGACTCTACAGAAACGCATACCATAATATCAGATAAATGCTTGAGTCAATGGTACAATCTGAATATGTTGACACTACCTATCCTAACATTGATTTTGAAAAAAAACTGAACATTTTAAGAAAAGGAGAGAATAAAGAACTGAGAATGAATGGTCTATTAAAAGAAATTAATCTCCCCTGCAAAGGCGGAATAGTTAATGAATGGAAAAATCTTTCAAAAAGGATTCATCCTTCCCATCAGCAACTTATTGACACAGCCGTTGACTTCATGAGTAGCACATATGGTCGTTCGAATGTTGAATGCAGTGAAGTGACAAACATATACAAATCACTTAGAGCCGTTTGTAATTTCTATTTGTATCTAATATTTGTTCATTTTCCAGAAATAAAATCTCCTTTGAAAGAAAACAAAGATTTTGTTAAAGCTCTTGAAGAGCATAATTTGAGACTGGCATCAAAAGAATTATGGAGCAATGACCCCCCCTCTCCTTAGATATTCAAGAAAAAAAGATTGCTCCAAAAAAAATAAGTCTGAAAAAATAGTCTCTGTTCATAATGGTTACGGAATCCTTTTGGATAAGCTATTTCAAATCATTCCAAAAAGATTCATGATATTCCCAATAAACGCTTTAAAAAATTAAGAAAGTCTTTTCAAAATTGTCTAAATTCTAATGAAAACTATTCCCACCATAAAATTAGCTAAAAAATTCTTGTTATGTAAGGATTTTTCGGGCTCAATATCAGAAAATGGCTGTTTTTAATGCTTTTTTATCGAAAAGCTTCGAAGATACGCCTTAAATCGACCATTTTTCATTAAATAGCCCACTGAATTAAGGAAAAACGCATATGACTAACGCAGAAGAAGAGCAAGAAGGCGCAACAAAGCAGAGCAACATAAACCAACATTGCAAAAGAGATTTTGAAGACATGATTTATCAAGGCTTAACCAGTGGCGGAATACAAGCAACAGCAAGCAAGGGACATGGAAAAAGCAGATTATTATTTAAAATCGCCGAAGAATTAATGAAAAATCCTGAAGTTCGCTTAATCGCTTTTGATGGTTCTTTAGCATGGCTTTACGGGTTCAGTCAAATACCAGTTTTTCAGATTAGAGAACACGACATACTAAGCAACGAAAGAAAGAGCACTGAAGACTCAGAGAAATACAGCTTTGAGAATTGGCATTTAGTTAAGTTAGCTCTGGAAAAGCATAAGGACATTCTATTTAATTTGTCCACAAGAAAGCCAAGTAAAAGAAGTTTTGCGATTAGAACAATAATAAATTATTTAGACAATCAACAGCGAATAGAAAAACAGCACACAGTCAATCATGAAAACACTAAGGCTATTGCTTACATTTTAGAAGAAGCACAAGACGCTTTTAACTCAAGAAGTACAGCCAAGAACGAATGCGAAGAATTCTTAACTGTCTTTAATGAAGCACGTAATAATCGAGAGAGTTTCTTTAGTTGTTCCCAGAGACTAACAGACATGTCTAAGACAGTAAGAGCTAAACAGATTCAAGTTTTAGGACGCTTAAGTTCTGAAGACATCACACCTAATTTGAGAAGACTTGAAAAGCAGTATAAGATAAGCTTCGCTGAAATGCCTTTTAAACACTGGTTTTTTAATGGAGAAGTGTTTGAATCCCCAGAGTTTAAGCAACATCTTAAGCCCTATAAAATCAATGCAGAAATAAAAAAAGAATGGCTTATCAGTCTGCCAAAACCTAAACCTCTAAGTTTAACAGAAAAAATTGGTTTATGGCTTAACCCATTCTCTGTGCCTAAAAGATTCAAGAAACCCAACAGTTTATTTGAAAGTGAGAATTCAGAAACAGAAATAGAAGAACCAGAAACAGAACTAAACAAAATAGAAAAAGAAAGTGAAAACTTGGAAGCTTTAGAAAGTGAAAAAGAAGATAATGAACTTGATGAAGACTTTCTAAGTGAAGATAGTGAATTTATGGAGAATTGGTAAGTATGTTCAGTAAACAACACTTTGAAAAAATAGCTAAATTGATTAAAACCAGTGAAAGCGAAACCAAGGAAGGCTTTATTTCTGAGCTTGTTAAGTTATTCGCTTTAGATAATGCGAAATTTAAGCCTGAAAAGTTTTTTGAAGCAAGTGGAATAAATCAATTAAATCTATCTGCAAGTGGTAAAAATAAAACTGTTAAATCCCCTCTCAAGTTAGCTAATTTTAAGTTTACGCCTTAACGAAGCGAATTAAGTGACCGGCAAACTGGGAGGTGAACTTGGCAGAAAAAAATGAATCTTTCAGTTTACTTTTATGTTGAAGAATGTCTCAAAGTTCTTGATTATTTGCTCCGCAACATTTTCTGCGTGCATTTTTTTTATTTCAGCCACTGCGGTAACCACATTGCGTATGTACGAGGGCTTAGTTAATTGCCCATTAAAGGGTTGTTTCCAATAGGTTACCGGACCGTCAGTTTCTGTTAACAAGTTGGTTATGGGAGTGTTGTCTATGACTTCTCGAATGCCATTGGAGTAGGTCGCTGGTGGACCTTCGGTAATGAAGTAGCCGTTGTCTAATGCTTTGGCGAGGGCGCTCATGGGGTGACTAAACCAATGCAACAACACGCGTTTGAGGTTGTAAGAGGGAAGCATTTCGACGATTTTGTCTGTTGTTCCACGAGAATGTATGATAACAGGTAGCTCAAGTGTTTCGGCCAGGTGGAGCATTTTGTCGAAGACAATTGTTTGTTTTTCCCAAATGGTTTCGTACTTGTAGTCTAAGCCGATTTCACCTATTGCTTTGACGATACCCTTTTGTTTTTGAATAAAGTCTATGGTTTCTTGAAGTTCATTTTCCTTGAGGACGTTTACGTTCCAGGGGTGGATTCCTAAGGCTGGAATAACAAGGTCGGGGTATTCTTGGGCTAGTTTAATGTCGTTTATACAAGTTTTTAGATCCATTGAATTGGTGACTAATGCGGTTACGCCCGCGTTTTTTGCATCAGCTATCAATTCATCTATGTGCCCGACATATTCTGCGTCGGACAGGTGAACGTGAGCATCTATTAGTTTCATCTTTCTCAACGCTATATTCACAAATGAGTGTTTAATAATTTTTCTTTCCTCAAAGGGCAAGTTGATTGTTATGGGTGATTCAAGGAAAAAAACAATAACAAAGGTTAAATATTGCCTTAAAGAGAAAAAGAAGCTAAAGAGATGTCGATATGACTGAATTAGAAATAGCCGTAGCCCCCATGCACAGATTATGCAAAAAAGCAGGCGCTGACAGAGTATCTGAAGCAGCAGCAAAAGAACTCGCAAAGGCACTAGAAGATATCGGCGTAAAAATCGCCAAAGAAGCACTCGATTTTGCGATGCATGCTGGAAGAAAAACTATCAAAGCGGAAGACATAGAAATCGCCGCTAGAAAAATCATGGGAAAATAAGTAAGCTCATAACTTAACTTTTCTCACCTTCTTCTTTTTTGTCAAATAAGTGAACTTTTTTCTCAGAAAAATCTATACCTCGTCAAATATAATCCCAAAGCTAAATTTTGGAAAAACCTTGGTTAAGCAACGTCCCAATTGAAGTGTCTTTTGCAAGGATTAGAATTTGGTAAACTAACCTGCGAAAATACGGAAAAAATCTCACTTACCAAAACCAACTCGACAAGCACACGCTTAGAGCATTAATCACCCGAAGAAAGAGAATAGTAGAATTGGTGCTCCGGCCGGGATTTGGACCCGGGTCGCCGACTCGAAAGGCCAGTATACTTGACCGGACTATACTACCGGAGCGCTTTTTACAATAAAGCATCAACCAGAATGCTTTTTCCCTCGAATAAACCTTACCCTTCCAGAACCATACTTTTAGCTAACAGGCTTGACGGCTTTGGGTTTTTTTGGGGTAAACAAAAAGGCAGTTATTTGCTCGACAAGTTTAGCTTGATTTGCGTTGGTTTTTTCGAGATCTTGGATTCTTTTTTCGAGGTCGTTTGAGATGATTTTACCTTCAATTCGATTTGCGCTACGGAACATAAGCAACATCTTGAAAACTTCATCGATTGCTCTTTGCTGTTCCTCGGCGGATGCAGGTTTTGTTCCAGCGATTACCGAAAGAAGGTCAACATAGTGTTCTTTGATTTTTAATTCAGCGTTAACAGAGGGGTCAGTTGGGAACGCGATACTAAGCGGTGTCTTCTTTGCCAACTCAGCAGCTGTTGGGAATCGGATAATTATGTCTCCTCTTATCCAAGAAGAAACAAACTCTGAAACGAAACGGCGAACATCTTTTTCTGAATAAAGCGGAGATGACTCTGTCTTTGGCTCCGGTTTTCTTTTGATTCGCACACTTATGATTTTTCTGTCATCTGCGTTATCCTTTGACATACAGTTCCCTTCTTAGCGTTCTTCGTGTTGTTTTCTTAAGCAACACCTAGTATTTAAGAAAAAAGCCAATCACAGAATTAGAATGAGATTTTTGCGGCCGAAGGAATCTTGCCCAGAATCTTCGCGGTTGCTTTCTCGACCTTTGCTCTATCGGCCTCTGAGGTGTAGACGCGCAAGATATTCATGAAACCTTTGAGGGTTTCAAAAATCTTGGAGCTCTCACTTAGCCGTTGGAGCTTCTTTTCTCCCCCTGGACTTCTTGTGAAGACTGGAATTTCGGTTGATTCCATAAGTACTGCGTGATGATAGGGGACAGAAGGCACCGTTGGCACATCAATTATAACGGAATCTAATTCGACTCCTGCCTCTCTGGCGATTTCACTCTGCACCTGTCGCCGGTACGCCTCGCGACCGAATAAATTAGATATCATAGCGTCCTTCTCGTAGAAGGTCCGTTCGTAAGCGCATTTGAGCATGCGCCGATTTTCTAAGTTGCTGATTACTTCGTTAGATGCTTTGCATTTTCTGAGTGCTGCCCAAACGGTGTAATCGTCCAATGCCATGTATTCTTCGGGTGTTTTGAAGGCTGTTAGACCAAGTTCTTTGTTGGCCTTGTCCATAGCAGTAGCCAGCATAATTTGTGCGGCTCGTCCAACGCGGTGGAAATAGATGCTCTTAAAAGATTCAATTCGGGCAATAACGAAAGCTTCCAAAGCTGACAACGCTCCTAATTCAACTGCCAAGTTTTCGCCCAAAACGTCAAGTGCATGTATGAGGCGGTAAACGTCAATGAAGCCGTATTCGGCTCCTGTATGGTAAGTGTCTCGCACGATGAAATCTTGTTTGTCAACGTCGACCGCGCTGCTTATTATTTGATCGAGGAATGCGCGGTCTTTTTTGTGCAATTTGCCCACTGCAAGCCCAGCGACTTCCTTTGCGTTGAAGCCCATCTTGGATAGTTTGTCGCTGACTTCGCTCTTTTCTATAATCCATGAGGTTATGTCTTCGTGGGTTTTCTCGAGGTCTTTGATTAACAGGTGCTCAAAGACATGTGAGAAAGGTCCATGGCCACAGTCATGGAGAAGAGCTGAAATGCGGCACATATCCACTTCTTCATCGTTAACGATTCGTGAAATGTTAGGGTTTTCTAAAACATGTCCAGCAAGGTACATTACTCCTAAGCAATGTTCGAAACGTGTGTGGTTAGCGCCGGGATATACGTATTCAGAACCGGCAAGCTGCCTGAGCCTGCGGAGTCTTTGCATAGGATAAGTGTCGATTACGTTTTTTTCGGCTTCAGTAATGTACACGTATCCGTGTACGGGATCCTTGATTTCTCCCCAGTAAGCTTTCGGCACCAACGCAGCCTCACAGTTGTAAGCTATATTTAGGTAACTTCCATTAATGTGTAACGCTAACCAGCCGAGTTGACAAAAATGGGGAAAAAAGGCATCTTTATAGTTATCGAAGGCTTAGACGGAAGCGGAAAAACTACCCAAGCAACCTTCCTCGCGAACAAACTTTCCCTAAGTCACAATGTTGTGTTGACTGCTGAGCCTAGCCGCGGCAAAATCGGTGCCTTCATCCGCGAAGGTTGCCTCTATGAAGACAAACGTCTCCCAACCGAAGCTGAAGCTTTACTTTTCGCCGCCGACCGCATCGAGCATATGTACAGAGAAGTAAAGCCCGCCTTAGACGAGGGAAAATTAGTGATTTGTGACCGCTACATTTACTCATCTTTAGCATACCAGGGCAGTGCTGGACTTAGTTTAGAATGGATAAAAACCATCAATGCCCGCGCTCTGCAGCCGGATTTCAGCATTTTCCTTGATGTGTCTCCTGAACGCGTTATTGAGCGTCTGAAACGAAAGAGATCTGTTATGGAAACCTTTGAAACACAACAGAAAGTCAGGGAAGTTTACCTCAAGTTTGTGGCGAAGGGCGATTTGGTTCGAGTTGACGGTGATAAACCCAAAGAGGCTGTGACAGAAGAGTTGTATGCTAAAGTTTTGGGTTTGCTCAATAAATGCCAGGACTTTGCTGTCTAAAACAAACTTATAGTTTATGACATGCTATTCAGCTGGTTCCCAGTCAAATCCCAATTGGCTTTTAGAAGTTATTATTTATCTTTAGATCGCAAGAATAAGAGGTTTAGTAGATGCCGCCTTCTCTAAAGTAGTGGTTTTCTTCTTTTTTGGGACCGAAGCTTCTCACGCCATCCCGTTTGAGCTGGCACCGCATCTGTTCAGCGTTCTCCTTTGTTATTTCGCCCTTCTTCTGCAGATACGCGATAATTTCCTCTGCCTCCCCTTGGGTGTCGCAACGTCGAATAAAATCTATGGCGGAAGGATTAAAATGCCGAAGCTTATCAGGCGTCTCAGTGCAGGATGTAACTTCTTCAGTGAAGTCTTCAAATTCCTCTCCAATAGCAGCTTCTTCAGCCTCTAACGGGTTTTTGCGTACGGCATTAATTGGAACTTTAACTTCTCCAGTTTCTAGTTCCTTGTAGAGGTGTGGAAATATTTTCTTGATGGATTTTTTATCTATTGCCATCTTGCATCAGCGCACAAAAATATTATTTGAAAGCGTCATTTATTTTCTTTTTTGATGAAAAACCATTTTTTCAAAGAGAATTACGATGGGATGAACTGTCGGGTTGAGTTAGTTTCAAGAACTTTTTCAAGTTCCTTACTGTTTAAGCCTTTTAGCTCGTCTCCGAAGGTTTCACATTTCCGTTTTTTCCCTGCTTCCTCGCGGCTGCGGACAACAATTTCAAGTCCATGTTTAGATGCGGTTTCAGCGTAGATATGCAAAGACTCCAAGGTTGCGCCGCGTTTGTTAACGGTAGTCCAAGCTGATTTCAAAATCTTTATTCCGCCTGCTTTGAGGATTTTGATGGTTTCTTCGGGTTCATCCGAGTAAATGGCGATGTCGATGTCGCTTCCCTGTTTGATCGTTCCCCGCCAAACGCTCCCAATCAAAACTGGATAGCACCCTGCTAAAAGATGCATTACTTCCAATGCCTCTTTGCGCATTTGGATTAAGCGTGTTTTTCTATTCTCGCCTTCATTTTCCTCAGCTATATTATCAAGTTCCAAGGCGATTTCGAGGTTAGAGGGCAAAAAATGAACGCCAAATGTTTGGGCCGCTTTCTGCTTAGCTTGCTTGTACTCTTTTTCAGCTCCAAAATAAAGGAGGGTAGCGGCTTCTCTTGCGACTCGATGCTTTAAATCAAAGTCGTCTGTCAAAAGATTTACCGTTTAGTGATTGTTTCGTAGAGCTGTACGGTTTTCTCGGCGATTTTGCTCCATGTGAATTCGGCTAAGACTCGTTTTCTGCCGTTTTTGCCGAGCATCCGTCGTTTTTCAGGACTTTCAAGTGCGCTGATGACGCCCCAAGCGATGTCTGAGGGGTTGTTTGGGTCTATGTGGTAGCCGCATTGTTCTTCTCCGCAGCAAATTACTATTTCCCGCATACCGCTAACTCCGGCAGCGCCGACGACAACGGGTTTCTCCATACTCATGGCTTCGAGTGCAACTATGCCAAAGGGTTCGTAGTGGCTTGGAAACACTGCTATGTCACAAGCTGCATAATGTTGGATGCGTTCTTCTTCTGGGATGAAGTCAAAGCAGAACTTGACGTACTCATCAAGTTTCGTCATTCGGGTAAGGTTGGTTAGGTATTCCTGCAAGTCGCCGACGCCTACCACGACTAATTTGGCTTTAGGAATCTTTGAGAGGATATGCGGCATTGCCATAATCAACTTATCAACGCCCTTAACCACGACGAGACGACCGAGGAAAAGAATCATTAACTCGTCGTCTTTGATGCCATATTTTGCCCTGATTTTTTGAATATTTTCTTTGGAAACGTTTACGGGATTGTATTTTTGGGGGTCGACGCCGTTGTAGCTGACTTGGATTTTTTCTCTAGGAAAACCCAATTGGACTAGTTCGTCTTTCATGGCGTACGAGACCGTGACAACCATGTCGGCCATCTTGCCACCTCGTAACTCGATGTTGCTAACAACACTGGAGCCATTGCCTAATGTTCTGCCCTTCTCAGTTGAGTGAACATGGAAAGCCAACGGTAACCCAGTTTCGCGTTTAACAGTTATGCCGCCCATTGCTGAGAGCCAATCGTGCGCTACAACAACATCGTATTTCATGCCTTCTTTTTTGATAAGTTCGTTAACCAGCTTTGCAGCGGAAAGATAGTTATAAACCATCAGTTTGCCGAACAAGTGAATGCCTCGGCCCCATTTCCGTATGTCCTCTGCGATTACGTCGGGCAATGAATCGGATACGTCTATGTGGAGGGGGCGGTGGATTTCTATTCCACGCCAAATCTCTCGTGTCGGTAACGAACCTGCATCATCATTCATTGTAAAAACGGTAACGTCATGATCGTTTAGAACAAATTTACGTGTAATCTCGGCAGCATATGTTCCTAATCCACCAACGATTTTAGGTGGGTACTCGTAAACAAAAACAGCAATCTTCAAGTCTTGACAAGCCACCATTATTCATTTAGCATTATGAAGCTTTATACTAAAACTTTACTTATCAAGGCCAAAATTTTTTAGCCATAAAGCCTCCAGCTTCAAGAGAAAAGTTAACGAAAAGTTTGATTAGATCGTTCTACATAGCTAACGATAAGGTGCCCAAAATGAGTTTATCACCGATTAAACAAGAAATACTGGAAACCATGCTACTAAACGAGAAACCACTCAAAGCCATGGAAATCGCCAAAGAAGCAAAAAAAGAGTACCAGCCAGTTAACATGCACCTCTTAGGCCTCACCAAAATGGGATATGTAAGTTTACCTGAGAAAGGACTCTATGCATTAACCGAGAAGGGAAAAAGAGCGCTGGGCATACCTGAAACAACAAAAGAAAAAGCCGTAGCCATATTAGCTTATGCACCACACGATAAAGCATTCAACTTCTTTGTTACATTCGGAAAACCTCTAAACCTTCACGCACACAGCCTGCGGGACTTCGCAAACAAACTTGAGAAAGCCGACGTCTTATCGATAGAATTTCACCTGCAACGCGGCGATTTTGAAGCATGGTTCAAAGGACTTGGTGATGAGGAATTAGCCAAAAAATTGGTCTTGCTACAAAAGAAAAACGCTGTTGGAGAAGACTTGCGCAAGCAACTTTATGATATAGTTGAGCAGCGTTACCTTGCATTAGCAAAACTGTCAGGTCAACCCATCCCGCCAGAAGACGACCATACTCACAGTTAAAAGAATTCTATCGACTTTTTTTTAACCGTTTCATTGAAAGAAAGAAAATTTGCCCAAAAACGGGTGTTTAAGTTATTTGTTTGTAGACTGGATGGTCTCCGAACTTCAGATTAGTTGTTGACCATTCGAGTGTACCGCTGGGAAGTCTTGTACAGATAGATTGAACGACTGCGCCTCCAGCAGTGAAACGCACTCCGTCAAGCATTTCGCCTTTAGTGACACCTGAAGCTGCAAAAATCATTTCGTTGCCCTTTGCTAACTCGTCTTCAGTATATGTTTTGTTGATGTCGACGCCTGCCGCTTTAAGTCTGTCCATTCGTTTAGCATCGTCTTTTTTGTCCTTCCAAACCTTAACAAGCATTGTTCCGCCAAGGCACTTCACTGCGACTGCAGCGATTGTGGCTTCTGCTCCTGCCCCTGCACCGATTAGAAGGTCAACACCTGAGTCAGGTAGGCAAGTGACGATGGAGCCTCCAATGTCGCCGTCGGCTATAAGGATGATTCTTACGCCCATCTTTCTTAGTTTCGCAAGCAATTCATTGTGCCGTTCACGTTCAAGCATAATGACAGTGAAGTTTGCTAATGGGCGATTCTTCAATTTGGCAATTGTTTTCACAATTTCTTCAATAGACATGTCAAGGTTGATTTTTCCTTTTGATTTGCCGTCGGTTGCAACTTTGAAGTAGTAGCCGTCGTCTGGCAAAACTTGCAAGCATCCTGTTGGTGCGCAGCATAAAGCTGAGATGGCGTCTTTCTTTCCCTTTGATGTCGCGGTTGTGCCATCTACTTGGTCAATTATGAATTCTACTTTAGGGCCGTTGCCATTGCCGACTTTTTCTTTGTAACTGAACGCTGGAGCATTGTCTTTGGGTCCCTCGCAACAGATGACTTCTCCGTCTACTTCAGTTTGGTTTAGAACGGCTCTTGAAAAATCCAAAGCTGTTTGGTCAACTTTGTCTGGGTCACCTTTACCAATATGTAATGCAGCGCCTACCGCTCCGGCTGTAGTGATTCTTGTTAAGGATGGGGATAGTGATCTTAGCGATGTCATTTCTTTATCTCCTTCTTGCTTTCACATTCGTTCAGCCATAGCTCGGTGAACTCTTCGTAGTTCTGGGCGACTTTTTCCACCGCTTCTTTTCTTGAAGTTTTGCCTGCTTTATGATCAGCTAATGGTTCCCAGAAAATCGTTCTTCCAACGGCAAACCCTATGATCCCGGGGATTTTGGCGCCAACTTTGAGCCATTCCTGAACTTTCTCTTTGGATTCGCCTCGTCCCAAAGTGATGACTCCTACTTTTCTTCCACCGCTTTGTGCTTGCTTTACTACTGCTTTAGCAGACTCCGGTTTATCGACGCCTTCCAGTTTCCAGATGGCAGGTTCTACACCTGCTGCTTGAATCTCCTTAATGCTTTCCACCATAAGTTTGGGACGTAATTCTTGGTCGTATTTTTGTTTTGACCCGCCCAGTTTTGCCAACTGCTCGGTAGTGGAGGGAACTATTAGTTCGAAGAGGAATGGTCTTTTCTTTTGAGCTAAGTAGTCGCTGAGCTTCTTTAGCCTTAGAAGCTGTCTTTTATTCATACCAGCGTCGCCTTCAGGGTTATAGCGTACCAGAACTTTCACAAAGGTTGGGTCAAATTCTTCAATATGTTTGGCAAAGTTATCGCCATAATCAAAATCAAATTCGTCTTGCCCCGACTTCTCCACTGGCATAGCAAACATTAATCCGTCTTTTTTTGCTTCACACAAAACACCAGTGCCGAATTCTTCATCCACAAGTAAACCGGCTATATCTTTAGGAACTTTCTTCTTTGTAGCTAATCGGAAGCCTTCAAAGATTATTTTTTTGTAGTCCTCGATTTGCCGCTTTTCTTCGGGGGTTGGTTGACGACCTTTGATGCCGAACATTTTTTCTAGGAACGACGCTCGATGGTCAAATGCTAAAATTAACAGCTCTTTTTGCGACCAATCTATCACATAAGTCACCGTGCGACTATTTTGTGAGGTCACTAATAAAACGTTATGGGTTTTATAGAAATCAAAAGCTGATTCACACTTAGAATTTTCTGGTAGGCTTGGTCTGTGCTGGGCTTTATTGATTGCATTATGACGGGAGAGAAACTATGAAATAATAAGAAGACTCATAACACGTTGCCGAGGCGTCCACATTGAGCGACATCAGAATAGTCACTGTAAAAATACCTGAAGAAACCTACCAAGAACTGGCTCTACGCATTCCCGAAGGCGACAGAAGCACTTTTATCCGCGAAGCTATAAACGAAAAGCTCCAAAAAACCCCTAAAGCAGACAAACTCTTAGCCCTGCAAGAGCGCATGAACAAAATCGAACAGGAATTCGGACAAATCCGCAAATACCTATCCGATTTAGAAATCCTTACTTTTCAACATGGAAAAATCGACCCCCACACTTACTGCATCGACGAAGTCGACCACAAAATAATGGAATATTTGATGCATTACAAATCAGCAACCACACCTGAACTGGCGGACTACATTAAAACAAACAGATGGCTCATACTCAACAGGTTGCGGAAAATCCAGAAAACCTCCAAGAAGCAACTGGGAAAATCAATAATCGAATACTACGCGGGCGAAAAATCGGGCAAAAAGAAAGCTTGGTGGATAGACCAAGAATTAATTCAGGAATAAGTTAGCTTTAAATCAGCAAAGCATGTTTGGTTTCTCTACGCCGTGGGCTCGTAGTCTAGCACGGATTAAGGCATCGGCCTCCGGAGCCGAGAATCCTGGGTTCAAATCCCAGCGGGCCCGCTCCCTTTTGGGAGCAGAACCATAGGCAGTTTTATAAGCAAAAAGCGCTGACGGTTTCTTTTGTGGAGGAAAGTGCTTGCGCGAGAGTGAATACGCAACCCTGCTAGAAAACAAAGTCCTTAAAAGATGGTACGATAACGTCGCGCGTGGGTCAATCATAACTGCTGATGTGTACCTTCGCCGGTTAGGACATTTTTGCAAAGAACTAAACGTAGCCCCAAATAGACTGCTTGAGATGAAAGAAGAGGAGCTCTATGATTTGTTTCTGGATACAGTTTCAAGGATGGAACAGAAAGGTCATACGGGAAGCTATATTCACTCAACCATTAAGGCAATAAAATCGTGGCTTTTACATAACCGCATACAAGTTAGGGGCCGCATAAGGATAAGAGGAGCCCAAGATGCACCAACCCTCAAAGAGGAAAGGACCCCAATAAAGAGTGAGCTTCAGCGTATTCTGCTATCAGGTGATGAGAAGTCAAGAAGCATTTGCGTGCTGCTTGCGCATGGAGGTTTTCGTCCTGAAACTATTGGCGACTATAAAGGAACTGATGGACTAACAATACGGGACTTTCCCGAGATATCCATTACCGATAAAGCCGTAACCTTTCTTAAAATTCCCACAATAGTTGTCGTACGTAAAGAACTCAGCAAGGCAAGACATCAATATTTCACCTTTATCGGTCAAGAGGCATGCAACTACATAAAAGACTATCTAGAAGCTAGAATTAGGGATGGCGAAAACATCAATAGCAAATCAGCGATTATAACACCTAAAGGAAAAATGAAACCTTTTATCAGAACAGCAAACATAGGCGATGCAGCAAGAGATTGCATAAGAAAAGCAGGTTTTCCATGGCGCCCCTATGTTTTAAGGTGTTACTTTGATACTCAGTTAATGTTAGCTGAATCCAAAGGCTGGGTCTTGCGGGATTATCGTCAGTTTTGGATGGGTCATAAGGGCGATATTGAAAACAGGTATACAACTAACAAACAAAAGTTACCTGAAACGGTTATTGAGGACATGCGAACTGCTTATGAAAGGGGTGAGGAGCTTTTGAGAACAATCGATGAACCTTCGACGAGTGAGGAGAAGCTACGGCAGAGCATCCAAAAGCAGCTTTTAATGGTGGCTGGTCTAAGCGAAGAAGACGTTAACAAGCTAGAGTTGTCCAAGTTTAGTGACGAAGAAATTCAGGCTATTCTTAAACAAAAACTACTTGCTGGCATCGTAGGAGAAAAGGAGCACAATCCAGTAATAGACTCTCATAGACAAAAGGTCGTCAGTGTTCAGGAGACTAATGCGTACTTGGAGAGAGGCTGGGAATATGTTGCTAAGCTCTCTGAAAGCATGGTTGTAATAAGAAATAACTTTGATAACAACTAATGCCAACCGACTATGGATGCTCCGAGCAAGAGTTATGACTATAGAAATCGTGAGCTAAACGATCGCTGCAGATATTAGCCTCGATCGGGGCCTTATAGCAACAGCCCTTTTTACACAGTTAAAAGCGCTTATGAAAAGCAATTATTGAAATTCAACGAATTGAGGAACTTTACTGAATGTCAAAAAGATAATCGTCAATGAATTCAGAAACATTTTCATTATCAAGCCAAAATGAAGCTGACTCGCAGACAAACTTGCCTAAAACCCAATGGAGACTTTCGTGCAATAACACATATTCAGTTTCCTTATCAATAATCTCAAGATCTTTTGACTCATACATTCCGCCCAAACTGATAACATTGTGTTCACGGCAATACTTAGGTCCATAATTGTATACCATAGTTTTCAAATATTCTTTAAGTTCGCAATCACAATATGGAGGTTCAGCAAGGAAAGTAATTTCCGGATAGGAAGAAACATCACTTACAGGATCAACATTTATCCTTTTCAATCCCTTGGAGGGTGAATCGCGGTAAATGCTGTCACATTTTGAACACGAAAAAAATACTTTCGTCTCTCTTATTAGCGACCCTGATTTGCAGTCAGGACATATTCTATGTTTTTCTTCTTTTTGTTCGATTCTGATTGATTGCATTTTAACTAACTTCCTTCAAAGTTTCTCTTACAAAGGTTAAAGCCGCTTTTTGGAGATTGTCGATTTATAGCTATGGATAAAGCCATTTCACTATTTAAAGAACATCAAAATTTCTTTTATACATGATTTCAATGATTGCCCAAATAATAGAAAAGATTTGTGGATTCAAACCTCAACCCCTGCACCATATCCAAATCATTTGTTTAGCCTGTTTTAAACTCTTTTAGCGCGAAGAACGGCTGAGACTATTTAACAAAAGGTAATTCGGTAAAATAGCCTGCGGCTACTTGAATGAAGACATTCAGGTCTGTCTTGCTCAGCGTTAAGGCGGCTTATGCTCGATGCTTAATGCGTATAAAGGTGAAAGAAAATGGGCTTTTGCAGGTCTCACTCCATACTTAACTGTCCAGCCCTGTTCACATAATGCCTTCATTCGCCTGTCAACGCTTTGCCTTTTGACATGTCTAAAACTCTTAATTCGCCTGATTTCTAGGTACATATCATAGCTTGTCAAGAGGTTCTTAGAATCAAGAATCATGAATATAACACGGTTTAGTTTGGCTTGTCGACCACTGAACACTTCCAATTCCGCACCCTTGCCCATCTTCCGCGCCACCTATGTCTACCCCCCAGATGGGAGTTATAAGTAAAAAGACTCTGAGAAGTCATGGAGGAGGGGGCAGCTTTTGACTATTGCACGTATATCGAGTTTTAAGTGTGCTATTGAGCAGTGTTAGTGTTAACAACCAAGTCTTACTGTGCAATAATACTTAATTCTATATTTTAGAACACGCAATACTTCACCTTAATTGCAACTTAAGTTAAATAAACCCAAACTAAATCAATTCAGGATATTGATTGACGAACCATGCGTTTTATGGCTAGCACAATGCAAGTAGCCCCACCAACAAAAACAACGGTTAAGCCTAGCGCTAGATATTGCCAAGGGATTTGTTCCTGCGGTTCAGAAATTTGTAGTATTGGAGCATTGCCTTGTGGTAAAAGATAGATTGTAACTAGAGTCAGCGAAATAGCTAACGTCAGTGCTACTATGATTGCAGTGGTCATTTTTACTTCTTGCATATCTTTGAACTGCAAAGGCGTCCTTATAATTCTATTTCTTTAATAAAGTGTTCTAAATTTTAGAATAGGAATAAATAACAAATAATATTAACGATTATTTTATTCTACCATTTGTGCCCTAGAGGGAGATTAACTGTTACTAAAGAAGAATTGTCAATACTAAAAGGAACTACTTATGTAGTTTATCGCTACATGGTGAAAGCAAGCAAGCCTTTAAGTGTGAGAGAGATTCAGCACGCACTAAAGCTTAGCAGTCCATCAGTAGCATTATATCACCTTTGTAAACTAGAAGAGTCTGGCTTTGTTAGACGTGAAAATGGTAACTTTGTAATTGCAAAAGTTGTTTTAGATAATTCAATAAAAATCAATCGCTTTTTGGTTCCAAGACACTTCATTTATGCCCTATTCTCCATTTTAGTCCTAATAATAGCGCTTGTCTTTTTTAGACCTGCTTTCCTTGATAGAAGCTATTTTTTTGAGACTGTTGCGATCGCGCTCATAGTAGTAATATTATGTTATGAGACGCTTAGAGACTGGATAAAATCAAAATAATAGATCAAAAATTAAAGAGGCAGGTATTTGGAAGCGACTTTTAACTAAAGTTAACGAAACCATGCGCATCTTTTTTAGATAGCTAGACGGCTATTTAGACTCATTTATAATTGACCTCTAAAGGATAGAGATATGAACCGCATTGTGCCGAGCTTGTGGTGATTCAGTAACTGCTTTATCAATTAAAGGATTTTCAGGCTGTTCCGTTCCAATAAATGACATGTTGGTATCTCCCTGCAATTGAGAAGGACGGATCTGTATACACAATGTCAAGTTTTGAACCATAGGTGGCTAGGGACTGTTGTACTGAGTCCCAGACCTGCTGTGAATTAGCATCCGGTTGCCAGATACCCCATATCTTATCATTTTGGCTCCTCATGCCCCATCCATAATCTGCGGGCAATACTAACACATCTTGAGCGGTAAAGGCGCCGGTGTCTCTCGCACTATTCATATTGTTATTCCAAAACTTTTGAATTGCAGCGAACTGTTCGTCCTGCAAAACTCCATCTGTGTTGTTTAGTGCATAGTTAAAGACTACACCATATGTCGCACCGCATTCGTAAGCTTGCTGCAACTCACCGTATATTTGGTTGCCAGTTTGGAGAGTAATCGGTGATTGGCTTGCAGGCTCAATCATTACACCCCAACTTTTGTTCTGCATATCAGCAGCGCCTCTAACTAGTGCTAAAGTCTCTGAGTCAGTTTGCGTTCCGAATAACTCTGCAAATACAGTATTGTAGCCGCTCAGGTAGTCGAACCAGTAGAGGCCATAGTCTGAAGTGAAAAGCCTGACATTTGATTCATTGCCAATCGAAGTCAATGTCATCTTCTCAGTATTCACAAAGTCGTTTGCTGCTTCAGCATAAGTTTGAATTGGATTAGAATCCCATAATTGCTGGTAAGGTTCAAACTGAGAAATGTCGCCTTCATCAGTCGCGTATGTGCCATTTTCATACTGCACAGTGCCATCTGGATAGTAGTTTAGCGGCTCAATTGTTGAGGTGTCGTTGTTGAAAGTACAGTTAATTGTCCCGTTCGTGTAATAAGTCAAAAATGTTGAAGTATATACGTAGCTATCAAGGCTCGCGGGGAGGTGTGTGGTATTCACCGAGGGAACGGCGGTAGAAAATGGGAATGAAAGCGGCGTACTCCTATTTGTTTCTATGGTGGTTTGCAAATTGATTACTCCTGAAGGTTCAAATGAAATAGTGACCCAAGTGGTGTTTGATCCTTCATAGAAAATTTTTGACGTCGAAATCGTTCCGTTTGCGCCTTTTGAGATTGCGTTGTTTGCCGTGACATTGCCATCCGCATAAAGCGGTACTTGGGAATCAAGCATGTTGCCTCCTGGTTCATCTTGGTAGTATAGCCCAAGGAAATGGCTGCCCCAACGGGCTTTAGCAAGGTTGAGCAGAGACACGCAAGTACTAGGGTCGCCGCTTCTGCCGTAATACAAGATTATATTTAATCCTGCGTTAGTGGCATAATCGCCGATCTGCTGTGTAGCGGCTACGTTTTGCATCAATGTACCCGACGCCAAAACAAACAGGTTAGTATAACTCTTGACTCTATCAATCAGTTGCTTCGCCTCTTTTACTGAATCTCCACCGAATGTAACTCCCACATAAAATGATTTATTGGCTGCAACATGAGTGGAAAAAGACCGATAAACTTCTACAGCGGTAAACGATGACAATACAACGACCACTATTACCACAAGTGATAAAGCGATTATTAGGTTTTTTTTCATCTTAGATTCACACTTGCAAAGCCAAGTTAAGTGGCTATCTTCCATGAACTAGGCTGATTTAGTACTTGCTAAAGATTTACTCGTAGTATTTTAGAGTGCTCTTGTTCTAAAATTTAGAAAAACAGGCTAATGTGTAGAATTATAGCAGTGCTCAGCAAACCATAGGGCTATAGAAGGAATGACTAAAATGGTTAAAATTAAACCTAGCAAACAAATGATTGGAGCAATCGCCGTCTTACTATTTAGTTTGATGGCAGCAAACTTGCTCATGCAGCCTGCACAGGCAGCCACGGCAGGTAATAGCGCAGGACCGAGAACGTTTCCTCAGCCATTACCGCCATCAGGAATGAACACGACACAATCTGGCGCATCGCCCCAAGCCTCTACTTCGTATGGTTGCGAACCTGACCAGTCCGAAACCCTCGTGACCCAGGTGAACGCTCAAGTGGCACTCGACGCAATAGGAATGGGTTCGAATTCTTTTACGAACTGGATGGGTTTGGCAGCTGTCTCTAACCTAAATCTGGATGCCGCGGCTGAAGTTGGCATTGCAGTTGATTACAACAACGGCTGGGGAACACCTTACGTGTACTTAACAACTTGGTGGGGTGGTCATGATAGCAACGTCCTTGAAACAACGGCAACACCATCAGGGCTCGCACTTGGTCAAACCATTGGACTTGCTGTTGGACAATACCAAGGAACTTGGCATGGATATTACAACCTCAACAAGGGTGCAGGGTGGCAAGAAATAGGCAATCGCTATACCGGCTTCACTTCGACGTCATATGTCTTCTCATCATGTGAGTCAACGATCGGATCAGGGATTCAGGGAAATATCTTTGGACAATGGAGCGGCGTTAATTACCAACAGAATAATGGAGCTAATTACAATGTCAATTTCCAAAATTTATACCTGAACGACTTCAACCACTTCTCTCCTGTGAACTACTACAACAACAATGCTTGGTACGGTCAATATACTCAAACAGGATAATTGTCGTAAGTTATCCAAATCTTTTCCTTTTTTTTAATTTCTAGTATTTACAAATTTAGCATTATTTCCCGACCGGAACCGTTCGAGTCGTTTATGGCTTGACAGGAGCAGAAATTGTTGTTGCCTCACCGCTTTTTCAAAGTTTGAGAATTTTGACAACCAAGCCGTTCTACTATTTAGCATAAGCATTAAAGTATAGAATTAAACGGTTTGTATCCCATTAACCTACTTGCTGAACGGAGACTTTCAATATGAAGTCTTTAACTAAAACAAATACCAGTCTATTGCTTCTCAGCCAACTGCTTGTTTCTACACCGCTACTGCTTGCACTAACACCGACCGTGAAAGGTGCAATTATTGTATAAGAGGGTATTGCCCTAAAAACTGAAAAAGGTTAAGCGCAGTTGGTACTTTCTAACTTCCAAGTTTTAATTGGTTAACAAGAACAAGTCGTTCCAAAAGGTGGACACCTCGAAAGTGATATGACCTAAAGTATAGTATTAATAATAACGGTTCATCCATCATTTGGTTGGTGACTTTCAGATGCAAAAAGGGATTAGAAAACACGTATGGATTTACGTGATAGTGTCAGTTTTAGTTGCTATTATGTTGGTTCCGCTTTACTATCAATTTGGCTACCTACCTCAGAAGCAAAGTGGAACCTCTCCCCAGCAAAAAGTTGGTTTAGTTGGGGGTCAAAGTGTAAATTCTCCTCAGCCGACCGGTAGTTCAACTGTAGTTCCTAATGTCACTGAAGGGGGTCCTGCCATCTTCGCGACTTTGGCCTTTTCGAACGAGACTGGTTTTGTGACGACTACTTATCCAACTTCGGGAACAACTGAATTTGTTCTGTTACCAAATAGTGTAGGTAAATTTACAGTCACATATACAGGATTCGACTACAACAATTTATCGATATCCGCCTTTTCAGTCACGAATCCAGTTCCTGTATTAAATGTGTTATCGAATGGCACGCTTGTAACTAGCTCAGGATTGAGTGTCACTGAATCAAGTGTGACACAGGTAAGTTACTATCAAGTGATTGTTAACTACATTGTCACTTCGGGAGGGTCAGATGGGCTATACGTCCTTGGACTGCCTTCAACGAGTCTTAGCACTCCCATTGTTAATGTTGGAACTCAACCCTACACGGGGACTCTACCATGCCTTAATCTAGGTTAACGGAATTTTTAATTAGCGCACGCCGAGCGTTACTCAGGCCCTGTTTTCCCTATTTTAGCTGTTGCTGTTTGCCATTATACTTGATTTCGCACTAGCGTAACTGATTAGAAAATTTGATTCCTTAGTTCTGTCTGTCAATCGTGTGGAGCCCTTTTGTTCGCGAATATTTCAAAAGGCAAACTGTTGGCAATCAGCAGGGCGATCACGTTAAGAGCAATAAAAAAATTCGTAATTCGATAAAGCACACGACTACTCTATAGGCTTTTTAAATTATTCACTAATATGCTGCCTTTCCGACAAACACCAACGATATTCTGGCTGGTCGACATTAAGAACAAGTTATTGAAGTTGTGGCAACAGTTTCCGTTATAACAGTAACAAAAAAGAAAAAAAGGGTTTATTTATTTCTTATGGTCCAGCGTTTTCCCAAGTGACCGTAAAGCTCGAGCCATCACTGCTTAAGGCTGACGTGGCAGCTTTGACATACTGATTATTTTCTGACATCATCGTTATCTGCACCCAGTTGTTTACGCCAAACGAGCTAATATAACCGCTCTGGCCATTGATGGTTGCTTCGCATGATGGAATACAGCTAGTGTAGTCTTGACCAAAGTATGCTGTGCCAAAGTTTGCTAAGGGTTGAAGGGTACCTACAATGGGTGCTTCCGCTATCCATTCAGCAGAGTTACCATGCCAATTGGCTATCCATTGAGTTGTGTGGAACTGTGTGTCGCCTTGTGTTACATCGTAGATATTCACTTGAATATTGTAGGACGTTCCACTCTGGCCTATTTCATAAACGGTTCCAATTATGGTGTCACCTGGATGTATAGTCATACTAGTTATGGTTACCCAATTGCTAGGAAGGTACTCATACCATGCAAAATAAGTCGCTACGCCATTTACCATCTGAGACATGGTGCCGATTTGTTCCAAGTCGTTTCCATAATCATCGATGCCAACCCAAAAACTAGAGTAACCGTTTCCACTTACCGCTGGTACTTTCCATGATGCTATAGCAGCTGTGACTTGTTGCGCTCCTCCCATTACTAAATATCCTGCCCAGTTATCAGTGCTTCCTGTGTCTTGGGATAGCTTGACGAAATTTTGCATAATTCCATTTTTTGTAGTCGTTGACATAGCCTGCGCTGTTATAACTTGACCAAATACCGCTAAAAGCATCAATGAACCAACCAAGAGTACAGACAGCTTAAGCATTTGATGTTTTTTAGTCATTTTTTTAACCTCAGAGTCATTTTATTGTTGTTCTCTTTCTGCCCTTCGCTTAGGACTAGGCGGTGACACGCCCCTAAGACAATAAGTCTTGGTGGAGTTTGCTTTGTTAGAGCAAACTACATAATCTCTTAATTAGCAAGAGTTACTTAATTCTACACTTTAGAAAGAATGTGCTAAACCATAGAATAGTTTGCTTGTTATAATTTACAATTTTTGAAAAGATGACTTGCTAAAAACAAAAAAGGTTTATGCAGTTCCTGAGTTATGGGCAGTCTGTTAATTCGAAGGTTAATGCGCCTACCCCGTTCCCTTCCAGTTGCCACCAAAAAATGAAATAGTGCGTGGCTACAGAGTAAGTGGCTATGGAAATCTTTTTCTTGCCGAAAGAGGAGTTGCTCTTAACCTTCAAGCTTGTAAAAGGTTCTGGATGGTTAACTGTGCCTTGTTCAGATAACGCGCGAACCACAGTTGTAGCGGTCGCTACTTAGAAGTACAAAAATTTTAATAATTTCGGCAAGAGAAGCACATAATGCAAGTTTTTCCTATTTGAGGTGCAAATAATGGAAAACGAATTAATTAGAATACTTTCGGACCTTACTAACCACTACTTTGAAAATGAACAATTAAGCAATCAGGTTTGGGAAAAAACCAAAGAAATAGATAAAGTTGCCCATTCTTTAAGGGAGATTGCTGTCAATTGGGCGTCAATAGAAAAAAGTGTCTCAAAAGAACGAGGTAATCCGGAGTCAAACGACTTGAACTCTGAAAGCATCGTTTTGAAAGAGGATGAACTCCTCAAGATGGCTCAAATTAAGCGAAGTCTCAAAGAAATCAGAGAAGGTTTGGAGGAAATAGCACAGAGAATTAATTGCCAAATTTCAGAGTTTACTTCATCTAATTATTTTATTTGTCATGACGAAGGATTGATTATCTTATCACTAGATGAATTTGGCTACAAAAGAATCTTTGAAGCAAACGAACTTTTGTGCAAAACATCAGAGTTCTTGGCGGACATCAATTTTTCTCCACCAAAGGTTCAACGGGACCTCTTAAGTTCCAAGTATCTTCCCAAACTTTTGCTTGTTGCCTCTGAAAAAATTGAGGATACAGCACAAGAGACAAGGCAAGCAGCACAAGTATTTCAAGTGACCAGCCGAGATGTCCAAAAATTAAAAGAAAAGCTTACACGTAACGCAACCAGAAACGGAACTCACTCCAAAGCCTTGAAGTCTTAGAACTTGATTTCGCCTTTGTTGATTAGTTCTTTTACTTTTAGTAGTGAAAACTGGACTGCGTGACTTCTGTCTGCGAAGTGTCCTAGTTTGACTTGCTCATCTATCCAGTGTATTTGTTCGGGGTTAAGACTGACGGTTAGTTTTAGTTTAGTCATCCTGTATCCTGAGGGTCTTATGTTTGCAGTGCTGTTTAGGGGTTATCTGTAATTGTATGTAAACGTAAGTAAATGTTATATATGCCCTTCGACACTATGTATTACGATTTAATACTATGACCTTTGGATGGAGAACAATTGGTCAACTTAACAATCAACCAGAAAAGCAAAACAACAATTGTTATCTCAACAGCATTATTTATGCTCCTGTGCTTAACGTCAACCAGTTTTGTCCTCGCACAAGATTTTCAGCCGCCGCAAATCCCTAACTACAATCTGCCACCAGATGAACAAAACAACCTAGACATAAACATTCCCAGCGAACCCTCCAATCCCGGTGTACCTAAAACCGAGCCAACCATAGCTCCAACACCAACTCCAGAATCCCAACCTGACTATGGATTGATATTCTTCGCAATCACCATAGCCGCCGCCATTGCAGGCATAATAGTCATCTGGACGGCATGGGCAAGAAGCAAAAAAAGAAAAACTCTCTCGCCGCAACCAACCTAAACCACCACCTTTTCTTTTTGTCTCTTCGCAAATCAACCGAAAGTTTACACGACCCCTTCTCAACCGACAACTTGACAGAACCCTGAAAAGGAAATGCTGTAGCGGTCGCTACTTTACTGGCAAAAAAGCTTAAAGGTAAAAATGAGGATAGCTGCAATTACAAAATATCAGAAATGAGGTGTTGTCCATGGGTAATCGATTAGTCAATGATGACGACTTGCTTTTAGCAGTTGCGGGCGAGTTGAATGGTTGTTGTCTCAGCGACTTTGAGAGGCTAAGGGGCAGAGTAGCTTCGCAGTCTGGAAAATCCGCTCGTGAAATATCAGTTCAGGGAGTCAAACGTTCTTTGGAGAGGCTTTTAAAGGATGGCTTCATAAAAGTTGAGGCGTCTCAAGTTGGTCAGGAAGGGCAGTTCATAGAGTTGACTTTGTGGGGATTGCTTCGTGTTTTAGATGGCGTTTTTTTGGAAGAATTGGCTGACTATGCTTTAAAAGATAGAATTGACAAAATAGTATCCAACCAAGGTAAAAAGCTGCTTCCCATCATATTCTCGCCCTATTTCGCCAACAGGGAAATAGCGGTAAAAACAATCCGAATGTTCCTCAACTTTAACACTGGACAATATCAAAGATCAGAGCAAGACCTAATCGATAAGCTTGCTGGTTTTGGTTTCAAAAAAATGACAAAGCAGGAGATGGAAAAGATGACGCTGGAAAGCTTCGCTGATTTTTTCTTTCTTATTTCGCCCGAAAATCTCGCAAAGCCAGAGGAGGAAATGAGCCTATGGGATCGAGCATTAGCTAAAGATGAAGATACCAAACGATATGCGGTTGAAAGAATTTGCCGCTATAGAGATAGATATGCGCCAAAAGTGGAAAAGGCTAACCAACGGATAGGATTTTTGAAGACTGCAAGCCTTGTTAAGAGCGACTCTTTGGCAGTTGCCTTTGCGAGGAAATAGGCATTTTTTGTGCTTCATTTTCGTCACCCAATGTTTAATGACCCCAAAAGAATCTTTTAAGCTGTATTCAACGCCAATTGTGTAAAAAATCCCTGAATAGCATTTATCTGCAAAACATACACACAATTAACAATTGATAAATAGGATGGAAATTTTTGCGTCTCATTTAAGGCACGAATTTTCTATGTTAATGCTTTTGACATAGATCACATTTGCCTTTGATTAATTCACCGTTCCTAACATTCCGCATTAAATTTTTTAGTTGATTTTCAAGTTCGAATCTAGTATTTGATGTCTCTTCTTCTAGCTCGAACCTTTCCACTTCAGTCAAAGATAGAGTCGCTTCAGCTTCTTCAGTACTATTTGTCTCTTTTACTTCTGGAACGCTATTAAGACGCTCTGACTTGTCTTCAAGAGCCTCCTTCGTTATCCTTTCCCATTCTATTCGTTCATCCTGGGTTTCAAGATATTGGATTTTGTCTAAAAGGCATTTGCATCTTTTGAAAAGCTCAATAATATGGGGATAATCGACGCCGAGATGTTGCAAAACGAATGGCCACATCTCAGGATCGGCTTGTAATTTTTGTCTCTTTCCTATTCCTCTAAGCAAATTACCTTTGTAGAAGTCATTTTGAGGTGTAAATTGTGGAAGAAATTCATTGATTGCAAGAATTCCTTTTACAAGGTCTTGGCTATGCTTAAGTTGAATGTTATAGTCCAACGTGTTATTGTAAATTTTTTGGTCATCATTTGACCAAGCGGCTTTCTTTAACAGTCTATCTTTGATTAAAAAATAATAGAAAATCTGAGCGGTAAACTTGAGGTTCGTGTCTTTTTCAGTTAACCAGTCTTCCAGCAAGTCCCGGATAGATACACTTTCTAAGTTTTCAAGTATTCGATAAATTACCTTAAATAAATCGCTGTAGGCTCCTTGTGTGTGCCAGATATCTGGAATCCCGTGCTGCTCTGGAGCTCGGTCGAATTCAGCAGCAGACAGGTCCAATCTTGAAAAGTTAGTGCTTTTCTGAGGCAAACTAAAGAGCCCTTTGATGGTACTGACAAGAGCGGCATTTTGCATATCTACTTCTCTGATTGTTAGCACAAGTTTTATGACAATTTTTTCATATATCGAATGCGTTTTAGAATATGTTTCGGCGTATATTTCAGAACAGATAATGTCAAAAATGGCTTTTTTAACATTAAGAATAAGTCCCTCACCCAATGTTCTGTCATCGAACCGCTTGTTCCAAAAATCTTTGTTCTCATTCTTGTTGACGAGTCTTACAGCTTTTAATATAACATCTATCAAACAAAGTAGTTGCCAATCGAACTTCTTATAGTCATTCAAGACCTCATTAAATAGCTTCCAAACTTCATCCGAGCGTGTTATCTCAACAACATCATGCCCTTGAATTAACTCCTTCAAATTAGAATTTCCAAGAAAATCTTCAAATTTCCCCGGTTCAGGATAAATGGCAGCGCTAAAGATTCTGCGCAAGTTATAGGTTCCGATTTGAATACGAATTGGATCCCCACTTCTGACAAAATCAAGGTATTCGAGTATCTTGTCTCGTCGCTCAAAGCTCCCTCCACCCAAAACATACGCGTGCTTTTGCCTTACTATTATTCCAGCCTTTAGCAAATCATTCTTTACATAGTGTACTTCATTGCGGTTGTGCTTTAAAGTTCTAAAAGCACGGTCGGTAACAAACGGTTGTCTTTTCATATCTGCAGTAAAAAAGGTTCGCAGTATGTCATGTGCAATCCTGCTTTTAGTCAGCGTCTTCATTTTGGGGTCATTGCATCCTAATATTGCCACGATTAATAAAATGTCTCCAATATTCAGACTTAGCTTTCAGTACAAACTCTTTTTGCACTACGAAAAAATACCAATGGGCAATTCTCGGATACCAAACGTCCTCAAAAGCCTTACAACCATGATACCGCCTCGTTTGATTAGCGGTGCAACAATTGCAAAGCAGCAAGTACGTTAACATTAGAAGGTTAAAGACTTTCGTCTCCGAGTCTTTGCCGCCTGGAAATGCCTTAAGGGAAACGATTCTGTCCTTGGATGATTCACTTGACAAGGCTACATTTCTTCTTTGGGTTCCGATTTGGCTTAGGTTGTGTAGAGGTCAAAGTTACAAATGAAAAATTGTAAAATCGTTTATGGGTGGTAAAACAATGGGTAGTTGTGATAATTGGCTGTTTGGTAAAGAATCTGACATTGACAAGTTTGCAGACATATGTGTGGAAGTTAGAAAACTGTTGGCTACTAAGTGTGGTTCTAAAGAAACTGGTGCCTTCAGAGACTGGACGGGCATAAGTGAGTTTATCATTTGTTATGATAATCTAAAACGTACTCTTCATGGGCAAAAAACCGCTTTTTTCTCTGCTGAAGAAATCGAAGAGGAATGGACCAACTGCCAGCCGGATAAAGGTGAGGCCGCTATTTTCTGGATGGAAATCGAGTGGTCTCACAAAGTACCTTCGGAAGTCTGGGCGTTCATGCTGCAAGAGAGTAAAAAATTGAAAATACAGCAACTAGTCGAAAGTACCATCCGTGAATGGGGTCTGGAAGACGACAAAATTTTTGACTATCTAGAACCGAAACTTGGAGCGAGCGAAAAACTTTGAAAAAAAAGAAATGCTCAATTTATCCGACTGAGCACATTGAAACAGTCCATTGTAAGTCCACATTTGAAACAGTAGTGAGTCAAGCGGCAAAAGCTGGTGATTTGAAACAGAACCAGCAACGGTATTGTTTCAGGGGCTGGTCCTTGTCTTTTATGAAAGTTACTGTTTCAATAATTGGACCTAAAATTTTTGGGAGGAATTGATATTGGGCTATCGGTTGACTTTAGAACAGTATGCTTATTTGCTTGATCTTTTTTATGCGGGAATGTGTCTACGAAAGATTTCTCGCTTGTTTAGGGCACACTACGGAATTCCGATTTCTCCTGCAACTATACTCCGCCGAATATTGTACTGGGTAGGAGCAGTAGACGAAGCTCTACCATATTATATTGAAAAAGGTGAATACGGTTTTGAGTTTCAGTTCGGGGACATATGGGAAACGGATGAAATGTTCTTTAAGCTTAGAAAGAATGAGTTAGCATTAATGGTGGTTAGAGATCTAAAGACTGGTTTTGATCTTGGCATAAATATAGACTATCCAGTTACAATTGAAACAGTAAAAATAGCTTTTAAAAATGCCGTGGCAATGGCCAAAAAATCCCCTGTTGAAGTGAGATGCGATGGCCTGCCAGTATATGATAAGGCGGTTAAAGATGCGTGTGGACCCAAAACAAAACTCACAGTAAATAAAAGAGAAGGTGACATGGGACAAAACCAAGCGATTGAAGGGCATAACGGCGTATTTAGGGCTAGATTTAACGCAATGAAAAGCTTGCACAGTAAAGAAAAATCACCGCTAATAATAAAGGGTGTAGTAATTGATTATAATTTTGTCAACCCTAGTCCAAGCCTTTGCGATATGACACCAGCAGAAGTTGCGCTAAACAAAAAATCAATCGATGGAAAACACAGTTGGCTCCCTCTAATAAAACTTGCAATTGATTACAAGAAAAATATTAGCCCAAAAAAACGAAGCAAAAGATCCAAGCCCAAAGATTCAACTTTGGACTCTTTTGTTTAACTCTGAGCTGGCTTCGATTGGTGTTTTCCCTCCGAGAGCTGAGTGAGGACGCTTGGAGTTATAGTATAATCGAAGTCCATCGAGAAGTTGGGCTGAAGAAGACAGATTGTCTAGTCTTCGGAAGTTTTTTATTCTCGTTTTAAGAGTTCCGTTTACTCGTTCAACTAAGTTGTTGTTAGTTGGGTCGGTAAATTTAGGCTTCGATAGATGCTTTATTTTGCAATCATAATCCTTTGATAAGGCGATATTGTAACTTTTCAAGCCGTCTGTCACAATTTCAATTTCTCCAAGTCCCGACTGAGCTTTTCTTAATGCCTCGCGTATTACCATTTCAGCGTCTTCGCTTGTTCTTCCAAAAGTTACCTCGCTTGCCAGCAATATCTTTGTTTCCGCATCCAAAGCATTCCACAGATAAGCGAGCTTGCCTCTTATTTTTATCAGGGTTTCGTCCACATGCCACGTTTTCCCAACATGCAAACTGTGTTCTTTCTCCAGTGCTTTCATGTTCTTTATGATGCGCCTTATCCATCGGAATATCGTTGGATACGAAACATGTAATGAGTAGATACTGTTCATGTGGTGTTCTATCGCACGGAGGCTTAATCCTTTGAAATAAAGGTCTGCCACCGCGATTACTGCTAGAGGATTTCCTTTCAGACCTTTACTCTCACCCTTATCACCGAATTTATGCTTGCATTCCTTGCACATATATCTCTGATCTGCAAATTCTTTGTGATGGCTTAGTCCTTTTCTTATTATTCGGTTTGAATTGCATTTTGGACATCTGATCTCTCCGGATTGAAAATTCGCCATTAGAATGTAGGGCAATCTGTTTAGAAAAAGCACAGCATATACATGCTTACACGATTGAAGTCTTTTTTCGTGGTCTTTACATTCGCAGACCCACCGTTTCCCATTCCAATATACTTTGTACCATCTTTCCATGTTTGATGATCGTACTAAGTACGTGTTTTCATCATTTCTCTTAATCATGCTGCCCTTTGCTAAAATCGCGAGCCCCCGCATTTCTCGTTCGCTGAACTCTCTCTTTCCCCTTCTTTGTGGGTAAGCTTCACTTACAGAGCACCCTAGCGAAGTTGGTTTTGGATCTTCGCCTATCTTTCTGATGGGGCTGTTCTTTGTTGCTTTGAAAGCTTTGTCCACAAAAATTCCTCAAAAAGTTTTTTCAAAAAGGGGCAAGAAAGAACTGTATACTTAATCTTATACTAGCGAGTTTTTATTTTCCTGAATTAGTTTTTCTGATGACCAGATCTGAGGAGGAGGAGTGCTTGGGCAAAGCAGTTCTCTAAGTTTTTCCTGATAGGCCGCTATTAGTTCTTCCAATCTGTTTATCAGGGTCCTAGACTTTTCGCAGTTAGAAAGCGCAGAATTGTTACATTTTCGGAGTGTTTCAATTTGTTGGTTGACGGTAGCGATTTCGTCTATGGCCCTTTGCAGCTTTCCAATGTCTATTTTGCTTGCGTTATCTGCAGCATCATTGGGCAAAACCGATTGGAACACCTCAAAAATTTGTCGCGCGGTTTTCCAACCGCCAGATTCAATATCAGTTATGGCGATGGTAACTCCTTGAGACATAGACACGTAAAACGGTTTCTGAACCTCGAGAAGGTTGGAAGGCGCGTCGTATACTAGTATTCCGTAGGTCGAACCCTCAGCCTTCGTGTGTTGAATGGTTTCCGCCAAATGTGTCCCACAATATTTTTGTCTACCCGCTTTTCGTTCCACTATAATTTTCTGACCGAAACATTTGCCATTGAGTTGAATGCTGGGGATAATCACAAGATCTGGCTGCCCGGGTCCTCCTTTTTTAAATGTCTGGTCTTTAACAAAAACCTCTTGCCAACTAAGCTTCAGTGTCTCTTCGTTTACAAGACCCTTGCTAACTGGTTTGTTGATCAGTTGATTGATGGTGTCGTTTAGCTCTTTTAGATCTCTTTGGACAGGTTCAGTAGCGCTGGTGGCTGCTTCATGTATTAACTCTAATTTTTCGGTTAGTTGCACTTTTAATTCGCAAAACTCTTTTTTGACCCCCTCAGGAAGGGTTTCAATTAGCGCCTCTAATTTCTCGCTTAGCGGATAAACCATCTTAGTGACCATGTTTAGGGGCGTTAGAGCGTTGGCTACTTGTTCTTGAACGCTTTTCAATAGACCATTAATCAATGTTCTGCTGTCCGCGTTAAGCCTCAACCCCGGAAAGTTGTTCCAGGCGATGCTGGCAAGAACAATTGCTTGGTCGAGATTATTATCATGGAAACGTTGCTCGAGAAATCTCAAGTTGTCCTCGTTTATCTTGAAGTTGGAGGTTTCGCTTCCACAAATTGGACATTTTGCTAAAACTGTATTCATAATAAGTTACTCCTTTGATGACTTATTTTTGCAGTTTTCTTTTAAATAGAGAAAAACTAGTTTCTTTCCAAACCATTTTTTCGTCACCTTAACGCTTGAATAGGCTTTATTAGGAAGTTTTGGGCATTCCAACAAACGATCATTCCAATAAAAAATCCCGGTGATTTGCCTGGGCATAAAAGGTAACTTACCATGTAATCAAATCTTCGCGACCGTGCTCGAGCCCTTACAAGTTCATCAATATGGTCAGTCCCTTCTTTTTTTAGAAAAAGATCCCCTGAAAATTTGAACCCTTTTTCGCTAAGAAACTTCTGACATGCCTCTACTTGTTTCGAAATGTTAACTTCTTTTTTTGCTTCGTCGGAAACGTAAATAGCTGCCAATTGAGCATTTTTATTTAATATCATAGTTGTTTGCTGATAATTTTCTTTTTTCATTATCTGGGCGGTCTTCTTGTTTGCCATGTTCTCAATATGTTTTTTCTCCATTTTTCGTCACCTTTAACGCTGTGCGTTAATGCACAACATTAATAAACAACCAACTATATAAGCGTTGTTTGATAACGATGTTCACCAGTGCACAACAAAATGAACCAAGATATCGAAAAAATAGTCTTGGAATTCCTTCGGAAAGAGTATCCAAAAGACTTCTCAATAGAAGAAATAGCCGCAAAAACCGGCGTGCATCGGAACACTATCTCAAAATATGTATTTGGATTAGAAAAGTGTGGAAAAGTGAAGATTTCGAGGATAGTGGGAAGAGCAAAAATGTATGTTGCCGAAAAGTAGATGACTCTCGGAACCCTAGCAAATGTGAAAGTGGTATGGCTATTGCCATTCAGAATAGAGCAGCAATTTACATTTGCGCTTTCTCGACAAACAATCAAAAATCAATTATTTCAAGTCAACTTCAAGTGTGCATACGGTTTATTCAGAGCGAAGGATGGACTTGTTCAGACTTATACGTAGAAAGAAAAGCTGGAGGATCCATAACTTCCTTAGCACGTACTCGAGCAAGGGCTGGACAATTTGACTTAATTATAAGCTTTTTAGAATTTGTTCCTAACGGGACAGGTAACTGATAATGAAATTAGGGAATGATATTCGTTTCCGACGCGGAAGATTTCGCAAAAGGATTATTTTAAGGCAGGGTCTATGAGATGTGTTTGCATGAGGCATTCGGTTTTTAAGGAAAGCGAAATATCTTTCCGAATCAATCAAGAATCAGAAATGCTCAGGAGTTATGGCGCCAAACTCATTCGAGTTGATTTATTTTGGTGAAAATCGTTATTACCCCTAAGAAGATCAAATATCAGCGTTCTTTAAAATGTGACTCGAAACAGCGTTTAGTTTTTTCATGCGCAAACTGTCGCAAGAAATTTTCGTTTGAGGAAGCATATTTAGTAGGTGGCAATGGAAAAATTATTAAGAACTGGATGAATGAAGACGTATTTGCGTTGTCGTTATACTGCAAAGAATGCGTAAAAAAAATTTAGAAAAAGCTCTCAAGACTTTTTTGGTTGAAGGCCCAAAAACTGAAACAAACTGTGCTATTACTCGGCCAAATATCGAAATCAACGCTCCACAAATCGAATTAAACTTCGTTTGGTATCGCGCACCTGATTAGGCTTATGATTGTTCGATATTTGAGGTAAAAAATGTATGCGATTATAATGTCATCAAAAATTTCTTCGCCAAAACCTGCTTAATGCTTTAAAAGGAAAAAGACGGCAATCGACCCTAAGTAATGTTGTCACTTTCAGATAGATTCAGACCCCTTGGAGATGCTGCCAGAGGCTTATTATAAAAAAAAAGATAATCAAATAAAATGTGATACCTAAAAAGTAACGGGAATAAGTCAATAAACTTTATTTCTGTCATTAACCAATGAGTCAACAACCTATAACAAGTGGAGAATGTACAATGCCTGAAGAACATAAAAAATTCGAAATTTTTGTTAATGGTAGTCGAAAGCCTTGGGACGAGGAAACGATCAATTATGTGCAGGTTGTCAATTTGGGATTCCCTCGCCCACCAAAACCAAACGAGATATTCACAGTTGACTATACCAAGGGTCCCAAGGAGAACCCTAAGGGAACTCTGGCAGAGGGACAAACCGTAAAGGTCAAGAGCGGTATGGCATTCGATGTCACTCCAACTGATAAGTCGTAATGATGACCTAAAGCTACTTCAAGACGAAGGCTACGAAGTAAGTGTATTAAGCGGGCATCTTCTAGTCGCACACGTACCATATGTTAACTCGAAGAAACAAGTTGCATATGGAACGTTGGTATCCCCGCTAGATTTGGCTGGCGACAAGACTATCAAACCATCCAATCATGTCGTCTATTGGGTCGGAGAATACCCATGTGACTCCAAAGGTTCACAGATGGTAAAACTTGTCAATGATCCGAATTTTCGGCTGAAAATCAGCGAAGGACTTGAAACTACCTGTCAGTTCTCTCATAAACCCGATGGAGGCTATGCCAATTATCACGAAAAGATGAGCAGGTACATCAAGATTCTTGAGGCGGAAGCACATGTTATTGACCCTACCGCTACCGCCCAAACCCACCCGGTTATTCGGACAATCGATGGGGATTCCGTCTTTTGCTACGTGGATAACGCTTCCAGCCATGCAGGCACTACAGCGATAAACGAGAAACTCAGAGCACGTATCGCGATTGTTGGGCTGGGGGGAACTGGCGCGTACATCCTTGATTTTGTCGCAAAGACATTGGTCAATGAGATTCATCTATTCGATGGTGACAGGTTCCTTCAGCACAATGCCTTCCGCAGTCCAGGGGCACCGTCATGCGAAGACTTAGGAAAGCAGCTAACTAAGGTGGAGTGGTTTGCTGAAAATTACTCACGAATGCGGAAGAAAATAATTCCTCATTTCCAATTCATTGACGATACGAACGTCTCAGAATTAGAGACTATGGACTTCGTATTTCTTTGCCTTGATAATCCAGAAGCAAAGAAGATTATTGTCGAGTACCTTGTAGAAAAAAATATTTCATTTATTGATGTCGGAATGGGTCTAGTTCAGAATGAAGCGATAGGTGGCGCAGTTCGAGTGACTGCTTGCACACCATCCTTTCATGAACACGTTGCGAGAAGAATCAACTTCATTAACGGAGAAGACGAGGTTTATTCTCGTAATATTCAGATTGTGGAGATGAATGCGTTAAATGCGGCTCTTGCCGTCATTAAGTGGAAGAAGCTCTGCGGATTTTACGCAGATTTGGAACACGAGCACCATACGGTCTATAGTATTCCCACAAATGAGCTGATTAACGATGACTTGCCAATTGAAACGAAAACGGATCACGCCTAAGTTTGTGCGCTATATTCCTGAAAAGGTTGAGGAGGGTATTCTCTACATCTCCGTACTTTACGCAACGGCAACCCATAGGTGCCCTTGCGGTTGTGGCGAAATCGTAGTGACACCAATTAAACCAAAAGACTGGAGTTTGACATGGAATGGAGAAACGGTGACTTTAGATCCATCTATTGGAAATTGGAGTTTTCCGTGTCAATCACACTATTGGATAATTGAGAATGAAGTAATATGGGTGAAGAAATTGGGTCATTCGAAACCAGACTATCCCCGCAAAAGATAGCTTATCGAAAAGCTCGACTATGAAAAGAGTGCAAGGGACAAATTGGCAGCTTCAAACTGTGATGAAAATTTAAGAAAATAGTCTTATTTCGTTATATCAGAGATAAGATCTCAGACCATTAGTGGTCCGAACATGCTATCTGATTCTTCAGTAGGTGATCATAAAAATTCCCAGCACATGCCGTCATGATTCGATATGATCACCTCTCAGGATTGGGTAAACTTTTGCTAAGCGTCGATGTGTAAGTTCGGGAAAGGGGCCAGATGTCTGACATTTTACTAACAATTGTTTCTCTTCTCTTTGATCCATCAATTCCGGTAATTTTCTAGAGGAATATGCTAAGATTGCCCTTTCTTTGAGGCGTCAGGACTTGATAAGATAAGGCAATCGAAAGTGGCCTTTAGTTTGCGTGGCACTGTCTGGATAGTCTTTTAGTTGCATAGTGAGAGCATAGGTGAAAATTGACCTGATTTCTTTAGTATAGCTCTGGCGGGATTTTGTGGTCTTCTTCTTTTATGGGGAGCGCTTTGTTCAGTTCTCTGAAGCCTTTAAGAACTGCTGTTCCGCGAGCAGTATTTGCATAAACCACTCTGCTTTTTCCAACGGTTCTTTCCTCAATTAGTCCTTGTTTGATTAGAAAATCCAAATATTCCTTTAAAACGCTGCAGTTAACATTTGACTTATACATAACATGCGTCAACTTTAGCGGTCCTTTTTGTGCTATCACCTTGAGAATGTCAACGTACATTTCTAGTTTGGAGCGCCTCATAACTTAACCCAAGCAACTGTTAAGATAGAGTTTAGGTATTAACAACTTGTGCGTAGCAACCATTATGACAAACGCAAGCAAATCTCTAATAAGCCACCTGATTTGGGAAAAATTATTTATCCTATCTCTACTAATATTCAAACGGTTAAGGGTCTGCCCAAACGCTTTAAACCCCTTCTCGAAAAAAATAAGCGTTCAACCCTTAATCATGGCGCGGCCAAAAGGCGTGCCATCAACCTTTTATGCTTTCTTTCTCAAGGTCCGAGAACTAAGTATAGCAGTCCGCTGGCTATTGCGATTATTCCAAGCGTGGCAGTCAGGTACTTAATTTTTTGTTTTCCAGCGAATTTAATAAGAAAGTCAATTAGAAACAGGCTGATTACAGTTGAGGTAATTATTGTTATAGCTAAACCTATCCATCCTATTCCAGCTATTGAGGGAGCAAATAAATGGGTGTTGGGGCCTTAACAAGTATTGCCTGGGGACTTGGGGTCCATTTCCAATAATAATTAGGGGGAACACTATAACCGAGAACTCGGTAGGATTAGATGTTAGTGCCTTCTCAAACCAATCTGTTCTAATGGATAATAATATTTACGGAAATATCAACATGAGCATAAAACTTGAAGCTTCTTCTAAAGCTACCTACATTAATGCCTCAAATAATTGGTGGGGAACAACAGATACAGTAGTAATAAGCCAGTCTATCTACGATTCCAAAAACAACTCAAGCCTTGGTACACTCGTTTTCATCCCCGTATTGTCAACGCCGAACTCTCAATCAATGCCAATACCGAAATCAACTCTAGCAACGACGAATACGCAAAGCCTCTGAGGCTAAGGTTTAGCCATTTTTTGCTTTGCATATTGTTTAATCTAGGGCATGGTTAAGGGGCTAAGTCATTATTGATTCAAACTATAGATAAAGGACACATTCTTGCGGTAGCCTGTACACCGCAAAATCAGGATAAAGTTTGCCACACTAATCAAAGAAAACTAGGTGACGTAAATTTGTTATACCGCAAAAACCTACAAAACAAACAAGGCTAAAACGCATAAATGGCATAGAGCATATTGATTTCAAGGACTTTATGGTTCGCTAAAGGTGGGCAATTCGTAGGTTATGTTAGCGACGACTATTCTACTAAACATAGGACAAACCGATGGATGAACGGATTTTGAGTTATTTCTGAATAGAATGTTCTTTGGTGAGGTTATTGGATTTATTCTTTATTTCCAATAGTATGTTTCGCCATATTTTCCTGTGATAGGATATGCTGGGTCATCATAGACTATATCCAATTTTGAGCCATATTGGGTAAGCTTGCTTTGTACCTGGTTCCAGATTTGCTGTGAAGTACCGTTTGCATTCCATATGCCCCAAATAGTATCGTTTGGGTTTCGCATGCCCCATCCGTAATTTTCTGGCAAAACCAGCGCTGCTTGAGCTTTAACGCCACCATGGATTACAGTGGGGTTGTGGACTACTTCATTCCAAAAGCGTTCTAATGCCTGGAAATGTTCCTCTTGTAGGGTTCCGTATGGTCCTGACATGCCATCTGCATAGTTGAATAGTATGACGTATTGGGCTCCGTTTTCGTAGGAGGTTTTCATTTGGTTAAAAATTTCGTTTCCATCCGCAAGATATGGGGCTTGGGTGTATTTCCATGTCAAGATAGTTCCCCAGCTTTTGCCCTGCAGATTTGCAGCGCCGCGCACTAAGGCGATTTCTTGGGCAACCGAATTGTTCCAACCTAACTGCGCAAGAACCACGTCGTATCCGCTCTTGTAATCCCACCAGTAAAGACCATAATCAGACGTAAAAATTGGAAAATCCCCTTTGCTTATTTTATATTGATTTCTCAAGTTATCTATGGGTCCTTTGGTTTTGGCTATAAAGAGATTTGCTGCGGTATCGCCGTTAGGTATTGGGTTTGTGCTCTTTACTTGCTGATAAGTTTCTTCTTGAGCAATACGGTCTGAGCCATTTTCCATTGTATAGAAATTATTTCTCAGTACTTGATAAGAGTCCCCTGCATCATAGTGGCCATAAGGTAAACCGCCTGTGTATACTTTATTTGTTGTACTTGTGATTGTTTCCCTTACTGTTATTGAGCCGTTTGGCTCATAAGTGGTCAAGTTGGTGTTACTTAGCGTGTTAGATATCGTTATAGAAGAATTGTTAGGGTCAAGCTCTGACGAAAAGCCATCATTGCTTTTCTGTACTGTAATTTTGCCGTCTGGAAAAAATGCTGTTAAACACCCATTGCCGTCATCGTAACTTACGATGCCATCATTCGATTTATTCACTGTTATTCCTTGGAGAGTGAAAGTAGCGGAGCCATCAAGCATTTTGCCTCCAGGTTCATCGCCCAAATAGACGCCCACGAACATGTCTCCCCATTGTTGCTTGGCAGTTCCTATCCACATTGCATTTTGGACGTGACCTGAAGCGTCAAAGTAAGCCGCAAAGTGTAATCCTTTTGATACCGCATAATCGCCTATTTCGTTGACGGCAGAAGTATTATCCTTTAAAAGGCCTGACTGTAGCACAAAGAGGTTTGTATAATTTGCGACTCATGCGAAAACTTCAAGTGGTAATTTAGTGTGCCAGTAGTGACGAACGTCTAAACTATCCATCAAGTCGGTGTAGCCTAAAGCTACCTTTCTCGTTGAGTACAAGAACGATTTTTCTTCACGCCTCATCTTTGAGAATTTTATGTAGTGATTCACGGGTTGAAGTCATTAAGCTAAGATACGCTCTCAATGCATTTAATTTTTTTTGACTAAAAATCTCGTCAACAGCAATTTAGCGAGAATTACTGAAAAGGAAGGATAGGTTATGTATCTCATGTTAGCGTTTTCTCTGTACAGATTGTAGATGTTATGGTAGTGACGCCGTTGTTACCAGCGCTTTGTTGTGTCATAGTTCCGTATTGTGTTAGGTCGGATTGGATTAATCGGCATGTGTTTTGTTCTAGATAGGTGGTGCCGCTTAGTCGCAAGGAATAGTTGCCGCTGAATGCCAAGTGGATGCTTTGCAAGTAGGCTGGGTCATAGTGCATTGTCAGGTTATCCGTTGATGTGTCTATTTTGAATGTTTTGTATGTACCTGCTGGCACTGTGAGGTCTTGGAATCCGCTGAACTTCATTGTTATTTCACCTGTTAATCCCAAGCTGGCGTTGCCTGTGTTTACCGGCATCTGCCAGACATCGCCAATGTTAACCTGTGATTTTGCTAAGTAGGATACCAATGTTGGATTGTTGTTGATATTGTAAAAGATAGCTGGTCCGCCGGGCGCCATGAAGTTATCATAATAGTTGTTTTTGCTCACATTAAGGGTTATTGGCGGTAACGGATGATTTATTATCGTTGTTGTTAGAGTTTCGTTTAAGACATAGTTTTCCCCGTCGAAGCTTAAGACGTCTAAAGATATTGTTGAGTTATAAACCGTGGGGGATGACAGAGGAATACCTGTCTGCTGGCCAGTAACAGTGCTTGAGATGTCATAAACCATGTGGTCGCCTACCGTATACTGTAAGCTTAGTTGTACTGGTGAACTAGATCCTTGGGGAATTAACAGAGCCGTGACTGCAATTATGACCAAGACCGCTAATCCTCCGGCTATTGTGTACAATTTTTTGTGATGCTTCCGGCCAATCGTTTTCTCTTTGGGTTGGCTTAGGTTAAAAATAGGATGGGATGAACTCGTATTTTCTTGTCTAAACATGTAAACATCTCCAATTGTCTATTTGAGGGCTAAGAGATTTAAGGTGTTTTGACTAAATATTTTGTCAAAAAGCCTAAAATGCTTTAGCACACTATATATTGCTCATGAGTTCCGGAATTGCTTCGCTACATAAAATTCTAAAAGATGAAACCAGAAGCAAAATGTTACTCTTACTGCATGAAAAAGTAAGCTTAAGCTATACAGAATTAATGAATGGTCTTGCAATAGATAGCACTGGAAAAATGAACTATCATCTTAAAATACTTAACGAGTTAGTTGTGAAAAGAGAAGACGGAAATTATGCACTTACTGAAAAAGGCATGTTGGCATCACGATTGCTAACTGATTTCCCCGAAGCTAATAGACAACAGTTTGGGCTGAAACCTAAATGGTGGCGACGTTTCTGGCTGGGAGCAATGGTATCCTTTATCTCTTTTTTTGTTATTTATTTTGCAGCATACTCAGCAGGTTACATTAACTCGTCTAATTTGTATGAAAATTTAGTCTCGCTAATACTTATCATGGGATTTTGCTACATGATCCAGCACATATTAAGAGATGTGCTCTCGAAAAACGCGCAGCTCGTAATAGCTAAAATGGTATACATAGCTATTGGAGTCTTCTTAGGTATAACCATCGCATTTATCGCAGGAGGCTTTGCTTTTGTAGGCATTTCGAGGCTACTTGGAAAACAGTTTGAACCAGGTGACCCGCTTTACGCATTTTTTTGGAGCGACGGGTATCTTATCTTCTCACTTTTAATAGCTCCAACTGTAGGAGCAATTGCATCATACAACTTTGGTAAAAAAAGACATTTCAGAACTCAAAATTATAATCCCGACCTGTAAATAAAAGTGAAAATTTCTCGATTGCAAATTTGGCTGGTTTTCAAAGTAACTATACATCAGATCGATTGTTTCTAATTTTACCTTATAATCCTTTGGATTAGTCAAATCAATTCTTAGAACAGTCACAATATATTTTATTTAGTGCAAAAATTCTTAACTAAAAGGCTTCTGTGCTTTTTTTTCCATATGTCCATAACCAGCATACAAACTTGTGGTTAACTTCTTTTAGGAGGGGAAAACGGTAAGGAAGCTATCTTTCGGTATGGAAAAAGCTTTGCCGATTGAGGGGGGTAAAGAACCTCGCACAACAGGGAAAAGCCTTGTATGTTACTTATGGACATATGGTTTTTTTTAAAAAAAAGAAAAGATGAGAATGGCTTAGGGTGTCAAACGTATTGCATCTATGTTCAATAATACGCTGTTTCCGGTATCATAACCAACGACTGCAATGTAATTGAAACACGTATTAGTATAGCCGAAATCAATCCAACTTGGCGATGTTGAAGAAACCGTTATAGGCGAATTGATTTCATACCAAGTATTGCCGTCGTAAGATACGTAGACATATAGGTTGCTGTAATAGCCTGATCCGCTATAGCAGTAAACCGATATGTCACCATGCTCGCCGCCAACATTCATGTTCCCAATAATCATTGCTTGATCTCCATAATTTCCCGCATAGAGAGTTGCGTACTGACCATTGGGTGATGATCCCACTAGATTGCCAGGATTGTTTACTGATGCCGAATATGGATCGTGTGTGCTATATGTGCTATATGAGTTGATGCTTGATACATAATAATAGGTTGCAGTAGTTCCATCGCAATTGATAACATTATGGCAAACGTAGTATACTCCGAGACTCCAAAGTGCACGCTGATTCCAAATTTGCCAGCAGAGGACACATCCTTCTCCTGCACTGCAAGCGCATATTATAGCGCATCCAATCCCAATAGCGGCGTTAAAAGCGATTTGGCATACTAGACATTGCCAGCTATCATCTCGTATCATAGCGGTACTGTTTAAAATCCTTAAATTATAAGTGGGCAGTTGTTTTTCTACTGTTTTCGATAACGAATTCAATGCATCGACAATTGTATAATATCGATCTGCAAATTTCGTTAAATTAGCATCTGCGCTTTTCTGATAAATTTTTCCTAAGTCATCGGTGACTTTACTTAAACCCGTATACAGTTGTGATAACGTAACTGATGTGTTGAAAGCAACTTGCTCAAGAGATGAAATTCCAGTCTGGTCGCTCGGTGCAAAATCAATGACAGTTGAAGAAACGTTGTATGTTTGTGAATCCAATGGTATCAGAATTGTCAGTATTGAAAGGTTATAGTTTTGGGATTTGATACTGTCGTAAAGATGCATTATTTGAATGGATTGACCATCTCCGGTAATGTTCAAAGATATTAGGCTCATTGTCTTATTGTACTCGCTAGTAGATTGATTTTGGCTCCATAAAGTGGTTTCATCAACTGTGTATATTTGTTGTGTATCGTTAACATCATTTGTTACCGTATAAATAGTCTGATTGCCATTATTTTGTTCATTTATAGTTGTGCCGTTTGGGGCTAAGTTTACGGAGTTGTCTCCTGCTGCTGCGATGCTTTGACAAATACTACAACTGTCCTGATACAGAAGAGATGGCTCGATATTTACCGAGAGTTTGTGGTCATTTTTGGCACTAACTGTAACTGTGTGCTGACTAGTGTAGATAACATACCCCGCTTGTATCCAACTGATTATGCCGCCTTCCATGTTGTAAACGTGGGTAAAACCAAGGTTTACCAGAATTTGACATGCGGGCGCACTTCTTGCTCCAGCTGCACAATAGACTATAATTGGATCATTGATGTGTTTTTGGAGGTCAAGAATTTCATTTTGCTGATTAATAACAGGCAAAGTAACTCCATTTATATTTATCGTATCGTTTGCAAGCTGATTTTTACTAGTAGCATTGCTCTCTAGGATAAATAGCGGTATCAGAATTGAGTCATATAAGTGACCCAGATTGTATTCACTTTGGTTTCTAACGTCCAGAATCAATATGTCTGGTGTATGTTTTATCATTTGTTTAGCATCATGCACCGAAATGTTTTGGTAGCCTATTTCTTCCGCGGCTGCTGGTCTTATAAAAAGAAAAGTTGACAGCAATAGGCCGATAAGAATTAGGCAAATAATAGAAATCTTTTTTTTCATTTTTTCACGCCCTATTCTATCTTGTCTTAATAAACAAGAGTTAGTTATTTCTACGCTCTAGGACACTGTGTACTAAACTCAGTACAGATTGCCGGACTGCCCTCCTATCAAGAAGAATAAAAATGCTGGAAAAAGAGAAAAAAGTAGTTGGTAATGGGTTTCTAATTTTGTACCCATGTGTCCCAGTAGTAGCTGTAGGTGCTCATGTAGTGGCTTTCATGCACTGGAGATGCGGTACCCCAACTTGTGCTGACTGAATTTGTCCAGTAGGACCAGCCTCCAGCGTTGTGAAGCCAGTTCCGGTAGAATGTCGAATGTGAGGCGTCGTTGGTGAATTGTCCGTTGCTGTATACTTCGTTCTGGAAGCCTCCTTGAACCCAAAGGTTTGATAGGTGTCCGCTTCTGACCCAATTGTAATTTATCCAGACATCGTATTTCCAACATTGCTGTCCTGGGTGCCATCTAACATCATTACAAATGTATCCGTTGCAGTTGAGGGTGTGTTCTTGTCCATGTAATATGTCATGCTGCCTCCGCCTTCATCGGAATCATAAGTATACCACTTGTAAGCTTCACCTAGATCATGGGTAACAACTACTTCAGCCCAGTTAGTAATGCCATTTAAGTCTCCTAATTGGACACAAGATAGTGGTTTAGAGTTTGACCTGAAGCTACATTCATAGAGCCACAAACTATCTCAGTACTAACTCCTGTCCATGAATATCCACTGGTCCTCATGTTTGAAATCTTTCTCGAATAAAGAAGTTGCTGCATTGGGTTGTTGGTTGGTAACTGTATTTTCATTCGAAGGCTTGCTGGTGTACTGATTGGCATTTTAGCCTGCTCTTCAGAAGTCAACGCATGCCCAAGCCATGTTGCACCTGTCTCTGAATCCCAACCCATGTTTAGCTTTCCTAACTCAGTAGTTATTTGGTCATTGCTTAATCCTTGTGTTCTAAACTCTTGTATCTTTAAAGTTACTGGGTCAACAAAGTTTTGCGGGGGCTGCCAAGAATCGATGCCTGAAGTTTGGTTATCTGTCTGCGCTGCCGTTGTAAGCGTCATCACAGAGAGCATCGAAAAGGCAAGAAGTATTGCAGTTAAACTATAAGCGCTTTTCTTCTTAATCATATTATCACCTCTCTTTGCGCTTTAGATGCTGATAATTAGTATTAACGTCTATAGTCTAGGACAGGGTGTACTACCTGATAGGACACAGCGTTTCATTAGCAGGAGAGCAAATTAACCAAAATTTTTTCTATAGTCCACCCTTACGCCACACTTTGATGGCTTCATAGCTAAAAATAGCAACAACTATTATGCTTGCAATTACTGCGACGAGATAAAATTGGTCAATAACGAGCGGTTTAAGAGTGGTAAGCTCAGCTGCCAGAATAACAACTGCAAATAGCAGATAAAAGAAATATCTGGGAATCAGAAAATGGCTAATTCTTATGCAGTTATCCAATGCAATCCTGTTAACTACATAGTTGCCGCATTCACGCTTAACTAAACCCAAACTTTCTAACCTAATGAGGTGGTGCTGAGCTACCGAAGGACTACTGAGTTTCAGCGCTCGTGCAAGTTCCCTAACGCCAATGGGTTTATTAGCCTTTAACATAAAGCGGTAAATATCAAGTGCAGTTCCTTTCAGAACGTCGCTGGATTCTTTGTCACTCAAAGTTCCCCCCCCCTCGAAATCTAAAGTGGTGACATAACATTTAAGCACTTTCTTTCTATTGGTCACTGCCATAAGTGTACAGCAATTAGTACACTCTTCCAAAAAATAGCATTAAAATAATAGCGTGTTTGTTTTAAGATAATTAGAGCTTGAAAAATGTGTTAGGATTAAAGACACAAATGGCGCTGGCAGCTATAGCGGCTATACTGTTAGGTCTTTTAGTAGTTGAAGTAGGCTATCTTCTCGCGCCCGCTAATTCAAACAATGGGATGCCTCTTCCAACGCCTGAGTCATCATTCATAAAAGAACTTATTATGGCGCTCCTCTGGATAGGCTTAGCCGCTCTAATTGCATTTACAATAGTGGCTAGTGGAGTCCTTGTAAACCGAGTTATTCACAGGAAAGACCATTTTGAGGAATTAGATGGCGACTGAAAAGATAGAAAGTTTTCGAATAAGTTTTTATTACCAATCGAAAACAGACCCTGATTAGTGCTCAGTCCTTTTAAATCCTTGATTAGTTTTTAACGGTTCTCCCTTGTACGCCCATGCAAACGGCTTAGCAGTTCTATCAAACTGCTCGATGGAAGCTAAAAGCTGACTAGTCAAATCAGGCACAGACTCAAAATCCTGCTTAGACAACAACTGCCTCGACAAAATACAAAACCACAACTCAACTGATTAAGCCAAGACGCTTGAGTAGGAGTAAAATGGAAATGAACAGACTTATGTTTATCAACCCACTGCCTAATTTCCGCAGTCCTGTGAGCACTAAAATTATCCATAATAATATGCAAATCCTTGTTTTGACCCCTATCGTAGACGTCCTATAGAAAACCAAAAAAACTCCACATGCGGATGCTTCTCCTCCTTCTTAGCAAACCTCACCTTCATGAACCTTCAAAGCAGCGTATAGCGCCAAAACGCCATGACGTTTCTAACCAAATTCTCTCCTCTCAACCTGACTACACCACAACGATTGTTAACTTGGGAAACACCTCACAGGAAGTATCGGGCGGTAGCCCAGCGAACGATCAGTATCTTGCTCAACTGCTAAGCAAACCAGAAGCAAAAGTCTGCGACTCAGTAACAATCCCGTAACCAGCCCTACCTGGAAATCTATCATCATCGGTCCAAACAACCGGCGATTTAACGTTGACATTCAAAGGCTATAAAGAACTCACTGTACCTGCAGGCACCTATAAAATGTTTGAGGTAGATTTGACCAGCAACAACCTCGCCATGACCATTAACACACCATCGCCCTCGTTAAAAAATTTAAACGTTACAGCGCCAGTTGAGGCCTCAAACACAACCATGAACACGAACCTGAGTTACCAGATTTACTTTGAATATAACACCATGCACCAAATCCATTCTACGATGCAAGAAACAGCAACTTTCCAATCAACAACCATGAACTATACAATGACAAATTAAATGGATATGACGCTCAACCGCGATATCCAACCATAAAAACCCTCACTTTCATTTTTTTGTGACTCCAACTTCGTAAAAGTCAGTCATTTCTGGTTTAAGTTCTCTAATCTTCTTTTGATGCACCATCACGATATTCATGGCACTACGGGTTCAAAGACAATTGGATCACAAGCTGAATTGGTCCGGTAAGCTATGATTGGGAAACATGGGTACAAAAATAGCGTAACAAATTAGGTCATTAAACCTTTTTTATTCTTCATCGATGATTTTTAAGATATGATTTTGCTTTAGCTTGATATGAGTTAATGACCTGTCCTACTTTGTGTACGCTTTGTCCTAAAGCATAGCGCTAAATCTCCATGCCCATTAACATAGAAACGCAAGATAAATAGTCTTGACGGAGATAAGAAACATGAAACCTAAAATTATGTCAATCGGAGCAATTTTGATTCTATGTTTGCTATCTATACCAGTACTTTCAATGGGAATACAAACTGCGAGTGCTACGAACTATGGCGCTGGTGTCTTCTGCCCCAACAATTGGTCACCAGACCCGCCCCCTAACGGCGCTGGCGACACAGCCAATGAACTATCGTTAACACAACAAAGTTGTCAGTATATATACAACTATCTCGATGCCCATTACGATGGCACCTGCTATTTTTATTATGGCGACACTACTCCTCCTAATCCCCCTTCCAACCCTAGAGTTTATCCGAGCACCTACTACAATACGCTTACCACCTTAGAGCAAAGCAATAACAAAGTTACAGTTTTTTCAAAAGGCCACTGTGTTCCTTGGGGGAATGGCGCTCACTATGAATTATTATGCACAGATAATCCTGATGTTGCAACTGACAACAGTATCTTTTTAGCCACCAATCAGGCAAAATGCCATTTTGACTTTATTTGGCACTGCGGCACATCAAGAAGTTACCCTGTTGCATACCCATATTCAGATGCTTATGGATACATCGGAATGCCCTTAGCCTTTACACATCGCGTTGATATGACTAAGTACGGCACTAGCGGTCCAGCTGTCTATGCAGGTTGGGATTGGACGTCACCTCAATTTGAGAATCGTATCCCCCAAAATACCAATTGGCAATGGGCTCAATTTGCTACAGCAGTCTTCTACTATATGCACAACAACCCTACTTGGAGTCTTGGAACTACTCTAAACTATTTGGCAACTACTATCTATGGATCCGCCAACTTCCAAAGCTGCCCGCTTAACAACCAGTTGGTTGTATGGGGCAACATGAACATGGTACTATCATATTAGGAGTGAAAATAAAAAATGAAACAACTAAACAAAGTAATATGTGCGATCTTTATACTATCAATCATAACAATGCTTGGCGGAGTTTCTTTGGTGCACTCGTCAGTCTCAACAGCTCAAGATAAAGCATTAGCCTTCATAAAAAACGTGCTACCGTTTGATACTACGCAATATAATATAACACTTCGGAATTATGATGTGCCAAAACTACCTGACCTTGGTTCGACTCAACCTATCAATGGCCAACAAGAAGTTCTAACGTACTCTTTGGAATCAAAAGATAGCGCTGTGGATGTGATTTGCACTATACAAAATAATGCTGTATCTATGGTGGCCGCATATGTTGTTAAAGGAAATGCCATTAGCGACCAATCATACAATAATGTAGTCGATGCCGCCAAGGGTTTTCTACAGAAATACCAAGCCTACTCTGGGATGGACTCAAAAAACATGATCTCCATGCTGTCAAATGTCTATTCAATCAACAATGCAACTGTCACATCTGACAACCTTGAGCTTAATATAACCCACATTGATGCAACTGGCACCTTCTTTGGTGACTCAATTGACTATCGTTGGGTACAAACTTTCAATGGATGCGAGTATCTATCATTAGACGTTAGCTTCAAAGACGGCGTATTCTCAGGCCTAATCGACGGTCGAGCCGTGAATTCAATAGGCGATACGAGCGTAAACATTTCTAAAGAACAAGCCATAAAAATTGCAATGAATGCAATACAGAACTACTCATATCGCATGTCAGATGACTGGGTTGTAACGGGGTTCAATGTCACTCAGAATAAAGCAGTTACAGTCTTACACCCGCTGGCAAAAGAAGCCAATGTCTTGTACCCCATTTGGACTGTCACCCTACCCCTTAACGGAACATATCCTGGTAGTGTCACAGAACTCTTAGTCGAAGTCTGGGCTGGTACAGGAGAAGTACATCTCGTACAACACCAAGCTTACGGCGGAGCTGACCTTCCTCCAGTTGACAGTGCAGACTCTGGATTACCAACGACATCACCATCATCTCAATTGACCAATACCAATGAGGCACCACTGAACCTCGGCATAGTAGCTATACTATCGGTCATAGTAGTCGTAATTGTAGTAGCAACAATTACATTGATAGTCAAAAAAAGAAGTAAATAGAACTCCATTTTCTTTTCTTTTTTAAAATTTTCAACGGAAACTTCACTAACTTATGTTGTAGTCACTGAGTCGTGAAATTGGCAAAAACTTTTATGCTATCTCTATTGATGTAGAAGCGGTTAAGGGTTAGCTTTTAGAAGTTAGTAACCCCTTTCGAAAAACATCATCCGATCCTTAATCATGGCACCTCCAGCCCAAGGCGTGCCATCACCTTCTATTTGCATTTATCAACACTGATTAAGTCAGCAAATAAAGAACTATTGCAAAGCAAGCAAAAAATTACTAAAGGCGTGATTGAATTGCCTAAGCGATTTCTGAGTTTAAGTTCCGACCCCTTTTAGGGGCTAGTCCCAGCGGGCCCGCCACCACCACAACGAATTTGCTCTCCAGACTCTACATCCATTTTCTTTCTTGTATCCGTGAATAAATTGTTTCAAAAGGTTGAATTTGTAACTTTAAGATTTCTAGGTATTTGTTTATTTTGTTCGCAAAGTTAGCAGAAAGCTCTGTTGCCCTATTTTTGGTGCACAATAGCTATCGATTAGAAGAAGAAATTGACATTTTTTTCAATGATTTCTTCTTCTTTCAACTTAACTCTGAAACTAAAGAGAAGAAGAACAACAACACTTCACTGCCATCTGTTGTTGTTCTACTGATCAATAAAGCAACCGTTTAACGGTAGAAGAAGAAAAGCAAATTTTCTAATCTTCTTCTTTTAAGCTAAGTTTATGAACAATGTTCTTTACGCTTCCCAGATTTTAATCCCGACTGGTCACTATCATAGTTAAAACAGATTTTTAATATATTTTAGAATGAGTTGCGGCTGTCTAAACGCTGTTTTAAGCGTTTTCCCAGGGTCCTTGATGTGACCCAACAGCGATAATTTCTTATACTCAGCCAAAGCCTTGGCTGCTATTTCCTTGACTTCTGCTGGCGTAAACTCGTTAGTGGTTATCAGGGGCATGCCTTTGGCTTGTCGTGCCTGGGCGAAGCTGTTCCATGAAAGATCTTCTGGCAAGTAGCCTTTAGCTTTGCATTCTTCATACAAGCGCGTACCATAAGACGGCGTTGCAGCAAACAGGTGCATGCCCACGTCGTACTTGCGCTTAAGCTCCAACGCGAAATTGACAGTTCGTTGCATATTCTCTTTGGTTTCTCCCGGAAAACCGATGATGTAGAAGGCGCCCGTTTTTAACCCAATTTCCTTGGCATCTTTGGCGAATTCAACTACGCGGTTTAAGTCGAGGCTTTTGCAGATGACGTTGTCGAGGATTTGTTGGTCGCCTGATTCCACGCCGACAAAGATGCTGTTAGCTCCAGATCGCTTCATTTTCTTTAGCAGTTCCAAATTTAGGCAGTCTGCGCGAACACCGTTGGGGGTTTCCCAGCCAATCTTTATCTTTCGCTCAATTATTCCGTCACAGATTGCTTCAAACCGTTTAATATCCAATGTTAAGTTGTCGTCTTCAAAAAAGATGTTTTTAACCTTAAACTTGTTCACGACATATTGAATGTGATTTAATACGTATTCGGCTGAGTGCGCTCTGAATTTTTGCCCCATATGCAAGTGGACTGCGCAGAAGCAGCAGTTAAACGGGCAGCCTCGGCTTGTAATCATGGATATGGCGCGGTCTTGGAAACTACGGTATCCAATATTTTTGGGGTTAAGATACTGCTCCATATTAACCAGGTCATAAGCTGGGTAAGGCAACTCATCTAGATTCTCAATGAACGGTCTCTGTTGATTAACGACTACCTCGCCATTTTGGCGATAAGCTATGCCTTTGACTTCACTTAGCTGTTTTTTGCCTTCAAACGCTTGGGCAATGTCAAGCATCGCGTATTCTCCTTCGCCCATAACTGCGATATCAACATTTTTTGCTTCTTCCAAAAACTCCCTCGGAACTAAAGTAACGTGAGGACCACCAATAACCGTCCAAATGTCTGGGTTAATCTCTTTGGCTAAGTTGCTTACTTTGACAGAGTTTTCTATTTGGCAAGTGAATGGTCCCGATATGCCCACAATATCTGGTTTTTTTGAGTTTATTTCCTGCTTTATCTGCTCAAAAGGCATACCAACGCTTATGGTATCACCGTTTTTTTGGAATGTAGCCGCCATGAAAGTATCCAAAATTTCAACTTTGTAATCAGATTTCTGGAGCACCGCGGCTATGTACATCAAGCCTATAGGTAAGTTGCCCGCAGGTTGTTCTGAGCCTGGATAAAATGTCTGCGGCGGATTGATAAGAAGCACTTTCATTGGGTGTACCTGGTGATTATTTAGTTGCCTGTTGGAGATATTTAAATTAATTTATGATGACAGTTAACGTTTAGCTATAACATCTTTAACTGATTTATGTTTAATTATCAATATTGACCCATTTTTTTGGTGCTTAGCTGGCATGTTACTGCTTAGCTACAACAACATAAGTTTATGAGCGGTTGTTCGGCTCTAATTCTTGTTAACTTTTAGCGCAGCAAAGTAGGAGGTGAATTTTTTGAGTACACGAACGGAAGAACGAAAAGGTAAAATGACCGTTGCTGAAGCTGGCAGGAAAGGTGGAGAAAAAACCGCTTCAACTCATGGACGAGAATTCTATGAAGAAATCGGACGCAAAGGCGGCGAAAAAGTTTCTCAAGAACGAGGTCCAGAATTCTACAGCGAAATAGGCAGCAAAGGAGGCTCTGAACGCGCCAAGCAACATGAAGGTTCCGCGGAGGCGGCAGGCAAAACAAGCCTTGAAGAAGCCGGTCATAGAGGTGGACAGAGAGTCCGACGATTGATTCAGGCAGGAAAGGAACACGAGGAAGAATAAGCAGGTTCTTAAGATATTTTATTATTGAGGCTTATTCTTTCCCGTCTCCTAGATTTATTCATTTTTTAAGATGAGGTGATTTTTTTGGAAGAAAAGAAAGGTAAAATGACAGTTGAAGAGGCAGGTCGCAAAGGTGGATTGAAGACTTCTGCAACCCATAACGAAGGGTTCTACAGTGAAATTGGCAGGAAGGGGGGCGAAAGCAGGAAAAACAAGGCAACTGAAACTAAAGGGAAACCAAGTTAAGGCCAAAGTCCAAAAACCCGTCGGTACGATAAAACACGATAATTTCACTCTTCATTTGTAACTTCATCCGAATCAAATATTCAAAATATTGAAATAACTTGTTAGCTTTTATTTTGATTATGAAGAAAGTACTTGTTTTATATTATAGCCGAACTGGGAACACGGAAAGAATGGCAAACGCCGTGGCTGAAGGCGCACAAAGAAATGGTACCGTTGAAGTAGAATTAAACTATCATGTGGATGCTGAAAACCTCAGTTCTTATGATGCTATACTTGTCGGGGCACCAACCTACCACCATGATATGCCTGTTGAATTCAAGAATCTTTTCGAGCAAGCTGCCGTGGCAGGTATAAGTTTGAAGGGTAAAATGGGCGCAGCATTTGGTTCTTACGGTTGGAGTGGAGAGGCACCAAAACTTATCTTGGAGATTATGAAGTTCAAGTTTGAGATGCAAGTGGTTGAACAACCTTTACTTGCAAAGTATCTGCCTGACTCAACTGTCCTCAATGCGTGCAAGGACCTTGGAAAAAGAGTTTCCGAAAGCTTGATGAATAAGGCTTAGCAATAAATATTAGGCGAAAATTTTATGGAAAAAAAGAAAGATAATGATCTGCTTGATTTTTTGAAGAACCAGGTTACAGTGGAAAATGAAATCGTGACTTCCCTTGAGAAAGCGCTCGTAGGGATGAAGAATCCAGCTGTAAAAGGGGTCTTGAAGGGTGTTTCTTTGGATTCAGTGAAGCATGCGGAGCTTTATTCTGCAGCCCTTACCTTGTTGACTCAGGCTTCTACTGCCTTAAATCAAGGCAATCTTGATGAACAAAGAGAACTTATCAAAAAACACATAGAGATTGAATCAAAACTGATCAAAGTACTCCAAGAAAAAATACCGAAAATAGAAAACGAAAAGGTAGTTTTTCTTTTAAAAGCCATATTGGAAGACGAGGTTCGTCACCATGCCATGTTGAAGATGGTTTTAGAAATAATTGTTCATGGCGAAACCATAACAGAGGCTGATTGGTGGAAGATGCTCTGGGAAAACGTTCCGTTCCACGGCGCTCCTGGCGGCGGATAAAACAAAAAAAAAGAAAATGCGTTTAGGGCTTGCTAAGCGTTATCTGCGCTGCCTATTACTTGTTGTGAAGAGGTCCAGGTTTCGTCGACAATTTGCTGGAGATCCTGTAGTAGCGTGGCTAACATTTCGCCTTTGTTGGTTAAGCCATAGGCTTTTGGGGTTCTTCTGATGAACACGAGTTTTTTACCTTTTAACCCTCGAAGGTACTTGTAGGTTCTCCTCATTGAGAGTCCTGTTTCTTTGGCGAGTTTTCCCGCAGAGATTCCTTCGTTTGGTAGTGTTTCGTAGACTTTGTGTTCGGTTTCTGTGAAGTTTTCTTTGCTTGGGTCACGTTTGGATTTAAAGAAGAATATGTAGTCTCGCTCTTCTGGGGTTTCTATTAATCCCACGGAGCGTAATCGTTTGAGGATTCGCGATGCTATCTTTGACGAAATTAAACTTTCAATTTCTTCAAAGGTTTTAGGGCCTGTCAGCAATGCACGCAGAAGTGATTCCTCGTAGCACTCGGAGTGTGCTGGTAGCATTTCTGCAAACTCGGGGAAGGCTCCAATCAAGTTCGTTAATCGCCCTCCAAACGTGGTTGCGTAGTATTCGTCTCGTGATTCGGTTGCTAATCCAACTGCCATTAAGGGTTGAAGGTATTCTTCGTTTATAGTGTCTTGGCTATGTGAGTGCCCAGTTTTCTTTAGTTCTTGCTGGAGTTGGCTTACTGAGTACCTGCCGTTAACAATTGATTTTAGGATGTGAAGTCGTGTTTCGTTTTTTAGTACATTGAATAACTCTTTTATGTAGTTGGGATTGTCCATAGTTTCGCTTAATTTTCTTAGTTCATTTTTTAGCTTGTAGACTTGACAGCGAGTTACGCATTCTAAGGGTGATGTTGGTGCGCAATTTCTGCATTCAGCGTTTAGTGTTTTTAACATTGATGATAAGTCGCGGTTTTCGCTGTTTCGGGTTGATTGAAGGACATTATCCATTTGCTTTTTTCCTCCTTTGTTGGCGTGTGAGAAGACAGGCGAGTTTAGTTTGCGGTTGGTGTAGAACTGTTTTTTGTCTGCTATCCGTCTTGACACGCGTCATAATTTATGACAGGCGACATATTTAAATAAGTTTCCCCTAGAAATAACAGTAATTGGTGCGAAATTTGATACTACCATGCGAAGTGGGCGTAAAAACAGTTCTACCTGCAGTAAAAGCCGTCATGGCAAGATCCATTGTGGAAAAACACGGCTTAAACGAAAAACAAACCGCAGACCTCCTTGGCTTATCCCAATCTGCTGTCAGCAGGTACGTCGGACGCGAAAGAGGCAACCTCTTAAACATCGAAACCACCCCCGAAATATTAGCGTTAATTGACCAAATGGTTACCCACATTGTAAAACAACCCGAAAACAAAACAGAATTCCTCAAACTATTCTGCCAAACTTGCCAAACCATTAGAGAAAAAGGGTTAATGTGCAGCCACTGCCAAAAAGAAATGCCCCAAGCATGGGCAGAAAAATGTTTGTTTTGCCGAGAATAGGCAGCAATTAAGATTTATTAAAAACGGCGTTAAATTGGTTTTTGCGGAAACACTTTTTTTGTTATGATAAGAACGTTGTCTACGCCATCATAGAAAAAGTAAGCAAAAGCGTAGTCAACATAAGCACTATAAAACTTGTTCACACGTCATGACAAGGAAAACTTCTTTGAGTTAAGACTCCTTGAAACCCCATAGAACTATTTTCGCAGGAGAATTTCGGTTTGAGCGAAGAACAAATAAAAAATATATTGGAAAAAGCCAAAACCATAGCAGTTGTTGGGTTATCCAGAGAGCCCCAAAAAGACAGTTATAAAGTAAGCGTTTACCTACAACAGCATGGCTACCGAATTATTCCCGTTAACCCCTTTATCGACGAGGTTTTGGGTGAAAAAAGCTACAGAAGTCTTCTTGAAATTCCCGAGGAAATCCAGAAAAACATCGATGTGATAGACATTTTCAGAAAACCTGTGGATGTTGATGCTATCATTGAGCAGGCTATCCAGCTCAAAGCCAAATTCGGCAGGCCTTTTGATGTTTGGATGCAGATTGGTATAGTTAATGAGCAGGCGGCAGAAGCTGGAAGGCGGATGGGGTTGGTTGTAGTTATGGATAGGTGTTTGATGGTTGAGCACCGGCGTCTAGCTAATGTCTCTAAGTAACAGTGAAAGTAAGTTGTTATTACCACGATAACTGTAGTTTCAGTAAGCGTTACTTTCAGTGCCTTTGCTTAAATTCAATGAAACAATGACCCTGATAACAACGGGTAACTCTTGGATTTCAAAGGACACAATACATCCACCAATTAAACCTCAATATTCTTTAAAGAAGATGTTACCTTTTTGTGAAGACGCTAAACCCGAGCGGAGTCAAAGAATAGACAATTTGTTACAAAAAGTAACCTTCTTTCTACGGAATTTGTTCGAGGACTTTCTGTATTTCCTCATAGTTTGGTTCAACCGATGGGTCTTCTGAAATCCAAACAAACCGCACTGTACCTGTCTCATCAAGGATAAAGATTGAACGTTTGGCAACTGTGTACCCTTTTAGTCCAGCAAAATCTGGCAGTTCTAGTCCCCATTGTTTGATGACTTGGCGGTTGTAGTCGCTTAACACGGGGAAGGGCAGCCTGTTTTTTTCTGAAAAAGCTTTATTTGAGAAAGGGTCGGTAACTGCTACGCCAACGACTTGGGCGTTTAAATCTACAAGTCGGGCCATAGAATCGCGGAAAGTACAAACTTCCTTGGTGCATGTTGAAGTGAAAGCGCCCACAAAAAAGGCTAATACAACTTTTTTACCTAAAAATTCCTTTAGACTTCTGGGTTTCTTGTCTACGTCGGGCAACGTGAAATCAGGTGCATATTCTCCGACTTTAATTTGGTTTATCATAGAATCAAACCTCACTACAAAAAGAGAAGATAATGCTTGTATAAATGGCTAATGCCTAGCCGAAAGTAAATGCTGAAGGGCAAATTTTGTTTAGCACACATATTTCACATTTTGGTTTTCTTGCCATACATACTTGCCTCCCGTGAAAAATCAGCAAGTCTGTTAGTGGCATCCACTTCTCCTTGGGTGTAATCTGCATTAAATCGTGTTCTATCTTATTTTGGTCTTTTTGTTGTGTCAGCCCGAGTCTTTGCGAGAGCCTTGTTACATGGGTATCTACAGCGATGCCAGCTGTCGTGCCGTAAGCGTTGTAGAGGACGATGTTGGCTGTTTTCCGGGCAACACCCGGAAGCTCTATGAGTTCCTCCATTGACTTGGGAACTTGGGAGTGGAATTTTTCCACGAGGAGTTGGCAACATTTTTGGATATTTTTGGCTTTGTTGTGATAGAATCCGGTTGAGTGGATGTCTTGTTCAAGTTCTTTTATGTCTGCGTTTGCGTAGTCTTCGGGTTTGTGGTATTTTTTGAATAATTTTTGGGTTACTATGTTGACTGTTACGTCAGTTGTTTGTGCTGAGAGTATGGTGGCGATGAGAATTTCCAGTGGGTTGGTGTAGTTTAGGGCCGTTTTAGCGTTTGGGTATTGTTTTTCGAGTAATGTGATTATTTTTTCTGTTCTTTGTTTAGGTTCGAGGAATATTTCTGGTGTTTTCAAGTTTTTATTCTCCAAGGCACCTGATAATTATTGATTAGTAATGGATAAAAGAGTTTTGAATTTGTTTGGGAGATGCTTTTGTATACTGGACAATTGTTTAAAAATATGTTGTTGTACACTAAATATGCAAATCTAAAAACAATTATTCTATACATAATGTTTATATAATTTCCGCTATTTGAAAATGTGTAAATTAAACTTAAGTGGGAACATGGTAAACCCAACAAGAATAACAGTAGCCTTTGACAAAACCACAGCCGACCTGCTTGAAAAAATAAGCACCGACGCCCAAGTCTCGCAAAGCGAAATAATGCGCCGCGCATTAAAATTCTATCACGAAAACAAAGTACTCGAAGATCCAGTCACAAAGAAAAAAATCCTCGCTTACATAGATATGCTTCTAACAGGCGAACATATAATCTTAGACGTTGACCATTGGCTCATGTTCCTACGCCTCATAGCTTCCTCACCTGAGAAAGAAACGTTCTGGAAGGAGCACAAAGAGGTGGCCCGTGCCCATTGGGAGCAGCTAAAAACCAAAGTTCATTCGCCAGAAGAAATGTTATATAGGCTTGAGGTATGCAACTTTTATCGCTTAACCAAGAACGCTCCAAATGACTACACCCTGGTGTTGGTTTCGGAGGTTTCTAAGGATTTCATTCGCATTTTTCTAGAGGAATACTTTACTGCGATGGGCGTTAAAGCTGAGATAAAAGAGAACTTGACTAAGCTAAGAGTTACAGTGAAACCCGCTGGGTCAAGAACTTAATTATCCAATTTTTGTAGTCTACGACTGATTAATTTTATTATTCGTTTATTAATTCTTAACTTTTATCGGACCTAATTCCATTGTTAATCTCAACTTTCGCAGCAGGTTCTACTTTTAGACTTCACTCATTGAACTCTGTCAAAAAGGAAATAGAAAAAAATTATTGAACTTACAACAGCTAAAACGCGGCCAACACAAACCTTTTTACACCAACACAGGTTTAAACAATACTTCAGGTGATAACGCTTGAGTTTAAAACTGAAAGTTGACGGAAAAGACATTCCTCTAAACGAGTTTGTTGAAAAAATAATGAATGGAACTATAACTGGTGCTGTCGGTTCATTGAAGGGCATAAAAGGGGATTGGAAAAAAATCGAGATAGAAATCCAAAAATAATTTTTATCCTTTGAAATCCACTTTTGTTTCTATTTCGGCGAAAAATTCCTTTTTAGCTTTGCATATTGGGCAAACGTACGGTGGATCCTCACGATAAACCACATAGCCGCATTGCTTACAGTACCATAACTTCTTTTTTATTTCTGGTTTCTGTTGTTGTGGGGTAGCTGGTATGGTAGGGTTTTTTTGTGCCTCTGAAGTTGCTTGTTGAGTAATGCTAGGAATTCCGTATGCTCTTCCCTGCTTTTCAAGTGGCCGGCGTTCAGGGACATCGGGTAGGTTTTGGCTTTCATAGACTGCTTTGTTAACGTATAGTCGACAGTAGCATGCGCCGAATTCTGAGACATCAGGGTCTCGGTAGTCGCAAGGACAAATGATGTCTCGATCGATTTCAAAGTTACCTGTGGCTAGTCTGCAGGGGCATGAGGGATAACCGTAACGGTCCTCGTTTACCTTTAATCCTTCGAGGAACATTTGCAGAAGGTCAGTTTGAGGCGTAAGGAAGTAGCCGTATGTTTTCGCGTCTGCTTCGGCTCTTTTGCGAGTCTGCTCTATTGTGGTCAAAGACCCAGTGCCTCTTTGAGCTGGTCCTTACGGAAACCAGTAATTACAGTTTTGTCATCAACAATTATAGTGGGGTAACTCAATACTCCACCTTTACTGATGATTGTTGTGTGTACTCTACTTTTGTCGTTGTCGTCAAGTAAATCAACATCAACGAATTCATATTCAACGCCGTTTTCGTTTAAGTATTGCTTTGTCATTTTGCACCAAACACAAGTGCTTAAAGCGTAGAGGGCAACTTTGTGGTTATTTTTTTTACCAGAAATTTTGGAGAATTGCATACTAAAATCTCACCAATAAAATTGGGTTTAAGCCGAATATAACTGTTTAGATTAGTTGAATTTTAGTGTTCATGTTCGTGGTCGTGTTCGTGAAGATTGCCGAAAGCGTTCTGAACTACTTCATTGAGAGCTGGATGAATGTGCATGCCTCTTGCGATTGGTCCGAAGTCGCCTTTTTCTGTAACCATGGCATTTGTGATTTCTTGGATAAGAATAGATGCTTCAGGACCGATAATGTGAGCGCCAAGGATTTTGCCTGTTTCCTGCTCAACGATGACTTTCACAAAGCCTTCCGGGAACCCTAACGCTGCACCCATTGCCGTATCCTTGTATAACCCAGTTCCAACCAAAATCTTGTATTTTGCCTTAGCTTCCTCTTCCTTTAAACCCACCGAAGCAATCTGTGGATGTGTAAAGACCGCGTGCGGCGCTGCTGTAAAATTCATCTTAACCTTGAGGTCATGGTTGGAATTATGCCAAGCTATACCTGCCTCATAATTGGCTACATGCTTAAACATTTGTTTGCCTATGGCATCGCCGAACGCGTAAATGTTCTTTTTGCTGGTTTCAAGGTAATCGTCTACTTTTATGAAGCCACGCTCGTCAAGATTTACACCTGTCTTTTCAAGTTTGAGGGCATGAGCGTTTGAAACTCTACCTGTGGCAACCATCAAGGCTTCGGCAGAGAACTCTTTGATGCTGCCGTCTTGGCGGTTTTTGGCAGCAATTATTTTTACGTCGCCTTCTTGCCTTACTTCGAGAGCTTCATAGCCAAAGTTGATTTCCATGCGCTTTTCTATTTCGGTTTTTAGTAAGTCGGAGATTTCTGGTTCCTCCTCAGGAAGCAGACGGAGGGGTCGCTGGATTATGGTGGTTTTTGTGCCAAGGGCTGAGAAAAAGTGTCCGTACTCCATGCCTATGTACCCTCCCCCAATAATTATGATGCTTTTGGGCAGCGTTTGCAACTCCAGAACAGTGTCGCTTGTTAGGTACCCTGCGTTTTCTAAACCCTTAACATTCGGAATTGCTGTCTGTGCGCCTGAAGCTATGAAAATAAGTCTCCCTGAAATGATTTGGGTGCCTGCTTGCATTGTGTAGTCTGAGATGAATTCACCTTTTTGTTTAAACCACTTCAGCTCTGGAGTGGCTTCAACAGCTGCTGCTTGTTGCCCCGAGTCATGGTTAACAAGGCTGTGCATTCTAGTAATGATGTTGTTGAAGTCAATCGAGTTGACTGTTGTATTGATGCCGAGTTTTTCTGTGTCTTTGATGGTGGCAAGGATGTCTGCGGGGTAAATAAGCATCTTCGAAGGGACACATCCCACGTTTATGCAGGTACCACCCATCTTTCCTCCTTCAACTAACGCCACCTTGAAACCTTGGTCAACAGCTGCAGATACAATGAGCATTCCTGAACCCGACCCGATGACGATTACATCAAACTGCTCCATAAAAAATAGACCTCAAGTGTGCACAAGAAAATGAAGAATCGAAGGCAAATAAACTTTTCAATTGCTAAGGCTTGATCTAAAAAATCTTTTAAGCGTCCGCAGGTTTACTTGTATGTGAGGTATCTTGTTGTCAAAAAAACCTAAATCCGCGGAAGAAGAAAAGAAAAAAGCAGCATATTATAGTAAGGCTGAAAAAAAAGCTAAAGCAGTTAAGAAGTAGCTTCTTTAACCAAAAACTTTGGCAGACACCGCTCATCGTGAACGGGGTCAAAACTTTCTACTTCATCTTTTTTCAATTGTAACGCGATTCTTGAAACTAAACCGTTTAGGCTGTGGGGAAGTCGTATCAACCGGAATTCGCCTGAAGTCACCCATTCATCAATATGGAAGCCATAAGCTTTTACCTGCCGCGCAAGGGTCAATCGCTCTTCAGTACTTAGCAAGTAGGCTTCTGGGTCTAAAACGTGCAAATGAAAACCTCTCCCCGAATAAACAACCCGCAAATCAGAAAAACGGCGCCCCAAAAAATCGAAGAGACCAATTGCCTCCTTCTTAATCATGTCAAGTTCAACTTCGCAAAAGCTCAATCCCTGATGATGCTTCATTTTATCTGCCAAACTCCCATGGATGGGGCAAGTGATGTTTTCGGGGTCAAGGTCAAAAGCTAGCTCCTGTCCAGTTTTGTTGCCCTTTTTGTCGTAGTTGTTTCGGTCGTAGTAGACGGCTTCGGGCAAAAACTCAAGGATTTGCTCGCGTACATCTTCCAGATTCTTAAAATCATCAACTATTATGGTGGTTGAAGCGTCGTCTTTGTATTTTTCGGGGAAAATTTTTGTATGTCTGCCTATAATTACCGCAAACTTTGTGTTGCCAAGGCCTCCAGTGAACCATTCGGATACTTTACTAAGGTTGAATTCTTGGGCGTAGAATTGTTTTCTTTCCTCCAAAGTCGCATATCTCATGCCAATGGGCAGGTAATATTGACTCATACAAATCAAACAATGATACGCGGCTACCCCAAAATGCTTTGCGGATTGATTCAGGTAGAAACCCTAATATTTGCGGTTTCCTCACGTTAGTACGGTGAATTTTTTGCCAATAGACCCTGATTTTCAAACCAAACGACAAGTTGTAAGTGAACATAATGGTCACAAAGTCTGGGGACCAGTTGAAGCCCCACAAAAACTTGGAATCCATGGAACAACCAGCGCGGTAGACTGGGATAGCTGCGTCGGAGACGGCGTATGCATCGACGTTTGCCCCGTATCTCTCTATGATTGGGCTGATTCGCCTGGACACCCACTATCTGAACGCAAATCTGACCCTGCACGCGAAAAAGACTGCATACAATGCTTAGCCTGTGAGATGCAGTGTCCTGCCGCAGCCATAAAAATTACTCCACAGCCATAAGCGCGCTTTCTTAAGCGCTTTAATTTTTTTATAAAACAAAACAAAGAAAAAGTAAGCAAAAGCTTACTTTACAAGGCTAAGGTTTTTGTTGACTTTGTCCCAGTTTACAAGGTTCCAGAAAGCTTCCACGAATTTGGCGCGGTCGTTCTTGTAATCAACATAGTAGGCGTGTTCCCAAACGTCCAATGCCATCAAAATTTGGAAATTAGGGAAAACGTTCACATTGTGTTTTTCAATCTGCATGATTAGAGGCCGTCCAATGCACGGGTGCGCGACTAATGTTGCCCATCCCGAACCTTCAACACTATTAGCAGCCATTGAGAACTGCTTTTTAAAGTGATCAAAGCTTCCAAAACCCATGTTAATCATATCTGCAACTGCTCCGCCTGGTTGTCCTCCGCCGCCTTTGCCTGCTGGAGCCATGTTCTCCCAAAAAGTCGTGTGCAACATATGACCGCCAATGTGGAAGGATAATTCTTTTGCAACTGCTTTGGTGTCTAATGCAACATTCTCTTGATGTGCTTTGTCGATTTTTTCAAAGATAGCGTTGGCGCCGGTTACATAGGCCTGATGATGTTTGTCATGGTGGAGTTTTAGTTGTTCCTCTGAAATATACGGTGCAAGCGCATTGTAATCATAGGGCAATTTGGGTAGAGTAAAAGATTTTATTTTTTCCATAAAATTCACCAAAATCACCCTTTTCCAAAGGAAAAAACAACTAATATACTTTACCTTACTGGATTCTTAGTGATCGCCTTTTTGGTCGCTTTACAAAAGGGAGAGAAGGTCTTCATCAGTGAGGGTCGCGTGATCTTAAAACACTACTTTTGAAAGGTACGGTATAGCTTATTACCAGCTTGTCACTTTACTATTTTCCAGTGAATTTTATGGTTAAAACTGATGAAAACCTAAAAGCTGCTTTCGCAGGCGAATCTCAAGCTAATCGAATGTATTTGGCTTTTGCTAAGAAGGCCGATGAAGAAGGCTTAACCCAAATTGCAAAACTCTTTAGAGCAGCGGCAGAAGCCGAAACTGTCCACGCCCTGAACCACCTAAACGTTATGGGACAAGTCAAATCGACCCTTGACAACCTCGGCACCGCAGTTTCGGGGGAAACTTACGAGTTCAAAACGATGTACCCTGATTTTATTACCGAAGCCAAAAAAGAAGGAAACAAAAAAGCAGAAGTTAGCTTCAATTATGCAAACCAGGTTGAGCAAATCCATGCAAACCTCTACCAAAAAGCACTAGACGCACTCAAAAACAAAAAAGAACTGCCAAAAGCAGACATGTTCGTTTGTCCCGTCTGCGGAAACACCTTCGAAGGCACAACACCCGACAATTGCCCGATCTGTGCTACTGCTAAAGACAAATTCATGAAAATAAATTAAGAAAATGTTATGTTTTGAGTTTTTGGGCTATTTGCTGCCCAAATTCAAAACATTTTTTCAAATCTTCTTCATCAGGTACAAATTTGATTTCTAGACCTGGCTCAACAACGTCAAAGCCTGCCTCCTTAGCAACTTTGGCCATACCTTTTACCGCTCCGCCTCCCCAACCATATGAACCAAAGAAGCTCCATACTTTGTTTTTAGGTTTCAACCCGGTGGCATATGTTAGAAATGCGCTCAGTGTTGGAAACATTTGATTATTTAGTGTCGGTGAACCAACCAAAATGGCTTTGGCATCTAGGATTTCGGTCATAGCTTCAGAAATTGCGTAGGAACGAAGCTTAAGCAATTTAACATCAACGCCTAAGCTGGCAGCTCCTTCGCCTATGGCTCTTGCCATCTTGTCAGTGCTGTTCCACATGGTGTCAAACACAATGACAATTTTGTTTTTGGTTGCGCTTTGGCTCCAGTCAAGGTAAGCATTAACTATCTTCATCGGGTCTTTACGCCAAATTATGCCGTGGCTAGGTGCAATCATATCGATAGGAATATGCATAGCGATTACCTCCTGAATCTTCCTCACAATCAGAGGTGATAGCGGCATGAGGATGTTAGCGTAGTACATAGTGGCCTCTTCCATCAGAATATGCTGGTCCACTTCATCATCAAACCGCTCGGAAGATGCCAGGTGCTCGCCGAAGGCGTCGTTAGGCATCAAAATCTTATCTTCCACAAGATAAGTGAACATGCTGTCAGGCCAGTGAAGCATCGGTGCCTCAACAAAACGAAGAGTTTTACCTCCAAGTTTGACTTCGTCACCAGACTTGACTGTTTCCACCCGTTCAAACTCTTTGCCATAATGCTCGATTAATTCGTCTTTGCCCCTAACTGAAGAGAGGATTTTGGCGTTAACGGCCAATTTGGCGATTTCGGGTAAACTGCTTGAATGGTCCATTTCAACATGGTTAACAATTATATAATCGATTTTTTCAAACGGGATTATTTCCTTGATTTTTCGTACAAGCTCTTCGGAGAATTGATGTTTCACTGTGTCAATTAAGGCTGTTTTTTCATCTTGAATTAAGTATGAGTTGTAGGTGCTTCCTCGGTTTGTTATATAGCCATGGAAGTCCCGTATGTTCCAATCAATGACGCCAACCCAGTATACTCCATCCTTTAAGGTAACTTTAACCATGTTTATCTTTCTCCAAAACTTGACTTATCAAAGAAAAATTCGTGAAATCTCTTAATATGACTTTCGTTCCCAAACTCTCCTCAATCTGTACAGTTATATGTCGGAAACAACAAAGTCTACTGGTAGACGCCATATTGGCAAACATTTTTGCGGAGGCAGAAACGTGAGTTTATTACCCGACGACAAAAAAGAATTGCTTAAGAAAGATTTTGAGGAAAAACTAGTAGATCCAGTAAGAATTGTCATGTTTACTCAGGAGTTTGAGTGCAAATACTGTTCGGACACAAGAAAACTCGCTGAAGAACTATCTACTCTTAATAGCAAGATAACGACGGAAGTTTACGATTTTGTTGCTGACGGAGCTAAAGCTAAGGAATATGGGATTGACAAGATTCCAGCATTAGCAATAATAGGCAAAAAAGATTATGGCGTAAGAATATATGGAATTCCCTATGGGTATGAACTTCAAACGCTAATTGAGGCAGTCATTAATGTTTCAAAGGGCAAAACCGACCTCTCCGACAAAACCAAACAGATACTGTCTGATGTAAAATTGCCTGTCCATATCCAAGTCTTCGTCACTCTAACTTGCCCACACTGCCCCGCCGCAGCCGCCGTCGCACATAAATTAGCCATCGAAAGCGACATGGTCAAAGCCGACGTTATAGAAAGCAGCGAATTCCCCGACTTAGCCATGAAATACAACGTAATTGGGGTTCCAAAGATAATAATCAACGAAACAGTAGAGTTTATGGGAGCATTCAATGAGGACCTTTTTGCTGAAAACGTATTGCTTGGCGCATTCTCAGAGAAGTTGCCTGCAGAAGAAAAAGTCACAATGCCTCTACCAGACAAACCATAAACGGGATTGCAAAAAGAAAAGACGTTAATGGCTAACAATAATGGTTAGCTGTGGCCGTGGCCGCAATTGCAGCTATGGCCTGTTGAACCTTTGCTACCGGCAAATTTGCTTTGTAGGATGCCGCGCAGAAGATACGTCGTCTACTCCACAATTACAAGAAATTACCATATAAGCTAAACAAAATAACAAAAACCGAAACCATAACCGCAGCAAGATAGAGCAAGTTGGCCACAAAATCAAATCTATCCGACTCAAACCTTTTGGTTTGCTTAACCTGCCTAAACAATAAAATTACAAAAGACAACCAAAACGCCCCAAACAATAACCCGCCTAACACATCACTTACCCAATGAACATTCAAATATAGCCTATCAAAACCCACAACACCAGCCACTATGCCCATGCCACTACCTATAATCGCCCTTGAACGTGTGCTTTCCCAGTGCCGCCAAGCAAAATAAGCAAGTACCCCACCAAAAACAATACACCCGGTACAGTGACCGCTCGGATACGAAAAACCCGAATCGGGAACAATTGAATTTGTTGGTCTGACAACATGCTCTACAGTTTTTAGAATCGAAACAATTAGGGCATCGCTGCCAATCGCCCCCAATAGTAGCAGACCGTGTGACTTGTAATTCTTCAGAAAAAGGTATGCAGAAATTATGAGTGAAATTATGACGAGGCTGATTGTGTCAAAGATTAACGCGACTCCTTGAGCAACTAACGTCAAAGCCTTTGATTGGATCAAGGGTATCCACAGGTTAACTGAAACATCAAGCGAATGGAAACTTGCTCTAAAAAATGTCACAAGCAAAAAGCCCAAAAGAAACGCAAAACAAACCAAATAGAATGAATGTTTCTTTGGAGGTAACTTAAGATATCGTCTATTCACATTTAATTCCTGCAATATCATTATATAAATTGTTAAAAAGGAAAACTGTTCTCAGAATAAACTTGACCTGAGTGCGTTAGTTTATTCTATTCGTTTTATAATGTGGTAGCCAAACTGTGTTTTGACAGGGGCAGAAGTTTGACCCTTCTCGAGTTCGAAAGCGGTTTTCTCAAATTCCTTAACAATCTTTCCTCTTGTAAATGTCCCCAGGTCTCCGCCTTTCTTTCCTGAGGGGCAGAGGGAAACTTGTTGGGCTACGGCGCCGAATTTTTCACCTTTATCGAGACGGGCTTTGACGTTTTGCGCCTCTGTTAGTGTTTTAACTAATATATGGCAACAATGAACTTTGTCTGGCATACTATATTTTAGTGTTATTTTGGCATATAACTTTTACTTAATTTACCTGTTTATTTTTCGGGCGAAAACATGGATTGACTTGTTTCCAGTAAATTTCCATGTATCAAACCGTATCTATTTCCTTAAAATTTACATGGAAATGTTAAAACGTCAACTTGTGTTTTCCTTTAACTTCGAACTTCGAAGTACACGCCAGAGATATTGTTATAACAAAAGCAGCCAATAGGGTGAACTATGGAAACCAATAACACGCTCGTTGATATAGAGGCAGAACAAAGCCTAGATATTGCGACGGCAAAGCAACTTGCCCGAATAGTTGAGTTTTTACTAAACATCGAAGACTAACAAAAAACTTTTGGCTAGTTCTTTTGTCTTAAAAATGTTCGCGAAAAAAAGTTGACTAATAAAAGGGAAAACTCTCTCAGCTAACGAGAGATTAGATAGAACCTATTTTATTCGACTACCTGAATTGCACCTTCGGGACATTGTGCTTCACATGCTCTGCAAACAAGGCATTCGCTCGATTTGCTGGGCACTGACTTGCCGGCTTTGATTTCGTATACGCCAACTGGGCAAGTGTTGACACAAGTTTCGCATCCAGTGCATTTAGGATCGACAACAATTTTTACCATTTTTGTCTTACCTCTGGGATATTTTACTCCAAAAGTTGATGAGTAAAATAAAAGGGTTTAGGTGTTTTAACGGATTTTTTCACGTAATCTCAGCAAGATTCCATTTATACCTGATTCAGCTTTGTCTCTCTGTTTCTGGTAGTCTCCGATGCTGCTCTTATAGACTTCAAGCGAAATTTCTCCCTTACTTTGACGCAAATTCAAGTTTTTGATGTTTTCTTCTGCTTCAACCAAGTCTGCTTCAGCCAAATCTAGTTGCTTGACCAAATCAGAATAACCGCCAGTTGTGCTCTTGAAAGTTTCCTTGATTCTTTCTATATTTCTGTTTATGCCTTCTAAACGGACCTCTATAGCTCTTCTTTGAACCTTGTATTGTCGCCTTGGAATCTTTCCTTTCTGTGCCTTTGCATCCATCGCTTTTAATTCGTTAGTTAACTGTTTTTTATCCTCATATGCATCAATGAATTCTTTAACGGTGCTTGAAGAAGCTTGTTGGTTAGTTTTGGTCTCGGCGCCCCTTGCTATCGTGGCTGTCGTTGCTGGTTCAAGTGTTGATAGTCGCTCAGTTTTTTCTGCGTATGTTTCCTCTTTGGGTTTGTGTCTACTCACGAAAAACACAGCAACACATCCGATTACTGCCAAAAGTGATGCCCAAAAAGTGGGCCTCAGAGAAACCCAAACTGGATTGTAATTGAAGGCCAGTTGGAGGGCGTTTTGTTGTGGGGCAAGATAGTCCACGTAGCTTAAGCCGTTTTTTGTTATGGCGAGAGTATCTTGGTAAGTTTGCCTTGTTAAGGTTGAAGATGAATCAAGTGATGATGCTTGCGGAGTGACAATTGTTGCTCCTTCAGGTGGGGTAAATGTTACGGTTGCTTTATCAACGTAGTAAGCGAAGTTTGGAAAGAGCTTAAAATCTGATAGTACATAGTTGGATCCTTGAAGGGTTGCGCTGGGCAAATTGTACTGGGCCGTTAATGTCGTTGACAGTCCGTTTGATATGAATGTTATTAGGGTGGCATTTGCGAGGAATATGCCTCCCGTTGAAGAATGTCCTAGGTCAGTTGTTAAGGTTCTTCCGAATTCGTCTGTTATCGCTACATTAGTTGCGTCGAAAGGTAAACTTAGAACGAAGGATTTTAGTGTATTTGTAGAGTTGTTGATGATTTGGTAACTATCAGAAGCAGTTACTTTGCTTGTTGGATCGATGGTTATTTGGCGGTTTATGTTGTTTATCGTTGTTAATTGTACAGTTCCTACGGGAATCTGGAAAATAGCTGTTGCTGGAGCATAAGTGTATGCTGGCAGGTCTGTTTTTGTGTAAACTGCGTTGTTAATAACTCCGTCATCCTTGTTGACTGTTATGCTAGTGGGCGAGCTTGGAAAAGAAATCGTAACGTTGCAGAGACCGACATCTTGGGTTAAACTGGGGTAGGCTGGAAAGTCCAGTGTATCGCCATTAGTGCCTTGTTCGGTTAGGAGTTGATTGGATAGGATAAAAGCAACGGTGAAAACGCTGGGGGTGTTTCCGTTAAAGTTGACTGTTGCACCGTAAAATCCACTTCGATCGCCCAGTTGGACTCCTAAATTCATCTGGTAAACATTAGTCTCGTCGAATGCTATCGCTTGGAGGACATCGGCGCTGTACTTATATGGTAACCCAATCATAAAGCCATCAGACACCGTTCCAGAAATATGAATTGTATCAAGTATAACGACGTGCCCGGAATACATTATTTGAATTTGGTGATCTACCTGATTGATGGTGTAGCCGCTGGTTTGGGCAGAAACAAGGCCAGAAGGCAAAGCAATTGGTAAAATAACCATTAACGAGAAAGCCACTATTAAGAGGGTTGTAATTGTTCGTTTCACTGAATTCACCAATCGTGAAGTTTCTTTAATGTAAGTTCAACCTGTTTATTTACTTTTACAGTAAACAACCGTGTATTTAGAGCTTGAACAAAAAAGCCAAATGTAAAACTCCCAATAGAAATGTGCAGGAAAGGATTGTTGGTAGCGGGGAGTAGATTTGAACTACTGATCTCTGGGTTATGAGCCCAGCGGGTTAATCCTGGCTACCCCACCCCGCTACGATTTATATGCACCATATTGTTGGGTGCATCCTATTAGTTCAATTATCAAATATTAATAGTTTCTTTTCTCTTTCGTCGGCAAAAGGATTTTAGTGTCGAACATTCTTTGTATGGACGGATGGTTTGCTTTGGATAAGCCGTATTTACGTAGACTTTCGACTCCGACTCTTGAAAACCCAATTTTTGTTCAAGGATTGCCGGGTTTTGGAAACGTGGGCAGAATTGCAGCGCATCTGCTCATAAAGTTCTTTGATGCCAAACCATTTGCTGAGCTGTATTCGCCTTCTTTTCCAGATTACGTTGCGATCAGCTCAAAGGGCATTGCTCATTTGCCACGTTACGAGTTCTACTATGCTCCTATGGAAAAGAACAATCTAGTAATCATGACTGGTGAAATTCAGCCTTCGTTTGATGATGTAGTGGCGCATTACACCGTTTGTGATTCAGTACTTGATTTTGTTGAAACTTTAGGTTGCAAATTCATCGTAACCATGGGTGGAGTACCTATAACTGAAGATAAGACTCAGGTTTACATCGCTGCTACATCGCCGCGGTTGGCAACTGAATTTATGGAAAAAGGCGCAGTCATCTACAGTAAGGGCAGAATTGTTGGCGGAACAGGGCTTACACTTGCGTTAGCGAAAGAAAGAAAGATCGATGGCATCAGTTTGCTGGGTACAACTATGGGTTTTAAGGCTGATAGGGGCGCTGGCTTCTTGGTTTTTAAGTTTTTAATGAAGTCATTAGGAAAAGAGATAAAAGAAGGTTTAGTAGAAAACAATGCACCTGAAGAGTAGGAAGATAGGCGTCGATGACTAAAGATATTGAAAATGTAAAAGTTAGCGGATTAGACTCAAAATTCATGAAAGTGGCAATGACGATAGTTTCAGTGTTCTTGATTTTTGTTGGTCCAACTTATGTTCCATACTTGTTGTCAGATGTGCTCCACTTTGAGTACATTGCATCTATCTCACTTGGTGCTTGTGCTGTTCCTAGTTGGTTTAGTGTTGTTATTGTTCCTTATCCGAAAGAAAGTAATTGAATAAACGTTGCCTCAGATACCCTAGGGTGCATCATCAAATCAGCTAATTAGGTTCTTCATCGGCGGCACCTTAGAGGCAGAACCTGTTTTATTAAGATTCTTTGATTTTTAGAGAAAAACCTTAATTTTGAATATGCTTGCTGAATACATAAGGCATATTAGATATTCCAGTAAGAATAGACTCTATGCTCGATAGCAAACGAAACCTATCTAATGCGCCAAAAGAAAAGAATGAAGAAGCAAAAAGAACAACAATCATATTAGAAAAGGGCGAACGCGAATTCATCGAATCACTAATCAAAGAAGGCAAAGAACCCGGAATAAAACCTCTCATCTCCAAAATGCTTGACATCTACAAGAGCATGATGATTTACGATTGGCACTTCCCAGGCGAATACTACTGTGGAATAAGTCGCACCGCTTTCGTAAATGTTGAGTTACTTAATATACTGACCCAGCAGATTTCCAAGGACAAATGGCATGAGGTCGGCGGAAAAATGGGTGATGCCCTAAAAGTTTTCATTGAATCAACCCTTGGAATAGATTCAAGCAAACAGGAGACTTGGGACGCAGTATTCAATAGGCTAAAAGTGCAGGGGTTCGGTGATTTTTATCTTAAAGACAAGTTTTTGCTTTTGAAATCGCCTTTCATTAATGATTGTGAGATTTGGAAGGGCATCATGGAAAGTTTACTGGGCGTGGAACTGGAGACTCGAAATTCGGTGCCTCCGATGGTTTTTGAGCTTAAAAACCGTAAATAGAGTCTATTTTAGAATCCGACAGTTAAATATGTGGAAACAGATTTATTAGGAAGACAGGGGTTCAGGTGTCTTCCAGTGGTATATGATGAGGGATTGCGTTCATACAAGGCGATTGCCTTCATTGAAAGCGTAACAACGATTAGCTATTTGAGATTAGGCGCACCCCGTCAAAAAATCGTTTTAACGAAACAAAAAACCCTTAGATACCTCTCTAAAAATTTAGGTGAAAAAATTTATGGATAAAATAAAATTTGCCATCCCCAAAGGCTCACTAGAAAAAGCAACAGCGGAATTCTTCTCTAAATCAGGATTCAAAATCGGCGGAACAGAACGAACATACCGCCCAACCATAAACGACCCTCAGATTGAGATGAAAGTGCTAAGGCCCCAAGAAATCCCAGTTTTCGTCAACGAAGGCTTACAGGACCTTGGCATCACCGGGGAAGACTGGGTGAAAGAAAACAAAGCCGATGTGGAAATCCTCCAGAACCTCGAATACGGAAAAATCAAACTCGTCATAGCCGTGCCCAAAAGTGTTCCTGAAGGAACGACAGTGGGTGAGTACATGGAGTCGATTTGGAGTCAGGGCAGGGACTTCCGAATCAGCACCGAATACCTCAACATCGCCTCCGAATACCTCAAGAACACTCCGCAATACAAGAAACGGTTTGGCAGCTCTGACCCGATGCTTGTGACGCCATGGTGGAAGAAAGGTGACAACTCACGCGCCAAGATTTTCCTATCTTTTGGCGCCACTGAAGCTAAGCCGCCGGAAGATTCCGACTGCATCATGGACGTAACAGAAACAGGCACGACCATAGACGCTAACAACCTCCGTATCATAGAAACCGTCCTCAAATCATCGGCAATTCTCATCGCTAACAAAAAAAGCCTAGAAGACCCCGAGAAACGCGAGAAAATCTACGACATAGTTGCTTTGCTAAAAGGCGTCGTTGACGGTTCCAAGAGAATTCACATATTCGTTAACGTCAAAAAAGAAAACCTCCAAACATTGCTAACTGAATTACCCGCACTGAAGAATCCAACAATATCACCCTTAGCCGATGAGGGTTGGGTTGGCGTAAACACCGTTATCGAAAAAGACTGCTTAATCGGATTGTTGCCCAAGATTCGTAAACTAGCCCAAGGACTGGTCGTATATGAACCACGTCAAGTGCTGGCACTCGATGAGATAGCGCGGAGAAACGAAGGAACATGCTCAAAGGGTTCGAGCTGAGAATCTGGAAATCAGACGCGCTGCCACCAGACTGGTCTAAACGGCAGAAAGCAGACGAAAATGCAGCGCTGGAAGTCGAATTCAGCGTTAAAGCCATAGTAAACCAGGTTAAAGCAGATGGCGACGCTGCCCTAGTTGAGCTGGCATTAAAATTTGATAAAGCCGAACTCAATGTACGGGGCCTTAGAGTTAAACCAGGAGAAATCAAGGAAGCCTACAACAAAACCACTCCCCAGCAAATCTCAGCTTTAAAGTTCATGAAGGAAAAAGTCAACACCTACCAAAAACAGCTGCTTACCAAAACCGAAATCAACTCTTCTGGCAACGGCATTTCAGTCCAGACTGTTTTGCGGCCGATCGAAAGTGTAGGCTGCTACGTTCCAGGCGGACAGGCCGCTTACCCGAGCACGCTTGTTATGACTGTGGTTCCAGCTAAAGCCGCGGGTGTTCCTCGAATAGTTGTGTGTTCACCATCAGATGCCAAGGGCAAAGTTAACCCGCTGGTCCTTGTTGCAGCTGACATCTGCGGAGTCGATGAGGTCTACAGAGTTGGCGGAGCCCAAGCCATAGCAGCGTTAGCTTATGGAACAAGAACCATGGAGCCCGTGCGGAAAATCGTGGGTCCAGGTAGCAAATACGTGACGGCTGCAAAGGTTCTGGTTTCTACCGATGTTGCAATCGATATGCCTGCTGGTCCAAGCGAAGTGCTGGTGCTGGCGGATGAATGTGCTGATGCGCGGTTAATTGCGTTCGACATGGTTTCGCAGGCAGAGCACGGCGGCGACAGTGTTGCAGGACTCATAACCACTTCAGAGAAGGTGGCATTGCAGGTTCAGGATTACCTCACGAAGATTGCCGCCGGCGCTGAGAGAGGTGAAAAAATCTGTGAGTCGCTCTCCAAATATGGCTTCATAATAATTTGCAGAAACATGGAAGTAGCCGTTAATTTAGTTAATCAGTTTGCGGCTGAGCACTTAGAAGTTATGACTGCCAACGCCAAAGAGTTGGCACAGAAACTAACCGCTGGACTCATACTTTTAGGCCCCTACAGTCCCGTTGCGTTAAGCGACTATGGCAGCGGAACCAACCATGTCCTGCCGACTGGTGGCTTTGCTAAATCGTTCTCGGGTTTATCAGCCTTGGACTTTATGCGCCGGGTAAGCATAGTAGAGTGCACCAAAGTGGGTTTAGAACGTGTACGCGACAGCGTCAAAGTAATGACGGAAGCAGAGAACCTTCCCAATCACTATAAAGCAATTAAAGCAAGGTTAGAAATATGAGCGAATCCTACCAAAAATGGATAAAACAAAAACTCGAAAAACTCCAAGCAATAGACTGCTACTCTGCTGGAGCCACACCTGAAACCGTTGCCAAGCAGCTTGGAGTCACCACAAAACAGATAATTAAACTGGACTTCAACGAGAACCTCTTCATGTCCCGCGTGAAGCAGGTTAAACTCGTGAAAGAGGTTGCGGAGGAAATCGATTTGCGCATGTACCCTGAAGATGAGGAAGGTAAGCTGCGCGAGAAACTAGCTGTTTACATGAAAGTTCCAAAGGATTTCCTTGTAGTCGGCAACGCAAGTGACGAATTAATCGACCGCATCATAAGACTCTTCGTTGAGAAAGGTGACATAGCAGTTTCGTTTGCGCCTTCATTCTCGATTCCAAGGCTCTGCGTTAAACGCCAAGAAGGCGAATACGTCGCGGTTCCGCTCCAGAAAAACCTGCAACTCGACGTCAAAGGAATGCTCTCCAAGTTCTCAGAGAAAACAAGGTTGGTCTACCTCTGCTCACCAAACAGCCCCACAGGAACACAGTACAAAGCAGAAGACATAGAAAAATTAGCTACCGCTTTCCCGGGCATCGTTATTTTGGATGAGGCGTACGGCGAATTCGCAGACTACTCTTTTGTGCCCAGGATAAAAGAGTTTGAGAACATGATTATTCTGAGGACCTTTTCCAAAGCGTTTGGGCTGGCGGCACTTCGGTTGGGCTACGCGGTGGCAAACCCCGAGTTAGCCAAGATATTAACTGAAAAATCGCCCCTGCCCTACCCCGTGAGCGGTTTCACACTCAGGATGGGTTCCAAAATGCTCGACAACGTTGATTTAATGCTTGAATCCGTAAGACAAACCAAGAGTGAACGGGAAAAACTGATAAAGGCACTAAACGAAATAGAAGGCGTACAAGCGTTCGATTCACAATCCAACTTTGTGCTGATGCACACAGAAAAACCCGCGGACATAGTTAACCAGAAGCTGCTTTGGAAAGGCATCATGGTCAAGAAATGGGGCAAAATGCTCCAGTACGAGAACTGCTTCCGCGTCACGGTTGGGTTGCCTGAAATGAACGCTAAATTGGTTGAAGCATTAAAAGTGATTTCAGAGGAAGACGAATGAGGAAAGAGGAAGTTTATCGCGAGACTAAGGAAACCGAAGTTAAAGTTTGTGTGAACCTTGAAGGCGAAGGAAAAGCAACCGTTAACACAGCTGTGCCGTTCCTTGACCACATGCTTACCTCGCTTGCAACCCACAGCCTGATCGACATCTCGGCGTCGGTGAAGGGCGATTTGGTGCACCACTGCGTCGAAGACTTAGCCATCGGCTTGGGCGAAGCACTCAACAAGGCATTGGGCAAAAGGGAAGGCATCACTCGGTTTGGCAGCGCAGCCGCACCCATGGATTGCTCCCTAGCATTCGCGGCCGTAGACCTCGTCAAACGTCCCTACTTCAAAATCGACCTTAAACTTCGCGGCAAAAAAGTAGAAGAGATGCCGACTGAGGACATTAACCATTTCTTCGAATCCCTCGCCACCGCACTCCAAGCAAATGTTCACATCTTCGTTGAGTACGGCAGCAACGACCACCACAAAGCAGAAGCCGCCACCAAAGCCCTCGCACTCTCGCTCCGCCAAGCGGTAGCCATGGATCCAAGACGCAAAGGCGTGCCCAGCTCCAAGGGAGTCATCTAATGCCGCAAGCAGTCATATTCGACTACGGTGTCGGCAACCTATTAAGCCTAAAGACGGCGTTGGAAAAGGCAGGGTTAACCACTTCAATTGGCACTACAACAAAAGATTTGGCGAAAGCAGACGCCATCGCAATGCCCGGCGTCGGAAGCTTCACCGCAGCCTCAGAAAAACTCGACACCGTCAAAGAAACTCTTCAAGCCAAAATCCAAGAAGGGACTCCACTGCTTGGCATCTGTTTGGGTTTGCAGCTTTTCTTTGAATCAAGCGAAGAGGGGCCGGGAAAAGGTCTAGCGCTTTTCAAAGGCAGAAACGTTCAGTTACCTAAAACCGTTAAGGTGCCCCATATGGGCTGGAACACACTAAACATCGCGAAACCAAACGAGCTCTTCGACGGCATCGCCGAAGGCACATACGTTTACTTTGTGCACTCGCTCTATCCAGTGCCCAAGGATAAGAAGATAGTTTGCACTACAACCGATTACGGCACAACATTCACCTCAGCAGTCACCAGCAAAAACATTTATGGTACTCAGTTTCACCCAGAAAAATCAGGAGATGTCGGAATTAAAATCCTCAAAAACTTCGTCAAAACAGTTGTGAAGTGATTTATATGCAGTTAATTCCAGCAATCGATTTAATGGAAGGCAAAATCGTCCGATTAACACGTGGCGAAGCCAAAACCGCCAAATTCTACGAAGCCCAATTCGGAACTCCCATCGAAGCTGCACAGCGTTGGCGAGACGAAGGTGCGAGCAAACTACATATTATCGATTTGGACGCAGCTTTCGCACTTGGCAATAACCACTCAGTCATTGCCGAGGTTGCAAAAAACGTTAAATTACCAATTCAAGTCGGGGGAGGAATTCGTAGTTACGAAACCGCAGAAAAACTTTTCAAAACAGGTATAACTCAAGTAATCCTTGGCGCCTTGGCCTTCAGTGACCCCCCCGTCATCGGCAAAATTCAGAAAAAATTTGGCGCAGACTCAGTAATAGTTGCGTTAGATAACAAGGAGGGGCTTATCATGGTCGAGGGATGGAAAACCGCAACCGCAATGACGGTGGACGATGCCCTCGAAAAATACACATCTCTGGGCGTTCACCGTTTTCTAATAACTTCCATTGCACAAGATGGTATGCTTACGGGTCCGGACCTGCAAACACTCAGCCAATCTGCCCTCTTTCCCAATGCCAAAATCGTGGCAGCGGGCGGAATCGGTAGCATAGGCGACTTGGTTGCTCTAAAAGAAATCGGAGTGGAAGGCGCAGTCATCGGCAAAGCCCTTTATGAAGGGCGCTTCACGTTAAAAGAAGCCATAAAAAAAATAGGAGCTTAAAAATGCCTCTTGCAAAACGAATCATTCCATGCCTCGACGTTGACCACGGAAAAGTGGTAAAGTGCGTAAACTTCCTCAATCCAAAACATGCAGGCGACCCAGTCGAAATGGCTAAACGCTACTCCGATGACGGAGCAGATGAACTGGTTTTTTTGGACATATCTGCATCTTCCGAGAAACGGGACATTCTTAGAGGTGTCGTGGAGGGGGTCGCTAAAGCAATCAGCATACCTTTCACTGTCGGAGGCGGGGTCCGCAATGTGTCGGATGCACGGCTGGTTCTGTGTAGCGGAGCTGACAAGGTGTCGGTTAATACAGCGGCAGTAGAAAATCCCAAAGTCATAACCGAATTATCTGACGTTTTTGGTAGGCAATGCGTTGTCACAGCTATCGACGCTAAGCGCAATCACACGCCTTGTGAAGGCAAAATCATGGTTGATACTGGCGAGGGCAAAGTATGGTTTGAAGTGGTCACTTACGGCGGCAGAAGACCTACAGGCATCGACGCTTTAGCATGGTCAATTCAGGCCGAGAAGCTTGGCGCAGGCGAGTTCCTCGTAACCTCAATGGATAAGGATGGAACAAAAGAAGGCTATGACATCGAATTAACCCGCTCTATCTCCGAACGAGTCAACGTGCCCATTATCGCAAGCGGTGGCGCCGGCATCCCAAAACACCTTCTGGACGTTTTAACCGAGGGCAAAGCAGATGCAGCATTGGCTGCTTCAATTTTTCACTATAACAATTATCCTGTCCCTGTCGTGAAGGATTACCTTCGTAAGATGGGGGTGACAATACGAACATGACAAACAATGATTTGCTACTGAAATTGGATTTCAAAAAAGGCAACGGACTGATCCCAGTTATAGTTCAAGACGCAAAAACAAAGGAAATCTTGATGCAAGCATACGCCAATAAACAATCAGTTGAGCTCACTCTCAAAACCTGTAAAGCAACTTACTGGAGCAGAAGCCGCAATGAAATCTGGATAAAAGGTGAAACCTCAGGACACACGCAAAAAGTCATCTCTGTCTCGACCGACTGCGATTACGATTCACTACTGTATGTGGTTGAACAGACTGGCCCCGCATGCCATACGGGTGAATACAGCTGCTTTTTCAACAAGCTCTTGTAATGAATGCTTTTAAACAGAAACTCCCTATTCTCTTTGTGGATTTTTATGTCTTTACATGAAGCGATGCTGTATGAACGTCAGAGTGAGGGCAAAGTAAAATGCGCCCTTTGCGCTAGGCGCTGTTTGATTAGTGATGATGCAACTGGGTTCTGTTTGGTCCGAAAAAACCAGGGTGGCACCCTTTACACTCTCAACTATGGTAAAGCTGTTTCTGCAGGCGTGGACCCTATCAGCAAAAAACCGCTCTCACACTTCAACCCCGGCGCACTCGTCATGTCGGTTGCGGCGGCTGGTTGCAATTTCCGCTGCCAATTCTGCGATAACTGGATGATAAGTCAAGACCATGAAGTCGCTGGCAACCCTTTTTCCCCAGAGGAAGTGGTCAAATCAGCGAAGAACGCGGGTTGCCAAGGAATCAGCTACACCTACACTGAACCAACGATCTTCATGGAATATGCTTATGATTCGGCGAAGCTTGCGCATGAAGCAGGATTATTTAACACATTTGTCACTAACGGGTACATGACGCCTGAAGCTGTAAAAACTATCGCACCATACTTGGATGCGACAACGGTCGATTTTAAGGGCGCCGGTGACCCTGACTTCTACAAATCCATCATGTCAGTGCCCAGCGTTGAACCAATCTATGACTCACTAAAAGAACTCAAACTTCAGGGAGTGCACATAGAAATCACGAATTTGGTTGTCCCGAAGATTGGTGATTCCATGGATAGACTCAGGGAAATGGCGAAGTGGATAAAGAATTATTTGGGACCAGATACTCCATTCCACCTCTTGCGTTTTCATCCTGAATACAAATTAACGACTACTCCAGCGACAAGCGTTCAGGACATGGAACGTGCATATTTAATAGCTAAAAACCAAGGCTTACACTACGTTTACATGGGTAATGTCCCTGGTCATCCAGGCGAGAACACCTATTGTCCCAACTGCGACACAGCCGTCATTAAACGAAACAGCTTCGACATTACAAAATGGAACCTAACAAACGACATGAAATGCCCCGTGTGCGGGCAACAAATCCCGATAAAAGGTAAACTTTATCAGAACAATCAGGGCTTTCCATATGCGTTGTTTTAGCTTTTCATAGCTTGTTTCGATTGTGGCTAGCTGCCGAAGTCTTAAGCCTTTATTTAGGGCAAACCTAAACTGTGCAGTTGTAAAGTGCCAAGTCAATGACTAAGTACACATCGTTGGCAGTAACAACCAATTACTGGAAACCCCAAAGCAATTACACAGACAAAATCCTCAAAGCTATCGAAAAGAAAGTTGAAGACGGCGACTTTGTGGTTGTATCCGAAAAGGCAATATCCACTGCACTATCCAAAATGGTTGATGAAAGCAGGGTTAAGCCAAGCTGGAGCGCGAGAGCTTTGGCTGGTTTCTGGATGCAGCTTGTTTGGGGTTACCCGCTTGGGATTCTGTGCGGTTTTGGTCCGCGTCTATTGAAGCGACTACGAAATTACCCCTTCGAGTCTGGCAGCCGCCACAAACAAGTTGCTCTGCAGCACGCCGGGTTTTGGCAGGCACTTATGTTTGGTTCGGAAGGAGGAATTGACGGCTCAAATTTGCCCTATTCCTATGTGAGTTTGCCACTGAGTAATACAGAAGAAATTGCCAAGAAAATCCAAATCCAAATCCAGCAAAGGCAACAAAAGAATGTCTATGTAATTATCGCTGACACCGACAAAACCTACAAGTTCCGCAACTTTTACTTTACGCCGCGACCTAAGCCGATAAAAGGGATACATTCAATGGGTGCAAGCACCGCCTTCATTGTGGGAAGAATCCTTAAGCTCAAAAAGAGTTCCACGCCACTCACGGTGGTCGGTTGCAACCTCTCTCCACGTGAGGTGCTTAAAATCACCAACATCGCCGACAAGGCTCGCGGTCCAGGTTCAGGTGCGACGGTTTGGGACATGGCGGCAAGGTTCCATGTTGACATCAACGAAGTAACTTGGGAAATGCTCTCGGCAATCAAGCACAAACCTATAGTAATCGTCAGAAAAACCATTAGACAAAGTTAATACACCCGAAAACAAATAACCAGTTACCGAAAAAGAGCTTTCTTAGAGAGTAACACATAAAACGGGGTTCGTAAGCACCTATGCGGAATGACGGGATAAGTATGGAAGAAACACTACGGAAGATGGATGCATTTTTCAATCCACGTTCAGTTGCGGTTATCGGTGCCACAAAAAAAGTGGACAAAGCAGGTCACGTAATCTTCAAAAACTTCGTTACTAACAAAGAACACGGCGTCTTCAAAGGCGAACTCTACCCCGTTAACCCCGGCGAAGACTCTATTCTGGGTTTTAAATGCTACAAGTCTCTAAGTAAGGTTCCCCGCGACATAGAATTAATCGTTGTTATCGTTCCAGCAAAAGTTGTTCCTTCTGTTATGGAGGAAGCCGCAACTAAAAAAGTCAAGACCGCCATCATTATCAGCTCAGGCTTCAAAGAAGTTGGAAACAAAGAACTCGAAGACCAAGTTGTAGCCATCGCAGAGAATGCTGGCATCCGCGTTTTGGGACCTAACTGCCTTGGCGTTTACTACTCAAAAACCGGCATCGACACCCTCTTTCTGCCAGAAACAAAAGTTTTAACAACAGGCGAAGACGTTGTGGCTACTCCAAGACCCTTACCCGGCAACATCGCCATGATTACGCAAAGCGGCGCCTTCGGAGTAGCAGCCCTAGATTATTTAACTGGGCGCCAGATGGGCGTCAGCAAATTCGTGAGCTTCGGAAACAAATGCGACGTCACCGAATCCGACATCCTCCACTACCTACTTCACGACAAAGAAACCAAAGTCATACTCGTCTACCTTGAAGACATAAAAGAAGGCCGAGAATTCCTCAAAATTGCCAAGAAGGTAACTTGCAAAAAACCCGTCGTCATAATTAAGTCGGGCAGAAGTGCTGCAGGTGCAAGAGCAGCGGCATCCCACACCGGCGCCATCGCAGGCTCAGACAAAATCTACGACGCCGCGTTCAAGCAGGGCGGAATCATCAGAGCACGCGACATGGAGGAGTTCTTTGACATAGGCAAAGCCTTAGCGATGCAGCCGCCAGCCAATGGCAAAAACATCGGCATCTTAACCGACGCAGGCGGACCCGGTGTCATGACTGTTGACGAATGCGAAGCCTTAGGTTTGACAGTGGAACGTTTCAGCGAAGAAACGTTTCAGAAATTCCAAGAACTCAAAGACCAAAACATCATCCTAAAAATCGCCGCAACCTCAAACCCAGTGGACCTCACAGGTTCCGTAACCGATGAAATGTTTGTTATGGCTGGTGACCTGATGTTCCAGGACCCCACTATCCATGGCATAATCCTTCTCGGGCTTCATCACATGCCAGGACTCAGAGAAGTATACATCGACGGCATAGTCAAAGTTGCAGAAAACTATACCAAACCCTTCGTCATGTGCGACATCGGCGAAACAGAAATGGCCCTATACACCCGCGCACGCTTTGACAAACTCGGCGTACCCTCGTTTGAATCGCCCGAAGATGCAGCACGAGCTATGAAAGCGCTAGTAACTTATGGTGCATACCTGAAAAAAGCTGGTTGCCGAGACGAATACATGGAAGCGTTCAAAAAAGCAAATGGCCCTAAACGTTAACGGAAACCTCTACCAAGCTGCCATCCACCAACTTGAGGCTGCCACGTAGATAAACGGGTGCAATAACCTCCAAAACATCGCGTGGGTAATTGGGCATTACTGGAATTACAACTGTACACTCCAAGGAATCGATGGTTGCTTTGAAAAGTAATCCCGAATAGTAACCTGTTTGCGGCTTAACCGTTATACTCCCTGTAGTCTCAAGCAGTACTCGCTTCTCAACTTCTTTTCCAAGCAAATGCACGTTTAAGGTTCCCAAATAAGGAGAAAAACTCAACTTTTCCTCAACCTGCCGCTTAAACCATGGCAGCGCCACAAATTTTTTTCCGTTGCCCTCGCCTGAAAAAACTGTGCCTTTGAATACTATCTTAGGCAAAACTTAGCCTCAAGGGCGGATTTATTCTTTTAATTCTTTTAACCAGCGAGCAACTGCTTTTAGAGTTGGGTCAGATGATATCTCAACTACGGGCACAATCATTTTTTCTTTAGTTTCAATAATTGGCATGTACTTTGGCATCATTGCGTAGCCGACAAAGGTCCAATAGACCTTGTGTTTCTCAAGCAGTTCCTTAGCAACTATGGCCGTTGAAGCTGTTAGCGGGAAATATAGAAAGACTACGCCGTCAACCCAGTAAAGCCCTGCTAGTTTACCTCCTGCTATGACGGAAGTGAACCGCGCGATGTCTTCTGGACTGTTAAAACGGGTTTTTTCCATTATCACGATTTCTTGGAATGGTTCGTAGGTTACGGCGATTTCGTTTTTGCTCATAATCAATATTCACCGGTTACTAAGATAGTGTGTGGGCATCCCTTTATAATTTTGCCATCAACCCTACGAGCGGTAGGTCTATTGATGTTTTAGCGGTAACTAGAATGTAGACATTCGATGCCTTATGCAAACGGCAACAAAAAAATAGCGGGCTAGAAATCTGCTTCCCTTACGCATAATTATGTAAAAGAAAAGTAAAACTGGTTACTTTACTATTTCTCGTTTCTTCCAGCGCAGGTTCTTGCCCTTGCACTTTCTGCATTTTATTGCGGTTGCCGCATTACGTGAGCCACAGTCTCGACAGATTTTCATGTATAAGCGGTGTTCTTGTGCTATGGCTTTTTTTACTGGATCTAATATTGGCATTTTATTGTAAACCTTCCGTTTTGGCTAACTCTTTGATGTTTAAGTATCAAATATACCTTTTGTCTAAACTTGGACTTATTGTACTGAAGATAAAACCATCGCCTACTTGATTACTTCAATGGTAACGTAAGAGCGTGTATCCTCAATTCCATCGATGCTGTAGAGTTTTTTTAATATTTCATCCAAGTTCTCTCGCTCAACAATGATCAGTGCGTCAACTTCGCCTGCAATGCGGAAAGCTCTGGAAACAGCAAGTTCATGGATTTGCTCATAAACGTGGATGCGTTTGATGGGTGAAACTTTTAGGAGTATGAAGGCGGGTGTTGTGGATACACCAAGGGCGCTTAAACCTTTTTCAGTAACATCAATGAAGCCTCTTCCTGTTCGGATGTATCCTCTGTTTTTGAGTTTGCGTAAATGTACGTTTAGTGCTTGTCTGCTTACTCCTAATTGGTTTGATAGTTCGTCTTGTTTTACTCTAAGGGTGTAGGTGTTTGTAGATTTGCCTTTTTCGTAGAGAGTTTTTAAGAGTTGGATTGAACGTTTAGTTAATGGTTCCAATTTGGTCACTTATGTGGTGTTTTGTTAAGTTAAACCTTTACAATAGTTGTATACTTGCTTAAGAATATGACTGCTAAACAGCTTACATGCTGTCACATTAACAATCTTAGAAACAGAAAATAATTCCTGACGTTGCGCGCATGGTTCTACTGAATGTGTCCTTCATCAAAATCCTTTAAAAATCAAGTCCTCTTTTAGCCAAAACGATCGAATTTGCCTTCTGCAATAACACAAACTAAACACCACAATGTATTTATTTTGAAAAAAAGCTTAAGTCAAGCTACTAAAGTAAACCAGGAGTTAAGCGGAACCGTGACGGAAGACGCCAGTGCAGTCTTGATTGGCAAAAAACCAATAATGAACTATGTCCTCGCGTGCATCACGTTCTTCCACGGCGGCGCAAAAGAAGTCAGCATTAAAGCACGCGGCAGATCAATCAGCCGAGCGATCGATGTAGCTGAAGTTGTCAGACACAGATTCCTACCTGATGCAAAAATAAAAAGCATCAGCATCGGAACAGACCAATTCCTTCCACAAGACCAAGAGGAAGGCAATACAGCAACCAATGTTAGCACAATAGAAATCACACTGATAAGGTAAATCACGTAAAGCTAAACTCCTTCTTTGCAGGAAAAACGACACCAAATGAAAACAGAACTATGCAGTTTCTGCCTAAAAAGCGGCATACTATGCCAAAAATGTTCAGCCAAAGTCAAAGCTGGCGAAATCAGCGAAATAGACCTGAAGGTCGCCCGCATACTGCTCTCCCTGGAAGAAAAGTATCCTTCCCTGCAAAACGTCTGCTTCTACAAGGCAGTTGAGGTTGAAAAAACCTTAGCCATCCTCGTCGGACATGGAGATGTCCCTAAACTTTTAGGTTACGGCGGTAAAATCGTTAAGACCCTCGGTGACGAAACAGGCAAAAACGTCCGCGTCCTCGAGCATGGCGTTGACGACCGCAAATTCCTCGAAGACCTCTTTATACCCTTCAGCATTTTGACCATCAACACCATCTGGATTCCAGACGGAACCACTGAAACACGGGTAATTCTCAAGAGGAAACGTGGCGCACAGCTACCCTTTGACCTTAAAGCTTTAAAGGAAATTGCCAGTAAAGTACGCAAGATGTCCTTACGCGTTGAAATTGCAGATTAGGTTGGCAAAAAAGCATGAACTTGGACTCTATCGGCGATTATGTTAGAACTCACTATACAAGCCAAATAACCCCTGAAATTGACGGTCAAGAAGTCACACTTTTTGGTTGGGTCCAAGATATCCGTGACCTTGGCGGAATCCGCTTTATTATAATGCAGGATCGCGAAGGAACAATCCAATTAACCATCCCCAAAAAAAGAATCGCTCCTGAAGTTTTAGCTAAATCTGACCTTCTTCAAAAAAGATTCAGCATAGGCGTTAAGGGAAATGTTAAAAAAACCAACATGACTCCAAGAGGCATCGAAGTAATTCCAAGTGCCTTCAAGATTTTTAACATAGCAACGGAGCAGCTTCCCATTGACATCACCGGCAAAACCCCCGCTCTAATCGAATCAAGATTAGATGCAAGACCTCTTGACCTCACCCAAGAACACAGTTTAGCCACTTTCAAAGTTCAACATACAGCACTTGAAGCAATCCGCAGCTTTCTCTTCAAGAAAGATTTTTTGGAAGTTCATACTCCACGTATCATCGCTTCTGCTACAGAAGGCGGCGCAGAACTTTTTAGCGTCGATTATTTTGGGCAAAAAGCCTATCTTGCTCAGAGCCCTCAGCTCTACAAAGAAGAATTAACGCTCAGTTTTGAGAAAGTCTTTGAAGTTGGACCGTTCTTCCGCGCCGAAGAATCCCACACAAGAAGACACTTAAGTGAGTTTACCTCAGTCGACATTGAAGCAGCCTTTGCTAATGCCACCGATGTTATGGCGCTTCTTGAACAAGCCATTCACTACGCCTGCACTGTTGTAAAAGAGAAATGCGCCAGCGAGTTGTCGGTACTTGGGTACAAGTTTGAGGTACCAGAAATCCCTTTCAAACGCTTAACATACGACCAAGTCCTCGAAGACCTCAAAGCGCAAGGCGTAACAATTCCTTGGGGCGAAGATATCCCAACTGAGGCTTTTCGGGTATTAGGCAAACTTTACCCGTTCTTCTATTTCATAACAAATTGGCCCACTCATGCAAAAGCTTTCTACATTAAACCACGCGAAGACAAACCTGAAGTCTGTGAAGGGTTCGATTTAATGTGGCGTTACATTGAATTGGTTTCCGGTGGGGAAAGAATAGCCCAAAAAGACCAACTAATCCAAAGGCTCAAAGAAAAGGGCTTGAATCCTGAATCATTCAAATGTCATCTGCAAGCATACGACTACGGCATGCCACCCCACGCAGGATGGGGACTAGGACTTGAAAGGTTAACCATGATTCTAACTGGAAACAAGAACATCAGAGAAGTAACCCTTTATCCGCGCGATAGGGTTAGACTGACGCCATAGCAAAGTGGCCTGTAACTTTTGGCAACCTCCAATTTTAGAAATGCAACCACTCGCCGGCGGACTTGAGGTTCAGTTAGTAAGAATCCGATTTAGGTTCTTTGAAACTGTTGTTAGGTCTTTTGTGATAAAGTTTGGTTCTTGTTTGCTTTCTTTTAGGTCTTTAAGTATGTAGAATTGTGATGGAACAAAGATGGTTCTTAACCCTGCTGCTTTGGCGCCTTTGATATCTTCGATGGGACTGTCGCCGATGTAAACTGCTTCGCTCGCTGGGATTTGAAGTCGATTAAGTGCATCTTGGAAAATGTAAGAACTGGGTTTTCGCCACCCAACCTCATCCGAAACCACAACTACATTAAAAAACTCGCTAATCCCAACTTTTCTTAGACTTTTATAAATGACGGGTGCATGGGTGAAGTTAGAGATTAAACCCACCTTACCCTGTTCTTTAGCTTGGCATATTAGTTTTTTTGCACCTTCTCTTAGCTCTAGGGTGTCTATGAAGTCTTGAAAAAAAATGTTCAATGCAGCCTTAACGCGGTTATCATCCGCCGAGACCTCAAGACCTAAATTGGTTAATGCTTCGGCGACCCAAATCGCGTTTGTTACCTCTCGCAATTGTTCGTAACGTTCTTTGCGGTATTTCTCATGCGAAATATTGTAGGCGGCTAAAAACCTATTTTTATCAACTCTAAGGCCTTCGGCTACCAATGCATTGTGGAGTTTTTGTTCAGAGTCCTGCATAGAGTAGTTTCTACAATTAACCAAAGTGCCGATGTAATCAAAAATAACCGCTCTACAAACCATTTGAAGTCACTTTTTTCGGTTTTGCAGTTTTATTAATTTGAGGCAGTGCTCTGCCAACAGCTGTCTCCAATAGTTTCGCTGGATTGCCGATTGCTTCTTCCACTTTTGGGTCATATGGGATAGCGCCAAGATATTTTAGCCCCAGTTTTTCTATTTCTAACTTAACGCAGTTTGCCTTGTCGATCTTCATATTCTCAATAACCCCAATTATAGGCATCTTAAGCTCGCAAAGCAGCGCCACCTGCTTTTTGACCACTTCAAAAGCCAAAAGCGAAGGTGTAGTAATAATCAAAAATTCCAACCGGTCAACTAACCGCACCAAATCCAAAACTGCATCACCGATTCCAGGCGGCATATCGATGATAAGGAAATCAAGGGTACCCCATTGAGTAACCGATAACAACTCGATGAGGGCATTTGAAATGTCGGATCCCCGTAACGGCGCAGGGTTGTCTCCGACAAAATAGACAAGTGACATGTAGGCTAAACCCTCAACTTGGGACGGCACGATTCCCTTGTCCTCTTTAGGTTGTACATTTGCTGCGGCTCCTATAATTATGTGAGTTGAGGGTCCTGTAAAATCTAAATCAAAGAGGCCGACTTTGCTTCCTTCTTTGGCAAGGGAGAGTGCCAAAGTTGTGGCGACCATGCTTTTGCCCACGCCGCCTTTGCCGCTTGAAACTGCGATAATTCGGGTTATCCGCGCTAAACGATCGTTAATAACGCTCGTCCGCGGGTCAATCAAGCTAATTTAACTCCTTTTACATCTTCAAGCCAAACACCGCGTCCGCTGACGATTTCAAAATCAGGACTGCCACATTTGGGACATTTAATAAAGCTGTGTGCTGCCTCAGGTACAAAATGAATTGCCTCAGCAGTGGCTTTGTCTAGTTTTTTAAAGCTAAACATCCAAGTGGTTCCGCAAACCCTGCATTTGAGTTTTGACTTCGATTTCAAAATTCGGAATTTAGTATTCTTGAAAATGTCGGGCTTCATCTGAGAGAGTGCAAAACGCAAAATTGGCGGCTCAACCTGCTGAAGCTCACCAACTTTAATGGTGACTTCTGTGACTTCCTTGAGGTTTTCCCGCTCAGCCACTTGTTTGGCCGAAGTGAGGATTGCTTCTGCGAGTGCCCATTCATGCATAGAGTAACAGGCTTTAAAGAGCAATAAAAGAATATTGCAGCAAACGCCTAAAACGATATTTAGACAATAGCCGAGCAAACGGTATAAAAGAAAAACAACGCTTCCTAATTCTCATAGAGGAATATGCACGACAGTAGACGTTGAGATAATCTGCATAGGCAACGAGTTGCTTATAGGCAAAGTAAAAGACACAAACGCACACTACTTATCCAAACAAGCTACTCACATTGGGGCAAACGTCAAACGGATAATAGTAATCCAAGATACCGTACCCGAGATCGCTGCTGCCGTCAACGAATCCATAGCTCGAAAACCTCAATTCGTAATCACAACAGGAGGATTAGGACCCACCTTCGACGACAAAACACTCCAAGGTATCGCCAAAGCGTTAAACCGCAAACTTGAAGTAAACCAAAAAGCCCTCACCGTAGTCAAGCAAAAATGTGTAGAATACGCCAAAAAACGAGGGTTTCCAACAGAAATTGAGTTAAACCCTCCTAGAGTCAAAATGGCAACTCTGCCCGAAAAAACCACGGCGGTTAACAATCCAGTTGGAACTGCGCCAGCTGTCCGGGTTGATATTGAGGGAACGATTTTGTTTGCTCTGCCTGGAGTGCCTGTAGAAACGGAAGCGATTTTTAATGAAACCATAGCACCTCTGATTAAGCAAACTGTCGGCAATAATGTTTTTTGTGAGAAAAGCATATTCGCCGATAATATCTTCGAGTCCCGTCTCGCGCCGTTAATCGACAAAGTGATGAGTGATAACCAAGGAGTTTACGTGAAGTCGCATCCTATGCGAACAGAGAACAAGCCTCATGTTGAAGTCCACTTAACAATAATTGCAAGCCAAGACCAACTTCCATCTGAAAGACTCGTTAAAGCAGCGAAGGAACTTGCCGTTTTGATTGAGACAAGCGGTGGAGTGGTTATAGATTAGCTGCAGAATGATACTCAAACAAAAATAAAATTTAAAAAAGGAAAAATTAGGCTTTTTTGGTTTTTTCCAGCTCTTTTTTGAGCTGTTCAGCCTTATCGGTCTTTTCCCATGGAAAGTCCATGTCCTCTCTGCCAAAGTGACCGAAAACCGCTGTTTTTTTGTAGATGGGTCTTAGCAGGTTTAGTTGTTCGATGATTGCTTTGGGTCTCATGTCAAAGTGCTTCAGTACTAATTCCATGATTTTTTCGTCGGAGAGTTTGCCTGTTTCGTAGGTGTTTACCAAAACTGAGATTGGTTGTGCAACTCCGATTGCGTAGGATATTTGGATTTCGCATTGGTCAGCTAAGCCTGAGGCAACGATGTTTTTGGCGATGTATCTTGCCATGTAGCAGCCGCTTCGGTCTACTTTTGATGGGTCTTTGCCGCTGAAGCATCCGCCTCCGTGGCTTCCGACTCCGCCGTAGGTGTCAACGATGATTTTTCTGCCTGTTAATCCTGAGTCTGCTAGGGTTCCGCCGATGACGAATCTGCCTGTTCCGTTTATGACGTATTTTATGTCTTCTGCAATGAGGTTTGCTGGTATAACGTTTTTAATAACTTTTTCAACTATGTCTTCCTTTAATGTAGCAGCGTCGCAGGTTCCGTTGTTTTGGGCTGCTATTACGACTGTTTTTACGCATTTTGGCTTTCCATTCTCGTATTCTATGGTGACTTGGGATTTGCAGTCTGGACGTAGATAAGGCATAATTTTTTGTTTTCTGCAGTCAGCTAAACGTTTCACAAGTTTATGAGCTAACATGATTGGTAGTGGCATGAGTTCTTTTGTTTCGTTTGTTGCGTAGCCGAAAACCATGCCCTGGTCTCCAGCGCCTTGCTCGTGATCCTTAGATTCAGTTACGCCCATCGAAATGTCTGGGGATTGTGCAGTTAATGAGACTAGAATGCCGCAGGTTTCCCAGTCTAAGCCGTCTTTGGCGTTGTCGAAGCCGATTTCTTTGAGGGTTTGGCGGACAACTTTTGGGATGTCGACGTAGGTGCAGGTTGTTATTTGCCCCGTGATCATGACGGTGCCCTGCATTACCAATGTTTCGCAGTCGACTCTTGCCTTTGAGTCGACTGTAAAAATACAGTCTAAAACACTGTCGGAAATTTGGTCTGCAACTTTATCTGGGTGACCTTCTCCAACTGACTCGGATGTAAACAAATATTTTCCGTTTTTTTTCATTAGGATCTCTCTTTTCCGTTCAATCGTGTAATAGGCATAGTAACCTGACGTTTTTCTTAAAAGGCTTTCGACAACACAGACATCTAATCATCAATTATTTTAGCAATGCGACAATGCAGAAACCATTTTAACTTCAAAATAGCACAACAACGAAGGGAAAGTATGAAAAAAATAGTGTCAAGCCAAAATGCTCCAAAACCAATCGGTCCATACAGTCAAGCAGTGCAAGCGGACAAATTCTTATTTGTTTCTGGACAGTTAGCTATTGACCCGAAAGAGGGCAAAATTGTTGCCAAGGGCATCACTGAACAGACGCGACAAGTTATGGCGAACCTTAGATCTATTTTGGAAGCCGATGGTTACAGCCTAAAAGACGTAGTCCAGTCCACCATTTACTTGTTTTCAATGACGTTGTTTGATGAGTTCAATCGTGAATATGCCAAATACTTTGAGGAGGAGTTCCCTGCTCGGGCCACGGTTGGAGTTGAACTCAAGTCGGGCGCCCTCGTCGAGGTTTCTGTTGTTGCCTACAAAGGTTAAGGCGCGTTGTTTTGATAAGTTATAAAAACCCAGCTAACGCTTAACTAAGATAGTGTAAAACATGGCGATATCCCTCAAGAAGTTCATGCAGCAAATAGCTGGGAAAAAGGCTCCAGGCCCTTCGACAACTTTCACTATATTTCATTTGTTTTATGCGTTGGAGCTTTTGGCTCAGAAGCCTTTAGGTAGAAATAAACTGGCCGAGAAGCTGAATGTAGGCGATGGCGCAGTGCGTACAATAATTAGTAGGTTCAAAGAAGCAGGTTTGATTGAAACCTCAAAAGAAGGTTGTTTCCTGACAAAGAAAGGTTTAGAGATTTGGCAGCAATTCGAAGAAATTTTCCCTAAACGTGTTGAGATTCCAAAGTCGGAGTTATTTGCATCTGAATTTAACTTTGCTTTTTTAGTTAAGAAAAGTGGGCAAAAAGTGAAGTCTGGGATTGACCAGCGTGATGCAGCCATCATTGCAGGCGCACGCAAAGCTCTAATTATTGTTTTTAAGAAGGGGCATTTATGCATCGAATCTGTGAGCGATTCTATTTCGAAGCAGTATCCTGAAGCTGCAAGTCTAATTCTAAAAGAGTTAACTCCTCAGGATGATGATGTTATCATTATTGCGGGTGGAGATTCGGCGTTGAAGGCTAAGCGCGGCGCGTTTGCGGCAAGCTGGTCACTGATTAGTGTTTAGGTTGTGTATTTTTCTCCTTCGTTGAGAATGCGTTCGAGTAGCGTGTTTACGTTTACCATGCCTTCGTTTGTTTTAGATGACACAGGCATTAAATGGAACTGTAAGCCCAGCTTGTTGATGGCTTGCATCATGTTGCGGCTAAATAGGCGTTTTGTTCCTTCAAGTTTCTGTTCAATTGCATCTTCTAGTGAATTGGTGTTTGCGGACCAATCTGCGATTGCTTGCACTTCTTTCTTTGGAATTAAGTCGCTTTTTGAAAGCAAATGTACCTGTGGTTGGAAAAACCTGTTGTAAACTGCTGCAGCTAGGAACATGTTTGAAACGTAGTTTAATGGGTTAACCGAGAAGACCGCGTCAAAGAGGTAGATTAAGGCTTTAGGATCTTTTGTTAACTCATTTACGATATATGGTCCACTTGCGCGAAAAGCGAAAAGTTCCATTTGACCCGGAGTATCAACCAAGACGATGTCGGCGTGAGCTTCTTCAATGTCCCTTGTTAAATTTTCAATCTCATCAGCGATTAAGTCAGCAGCCATAACCAAAGCGCCATTGGGACCTAAACCGTACTTCTCCATAATGTCGCCAACCTCGACGTAGTTACGAACGTCAACGTCAGGTTGATAGGGTAGCTTTAATACACCTGGATCCAAATTGACTACAGCAACATCTTGCTTGCTCATTTTTAGCCATTCTGCAAAAGCTGCTGTAAAGAGGGATTTGCCCGAACCAGCAGTTCCAATAATAAATGCTAAAGGCACGATTATATTCTCCAATGTTACGTGTGAACTTGTTAGAAATAATAACCTTTCTGCTGCATGTCTGAATACATTTTTTGCTGCATGCTGTTTTTTGGGTTTTTGTGCGTGTGACAAAAAGTGTGGTTTGATGTGTGAAATGTTATGTTTTGTTTGGTAAAATTTGGCGGAATGTTCCAATTTATGATGAATGTGTCTGTTGTAAATGGGGTTTTGGGGTGTTGGATATGGCTTGTTTGGGGTGGTTTTTGGTTAAGGGGTTGTTTTTGGGTTTTTTTCGGTTCCCTACTTTGTCGTTTTTTGGCGTGTTTTGCCCTGTTTTGGATGTGTTTTGTCGTGTTTGGGAGGATTTTTGATTTAAAAAAGCATAGTAACCTTAAGCGTTGGGCTGAGTATCGGCGTATAGGTATGTATGTTAATAGTTTGGAGCAGGCCAGGCGTGAGAGAGAATAGGCGTTTGAGGGTTTGGAGTTGTGCTTTGCGGGTTGGGGGGTTGGTTTACACTGCTTTATTGGTTTGTAATGTTGGTGGTGTGGGTGTGTGGGATATGTTGAGTTTTTTTGTGGAACTATAAGTTCTGGGCCATGATTGCCGTTGTATGCATTGCGGTTTTTTGGTCAAAAAACCTAAAGAGGTTTTTTTGTTTTATTAGAATCTCTCTAGTTAAAAAGAGATCTGAGTTGGGTAAAAAATTGGTTGATTTATTGCACTTTTCCCATTGGGTTTTTGCGTAGTGCTTCGAGTGCTTTGGGGTCTTCCCGCAGGATTTTGGGTATGTAGTTGCATGCTGGGTCTGATTCAAAGAGATCTCCAGTGTAGAATTCTGCGCGTGTTCTGCATCCGCCGCAGATTTCTCGGTATTCGCATACGCCGCATCTGCCTTTGAGGTTGTTTTTGTCGCGTAGTTTTAGGTGTAGTTCGCTTTTTTGGAGTTGTTCCCATGCGGTGCGTAGTTTTGTTTCTTTGACGTTGCCGATGCGGTAGCCTTCGTGGAAGCCGCAGCTTCGATAGTCGCCGTTTTCTGTTATGCCGATATAGTTGCCGCCGATGGTGCATTTACCCAGGTAGCCTTCGTTGTACCATTGCCAGAAGTCTGCTGGGTTTTTTTGGCGTACGATGCGTGCGTAGAATGGTGCGTAGACGTTGACTTTGACTTTGCCGTAGAGTCTTCTTTGGATGTCGTAGATTTCGTTGAATGCTGTTTCGTATTGGTCGGCGGTTGGGGCGATGTCTTCCATGTGTTCTCCGGCTCTGCCAACGGGGACGAGGTTGTGGTAAACTAGCATGCGGGCTTTGTATTTCTCTGCGAGCATTGCGGGGTGTGCCATCTTGTCAATGTTAAATTTGGTCATGGTTGTGACTAAGCAGTCGAGTAGGCCAACGCTGCTGAGTTTTTCCATGGCGTTTATTGCTTGATCATAGCCGCCTTTGCGTCTGATTTTGTCGTTTGATTCTTTGTCACCGTCAATGCTGATTGCGGTATGTACATTATATTTTCGGAGCAGATCAAAGCGTTTTTCGTCCCATGCATAACCGCTTGTAATCAAACTGACTTGCATGTTGTGCTTTTTCTCTGCGTATTCGATAACTTCCCAAATGTCAGGTCGAATCAGGGGTTCGCCGCCGCTGATGCCTAACCATTGTGAACCGAACTCTGCCATTTCATCAACCATATGCTTGGCTTGTTCAGTGCTCAACTCTTGGTCTTTAGCGTATTCTTTAATGAAACTGCAATAGGTGCAACTGCCCACACAATTGCGGGTACACCGCCAAACAACCATAAACAATGGGGCTGTGATTGGATTCATTTAAATCAAGTCAAGATAAAATCGGTGAAGCGATATAAAACTTCCTCTAAAAAATTGATTTTTCATTTTTTGCTCTAAAACGCAGTAAGCAACCTTTTTGCAGCGGTTTTTGAACTTTAGATGTTTATTCAGTTGCTGTTTTGTTTTTTTGTTTATTCTGTTGGAACCCTTCGATGGCGAAAACTGCCATTGCTAAAGCAGTAATTCCCATTAATAGCAAGAAGAAAACTTTGAATTCCTCAGTTTCCACAGGAAAATGAATTACTAAAATAAAGAGTTCAACAACAAAAATAGAGAGAAAAATCAGAGCATAGAGCCACATTTTCGGTATTAAGTGACGTCCAAGCCAAACGTAGCCTTTGAGGTGTGCTTTGCGCTTAACTGTGTATTCTCCATACTCGTTTTTCACCAGGTATCCTTCGTCTTCAAGTTTCTGCAGGTGCCTATACGCCACGCTCGGGCTGCTAAGGTTGGCGCCTTTCATGACGTCTCGGGGACCGACTGGTTTGCCCTTTTTTACTGCATGCAAGTACACCTCCAAGGTTAATCCTTCAAGTTCTTCGTGGCTTTCTTTAGGCACAGTTGAGTCCTCAGCAAAGATAGGTTGCATTTTCTTAGGTATTAGCTTTATCCAAATTACGCTTTCCTCGATCAGACCTTAATGTGGAAGTTTGGGTGCACGTGTGTGTTTAAAATGAAAATATGGTTAGAACTTTTCAAGATTTCTTAGTTTTTGCTCAGATTATGAAAAAATGTACGACTCCGAAAGAGTTTAATATATCAGACAAAGATTAACCTCTTTATTTAAAAGAAGGTTAACAAAATGAGTGAATCATCAAAAGACCTAGTTGTAAAACCAGCACCTCACATAACCGGTACAATGTCAAAGAATCGCCTCATGCAATACACATTCATTTCTCTCTTGATAATCACTGTTATCTCAGCAGCCCTCTGGTGGTCAGTCAGTGCACCAACAGACTCACAGATATCTACAATGGGTCTGACAAATGTTTGGCAAATGCCGTTGGGCATGATAGTGATCATCAATGCGCTTATCGCTATCGGTGTAGCCGTTGGTGCAGATGCGTTAATCAGTAAAGTAGCTTCTGACTCACAAATGAACACATGGTCCGCAGCAGTCTTTGGCTTAATTGTTACACTTTCATACTCGCTTGGTGTTCCATCAATGGCTCAAGCAACCGATGTAATGCCAATCGACACATTAACTGCTCCCAACGCATTCTTGTACGTCGCAATTATCTCATTGCTTGGTCTTGTAGTCTTCAAAAAACTCCAAGGATTAGCAGGCAGAAAACTCGTCAATCCAGCAGCAGCCGCTAAATTCATAGTTCTGCTACCCTTCATAGGCAGCGTCTTTTTGGCAAAAGATCACTTTGCAGCATTCACTGAGGGAGGTTTAGGAGTGCCTTTACTTTCAGGTCCAATTGGTGGGGGAGCCACACCTTTAGGCACTAATGGCTTAGCTTCTTTCACAACCTACCTGCAAGGATGCTATTCTAACCCAGGAGCTAGTCTTGGTGACGTAAACTCGCTTATGATCCTTGACAAGTTCCACGGTTGGACAGGTGGCGCTTCAGCCTTAGCAGTAATCATCGTTGGTATCGCATTCTTTGTCGTTGCTCGCAAATACGTCAAATGGAGAATCACTCTATCTTACTTCGTATCCATTGCTATCATGTCTCTAATATTTGCCACCGCTTTCGGAGACACAGACCTAACAGTCAGGTTGCTCTTTGAACTTTTCATCGGTAGCTCAATCTTTTTGGGCTTCTTCATGGCAACCGACCCTGCAACAACTCCATTCACAGGCATGGGACAAATCATCTTTGGCGTCGGCTTAGCTTTACTAACAATCTTGATACAGACATACATGAACTTCTTCGGAGGCGCCCTGCTAGCATTGCTTATTATGAACTTGACGGTACCGCTTCTTGACCGTGTGGGAATTCACAAATCCTTTGGGAGATGAACAAAATGGCAAACCTTGTAAATATAAAAGAACACAAAGAGAAAGCAAGAATAACACCCATCGAAGTCTTTCCTGACCCAAAAATCGCCATAGTCTTAACCAACCAGCAACCCGGGGCAAACAACAAACCCATTGTTGCTGTTGGTGACGTCGTAGCAATGGGTCAGAAAATTGCAGACTCAAAAGAACGCATCAGCGCACCTGTCCACAGCCCAATCTCTGGGAAAGTCACAAAAATCGCCGACGTATACAACAGTTGCTACTCAGAATGCTCTGAAGCCATCTGGATTGAAAACGACAACAAAAAAACCAAAGACAAAACCCTAACACCCATTGCAGAAGCTGACCTCGCAAAAACACCCAACGACGTGCTGCTTAAACGCATCCGTGAAGCAGGCATTATCGGCTTAGGCGGTGCAGGCTTCCCAACAAGCGTAAAGCTTGCTGTGCCCCAGGACAAACCCATTAAAACCCTCATTGTAAACGCTGCCGAAGGTGAACCATACGATACCGCAGACGAAAGACTGATGATTGAGAAAACTGCGAACCTTGTACGAGGTGTCCGTGTTGTACGTAAACTCTTGGGAAACCCAAAAGTCATCGTTGCCACCAAAGTTAGCAAAGTAGAAGCCATTCCTAAACTCCAAGAAGCTTTCAGCAAAGAACCAGACACAGAAGTTGTCGCGAAACACTTAACTTACCAGCAAGGAGACGCGAGCGTTCTTCAAAAAGCAATTTTAGGTTATGAAACACCTCCAGGCAAACGCTCATACGAAATGGGAACTATAGTGCAAAACGTTGCAACCTTAAACGCAATCGCTAATGCAGTTTTCGAAGGTGAACCATTAATCTCCAGAGTCACAACTATTAATGGCGATGTCAAAGAACCCAAAAACTTGCTTGTCAAAATAGGCACTCCAATAAGCGATATCATCGGCGCAAACAATGTGGACAAAAACGACCTCAAACAAGTAGTAGTCGGCGGAGTAATGATGGGTAACTCTATCCCAACAACCGATGCTCCAATAACTAAACGCACTTCAAGCATCATCGTATTCGCAAAAAGCAAGCACAAGAAAGAACCAAAGCAAACTGCATGCATCCACTGTTCAAACTGCATTGCATCATGTCCAGTACGACTGCACCCCGTAATGCTATACAACGCAATAATGAAAGGCGACTTTGAGAAAGCTGAGAAACTATGGGTTAAAGACTGCATAGCATGTGGAACATGCTCCTATGTCTGTCCCTCAAGACTGCCACTATCAGGCATCATATGTGCATCACGCCATTAATCTAAAAGCCTAAAAAATAAACCCGATTAACACATGGTTTATCCATGTGCCTTTGTTTTTTTATTTTTTCATTTTTTAGAAGTAAATTAATCTTTGAAATCAGTCATTTTTTAAAAGTAATTATTCTGAAAGAGGCAACTGTTGGCTTAGCTGAGCTTGATTTGTGTGTTTTTTCTTATCCAAGTACTTGTAATGTTAGTTTAAAGTGGCTAAAACAATTTTATGCCACTCTTGCAAGCATTAAGCTTATATTCACGCCGCAATGTAAAATAATTAAAAGGGATAAAAATTGGAAACACCAAAATTTAAACTTGCAGACATACTCTTCGGCATAGTCATACCACTGATTCTAGTGCTCCTTATCTACGTTCTCGCAATCTATGTAAACCCAAGCGGATCTCACGCCGTACTTGGCGTGTCTGGCTTAGCTGGTACTATCGGTGTCATTCTAACACAAGGCTTTGCTCAAATGATTGTACTCGGCATTCCATTAGTGCTTGGCTTACTTTGGAATAAATGGGCAGGTGGCGCAGCAGGCTTCATTATGGGCGGCATGTACTACGTTGCTACAGCAGGACTCTACACTGGATACTACGCGGGTTCATCTCCAGCATACAACTTTTACGGTGACATAAGCATACTCTTCTTTATGGTCAACGCTATCATAATCGGTTACATCGCTGGATCACTAACCAACGGTTCAACAAACTTCAAACGCATGCTAGGCGCAGGCTTAACCGCTTCAATAATAGTTGCAATCATCCAAGCATACATGAACTATACCATCTCACTAAAACCATCACGCGATATGGCGGTAGGAAGCTGGGCAGCAGACCCTGTAAATGCCTTCATCATTGCGTTCGTGCCGGGTATTGCCTTAGGTGTAATTGTGCCTATATTGGCCAAAGTAATGACCTGGTATGGTCTTCAGCCACAGAGGCACTAAAAAATTCCCATCTTCTCTTTCTTTTTTGTTTTTTAAGTCAAAAAAGTATATTCTAAGCAGATTTATCTTTGCAAACTAAAAGAGAAGATATTTAAAATAAGGAATTATTTTGCATGGTTAGGTGCAAATTCCCACGCAATGTTACCTTTCCACACTTCGCCGAGCTTGGTGAGGCGGACTTCTTTTTCGTCAATTTCAATTAAGCCTTTTTCTTTTAGTTTTTGCAGTTGATTTGGGAACACTTTTTCTGGGGTAGTGCAGAATTTTTCCATGAACTCTTTTTTATTGACAGGCAGTCGCAAGTATAGTCGTGTCATTGTTCGTCGCATCATGTCTTCGTTTGTTGATTCTGAGAGTCGACTGATGGGTAGTTTTCCAGATTTTACGGTCTCCATGTAATTGTTGATGTTTTCAATGTTGGAGTAGGAGAACTTTTGGAGGTAACCCATAAAGCATCCTGCTCCTGTGGTAAGTATGCCTCCCCAAGGCCAACCGTTGAGACAGTTTTCACGCATGTGCCACTCAACTCGACTGTAGCGGTCGTGTCCAACTGCTTTGTAGCCTGCTTCTGTGAGCATTTTGTGGCCGGTAAGGAACATTTGTTTCTCGTATTCCGCGTCGCCTTGCGGTGGAGATTGATCGCTCTTAATCATTTTTTCAAGGATTGTTCCAGGGTCCACATGTAAAGAGTAAGCGTCAACTTCTGCGTCCAACTCGATTGTTTTCTTAAGTGTGTCTACCCAACTTTCCATGGTTTGCCCTGGCAAGTTGTACATGAGGTCAACGCAGACTACTAACCCAAGTTTTCTTGCATGCTTTATAGCTCTCTCGACATCGGCAGCGCTATCAGGCAGGCATAGTGCTTTGCGTAGTTTATCATCAAAAGTTTGTGCACCCATGTCCATTTGGTAAACACCATATTCCGCCAGTTTATCAATTTTTGGAAGCGCCAATGTCTTTGAAGAACCCGTGACTTTGATGAAGTATTCTTTGCTAGTGTTAAAGTTCGCTTTGCAGAAATCGATTAAATCAATAATCTGCTCTGCACTTAAAACGCTAGGGGTTCCACCACCCAGAACTATCTCATCAAACACACTTGTCTTCACGTACTTGGTTTTAGCGTACATGCCGAGTTCTTTTTTAAGTAAATCAAGGTAGGGTCCAATCTGAACTTTGCTCGATGCAGTGGTCGGGAAATAGCAAAATGCGCATCTGCTATCGCAAACCGAAACCCACGGTTGCAATTCCATTAAGCGGCCTGAAGTGTTTTCGGTGTCCAGGAATTTCATGAAAGATTCGTATGCTTCAGGTTGTATGCCTGGGTAATCCCTGTAGGTGTAGGGTGGCCAGTTTTCTCGAGTACCGTAAGCTTCAGAGGTTTTTGTCATCTAAAGTTTCCTCTTGATGTTGTTTTAAAAACCGCTCGATAATGTAATAAAGTTTCCGTAATAGCACAAAAAAATATCCGTCATTTTATAGCTGCTACTCCTTAATTATTTGGGTACAAACGGATTAGAAAATTTCCCAAAAATCCTGTAAAGAAGGACATTAATTTATTTTTTCGCTGTTTCTGTAGTCAGTGGCCACTTTCCAATCCTTCTTATAAGGTCTAATCTGAGATAGACAGTAACTTAAGGAGAAAGAAAAATGCTAAAACATAATTCTAGAACTATAGCAATATCGATTTCGATATTGCTAATTGTTTCAATCGGAGCTTCTACGTTACTTTTACCGAGTACTACAGCGCATACACCCCCTTGGACTGACATACCAGTATTTGCACACATTTATGCTACAATCAACCCAATTGGCGTTGGACAGCGAGAACCAGTATACACATTCCTCACCCCAACTTATCCTGATGAACTAATATCAAACGACTACAGATTCCACAATTACCAACTTGTCATCACAGCCCCCGACGGCACCGAATCTACACAAATAGTCGAAACAGTTGTGGACACCACCTCAAACCAAATCTTCTACTTCACGCCAGACCAAATTGGCACCTATAACCTGACATTCAGCTTCCCCGGACAAAAAGTCAATGACTACTCACACTCACCTACCTCTGCATACATCAATGACACCTTCTTACCCAGCACTGCAACAACAACCCTAACGGTTCAACAAGAACAAATCGTAGGTCTACCCGCATCTCCACTTCCGACCGAATTCTGGACTCGACCCATCTTCGGCGAAAACAGTATGTGGTGGTCGATTAGTTCAAACTGGTTAGGAACCGGAATGCCTGGATATGGTGGCTCCAACGGACCAAATCAACGACAATTTGCACCAGACGCAGTTGGTTCTCAAACGGCGCACATTATGTGGACTAAGCCAGAGGGTCAAATTGGAGGAGTTGTCGGTGGTCTGCTCTCAACAGATCCCGGAGATACATGGTTTGAAGGTACCGCCTACTCTCAAAGATACGTAAACCCTATAATTCTTGACGGAAGAATCTACTACAAAGAACCTTTATCCGCTACTGGCACAGCCGGACCATTAGTATGTGTTGACTTAGTTACAGGCGAAACAATTTGGAGCCGAACTGACCTTCCAGCAATGTCGTTTGGTTACATACAGGACATGGATACCCCCGACTACCACGGAACTCGACCAGCATTCCTTTGTACAAGCAACTTTGCAAACGTTTTTGATGCATATACTGGTAACAGTGTATTCAACGTCACCCAAGTTCCCACAGGAACAACCGTAATCGGACCTAGCGGTGAGCAGATAAGATACGTTCTCTACAACAACGGCACTACCTCAAACCCTGACTACTACTTGAGTTCTTGGAATTCAAGCAGATTTTGGAGTCAAGCAGTTATGGGGGCACTTACTCTCCAGACTGTTACCACAACCACAACAACAAACGTGTCATCAATACAATATGTCAACGGAATAGCAACAACCGTACTCACACCGGTAACAACTTCGGTAACCAATATTCCTGCAAGCAGAGCTTTGATGTATGACTGGCTAAACCCAACGACTCAGAACCAATCAATATCATGGCGAAACACAATGAGCCCTGCACCAACGGTACTAGGCGCAGTTTATGGTGACCTTCTACTCTGCAGAAACGGCTCAACCCCATCACTAGGCTATGCCGCGTCTACACCCACTTATTACACCTACTTCGCTGTTAACCTCAACGCTTCAAAAGGCCCAATAGGTCAAGTGCTATGGAGGAACAACGTCAACTGGCCAGCAGGCAACATCACCACAGTCTCATACGCTGGGCTCGACCCCTCAGGTTACTTCTGTGAATCCTATAGACAGACTCAGCAATTCGTATTCTTCAACCTGCATACCGGTGCACTTATCAAGATATCAGATCCTCAACCGGCACTAGACTATTACGGCAGCAACGGACCCGGCTCACTATCTAACGTCATCGCCTACGGTCGATGCTACAGTGCTGCATACTCAGGCGTACTCTACTGCTACGACATGGCAACCGGAAATGTACTGTGGACATACGGAAACGGAAACACCCTTGGCAACAACACAAACAGCGGCTTCCAAGTTCCAGGACCGTATCCAACTTTCATCAACGCCATAGGTAACGGAGTAGTATACACTATAACGTCAGAACACACATTCGAAACACCCATATACAAAGGAGCATTAAACCGCGCAATCAACGCAACAGATGGAACAGAAATCTGGACTATACCCTCAGCAACAGGTGAATTCAGTGGACCAAGCCTCGCAATCGCAGATGGTTACACCAACTTCTTTAACAGCTACGACCACCAAATTTACACCCTAGGCAGAGGACCTAGTACTTTAACAGTGCAAGCAGGACCCAAATGCTCAACAATGGGCGGTAACGTAGTTATCGAAGGTGCAGTAACAGATATCTCCGCAGGCGCAATAAAGACTGAACAAGCAGCAAGATTCCCCAACGGCATACCCTTATCATCTGATGCAAGCATGAACGACTGGATGAGCTACGTTTACCAACAACAACCATTGCCAAGCAACTTCAAAGGTGTTGATGTCGGAATCAGTGTGGTCGATGCAAACGGTAACTACAGAAACATAGGCACTGCAACAACCGATTCAAAAGGCAACTTCAACTTAGTCTGGAAACCAGATATACCCGGTACATATCAAGTGATCGCAGCTTTCGGAGGCACTAACGGATATTGGCCATCCTACCAAGAGACGGTCTTTAACGTTTTAGACGCTCCAGCAACCTCTACTCCAGCTCCAACCGTGCCCATAACGATGACTGAACAGTACTTCGTGCCTCTGTCAGGAGCAATAATTGTCGCAATAGTCGTAATCGGTGCAATCCTAATCTTGATGGTTAGGAAGCGTGCATAGAGGTTTTGACATCCTGTCAATCAATCTCTTCCCCTTTTTTAGTCTAAATATTGATAGAGAAAAAATAAGGGCTGAGAAGGCTTTAGCTAAATTAACAAGTGCTATCCCTATTGCAATCGAAATTAGCATTTGCATTTCTTTTCTCCTAAAAAGAATGCGCCAGAGCCTCAGCAAACCTTTAAAAAATAGAAATATCTTTTTTTGGTTTACAAGTTAAATTCGAGTTTTTGCTCGCCAAAGCATATAGTTTGCTGCGGTTCGGGTCATTATTTTGCTATACAAATTCCCTTTCAGGTATCCTTTCACTGCTTGCCGCATGATATACTTTGGGGAGTAGAATTTGTTGTAGAAGCACTTGCGCATTTCAGCGATTTCTTTAGCTGGCAAGGCTGGATCCTCAAAGATGGGGTTCATAGTGTTGTAGAGTTCCCATTTATCCGACATCTTCCATCCGTTCTTCTCAACAATCTCTCGCAAGCAAGTTCCCGGATATGGTGTTGCATGGCATAGCCAGACATCATCGGGTTCGACTTTGCGAACAAAATCGAGTGTTTCTTGCAGGGTTTCTTTTGTTTCGCCAGGATAACCCAAAATGACTGATACGGTCACAAATATTCCTGCTTCTTTTGTCCATTTAATTGCGTTCTCAATTTGTTCAGTTGAAACCCTCTTTTTGAGTACGTCACGCATTCGTTGGCAACCCGCCTCTACACCAAACATAGTTTCGTTGCAGTGTGCTTTACTCATTTTGGCTAAGACTTCTTTAGTAACTACGTCTGCGCGGGTTCCGCAGCCCCAAGGTAAATTGATTTTTCTTTCAATTATGCCGTCGCATATGTCAACTGTACGTTTTTTATCGAAAGTTAATGTGTCATCTTGGAACGCTATGCCTTCCGCACCATACTCATCTCTAAGCCATTCTAGTTCATCCAGAACGTTTTTTGGGCTTCGGGCTCTGAACTGTGCCCCAAACATTTGTGTGGCAACGCAGAAGGGACATTGGAAGGGGCAGCCTCTGCTGCTGATGATTGGAAGAAGGTTGCGTCCTGTGATGTTGTATTTTTTCATTGGAAGATACTTGTACGCTGGTCTTGGTAGATTATCGAGGTTTTGGATGAATTGCCGGGTGCCTGTTTTGATTATTTGGTTGTTTTTGCGAAAGCTTATCCCTTTTGTGTCATTTAGGGATGTTTGTTTGGCTAATTCAACGATTGTCTCTTCTCCTTCACCCCGAACTATGACATCGACAGCTTTCTCGTTGGTTAAAATTTCTGTGTCTGCAAAAGTAGCGTGTGGTCCACCCATTATGACTTGGGCGTCTGGGTCAACTTCTTTTGCTATCTTTGCACATTTCAGCGCTGACTCAATAGTTGGAGTCATAGAGCCAATCCCAACCATAGATGGCTGGTAAGCTTCGAGTTCCGCTTTGATTTTCTGGTGGTCAAAATCTAAGACAGGTGAATCAATGATTTTTACTTCAAAACCATTCTGCTCCAGAACCGCCGCCATGTAAGCTAAGCCGAGCGGCGGAAAAAGTGGGTGATGCGCAACCTTTTCTAAAACTGGTGGAGTTATCAGGGCTACTTTTGTTTTGGTTGCATTCATCACAATACCTTAAATCATTTTTTTCTAAGAGCTAGAGGTATGTAGGCGCATGCTGGGTCAGATTCCGTTATATCGCCCGTGTAGGCGTAGGCTCGGTTTCTGCATCCGCCACAGATTTCTCTGTACTCGCATACGCCGCATTTCCCTTTCAGCACGTTTCGGTCTTGGAATTTGTTATAATAGGTTGATTGTTTAATTTCTTTCCAGGCGGTACTTAGGCTTTTATCGCGAATGTTTCCGAGCATCATAGGCTCGGAGGGTTGCAGGTCAGTGTAGAAGCAGGGTATTAAATCCCCGTTTTCGGTAACGCTAAGGTAGCCACCAAACGCAAAGTAGGTGCATTTGCCATGGAACTCCTTTTTATACCAGAGGTTAAACTCGTCCTCCGGGATTCTTTGTTTTACAACTCGTGCAAAGTGTGGACAGTGCACGTGCACTTCAAATTTGCCCTTATACTTCTCGGTTATATCCCAAATGTGGTTTAGCACCCACTCGTACTGTTCAGGGGTAGGTGTCAACTCCATGGTTGACTTTGCCCTTCCACTGGGCACTAAATGATTGTACCAAACAAAATTCGCGTGATACTTATCAGCTAAATCAGCAACATGGTCTAAGTGTTGGTAGTTAATGGTTGTGATGGCGCAAGCTAGGCCGTTTAGGATTTTGCCTGCAGACAATTTTTCTATAGCAGCTAACGCTTTCTTGTATGAACCTTTCCCGCGTAATTGATCGTTTATTTCCTCAGGTCCATCGATGCTAACTGATGTCCAAACTTGGTTTTTGACCAAGTTGTCATATATTTTTCCGTCAACGAAAACCCCGTTGGTCAGGAGACATACGTTTAAACCTTTATTTTTGGCGTAGGTGACTATTTCAAAAATGTCTGGTCGTGTTAAGGGTTCACCGCCTTTTATGCCAAACCATCGTACGCCAAAGCTTTTGACTTCATCGACTAGATGGAAGGCTTCTTGAGTTGTCATCTCTCTTGGTGCATGTTTGCCTGTTGAATCAACATTGCAGTATAAGCACCGTGCGTTGCATGCTCCAGTTGATCTCCAAGAAGTCATAAGTAATGGACCAGCTTCATCTGTCAAAGTAAAATCCCCTCAAGCTCCGTATCATGTTTACTTTAAGGGTTCCTTTGGTCTTAAAAAAGATTGTGCGGTTCGGGCTTTTTTGGTTTTGTTAGTCAACTTTGCAATTTGTCCTGTAATTTTAAGTTAATACTTAGAAATTTAGTGTTTCCGTAAAGTTTATAGTGAAATAGAACCATAGACACTCATTCTTGGGGGCAAAGACTCAACGCAAATCAAACTAAAAGTCACACTTGTCTTGGCGTTATTGCTTGTTTCATCAGTTTCAGCAGTTGTTACCTTACATTCAAACCCAAACCTTGTAAGTGCCCAAGCAAGCGTCGATTTAGCATCAAATAACTCGAATCTGCTCCAATACGAGTGGCCCCAGTTCATGGGTGACTCTTCCTTCTCACGTTTCTCAGCTGGACCTGCCCCTGATACCTCAGCCATACTTTGGAAAGCTAACGTTTCGGGCATCCAAACTTATCTCTCAGCCTTTGACGGGATGATTTTTGTAGGCACAAACACCTCCGTTGTGGCGTTGAACGGACAAACCGGAGAGCAAGCATGGAAGACTGACATTCCAATGAATAAAACTTGGCCCATTGCCTACAAAATCGACGATTCTCACATGGTTGTAGAAAGCAGCTGCCTTGACCCGCTAACAGGCAAAATACTCTGGACCAGCTCAGCTTTCTGCGAGGATACTGGTATTTTCAGTGCCAACGTTTACAGCCCTGAAGAAAAAATGTTCTACATAAAAGTTGACTCCTTCACTGAAGGCTGGAGTTTTGCTGACACCTCACAGCCGCCAACTTTAGTTTGGAGAACATATGTTCCTGGCGGCGGCAGAACAGGAATAGGAACTACTTACGGCGGTGGCTTGGTTTTTCCTGGTTCTTTTGAGAACCAGCAAATCGCGCTTAACGCCAAAACAGGTTCAGTTGTGTGGACTACCCTGACGAAAGGTCCAATGATTTTTGACGGCACTTATTCTGATGGAAAATTTTTTAGGGGAGGAACTGACGACAACACGATGTACTGTTTCAACGCGACTGATGGCAAAATATTGTGGATTTATTCGCCAGGCACAGCTGACGGCTACTTCACTACAGGTGCGGCGGTTGCATACGGCAATGTATATGAACTCAACAAAGATGGAAATCTCTACGCCATCAACACAGCAACGGGTCAGCTTACATGGAAATATCAAGGTCCAGGCACCCTTCTTTGGCCTGGGTACCCGACAGTTGCAGACGGCAAAATCTACGCAACAACTGGGGAAATCGCGCAATATGGCGGCGTTGTCGGAACCTCTGAGTTCGCCTGCTTGAACGCTTATACAGGACAACTTAACTGGAAGCTTCCAATCGAAGCGTTGGCTCCAAGAGAATCTGTGGCCGTAGCATATGGTCACCTCTACCTTATTCCCGGCACCGTAACTGATGCCGTTGACGCCATTTCAGGAAGCGAATATAACAGCTTCAACCAGGTTTGGGCCATAGGCACCGACAACATTCCAATCAGCGACTGGTCCATGTGGAGAGCCGACCCAACACACTCCTCCACCGCCCAAGTGGGTCCAACAAACCTATCCTTATCTTGGACGTTCGCAACCAACGGCTCCGTTATTTCTTCACCCAGCGTTGTAAACGGCATAGTCTACGTGGGTTCTCAAGACAAGAACATCTACGCCATCGGCGCATTCAGCGGCGCCTTCATCTGGAGCTACACCACTCAAGACTCCCAAGTATCCTCTCCCGCCATTTCAAACGGCAAAGTTTACACAGGAGGCGACGACGGGTACGTTTACTGCCTAGACGCTTACAATGGAATGCTCGATTGGAAGACCTTTGTGAACGGCGACTTACCCTACACTTACGGGTCGTTTGTGCTTAAGTCCTCGCCAGCAGTGGTAAACGGGATAGTCTATGTTGGCTCATTAGATGGTAAAATGTATGCTCTTGACGCAAACACAGGCAACATCATTTGGAATTACACTACAGGCGGGCCCATCTTATCTTCCCCAGCAATTGACAGCGGTGGAGTTTACTTCACATCAGAAGAACCCTATTCAGGTGCACTCTACAAACTTGACGCTGCCACTGGTGCATTACTTTGGGAACAGCAACTACCCTATGAGTATCAATTTACGGGTGGCACAGAAATGATAGGATCCCCGTCCGTTGCAAATGGCATGGTGTTTGCATCCGCTGACCTGCGAACATACTTTGGTATTAATTCGGTGACTGGCGCAATTGTTTGGACTTTCCGTGACCCAGGCGCAGACGAATTTATTGTTTCATCTCCAATCTACGTTAACGGTCAATTATACATAATTGACAAGTTCAGTATGACATCTATAAACGCGACAAATGGAAAAACAAACTGGAGCTTCTTTACAGGTGACGAACTCTACTCTTCGCCTTCGTATGCTGATGGTAAAATCTACATGATGACCAGCCAACGCCACGTATACATCCTTGACGCCAACAACAACGGCTCAAAACTTGCCAGCTACCTAACCCCCTCAGGCAGTTGGTCCTCGCCTACTATCGCCAACGGTAGACTATACATTGGAAACCACAACTGGAACGTGTATTGTTTCGCAGACCAAATAACCAACATAGCTGTCTCGCCACCAGTAATAGATGGGAATGCACCATCTTCAACTGTGGTGATTGGACTCATTGCTGCGATTGTTGCACTGGCTCTCATTACGCTTGCCTATTTTAGTCAGAGACTCAAAAAAGGAAAACAACGACCAAGCCCACTCTAAGGGGTTTTCTCGAAGAAGACAATGATTGTTGGCGTTTGAGCGGAACCAGTTGCAGCTAACCGCTCAATTTTTTTCACTTTGAATTTTGGCCCTAACATTTTTTCTAATTTTTCAACTGTGTAAAAATTCATATGAGAATCATAATTTAACCCTTCTATTCCTTCGGGGGTTTCAATTATCAAGTAGCCACGGGGTTTTAGTGTTCGGTACGCTTCGGTTATGAAGTTCTCAGGCGCCCACAAGTGTTCGAGAACTTCAGATGCAATTACCAAATCAAACGTTGCGTTTCCAAAAGCTAAGGTTTCCGCATCACCTGCCATGATAGAAGAAACATTGCATTTATGAGAAGAAGTGGCAACCGTGGGCAAATCTACCGCTGCAACAAAATGCCCCATCTTTACAAGTGGTTCGCTAATCACGCCATCCCCGCAGCCAACATCCAAAATCCGCAGACCGCTACCGATGCCGTTGACTATATCTTTGAAGATTTTGATGCGGTCAACGTTTAAGGTATTCACGCTTAAGATGTCAGCGTGCTCCTCCATCATGATAATATGCAAATTGGCGTCGTATTTTTGCCACTCGACCCATTTACGTTTGCTTTTTTTCCGTTGACCAAAATGAATCTCTCTTGTAATAAGCCATTTGAGTTGATGCGGATGGGTGAGTAAGTATCTAATTCCTGAGATGGAAACCAAACTTTAGGCTCCTTGCTGCTTGCTGGATGTGCTGTGTCCACCTGGGCTCTTCTTGGGATGATATAGTCTTCTTAATGACCATCGGGCGAAGCTATTGTTTGCAACGATGTGGTTTAAGGCGCTGCGTGCCATGATTTGACTGTAGAAGTCGCCTTTCATTTTTTTGCGAAGGTAGAAAGTTGGGGATAGGTAGTGGTCGTAGAAGTCTTTCTTTGTTTGGTTTAGCTTCTCCAACGGTAATAATTTGTTTTCGAAGACTTGGGTTTGCTCGTGATATTGGCTCCAATCTTTGGCTAACTCTAAACCTAAACTCTTCGCATAATCGTAGAGCTCCGTACCAGGGTAAGGAACTGCTTCGCACATGTAAACGTAGTCTGGTTTGGTTTTGTAGGTGAAGTCGATTGTTTGCTGCAGTTGTTCGGGCGTTTCTGTGGGGTAGCCGATGACTAATGATATGGCGACGGATATGCCTGCTTCTTTTGCCCATTTGATGGCCTGGGCGTTTTGCTCGACAGTGGTGCCTTTACGCATCAAATTCAGCATTTGCTGATTGCCCGATTCAACACCGAAGTGGACCAGTTGGCAGCCGCTGTTCCGCAACTTTGTTAAGAGTTCTTTGGAGACTTTATCGACTCTTGTTCGGCAATCCCAGGGCAAATCGAACTTGCGTTTTTTCATTTCGTCGCAGATAGCAATTGCTCTATTCACATCGAAGGTGAAGGTGTCGTCGTAGAAGGCAAACGCGCCTCCCCCGAATTCGTCACGCAGCCACTCGAGTTCGTCTACGACTTTTTTGGGGCTGCGTGCTCGGAAGCCTCTGCCGCACATTTTGTATCCTGCACAGAAGGCACAGTTGAAGGGACATCCGCGGCTGGTGATTATCGGTAGGTAGGTTCGGTTGAGGATTTTGTATTTGCCTACATCAAAGTGTTTATGGGAGGGGTAAGGAAGCGAATCAATATCTACCATGAATGGGCGGTCAGGATTGCGGAACACTTTGCCGTTGCTCTGGAAGGTTATGCCTAAGACTTGGTTGAGGTTTTTGAGGTTGCCCTCAGAAACAAGGCGCGCAAGTTCCAGCATAGTTTGCTCGCCCTCGCTGCGAACAACGATGTCGACGTTGTTGCTTTCTGTGAAGGTTTCTTGATCCATTACTGTGACATGTGGACCGCCAATCATTGTTAAAACGTTTGGCAACGCCGATTTTGCGGCTTTGAGAATGTCGAGTGCTGGATTGTACGTGAGTGTGGCGGATGTTACGCCAATAATGTTAGGGTTTAAACTGCGAAACTTCTCTTCTAGTTCTTTTTGTGTTGGATGAGTTGTTTGGCAATCCACCACGTCTACGGTGTACCCTTGTTCTTCCAGTACCGCTGTCAAGTAACCAATACCTAAGGGCAGAAAGATTGCTTGCGGCGCTTCGACTGGGTATGGTGGATTTACAAGTGTTACGTGGGCTTTCACGTTGGTTCCCCGACTTTAGTATTCAAAAAACGCCTGTTGGAACTATTATGTGTTTTGCAGATAACCACAAAACCGTAGAAAGCGCTTGGGAACGCAAGACTTTTTACTTAAAGCATTCAACTAGCCCATTAACACCCCAATAACATGGAGAAAAAGTAACTTGTCAGCGGACTTGGCACTCATCAACACAAACATCAAAACAATGAACCCCAAGCAACCTACAGCCCAAGCCCTCGCCATCACAAAAAACAAAATTATCAAAGTCGGGACCACCAAACAAATATCAAAGTTAATCGGCGAAAACACAAAAGTGTTAAACTTTGAAGGGAAAACAGTTATTCCCGGCTTAATCGACACGCACATACACGTTGCAGACTTCGGCAGATGCTTAATGTGGCTAGACTTAACCAGCGCATCATCCATCGGCGACTTGCAAAGCCTCCTGAAAGAAAAAGTTGTACAAGTGGTTGCGGGCAAGTGGATTATTGGTCGCGGATGGAATCAGAATCGCTTTAAAGAAAAGCGAATGCCTACAACTTCAGACTTAGATACAGCTGCGCCAAACAACCCAGTTATCCTCTATCACGAAGCTGCAATGATTTGCGCAGTAAACACCAAAGCTCTCCAACTAGCAGGTGTAACAAAGCAAACCCTCATGCCTAAAAGCGGTGGCATCGATAAAAACCCCGCAACAGGCGAATTAACAGGTATCTTCCAAGATGCCGCAACTAGCTTAATCTGGCAAGCTGTTCCTGAACCCACAGGCGCTGAACTTTTGGAGGCAACGGCATTAGCGTCCCAAAAAATCTCCCAAGCTGGCATAACCAGTGTGCATTGGCTGGTGTTGTCTGAAGTTGAGCTTGCAATTATCCAGAATTTGCATGCAATGGGCAGGTTGCCTTTCAGAGTTAACGTGGTAGTTCCGATAGAACTCTTAGAGAAAATAGTCGGTTTCAAAACAAATGATTTTTCAGTGTTGCGAGTTGGCGGCGTTACGATTGCAGCTGACGGGTACTTGGATTCTAAAGAAGCCGCGTTAGAGAAGCCTTACAGTGACGAGCCAAACAATCGCGGCAAACTACTCTGCACTAAGGAAGGGTTGGCGGCTTCGGTTAGACAAGTTTTGGCGGCTGGGGTTCAACCAATCATACTGGCGATGGGCGACAGAGCAATCGACACTACCCTAAACGTAATTGATCAAACCCCAAAAAGTAATGTTCGTTTCCGAATCGAGCAAGCTGCAGTATTAAATGAAGGCTTAGTTAAGCGTCTTGCAAAACAGAAAGCGATTGTTTCAATTCAGCCCAAGGTTATTTCTACGGAATTTTCAGTTTGGTCAGCTACCCAACGTCTCGGTTTGGAACGAGCAAGATGGTTACATCCCCTCAAAACCCTCCTCAACGCGGGCGTGAAGGTTGTGGCTGGGTCCGATTGCCCCATGGAACCCCTCAGCCCTCTGCTTGGAGTGCAAGAAGTTGTTTTGCGGGCAGCGTTTCCTGAACAACGCTTGAGTGTAGATGAAGCTTTACGTATGTACGCTTTGGATGCAGCTTACTCGTCGGGCGAAGAAAAAGTGAAGGGTTCAATTGAAGAAGGAAAACTAGCAGACTTAGCAATTCTTTCCTCGGACCCGTATGTGGTTGCGCCTGAAAAAATCAAGGACATAAATGTTGAAATGGTGCTCATAAACGGGAAACTAATAATTTTCTGAGCCTATTGAAATCGAATTTGAATCTTTCTTTTGGAGTGGTGGAGGTGTTCTTTTTGGGGAACAATCTGTTCCTCTGGGAGAGCTAAAAGTCAGATTGTTGCATTAACAATTAGGGTTAATCATGAATCGACAGTCAAGCAGGATAACCGCGTTTACAGTGGTTCTTTTTGGTTTATTGCTGATTGGGCTTCAACCTGTTTTGGGAAACATTGTGGGGCCAGTTTACCTCTCTGACGGCGTCACCGTCTATAGCCCAGTCAACACAAGATACAACACAAAAAACATCCTCTTCAACTACTCCGTTGCAGTTGGCATAGGTTCGCACCTGTCCCTCAACTACACACTAGACGGCACTCTAACTGCACCAATGCCCTTCTCCATTATCAACCCACGCGAACTGCACGTTGTTAGCTTAGCTCGCGGACAGGTACAGTTGCTTGAGCTTTCAGAAGGATTGCACACCTTGTCGATCTCAATGCACACAGATTTTATCTTCAGTAACCTTCACTCCTACGTCGACACGATTTACTTCACGGTCGACCCCTCGGCGCCCGATTTTGTTTTGGATGCAACCCCTCCAAACATAACTGTACAGGCGCCTCAAATCAACCAAACCTATTTTGGCGATGTTCCCTTAAACGTCTTTTTAAGCGAACCAACCGCGCCGTTTACTGTTACCTTTGATAGCAACAGAACCGTAACTTTACCAGCCCAAAACACCACTTTAACCGATCTACCCATAGGTGAACACAGCATTTCCATCCAAGCAAATGATCTTGCAGGAAACCCTGGCTACTCCAACTACGTCAAATTCATAGTTGCCGAGCCAACGCCAACTCCAATGCCCCCGACCCCGACTGCGCTTCCCAAACCTGCCCAGCCCGTTTTAGATGTTGGAGTTCTTACGGGTTTAGTGGTTATGGTCGGATGTTTTGTTGCTGTGTTTGCCTATTTTGCTTTGAGAAAGAAAAGGAGTGGTTAAGCGTTAGCTTTCTTTTCTTGTAGTTTAAAAAATTCCGTGACCACTCGCCAAAAAAAGAAGCCCACAGCGCTTAGAATGAACATCGCAATGGTAAAAGTGTCAGTTCTTAGCCAAAGAAAAAGATGCGATATCGGAAGGGGAAGGTAACTGGGATTAGTTAATTGTATAATTACGCCGTAAAGCCACGCGAGCAAACCATACAAGAACAAAACTTGACCCACAACCTTGATAATAATCAGTATTTTCTTGAAAAAACTGTTCATGTCTAATTAGGAAAACTGGGCATTGTAATAAAACTTGCGAAGCCCAAAACTGACCCTCTATTTCTTCAGCAGAACTTTAAGGGTTTTCTTCGGGTTCTTCACGGCTCTGATAATTTTGGAGCGGGTAAATGTTGGGTTAACCAAATTCGCCTTCATACACAACTCCTGCAAATCCTTTGCCGACCATTCAGGCGTTTCAACTTGTGGCTCGGTCGCTGCCAACGCGTAGTCGCAGAAACCTTCCCGCAAAAAGCCCTTTTGTTTTGCCTGCTCGTAAAATGCAGTTCCGTAGAGGGGCATGGCGATGCTGAAGATAAAGGTGTCCGCGCCTAACCCTTTGAGTTTGTAAGCGAAATTGATTGTTTCTTCAATGTCGGCTTTGGTTTCGCCGATTAAACCGATGACAAAGAAACAGCCAACTTTGATGCCGACTTTCTTGCATAAAACCACCGCCTGTTCAACAGTTTTGAGATCCAAGTTTTTCTTGATGACATCGTTCACGATTCGCTGCACCCCCGACTCAGGGGCAATGCGGATTTTTTTGCAGCCTGCAGCCTTCATCTTCCGCAAAAGTGACTCATCAAGTGTGTCGGCTCTGATGCCGTTGGGCGTAAACCACTCAAACTTCAAGCTGCGCTCAACGATTAAATCGCAAATCTGAATCATCCGCTCCTTATCAAGTGTCATGTTATCATCGGAAAAGTCAATTTGCGCTATCCCAAAAGTTTTGATAACTTGCTCGATTTCGTCAACAACATTTTTTGGGCTCCGTGGACGCCACTTTTTGCCCCAGACGATGCAGTTTGAGCAGAAAACACAGTTGTAGGGGCAGCCTCTGCTTGTGATGACTATGGTGTATGGTTTGTGGATTTCTCCTCGTAGCGGGTTCTGTCTAACGGCTTGTGCGTAAACATTCATTGGAAGTAGGTGTCTTGCGGGAAATGGCAGCGAATCCAAGTCTTCAATTACCGCACGCTTCTTGGTTAGAATTGGTTTGCCTTTTTCTCTGAAACCTAAACCATCGATAACTTTGAAATCCCGTTTTTCTTCCGCTAACGCATCAACTAATTCGGACATGGTGTTTTCTGGTTCACCAATTACGACAAAATCCACGTTCTCGTTCTGCAGGCAATCCTCTGGGCGAGATGAAGGATGCAAGCCAAACAGAACGACTTTGATGTTTGGATTTACTTTTTTTGCTGTGGCTGCAACTTCAAAAGCGGTTCTGGACCAGCCTGAAAAGGGAATCTCCAATCCCACAACTTCGGGGTTCCACTTTGCGACCCTTTCCGCGATAGTTTCTGCACTCAAACCGACCCGATATTTGGTTTCATCAAGTTCAAGCAGGTTTTCCCAACCCTCTGTTGGAGAATCAATTATGGATACGATGTGGTTTTTTTCGAGGACTGCTGCAACTGAAGCCATGGCGATGGGTGGAAAAACGTTGGGTTTTCCCCATGCTTTAGGCTGAATTCGCGGCGGATTAATGAGACAAACACGCATCAGTGGCACTTCTTAGTCAGAATACCCCGTTGCTTGATTAAAACTTTCCACTAAATCGGCATAAACCAAAACAGCCGAACAAGCACAATGACGGCAACGCAAAGTAGCCCCCACAATATAATCGTTACATCGCGAATTCGCAACGCACCCAAAATCTTGTCTCCAGTCAGCGGTTCTTGTGCATCGCCAAGAATGTATTGTCCAGGTTTCTCCAACTGAATCCTAAGCGCGCCAGCCACTGCACCCATTGGCCAACCATGGTTGCGGCTGGGAGTTTTTTTGTGATCTCTGTGTGCGATTCTCCAAGCGTTCTTCGCGTCCATGCGTAGGAGTACTGCCGCAACAATCATCAGCAAAGCTGTAAGTCGCGTTGGAATGAAGTTTACAAAGTTATCAAGGTTAGCGCTAAACCATCCAGTATTGATGTGTTCTTTGGTTTTGAAGCCGACCATGCCATCAAGGGTGTTTATAGCTCGAAACGCAATTGCGCCTGTAACGCCGAAGAGCGAAAAGGACATCATGGGAGAGAGTTTAAAGTCGATTAGGTTTTCAGACATGGATTCAATAACTGCACTGCCCATCTGGGGGCCGTTTAAGTCTTTGGATTCTCGTCTCGAAAAATGACTATATTTTTTGGCTTCAGGCAAATTGCTTTCGTCGATGGCTTTGGCTGCCGCTTTTGCCCAATCTGTCTCAAGTTTAATGCAAATTGTCATTTTTACTAGGATTACGGCGATGAAACCGTATACAAAGATGTTGATGCAGAATGGACTGAATGTGTAGATTGCCCATAACCCGAAGAAAACTGGAAGTGCAAATGCTGCAATAACAGTTAAACCGAGTAAGATGCCGAGGAATTTTTCTGTTTTTGCGTCTTTGTTTTTGAAGTAGGGCTCAATTTTCTTGGTAAACTGCCCCATCAAAACCGTTGGGTGAAGCTTGAAAACCCACCTGTTAGGGTAGTTGGGTGAGGGGTCGCCAAGTACCAAATCTAACAAGATGGCTAAAACCAGCACGATTAAGGCAATTAGTACATTTAAGACGTTTATCTCCAAGAGTACCCACGCTTTTGCTTTCGAGATACTTTGGGTAAACGGTTAATATCAATTACGGTAAACCGTCTACACACGATTATTTGAAAAAAATTTTGCTTTTTGTTTGAGGCTAAATTGATTGCGCTTTAAATGTATTTTGCTTAAAGTTGACTCAAATTTTCTTCTTAAGACTGCTTCTAATTTTTTGCAAGATAGCTTGGTTTTTTAAGGGCAACCCTGCTAATTGATGCATTGGTGCTCGGCTTGGAACCTGAGGAAGAACTTAATGCAACAACCTTCCAAACCTACCTTTACCTAGTCAAAGTCGGCAAGCCAGTTGGCCCTCGTGATTTGATGCGTGGAGCCAACCTCAGCAGTCCAAGTGTCGCTTACAGAAACCTCCAAAAACTCATTGACCTCGGTTTAGTTGTCAAAGATTCATATGGCAACTATGTTATTAAAGAAAAAATAGGAATGAAAGGATATGTTTGGTTCGGAAAAAACCTTATCCCCAACTTTGCAATCTTCGGTTTCATCTTCGTAGGCGTCTTAATTGCCGAAATAGCCATTTTGATTCCACATTTGATTGTGGGAGCTTCCGTTGAGGGAGCATTCTGGTTGTTAACAGTAGTAACAGTAGTTGCCGCAGTTATTTTCCTATTTGAAGCGCTACGTTTTAGGAAGAAACCCAAACATTAGAGATAATGTTCCAGCTTTGGAACATGCTGTTTGACGCTTTATTTTCTTCTGAGCTTAAGTTTAATGTTTGCAATCAAATGCACCCCAACAATCAAAGCTGTAGACAACTTAAAACGCCTTCTTTTATCGAGGAAATATGCTCTGCGAAGGTAATAGTGATGGAATGCGCCTTCTCGCAGTTTGCCAAGTTCTTTCATGCTAAGTTGTGGGGTCTCAAAAATGGGTTTGGTTGTGTCGTACATATCAAAATCGGTTACTCGCATCCAACCCTTCTCCTTAACCAAATCGTACATGGGAGTACCCGGAAACGGTGTAGCGACATTGTAGAAACCCACTGCGTCAGGAGACACTTTTTCCACGAATTTGATTGTTTTCCACGCGCTTTCTTTTGTTTCGCCTGGGAAACCAAGGATAACGTTTGGTACAGGCTGCAAACCCGCCTCTCGTACCCAACCCAAAACCTTCATTGTAAGTTCAGGGGAAATGCCTTTTTTCATGGCATCCAAAACCTGCTGAGTTCCTGATTCAACACCGAACCATACTGAAATACATCCCGCCGCCTTCATTTTCGCAAGTAGATCTTTTGTTAACATGTCAACGCGTGTGCCACAATTCCACTCAATCTTCAGTCCACGCTGTAGAATTTCGTTACAAATCGATTCCGTTCTTGGCTGGTCTACCGTAAATGCGTCGTCGCAGAACGTGAACTTATTAATTCCATACGTCTTGTGGAGTTGCTCTATTTCATCCACAACGTTTTTTGGGCTTCGCATACGATACTTGCGTCCATGCATCCTTACAGTTGTGCAGAACTCGCACCAATATACACAGCCTCTGCTAGAGGCCAAGTAGAGAATATCTTCTAGTTCGCGGAACTTCTCCATCGGCCACAAATGACGCGCTGGAAACGGCAAGCTATCCAAATCTTCAATGTAGGGCCTGTCTGGGTTCCTAACGATTTTGCCTTCTTTCTGGCTGGTCGTGCCCAAGACATCATCGTAACTCTTGTCCGCCTCGATTCGCTGCACCAACTCCAACATTGTATTCTCGCCTTCTCTTCTAACGACAATGTCGAGTTCAGGGCACTCTTCGAGTGCTTGGTCATCCCAAAAAGTCACGTGGGAGCCTCCAGCGATTGTTATACAGTTTGGGCAAGCTTCCCTTGCAATCCTAACTAGCTTTAAAGCTGTCTGATAAGTCAATGTCGATGAAGTTACTCCAACAATGTCTGGTTGGCGTTTACTTATCTCGTTTTTAAAATCTTCAAAAGAGAGCTTCAATACTTGGCAGTCGATTACATCAACTTTGTAGTTGTTTTTCTCTAAAACAGCAGCCAAATATCCCAAGCCAAGTAGTGCAAAAGGCATGTGCATTGCGGCGCCAACTGGAGCAGCAGGGTTAACTAAGGTTACGTGAGGTTTCATTACTGTTTCACTGTTTAATCTCAAAAAAGGATGCGATTGGTGCTTAAATGTTTCGCCTTAAACGCAAAAAAGACTAAATCTAAAGAGAAAGGCAAAATTTTCTAAAAAGATCTTATTAAACTTGCAAAGCATTGTTCAAACGTTCTTATGTTTTAATATTTGATTCTTTTGTCCAATATTTCGGCATTGTAGCATTCTCTATTAGCGAAGGAAACAAGTTTAGAGGCCACGATGGCATCATTGGAGAAATGTAGATGTCAGGTTTTTCTATGTCGTCAATTTTACTGATTTGCTCCGTTATTTGGAACATATCATCAAAATCTTCCAGAACAGCTGCTACATACAAGTCGTAGCCGCCGATGAGCCTAATGATAACTATGACGTTTGGAATCTGAAGCAGTTGGCTGTAAATCTCTGTTAATTTGCTTCTATTTGATATTTTTATGTAAAGGTTTGCTAGCGCCCCATATCCAATCTTATTTAAATCAAGTGTTATAGTTGAAAGCGTCAACAAATTTTCTCGAAGTTTTTTGTATCTTTGTATCACAGTCTTTGTTGAAACATCTAATTGATATGCAATTTTGCTGAAGGGAGTGCGGGATTTTCTTGAAAGAATAATCGCTATTTTTCTATCCAATTCATCGATTTCTATAGGGGGCTGATCCAGATTAGTTAACATTGGTCTTCTGTTTTTTTCGTGCCCAACGTGTTTGAGAGGTTTAAGAATTAAGTTTTGTGGGTATTCAACATTTATGGCTTCAGACCAAATCAAAGCCTCTACCCGTTTGATTTTATGGTTTGACTCTAAATCTTCGATTATCTCCGACAACTTGTTTAGGTCGCGTAAAGCTACTTTTCCATAAAAATTGTATTTTCCAAAATGAGCAACAACCTCAGAGATGTAGGGTTTACTTTCTAAGTAAATGGCAACGTCTTTTTCAGATCCGTTTTCAGTTATAATGCCTAGGTCTATTATGTGTCGATAACCAAGGCAGTGAGGGTTAACCAAGGTTACTTCGCCATTAATTATGCCCTCCTTCCACAGGCGTTTATAGCGCATTCGAACAGCGCCAACGGTAATTTTGCATTCGCGAGCAATATCTGTAAAACTGGTCCGAGATTCAGCTAGCAGCATCTTCAGTATTTTCGCATCAGTTTCATCTATTTTCGCTGGAGCCACTTGGGGTACCCTTGAACATTAAATATATTATGAGCCACAACTAAAATTTTGGTAATAAAGCTTTCTTATACAAATTTTATAGATTATTTTGGGTAATAATGCAAATTATGGAGTTATTTGGTGGTGAAAAGAAAAAGGCTAAATATACCTAGCTTGAAAATAAATATTTGCATAAGTTTTGCATAAAATTGAAGGAGAAAAGAAAAAAATGAACATAGGTAAAACTAGATCTGTAGCAATTGCAATCGCTATATTGCTTATAGTATCTATGACTGCTTCAACAATTCTTATTCCCTCAACAAATGCACATACACCGCCTTGGAACATTCCAACATTTGCTTACATCAATGTGGCACCTAACCCTATTGGCGTAGGTCAGCAAGCGAGCGTTATAATGTGGCTTGACAAAACATTTGACCCAACCATAGCATTATCAAATGACTATAGATTCCACAACTACAACCTTACTATTACAAAACCTGACGGAACAACAGAAGAACACGATTTTCCCATTGTTAAAGATACCACTTCGTCCCAATTCTACGCATATACTCCAACAGCAGTAGGCGTATACACTTTCACCTTTAACTTCCCTGGACAAGCATTTAACACATACAGCCATCCGACCACTTCAGAATTAGTTAACGACACCTATCTACCAAGCCAAGCATCTACCACAATAACAGTCCAGCAAGAAGCCGTTCCCGGATCGATATCCAGCTATCCGTTGCCAACAGAATATTGGACTCGCCCAATTTACGGTGAAAACACCAATTGGTGGTCAATATCATCTAATTGGCTAGGCACAGGTGCAGCAGGCTACGGAGTTTGGACTAATGCATGGGCTATGCGAAACCCCGGCGACGCAATTGGGCCACTTACCGGCCACATTATGTGGACTAAGTCACTGCAATCTGGAGGAGTTGCTGGAGGAAACAATTTTGCTATTCAAGGAGACACAAACTTTGAAGGATCAGCATACAATCAAAGATACACAAATCCAATAATAGTCAACGGCAAACTCTACTACACCGAACCAAGATCATTTACAGGAGTTGAAGGTATCTTCTCAGCAGTCAAAACTTACGGACCAACTGACTGTGTCGACCTTCAAACTGGACAAATGCTTTGGTCACGCAATGATGTACCCGCATTATCTTTTGCTTTAATCTGGGACGTTCAAGACCCTAACCAGCACGGAGTTTACCCAGCAATCCTAGCAACCGCTAATTTCGCACAATGCTTCGACGCAGACTCAGGCGACCCCATCTTCAACGTCACTAATGTACCTTCAGGAGGAGGACTATTCGGTGGCGGTTCACCAGCAGGAGCAGCAGTCTCTGGCCCAGTTATGGGTCCATGGGGCGAACAATTAAGATACGTAATAACAAATGCAGGAACACCCAGTGCACCAAATTGGCGTTTACTTCAATGGAACTCAAGTAACCTCTGGTCAGGATCCGGTTTCGTCGATTCAGGAGGAGCAGCATTAAGCCCAACAATCAGTGGTACAGTAGATGGAGGTGCCGCAACCCGCTATGACTACAACGTTTCAGCATCTTGGGCCAGTACTATACCAACGATACCCTCGCCATTTGGAGGACCTCCAAGTGCAGGTTTCTCAGTCGTTGCAGCTAACTACGGTGATATACTACTCTGCGAAAACGGCACAATGCCGGGACTAGCGACAAGTCAATTCGGTACAACAAGCTCAGCTCCATACACATATTTTGCTGTAAATCTTAACGCATCAAGAGGCACAGTGGGTCAAGTATTATGGTGGAACACGGTTCCAGCAACATCACAAAACATCACTATAATAGACGGACCAGTGGACTTCCAATCACGCGTATTCACCGAAGCATACAAGGAAACAATGCAGTGGGTCGGATACAACTTAGATACTGGTGCAAAAATCTGGGGTCCCACACCTTCTCAAACTGCTTTTGACTACTATGGAAACCCAGCCTTACCGTACATTAATGGCGTCACAGACAATGGCAAACTGTACAGCGTCCAATTCGGTGGCATACTCTACACCTATGACCTAAAAACCGGTAACCTTCTATGGACTTACGGAAACGGTGGAGTAGGCAATAGCACTAAAGCGGGCTTCTCAAATGCTTACGGCGTTTATCCAACATTCATAAATGCGGTTGGTAACGGAGTTCTTTATACAGTCACAACAGAACACACAGTTACAACACCAATTTTCAAGGGCGCTTTAAGCCGAGCAATCAATGCAACAGATGGAACAGAAATCTGGACACTCAACTCCTACGTAGGCGAATTCTTTGCTATGAGTTATGCTATGGCTGATGGCTACTCAACATGGTTCAACGGTTATAGCAACCAAATTTACGTTGTAGGTAGAGGCCCAAGTCAAGTCACTGTACAGGCGCCTCAAACAGCTATAGAAGCAGGCACCGGCGTTGTGATTCAAGGTACCGTGACGGACATTGCGGCAGGCACCACACAGACCCAGCAGGCAGCCAATTTCCCCAATGGCGTACCAGTATCATCCGACGCTAGCATGGCAAATTGGATGGGATACGTCTATCAGCAGAAACCATTCCCAACTGATTTCGTTGGTGTCCCAGTATCAATTGATGCTGTCGATCCAAACGGCAACACTGTCCACATAGGCGACGCAACAACGAACGCAAACGGCTTATACCACTACACTTGGACCCCCCCAAACATTGCGGGTGACTACACTGTCTATGCATCCTTTGCAGGAACGAACGGTTACTGGTCATCTAACGCTGTAACATCCATGAACGTTGCCGTAGAACACCCAACTGCAAGTCCCTCGCCAGTACCACCGGCAACAATGACTGACACATACATTCTGTCCTCAGCAATAGCAATCATAATAGTGATTGTCATAATTGGCGTCATACTTATGATGATGCTAAGACGACGACCCTAATCGGCTAAATAGCCTTATTCTATCCCTAATTTTTTTTGTTTTTGATTAAATATTTCCACACTATTTATCAATATTTACACTATATATTTATTTATTTTTAAATATAATGTAGATAATGTCTTTTTTTGTTTTGATTTGAGGGTATATTGTGGATTGGGAATAACTTTATTAGCAAATTAGCCATTTTATTGACTATAAACTTAAAAGGAGAAAAGAAAAAAATGCAATTTGCTAAAAATAAAACAGCAGCTATTTCGATCGCACTTATCTTAATAATATCGATTGGAGCATCAATTCTACTGATACCGTCTACCACTGCACATACACCACCGTACCAAATTACAACTTATGCTCTTGTAGAAGCAATGCCTCATACTGCAGGAGTAGGTCAAACAGTAGTAGTGTACGCATTTCTTGGAAATGCACCTCCACCAGGTTCAACCGCAATAAACACTTACCGGTTCCATAATTACACGGTTACTTTCGTTTCACCTACTGGCATAACTGATGTTAAGCATTATGATACTATCTTTGATACCACTGGTGCCCAAACAATTCAATTTACCCCTGAGGAAGTTGGCACATACAATATCACCTTCGTCTACGGTGGACAAACACTGGCAGTCGGAGGAGTTGACCAACCAGTAAATTCAACAAATCTCGGTGACATTTATCTACCAAGCACTGCAACCACCACACTTGTTGTCCAACAAGACCCAATATCTACTTACCCTGACAGCTATCCCCTTCCAACTGAATACTGGACACGCCCAATCTATGGGGAGAACCCATATTGGTGGAAAATTTCTTCTAATTGGCTAGGCACAGGTTCACCAGTTAACTCAGCTGTTAGCGCTGGCACCATTACAGGCATTGGCATGTCTTCACTTGTCCAGAGATTTCCAGGTGACGCAGTTGGTTCTCTTACAAGCCACGTAATGTGGACAAAACCAATCCAATCCGGAGGAGTTGTGGGCGGCAATAACTTTGAAATTCAAGGCGATACATACTTTGAAGGTTCTGCTTACAGCCAACGATACACAAACCCAATCATTGTCAACGGTCATCTCTATTATAATCCGCCCTTATCATTCAGAGGTTCCAATGCTGGACCAACCACATGCGTTGACCTGCGAACAGGGCAAGTCATCTGGCAGCGTGCTGATGTACCAGTTATAAACTTTGCAATGATTTGGGACCTCCAAAACGGTAACCAACATGGTGTTTACCCGGCACTTCTATGCACTAACAATTTTGCGCAAGTCTTTGATGCAGATACTGGCGATGCACTGTTCAATGTTACTGGTGTTCCTTCAGGAACAATTGTACAGGGTCCAAACGGAGAACAATTAAGATATGTCTTGAAGAACCTTGGTACTACTGCAGATCCAGACTGGAATTTGGCTTTATGGAACTCAACACTACTTTGGCAAGGGACTTTCTTCCGTCCAGGTGACTCAGGCAATTCACCAAGTCTCTATAATGCAACTGGTGGCACTATATCAACTCCCCCTAGCGCAACATCAACTTCAGTAGTCAATGGAAGCATATTTGATTCAAGCAATGTCCGAGATAATCGTTTCAGCTGGAACGTTACTATAGGGTCTTGGCGCAATACTATGTCTGGAACTCCAACTGTTCTTAATGCTATTTATGGTGACTACATGATTTGCAGAAACGGGTCTTATCCATCATTAACTGGACAAACAAACGCTGACGGCTCTTTAGTTAACGCAAACTACACATACTTCAAAGTCGACATAAACCCGAATTCAGCAACATTCGGTCAAGCCTTATGGTGGAGAACAATTAGCGTACCAATGGACAGAAGCATCACCTATGGTGGATTAGATCCAACTGTGGGAGTCTTCGCTGAAGGAATCAAGGAAACACGAAACTTTATCGCATATAATGTAGCAGATGGTTCAACAGCATGGGGTCCTTCGCCATCACAAACTGCACTCGACTACTTTGGCAACCCAATTTACCCATACATCGCCAGCCAACTTGCATTTGGTAAACTATACAGCTATGCATACGGTGGAATACTCTACTGTTACGATTTGAAAACTGGTAATCTTGACTGGACATACGGCAACGGCGATGTTGCTGGAAATAACACCGACAGTGGTTACCAAGCCCCAGGATATTACCCTGGATTCATACAAGCTGTCGGCGGTCATGGATTAGACGACGGAATACTATACATCGCTGTTACAGAACATACAATCGAAACACCCATCTTCAAAGGCTCGTTCACCCGCGCCATCAATGCATCTAACGGAGCTGAACTCTGGACCATAGACGACTATACAGGCGAGTTTGGCGCAGTAAGTTATGCAATAGCAGATGGATACACAAACTTCTTCAACGGCATTGACAACCAAATCTACACCCTGGGCAGAGGACCCACATCTTTGACAGTTTCAGCCCCAGATCTAGGCGCAGCACCATGCCAACCAGTTGTAATCAAAGGTGCACTCACTGACATTTCATCAGGCACAACGCAAGATCAGCTAGCATCACGCTTCGCAAACGGTGTTCCACTCGCAAATGACATGATCATGGGTGAATGGATGGGGTACCTATACCAGCAGAAACCGTTGCCAACCAACTTCTTAGGCGTCGACGTCGACATTAGCGTTCTTGACTCAAACGGGAACTATCGAAGCATTGGCACAGCAACAACTGATGCAACAGGTCAATACAACTTGGTTTGGACACCAGACATTGCAGGTTCATATCAAGTGGTCGCAACCTTCTCTGGAACCAATGGTTATTATCCAGCTACCGCAACAACAGCATTCAACGTAATGGAAGCTGCAGCAACACCAACACCAGCACCATCACAAGTGTCCTCTTCAGCTGATTTGTACTTTGTTCCCGCAATAGCTGGTCTATTCGTTCTAATCATTGTAGTAGCTATTGTTCTGGCTCTATTGATGCTCAGAAAACGACCATAAACCATACAACGGGAAAACAATTTTCCCTCCTTTATTTTCTTTTTAAAATCTTAAAACTTTAATTTTCAAACTATATTAATTCGAAAACGCAACTTATTGCCATTCAGCCTTTGCTCCGGAGGCGCAAAAAACCAAATGCCAAAACAACCAACCCTCCAAGAACAAATCCACCAAGCAAACGTCACAGTCCACCGCTTCGAAGCAAAATACTACGAACAACTCCACCCAGAAGTCTACAGCAAACAAGAACAAAAAAGAATAACCACCAAACTAAAAACCACAGACCAGCAAATCACAAACAACCAAAGAAACGCGCTTGATGTGGGCGCAGGCACAGGCAACCTAACGGGTAAACTCTTGCAGATGGGTTACAGAGTGACAGCAACAGATATTTCGCCCGACATGTGCCAGACTCTCAAAAAAAAATATTCTACCTATTTTTCCGACAAATTAACTATTATTAACTCGCCAATAGAAGAACTAAATTTTGGCGAGGGCAAATTTGACCTTATAACCTTTTATTCTGTTCTGCATCACCTGCCTGACTACGTCAACGCCCTCCACAACGTCTCTGGGTTCCTAAAGAAAGGCGGCGTAATGTATATCGATCATGAAGCATCTCCTTCATACTGGAAAAACGAGCCCAGCAACCTCGCCAGCCTAATAAAAGACATTTACTTTCACTCTAACCCCGTTATCAACAGCTTATACTTCCAACTTATAGGCCTAAAAGTTCCCACAATCGACTACACCCTATCAGATTACTGGCACAAAAAAGAACACGCACTAAATCACCAAGCCATAGCTCAAGTTTTCAAAGAAGAAGGCTATGAATTTTCAAAACGAACCGATTACTATCAGCATGCCACCTGGATCCCAAATCCGTTGTTTCCCATTTACAGGCTTCTTTGCAGCCCAGAAATGAGCTATTGGATAGCCAAAAAATAATAGTTAAAGCAATCTATTGGAAATCTAACATAGCCTTATTCAACATTCTTACTATGGGCAATTGGTAAGGGCATTTTTCTTCGCATTCACCACACCCCGTGCAATTGGGCGCTTTAACTTCTAAAGCATTATATAATTTTTTAGCCCAAATCTTCAATCCATAAGCTTGAAAAAGTGTGTGGAACCGTAGAATCGCGGCAACGTTGATGTTTTGGGGACACGGGAGACATTCTCCACAGTCTCTGCAATGATTTGGTTCAAGGCTGAAGTTAAACCGTTTTTGCTCTTCTTGGCTTAATCCAGTGTATTTTTCTCCATTTTTAGCTGCGACTTCAACCTCTCTGAGGGATTTTAACCCTGGAATAACCGTCGCGATGTCCTGAGATAAGACATATCGTAATGCGCTGCTAACCATCTTATCTATGTTTTCGCCTAACAGAACTTTTAGTTCTGGCTCATCTGAAACCAACGACAAAGAAGGTTGGTAGAGGCATGTGATTAATGTGGACGTTTTTGCTGATAGCGGTTTCATTACCACAACCCCCACGTCATGCGCTTTCGCGGCTGGTAGCAGTTCCTCTAACGCTTGGCGTGTTACAACATTGAGAGGAACCAGAACCGTGTCAAACTCGCCGCTCTCAACTGCCCGAACTAGAACCTTCGGCTTGTGCCCGGTGATGCCGATAAAATCTACTAAGCCCTGTTTCCGTGCTTCCTTGCAGGTTTGCAATGAACCATCTAAACCCATAGCTTTTGTCAGGGTTTTATCGGTGTCTATCCCATGCAGCTGAATAATATCTAATCGGTCAGTTTTGAGTTTTTTCAGGCTGCTTTTGAAGTCTTCGAGTGATTCTTTTTTTGTTCTTGACCCCGTCTTGGTAGCGATTATACATTTGTCTCTTACATCCAGCAGTGCTGTCCCGATTTTTTCTTCGCTATCTCCATCTAGTTTTGCTGTGTCAAAAAAGTTGATGCCTAACTCATAGGCTTTCTTGACAACCTTTACCGCTTCATGGGTGCTTAGCTCGGATATCCATGTTCCGCCAAAACCAACAATGGAGACTTGAAGGTTTGTTCGGCCAAGCCTTCGTTTCTGCAAAAAAAGTTCCCCTTTTAGGCGACTCCAGTGCTCTTTCTTGTGCCACCAGTGAGCCTGCGTTTGGCGAAGTTTAATGCACCTTCGCGTCTAATCCGCTTCAGGATCTGTTTGGGCGTCATGTGGAATTCTTTAAAGAAGCGCCGCTGGAGCGCTTGCAATTCCTCGTAACTATATTGGTCACTTTTAACGCTCAACAAAAATTCGTCCAACTTAGTGTATTTGCCACTTTCTAGCAGTTCATTGTAGAGTCTGCTGTCGGGGTATGCGATGAATGTGTTGAATTGGCACCAGTCGGGGTTGAGTTTCTTTGCGAATTTTAGGGACGCTTCCATATCTGCCAATGTTTCGTCGGGTAAGCCAAGCATGAATGAGCAGGCAGTTTTTATTCCGTATTTCTTGCATAGTTTGAAAGCTTTTTCGACCTGTTCTGGAGTTGTATTTCTGCCAATATGCTGCAGGATTTTTGGTGATGCTGATTCGACGCCAAACCAGATGGTTTTGCATCCTGCTTTACTCATCAAAGCCAATAGCTCATCACTAACAAGGTCTACCCGTGTGTCGCAGACCCACTCTAAATCCAGCTTGTTCTCAATCATTAAGTTACAGAGTTCCATGGTTTCTTTTTTTCTAAGCGTAAAGTTGTCGTTAATGAAGTAGATGCCTTTGGTGCCATATCTTTTCTGGAGGTCTTGGATTTCGCCTATAACCCTCTGCGGACTAAAGCCTCGACAGACGTTTCCCCAGAGTTTGCGAGTTTCGCAGAAGCCACAGTTAAAGACACAGCCCCGTGAGATACTCATAACGTCGGCTGGTTTAGCATCCAAATATTCTATTGTTCGGTCGTAGAGTTCAAGTGGCAAAAGATGCCTTGCCGGATAAGGGATTTCGTCCATGTTATCGATCAATTTCGGTGGGTTTTTGATGTTTTCGCTGTTGCGTTTGCACGCGACGCCGGGTATAGTTAGGGCTTGGTTTTCGTTGCCGCTTGTGATGGCAGCTGCAAGCTCGCTGATTGCCTTTTCACCTTCACTCATAACAACATAGTCAATTTCTGGGTTAGCCAGTAAACTGTCAGGTTTGTAAGATGCGTGCCATCCGCCAACTATAATCTTGCAGTCGGGCTTTACCTGTTTGATGGCTTTCGCAGTTTCTATGCAACGTGGGTAAGTTGCTGAGCCACAAGTTATCCCCACAATTTCTGGGTTGATTTTTGTGATTAACTCTTTAACTTCTTCAGTTGATTTTTTCATGAGGTAGTTGTCGAGCATCTGAACTTGGAAGCCTGCTTTTTCGAGTGACGATGCAACATACATCAAACCAATGGGTGGCAACCGTTTGCCCAAGTACCATGCGCCGTTTTCGGGCGGAGCGGTAGTCATGAGTAGGATGATGTTGTTTTCAGTTTTGAGTTTGGAATTCTTGTTTTTGGGTTTGGCGGGCACGGTTTTGCCTCTGAGGTAGACGTTTGTTGTTGCTTTTGATTATTTGCGCAGTTTATAGCTTTAACGGAACAAGATGCCGGCTGAAGAGTTGCCAGTGGTTCTGCTGTTTTCTGGTATAAGCAATCAAAGCAAACTATTAACTGGTAATAACTCAAAAAATTGCCAAAACAGACATGCTCACTAAAGTTTCGACATAGAACCTCTAATAGAATATGTGTGCCAAAATTCTTGTTGAAACTATTTTCTTAGTTAATTTTGTTTAGTATTTGCTTTATTGTTTCTGTTAGTTTCTGGTTGTCTTTGGCTGAGCGGACGGTGACTCGGAAGTAATGGTCGTCTAAGCCCATGAATGTGCAGCAGTCACGGATTAGTATGCGTTCTTTTGCTAATAGTTCTTTTAGCATGGTGGAAGTAAGTTTAGGGTTGTTGATTTTTACGAGCAGAAAGTTGGTTACGGATGGGTAAACATGCAAACCTTCGATTTGGCTTAGGCTCTTGGCAAGAGCGGTTCGTTCTTTGGCGATGATTTGCTTGGTATTCTCTATGAATTCGGTGTCGTTGAAGGCTGCAAGCGTAACTGAATCTGCTAAACCGTTGATGCTCCATGGTTGCCGCATTGTTTCAAGCTTGTCGATGAGGTTTCCAGCTGCGATTGCGTAGCCGAAGCGTATGCCTGCCATGCCATAGAATTTTGTGACAGAGCGAATAACAAAGAGGTTCTCATAATCCTTCACAAACCCCGCCAACGTATTGTTTAAGCTCTCATTGGCAAACTCAATGTAGTTCTCGTCTACGCTAAAGATGATGTCTTTTTTGTTACAGAACTCCACGAGGTCTAAGAGCTCTTCTTTGTGGTAGAGGGTTCCTGAGGGACTGTGCGGGTTGCAGATGCATATGATTTTTGTGTCGTCGGTTACAGCTTTTTTGATTTTTTCTGTTTCTAATGCAAAGTTTTCGGGTTGCTGCACAAAAATTGGCTCGCCACCGACACGCAGAGTTGCTTTTTCATACTCTGAAAATGAGGGTATGGGAATCAGTGCTTTGAAGCCTTTGGGCAAAATCTCTGTAATCATGTAGATGAGTTCAATTGAGCCGTTGCCTAAAAGGATGTTTTCCTCTTCCACCCCGTTGCCCACATACTTGGCGATTTGCTCTTTGAACTCGACTGGGTTGGGGTCAGGATAATAACGAATGAGCTTTGCGTTTTGCTTTACTGCTTCCACAGCTTTTGGCGACGGACCAAGGAAGTTTATAGGTCCGCTAAATTCAAGCACATCTTCGAGGGGAAGGTTGTATTTTCTGCTAAACCCCCAAATGTCTCCACCGTGGCTTACGAATCTGCGTTTTTTACAGTTGCTTGACAACGGTTTCTTCCTCCATCAGCCTAATCATTTCTTTTTGTATTTGTAAGTGTGCCTTAAAGTGGGCGTTATACAGGTTGACGACTTTATAGAGCCAGTATACTCCACCAACGCCCAATGTCACTATGGTTATTATTGCATAAGTTTTTATTGGTATCGTCTGGGGCATGAAAATTCGTTCTGGTAGAGCCGCGGCGAGGAAGGCATCTTGGTTGCGTTCATGAACCGCCAAATCTTTGGACAACAAATACGCTATAACGAAAACTGGCACAATTAGAATTATGCTGGCTGCCCACAATTTCGAATTCATCATTTTGAACTGTTCAGTTTTTGTTGGCGGTTCCTTCCCATGATTGTGTAAGTAAGCTGCAATTTGCTCTTCAAACTCTACTTCGTTGCGAGAATGCCTGTTCCTGCCTTCAACTAGACGGTAAAACATAGGGAAAAACGCGATGCCGAAAGTGACAATTGCTCCCAAAAACCACATGGAAAACCAAACCTTTCGGTCACCTTCAACTTTAATTTTCAATGTGGGTTGCATTTTAAGTTCAAACTGCCCTTCAATTGCTAACAAGGTTGGGGTAGCCAAACTTTATAAGTTCTTCCATTGGCTTCTTAAATAAAATGAGCCCAAGGGAAATGCTGCTTTCCGTCATAATTCCCGTCTACAACGAGGAATTAACCATAGGCAACATTATCGACCGCACAAAAAAAACTATGCGGCAAATCGGCTTAAACTACGAGATAATAGTCATTGATGACTGTTCTCATGATCGGTCTTTTGATGTTGCCGGAAAGCGTGATGTGAGACTCTACAGTTTAAAACAGCACTTGGGCAAAGGATACGTGCTCCGCGCAGGTTTTGCCAAAGCTAAAGGGGACATAATAATAACCATTGACTCTGACGGCTCACATCGACCTGAAGAACTTCGAGAAGTTTTGAAGCCTGTTCTTGAAGACAAGGCAGATCTTGTTATCGGCTCAAGGTATTTGAATCAAAAACAGGTTGCAGCGCGAAAACTCAATGCTTTTGGCGTTAGAGTCTTCAATTACTTAATCAAAGTCTTCACAGGAGTCGCTGTCACCGATTCCCAATCAGGTTACCGCGCCATGAAGTGTGAAGTTCTAAAAAAACAAAAGTTATACGCACGTGAATATGAAATAGAATCGGAAATGCTTGTTAAGACCGTTAAGGCAGGCTTTCGAGTAGCTGAGGTGCCGATTAGTTTTGAGCAGCGAACATATGGGCACTCAGGCGTTGACCCAGCATGGGATGGCTCCAAAATCCTCTATTCGATTATGCTTGCTCGTTTCAGGGGATAGCAAAGTGGCTGAGGGCACATTTCCCAAAGTTTCGATTATTGTGGCAGCCTATAACAGCCAAGACACAATAGAAGAATGTCTCAAATCCATTCTCGCTTTGAATTATCCTGCTGATTTTTTTGAAGTCATAGTTATGGACGGCGGCTCCAAAGATGCCACAGTCAAAATTGCCGAGAAATTTCCAATTAAAGTGGTTTCCATTCGCCTAAATGCTCCTGCGGCATACAATTATGCCATGAAAATCGCCGCCCATCCTGTTTTGGGTTTCATAGACGCCGATGCCAAAATTGAAGGCAACTGGCTAAACAAACTTGCACCACACCTTGCAGAGCCGAAGGTGGCAGGTGTCAGTGGGAGTATCGAAACGTGGAACCGCGAGAACCCATGGGCAAGAAGCATCGGGTACGAACTCAAAAACCGCTACCGCCGCATAGGTAAATTTACTGGTCGCATAGCTACCATGAACCTGCTCCTCAAAAAAGCAGTCATAGAGGAAGCGGGTGGATGGGACGAGAATCTGCCCAGCCAATACGACACCGACCTGGGCTTTCGCTTAAGCGACAAAGGCTACAAGATTGCTTACGAGCCAAGTGCGGTTTGTTATCATTTTAACCGTCCCACGCTTCGAGCGTTTTATCGTCAACAGCTGCAGTATGGCAAAAACACCCTCAAACTCTACTTCAAACATGGAAGCTTAGCTCGGGGTGATGAGATTACGGATGTTGGCATGAATATTCAGCCTGTGTTGCTTTTGGGTATAGTTGTGTTTTTGCTTGTAGGTATTGTGCCGCTGTTGAGGTTGTTGTGGATTGTTTCTGGGTTAATATTATTGGGGATGTTTGTTTATTATGTTTATTCTGCCGTGAAGCTTTCAGTCAAGTTTCAAGACTGGGTCGCTTTGCGGTTGGTGGTGCTTTACTTTGTGAGGGCAACAGCTTGGTTTGTCGGCGCAGTAGTAACAACCTCAAAATACCTAATTGGGAGAGATAAGTAAATGGCGCATAAAGTCTGCTTTATCTCGCCTGAATATTGGCCGCTATCAGGGGGAACAGGCGCCTACGTCTACTATCTTTCCAATGAACTTCTCAAAAACGGCTACAAAATCTACGTGATTACTGGGTCAAACCAAGCCCAAGACATCCAAGTCAACCCACAACTTGACGTTTCTTTCCTAAAAATCCCAAAAATTCCCATAGTAAAATCGTTTATGCTTGCAGCCGCCAGTAACCGCAAACTCCAAAGCGTTCGAAACACAGCCAACGTTGACATTACTCACCCCCAACTGCCCTTGACGCCGAATTTTGCGGTTCCGCCAAACTTTGGCAAAACGCTTGTTTGCACCGTCCACTCCACTTGGAAGGGCGAGGCTGAAGCTATCCGCGGCGAACCCTATAGCCGGATAAACGCGAACGAAAAGTTTTTGGTGAGTTTTAACTGGTTTTTACGGTTTTTTGAGGAAGGTATGCTTAAGCGAGCGAGAAAGATTATCGCTGTTAGTCATTTTACGAAGTGGGAGCTAACGAATTATTACAAGATTCCTGAAAGCAAGGTACGGGTTATCCATAACGGTGTTGACGTAAACAAGTTTAAGCCATCCGTCGATAAGCGCAAAGTCAAAGAGGAGCTAGGCTTCAACCCCGATGATTTAGCTATAGTCTCAGTCGGACGCCTCTATGCTCGAAAAGGATTGTTCACACTTGTCGAAAGCATGCCTGCCGTCGTAAAACGTTTCCCAAACGCCAAATTCATAATTTCGGGCAAGGGGCAAAGCGACGAAATGAATAGACTTCTCGCACATGCAGAAAAACTTGGAGTAAAAGACAACATAATCTTTACAGGTTACTATCCTGACAAGAAGCTGCCTAAACTCTATCAAGCCGCCGATGTTTTTGCATTCTCGACCTTCTATGAACATCATCCTTTCGCTGTTTTGGAAGCACTCTCAACAGGTTTGCCTGTGGTGACAACTACCATTGGTGGCATTCCCGAAACCATCGACAGTGGTAAAAATGGGTTTTTGGTTGCACCCTTCAATTCACGGCAGTTCAGCGAAAAAATACTTTATTTGCTTGAGCATCCAGCTTTTGCAGAGGAAATGGGTGCGCTGGCTCGGAAAACAATTGTGGAAAACTATGATTGGCGCATCGTAATTAAGGATACACTGAAAGTTTACGACGAAGCTTTAAGTTAGCCTATTTCAACGGGGTTGCCCCTGTATGCCATAGTTACCTTCTGGAACAGCTTAACAATGTCCAAAGAGCAGAAAAGCACCTTCGTTAAATACTCATGCTGGTAAACTATCATTTGCGCTTTAACGGGCAAATCGATTCTGGGCGGCTCAAACCTGTGTTCTACCTCAGATACTGATACCCCCTCGACTTGGATTTCTTCTTCAAGCAACCCTGTTTTTTTGGCGATGAAGTTGAGGTAAGTTTCCTTCCAATCTAGCATCATAACTTTAGCAGCGGTTATGTCTAAAGCCAACGCATCATTGCCTATTAACATTAATCCCATTTTGACGGGTTTACCTTTTGTGGGGCCATTGCCTTCAATGCCTGTTCTGGCATCCATAATCGTTAACTGAGGCTTGAATAAGCTATACAGCCGGTACATGACTTCTGGCAGGTACGGATGCAGGTAGATGCGTTTGTTGCTGGGTACGCAGCCGAAGAGGTTTTTGATTGCGCCGCTGTAAGCCATGAATTCATGCGTCTTCATTAACGGCAAATCGACAACGGCGTCGGCGTCAAGGATGGTTTTGGGTAAAAACAGCCGCTTCAGCGGTGTGTTGTTTTGGAATTTGACTTCGACTAGCTTGTCTTCTGAGAGGTTGATGACCGTGCCGCCTGCGGCTTTGACGGCTGCTTGGGCGCCGGTTTTATCAAAGGCCGTCCAGCAGGGATAGTTGAACCCGTTGGATTCACCCACGATGACTTTACTGTTTCCATCCCGCAGCAAACCAACCAACTGCCGCATTAAATCTGGACAGGTTACAACACCGGGCAAGTACTCTGGGTGGCTCAGGTTTGGTTTAATAAAAATCGAGTGTTTCCCACGTAAGCCAGAATTTGCCACAGCTTCCTTAACGATATCGCTTATGTCGTCTTTGGCACGGAAAATTTTAACCGTTTTCTTTGCGGAGTTAGACATTTTTTGCACCTTTCACTCCTTGAAGGCAGCCTGGGTCACCATTCAACATGTCACCGTTATGATACGCTGCTGAGCGTGCCCTGCAGCCGCCACAAATGAATTTGTAATCGCATTTTCCACATGAGCCTTTGAGGTTTGCTCTGTTGCGGAAAGCTTTGAAGAGTGGGGCATTTAGCCAGATATCTTGGAACTTTTCGGTTTTCAAGTTGCCAACATTCACAGGCAGGAAGACGCATGGGTGAACGTCGCCTTGCGGAGAGAGTGAACAATATAATCTTCCAGCACCACATCCCCCGATAAAATCGGCAAGAGGGACGGCTTTTTTGGTTATCCTGACGGTTTGCATGTGTGCCATGGACATGGTTACGTCGCCTGTTCCAGCTGGACCCTGACACTGCAATGCCACTCGCGCTAGCTGGGGTGCAGTGGTAAGTATGGTGGTTTTGCACCCTGATGACATACGATTTAGCAAGTAGTGCATGACGTTTTCTCGTTCTTGAGGTGAGAGGTCTTGATCAAAATGAGCTTTGCCTCGTCCTGTTGGGATAAAGTTGAAGTAAGTAAATCTTTCCGCGTGTATTTCTTCAGCTAAATCTATGATGGCAGGTAATTCTGTCATGTTATTTTTGCCCACTGTCGTTGCGATGCAGACACATAAGTCTGCTTCTACGCAGTTTTTCAGGCCCGCAACTGCTTTATCAAATGTGCCGGGGACACCTCTGAAATCGTCATGGGTTTTGGCGGTAGCGCCATCGATGCTAACGTCGAGGTAATTAACTTTGGCTTGCTTTAGCTTTTGCACGTTTTCTTTCGTAAGTAAGGTTCCATTTGAAGCGACTGACACGTAGAGTCCACGGTCGGCGGCGTGACGTGCTACTTCAAAGAAGTCTTTTCGGGTTAAGGGTTCTCCGCCTGAAAATGCTAAGGCTATAACACCGGCGTCTGCAATCTGATCCACAACCTCCAAAGCTTGTTCGGTGGTCAATTCTCCTTCTTGGGCTTTGCCGCTGTTAGAGTAGCAATGTTTGCATTGTAGATTGCATTGGTGAGTGAAATCCCAAACCACAAGGAAAGGTGCATAGATCGAGATGGGTTTTTTTATGCCAATATAAGCGAATGATTTTGTCAGGTTTATGACTGCTTTTCTCGCGTAGGGGTCGACGAGGAGTTTTTCAACTTTTTCCCGTTTAATGTTAAGAGTTCTTCTTAGAAATTCAACCCAAAAACCAATAACTTGCGAGTACAAACCGCTACATTTGTCGCATTTGAGGTTGGTTTTACCTGCGTAATCATCAAGTGCGGCTTCCAATACGGTTCTGCCGCATTTACTGCATTTTTTTAGCGACATTCGAAGCATCTTTTTTGTCATCGGCAGGGAGATGACTGCATTCCAGAATGTGTCGTGGCTAAGGATGCTCATGCAGGTAACTCCAAGCGGGCTTGGTAGTTAATTGGAACCGTGAGTGTGTTAAATATTTCTCTGAGAAGACCAATTATTCTGTAAAACAAAAATTTGCTCCTCTCAAAAAATTTAGAATTTACTTTTCACTTTTTGGTTTTTTTGATGGGCAATTTGGATTGAGGCATAGCTTCCAAAGGTGCCTTCCCCTTAGATACACAGCTACTATAGGTGAGCCACAGCTAACGCAGGCACTGCTCAACGGTTTAACAGTGCCAGTTTGAGGAAGAGGAAAAGTATTATCGCATTTTGTTTCTTTGAAATAGTTTGTGCAGCCGACAAAGCGTTTGCCAGTTTTTTTGGAGTGCAAAATCACTAATTTTCCATCGCTGCATTTTGGGCATGATCCAACAGTTCTTTCGTCAAGCCTCGATTTTTGTAGTGGCTGGCTTAATTGGGCACCTATGACCGCTTCTTTTTCCTTAAGCTCCGATGTGACTAGTTTTAGGGTTTCAATGGCGTTTTGCAGAACGTTTTGTTTTGTCTGGTTGCCCTGCTGGATTTGGTTCATTTCTTCCTCAAGTTTTCGGGTTAGTTCCGGAGAGACAACAGTTGGGCAATATTTTGAGAGGACTTCGATGACTTCTGTGCCTAATTCGCTGATGGTTAGGCTGGCTGTGCCGCTTAGGTATTTGCGGTCGATGAGGGTTTGGATGATGGCTGCTCTTGTTGCTTTGGTTCCGATTTCTTCTTTCTCCATTTTCAAAAGTAACGTGCTTGGGTTGTATCGTGGGGGAGGCTTAGTAAATTGCTCACTTATGCTTACTTGTTTAACAGTGACTTTTTGTCCTTCAGTTAGAGGCGGCAGAACAGAATCCTTCAACTGAACGTATGGAGTGTAGAATCGAAGCCACCCCTCCATCAACGTTCGAGCGGCATTCAAATGGAAAAGGTTGCCATTGATGCCTAAGGTGACGTTTATGCTTTGACGAATTGCAGGTTCGCCAAAAACAGCTAAAAACCGTTTAACAACCAAATCAAAGATGTTTTTTTCAGCGGTTTCGAGGGGTTTTTGAGGTAAGTTTCCAGTGGGATAAATTGCTGGGTGAGCAGCATCAAATTTTTTCCCCTCGTTAGGCTTCAATGCAGATTTTGAGAGTAGTTCAGTTGCCTGTTTAGCGTATGCAGACGCTTTTCCCAGTTTTTTGAGTATGTTTTTGTAACCGATTGTGGGCGGAAGCTTTTGGCTGCTAGTTCGGGGATAAGAAATCAAAGCATCCAAATACAGATGTTGGAGAATGCTTGAGGTGCGCATGGGGTTGTACTTGAATAATCGGTAAGCTTCACCTTGTACCGCTCCAAGTTCAAAAGGTACGGGTGGGTTCTGCAAAAATTCTTTTGTTTCTACCGTTTCTATTTGACCTTCCTTGGCTTTGCAAGAATCTTTAATTGCCGTCGCTTGTGCCTTGTTTTCGAGTGTTTTCTCATATTCAAATTCGAGAAGGATGTCGTTTACGATTACTTTTGCAATTAATCTCCAGTAAGGTGTTGGAATGAAGCTGTTTATGGTTTTTTCGCGGGATTCAAGAAATCCCAACGTTGGTCCCTGAACTCTGCCTGTGCTGAGCGTTGCGTATTGCCCGCTACTGTTTTGGGCAGCTTGCGTTAAGGCACGCGACAGGTTAATGCCATATAACCAGTCTACTTCGTGACGAGTTAATCCTGCCTCAACGAGAGCAAAATCTAAATTTGATTGTAGGTGAGCGTAGGATTCTTGGAGTTCTTCTTTTGTTAGAGTGGAGTATTTCATTCGTTTGGCTGCGGCTTCTTTGCTGCCGCATGCGTACTTTAGGATGGTGTAGCCTATGATGCTGCCTTCAATATCAAAGTCGCAAGCATCCACAAACCACTCGGCGTCTTTAGCTAGTTGAGCAATGATTTTTAACCAAACCCGAATCCTTGAAGCTTTTCGCTCAGCTTGGTATCTTGGAACCCACTGATAATCAAAAATCGGGTAGCCTCGCCCTTTCTGTTTGCTTTTGATAGTGTATAAGTGTCCCAACGCTGGAACGACGACAATATTGCCATCTCGATACGCTTGATAATATGGAACGCCGTTGCAGAATGCTTTTTTCGGTTTTCCATCAACATCCAACGCCTCGGCTATCCGGTTTGCGGCATCAGGCTTTTCTGTAATGACTAAAGTGTATTTTTCCAAACTCTGTTAAACCACAATCTAACATTCCAATGTATTTGAAATTAAAAGCTTTACAGTGAGGGCATAAGGAAAGTTGGCTCCTAGAATTTTTAGCAACTAATAAATACGCCCTATCCATGCTAATATTGAGGTATTTGGGATGCCGCAACGCGTTATTTGCCATGATTGCAAGCATGTTTTGTATGAAGGCAAAGACCTTAAACCGCCAGACGAAATTATAGCTCAACACGGTGGAAAATGTCCAAAATGCAGCAGAAAACTATCTTTGATGCCTATGGATGTGGAAGTTAAACCCTTAAGCAAACGCTGAGAATAGATCGCCTATTGTTGATCCTCTTGTAGGGTTTTGGTTGCAAATAGTTGATAGGTGTTGACTTTTAAGTTATGGCCATGTAACTAATTACTCAAATCCGCTTGAAGCCATTTATCTAGCTTTTGGAAAGCCATAAATAAATCGCCAATGTGTAAAATAGTACAATCGCAATATACATTCGGAAGAGATGGCTTAAAGTGGGCGAAGGAATTAGAGAACGACTTGGTAATTTATCTATCTTTAGCAGGCTAAAAATTCAGGTAAGCCATGGTACAATCATTGCTTTTGCAGCGTTAATTGTAATTCTCTTTATCACATTTACTATCCGTGTTCTCCCACTACGTTGGGAAAGCCTCTCAAGTGGAACTTCTCTCTTAAATGAGTTTGATCCCTACTATCAGTTCAGCATAACACAGCATATGGTGTCTAACGGTTTACTTTCACCCTACTGGCCAACCGCTTGGATTAACATGCAGAAATGGTATCCAGCTGGATTAGACATGTCGACTTCACTGCCAGGCTTACCCATGCTAGCTGCAGCAACATTTCAAGTTGTAACATTCTTCGGCGCAAACATAGATCTAATGACCTACACCGCAATATTCCCAGCTCTTGTAGCAGTGGTGTCAGTTCTAATTCTCTACTTTGTAGGTAAAGACATGGGTGGAAAAGCAGTAGGTCTCTTTGCAGCGTTATTCCTTGCGTTGGCTCCTTCATTTTTACAGAGAAGCTCTCTGGGCTTCTTTGATACCGAAGTACCTGGTGTACTCGGATTAGTTCTGTTCATATTCCTGTTCCTGAGGTCCTTGGATAGCCACAGGTCCATGCGCGCCTCATTATTGTACTCGCTAGGTGCGGGTGGCGCTTTGGCTTATTTCATCTCAGGATGGGGCGCAGCATACTATCTGATTGCTCTGTCAGTTCTGTTTGTCTTTGTTTTGGTTCTACTAAAGAGATACACTCCAAGAATGCTCGTTAACTACAGCATAACTTTCGGCTTAGCATTGTTTGTAGGAACAAAAGTTCCCTACATATCGCTCAGCTACCTAATTTCAGGTGCAATCCTCCCCGTAGCAGCAGTCTTTATCGTGCTAATAGTTGCGGAGATTCTGCGAAACAACATATCCATGAAAACCAAACTGTCATTGGCAATTGGGTCAATGGTAGTAATCATTGGCGGTTTTGCTGGTCTAGCATTAACCGACAAACTTGGCGGAATAACAGGTAAATTCGTAACAGTTTTAGACCCATTTATTCGGGCTGCTTCGCCTCTTGTCGATTCAGTCGCAGAACAGAGAATCTCTGGATGGGGAAACCTCTACATAGAATTCGGTGTAGCTATTCTATTCTTCATAGTAGGTCTATATTTCGTTCTGAGGAATCCTACTAACCGAAATATCTTCTTGCTACTATTCGCGGCAACCGGACTCTACTTTGCATCTTCCATGATTCGGCTGCTTGTCCTCTTTGCACCTGCGTTTGCCATAATAGCGGGTATAGGGCTAATCAGCGTGCTAAAACCATTCTTCACTCTACTTCAGGAAGTGCCAAAAAATCTTGCCAAATCAAAACGTAGAATGCCACGTGTAAGTAAAGAATACAGCGGTGTCGCAGTCTTCATAATCTTTATGATGCTAGCATCAACCTTGGCCTTTTCACCACAAACAGGCGGAATGCCCCGAGCTATCAACCAAGCTTACGTACCAACTGCAATTCAAGCTTCCAGCCTTCCAGTAGGTGGAGCAAGTCTTGCCCAGCCAGTAAGCGCTTGGCTTGACGCGATACATTATATGCAGAGTCACATTTCCTCGGATACTGCTGTTGTCATGTGGTGGGACTATGGAAACTGGTTAAGTGACCTTGGAAACGTTACCAGTATAGCGGATAACACTACACAAAACGCCACTCAAATAGAGAACGATGGATTCATATTCATGGGTAATGAGAACCAATCGATGGCAATGCTCAGCAGCTATGGCCAGTCACGTACACAATATATCGCGGTCTTCACAGTTCTTCAAATCTCTCAATCAAGCACCGGAAGTTATACTGCAGGCCCAGCTGGATACGGCGATGAAGGCAAATGGGTTTGGATGGCAAGAATCTCTGGACAAGCTAAGGATAGATTGATAAGTGAAGGTTTCATGAACAATGCAACCGCATGGACAGACGAAACCACTTTCGGCTCCAGTGATCCAACAACGGGAAGGTGGCAATGGAACGACCAAGGCTTAAACTGCACAGTATTTGAACTTATGAACTATGCAGAAGTCCAATATTGCGAAGCTGTATCTGCTGGAGGACAAATAACTGTGTCACCGGATCAAACAACGACAGTGCCGACCTACTTCCAGGTAGCAGAAATCGCTGGAATAGATGCTTCTCCAGGCCAATATGGTGGCTTGGTTCCGCTAGTTGCAATCTACTCAATTGACTGGGCAGCATACGATGCAGCACACGGTATAACTCCACCTTCGTCTTAGGGTAGGCAGAGAAGCAGTGTTTCCAAAGGTTCCCGACCAGCATAAAGTTGGTCGGCCTTTAATTCCCAATGGTTTAGGTGTTCTTTTTGTCCTAACCACTACAATTTATCTTTTCTCGATTTATTTCTTAAACAGAATCTTTACTTTAGGCATGGATACTTCAGTGAATGGTGTCTCTGCAGCTTTAACATTGGCTGTATGTGTGCTATTCGGCGGGTTTATGGGCCTTCTTGACGATTTTATGGATTTAAAGTGGCGCTATAAAGCGTTCATGCCTTTGATCGCAGCTCTTCCACTTATGTATTATGTATTTGAAGGTCTACAGATTGGTGCCATAAGAACTTCCATTTTCATTCCCTTTTTAGGATCCTTGCATTTTGGTGCATACTACGTCTTCCTTATTGTCCCCTTTATTGTTATGATAGTAACAAACACCGTTAACCAACTTGGTGGCTTAAACGGATTAGAAACCATTTGCCCAGCCATAGTCATTTTGGGATTGATATCGTTTTCCTCCTCATATATCCTTATGGTTGGACCGTTATTCTTTTGGTTAATTTTAGCGTACTTTAACGTGCGAGGTAAGATTTTCGTTGGCAACGCAGGTTCATTTGCCATTGGAATAACCGTAGCATCGTTCGCAGTAATTTCGGACTTAAAAGTTGACTTGTTAATTTCCATTTTGCCCTTCATCTTTAATTCATCAATCATCCTGCTTGCTGTATTCTTCACTCACAAACGGGCTGGAGTCAAATTCGACGGCACAAAACTCAGCTCTGATGCTCGAAAAAGTTTGGTTACAATAATATGTTATCATCGTCCGTTAACTGAACGCAAAATAGTTATGATAATCGCGATTATAGTTGCTCTCTTCACATTGCTCGGAGCAATAATTAACCTTTTATGACCTTTTAAGCTCCAAGGAAACTTTCAAGCCTAGTTAACCCGATAATCTCCTCGAAATTTAAGCCCAAAGCATCTAAAACCTGATCAAAAGTGGCTTGCAAATACGCTATGTACTTGTCAACGTCTACTTCGTTTCTTGATGCCAGCTCGACAGGTTTTACGTGGTCTTTGTTGCTGTTGACTTTAACGAAGCTTATCAGATCGCCTGCACGTAGTTCCTTGCCGCTTGCTTGCAGAATTTTAGCGGCTTTCACATGCTGGGGCGTCGTTTTAGTGTAGCTTGCAACTTCGTCGCCTAAAACTACGTGGAAGGCGAGTTCGCTCATGTCGCCCCATTCGCGTCGTTTAAGGATGTTGTAGCGTTCGCGTACTATGTTAGCTATGTCTTTTCTGGCTTTCTCGAAGTCTTCAGGGTTCTTCACTTTTGCCAGCCTGTCTTTCATCATGTTGAAGGCGCCTTTGATGAAGTTCGGTATGTGTTTTTTCTTGCCTGTTAACCCTTTAACGTCAACTGTGCCGTCTTCGAGGACGCCTAGGTAGTTTTTCTTTCGAGAACTAAAAACCGCATAACGATATGTTTTGTCGACGTCAATACCCATGCCCAGTTCATGTTCGGTGTAGTGGACGACGTCTTCAATTTGTTCTTTGGTGGGATTTTTGAGGAATAAACTGTCAGTGTCTCCGTAGAGTACTTGAATGCCCACGGTTTTGGCGTGATTGAGGATTTGGGTGATGCTATAGCGTCCAATGGCGGCTGTGGCTTCAGCGACTGGCGGACAGTAGAGGTCAAAGCTGTCTGCGCCGAAAACGCCGTAGCTCGCGTTCAAAATGACTTTCAGCGCTCCCTGCGTGATGTTGTACCAACTTCGCAGTTCAGGCGGCAGCGATTTGTCTTTAGCGCGGCTCTTGTACCAGCGCACACGCAGATCCCGTAGCGAACCTATCAGCAGACTTTCTAATGCGCGTTTCTCAGTGCAGGACCAATGGGGAGTGTCAGGAATCATATGGCTTCTGCAGCCGGGATGTTCGCAGCAAATGGACTGGTAACCTAGATTCCAGACTTTAATGATTGAAGGGTACAGGCTCGGAAAGTCCATAACTGCCACGTTAAAATGAATGCCGGGTGTGGGCTCCACAACTATTGCGCCCTTGTACTTTTTGCCCTTAATCACGGCGGTAGAGGTGGTTTTGCCCTTCTTGGTTAAGATGTCTTCGCCATTGGGAATAAGCATGCCGCGTTTGCGGTGTTCACGATGCATAAAGTTGCGTATCCAGCGGCTGACTCCCTGGCGGCTCACATCCTCCATAGGCATACTACTGATTCTAGAGAGCACCAGGATGAGTTTCATGGCGCTGTCGTCTTCAAAACTCGTCAGTCTATACGTGATTTCTGAGTCGCGCATACAATAAGCTGCCAGTTCACTATAATTGAGATCGCCGAACGTTTTTTCTAAATGAATTTTTTCTACGCCTAAAAGCGCGTTGCCTACGTCTCCAAGACTTACATCTTTGTAACGTCCACCGTAGGCATAGATTTGGATGCTGCGGTTGAAGAAGAACTTGTAGAGATCGATGTGGATTCCGTATCTAAGGCTGCATGTCCGTTTGCCGATTTCCACAGGAATATCGTGTTTACTGAAGCCCAGATTTGCGGCTCTGTGAGCTAAGTATCGGAGGTCAAAGTCGTCGCCGTTAAAAGTTAAAATGAAGGGGTAATCGCACAAGACATCGAACACTTTGCGAAGAAGTTCTTCTTCGGTTTCGCAATACTCGACTTCAATGTCAGATGCTAAGTGTACGTTACCCTCACGCATGCCCTCGCGTCTGAGAACAAGTACTCTTTTTTCACCGTCTGAACTGTAAACTGAGCAGGCAATCACTGGGCAGGCGCCTTCACGCGCATCGGGCATTCTCGTCGATAGAGGCGACAGAACTTCGATATCAATGGCTGCCCGGCGGAACTTGGGCGCAGGATACTCGAGAAGTTTAGCCCACATCTCCGCATACTCGCGTTCCTCCTCAGTGCATTCCTTGAACAGGCTTCTGATTTTGTTGAGGTTCTCAGTTGCTTCCTCAAGCACCTTGGGCACTAAATTGCCGTCTTTCACTTCGTAAATCATGCCGGGCTGCAGTTGCTTATCGTAGATGTATGATTGGTAGTACTTGATTTTGGATTCCCAAATCTTGATATCTGATGGTTCGATGTAGGTATCGCAGACTCGAGGGTAATTTTCTGGAACGATATCTCGGATTGTTCCCTGCGGTCTGCCGCCGATTGCCAAGGGGTCCTTAGCAATTATTTTTGTAACTTTAACCGTCTGGTTCTTGAGGGGGTCGTATCTTTCAGTGACTTCAAGACTGTCAAAGCCTTCATGATGAGTTAAGCCTTCGATTTTGTTTAGTTCGTAAGGTGTAAGATTGGTTAAACAATATGGTTTGTGACCCGTGTTGTCATACCAAAAATAAATTTGACCCGATTCCGGCTCGTAGAGTTTGATTATCGCCTTCTTTTGGCGTCCATCATAAGATGCTGAGACAAAATAGGAGGGAGATAGGTTTTCGGGGCAAACTGGTGGATAAGGTTGTCGCTGGCCGCGTTTCTTGTGTTTAACCACTGCCAGTTCCTTAACTTTGATAGGTTCAGCTGGCGCTTGCGCCTTAACCTCCACTTTAACGGCAGGTTTAGGTTGTTCGCTTATCCAGAAATCTAAGAGAGTACGCGCCATCCCAGTTAACCTTAGCTCCTATAAGGAACATAGAGACTAAAAACCTTAGTGACTAAAAAACCCCAAATTATCCAATGTATAAAGTACCATAATTTACAGCCAAAAACCTCAAAAAATCATTCCTTAGGATTGTAATAGGGTCTGTTTAGCTGATTTGGACTTTATGCATAATGTATAGGTGGCGGTCTACTTTTTTTACTTGGACTGATTTTTTAGAGCTGTCTCAATCAAAGGATCGAATTATTCTTGATATACGCTGTTAACATGCAATAACATTGCGTTCTTTTTTGAATTCTTATTAGGATGCCTGTGTTTTTCATAGCTGTGAACTGATTTGTTGCGGGACGCTTGGACTGTTGCTATAGAGACTCTTAGTTGGATAGAAATGCGCCGACTCAACGAGCGTTCAGCATTGATGAAAACAGTAAAACAGCTTGGCGTAAAAGATCCAAGTGCAATACGTTTTGCATATGGTTTAGTGGTTGAGACTGAACGGCGAAAAAATCTCATTGATAAATTCGTAAATGTTGTGGTCGAGCCTAAAAAAATAGGCGAATATACCATGGGAATCCAAGCTTTCCTTCGCTTGTACGTTTACCAGACTCGCGTTGTAAAAAACTGGGAAAAAATGAACCTAAAAGAAGCCGAAAGCATCGCAAGCATGGGCAGAGCTATATTGGGCTGGCAAACCATGCGCGAAATCGAACCCGTTTTGGGCTTTTTGCTTACCAAAAAAATTGAGCCAATAATCGAATCGGCAAGTGACGCAGAAAAAATCAGCCTCCAAACTTACCATCCAACATGGTTTGTCGATTACTGTTTGAAGCTCTTTGGGCACGACGAGGCCATATCATTGTTGACTGGCAGTATGAAGTTGCCGCCCAACTACGTTCGAGTTAACACCTTAAAGGCAACTGAAGAAGCAACGGTGCAAAAGCTCAAAGACGAAGGAGTTGAATTAGAAAAAACTTCGCTCCTAAATTATACTTACAAGGTTTTATCATCCAAAAAACCCCTAAATGCCCTGCCAAGCTACGCAGAAGGCTTATTCTACATCCAAGACAAAGCAAGCTGCTTTGCTACCCAAGCCGCAAACCCCCAACCCGGAAATACCGTGTTTGATGTTTGCGCGGCACCAGGAGCCAAAACAACATTTCTCGCACAACTTATGCAAAACCAAGGCAGCATTTACTCTGTTGATTTCTCCTCTAAACGGATGAAAACATGGAAAAAAGAAACTGGCCGAATGGGAGCCAAAAACGCAGAGCCCCTGGTGGCAGATGTCTCAATATCAGTGCCGCTGATGGGTGAAGCAGACCTTATAATTTTAGATCCGCCCTGTACAAGCACGGGCGTTTTTGCCAAACAGCCCTCAGCCAAATGGCGCCTAAGCCCGAACTCAATCAAGAACATGTCTGAGCTTCAATGGAAAATGATAAATAACTGCGCAGAAAAAGTCAAAGCTGGCGGGTTCTTGGCCTACTCAACCTGTAGCATAACTCTCGAAGAGAACGAAGGCATAATTGAACGGTTCCTAAAAGAACATTCCGAATTCACTCTCGCTGACATTGAACCCAAAATGGGCATGCCAGGACTCAATGGTTTAACCAAATGTCAACGCCTCTACCCTCACATCCATCAATGCAATGGCTTCTTCATAGCAAAACTACAAAAACAGTGACGAAAACAGAAAATCAGCCTGTTCCAAAATCTCCCAAAGTTCTCTGGGGCGTTTCTTTCGTGAATAATGGGTAGGTTATTTTTGTTCCTTCCACGTGCGCAAGTTCGTTTATTTGGTGGTTTATGACGCTGTCTTTTCCGATTATGTGTTCAACTTTTACATGTCGAACGACAAGGGCGTCGGAGAGGAGATTTCTGTGGCACCGCCAGGGCAACGCTTCCGCACACATCAACGCAAGCCGATTTTCCCGTGCCAACGCCACAATTTTTAGAAGGCTATCCGTGAATTCTTGGGTTTGCATGTAGTCAGCGTAGCCCCTAAAGCCGCTGTTTTCCCATGCAAGGTTAATGGAGTCGCGTTTGGGGTGGCGGAGTCCGCCGATTTCTGGCATGTGAATGTAGCGGATGCCGTATTGTTTGAGGCTGGCTGGGAGGGTTTCTTTGTTGAATTGAGGGTTATGTCGTGAACGAGGAACTGTGCGCACATCCACGAGTAAGACTACATTGTAGGCTTTGAGAAGCTCGATGAATTCTTCGAGCGTTCGAGTAGAGTGACCAATTGTAAAAACCACCACTTCTGACGGCTTAGCCAAAGACTTCCCTCAAACTAAATTGTGCGCACCAAAATATAAGAATCCAAGCACTAACGAAGACAAAAAGTGAGCTTATGAGACAATTAAAGTAAACCTGACGCAAGAGGTTTAGATATCAAATTGACTGGTTTAGAGAAATACATTAAATTTATTAATTAAATCTATACTGCTTAAGGTAAAGGCGGAACAACTGTGTCCATAGCAACCAAACTAAAAAACTTCAAGGCCTTCGAACTAGTCTCCTTAGCCTTCTACACGCTCACAGGCATACTTCTAATGGTATCTTTGACCTTTACAAGTTATCCGCCACACTTGGCTTTTCTGGGAATACTAAGCCTAATAACCGCGTACAGTCTCTTTACCAAAAGAGGTTGGGCAAAATGGTTAGTCGGCATTCAATTCATATTAATCACTGCTTTTACTCTTGTCACCTTGTATTCAGCGGGTTTCGATAACCTCTTAGTTGCGTTGATTATGGTTGCTTACGCTGTTTTAACCTGGATCTTCACAGCTTACCTTCTAATGAAAGCATAAGCTAAACTTTAGCTGCGGAACCGCGGAAAAGAAACACCGCAACTTCTTGGTCAGTATCCACAAACTGCTCATTCTCAGCAATCTCCACAAACCCATCTGCATTCGCTAAAGTAGTAATCGCGCCTGAAGCGCCAGCTTCTACGGGTTGAGCAATTAAGCGGCATTCCTTATCAAACTCTAAACGTACCATAACAAAGGTTCGCCTCCCTTTTGCACTAAACATTCGCGAGCCAGCATAAGCCCTAACCATCTTCATGCCAGTTTCAGGTCGGCCAGCCAAACGCAAAATCAGAGGCCTTGCAAGCAAATAGAAAATTAGCAGAGCAGACGTTGGATGGCCCGGCAACGAAAACACGGGCTTATCTCCGACGAACCCGACAGTTGTAGGTTTGCCAGGCTTCACCGCAATCCCATAAACAACAATTCCAGGTTTCCCCAGCGAATCCACAATTTGCGGAGTGTAGTCGCGTGGACCCACCGAAACGCCGCCAGAAGTTATTACCATATCCGCTGAAGCCACAGCCATCTGCAAAGCCTTCGCCAAAGCTGCTTTATCATCTGAAACCACACCAAAATAGACAGGTTTTCCGCCGCTTTCGATAACCGCAGTGCTTATGCTGTAAGCGTTGATGTCATAGATTTTTCCAGCAGGCAGTGGTTTTCCAGGTTCTGTGACTTCTCCGCCAGTGGATAACACCGCAACCACGGGAATTTTGAGAACTTTGACTTGGGTCAAGCCTAAAGCTGCTAAAACACCAATCTCTGAAGAGCCCAAAACCTGCCCCTTCTTGAGCACAATCGTGCCTTTCTTGAGGTCTGAACCCTTCTTCATAACATTCTCGTTTAAGGTAACGGCGCCAAAAACATTCAACGTATCATCTTCCCGCTCGGTGTCTTCAAACATAACAACGGCGTCTGCGCCTTCAGGAATTGGAGCACCAGTAACAATTTCAACAGCTTCACCTTTAGCCACTTTAACATTCGGCTGCTCACCAACACTGACAGCGCCAGAAACTTTTAGGGTTACAGGCTCATTTTCGTCGGCTCCAAACGTATCCTCGGCTTTAACAGCGTATCCGTCGACGGTTGAACGGTTAAACGGCGGAATATCAAGCGTTGAAACTGTATCCTCATTGAGTACACGGTTGTAAGCTTCCAAGAGTACAGCTTCTTCTTCACCCAAAAAAACGGGCACAAACTGATCATCAATTTTCTTCTTAGCTTCATCAAACGTCAAAAGTTTCCTAAACACGTCTAAACAACCTCCAAACTACCGAACATTTCGACAACTACTGTTTCGCCTTCGTTTATCCCTTCTCGGTTTTCGGGAACCACAACGTACCCGTTGCTCTGAGTCATAGTGGATATGGACCCTGAACCCTTCGCGCTCACAGGCTCAGCGATTAATTCGCCCTTTTTCATTAACACGCGAACTCGAACATAGGTTTTCCTTCCCAAAGCGCTCGTAACTCTTCTAGCTAAAACGGCATTAACGATTGGTCGTGGCTCCGCTTGGCTCATTCCAAGCATCTTGCAAATTAAGGGTCGGCCAAAAACTTCAAACCCAATGACTGCAGCAACGGGGTTGCCTGACAATATCAAAACTGGTTTGCTCTCCAACATTGCAACGGCAGTTGGCATCGCGGGACGCAATGCAACGCCATGAACGATTACGCCGGGTTTTCCAATTTTGTTAACGGCGTCTGGCACTAAGTCTAATCCTCCAACGCTTGTTCCGCCTGTAGTGATAATTGCGTCGTGGGTTTTGAGGGCGCCTCGGATTTTCTCTGCGATTTCGTCGGTGTTGTCTTTGGCTATGCCAAGATCGCTTGTTTCTGCGCCTAGCTCGTGGCACATGGCTAATACCATAGTTTTATTTGAATCGTAAATTTGGTTGCTTGCACGTTCTGTGCCTACTTCTGTTATTTCGTTGCCTGTGACTAGGATTGCGATTTTTGGTTTCTCAGAGACTTTTAGTTGAATGTAACCTAACGCTGCAGCTAAACCTAAATGATAGGCGTTTAAGCGAGTGGCTGCTTTAACTGCAAGGTCTCCCTTTTTGATGTCTTCGCCAACCTTAGAAACGTTGGTCCAGGGTGTGAGCTGGCTCCAAACCTCCAATTCCTCACCGCGTTTCTCGGTGTTTTCTATCATAATGACGGCGTCTGCACCTTCAGGAATGGGGTTTCCCGTCCAAACCTGCTTAGCCTGTTTAGCGTCCACGTGGTCTGTTTGGGTTAATTGGAGAATAGCAGGTTTTGATTGTGAAGCACCAACTAAATCAGCCGACTTGACAGCGTAACCATCCATAGCTGACTTGTCAAAACGCGGTAAAGCCTCTTGAGCCATTAGGTCTTCAGCTAAAACACGACCTAAAGCATCCTGCAACGGCACAACTGTCACTTTGGGCTTGGCAATCTGCAATGTGTCAAACCAGATTTGCAGTGCTTGGTCAGTTAACGTCAATTTCTGGAATCCTTTGAGTTTCACCAAAACGGTTCCCACAACAAAGCACTAGCGATTTACCGTAAAAAACATATCGAACAAAGAAGCAGCAAGCCAACACCTCTGTCGACTCTTGGCAATCTTAAACCCGCTTATTTAACCAAATAACAAAATATTCTGCCATACTTTTGCTACGAAATATGTTGCAATCGTCTTGCAAAAGATGAAAACCTGAAAGCTAATGTCTTATAAGGGAAAACAGCGCTAACTGCAAGAAGAGTGACAAAATGAATAAGGAACTTGGGGTAGTTTCTAAGGCGATTTTCATAATCCTGTTATCACTTTCGCTGGTTCTCCCAGTCCTTATTGAAACATCAGTTGCCCAAGCACCATCCAATTATTATGTAGGTGTAAGTCCATTACCGTCAAATTCTTCCTTTTACACTCCAGTGGGAAGTACTTGGAATGTTTCCTTTCAAGCATTATGGAGTTATGGAGTTGATTCTGGTCAGCTCATAAGCAACGCAACGGTCGCAATTCAAGTTTCAGGTTCAAAAAGCGGAACAATAACCACTCTTAATCTTAATACTACTGAAGGACTTTTTTCATTTAATTATTCTTCTTCAATTGCTGAAATTATAACTTTTAAACCCGCCAAATTAGTAACACAAAATGGCACAGAGTATAAGCCCAGTCTTCTTGAGATAGGAAATACTCTGTTTGGTTTGCAATCTGAATCTTTGGTCGTTTGGTGGGATAGTTTTCATGTTTCATTGGCAAGTTATGACGTCAAGAATCAAGGAACTGCAACAGTAACGGTGAACGTTACCTATTTGTTGCTTCCAGAAGATGGCTTAACCTTGCCAGCAACGGCTACTTATTCGCATCAAACGTTCTTACCTAAGGTAGTGCACAATGCGACGATAACGATTGACGGTGTAACAGCTGAAGAAATCTCAACTGGCCTATTCAAGGCAAAAGTACCTATTTGGTTGCCGACAGCATATGTCCATGTAGGAGTCTCCCAAGAAGGATGGATTACTACCCATACAGGATTTAGTTTTGCCCACAATGCAAATGAACCAATATGGGAATATGCAGTTCTATTGGGCCTATTGTTTGCTTTTGTTGGAACGATGCTCGTTATTTTTAAGTTAAGAAAATCAACGAACAATAGCCTATTGCAAAAGAATTACAGGTTTGCTGTTTTAGGCGGAGCACTTCTTGCAATAACATCTATAATAAGTCTTTACTGGGGGCTAGTTGGATTAGACAGTACTCTACACGGATTTGATTGGACACTCCTAACAACAATTTGCTTTATGTCGTTTGGTTTTGGATTGACGGCTGGCATATTATCGATTCTTAGGAGAAACCAAACACTTGTTATTTTTGCAGTGGTTGTTTTGATTTTTACAAATTTAGTCGGAGTTAAATCTTCACTTGATTTGTACGAGTTAACTAATCCATGGCTTATCCTTATTGGTTCATTTGTTTTGTCTGTTATCAGTGGATTTTTAGTTTCAAATGCAGATGAAGCATTTAACTCAGAATAATTGAAAATATCTTGGAGATATACTCAAAACTATTTGAGGGCAATTTCTTCGGCAGGGGAGATGTTTTGCTTTTCTAAGGGCATTTTATTTCATATTATTTTTGGCTTCGGTTGTCATTTTTTTGATGAATTCTTTTATGTTTTCCTGTTGACCGTGAACGATTAGTTTTCCGTCTTTTTGAGGTTTAATTTCAAGATTTAGCTCACAAGCAATTTGACCGATCCGCTCCGACGATAGGTTGTTGACGGCGTCGACGCGGACCCATTTTTGGTCTCTGGGAACTCCGGTGACGAATTTGCTCTCTTGTGTTGTTTCTTCGCAGGCTTCAGCGTTGGCTTCTTCTAAGCGTCTTAGCCAAGCGTCAACTTTTTCTGGACCAAAAATCTTCTGCGCTTCTGTTGCAAGGTAAGCCTCCACGTTTGCTGTTAGTTCTTCAGCTTTTTGGAGAGCATCGCCAGCTCCTTTAGCTTGGGTACAATGAAGCTTTATCATAGATTTCGCAGATCTCAAGTCTGACAGAATATTTTCTGGGACATTTACACCTTTTTTCTTCAAATCAATAAGCATGCCTTCGAGGACTTTCCACGATGCCATGTTGTGACCCATAACAGACGCCTACCTGAAATGTTAGAGCTTTGCGCTATAAAGAGTTATCAGCGCATATTCAATTTTTGGAAAGGAATAAATCGGCTAGACGGCTTGTAATTATTAGCAAATGTTACTTTGCTTTAATATTTTACTCTAAATTTTTTGGGGAATGAAAAATGAAGTTGCAAACCATCAAATCCGAAGGCTTAGCCCACAACAGCTACTTCCTGTCAGACGAAAACGAAGCCGCCGTTATTGACCCACGTCGAGACTGCGACATCTACATTCATCTCGCAAAAGAAGAATGCGCAAAAATCAAGTACATTTTGGAAACGCACCGAAACGAAGACTTTTTGGTGGGCTCTTTGGAACTGCAAAACATAACGGAAGCGGAAATCGCCCACAGCAGCGCCCTCCCGTTCAAGTACGGAGAACACAACCTAACCGACGGTGACACCTTAAACGTTGGCGATACCAAAATCAAATCCTTAAACACGCCTGGGCACACAAACGAATCTTTAAGTTACTTGGTTTTTCCGCCTGAGAACTCTGAGCCGCTAATGGTTTTTACTGGTGACACTCTCTTCGCCGGTTCAGTGGGAAGAACCGACCTCTACGGCAAACCTATCCAACAAAAACAAGCCGAGAAATTGTACGGTAGTCTTCATGAAAAATTGCTGACCTTAAGCGACCACATTCTTGTCTATCCTGGGCATGGTGCCGGTAGTGTATGCGGACATGGTATCAGCGGTCAGGAACCAACCACAATAGGATATGAAAGGAAAACTAATCCGTATCTAAAACTGAGCATTGAAGAATTCATCAAAAAAGTGATCTCTGAAGAATTGGTGGTGCCCCGTTACTTCAAAAAGATGGAGGAACTCAACATGAACGGTCCACCCTTGCTAAGTGAGCTATCTTATCCTAGACCTCTATCCCTATCTGAATTTGAAGAAGAAATGCAAGAACAAAACATGCTAATTTTAGACACACGCTTGCCTTATGCTTTCGCAGGCTCCCACATCCCCATTTCACTCAGCATGTGGATTGGTGGAACCAGCGTCTACCCCGGCTGGCTCCTCGAGATCAACCAATATATCATATTTGTGCATGAACGCCCAAATGACATAGACATTGTGGCTCCGCGGCTGAGGCGGTTGGGTTTTGATAACATGTGCGGGTTCCTTTGCGGCGGAATGAACCAGTGGCAGGAAGCGGGCAAACCCATCAGCAGTTTTGGCACGATGTCGGTTATGGAACTCAAAGACAAACTGGCTAAACAGGAAGTTCTGCTTTTGGACGTCCGAGAACCAAGCGAATGGAAAGACGAAGGATACATCGAAAAATCAGAACGTCTATTCTTCGCTGACCTGCCAGAAAAAACCGATGCGCTCCCAAAAAATAAGCCAATTGTAGTTACGTGTTCGGTTGGGAACCGCTCCAGCATAGCTGCAAGCGTACTGGAACAAAAAGGCTTCAAAAACATCAGCAACGTACTCGGCGGAACAACAGCGTGGACAAACCTTGGCTATCCAACAAAAAAGGAAAATTAGCTTTCTCGATCTGCTTGCTTAAGTGTCTTAGCCATTCTTTTGGCGCTGTCTTTGGGCTCCAAAAGTTCCTTGACAAGGTTATATTGTCTTTGATAGATATGGCAGTTTTTTGAGTGGAAAACTAGTTTGCCAGTTTTCAAAGAAAGGTTGCCGCGCTCGTTTATTTCGTTCACGAAGGCTTCATTAAAAAGTTGCAAGCCAGCAATGTTAGCGGGTAAACCCCCATAAGCATCCCAACTTCGAAAATAGCATGTAAAATGCATTTGGTTATCAAGAATCTCTGTATCAATCAGACTTAAGCAGGGCGGCTCACTTTTTTTGTGGTTCTCATCGAATTTCTTTATGTCACTTGGAAGCCTAATAACCATCGTAACCTGTCTGTCTCTTTGCTCTTCTATGTACCTTTTAATGGCTTCTTCAACTTGGTTAACGGGCTGATTCAGCCGACTACCGTATGTGTAGGTTTCATCTTCTTGTTTTTCTCCACACCACAAATACTCCAACGCATATCCTTGTACATACTTGAAATCGCAAGGCGCTTTATCGCTAACAAGTGGACGATTTTCTGGATTTGTTATTTCGATTGTAAGATTCAGCTTTCTAGTTTCAGTCTCTTCGGAGCCAAAACCCACTCTGAAAACATCGCCTTCTTTCCAAATTGCGCTTAACGCTTTGAACCATGCATCAGGGCAATCAAAGGCTGAAATCTTTACGTGCTTCATAATGGGGTCTCCAAGGCACCGAATAATTCTGGTGATTCAGAATATAAGTTTACACTAAAAAAGAGTTCGAAAAAACAAGAAACGAAAAAACACAAATTTGATTTAAAATTAAAATAAAAGAAAAGGAAAGCTTGGGATGCTTAGTAGGGCATTCCGCCCATACCGCCGCCCATTCCACCCATGCCACCCATACCGCCCATTCCTGGGGGCATCTGTGGCATCTTGCTGCTGCCGCCTTTAATGCTGATTAGATCGTCGATTTTCAGTATCATGTTTGTGGCTTCGGTTGCGGATTTTATAACTTGCTGCTTTACTCGTAGCGGTTCGATAATCATTTGTTTGCACATGTCAATGATTTTGCCTGTGGTTACGTCAATGCCGAATGTTTGGCTGTTTGGTTTCTCGTGTTGTGCGCGGAGTGCTACCATGATGTCTATGGGGTCTAAGCCTGCGTTCTCTGCGAGTGTTAGGGGGATTTCTTCGATTGCGTCTGCGAAGGCTTCAACGGCGAGTTGTTCGCGTCCGCCAACTTTCACGGCGAAAGCACGTAGGTTCTTTGAGAGTTCTGCTTCGGGTGCGCCGCCGCCTGCAACAATTTTGCCATCTTCAATTGCGTTACGTACAACGCATAATCCGTCGTGTAGGCTGCGTTCTGCTTCGTCGATTACGTTTTTGGATGCGCCTCGGATAACGATGGTTACTGCTTTTGGGTTCTTGCAGTCGCGGATGTAGATTAGTTTGTCGTCGCCAATTTTGACTTCTTCTACTCGTTTAGCTTTGCCCAATGCGTCAGGGGTCAAATCTTTTACGCTTGCACCAATACTTCCGCCTGTGGCACGGGAGAGTTTTTCCATGTCGCTGCTACTTACGCTCTTAACTGCCAAAACGCCTGCTTTGCTTAAGAAGTGCAGTACCATGTCGTCGATGCCTTTCTCAGTGAATATAACGTTTGCACCTGACTTGGTAATTGAGGTAACCATGTCTTTTAGCATGCGTTCTTCTTCGTCAAGGAACATTTTCATTTGATCTGGGCTTTCAATGTTAATTTTAGCGTCGAACTCTGTTTTTTCAATTTCAAGTTTAGCGTTTAAGAGGGCAATTTTTGCGCCGTCGATGATTTTTGGCATACCTGAACTTGCAACTTCCTTGTCTAAGACCATGCCTTTGACAAGTTCTGTTTCGTCGAGGCTTTGACCGTGTTTCTTAACTACTTTTATCAGGTCGATGTCTGCGACGTATTTTTTGTCTACTTTTTCTGAGACTTGCTTTACGGCTTCAACAATTATTTTTGCAAAATGATCTTCGGCAACGTTGATGCTTTTGCTGGATATCGATGTGATTGCAACATCCCGCAATGTTTTTTCATCTTCAAATGCAACGGGTATTGCGATTTTGTCCAAAATTTTCTGGGCTTCTTCACTAGCCTTTTTGTAACCCTCAATTATCACTGTTGGGTGCACGTTTTTGTCAAGTAAACTTTCAGCTTTAGCAAGCAGTTCACCTGCTAAGATGACTGCGGTTGTTGTTCCATCGCCTACTTCATTGTCTTGAGCTTTTGCAACTTCAACGAGCATTTTTGCTGCTGGATGCTGAACGTCAAGTTCCTTCATTATGGTTGCGCCGTCGTTAGTTATTGCAACGTCTCCCATGCTGCTTACGAGCATTTTATCCATACCGCATGGACCGAGCGTTGATTTTACTGCTTCAGCTACCATCTTTGCAGCCATAATGTTGTTTTTTTGTGCTTCGCGGCCACTTGAGCGGCCTGTGCCTTCTTTTAATACAAGAATCGGAATGTTTCCTCCACCTTGAGACATGTTTTTCACCAAATATTCCTATGTTTAAGTTATTAGATTCTAAACGGAACAAATCAAACATTTAGATATAAATTTTTCCCAGAGCCTAAGCCACAAATTGGCTAATTAACCCCAGCAAACCTGGAAAAGTTACCTTCCAGTCTCCTTTTTGTCACTTTCAAAAGCTCATTAATTATTCTTCAGCTTTGACAATATGGTATCCCGACGCTTTCCGAAGCCTATTCATAACAGCCAAACCAAGCCCCTCAAAACTTACACCCTCAGCAATTATAACATCAACATTTTCTGCATCAACTTCCCGCAGCAGACGAAATAGATTTTGAGCGACGACTGCTAGATTTGCACGGCTACCAAGCGATTTAACTATGTCTGCATGGTAGGTGGTTTGTGTTTCGTCGGTGGCGAGGATGCCTACTTTTTTGCCCTTAACTCTGTAAGATTCCTCTAATTTGTTGACTTTGGCAATAACTGCTGGAACGTTTCCTTCGACAAGGATAACTTGGGCTTTTGGCGCGTAATGCTTATGTTTCATTCCTGGCGAGAGAATGTCTTTCAATGATAGTTCCTGTTCTGCTTGCACGAAAGCGTGAAGTTTCATGTCGCCGATAACTTTCTTTAACGTCTCAAAAGGTGTGCCTCCAGGACGAAGAAGCATAGGCGGGTCAACTGTCAAGTCAACTACGGTGGATTCTACACCGATGTTAGTTGAGCCGCCATCGATTATTGCGTCTATTCTGCCGTTTAGGTCTTCGTAGACATGTTGAGCGGTAGTTGGACTGGGTTTGCCTGCGAGGTTTGCACTTGGCGCTGCGATGGGTCGGTGGCTTTGCTTGATAAGTTCGAGGGCGACTTTGTGATTGGGCATGCGGATTGCTATGGTGTCTAAACCTGCAACCGTTTCGTTTGGAACAATGTTTGAGTGTTTAAAGATGAGAGTTAAGGGTCCAGGCCAAAACTTTTCCATCAACAATTCGGCTTTTGGAGGCACCTCAGTAACTAGCCTGTACACTTCTCTTATGTCCGCGACATGGACGATTGGGGGATTATCAAAAGGACGCTTCTTAGCCTCAAACAACGCTAACACAGCCGTCGAGTTAAGTGCATCTGCACCTAAACCGTAAACAGTTTCCGTTGGAAACGCAACTAGACCGCCTTTCTTGATAATGTCTGCTGCTTTCTGGATTATTGCTACATCAGGGTTTTCCGCGTCAACTTTTAGGAAGAGTGTTTTCATCTTTGTTGCCTTTTAAGTTCAAGTACAATTGAGGTTTCAACTTGTCGCTCGGGTATGTTCCAGTATTTCTTTAGCAGCTTATTTGTTTCTAGCCTCGAAAGCAAACTAAACCCGTGTTTTTGGTAGAATTTTATTGCCCAGGGCGCTGTTTCCCACGTGCCCACCAGAATCTTATCCGTTTTAGCCAAAGTTAGTAGATGATTTAGGAGTTTTTCTCCAGCTCCTTTCCGCTGGTGACTCGTTAGAGTGTATGCGTGCCTGATTAGAGTAACGTCGTTGACAGGTTGAATTCCCATAACTGCGATTAAAGCGTTGTTTTCGATGAAGCCGTAGAATTGAACCCCGTTTCGAATTTCTTCTTCTAATTCTTGGGTAGGCATGTAGGGTTCTTTCCATCTGTCAGCGGGAATTTTGCTTTTGTATGCAATGGCAGAGTCGTTGACTACATTTAGGATGGCTTGGAAGTCAGTGCTGGTTAATTTACAAATCATTGAGGGCGTCACATTTGCCGAAACTTAGATTGCTGTTGGCTCTTTTTGGGCTTCACTTTTAATCAATTTATCAATCAAATGCATAAAGAACGATTGCGCCTGCAACTCAGTTAATGTCTCCAAGTAAACAGAGACCATGGCGATTTTGCCCTTTTTGGATGCCACATACTCTGCAAACATCCGCGCAGAAATCACGTTCTTATCCCCCAGCAGCACCGATGAGGTTACTGAGCCCAAGAGGTCTTTGGGTTTAGGAACAGCAATTGCCAACGTGCCAAGTTTGTCCTCTTTCTCGCTAAGCATTATCATGATGGAATTTTTGGCTTCCACATAAACCGCAAGAAAATGAATGTCGCGTTCTTGCAGTTCTTCTTTTACTACTTTGGCACGTTCCACTTGTCTTCGCCTCTTGTTGTGTTGTGGTTAATGTTTGGATGCTTAAAAAGACTTCACAAAGTTCCCAGCCAAATTCGATGTGGTTGATTTGGGGCAAAGCATTAAGGATGGATAAACACATATGGTATAGTAAGGCTTGAGCATGAGCGGCTCTAATCGGGTTCGAAAATTTTTAGTTCCCGCCTTCCTGATAGTGATTTTAGCCGTCTCGATGTTCGCGGTTTACTTGTCAATTCCGGGCAAAGTCACCCAAACTAAAGCCGACCCCAACGCCTACGTGGGCATTGCTTTTGCTGGAAACACCACCGACCAAGCCAAAGTGCTTATAGATAAAGTAAAAACTTACACGAACCTATTCATTTTGGATGTTGGCAGAAACCCCATAAGTGCAAACCAATCAAAAGTGGAGGAAATCTGCGATTACGCTGTTGCTCGGAATTTAAGCGTTATTGTGAATGTGGGAATTAAAGACCAAAGTAACTCTTCATCGTGGGGTTGGTTTTGGAATCAACCTTCACTTGACCCTATAAAACAACGTTGGACCCAAATGTGGGGAACCAAATTCTTAGGCATCTATTACAACGATGAACCTGGCGGAATTCAACTTGACGCCTCTTGGCGACGATTCTACGAATATGTCGGAGAAAACCTTAGCCAAGTTGACTTTCCTGCTGCCAAATCATTATGGGAGATACGCCAAAAATTACTCGATTACATCAACAACGGAACTAAACTATCACCTGACGATTACGATTTAGAAGCCAACTTCTTTATCCAAAACGTCATCATGGGAGATCCCGGAATTCAAAATCTCTCCTTCTCCAATATTACATCTTTCACCTCCGATTATGGCTTGTACTGGTGGGATTACATGGGTGGATACAATGTGCTATTTGCGGAACTTGGCTGGAACGTTAGTGTAGCTGAGCAAATTGATTTAGTTAAGGGTGCAGCGCGACTGCAAAATAAAGAGTGGGGCGCAATAATTACTTGGAAGTACGATGAACCCCCATACCTTGACAGCGGACAAAATATCTACAATCAAATGCTTGAGTCCTATGAAGCAGGAGCCAAATACATATCTGTCTTCAATTACCCCTATGATGAAGGCGCATATGGAACCCTCACCAACGACCAACTTAATGCAATTGAAAGATTCTGGACAGAAATAACAACCAAACAAATTGCCGATTCAAGCGGACCCGATGCCGCATTGGTTTTGCCTAGAAACTTTGGGTGGGGTCTGCGTAACCCCAACGATACCATTTGGGGTTTCTGGCTAACCGACAACCGAACCCAAACAGTCGCGGTTATCACAAGCAAACTCGTATCCTACTACGGTATCAATCTCGACATTGTCTACGAAGACCCCATTTTCCCAGTAACTTCAGGCAATTACCAGCACATATACTACTGGAATTCAACAACCCCTTAAAGCCTCCAACTAACCCCGCTATGGGTTGGAAATGCTTAATTAAGAGCTTATCTTATTGCTGGTACGGAAGTATGAAATTTGAGTGACGATATTTCAAAGTTACCGCCTAACGTTCAAGAAAGACTTCTCAGATTACAGCAACTGCAACAGACTCTTCAATCAATCTTAGCGCAGAAACAACAAGTTGAAATGGAAAAAACAGAAGTTGATCAAACGATGGCTGAACTGCAAAAAACGGCAGACGATGCAGTCATCTACAAGGCTATCGGTTCACTTTTAGTTAAGGCAGAAAAAACAAAAGTTAACGAGGAACTAGCCGAGCGCAAATCTCTTTTGGACACAAGAAGCACAGTTATGGCGCGACAAGAAGAACGCATACGCAGCCAAGTCAAAGAAGCACAGACAAAGCTGCAAGAAGACCTAAGTCCAGTCTCTGGTCAACCATTATCTTAAGGGTGATGCTTGATGGGTGAGCTCGGATTTCCAGAGCTAACCACCGAGCAAATCGAACTTTTATGCCAAACAGCTGAAGACGCAGCCAGAAAATATGTTCTATCCAAAGTTTCCAGCAAAGACGTGGACCAATTAGATATCAGCGTGGAAGCCGACGGAACCAAACCCGTAAACGTAACAGTAGAAATCAACCTACTTTTAGCCTCCCAAACAAAAAATGTTGATGCCGACGCCTTGGTTAAGGAAGCAGTAAAAGAGGCGCATAAGGCTGCAGAAAACTTTTTGAGACAACTGAAATGAGCTTCAAAGAACTAATTCAGCTTTTAGAGGAAAAACAAGCCTCGTTTATTCTATTATTATGCCATCGAAGTGCAGATGCTGACGCGATTTGTTCAGCATACGCGTTGCAGGGATTACTGAAAAGGTTTTTGCCCAACTCAATAATCGAGATTGGCTGCCCACAGGGCGTCAACAAACCCGCAAAACAACTGTTTGAGCATTTGCCTATAACCGTGAATCTTAAACCCAACATTGAATCTGCCGAAGCAATCGTGCTCCTAGACATGAATACTATTGAGCAACTCGACGAAGTGGCTGATGTAATAAAGAAGTCCCCTTCGCCAAAATTAATTATCGACCACCACGCTCCCAGCGCTGAAACAATGCAGGCCTGCGAGTTCTGCATGATAGATGAGAAAGCAGCCGCAAACTGCGAATTAATCTACCGGCTCTTCAGCCAAGCAGAAGTCGAACCAAACCTCAACGAAGCAAAAGCACTCTTTGTCGGCATAGCCTTTGACACCAGACATTTTGCATTAGCTAATTCACCGACCTTTGAGATTCTTGCAAAGCTAGTGGTTAAAGGAATAGATGCCCAGCAAACGCTGGCACTATTTGCAATGCCTATTGACCCCTCCGAGCGTGTTGCAAAACTCAAAGCTTGTAAACGGGCAAAAATCGTGAAGGTGGAAGGCTGGATAATTGCGCTTTCTCATGTGAGTGCTTATCAGGCACCTGCAGCCAAAGCTCTTGTAGATTTGGGAGCACACATGTCGGCTGTTGCTGGGAAGAAGAATGGGAAAGTTGAATTGAGCCTGCGTTCTACACGTCAGTTTAATGAGTTGGCAGGTGTTCATTTGGGAGTTGACATTGCAGCGCCGCTGGGCGAGTTCTTGAGCGGTGTTGGCGGAGGCCATGCGATGGCTTCAGGCGTCAGTGGCCAAGGAGAAATCAAAGACGCACTCAAACAATGCCTTGTTCTTCTAAAAAAGAAAATAGCCAAAACTGCGTAGCTACGCTTAAATGAATAAACTCTCACGCTTAAGGTTAGCAGGCACAAAAAAATGGCCATAATTGAAACGAAAAACCTCACCTATACCTATCCAGGCGCCACAAAACCGTCAATTGTGGATGTTTCGATTAAGGTAGAGAAGGGTGAGTTTGTTTTAATTACAGGTCCAAGTGGCTGCGGAAAAACAACTTTGTGTCGAACCTTCAACGGGTTGGTGCCTCATTTTTATCAGGGAGAATTGAAAGGCGAAATTATGGTTGCTGGAATCGACACTCTAAAGCACCATACTTACGAGATGGCAAAACATGTTGGGTTAGTTTTTCAGAATCCTGAAAACCAATTATTTGCTTTATCCATCGAAAAAGACGTTGCTTTCGGCTTAGAAAACAACGGAGTCCCACGAGAGGAAATGCGTAGAAAAGTCGATTGGGCACTCAACCAAACAGGCATCTATGATATACGCGAACGTTCACCTCACGAAATCTCTGGGGGTCAACAGCAGCGAGTGGCGATTGCATCGGTTTTAGCAATGGAACCAGAAGTCATCGTTTTAGACGAACCCACGTCGTTTCTTGACCCGTTGAGTGCCGAGAAGATTTTTGAAGTAATCTACAAACTAAACAAGGAACAGGGAATCACAGTCATCCTTGTGGAGCACCGGTTGGATTTGACGGCGAAATACACAAACCACCTGATAGTTATGGATGAAGGAAAAGTCCGCTTTGAAGGCGACCCAAGACAAATCCTCAACAGCGAAGAGACACGGTTAATCGGTGTCGGAATCCCAAAAGCCACACTACTCTACCAGATGCTGAAAAAAGAAGGATTACAATTAGGCGACAAAACCCCGCTGTCATCTGAGGAATTGGCTGACCTACTGTTGGAGGAGCTAAAGCCCCAATGATTGAAACTCAGGACATCCGTTACGCTTATCCAAACAAAGTTGAAGCCCTAAAAGGAATCTCCTTAACCATAAAAGACGGCGAATTCGTCGCCATAATGGGGCAGAACGGTGCGGGAAAATCCACTCTCGTCAAACACTTTAATGGATTGTTGAAGCCTTCACAGGGCAAGGTTCTTGTGGACGGCGTTGAAACCACGAAGTCAAGCGTAGCAGCCTTAGCTCGAAACGTCGGCTTTGTCTTCCAGAATCCTGACCATCAACTCTTCAGCGAAACTGTCGAAGATGAAATTGCGTTTGCTCTCAAAAACTTCGGTTTCACCACAGAAGTCATCGAGGAGCGGGTTACTTGGGCTCTGAATCTTTTATCATTAACTCAGTACCGTAAAACCTCGCCTTTCCTTCTTAGCGGCGGGGAACGAAAGCGTGTGGCGTTGGCTTCTGTTTTGGCCTGGAACCCATCAACTTTGATTTTGGATGAACCCACCATTGGGCAGGATCATGAACAAAAGGAGAGACTGCGTCAGTTCATTATTCAGATGCAGACACAGGGCAAAACGGTGGTTACGGTTACGCATGATGTCGAGTTTGTGGCAGAATGCAACCCAAGAGTGGTGTTGATGAAAGAGGGCAAAATCGTTGCTGACGGAGAAGGAAAAGAAATCCTCACTGACCCCGCCTTGCTACAGTTGTCTTCTATTGTTTTGCCCCAGATTGCACAGGTTTTCACGAAGTTGGCACCTCTGGGTTTTCCAAAAGACGTTATTGACATTTACGAAGCCAAAGCACTCATCCTAAAAGCCAAGGAGCGCAAAGGTTAAAATGAGCGTTTTTGACGGCTTAAGGTTCAGAAAAGTCCGCTCTCCAATTCACAATCTAGACCCTAGAATAAAATTCGTCTACGTCATCGCTATATTTGTGGTTGCTATTCTTTTTTTCCAGATTATTCCGCTCATGATTTTATTTTTTATGCAGATTCCCTTTGTATTGTTGGCCCGTGTTCAGCGTCAGTGGTTGCGTTCTTTGCGTGGCGCAGCATTTCTGGCAACATTCATTTTCGTTATTAACGTTGGAACGACGTTTTTCACTTCAGGATACCACTTAACAGCTCCTAACGTGGAAAGCGCAGCTGCTATGACTTTGCGGTTTGTCGTGCTTGTTGAGTCCTTCTCAGTTTTCTTCTTAACTACTTCACCCGACCACTTAGGCTTAGCCCTTGAGGAATCCCGCGTGCCCTACGAATTCGCCTTCGCGTTCACGACGGCAGTGCGATTTGTCCCCGTTTTAGCAGAGGAAGCCCAAACAATAATGGATGCTCAAAAAGCCCGAGGATTAGAACTCGAGAAAGGTGGATTGCTCAAAAGAATCAGAAACTACGTGCCCGTGCTTATCCCGTTAATTGTCAGTGCCATCCGAAGGAGCCTGGAGTTGGCTGAGGCGATGGAATCCCGTGCTTGGGGAGCCACAAAAAAACGCACAAACCTTTACTTGCTCAAGTTGCACAAAGGCGACTATGCATTATTGGCAATTACTGTCGGAATTCTGGTAACAGCAGTTTATATCCACTTCTACGTGTCGGTTCCGACAATAACCAGCTTGATATAATCGTGAATGGGCCTGCTTTCGTTGCAATGAGGAACCCGTAAAGCGTTTTTGGAAGACAATTATAATATATTTAAGGTTATGCAGTTAGTACTGTAAATGGAATGTTAGGTGGAGTGAATGCATGGAAGAGTTTATGGATAGAATAATGATTGATCATGAAATTCTGGGTGGTAAACCAGTAATAAAAGGCACTCGCATTCCAGTTTATCTTATCATTGAACTCCTTGGCAACGGTTTGACAGAAAAAGAAGTTCTCCAGGAATATCCTGTCCTCACTGAAGAAGACATCAAAGCTGCACTTCTTTTCGCTTCAAAATGTGTAGAGAACGAAGAAATAATTAACCTCTGAATGGTTTTGGCCATTGCCGGGCATATTTATCGATGAGAACATTCCAAGAAGCGTTAGGGTATGGCTGCTTAACAGAGGCTTTGACTTAACTAGCGTTGAGCGAGCTCATCTTAAAAGCGCCAAAGAACTCGACTTAGCGGAATATGCAGTGAAAAATAATCTTACAATTTTGACATTGGATAATCATTTTTCCCAGATTTACCGTATTCTAAAGAAGGAGCCATTAACCATTATAATCATAAAGGCTAAACCAGCTACAAGCTCAAATATCATAGAGACGCTTGAGGTATCGCAACAAAAAATAGATTTGAAAACAGTAAAAAACAAGCTTTTGATTATTTCAAAGAAAAAAATCAGAATAATAACTTAAGGATAAAGATTACATGACTGAGCGTACTCGTTTTGGTCCAGCAGGGGTTCCACCCATGTTCAGGCTTCTTGGAGCAACCATAGCAGACGTCCCAAAACTTCTGCATGAGGAAGGACTGGACGCTTTTGAGTACCAGGCATCTCGTTGGGGACCTAAACCTCAGATGAAACTGGAAGACGCTCAAAAACTTGGCGAAGAAGCCAGAAAAAACGATGTTAAACTCAGTATGCATGGGTCCTATTTTGTGAATTTGTCTGGAAAGAAGGAAACCGTTGAGGCCAGCAAAAGGCGCTTAATTGCATGCGTAACGGCTGCTGATTGGATGGGCGCTTATGTTGTGGTTTTTCATACGGGCTTTTACGGCAAGGTGGAGAAGAGTTTTGCTTTCCAAAACGCCCTAATAGCACTAAAAGAAATCAGCGCAGAAATGAAGAGTCTTGGTTTGAAAGTGAAACTTGGACCAGAAACTATGGGGCGGAAATTTCAAGTTGGCACCATTGACGAAATTCTCACAATCAATCAAGAAGTTGAAGGCACACAACTCGTTATTGACTGGGGACATCTACACGCTCTACACCAAGGAACCCTAAAGAAAGTCGAAGACTTCCGCATAATAGCAGAAAAAGTTGAAGCACAACTGGGAACCGAAGCTCTCCGGAGCATGCATTGCCACTTCTCAAAAATCGAGTTCAGCAGCCAAGGAGAAAAACGCCACCTCACCCTCGACGAAGACCGGTATGGACCAGAATTTCGAATGCTCGCCGAAGTGATTGTCGATTTTGGGCTGCATCCAACAATGATTTGCGAATCGCCGTTTCTTGATGTAGACGCAAGAAAAATGAAAGCAACCCTCAACGAGGTTCAGGAAAGCAAGCAACGAAGCTAAACTCTAGAAGAACGAACCTGTTTTCTTTGGTTATTAGTATGTTGATATTGGTTTGTGGTTATCGGTAGTCTTGGGTAAATTTTGAAGAGAAGTTGTTGTTGCACCTGTATTCTGTAGAGCGGTTGCAACAACAATCAAAGACAAAAAGTTACGGGGGCACCCGAGAAGTTGCTGATGCTGTTACAACGTGATTCTGCAAATCAACAGTTGAATCTACTAAGCTAAACCCAAATACATTCTGATTTCTTTGGGTGTTTCATTAACCCAATAGGCGACATCAGGATTTTTTACTATTTAATAATCGTTCTGCAAGTTGGAGTTCCTGCACTGTGTTGATATTAACTGCTAATTCTTCGTTATTCATTATCAAAATGTCTTGGTCGAGCCACTCGTCGCCATACCGTTTATGCCCATCAATAACGTTGATTCCGACCGGCACAACATCTTTGTCGTCAGCTTTGAAAGAGTATTCAATGCACATGCCAAGTTTAGCTTTGATTTCCAGAGGCACCGCCACAGTCAACGCAGGTTTGCCGCAACGCTCATAACGTTCAACCACGGCATCAATCATTTCACCCCTTACTAGCGGCAAATCGGCGGCTATGGCTAAGAAAACGCCCAATTTGAGGTTTTGAACGGTGTAGCCCATGTCAGAAACGTAGTCTTTGCCAGGAGTTTGGATGAATTTTACACCAAGTTTCTTGATTAACTGGGTTGTTTTGGGTGTGCAACTGGAGGTAGCAACGATAACAGTATCAATTTTTTTGGCATCCTTTAGCGCTGAGAGTACGTATTCGATGACGGGTTTGCCGCAAACTTCAATCAGCGGTTTTTCTTGAGCAAGTTTCATGCGGGTGCCTTTTCCGCCAGCCATAACCAACGCAATTACCGTATAATCACCGCCACTAAAACAACCACACAAACCAGACGCGATAACTCGTTGGTTGCGCCAAAAACGTCGCCTGTAACACCTTTAAAGTGTTTATATGCCACTGCAACCATGACTAAACCAGTGATTACAGATGCTGAGACCACGAAGATTCCTGCGCCTTTAAGGAAAACCAAGCCTATAACAAAGGAAATTATCAATGCAACCGCCAAACGGACATTACCGTCTCGTCCATGCATGGCTTCCAAAAACGGCGAATTCATGCCCTGATGCACCGATTTTCCTGCTCTTGCAGCTATAACCATGGAAAGTTTAGCAGAAAGCTCAACTACAACGATTGCAGGAAGAACAAGACGAACGTTTAGTTGCCCTATCGCTAACGCGGTAATAAGCATGGTCAAGATACCAAGTGATAATCCGCCTGCGCCTGTCAACTGGTCATGCATAACATCAATTTTGTGCTCTGGCGTGCCATGCGCCATGACGCCGTCCCCAAAATCCAGCAACCCATCGGTGTGGTGCAGCCCAGTCATCCATAAAAGTAACGCAAAAACCAAAGCACCCGCAACAATGCCTGGCAAGAAATGAAAAGCAGCAATCCCAAATAAGCCTGCAATTACCCCAAGAAAGGCGCCGATCAAAGGGAAAGCCCACATGTTTCGGGCACAGTCAGTCAGCAAATCTTTGTCCATAGCGACTGGAAAAACGGTCAAGAAAGATAAGAGATTTTTTAGTTGTTTAACGACCAAGCGCGAGTCACTTTATGCCCATCAGTAGAGCATAATTACGCTCTATTTCCTTAAGAAGTATATCCTTTGTAACAGCGCCGCCAAGCTTTGCCATCGCTGCAATTGATGCACCGCCAGCACCTACGCCTTCTTTAACAAGCCCAGTCTCGTAAATTCTTAAGCCAGGATATTTTGATGGACCAAAATCTAAGTCTGCCGCCAACACGGGGACATCGCAAAACTGCTTGACGATGCCGCATATGTCGGATTTCATGTCTTTCGCAACCCATCTGGTTGTGCCAATAGCCACGTTACAGAGTGCTTTGGGCTCTAAAGCATTAATTATTGCCAAAACAGCGGTCATTTGGGTTCCACCAGCCATTAAAACAGGCGCCTGCATAGTCCCACCAATAACTAATCCAGCCAAAGCAGCCATCATGGGGTCGCCAACGCAGGAAACCGCTTTTATCGGATTTTTCTTGAGGCTGCCAAATTTTTCGTTCGCGGCTTTCAAACCTGCCGCAACAACCTCTGCCTTCAAGTTATGAGGGTTTTCAGGCAAAGTGCTGCTGACTTTTCCTTGAGCGTTAACTCCTAAAGCAGATAAGACACCAAGAGCAGTTGTGGTACCGCCAGGAATGCTCTCGCCGATAACAAGATAATCTGCTGTTTTCGCTAATTGTTCACCTACTACTTTGGCGCGTTCGATAACTTCTTCCACATTATCAACAGAATTTCCAGTGCGGATGTCTCTGCCACTATTGCCACCCAACTCCATATATGGAATTTGAGGTTTAACCTTCACGCCACCATTAACAACCAGCACAGGTATGTCTGCTAAATGCAGTGCCGACATCGTAATCAACCCAGGTGTCGGAATACCGTCGGGAGTTATTGGGACGCCTTGGATAGATTTGCATTTTCCCAAAAGCAAAAGTTCTGCGTCGGCAGGGGGAGTAAAATCCGTAAAATCAGGGTTTGCGCCAGCTGCCGATAAACCGGGGATTTTCCCAGTTTCGGTGGTTGCTATGGTGCATATGAAGAGAGGTTTTTTTCCTTCTATTTCGTCGAGGAAGGCTTTTGCTTTTAATTCGTTGTTTGCTATTAGTACATCCATGTTTTCAGCCTTGCTTTGGGGTTACTTTGTAATTCTTGATTTCTAAGTATCCAAAGCCATTATCTAAGCGTTTCTTTTCTGTCTCAAGCAGTTCGACTTTCTGTTTGAAGTCAGGTCCATCGGTGATGACAGTGTGATATTCGCCGCCTTCGCCGCAAGGATCTACGCCGGGCAGTTTTAGAATGTCATCATAGAATTTGCGGTCTAACTCTCGTCCGAGCCACTCGAGACTGAGCTCCCTGTTGGTACGTACCACAGTTGCCCTAAACCCGGTTTTGAGGTAGGCAAGATAGATTAATTTTGTGTCGCCCATCCATAGGGGCTTGACGGGGGTTAATCCAACTTCTTTGCAGATGCGTCCAAGCCAGCCTTCTTCGTGTCCAGCGACTTCGTAGATGTCGCCTGTGACTAAGCCTTCTGCGCCCTGAGTTTTGCATTGTGTCAGTACGGCTTTGAAGTCTTTTTCGTAGGTTGCCGCTGATGTGGTCTTTTTAATGAGGGGGATCCCTATTGCTTGTGCCTGGGCATCGAGGATGCCTGAGGGTATCATGTGGAAGTTTGATTTAGATTTATTCATCATCATAGTGAGTAGGTTTATGACTTGGTGGTCATGTTGGGTTGCCAAGTAATATGCGTAGGCGCTGTCTTTTCCGCCGCTCCATGAAGCAACAACTTTCATAAATTTTCCTCCTAGGGGGTTCACCCACAATTTGTTATTTTATTGGTTTGGGGCGAACATGTATTTATTTACTGTGGATACACTTGTATAAAAAACTGCCCATTAACTGTGCAAACAATAGCTTAATCCGTCAACTACTAAAACTTTTAACGAAATATTGACATTTTACTTAATGTTCAGCAAATCATCAATCTAATTGCTTTGTTGGTTTATCCATTCTTTTCATATAATTGTTAAGGTGAAACCCTTCACAACACTTAAAACAAACTCTGCTCTTAAAAAAGAAGGTTGAACCAAATGAACAAATCAACTCCTCCACCTCTACTAATTTACCTCGAAGACAAAGGCATCACTCTACAAAGCCTAATCGACTGCGCCCTCGAAATGTACGTTCCCCACCCAGGAATCGAAACCGAAGAAAAAGCCACAGAAATGCTCAAAGAAGAATTACTTGACATCCTATCTGACGTTAATGTCTCTATGCTGGAAGTTGCTGCTTTTTCTGTGCAAGAACAAGCAGAAAAGGGACTAATTCCTGGATTGACACAAGAAAGATTTAGAGGAAGACCTGGACCTGTCGCAGACGAAATCTTGGGGTTGGCAATAGCCACCTACATCGGCGGAACCAGAGGAGTCTTTGAGTATGTACGCTTTGACCAAGCCAAACCAGGAATTCTAAAGACATTGGGGTCTTTAACAAACGATGCTATAGGTGCTTTAGTTGCAGGCGCATCATCAAACGTTTATACTCGCGCAACAAAAAGCGCACAAGTTAACCCTTAACCTCTCTTTTTGCTTTTTACCATAAGATTATAATACCTTGTCGATTGAGGAAATACTCTGTTGGGCTTCCATGGTTCAAACACGGCTTTGCATTGTAACACACACTTTTCTGCCGCATGTTGGCGGTATAGAAAAGGTGGTTAATGAACAAAGCAAGCGTCTGTTGCAGATAAGCGATTTTGAACCTTTAATTGTAACTAACAGAATTGGTACACCAAAAAATTATGTGGTTGACGGCGTAAACGTTGAATGCTATGAATCGCTCAACACTGGTTTTCGCCTTGGGATTCCATATTCGATTCCAACCATTGCAAGTTTTCCAACTTTTCTAAAAGCAGTGAACAAAAGCAAGATAGTCCACGCTCATGGACACCCATACCTAACTTCGCTCCTTGCGGGAAGACTTGCCAAACTGTACTCCAAACCTTTCGTTCTCACTCAACACAATACTTTCATAGAATACAATAACATTTTTGACAATGTTGAAAGATTAAATGACTTTACTGTGGGAAAACAAAACCTTCAAAACGCCGATAAAATAATCGCAATTAGTAACGCTACAAAAGATTATGTTCTTAGGTTAGGTGCCAAACCGTCGAAAGTAAAGGTCATCTATAACGGCGTTGACTTAGCAAGGTTTCGACTCATCCCTGGAAAACGCGAAGAAATGCGGAAAAAACTGGGGATACCGCAAGACGCCATCCTTGTTTTAACAGTAAGGCGGCTTGTCTATAAGAACGGCATTGATACATTAATCGACAGCGCCAATATTGCAATTAAGAAGAACCCACGAATAATGTTTTTAGCTGTTGGGAAAGGTCCTGATTCCGACAACGTTAAATTAAAAATTCAAGAGTTGGGACTTGAAACGAATTTTAGGCTTGCAGGCTTTGTCAGTGATGAGGATTTACCTTTCTATTACAATGCCGCGGACATGTTTGTTTTACCTTCAAAGTCTGGTGAAGGATTGCCTTTGGTTGCACTCGAAGCCATGGCTTGTGCAATACCAGTTGTAGCTACTGACGTGGGGGGAATAAGAGAAGTGTTGATGGAGGATTATGGAAAACTGGTTCCGCCTAGTCAGCCACAGTTGCTTGCAAAGGCAATCTTAGGTTTTGCAGCTCTTGATTTCTCTTCACGCAAAAAAGAGCTTCGCGCCTTGATGGAAGAGAAGTTTAGTTGGGATGCAAACGTTGAAAGCCTCGTCGATATATACGAAGAGCTTATTTAACCATGTAACGGAAACATATTAGCCCTTTGAAATGGAAGTTAGCTGATGACGTCAAAAGTTGAAATGGTTTCGGTGGTAATTCCAACACTAAACGAAGCAGGAAACATTCTGGAAGCAATATCTACTATCCACAACGACCTCTCCTATCCTAAGGAAATTATTGTGGTTGACGGCAACTCTACAGATGGCACCAAAGAAATCGTTCAAAGCCTAGGCTATTGCAGACTCATCATAGAACCCCGACGGGGCTATGGTTTAGCGTTAATGACCGGCATGAAAAACGCCAAAGGCAACATTATTATAATGGTTGACGGCGACGGAACCTACGAGGTACGTCATATCAACCGCATGATTGCAAAGATGGTAGAAAAAGACGCCGATATGGTTTTAGCTACCCGCATGTACGACCCCAACAAAGCCATGGGACTGATGAATTTCATCGGCAATAAAGTAATCACAACCTTCTACGATTTCTTCTTCAGCCAATTCCTCAGCGATACCCAATCAGGTTTTAGGGCAATATCGCATGAAGCCATCAACAATGTGGAACTCAAAGCATACGATATGGCTTATGCAACGGAGATGCTTATCCAATTTGCCAAGGAAGGCTACAGCATGATTGAGGTTCCCACCACTTACAAAACCCGTAAGTATGGGAGGCCTAAATTGAGAAGATTTAAGTCTGGAATTGAGATATTCAGCACTATGTTTAGAGGATTTTTGGATGCGGATACGTTTAGAAAGTGCCAAGAGAATTGGAAACAAAATCGGTTTAAATGAGGAAAAAGGCTTCGCAGTTGCCATTTTTCTTGCGTTACTTATCGTTTCCGCCACAATTGCAGGATACTATTTTGTGCTTAAACCGCAGGCTGAATCATATAACACAATCTACTTGCTGGATGCTCAAAACAGAGCCGTTGACTACCCGGAAGTTTTAGTCGCTAACCAGAACAGCACTTTCAAAGTGTATGTGGCTGTAGAAAATCACATGGACCAAGCAGCCAGTTATCAAATTCAAGTAAAAATCACTCAAAACCTCTCCACATTCCCAGTTGACGCCCAGCCCAACCAAACCATTGAAACGGGTAACTTAAACAACAACGGAAAAGCCGTAGAAAACGCGGTAACAGTGACGGAGAACCAAGTTGGAATTTACTCGGTGGTTTTTGAACTCTGGCAACACAAAGATGGCGCGCTCGTTTTTACTGAGGATTACTGTGTCCTAAACCTCCAAGTGATAGACTAAACTTTTGACCAACTCGCAAACCCTTATGAGGGGTAGTTCGATGGCCGTTTTCATAGTTAATAGTTGAGAAAAAACTGTTGAGACTATGGTTGTTAAGTTTTCTTGTGTCTTTCAGCGTATGCTTTTTCGATGGCGACCCGGTGGACGTTGTTGTAGGCGCAGAACGGAATAATTTTCAGGTCTGGTGTAATGTAGTGGACGACGCATCGGCGGACACGGTTAACGTCGAAGTTGTAGGAATCCATGAACGCCATGCAACCCAAAAGGAAGATTCTTCTGCGGATTTTGCCCAGCGACTGGTAGGATGGTGCAAGGTGCATTCGCATTATTGATTTCATAAGGGTTGGCATGCCAACTTCTTTTGTCACAAGAAACATGTCCATGGACAACATCGATGCCATGAACAGCGATGAGAGCAGGGACATTTTTCCTTTGGACTCGGCGTTTTCAGCGGTTTTTCGGATGCTGTTGAAGAAGCGATCGAAGTTTACAAAGCGATTAATTGGGAACATTTTGCCACTTTTCGACACGTAAACCCAGTTTACTATGCCGCACTGCGGACTGCATGAAAATAGCGGCCAGGGCTTCTGCATGAATTTACGCATAATCTTAATTGGAGAAGTCATAACCGACATCGGATATAGGTCGGTTGACTTTATTTCGCCATGAGTTTGCTTTTCCACGTCCTCAGCAAAGCTCCATTCACGGAAGTTTTCGCGGAACGGGTTCTCAGTGGCTCTGCCAGTGAAGGCGATAGGTTGAAAGATTAAGCCGCGGACGATGTCGGTGTTTTGAGATGCAAACTTGATCATGTCGCCGACTTCGTTGTCATTTAGACTTTTCATTAATGTATTGACGAGGATAATTTCCATGTCGTAGGTGCGGCAAACATCGATGGCCTTAAGCTTCATATCTAAGAGTTCTCGGCCCCTAATTTTCCTATTAAAGTCTTCATGGAAGCTGTCAAACGATAAATAAACAATGTTTAAGCCGTTATCTTTGAGTTTCTTAGCTAATCCCGGGGTGTCAACCAAATGAGTTCCATTGGTTGCCAGGATAGTCATGAATTTCAATTTATGAGCAACTGCGATGATTTCAGGCATATCTTCGCGTTCGAGGGGTTCGCCGCCTGAGAACAGAATTGCTGGCGGTTTAGGGCTGGCTTTGCTTGCGAACTCCAGCATTTTTATAAGAGCTTCTTTGGTGGGTTCATAATCTGCTTCTTGATCTGGAAAAGTAGAGAAGCAAACTGCACACCTGAAATTACACCGTTTAGTTACGTCAATTACGCCAATGACCGTGCCTGACGCGTGCTCGGTGCAGGTTTCACATTTGTAAGGACACCCATCGGGGTTTTTTGGCGCGTTAAGGTCACCAAGGTACTGGAATTGATCATATTTTTGCATGTGATTGTAGATTGGGGTACTTTGCCAGTGTGTGGCTTTGAATTCGCCATGTTCAGGGCATAGTTTGGTGATTTGAATTTTGCCGTTGGACTCTCGCAGTTGGGCATCTATTTTCTTTTGGCATTCGGGACAAATGCTTTTGGTTTCACTCATATTAACCATCCAAAGATAGCCTCAACGATGAGTGCAAGCGGCAACAGCATCATTGACATCGTTACCAACCGTTCATACTTGCGTATATCTTCTATGGTTGAACTTGACGCGAACAGACGTATAGACGAGTAGATTAAAAGAACACTCCATAAAAGAATCAACGGCAAATAATACACCGTAAAGTTTCCTATGAGAAAGGGAAGAGGCGAAAGTAAGCCAGTTAAAAGAAAGAATATTCCGCCGACTTTAGCTGCGCTAACTGCGCCGATTTTCTGGGGCAATGTGGGATAACCGACTTTTGCGTCTCCTTCCATACTTAAAACGTCACGGAGAATATTGCCGCCGATTGTGCCAAACGCAATTGGGTATAGGCTCAAAGAAACTAGCGTTATAGTGCCCGTAACGGTTGCTTGCCCAAAAATGAAAGCTGTTCCCGTTAATATGCCCATTAGTAAATTAGCGGCGAACCCCGATTTCCGTTTCACCATGTAGGAGTAAACCAAGAGCAGAAGCGAATCCAAGGCTATGATGGCAAAACTTAGCCAATTTATAATTGCCGACAAAACTAAACCTAACGCAAAAAGCACGCCCGTAACCACTACAGCCTGTTTTAAGGTGAGGGCGCCTGAAGGGATGGGGCGTTTTGGTTTTATAATTGCGTCACTTTCGTGGTCAAAATAATCGTTAATGGCGAATCCCGCCGACGCGATGAACGCCATAGAAAAAAAGGTCAAAAGAACAACTACACCAAAATCCAAAATTCCAACACTGGTTTGTATATTTGAAAAGTTGCCTTTTAGGATAGCAAATGCTGTCAGCACCGCCAAACCGCCGGTCATCAGCCAGTAAGGTAGCCGCAGCAAAGCAACTAAAGCTCTAGCTGACCCGGCAACGTTCATTTCTTAATTTTCCTGTCAGCGATGACTTCTTTGATGGAATCTTCCAATGTTACCTTGGGCGTCCATTTGAGATCTTTTTTGGCTTTGGAGATATCAAACCAGATTTTGGTTACGTCACCTTGCCAGGAGACGCCGGTGGTTGTCACGACGGTTTTGTTTTGGAGATTAAGGATTGTGAGTATCAATTTGGCCAATTCGATTATTGAAGTGGTTTTGCCGAGTCCCAAATTGTAGACTTCGCCATTAACGTAATCTTCTGAACCTACCTTAACTAAAGCCTCAACCACATCAGAAACATGCACAAAATCGCGGCATTGCTGACCAGTACCAATAATTTCAAGTTTATTGGGATTCTTAGCTAGTTTATCCAGGAAATCATGGATTACGCCATGGCATCGCAAACCATAAACGTTGGCGAACCGCGTAATTACGATGTCTAAGCCGTATTGTTCCCGGTACATTTGGCAGTATTCTTCGCCGACCACCTTGGACAATCCATAACAAGAAAATGGATGAAAACCATATGATTCAGGAGTTGGAAAGACCGCCGGGTTTCCATAGACAGCGGCACTAGATGCAAACACAACTTTTGCATCATCTTTGCGGGCTTTTTCTAAAACACAAAGTGTGCCTTTAGCGTTAGTCTCAAAATCAACAAGAGGGTTCTCCATAGAGTAACCAACCACAACTTGTGCCGCTAAATGATAGATTAAATCGCTCTTAGGGAGGTTGCAGAGTGTATTAATATCCAATATGTCGCCTTTTACAAAGCTGGCTTTGGGGACATCCTTAACATTTTTCGTTAGGCCGCTTGAAAGGTTATCATAAATCATTAAATCATCAGTAAGAGTTGATAGTTTGCTGCAAAGGTGGTAGCCTATGAAGCCTGCTCCACCAGTAACTAGTACTTTTTTTCCTTTCAATTCAGCCATCTAATTCACGACAAAGCCTATATTCTCTATTAGTAAGGTTGTAAGTATATGTCGCCTGTGAAAACTATAAAAACTTTTAGGGATTTGCTATCTTTCCTAACCATAATTCCGGTTGGGGGAAAAGAAGATTTCATTTTCACAACGGCAGAGAACGTTTGGCTTTTTCCGTTAATCGGCGGTTTCATCGGTTTACTTGCTGGATTATATCTTACGGGTTCAAGCATAATCGTAGGCTTTTTGTTGAATTTAATCCACAACCTCATAGGTTTGCCAATATGGGTTTTTCCAACTTTACTTCCAGCAGCCATGACGATAGCTTTCCTAAGCGTTATAACTGGTCTGCAACACTTCGACGGCTTAATCGACTTAGGCAACGCAGTTGGTTTGCGGAACGTGCATGACCGAAAAATGGTTGCTCATGCTTGGACGGTAACCTATTCAGGAGCTATTTTAGCGTTAGTTGTCGAGTTTGCCGCATTTGTAGGACTGTCCTTTGTCGTTAATCCATTATTTGCTTTTGGTGCAGTTATCGCCGCAGAAATTGCCGCTAAATTAGCGATGGTAACGATTGTTTGGGTAGGCAAACCCAGCCATAAAGGGTTAGGATCGATTTTTCTATCCAAAGCCAAAAAGAAACTCAACATAGTTGCTTACGTAATTACGATTTTGGTGATCTTCCCACTTTTTGACGCTATCGGCAATCCTGTTTTAGGATTAGTGGCCGTGAGCATAGTTTTAGTCAGCATTCCAGTTGCGTTTATCATGAAAAAAATTTCGGAGGGTGTTTTCGGCGGGGTTTCGGGCGACATGATTGGGGCAACAAACGAGGTTGCAAGGGCTGCGACGTTGGTTTTGTTTGCGGTGGTGCTGCTTCTGATATGAAAATTCCTGCTTTGATTATGGCTGGCGGAAGAGGTTCGCGCATGGGGTTACCTACTGAGAAGCCGCTGTTGCCGTTTTTGGGCAAGGCTCTTATTGATTGGGTTGTCGCAGCAATCTTGGATGCTGAAAACGTTTCCGAGTTTTACATTGTAACTAGCCCTAACACGTCTGAAACCGAAAAACACTGCTTAGCTAAGGGTTGGAAGATTCTGCGCACAGACGCCAAAGGCTACCACAATGACCTAAAACAAGCAGTTTCGAAGGCAAATTTGACTGGTCCACTGCTCACGATGCCTTCCGATGTGCCAGCAATAACAGGGCAGGTCCTCGACAAAATCATTAGCGAGTTTGAGGTCTGTGGGAAAGACTTTTTAGCCGTTTTTGTACCTATAAAAACAAGACAGGACTTGGGGCTTTCCATTTCCTCTACTGATGAATACAAAGGTGAGTGGTTCGCGGTTTCAGGAGTAAATATCATAAACGGAACCAAAATCCAAGGTGACGGCAAAATCGAAACCAGTGCTGTAATTACGGAGGAAACCGAAGTTCTTCTAAACATCAACACCACAAAAGATCTGGAAATTGCAGAAAATATTCTGAGGAAAACAAGTAAAATTTAGTGACTAATTTGACTGTAACTCCTTCGAATCGTTGGTCTTACCTGTCAGTATTTAATTGGATTCAGAAAAATTCATTAACTGGAGTATGGGGTAAAGAAGTAGCAAAGTACCTGATTGAGGATGGGAACGGAAGATGACCACAACAATAAAGAAAAGCTCTTCGAAAGTATCGTTTTCGGTTAGCCGATGGTTCCGCAAGCTTACCACAAATGCACCTACGGCATTCATAGTAACTGCTGTTGGGATATCCTACGTAATATTCCTCTTCGGGGGAGGTCTCTTTACTCTAATTAATCATCCCATTACGTCTTACTACAATTCTCAAACTGGACAGTTCTTCTTCCTGTACCCAGACATCAGCAATCAATTCGTAGCAGATACTCTAATTGCGATATCCCTCTATGCACTAGGGTTCGTTGGTTTACTATCGATTTACCAAAGCACAAAGAGCGCATATAAACCAAGGCAAGCCTATATGTTACTAATAGTAGGTGTAACACTCTTACTATTGTCATACGTGTTCTTGGAAGGCTCAATTGCTTTCAAGATAAACCAAGGGCGATAACCTTTTTTTCATTCGCCTATTCTTACTAGTTTTTTAATTTGATAATTTTAAGCCTACCAAGGATGCCTCTTCAACTTCAGTTTATACGCTAAAAAGTTGGTGAACAGGTGAATTGGGGGCGTAATCAACAAAACCGTTGCTGCAACTTCCCACCCAATCAAAGCTAATGGAAGCGAAAACACAACAGCGCCAACCACAAAATCAATTTGGTCAACAATTGGAAGTAAACCGCCTGGTGCAATGCTTAACCTTCGTTTTATGAATGCACCGGTTAAATCACCCAAAAGAGCTCCTAAGGGAATAAGCAACGCAAACAGTACTGGGTAATTTTGAAAACCAAAAGTAAACCCTTCCATTAACCCAACCGCTATGCCGACTCCCCAGCCGAAAAAGAACCCTCGGAAGGTCTTGTTGTTCCCGAAAACTCGTTTGCCATCCATAAAGTTCCTCCCGAAATCCATCTTTGTTCCGCCGCCCGCAAGCACTGGTGTCCCGTTGGCACAGTAAGCTGGGAAAATAAACTTTAAGGCTTCAACAATTATCAGGGCTATATCCATTGGGTTCAACCATGCGTCAGGGCGATTGTGTATCTTGTATTCCAGGTTCCCCTATTTGTACATAACACGTTACGTCTTGCTCGATTTCCCGTGCTTTCTCCACAACCACCTTGATTGTTTGAGGATTCTGAGTGGGTTTTAAGGCGATTATGGTATCTGCCCAGAACTTCAAAACACGAGTTGCCACAGGTCTAACGCTTGTACACTCATCGGTGAATACGCTGCGTACCTGGCTTGTTATTAAGACTGGGATTTTTTTTATCTTCACTACTTGCGCCAAAATAGCTAGTTGCCTGTTTAATTCCCGATTAATACCAAACGCTTTGCCTGAGTTTTCGCAGACTTTTGCCCCATAAAGCGAAGTGAAAGTGTCAATTAAAATCAAGCCCACATTGGCTGTATAATCTTGGATATTGTCGATGAGTATAGTTTGCTCCTTAAAATCCTTAGGCTTAACTAAAATAATTCGTTCAGCTATCGTATCAAACTGGTCTTTTGCAATTTGAGAGAGCCTTTTGGCATAGAAACTGTTATCGCAGTCGACAAAGAGCACCTTAAAGTTCTCGAGAGCACAGTTTACTGCGCACTGCATTGCAAGAGTTGTTTTTCCAGTTTCAGGTTCACCGTAAATTAACGTGACCGTTTCTGGCGAGATACCTCCGCCTATGGTGTTGTCAATGCATTTGCTTCCTGTCTGGATTATCGCCATGCTCTTCACGTCAAGGATTGTTAACTTAAAACTAATTATGTGATTTGCACTTAAACGTATACTTTAAGGTTGCTTTATGAAAGAAAAAGTTGCTGTCGCTACAGTTCAAGGCAAAGCCTACTTTCTATTGGTCAATAAGTTAAAGGAAAAAAATATTCCATTCATCAGTTTAGTTCCCGGAGAATCGGTGCCAGTCAAGATAACGTTGGTTATAACAACCGAATAAGAAAAGCATTTGATAAATCACGAAAATATTTTGGCTGTCAGAAGTGAAGAGGAGCTGGACCAGGTTAATGGAACAAGTAAAGATGTTGCTTTTGGGAAAGGAAGCTCTCAGAAAAATAGGATTCGGCATAGATCCGGGAGCGTCAATTGGGTTGGTTGCTTTGGGAGATGGAAAAGTTATTGAGGAAGCTATTGCTTTAGCACTAAAGAAATACTTAACAACATACACAAAGTACTCAGAAACGTTAACTTCACAGTAACTGAGGTATCTGTTAAGATTGGTAACGGAGTTCCAGTCTACAAGGACTTGCTTGAAGACCTGGATTATGCTTTGTCGCCTCAAGTAGTCTTAATAGTTGTAGGCGAGGCTCGAACTAACAACCCTTTAAAAGAAAATAAGCGTAGCAGAGGAGTCAGGCATATTTCCTCCGCCATCCGCATAGCTGGGAGAAACGGAGATATCTTTACAAGGAGAAAAACAATTGAAGCACACAATCGAATCCAATAAAACAATGCTAGTTGATGGCCCAGCGTCAGTACGGCTTGTTTCGGGAAAAGCTGAAGTATTTGGGTATCAAATGAAAGAATCCCAGCGGGTTTTGATTCGGGAAGGAAGACGACTTCCTTTTTTTATAAATGAACCATCGACCTTTGATGTTTCATTGGGCGCCAATTCAGGCCTAGCTGAAACTACGGGCAGTACAAATCCGCCTGCATGGGATAAAGCTGTTGAAGTTATTTTGGGTTTGCAAAAGCGTCCAGTGGTTGTTATGATTATTGGGGCAGTTGATAGTGGCAAAAGTAGTCTCTGTACTTACATACTAAACAAGCTAGTAGATGGGAAGGGTAAGGTTGCAGTTTTAGATGGAGATTTAGGTCAATCCGACATAGGTCCATCAGCAACTGTTGGCTACGCTTTAATTTCTAAACGAATACCCGAACTGCACAATTTGAAAATGAAAAACGCTTTTTTTGTCGGAGTAATCTCACCAGTAACAGCAGTATCCAAAACCATTGAAGGTTTAACTGCTATGGAAGCTGAGATTCTGAGAGGTCAGGTTGATTTTGTCTTAATTAATACTGATGGTCTGGTAAGTGGTGACTTAGCGGTTACATACAAATCTGACTTGGTTAGGGCGCTAAAACCTGACGTAATAATCGGTGTTCAAGCGCAAAATGAACTGGCCCCACTGATAGCAAGTTTGGAAACGCCTATCTTCGTGGTTGAGCCATCCTTTGCTCTTAAGCCTCGAACCCCAGAAAAACGTAAGATTATACGCGAAATGACTTACGCACGTTATCTCAAAAATGCAAAGCTACAGTGCTACCCCAAAAGTCAAGTGACCATCGAACCCAGAAATGCCATACCAAAAAAACAGGAACCCGAAAAAGGAATCCTCGTTGGTTTGTCCGGTCGTGGTGCCAAGTTTTTAGGTATCGGGGTGCTACGTGAAGTTAATCAACTTCGAAAAGCGCTCAAAGTTCAAACTGCAGTTTCAGCCAAACCTTTAAGGATTGTCATCGGCAAAGTTGTGGTAAATCAGAAACTTCAGGAAGTTCAAGATTGAGTTCTAAAGAAATTGCTGACTTCGGTTGCTAAGACGTTTTTTTTGTCGGGCAACACTTTCATAACATTTGTTATCCATGATGGTAAGAAACTTTTGCAGTAAGCTGTGGAGAAACGGTAGTCTAAGAATATTATGGCACCTCGGTCTTCAAGTGTTCTTATAGGTCTGCCCGCGGCTTGTGAGGCTTTTTTCATTGCCGGTAAAACGTAGCCATATTCGCGTCCAAACCCTGGAAAGCGCTTCTCATAGTATTCGATTTGTGCTTTAATCCTTGGAGTTGGTTCTGCATAGGGCACACCCACGACTATTACTGAATTCATTTGGTTTCCTGGAAAATCTACACCCTCCGAAGTCCTCCCGCCCTGAACACCCAGAAAAACTGCGCCTCCTTTGTCGCCGCAGGCTTTGAAGTCTTGGACCATTTTTTCGTTTGCTTTAGAGGTCATGCCTTTGCGTTCGTGGAAAAGGGGTTTTAAGAGAGCATTTTCTAAGCCTTCATCCAGCAAGGAGTTTAGAACTTGGAAAGATGCGGTGAAGATGCCTGTGTTAGTTGGGGTGCTGTTTACAACTTCGTTTATGCGTTCAACCATGGTTTGGTACATCTGTGATGTTCTCTTTTCCATGGAAGTTGTGACGCCACAGCAGACAGCAGAGAAAACGTGCTCTTTTGGAAACGGCGAGGGTGCAAGAAACTTTACCGTGCTTTCTGGGAGTCGTGTTATTCGTGCAAAAGCTTCTAATGGCTGAAGTGTTCCCGACATTATAACGTTAGCATAGGTGGACGAGAAAACTGGCTGCGTAACCTTTGAAGGGTCAAGCGCAACAATTTCGAGTTTTGCTGTCTTGTTATTTTCTTTGTTGAAATATCGGCTTGCAACGTTAATGAAGGAATCATCTTCTAGAGTGTCAACCCATTTGAGCAAAAACTCACTCATCGCATGAACATAGGATCGAGGATTTTTGCCTTCAGCTAACAAGGTTTTCCTGATAGTGGCGCCCGCTTCGTGCATGTGTTCAAAGAATTCCCTGGGACGAGGGATGTTCCCTTGTTTTTGAATGATTTCGATGATGCTGTTTGCAGAAATTATTTCTTCTCGGCTTATTTTATCTGTTATTTTTTCTACTTCAGTTCTAAAGAAATGCGCGAATTCTTCGATGTCTTTGTTGCCGAATCGGTTTGCTTCCATTTCTGCAGCCCTCATGACAAATAGTGAGAGGGTGCTGCCTGAGATGCTGATTGCGGTTTCAGGCAAATTATGCGCTTCATCGACGATTAGGATTATTTTTTGTAGTTCTGTTTCCAAGTTTTTGAGGAAAGCTGTGCGGATGGCGGGGTCGAAAACGTAGAGGTAGCTTAGGGCTATGACTTTTACGTCTGAGAGTCCAGCTTTTACTAGTTCGTATGGGCATACTTCTTTTTTCTTGCAGATCCGCTGGATTTCGGACCCCATGTAAGGACGACTGGCTACTTGCTGTTGAAGCTGCAAATAATCATACGTGCGTTGTTCTACATTGGTGTAGTAGGGGCATCTGCTTTTGGCTTTTAGTAGTTCACAGACTTCCATAAGCGACTTCGAATCGAATGCTCCTTTAGCCGCGAAAACGTTAAGGCACATTTCGTTGCGCCCACGAATGGATAGTCCTGAAACTTGGTGTTTTCGAAAAACGGCTCGTAGTTCTTCTATAACGCGGTCATGTTGGCGGTGGGTTCGAGCTACATAGAGGATTTTGAGTTTTTTTTCGATGGCTATGGGCAACACGGCTGAGAGTGCGCTGATTGTTTTTCCTAAGCCGTTGCTGCCTTCAATTAGAACTGAGCGTCTGTTGGCTACGGCGTTGTAGACGGTGCTTATGAATTCGTCTTGGTGTGGTCGGACTTTGTCGTAGGGAAAATATTCGGTGACTTGGCTGGGTAGCTTAACCATAGTGTGTCCCCCTGTTGTTTGAGTCGCCATTCCCTTCCCTTCTGGAAAATACAGCCACAAGTATGGCTTGCAAACTATAAATACCAATTGCGCTAAACAATAATTTTTTTGGAGAATCAGTAGGGAGCAAATCTGAAGATTTCCACTTCGTTAACCTGATCGCTTATAGGTGATCAGATCGATTTTTTAGACTTAAGTCCAGCTGAAGTCAATGTGCTGTTATATTTTGAATGTTTTATACAAAATGGGTACTTATTTTTCTAGGCAAGAGGCTTCAGGATTTTCCCCTATCCATGTCTTCATCCGATAGAACCGGTTTCAAATCTTCAAACTATGGTCAATTGGGTTTTGCTTTTATAGGAAAGGTTTTTAGTGTAGTTATTGTATGAGACTGTGAAAAAGTGTATAGTGTAAAGTGAGGTTAACATTATGTCTGTATTTGCAGCACCAGGAGCATATGACCGTGCCATTACCGTTTTCTCGCCTGATGGACGACTCTTCCAAGTAGAATACGCGATGGAACTTGTGAACCGCGGAGCCACCATTATAGGCATCCAATCAACCGAAGGATTGGTTCTCGGTTCAGAAGAGAACATCGAAGTCCTTGAAGAAGCAGGGTATTCATGGAAACTCTTCAGAGTAGATGACCATATTGGCGCAGCCATAGTCGGGTTGAGTTCCGACGCTAGAATTCTAATTGACCAAGCAAGAATATACGCTCAAAGTAACAAACTAACCTATGACGAACCCATAGATATTGAAGTCGTAACTAAACGTATTTGTGACATCCAACAGATGTACACCCAACACGCAGGTGTCCGACCCTTCGGAGTTTCAATAATCTTTGGAGGAGTTGACAAAACAGGAACACGCGTCTTTGGAACACATCCAAGCGGAACCTACAGAGGATACAAAGCCACAGCATTGGGCGCAGGAAGAGAAACGGTTCTGGGCATTCTGAAAGAAGAATACAAAGAAGACCTAACCCTTGATAACAGCATAAAACTCGCAGTTAAATGCTTAGTCAAAGCCCTCGAAGCACGCCAGCTACCGCCAAGAATTAAGATCGCAATTATTCCCGCAGCGACACAGAAAATGGAAATGCTAAACGACAACACAGTGGAAGGCTACATCAAAGAGCAGGGTTCAAGCAAGTGAAAAAATAATGAGCGAAAAGTTCACCGTCGCGCGCTTGACAAGAGAAAATGAACATTTTGAAATATTAGTTAAGCCTAACAAAGCGCTCGACTACCGAAACGGCAAAATCTCAAGCATAACTGAGGTTTTAGCCGCTGAAATGATTTTTGCTGACGCAAACAAGGGCACTAAAGTTTCTGAAGAAACCATGAAAAAGGCCTTCAAAACATGTGACCCACTAAAAATTGCAGATGAAATCCTAAAAAAAGGAACTTTGCAACTAACAACTGACCAAAGACGGAAAATGGTCGAAGACAAAAAAAGGACAGTTATAGATTTTATTTCCCGACAAGCAGTAGACCCTAAAACAAATTTGCCGCATCCGCCTGCACGCATCGAAAATGCGATGGAGCAGATTCGTTATCCAATTGACCCATACAAGTCTGTGGAAGAGCAGGCTAAAGACATAGTTAAACTGTTGCGTCCCATTTTACCCTTGAAAATCGAACAAGTCACAGTTGCAGTCAAAATACCAACACAGCATGCCGCAAGAGCTTACGGTACAATCAAAACATTGGGTACTATTAAACGGGAAGAATGGCGCGGTGACGGTTCATGGTATGGCGAGCTTGAATTACCCGCAGGATCTTACGCTTCGCTGATAAACAAGCTTGGCGACGCAACCAAAGGAACAGGAGAAGCAAAAATAATCTCATAGTAATGTAAAAAATGATAGGTGATTTTATGCCAACATTCTTTGAAAAAAAACAGCTTGTTACGCCCGGAGAAATGCTCGCTGAAGGCGACTATTTACCTGGCGAAAACACGTATGTGGAAGCAGGCAAGATTTATGCCTCAAGGATTGGACTCGTAGACAGTGACAATAAAAAAGTAAACGTTGTTGCATTAAGGGCTTTTTACGTGCCGAAAATGGGTGACATAGTGATTGGAACAGTCATTGAAGTAGGATTCAACGGCTGGACCGTTGACATCAAAGCACCCTACACAGCAATGCTTCGCGCGTCGGATGTGTTGAGTCGACCCTTTAAGCCTCAAAACGACGAGTTGTCCCAGATATTGACTGCAGGCGACTTAATTGTTGCCAAAATCGCAACTTTCGATCGAGCACATGACCCACAACTCACAGTCGGCGAACCAGGAATGGGAAAGATTACTCGAGGCCAAATCCTTCATGTGACCCCGACAAAGATTCCACGCATTATCGGACGTAAAGGTTCAATGATTTCAATGATTAAACAAGAAACCAACTGCCAAATCATCCTCGGCTTAAACGGCGTTATCTTGGTCACAGGCAAAAATTTGGAAGAAGAGGACCTTGCCATAAGTGTGATTCGAAAAATTGAGGAAGAATCCCACACAAGCGGTCTTACTGATCGCATAACACAATTGCTAAAAGAAAAGAAATTAAGTAAAGTGGAGGAAAATAAAGTTGAATGAAAAACCAGATAAATTAATTGATAAGAAAGGCATCCGATTAGACGGTAGAAAAGCGGATGAACTTCGCCCTGTTAAACTTCAAGTAGGCGTTTTGTCAAACGCTGATGGATCAGCCTATGTTGAACATGGAAAAAACAAGATTTTAGCCGCAGCATTCGGTCCACGTGAAGTACATCCAAAACACCTCATGCAAGCTGACCGTATGGTGTTAAAAGTTCGTTATCACATGGCGCCTTTTTCCGTACAGGAACGAAAATCCCCCGCACCATCCCGAAGAGAAGTTGAACTCTCAAAAGTAATAAAAGAATCCCTTGAACCAGCCCTATTCCTCGAACTATACCCACGAACAGGTGTCGACGTTTACGTCGAAATTCTACAAGCTGACGGAGGAACAAGATGCGCAGCTATTACCGCTGCTGCTCTAGCAATCGCTGATTCTGGCGTTCCAATGCGCGACTTAGTTGTAGGGTGTGCAGCAGGAAAAGTTGATGATACCGTAGTTCTCGACCTTTATGACGCAGAGGACAAACTTGGTGCTGCAGATGTTCCAGTTGCTTACATGCCGAGCTTAAATGCAGTTACACTCTTGCAGATGGATGGAATTTTGGAACCCGCTGAATTCGAGAAAGCCGTAAATATGGCAATAGAAGGCTGCAAAAAAATCTATGAAATGCAAAAAGAAGCGTTAAAGACCAAATACATGGTTGTTAAAGAGGTTGAAGAATAATGTCATCACTTGTAACTAAAGTTAAGCTAAAACAAATAGAACAACTAATCGAGAAAGGCAAACGACTAGACGATAGAGGCTTACTCGATACCCGCGAAATCAAAATCGAACAAGGCGTAATAGAGAAAGCTGAAGGCTCAGCAAGAGTTTACCTCGGAAAAACTCAGATCCTCGTCGGCGTAAAAGTTGGAACAGGCGAACCTTTCCCAGATACACCAAACGAAGGCGTCTTAACCGTAAACGCAGAACTAGTCCCCGTTGCCTCACCAAACTTTGAACCTGGACCACCAGACGAAAACTCAATCGAATTAGCCCGTGTTGTCGACAGAGGTATCAGAGAATCAAAATGCATCGACAATGAAAAACTAGTCATTGAAGCAGGCAAGAAGGTTTTCGTGGTTTTCGTTGACATTTACGTGCTGAATCATGATGGAAACTTGATTGACGCTTCTGCAATGGCCGCAATGGCTGCGTTAATGAACACTAAAATGCCTAACTACGAAATCAAAGACGGCGAATTAAAAATCAAACAAGGCTACACACCGTTACCCGTAAAGAGTCACCCGGTAACAGTCACCACAGGCAAAATCAACAACCACCTAATCAGTGACCCCTCAGCAGAAGAAGAACAAGTCATGGACTCACGCATAACATTCGCAACCAAAGAAGACGGAACCATTTGCGCCATTCAGAAGGGCGGCTCAGGATATTTCACACCACAACAGATTTTAGAAGCCTCAAAGATTGCTCTGGACAAAGCAGCAGAACTGCGCAAGAAACTAGATTGGTGAGATAAAAGTTGCCTAAGATGAAGAAGGTAGGTCCAACACGAGGTTTAGGAGTACGTTACGGATCAACAGTTAGAAAACGCTACATGAAAGTAATGATTGAACTCAAGAAGCCCCACCGGTGCCCACAATGTGGCTTTACCCGCGTAAAGCGAGAAAGCGTAGGCATTTGGAAATGCAGCAAGTGTGAATACACTTTTGCAGGCGGAGCATACACACCTGTCACTAAGCTAGGTGTTGTGGCCAAGCGGGCAGCCAAAGGCGCGCCAGTTGAAGAAACTGCGAAAGCTGTGGCGGCTGTTGAGTCGGCAACTGAAGAAGAAACAACCGAGTAAACCTTTCTTTTCTTTCTTTAATTTTTATATATAGTATATTTTTAGTTTTTCTGTTTATTACTGAGTAAATCATGTTAACATACGGCACCTTGAATGTCAACCAAAGCAAAAGCTTACATGCGTATAAAGTTCCAATCACGAAAACAAATCTCCACTATCCTTAGCGCTTTAAGGCCTGAAGCCAACTCGCAACCGACCAAACGCGCCAACATAAAACTTGAAGAGGATGGCTTATTTCTTTTATTAACGGCTGAGGCAGAGGACACGGTTGCCCTGCGTGCGATGTTAAACGCTTACTTGAGATGGATAAACTCAACCGTCAACGTTATAGACGTTGTTGAGCAGGCTTGATTCGTTGGATATGTTCTTCTAAAAACTGCTTTTCAACATGATAATGCTCATTAAAACGCGATGCAGACCTGAAGTTCCTTTTATGCGTTATTCTCCAAGGCTGGTTCTTTAATTGTTTTGCAGAACAATTTCACCCTTGAAGACTTTTTCTTCATAGGATGCAATGTAGGTGGAATATTTTAGTAAACTCTACATAAACATACAATTTTTTGTGTAAAAATTTGACTATTTTCTTGATTTTCTGTATATAAACTTATAAGAAAAGCTTCACACTGTAACAGAAAATAGGGGGAACAAGGATGATTTTTCAGAATAAGACATTAGAGGCTGTCATTTTCGACATGGACGGCACGATATTTGATACCGAACGCCTACGTTTCAAGATGCTTAAACGGGCCTCTGAGGAAATCTTTGGACAAGAAATTTCGGACCAAATCCTTTACGATTCTCTTGGGGTAAGCGCTGTAACTGCTGAAAAGCTGGCAAAAGAATGTTATGGTGAAGACTATCCGTATAAAGAAATAAGAGAACGCGCAGATATACTAGAAAGAGGGTACGTACGAGAGAACGGGGTACCAGTTAAGAGGGGTCTTTATAACTTACTTGAACGTCTCAAGAAAAATGGGGTGCTTATCGCGTTGGCTACATCAAGCCGAAGAGAAATCGCCGAAGAATATCTGCTCAACGCAAGGGTCCTCAGATTCTTCGACGTAGTAGTATGTGGTGAGGATGTTGAAAAGGGGAAACCTCACCCTGCAATATTCCTCAAAGCAGCAAGTGAACTAAACTGTGAGCTGGGCAACTGCTTTATTTTTGAAGATTCACAAAACGGTCTCTTATCTGCAAGCGCTGCAGGCGGTATACCGATTTTCATTAAGGACATAAAAGAACCCTATTCCGAAGTTAAAGCCCTAGCTTATAGATCATACGAAAAAATGACTGATTTTTTAGATGAGCTTATTCTGCAGATGCCAAAGATGCCAATACCGACCCTTAATGAACATTTTCCACAGAGTATCGGTTACACAGTTGTAGGAATACACGGGTTTGGTGCAATGGGCGGTGGGTACCTCGCCCAAATTTTTTCTCATTGGGATGGATATACTAGACCGCGGCAAATAATCGCAGCTACAAACGACAGCCTTAAACGCCAACTGGTAAACGCGTTAGGAAAATATAATGTGAAATACGAGAGCCTTGCATACTTTCAAACAATTTCAAACGTAAAAATTATTGACATGAATGATGAAGAACAGATAATTGAGATGTATAAGAAAGCGCAAATTGTAGGGCTGTCTCTTCCAGAATACGCCATTAGATCTCAGGCGAAAATGATTGCTAAGGGATTGATTGAAAGATATGGCAGCGGCGATAAAAGCCTAACGTTGCTTATTGTCATGAACAAGATTAATTCAGCCAAATTTGTTAGAAATCATGTTGAGAATGCTATTACCCAGTTAGCTGGTGAAGAAAAAGCCAAAGAAATTGTGGATAGCACATTTTTCACTGAAACAGTTGTCAATAGAATGGTTTCAAAAATTTCCGATGAGGTTATTCTTTCAAACTTACAGAACGAATTATATAAAATGCACAACAGCATCTTGGAATATTCAGGGAAAATGGAGGAAGTTTTAGAGTTTTCACATGCATTTTTTGCAGAAAACAAATTCCCAAAACGTCAAAAATCCACAAAGAACGAAAATCAAGCAATTTACCAAACAATTCATGTTGCTGACTATATGTCCTCTGTAACCAAGTTTGCTAACCAACTATCAAAACTAAATGTCACCCTATTCAGTAGTGAACCAGAAATGCCGATTTATGCCAGTAAAGGAAGCCCCCTTTTGGACCGATTACGGCAGGTGGTTACGGTTGACAACATAAGAGCGATGCAAGAAATAAAAAATAAGCTTTCAAACGGAACACATGCAATAATTGCTTGGTACTCTGCACTTCTGGGGTATAAAACTATAGGTCAAGGTATGGGCGATTCAAGAGTATCGAAGCTTGCTGAATACATAATTAAAGGTGAAATTATGCCTGCATTGCTAATTGAAAATCCTGTTTCTAAAAAATACATTAATTCAATAGCTTCTGATTTTCTTAAACGATGCCGAGCTTCTTTTAAGGACAAGTGTTCAAGGGTCGGGAGAGATCCTCTCAGAAAACTTCAAAGTGGCGAACGAATTATGGGTACAATCCATTTAGCCCAAAAACATGGGGTAGACACCAGTGGCTTGGAATTTGGAGCGGCTTGTGCAATCATGTATTCTGTCTTGTCCATCAATGAAAATGAACTGGAAGCCTTAAAAATCAAACAACTATATGAGAAAAGACACTTCGTTGAAGACGTCATAACCTATAATGGTGAATATAATAAAGCAAAGTACGTCGGTCTTGACATAATTGTAGACAGTGAGTTAATCAAGAGAATACAAGAAAGCTTTGACAATTTAAAGAAAGATTTAGCGCCTTTAAGTGTAATAGCGTTGTAACATGCTTTTTTCGTTAACGGTTGATGATAGTTTTTAGAAGAGAAGGTTTAAATAAATACCGCCATATTTCGTATATGCTTTAAAGTTAAAAAACGGATGAAAACTTAGCATGTCACAGCAGGAATATCGCTATATACTTCGTATAATGGGTACAGATGTTCAAGGTACCCTTAAGACTTCTTACGCGGTAGCGGAAGTCAAAGGCGTAAGTTCAGCCCTTGCAAACGCGATCCTCAAAAAGGCAGGCGTAAACCCTGACCTGCGTGTGGGCTTTATCACAGAGTCAGACATATCAAAAATTGAAGATGTTATTAAAGACCCAGTAAAATACGGCATACCAAGCTGGATGTTCAATCGTCGAAAAGACACTGACTCTGGAAAAGACCAACACGTGTTGAGTGCAGACCTTGCATTGAAAATTAAAACTGATATTGATCAAGCTAAAGAAATTAGGTCTTGGCGTGGATATCGTCATGCCTATAGCTTAAAAGTGCGCGGTCAAAGAACAAAGACCACTGGAAGAGCAGGGAAAGCGTTGGGAGTTAAGAAGAAGACTCTAATGCAAAAGCCAGGTGCAGCAGCTGAAGGAGGCAAATAAACATGGGAGATCCGAAGAAACAGCGTAAGAAATTTGATACTCCAAGGTTCCGATGGAGAAAAGATGTTCTCCAAGAAGAACTTAAACTTCTGGGGCAATTCGGCTTAAGAAACAAACATGAACTCTGGCGCCACAAGACTTCTCTGTCTAAGAACAGAAGCATTGCACGTTCACTCATCAGTAAATCCACTGAAGAACGAGCAAAAATGGAGAGTGAACTGCTAGCACAACTCAAAAAGAAAGGTATTCTGCAGGAGACCGCAGTCCTCGATAACGTATTAGACTTAACCATTGAAGACATATTGGAACGCAGATTGCAAACAATAGTCTTCCGCAAGGGATTAGCAAGAACAGTCTTCCAATCACGCCAATTAATCACACATGGACACGTAACAATCGACGGACGCCGAGTAACAATTCCCGGATACATAGTGCCCAAAGACTTAGAATTAAAAATCGTCTATTCACCTGAAAGCGCAATTGCAAATCAAGAACACGCATTACGCGTTGGATTAACTGTGGTGGCTAAACAAGTAGAGGCTAGACCACCTCAAAGAGGCCGCAGAGGCGGACGCGGAGGCGGCAGATTTTGAGCGCTCCTAACAACAAACGGAACGAGAAGTGGGCAATTGTCCACATCTTCAGCAGCTACAACAACACCTTAATCCACATAACTGACATATCAGGCGCAGAAACCATCGCTCGCACCACAGGCGGAATGTTCGTTAAAGCCGACAGAATGGAATCTTCACCCTATGCTGCCATGCGTGCATCAACAGGCGCAGCCGAAATTGCACGAGACAAAGGAATAACAGCCATCCACATCAAAGTTCGAGCTCCAGGCGGCGCAGGACCCAGAACACCTGGACCAGGCGCACAAGCAGCCATCCGAGCATTAGCCCGATTCGGTTTCCGTATTGAACGCATCGAAGAAGTCACACCAATTCCCCACGACGGTACAAGAAGACCTGGTGGTCGAAGAGGCAGAAGAGTCTAATCTGCGATACCCCCTTTATTGAGAATAACTTATTGGAGTGTCCTAGCAAGTGAAAATTGAAGTCCTTGAAAAGAATGATATTAACCTCCGCATAGCGGTAAAAGATGCGGATGTGCCTTTAATGAATGCACTTCGCCGTCTAGCACTTGCTGAGGTTCCCTGTATGGCAATTGAAGAAGTTGTCATGATAGAGAATTCTTCAATTCTCCAAGATGAAATCATCGCTCACAGACTTGGTCTTACTCCATTAAAGACAGATTTAGATGCTTACAGCACTCCAGAAGAATGCGAATGCAAAAGTGAATTCGGTTGTCCCTCTTGTCGGGTAACATTAACTCTTGATGCTGAAGCACGAGATGGTACAAGGACTGTTTACTCGGGAGAAATAATTTCGGAAAACCCTGAAATCGTTCCAGTTTCAGATAGAATTCCAATTATCAAACTGGCGAAAAACCAGAAACTAAAACTTGAAGCATATGCAAGGCTTGGCCGAGGCAAAGCACATGCAAAATGGCAGCCAGTTTCCATGTGTGCCTACAAATACTACCCAAAAGTTACCCCACCAGCCGAAAAATGTAAAGATTGTTCAAAATGTGTTGACATCTGTCCCAAAAAAGTTCTCGCCATCAAAGACGAAAAAGTTGATGTAATAGACCTTTTGGCATGTAACCTTTGCATGGATTGCGTTGATGCCTGTCCACAAAAACCATCTCCGTTGAAGGTTGAATGGGAAAAGAACGCTTTCGTAATGAATATTGAGTCTACAGGTGCGCTTCCTCCAGAACGAGTACTCAGAGAAGCAACTAAACTGTTAGGCAAACAACTAGACGAGTTTGAAGAACAAATAAAGGCTGAACCACAATGAGAGAAACTAAAACTACAAACCCCCAATTAATCGAACTTATTGGTCTTTTAAAGAAAGAAAGCAGAGAACAGCAGGCAGGAATTTGGCTAGATGTTGCTGACCACTTAGCTAAACCACGTAGCCAAAGAATAGCCGTTAACCTGAGCAAACTAAACAGACACACAAAAAAAGCCGATGTAGTGGTTGTTCCAGGTAAAATCTTAGCCTCAGGCAGTATAGATCATGCTGTAACAGTGGCCGCATTCGATGTCTCCGATAAAGCTAAGGCGAAACTTAATGCTGTTAAAGCAAAATACATCACAATCCTCGAGTTAATGGAGAAAAATCCCAAAGGCTCAAACGTAAGAATTATCCGGTGAGAAAAATGGAAACAACACAATCCCCAATAACTTTCGTGAACGCTGAAGGCTTAATCGTTGGCCGAATGTGTAGCAAAGTTGCTAAACGATTGTTAAACGGAGAAGAAGTAATTATACTCAATGCAGAGAAAGCAGTGTTTTCTGGTAAAAAGAAGAGCAAGGTACTAGAAGCACACAAATTCCTCGAAGTTGGCGCCCCAATGCGTGGACCCTTCCATTACCGCCGTCCTGACCGTTTCCTACGAAAAACTGTACGCGGTATGGTTCCATTCAAGCAGCCTAAAGGCAAAAATGCTTACAAACGCCTGAAAGTATTCATGGGTGTCCCACTTGAGTTCAAAGAACAAAAGATGATAACATTCGAAGAAGCCAATTCAGCAAACCTGAAAGGACCACACTTCACTCTTGGCGAAATGGCCAAAGAAATCGGATGGAACAATAGGATGGAATAATTATGCCCGCAAAAAAAGTCTTAGTAGTTAGTGGAAAGCGAAAAACCGCAGTTGCCCGCGCCATAGTCAAACAAGGTATTGGTAGAGTTCGAATAAACAGGACTCCAGTTGAAATTTACGAACCCGACATTGCAAAAGCAAAAATCATGGAGCCCCTATTGCAAGCAGGCGCAGATGTCTGGCAACAACTTGATATGGACGTTAAAACCAGCGGTGGAGGCTACATGGGACAAGCAGAAGCAGCACGTATGGCTATATCTAATGCGCTCTTGAAATGGACCAAGAGTACTCATCTACGAACCGTTTTTAACGAATACGACAGAACCATGATTGCCGGAGACAGCCGAACCAAAGAGACAAAGAAAGTCGGCGGAGCAGGCGCACGTTCCAAAGAACAGAAAAGCTACAGATAAGGAGAAAAAACAACATGATTATTCCCGTACGATGCTTCACTTGCGGCAAACTGGTTGGAGACCGATGGGACGAATTCACCCGCCGAATCAAGACAGGCGAAAACGCCAGCGACGTCCTCGACAGCTTAGGTTTGAAGCGGTACTGTTGCAGACGCATGTTGCTCTCAAACGTAGAAATCATCGATGAAGTTCTGCGGTTCTACGAAGAAGCAGAGAAACGTAAAGAAGCCCGCAACTTCTAAACCCTTTATTTTTAATCTCTCAACTGTTTTTTTTTTCAGAAAAATCAAAAATGCGCTAGATTTTGGGTTGCTGGTTCCAGATATCGAGCGAACCCTTTTTCAAAGTTGAATTCCATAAATTCTGGGTATGAAAGCCAAGGGACGAAAAATTGCCTGAGATAAAAGTTAATCTTCTGGTTTCAAACTTTTTCTGGCAAAGATTTTGTGACTAAGTCACTAAGATAGGTGTGCGTGGCAGTTTTCTCCATAAAAACGCCTATTTTGTTTTCGCCTACGATCATGCAGAGGACTTTGGCACTTTTGCCCTCGACGAGTACGCTCTCTATATTAGTCATGTTGAATTGTTTTGCAATTTTATCGCTTGACTCAGAGATTTGGGATAATAAGATGGCGTATTCGATTATTTTTTCCTGTTCGGTTAGGTCAATTATGGCTGAGGTGTCGCTTCTTAGAATGTACCCGTTAACTCCTTTTAGTTTGCGGATTTCAACTAAACTAGCAGCTAAATTTGAGAATGCAGAATTTTCGTCTCCAACAGAAATAACCGCGGCGCCTTCAGGAACTTCTGGTGTGGTTTCAATTGTTGCTTTTTGGTTCAACAATTACGCCTCCTATTCGATTACTGGTTTAACCATTACCAGCTTGCCTTTTTCAGTTTGCAGAGTTTGGAGGATTTTTTCTGGAATTTGGATGATGCCTTTGGCGTTGTTTTTGGTTTCTTTTATGGTTTTAAATTTGCAAGTGGTCTTTTTGCCGTCTAAGGCTTCGATGTTTACCATCGTGAATTGTTTGCCACTATAGAGGTCGCTCCATTGCGAGATGACCTCGCCGTCAACTCGCACAGTATCAGCTGCAACAAGCATTCCCCCAATTTTTTCCACCATAAACTGGTTAACAGGTGTTGATGGAAGAAACAGTTCAAAAGGTGGTTGAGGTTCAGGTATGGGTTCTATGGTTGGTTCATCTTCAACGGGCAAAACAGTTTCTTCAACATGTTTCTCTTCGAGCTGGAGGGCTTGTGGCGGCTGTGTTTCTAAAGGGTTCAAGGCAGTTTGGTCAACGAGATAAACAATTGTTGGGATTACAACTTGGGTTAATGACTTTATAATTTCTTGGTTTGCTTCGCGGGAAGAAACTGTTGCAAAATAGAGGTTATTCATTGCGGTGACGCTTAGTTGATTTTCGGTAGTTTGAATTGTTAAGTATTCTATGCCTCCGATGGCTTGGGCTTGTGACTCAATATTGCTGAAGTTGAAGATGAGTTTTCTGGTTTGATCTTCAGATGCGGCTTTTATGCTAGCGATAGTTTGGCCGTTGTTTTTGAATAATAAAGCGTTGGTGGTTTCTGGGCTTATATTTTTGAATTCATCTATAACTGTTTGAAGGGGATTTATATAAGCTTCAGTCACCGTTTTGTTCTCCTTTTCTAATTTTAAGATATTTTGAATAAGATACGTTCAGGTATGCCTTCATCTTCCACTACAAGGTACTTGAGACCTTCCGTATCGCCAAGTTGATCAAGCCACTTTAAGGCTTCACGTACCTTCTGCAAAACCAACAGCCGCTCTTGATGGCTGCGCACTACAGATTCTATGGCGGTCAACTCATGAAATGGGTTAGCATCCAAAACAATGTTCAATGTTCCAACCGTGATTTCGCTTGTGTTTTCAGTTGGTGCTTTTTTACCTGCCAACTTCATTACGACTTCACGGACTTTCTTAGATTTTTCTGCTAGGGTGCGAATTTCGTCGAGTTTTCGCAGGTATTCGCCTAGCACGCTTTTGGTTTCGGATAATTCTTTGTCCAATGCTTCTGCTATAGCTTGGGCAGATGTATATTCTTTTATTTGTGTTACCATGATTTTTACTTCCTAAATTTTTAATAAAGAGAAAGAGGAAAGTTGGGTGAACTTTTAATTCACCTTACCCCCGAATTTATGATTTCAAGACAAATATTTAGTTTCTATGGTGCAATTGCTGAATATACTAAGTTGGTACCCTTTGCGGTTGTGAGCTTGACTACGTACGTTTGTCCACTTGTCAATTCTGCTGGAGCGGTGCCACTGAGAGTCAATGTTGTTGTACCGGGCGAATTCTTTGGAACAGTCAAAGGTAGACCTGTAGCAGATACAGTGTTTCCGTCAATGTATGCTGCAGTTATCTTAATATCAGCATTTCCAGTATTTTGTATTGCAACTTGCAAAGTAGCGCTGGCGGCAGTTGTTGCTTGAGTAAAGCCAATGTTTGTAATTGATGCCTGCTCTGCGTTTCCCATTAGACCGACGGTCATTCCTCCCATCCATGCGGCGACGACAACGCTGACTGCGACGGTGACGGCGATTAAGATGATTGATGCGACTACGGGGCTTAGGGCTTTCGAGTTTTTCTTTATTTTTCTGATGTATGTATTCATTTTATTTTTAACCTTCTTGTAGGTTTGTGTTAGTAATCGACAAATCCGGCCTTTTAAATATTACGTCTTACTATACAATAGTATAGATCTGTAGAACACACCCACAGCCATCAAGAAAATTGAGAAAAAGAAAGAAAAAGGCGTCAAGTCGCCCGAACTAAAAACTATTTTACGTCAAGCTCGTCAAAAAAGCCAAGAAGAAGATTCGACACTTTTTCCCCGAGTTCAGTCTTAACATAGTACTTCTTAAGAGGGTCAATACGTTCGCTCTTAGCTAAACCCAGAGATTCAATCTCAATCATTCTGGCCCTGAAGGTGCCGTCACTGAGTGTCAAATTATTGTCTTTCATGAAGTCTTTAGCATCCTTCCATTTGCCGCGACCAACATGGAGTAGCAGTAAACAGTCGATCGCATGGTCTTTTTCAAGCATTGCTTTAACTGCAGCCAGTTTGGGCTCAGTGAGTACGCGCTTAATCTTCTCTTCGTCCACATTCTTCACCATTTTTCAAGTCTCCTTTCGTTATTGATTATTGGAAAAAGACGTCTAAGCATATAAACTATATTACGAATTACGAAACATATCTCCAGACGCCTATCATCCGAATAAAATAATTAACATAACCCCTTAATAAACCTGCAACCGAGCAAGCAAAAAACAAATCAACCACTAACAAATCTCAACACAAAAATCGAATCACAATCACAATAAATAAGCAAATAGCTAAAATACCAAAAATAGGCAACAATAAAGTACTCATGGTCAATTGACTACAGAAAGGTTAACATCACAAGAAAATGTATTCCTAAGAAGAGGAAGAAGCGTTGGCAGCCAACATCGACTATGAAGTTCCGACATGGAACCAAATCTATGATATGCTTCTTAGTCAAGCCCAAAAAATCCAAAGCCAAAATTTCCACCCAGACATCATTTTGGGTGTCGCAAGGGGCGGCTTAATGCCCGCACGCATCCTAACTGACCTATTAGAAACCCCTGAACTCGGCTTTGTCCAAATAGAATTCTATACAAACATCAACCAAACGCTGGATGAACCAAAACTAAAACAATCCCCAACTATAACGGTAACCAACAAAAAAGTGTTATTGGTTGACGATATTGCAGACAGCGGCGCAAGCCTAAAACTCGCCCAAACCAGCATCCAAGACGTTGCCAGTGAAATCAAAACAGCCACCCTCTACAAAAAACCCCAATCCACAACGACCCCCGACTTTTACGAAAAACAAACGACCAACTGGATCGTTTTCCCTTGGGACATCAAAGAAACTCTGCGAAAAATAATTCAAAGACAGCAAGGCAAACGTGCATTAAACCAAGAAGTCGCAAAGCTCGTAAAAGCAGGCTTACCCAAACCACTGGTCGAAAAACTCCTAAAAGACATGCAGTAGGAGCCCAAACATGCTTCAGTACATAAAAGAACATGGCAAATACGTGGAAATAACAGGTTACAAAAGCATAGCGTTCGATAAGATAGACGCATTCTTAAAAGCAAACCGAAAACAAACCCAAAACGTCAACATCCAATTCTTCGACGCCGACCTAATTGCCACACAAGAACACCTATATTTCGCCGTCCTAAACGCCTTACAAGCCTTCAACAACAAAACCAACCTTTCAAAGACCCCTGCAATGGAAACGATGCTCTACGCTTCTGCTCAACGACAAATACAAAAAGCTATTGAACGCAGCGGAATAAAACCAAAAACAAAAAACATGGCAGTTGCAATAATCGGCGAAGATCCAGCCCATATTCAAAATATCCTTGAAGCGCTTACCAAATGCGTTGGAACTGACCCAGACGAGGCGGTTATTGAAATGACTAAAACCAAGGAAATGAACATCAAAAAAGTCTTCAACATCCAAAACGAAGAATTAAAAATCCTCGAAGACGGTAACCAGAGGAAGGCAATAGTTAACTTAGTTATCGAGCAAGTCGCTCTATTAGCCATAAAGTGATTAAGAGAAGTCGGGGAAGACTCTGTTTATGTTTTAAACGGGCTTGTTGAAGAGATTTCGAATATTCTAAATGAACTTTATTCATCAATAGAAATTATTAACTAAGCTCAAGTCTGAACTTCAGTTTCAAGTCATTTTAAAAGAAGAAGAAGTGGCAATTCAGCAATCTTCTTCTAACAGTTAAGCAGTAGAACAACAATAGCCAAAATTGGAGGTGTTGTTGTTCTTTTAGTTAAGGTGGGTTTGTATTTTGTTCGAAGAAGAAGGGCTTCCCGTAGGAAATTGCAGTTCTTCTTCTCTAAAAAGAATAACTCAACTGCAAAGTTAGAGCATTTTTTCTTTAACAACTGCTAAGATATTCGAAGGCTTCAATAACGACAACCCCGTTAATGCACCCAGAACCTCAACCAGCAAGATTTTATCTGGGTTTTCAAGATCAGCATTATTTTTGATTTCTCCCACAGCTGCCTCAATGAGGTCTTTTGTATGGAAGGTAGTGAAGCGCTTTTCTATTGTAACCCTGAAAGTTTCATTTTCGCCTATTTTTGTGGCAAGCTCTCCGCTGGCTTTCTTAATTTCTTCCAAATCGGTTGGCACAACCTTTTCGATTGGCAAAATTCTTAGGGCATAGCGAAACTCGTATGGGCGTTCTTTGAGGATAGCGTGGAACTTTTCTATCACCATAACTGGGTCAAGTGTGGTTTTAGCCACGATTAAGCCCCGGATTTTAGTTTTTACAGCTTGAGCTTCGGTGTCTCCTAGCTCTTCTTTGAGTAAGTAGAGTATTTCGTTACACATTGGCCGCTCATTTCCGCGGCTGGTTGTAGCTATTAGGTTGAATTCATTGATCATACCGTTCCACGATGGAATTGTGGGTTGCTGGTTATTTCTGCCTTTTGCCCGTTAACCCAACCAAAAGGCTAATTGATAAGTATATTTTCGCAATGCAGTTTTGCTGAAACTCCTAATTAACTGTTCGACGTTAAAGTGACAATTATTGTGTAGTTGCTAGCTTCCACGAAATGTTTGGTTTTCAAAGATGCTGTTTTCTGTCTCTAAAAAACGTGTTTTGAGAAGCGTAACTCGAATTGACCACAAACTGAGGGGTAAATAGGTTGGGTGGGCTCATATCCGGTGGTAACCGTGCTCTTGCATTTCTTTTGTTAATTATTCCAAACACCCTCATTCTCAGTCGGTTTATAGGCTTGTATCTACTATATTATCCAAATAGGTAATGAAAAATAGAGACAGCAGCGTTTAAGGGTAAAAGTTTATATTTCCGCAGGGTTTTTGCATATTTCCGAATTAAACAAGTTCTAGTAATGTAGGGAATGATAATATGGCGTATTTAACAACAACAGGTTCAGGACAACCGGTCCTCATCCTTAAAGAAGGAACAACAAGAAGCCGAGGAAAAGAAGCCCAAAGAAACAACATTATGGCCGCACGAGTAATCGGAGAAGTGCTAAAAACCACTTTAGGTCCACGAGGCATGGATAAAATGCTTATCGACAGCCTAGGCGACATCACAATTACAAACGACGGCGCAGCTATACTCAAAGAAATCGACGTTGAACACCCAGCAGCCAAAATGATGGTTGAAATTGCAAAAACCCAAGATGACATGGTGGGCGACGGAACAACATCCGCAGTAGTTTTAGCAAGTGAACTGCTCAGAAAAGCTGAAGAACTTCTAGACCAAAACATTCACCCAACAATTCTAGTCAGCGGCTATCGAAAAGCATCAGTGAAAGCAATCGAAGCCATCGGAAAAATGGCTGTTCCACTTGACATAAACGATCGCAAAACACTCCTCAAAGTCGCATTAACCTCAATGAGCAGCAAATCACTGGGTTCAGCAAGAGAACACTTAGCAGAAATATCTATCGACGCAGTAACACAAATCGCAGAAAAACGTGGCGACAAAACAATTGCCGACATTGACAACATCCAACTCGTCAAAAAAACAGGCAAAAGCCTCCTAGAAACCCAACTAATCCAAGGCATAATCATAGACAAAGAAGTCGTCAGCCCAGGAATGCCAAAAACCAAAGAACACGCAAAGATCGCACTCTTAGATTCAGCCTTAGAAATCGAAAAAACCGAAATCACCGCTGAAATCCGCATAAAAGACCCCAAACAAATGAAGGCATTCCTAGACCAAGAAACCGACATGATGCAAGACATGGTTACAAAAATTAAAGCCTCAGGCGCAGACGTAATCTTCTGCCAAAAAGGCATCGACGACATGGTACAACACTTCCTATCCAAAGAAGGCATAATGGCAGCACGCCGCGTAAAAGAATCCGACATGGAAAAACTCGCAAGAGCAACCGGCGGAAGAATAGTCAGCGACCTCGATGACCTCAAGAAAGCAGACCTTGGCAGCGCAGGCTTAGTTGACGAACGCAAAATCGGCGACGACAAAATGATTTTCGTCGAGAAATGCAAAGACCCACACTCAGTAGCAATCCTTATCCGAGCAGGACTTGAACGTCTCGTTGACGAAGCAGAAAGAGCAATGACCGATTCACTCTCAGTCGTCTCAGACGTCTTAGAAAACAACAAAATCGTCGCAGGCGGCGGCGCAGTCGAAATCGAAATCGCAAAAGAACTACGCAAATACGCAACCAAAGTCGGCGGAAGAGAACAACTAGCAGTTGAAGCTTTCGCAGACGCAGTAGAAGTCATCCCACGCACACTCGCAGAAAACGCAGGGTTAGAACCAATCGATATACTCGTCGAGCTACGACAAGTACATGACAAAGAAACTGGCAAATACATGGGAATCAACGTATTCACAGGCAAACTCCAAAACAGCATCGAAAACGGCGTAATTGAACCAATCGTAGTCAAAGAACAAGCTATAAAATCCGCAGCTGAATCAGCAGCCATGATTCTACGCATTGATGACGTCATCACATCTAAATCGCCAAAAGGCGGTCCAGGTGGCCCAGGCGGAATGCCGGGCGGCATGGGCGAAGAATAATCTTCCCCCTTTTAACTTTCTTTTTATTTTAAATAAAAGATTTGTTTTTATCCTTCAACCTTGAGTTTTAGTTAAAAACTGTTTTATATCGGCACTCTTCAATTCTGTCACGTGCTTTAATCGTGTCACTGGTAGAAGACATTGTAATCGTGATCGGGCTAATAGTGTTCGAGGTTGTCAACAGCATAGACAACGCTATTGTCAACGCCAGTGTCCTAAAAACGATGAGCATTCTTTGGCGGAAACGGTTTCTACTAATTGGCATCGTAACATCGGTATTTCTCGTTCGGTTTATTTTACCGCTTATTATTGTTTGGATTTCTGTTCCAAATATTGGAGCTCAAGACCTCTTCCTAGCTTTTCTGGGACAGAGCGAAGTAGCAAAAAACGCAATTGAAATGCAAACGCCCATTATTCTTATGTTTGGCGGAGTGTTCCTGCTCTTTCTCTACCTACACTGGCTGTTTTTAGAAAAGAAAGATCCGCTGTTCATTGAGCGTTTCTTAAAACAAAAACACGGTGTATGGTTCTTCGCTTTCGCCGCTATAATTTTGGTTGTTGTTATGTATCTTGCTCGGGCAAGCTCAATGATGATGCTTGCGGCGGCAATTGGAAGCGCCACATTCTTCATAATCTACGGGTTAAAGGAAACAGCAGAAGAAAGCGAACGTAACCTAGTCGCTGGCGCAAGCGGCATGAGTGACCTTTCCAAGTTTGTTTATCTCGAAGTTTTGGACATGACTTTTAGTTTTGATGGCGTTATTGGCGCGTTTGCTTTCACAATCAATTTGATTTTGATTTTGATAGGTATCGGAATTGGCGCAATAGTAGTCAGAGAATTAACCATCAAAGGGATAGATACCATTGCTAAATACAAATATCTAAAGAACGGAGCCATGACCTCCATTGGTTTTCTGGGGCTTTTCATGATGATTGAAGCCTTCCATGTTGAGTTGCCATCTTTTCTACCGATAGTCATAACGCTCATAATAGTGGGAATTGCATTCTACCTATCCCGTCGCCTACTGCCCAAACATTTACTCCAACCAAAGCCGAAGCCCAGTAACTCATCAAACCGCAAGCTACCTAACTCTTAGAAATGAGCCATTGAATTTGAGGGGAAGGTAAATTAATACAGGAGAAATCAGTATGTACGCTACGTTGCGCTCCGGTAGTATAGTCCGGTCAAGTATGTTGGCCTCTCGAGTCAGCGACCCGGGTCCAAATCCCGGCCGGAGCACCAATTAATATAGACATCTAGAAAAATTATTTGTATGTGAGTGTTGAGCAGAGTTCTTCTACGGTTCGGTTAAGAGTTAACTCAGCCATGTTTCGGCTGTAATCCATTACACGTCTAGAGCTTTCAAAGATTAACCTTAGGACTGAGGCAATGTTTGGGTCGAGTTTTTTGCTTGACATGAGCAAGATTAATTCGTTTTCGAGTGGAAAGAGTGCTTCGCGTTTGGAAATTAGTTTTTCTGCGTCTTTGTAGTCCCGTTTAAACAATGCTTTAATGGAGTCGTCGTAGAGTTGGTGGGCTTGGGAGCTGAAATAGACTAGTTGATTGTAGATTTCCTCGTCTATAGGGTCTTTTAGGAATAAGGTTTGGTCGTCAATTAGCTTTTGGAGTGTGCCAAGATTGTTTATGATATTCATGGCATTTTGGGCGATGCTTTCTATGTCGTTTACGGCTATGCGGTAGAGAAGGAATTCTTTAGGTGTTCTAAAGCCAAGTTCACGGTAGAGGTTTCGTTCTATTCCATGTTTTAGTTGGCGAACGATGTATAGTCCGAGGCGGTTTACGTCGTTGTGGGCGCTTTTGACGCTATCTATTAGAGCACTGTTTTTGTCTTTTAGAGCGGCTATGGCGTCTCTATTTGCAGCTAACGCGACGATGGCCATTCTTCGGACGGCTTTTTCTATCGGGAATTCTGAGTGTTTTATTAGGATTTGGAGTGTGATTTCGTCTTGGGTTTCGTCGATGATTTCTGAGCCTAAAAAGTTGTCTCGTGCCAGGTTTTTTATTTCGTTTTTGTTTTTGGTCGCGTCGGGAATGTTTTTGAAGTGGATTCTAATTATGTCGGCGCCTATAGCGTAGAGGGCGCGTATCATTCGTATTGTGGATTGTGGGGGTTCTTTAGGGTCTATGTTTATGTAGTATTCTTTTGGTTTGGAGCCGTTTTCTCTTCCTTCTTTTTCCATGATTTTTCTTGGAACCAGAGTAAGGGTGGAGTCGGGTTGGATGTTGAAGGCGATTTCGCTGCCTCTGTTCAAATCTAGGTCCTCTACCCACTCTTTTGGAAGGGATATTATGTATGATCCTCTGCCTGTGCATTGGACACGCCTGTATCCAAGGTCTTTTTCAACCATTAACTTACACCTTTGGTAAATGTTTCGTATACATTACATATTTCATTAAGTTGCATATAAATGATTAACAACAAAGTTATATAGAAAACATGCTATTGAATGGGCACTCCCAAAAAAGAGAGAAAAAAAATGGCTCTAAACAGTTGTAAAATAGTAATATTAAACGGTAATCAAGCAACGACAAGCCGGGGCATTCTATGCACAAACGACATCGAACTCCATGTACTAATGCTCACTTGTCCGCGCTAAACACCAAAAGGGGAAATTTAAGGTATGAAAAAAATAATTGCAAAGCAAGAAGCTTGCATGGGCTGTGGACTATGCGAAGTATATTGCACCACTGCACATTCAAAATCAAAAGACATAGTCAAAGCATACAACAGCGAACAACCCAAACCCATAGCTAGAATCAGACGAGAAGTCAACAAACCCGTCTCGTTTGCCATCCAATGCCGGCACTGCGAAGACGCGCCCTGCGTAACCGCCTGTCTATCGGGCGCTATGCAAAAAGACCCCAAAACAGGCGAAGTCATCCACAACAAAGACAAATGCATGGGATGCTGGACCTGTGTTATGGTTTGTCCATATGGCGCTTTGATTATGGATAAAGAAGGTAAAGTTGTTGCTAAATGTGACCTCTGCCAAGATCAAGCCGAGCCAGCATGCGTTGCCAACTGCCCCAACCAAGCCTTGGTATTTAAGGAGGTAAAATCCTAATGGTGAAGTATGTGATTATAGGCGCTTCAGCAGCCGGCATAGCAGCAGTTGAAGCTATACGAAAAGTAGACCCAGTCGGCACAGTAACTGTAATTACTGAAGAAGCATGCGCTCACTACAGTCGCCCAATGATTAGCGACTTAGTCAGTCTCAAAGCAGACATGCAAAAAATGAAGTGCAAAACCGACGACTTCTGGAAAATAAACAACGTCGAAGCACGTTTAGGGAAAAAAGCCGTAAGTCTAAATCTAACTGAAAAAACCGTCAACTTAGAAGATGGCGAAAAAGTAGTTTATGAAAAACTTTTGCTTGCAACAGGCGGCAAACCCTTTGTTCCAAAAATGGAAGGCCAAGACAAAGATGGCGTATTCACATTCACAAGCATCGCGGATGCCCAACATTTAGCCGCAAAGATTGACAGTATTCACGCCAAGAGCGCAGTGGTTATCGGCGCAGGATTAATTGGCATAAGCGTAACCGAAGCCCTCATGAAACGCGGCTTAAAAGTCACAGTTGTAGAACTTCAGGAAAAAATCCTAAGTTTACTTTTAGATGCTAAAGCCTCAGATATCGTAGAAGCCGTTATACGAAAGGCAGGTGTAAACTTTGCAACCGGTCAATCTGTGCAAAAAATCATCGGTAAACCCGAGAATGACGGTGTTGTCGGCGGAGTAATCTTAACCAAAGGCGATCAAGTTCCCTGCGACCTAGTTATTGTAGCCATAGGAGTTATTCCGCGAACCGAACTTGTTGCTGGAACCGCGGTGAAAATAAACCGAGGCATCGTGGTTGATAACTTCATGCAAACCAATGTTCCCGATGTTTACGCAAGCGGCGACGTTGCGGAAGCTTACGATTTCATCCTTAACCAGAACCGCCTTTTGCCGCTTTGGCCTTTAGCGGTTTTGGAGGGCAGAGTTGCAGGCTCCAACATGGCAGGCACAAAAACCAGTTATGAAGGCGGCACTAACATGAGCAGCCTCAAGTACTTTGGCATGCCCATCGTCTCCATCGGTATGGCAAACCCAAAACCAGAAGAACCAACGCTCGAAATCTTAGTTAAAAAGGATACCGAGAACAACGTGTACAAGAAGTTGGTTCTTAAAAACAACGTAATCGTTGGCATGACACTGGTAAACTGCATAGATCGCGCTGGAATCCTCTTCAACCTAATGAAGAACCAAGTTAACGTGAAGAAGTTTAAACAAGATCTATTAAGAGACGACTTCGGCTTAGCGGTTTTACCTGCTGGACTACAAAGAAAAATGAGTGTGGTACAATGAATCAAAACGATCAAAAAATAATCAATCCATACAACGACGACAAAGACTTCTCAGCCTGTGGCATCTTCGCCGCCATGAATAAAGACGGTAAACGCTTCGGCTCAAAAGATCCAGTGCGAGCCATGGCAAACATGCATGACCGCGGAAACGGCTTAGGCGGCGGCTTCGCAGTCTACGGAATATACCCCGACTTCAAAGACCACTACGCATTCCACATAATGTACCTAAGTAAGGACGCGAAAGAAAAAACTGACCGCATACTCGCTTCAAAATTCGACATAGTCTACGACGAAGAGATGCAGACAAAACCAGCCAACGTACGGGACCCACCACAAGTCTGGCGTTACTTTGTACAACCCAAAAAACAACGCCCAGAAAACCAAACAGAAGAAGACTACCTCATAGAAGCTATCATGCACATCAACACGGAGACGGGCAAGGCATTTGTCTTCTCAAGTGGCAAAGACATGGGTGTCTTCAAAGGTGTTGGTTTCCCTGAAGACGTTGCAGAATTCTTCTGTTTAGACGAATACGAAGGGTACCTTTGGTCTTGCCACAGCCGATTCCCAACGAACACTCCTGGCTGGTGGGGGGGAGCACACCCATTCAACATCTTAGACTGGACAGTTGTACACAACGGTGAGCTCTCATCCTATGGCATTAACCGCAGATACATAGAAATGTTTGGCTACAAATGCACCATGCAAACAGACACCGAAGTATTAGCTTACGCAGTTGATTTACTGATGCGCAGACAACACTTACCAATTGAGTTAGTAGCCCAAATTTTTGCTTCACCCCTATGGAGCGAAATTGACTGCATGGAACCCAAACAAGCACAATTACTAAGAACTCTGCGCCAAACTTACGGCAGCCTACTGATGAACGGGCCCTTCAGCATAGTCATCGCCCATCATGGCGAAATGATTGGATTAACTGACCGAATCAAGCTGCGACCACTGGTTGCTGGCACAAATGGCGACTACCTGTACTTGTCCTCTGAGGAGTCAGCTATGCGGCTGGTTTCTCCGAACCTAGATAAGTTCTGGTGTCCAAGAGGCGGCGAACCTGTGGTTGCCAGATTAAATAATAACAGTAAACGTGCTGCTGAAATCCTCGCTGGAGGCGTAATGTAATGAAAACCTACATAATACCTGAATATCTCGTTGAGCGAGACGAAAAACGGTGCATTCGCTGTAAAGTATGCGTTAACCAATGCACCTACGACACACACTTCTACGACCAAGAAACCGACACTGTCTGTAGCAAAGATGAAAACTGTGTCAACTGCCAGCGATGCGTAACCTTCTGCCCAACCCACGCCATAACCATCAAAAAGAACCCCAACGTCAGCCGAGAGAACGCTAACTGGAGAATGGAAGCAATCCGCGACGTGAAAAAACAAGCAGAAACCGGCGGAGTAATCTTAACTGGCATGGGCTGCGACAAACCAGACTACACTTACTGGGACCGCTTACTGCTAAACGCAAGCCAAGTCACCAACCCATCAATTGACCCACTACGGGAACCCATGGAAATCCGCACATACCTTGGTGCAAAACCAGATCGAATAGACTTGGCAGCAGAAAACGGCGAAATCACTTTAAAGACCCAGCTTGCTCCGCAACTTTGCTTAGACACTCCAATAATGTTCTCTGCCATGTCGTACGGCGCTATTAGTTTAAACACTCATGAATCTTTAGCGCGTGCAGCAACCGAATGTGGCACATACTGGAACACAGGTGAAGGTGGTTTAGATAAAAGTCTATACAAATACGGCTCAAATACCATTGTGCAGGTTGCTTCCGGCAGATTTGGAGTGCATGCCAACTACCTTGATGCCGGTGCAGCAGTTGAAATCAAAATCGGTCAAGGTGCAAAACCAGGAATCGGCGGTCACCTTCCAGGCGAAAAAGTCACCGAGCATGTCGCCAAAACACGTATGATTCCACAAGGCACTGATGCACTCTCCCCTGCACCTCAACACGACATCTACTCAATCGAAGACCTAAGACAGCTAATCTACGCTCTTAAAGAAGCCACAAACTACACCAAACCTATCTCTGTTAAAATAGCAGCCGTTCACAATGCCCCCGCAATCGCAAGCGGCATGGTTCGGGCTGGAGCAGACATAATCGCTCTCGACGGCGTTCGAGGCGCAACCGGCGCAGCACCCAAAGTCATCCGAGACAACGTAGGGATACCTATCGAATTAGCAATAGCCCAAGTGGATCAACGCCTTCGCGAAGAAGGAATCAGAAACAATGCTTCCGTGGTAGCGGCTGGAGGCATACGCAGCAGCGCAGACGTCATAAAAGCCATAGCGCTAGGCGCAGACGCAGTGTACATTGCAACGGCAGCTTTGATATCCATAGGATGCACGGTTTGCCAACGCTGCTACACAGGGAAATGTCCCTGGGGAATCGCGACAAGTGACCCATGGATTAGCAAACGCATAAACCCCGATATCGCATCCAAACGACTCGTGAATCTGCTCAACAGCTGGAGCCTCGAGATTAAAGACATGATGGGCGGCATGGGCATAAACGCTATCGAAAGCTTACGTGGTAACCGCTTGGCACTTAGAGGTGTTGGTTTAACCAAAACTGAGCTTAAGATTTTAGGGGTTAAAATGGCAGGAGCATAAAGAAATGCAGCAAGAAGAAAGTAAACCTATAGAAATAGAAGCAAAATACCAATTCCGAATTAAAAACGAAGATAAAGTCGTCAAAATCAACGCGGATGAACTCCACTACAAAGAACTTAACAGTTTGCTTAGAGCAGTAATCACCACTGACGCGGAACGCATTGAACTGCACAATGTTTGCGGACAAAGATACCTCGGCACAGACCTTGACACCAAAATCCAAATCGACATCTACGGAACGCCAGGTAACGACCTTGGAGCATTCATGAGCGGACCCAAACTAGTAATCCATGGCAGCGCTCAGGACGCCAGCGGAAACACCATGAACGACGGACAAATAATTGTCCACGGCCATGCTGGAGACTTAACTGGGCACTCGATGCGAGGCGGCAAAATCTTCGTTAAAGACTACGTCGGCTACCGAGTCGGCATTCACATGAAGGAGTACCAACGGAAAATACCCCAAATCGTCATCGGGGAAACGGCAGGCGACTTCCTCGCAGAGTACATGGCAGGTGGAGTAATCCTTATCTTGGGTTTAACCCTCAAAGAGGGCGAAAAATGCGTAGCACGATTCGTCGGAACAGGTATGCACGGAGGAGTAATATACGAGCGCGGCGACATCCTCGAACCCGAAGCCGGAACCAAAACCCTTCCTGTGGGCAAACGCGACATGCAAACAATCGAAAGCTTGGTCAACGAGTACTGTAGCAACTTCGGTGCCGACCCCAAAGCAATCCTTAACAGCAACTTCAAGAAGATACTGCCCCTCTCAAAGCGACCCTACGAAAAACTATACTCCCACTAAACCTTTCCATTGTTCCAATTTTTTTAACGATGCTAAAATAACTGCTGGGTATGGGAGAAGTTGTTGTTTTCATCTGCTTTCTGTTGAGCGGTTGCAACAATCAGAGTTAAAAAGTTACGAGGAAACCCAAGTTGCTGCTACTGATACTGCTGCAACATGAGTTTGCACACGGGAGATTTTTTGTATTCGCGGAAAGAATCCTTCTTGGCAGGGCGAATAGAACAAGTGAATCCTTTCGCGCATAATACGTTGAGTTTCTTATGTCGCCGTTGTTCTTTTTCTTGTCATCGTTGTCATAAACAACTTTTTAGTTATCATCAATGCGTTGCAATGAAGTCTATATCTGCACTTATGCAGAAGCGCTCAATCTTATCTTGTCTTCAACAGCTTGTGATAAGGGTATTTCAATAGAAGTAGTAGTCTTAGGCGCCTTAACGACGACTACTTCTATCAACAAAACGAAGTCACAAGGCAGAGGAGAGTAAAGTGAAAGGATTTAGGCTTCTTTGGCTTTTTGGATTTCTTTTTGCTGTCTCAGAAGCGACGCTGACAAGGTTGCTAAGAAAATTATTATGAACGCAATGACTGCAATACCTATCTTGTGGGTAAAATCTATGTTCGCATAGAAAAGTACTAAAATAGTGACGAGCATCAACCCTAAAACTAGCGCTTCTTGGACTCCATTAAAAACCTTCATGTTTCCAAAACTCAATTTTTAACTCACCACTTTCCAAGCTCTTGCACACGCGTACCATATTAATTTTCTGTCTCACACTTTTCATTTCCCGGATAAGTGTTGACTAATAGATATTCGTAAAAATAGCTAAAAATATTAGAAAATTTTGGGATGCAGTGTTAAATGGTTTCAGCGGACAGTTCTTTAACTCGGCTTTCGATGAATTCAGCGACTCTTTGCTCACTGAACTTACGTTCGTCTTTCTGAGCTTGCAATTGTTCCTTAACTGTGTTTAGTAACTTTTCGATTTCCACAGGCTTAACCAAGTATGCATCAGCGTTTTTGTTTAGTGCACCAATAGCGTTCTGCATTGATGGGTAACCAGTTACCATTATTTTACGCGTTCTGGGAACAGTATCCTTCATTAGTTTCAATAGTTCTACGCCTTCCATGTCTGGCAATCGAATGTCTAGCAATGCAACATTGTAGGTTTTTTCTTCGGTTTTTTGGATCGCTTCTTTTCCAGTGCCAGCTAAATCAACAAGGTATCCTTCGTCTTCAAGTATCGCCTTTATTGTAGTTCTTATTGTTTCATCATCGTCAACTACGAGGATTATTGGATGTATATCCATTTTTTTCACCTCCAATTTCAGACTTGGATTCTATTGGTAAAGTTAATGTGAAAGTCGTCCCTTTTTCCTTCATAGTTTTGACTGCAATAGTTCCACCATGAGCCTCGACAATGCGTTTGCATATAGCTAAGCCAAAGCCCATGCCCTGCGCTTTCGTCGTAAATAATGGCGAAAAAAGGTTCGGTAAGATCTCCTCAGAAATGCCTGAGCCTGTGTCTGAGAATGAGAGCTCTAAGCTGCCCTCGACCTGTTTGCTGTCAATGATAATTTTACCTCCGTTAGGCATTGCATCAGATGCGTTTTTGATTAGGTTTATGAAAACCCGTTTTATTTTGTCGGAATCAACTTTTACGGTTGGGTTGTCTTTGAGTAGGTTTTGGGTTTCGATTTTTTCAGGTAACTCCATCAAGCTTAGGGATTCGTTCAGTAGTTTTTTGGGCGATTCCTCTTTTGTCTCCAAATGAACTTCTCTTGAGTAATCTAATAGGTCATTGACAATTTTGTTGGAGTAGTCCACGCATTTGTTAATTGTTTCAAGCATTTCGTGGGCTTGAGTTGGAGAAATTTCAGTTCCCTTCTTTTTCAAGAAATAAGCCGAGTTTTTGATTCCAGTCAAAGGGTTGCGTAGGTCGTGGCCAACCATACCCGCTAATTCACCAATGGCTGCCAGTCTCTCTGATTTTACTAGTTCAGCTTGTGTTTTCTTTAATTGATGAGTTCTTTGTTGCACCAATTCCTCTAGCCTTTGTGAGTAGTCAAAAAGTTTGTTTTGAAGCAGTTTCCTCTCAGTTACATCTACAGCAAGCTCTAATGCAGCAACTACTTTTCCATCTTTGTCTTTAACGGGAGTAGCGATGAGTTCAATCCATTTGTCGCGGTCACCGTGCTTGACATGATAATCATGCCTATCCATCATGACGCCGTTTTCGAAGATTTTTTTTACGCCGCAATCTTGACAAATACAGTTGGACTCTTTCTCAAATGAAGAGTAACAGTGTTTGTTTTCAATTTTATCGGTGCCACTGACTTGCGTTAATCGTTGGTTAGCCCATAAAACTCGATAGTCCTTGCTAATGATTGCTAACCCTGCATCTATGTTTGTTGCCATGTTTTCAAGCATATCTCGCTCTTGCCTGAGGGCTTCTTCCATGGCTTTCCACTCCGTGATGTCTCTAATAATCGACATAAGACAATTTTTATCTTTTAAGTTAATGGATACTACAGCAAGGTCCATGGGAAATACAGTTCCATTTTTCCTTATTGCAAAATACCCTGAATGTTTCTTCGAAATGGGATGTGAACGAAGCTCTTTTAGTAATTCTTTGTGATTTTTTTGTCCTTGGGGCGGAATGACTAGCTCTGATAGTTTTTTTCCTATTGCTTCATTCTCTGAGTAGCCAAACGTTTTCTCCGCAGCTGGATTCCAGTAGATGATTCTGTCTTGTTCATTACTCAAGATAATGGCATCCATAGCGGAAGTGCTGATTGCGCGGAATCGTTCTTCGCTCGACCGTAAATCCCCTTCGAGTTGTTTGCTTTTTGTTATATCTTCAAGTTCTGCAATGAAAAGAATAGGTTGATCTGTTTGGTCTCGAATTGCGTTAACAATGACTTTGCAAACTATAATTGTTCCATCTTTCTTAAAATAGCGCTTTTCGTCAACGAAAAAGGGAATATTTCCGACTTTTAGCGCTGTCATTTGGGCAATGCTGTTTTGGAGGTTTTCAGGATGAGTGATCTCCTTGAAAGTTAATTTCCGTAGTTCCTCCTCTGAGTACCCAAGTATTCTGCAAAATGCCTCATTGGCACTTACAAAATGGTAATTCATATCCGAGGAAGCTATTCCAATAGGGGCGTTCGCAACTATTGCCCTTGATAATTCCTCACTTTCTATCAAAGCATTTTGTACTTTTTTGATTTCAGTAACATCCCTGTAAACACAATGGAGGAATGTTTTGCCTGCCGACTGGAATGTTCTGGTAGTAACCCAAGTATTCTTGACATCGCCGTTTTTTGTTCTAAGCAGAGTTTCAAATTCTCCTCTACCGTCTTTCAACATTTCTTTAAGGTGCAACCTAACCTGGTTTGGCGATTCTGTAGCTTCAATATCGTTAACTGTCAAGTTTTCAAATTCTTCTCTTGAGTAACCCAACAGTTGATGAGCAACATCATTGAATTCAACAAACGCCGATGTTTCTGGGTCAACAACTAAGACACCCAAGGGGGCTTGATTAAAAATTGCGTGGTAACGTTGTTCAGCGTCTCTTAGCTTTTGTTCAGCTTGTTTTCTTTTGGTAATGTCTTTGACTACTGCAACTGCACTCCATTTTCCCATAAACTTTGTAGGGGAAATTGATAACTCAACAGGGAATTCGCTGCCGTCTTTGCGACGCCCAACTAATTCAACATTTCCCACTGTGAAGTAGCCCATTCCTGTCTGAGTAAAAGTTTTTACACTTAGCGCGATGCGTTCTCTTCCTTCTTTGCACATTGACTTTGGAACAACTAGTTCATGTATGTCTTTTCCAATGGCTTCCTCATTTGTATAATCAAATATCTTTTCGGCGGCGGGGTTCCAATAGGTCACTTTCGCTTCATCGTTGACGACGATTAAGGCTTCTCTAATTGAGTTGGTTATAACACGAAATTTTTCTTCGCTTTCAAATAAACCCTGGCGAAGTTTGTTTCGGGTTTTATTTTCTTCAGAAACGTCATGGAAAATAACTAGGTTTAAAAGCTCTCCTTTATTGATTAAACGATTCCCATTCACTTTCAGGCATTTTACTTCTCCGCTCTTGGTTTTGATTTTAACTTCATAAGGTTCAATGATAGAGGCTACAAACTTCTTATCCGCTTTTTTTGGGAGCAACAACTTGTAATCTTCACTTATAAAACCTAAGCCTCTAAAACTCTTGCCGATCAGCGCTTCTTTTTCGTACCCAGCAAACTTTCCAATAATCTTGTTTGCAGCTACAATTTTTCCTAAACAATCTATAACTATGACAGGGTCAGGAATAAGATCAATCAAAACTACCAATGAGTCATCGTGTTTGTTGCTCTGGCTTTTCTCCAACGTCAAGTATCACCTCTACTTCCCCAATTTTCTCTGTCTCTTCACACCCAAGCTCCATCAACTTCACATATTTTGAGAAGGTTAAATCCGGAACTAACCATTTTGGCCCAACCCAATTATAGGTGCATTTAACCTTTTCATTTAGACATTTCATAATTAAAATCTCAAGTTTTGGGGCAGCTAACCCAAAAATTTGTTCCAAAGCCTCAGAAAAATCGCCAACTCTTTCAGGTATATCCTGCTTTGAAATCGCAAATTTACTCTCAAGATGGAGGTATATCGATGATTTTGCTCTATTTCCCAAGGTGGAAAATGCTTCATCAATAGCCTCTAGCAGGATTGCACTAAATTTTTCTTCGCGTTTTCTTTTACTCACTTTCATTCATCCTTAGTTCGTGCCCTAGCTAGTCATGATCGTGCCTTGGAGCTGATGAGTTAAAGTGCAATGAAAGCAAGTAAAAGCTTATGAATTTCTAATTCTAACTATCGATTCATTAAAACATGGAATTTGTTAGATGTTACTGGTTAACAGCCATTTTTCGCAAAAACCTAAAAAGTCATCAAATATATAAGATACTGATCGTAGCGATAGTGTATAAACGCAGAAGAAACGCTATAAGCTTTTATACGTATGTTGCTGAGAGATGTTAAAAAGAAAATAACTGCTTCCGAGAGGATAAAGACTAAATGCCCTACATTAAAAAAATCGAATTAAAAGGCTTTAAGTCTTTTGGGCCACAAACAGTTAAGGTGAACCTTGATAAGGGTTTTACAGCAATAACTGGACCCAACGGGAGCGGCAAAACCAACATTATGGATGCATTACTTTTTTCGCTAGGGGAACTTAGCACTAAAAGGCTCCGGGCAGAAAACTCTGCCAAACTCATCTTTCACGGTTCAGAAAAGGCGGGGCAAGAAAAAGCTAAAATGGCCAAAGTAGTGGTTCAATTCGATAATTCTGACGGTATAATGCCCGTTGATACTACCACTGTGACAATTTCTCGCGAGGTTTACCGCAATGGACAGAGCGTTTACAGATTAAACGGGCGCAGAATGTCACGCACTCACATCACTGAAACTCTGTCAATGGCTGCAATAAGTAGCATGAGCCAAAACATCATTCCTCAGGGCACAATCACACGATTAACCGACCTAAACTCAATCGAAAGAAGAAAAATCATCGAAGACCTCATAGGCATAGCCCAATATGACAACGAGAAAACTGAAGCAGAAGAAAAACTTCGCGCTGCGGACATTTCAATTCGGACCGCCATGGGCAGAATTGATGAAGTCCAAAAACGACTCGACGACCTCGAACGAGAACGCAACCAACTTTTACGGTACAACTTCATCCAAACTGAAACCAAGAAATTCCAAGCTATCAAAATCTCAAGTGACATCTCTCAGTTGAACGCAAAAATAAACGAAAACACAACGCAAACTGGTAAAGTAAAGGAAAGGGTTGACAAGCTAAAGGAGCAGCGTGACCTACGTAGAAGCAAACGACACGAAATTGAGGGTGACTGGCGAAAACTCAGTGGCGAGGGTCTAGAGCAAGGCGGCTCTGAAGTTCTAAAAGTGCAGATAAGGATCGGTGAGTTAAAATCTAAGCTTACTGAGTTAGCTACCAAGATTAGTTCCGGGCAATCAAGCCTTGAAAGTTTTAAGCGTGTTAGAGAAAACAATCTAGCACAACATGAGAACCTGAGAAATGAAATTAAGGATAACCGGTTAAAAATCCGCCAATTCCGCAGCGAACATGAAAAACTTAAAGCCCTAATCGCGGAGAAAGAAGCGGCACACAGCATTTTGGCGCAAGAGACATCCCAGCTCTGGGGTGGACTTGACGGCAACAACCTGGAGATAAGAGCTTTAGAAGGTCAAATTGAAAGTCATGTTAAACGAATTGCCTATTTACGTTCAGTATACACCCAGGACAAGTCAGCTCTGCGGCTTTGTATGGGAAGAATCAAAAATTTATCTGTAAGAAAAGAAAGATTCCAAACAAGTCAAGTTGAAATCGAAAAATCTCTAGTTGAACTTGAGCAGGTTCAAAAGGACCAGAAAGCCCAGCTAAAGAATCTTGAGCACACAATTGAACGTAAAAAACTTCAGAAGGAAACCGTTCAAAAAGAAATCACCGATGCCGAAAAGATTGCGAGTTCCGCTAAAGATGCCGTTATCGAGTTTGCTACTCAAAGAGACCTTGCTGCCACCATCGCTAATGAAGAGAAAGCTCTTCGAGGCATCGAAGAAATGGGCGATGTCGGCGCCATCGGTGGAATCCACGGCAGGCTGCGTAACCTGATAAAGATTGATAAAAGCTTCAAGAAAGCCGTTGATGCAGCTGCTACGGGTTGGCTTGACGCCTTGGTCGTTAAAGACATTGACATTGCTTTCACTTGTATGGAAACGCTCAGACGCATGAAACTGGGTAGGATCAAAATTATCCCACTTCAGGGCGCAATTAACATTAAAAACAAGGCGCCTCCAAAGCGAGATGGAATAGTTGGGTCACTTTCAAGCTTCATGAAGTACGATGACGCCTTTGCACTAGCCGTTAACTATGTTTTCGGAGACACAGTGGTCGTTTCAAACGACAAAGCAGCTTTTGCACTCTCGAACGAGGGATACCGTGCAGTAACGGTTAACGGGGACTTGTATGAGCCAGGAGCTTTTGAAAGCGGCTACTACCGTGCACCAATCGATTTCTCAACGATAATTCCCAGCGAGAAAGCATTAACCAGCTTAGATGAGGCAGTTAAAGCCCTTCAGACACACTTAACCCAGCGGGGCACTGACATCGTCGGCATCGAAGAAGAACTTGAGTACACCAAAATCGCAATTACAAGGCTAACAGAATCCGTTGCAACCTTAGAAAGGGAAATAATTAGAGTAAAACGGGGCGTTAAAAGAACTCAATTTAACATTCGCCACCTAGAAAAGTATGGAGGCAAACTTGAACGTGAAGCAGCTTCATACAAAGGTCGCATGGACGTTTATCGAAACGAACGCAACTCTATTCGAAAGAACCACGAAAAAATCCACGCAGAAATCGCGACGCTCCGATTAAAAACCGATGTCGCACATATCCAAGAACTCGAGGTTCAACGCGAAAAAATCGGCGAAGAATTAAACACCCTACGCCAACGACTGGGTTCAGCGCAAACTGAGATTTCCACTAATCAATCGCAGTTCGACAGGGTGCTTCGGATTGGCTACAAGAACACAAAGATTCAAATTGACAAAATTGACCAGCAAAAAGGGAAGCTTGAGAAGGAAGTTTCTGAGGCAATTTCGGAACGGGACATAATCAAGAAAGAAGCAGACGAACTCGAGAAAAGCCGCGTTGACCTCTCGAAGGCTGTTTTCTCGGCACGTGAGGAATCCAAAAAGTTCACCTCCCAAATTGATTCCATCGACTCAGAACTACGGTTGCTGGATTCGGAGTATGAGCAGGCAGAGAGGCTTCTAAACCAGCTTCAACTTGGCATCGAAACAAGCCAGCTACGGATGCAGCAACTTCTAGGTCAACTTCGAATATTCGGTTACGAACAGCCACTAGAAACTAACCCAAGGCAGGTTCAGGAAGCCGAAACCACCATTCGAATGATGCAGTTTGAAATGGAAAGAATTGGCGCTATAAATCAGCTTGCATCTTCTCACTATTCGGAGCAGATTTCCCGTTACCGCGAATTATCCGTGCGTTTAAATGAGTTAGAGCGGGAAAAACAAGCTATCGTGCTGTTTATGGATGAGATTGAATCCAAAAAACGCAAGGTTTTCATGGGCGCATTCGAAAAAATCAACGCCAGCCTTAAAGTTTACTTCGCCAAACTCACAGGTGGAGGAGAAGCCACGCTTAAGTTGGAAAACCCAGAAGAACCCTTCAGTGGCGGTATAGACATGGTGGTTCAGTTCCCAAATAAGCCCTCGATTGTGGTCAGTGGAGCTAGTGGCGGCGAACGATCCATTTCAGCAGTCAGCTTCATATTCTCACTAAAAGAGTTCACGCCAGCATCTTTCTACATCCTTGACGAAGTTGACGCCCACTTAGACGCTTTCCACACAACCAAGCTCGCTGAAGTGCTGCTTGAGGAAGCCGGAAAAATCCAGTTCATAGTCATCAGCCTACGACCCGAAATGGTTAACAAAGCCCAAAAAGTCTACGGCGTCTATGAGCGTAACGGCATATCAAATGTGGTTACAGCAAAGTTCCCGGCGGAGGTACCAAAATAATGGCGTCTGCACCGACAATTCCGATGAGAAGACCCTTCTATATGCGTCCGCCTTGGAATATCCTCTTTGAGGTCAGTAAGCTTGAGAAGGTTACTCCTTGGAACGTTAACATTGCCTATTTGCTGAGGTCGTTTCTATCCGAGATGGAGCGAACGCATCCTGAAAAAGTGGATTTCCGCGCTTCAGGTGTTGCATTGGATTCTTCTGCTTTGATTTATTTAATGAAATCAAAGCTACTTCTTACCCTGCAGGAACCGCCAACTGCACTTCCCAAGGTACCAACGGATTTTGTTCCGCCACCCCTATTTCTGCCACTACGCCATGAATTGACTTCAACCACCATCCAGCATCTGCTTGAAGTGTTAGATGATGTTTTGAAGGGCGAAAAACTCCTAAGCCTAAAACATGTGATTGAACAGCATCCGGTCTTGCCAGCCGTCACGGATTTGTTGCCTCAATTTGACAAGTTCATTGCGGAACTCGAGTTGCAGGTTGACCAGTTGTACGCTATTCTTGTTGAGAAAACGGGCGGTCAGGGCATAATTGATTTCTCGACCCTAACCAAAGGCGCTACACGCATCGAAGCGTTGCGTATGTTTATTTATTTGTTATTCCTTGCGCAAGATGGCTTAGTTAGCCTTTGGCAGAATGAAGAAACTGAGGAATTGTACATAGCTGTGGGGAAACTGAACGTTGGAAAAGTCGAAAAACCCATTAGTTGAGCAAAGTCCAGCCTCAAGTGCTGAGGTTGAGCAGGCACAGGAAAACGATCGAAAAGCTCATCATTTGGCTTTGTTAGAGGCAGCCCTCTACGTTGCAGGTCGACCACTTGATTTAAACGAGTTATGTCAAGTTGTAGGAAGTCGCTCAAAGAAGAGAACCCAAACCTTCATAGAATTACTCATGAAAGAATATGCCGGACGTAACACAGCTTTGGAGATTTTATCTCTTAAGAATGAGCGTTATGTTTTGCAAGTGAAGGCAGAATTTACTCATTTGATTAAGAAACTGGTGAATCGTCCCTTGCTCTCGTCTGGCCCGCTTAAAACGCTCTCTTATATCGCTTACCGCCAGCCGATCTCCCAGAAAAGAGTCATCGATGTCCGAGGACAACATGCTTATGGACACGTGAAAATGCTCAAGGACATGGGCTTAATTATGACTGAGCGAAGTGGTCGCACGTTGGCACTGAAAACTACCGATTACTTCTCTGACTACTTCGGTTTAACAACAGACACGTCCGTCATGAAGAAGGATCTCAAGAAGATATTCGGAGAAGCCATAAAAGAGGACGCGGTAGAACGCCTGCAAAAAGAAACAGAACAAGAAAACCCAGACAAAAACACAGAACAAACATAGGCTGCATCTGATGACAGAACTTGCACTGTCAGAAATCAATTTAAACTTAATTAAACCAGAAAACGCAATTTGTAAGGCGATTTGTTTTATGTTGCGGTAATGAGAGTTTTCGACTATTAGTACTACAAAAACCCTGACAAGACACTGGAGTTTGGTCTATTAATGGATACATTTATATTGAAATCTACGGTTTTAGTTGCTACTCGAATTAAGGATATGTAGATTATGTCTACTCATAGCAGTTTACGCAAAAGAAAACTTTCAGGCGGCAAAAAAAGAGCTTACCGTAGCAAGAAGAAATATGAGGCAGGCGGCTTTCCAGCAGAAACAACTCTTGGTGAACCAAGACGCAAGACCACCCGCGGTATGGGCGGCATCTGCAAAATCAAGGTTCTAGCCGAAAAATTCGCTTCCGTAACTGACCCTAAAAGCGGCAAAGCTGAAAAAACCGCAATCACAAGAGTTGTTAAAAACGGTGCTAACGTTGATTACAATCGTAGAGGAGTAATCACTAAAGGCGCTGAAATCGAAACTGCATTGGGATTAGCGAAAGTTACCAGCCGACCAGGCAGCGACGGCGTAATCAACGCTGTACTCATAACCAAAGAAAAAGCCTAATTTTTTTTAATGTTTTTTAAAGTTTGCTGGCGGCATTTGTTGCTGGCTTTTAATTTTTAATAGTTGCTTGGCAAGTTTTTGAATTATCTTCTCTTTAGGTTCGTTCTTTTCAACAAGTAGCATCCCTGTTTTTGCCCAATGATTCTTGGGAAAATGAGCTTCAAGGTTAACTTCGTTTTGTAAGCCCAGTTTGTCTGCAGCTTCTTTTATTTCCAGAATTTTTGGCGATTGAACTGCAATGGTTTTGGGCACTCGGCGTCCGTCTTTTCTGGATTTATTGCAGTCGAAGTAGATTGGCCAGATTATTGCTTTATCGAGTTTTCTCATATGTGTCACCTTATTTGTGTGCGTAATAGGCGATTAATTTCTCGCCAACTTCGTTTACCCGTACGAATCCGAAGCGTTCAAACTGTATGATCGCGTCTGGCTTTAACTTTTTGCAGTCCGATTCAGCAAACCCTTCGGCAACTGAAGCATCAGGCATAACCACTTGAGCTGGGAACTCGGTTCCTTTGGGTATCCACTGGATAAGTTGGACTTTGAATTTTTTGACATCTTCATAGGATTCACTGGCGAACTTGGCGGTAACCGAGTTTTCGGCTTTACCTTCAATTTTGACGTTAAAGAGTTCCATTAACCTGAAAACTTTCTCAGACTCCATCATTTCTGCATCTTTCTTAGACACCCAAAAACTTGCTGCTTTGTCATCTTCTTGGGGCATTACGATGTATTTCCTGGATCCATACTCTGGGTTTTCGGGGTGCAATGGAAGTTTGGTTTCGAAAGTTTTTGGTAATCCTGTTACCTTGAGTTCGAATGGTTGGGCTACGAAGAAGTACCGGTTGCTGGTGGTATCGAGGATTTTACGATTGTATGAAAACAGGTTCTCCCAACTCAAGGTGACATCGTTTGGTTTTATGCCTACTTCAATTATCATTTTCTTGATAGCTTCCGGGGTTATACCTCGTTTTCTCAAAGCCGCGAATGTACCCAGTCTTGGATCATCGAAGCCATGGTAGGTGCCTGCTTTTATTCCCGCCACGATTTTGGATTTGCTCAAGTCAGCGCCGGTGATTTTTAGTCTGCCGTAATGGATGGCTTCGGGGTATTCCCAACCGAGGTATTGGTACATGTATTTTTGGCGGACCATGTTGGTGTAGTGTTCTTTGCCGCGGATGATGTGGGTCATGCCCATTAGATGGTCGTCTATGCCTGCGGCTAAGATTGTAAAGGGGCCAAACGATGTATTTACTTCCAACACGAGGATGTGGATACTTCTTAGTGTCAATAATGCGCAGTGCGGGCCAGTCACGGACGGCTGGGTTGGGGTTTTCAAGGTCAGTTTTCACTCGAACTACCGCTTGTCCTTCCATGTATCCGCCGTTTAGCATGCGGTGCCAACGTTCCAAGTTTTCGGAGGCTGGCAAATCTCTGCATGGACAGGCCTGCTTAGCAATAGTCATTTTGCGAAAAACTTCAGGAATACATTCGCAAACGTATGCGTTGCCGTCTCCAATGAGTTTCTCTGTGTATTCGTAGTATATGAGGAGTCGGTCGCTTTGGATATATTCCTCATCGATTGTACAGCCTAGCCACTTCAAATCTTGGCGGATGCTATCGTAGAACTTTAATGAGGGTTTTTTGATTTTGGGGTCGGTGTCCTCAAAGCGCAGGATGAATTTGCCATTGTATATGCGGGCGTACTCGTGGCTGAGTAATATGGCTCGCGCCGAACCCAAGTGCAGTACACAATCGGGGTTTGGTGAGAAGCGCGTGACGATTTTTGAGTATTTGTCAGCGTTGGGTAACGGCGGCAGATGTTTCTCTTCAGCCTTCTCTTTCTTTTGGGTTTCAGGCCAATTTGATTCTACAATAGCCTTCTGTTCAGAAACTGATAAACTGTTAACTTCATTCACGACAACGTTAATTACGCCTGAAAGCTCCTTGACGCGGCTTCTAAGTTCAGCTTTTTCACCAAGAATTTTTCCAACCATTGCTCCTGCCTGCGCTTTCCCATCATGACTAACTGCGTTTAGCAAGGCGGCTTTTCGAATAAACTCTCGTAATTCATTATCGTTTTCTAATGCCAAATCATTTACGCTCGCTGAAAGGTTACTTGTTTCGTTTAATCAAGAATTCGGCGAACGCTTTTAATTTTTCCTTAGCTTGGGGTGTTGGCAGAAGCTTTTCTGCTTCATTCCAGCTGTCCATAACCATCCGCTCCGCAGTTTGTTTGACATGTTCCATAGCATTGTATTTCTGCATGAGTGATATGGCTTCGTCTCGGAGTTTTTGGTCGGAAGTGTGTAAGTTGAGAATTTCGATTAGACGTTTTTTGTCTATGGGTTTGGCTACTTTGAGAGTATAAATTACCAAGAGCGAACGCTTGCCCTCGGTAATGTCCCCTCCAACGCAACCTTTGCTCTTTGCAAACTCTTGTCCCGTTAAATCTAGAATGTCGTCTTGCATTTGGAAAGCGACGCCGATGGATTCTGCAAACCGACCGAGCTTTTCTACAAGTTTGGGTTCTGCTTCTCCAAGAACTGCCGCCATCTTAGCAGCCATACGTGCTAGAGTTCCAGTTTTGTAAGCGCACATCTGAAGGTAATCTTCTTCGCTTAGTGAATCGGCGTTTGCAATGCCTCTGTGCCAAGCGATGTCCATGGCTTGCCCCATGCTCAAATTAATCATTTCCTGCACGTAAATCTCGTAAACGTCCCGCTGCATGTCGGCTGAAATTTTTGTTCTTTGCTCCATCAACGGCAGAAGCGGGAGGTAGTACATGGCGTTTCCTGCGTTGACCGCGATGTCCATTTGGAAAATCTTGTAGGTGCAGGGTTTGCCTCGGCGTATTTCGGAGGAGTCTTCGATGTCGTCGATGACTAATGTTCCGTTATGTATGACTTCGGGAATAATTGAGAAATCTACAAAGTGGTTCGATTTTTTGCCAAGAGCCTCACATATGAGAAGGAAAAGCGCTGGGCGCCACCTTTTTCCGCCACGGTCAAGCATGTCCCAGATTGGATCAGCAATTGCCTTGTTGAGAGGCTCCAGAGTGTAGCTGTACATGGGAGGGTTAACTTTGAAAAGAACTGCGTCTTTGGTGAATTTTCTTGGGATATATTTTTCGATGGCTTTATCGATTAGGGGTGCGGTTTCTTCGAGAAACTTTTCAATATCCACTTTAGTGTACTCCTCTTTTGGCGTATTTTTGCAAGTTAAAACCTCTTGCTTGTAGCCACTCCCCAGTTTTACCTGTAATAACGACTGGCGTCTTGGCTAAATCAGTTATTTTTTCTGCGCCCACAAGGAATAGGGCGTTGCGTAATTCCTCGATTAAACTTGAAAGTTTATCCTCGGTCTTTTCTGGTCCTTTCACTGCGGCTTGAAGTATAGGTTGGGAAATGCTAGCTAAAGAAGCATTAAGCGCTAAGGCTTTAGCTACATCGGTGCCGCATCGCAAACCCCCTGAAGCAATCACGGGTAGCTTTACGGTTTGTACCGTTTCTATCAAGCTGACTGCGGTTGGGATGCCCCAATCCCAGAATGCTTCCCCCGACAAATTCTGTTTTATTGAAGAGCGATAGTATTCGACTGCTGCAAAACTTGTCCCTCCGACGCCGCCCACATCAATAGCTTTCACACCCGCTTCTTCAAGCGCTTTAGCATCTTCAGCTGAAATCCCTGCCCCTGTCTCCTTAACAATCACTGGCGTATCGAGTGCGCCTGCGATTTCTGCGATTTTGGCCAGAACGCCCTTAAAGTTAGTTTGACCTTCAGGCTGAACCGCTTCCTGTAACGCATTCAAATGTACTGCCACGGCGTCAGCATCTATCATTTCAACAACTTTTCGGACTTCTTTTAGGCCGTAGCCGTGAACGAGTTGGACTCCGCCGATGTTGGCGATTAAGAAGGCGTTTGGCGCCATTTTCCGTGTTATCGAGTAGGTTTCTTCGAGTTTTTGGTCTTCGATGGCTGCTCTTTGGCTACCAACGCCCATGCCTAACCCAAGTTTTTCTACGGCTTGGGCGATAGATGAATTAATGTGAGTAGCTTGTTCGGTTCCGCCTGTCATGGCACCAACTATTATGGGTGCAGAGAATTTTTTGCCAAGAAAAGAGGTTGAAAGGTTGATTTTGGCTTTGTCTACTTCTGGCAAAGCTCGGTGAACGAATTGAATGTCTTCGAAGCCAGCTGTGGCGTTTTTGGCTTGAGATTGGTTTCCTAAGCAGATCCTTATGTGATCTTCTTTGCGTTTGCCTGTTTTTTCTGCCATTTTAGGTCTTCTCTATTTCAGTGCCTAACACACTTTGGTCTGTTAAGGCTCTGTAAATAGATAACCCTTTTGTGGCTCCTGTAACTGTTATATGGATTCCATGTTCAACTGCTGGGATAAGTGCAGCTATTTTGCCTGCCATGCCGCCTGTAACGTCTTTACCTTGGGATTTGCCAAGTTTTGGCTGAATCGCTTTGAGTTCTGATAGTGTGAGTTTTTTGTAGGGTTTTGCGTCTGGGTTGGTTTTGGGGTCTGCGTCGAATAAGCCGTCTGTGTCGGTGCCGACAACGATTTTTGATGCGTTATATTTTATGGCTAAGTATGCGACGAGTTGGTCGCCTGAGAGGATTGTAAAGCCTAATTTTTCATCTAAAACAGCGTCGCCGTACATGACTGGTGTGAAATTCATTTTTTGCATTGCTTTGAGGACGGTTTCGTCGAAGAATTTGATTTTTCCGTTTTCAGTTAAGAAACAGGATGATGGTGCGATGCTTACGGCTGCGGTTTCGTGCCAAATCATAGCATCCATGACTAAACCGTTTAGAACTGTCATGACGTGGTGGGTTTCGGCGAAGCCCAATTTTTGGGTTGGGTCTTCATTGTAGCCATCTTTTAAGCCGTATTTTAGTGCGGTTGGGTGTCCGAAGCTGCCGCCTCCATGAACCACGATGAGGTTGTCGAGGTCTGCCCGCTTGATTTCTTCTGCTAAGCGGTTTATGATTTCGGTTTTTGCCGCTAACTCTCCAGTTTTGTCGGTGATGGCTGAGCCGCCGATTTTGAGGATTATGGGTCTTGAATCGTTCATTGTAATCGTAACCGTATATTTCTAATTGGGAACTTCTAATTTAACATTACAGTACCGTAGCGTTTCCATCTCTATTTTGATGTCTTTTCCTTTTTTAATCTTTGATGCATAGTTTTTTGGGTGCACAAAAATGCATGAGAAAAATTGAAAACGAAAAAAACCTCTTGCGCTATTGCAATAAACGAACGGTTTCGTTTTCTATAGATACCTTGTTGCCGGTTTTGATTTTGCTAATATCGATTTTGTCTATGGTGGGGATTTCGCTGATGATGGCGCCGACGGCTATGATGGTTTCGCATTCTTTGTTTATCATGCCTGCTGGGGCGACGCCGTTTTTCTTGAGGCGGTAGAGTGTGTAGCTGCCTACTGTGGAACCTTTACCTTGGGGAAAAACGAGAATTTTGCCTTTGACGCTTATGCCTTGTAGTTCATGCGCTTTTTCTGTGACGACGCCTGTGTTGGGGTCTACGCCTCCATAGAACGAAATTGGTTGCAAGGTCACGAGCGCTTCGCCCTCGGCTTTGCCCTTGTAGATTATTCTGCCTTTTAGCTGTTCCATTTTCCAGTCACCGCTGCTTGTACGCATTCTTTCATGCTGCCCATCTTGGTTTTCATAAGGTTCTGCCTTGAATAGAAGCATCCCTTCGCGGAAGTTGTGGCTAATGATTTGAATCGTCCTTTTAGTGGCGCTACTGCCATGCAGGTGTCGCATGCAAATTTACCGCCCGCAGATTCTATGACTTCCGTGTAGCCTCGTTTGTCGGCCAGTTGTTTGGCGCTTCGGGATGTGGCAACCCATAACTCCGTGCCCTCCGCGACTTTTTTGTCCTTGACTAACTCGGCGATTTCGGAGATTTCTTTAATCGAACAGTGTGGGCAACCCACGCAGACAAGTTCAATTTCGGATACGTCATCGTTGATGTTTTCGTAAGCGTTTTTGATATCGCTCAGCTCGATTGAGATTGTCTCTTTGGGTTGCTTCTGTGATTCTGCTCCTGGTGTGACACCCTTCATGTAGAAGAGTGGTTTCGCGCCATAAGTTACAACGGATGCGCAGAAGGATTTGAGTTCGTCGAGTTCCGCGGCTTTGATGCCGGTGATGTATGGGATTTTGTTTTCTGCCTTCTTGCCAATTGCGTAACCTAAGGCTCCCCAGTCGGAGAGTTTTGTTAATTCTGCGTTAACTTGAACGTGGACGTCGGGCACTCGGTTCTCATCCAGATGCAAACCATAATTGGGCGTTTTACCCACAAATGCGGCTGCGAGTGCGGATGGACCGCCTTCACGGTTCGTTCTTGCTCCTAAAACTGAGTTGGCGAATGTGACGGCGCTGCTTTCTGACCATGCTAGGTGTTCGCCGTAGAGCGGAAGGTTGCCGATGAGGTAGGGTGTGCAGGTGCAACTGATTAGGATGCCCATGCGTCTGAAGGCGTCGATTACGAGGTTTTGTTTTTCGGCGAATTCGGGGCTTATGCCGAGTTGTTGCCAGTTTTCCAGGTCCATGCCTGCCGGGTTTAGGGTTGTTAGGACTTTGACTCTGCCATCAACGGCGAGTTCATTTAGGAATTCCAATCCAGCATCGCCAAGGTTGTGATAAGATACACCTGCGACTTGGACGCTGCCAACTTTGATTAGGTCTTTTGCTCCGAAAATCTCGCCGAGTGCGACGAGGATTTCCATGCTTTTGCGTACGGCGTAGCCTTCTTTGCCGTCGAGCATTGCTTGTTCTTGTTTATTCAGTTCCATGCTAATCACATGTATTTGTTTAGGTCAACTTTGATGTAGTCTACTTTCTTAAAGCCCTTCCCTGTGGATATGAGGGGTGCGGTTGCGTCTAAGCCTGCTTTGGCTGTTGTTGCTTTTTTGCCCTCTGAGAGGTCGCCTGAGGGGTCAAGTGATGAGCCCGGCTGGTTAGAGAGGATGACAGCGTTCTTGTCTGCTTGTAGTCTTGTTGCGATTGCCCATTCAACATCTTGAGGATCATAGATGTTTATGTCATTGTCCACAACGACGCAGTGTTTGAGGGATCCATGTCCTTTGAACGCGGCCGCTATGGCTTTTTTGCCGTCGTCAGCATTTTGCTTTTTGATTTGTACAACTGCGTGAAGCCAGCTGCATCCGCCGGGTGTAATGTAGACGTCTTTAACTTGGCAAACCTTGCCGACTTCGCTGTAGATGGTGGGTTCTTTGGGCATGCCCATTAGGAATTTGTGCTCGTTTTTGCCGGCGAGGATGGTTTGGTAAATGGGGTTTTGTCTGTGGGTGATGCATTTGATTTCTACGACGGGTTGTTGGCGTTCGCGGTCAACGATTCCTGTTAAGTCAAGGAAGGGTCCTTCAGTGGCTTTTTCTTTGGTGATGCGTCCTTCTAAGATGAATTCGCTGTCAGCGGGAACTTCAAGGTCCACCGTTTTGCATTTGACTAAATCGGTTTTTTCTAATGCGTTCGCCATTCCCAATTCGTCCACACCCATTGGCAAGGTAGTTGCCGCCGAAAGCAGTACCGCAGTGGAGTTGCTAACACAGAACGCTATGTCGAGCTCGCCACCCGCTTTCTTGAGCGCTGTGTCTGTTCCTCGGTTCTCGACGATTCGAGCGACAAAGTGGTTTTTGTCTTTGAGCATTAATCGGTGGAAACACATGTTTCTGCCCAGTTGTGGGTCCTTTACGATGGAGACTGCTGAGGCGATGTATTTTCCGCCGTCTTTGTCGGTGTAATGCATGATTGGAAGCTTGGTTAAATCAACGTTTTTCTCGACAACTTCCTGACATGGTGCCTTTTCAACCATTTGTGATGCGATAGGCTTTTCGATGGCTGAGAGGAGTTTGGGTAGAAGTTGCTCTTTGGTTATGCCCATTGAGCGGCAAATCAACTCTTTCGAGGAAACCAGTCCAGCCACGACGGGGATGCTGGATTCTTTAACATTCTCAAAATAAACTGGTTTTTCTCCTAAAGCCGCAATTATGCCTGCCATCTCGTATTCGGTTGAGACAGGCTTTGTAATCTTTGTTAATTCCCCTTTCTTTTGGAGTTCTTCAATGAAGTTTCTTAAGCCCACATTGATTCGCCTTAAATCCAATCTACCTATCTGCCTTCTTAAAAAACAATCGCAAATTAACTTTAGTTCTCTTTGTGTTGGTGTGGGGCTTTATAATTGTCCATTACACTTTTGGGGTTTGGTTTTTTGGTTTAGGTTGTTTTTTTGTTTGCGTTGGGATTGGGGTGGGCGGTTTTTGGGTTTTTGTGTGTGACAAAAAGTTGTGTTTGACATGTGAAGTTTTATGTTTTGTTTGGTAAAAAATGGCGGAATGTTCCAATTAATGATGGATATGTATGTTGTAAATGGGGTTTAGGTGTGGGTGATATCGCTGGTTTGAGGTGTTTTTTGGCAAAGCGGTTGTTTTTGGGGTTTTTTCGGTTCCCTATTTTGTTGTTTTTTGGCGTGTTTTGCCCTGTTTTGGAGGTGTTTTGTCGTGTCTGGGAGAGTTTTGACATAAAAAAGCACAGTAACTTTAAGCGCAGTTTGGAGGGTTGGGTTGTTTACACTGCTATGTTGGATTGTATGTTGGGCATTGTGGGTGTAGTGTGGGTATGTTGGGTTTTCTGTTTCTGTGTTGTTGAAAAAGCCCAGTTGTTCAGGGCAGGAAATTTACTGTTAGCGCTGTTTAATGTCTTTCACATTGAAAAGACCGGTAAGTAATTTAGGCATTCCTTGCCGCCGTTACCTGCCCATCGTGATGTTGTTGATTGGCTTGATTCCGTTTGGAATTTCTACGTTGAACTCATAGAGTTGGTTGAAAAAAGGTGCAGGGAGAAATTTCTGGATTTGTATTAGTAAAAATAGAATAGAAATTGGGGAATATTTGAAATTAGGTAAATTGTTTTTATGTATCTACTAGGTGTGCTGTTCCGTCGGGGCAGAATACTTTTTCGCCGATGTTTACTTTTTCGAAGCGTTGTTTGCATTCAAACATCATTCTGGAGCAGCCATCACAATCTCGTGACAACATTTCTATCGATACACCTCTATATTATATTGAATCTTACTATATACTGTAGACGAGGAAATAAGGGTTTCTCAAAAAGCTAAACTCATAGGCAAAGAAAAAGCACCGGTCCTTGCATTAGAGCAAAATTGAATGCCAAAATTGCCAAAAGGCACGTCGCTAATTTTTCGAGATAGCTTCTTAATTTTGCCGTAATAACTCCTCTTTAACCAACACTTCAAAACAACGGGGCTGTTTAGCTTGCTGCTAAACTGTAAAAAAAGAGTTATTAGGTTTTTACGTTCATTGGGGTTTGAGAGGGGAATTATGGATAGGAAAGAGGCAATAACTCTATTGCGCGAATTAGGCGCAAACCAACTTGTCTGCCCAAGTTTAGTTATTCTTGAACAAAGAAAAACAGAAAATTATCAACTAAAAATAAAGGGAACCTACAACTTTCATGAAATCGGAAACTTTCTCAAAAACAGATTTTCCATAGAAGAAATCAAAAATTTCTTGATTATATACACCCCATACAAAACAAAAGAATAAAAAACCTATAATTTACAAAGTTTTCAGAGGCCAAGTTTATGCTTGATTTATCTAGACCTTGTGACTCTTGCGGAAAAATGATAGGCGGCGGATTCTATTGCTGCACAAAATGCAAAATCTACTTCTGCTTCTATTGCACAACTCAACTCTCAAAATTACAAAATAAACACAAGCAAGAATGCCCTATGTGTGGTGGAAAATTCGAGTAGTACCTTAATGGCGCCAAAATTAATGATTCGCAAGCACACGTCATTTCAACGTTGCCATCATCTTTAGAACAAAAGCTTTGGTTAACGGGAATATCCGTGAATGTTGTTTCATGCTGTTACAACTTAATTTTATAAATTGAAACACTGAACGATAAATAAGGGTAAAACAAATGGAACAATCCCAAGCATACAAACTGGATTTGACAAAAATCGAAGGAAACGGCGACTTCCCATGTCCAAGATGCAGAAGTAATATTTCACCAAATGAAACTACAGAAAAAACTTACTGCATTATAGAACCAAAAGTCAATAGTCACGGTTTGGAAGAACTGGTTATTAGCTGCAACATGTGTAAAAGTTACATTCACTTGACTGGGTTTTCTCTCTTGGATGAATTGTCTATTAAGTAAACAGGGAACTTAGCGTTGTTGGAAATGGATTCCTGTTCCATGCAGTAATTTTTACCTAAATTATTTTTGATTGCATGAAGCTTATATCGGCAGATTACAAAAGGTATATGATTATAAATGTGTCCATTTCAAATAGAAAAGTGCCAGGTAGTTTGGTCTAAAGATTCTCCTTCAGAAAACTATAGACAATTAATTATTAAAGAATTAAAAGAAATGTCTTTTGAAATCCAAGAAGCGATTAATTTCACTAAAGAACTAAGCGAAATCAAAATGAACGAAGTAAAGTTCTGGCTAAGTACAGAAGGTGAAATTGGCTACACTTTATCGATTTACTATGATGTTCATACTAAAGCATGGGGTATGATGCTTGAAGAAAATGAAACAAAAAATATTTCCCCTAAAGTTGTGGGCGAAATTGCCTGCATTGATCCCATGACCTTAAGTTTTATTGAACCTGAAAATGTTCTTAAAACGGAACCCCTTTCTGGCAATTGAAGTAGCTCTCAGATAATTTGAGGGCATAAAGAATTGGAAAATATCTCTTTTTGACGAAGCCAGCAAGGGCAGTGGAAACACAAGAATGAATCACGATCTCAGAGCAACAAGCTCCTTAGAAAGTCGAGAACGCGAGCTTTAAATTAAGTTAACAAAAAAAGAAGGGTTGATTGTTTTTTCTATAAGAATGGAACCCCTAGACCGATTACAGCGATGCCTATCAATGCCAATATGAAGATTATCACTATAAAGACAATCACTGCCACTACGGCTATTGCAAACGCCATCAGCCAGCCACAGTCAAAGAAGTGCTTGATCAATGCAAGCCAGACAATGAACATTATTATCGACGCGATTAAGCCACCTATAAGGGCTCCAACGACAGCTCCAATGACGACACCAAGAACGACAATCCAGATTGCGTCGGTGAACTTTGCTTTTTGTTTGCCTACGAGTGCTCTTCCGACAAGCCAGAGAATGGGTGCGACAAAGATTATGCTTACTATTATGCTGATTATAAGTCCTACAAAATCCATAGAAATCACTTGATATGTTTATGGGAACGAGGGCTAATAAGATTTGCCAATCAGGGCGGTAATTAATTGTTTCAAAAAGTTTTTTTCAAGTTATGCGTTTACATTAATTAAGGTTTCAAGTTCACAATTTCTTGATCCTTCATGATTTTTTCAAGTTTATGTTGATATTTCCGTTATATGTCGGTTTTTGGAACTTGGTTTATTAATATGGCATCGTAAGATATGATTAATAGACAAGGTGAAGATTCGTGAACTTGTTCAAAAAAATAGAGCGCAGCCTTACTGTCCTTGCGCTAAGCCCATTGATTAATCTTGAGAAAAAGGAACGAGATAGAAAGCTCCAAGAAAGACTCAAAAATCTTGAGAGAAAACATAAAGTCGCTTGCATAAATTAGTTGAGCCACTAAGCTATCCGCGAATAAAAAATCTAAAAGAAAGTATTTGCCTATTTCCTCTTTACTTTGCTTCAATCGTCAAAAGAAGTATGTTTGAAGCGAAATGGGAATTTTCAAAATGTCGTCTGTTTTGTGTTGGGTTCCTTTTTGTCATTGTCTTCGTGCCAGTGGTTGACCCAGTCCGGTTCTAATGCTTCGTCATTTGTATCTCGATTGTTTTCTTCTGTGTTCATGATTTGCGGCCTTTAGCAAGCAACTTACGTGGAGTAATTATTAGCTCTTATGAATTTCAAATACCATTTTCAGTCAACATTGATTTCCTACTGACAGCTACAAATTGTCTTCCCGAATTACTTTTATAATGTTAATAGTCTTAACTAAGTATCTATAGTGAGGTGTCTTAATGGTTTTATCACGAGATTGTGACGGATGTGAAAGGGCCTCTAAGTGCAAAATTCGTTATAAACAAGTTATTATTGGCGAGAAAGTTTATTGTCCGGATGGTACATCGCACCTAGTTGACTGCTAAATTCTTTGGAAATTACAATTGCCGAAGACAGCCACATTTCCTTTTATTGTTGATGCTAACATGAATAATCAGAGAGCTGTTTTTCAAGTCTTTGTAACTCATGCAAGGAACCCCAATTAATGGATTTAGGGAAATAGATTTCCTATGATACAAGCTCCGCGTAAAAATACAATACAAGATAGACTGTTCAACAAGTAAAAATGGAATAGAAATTGGGGAATATTTGAAATTAGGTATATTGTTTTTATGTATCTACTAGGTGTGCTGTTCCGTCGGGGCAGAATACTTTTTCGCCGATGTTTACTTTTTCGAAGCGTTGTTTGCATTCAAACGTCATTCTGGAGCAGCCATCACAGTCTCGTGACAACATTTCTATTGATACACCTCTATATTATATTGAATCTTACTATATAGTGTAGCCGAGGAAATAAAGCTTCCCAAAAAGGGTAATATATAAGCAAACAAAGAGCAACTCGTCCTTTGATTAGCGAGTGTTGTTTATTGATACACACATGAAATTTTTGTTGGATCCCATTAAGTCTCATTTATGATTTCTATAATGAATTTCAAGATTTGCTGCGTGAGATTATCTACATTTAATATCTGTCCACTTAATTTTCTATGCACAACTATGTGATTTTTTATTGCTTTATTCATTTCAGTTACATCTGGAACGATTAAAATTTTATCTCCACATGAGCAACTAAAAACTGGCATTTTTTTATTAATTTCCAAACTATCAAATTCTAAATTAGTATTGTTTTTTTGTGGCTTTTTATTTATTATTTATCACCCATGCCGTGCTCTTAGGACTCGCATATCTCAAGATAATCCTTTTTATAATCTTGACTTCGCTTGTTTTGTGTGGACAGCTTCGCATCTTGCAAAGTCAAGTTGACAAAATTAGTTATTTTTGCTTCTTAACAATTTTTTGCTAACTTGGCTTACTAAGAAACGGGTTATTGGTTGTGACAAGTCTCACTTATTTCGTTCCAGGAAAACACTCGCATCCTCAATCCAGCCAACACTAAATACCTTGAATTTTCTGTATTCTAATGTCTACCTGCTTTATTGAAAAAATTATATCAGTCTAATGAATCCTAAAAACGAAATTTAACGCTTCAGTTTAATGGTCTGTCTTGAAGGCTTAACTTTAAAGAATGTCAAAACTCCAATTCCATTCTCAGTTATTGCATAACTCAGATTTACATTTGTTGATTCTCGAGTAATGATTTTGCTTTCGGTTAGGAAATCGAGAGCGCGCTCTAAATCAACTGAACTTAGATCTCTAAAAAAAGAACTTATTTGACTTATTGTCTGAGGGCCATATTCCATTAGCAATTTGGTGATTTTTATGTATTGCATTAGCAGGCTAGTTGGCATTTGAATTGACTCTTATCTCATAAATTTACTGTAAGAAAAATATAAATCTTACCAAAGATTTTTGACACAGAAAAGTTAGGCCCTCTTATTTGCCATATCTGCAATTTTTATGACAACTTTTCGAGTTAATTGATCTTCTATTCTACAATGTTCAGCTTCTGCTTTCTCAGGATCAGCTTCTTTTTTCTCATGAAATATTGCGTGTGTCTCAATACACCGAGCCATTTCATCTAGATCAGGAACAACAAGTATCTCTTCGACACATTCACACAAAACTGTCGGTAAACCCTTTCCCAAACTGTGATCTTGATCCATTAGTCTACAATTAACGTCTCTAAAAACAATATTTAATAAATATTTTCCATTTAAATAACTAGAAATCAACCTTTTTTAGCCAATATCAAAGTAAGGCAAAAGAGCTGGACGTAAGCCAAAAAATTATGTTTACATGTAATAAGTTCATTTTTGTTGCTTTCTATTCAGCCGTTTTTAAAGAAGAACGGACACCCAAATCTAAAGAAAAAAATAATTTATAATTTACTAACAAATCAGATCTTCTGTTTGCTGAGAGTTGTCCTGAAGGTTTTGCCACAGCACTCGCATAAGCCGATTGTAAGTTCCGTTCTTTTTCCTGCTTTGTCAGGCCTGCCTGCCATCTTCCAAGATTTTTTAGGAGCTACTTCCTTACCACATTTGGGACATTTTGCCATATATTCGCCTCCGTCAAGGTGATAATAGAATAGTCTAACCATACTTGTGGATAAAACTTTGCCAATTAACGGTTTATAAAAACGTGTTTTTCTAAGCTTTCTGTGTTTGCCCAAAGTTTTTTGCAATGTTCTCAGAATAAGTCAGACTCGATCTGCCCTAAAAGAAAAAAATAATAAAAAAGGTAACTGGGAATAAGCTTTAAATTGACTATGTACGAACATGGGGCAGGGTAAAGAGTTACCGTTGAATCGGAATGAAGCAATCTTACTACTAAAGGAACTGGAATCTGTTTGCGGATCATTCCTTGATGCCCTATCAGTATCCATAGAAAAGGGTGAGGAAGAAGATAGTTGGGAACTTCGCATTAATTGTGCGCCTAGTCCCTCAGAGGTAAAATGTATAGAAGAAGTACTCACTAAGCACAGTTACGAAATGGCTAAAGTTAACTGGAACTATGTATTTCGGTCGAAAAAATAAATTCACTAATCAGTTTAAAATGGTGTTCGCAGTTTTTGCATGTATATGCTTCTATGTTGAAAGCCTGATTTTTGAGTGCTTTGTCAGGTTTCGCAACTTCTGCTCCGCAATTTGGGCATTTTACCATTTAATTTCTCCAGCAAAAAGTTAAACCTGTTTTTTATAGTGTTGACAGTATTAGTTGGTTTGTTGGCACAATAAGGTACAACAAGAAGTAGTTAACAGAGATACCCATCACTAAGAAGTTAACAAAACCCTCTATTACATACTTTATGAATTGAAAATGCAGCAATTAATGTTAATCCACTAATTGGATCTGCAAGACCAAAAATTTGGCTTCTTACTCTTCGAAGCTGTAATCTATAATATGCTACCTTCAAATGATGTTCTAAATGTCTAATCTGGTTCTGCGTTTCCTATCTGATATGAATTAATACTAATGCAGGAGGAACTGTTCTTAAAGTGACGATTTGCAGTTAAAGAATTCACGAAAAGAAGTGGACTTTTTTTAATCCTGACACAAAACCATGCTTAGATGGGAAGGCTACCCCTTGTGAGGTGAGGATTAAATTAAAGTCCACTAAGATATGGTGGTTGCTTCAAAAAGATAAAGGGTTGTGAACGGCTAACGACAACAACAAATGTTAATTTAGTATCGTTTAAGCTCTTCAAAACTGAACTTCTTAAGTTCCGCTCACTTTTCCAGTTTTCTGTAAATTTTGCACGTTTAAGAGTGTTTGTAGTTCGACAAGGCGTGTCTGCACGATCTTGAGCAAAGCTTCCTTTAAATTCTCATCAGATAGTTCTGGTTTTATTTTGTCTATTCCATCTGCTACCTCTTTGTCACCCAGCGTGTCTCTTATCCAGTTTTGGAAGTCACCACGCTGAAAATGAAACCTCACAGATGAAAGCTCTATTGTTCTAAGTTCTTCAAAGAAACTGAAAAGACTGATGGCAGTTTCACCAAGAGACTTGCCTACGTCCGAAAAAAAGTGAAATCCATTTTCATAAGACACTTGAGCTAGAATCTTCTGAATTGTAGCTTTGTTAGTCATAGTAGGCTTTTTTAATGAAGGTTCAGACATAATTTTCAATCCTATATAAGATTCCATAGCAAAGTCTAAATGTATTTCTAGTAAGGCAAAACCTTGAATGGGTGAAAGCGAAGAAGGGCTAGGCGTAATTGTTAAAGTTCTGATACATTTCAATTATTGCAATACTCCTTAAGAACACAAATAACAAAGATCATAACTGAAGAAAGCTTCAGGAAATATGACTTGAAATCAATTTTAAAAATGGGAAAAATCGTTTTTGGCGGTTGCCCTAAACGTAAAGTCTGCAGCTTTTTTGAAGTAAATGGTGATACCTGCGTTTACGGTCCCTACAAGTATTGCGGAAAATATCGTTCAATAACTGAACCTGATAAAATAACAAAAGTTGTTTAATAAAATCCAATATTTTACCATTCTTCCTCTTCCCATTCCTCATCTTCAGTTTCTGCCCATTCTTCCTCTTCAAATATCATGTCTTTTTTCACCTCACAAATACGTCGTATGTGCTACCCTATCCTCGGCGAGGTTTAAGCGTTTAGATTCGTCAAATGACGTTAAAAATCGACAAAGGAACTGCGATTAATCATGCCTTAAGCAATTAATTTTCTACTTGAGCACTTAAGGGAAACGGTTCTTTTGTTATGTGATTTTCAATTGCCATTCTAAAAAGTTTAAGATATTACCATTCAACTCTTTTGACAATAGATTCCTGCTTTTGGCCTTGTCCTATTTCTTGATGGATGTTCTTGGCGATTGATGAAACAATTGTTAAAAATGCTCCGAAATGCTCTTGATGGTTGGAACCTTTGCTATTAATGATTCCTTGGTTTGTGGAGCATATTCGACGACGATCTCTTTTTCAGTGAAGCATAGCTTTTCAGTTGAATCCCAAAGTTCATACATCTGTATTCTAATGGGGTAACTTCCTGCCACAATTCCTTTCATATTTAATAACGTAGAAAACTCCAAGTTGTCGCCTAGTAAAGCATTTTGAGGTGCGCAGAGGGTTGTTGAATTAATCAGTTGATCGTCAAAATACAAATCAAGATTAATTTTTGAAAACGCCGTATTTGACGGCAACAAGGCAAATTCAACTTTGAGTGTTAACTCATCTTCTTCAATTTTGTGGGAGATTTGATTAATTATTATTGTTTTTGTTGGCCGAACAACATCTCTTGTTCTTTCAATGTTAAACTGAAAAGAGAGATCCTCCAATGTTGATTGCTTTGCCTGCTTAACGTCTATCTTCATTATCTCTCTTTTTTGCTGAATCTTAGATAACTTGCCCATCTTTTATTCTATTAATCAATTTAACTCAATAGTATTTTAAGCAACGCTTAATGGGGTATCCTCCTCCAGTCCTAGCCCAACAAATTTGTCTGATTTAAACGCGTTATTGTGTTTTTCCTCGTTGTCTCGAGGGTAATCGTAATTCTCGAGAAATGTCTAACCCTCACATCACAGCAGTTTCATCCGAAACTTAAGTACCAAGGTGTATGCTTCCCAAATAAGAAGAACCATCGACATACTAACAAGCAATCCCCAGATCATACGCCGAAACATGCAGAACTGGAATCTAACCCGCTTTTGACAAGCAAGCAAAGGCAATGCGAGAATTAATAAAGTACCACACAAAGTATAAGGAGGAATCGAATAACCGTTTCTACGCAGCATATTTTAACCTGATTATTTTTGAGTTCGCGAAGCTTATATCGGCAGATTACAAAAGTAATATGATTGCAATGTGTCCATTTAAAATTGAAAGGTGCCAAGGCCAAAATTCTCAGTTGCCTCCCCGACCTGCAGTAACAAGTCGATCTTAGTTAGTTTAAGGGCAAACCCCATTAGAAGCAAAGGATAACCGCAAACAACTGTTAAAAACTTCGTTTCTCAGATGTTAAAATGCGAGAAATCAGAGTTACTCAAATGGCACCGGAATCTCAAAAACCGCAGTACCTCTCAAGGATGGTGGACATTACCGATCGGTCGGAAGCTTTGCTTGGCTATTAATTGAGGCTGGCTCCAACCCTATGTCAACAGAAATGAAAACCATCCCATAGAGTGCCAGAGCAAAACAGGAGAAAAGGAGCTTCTCACGCATATTCTTAATTGGGATAAACAGGAGCCTTCTCAGCTCATATTTTTTGGTACAAACAAAAAAAAAGAAAAGAAAGTAATTTTTGTTTAGGGTCGTTTTCTAAGTACCAGTAGTGCGAGTACAGCAAAGCCTATGATGATTAGGACTATGATGCCTGCGACTGCTGGAACAAAGTACATGTCAGCCGCTGATGATATTTGCGTTGGTGCTGCGGTTGGTGTTGCTGCGGGCTCTGCCACGTTGAAGGCGGTTTCATCAGTTGATGGCCAGTAGCCGTTGGTTCCGTCAAACGAAGCAAAGAGTTGGAAGTCGCCTGAAATGTTGGGTTTCCAAGTCATACTGAATTTGCCCATGCTATCTGTGGTTACTGTACCGAGATCTTGGAAGTTGCCGTTGGAATCCAAAGCAACCAATCGAACGTTAACGCCTGTGAATGTGGCTGGCTTTATTTGTTGCTGGTAGATATGACCCATCCAGTCTTTCATGCTACTGTCAGCGCAAACAGGAACACCTGCTGGGAACCGTCCCTGTATTTCAGTGGTTTGTAAACCTACGGAAACATCGGTGACTGTGCCTTTAATGACTACATTGCCGCCTAGGGATTGGCTCTCAGGTCCAACTGTAACTGTAGTTTGGCTGGGGCCTCTGCCGAGAGTGTAGATTTGTTGGTCATAGCTGTTGAAGAGATTGGTCATTCCGTCTGCTATAGCAAAGCTGCCTGCACCGAACTCGCCTGTGGCTGCTGCAAGTTGGTAAATTTCGGTTCCGTCACTTGCGTTAAATGCTCGTGTTGTTGCGCCTTTGTAGATTGGTGTTTCAAAAGTGTGTTCTGTAGTAATAGTGTAGACGACACCATCGCTTAGGTCGTGACCGCCGATTGCGTTGACGAAGGTGGGGTAGTGCCCTGGAACTTCAAAGCCACTGTATGTAGAATTGTCTGCGGTGTTACCGTTTCCCTGCGTCCACAGTACATCTCCAGTTTTCATATCATAACAGTATGTTATACCTGCATATGCGCCTGTGTAGAGTCTGTCAAAAGCAGCGACGGTGTTTAGCGTTCCTGCGGATGTGCTGCCATAGTAGTCAAGTGCTGGTTGTTTGTCGCTCAGTTTGATGAATGCGCCTGTTCGTATGTTGTAGAATGCGATTTGTTGTGTTTGGTGCCATGCTTCAGCGAAGCCAGATTGGGTTGCGCCTGCAAATGCGACGCCTGCGGCTAATGAGATGGTTGTAATATTGCCATCTACTGGATCAATCGCGGGCTGAGCTGTGTTCCACCATAGCACGCTGCCTATTGGAGCTACAGATGCGTTGAGGTTAACTGCAAAGTAGTTCCATGTAGGGTTGCCGGTCGGACCGTTGTTTGTTGGATACGAACCGTTCCTGCATAGCAATAAGTCACCGGGGAGTGCTGCAAGTATAGATGGTGATCCTGCTTGACCGTTGCGCCATGATATGGAAACGTTTTGTGTTACGGGGTCTAGGAAATCATACATATAGGCCCTGCTTGCGTTTACAAACGTACTTGTTGTTGTTGTTGGTGTAAGTACCGTTGTGAGTGCGCCGTTAACGTATGTTGACGATGATACGTTTGTGGTTGTTGTGGTAGTGGTAGTGCGGAAGCTGCGTTCCTGCATGCTTGCTGAGTTCCACCATCTGCTTGAGTTCCATTGACATAAGTAATAGTCTGGGGCCGAGGTGGTGCCGTTGTTGTAGAATATGTATTTCATTATTTCTCCATCTGGTCCGAGCCATGTTGTGCCGGATGGAACATTCGTTACGTTGACCACGTTCTTTCCTGTGGCTGCATCCCATACTGAGGCAAAGTTGCTTGCGCAAAGATATGCTGAGCGAGCTCCATGGAAGTCGGGGTTATTCATGTCTTGTACGTAGGCAAAGGAGAGTGATGGCAAAGTTGATGATCTCCAAAGTTCCTTTCCAGTATTTAGGTTAACGCAAACTGTATCTCCAGCTGTACCTGTAGTTTCAAACGGTTCTCTGTAGACTAGCATTCCGGCGACAATTATTGGGTTGGTATATCTTTGAGAGTATGCGGTGCCTTCGAAAAATGTTTCTCCTGGAATTGCTAGTTCACCTCCTACTACGCCTCCAGGTTGACCGATAGACTTAGTCCACATGATGTGGCTCGTAAGAGAACCGACGCTTTGACCTGAGAAACATAGCAGATTTGGTGCAGTACTGGTGGCAAAACCTGGGACGCCAGATCCTAACCAGTTTGACGTAACCGCCCACCAAATTGAGTTTGTACCAAAGATTGGTCGTGTCCAGTATTCAGTTGGAAGTGGCGGATAGGGAATGTCCGGTAGTGGATCTTGTAGAACGGTGAGAGTTGTGGTTGCAGTGCCGGCTGCATATGTGTCGTTGATGTACTGAGAGGTTGGCGAATGCGGGTAGTCGTTGACTTTTTGTCCTGGGAATATGAAAGTTAAGTTGTAAACGCCGGCTTGCTCGGGAACAAACGTTGTTGCTTGGTTAGATGTCGTGTCCACGACGGTGGGAAAAGTCTGTTCTGTTACTTGACCGTCTGGTGCAGTGATGACGAGTTTGTAGTTATGGAATCTGTAGTCGTTGGTTATTGCTGTAGCGTCGTAAGTTGGGCAACACCACATGTATATGTATGCCTTCTGACCGACACCAACTGGGTTGGTTGCTGCATAGATGTGGGGGAACGTTGGAATAGTCCATTCTGGTGTGTGAGCGCTAACGTTTGGAGTGAAAATTGCTGTTGATGCAATTGAGGATAGTAGTAGTAGAGTTATTAGTATAGCTGTTGTTTTATTTTTTAACATTTTTTTTCTCCTTTTATTTTACAGAGTGAGGGCCAAATTTTAGATTGGATGGCCCTTACGCTGCAATCTTCGTTTATGCCTTCAAAATGCTTATAAGATTTGCGCAAGGTAGTATTGATGACACTTTATAGGGATTTTTTTTATTCAAATGATCCATTCCCATCGTAATTTGGCTAAAAAAATAAAAAGTAGGTTCGCTGAACAACCCGAAAAGATACATAGATAAACCTGAAAGATAAACTTGAACGATTTAGAATAATAGCTGTTTTGTGCGCACGCTTGTAGCTATCGCCTGCGTTAGGATGAAAGCAAAATATTATCGAGTCAGCACTTTGTCGTTCTTCCGGATTATCAAGGAATACCGCTTGGAAAACAACTCTTGAACTTCATCGCAGAACTTTATACTTCACAAAAGAAAAGTCCATTCTATATTCTAATGAGTAACCACAAATCATTCGTGAAAACCTTGCCAAATGGAAGATAACAAGGTTTAGGCATGCCCGTAAAGGAAGAAGTGATACGAGAATAAATAATGAGATACGATACAGCCTGATTAGATACCGTATTACTGTTTCAATGCAGTATTTTCCAATCAGCAAGGTACTGTAGTTGTGCAACCTTAATTAGACCTTTTGATTATTATTTATCTTGAGGGATTTTCTTGGCGATACCTCAAAAGGAAATAAAAGGGAAGTTGCCAGCTGTCGTTGACATTGCTTATGAACAGTACATGCGTGATTTGCCGCGTTATCGAATGGCAAAGGAAATAATGAGCCAAAATATTGTGACCATAACTCCGGAGGCTTCGCTAAATAAAGCTGCCGAAATCATGGGTGGTAATCACGTCGGAAGCCTAATCGTGATGCAGTACCGCACGCCTGTGGGCATAGTCACTGAGCGGGATTTACTTAGCAAAGTTATAGCTTATGGGCTGCTTTTAGGTGACGAAAAAGTCGAGAGCGTGATGTCATATCCACTAGTTGCTGTTTCTGTTACGGCTAAGATAAAAGAAGTTGCACAATTGATGATTAATAAGAAAGGAAGACTTGCGGTATTTGACACAGGAACGCTTGTGGGGATAATAACTGCCTCGGACCTAATCAAGAGCTTGCCTGAGGTTTCTGAAACCGAAGTTAAAATTGATGACTTCATGACCCAAGATGTTGTATTTGAAGAGGAAACAACGCCCGTAATCAGCATTGCTCGTATTATGGGTAAACAACGCATTGGTAGCGTAATAATTACCTGTAAGGGAGAACCATTTGGGATTTTCACGGAACGCGACTTACTTACGGATTTCCTAGCTACAGGCAGAGATTTGTATACAGAGGTAGGACCAGTATGTTCATGGCCTTTAATCGTTGTTCCTTCTGGCACAAGTGTTCATAGAGCAGCTGCGACAATGGCTGTAAAACACATTAGACGATTGCCTATCATTAAAAACGACAAGTTTGTCGGTATTATAACAGCACGCGATCTCGTGGAGGCGTATGCAAAATAACGCTTATTCCTTTTTTTTCTTAGAACGCACAAATAATGGACAAAACTTGCGCAAATAAGGTAAAAAGAAATAGCCGCACAAATAATGCGATAAGGGCGAGTCTTAGCCCGGAAACGAATAACCTTTTCTATGCAATATGTTTCTGCGTATCTCCAAATTTAGAAATTAAACAATCGTAGCATTTAATGCAGCTAAACCGTCTTCCGTTTTGCTGGAAACTAAAACTGGAATAACAGCTTTTAGCTCCACGAAATATGCCCTCAGCAGACTCTGACCTTTCTTTGTAATTCGATATTGCTTGCGAGCTTTTCCCAGAACGAACTCCCAGTTTGAACCTAAGAGTCCATGTTTCTCTAAACGCTTAAGTTCAGGGTATATTGTTGAGGCGCCCAAGCGTATTCCGAATTTCTTATGAACTGTTGTTAAGATAGCGTAGCCGTATAGACCGCGGTCGGAAGTGTCGTTTATGAGGTTTAGCAGGATGCTTTCTAGAATAGCGCCATGAAAGATTTTTTTGATCATAATTTTTGCTCCATAAATCGCTTCAAAAACTAAACTAACTGATATATTGAGAGTGATGATTAAAGATATAAGACCATGCTGTAGCCAAGCAACTACAACAACTTACAAGGGCTAACTACAGTTGATGAAATAATGAAATCGATGATTTTGGACCTAAGAAAAGACATTTGCATCCAAATGATACAAAAAAGGCAGGAGTTAGAGCGACTGCTTTGCTGGAGCATGAGCATTGAAAGCAAATATCGCAAACTCATGTGTGCTTGAAGTGAGCTTGGCCCTGCTCGCATTTCAAAAATTTTTGTATGCAGGAATGATATTGAAGCTTTAAATTCTAAAAGTTCAATTACTTCGCAGTTATTATATGATGATAGGTACCAATTGACCAGTGTTTTCTGGAAAAGAAATGAATTAATTCTTGTTCGTAATTCTAAAGTATTGTACTAAGTAGTTCTGACTTAGCGCTTCAACTTTTATCGATTCAAATAAAATAAGTAAAATAAGAAACATTAAGTGAAAAAAGAAAATGAAGAAATTACAAATTCTGATGCTTGCATTACTAATTTTTTTAATCTGTGCACAAGTGAGCATGCAAGTCACTGCGAAAAAACCCCTTCCAACTCCTAATCCCACCACGACACCGACGCCGGCTCCTACTCCCAGACCAACACCGACTGCTACGCCAAAACCGACATTAACACCAACACCAACTCCTACGCCAACATCAAAACCAACACCAACATCTTCACCTACTCCAACTTCAGAGCCCACTCCGAAGCTAACCCCAACCCCTTCTCCCACATCATTGCCATCCCCTTCAACAACACAGACTTCAAACTCACCTCCAACACCAACTCCTTCTCCAATACCCACCCCAACCCCTACTTCAACACTAACACCAACAGAAACCCCAACTCAAACCTACACCCCAACACCAATTTCGACACCAACACCAACAAATATGCCAAAAGCTTCTCCAACTCCAACAATAGCGCCATCACCTTCTTCAACTCCCTTGGCAACGATAATGTTAGCTAAAACAGATCTTGACGAGACAGTTTACCTTGCTATTAGCGGAAATGTAACAAGCTTCCAGATATCCAACTTTACGATCGCGGCAAACGAGTCTGGCAGCTCAACAATAATGTCTTTCATCGTGACAGGCGAAAAAGACACCATAGGCTTTAGCAACATAACTATTCCAAAGACTGCAATCCCCTATGGAACAAACCCGGTTATTTTGATAGATGGCCAGAAAGCTGCAAACCAAGGTTACACACAAAACTCCAATAACTTTTTCGTATGGTACACAACACATTTTAGCACACATCAAGTGAAAGTGTATTTTGAAGTACCTTCAATATCGCAAGTAATGTCATTTGGATCTATTCTTGCTGTTTGCTTAACTGTCCCTGAAATTGTTTTAATCTACGCTGTAATAGCCGTGAGACACTTAAAACAAAAACCTGAAAACGCATAGTTGTTTCAACGCAATATTTTCCAGAAAACCCTTTCCTGGGTGCTTAAGACTGTTTCTTAATCTGTTTCATATCTGTTTCAGCCAACTACCATAAGCCTCCATGCACATATTGTAATATGGTGATAAACAAATGAGTAAAACAAAAATCGTAATTGGATTGGTCGCAGTAGTGGCTTTAACTTTGGTGATAGTCGGTTTAGCTTCTGCGCAAATTGCAGCTAGCCAAACGCCAGTTGGCGGTACCCCCAACACTGCAGCACCTAACAATGGAGGTTTCTTTGGTTGGATAGGACGATGCTTTGGCTATGGAACAAACCAAGGTTACGTCAACCAGTATGTAGCGCCTCAAGCGCCTTTAGATGGCTCAACTCCTGCCCCTACTCCTTATCAAGGCGGCTATGGATATGGATACGGCTATGGACCATGTATGGGATTACGGTAAATAGCCAATAAACCTCTTTTTCTTTGAACCCATCTCAGAATTGAAAACTTGCCATTAATTTACAAAAAGGCTCTAGTCAATTAAATTGTGGACTTAGTTTTTTTCCGCAATTCAGATATCACGTATTATGTTCTCAAGTTAGAGTTTTTTTTAAGGATTTCATCAATTGCCTATGGTCTTTTTGCATATGTAAATTAAGAGCAGTCTTAGCAGAAAACGCATAACCGTCTCATTAAAACTATACACAGACTACTCATTAAAATTTAATTTAGAAGTATAAAATATTGTTTTACTTCTTTGAATTGTCGGCTTGTTTCTGTTTTGAACGATTATCGTTGGCTTGTTTCTGCCTCGCACTATTGGCTGCATTTGCTTTTCTTGCCATACTGCCCTTGCTTTGGGCGGAGCTTGTCGATCCTTCTGGTCTGTGTTGTTTACCCATAATATTTACCTAAATTATATATCACTTTGTTCTTAATTTGTCTTACATTGAAGACCTGAAACATACAATTTTGAATGTAATATTTACCAATATTTAACTAAAAATAGCCTGACCCCACTTAATTAGGTAGTTTTTGAGTCATCTCTTATGTGAAAGATGATTTGTTTACCATTCAAAGTAGAAATAGCAACTTTATGGTTGAGATTTAAAAATTTTCAAGCTCTGTTTTTACACAGTTTTCTGTTGAAACAGCTTTTATTCCAATTGGTAGCAAATGCGATTGTCTGGAGTTGTGTGTGATTTGGCAGAACAACGTAATAATCAATCAGAGTTTAGTTTTGAATTGGAAGAATTAAGCATAAAGTTTGCGCGGATCGAAGATCCTGAAAAGAAGGTTAAACCCGCTTCATAAAGCGAATTATTACACACCTAATTTAGTTTCTAATTGGAATGTAACGCCAGTATGGACAAACTCTCCATAATTCTCTTTTGAAACATTTTGAAATTGGTTAGTCAAGAAACCTTAACTGGATTTAGTCAAGAAACGTTTACGAATAGCCTTTTATCGCCTTTTTGTACATATTACTAAGCATGGGTAAAATTGGCAAGACTTTCGCAATATTTCTGACTCTAATTGCCGCTATGTCATGTCTAACTTTATTGACAGTTAAACCTGTAAATGCTCAATCAATACCAAAACCATCAGTTCCAGAATTCACTCTACAGATCGCCGACCATTCTTATGATGTTCCTGCAAAAACAACTTCAACCACTGACCCTTATACTGGCAAAACAACTACCCAAACTCAACCTGGATACCACGTAATCAACAAAACTATAGAAGTCCGAATAGATAACCAACCTTTCACGTCGTATGAAGATGCAAGTGGCAGAAACATTGGTTTGTTCTATAATATCAGTGTAAAACCTCATTACGGAGGAAACTGGACTTACTATCCGACTTCTTACGGTGAAACATATCCTGCTTCAAATTCTGAATATTCAGTACGAAATTTTGTTTATGGGGCATATGATAACGGCGGATACGCTCGTGGTGGATACGCTGACACTGTATCCCCACAAATGGGTTATGTATCGCCTGGTGGTGAAGTGGATTTTAGAGTGCAAGCTATTTTTGGATATTACCATAATGAATGGGTTTCTATGGGCGGTCCAGACCATCCACTACTTGGAGGAGAAGTACCAATGTTTACCGGTGAGTCAAGTGACTGGAGCCACACACAAACAATTACTATACCTGAAACTTCTGCTTCAACCTCGCCCACACCAAATCTAACGCCAACTCCTTCCGTTCCAGAGTTTTCATGGTTAGCAATTTTGCCCTTGTTTATTTCGTTGCTCTCTGTTGCAATCCTACTTAAGCTTAAGCATAAAAAAACTGATGATATCCCCCTGTTAGTAGAAAAGCACTAATCCAAAAGTAGGTGAAAAAAATTTGGGCAAAGACGATAAGTTTAGGAAAGATTTTACAGCAAAGCAATATGAGGCTTATTTAAAAAGAAAAGCTAAGAATCCCGAAGCAATAATTGACGAAGATAATGAATCGCGGAACATAAGATCCAAATCTAAAAGGACGATTTCATAATTATTTTTTTCCAGAATTTCTTTAATGAATAGTTCGTCTAAGTAGCCTATTGGGGTCACAAGGTGGACCTTTTTGTTATTTGTCGATGGTTTTTTTGTTGTACAGTTCTTGTGCTTTCGGTCTTTATCTAATAATTTATAAGCTAAAGTGAGTGAGCAAACAATTGAGTATCATCGGTGACCCCTCGCAAAAGATGGACAGTTCAAGAGGAAACTGAACTCGAAGTGGACGCTATTACCTGCGAAGAGACGGCAACATCGGCTTCTCATATCCTCAAGGTACACACTACGACGGCTTCTGGAGCATAGCATTAGCAATATACACAAAAACAGACATGGCGCCCGAACTCTTCTTGGTAGTCGTTCCACGAAGCTAAAAAATCAAATTACGACTGTAATTAGTGTGCAACGTTTGTCAAACAACCCATTATAAGAATGGAAGAAACGCCTGAAAAAAGCGTTTTTTTAGCCGGGTTAGTTTAATATTTGATCGCGCTAAATTCATTTAACAACTTCTTAATCTAAAGGGGGATAAAGGGTCGAAAATTAAAGTCTTGGGCGCGGCAAGAGAAGTCGGGGGCTCCTGTATTGAAGTTGCAACAGATCGCTCCAAGGTTGCATTAGATTACGGTATAAAACTTGAAGGCACAACTGACGAATACCCCAAGAATTTCGACGCAATAATAGTCAGCCACGCTCACCTGGATCATTCGGGAAGCCTTCTGCGTCTATCGAAATCTAGAAATAAGCAAGTTATAGTGGGCTTAAAAATTACTCGCGATGTAACGGTTGAGTTGCTAAAAGACATGATTAAAGTTAACGAATATGAAGGAACGCCCTTGGGCTACGATAACCAAACAGTTGATAAAATGAAAGGGTCATGGGTACCCACGGATACTTTGGCTTTACCAGATATGAATATTGAACTTTATTCTGCGGGGCACGTTGCCGGCGCCGCCATGACGGGCATTTGTGCCGAAGGAAAATCTCTTCTGTACACAGGCGATTTTTGCTTGCATGACACTGAAATCCTTGTTGGCTGCAACTCCCAATTGCTTCCCCAGCAGCCAGATGTCCTTATTTCAGAGTCAACGTACGGAGGAAGAATAAGACCAAAGCGAAGCGAACTCATAGACCAACTGTTCTCAGAGATTAGCTATACAATAAAGCACAGGGGCAACGTTTTGATTCCAACTTTCGCGTTCCACCGAAGCCAAGAGATGGCTAAACGAATAGACCAAGCCATTGAAAATGGAGTGCTCCCCAAATGCAACGTTTACATGATTTCAAAGCTCGCAAATAAAATAACGAAAATCTTCAACGGCTACCCGCCATTATTCAAGCAACAGACACAGAATCGAGCAAAGCCATTTGAGTACAAGCATGTGCAAGAAGTTGAGCGGACAACCCAGATCAAAGAGCCAGCCATAGTTATTTGCACACCAGGGTTTGGTCAAGCAGGAGCAAGTCTGAATTTACTTAATGCGTGGGCTGAAATTGAGGAAAACACGATTATTGTGACTTCAGGTTATCTGCCGCCCGATAGTCCCTTAAGACTAGCAAAAGATAAGCATTACATAAAGATTGATGGGGAAAGATTTCCGGTGCAAGCTAAAATTGTCCAAATAGAGCTCTCAGGGCATGCCGACCAACTAGAACTTGTGCAATTAATTCGGTATCTGAAGCCTAAACAGACAGTTCTTGTCCACGGCGATTTAAAAGAGGCGGAAGCGCTTTCCAATAAGGTTTCCGAATTAACCCAAGTTAGTATTCCAGAAAAAAATGAAACCATAAATATTTAATCAAAAACATTTGAGCTAAAAAAGCCCTATTGCTTAGTAGGTTCCAATGCCTATTTGTGTTGTCAAAAAATCGTAGGCAGCACCTTTTTACCAGTAAAAAATATCAAGCATAGGCTGACGGAACCTACCTCTGAAAGTTCTGAACCTAAAATCTATTGGATAACGATATTTTGTTAATTTTTACCTGAGTTGAAGCTGCCGTCCTTAAACCCAAAAGCAGCAGAATCTTGCACCAAAACAAAAAAGTTGTTTTGTCAATTTTGAATCTCTTAACCTCATCGAATAATAAAATAGACAAGTTTTGAGGCTTTTTCCAATAATTATATTACAGTCAACGAGCCATTGGTAGTAAACTAACCCTTCTGAGGTTCAATTGCATGACGATCCCCAAAAAACGAAGCCTCATCATAGTAGCCGTCGTCATCTTGGTCATAGCTATTGTTTTAAGTTCATTTGTTTATCTGAATTCGCAGAATACTTACTCAGGCAAAACAGAAAACCTTTCTTTTGGAACATTTTTGGCAGGCAGCAATGAACCTTACGCAGAACTTGTTTATATCGCTCAAGATGAAGGGTTCTTTTCTCAAAATGGCATCAACTTGACAGTAACAGACTACTCATCTGCGACAAGTGCGCTAAACGCAGCCATAAACAATAAAATTGACTTAGTAATTTCTTCAGAATACGCCTTTGCAACCACCAATGTCTTACAACAAGGAACTCTAAACATCATCACAACAATCGATAAGACACAATCGGTTTCAATCGTCTGTCGAAAGGATAAGGGTATTGAAACGATCCCTGATTTAGTCGGTAAAAAAATTGGACTTACATTCCAAATTGCACCCCAATTCTATCTTTCAAGATTCTTGGAACTTAACAATATAGCACCTCAAAGTGTAACCCAAGTTAATATTCCAACAACTCAATATGTGACTGCATTAGTAAACGGAACAGTGGATGCTGTGATAGTCTCAGGATCAACCGTTAATCAAATTGAAGACCAGCTACCAAATGATACAGTAGTTTGGTCAGTGCAGAGCGATCAATTGTTAGACATAGTTGTTTCTGCAAGGAATTCGTGGATTAAACAACATACCGATTTGGTTAGTAGATTCCTAAGTTCACTAAGCAAAGCGGAAGATTATTCAGTTAATCATGTCGCAACGGCCCAAGCAATTGCTCAAAAAAGACTAAACATCACAACGGCGGCGATGTCAGCTAAATGGTCCAATCACCAATTTTCCCTGTCGCTTGACCAATCTCTAATTGGGGCAATGCAAGATGAATCTCGGTGGCTAATACAAAACAATTTAACTAATGCAACAGCTATTCCAGATTTTTCCAATTTTATCTATAAAGCTGGGCTTGAGTCAGTTAAGCCTGACGCAGTAAACATTATAAGCTGAGGCAAAAAAATTGAAGTTAAAAAGCCAGTTGATTCTCAGCATTATTATTTTCGGTATAGTCTTACTTGTCATTTCTATGTCGGTTTTTTTCACCAATCAGCAGGTAGCCCAGATCAATAGCAAAGAACAAGCATCTAATAATATTAATGCAGGCGCTAGCAGCCTTGCCTATATCGCAAATGATTATTTTCTTTATCAACAAACTGCTCAGTTAAACTCTTGGCAATCCCAATTTTCCTCGCTTCAAGCGGAAATTTCAAATTTAGCTTCAAGCAATCCCGGACAGATAACTCAAATCCAAACTGTAAAAGAGGATTTGCAACGGTTAGGAACAGTATTCAATAGTTCAGTAATGATTCTTCAGAGTGTACCTACGAATGAGAGCGCATCAGCTTTCCCAGCGTTTCAGACCGCTTCAGCCCGTTTGAATGTTCAAAATCAAGCACTTGCTTTTGACGCTTCCGTTTTATCAAGTTCTTTTGCAAGTCAAGCTGATCAACTGAAACAAACAAACACTATTCTTATTTTTGCCCTTTTAGGAGCGTTTGGAGCGTATTTTGTGATGATTTATTTCATTGTATTTAGGCGTACATTTCGATCTATAAATAGGCTACAAGATGGAACAAAAATAGTTGGTTCAGGCAATCTTGACTATTCTGTTGGATCTAATAGTGATGATGAGATAGATGAATTATCTCGTTCCTTTAATCAGATGACGGCTAACTTGAAAACTGTAACTGCCTCCAAAGATGACTTGGAGCGAGAAATAGCTGAACGCAGGAAAGCTGAAGAAGCAATGCGGGAAAGTGAGCAACGTTATAGTTTGCTTTTCAATTCTATTCCTGAAGGGTTTTGTCTTGTTGAGATTGTTCGCGATAAGAACAATTTAGCTGTTGACATTCGCTATCTTGAAATAAACGATGCTTATGCAAAGTTGGTGGATAGGCGCAGAGAGCAAATTATAGGTAAAACTACCCGGGAATCGTTTGGAGCGGTTGAGGACTACTGGTATCAATTATATGATAAGGTGGCGAAAACTGGAGAATATGTTCATTATGAAAACTATGTTCAGCTGCATGATCGTTACTATCAAGTTTATGCTTGGAGAGCAGATACGGCAAACCACGTTGCCATCTTAGCCACAAACATAACTGAACGCAAGAAGGCAGAGAAAGCTATTGCAACACAAGCTGAACTTATTGATCTTAGTCCCGATGCTATAATTGTAAGGAAGCTTGATGGCATTATTACTTTCTGGAGTAGAGGCGCAGAGAAACTGTACGGTTGGACAAAAGAAGAAGTCATCGGAAAAGATATCAACTTATTATTGAAAACAGAATTCCCCAAATCGCTTAAAGATATTCAAGACAAGCTCAGAAAACAAGGAAAATGGTCTGGAGAAATTATTCATAGTTGCAAAGATGGAAGCAAGTTGATTGTTCAGAGTTATTGGTTGGGAAAGCTTGGTTCGAACGGACAAATATTTGAAATAATGGAATCAAACGTTGACATTACCGACCGGATACAATTACAAGTTAAGCTGGAGAAGTCTGCTGTCCGTCTTGAAGAATACGCTAATCAAATGGAGGAGCTCGCAAATAAAAGGGCAGAGCAATTGAAAGATTCAGAACGCTTAGCAACCATAGGCGCCACTGCAGGCATGGTTGGACATGATATTCGAAATCCACTTCAGGCAATAACTGGAGATATCTTCTTGGCTAAAGCAGATTTAATTGCCCTTCCTGAAAGTGAAGAGAAAAATAGCGTCAAAGAAAGCTTATCGGAAATTGAAAAGAACGTTGACTACATAAATAAGATTGTGGCTGACCTCCAAGACTTTGCCAGACCTCTAAAGCCAAATGCAGAAGAAACTGATCTAAAAGGCGTAATTGATAACTTATTGAAAAAGAATGGTTTGCCAGAGAACGTCAAAGTAACCGTAAAAGTGGAAACTGATGCAAGAAAAGTTGTCGCTGACTCCACTTTCATAAACCGCATCATGTACAATTTAGTGAATAATGCTGTTCAAGCTATGCCAAAAGGCGGAAAACTAACCATACATGCCTTCAGAGAAGCAAACAACACGGTCTTAACGGTCAAGGATACAGGCGTTGGTATTCCTGAAACTGTTAAAGGTAAATTGTTTACTCCAATGTTTACAACTAAGGCGAAAGGTCAAGGCTTCGGCTTAGCAGTGATTAAACGTATGACTGAAGCATTAGGCGGTAGCGTTTCTTTTGAGAGCCAAGAAGGCAAAGGAACAACTTTCTTCATTCGTTTGCCCCTCAAGAAAAACAAAACTTGAATGCTAAAGCTACCCGGGCTGATAAGATGAGCCGGATAAGAAATAGAGACATTTAGGGCTTAACCAAAACACCGACAACTTTCATTCTTTCCATTACATCGTCGGCGTGAGGGGCAATGTCCATCACCTCCGTTAAATCTTCGCCCGCCGCATGACCTAAGTGGTCCCCTCCTGTCCATTGGGAAGAATGGGTTACATCATAGACTTTACCTTTGTAAGCAGCATATGCGGGCTTGCCGTCTTTTCCATTGAACATACTTAGCTCTTGAATAGTGAATTCTCGTCCTTTTTCTTTGTCCGTACAGTGTCATCCCCTGGGTTTGTAAATTCGGACTTCATTTTCGTTGTGCAAATTAGGCATTAACTGTGAGCCTTTCACTTTTTTTCTCTCAAATCGCCTTTCAATGAGACGAAATTATCGTTCGGAGTGGTCATATTAGCGTAGACAACACCTTCCACGTCGGTGACGGTTAGCTTGTTGTCTTCTTGCCAGTTAACCATGAAAAGATTAGGTCTTAACTCAACAGTAGTAACAGACAAGTTTTGAACTCTCCCAACGTTAGGGCCCTTCACTTCAGTTAAGATTTAGCCTACTCCTACTTTCATAGAACAAAGTGTAAACTTTCTCACCAAAATTAGCCTCGAACGTCCGACCGATTATTGTTTTTCCTGCTTCTTCCAAGGCCTCTTAACACCTGCGTTATCCCAATATCCACAGCACATGCGCACGGTTACAAACATTTTTATCTGGTCATTATAGCAAAATTTTTTATTTAATGCGTCAGTTTTCGGACCGCCTGGCAAGGTTATAAGGTCAGCTTTCTGGGCTCTTTGCATTTCTTCTTGTGTTTTGGGATCAATTCCGCCTTGATTGTTTAGTTCGCTTTGGTCGACATTTTCTTCTTTTTTAGAAATAAAGAGACAATTGTAACAGTTTGTTCCATTAATTTTTTGTTGTTCCATAAAAAAAGCTCCGTATCCAATTTACTCAGCGTTCAATTTAAGGTATGCGTCAAACTAGCTTAACCTTATTTTTTGTGATAGTATCGTGCCTATCACTACTTCTTATATGAGATGCAATGCTACAGAGTAATGTTGCTCCGGTTAAACCAGGTGAGTTTGGAATGACAAAAAACAGTATTCACGCAATAAACTTCTATTCAGACCAACATCGAGAGAGAAAAGTCATTGTTCATAAAAACCGTATGCCTATAGTAAGATGCGTATGCGGCTGCGAAATCTTGGTAGTGCCTGATTTGAAAGCCATGAACATAGCCATAAGCAACCACATGTCAGAACACAGACAAGCGGGATATAATCTAGAAAATATTTCGGAATTCTTGACAGAGAAAATTTTGATTGCCGCAAGCAAATCAAATATAAATTAACTAATATCTTCCCAAAATCTGGGTTCCATAAATGAAGGAATTCGTCTCAAACGAAGTCTAACGAACTTCTTTAAAACGAAAAGATAATAATTTTTTTAGAATCTTTTAAATCCTTCACACCCAAGAAATTTTTTAGCATACTCTTTGGCCTTTACGGCCATCTCTTTTGAGTATCTAAGGGCGTTGGGATTAGAGTTAACGATTTGGTTAGGCTTTGGAATAATATGGTTTTTGGTCTTTTTCCCCAAATCTTAAATTACCAACTGCATACTGCGATTCTATAACCGAGTGGACATAAGCGACATCTAAAATGTTCTTAACGGTGTTCCCCAATATCTCTGGGAGACTATTTCCATGTGGTTCAGTTAGTGGTTTATTCATAATTAACTCGGCTAATTCTTCAATTGAATAAAACTTTCCATTTTCCATTTTACTCAAAAATTTCTTAGATTTTAATTCCGAAATTTCATCCATCTCTTTTTCATCAAACGGCAATCTAAACACCTATTTTTGAAAGTTATGGGAAGAATGGTGAGGGATAAGACACTCCGAATAGGGCTCCAACAATAACGCTTAGGACTATGAAGATAACCCATGCCAAGATCGCAATCAATATGGCTCGAATCCAACCCGTTTGGAAACTAGCTTTGAAAACCCAAACCCATGCTATAAGTGCAAGTATATATCCAAAAACAAATGCGCTTGTTCCAATTACTGCACTCAAGAAGAAGTCCACTACAAAAGTAACTATAAAATACACTATGGGCCCAGCTAGAGTGGCCAGAAGAGCGTCTCCAAAAGTTGCTTTTCCACCTGTAATTGCTTTACCTGCCAACCAAACAGGAATAGAAACCACGATCCAAAGAATTATCAAACTTATTATTGTAAAAAGTAAATTTGACACTGTTACCTCAAAAACCATAGCAAAAGCCTCTAGTGTTCTACCGAGCGCCAATATTTAAGGGTGCCTTAATTTGAAAACTTAGCTTATCTGCCGACTTAGTTCTATGTTTCTTTTCTCCAAGTGGAATAGCAAATGGCTGAAATTTGTGCGTTTGAGCGTTTTTCGCCTTCAGGTTTGCCATTATTTTCTTCGTGCATGAACTTTTCGCATCTAGAAATATAATCTCTTTCAGACTCATTCGATTTAGGTTTAGGAACTGGCATTAAAACACCAAACTAAATAGAAGAACTCTCAATTCATTAGAATATGTGATTGGTGCACTACAGTAACAATCGGTTATATCAGGCTAACTAATTGTAAATGTAATAAGAAGTGATTTAGAAGAAAACATTTGACTGCATTAACGAAAATGGAGATTTTTTGAGTGGGAAAATCAAGATCAATAATCGCTATATTTTCAATGGTCATAATAGTGGTTGCAGTCTTCGCCATCTATGCAGGAACAACTTACCCCAGAACCACTGCAAATACACAAGTTTCATTTACGGTAGGCGCTGACAAAAAAACAATAGCCTTTGAACAACCATTCCTAGACGACAAAGCCCAGATTCAAGTAACCATACAAACCGGTGCTGCCCTCTATCGAGTACAAATCTTAAACGGTGATCAAGTAATCTGGGAACACTCGGCAGATCAAGGCGAACAACAAAGCTACAATAGTGGCTGGATTTCGCTTCCAAGCGGAAACTACAATTTCACTTTCGGAACAATAGGCGTTGGGTCATTGGAAGCTGTTGCTACAGTTTCATCTAAAGGTGGCTTTTGGTAAAAAAATGCGATCTGCTAAACTCCGCTTATAGCGACTTTATTTTTTTATTTGCCATTATTCCACGTCCGCCCCATGAATCTACCTTCGTCTCCAGACAGAACTAAAAGTGCCTGCGTGACATTTCGCTCTCGTGCTTCGTTTGACTTTAGCCAGGAGAAGTACCGAAGAATCTCTTTTTTGCGGCTTGGAGAGAGATCGTTCCAAGCTGTTTGTGCTTTCCCGTTTTTTAGAAAGCGGAACGCTAAACCATTGGGGCATTGGATGAGTTGGTCCGCCTTGATATGAATCATCAAAACTCAAATGCACCGAAACTTCATCGCCGACTTTTGTGCCTGACGATTTCCGAATTTTTCCATTAAGGTAGAGGAAAAAGTCGCCGTCTCCCTTCGGCATCATATTAATTCTCCACGTTTTCTGTATACCATTAATTTGAGCAATTACGGGCATGGGTTTCTTCCAGCCATTTTTCAAACTTTCAGCGTTTTGCTTACTTACAAGCACATATGGATTCTGAAGTTTTAACTGAACTGTTGCTCTAAATTCGATTTCTCTCATAAAATCTGCAAAATATATTGGATGGCTCAAAAGTAAATAGTATTTTGTTTTAGAAATGCAACTAACAAACACCATAACAATCCTTGAACTATACAATGGTTTGTAGTCGTTGGGTCCCAGTTACACAAGGTTCAAAACATTGTTATCGTTCAACTTTTGAAAAACTCCACTAACAAGGGGGTAATGACTTCAGATGCTACTGCATGCGTTTGACCTTCGATTGTGCGGAACTTTGCGTTTGGAATAGCTTTGCTAAGGGTTAGTGCTGTCTGTTTCATGAAAGGAAAACCTGCACCTCCATGCATGACAAGTGTTGAAGCGGTTATGTGTAATACCCGTTCAATGGGTACCTTTCGGTTTGCACCCATCGCGGCAGCATCATACAACAATGTAGGTGCTACAGACTCAAGCAGTGACCACATTGGTGCTTTGCGCATGCCCTCAACCTGATCGGCAGGCGTGCCGACAAAGCTCATAAAGAGCACAACTGCGTCTCCTCTACGATTCTCCGCCAAGAACTCCGTAAGCCGTTGGTTGTATTGAACCCATTCTTCGATTGAGTTTTCTCGGGACTTGTATGGAGGTTCATAGAGAGCTAACTTCTTGACTTTATCGCCGAGTTTGATTGCAGCTTCAATTGCCAGACATGCGCCGGATGAAATGCCATACAAAAAGGTCGACCCCCCAACATTTTCTATTAATGCTTCGATATCCTCGATTTCACGTTCAACCGCAAAGGGTTTAGTGTCGCTGCTTTCGCCTCGACCCCGTCGATCGTAGTCAACTACAGTAAAATTTGTCGAGAGTAATTTAGCTAATTCGGGCATAGGTCCGAATGATCGAAAACTGAGGGCGCCATCGACGAGTATGATCGCTGGTCCTTGACCTTGTTTGTCATATGCAATTTCTGTTCCATCTTTTGAGATAACTTTGTTCATCTTTTTTACACCATTTTTTTCATGTATTTTGTTCGATAAACTCCTTTAGGAAAATTCCACTTTTGGAGCCGCTAAAAGGACCCCGTTTTTATGTCTCCATCACGCACATATGTGGCTACTATTACGCCGGTGGTTGAAATTTGACTTTCTTGGGTTTTAAATGAAGCTGGTATTGTGCCATCTCCGAAAAGACGTTTACCTGTGCCAATCGTGATGGGGAATATCTTCAAGCGGAACTCATCAACAAAATCATTCTTTAGGAGTGTTTGGATAAGGTTGGAGCTACCATGAACCTGTATCTCAGGTCCTTCTTGGCCCTTGAGTTTCCTAATTTCATCGACAGCGTCACCTGTAATTAAAGTAGAATTATTCCAAGAGAGGTCGCCAAGGGTCGTAGAGACAACATATTTTTTAGCTGCATTGAGTTTTTCGGCTTCAGGTTCCTTTGACTTTGGCCAGTAATCCGCGAAAATTTCGTAAGTTTTGCGGCCAAGAAGAAGATCAAACGGTTTTGCCATTTGCGTTTCCATGACTTTGCCTAAGAAATCATCCCAATAACCAACCGACCATCCACCGTACTTGAAATCTCCACTGGTATCCTCTTTTGGCCCTCCTGGAGCCTGCATGATTCCGTCGAGTGTAACAAAAGTTAATACAGTTAATTTTCTCATTTTATCATCCTTTTATTCGCTACCTAAGCAGCAATTGATTGTTACTAATTGTTCGATATTTCAAGGTATGTGACTACATAATTGCAGCTACAAATCATAATTCGTTTAAAATGTAATCGCGCATTCCATTCTAAGTCTAGTCTAATCAGTTTATGTGGAATTTAAAACTAAATTTTTGGCAGTAAGCAAAATTTCTTACGATAATTTGAGCTTATTAATTAAAAATGGAATAAGAAATAGGCTAAATATGAAAAATAGAGCCTGGAAGGATCATGGTTTCATTTGGCTGTAAAATCGTTACGGTGCTATGTAGCCAAACTCTTCGTTGTCTGACAAATACAAGTGCTTTACCAGTAATTTATATAAGCTTCTTCTGTTAGTGACCGATGAAATGCTTCGTAAATTTTTCTTTAGTTACCGGTTCTTTATTTTTTCATGGTATTACTTCAGAACTTAAGTGAGTTATCAGCTTTCAAGAGCAGAATATTAAAGCTAAAACTAAGAAACAAGAATCAAAAAGCCTAAATTACAGGTTCAATAGCTCACGAAGAAAATTTGCTGAACGAAGTGAGATGTCGAAAGGAATAAACTGGGCTGGATGATGCAAAATTGGAGTTCAACTCTGGTATTGGCTAAAGGATAGCAAACGCTTGCTAGGTACTGTTAAGTCTGGAGTGTTACTAAACCTATATATTCAATGTTTACCATAAGTTTGATAGGTAGATTTTTTTGAGCGAAGATAAAAACCTAAGATATATGCTTCTCTGTGCAACCAAAGACAGAGCTTTTAGAATTAAATTCCTAGAAAACCCCGAAGCTGTAGCAAAAGAATACAACGTAAAATTAAAGCCAGAGCATCTTGAAAAAATAAAGAAAGCTGCCTCATTCATTGATTCCTTAAACGACGTAAGGCTTCCACCTGGACCAATATTCTATCCTATTGATCCCGTTTTGAATCAATGGACGCTAGGTGAAATCAGAAACGTATTGAAATACAGCTACCTGACGAAGATAAATTGGATTCTGTATTCTGCTCCCGACCTGAACCAAACAGTGGGCGCAATTCTAAAAGAAAAACAAAGATAAGGCAAATTGCCTTATTTTTTTCTATCTAGATTTTAAAAGGTATCCCTTTGGTTAATCTTTTAATAACGATGCGTTGTAACCGCGCATGTAACTATTGTTTCGCTAAAGAAAAACTCCATTCTTATCAAAGTAGAGAAGCCGTGACAGAAATTAGTCTCGAAAACGTGGAAAAGGTTCTTGCTTTTCTTTCTAAAACTCACTGCGACGCTATTCAATTAGCTGGCGGCGAACCTACAATTCATTCTAAATTCACGGAGATAGTGAAGCTTGTACTAAAAAATGGCCTTAGAGTTAACCTCTTGACAAACGCTTTATGGAACCCCGAGTTAAACGCTTTCTTTGATAAAATATCGCCGACTTCCCTTGGATTTCTACTAAACATTGACCACCCTAAAATGTACAACAGCGCCGAACAAAAAAAACTTGAGGAGAACCTTGCGTTTCTTAGCAAACGTGGAAATATAACAATAAGTTTTAACTTATTCGAAAAAAAACCCGATTACAACTATATTTTTGACCTCGTTGCAAAGTTTGGTTTTAAGAATATTCGGTTAAGTTTTTCGATGCCCGTTAAGTTTGAAGGAAAAACAAACACATACCTTCCCATTGAGGACTACAAACAAACTGCCGGATACATTATGGATTTCACTCATAGGGCAGAAGAATTGGGTGCATCGGTTGGAATGGACAACGCCGTACCAATATGTATGTTTACACCCCAAGAATTATCTGAACTATTGGTCAAACAAGTTGTTTCGCCTCAACGAAACTTTGTCTGCAATCCAGCAATCGATATTGGTCCTGATCTCTCAGTTTGGAGGTGCTTTGGAACATCCAAGCTTTTCAACAAAAAACTCGACGACTTTGGCTCTCTGGGAGAAATCTTTGATTACTATCAACAGATGAGTAGGTTGTACCAATTCAAGTATTATCCCTTAAAAGAATGTGATTCTTGTGAACATGGAAGAAAGGAGCGGTGTCAAGGTGGTTGCATTGGATTTGCTGAAGCAAAATGTGAAGAGTTAGGGCTTTCAATTTCGGAACCTCAAGATAAAGAACTGCTACAGTTAAAGCCCAAGCTGTCCAGCAAAGTTTCCCTTCAAAAATACAGTTTGCCTAACGATGTCGTTACTGTAAACTTTCATGACGGCTTCGAAATGGAGATTCCCTCAGACATCACCGAGTTGATAAAACTTTTGGATGGAGAAACCACCATAGCAAAGGCTCTAAACTCAAGAATTTCTGGGGCGTCACAAATTCAAGAACCTGACGAGTTTGATGAACTTTTAATTGAGGTGTCAGCCAAAGAGGTATTGCCTACTATAAGGCGGCTTTTAGAAAAGAAAGTATTAATTGTCGAATAAGCGATGAATATTAGTAAAAAAGTTGTACTTGTAAGTTAAGCGACCTCAAATAGGCTTATTTTTTCAGGATAAATAATTCATTGTGGCAAAATAATTTGAATGAATTTTGTATCATGTTAGTTGGCAAAGAAATTTTTCAAAAGTTCGATGAAAGTTTAGAGAGCTAAATAAGCCCTCTTTCAATCAGTGTGTTTGGACCCCTATTTTGGTGCTTAAGACTTCAAAGCCCAAGCCTTTAATGGCCGTTTCAACTTTAGTTTGTAGCTCTTTACCGGGGGTCAACGCAACCATGCATCCGCCACCTCCACCGCCAGTAAGCTTTGCACCTATTGCACCTTGTTTTCGTGCTACATCCACTAGTAAATCGAGTTCTTTGCTTGAAACCTCGATTTCTTGGAGTAAGCGGTGGTTTTCGTTCATGAGTTCACCGACTTTTTTGAGGTTATAGAATTCCAATGCTGCTCTGCCTTCATAAGCAAGTTCTTCGGCTCGTTTGAAGAGTGGATTGTATTTTTGGGGATTTTTGTTTTTGCGTTCTGCTACGCCTTCAACCATACCTTTGGTATTGGCAACTTTGCCTGTGCTGCCTATGACAATTTCAACTGGCGACTCTATGGCTAAGCGTTCAACCAGGTCTTGTCCGCCACCCATGTTTTTCCTAAACCACATGAGCCCTCCGTAGGTGGCTGCCGTGTTGTCTATGCCTGAAGGGTTGCCAGCATAGGCTTTCTCAGCTTCGTAAGCAGCCTGATTAATTTTTTCTTCCGAAATTTTCATGCTCAATTCTTGGGCGATGGCACGTGCGATGGCAACGCTGCTCGCAGCCGAAGCCCCAAGACCACTGAAGCCTGGAAGGGTTCCACCTATCCAAATGTCCAAAGCGATTTTGGGATCAACTCCCATGGCTCTTAGCATTCTATCGATGGACTCAATTTGCTGGAGCCGTTTTTCTTCACTGTAGCCTTTAGCGGTTTTGCGTTCGTCTTTGACATTAATTCCTTTAGATGCCTTTTTGACTTCCGCATCAGTTGTGGAGTCAATAGCTGAAACAATGCCCGGTACACCGTGAACTACGAAATGTTCGCCGAACAAAATTACTTTTCCAAACCCTGAACCTTTACCCATTAACTTTTCACCTTGAAAGTAGCTATCGAGCTATTAGATAAAAACGTTCTTTTGAAGCAACCTTATTAATTGATGATTCTCGTTTATTTTTTAGCATTTTAATAACTTTGAAATCGTCGTTAGTGACCTACTGCTCAAATTTTTTCTGTATGAAAGTTTTGAAAAAATAAAACGATCTAAATTCCATTTCAATGAGTCACAAAACACAAAACGCCCAACAATAGACGACCTTAAAGACCTCTCCTAACATCGAAGCGTATGGTTCAGCTTTCCGAAACCTAAAATAAGTGCGTGACAAAAGTATAGCCACTTGAGGTTTAACTACCCCGTGTCATCCATTATTGAGGACCTCATTGCTAGAAAAATTTTCAACAATCGTGGAGAAGAAACCATAGAGGTCGATGTAATCACTTCTTCCGGATTCGGAAGATCTGCTGCTCCAGCAGGCAAAAGCAAAGGAAAAGCTGAAGTAGTTTATTATCCGCAGGGCGGCGTGGAAGCAGCCATAAAAAAAGTTGATGATTTGATTGCTCCTGAACTTGCAGGGCTCAATGCGGATTTCCAAGAAGAAATCGACAATACCCTCCACGAAATCGATGGCACCACTGATTTTAAGAACATCGGCGGAAATACCGCTTTTGCTATTAGCCTTGCCAATGCAGAGGCGGCAGCAAATTCTCATAGTCTCTTATTATTCCAGTTTCTTGGAGGAAATGCCGCAAATACTATGCCTTATCCATTGGGTAATTGCATTAGCGGCGGAGCACATGCTCGTGGAAAAGCACCTGATATCCAAGAATATTTGGCGTTACCCCATGGTGCAGATAGTTTTTTGGAAGCACAAACTGCCAATACCCAAATCCACAAAAAAATCGGCGATGCACTAAAAAAGAAAAGCACAACTTTTAATGGCGGAAAAAGCGATGAAGGTGCCTGGATAGCTAACATCGACACTGTGGACGCTTTTGAGGTTATTGCAAAAGCCTGTGAAGAAGTCGGCAACGAAATGGATTTTGAATGCGGCTTTGGCCTTGATGTGGCTTCTTCCTCATTCTGGAAGCCGAAAGAAGAAAAATACGTTTACGAGAATCTGGGCAAGAAACTGGACACTGCTGAGCAGCTTGAGTTTATGTTAGAGTTAATCGAGAAGTACCATCTTACCTACGTTGAAGACCCATTCAATGAGGATGACTTCGACAGCTTCGCCGAATTAACTCGTAAAGCCAAGAATTGTTTGATCTGCGGAGACGATTTATTCACAACTAATACTGAAAGGTTAAATAATGGAATTAAGATTAACGCTGGAAACGCCATCATCATAAAAGTCAACCAGATAGGCACCTTAACTGATGCAACTGAAACAATCGAAATGGCGCAAAGGCACGGTTACGACGCGGTTGTATCTCACCGTTCAGGTGATACTTGCGATTGGCACATAGCTCATTTGGCTGTAGCCTACAAATGCCCCCTAATCAAAACAGGCGTAGTTGAGGGCGCACGCATAGCCAAACTAAACGAGCTCATCCGCATTGAACATTTCCTGGGTAACAGAGCCAAAATGGCTGACCTAAAAATACGCTAAAAGAGAAGATGAAACATAATGTCTGAAGATGTAGGAAAAGAAAATCTACCAGTTGACGACCAACAACCAGAGGAACCTGAAGAAGTAGAGGCTCCTATGGAAGAAGAAGCAACTGAAGAAGTTAGCACAGACTCCGCAGAAGAAGCAGAAGGCGAAGAAGAAACTTCCGAAGCTCAAGCTCCAGAAGAAACCCTTCTATTACCACGAGACACTCTACTGTCCGCGGGTATCCACATCGGCACCCGAATGAAAACCCTCGACATGGAACCATTCATCTACCGAGTACGCCCAGACGGCTTATTCGTTTTAGACGTTAAAAAAACAGACGACCGCATTAGAGTTACAGGAAAATTCCTCTCACGCTACGAACCAGCACGCGTAGCCATAGCAGCAACAAGACTTTATGCTCACGAACCAGTCAAAATGTTCTGCAAACTAACAGGCGCAACCCCACTAATCGGCAGATTCATCCCCGGACAACTCTCCAACCCACAATACTCAAGCAGAATCGACCCCGAAATCATCCTTGTATGTGACCCAAGAGCAGACGCACAAGCAGTCAAAGAAGCATCAAAAGTAGGAATACCAATCGTAGCCTTATGCAGCACCGACAACGAATTTGCAGGTGTAGACCTAGTTATCCCAACCAACAACAAAGGCAGAAGAGCATTAGCAGTAGTCTTCTGGCTACTTGCACGACAAGTACTTAGAGAACGCGGCGAACTTGGCCCAGACAAAGACCCGCCAGTAACCATCGAAGACTTCGAAGCCAAAGTGACACGCGAAGAGGATGAGGAGCCCTAAATTTTTGCCCACTATTCGGCGTCCAACAGTTGCTTCTCAATTTTATGAGGGCGACGCCGAAGCGCTTAGAGCACAAATTACCTCTTGTTTTCTCCACCAGCTCGGTCCAAGAAAACTTCCCAAAGTTAATTTTCATAGTTACCCACGAAACATTGTGGGTTTAATTTGTCCCCACGCGGGCTACGTTTATTCTGGTCCCGTAGCGGCACATGCTTTTTATGAATTAGCTATCGATGGCAAACCTGATACAGTTGTGCTTTTAGGTCCCAACCATACTGGCTACGGCAGCGCTTTAGCTTTAATGCGTGAAGGCATCTGGCGTACACCACTTGGAGATGTGGAAGTAGATTCTGGGTTGGCTGATTCGATATTGCGTGAAACTAAAATCGTAGATGTCGATGAAGTCGCACACCGTTACGAGCACTCAATCGAGGTGGAACTGCCATTTCTACAATTCCTCTATGGTAACACATTCAAAATTGTACCCATCTGCTATTTGATGCAGGATTACGAATCAGCCCTCGAAGTTGGGCGTGCCCTAGTGGAAGCATTAAACGAGACAAATACCGTGGTAATTGCTTCTTCTGACATGACCCATTATGAACCCGCCAAAGCGGCAGCCACAAAAGATCAAGCCGCCCTCAAGGCAGTCACCGATATGGATGCCAAACGTTTCTACCAAACCGTTGAAACCCAAAACATAACGGCATGCGGTTACGCACCGATTACCTCTTTAATCACTTATGCTCAAGGCGTGATGGCTAAAGCTCAGCTTTTGAGCTACCACAACAGTGGCGATATCACAGGCGACCACTCAAGTGTAGTAGGATATGCGTCGTTAAGTTTCAAAAAATAGTTTAGGTTTGAAATTGTAAGGTGAATTTTGTGCCTTTTCCCTGTTCGCTATCGAAGGTTATGGTGCAGTTTATGGCTTCTGCCATGCGTTTAACTACTGCTAATCCGAAGCCTTGTCCCTTGGATTTCGTAGTAACTAATGGTGAGTACAATTTATCGCGGACTTCTTGAGGTATGCCTTCGCCCGTGTCTTTTATGTCAATTGTAACATTTTGTTTTTTGCTGTAGGCGACTATAGTTAGGTTTCCGCCATAAGGCATGGCTTGAACTGCGTTTTGAATCAGGTTTACTAGCATTCGCTTAAACATTGTAGAGTCAGTTAAGAGGTGCGGAAGCTGATTTTCAACATTTATTGATAATTCCACATTGCCAGGTATAATCACCATAGAAGAAGCATCCTTGATGGCTTTTTCAGCATCAACATCCTCTTTCTTGGGGTTTAGCGGTCTAGCATAATCCTGCAAGTCAGCTACAATCTTGTTAATGTAAACCAAGTTTTCTTCAATACCACGGATGCTTTCCAGAAGGTTTTCTTTGACTTCACCGTCAGCAAGAGAGTCAATCTCAAGTTTTTCAAGGTACAGTTCACTAGTTATCGCCTGCAAGGGATTGCGAATATCATGCCCAACCATACCTGCAGTATGTCCTATCGCCGCCATCCGCTCAGCATCCTTGAGTTTTTTTGCCCTCTCATCCGCTAACTCTTCCATCTGGGAAGCGTATTCTTCAACTTCAATAGCTTTTTCTTCCAGTTTTCCCTGAAGCTCTTTTTGGTTGCAGAGAGTCTTTGCGAGTTTAAGGTTAGAGTAGCTCATTTTCGAAATCAGCTCTGATAATCTAGAATAGAAAATCATAAGGTCTTGAATTTTTTCTCGGCTAAACCTTGGAATCCGATCAAAAGCTCCAAGATATTCTTGCTTGTCAAACCCATATTTTTCAGCTTGCGAAGCAAACAGGGTTCGGTCGATTTTTTCGTTATCAAAGAAGAATTGACCAAAGAATACGTTAGCTACATGGTTTTCGCCAATGAATAGAGGAGTCGCTACATCCCACATGTAGTTTTTGCATTTATAAAGACGGATTTCGCCGTTTTCAAGTCCGCTTGTAAGTTGTACATCGCTTTCCACGCAGTTCTTGCAGGTCGTGGGGTTTACGCGATGGAATTTGGTGCATATGTCTTGCCAACCTGTGCCAACGAGCACTTTTCCTTTGAGGTCAATTAACGCGAAACCCATCCCTGTTACTGAGTAAAGGCGGTCCATAGTTGCTTGAACTCTAGTTACGTCTATTATGTTGGTTATGTCTGATTGATCTAATTCAACATCTGGAGAAAGAACAGAATCCAATTTTAATTTGAGACGGTCTTCGCTTTCTCGCAGTGCCTCTTCGGTGATTTGTCGTTCAGCAATCTCTTTCTCCAATTGTATGTTGACTTTTGTTAGTTCATTTGCTCGGTTTGCCAATGTTGTTTCGCTTTGTTTTAGGTTGCGGAAAAGTAGCTCGTAGGGTTTGGTGAGACCTGTTTCGATTAATGCCCTGTAAATTAGGTAGAAGGAGACAACGTTAAGTAGGTGTCCCACCATGTTTGCAATGCCATAAACATCGGTGTAGAGGGTGAAGGCCATTTCAGTGGAAATTGCCAGAGCCATGGCAGTTAACAGAAGCTTGAAGACATTTGAACTGAATTCTCTACGTTTAATAATCAAAACAGCTATAGCAGCAAGAATTACTATTGAGATAGCATATTCGCTGCCTACTTTAAAAACTGTTAAACTAAGAGTACTGTTATTGTAAGCCACTGGGAAATTTTGCCAACTAAAAATTGAAGCAATAATCAAAGCAGAGACTACAGCATAACCCGCAACAATTAAAATTGGTTTAATTTTACGTTGGATGAATACTATGGGAATTAAGAATGAGAAACCGAGCACATATCTTGTTGCAATCCAAAGTTGAGTTGCCAAATTAGGACCCACAAAACTTGGAAAAACCCCCATTCCCTTATAGGCTAAAGTATGAAACACGTCTAATCCAGCTACAAAGAGGAAAGCGATGCCGATGAAAACAAAAAAATTATTATCGATTAAGCGTCTACTGTTCCAAGATATTGCAAAAATGGCAAAAGCTATAACAATGCTAAAGATTTCTACAATGCTGTGAAAGAACAGGTAGTTTTGGCGACTTAAAAGGTACAGCACCGCTAAACTTACTCCGCCAGCAAAGATTACGACGGCATTTCTCAAGTAAACTGTCTCTTTCGACATCGTTACATTTGGGGTTGGACGTACGTTTTGCTTATCAACGGCGCCGAAATCCGCGTCTTTAGAAACCATTTGGTTTTTTGGCTCTCCACTACGAAATAACACCAACCATTATTTGATTAGTGATTTAAAAATGTGCCCAAAATTCTTTCGTAAATTCATCACTAGGAATAGTAAAACAAATGGTGCTAAAGCAGAAAGTTTATTTAAATTTCTTTAGAATCTTTTCAAAAAAGGCTTTGGATTTTGCAATTTCTTCTTTAGGTGTTTTGTGTTCAAGTTCCAATGTTATTGGTCCTTTGTAATCGTATGAATTCAGCTTAGTTAGGAACTCTATTAACTCTGGGGTTTCTTCTGTGAAGGGTTTATGGGATTTGTTGGCCATGTGAACGTTGCAGACGCGTCTGCCATAAGCCTCAAGCAAATTATCTACTTCTTTGGTTTCAAGGGCATGGCACAAATCAAAAGTTATCCCCATCTCACTTTCTGGGTCTATGACACTGAGGATTTCGTTAAGCTGTTCCACGTTTTTGCCAAATCCTGTGGAAGTATACGACAGGTTTTCTAAAGACAATTTTATACCCAACTGTTTGGCGAAGGGTTTGATTTCTCCAAAAACCTCTCTCAGACACTTCTCCCTGACGTCTCTGGGCAGCTTTTTTGAAACATTCGAATGAACAGTTACAAGGGAGGTATGTAGCGCACGGGCGCATTCGAGGGAGATTTTTCCATAATAAACGGCCTGATGAACCTCAATAGGGTCTTTTACATGCAGAACCGCCGAGTGAAGCGTTAAACAATTCAACCCTGATTTAGCTAATGCTTTTTGTTCACGATAAACATCGGTGTCGTGTTCCTTTTTGATGGATTTCATGTTAAACTCAATGTCTTCGAACCCGAGCTGTTTAACGGCATTAAAGTTTTCATCTAAACGCAGCTTGCAAAAAATCCCATTAGACAAACTCAACTTCATTGTAAAACCTCAACCTGTTTATTGTCTTCTTAGTTGTTAAATTATTCTCCTGTAACTTATCGAAAGGGACGTAAGGGTTAATTTCCACACTTTTGTTATACTACCTCGGTGCGAAGCTGTGAAAGTTGTTGTCCGCTTTTTTACTACTCTACGAGAAATTGTTGGTAACCGCGAAGAAACCCTAACGTTTAATTATGGAGAGAGGGTTTCGGTTGATTTGGTTCTTAAAACGCTTTCCAGCAAATACGGTAAACCCTTCATAGAATATGTTTACAACGGCGAAACAGGGCAGCCGAAGGGTTTTCTCCAGTTCCTCATAAACGGCACAAGCATCTCAACACTCAATGGATTAGAAACTGAGCTTAATGATGGGGCTGTTTTAGCGGTTCTTCCGCCTGTCGGTGGGGGCTAATGCAAACCTATTTGGGTCCCATTAGAAACTCAAAAGTAACTTCATCTATTATATGACTATTGACGCGGTTTCACAGGTTTATGCATTCTATCGGGCGGTTCCTATTAGTTATGTGATTGTGCTTAGCCACCAACTACATCTTATAAGCTATAAAAATAAATAAAAATGCTTGAACTAGAAGCCTTAGGCTTTTCGTTCAATAAAATTTTTAGGAAGAAAAAAATGAAAGAACTAAAAAACAAAATAGCAGCAATGACAATTGTTTTATTATTCATCCTATCAATAGCAGCTTCAACCACAATAGTACCTATAACTAAAGCACATTCACCACCATGGACTATCCAAGATCACTGTTACATCGCAATCGCGCCCAACCCAATTGGAGTGGGCCAAACATTGAACATTCTAATATGGACCGCTCAGCCACTACCTAACTCAGTAATCACTAACAACATCAGAAAAGAAAACTACGTACTGACCATCACGGCGCCCGACGGGACAAACACCACCCAAACCTTTGCCGTTGTCGATAACACTGGAGGAGAACAATTCACTACATACACTCCTACGCAGGAAGGTAATTACACTGCAACATTTGTCTTCCAAGGAATGACATACCCAACCCTATCCCAAGTAACTTCCACTGTTCCACTTACAGCTGCAACTAACACTTCAATCAACGCTCTTGCCGGCGACGTTTACTTGTCTGATCAAGCAATTGAAACATTCACAGTACAACAACAACCATTGCAAACCATCAACTATCCACTTCCAACTGAGTACTGGACTCGTCCTATAGAAGGCCAGAACACAAACTGGTACAGTATCGCATCAAATTGGCTAGGTTCGGGTTATTATTCATCGCAATTTGGGTCTTTCCAACAGAGTGGTTATAATCTTTGGCAACCGGACGGCACAGCGCCTAACAGCGGCCACATAATGTGGACAAAACCCCTGGAGTTTGGTGGAGTCGTTGGAGGAAGCAACACAGCAGTTCCTGGAGCAACATTCTATTCAGGTAGTTCATACGAGCCAGTATTCGGCGAACCAATAATAATGGGTGGATATCTCTACTACAAAATGCCCCTAAGTGATTTAGGAGGCTCTGGCACTAGCACCTCCCGTCAATACACTATAGTTAATGGGGTAGCTTATGGTGGAGCTTATGTCTGCGTTGATCTGCGCACTGGACAAACCATCTGGACAAAAACAGACCCAACATATTGCCCAACATGGGGACAACTATTCAATGAAGTCGATCCTAACCAATCCGGCATTATCCCAAGCGGATACCTCTGGCAAGCCTGGACCCTACCCCAAGCAGTCACAATTGCTCCTGGCGTTACGATGTCAAATGTTACATGGATAGCTTATGATGGCTTCACTGGAAACTGGGTTTTCAACATTACAAATGTTCCCCAAAACTGGAACCAGTACGGTCCAGGCGGCGGACTGCTACAAGAACAGACTGTAATGCCCGCCTATGGCCCAAGCGGCGAACTTCTAAGATATGTCCTTAACTACAACACAGCCACCAAAACTGGATGGCTAGCTCTCTGGAACTCAACAGCAGTAGTCTTTAACAATGCAGCCCCATCAGGTCCATACAGACCCGTAGGCAGATCAATCGACGGAAGCGTTGCTACTCCATCTACTTCAGCATTTTACTACAATCCATACAGCTGGAACGTGACCATAAACGGCAACTTAAATGGGCTTGTTATCAATTCCACCGCCACGACAGGAGTTTCCTTGGGGGGACCAACAATTCTGGCAGTTTTCCCAGGTGATATTATGCTGGGAACAAGTAGCGGATTAACCCTTTCAGTTGGACCTCAGTACACTCCAAACCCGTTCTCGATGTGGGCAATTAACCTCAACGCAAGCCGCGGCAATGTTGGACAGATACTATGGGCGACTGACTACACTGCGCCAAACTTGATGAGTGGCAACAACGATCTTGGAAGCTTTACGCAGAGAATCGGACCTGTAGATGGCACAACACGTGTTTTCACAATGCAGATTGGAGAAACTTTCCAATGGCTCGGCTACAGTTTAGATACAGGCACCTTGCTTTGGGGACCAACAACAAATTCGATAACAAACGGATACCAATACTTCGGCAGCGGACTCGGCATCGGACAATGCGCTGTTGGCGCTTACGGAAACATCTACGTTCAAGGTTACGGCGGAGAAATCTGGGCTTACAGCACGACTACAGGAAACCTATTATGGCAATTCGGTAATGGCGGCGTAGGCAACAGCACAGATGACGGAATTAACTCTCCTTGGGGTCTTCTACCCACAATGATTTCTGCAATTGCAGACGGAAAAGTCTATGTTTACAGTCAACAACACGGCAACGGAGCGCAATCACCATACTACAAAGGCGAAAGAATATGGGTTCTTAACGCCACAACAGGCCAACAGATCTGGACTACACTATTCCAAGGTGAAAATAATGGAGGCGCAGGATACCCACATGGCGCTGTAGCAGACGGCGAATATGTTAATTACAACATGTATGACAACCAAATCTATGCTTTCGGCCAAGGACCCAGCGCTACCACTGTCTCAGCACCCCAAATCGCCATTAATGTAGGGCAGAAAGTAGTATTGCAAGGCACAGTTTTGGACATTTCTTCAGGCACAAAGCAGAACCAGCAAGCCGCTAACTTTCCATACGGTGTACCAGTAGCATCCGACGCAAGCGAAAGCGCATGGATGGAATACATCTACATGCAAAAACCATGCCCAACCGACTTCACTGGGGTAACCGTGTCACTCACAGCAGTTGACCCGAACGGCAACTTGATCCAAATCGGCATAGCCACAACCGACGCACAAGGCCTCTACCACTACACTTGGACGCCTCCAAACGTTCCAGGCGACTACACAATTACAGTATCGTTCGCAAGCACCAACAGCTACTATGGATCAGCATCCGAAACAGCAATGACCGTGACAACAGCCCCAACAGCAGCACCTACAACTGCACCGCAAGGAAACCTAGCAACCACAACCGACCTAATGACCTACATAGTCATCGCAGCCGTCGCAATAATTATCGCAATAGCCATTGCAACATTATTGATGCTTAGAAAGCACTAAAAAAACACAACCAAAACTCCCTTTCTCTTTTTTTGTTATAAACACAAAATATCTAATTCTCAGAAAATCCAAAGGTTTTGTAACCCCAACGTGCAACCCCTAAAATTACAGAATAATTCAAAATAATATTGATAGAATAGCAGATAATTATCAGGATTTTCGATACTAACTTGCATTTTTTTGCTAAGCATGTTAACGAACACGGTCAAGATGGAGCCACTGAAGTTTGCTCAATAAGTGTCGCAGCGATCTAAATTTGCTCTTTCATAAACATACAAAAGAAATTCAGTGAGCGTTATGGTTAAAAGGTGAACAGTTCTGTTTGTAAAAAGGTTATTGAATGAAACATGAACATCGACCCCAACTCGACAAACTGTCGGATATACATGAGTATAAAGGGGCAACAAAAAACCGCCTTATTTTGTCGATGCTCATAACCGCATCTGTAATGGTCATCGAAGTCATTGGAAGCATGTTAACAGGTAGCTTGGCGTTGGCAAGCGATGCTAGTCACATGTTTACTCATTTGTTTGCTTTGGCGATTAGTTTTACGGCAATCATAATAGCTTGCAAAGAGCCCTGCCATCACCGCACATATGGATATTACAGAGCAGAAATCTTAGCTGCACTGTTTAACAGCATATTCCTATTTGCAGTCACAGCCTATATTTTCTACGAAGGGATAGTTCGTTTACTAAATCCACAACCAGTTTTAGGCTTTGAAATGTTCTTGGTTGCTTTAGCAGGCTTAGCTGCAAATGGACTAAGTATATTGATTCTTAGAAACAGTATGAGAAACGACCTTAATGTCCGAGGAGCGTTCCTTCACATGTTTGCCGACACCGCATCTTCTGTTGTAATCATAATCGGTGCAATCATTGTTACTTATACTGGTTGGTATTTTATTGACCCCTTATTAGGTATTGGAATTTCAATTCTAATCTTTGTTTGGGCGTATGGACTGTTGAGAGACTCAATTAATGTTCTAATGGAGACAGCCCCAAAAGGTATCAATATCGAGATAGTGTCAGCATCAATCAAGGAAAGTATACCTGAAATAGTCTCAATAAATGACATGCATATTTGGGAAATAACTTCGGGAATGTATTCGTTAACGGCTCATATGAAGGCAGATTTATCCAATGAGAATCTTAAGGAAATTATCGATAGAATAAACAGGTTACTGGCGGATAAATTCTCAATAGAGCATACAACTTTACAAATTGAACCCAACATTCAATAATTGTGTGACTTAGAACTAACCAGCTGTGTCAATACTTCTTTCTCAACTTGCGTAATAATAATCCCAAAATTTTCTAGCCTAATTAAGAATTATATTAGGATCTCTTTTGATAATTATGGTGAAAATTTCAAGTTCTATTCGCTTGAAGCTAAAGGCGCGAAAAAAGGCCATATAAGTTGTAAGTTGGGTGGTTGACTAGTATTCTTATTATAAACTTTATTCCCTTGCCACATGGTCAAAACAGACGGATTTTTTCCACGCTAAATTTGTCGAAGTTTGATTTTTCATTTATTGGTTCTTTTAAGAGCGACAAAGCAAAGCATAAAGAATGCAACTCCAAAAATTGACAGAATGAGCAACGAAACCCAAGGAAAAGGTTGTCCAAGCGCGGATGCTCGCAGACATAGACATGCATGTGTGAGTGGCGATAGGGAGAGAATTATGTTTAAGGCCTCAGGAACTTGGTTTAGTGAAAAGAAGGTGCCGCTTAGAAAAGACATGGGCAAAATAACTAAACTCATAAACAGCGTCATATCTTGATGAGTTTTTGCTAGCAAGGCAACTATGACGCCTAAAAATGAGAACACAAAACAGGTCACAACAAGACTTATTGGAAATAGTAGACTAACTGCGGGCAAGGGTGAAAATGCAAGACATGCCAAAAGCAAAGCAGCTGAACTCAGCAATCCACGTAATACCCCAATTAGGGTTTTGCCTATGATTATTGAGAACGCACTTACAGGTGACATCAAAGTCTCATCGAAGCACTTGTAGAATAAGCGATCCACATGCAACTTCAAGCCAGAAGTGTTAAATGCCGTAGTCATAGCTGTAAGCGCTAAAATTCCAGGAATAACAAATTCAAGATAACTAAAGCCTTCAATGCTGGCCCCTCTTCCCAAACCATAACCAAAAGCCAAAAGATACAAAATTGGTGCAACCAGAGTTAGAGCCATTGTTTTGCCCAAGTTCCGACTTAGAAAACGCAAATCAACCCAAACAACAGCATAGATGTCTTGGAGAGTCTGCAACATTTAGTTTTCACCTACTTTCTTTCCGGTTAGGGCAACAAACACATCTTCAAGGCTTGAATCACGAATTATGACAGTTTTGGCATCAGAAGAAACGCGTTCGACATATTTTGTTGCAGCTTCACGGTCAGGAAAATGTTCATAACTGGTAGAGGATCCTTCAACTATAACTTCAACTGTTACCATACCAACTGTTTGTCGAAGATCAGAGGGTTTTCCCAATGCAATCAAACGCCCTTGGTGGACGATGCCAACCCTGTGACATAATGCTTCTGCCTCCTCTATGTAATGAGTAGTCAAAAAAATTGTGGTTCCACTTTGGCTTAAACTGCGAATCAAATCCCACATTTTGCGTCGTACTTGAACATCCAAACCCACAGTGGGTTCATCAAGAAAAAGCACCTTTGGCTTATGTATTAAAGCGCGAGCAATCATCGCGGCTTTTTTCATGCCCCCCGACAATTCTTCAACCATCTTTTCACTTTGTTTGGTTAATCCAACAAATTCAAGCAGTTCAGCAATACGTTGTTTGCCTTCTCTTATAGGAATATGATGCAATCGTGCATGTAGCTCCAAATTTTCTCTCAAGTTCAAATCTAAATCAAAAGTTAGGTGCTGCTGTACTACGCCAATTAATTTTTTGACTTTGGCAGGTTCTTTTTCTACATCAAAGTCCGAAATCCAAATAGAACCAGAAGAAGGTTTGGTTAATGTTGTAAGAGTGCGGATGGTTGTAGTCTTGCCTGCACCGTTGGGACCTAGAAAACCAAAAATTTCACCATATTTTACACTGAGATTCAAATTTTCTATTGCACAAACATTTTTGTATTTTTTTGTTAAGTTTTGGGTTACAATAATCTCTTCCAATGTTAGCAGTCGCCTTGTTGTGAAATCAGGTTACCCAAATATCCTTCTACATTCTAATAAAAATGCTTTCATAGTCAATTTGATTGCCGTTGGATGGTTCTTGGGCAAGAAACAGACCTTTTTTACGAAGATAATGGTTAGGTTTACAAAGGAGAATTCTTGTTTAGTAATTGGGATAGCATCTGCTAACAATTACTTTGCTCAAGCAACATGAAGAATGACGATGGCAATCAGAAAACTTGGTTCTCCCTGAAGAAATAAGCAAAGAACAAGTTCTATGGTTTGATGCCTAAGATCCAACCGATGACGAAATGAATGAGCTAAAAAATTATTTTAACTTAGACGAACATGACCTTCAAGAACTGCGTGAAGAAGGGGAACTTTCAAGAATAGATGAACATGAAGGCTGCATGTTTTGTCTTCTTTATTTTCCGCATGGAGACGGCTTTATTTCTGATGCCAAAATGGAGCGAATTGCGATGCTTGTTTGCTCAAAATGGCTAATCACTGTTCATAAAGGCTTATCCGATTTTGACATGTTCCGTCTACAAAAAATTGGTGCGCACGTTATTTTTCTCTGTCCTTTGTCCATTCAACTGATATTATGTTGTATATTTTCATGGATTTGGTAACCAGGACCGAACAATCCAGTTAGTAGATGTCGTTGATTCTCACCGAGAAGAAATGAGCAACATCCGTGACATCCTTGTTAACGTTCAAACAATAAACACAAACAACATAATCAGAGTTTTAACAATAATTTCAGCCATTTTTCTTCATTTAACTTTGATTGCTGGAATATATGGAACAAACTTCAGGCCAGGGCAAATTCCTGAAGTCACAAATCCCTATGGCTTCTATATTATGATTGCAATAATGGCTGCTGTAGCTTCAACTCTTGCATTGATTTTCAAACGCAGAGGATGGATATAGAGAAAATTACGGTTCGGACAACTTTTTTCTAAGTTATCCAAAATGATAGAGGGAAACTAAATACTTCTAGGTGAATAATTATTGGGATTTTCAGCGCTAATTAAGAATACCAGATTTTTGCTTGTTCCCAATAGTAAATATACATATCTTTTGCCCATTTGAGAAATGTTGGGTCCGTGCCAAAGAATGATGGATAGTCTACGCTTCCATCAAGTCGTGGGAAGGAAACAGATGCTTCTTTCTCTGAAATAATCATTATAACTGGAACGGCCGACAAGAGTTTTCTTTCAACGTTCTTTCCTGAGGGAAGAGAAGCTTTTGATTCTCGAATGTTTTCGCAAAAGATTGACCTTAGCTTGACACCTTCAAGAAGTTTATCAGCCATTACTCGGCTAAGATGTCCCATAGCTTGTGGAGTCATTAACCAAACGTAGTCTTTCGCAGTTTTGATTAGTGTTTCCCATCGAGTCAAATTTAGGTTAAGATCTGCGATTAAGATAGCTTGCGATAATTCCCCTATCCTATTAACAAATGGCAAAGGAATCTTTGTTATGTCGTGGGCTAAAAAATAATCATCATTCTTGTAGACTAGTTCCATCGAAACTGAAAGTATCAACAAAAGCTTACCTAGTTGAGTGGTTGAGTAAGTTCCTTCGGGTCCTCTTTCTAATAGTTTAGCTTGGCCCATTCTTTGCAATTGACGAGAAGCTTCAGTCGCAGTCAAGTCAAGTTTACGCGCTATGTCCTGCATTTTTAGCTGAGACAAACAAAGTTCTCTTAAGATTGCAATTCTATCCTCGCTTGCCAACTCGTAAAATAGCGTATCTAAGCGTTTTTCTTCAACCAAAGCGACCACCGACTCAATTCAACACACTTGTGTAATCTTACACAGAGTTGTCAAATAAAACTAATGGGTATTTTCAACCATAGGGTTGTTTGAGAAAAAATAAAATGAACACCCAAAAAATAACCCAAACAAAAATCGAAACAAGTTCCCTTGAACAAGAATCAAAAGAAGCAAGAAAAGGCTTCAAAGTTCACGTTGGAGTAACCGTGGCGGTTAGTGGTCTGTTAGTTGTGATTAACACGCTGACCGTGCCCCAATTTCCATGGTTCCTGTTTCCAACGTGCGGAATGAGCGTTGGAGTAATAATACACTACTTTGGTATGCGCTCACTTAGCAAAAAAATTGCAGGGCTTTAGCACAATACAAGAATGATGCTTGGAGGAAATTCGGATGCAAACTCAGGAAGAAAATGAGCGGTTCTTCTCAATTGAACTAAGCTCTAAACACCAAATCAAACACATGTCAATGACAGAAGGACAAAAAGAAAACACACTAATCGAAGGAACAATCGGCAACCTAATCAAAGCAACCTTCACCGAAGGAATAGTCCTCGAAGTCACAGGAACCAAAGGAACTCTAAGACTTGACCTCCAAGCCAAAGAAATCAAAGTCAACACCCAAAACGGAGGCAACTAAAATGAACAACCAAAACCCAACCGTGGGACTAATGTACTTTTCACCTACAGGAACCACTCGCAAAATCTGCGAAGAAATTGCCAAAGCAATAAGCACAATATCACCAATTCGAATGGACTTAACAAAATCCATAGACCAAAATACCCAAAACCTTGGCACAGTAGATATTTGGGTAGTCGGTGTTCCAGTTTACGCTTCAAGAATGCCTGTCTTAGCCAGTGAAAGAATCGCTCTGGCATTAGATGGAGTTCCAAAGAAGACATCTGCCATAGCTGTATCTGTTTACGGCAATGTGGATGCGGGAGTGGCACTTAAGCAGCTTGTTGAGTTGCTCTCTCAAAAAGGATTAAACGTAATTGGTGCCGGCGAATTCATAGGACAACACTGGTTTAAAAGATTCCACGGTTTAGACCCTAAAGGGACTCTTGGGCGCCCTAACGAAGATGACATGGTAGTTGCGAGAGAACTTGGAATCTCTGTGCTCAAAAAAGGACTGGATAGCTCATCTATCAGCTCAATAGATGCTATAATATCGGCTAAAGTACCCTTCAGACTTAGATTTACTGGCGAGCAAAGAGTGTTAGGTTTACTTGGTTGCTCCTCTGCTGACTTAAGAAAGTGTACAAAGTGCCAAGCATGTGTCAAAGCTTGTCCTATGGGAGCTATAGATGCACAAACCCTCATGAGCGATTCATCGGAGAAAAGATGTCTAGGGTGCGGCAATTGCATGAAGTTCTGCCTAAACAACGCAAGAAGCCAACGCATCAAAATGAAATGGCTTGTTAAGAGAATGGCTAAACCAAAGAAGCCAGCGGGAGTTTCAAAATATTATGTTTAGCCCTGAGGGCTATCTTTTTCTTCTTTAGTAATTATTATCGGGGATTTTTGGAGCTAATCAAGAAAAGACAGCCAAGTATTGGAGAGGAATCTGATTTTCCAGTCAATAACCTTTGATTTAGCTTAGTCAAGAAACCTATACAAAAAAGCTTTTATGGAAAACACATTTACTTTTGAATCAGGTCAAAATGAAAAGAAGTTTAGTATTGCTACTTATTCTGCTGTTTCTTCCTCCATTATTTTTGCCCCAATCCATCACGGTCAAAGCCCAAACTAAAACAATTATTGTTCCAGATGATTATTCAACCATTACCTCAGCTATAGGAAATTCAACTAGCGGTGACACAATTTATTTTAGAAATGGTAACTACAACGGACCAATTAACCAGACAATAATAATTGATAAAACGTTAACTATTATCGGGGAAAGTACACAAGGCGTTATAATTACTTTATTTCCAGCCTTCAATGTGACTTGGATTTTCACAACTGGACTTTATGACTATTCAGATGGCATAACCGTCTTAGCTGACGGATGCAAATTCCAAAACTTAACAATAATTATGCATGACCCAGGCGGAGATCTTTCTGTAAGGGGCGATCAGCTGCAGGTTGTTGGTTGCAATGTAATTTCTGGCTACTCAACTGGGCTTCAAGTTAACGGTTCGTATACCCAAATAATTGATAGTTCAGTGCGTGGACTGGTTCAACTCAACGGAAACCATAACCAAGCCAGAGGTAATACGTTAGAAAACATCTATTTATACGGATCATTTAACCTTGTAGAAAACAATAATGTCCAACAGACTATTGGCTTAGCTAATACAACAGACACTGTAATTCTAGCTAACAGCATTTTGAGCAGCTCACTTGGCTACAGTGGCATAGACATGACTTGGAGCAATAACAACTATTTTTATAAAAACCGAATTTCAGGCTACCAAATGGGATTTAGGTTCTGGTACTCTTTAGACAATATAGTTCAAGCAAACACCATTAATGACTCACTAACCCATAGCATTAGTTTAGGTATGTCGTCAAGAAATGAGTTCTTTCTCAACAACTTCATGGGAAACCCATCTTGGAGACATGACTACATTTACGACCAGTACAGCGACCCTAACTTCAGGCAATACTTCCCAAATGGACCTGAAACGAATTATTGGGATAACGGAACACGCGGCAATTTCTGGGAAGAATACAAAGATATTGATTTGAACGGGGATGGCATATGGGATACTCCCTATTTGCTCAACGAGACAGTATATGAGCACGGGACTATCAACTATACAAGCATTATCTTCGGACAAGATAATTTTCCATTAACAAATCAAGTCAATATCGACGACGTTCCAATTTACTTGCCACAATGGACTCAAAACCTTCCTCCTCAGCCTCAAATAATCCTAATTCCATCAGAACTCCCATCACAAACGCCAACCTCATCGCCAACTCCCACCGTTAGGGAGTTATCATGGTTTGTAGTTGTGCCTTTGCTTCTTTCACTGCTCTTTGTTGCATTGGTTTTTAAGCGTCGAAAAACCAAAGTACATGTTTGTTTAGACTAATTATCGCAGGTTTTTGTAAACTAATTAAAAATTATATTGGAAATTGCCGTGGTAGTACTTAGTTATTTATTCAACAAACGTATTTACTATTGGATTGAGTGCAGTAAATTGAATAGGCGTGGTCGCTTAAACTGAAAATAATTAGTTCTGTAGCTTGTCCCTTTTGCGGTTGCTTGTGCGACGATATCGAATTAACCGTTGAAAACGGAAAAATAATAAAAAACAAAAATGGATGCGTTCTTAGCAACGCTAAATTCCTAAATTATAACAATGCACACAGGATTCAAAAGCCCCTAATAAGGAAAAACGGCGTGTTAGTTGAAGTTCCGTTTGATGAAGCCATTCATAAGTCTGCTGAAATTCTTGCTAACGCGAACTATCCCATACTGTACGGTTGGAGTAGTACAAGTTGTGAGGCTCAGCGGATTGGTATAGAATTGGCGGAGCTAGTTGGCGGTGTTTTTGATAATACTTCAACTGTTTGTCATGGACCATCAGTTTTAGGTATGCAAGAAGAAGGTATTCCTTCTTGCACTTTAGGAGAGGTTAGACACCGAGCTGATCTTATCCTCTATTGGGGTTGTGATCCGTTGAGTTCCCACCCAAGACACATGCAAAGATACACTATCTTTTCTGAAGGAAGATTTGAAGAGAGCCAACGGAAAGTACATTCTGATCAAAACAATGTAGAAGTTAATCAAGCTATAGACTTAGCGAAGTCTCCAACTCAGTTTCAAACGGATAACTCTGATCCTAATTCTTTGCCTCAAACTTTGAGTAAGGAAGCTCGCAAGCTTATAGTTGTTGACGTTCGCAAAACCTCGACTGCTGCAATGGCAAATTTCTTTCTTCAAATAGAACCCAACAAAGACTTTGAGCTTATTCAGGCCTTGCGAATGCAGGTTAATGATCAAGAAATTGATGTTGATACCGTGGCTGGGATTCCGATTAAATATCTCAGTGAAGTTGCTGAGGTTTTGGTAAACTGCAACTTTGGGGTGCTTTTCTTTGGCATGGGGTTAGCTCAGAGTGAAGGCAAATCTCGAAATATAGAGGCTGCTATTGAATTGGTTCGGGATCTTAATTCTCGCACAAAATTTGCAATGATGCCCATGAGAGGACATTTTAATGTCACTGGCGCAAATATGGTTTTAACTTGGCAAACTGGTTTTCCTTTTGGTGTTGATTTTTCTCTTGGTTACCCAAGATATAATCCGGGAGAAACCTCTGTAGTTGAGATCCTTACGCGTCATGAGTCTGATGCTTTTTTAGCTGTTGCTTCAGATCCTGTGGCTGGTTTTCCAAAGGTTGCTGTAGAGCATCTTGTTAAGAATCCACTTATCGTTATTGATCCTCACCTGAATGCCTCGTCATTAATGGCTGATGTGGTTTTTTCAGCTGCGGTTGCGGGTATTGAAATGGACGGAACTGCTTATCGTATGGATCGTGTACCTCTTCCGCTTAAGATAGTTGTCAACGCTCCAAGTGGAGTTTTAGGGGATGAGGAAATTTTGAATAGAATCCTTACTGAGGTTAAGAAAATAAAATCTCAGAAATTAATTGAGTCTATTTGATTTCCTTAATTTCTATTTTGCGAAATAATGCTTTGATTGTTTGTACGAGTAAAACAGAATATCCTTGTTAGAGGAGCCGTTATTTTTCCAGCAAAATTTAAAATAACTCCTCTTGTTTATATGAAAGAAACACATAAGAAATTACGCAAGGAAGAAAAAATGTCATGAGTGAAGAAGGCGACACATTCTGGGTATCCTTAATCGAAAGACTCTTCGGATTACTCCTAATAGCAATTGGTGCAATAATGCTTTACTTTACGGCCACAAGCGCCGGTTTGGGTCCGTTTGGCTTGCTTTTCGGCACATTGAGTGTCATTTTAATGCTTTTGGGCATTTTCCTGCTTCTGGTTAAACCGCCAGAATAAGCAACCTTATTCTCTTCTTTCAACCACAATTTTACAATTTGTAACTAAAGCAGCAACGACACCCAAAGCTGCCAACCAAGGCGCAACAACGACTCCAACTACACCCACCGTTGCTGGAATTTCTAACAAAGTTTTTCCTGCTTCATCCTTAACGATTATACGTGTCACATTTCCTTCATGCAACAACTCTCCAACACGGTCAACAAGATTTTTTCCAGAAACAGTATACTCTTCACGTGAAAACTTAGGAACTGCAGTGCCGCAAACAGTGCAAAACTTGTCGCCTTCCTTTAATGGAGCTCCACACTTGACGCAATAAGGCAAACAATCACCAAACTAAAAAACTGCTGCGAAAATAAAAACGTTGCTTGAAGCAAAACCGCGCAAACAGAGCGCAACACAAACAAAATGCGTATTTCATAGGTGTCATTTCAGTAGCTATGTAACTATTTGAATAGCCTCTTTGTACGTTTGCAAATGATTAATTATATAGTTTTAACACAATATCTTAAGAATAGTAGCAAGAGAATATGGTGGATTTGATTTTTTTATGTCTTGGTTAAAAGCTATGAGAGAAAAAGAGCCAGCCGAACCAGCCAATCCCATCGGAACAATTGTTATAGGTACTCTCCATCCCGACATGATAGATACTGCTAAAGAGATGGTTAGAAAATCACTAAAAACGGCTCAGTTTAAGACAGTAGATGTCGGAAAAGGTGTTTCTGTTGCAGAATTTGTTTCAAAGATCAAAGAGACAAACGCTGACATAATTGTTGTTACTGTTAGCATTTCTGGTGCTAAAGAGAATCTTCTAAAACTGATTTCTGCCTTAGAAGCTGAAGGGCTAAAGAACAAAGTTGTAGTTATGATAGGCGGGGCTGCTGTAGACAAAGAGGATGCCGACAAAATCGGTGCATTATATGGCAAAACAAGAGAAGATGCAGTGGCTTTAGCGAAAAAAGTAATAGACCAAAAACGAAACAAAATCTAAATCTCATAAATTCGAGCTGCTACTTCAATCTTCTTTTACACTTTCTAAATGTACAAAGAAAGCACTCTCTATTACTGAAAATTCTACCTATTCAAAAGACCCAGTGCCTGAAAGGCAAAGGTTTTTAGTCAAATTTCACCTAACAGAAACTATGACTTCTACAAAGAAAATATTTCTTGATTGGGAACGCAATTACCGTTTGATCGCAAAAAACGAAAAAGGACTTTCTGTTAGGTTTGATGCATCACAAGAATTTGGCGGTGAAGAAACTGCTTTAACCCCCATGGAAAATGTGCTTGCAAGCTTAGCGGCATGCAGCAGTTATGACGTTTTAATAGTTCTTAAAAAGAAACGACAAAAAGTAACAGGTTACTCAGTTGAAGCCATAGCGGAAAGAAGGGATGATCCTCCCCCAAATATCTTTACAAAAATTCATTTGAAATATATAATTAGAGGCGAAAATGTGAGTTCAGAGGCAGTCAAAAGAGCCATTGACTTATCTATGGAGACGTATTGTTCGGTGGGCGGAATGTTGAAAGGAACTGTGCCTATAACTTACTCGTTTGAAATCCACCCAAGCATAGCTAATCCCGAATAACCCTAAACAAAAATTGGAATGCTTGTTGTGTCTCAATAGAACTAATCTATTGGAGAGCACTCTTTTTCTTCCCAAGTTTTGAATTTTTCACATTTTTCGCAAAGTATAGGGTCTTTTGGTCCCTCTTCTCCTGCATTGTCACATCTTGAACATGGAGAAGCAACATTATCACACAGCCTGGGAGTAACTGGCAATTGAGGACCATCCATATCAATAACTTCCAATTGAGATTAGGTAAAAAGCCCGTTATAAGTTTTTTAATATTCAGTTATGATGAAAATGAAGGCCTTTGGTAAATGAGTATTTTCCAAATGACTGTTAGTCCAGAATTCTTGACTTAGAAAAACGGGTTTAGTTCAGGTTCCTTGACAAGAAGTCTTTTAAGGTCAGGCAATTCAAAAGTAAAGTTAGGTATGTATGAATAGAAAAGCTGTAGTGATAACGTTCTTTTCAGTGCTCCTGTTATTGATGATAGCGCAGTTATCAATTTTGGACAGTGCTTTTGCTCAAATGGGGCCAGTTATGAATTCAGGCCCAGATTTTACTCCACTCTCAATCACAGTCTTAAATCCACTAAAAAACCACGTTTACGGTCCAGACTTTGAGCTAAAGTTAACAGTAACCAAACCCGCATCATGGTTTACTTCAGGAGCAATTCTCTACAACTATGATTGCCAAGGTAAAGTAAACTATATTCGATACAGCATAGATGGACAACCACCTGTTACAATTCCTGCAAACGACAACTACACCGGATTATCCGAACATCCAATTCCAGCAACTTTAAACTACATATTACCGCTGAATGGGCTTTCTCAAGGATTACATACAATGTCTGTTAGCGCGGAAGGACAATACGATTATTGGACTGACGATTACACACACAATACGGTTATAGGTAATTCGTCAAGGATAATATTCTACGTAAACGATGACCAATATGCTTGGGGCGGGTCTGTATCTGCACCAGAAGGCGCTATACCGCCCAAAATTATAATATACTCTCCAAACAGCACAATCTTTACCGCCAACAATGTTTCTTTATCATTCAAAGCCACCACATCAAAAGATGCATCGGTCCTTACTGACGTCTGGTACCAAGTCGCTTGGGAAAAAAATAATAACTCCGAATACCACTTAAACAATACCTCTTCAACTAATTTCTTCAATGATTCTTTAACTGGAATGTCTGAGGGAAATCATACAATAACCGTTTTTGCTGCTGGAGCGGGAAATTTTGTATCTGAAAACACCTCTTATGTTTATGACATTGGCAGCTCTGCATCAGTTAATTTTACGATAGATAGTATCCTTCCAACAATTTCTTTTACAACGATCCAAAACAAAACCTATGATACCGCTAAGGTTGTGCTGGATTTTTCTGTGAATAAACCTGTTTCACAAATTCTTTACTCTTTAGATAATCAAGCCAATGTAACTAACAGACTCAAATGTATCACTTGCTTTGGATAACTTGCCCAGTGGAGAACATAATGTGACTATTTACGCAAAGGATCAATATGGAATTTTCAGTGCTCCAAACACACTGCACTTTAACGTAAAAGTTTTTCCAACTGTAACTGTATTAGCTGTTTCTGTGGCAGTGGTTGCATTGGTGGTTGTTGGTTTGTTGGTTTATCCCCTCGAAAGTACTGAGACTGACAAAATAACTGATTGTAAGCAACTATGGCAGCAGAAATCAAACAGATAATTACTACCATTGTTAGCACAAGAGCTATTTTATTCATGTCTTTTCACAATTAATATCGCTGCAGTAAGATGTATATTACTCTTTTAGAGGAACGAAGCGTTCTCTTAGCGGAACAGGCTGTTCTCTGGGGAGAGCTAAATGCATCTAAGAGCTCACTTCATCTGGAAACTATGAAGGGAATAACATTAGCCTTAGCATTCGTCGTGGCGCTTTTCTTGTTAGCTTCAGCCTTGACTCTCCCCATCAAAGCGGACATATTTGATGACAGTGGAACCCGCCTTGCAACAGGACCTTACATATTGTTTCCAGTCAACACCACATACAGTTCAAGAATAGTCACGCTTAACATCAGTTTTTCAACCAAGCTCTTCTCACCAATTCATTTATCAGCTACCTACAGTCTGGACGGAACACCCAACATCAATGTGTCACTTGTGGTCTCTCCTTCGATGATATGGAGCAAGAACCGAGTGATTGGATCTGTGATGCTCCCAGAGCTCTCCGACGGACCACACACATTATCTGTCTATGTGGAAGCCCACTGGGTAACCGGACCCAGTTGCTGGGATAGTGAAACAGTCCACTTCATAGTGGAAACAACCACGCCCAAGATCCAGGCGCTATCACCCATAAATCAGACATACACAGAAACAAACGTACCCTTGATGTTCACAGTCGATAAAGTTAATTGGACAGGCTACAGCCTCGACGGCCAAAAAAACAGCACCATCAGCGGCAATTTCACCCTCAATGGTTTGCCAAATGGGTTGCACAACGTTACTGTCTATGCTAACGATACCTATGGGAATATGGGCGCGTCTGAAACAATCAGCTTCACCGTAGCTATTGCTAAACCAGAGTCTTTTACTGTTGTGCCTGTTGTCGCTGTTTTTACTGTAGCAGTTGCCTTGGTGGCTGCTGGTTTGTTAGTTTGCCACAAAAAACATAAATTCAACTTAGTCAAGAAAGTTTGACTAAGTAATTTTCTGGGTTAGTCAAGAAATCTTGACGAAAACACTTTAAAGGATTTACTTGGTGAGGTTTACTTGAGGACAAAGCGGTGAAGAAGTTACTACTGGCAATCTTTGCGTTGGCATTGTTTACTTCACCGATTTGGTTTCAAAGCAGCCTATCCCAAATTAATGCTTCTCCAACATTTGCAAACACACTTCAGAATTACAAAATCTACTCAGACGGAGAATGCAACGCTCCAAACATCACCCGAGACGGAACCACCTACACGCTCAAGGGAAACATAGAAGGAGACATTACCATCGAGCGTAATGGCATTGTGCTTGACGGAGCAGGCTTCACATTAAAAGGAAAAGGAAATTCCACAGGTATTGCTCTTTACGACAAAAACAACGTTACCATAAAAAACATTAATGTAGAAAATTTTGAGACTGGTATTCTGCTCGGTCATTATAGGGATCCAGAAGCTTTTTTGTGGTATGACCCAAACCCCAACCGATCGACCAACTGCACTATAAATAATTGTAAAATTTCAAACACCACCAATGGAATATCAATCGTCGGGGGCATAGAATGCAGAATCATAGGAAACCAAGTAATGAATAACGAGATAGGCATAACTTTTTTCGGTTCAGAAAATCTCTTCAGAAATAACCAAATGAAAAACAACACAATTAATTTTGAAGACTTGACCTACGAAAAAAGTGACGTAGATGTGTCGAATACAATCAACGGTAAACCAATCTACTACCTAATTAACCAACAAAACATAACTGTGCCAGCCGACGCAAGTATGGTTCATCTTGAAGGCTGCAGTAACATAATAGTTCCTAATTTGGACATTAAATATGCATATACGGCAATTTCCCTTTTTAACTCGAGCAATTGCAAAGTTTACGGAAACACATTAACAGATAACGAAATCGGCGTATCCCTTCGCAACTCCTCCAACAACTTGATAATCGGCAATAAATTAACCAATAACAGTAACGACGCGATCGAACAATATGATTCAGAAAACACGACCATCGCAAACAACTTAATCAGGGCTAACGGAGGTGGAATAGACAGCACCGGTTACAGCATCAGCGGTTCGAAAAACGCTATTATTTCAAATAACCTAATAATCGCAAATAGTGGTTGTGGAATACAAGCAGGAACAGGATGCAACATTACTGGGAATTACCTTGAGGGTAATGGACAACATGGGGTTTACTTCTGGGACATGTCAAACTCAATTGTTTGCAAAAACAATATTACGCAAAACAGAGAGGGCGGATTATGCTTCCGAAATGGCATTAACGTTACGATAACTGGAAACGACATATCAAAAAATAAGGCAGGTATAGAGATGGGAATGGGTGACCTTTCTTGGTGCACCACAAAAGAGAACAACCTCGCTCAAAACACCAATTTTGCCATAATAATATACAATGACATAAAAAATAGCAGCTTCTACCTCAACAATTTCATAGACAACAACAACGGCAGCGTCCAAGTCTCGATTAAAGGAAGATTTGTTTGGAAGGGCGATGAAGGCTACAACGAAAACTCCACTGTGTTTCCTCAGTATGCCGCCAGCTATAATGCTTGGGACAATGGTTCGGTTGGCAATTTCTGGAGCGACAACAACTCAACCGCGCAAGGAGCATACAAAATAACTGACCGTAACATAGACTACTATCCAATATTATCTCCAAATGAGTTCAGTGCTATTGAGTTGCCTTCAACTGAGGTCCCTCAGGAACTTTCAGGGACTATACAGAGTAAGGAAACGGAGTCAGAAAGTTTTCCAACATTGATTGTTATCGTTATGGCTCTCGTAGTTGTGTTATTGGCGACTGCTGGTTTGTTGGTTTACGACAAAAAACGCAGGCAAAAATAGTTTATTCGAGAGTCAGTACATCAAGAAACTTGTGTCTGTTCCATTATTGGAACATTCTGTTCCTTGAATAGAACTAAATATCTTATCAACAGTTAAAGATTCTAAGGTGCGCCAATGAGGTCAGGGTTCAAACTGAAAAAACACGCCGCAATCTTAGTCGTGTTGCTTTTAGTTTTTCCCGTGTCGTTTATTGACTGCGCAAATGCTCAAGCAGAAGGTTTTAGCGTAGCTATTGAAAACCCAGATGAAGGAGAAATAATTAACGGAACTAGTATAAATCTGCACTTTTCCGTCACGAAGAAAGCCGACTATGTTTGGGTCGAGACAATATCTTATAATGTCTATTTAGATGGAGACCTCCGTAATCAAAACCAGCAAAACATCAGCAGTAGACGAAATGAAGTACTTGATGCAAATTTAAATTTGATTTTGACGAATTTAACCCAAGGTAAACATACAATAAGAGTTGATTTAGACCTGTATTATTGCCCAAGCACATGGATTACTGTTTTTTATCACCTTTATCCTTCATTATCAGTCGATTTCTTTATTCATCGAGAGATTCAACCCCAAATGTCAATCTCAGGTTTAGACGTATACAAAGCAAACCAAGCAATGTTTAACATAACCACTAACGAGTTTGATTCAGCCGTTTCCTACAGCCTTGACAGAGGAGCAAACGTGACTTTGCCTCAAAACGAATCAGCATCGTTTTTGGATTCGTACGTGTACAATGTAACTTTATTTGGCTTATCTGAAGGCACGCATACTTTGACGGCTTATGCGAAAGACGTGTTTAATCAATCTGCGATGGCTGAAAAAACCTTCACCGTTCAGCAACCGATGCCTCTTTCAACAATCGCCGTTGCCGCTGTTTCTGTTGCAGTAGTTGCTTTGGTGGTTGCTGGTTTGTTGGTCTACCTGAAAAACACAAAAAGAAAACAGTTTAACCATTCAATTGTTATTTTAAAAAGTTTTTAAGTAAAGTCAAAACAATATGGCATTAGTGCAAAAATGGAAGTCAATTTAAGAAAACAACTAGTATGAGCTGTTTTGGGGTTTTTTCGTAAAGTTTTATAGGTTGTTTGTATACATTATTTAGTTGGTGTATACGTTGACTGAGGTTCTATCTGTAAGGGTCAAAAAAAGCCTCAAAGATGAAGCTGAGAAGCTAGGAGTCGACTTAAAAGTGGAGATAGAGCAGCTTCTCGAAGACTTGGTGGCTGATAAGAAAGCTAAAGCAAAGAAAATAGCTAAAGAACTCGATAGCCTAATGGACGTTAAAGCTGAGGAGTGGGTATCTGACGTCAAAGCGACAAGACATGAAATGTAAATACCTCATAGACACCTCAGCACTCTATCCCCTGTTAATTTCTGGCAACCCATACAACCCTGAAGAATGCGCAGTAAGCACCCTAACAGAATACGAGATAGGAAACGTCCTGTGGAAGGAGAACCAGAAAAAGAAACTCAAAGACCCAGCAAGGATAGCTGCCATTTTTTCAGAAGCCCTTGCGCCTTTAAAAAAACTGGAGATTGACTCGTTGGCCAACGTTTTAGAGTTAGCAGTAAATCGACATCTAACTTTCTACGATGCCTCGTACGCTTATTTAGCGGAAAAAGGAAACCTCAAGTTAGTCACCGCAGACACGGATCTTCTGAAAAAATGTGGAGTCGCAATTTCCATAAAGGAAATGGAGTAAAACAACAGTTAAGGTGTATAGTTTTTGCATCTCTTAGTCTTGTCAACCTGAGGAACTTTCTCAAAAGACTAAAGGAAGCAAAAGACTAACGCAAGAACAGTTAGTTCATAATTCTTGACTTAGAAAAACCGGTTTAGTCCAGATTCCTTGACAAGAAGTCTTTTATTACAAACCCTTTCAACAATGAAGTGGTGGTAATGAGTAAACCTTTAGCTTTAGCACTTGTTCTGGTCTTCCTAACAGCGTCATCCATAATTTTAGCTATGCCTGTTTCTGGAGTCACTGCCTCTGAGAATACTTGGGTGGAGAAGGCACCAATGCATCAAGCAAGAGATTTTCTTGGTGTTGCATCAGTGAATGGCAAAATCTACGCTATAGGAGGTACCGACCTCACCGTCCAATCTTCTACAGGCTCAAAAGACACAGGTGGCGTTGTAGGTACAAATGAAGAATATAACCCAAACACTAATTCTTGGGTTACTAAATCACCAATGCCAAATCCAAGATGTAATTTTGCTACTGCAGTTTTTCGGGACAAGATTTACTGCATAGGTGGAATAGCAAATGGTCAAATTGGCTATGACTCCAACGTCACAAACGTAAATGAAGTGTATAATACTTTAACAGACACTTGGGAAACCAAAACACCAATGCCAGCAGCTTCTGGTTCACCTACTGCTAATGTGGTAAACGGCAAAATCTACGTTTTCAGCGGAACTTCCAACTGGGTTTATGACCCTATATCTGATGTTTGGTCATCTAAGTCACCTATGCCCTCGGAGCTGTCTTTTTGGGGTGTTTCATATTCTGTGTTTCCCTATTACGCTGCAGTTGCAGTTGATAACAAAATTTACGTTATGAGTTCTGCAGGTGGCTATTCAGGACCAACAGGTCGAATCACTGTTATGATGGTATATGAAACTGAAAACAATACGTGGAGTCAAGGCAAACAACTGTACGTTTCCTTAGGAACTTACCCAGTTGGGGCAGCCACTACTGGAGTTTTAGCTCCTAAAAGAATTTATTTTGTCGGTTCTCAAGGTGCAGTGTATGACCCTAAGCTGGACACTTGGAGCAATATGGCGATTTTAAATGGGAGTGCAGTTGGTGCCGTTGCTGTGTTAGATGATAGGTTGTATTCTATTGGTGGAACAATTTCAGAACGTTCGACTTGGTTTGACACAACCTATGTTAGGTCTACTGCAGTTGAAATGTATACTCCCTTTGGGTATGGCACTCCTGACCCATCTTATGTACCGCCAACAGAAAATACTCCACCAAAAATCAACGTCACATCACCAATAAACCAAAACTACAACGAATCAAGTGTACCTTTAGTTTTCAATAGTAATAAAGCAGTTAACTGGACAAGCTATAGTCTTGATGGACAACAAAACGTAACCTTTTCTGGCAACACAAGCCTAACTGACATTTCAAACGGTTTACATAACATAACAGTTTACGCCCAAGACACATTCGGAAACATAGGTTCATCGCAAACTACCAGTTTCACTGTAGCTAAACCAGAACCAGAGTCTTTTCCCGTTGTTGCTATTGCTGCTGCTTCTATAACTTTTATTGTCTTAGTAATTGCTGGGATACTTTTTTACCGTAAAAAACACAAATGAAGAGGATGAAGCCCCATTAAGAAAAGTGAACAGGTTTTATTCTCATTTTAGTGCATTGGTTTTTTAAAGGATTTATGTTTCAATTAAAGCCCCATCTAAACGACTTTTATTAAACCAAACCTTAAACAAATACCTTGTTAAATGATTATTTATCAATTAACAGTTATAATAATTCACCAATCATCAAAATTATTGAAGGAGAAAAAACAAGATGCCCACACGTCAACCAATAGTTTGTGTTCTAGGACACGTAGATGCAGGCAAAACCTCATTACTTGATGAATTGCGAAAAACCAATGTTCAGTTACGTGAAGCTGGGGGCATGACTCAGCACATAGGCGCCAGCTTTTTCCCTGTGGAAACCTTAAAACAACTCATTGGACCTTACATGGGCACCTTCAAAACAGGCATCGAAATTCCAGGGTTGCTAATTGTAGATACTCCTGGGCATGAAGCGTTTACGAATCTTCGACGCAGAGGCGGAAGCGTTGCCGACATAGCTATTCTAGTCGTTGATGCCTTGCGGGGTTTTGAAGCACAAACCTTTGAGTGCATTGAGATTCTTAAAGCACGTAAAACTCCATTCATTGTTGCAGTTAACAAAATTGACCGAATTCCCGGATGGAAACCCCAAGAAGGCACACCTTTCTTGAAATCATACGCAGAACAGTCAAGCTTTGTCCGCGAAGCATTAGACAACCGCCTATACGCTGTCATGGGCGATTTTAGCCGGTTGGGTTTCAAAACCGACCGATTCGATCACATCCGCGACTTCACCATCAACATTGCCCTTGTACCGACCAGCGCCAAAACCGGCGAAGGCTTATCCGAATTAGTCATGGTTCTTGTGGGCTTAACTCAGCAGTTCCTAAAGAAGCGACTGCAGACCACAGATGGCGCCGCCAAAGGTTCCATTTTAGAAGTTAAAGAGGAACCCGGGTTGGGATTAACGCTAAACGCGATTGTTTATGACGGTACCCTCCATAAGGATGATTTGATAGTTGTCGGCGGAAAAAACGGGCCAATTTCGGCTCGCGTACGAACGATTTTGGTTCCAAAGCCGTTAGATGAGATGCGTGACCCACGTGACAAATTCACCAGCGTCGAGTGTGTTTACGCAAGTGCAGGTGTGAAAATTGTTGCGCCCGATTTGGATGGCGCCTTGGCGGGTGCACCATTGTTTGCTGTTCCTGAAGGTGAAGACGTTAACAAGTATTGTAACCTAATTACTGAAGAAATTGGTCGAATCAGGATAACAAAAGAAATCGACGGCGTCATCGTGAAAGCTGACACTTTAGGCTCCCTTGAAGCTATGGCTGAAATTTTAAAAGCCAACAACGTTCAAGTCCGCATCGCCGACATTGGCGACATCAGCAAACGCGACGTCATCGAAGCCTCTGTGGTGAAGACGCGTCAACCCTTAGTAGGCGCAATCCTAGCGTTCGGCGTTAAAGTTTTGCCCGACGCTGAAATTGAAGCTGAAGCAAACGGAGTTAAAATCTTCAAAGACCCCATCATCTATAACCTAATCGACAACTACATGGAATGGGCAAAAAATAAGCGCGAAGCCAAAAGCGAAGCAGACTTTGAAGCACTTGTTAAACCCGGCAAACTCACAGTGCTGCCAAACTGCATCTTCCGCCGCGCCAAACCCGTAGTTCTTGGCGTAGAAGTTTTAGGTGGCAGAATAAAACCCAAAGTTTCGCTTATGCGCGCAGAGGACAGCTCAGACTTAGGTGAAGTGGATCAGATTCAAGACCAAGGCAAACCAATCGGCGAAGCTAAGGTCGGAATGCAGGTGGCGATTTCAATGGATAAGCCAATTGCAGGACGACATGTGTTTGAGAAAGATGTTTTGTATGTGAAGGTGCCTGAAGCGGACGCGAAAAAACTGTTAACAACACACCTAGATGACTTGACTAGTGCAGAGCAGGAACTTCTCAAGGAATTCGTAGCGTTTATGCGTAAGAAGACTCTGTTCTGGGCAGGAGTTTAAACTTAACCGCTATTTCGCAGATCTAAATATGATACGCTGAATTAATTTCCAAGAAAAATCCCTACAAATTTGTAACCCCTAAACCCTAAATCTTAAGCACGGGTGGCTAAGGTTTTTATGGTTCAGCTGAAATTATGTTCTCTGCACCACAGTGGGGCTCTCGGCTAGCTTGGTCTAGGCTTGTAGACTTGGGCTCTATAGACTCCGGTTCAAATCCGGGGAGCCCCACCACTAAATCTAATTTAACTTAAATAGATAAAAGGTAAATACCTAATTTATGGCATTTGAACTGATTCCTTTTCCAATCTCAATCCTTTTTGTATTGGTTTTTGTAATTGCATGGTTAGCTGTCTTATGGAAGTTAAGAAAAACAGAAAAAATTTACTCTATTCTGTTTAAGCTAAGCGTTATTGCGGGAATAATTTTGATGATTGCATTCATTTATGGAACAGCCGCAAATATGCTCTAAATATGCTTAATTTTTTCTTTAATTCTAGCAAGTACACTAAGAACTGATGTTTTAGCGTAAGATAATCTTTTTCAATCTACTGTTAGTATATTATTAAGGGCTAAGGATGAAGAAAATATTCAAATTAGCTCTTCGGTGTTCTGTTGCACTAGTTTCAATAGTTCCAATGGCGTATTTTTTAGTTAATGATTATGCTCATGATGATAGCTATTTTTTAGAGTTATTTTATGGACAGGCTGACTTAAGAATTAACATACCTCATAATAGTTTTATGATTTTCTCCCATATAGTCCTGGGATTTTATGGAACACAATTGTCCTATATTCTGTTAGTTATTGGTTCGACTGTTGTTTTTTTTGTTAGCTTAATTTTAATAGCTCTTGTGGAGGAACCGGTCATTACGAAAATAATAATACGCCTTAAATCTACCTTGAATTTGAATAGAAATTTGACTAACCTCAGTTAAGAGTCTTTTACGAGAAGCCTTATAATGAAAATCAGTTCCAGATGTAAGTATGGGCTACATTAGCAAGAGTTTGGCTTTAATGTTTCTTCTATTATTCATCGCTTCAATGGTGGCCTTGCCACAAAATGTTAAAGCACTTCCTGAACCAACACCTAATCATAATCCCGCTTTAACACTTAATGTTACAGAAGTTACGGATACAACAGTTACGTTGTCTTGGACAAGTGATCAGCCACCAGCGGGTTTTGTGCCCTTTCCTAAACATCCCTATTTTGGTAACTATATTTTGCGTATGTCAAACAAAACTTTGGATTCTCATTACCCATTCGCCCGTTCTGATTACGAAGACATTTGGACGACATCAGACAGCCAACAAACCACGACCATTGTAACTAATTTATCTTCATCCACAAAATATTATTTCTATATCCTCGCAGGAGATTATTTGGGTGGAGCTTTCTCCAACATAGTTCAAATTCAAACATTGCCCAGCCCTACTTCTTCACCAACTATAGCTCCAACTCCAATTCCTACTCTTCCAGAGTTTCCAACAACACTAACAGTATCATGTTTAGTGGTAATAGCATTGGGTGCAGTAGTATTTTCAAGGAGAAAGAATCTGGTAGGGAGCTAAATCTATGGGAAACCAAGAAAGCAAACTTAGATGCAAAAACTGTGGGCATCTTGTAATGGTTGAAGATGGAAGACTAAAACATAAACAATCTAACCATAGCATGTATTGTCCATGCAGAAAACCAGAAACTTAGACTAAAGCAAGTAACCATAGGTTTCTCTAACAATGCAGACTATAGATTACTGAATAAGAAGTTTCATTAACCCACATTCATACATTTCAAACACTTGGTTTCATGAGAAAGAAGATTTACGCAATAATTGTTGCAGTTGTCACAATCATACTAATAGTTGGCTTAGCCTTGTCTATTATTGATTTTTATCCATCTGGTGGTCTATATGGAGAAGATGTAATATCTGACCACTCAGGAACCTACATATTTGCACCCCACATCGTTAACAAACCAACATTTACACTCTCAATGGGATACACTCCAAGCGCAGGAACTATAGTCCTATACTGTACCTACACAATAACTGATAGCAACCATAAGATTATTGACAGTTCAATAATGCTCCATTCCCCTCTCGCATCAGAATATGTACTTTCTAAAACCTATACAAACATACCAAATGACAATTATACACTAATGATTAATGCCCGCCTAGCAGATGGAAAGATACGCACGCCAGTCAACTCAACAATAACCGTAGATACTAGCTTTATTGAACCAGAACTTATCATGATTTCTCCACAGAACCAAACCTACAACACAAATGCGGTTGACTTAATTTATCACATTAATTCTAAGGTTGTATGGGCATACTATAGTTTAGATGATCAAGATTCCAATCATTGGCAACCATTTAATGGTAATATTACAATTAATGGATTATCAGAAGGAATGCATGAGTTATCAATTGCTGTTAAGACAGAAGCAAATCAGTACAGTAACTTTGCAGATGAAGTGGCGACAACTTACTTTAGGATAGCTAGTTAACATGACAATAAACTGGTAGACAGCAAAGTCTTCTCCAATCTATTTTTCTATCTCTATTACCATAAGCCCAAGTGATTTCATATCTTGCCATAAATAATGTCTAGTAAACATACTTGAGAATCTTGGGATAACAAAAACAGTCTCAATTTAAGTGTACTAGTTATGTGCTATGCTTAGACTTTTAAGTGCTAACATCACATAATCAAAATGAAGTTGAATTGTTAGGTATCTTTGAGGAAATTAAATTTGAAGAGAATATCTGTAGTCATTATAATTGCATTATTAGTAATAGCAATCTTTCAAGTTGACTTACAAACACAAACTTATGCATCTTCAACATCCTCCCTCTCTCTTTACACTTCTTGTCCAGAAAATGTAACTGTTTATTTTCTTGATATTGGGCAAGGTGATTCCATAATAGTGAAAACTTTAACAAAGAACATTCTGATAGATGGCGGACCGACAAGTGCTGGCACTACTATGCTAGGTTATTTGAGCACCTATAATGTCAAAAAAATAGATCTACTTATTGCAACTCATCCTCATGCAGACCATATAGGTGGTTTAGTCTCAGTATTGCAATCAAGTATACCTATTCAGGATATAGTCTACAATGGTTATAATTACACTTCAGCTGCAACTTTTAACACATGGAAAAATTTAGCTTTGACACATAATTTAACGCAAGGTCATAGAAATCAAATTTATTCTATCTCACCAACAATTAATTTCACTGTTATTAGCCCAACTAATCCAACGCAATTTGGCAGTACCGATAACGAGATCAATGATAACAGCATTGTTATGAAACTTCAAGTTGGTAATACTAGCGTAATGTTGTCTGGAGATGCACAATTTGATAGTGAACAAAGTATGTTGTCTTCTGGTTTTAGCCTTCATAGTCAAGTGTTAAAGGTGGGTCATCATGGGAGTAGCACAAGCACTTCTCAAGCATTCCTTAATGCTATTATTCCGGCATATGCTGTTATTAGTGCTGGTATTAACAACCAATATGGGCATCCTACTCAACAGACGCTTGACATACTAGCAAGCAACAACATAGTCACTTACGGCACTTACATTAATGGCACAATAATCTTTTCCCTAAATTCTGCAAGTCAAACCACCACTCCTATATCCTCTCCAAGTCCATCCCCAACTCCAACTGCAATCCCACCACCATCAACACATCCTACTCCTTCCACAGTTCCAACTTCAGCACCAACATCTAACCCAACAACATCACCAACAAATGCTCCAACACAAAATCCTTCAATCCAACCGACAACTCAACCAACAAATAATCCAGCACAAAACCCTACAGCTTCGCCAACTATTAGCTCAACCCCAAACCCTTCACCAACAATACCAGAGTTTCCATTTATGCTAATTTTGCTGGCTCTTATTGGGTTAATTTCGTTAAGTTCAATTACAATAAGAAAGAGAAAGCGTATCTTCTGGATACCCTGATGGCTAAGATAGGTCTTACATCTCAATATCGTTCAAGATACTTTTTTGCATTAACCTCAAGCCCTGGAACCAGCTATTCACTGGGTTTCTGGAAGATCAAAGTTGACTTATTAGGTCTCAAATCTGGGAAGTAGATAACCGAGTTTTTATTATCGAAAATCTTAAAACCAAATCAGGTTAACTGTTGTTTGAGGATTCTAATGGTTTATTGTAGCAAATGTGGTACCCAAAACCCAGATACCAACAACAACTGCACAAACTGCGGTGCACCCCTCTACACTGTAGGTCAACGTTACCCTGGAAGCGACCGAGAGCACTACCGCAGAATGGAAAACGAATGCTTCGGCTTGCCAAACGGTGGCATGATTGTAGGCGTCATTATAGGTATCATTATAGTCCTTGCGGGGTTAGCCTTGTTCTTACAAGCCACTTATGGCATATGGATAGATTTGTGGCCATTCATAATAATCATCTTCGGCGTGCTCATCGTGTTAGGAGCGCTTTTCGGAAGACGCAGACGATATAGCGCCCCTCCAAACCCCCCAGCCTAAACGCAACGTTCACAAGCCTCACAAGTTTGTTTATTATTCCATTCTGAGAGCAAAATCCTAAACCACAACATAAAAACAATTAATCCAAGCACATAGCTATCAACCAAGAAACTCTGCCCAACCAAATCCGCCTCAACCAAAGTTAAAAACGACCCAATCACAAACAAAGCATTAACCGCCAGCTTGAACAAACCACTAATTTTTATTTGAGCTAATCCAATAATCATCAAAACTTCCCCAGCAACTAGAAACCATAGGCTTCCATTTCCCAAGTCAAAAGAGCCTAAAGAAAACATAGCTATTCCCGCTATTGCGGCAATTGCCCCTATCAATAAGCCACTGCAAGCAGCGCAAAAAACCGAACCTCTTATTGTGAAACGATTAGCTGAGAAGTTTTCACACTCTGGATGGTGCCCTTTAATCTGTATAGGTGAAGCAGACTTTTCGTTAGGATTGTAAGAGACTGTAGGTTTTTGGAACATCAAGCGGCATTTGCCAGGATAAAACACTGCAACTACGCCTCCAATGCAGATAACTGAGTATACAACGCTTATGAGAGGGCGCCGGAGGGATGACTGGTCGCCTTGCAGGTTTGGCTGAAGCAAAAGAAGCGGGACCAGCGCCAACCCGAAAACTGCAACAGCCACCAAGAACAGCAGAAAAAACTTGGAGATTTCATGGTTCGACATTGTTTTCGCCTAGAACATCGATTTAATTTTGCCAAGCACTCCCCATGTTACCATGTGCCTGAAGGTGCGTCGCTTCATGGGATTGCTTGAGAAAAGTCCATGGAATCGTCTATTCCAGGATCCATAGAAGTCGCGGTAGCAGCCATAAAGTTCCTCTTGTATTTGATGGGTAGATAGCGTTTCAGTTGGCATGATGGCATGAATCATGTCGTAGTGGTTCCAGTTACGATCTTCTATCCACCCGTTGCGTTCTGCTTCGGAGTAGACTTCTGTTCCAGGAAACGGTGTTAATATGCCGAACATAAGGAAATCGGGGTCTAAATCGTTGGCGAACTCTCGGAGCTGAAGGATGGATTGGTGAGTTTCTTTTCTATTGCCAATGATGACCATGGCGTGAGCCATTATGCCATTGTCTTGCAGTTGCCGCACCGCCGTCTTTGCTTCATTGGGCGTTATGCCTTTCTTAAAATAGTCCAATGTAGCAAGACTCGAATTCTCGACACCAAGCAGCACCCAGCTTAACCCTGACTTAGCCAATCTGGGCAGAACATCTTTATTGCGAATAATGTCATCGCACCTTGCCTGAACAAACCACGACACATCATCAGGTAGCTGTTTAGATATGATTTCCTCAGCAATTTCCCTTGGGCGCTGCCCAGACCCAAAGTTATCGTCGGTTAGCCAAATCATCTCGCTTCCAAACTCCCGGCTACAATATGCCATTTCTTCTGCAATGCGCTTCGCTGGTTTGAGTCGCCAGCAGGCTTGCCAATGACGCCATTGTGTACAAAAAGTGCATTGGTGATTGCAGCCACGTGCGCCCTCAATAAGTGCGTACGGTGCCCTTTTGCCCGACATGACAGAGAAATGGTATTTTGGCATGTTGTCTCTAACAAGATGGTAGCCTGGAAAAGGCAAATCCTCTAAGTTACTTATCAAAGGTCTAGATGGGTTATGTATGACCTTTTCGCCGCTCCTAAATGAGATGCCATCAATTTTTTGGAAATCCCTTCCCTGTTGGCGGGCTTTTATCAATTCACTTAAAGTTTGTTCTCCCTCGTTGCGAATGATGAAATCGATTTCTGGATAAAGTTGTAGGCTATCTTGGGCTGTTGCGGTGAAGTGCTGCCCTCCTGTAACTGTGACAGCTTTTGGTGCCATGTGTTTAGCTATTTGAAGAGTTTTTGCGACGGCATAGGTATTGCATGTAGCAAGAGAAGCACAAGCCACCATATCAGGGTTTGAAGCAACAATGCGCTCCTTCATCTGTTTCCAATCGACTTTCTCCGCGTTGCAATCAAGAATTTCTAGTTGGACATTTTTGTTTTCTTTTTCCAAATAGGCAGCGAGTTGAATTATGCCGTAAGGAGGCGGCAAATATTCGCCCATGACAAACCATATGTCTTTAGGCGGCTCAATGAACAGGACTTTCAAATGTCGATCTCCTTAGCCAACTGATTGGTTGGATTGTGCTTATTAGACTGCTGTTAATTTCTGCAACCAATTTTCAGAGTACATTGTGCTTACAATACCATTTTGCCGCAAAAAAAAGAAACTGAGGTAACGAAAAGTTACAGGTACAGATACCGATTTTTCCAAAATCCAAAATTTGTTATTTGAGATAACGTAAGTTAAACTTAGTCAGTTCAAACAAGTAAGCCATTTGAATTCTAAATCCAAAAAGAAAAAAATTTTTAGTTGGACTAATCAAGAAAATTTAATTGTAGATTAAGCGATCTGACTTATTGAACCGCTTCAACCTTCTGAATCTCTGGAACGCGTTCCTTGATGACTGCTTCGACACCATTTTTAAGTGTCATAGCTGACATTGGGCAACCTGCGCAGTGTCCAACTAAGCGGACTTTCACGGTTGATCCTTCAACTGCAACTAGTTCGACGTCTCCGCCGTCAAGTTGGATTTGAGGTCTTATTTCGTCAAGAGCTTCTTGTACTCTTTTTTTGATTGATTCAGTCATGTAAATTCACTGTATCTTTGAAAAGAATGATTATTAAAAAAGATTTCCTGTTTGTTTGCCCGCTTAATCTATTCTTTTACTTTAGGAAGAAGTTTTGTTGCCCATTCAGTTTTTGTATTGTAGATAGATCGCAGCTTTGGGGTAGAAGTTGAAGACAATTTAACTTTTGCAAGCATTCGTTTTTTGGCTTTGCTGATGACCTCGGTGCGTTTTGGCTTGTTTCTTATCGATTTATAATTTTCTGGGTTCATATCGATCTGTGCTATTCAAACTTCCACCTGACATATAGGAGTTGCCCCTTTTTTTGCGTTTTAACCTATTATTTTTCGGAAGAAATACCAGAACAATGCAATAGAAACGATAGAGAATATACCTGAAAGAAAGAAGGGAGCTGCCAAAAACCCCAAAGCCATCAAATACGCGCCAACGAAACTGCTCAAAGCATTCGGTAAACTCCAGACTGCTGAATTCACGCCTGATGCAGCGCCTCGTTCATCCTCAACAACTATACCCATAATCACCGACTGCTCAAGCGGAGTTGCCATGTTTATCAAAAAGCTTCGAGTTGCATACGCGAAACCAGCTGAAACGTAGCCAGACGACAAAGGAACCAAAAACATAAACAACGTTGAGAAACCCTGTGTGACAGTGATAGCTTTAACTAAACCTAGTCTCTTGGCAAGCGAAGGCCCAGCCAACGTGGCTACACCTGTCACTATACTTGATAAACCCAATATGGGTCCGCTCACTGCGTCGCTGATGCCAAATTTCAACCCAAACCAAGCCGCCATCAACGGAACCACCAACCCCGCACCAAAAGCAATCAACCCACTCGAAATAACGTACCTTACCAAGGGGTCTTTCGATTTGTGAGGAAGCATCTTTTTCCAATTAACGCCATGCCTCTTCTCCCTTTGCGGTTCACTTATCCGAAGCATAAACAGCGTTGAGGACAAACTAAGAACCGCCAAAACAACGTAAAGCAAAACGTGCCCCTCTTTGTTGTTGAAGCCAACAGTCTCAAAAATCATCACCAGAGGAATCAATAAGCTACCCACCCCAAACGCAGCGCTTTGTGCAAACCCAAACAGCGAATATGCATCGGTTCTCCGCTTTTCTTCAGCTTTCTCTGCAAGTAACGCATTCGCCGAAGCCGCAAACGCCGCCTCAACTATCCCCTCTACAACGGCAGCAATCAACAAAAAAGCGATGTTGGTTGTAAGAGCAAAAACAGTAATTATGGCGCTTGCAATTATGTTGCCGGCTATATGGAGCCTTTTGCGGCCATATTTGTCCGCAACTATCCCCAATGGAATGCTCGCGGCAAAAGTTGCCACACCCATAACGGTTACTATCAACCCCATTATAGGGATGGTAAACCTTGGACTGAAGTGAGGAAGAAGGAGAGGTCGGTGTAGAACATGCAGTATGCAATGAAGGGCAGGATGGCTGAGTAAATTAGGTATTTGGCCTCTTTGGGTAATCTGCGGTAGGTATCGAACACCATTGAATTTTCAGCACCAAAGATTTTTGATCCATAGAGTTAGGTTCAAGAAATTTTGCTCTCAAGAAACCGCTCACTACCACAAATAATTATTTTCCTGGGTATATTCTTTTTGAAAAACAAACTCAAACCTTTGTGGAAAACTGTAAGAATTTACGGAAGACTTAAGCCCTATATCTCCATTTAAACATAAAATAACGCGAGGTTTTACATTGGTTCATAGAAGAGTTCGAGGCGGGAAATTTAAAATTAAACATGTTGAGAAGAAATGTCCCGTCGAGTTAGGAGACGAATTAGACGTAAACATTAACGGTTTGAGTCCAAATGGAGATGGTGTGTCTAATATTCGAGGCTATCTTATTCAGGTTCCAAAAGCTAAGCCCCGGGACCGCGTTAAAGTTAAAATTGTCCAAGTGGGCGAAAAGTTAGCTATCGGTGAAATAATCAAATAATTTTTAACTGTCTCATATTTTTGTTTGTAATTGCTGCTGTTATGAATTATCTTTGCCTTCCCGTGACCTCTATGTACTCGATGACAACTACCGCTCCAACGACTACACGATGGTCCACCGCTCCCGTTAATAGAGATTCCTATTTGGTCGCGCAATGAAACCCATTTCTTGTGAATAGAAGCAACTGGAGCGCCGTTAACTTCCATCTGGTAATCATGTTCAGTGAAGTCTCCATAAATGCGCATGAATTCAAACCCGTTCTTTTCTACCCAATATTCTTCTCCAACCAACTCGACAATCTTCTTTCTTATGGTTCCAAGTTCAGCACTCTGATTGTCGTAAAAAGTGAATTGACTTCGGAATGAGAGCATTTTTCCTTCAAGATGCATCAACTTTTGACCATGATTGTCGACAACTACAAATTTGGGTGGAACCTGAATAATGGCGCCGTCAGCCTCACCTAATTTTGCGCCGTTCACGTCCTCAAAGTCATAGTGCTCTCGAACAGAGAGGATTTTCTTTTTCATAACCAAATCGTTGACTTCAAACAGAAAATTTGGGCTGCTCATTTTAATCAAAATAGAGCAATGAAGTGCTTTAACTAATACTTTTTCAAAACAGTCAATGAACAAATTAGGATATAGAAGGAATTTCCAGCAATAAATTGTTAATTTGAATCAAGAAATAGGTAATACTGATGCTTTCAACACCTTTTCTAAAATTCAATTTATTGTTTAGGAGGAGGTGGGAGTGGCAGTTCCGTGTTTGCAGTTTCGACTTTTCTGTGGTAAACCCTCGCGACAATGCATAATCCAGCGACAACAATAGCAAAATAGAACGGCCAACCGAAAGCTGCTGAAACGTAAACGCTGACATTTGTTCCATTAGGCACTAAATTTCCCGGAAGCGACATTACACTTGAACCCATTAATGGAAAAGCAAACCCTGAAAAACCTTGAACTATGAAGCTCATCGCTATTAATGTAACTACAAATATTATCACTGCGTACAGGGGTTTTTTGTATGCGAACCCAAGTAGCTTTTTTGAATATGATTTGTTGGGTTTCAGAGAGTAGATCATCATAATTATGCCTCCAGACAATAGGGTTAATGCACTAGCTAAATTCAATGCAAAAACAAGCGGAATCGTAATCGAGTTGCCTAAGAGTGCAATGTTCCAGTTAACCGGGGACACGTTAACTGAGGCAATAAAGGGCTTTCCTACACTGAATTGCCACCAAGGAACAAATATTGAGATAGCGATTAATAGAAGAGTGGATATTCCAGCAACCAAACCGATGATGTTAATTCTATTTTGCATAACATCAACCTACAATGCTAAAGGGGATGTTGCCAACATCAATTGTTCCGCTGGATTGAATTGTTATGCCATTTACATTTACTTCGGCATTGAGTATGTAGACTTCTACGGATGAGGTGCTTGAATAATTATTTGTTATATAGTCTTGAACAGCTTGAGTCCAAGAGCCTGAAAGGGTCAATTGTGAAGTTTCACCGGCATCTACCATAACTGGGTTGCTGAGGCCTATAGAGCCAGCCTGAATGTGGTCCCCAGTGATTTCTACATCGGTGCTAAAACTGTTCAGTGTCAAATCATAATTGAGGGTATTAGTTACGTTAAAGATAGCAGTGAGGGTGTAAGTTTCTATGTTGATTCGTGTGCTGATAAGCACGGGGCTCATTAATCCGCCTACTCCTGAGTTGCTGTTGTCGTTTGAGTTGTGGTTAATTGGAATGATGCTGCTGTCGCCGTTCATTATGTCTCTGATTTGGGGAGTAATGACAAGTTGGGTTAAATCATTACGGTAAATAACTACAACGGCGCCGACGGGTCCAAGAATAGTTCCTATGCTGATTAGTATCAAGAGTATTCCGATAGCCTGCATTCCATATTACCTTATGGAAGAGAGCGAACATCTGCTAATTTAAGTGTTTTGTAATTTGCACTAAAATGTTGTGATATCTGCCGCAAATCACCCATAATCAAGGAGAATTTGGCTGTTTAATCCACACTTTAACCTTGCTTTGCACTCTAACCCTCGATTCCGTTTGCATAAGCCTAATTTGCATTTGAACAAACCTATCGTCGGTTGTGTTGAATTCTTTTTTGACAGCATCTTCTAACTTTGGTATGTTAATGTGTTCAACTGACCCAACTATTTTCCAAAAGTGCGCTTGGATTTTTTCCCGCTTCTTCTGCGCTTCGCCATCTAACCATTTAGCCAATCAAATTACCTTGCACAATAGGGCATCTCATTTTTTTCTTTATGATGATTTACACATTCTTGGCAGTTGCCATGGCGAGGGCAAGTTTTCTTTGGGCAAGGACAATGCGGAGCTTTGTAACTCATAACAAAGTCTAAACTAACATTCAATATAATAGTTCCTGCTTGAGGAAAACCTTAGAAACACCCTTACCTAATATTGAGACTAAGGAAGATAATCCGCTTTGGCAGGCGTCTTGGGTTCTCTTAAAAAACTGATAGCATTCCTAATCTTCATCGTAGTCTTAGCAGCAATCACCATCTTACTGTTTGAGCTTTTTGTAGCTGGACCCACTAATCTGCCTAATTTCTTTCAACGATTAGTAGAAATATCCTTAGTCTTCATCTTTACAATAGCAGCCATATTTTTTTTACGTCGGATAAAAACGCTCTTAACGCCGCGAATAGGACTCCAAGTAGCGACGATACTACAGTTTCTCTCTATGGGAGTAGCTATCCTCATAATGACTTTCATAATCTTGGGCTACTTTAGTGTCTCACTTTCGACCCTTCTGACTAGCGCAGGCATAATCTCCATAACAGTTGGCTTAGTAATCTCCACCTTCGTTGGTGGGTTGCTCTCTGGCGCGCTAGTTTTTACCACCTACCAATTCAAAATTGGTGAGGACGTCATGGTTAACAATGTGCCTGGAAAACTCATCGACATGACCGCACTCGTCATGCGGATAAGAACTGATGTGGGGCAAATTACTATCCCGAACAGTGCCGTCGCTTCAGGGGGAGTTATTATAACGGCAGTGAAAAAACCTGAATCTACATTTGAAAGCAGGCTACATTATACTGTAGGCGACCGAGTAATCACATCTTACCTCAATGAGCAAGGCGCTGTTAAGGAGTTAACGGGTCTTCACACAACGGTACTTTTGGATTCGGGAAAGGAGATAAAGTTCCTAAACAATAGCGTCCTCTCGGGCGCGGTGGCGATAGCTAAAATAAATCAAACTCCAACCCAAAGTCAACAAAATACGTCGTCAACTTAATTAGCAACCGCAAACTCCCCATAGCAGCACAAGGCAAAAACCATGACAACCGCTCCACTTGAAAGCACAATAGTTGCCGTAGGCTTAATCCCAGTAGCCTTCCTCTTCATCCACGCTTACCTCAGCGGAAGAGGCAAAAAAAGGATCCATCCAGTCACAGGCGCAATAGCAATCGTATGGGACTTATCACTGTCCATCGGATACATGCTGCTCCGCACAGTAACAATAACTTTGACCCCAATTTTAACAGTTTATTTTGGAATCCACGGTGCAATCGCAGTTATAGTAATGGCCTTGGAAATTGCAGTTCTCGCCCTCGGAATTTTACAAGTTCGGCTGAAAACATCAAACAAGTGGCACGGCAAACTTGCAAAGGTTCTCTTCCCAATATGGTGGTTTGCCTTTCTCTCAGGAGAAATAGTCTACGTATTAATGTACTTAATCTAAAGAAAAAATTTTAGACAAATAGCGTTAGTAGTCTAAATGCTAAGCCACCAATCAACAACGCCGCTGCTATATTTGCCAATGATATGTATGTTGCAGCTTTCCAACCGAATTCTTTTGCCAAAATCGCCACTGTCGACACGCAGGGAATATAGAGCATCGAAACTAAAGCCATAATTACAAACTGTACAGGAGAGAAGTATAGAGCCAAGTTGGTTGTGCCAAAAATTGCTACAGCGCCAAGTAGCACGAATTCTTTGCGAACAGTACCTAATATGAGGAGGACTCCTGCAGCCGCAGGTAAGCCAAGCCACCAAACTGTCAATGGCGAGAGCGCATTGCTGACAGGCGTCAATACGTTGTAAACGTAAAGGGCTTGAAGCAGGGCGCTGCCAACGATATAGATGGGAAACACTATGTAGATGATTGATTTGGTTCTTGCCCAAGTTTGCTTAAGTATAACTTTAAGCGAGGGCACCTTGAAGCTGCTCATCTCCATAATCAACCCTGTCGATTTGCCTGGAATCACTTTCATAGCGACTCTGCCTAAAGCAAAGATAACTACCACATCAACCACATAGAGCAACAACGCCCACTGAATGCCAACAAACAATCCTACCATACCAAAGAGCACGATAGTTCTGGCTGAACAAGGGGCGAAAGTGATGGCGAAGGCAGCTAAAAGCCGCTCGCGTCGCGTCTCCATGATTTTGCAAGCTTGAATCGCAGGCACGTTACAGCCATATCCCAAAATTATAGGGATTAAGGCTTTGCCGTGTAAGCCCATTTTGTGCATGGCACTATCCATCACGAAAGCTACACGGGTAAGGACACCTGAGTTCTCAACAAAAGCCAGTAATAGGTAAAACGGGATAACGAAGGGAATAATCAGGGTTAACCCAGCATTGAATCCACCCCAAACACCGTTCAAAATAATCGACAGAATTGGTTGAGAAGTAGATAAAGCTGGGTCAATTGGTTTAATGAAACTTAAGCCACTTGAAATCAAATTAGACAGTTCATTCCCTATGAAAAATGTCCAAAGCAGTAACCCAGCAATTATTCCCACAGATGTAAAGTATCCCAGTACCCTGTGAGTTGTTATCCATTCAAGTTTTTCAGAGAAAGTGCTCTTTACTTCACTTTGCTGAAGAGCAGAAGCAGCGATGGAACTTGCAAGCGCATACCGTTCAGAAGCGATAGCTGAGAAGCACGCTTCTTGGCAATTGCTGGACATTTCCTTCGATATAGCTAAGGCAGAATTGATGACTTCCCTTGACTCGGTGGAAACAGCCTTGATGATTTCGCCGTCGCCTTCAAGCAGTTTTATTGCTAGCCAACGAGGGGGATACTGCAATGAAAGGTTGGCTGTATCTATAACCTGCTTTAGTTTTGTTATGCTCTCTTCCACATCTCGTCGGTATCTTAGATTCTTGTTCTTTGGTTTGGATAGGGCAACATTTACGGCTTCACCCATGAGTTCATAGATGCCTTCTCCCCGTGTTGCCACTACAAATACAACGGGCACACCAAGGGCTTTCTGCAGTTTTTCCTTGTCAATTATCATCCCTTTGCTTTTTGCAACATCTACTTGATTTACACATAAAACCAAAGGAGCCTGCATTTCAAGCAACTGCAAAGTGAAAAACAAATTTCTTTCCAAAACTGAAGCGTCAACAACGTTTATGACCACATCAGGTTTTTCAAGAGCGATGTAATCTCTTGAAACAATTTCTTCCATAGAAAACGTTGAAAAAGAGTAGATTCCCGGCAAGTCTATAATCTTTATTTCGTAGCCTTCATAGTTTAATGTGCCCTCTGCCCGATCCACGGTTTTACCTGGCCAATTACCGATTATCTGATTAGACCCGGTGAGCTGGTTGAAGATTACACTTTTGCCGACGTTGGCGTTTCCTGCAAGCGCAAAAGTTAGTTGCTTACAGTTTCTTCCTTTGCATATTTGCCCTTTTGACTTAGCATTAGAATGGCATGACAAAGTTTGAAGCCTCCTCAAATCTTATGTTCAATTTCAACAAAAACTTTGGACGCGATACCTCTGCCCAACGCTAATTTTGAGCCCCGCACTGATATCTCGATAGGCCCCTCAAACGGTGCTGCTTTCAGCAGAGTTATCTTTGTACTAGGTGTTAACCCCATATCCAAGAGCCGTTGGAGCACATTATGACCTCCTCTAATGAAGGAGATTTTACCTGATTGCCCCCTCTTCAGTTCGCTTAATGCGACGAGGTTTTCTTTTCGTTTCCCAACTTCTTCTAAGCCTTGATTGTGAAGTTGGATGCATTCTTCACAGTTAGAGAACGGTAAATCACAGGCGGGGATGGTTTTGCCGTCGTCCGAGCAAGTATCAGGGTGCTTCAACAGACGGCAGAGTGACTCTTCAGCTTCGTCTGATAGGGCATGCTCAAGCTGGCAAGCTTCCTTGTGAACTTTGTCTTTTCCAATATGGAGTACGTCGGCGAGAAACGTTTCGAGCAATCGGTGTTTTCTGGCGACTCGCTGGGCTTCGTGGAGCCCTTTTTTGGTGAGGGCGCTGCCTTTGTAGGGTTCATATTTTATGTAATTGTCGTCGGAGAGTTTTTTGAGCATTTCTGTGACGCTGGCGGGTGCGACGTTGAGTTTTTGGCTGATTTCGGTGGTGCTGACTAAGTCGCCGTTTTTGGCTATGTTGTAGATGGCTTTGAGGTAGTCTTGGGTTGATTTTTGCTCCATTTTGTTCCGCCTGTTTTTTTAGGTATACCTAAATCCTACCTCCAAACCATATAAATGTTTAGGCACACCTAAAAAATAACGTCCATGAAACATCGCACCAAACAATCTTTCAATAACCATCCGCTCCCAGTAACGGCTAAATACTGCTAAGCCTAATTCCGTTGATACTCAGCAGAGGTAAAACAATGAACGACCTGCCCAGTTTAGTCGCAGATATAGTGGAAGCAACAAAAAAACACGAACAATACCGCGACAAAGAATGCATAAACATGATCGCCAGCGAAGGACTCAAATCCCCCGCCGTCAACCAAATGCTCGACCTCTCACATGACCTCGCATGCCGCTATGCTGAAGGCGACAACGACGCCCAAGGTCACGTCAAGAAGCGGTATTATCAAGGGCAGAAATACATGTCCCAGATTGAAGACCTTGCCACAGACATCATGAAAGATCTCTTTAGGAGCACTTGGGCAGATGTCCGCTTGGTTTCAGGCACACACGCAAACCTTGCAACTTTCAAGGGTTTGTCAATGGCTTCAAAAAATAACAAGATGGTTGTCACTCCACTAAGTTGTGGTGCACACATCAGTCACGATTACACAGGTTTAGCAGGCAACATCCTTGGGTTAGATAACATTAATCACATTTACAACATTGACGAGTTTAACATAGATGCAGAAAAATCTGCTTGGGTAATACGTGCAGCTAAACCGGGGATCGTTACCTTCGGCGGCAGTCTCTTCCTATTCCCGCACCCGATAAAAGAACTAAAAGAAGTTTGCAACGAAGTAGGCGCATACATCGCCTATGATGCGTCACACGTACTGGGTTTAATTGCAGGCGGACAATTCCAAGATCCCCTCCGCGAAGGCGCAGACTTCATCACCTCATCAACCCACAAAACCTTCCCCGGACCACAAGGCGGAGTTATAATGGGAAGCCCAAACAGCCCAGCGACGGAAAAAGCAGCAAAAAAGATACAATTCGCAGTTTTCCCACTCAGCGCTTCAAGCACCCATCTTGGCAGGTTACCTGCACTGAGCATAGCTGCATTGGAAATGAAAGTTTTTGGCCCTCAATTAGCAAAACAAATAGTCAAGAATGCCCAAACCGCAGGGCAATACCTCTGCGAAAACGGAGTTAAAGTACTCGCAGAACACAAAGGCTTCACAAAGTCACACCAGATTGCACTTGACATTCGAAGTTACGGAGGAGGAAACAAAATCGCTCAAGACCTCGAAGACGCCAACATCATCCTAAACAAAAACCTGCTTCCCTACGATGACCAAAGCACAAAAGAAAACCCCTCAGGCTTACGGGTTGGTTTCCAAGACATAACCCGAAGGGGCTTTGGCGAAGGCGATGTTAAACATCTCTGTGACTTGATGCTTGACGTCATCAAGAGCAAACGGACCCCAGCCCAAGTTAAAGTTGATGTTTTGACACTTAAGAAAGAGTTTTGCAACGTAAAATATGGTTTCCAAAATGTGGAAGAAGCCTTAAGCTACATCAAAAAGGTTTAACCCCAATTCCCATTCTTTGCCCTAAACATTAATTAAGCAACTTTTCGCTTTTAGGACTGAAAACCTATGACATTCGATCCCCTATCGATTCTGTTCTTAATTGTCGCCATAGGTTTCGTGATACTTTTTGTGTTGCTTCCAAGGTACGGTCCACACTACACATCCCGATTAACGTGCCCAAACTGCAGGAAAAGCTTCAATTTCCATTGGGTCCCAGGTGCCACAATTACTTCCCTTCTTTACAGGGGCAGAAGACCACTAAAATGTCCTTACTGCCACGTAAAATCAACCTATGACATAATGGCTACAAGAGTCAGCAAACCAAAAAACTCTCCAAAAGTCAAACAAAAAGCATAAGTGACAAATCGTTTATTCAGAGAACTTTATTATCCACAATAACAATCAACTTTTCAGTTAATATTTACTGGAGATGCTAAGCATGAAGGTACTGTTGAACGATGGTTTAGAGAAGGAAGGCCTAAAGCTCTTCCAAGAAGCAGGCATAGAAACAGACACAAAAAAGCGCGATTTAGCCGCTCTTGTTGGTGAGATTGGCCAGTTTGACGCATTAGTTGTCCGTAGCGCTACTAAAGTTACGCGTGAGGTTTTGGAAGCAGGTGCCAAAGGCAAACTCAAAATTGTCGGTAGAGCAGGCGTTGGATACGATAACATTGATGCGGCTGCGGCTTCAGAATTCGGTATCGTCGTAAAGATTGCGCCGTACGGCAGCACTAACGCTGTTGCAGAATTAACCATAGGTTTAATGCTAAGTATTTCAAGAAAAACCCCCCAAGCCCACGCCTCACTCAAGAATGGGGTTTGGAAAAAAGACAGCCTCAAAGGCACCGAACTTGCGTACAAAACGTTGGGGCTTTTGGGCTGTGGCAGAATCGGTCAGAAAGTAGCTCAAATAGCCAGGCGCGCCTTCGATATGGAAGTCATTGGCTACGACATTAAGCCATGCTTAGAGTCAGGAATAAAATTCATGAGTAAAGAGGAAGTTCTCGCAAAAGCTGATTATATCAGCCTTCACACGGGAGGCAAAGAGGCTGTAATCGGCGAAAAAGAATTCGCCCTCATGAAACCTACCGCTTATGTAATCAATACTTCACGAGGCAGTAACATTGACCAACAAGCACTCTACAAAGCGCTAAAAGAAGGCAAAATCGCGGGAGCCGCAACTGATGTGTACCAAGAAGAACCCAAAGGTGAAGGCGCCGAATTCAAAGACCAACTAAAAGAACTCCAAAACATCGTGTTGAGTAGCCATCTTGGCGCATCAACCGCAGAAGCACAACGTGAAACATCAACCGAGATTGCCCGGGTCATTTCAGGATACCTTTTAGGCGGAGACTTCACCAACGCCGTGAACGCTGGCGAAAGCATAGAAGTGGAAGAAAAAGCCGTTCACACGCTCTTCATCCATCACCGAGATGTTCCAGGAGTTTTTGCTAGCATCGACAAGGTATTAGCGGACAGCGACATCAACATCCGAGCGAACTATTCGCGGCAAATCGGAAAAAGCGGCTACGCCATCTCAGTGTACGTCCTGCACAAGAAAGTTGACCATGCAACACTTGAGGTTCTAAAGAAAATCGACAACGTCTGCGACGTTAAGGTCTAAACAGACCTATTTTTTTCCTTTATTATGTATCTTTTTTAGCGATTAATTATTTGCTGAACTTAACGCATTGTAAATGGTTTTGGCAATTAACTTGGCGCCATCAGAACTCGGATGCACTCCATCTAAGAACAACTCCGGGTGATCAATCAACGTCGAATGTACATCTATCAACCCAGTTCCCATCTCGTTAGCAATCTCCCTGATGTTTGGCATAACATTTTGCTCAAGAAGTTGTTCACTCACCCCTACAGTGTTGTTAAAGATTGGGGGCGGCAGTACAACCCACACGGAGGGTTTGTTGGGTAACGATTGAAACTCGCGCACGATCAGTTCATAGTCTCTGATGAATATTGCATTGGTTTCATTGAGGGAGGCTTTTGCATCATTGGTTCCCAACATAATGATTACGATGTTTGGTTGGAACTGTTTCGCCACTTTAAAAGCAAATGAGGTATTGTAGCCTGTTCCTAAATTCAGGGTTACTGTGGCTCCGCCTATGCCTAAGTTCCCTACATTATAATTTGGTCCAAGCAAATTCCACAAATCAATTGAGTATTCGGTTCCCGCTGTTATGCTGTCGCCAACACAGGCAACACGGATAGAGCGGGCAGAGTTTAATTCAAAGGACTGAAAAATGACTGTGCCTACCAACGCAAGTATTAGGACAACTGCGGTTGCCACGAAGATTTTTTGTTTGTTCAATTTCATATTAATTAGGTTCATCGACTAAACCTTATTTAATTTATGCCCAAACTCGCCTCCTCGAGGCTCTGTTTTAACCGATTAGTTTTTTGAGAACCGGAACTTTCTTCATTGCTATAATTAAGCCCAAGCAAATAAACAGGGTAGAGACAACCGCTATGGGAACAGCAACTATTGGAATGTAGATTGGAGGCGCAATGAAAAACATAACTTGGAAGCCTATTATGGCTCTGTTGATTATTGCAACGATTATAGGGTGCAAGAAAAAGATGGGTAAAGTATTCGCGCTGATCGCTTGCACCAAGCGATTGAACCACGGATTATTATTTCCAGGCCAATCGCTTCGAACCTTGCTTAGTAACAGGAAAGCGGCAACAGAAGCCAAAATAACGTTCATCGACATGTACCCATCGAAGAAATAATAATTACCCAAGTTACGAAAAGGAAAATTCATCAAATACAAACCAACAAACGTCAATACCACGCATGCCACCAAGATCATACTCAAAACTTTAGTTTTGACCTTAACTTCGATCAGGTAGGCACCTAAGACAAAATATCCAATATATCCTCCTAACAAGAGAAGAGTGTTGTCCATAGCAAGGCCAGTGACTAAATGAAGAAGCGGCGGCACGGAAGCAGCTACAAACCACAGAGTGATGAGATAGGGCATGATTTTTTTGTCAGGGTACTTTGCCACAGCACGCAAGATTGGCGTTATCAAGTAAAGACCCACGAGTAGGTAAATATACCAAAACTGGTAGTAAGGACCGCCCACCAAAAGCGACTGCGTTATAGAATAAGTAGTAAGAGCCGCATGATCCACAAAATAGCTCCAAAGGAAATAGATGACACTCCAAAAAACGAAGGCTATACCAATGCGGGCAAGCCGTTTTTTGAAAAACACCCTAATTGGTTCATCCAACTTTGATGGTTGCAGCAAAAGGGCACCAGTCAACATTAGAAACAATGGAACGCCCAACGGAGCAAATGAATAATAAAAGCTTGTGTTTGACCAGATCACCAAATATTGAGTAGCATTCTGTTGCCCCACAATCCAATTTTGGTTAACAACATGATAGGTTACAACTAGAATAATGGCAATTGTTCTGATGAGGTCCACTGGGAGCGGAAATCCGCTGGTTTTCAAGTCAGAGCTGTTCTGAATAGTGATTACCTCAATCAACAGTTAAAACTAAAGCTGGAAACGTCGAGAGTTATTTTCATAATTCGGTTTAATCCGGCATTAGGGATTTAACACTTTTGTCTCTCCCCGTATTTTGGTGAGGTCAGCGAAATCTGAGCCGGAATACCGTTTTCTTTTAAAACAATTGATATGTAACTTTGCATTTTATAGAATATTTTTGTAAAGCTTTATTATTTTTTGATTTAGAAACATATTAGACTCCACTTTTCCCACAGTGCAACTTAAGTTAAGCTGAAAATTCTCGTTGCAGTGTATATAAGGGGTTTCTGCGTTAGGATAAGTTATGCGATTGGGAGTTCTGTTTTCAGGTGGCAAGGATTCAACTTTTGCATTGCAACTGGCAGCGGAAAAAGAGGAGATAGTTTGCCTAATCACTGTAGTTTCTAAGAACAAGGAAAGCTACATGTTCCATACGCCCAATATTGATGTTACTGCATTGCAGGCGGAAGCGTTGGGGTTGCCTCTGATTTCGGTGATTACAGAGGGGAAAAAAGAAGAGGAACTATCCGATTTGGAGAAAGCAATCTGCGAGGCTAAAAACAGATTCCAAATTGATGGCGTGGTAACGGGAGCGGTAGAGTCGGTTTATCAAGCATCACGGGTTCAACGGATCTGCAACCGTCTTGATATCTGGTGTTTCAACCCGTTATGGAAGCACGACCAGAAAGAACTATTGGAAACGTTGCTTGTGAAAAACTTCAAGGTGATGATTTCAGGAATTTTTGCTTATCCGCTAGATGAGACGTGGCTTGGAAAACAAATAGACCCATCTGTGATTGGGCGGTTGGTGGAGCTTCAAGGGCAATACGGTATCAGCCCTTCTGGAGAAGGCGGGGAGATTGAAACAACCGTATTGGATACCCCGATGTTTAAGCAGAAAATAGAAATCCTTGACTCCGTTGTTGAGGCGAAGGGTAACTGTGGGGTTTATCAAATTAGGGAGGCTCGGCTGGTTCCCAAATGATTCTGATTGTTGATATGAACTGGAAACGGGATTCGTTGGCGTTTTACGAGTTTGTTTCCCCCATTGTTTCAGTGGTTCAGCCGTTTGAGGACTGCGTAGTAAAACATTTTTTGGACGTTAACACTACTGTTCTTGATGGTTATAGCAAGATTATCCTATCGGGAACAGCCCTCAAAGACCACGCAACCCTCAAGCAAATAGACAAATTCAATTGGATAAAAACTTGCAACAAACCTATTTTGGGAATCTGTGCTGGAATGCAAACCATCGCCTTAGTTTTCGAGGTCCCTTTGACGACTATCCTGCAGATTGGAATGGCGGAAATCTCTACTCTAAAAGAAAACCCGCTCTTTCAAGGCGACTTCAAGGCTTATACACTCCACAACTATTCAGTTGAATCTTCCAAAAAATTTGAAACGTTTGCGGAGTCCACAAAATGTATCCAAGCTATAAAACACAAACAAGAAAACATCTACGGCGTCCTATTCCACCCTGAAGTACGCAACCAAGAAACCCTAGAACACTTCGCAAAACTAAACCAATAACATGGACTATACCATGAGAATGCACATAAACTTCGAAGTACCATTTTATCTCAAATGCAACCTTCAAGAATCCAGATTAAGCCTGGTACCCGCGTAAAAATCGTCCTAAAGCAAGACCAACACAGCGGTAAATTAACCGAAGGTACCGTAAAAGACATCTTAACCAGTAGCCCAACCCACCCTCACGGCATCAAAGTACGGCTTACAGACGGCAAAGTAGGCAGAGTACAATCAAAGATTTAGCCAGAAACTGCATGCAGTGAAAGATGGTAGCAAAGGTATACGACAAGTATATCCCAACTGTCGCTTCTCATGCGGCATAAATTATTTTTACTGACTTTGATTAAAGAAATTATTCATTTTTTCGGGATGCAGTTTAGATTTTTGTTCTGCGCGATAAAATGAAAACATGGATGTTCATTATGGCAAAACCAATCATCCATAATATATCCGCATAGAACATATGATCAAAATAGGCTGGAACGCAACCTACGCTAAGAAACATAAGAGCGAAAGAACCTAAAATTTTTTCGTTTAAGCCCAATTTGCATCAAGATTGTTTACTCATCTAACCAAAATAAGGTTTGTTAACAGAGAATATGAATACTAAATAGATATTTTCCATGGTTGACTTAATTTGTTGGATTCATAACTTGCATAAAAGTAACATATGTAACTATATTTAGTCGTTATAGCATGTTGTCGCTTGGTAGAAAGGGTTAAAAGTTTAAGGTGTGTTTTTTAAAGTAGACTTATTGGAGGATTTCGTTTTGGTTAATCAATTACCCGTAGAGAAACTTAGGAATGTTTGTGATGCTAATTTCATGAAGTGTGAATCTACTAAGGAACTTGTTCCGCTCAATGAAATTATAGGTCAAGAAAGGGCTGTCCGAGCCTTAAAATTCGGATTAGGGATAAAAGATCACGGCTTCAACGTGTATGTGGCTGGTTATCCTGGAACGGGCAGAAAAACCGCAGTGAAAAATTTCGTGGAAGCTCAAGCCAAGGTCCAATCTGTTCCGCCAGATTGGTGCTACGTAAACAATTTTGGCAACCAGTATGAACCCAAAGCCATAAAGTTGCCGGCGGGAAAGGGCAAAGATTTCCGCGAAGATATGAAAAACTTCATTGAGAACGTTAAAACGGCGCTTCCGAAGGCGTTTGAAAGCGACGATTACATAGCCCGACGAGAAGTTACAATTAAAGAATTAGAAGACCAACGAAAAAAGTTAATTGACGAGTTAAGCGTAAAAGCCCAAAGTGAAGGATTCGTAATTCAGACAACTCCAATGGGTATACTTCTCATTCCAGTGTTGGATGGTAAACCACTCAGCGAAGAAGAAATGCTCGCTCTGCCTCCAAAAACAAAAGATAAAATTAATGAAAAAAGAGAAAAATTGGAATCAGAATTCCGAAACACCATGCGTCAGTTAATTGATATGGAACGTAAAATACATGAAGCCCTAAAGAAGCTAAACAAGGAAGTTGCCCTCTACGCTTTGGGAAACCAGTTGGAGAGCCTTATTGAAAAGTATAAGGATACTTCTGAAGTTGCAGCATACCTCAAAGAAGTAGAAAACAACATCTTGGATAATCTGCAACAGTTCATTAGGCGCGGTGAACCTGAACCTCAATTTCCTTTTGCGATGCCCTGGATGAAAGAAGAACCCTATAAGAAATATGAAGTAAACTTAATCATTGACAACTCAAGCACTACGGGAGCGCCAGTCGTCGTCGAAACTAATCCAACCTACCACAACTTGCTTGGCAGAACTGAGAAAGAAGCTCAGTTCGGCGCCCTCACAACCGATTTCACCATGATTCGCGCAGGATCGATCCATAAAGCCAACGGTGGCTACCTAATCGTCCCCGTTGAAGATTTGCTTCGAAACCCACTCTCCTATGATGGCTTAAAACGCGACATTAAAGACCAAAAAATGTCTATTGAAGAACCCGAAGAACGTTACGGATTTTTAAGCGTCAAAACAATCAAGCCTCAACCCATCCCGTTATCTACCAAAATAATCCTAATTGGCACACCTTACCTTTACCAACTAATGTTCAGCTTAGACCCGGATTTCCAAGAACTCTTCAAGATAAAAGCAGAATTCGACTCAACCATGCCAAGAACAGACGAAAAAGTACTCCAATACGGATCCTTCGTCTGCGGTCTTTGCGATAAAGAAGGCTTAAAACACCTCGCCGGCAGCGCACTGGCAAAACTGGTTGAATATAGTTCAAGGATTATAGAAGACCAATACAAACTATCAACTCAGTTCTCAGCCATCGCCGACATAATTCGCGAATCCAACTATTACGCAACGCAAGAAAACGCAGATTACATAACAGGAATCCATGTTAGAAAAGCCATTGAAGAAAAGATTTACCGATCAAAACTTATACAAGAAAAAATTCAAGAGATGATCACGAGAGGTTTCTTCTTGATTGATACGGTTGATCAGAAAGTTGGGCAAGTGAACGGGTTGTCCGTTATGGGACTGGGTGATTTTGCTTTTGGAATGCCTTCACGCGTGACCGTAAGCATCGGTTTGGGACGAGAAGGTGTAATGGACATTGAACGTGAAGCCAAAATGGGCGGACCTATCCACACTAAAGGGGTCTTGATTCTCAGTGGTTACTTAAACGACAAATACGCCAAAGACAAGCTTTTGAGTCTCTCTGCAAGACTTGTGTTTGAGCAGAATTATGAAGGTGTCGAAGGCGACAGCGCTTCAAGCACGGAACTCTACTCGATTCTCTCCTCCCTCAGTGGATTGCCAATAAAACAAAACTTAGCCGTCACTGGCTCGGTTAACCAAAAAGGAGAAGTCCAAGCCATCGGCGGAGTAAATGAGAAAATTGAAGGTTTCTTCGAAGTATGCAAAGCCAAAGGATTAACTGGCCAGCAGGGCGTTATGATTCCTGACAGCAACGTACAAAACCTGATGCTCAAAGAAGAAGTTGTGGACGCGGTTAAAGAAGGCAAATTCAACGTTTACTCGGTTAAAACAATCGACGAAGGCATTGAAGTGCTTACAGGAACAAAGGCAGGCGAGCGGCGAGCAGATGGAACCTACGATGAAGGAACAGTAAACTATCTTGTTGATAAGCAGTTGCGGGAAATGGCAGAAAAACTTAAAGAATACCCCGGCGCCCAGACGCAACACAAAAAGGTCGAAGAATAAAAGAAAATTATTCAATCACTACTTTTTTCTTATTTTAGTTATTTTTTGATGTTGATTTTTAATCTTTATTCTGGCTAATTAAAGCTCATTTGCTAATCAGCCGAGTGCAATGAGTAGGTGCAAAGTTGGTGGCTAGAAAAGTTAAGCATAACCGCAGCAAAGGTCCTGTTGATGATTCTTTCTCTCTCCATTTTCATAGGTATCTTGGGCTGTTGCTTGATCGCGTTTGATAATTCGCATTCTGTTGCGACTTTTGAGTTAATGAAGGCGGCAGTGCTCACACGCTTGTTGTTACTATAATACAGTCACAACACCATTTATAGCTGATAAATAATTGTTCTCTTGCGAGAAATAGCCATCCAAGAGGTACACCCACGCTTGACGGGTCAGCCGTTAATCATGACGCGCAATTGATACGCCCCTAAAGAAGGATTAGGGGATTACTTTTGATTGGCGTCTTGGATTGACATGGGCGATCCGTCAAGCCTACTTTTAGTTACGGCGTGCCACTATAGTTTAATCGGTTTCTAGTATATAATTTATTAAGGCTCATATGCAATGCTACCCTTCGTGAGTTACCTTGAGCTATAAAGAACGCATGCACCCAAAAGTAAGCCGAGCGGAAATCGAGGTTTTCAAAGCATTAAGCGCATCTGGATTAACAACTGGCATGGTTACGCAACAACCGATCATCCTAAAATCAACGATTCCTGATTTTTGCTGGATGGAAAAACGCAAAATCGTCTACATAGACGGCATACCTGTGCACAAAAAAGACAAAGCAATAGAGCGCGACGAAGAAATTGATGACCTTTTAACGGCTCAAGGCTGGGATGTTCTTAGAATTCCATACAATCCACCTCTGACCGATAAAGGGCTACAGGAAATTATGGTCACAATAAAGCGCTTTCTGAATGTGGATGAGGAAGAATAAGCAAACACGAATATTCTTGTTAGCTGGCTTTTCTTTCTTTGTTCTTGTTTAAAATTTTTCCAGTAAAAAGAAGTAGATGATAAATAGATCCTGCTACCCCTAAATGGGTATTCGTCAAATGTCATTTGCCGAATGATGATTTTTTCTAAATTACCTTCTTTGTTTTAACCATTTTGAATTGAGGTGGTAGAGTTCTATTTCAAAGTCCCCTATCCAAAAATCTAATAGTCATTTTGGTTTCCTCTAATTCTGTTGTCAGAAATACTCTATGCTGCAAGCAAATGGTCGCGTTTCTGGAGTTCTAACCTCATTGCCCCCAAGCAAATCGTCTAAAGCGTTTCTTAGACTACTGATCGTTACTTTGGAAGGGTCACGAGAATCATCCACTCTTCCCCTATACCGCAGTTTCCTTTGATTATCAAGCACAAAAGCGTGCAGGGTTACTAACGCGCCGTAGCTTTTTGCTACAGACTGGTCCTCATCTTTTAAATAGGGAAAATTATAATTTCTTTCTTCTGATATACCAAGCATCTTCGATAAGGCTTCAGTTGAATAAAAATATTGATTATCCGAATTTATTCCGATAAGCTGAACGCCTTTTGGCCCGTAGTCGTTTTGAATTGTCTTCAGCCTATCAGTGTATACTCTTGCGGTTGGGCAGCGATTAGCCATAAACAGCAAAATAATTATTTGTTTATCATCGAAGCTAGAAAGCGAATACTGTTTGCCATCGACACCTAGCAAGTTTTTGAATGGGGGTGCTTTTTGCCCAATTTCGAATGGATAAGTTATAGAAAAAAGGGCCAAGGCTATAATCTCACAGGTTCTTTAGAATTTATTAGCGAATTGTTTGATTACGCCTTCGGAAAGAGTATCTGCAATTAGCATGCCTTCTGTAAAGTATTCATCGAGTTTTTTGATGTCTTCGGAATAATTTTTGGCTAATCTAGCGACTACGAATTCTTTGATTAATTGCAGATGTAGGTGGAGAAGATCGGCGGCGTCTTTCTTTGGCCAATTTGGATTAGCTGAACTTAAAAATCCGGCTATGTCATCCGCGTTTGCTACCCATTTATTATAGCTTTCACCAAGTTTGTCTTGGTCACCTGATTTTGCTGCAGCTACTACTTCAGTTGCTATAAGGATGTGCTGTTTTAGTAGATCTGTAAGTTTATTGCCGGCGTCTTTTCCATAGTATGGAACAATAGCGTTTCCGATGTCTTCTTGGTTTCTAAGCAGCCTTCCTGCAACTGTTTGTGCATCAGGTAGGTCTGCAAATGCTGAAACAATGTATAATCGCGTGTATACCGTATGGTCCATCCATAATCTTCTCATGGCTTGTCTGAGAGATGTACTTGCTGACATAAAATCACACTTTGACTAAGTAAGGAATAGGTATTTAAGAGGTTGTGACTGTACAGAAGCTATATCAAATGAGGTTTTTTTGTTCATTTGTTCAAAAAAGCTTGGGCATCTGACAAGTATTTTTCGGGGTTCTCGTCGAACTCTAATTTGCACATGGGTCCACAAAAATAGTAAGTTTTGCCTTTGTACTCTGATTTCGATTTTGCCTTTTTCTCGTCTATTTCCATTCCGCAAACAATGTCTAAAACCAATCACAATTCCTCATGAACTATAAGTAGCTAACAATTATTTTATTTTGTGGGTTGAAAACAGAAAAGGACAATTTGAAAGCAAGCAATGAAATTTGGAAGGCAAAATCGCATGCTTTTAAGTTAATCTTTCATTGGAATCGTTTTGGCTTCTTTAATGACAATAATGATGCAATTGGGGTATATGCTTAGTTTTTGCGTTGTGTGATAAGGATAAAAACATATCTTGTCTTTCGAGATTTAGATCAACTCTTTCCTCAATTCAATGTGATTGAAGGAGTACCCCATTGTTAGGTAACCTTCAATCAAAAGAACTAACGATTCTTTAAAATAGCTGTTTCATAACAATAAATTTAGGTAGTTTTCTTGTCTCTTTATTCTTTTGAAAGTACATTGAAACCAGTTGCTCCTTTTGATTTCTCCAAATCTCTAGAATTTCTATCTGATTTTAGTCCTATGCAAAATGAACAAGAAGTAAGAAGTGGTTCTTTTACAAAAGCTGTTCAAGTAAAAGGCAAAATAGTCGCTTTTGAAGTAACCGACATTGGGACCGTTGAAAACCCAATGTTACAATTCACAGCATATACGGAAGCAAAATTCACTGACGAAGTCAAGACGTTGGTTGCTGACCGGATAAGCTTCTTTCTAAGCCTCCAAGACAATTTAAAAGAGTTTTACGAAATAGCCAAAAAAGACGAATGCATACAACCCGCAATCAAGAAGTTTTATGGCCACAAACAAGTAAAGTTCTTGACGCCCTTTGAAATTGCTTGTTGGGCAATTCTAGCCCAAAGAATACCAATGGCTGTAGCTCGCAAAATGAAAGAAAACATTGTCAAGAAATTAGGTGGTCAAATTAAAGTTAAAGGTGTTGAATATTTTTCATTTCCAGAGCCGTCTAATCTTGTGGCTGCATCTGTCGAGTTACCTCAATTGGTGTCAAATAAGAGAAAGACAGAGTACCTATCAGGTGTGGCAAACGCGTTCAGTAAAATTGATGAGCAATGGCTCAGAATCGCGCCTTATGATGAAGTTTATGATTGGTTGACTGATATCAAAGGTGTTGGAGTTTGGTCTGCCAACTTTATAATGATACGAGGATTGTGAAGAATGGATGAACTGTCAAACATTGAACCACAGCTTGCTTTAGATGTAGCCAGAATTTATTCTGGAAAAGAAGAACCTATAAGCAATGAAATGTATGTCAGATAGCTGAGAAGTACGGCAATTGGAAAGGATATTGGGCCTATTATCTCAGAATATACTCCGGATTTGCGTATGTTTTTGATAAAGGTAAAGCGCTTTTAATGAAGTGAATTGAAGAAGGTTTTAGCATAGATCGAATCTTCTGTTTGTACCAATTAAACCAGACGTAATTATGTTGTATTGGTGAATCGTTGTGTTTTTTCGTACCGTACGCATAACCTTTTATGCGTTTATTTTGTACAACAATACAACGTTGTACATCTGGGAGTTACCTCGATGACACCTTTCAATACTGTGGGGGGAAACAAAATTCCCGAAAAACAAAAAGAAGTAGCCAAGCAGTTTTATAATAAATCCCTTTCTGACCAAGCTATTCAAGGAGTTCCTATAGTTGGAATTGGCGCTTCTGCAGGCGGCTTAGAAGCATTCAAAAGTTTACTTGAATGTTTAGCTGTCGATACTGGCTTGTCTTTTGTAGTTATCCAACATCTTGCTCCTGGACAAGAAAGTATGTTGACTGATATTCTTTCAAGATTTACCAAAATGACTGTCCAAGCAGTCAAAGATAAGATGTCAGTTGAACCAAACAATGTTTACGTTATTCCGCCTGGAACCACCATGACTGTGGATAACAAAATCCTCAACCTAAACCCGAAGGGTAAGTCTCTGAAACCAATAGATGCTTTCTTTGTCTCCTTGGCCGAAGACTTAAAAAATCAAAGCATAGGTATCGTACTTTCAGGGACAGGCTCTGATGGAACTGAGGGCCTAAAAGCCATAAAAGCTCAGGGCGGAATCACTTTCGCTCAAACTCCCAATTCTGCGCAGTATGGCGATATGCCTCAAAGTGCTATTTCTGCAGAAGCTGCAGATTTTATCCTGACCCCTGACAAGATTGCCATTGAGCTGCAAAAAATCTCCATGAACCCTCAACATGCTCGAAGCGAAATCGCAGCAAGAGACGAAACTGGAACAATAGAGGCAAAACCTAAGAAAGAAACAGCCATAATTGCAATATTTTCTTTGCTAAAATCCAATTTTAATATTGATTTCTCACACTACAAAGAAACAGTCGTAAACCGTCGTGTGACACGACGAATGGTAATTAATCATTTAAAAACCATGACCTCTTACGCAGAGTATCTGCGGGCTCATCCAAATGAACTCGAAGCGTTATATAATGACATGCTCATTGGAGTAACAAGTTTCTTTAGGGAACCTGAAACATTCGTCGCTTTGAAAGAAACGGTCTTTCCAAAGTTGGTGAAAAACCGTTCGCCAAACGAGCCTATTCGAATTTGGATTCCTGGGTGCTCAACAGGAGAGGAAGCTTACTCCTTCGCTATAGCAATTCAAGATTACCTCAAAGAAAATGCTTTAACGAATATTCAGGTCCAAATCTTTGGCACCGACGTGAATGAAAAAAACGTTGAAAAAGCAAGACAAGGAATCTATCTAAGAGCCATAGAAACCGATGTTCCTGAACAACGACTAAAACGTTTCTTCACAAGCTCTAACGGTAACTATCAAATCGTAAAAACCATAAGAGACATGTGTGTTTTCGCAAAGCAAGACATCACTGCAGACCCGCCTTTCTCCAATATGGATCTTATTAGCTGCCGCAATATGCTCATATACTTTGACGAGAGCCTTCACGAAAAAGTAGTGCCGATTTTGCATTACGCATTAAAAATAGGCGGTTTTTTGGTCTTAGGGCAGTCTGAAACTATTGGAAAATTCACCCAATTATTTGAACCAGCAAACAAAAAGTGTTCCATCTACGAGAAGAAGAGGGCTCAACCCAGCATTAATTTTGGTTTTCAAGTATCATCGCCTTATCTAAAACATAAAGAAGTCAAGGAACCTGAGAAGAAAGATGCGCTATCAATGTTAAGGGATGAGGTTGACCATTTGCTCATCACTGAGTATGTTCCTGCAGCGTTGTTGGTTAATGTTGATTTGGATGTTCTGATTTTTCGAGGAGCTATTGCACCATATGTATTGCCCGAATCGGGATTGGCAAGTTTGAATCTGGCAAAGATTATTCGCAAAGAGTTAAGGTCTGAAGTGCAAACAGTAATCTATAGGGCAAAAAAAGAGGACAAACCTGTCAAAGAAAATGCTGTGCGGTTTGAATATTCCGGAGAACTGAAAACAATCAACATCAAAGTTGTCCCACTACATGTTGAGCAGTATGAATCGCCGTTTTATCTTCTCTTGTTTGAAGATGTAAGTGCAGGGGCTGATCTTCTTCGTCAAACAATGGAGTTAAATATCACTTCTAAAGGACGGGAGAACGTTAAGGACCGTCAAAATAGAGTGCTCAGGGAAGAGTTGGATTCGACTAAACAGACTTTGCAGAGAATTATTGAAACACAGGAAGCGACAAATGAAGAGCTCAGGACCACAATGGAGGAGGCGCAGTCAACCAACGAGGAGTTGCAGAGTACAAATGAGGAATTGGAAACAGCAAAAGAAGAGCTTCAGTCAAGCAACGAAGAACTAAAAACGTTAAATGACGAGGTTAAAAACCGAAACCAAACGCTTGCCCAGTTGAACGACGATTTAACGAATTTGAATAGGAACGTAGATCCAGCAATTGTCATAATCGATAAAAGTTTAAGGATTAGACTGTTTTCGCCTTCTGCGCAGAAAATTCTGGGTCTTTCACCCTCAATGGTTGGAATTCCACTGACAACTATAAAACTTAACGTAATTGTTGAAGACTTGAGAGGAATAATTTCAGAAGTGATTTCTAAACTAAGGGGTATTTCAGAAGAAGTAAGGGATTCGCAAGGCAATTATTTTGAAATGCGGATTCGTCCCTACATAACACAAGAAGACAAAATAGATGGCGCTGTCTTGTCATTTGTCGATGCTAGCGACAGAAAACAACTTGAAAAGAATCAACGATTGGCCGCAATAGGCGAGACGGCTGGTATGGTCGGGCATGATATTCGCAATCCATTACAGGCGATTACAAGCGATGTCTATTTGGCTAAAGTTGAACTGGCTTCAATTCCTGAGAGCAATGAGAAAAAGAATATGTTAGAAAGTCTCCAAGAGATTGAGACGAACATTGATTACATTAACAAGATTGTGGCTGATCTTCAAGACTACTCGAAAATTATTAATCCTGTTGCTCAAGAAACCGACTTAGAAGTTTTATGTAAAAATTTACTTAAGAATAAACCACAGAACATAAAAACTTCTTGCAGAGTCGATAAGACCGCTAAAAGAATCGTGATTGATTGTAATTTACTAAAGCGAATCCTCGGCAATCTGGTATCTAATGCTATTCAAGCTATGCCTAATGGCGGAGAACTAACTCTTAGAGCATACCAAGAATCTGGACATAATATCATTACTGTTAAGGATACAGGTATCGGAATCTCTGATAAAGTTAAGCCGAAGTTATTTACTCCATTTTTCACCACTAAATCTAAAGGTCAAGGTCTAGGGTTAGCCGTTGTCAAGCGTATGATCGAAGCTTTAGGGGGTACGGTAACTTTTGAAAGCCAGGAAGGGAATGGTACAACTTTCATCCTGCGTTTGCCACCAACTAGAAAAGAGATCGATATCAAATAAGCCTGGACTAATATTGGTTTTTCTCTTTTTTTCAAAAAACGGTGTTTCGAGATGCTTTCAGACCTATTCTTTTCTTAATTTCTTTAAGATGAATCGGACCGAACACATCTCCAAAAAGGTGAGAGTCCCTTTGCAGGACGTGCTCTAAGAAGGAAAGAACTCAATAAATCTGGGAAATGGGCTTTTGAGAGCCTCACTTTAAGTGCGAAGAGAATGACCTTCAGGGGAGATTGATTCTTTTTCGCCAGCTACCATATTCAGAAGCTGGATTTCTCGTACAACTTTAAAATTCTTGGACATACTTTTGCATGAGGCTTCCAACTGACCCAACCCACTAAGACCACCTGGGATTTAGACAATCGGAGTTCCGTATTGAACTCCACTAATTTCAAATGGCATAATAATCGAAGACAAAAAAGCACCTACAATTTTCTATAAGTTACTCTGAAAAATCAATTTGGGGTTTCAAATGTTCATAGAGACCATTTATTAGCACTTCATGAAGTTCTTCTGAAGTTTGCATTTTAGTGAATATGACTTTTTCCTCCTTTTAGGTTGAATTAAGTTATAGTTAAAAAAATACAGATAGGGTACTTTACGTTTCTATTTTACGGCGTAGACCTTGAAGACGTATTCGCCTGTTGCCATGTTGTATGTGGCTTCTGACCAGCCTTTGGTTGTGTTCAGGTATGCCAGTTTTTGGGAAGGGGTTTGGAATGTAAGGTTTGCTTCAATCTTTCCTATTGGAGTTGGGTCAATGAGTTTTCCGCTGGCCTTTCCCATTTCGAAAATAGGCTCGCCATTGCTGAATATGATTGATTTTAGGTCAAGGTCGCTTGTACCGCCAGGTTTCATGAGAATGTTATGTGTAGACATAATTTGTCCAGTCACCTTACCGCTTACTTTACCGGCAACTGTGATTTCAAGTCTTACGCCTGATGGAGTAAATTCTTTTATATTTACTGAGCTGGTATTCTCAGTTCCTTCAAAAAGCAGTTCTTTTTCCATAGATAACTAAACCTCAAGAGATTAAATGGCGCTTGCAAGTTAACCTTTTGTGATTGATAACTAACTACAACAGCATATTACTTCGACCAGGAACCTCGCTGAAGAGTCGAACTCAACTTGTTAACTCAATATATGCATTTGGTGGGCATTTGAGTACAACTCGCCTTCCTGCTTTTCACGATTTCAAATGCAGCCATCACTAATTTGAATGAACTTTAACTATGGTATATTTTATACAAAATATGCTAAAACAACTATGACGGGTAAAATGGCGCCGGGAGGGGGATTCGAACCCCCGTGGCCCCGAGAGGCCACAAGCTAATTGGTGCACTTTAAAGGTGCATCTCCAGGCTTGCTCCCTGCCTGGCTAGGAGACCCCGGCACAAAGATGTAAGGCGCTTGGTTTGCACCTTTTCTCTGAGTTTAGAACAATTTAAAGTTTTATCGAAAATGTCCTCTTTATGGAGCGCAATTATTTATTTCGCATAAACCCATAACAATTTAATTAATAAAAAAAAATACTATTTTAGACCAGCATGTATTGCTTAACCATCCCACCAGTTTCCTTGATGGCGTCCACCCCAACGGCACAAAACAATCGCCAACACTATATATCAAGCGTTAATTTCAGGGGGCAACCCATAAAACAGCTCTGAAAGGAAATATCTAGATATTATTTTTTAGAGGTTAAATTTTATTAGCTTAAAGTGTTGTTTTAGGTGTAGGTTGGCCTAAAAGGGGAAAACGTTGAGTCGCGAGAGAAGTTTTTCTATACCTGTAGATTTGGTTCGCACAGTCGCCATAGTAGGCGTTATCTTGCTGCATGCCGCCAACGACTTAACAATCCAACAGATGAACTCGTTTGAAATTTTCCGTTGGACCACAGTTGACTTCTACCAAAGTATAGGACGAATGGGAGTCCCTCTGTTTCTTTTATTGACAGGTGCCCTTCTTCTTCAGCCAAGTAAAATTAATGAGCCCATAAAAGTATTTTTTAAGAAACGTTTCGCTCGGATAGGTTTAGCGTTCGTGTTTTGGGGTGCCGTTTACTTCGCCTGGGACTTTTTTGTCGTTCATAACATTAACAATCAACCAATCAATACAGGTTCCATAATCCAAGGTGTATTGACTGGCCCACACTACCAGTTTTGGTATCTGTATTTACTGCTGGGTCTTTACCTCTTAACGCCAATCATGCGCGTAGTAATAACTTACGCCAACCTCAATCTACTAAAATATTTACTGGCACTATGGTTTTTAGGGGCAGCTATCTTGCCCGTTTTCGGCTTGTTAACCACCCTTCGTTTGGATAGTAACGTTTTTGAGTTCACTGGTTACGCTGGCTACTTCATTTTAGGCGCTTTCCTCTTAACTGTCCAAATGCGCCGCTCAACCATTGCAATTCTGCTATCTGTCGGCGTTGTATTGACGGCAATTGGTACATACATTTTAGCTTGGACTATTGGGGGTGGAACCATGTTCTTCTTCCAAGGTTACCTCAGTCCAACACTGATCTTAGCCGCAGTTGCGTTGTTTCTGTTATTGAATACATTCCCAGGGTCTTCAGTCTGTAAATCGACTGATCAAGCAATACCAGTGATCTCAGTGTCATCTGCGGTGCAACAGAATTACTCCGCCGCCAGCCTTGCAAGTCCTGCAATTAAGAACCCGCCTGAGAACCAATCTAAAGCTAAAAAACTGATGCACTTAATCAGCATAAACACCTTGCCACTTTACCTATTTCATGTAATGGTGCTTGAAACTTTTCAGTATGGCTATTTGGGTTTCACGATTAACGGCAACACAATCAATTCGATTATAGGCGTCCCATTAATGACAGTGCTAGTCTTATTCGTTAGTCTCGGCATCATTCTAATTATGAAGAAGATACCCGTTTTGAACAAGTTGATAGGATAATTCGCTTGAATATTTTGAAATGTGTATTTTCAAGCGCTTACCGGATGCTTCTGGCTGACGACAACAATTCATTCAAGAAAGCACTTTAAAGCAACCTGCGCATAGCTGTATGCAGTGACTGATTTGCCAAGAGAATTCATCCTTTTCTCGCGTATAGGACAAACCGACTCAAACTTCCGTAATCTCCATGACGCGGGAAGACTTGATATCGTTCACGAATGTATCGTTAGTAGCCTTTTTCTTTCCCATGGGCTGCGCAGGGACGTAACCTTCCATGCCATCTTAAACGGCCCCCCAAACCCCCCTATCCACATTCAAATCGACGGCAGCAGCCTCTACGACGTACGCACTGACATGGACACTTGGCAGGTAATACTAAAAAAAACTTTATCTGGCAAGTCTCACCCAGGCATAACCAAGGACAAAACAAGCTTTGAGGCGCTCCTCAGAGGTAAAGCTCAAACACATCAGATCTTTGTTCTTGAGGAAGATGGCAAAGACATAAACGAAATTACGCTCAACGATAATAGCCTCTTTGTTCTCGGCGACCATGTTGGGTTGCCCAAAAAAGCTGAGCTTTTTTCGCAGCGGTTTGGCGAAAAAATCAGCCTTGGAAAACAACCCTATCTGGCAGCCTCATGCATCACTGTAATTAATTACACATTGGATTCAGCAATCTAAATTTGGGTTTTGAAGTGTTCCCAACCACGTGCTTCAATACGAACCAGCTTATCGTCTTTTTTAAGTAAAATCTGTTTTTCCTCCGTTGCTTTTCCGATAGGCAAAAGTTGTCCTCCAACATCTTCAACCGCAGATAGCGCAGTGGTCCACCCTTGAGGTTTAACGGTCACTACCAACTCGTATTCTTCGCCTCCATATAGAGCCAATTCCGCAGCGTCAAGACTGTTCAGGTCTGCAAACTGTTTAACTTCTGGCGCCACTGGAACTTTGTCTAGTTCAAACCCTACGTTACTCAAACGTGCAAGTTCATGCAACGTCCAAGCTAAACCATCACTAGAATCCATGGAAGCGGAAACGACACCGCACCGGCCGAGCGTCAAACCCTCCACTAACCTTGCTTTGGGCATTAGAACCGCATCTACAAGGGTTTTTGCATTCTTGGAGACTAAGCAACCGCCTAGTAGCAATCGTAATCCAGCCGCTGATTTACCGAAAAACCCTGTAACCGCCAAAATGTCTCCCACTTTTGCGCCACTGCGAAGCATCAAAATCGATTTCTCTGCCGTTCCGTAAAGTGAGACTGAAATAATTAGGTCTGAAGCCTCACTTGTGTCGCCGCCAATTATGTAAGAGCCATATTCTACTGCTCCAGCATTCAAACCATCCGCGATTTGCTCGATGTTTTTTTGTGTAAAATTAGCAGGTAACCCTAATGCAACAAGTGCCGCTGTTGGCTGGACACCTTTTGACGCAAAATCACTGATGTTCATAACTAAGGCTTTTCTTGCCGCTTGAAAAAGCGTCATTTCTTCGGGTACATCTGTTCTGCCTACCAGCATATCCGTTTTTAGTACGGCAACTTTTTTTGAGTCAAGGCTGACTGCAGAAATGTCGTCTCCAAACGGTACGGGCAAATCAGGCATAGGTTCAAGGTGGTTTTTGATGATTTCGATTATTTTGTGTTCGCCAAGAGTCATGGTTGTTTCTCTTGTGCTTTTTCCCGTTTTGTCTTTTTTCATGCAGTCACCATTTACCTAACATTGGATTATTGATTAGGTTTGCAATCCTTTTTAAAACTGACGTCATTATGAAGGATAAAATTGTAAGAAATAACTTCCAGTAGCCCCCAAGCGAAAACTCAGTAGTCCATTGAATATCGGAGTGACTTCAGTTTCAGTTACCGAAACATTTCAGCTAGTGCCCTGTTAACGTCTTGTGCCGTCAAAATACTGCGGTTATCCTGCGCCGCAACGTAAAACGCCGCTTTAAACCATTTTTCAGCGATTTGAGGGGTCTCTATTTTTGATATACTACAGGCTTCAATCACATCACCTGAATATGCTATCTTTAAGTTTTTCAAAATTGAGGCAAATTCGATTTGTGTTAAAACCATAAAGTTGTCACCAAATATTAGTTGTTTGAATCAGCTAATAGTTTTTTCTATAATCCACCCAATACGCTCTTCACTTATCATATAACTATATGAAAAACCAAATATTTACAAAAAATAAGCTACAGCCAAACCAACATTTAAGAACACCAAAAAACACACAAATAATCACGTACTGCGCCTCGATAGCTCAGCCCAGTGGAGCGGCTGCCTCGTAAGCAGCAGGCCGCGGGAGCAAAGCCCGCTCGAGGCTTCTAGATTTATACGCGCAGGAAATACACTATATCTTTTAGCAGAAACTTTTTTTTGGCAGTAACATTTTTTCCATTTTTTCTCGCCTTGATTTAATATTTATTAATTATAATATGGCACAAGCTTGATTGTGATTTGATTCATAATTATTATGAAAATCTTGAAGATTGCTAATCTCATGGTTGTAAATGTGTGCGAACGTGTAAGTAGATATTAAAAACTTGTAACATTTGAACAAACTATACGATTTTTGTTTTTGTCGTTGTGTTGTACGCCTATCACTTTTTGGGTCTTTCTGGCAAGGTTTATTAAATGTTACGACACCAACTTTTTCAAGGCTGAGCAGTATGCGTCTTTTCCACTCCAACGGTTCCAACGACAAGCTTCAGTGCCCCTACAAAGGCTGCGAAAAGCACTTTGATAGGCCCACTATGATTACAGATGACTCTGTGCTTCCACGCCAAACGCATTATGCCTGCCCATTCTGCATGTCCCGATTGGAACTTGAAACCGTCAAAGAAAAAATTGTGGGTGTCAGGGCAACTGAGTACCCGATGGTTTTTGATTCCCCCGCCAAATGCGCTCACTTCAGCGGGCTGCTCAATACTCCCTCAGGAAGTACTGATGAATGCTTGATTTGCCCCAAAGTGCTTCAATGCAATAACCGAAAAAAATAAGCCGCTCTAGAGTCATCGTTTATGTGGGAGAGGCGTTGAGGATTTTTATCTACCATAAGCGTTCAAGGCAAAATAATTGACTTGAAAAAGCCTGCTGCTTAATGCATCTCCCCCTCCTTTATCGGCCGATCAAAATTAATGGGGTTGTTTGCTTTTGTATAGTTGTTGTTGACAGAGTCCCTATACACAACAATAACCTGCAATCAATTTTGCCGACCGTTTTTCGTGTTCTGCTTCTGGATTAAACTGCAACAGGTTGCGCAACGAACCACAAACTTCGGCAAAAAAACTTTGATCTAGGTTAAATGTAGAACCAAAAGCTAAAGTGTCGATTTTTTCGGGCAAATGGTTTTGGGTCAGTGTTGATAGACGATCTCTCACAGCTTTAGGCTCAAAGCCGTCGCCTTACATCATTCCCACTTTAATGTTGTTTGTGCAGATTTATCTATTTTGATTAGTAAAATCAACAAAAAGAAAAAAGTTAAAGTTAAATTTTGATGATTTTATTGTAGCAGCTGATTTACGAAGTCTTGGGCTCGTATGTTGAGGTCTTCGCTGCTTCCGATCTTAACGACAACTGCTTCCGATAAAGTGTTGTCTGAACCTGTCGGCATTGATTGTTTGAGTTGATTTATGTCATCTTGTGAGGTTGCGCCTTGTCCGCTTCCGAAAACACCGATTTTGGTTCCTTGAACATGTAAACTATCTAAGCTGCTGAGAGTGTCTTTTACTGAACTGGTTAGGGCGCCTGCGTATACTGGTCCTCCGACAATGATGATTTTATAGCCTGCAACGTCTGCTGCGGCTGAACTTTTTATGCCTGCCAATGTGACCTGGTAGTTTTGGGTTTGTAAGTCAGTGGCGATTTGGGTTGCAACAGTTTTTGAGGTTCCTGACAGTCCAGGGTCATAGATTACGATGGCCTTTCCCGCAGGAGTATCTCTCGGCGTTAGGGTTTTTGATCCAGTTGCCGTGTAAGCAGCCACATCTAAGAGTATTATAGCTCCAACGGCTACTACAACGATTATTAGTATTGCGACTATTGCAAGGATTATTTTGAATATTTTTCTCATTTCAACTCCTTCTTGAAATCGTATTTGCTTGAGTTTGTATAAAAGATTACTCCACAAAAATTGTAGAATTTTGTAGAAAAATCCTTGCACATTCATGTTTTAATCCAAGACTTTGGTCTGGAATTAACGTCATTTGACGAATCTAAATGCTTAAACCTCGCTTAGGATAGGGTAGCTTATACGAGAATTTGTGAGGTGAAAAAAACACTTGATATTCAGAGAAGAAGAAGATGAATGGGAAGAAGGCGAAGATGAAGAATGGGAAGAAGAAGAATGGTAAATTAAACGCCAAAACCGCACTTTTGTATATTTTTCTTTTAAGTTTGAATTTTTCCCCATAATTTTGAGGTTCATTTTCTAAACCGATGAAAAAACCTTTTCGCCTTTTTGTGTTTCTTTTTTCCTTGAGGTTTACATTTATAACTATCTTGTAGGCATCATTAAGCGACGCCAACTATGACCAGAATCGCCGTATTAAATGAAGATAAGTGCAAAGTCAAAAAATGTAACTCACTCTGTGTTAGCTTCTGTCCAATGGTACGTAGCAGAGTGGAAGCCATACGGGTTGAGGGGTCTAAAGCCATCATAGCCGAAACACTTTGCAGCGGTTGCGGGATATGCGTCAAAAAATGCCCCTTCAAAGCCATTAACATCGTTAACCTGCCTGATGAGCTGGAAAAAGACTGCAGCCACCGCTTCGGCGAAAACAGCTTCAAACTCTTCCGCTTACCTATGCCTTCGCCGGGAACAGTTTTAGGGTTGCTGGGCCAAAACGGGATTGGAAAAAGCACTACACTGAAGATTTTTTCAGGCGAAATCAAACCCAACCTTGGCCGATTCGACGACCCGCCAGAATGGCCAGAAATCATCCAATACTATCGGGGTTCCAGCCTTCAAGATTACTTCCAAAAACTAAGTGAGAAAAAACTCAAAGTCAGCAGCAAACCCCAATATGTGGACAAAATTCCCAAGGCAGTTTCAGGCAAAGCTGGCGAGCTCCTTGAAAAAGTCGATGAACGCAAACAGCTTGATGCCATCGCCGAGGAGTTAGAACTCAAAAAGATTTGGGACAGACCCCTTGACGTACTCAGTGGCGGGGAATTGCAGCGTGTAGCGGTTGCGGCGGCGCTAAGTCGCGAAGCCGATGTATACCTTTTCGATGAGCCTTCCAGCTACTTAGATGTTAAGCAGCGACTTGTGGTTGCCCGAGCCATCCGTAGCCTCAAAGAACAACAAAAAACAATAGTTGTGGCTGAGCATGACTTAGCTATTATCGACTACTTATCTGACCAGATTTGCGTCTTCTACGGTGAACCAAGTGTCTACGGAGTTGTCTCACATACTCATGGCGTCCGAACTGGAATTAACATTTACTTACAAGGTTTCATCCCAGATGAGAACATTATGTTCCGAAAAGAAGCCATTGTATTCCACGAGAAACCGCCCAATGCGGGAGAAATGGTAGGCGAACCTCTGCTCAAGTGGGACAAGATGGAGAAAACCTTCAAAGGCTTCAAACTTGCAATCGAACCCGGCGAAATACGGACTGGCGAAATCATTGGCATTCTTGGACCTAACGGGATTGGAAAAACCACTTTTGTCAAGATTTTAGCAGGTTTAGATGAAACAGATGATAAACGTCAACTAAGCAAGCTGACGGTAAGCTACAAACCTCAATACATCGCTCCAGACTTTGCAGGCACCGTTCAAGAACTTTTGATGAATGTTGCAAAAGAAAACTTTACCTCAAGCTGGTACAAAACTGAAATTGCCCAACCTCTACGTCTTCAAGTTCTAATGGACAAAAACGTCATGGAGCTCAGCGGTGGAGAACTCCAAAAAGTCGCTATCGCAGCATGTCTTAGCCGCAAAACAGACCTGTTTTTGCTTGACGAGCCAAGCGCGTACCTTGACGTTGAAGAACGTTTAAACGTGGCAAAAACATTGCGGCGGGTTGTAGAAGCCCACAGTATCCCAGCCTTCGTCGTTGAACATGACGTAGTTACTCAAGACTTTATCGCCGACCGCTTGATGGTTTTTAATGGTGAACCAGGCGTTTCTGGCTTGGCACATCCGCCAACTAGCCTAAGGCAAGGCATGAATACTTTCCTCAAAGAAATGGACATTACTTTTCGACGAGACTCAGTCACTTACCGCCCCCGAGTAAACAAAGAAGACTCACAGATGGATAAATTCCAAAAAGACATCGGTGAATACTACTACACAAAAACAACCAGACCCGAAAAAATGGAAGCAAAGCCAGAAAAGAAAGAACCCACTAAAACTCCCAAAAAATAATTTGCTTTTTTGGTTTGTTCTATTTCTGCAAAAGCAGACAGAGAAGTTGCTGCTGCAACCCGATTCTGCAAATCAACTGTTGCATCTACTAAAAATACAAAAACCACTATTCAACTTCAGAGCTGAAGACCAACGAGTGATAGAAGTTGTTGTTGCACCTGCATTCTGCACACCGGTTGCAACAAAAACCAGAAATAATCCTAAAGCAAAGTGTACTCGCGGTTGATGCATAACTTCTTTAAAACGGTCATAGCATAGTTATTTGTGAGGAATCGAGTTATGTCCATTCAGAAGACGCCCGAAAAAAACAGCATACTTTTCGTTTGGCTCAACAACTACGCTGGAATAATGCTGAAAACGCCGTCTAAAACACTTGTCATCGACCCTGTTGACGTCAAAGTCAAAAAACTCCAAAACGTAGACGCTATCCTAATCACTCACGAACACTACGACCACCTCGACCCGCCACTAATTATCGGAATCCAGAAAGTAACCGGCTGCACCATAATTGCGGACTCCGCCTCAACCAAAAAACTACAACTTGCCCTCCCAGGCGATAAACTTCAAGAAATCAAACCTGGCATGGAAATCAAAATTGGCGAAGTCTCAGTCAAAGCAGAAAAAAGCAACCACCCAGCCCAAGCTCCAGTTACATACATCATAACCAGTGAAGACAACATGAAAGTTTATCATACTGCAGATAGTTTACCTTTTCCAGAAATGGCTAAACTTGCTCAAAAGGAAAATTTTGACTTGGTTTTCTGCACCGTAGGGATCGCTCCAAGCGCTTCACCACAGACGGGTTTTGAGATTGCATGGTTAACTAAACCACAAATTGCAGTGCCCTACCACACAGCCACGGTTGCAAGCCAAAAAGAGTTTGCTGAACTCTTAAAAAAGGAGCTCCCAAGAACCGCATGCTTGATTCCTGAACAGAACAAAATCTATCAAGTTTCAAAGAGGGAAATAAAAACATGAAAACTAACACCGCAAATTTAACCCCTAAAGAGCGAATGGCAAACATACTCTTCAAACTCGACGCCATAAAATTCGGTGTCTTCAAACTCACCAACAGAAAAGCAAGCCCCTACTACGTTGACCTTAGAGTAATTCCCAGCTTCCCAGATGCTTTCCGAGAGATCTGCGAATCCTACGCGCAATACATAAACGGTCAAATTGGACTAAAAAACTTCGACCGCGTCGCAGCCATACCCCTCACAGGAATCCCCTTCGCGTCCCAAATCGCATACAACCTCAAGAAACCTTTCCTTTACGTGCGCAAAGGCATCCGACTGCGCGGCAGAGAACGCAGAGTAGAAGGAGTCTTGTCTTCAGGAGACAAGGTTTTGCTAATTGACGATTTGCTTACCACTGGCTTAACGCTCAAAAAAGCTGCGGATGCTGTGAGAGCTGAAGGTGGAGTTGTAACGGAAGCTGTTGTTTTCTTGGATCGTGAAGAAGGCGGAAAAGAACTGCTGGAGAAAAACGGAATAAAACTGCATGCACTGCTAAAGATAAGTGAAATAGCCAACACACTCTTCGAAATGGGTGCAATTGATAAAGAAAGCCTGAAAACGATATTGAAACAGGTAAAGAAACGTTAGTTGGGGTTATTCGTAGAAAATTAGGCGGGTTTCTTCAAGTAGCGAATGCAATTTTTCCACAGCATCGTAAACATCCTGTTCTTTTTTGCCACCTGTGCAAACAAGTTTGCCGCTTGCAAAAAGAAGAATCACAACTTTAGGCTCCACCATGCGGTAGATTAAGCCTGGAAACTGTTCTGGCTCATACATAGCGTGATCCATGGTATAAGCCGCTTTTTCTAGATCAATCATTCCGCCTAAAATGCCTGAAGCCACGATGTTTTGGATTTTGAGTTCAGGCTTGCTGATTATTATTATGCCGCCCTTCTTGAGCTCCTTCACAACTTTCGTTACCGCTCGACGCGCTTCCTTCTCTGACTTCGCGCCCGTGCATACCATTTTTCCGGAACTAAAAATCAAAGTTGCAGTTTTTGGGCGTTTTAAGCGAAAAACTAAGCCTGGAAATTGTTCAGGACGATATTCTACGCCCGGGTAACCTTTAACGACAGCGTTTAAATCGACTTTTTGGTTAAGTGTTGCAGAAGCGACCACGTTTTCAATGCGTAATGTAGCTTTAACTTTTGGCAAACAGTTTTTCCCTCGGCTCTATCGCCTTTCTTGAATGTTCATTTATCAAGGCTTTCTTTATAAATACATCTATAGCTAGCTTTTTTTATTTTGCTGTGCGCAGGTTCTTTCTTTTAGCTTTAACCATAGAAAGAACAAACGCAAACATTACAATCAAAGCCATGGCTACGGGCAAAACCCAAGAATTGCCCCTCACAAATAGCGAAATCCATCCAAACCATGGAATCCGCAAAATAACTTTTCCTTCTACGAGGTTTTGTGGAACTCCTCTTGCATCTGGAATGTTATCGTAATCGTTGGTATCTGCCGGCCTAGTCCATTGCCGTCACCCTTCGTTTTGAAATACATTGTACCGTTAATGTTTTCTGCTGAAACTATTCGGTGAACGATGGGTGTGACTAAGTTGGGATTCTTGTAGACTATGATGTCGCTGTTGGGATAGTTTATATTTAAATCGGCAGAATTTACTTGCTGAATAATAATTATGTCCCCTAAGTGTAACGCCTGATCAAAAGGATGGTTCCAGCCGTCGCAGTTGCTATTGTTGATCACACACATGCTCCTGCTTTCTATTACCCTAATTGGAACATTAGTCCCAAGAACCAGTTGCATACCAAAAAAGAATTCTCCAATGATGGCTACAACCAAGGCGATGGCGATTGCAGTTTTAAAATAATTGTTGTTCCGAAGTTTCTTTAAATCAACCGCTTTTTTTGCCATCTGCCGAACCCATATATCAGTTGATAGCAAGCGCTTGGTTTTAAAACTACCGCTGTTCTAAAAAAAGAAAAAATAGAGCGCAACTAATTTTGGTTAGATTGCGTTGTTTAGATTTTTTGTTTACTTAGTACTTCGCGGAATACGTTGCCACATTTTGGGCATTCGTAGAGTCCGATTTCTAGTTGCATGCGTTTGCCAGCTTTATCTGGTCGGCCTGCCATTTTCCAAGTTTTCTTTGGCTTTGCTACTTCGGTTCCGCATTTTGGACATTTAGCCATGTAGTTTATCCTCCAATGTTATGTTGCATGGTTTAGGCTGATAAGATAAAAAAGTTATCGTAGTTTTTCCATAGATATTTTTCTTCTTACCATCAAAATTAAACATTTTCTTGTCAAAGGCGTGAAGGTATTATTGTGGATATGTCAAAAAACACCGCTTGAGTGCCTAGATATTTATCTAAAAAAATACCATTAAATCTCAATCAATCAAAATAATGCCAAAATTCCCGGTTAATGTTCAATTTCTGCCCCAACCTTTTTTAAAGCACAATCCTCGCTATTCTCTAAAGTTGAGGTTCACTTTATTTGCAGATTTCTTCTGAAAACGCTTTTGAAATGCTTGTAAAGCCAGTGCGAAGGCTCGTTGAACAGAAGGGATTTCAAAAGCCAACTGAACCTCAAGAAAAAACTATCCCAAAAATTCTTGAAGGCAAAAACGTCCTATTGATTTCACCCACAGCCACAGGCAAAACTGAAGCCGCTTTCCTGCCCATACTGAGCATGCTCATGCAGCTGCCTAAAACTCCAGGCATAAAAGTCCTCTACATCACACCGCTTCGTGCTCTGAACCGTGATATGCTCGAGCGAATGCAGTGGTGGTGCAACAACCTAGACATTAAATTGGCAGTTAGACATGGAGACACCGAAACAAAAGAACGAACGCGCCAATCCCAATGCCCACCAGACATTCTAATTACCACGCCCGAGACCCTTCAAGCCATACTTACTGGGTGGCTATTACGTCAGAGCCTACAAAGCCTCCGCTGGATTGTTATCGATGAAGTACACGAATTAGCTGACAGTAAACGCGGAAGCCAACTGTCCCTTGCACTGGAACGTATCCGCGATTTAATCGGCAAAGACTTCCAAATGGTCGGCCTATCCGCAACCGTTGGCAGTCCCGACAAAGTTGCCCACTTCCTCGTAGGTGACAAACGACAAGTCGAAATTATTCGCGTTCCCGTTGCCAAGATGGTGAAGCTACAGGTAATTTATCCTAAGCCAACCGAAGAAGACGCCCAATTCGCCTCCAAAATATACACCCACCCCGAAGTTGCTGCAAGGTTACGGATTATCCGCGACTACATGACAAAACGCAAATCAGTGCTTCTCTTCACCAACACCCGTTCCGTTTCGGAGGTTTTGGCTTCACGCTTCAAAGTCTGGGATGCCGATTTCCCTATATCAATTCACCATGGCTCCTTGACTAAACCTTCACGTATTGCAGCGGAAACGGGACTCAAAAAAGGTGCCCTCAAAGGTTTAATCGCTACCAGCAGCCTAGAACTTGGTATAGACGTTGGTCACATAGACCTTGTTATTCAATATATGAGTCCGAGGCAGGTTTCACGTTTGATTCAGCGGGTAGGCAGGGCAGGGCATACTTATGGGAAATTGTCTGAGGGAATTATTATCGGTATGGATTCCGACGACACACTTGAAGCGCTGGTCATTGCAAGGCGTGCTTTAGGGGAAGAGTTGGAGCCACTTTCGATTCCCGATAAGCCTTATGATGTTTTGACGCATCAAATCGCAGGGCTGCTGCTAAAAAACAGGCGCTTAGCCTTCAACGAGATTTTAGGGATATGCAAAAACGCTGCGCCATTCGAAAACCTGACTATGGCGGATGTCGAGAAAATCCTAAAGTACATGCATAATCGGTTTCCCCGCTTAGCTTGGGCATCGTTTGAAGACCATGTTGTCCTAAGACCCCAACGTACCAAGGCGTTGTTTGAGTATTACTTTGATAATTTATCCATGATTCCTGAGGAAAAACAGTTCCTGGTCATTGACGAATCAACCGATTCATCCATCGGTGTTTTAGATGAAGCCTTCATGGCAGAATACGGTAAGCCTGGTACAAAATTCATCATCCGCGGTAGCCCTTGGCAAATAATTCACGCTACTGAAGAAAAAGTTTACGTTCGTCCAGTTGACGACCCCACAGGCTCGATACCTAGCTGGATAGGCGAGGAAATCCCCGTTCCGTATGAAATAGCGCAGGAGCTGGCAGAAATCCGCGGGTTTGTCGAAGAGAAGGCTCAAAGCGGATTTTCAGGAGAGCAAATCAGTGCATTGCTTTCGGAACGTTATCCTGCCGATCAAGAGACGATTCGGCACGCGTTAGATGAGACCTTGGAGCAGGTAAACAGTGGTTTTCCTGTTCCGACTCCGAAGCGAATTGTGGTTGAGGATTGGGGCGAATTTGTTATCCTTCACACAAACTTTGGTTCACTAACCAATCGTGCTCTGGCTCAACTTTTAGGTCAAGTGTTATCCGATAAACTTGGTCGCGGCATCATCGTTCAGCATGACCCCTACCGCGTTTTTGTTCAAACCATGGGCGCAATGACTGCCGAGCGACTAGTTGAAGTCATGAAAGAGATTCAATGCATGAGTGAGCAAGCCATCAGAAACACGTTAACACTCTCAACAGTGAAGACTGGGTTATTCAAACGGCGCGTTATTCAGGTGGCTCGACGTTTTGGAGCTCTCAAAAAGTGGGCTGACTTTGGCAGCGTAAGTATACAAAAATTAATAACAAGCTTCGAAGGTTCCCCCATTTATGAAGAAGGTCTCAAGGAGGTTTTTTCTAAAGACCTTGATGGAGATGGATTGGTTATGGTGTTGGGGCGATTACGTGATGGCTTGGTTCGGTTGCAGGTTGTTGAGACTGGTGGCAGCGCTACGCCTGTGGCTCGTGTAGGCATCGAACGGGTCAGTATGAAAACTGACCTTATTCCGCCCGAACAGATGAGGGCAGTTCTAGTTGAGTCTGCCAAAGCACGGTTGCTAAACGAGACGGGCAACTTTGTCTGCACTGCCTGTTGGGATTACATGGAAATGATACGCATAAAAGACTTGCCCGATAAACCCAAGTGTCCGCGGTGTGGATCTTTTGCAATTGGCATGCTGAAGATTGAGGAAGAGAAAGCTTTGCCATTAATTGAAAAGCGAGGCGAAAAGTTGGGCAAGAACGAGGAGAAAATGCAGGTGCATGCTAAGCAGACTGCAGAGTTGATTCAGAAGTATGGTAAGGCGGCTGCGGTGGCGTTGAGTGCTCGACGGGTTTCAGCAACAGATATTTTGGGAGTTTTGGAGAAAGAACCCAAGCTTTCAGACAAGTTCTACGAGTTGGTTCTTGAAGCTGAACGCAAAGTGCTTAGCAAACGGTTTAGATAACGCTGAAGTTTTCAGGAATTATTGTTTTTTGCAATTGAATTTTCTAATGAAGATGTCTTCTTGGGGTAGTTTTTTAGCTTTAAAAGTTTAGTTTCTATTAGAAAACTAAAATTCGTTCTCTTGTCAATTATAGTTAGTACTTCGAGAATAGTTATTGTGGCTACGGCAATCATAGGAACCAAATCGTAAGGATAAATCTGTGAAGCGATTTCACCATTAACTTCTGTTTGCAAAAAGTTTAATCCTATATTGTTATAGAAGAAAAAAGGTAAGTTAAAAGCTCCAAGGAATGCAACCGCACCTATCCCAAACTTTAGAAGTTTTTGTCTATTGTACCATAGAAGCAGTGGTAGCGCAAGAAGAGCAATGCGTGGATCAAATGCAGCTACCGAAAAAAACAATGCGGAAAGCCATGGTTTTTTAGAGAACCCAAAATACAAGGCACCAACGATGAGAGAGGTTTGAATTATGTGGGCGTTTGCTTGAGCGTAACCCCAATAGTAACCGTTTTGGAAGGCAATTAAAACCATGACGGCTGCTACGGCACCCCATAAAAGTTTTTTGTCTTTAACAATTTTGTAAACAAAGAAAGCTAACGCAAAGATAGAGACAAATTGCAGTATATCAAAAACGTTAAGCGCATTCTGATAGCTTAAATTTATAAAAGGCGCAAAAAAAATCAGAAAAGAGGGCGTATACTTAAAGGTCTGGACATTTGGAGAAATATGATAATCACCCGGCTGATTGCCACCTATGTAAATTGTCGATGGATTGTTGAATAGTCGCCATTCCCCGATATAGTAAGCAGAAAAATCTCTTGCATAAATCGGTGACATCGGCTTGAATGTTTCTGGATAAGCAGTTAGAAACGTGACAGCATTTAGAATGACCGCCAAGGCGATTATTAGTATGAGGATTTTTTTGGTTTTAGCTTCCAACTTTTACCCATCCCAATACATTTTCAGTCGCCGTTACAGTCTTGCATAGGGACAAGTTAATAGCTTTTCGTGAACTCAGCAAGCCTTCAGAGCATGTAACAGCAACTTTTTAAGTCTAAAGCCGCTTAGTTTGCTCATCTGCTTGTTATGTCATAGGAGCAAAGAGTTTGGAGATAAGCCGAAAGAATCTACGCAATGAAGTTCTAGATCGCATCAAATATGTTAAGACCTGCGTTATGGCGCGTGAACTCTGTTTACTTGTACGCACCAACAGAGCAGTTCTCGAACCCAAAGACGTACAGGAAGTTTGCCAATATATCTCAAACCTATGCAAAGAAGAAGGCTGCAAAGAACCCAGCGAAATGTGCATCAAAGCAGCAAAAGCCGTTGGTTCCGCAGACGAAGCAAAATACCTTGACTTATGTGCGCAAAGTTGCGTGAAGTGCGGCGAAGCAAAAAGACCTCAATCGAAAAAAGACGCTTATGTAGCATAACAGCAGGAGTTACGGGAGGAAAACTGAAAATGTTTATTGCTCCTTTTGTTCCAAGCCCCACGCTTGTCGTAGAATATATGCTTAAAATGGCCGATTTGAAGGCCGGTGAAGTCCTCTTCGATATGGGTTCAGGAGACGGTAGAACTGTGATTATGGCAGCTAAGACTTTTGGCGCTCGTGGAGTCGGCATCGAACTTCGAGAGGATTTAGCAAAGAAAGCCATGGGCAGCATTCACGAAAGCGGCTTAGACGACCGAGTAACAATCATGAATGCTGACATGTTCAACGTAAACTTAACCTCTGCAGACGTGGTTTATCTGTATTTAACAACGAGTGCTAATGAGAAAATCAAACCCAAACTGGAAAATGACCTAAAGAAAGGTGCACGTGTGGTCTCTCACGATTATGAGATTATCGGTTGGCAACCAGAGAAAGTTCAAAATTTCTGCGAAAACCCCCAGCTCGGATATCCGTCACACACGATTTACCTATACAAAAAACCCTAATTTTCCTCTCGTTGGTTGGAAAGGAATTTAATCCTCAATAGTTTCTGTTTCTCAAGAGGGCTGCTTAGAAATGCAGTTTGTTCCATGGCAGAACGTTGCAGATTGGCGTTGCAAAGCTTGTGGTTATTGCTGTAAACTCTACAGCGTCGTGCTTGGGTTTCCTGAATGGATCAATATATCCAAAACATTCGGTGTTGAAACTACCATCGCCGGTTTAGAACGCTTCTACATCAAGCGTACCAGCGATGGCTCCTGCGGTTTCCTCTGCAACAAAGCAAACACTTACTTCTGCGGCTTACAAGGCATAAAGCCGGAAGCATGCAAAATCTGGCCTTTCAAAATCCTTGCCGAACCAAAATATGGCGAACCCAATCAAGCAGCATTCAACTACATGGAAAATCAACTTTATTTCATGCGGACACTATGTGCAGCGGCTTACGGTACGGCACGCCAACATGGGACTTCCAATATACAACCATTAAAGGATTCACCGAACTCGCGCTGGGCATAAGACAGGTTCAGTACAAAACAACCCGATCTGAAAATGTACAGAATCAATGGGGAAGGCAACTATTCCGTTAGATGCTAATTTTGTTGTGCGTAGTTGTTTTTGGTATAATTTGAATTTAAATTTCATTTTCATTGGTTCATATTCTTTTAAGGATTAAGTTATTTAGGTAGGTTGGCTTTTAACCAGAACCATTCCAATTTAAAAGAGGAAACTGTATGTCTAAAGCGAAAGTAGGCGTGTCGATGTTATACTGCCTTGGCGAACCATTCAATCGCATGGTAAAACGTTTGGGCGCTATGGGTACTAAGTACATTGAGATTTTGGATGACGGTACCTACGACCTTGACAAAAAACGCATCGCGCTACTCAAAGAAGCCGCAAAATCCTACGATCTTACATACAGCTTGCATGCACCCTTTGCCGACATCAACATTGCCTCTCCAGTTAAGCCCTTACTGAATGCTTCACTAAAACGCCTAAACCAATCGTTAGCCAACGCCAGTGCAATTGATGCTAAAATGTGGGTTTTCCACCCGGGGCAACGGACAGGCATCGGGCAATTTTATCCGGGAGCTGACTTTATACAGATGTGCCAAAGTATCCAGATCCTCTACAAACAAGCCGAAGAATATGGCGTAAACATTGCAATGGAAAACCTGCCTGCAAAGTATTGGTTTTTGATGAACACACCTGAAGAATTCATGCGAATGTATAAGGAAACTAATTTGCCCATAGGCATCACTATGGACCTTGGACACGCCAACTTGGAAGGACAAATCCAACCCTTCTTTAACAAACTTGCAGACAAAATAGTCCACATTCATGCAAGCAACAACGATGGTTCAGAAGACCAACATTACGGCGTTGAAGACGGTAATATCGATTATAACTGGTTTGCAGAAACACTCAACAAAATCGGCTACGACAAGATCGTTGTAGTTGAATCAATGCATAAAGTGCCTGAAAGCATCAAGAAACTGAAACATTTACTTGCTTAAGGGCAGTTCTAACTCCATAAAGTCTTCAGCTAGCACGGTGTTTGGGAAGACTTTTTTGGCTTGTTCCAAAAGCAGCCCCGCATTTGGGTACCGTGCGCTGATGTGCGATAGAATCAGCTGTTTTGCTTCAGCCGCCTTTGCTTGCCCTGCCGCTTGAGTTGGTGTTGAATGCCCATCCATATCAGCTTTTTCTGCAAGCGAGTCATCGAAGGTGCAGTCATGAATAACTAAATCTGCACCCTCAGCAAACTTTGCAAACGCTTTGAAAGGTTTGGTGTCACCTGTATACACGATTTTTCGTCCTGCCCTCATTGGACCCATGACATCACTTGGTTTAACCACCTTGCTATCCGCCAATGTGATTTTCTCTCCTCTTTGCAACCTTGACCACAACTCGCCAGCTGCAACTCCCATTGCCAAAGCTTTTTTGGGGTAAAACTTACCTGGACGCGGCTTCTCCAAAAACGCAAAAGAGTAACCATCCACAGCATGATTGGATTTGGTTGCTATAACTTGGTATTCTTCTTCGTCGCAGATGACACCTTCGCTTAGGATTTGGTTGATTTCAACTGGGTAGTTTAAGCCGAAATTGAGTGTTTCTTTGGTACAAACCAAAAAATCCTTGAGTCCCGCAGGTCCATAAATTTGGACGGATTCTTTACGGTCCATCAACGCCATAGTTTGTAGTAGCCCTGGCAGCCCGAGTACATGATCACCATGAAGATGAGTTATGAAAACCTTCATTTTACGGTGAAAACTGACTTTTGCTGCCATCATTTGGCGTTGAACGTTTTCGCCGCAGTCAAACATCCATTGGTCACGTGGACACTGCACCACAACAGAGGGCAAGCTGCGTTTTAGTGTTGGTACGCTACCGCTTGTTCCTAAAAAAACCACACGAAGACTCATTCAGTTTTGCACCTTTTCGAACACTGCAATTTCCCGCGTCAAAGACTGATGGATATAGGCAAAGTGAGATTCCACATGCCGATAGCCCAACTCAGTTCCTATACGCGATATGTTTAATGTTTTAGGGGAAGCTATACAAATTCGTTGCCCCACACCTAGCAGCTCAAGTGATGAGGCTAAAACGTCTTTAACTAGCTGTTCTGTAGTTGATTTCATTGTGCTCGACGAACGTCCGTAAGGTGGGTCAGTAATTACGCAGTCAACTTTGAAAAATGGGGGTTTTCGTGAATCTGCCAGAACTAAACCCTCAGCCGAGATGTTGAAGAACCGCAAGTTCTTCCTAGTTCCCAAAACCATTCGACGCTGCGCATCTACCCCGACTGCTCGGCAGCCAATGTAGGTGGCTTCTATTAGTGAAGTTCCTGTGCCGCAAAATGGGTCAAGCAGTACTGAATCGGCTTTTGCATGTGACAAATTAACAATGCAACGTGCCATCTTCGACGGCATCGCTGATGGGTGGAAGAACGGTTTTTTGCGAGGACGACGTTCAGAGAAGGTTTTACTGGTGATATCGGTTAATTTTAAGCCCAAAATGAGTTTATCGTCAGTTATTATGCCTATGAAGGTTTTATCTGGGTTTTTTAAGCTGACTTTGGTGCCTTCTGTGAGGTTTAGGATTTGCTTGCCCAGATTGCCTTCAAGTGTCATCGTGTTCAGATCTTTGTCGGCGTAGTTTCTAATTCGGTTTATGCGCACCACAAAGCTTTCGCCGGGTTTGAGGACAGCTTTAAAATCTGTTTCTTTTGCTGCGGTGACAATGTCATCAAAATTAGCGTTTGCTACAAAAAGTTCCAAGGCCGAAAACCGGGTGTAAGCCGATCGTACCTGCACCGCTTGGACACTGCCTGCGTCGGCTTCCAATCGGAGAATCTGGTCAAACTCTGAAGCGTTAGAATAAACGAAGCCTTCTGCCTCCAAAATTGCTTTAACTTCTGCGGCAGGCATAGTTTCATTCTCGCCTGAGAGCAAAAAGAAAAGTTTGGGCACTACTGTTGCGCCTTAAGCTCTTGACTGATAAGTGGTGCCAAAGACACCTTGCTTACACTTCCGGGAACGCTATCTGTGCCCACGATTTCTTCCACACCTGCATCCAAAATGCGTTTCTCAGCGTCGCCAATAAGCAAGCCATGGACGCAACCGCAGAAAACATGTTTAGCGCCCTGTTCACGGAGGATTTTTGCTGCACCAACGATGGTACCCCCTGTACTGATGATGTCATCGAGGATAATGACGGTTTGACCTTTCACATTTAGGCCCTCTGCCGTTTGGACAGTTTGACCAGTGTAGCGGTCGCGAGTTTTGCTAAGGTGCCCCACGTCACCGCCTAAAACCGTCTGTGCCTGTTTTGCAATGTACATGGCTCCTTTGTCAGGGGAAAGTGCATATGCACCTTTGTAGCCTTTTTTCACAAAATAGTCTGCTATAAGTGGGATAGCGCTTAGTGTTTTAGATGGAAAGGGAAACTGCGCCAATGTGGGTTCAGAATGAATGTTTACGGTTAGAAACTGGTCTATTCCTGCGGCTTTAAGCATTCGCGCGATAGTTTCAACGCTAATGCCCTCGCCTGAAAGAAAAGTTTTGTCTTGCCTAGCATATGCCAAATACGGAACGACTGCGGTGACTTTTTTTGCGCCTGCCCGCTTAGCCGAATCGGCCAAAAAAGCTAACTGAAAAAGCCTTCCATCTTGCATGGGAGGGCAAGTGGTCTGCACAACTGCAACATCTTCTCCTTCTACCTTCCCGTCTAAACGGACGTAGGATTCGCCGTCGGGGAAAATCTTCGATACAACAGGAACATTTTGGAAACCCGTTGACGCTGAAACCGCTTCAGCGAGTTCTTTGGAAGCTGGACCAGAGACGATCTTCATTTTATTTCCTTCTTCTTAGAGATGCATTTGCTTAGTTTTTAAGCATTTATCTATTCCTCAAGCGTGTCGATGCTTTTTCTTTAGAAAGGCTGGTTTTGCATAACAGTTTTAAGTTTAACAAAGTTTTCATTGGGAAGGAATTGAGTTGAATGGATACTTGGCGTTTACTTCCCATAGAAACCAGCGACGCGTTTATGAACATGGCAATCGACGAGGCAATTTTGACAGCGCGAATCGCTGGGGATGTCCCGAATACTTTGCGGTTTTATCGCTGGCAACCATCCGCAGTTAGCATTGGCAAGAATCAGAACCCCGAAAACGAACTTTATCTGGATGCTTGCAAGAAATGGGGCGTCGACGTGGTTAGACGTATCAGTGGAGGCGGAACGGTTTACCATGATTTTGAAGGCGAAGTTACATACAGTGTAACCGCAAAAACCGAAGATTTCGGCACAGGCGACATAACGAGCGCTTACATCCAAATTTATCGGGCAATAACTGATGCGCTCCGCATTTTAGGAATTACAGCTGACTTTAGCGAAGGAAACGCTAAAAATTGCCCAAACCTGACTGTAAATGGCAAAAAAGTCTCGGGCAGCAGCCAAACCATCACCCATGGCGTGGTTCTCCAACATGGAACACTTTTGAGAAGCGTAGATCTACCCAAAATGTTCCAACTCCTAAAACTTAAAGACGCCAGTTGTACCCAAACCGCTGATATCGCAAAACGCAAAATAACTAGTATCCAAAACGAATTAGGTCACAAAATCTCTCCCGACACAATTGCTAACGCGTTGGCACAGGGTTTTAGGGCAATGCTCAAAATCCAACTCGAACCTGGCACATTAACCCAATTTGAAAAAGAAACCTCAAATAAGCTCTATAAAGAAAAATACTCTACAAAAGAATGGAATTTGGGCACCAAACTCTAAGGTTTCTCTTTGTGCCACCGGATGCCTTGTGCTGTGTCTTCAAGCACAATACCCATGGCCTTTAGCTGGGCTCTTAAGGCGTCAGATTCTTTCCAATTCTTGGCTTTGCGGGCTGCCTCACGCTTCTGAACGAGTACGTCAATGTCAGCAGGCAATGCTTCTTCTACTTCCACTTTTCCAACTACACCTAAGACCGAGTCGAACTTCATCATTAAACCGCCAACATCGGCTGCTTCATTCTTGCTTACTAAATTAGCATCGAGCAGGTTGTTGATTTCACGCACAAAATCAAAAAGCGAAGCCAACGCTATTCCAATGTTTAAGTCATCGTCCATCGAGCCACCAAAACATGCTTCAGCTTTCATTATAAAAGTCGTAACTTTTCCCCCGCTTTCTTTGCCATCGGCATCATGTAAACGGCGAACAAAATTTCTTAGCCTATCTACTGCGCCCTTAGCGGATTCTAAGCCTTCAAAAGTAAAGTTGAATTGTTGACGGTAATGAGTGGACATTAGAAGGTAACGAATTGCAATCGGGTCGTATCCTTTGGCTAATAGGTCGCGAAGAGTGTAAAAGTTGCCAAGGCGTTTGGACATTTTTTTGCCCTCCACCTGCAAATGCTCATTGTGCATCCAGTAATTCACAAATTTCTTACCAGTTGCCGCCTCGGATTGGGCAGTCTCGTTTTCATGGTGCGGAAACATATTGTCAACTCCGCCACAATGGATATCAAAGGTTTCGCCAAGATATTTCATAGACATAGCGCTGCATTCAATGTGCCAGCCCGGCCTGCCCTTGCCCAATTCAGTTTCCCAAAACACGTCGCCGTCTTCTATCGTCCAGGCTTTCCAAAGTGCAAAATCTTGAGCTTCTTCTTTAGCATACTCGTCTTGGCTTACTCTTGCCCCAACCTTTAATTCATCAACTTTGATTTTTGACATTTTTCCGTAGTCTTGAAATTTACATACTGAGAAATAGATGGAGCCATCTTCGCCGCGGTAGGCGTAGCCTTTAGTCATTAAAATCTTGATTAATGTGACCATTTCTGGGATGTGGTCGGTGGCTTTGGGATAAACGTCTGCGAATTCGATGTTTAGGACTTTGATGTCTTCAAAGAAGGCTTTCACGTAGAAATCTGTGAATTGCCTAAGTGGGATACCTTGTTTTTGGCTGCCCTTAATAGTTTTATCATCAATATCAGTCAAGTTCATTACATGGGTAACTTTGAAGCCCCGTTGCACTAACCAGCGTTTAAGTAAATCTTCAAAGAGAAAAGCCCGAAAGTTCCCTATATGGGCAAAATCATAAACTGTGGGACCACAAGTGTACATTTTCACTTTGCCAGCTTCCAACGGCTTAAAAAGTTCTTTTTTTCGCGTTAAAGTGTTAAAAAAGCAAACGTTCGATTGCGTGGTAGTCATTTTACGACCTGAACAAACTACATTAACCGAAATTATTTAAGCATTCAGATATGACATGAAGAGGTTCGGCGTTGAATATCATCCGATAACAGTCTAAGAACATCTTTCTATGTTGAGGAAAACTGGGTTCTCAGTTGAATTACTTAGTACTCTTACATTCAAGCAAGTTTCTACTGCAAGTACAGATTTCCAAAATTGAGCCTTTTAGATAGGTTCCAGAAGCTTCCACAACTTTGACCTGCAACGTTTTACCCAACAAGTTATTGTTGCTTTTAATGACGATTGGTTTGTAAGCAAAGTTGCGTCCAACCCACGAACCCTCAACTTTGCCCTTCTCATCAACCAGCATCTCCCCACTCCAACCAACCCAACGAAGGTTCTGCCCAGCTGAAAGCCGCTTTGCTAACTCCGAAGCAGCTGTGCTTCTGCGCTTGGTTTCTTCCTTATCCACCAACCCCTCTTTTATCCTGGCTGCTACAGTTTTGGGGCGAGCAAAAAACTTCGAAACATTAATCACATCAGGCTTAACTTCCTCCAAAAGCCTAAGAGTATTGTCAAAAGCTTCTGTGGTTTCTCCAGGAAACCCAACTATAACGTCCGTTGCTAAAGTTAATTTGGGAAATTCGTTTCTGAAAGTATTCACGATCCCTCTGAACTCGGCTGATGTGTAGAATCTGCGCATATGCTGGAGCACCGTTTCATCTCCGCTTTGAATGGGTAAGTGTAAGAATTTGAAGATTTTTGGGTTGTTAAATGCAATTATGAGTCGGCTTTGCATATCCGTAACCAAGTTAGGCGTCATCATGCCAACCCTGACCCGAAAATTCCCCGCTAAACCACCTATCGATGTCAACAATTCGGCAAGGTCAGTACCCAAATCCCTTCCATAAGCAGCTGTGTCTTGTGAGGTGATCCAAAACTCTCTTGCACCAGCTGCATAGTCTATTTGCACACGCTCCGTAACTTCTTTTATGCTGTAGCTTCGCAGATGTCCTCGGGCTAACACAACACAACAATAGGCACAGCTGCCTAAGCAACCAAAATTTACGGGTATAATACTAACAACTGGGTTGGAAGTGTGTCTTGGCAGACTCAATAACGGCTTTTCCTTGACTGGGGCTAAATCAATCACTCTCTCGCCAGCCAAAACGCGCCTCACAATTTCCAAAATTTCTTTGCCAAGCGCTGGACCAACTGCACCGTCAAAATTGGCTTCCCGGCATAGGCGTTCAAAACTAATTTTGGGTAAACAACCTGCCACGACAATTTTTTTGTCTTTTGGGGCATGTTTTAGGGCATCGATTATGCGGTTTTCTGTGGGTCCTTTGACTGCGCAAGTATTGAAGATTATTAGATCAGCTTCCAATTCCGATTTGGCTAATTGGAATCCTGCTTGTGCTAAACAACCGGCCAAGACTTCGCCATCCGCTAAGTTGGAGGAACAACCGAAGTTCTTTATGAAAACCTGCCAGACCATGGTTATCTCGCAAGTTAGTTGCTTCAACAAGGCATAAAAACGTAATCCTCGCTCTACCCGAATTGACAGATACCTGCATTGTACGTGTTTTATCCTTTATAAACAGTGGTACGAACATGTTATAAGCATATTTACAGCATGATATATAGAAGTATAACCAAGAATACATGCTTTAGTTATCTACCCACCAGTTACGGGAGAAAATCCTGATGAAACTAATAACTCTGTATTTGCCTGAAACGTATATAAAAGCTTTGGACCAGTTGGTTGACGAACGGTTCTATCCTAACCGTGCCGAAGCCATCCGAGTCGCTATTCGCGATTTAATCAGCGCTGAAGTTTGGAGGCGAAAAGGCGTTGACTAAACACTTACATGAAGACGCTTTGAAAATGCATTTGTCCATTGAAGATGCTAAAATTGAAGTTGTACCAAAAATCATCGATAACACAATGGTTCTGGCTACACCAAACGGACTTCACCAGTCCAAAGGAAAAATGAAGGATAGGATGGTTAAAGCAAAAATGACTCCCAAAAAAAGCCGCTTAGAAAAAGCCACCCGCCACCTCTACGACCTTGAAGACAGTTGTGGACCGGAAAAAACGTTGAACATTGATTTCGGTCTCTACCAAATGGAAGACTACTAAACCCCATCTTTTCCCTTTTTAATAATTTGTTTTTTGGAAAGGCTCTTATTTTCCAAGCGTTAATTCTTGTTATATGAACAGTATTATAGCGCAAATTCGAGATGACCTCAAATCTACAACTGACGAGAAGACTCAGAAAAGTTTTCAACGGTTTTTCAAGGAACAAGTAAAATCTTATGGCGTTAAAACTGAGACTGTAGGCAAAATTGCAAAGAAATATTGGTCGCGCGTAAAAACTTTAGATAAAGGAGCGATTTTTGCTATGTGTGAAGAACTTTACCGCTCCGATTATACCGAGGAAGCCTTCATAGTTGCCTTTTGGCTCCCAAATTACATCGACAAATTGGAACCAGGAGACTTGGCGACCTTCAAGGTATGGATTGAAAGATACATCAACAATTGGGCAAAATGCGACGGCTTTTGCAACCACACCGTCGGAGACCTCATTGAGAAATACCCACAGATTATCGGCGAAGTGAAGAGTTGGGCTAAGAGCGAGAATCGCTGGCTCAAGCGTGCTGCGGCTGTATCACTGATTGTTCCTGCCAAAAAAGGGATGTTTCTAAAGGATGCATTTGAAATCTGCGATGTTCTGTTAGAAGATACTGATGATATGGTGCAGAAGGGTTATGGATGGTTGCTTAAAGAGGAAAGCAGAAAACACCAGACAAAAGTTTTCGATTATGTATTTAAAAATCGTGTGGCTATGCCGAGGACGGCTTTGCGGTATGCTATTGAGTTGATGCCAAAAGAACTCAAGGCCGTAGCCATGAAAAAAGCCTAACCTTACGGTCTTATTTTTTTTTTGGTTTTTTCTCTAAATTGCCTACTCTAAGTTTAGCCACATCAGCCTTCGTGGGCAATGTAACAGTTACGGATTTATCGAGGTTTTCTCTTCCAAACTTCACTGTGGCTTCTTCAGATTTAGCATCTGAATAAGAAGCGGTCAGTTTTGCGGCTGTTTCGATTGCCAGCTTTGTTTTGGGTCCCTGTAAAAGAGTTGTTGGTCCAACCACATCGGAGAGTTCAAAATATAAGTCGCTCCGCGTTTTGTTGGCAAGTAAAAACTTGTTTTCAGCTTCGTTTCTGCCAACGATGATCTTGTTTTTTCCAAGCCTAAAGTGCCTGCCTATCCGCAGCAGTGCTATGTCCGCCATGGACAAGCGTTTCTTGTTTTCGAAGAGGTCCTGAAGCTTCTTGGAGTATTCTTCACACGTTAAGAGACATCCGCCTGCAGGCGACGGGTAAACCGTTATCCCGTAATCTGCTGCAAGGGCAAACTGGGGTTTGCGTGACCTGCCCTGAATGCCCAACAGCTTGTTTCGGTCAACTAAACCCTTCTTTTCCGCAACGGTTTTAGCCAATAGCTTCGCAGATAGGGGACGCAAAAGCTTGCTCTTCAAGCCTGATTCCTCTGCAATAATCTTTAATGCAGGACCATGTTGCGACATGGGTCTTTCACCTAACACTTCGCCCGTGAAAATGAAGTCCGCACCGATTTCTTTGGCGTACTTTTTTGCTTTTTTGAGGATGAAGATTTTGCAGTCTACGCAGGGGTTTAGGTTTTTGCCGTAGCCGTGTTTTGGGTTGCGTAGCATCCGAAGATAGTCCTGTTCGACTGTGACAATTTTTAGGGGGACTTTTAGTTGCTTTGCGGCTTGAGCAGCTTCGCTTGACCCGTCTTTTTTGGGGATGCCAAAGGGGGTTTTAACGTTAAAAGTTACCACTTCGATTCCTTGACGCCTGATGAGTTCTGTGGCAAGGATGCTGTCTAATCCGCCTGAAAGCAAACTTATTGCTTTAACCTTAGTCATAACGGAGATGTACTCTTATGCGGCACATAATAATTTTCCTATAGACAACAAGTGAACAGCTGGAACAGGAAAAACAGCAGAAAACGAGCTGTTAAAGCGTTAAGATTTCATGGTAAATACTATGCCAATATTTTCGTGTATTTTGTATTTTTTAGATAATTATCACAAATTTTTTCGTTTGAACTCTTTTGCTATTTAAGGTGCATGAGGTTTGGTTGTTAAGACGAATTCGCTATTTTGCAAATTCGAGTTGTCAAAAACAAATAAAAACTATAAAGGTTCTATCGAAAAAGACAGACAGAAAAGTGCTCGGAGAGAGATATTTTAAGAATGATTGTTGAAGGTTTTGAAACCCTTACAAGTTACCAAGCTTACTTGGCTAAAACCACAGAAAAAAAAGTGGATGTTAGTGAGTGGAAAAATTATAAGTGGCAACTGGAAAACTCGATAAAAACAATTGAAGCTTTTGGAAGCTTCACAGGGATATCGTTTACTAAAAAAGAACGCAGAGTGTTAGAAAAAACAATTAAGAAATTTCCACTCTGCATAACACCTTACTATGCTTCTTTAATAGAAAAAGAAAATTACTGTAACGACCCTATATTGAAACAAGCCTTCCCTGACCCTGCTGAACTTAAAGTTTGTAAACATGACATGAAAGACCCTCTCCACGAGGATAAAGACAGCCCAACCAAAGGTATCACTCATCGTTACCCTGACCGAGTGCTTTTTTTGATAAGTAACCGCTGTGCAATGTACTGCAGGCATTGTACACGAAAAAGAAAAGTCGGCGACCCAGAGCATATTCCTTCAAAACAACAAATACTGGATGGAATCAGCTACATTAGAAATCACGGTCAAATTCGGGATGTGCTCCTTTCAGGAGGCGACGCTTTAATGTTGCCTGACGAGTATCTGGACTGGATTTTAACCGAACTAAACAGCATTCCACATGTTGAAGTAGTAAGAATAGGCACAAGAACCCCAGTTGTTTTGCCATACCGAATAACTGATGAACTTGTAGAAATCCTAAAGAAACATCATCCATTATGGTTGAATACTCATTTTAATCATCCAAGAGAACTCACACCTTCCTCTCGAGAAGCGCTTCGGAAATTAGCAGATGCAGGAATTCCATTGGGAAATCAATCGGTACTTCTCGCAGGAATAAACGATTGCCCACAAATCATGAAAAAGCTAAACCAAAAACTTGTACAAAACAGAGTTAGACCTTACTACCTTTTCCAATGTGACCTCTCCGAAGGTTTAACTCACTTCAGGACATCTGTTGGCAAAGGCATTGAAATAATGGAGAGTCTTCAAGGACACACAAGCGGGTTTGCAGTTCCAACTTTTGTAGTTGATGCTCCAGGCGGAGGCGGAAAAATTCCAGTTATGCCAAACTACATAATTTCTTGGTCAACAAACAAAGTTATTCTTAGAAACTATGAAGGCGTAATCACAACCTACAAAGAACCTGATAATTACAAATCAGTTGAATGCAAGAAAGATTGCGGCAAATGTGTTTTGCAACTTAAACAAGACGAAGATGAAAAAACCTATATTGGAATAGAAAAATTGTTGACCGATGCTGACAAAACGATTTCGCTTGTGCCAAAAGGCAACCAGCGGCTAGAGCGAAGAAAAAAAGTAACAAGGTGCCCTAAACGATAGAAACCAAATCTGGATTGAATTTTAAATTCAGAAAGCTAGGCTTGTCAGACATCAAAGAAGTTTACAAGATGCTTGTTGCAAACAGGCCATACGTTGGCTTAAACTCAATGTACACTTATTTTCTTTTGGCAAGGGATTTTTCTGACACTTGCCTTGTTGCCCTGTGTAATGGCAAAATCGTCGGGTTTTCTTCAGGTTACATGTCACCTAACAGACCAGACACTTTTTTCAGCTGGGAAATCCTAGTTCAAAAAGACTATCGTGGAAACGGCTTACAACTACGCATGCTTCGTGAGCAAATAAGAATGAAACACGCCAAATATTTTGAGTGTACAGTGAACCCATCAAACGAAGCAGCTAAAAACAATATCTTCAAGCTAGCCCAGGCTCTGAATTCAAAGTGTGAAGAGAAGGTTCTGTTTAGCCGAGAAGACTTTGAAAACGATAGCCACGAAGCCGAGGTCCTCTACAGAATAGGTTCTATTGAGCATGAAAAAATACGTTAAATTGAGGAACATAAATAAGGGTTAATTTGAATTTTTATTTTAACTTGACTTTAGCTAATTGAATTAAACATTGAAGTGTATAAGAAAGATGGCTAGTCTCACAGAAATATTCCATCAGTTCCTTCAAACAAACCAGTTTACCAGTGAAATCTTGGCATCTGTAACAATATTTTTAATCGTTGCCCTTGTCGGCGGGGTCGCATACATAATCTTTGGAAGATACTTTTCTAAGTGGGCGCAAAAAACAGAAACCACGCTAGACGACGACATATTAAATGCAGTAAAGAGCATCATAATCATTTCAATCGTCATATTAGGTATCGAATATGCATTGGCGCCTCTGTCACTCCTTCAGCCCTATAACGAAACGTTAACCGGTGTCTTTACGGTTATGCAAATTTTTCTAGGAGCTTTTGGAGTTACAAGAATATCCAATATAGTGGCAGACTGGTATGCAACCAGAACCGCTCTTGTCACAGGAAAAAACAGTCACCACCTCCTTTTTCTATTAAAGAAAGTTATACAGGTAATCGTTTACGTCGCCGCATTTCTTCTCATTCTCGTTATATTCAACGTTGATTTAACAGGTGCAGTTGTTGGCCTAGGAGTTGGAGGCATCGCCATAGCTTTTGCGCTTCAAAATACATTAAGCGACTTTTTTAGCGCCTTCTCCATCTACTTTGATCGACCGTTTGAAATCGGAGACTTCATCATTGTAGGAGAATACAGCGGAACCGTCAAAAACATCGGAGTGAAATCGACTAGACTTAAGCTGCTTCAAGGTGAAGAACTCGTAATATCCAACAAAGAACTTACCTCGACAAGTGTTAGAAATTTTAGGAAATTGGAAAAACGACGTGTTACATTCACCATTGGGGTTGCCTACGATACTCCGCTTGAAAAACTCAGGGGGATCCCTGAGATAATAACAAGCATAATTAAGAACGTGGATTCCGCTGATGTGGAACGGGTAAACTTTACGGAATTTGGAGATTACAGCTTAAAATTCTTCGTCATCTACTACATCAACTCAGCGGATTACGGCAAATATTTGGATACTCAGCAGGCGATTAATTTCGCGATAAAAGGCGCCTTTGATAGAGAAAACATAGAAATTGCATTCCCAACAAGTGCTGTCTACGTTAAAAAATAAGTCAGCTTTCAGATGAATTGCGTAGGGAGGCCGGTTAGTTGGTAGGAGCCTAAACAATTGTGAGGGTCACCTGATTTTAGAATGCTTTAAAAAGCACAATGACAATAACCAAAATGAAAGGTTGTTTACTGAGGATTAGCTGTGGACGTCAGCATCTTCATTCCCGTTTACCAAGAATCCAATCAGCTAGCAGGAATGCTAAACGAACTTTGTTCCCAAAATGTTTCGAAGGAAATCTTTGTCACCGTTGACCAGCCAACCGACGATTTCCAGGAAGAAATAAAGCAGCTTGAAAACGAAAACGTCCAATTCATTATTAACAAGGAACGTACTGGAAAAGCGACTGCTCTAAACAGCGCCGTAAAGTTGTCTTCAGGTAAAGTTCTGCTTTTCCTTGACTCTGATATTGGGCTCACAAATGACCCTGACTACCTTAGAAAAATCATTATGGAAATGCAGCATACCGATATACTGGATATTAAAAAGAAAGTTACCAAAAATAGTTCTTTCCTCTCAAAAATGGCTTATTACGAATACTTAACTTTCAATATCAGCTCTTGGCTAGCGTCGAGGTATATGCATAAATGTCCAGCTGTGAATGGGGCTGCCTTCTCGATTAAGAGAGAAATGTTTGAAAAAATCCATGGTTTTCGAAAAGTTGTTCCAGAAGATATAGATCTTGCAACTCGAGCTTTCTTGGAGGATAGTAGTTTTGCCTATACAACTGATGTTGAAGTAAAGAATGAGGTTCATGTGGATTGGAAGAAATGGCTTACCCAGCGTAGACGGTGGTCTATTGGTCAGGCGTTGTGGCTTAAGGATTGGTACAAACAGTTAGCTAGGCACTTCATTAAAAAACCCCAGATATTTCTTCCCAGCCTATTTTTCCTTTATCCTTCTGTTGTTGTCTTGTTTTTAAGCGCTTTTGTTCCTAGTCTTTGGATGTATAATTCGCTTTTGGTTTTTTCACTGTTTTTGTCAGTGAAATTCAATATTGCCTTGCCGCTTTTTCTAATGTCGTTGGGAACTGCAGATGCGATAAAGATTCTGATTATTTCCCTGTCAGGTTTCGCTTTTTCCGCCGGGGTTTTCTATGGGTTTTCAAGAAAACTTGGATTTAATCAAATAAAACTGCATGAACTATTCGTTTATTACTTCTTCTATTCTACTATTTGGATGGTCTTGCTCATTGTTGGGCATATTCAAGTGTTTGTTTTGGGTAAAAAAGCTGGTCCTGGCTGGAAAACATAATCGTTAGCTTCTTTGTTTTGTGTGGGTTTAGGTTGATTGTTACAACTTATCGGTGGGAAATGAGTTGCAGCAGCAACAGCAACAACTTCTCTTTGTGTTGACTTGGGTTGATTTTTTTTGGTGGTGATTGTTTTTCTCCTTATCTGCTGTGGGATTCTTTTGGTTGAGGTGTGAAGGATGTTTAAACGAGCTGATTATTGAACCACAGTTTTTGATGGTATGTTAGGCGTATGGGTTTTGCTTGAATGCAATAGGTAAAATTATATCTGGAAGCACATCATTTAGAGTGCCCTATGTGGGTCCGTGACGCAGTACGGATAGCGTGTCAGCCTTCTAAGCTGAAAGTCAAGGGTTCAAATCCCTTCGGACCCGCCACAAACAAATATTAAAATGTTGATATGTATTGTCTTGGAGTTGGCCATTTATCAGGGATTTTTCTAGCACTGGTTTCTATTTTTGTAAGGCCGCATATTTTTGCAATTTGGTCTTGGATGGCAAACAACTCAGTGATGTCTCTTATCATTGCGGTTACTTGCAAATCATAATCTCCACTGGTTTTGGTGATAATGATTAAGTTGGGTATTTTGTTAAGAGCTTCTATTACAGTATCTGATAAGCCGCTCTCAGTCATAAAAGACATGTTGAAATCCAATATTGAAGCGTACCCCATTTCGTTCGGGTTTATTTGAATGGAGACCTTTACTGCCCCGGTTTGTCTAAGTTTCTTGTATCTTTTTACGACAGTGTCCGTAGATACATTGATTTTTTTTGAAATTTGAGTAAACGAATTACGTCCATCTAGGGCAAGTTCGGTTACTATTTGTTCATCTATCTCATCGATTATTACCTTTCCTTTTGATGTGACTGCCCTTTTAGCTGAATCCATTCGGATGCTGCCATTAGTATCCATCGGATTGTTGGTAAGAGTCAGGTTTTCGGGCATGTTCCTAACACCCGTCCATATGTAAGTTTTCAAACTTAGAGTGGGTAATTTTTGCTTGATGACTTGTTTAACATGATCCAGTTCATTCAAATTCCTCAAAGTTACTGTTGCTCTAATGTTAAAAACACTGTTATATTGGCGGTAGGCACGTACCTCAGTCACCTTTTCAATTAACTTCATGGATTCCTCTATTTGCTGTGCATTAACGCTGATGAGCAGAGTGGCAAGAGCATCAAATCCAAAATCGCAGAAATTCATCTGAATTGTCGCGCCTTTGATTATGTCTTTTTTTTCCATCATCCGGCAACGTTTCCAAACGGCGTTTTTGGAGACATCACACTCATTCGCTAATTCATCATAACTGGTTCTCCCATCTTGTAAAAGAAGTCTTATTATTTTTGCGTCAAGTTGATTGAGGTTAATCAACGCTTTCCCTTTGTTTTATGTTATTAAGCTTTAGGAATTTAAGATTTCTTATATATGTTAATTAGACGGAAAGAAGCTGCCTTTTTTGGGTTATTTTTAGCAAATTGTCCGGAAGTTGATTTGTCTAAAAAGTCGATATGTATTGCTTGGGTGTCGGCCATTTTTCCAATTTTTCTCCGAATTGTATTAACTGTAAATCAATTTTGGTTAATCCTGGAATTTTTTCGACTTTTTCTTTTATTGCAAACAGTTGATTTAAGTCTTGTATCATTGCCCATATTTGTAAATCATAATCTCCCGTTGTCTTCATAATGCTTATGATGTCAGGGATGTTTTTGATTTTCTCGATAATTGAGTATGGATCTTCATGGGATGTAACTGTGAAAAACACGCATGTCCCACAGTATCCAATTTTTTGGGGGTTAACTTGAATTGTGACTTTTAAAAAGCCATTTTTCTTTAATTTTTCGTACCTTTTTTCTGCCAATCTACTTGGAATTCCTAATTGTTCTCCAAGAGACTCCATGGTGATACGTCCGTTTTCAGCGAGTCTATCAGCGATTTTTTGGTCTATTTCATCCACATTAATTATTTTAGTGATAGTTTTTTTCTGTGAATTCTTTATAGTGGTATCAGCAGTCGGTCTTTTTCTGTTTTCTGGGGTTATGGATACGTTTTCATTCATTTCTTTAACATCGGTCCAGATTGCGGTTTTCATTTCAAAGACCAAAAAATTCCTTTTAATGAGATCTTTTACTTCGTTTAATTGTTCCAGCGTTTTAAGAATGATGACAACACTGATGTCTCCTTTGGGTCCCCGGCTAGCAGCCGCGTAAACTTCTGGCATTTTTCGTAAGTACTCAATGAGTTGTTCAGATTGGTTGAAGTCAACGCTGATTAAGATGTTGGCTACTGCTTTGTATCCAAAAAGATAGTAATTGATGTGGGTTGTTGCTCCAGTAATTATTCCGGTTTCTTCCAAGTTTTTGTAATTTGTCTTAACAGTTGCCTTTGATAGTCCCGTACTTTTTGCTATTTCTTTGATGCTTTTACGCCCATCTGATAGTAATTCTTTGAGAATTTTTACTTGTGTTTCTGTGACTTGTGGAGTTAAGATCAGTTCCCTCGAGAAGATTCCATGCGTTTATCATTCTATTTAAATTAATCGCAAAAACGTCTTTTTTATTTATGGATATCTTAAAAAGAAATTTGCAACCCTGTTTTTCTTATGTTGTTGCCATAATTGGTGCGTTAAAAGCTATTTTGTTCACTTCTTTTGTCACTTTTGAAAACTTTTAAATAAGCCACAAGAGCTTTCAAATAGCACCAAAAAGGAGAAAATGAAAAAAAATGAATTTTGGTAAAAAAGCAGCAATAGCAATAATTTTATTGTTAGCAATCTCAACAGCAACTACAATAACAATGTTAAAACCCGCAGCAGCACACACACCATCACAAGACCTGCCTACAGTAGCATATATTGAGGCTCTACCTAACCCCATCGGTGTCGGCCAAACAACCTTAATTTATATGTGGCTTAACCGCGTTTATGGTTACTATCCTGCTGGTGAACCAGCAGGGTCAATCAATTATGCTGCCGTCAACAATGACTACCGATTCCACAACTACAAACTTACCATAACAGACCCCAATGGTGAAAACACGACCAAAACATTCGATACAGTTATTGACACAACATCATCACAAAGCTACCAGTTCACACCAACCATTGCAGGAACCTATACCTTAACTTTTAACTTCCCAGGACAAGCTATCAACGACTACCCACACAGCCCAATCACAACAATGATTAACGATACATATCTGCCAAGTCAATCAGTCTCAACGCTGACAGTCCAACAAAACGCTATCGACACTTTCCCAATTAGCTACCCACTTCCAGAAGAATTTTGGACACGCCCAATCTACGGCGAAAACCCATTCTGGTGGACAATCAGCTCTAACTGGCTCGGAACCGGTCAACCAGGCTTCGGCGGCTTCGTAGCAAGTTATAACTTGGGTGGTAACGGCGCACAATTCACTCCAGGCTTCGCAGTTGGACCACTTACATCACACATCATGTGGACTAAAGTAATGGGCAACCAAGTCGGCGGTATCGTCGGCGGCAACGACTTCACAATCCCCGGCAATGCATGGTTCGAAGGCTCAGCCTACAACCAAAGATACCAAAACCCAATCGTAGTCAACGGCAAAATCTACTACAACGACCCTATATCCTTCACAGGCTCAAACTCGGGCCCACTAAACTGTGTTGATCTAAGAACAGGACAACTCATCTGGTCACGTTCAGACCTACCAACACTATCCTTTGCTCTAGTTTGGGATCACGAAGACCCTAACCAACACGGTGTATTCCCAGCAATCCTATCAACATCAAACTTTGGACGCCTTTTTGACGCAGCAACCGGCAACGCCTTATTCAACGTTACAGGTGTACCATCAGCATCATACTATCAATTGACTCTTGGTCCAAACGGTGAACAACTAAGAACCATTATGTCAAACCTTGGCACCACAGCAAGTCCAAACTGGGTTCTAGCGGAATGGAACTCAACCAAACTCTGGACATTCGGAACAAACCCCTTCACAGGCGGCAGCTTACTTTCACCATCAATTATCAACGCGTCAGCAGTCATAAATTCCGGAGCTGTTATGAGTGTTCCACCATCAGCTTCATCTGCAGCCTTCTACGCCAACACATACATAGTGAACGGAGGAGTCCTTAACACTACAGACCCACAGAACCGCTTTGACTGGAACGTCTCAATCCCATGGCGTAACACAATGCCAAACTCACCCACAGTCGTAGGCATAATCCCCAACGACATGATGCTATGCTACAACGGTACACTACCATCACAAGGAGCAACCTTCATGGGTTCACTAAGCTTCGTTCCATACACATACTTCGCAGTCAGCTTAAAACCAGAAACACTAGGCCAAATCCTATGGATGAAGAACTATGACCCACCAGCAAACAACATAACAGTCCTCGAAGAAGGCATCGACCCCATTAACCGCGTCTTCGTAGAAGACCTCAGAGAAACCCAAACCTTAGTCGGCTACAGCATGGACACAGGCGCAAAACTCTGGACAACACAGCCACAAGACAACTTTGACTACTACGGCAGCCAAGCCTCAGGCAGTTTAGGCGGTACATTTGCTTATGGCAAATATTACAGCAGCGCATACGCAGGCATCGTCTACTGCTATGACACAGCCACAGGCGACCTCCTCTGGACTTACGGTAACGGCGGTATGGGCAACAGCACAGACAGCGGCTTTGAAGTTCCAGGTCACTACCCAACATTTGTCAACGCAATCTCCAACGGCGTCGTATATACAGTGTCTTCAGAGCACACTGTCGAAATGCCAATCTACAAAGGCGGTTTAGCACGTGCACTCAACGCAACAACAGGTGAAGAACTCTGGACGATATCATCATATACAACTGAATTCACAACCCAAAGCTATGCAATTGCAGATGGATACGCAACATGGTACAACAGCTATGACAATCAAATCTACTCAATCGGTAGAGGCGTAAGCACAATCTCAGTGTCAGCACCACAAGCATCAATTGAACTAGGCAAGTCATTAGTCATCACAGGCTCAGTCTACGACATCTCAGCAGGTTCAAAACAAGCAGAACAATCGGCTCGCTTCCCTAACGGTATTCCACTCGCAAATGACACGGTCATGGGCGAATGGATGGGTTACGTCTACCAGCAGAAACCATTGCCAAGCAACTTCCTCGGCGTCCCAGTGACGATCGATGTCATGGATGCTAACGGAAACTATCGCAACATCGGAACAGCAACTACTGATGCAACAGGTCAATACAACTTACAATGGACTCCAGACATTTCCGGCATATACACTGTCGTAGCAACCTTCCACGGAACCAATGGCTACTGGCCATCAACCACGACAACTGCATTCGCAGTTGATCCAGTCGCTGAACACGCAACCTTAGCACCTACAGCAGCACCATCACCAGCTGACCTATACTTCGTTCCAGCAATCGCAGGCCTATTCGTTGCGCTGATAATCGTAATCATACTAGTAGCACTAGTACTGATGCGAAAACGCGCATAAACAAAACAACAAACAACTTTCCCATCCCTTTTTTTGGGATTAAAGAATTGCGTAAGAATGAGGGCTGAGAAGGCTCTGGTTAAAATTCACGAAATAGCCATAGTTTGCATTTTCTATCTTCTCCAAAGCTATATCCAGAGCCTCAGTAAACCTCTAAACTAAAAATCCTGAAATTCCGTTGGACCGATTTGTTTTCTAATCACCTATTGTTACTGGTCCCGTGGGGTAACGTCCTAAGCTTCTAGTATATCTTCGGAGGTTGTCTTTTTGCCAACGTTTCGTACAAAATCTGAGGAAATTACTATCCCAACTAGTTTACTGTTCTTGAGAATTGGCAGGCGTCTTATTTTGTTGGTTGACATCATTCTTGCTGCATGTTTAAGCGAAGAATCAGGGTCAACTGTTATGAGTGTCTTGGTCATAATCTCTGAACCGTTAACATCAGGCGAGCTCCGTTTAGCCACGATTCTTCGAACTATGTCGCGTTCGGTGACTATTCCAACAGGCAACAATTTGTCAACGACTATTAGGCATCCTAAACCTTCTTTTGACATGAGTTGTGCTGCTTCAAAAACGCTTTTGAATACGTCGATTGTTACGACTTCTTTAGTCATGATGTCCTTAACTGTTGGCATATACCATCCAAGTTAAGCAGAATTTTTTGAGGATAAAAAGACTGTTATAGATAATGAAATGTCAACTCAATTTGGCGAGTTCAAATTCAATATGACATTTTTATCAAGTGACGGATTTATTTTTGTTACTTACAACACTAAAGATGCTAAAAAAATTAAGTCCAAAAATAACAATTTGGTACGCATATTTTGGAGTTTAGGCAAGGATAATATAAGCAAACTATAAATTGCTGTCTCTTGTTCTAAAGAAAAATAGTACACAAAAATGTGTATAACATTTTAGGAGAAAAAAAGATGCAACTTGTTAAGAACAAAAATATTGCAATTTTGATTGCTTTGTTTCTAATAATTTCGATGAGTGCAACAACTGTACTTTTACCTACTACTACTGCACATTCACCTCCATGGACCATTCAAACCTATGCTTATGTTAGTGCTGTACCCGACCGTGTTGGCGTTGGTCAAAATGTGTTTATCGTAATGTGGGCTTACCTAAAAATGCCCCAATCCACCATCAGTAACACTATTAGGATGCAAGATTACAGACTTAACATTACAAAACCCGACGGTTCAGTTGAAACCCGCGGTCCCTTCACTCCTGACCCGACTGAAACAATCTACACTACCTACACCGCTGATCAAGTTGGAAACTACTCCGTTGTCTTGTATTACCCAAACACCGTTTATATTTGGAATGACACGGCTGCAATTCAAACCTGGACAAACGACACTTTCCTAGGCGCCACAAGTCAACCGGCAACCTTCACGGTACAAAATGAAGCCGTACCTTCAGCTATAGGTAGCTATCCACTTCCAACCGACTACTGGACCTACCCCATAGAAGCTCAAAACACATTATGGTACTCAATATCATCTAACTGGCTTGGCACAGGGTCACCTCAGATTGGAGGCACAAACATTCAGAACGACGGTTCAGCACCCACTAGTGCACACGTAATGTGGACAAAATCGATCCAAGACGGAGGAATTGTTGGCGGACAAAACGTTGGAACGCCAGGGCAACAATTCTACACTGGACAATCCTATAACCAAAGATTCCCCAACCCTATAATCATGACTGGACGACTTTTCTATCGCGAACCATCAGGTGAAACTGCACAATCAGGCGACGTGGTATGCGTAAACCTGAGAACTGGGCAAGAGATCTGGCGAAGAAGCGGCATGCCGACACTATCCTTTGGTTACACTTATGACCTTGAAACCCCCAATCAAGAAGGCGTTTGGGGCAGCGGTATACTATTCTCAGCTAACTTTGCACAAGCATTCGACCCACGCAACGGAAACTCACTATTCAATGTATCAGCTGTTCCTTCAGGCACCCAAGCATATGGACCACAAGGTGAAATTCTAAGATACGTCTTTACCAACATGGGAACAACTGCAAATCAGAACTATACCTTGGCACAATGGAACTCATCAAGACTTTGGGACAACAGTGGAACAACACCAACTATAGCAACCAACGTAAGTGCAAGCACGGGAGCACGCTATGACTGGAACGTTACCGTACCATGGCGCAACGGAATGACAGGAACCGTAGTCGTTCTAAATGCGTTTCTTGGCGATGTAATGCTTGGCATAAACGGTACCACTGGTATTGGAGACCCCGGATACACTCTATGGGGTGGATGGAACAATGGCACTGCAAACCCCTACACAATTTGGGCAATAAGCCTAAAACCAGAAACTCTAGGCCAACTCTTATGGATGAACACCTACACAACTCCTGAAGGCTCAGATACCTCAGTTTTGGTCTGGCCAGAAACAGTTAATCCAACCCAGCGCGTTTTCAACATGTACATCAAAGAAACCATGGACTTATACGGATATAATCTCGACAATGGACAGCAAATATGGGGACCAGTTCCTGACCAGTTTGCTTTCGACACATTCACAGGTTCAGTTAACACCGAGAACACTGGCGCACATCGCGTAGCTTACGGAAACCTCTATTTCTCAGGATACGGCGGAGTCTTGCGAGCAATTAATGATACTACAGGCCAAGTAGAGTGGACTTATGGCAATGGCGGAGCAGGTAACAGCACAGCTGTCCCAATTGGCACACCTTGGGCTTACTTACCGGTATTCATAGGTGGAATCGCTGACGGCAAAATCTACCTCTTCAACGATGAGCACTCACCAACTACACCTCTCTACAAGGGAGCGTTGATACGCTGTGTTAATGCGACTACTGGAGAAGAAATCTGGACTCTTACCGGATGGGGTGACGGAGGAGCATTCGTTGCTCAAAACGGAGCCATTGCATCAGGCGAATACGTTTACCTCAACGCGTATGACATGCAAATATATGCTGTTGGTCAAGGTCCAAGTCAAACAACTGTTCAAGCGCCACTAGTAGATGTAACATTAGGTCAAGGTTTAGTGATACGAGGTACAGTGATAGATACTTCTGCCGGCACGCAGCAGGAAGCGCAGAAAGCTAACTTCCCCAATGGTGTTCCAGCAGTATCTGACGCAAGCCAAAGCAGTTGGATGCCATATGTTTACATGCAGAAACCAAAGCCAAGCAACGTGATTGGTGTCCCAGTATCAATAGAGGTCATTGATTCAAATGGCAACACTCGAAATATTGGTACAGCCGTCAGTGACGCAAGTGGTTCATACAGCTTAAACTGGGTGCCTGATATAACAGGCAAATATATTGTCATCGCCACATTCTTAGGATCTAACTCGTACTATCCCTCATCCGCAGAAACAAGTTTTGCAGTTGATCCAGCAGCACCAACACCTACCCCTGCTACACCTGCGCCGCAATCTGCCGCTGACGTGTACTTTGTTCCCGCAATCGCTGGATTATTCGTTGTCATCATCGTTATCGGCATCGTACTAGCGCTTCTGATGCTTCGCAAACGTCCATAAGCATCTCAAAAGAACAACCTTCTTTTTTATTTTTTTTATTTGAAAACGGAAAAGACTCCTTATACGTTGTAAAGAAATATTGTACTTTTAAGATGTATTTTTTAAAAAATATTGCCTTTATTCCCTATTAATTCATGAAAATGCCGCTTTTTTGTCCATCTTTTTCTTGTCGTAAGAGGGTACTTTCCATAAGTTTTATTAATTCAGATCGTTACCATTTCAAGCTATTGGGCGATAAAAAGACTCGTCCAAAAAAATAATGGAGAAAAAAGAAAAATGCAACTAAAAAATAAATCTATGGCTATTGTAATTACACTGATTCTTGTAACTTCAATGGCTATCTCAATCTCTAGTGGATTTCAACAAATACCAACCGCAAAAGCAGAAGTAAGAAACGGAATTAACTATAATGATGCTACTGCTGCAGCAATCGATGCAGGCATGTATTGGAATGGTATGAACTCCAATGCTTCAGCCAATAGGCTGTTGCTTTGGACTCGATTCCATGACCAAATCCCAACATGGACATTCGGCATTGCATCACCAAACCCAGTCGGCGTCGGCCAAACATTCAACGTCATCATGATGAACCCACAAGTCCCACCAAGCTCACTGTTAACTAACTCAATTCGATACACATTCGACATAGTAGTCACAAAACCAGACGGTACAACTCAAAACTTGCCAGCTTCCGGTCAATCATCTAATTTGAACGTTGCAGGTGGTCAAGGAGGAATCGCAAACGGTGAATTCGTCTCTGACTCAACAGGTTCGACTTACACTGCATACACACCTGACCAAGTAGGGAACTATAGCTTCCTAGTTAAATTCCACCAACTACAATACCTATGGAACAGCACAAACCAAGGCGGTAGCGCAGACTACTACGGCACAACTTTCCTAGCAAGCGACTACACACTCACAGTCACAGTACAACAAGACCCCGTAAACATCAATGGCTTGCCAATACTCCAATCTATGCCCACTGAATACTGGACACGACCAATCGAAGGAGAAAACGACCAATGGTATACAGTTTCTTCAAACTGGCTCAGTGGCTCACATGACCGTGACAATGGCGGCGGCGAAAACAGATATCAAGCAGACGGAACTACACCAAACAGCCCACACATCCTCTGGACAAGACCAACTGAAGACAACGGCATAGTAGGCGGAGCAAACCTCTCACGTAATCAAGTTGGTAACGCCTTCAACGCTGGTTCACAATACCAGCCAAGATGGACAAACCAAGTCATCATGTTCGGAAGACTCTACTACTCACCCAACGCCTTAAGCGGTGGCTCAAGTTCATTTATGGACTGTGTCGATCTAAAAACTGGTGAACTCATCTACGAAGTTAACACAGGCGCAGACCAAACAAACACAGGCGGCTTAGGTGTATCCACAACAGCAAACATGTTCCAATTCGGTTACTACTACAGTCAAGATGATCCTAACGAACACGGTGTACAAAACCCAGGATGGCTATTCAGCAACAACTACGCAATCGGTTACCAACCAGAACGTGGATTCCCATGGCTAAACATAACAGGCGTTCCAAGTGGCTTTGAATTGAATGCACCAACAGGCGAAAACCTACGCTACATATTAACGAACATTGGCGATAATACAAATCCATCATATGCCCTATCACAATGGAACTCCTCCAAAGTTATCCCAATGATCAGCGCAGGCGGCAATCCATCATCCAACCAAATTAACGCAAGCACAACTAACCGATATGACTTCTACAGAATCCCAATAACAGGCGCTACATGGACTACCAGCCCAACTATCAGAGCAGGTGTCGTAGGTGACTACATATGGGGCTCTAACGGATCTTGGCCAACAGGCACAAGCGGTCCAAGCTACGCATATCCGGACGCAGTAACTATCTGGAAGATCAGCGTCGCACCAGCCACATTCGGTAATATTACATACATGAAGAACCTTGCAATCGATGACGCAGCAACCAATCAGAACGAAATGTTCGAAAGAGCATCCGGATCTGAACACCGCTTTGTCACAATCGAAGTTCCAAGCTGCACCTTCCGTATCTATAACATAGATGATGGAAGCCTAGTAGGAACAGGAGATGCACAAGCTGACTTCCAAGCTTACGGATACTTTACTTGGCCAAGCCTGATCTCTGCAACACAAACGAAGATGGCATATGGTATTCTTTATACTGGTGGATATACTGGAGCAGTTTCTGCTTACAGCTTAGCTGATGGCAGTTTACTCTGGAGAAATATCTATCCATCTGGTGGAGAGAAGATTCCTAACTTCGTTCAAATGATCGGTATGATTGCTGACGGGAAAATTTACGTTGGAACTCATGAACACTCAGCAGATACTCCACTCTACAAAGGCGAACGCATACACGCACTGAATGCAACCACTGGCGCCGAAGTCTGGAGCATGGCTGGATGGGCATACCCAATGACCTGGGCAACAGCAGACGGAGTCGTAGTATTCTGGAACAACTATGACGGACAAGTATATGCACTTGGCAAAGGACCAACCTCAATGACTGTAACAGCACCCGACTTAGCTGCAACATTAGGCGCATCCGTAACAATCAAAGGCACAATCACAGACATCTCAGCAGGTACAAAACAAAACGAACAAGCCGCAAGATTCCCACAAGGAGTCCCAGCTGTATCTGACGAAAGCCAAAATCAATGGATGGAATACGTATACATGCAAAAAGGCAGACCAACCAATACAACCGGTGTCCCAATTACTCTGAGTGTTGTTGATGCAAACGGCAACTTTAGAGACATCGGAACAACCACAAGCACCGATGGATTCTTCAGCCTCAACTGGAAACCAGACATTGCAGGCGCATACACAGTCTACGCATCATTCGCAGGCTCTGAATCATACTGGCCAGCACACGCAGTAACAGCATTCAACGTTGATCCAGTCGCTGAACACGCAACCTTAGCACCAACACAAGCACCATCACCAGCTGACCAATACTTCGTCCCAGCAATCGCAGGCCTATTAGTAGCCATAATAGTCGTTGGTCTATTGATCATACTGGTCCTTAGAAAACGACCATAAAAACGACACAAAACAAAAATCAACCCTTTTCTTTTTTTATTTTAATTTTTAAGCAACCATTCTTTAAGTGCTATTTGCATTTTATATCCAATATGTCTATATCCAGCTTGAACTCGCTATTAGCGATCTACACCCCTATCTTTTCTGCAATGAACTCTATTTGAAACCCTTCTTTTTCCTTAGAATTATCACTTTCAAATCGAAACCTATTTCCATAGTCCTCTCAATAACTTCCTTTAGGCGTATTTGGATGGACCGCAAAGATTACCTCAAAGAACCCGTAAACCACATTAAAATAAATGGCACCTTAACCGTTGATCAGCTAATGCAACAGTTCAAAAATTCGGGTTCTCTCGGTGCTGGGAGGTTATCAGCTGCATGTGACATTTACGAGAAAATGCTCAGAGAAAAAGACTGCACCGTTTTCTTGGCCTTGTCGGGTGCTGTGGTTCCTGCAGGTATGCGCACTTTAGTCACTGATTTAATCCGAAATCATCTTGTAGATGTAATTGTAAGCACAGGCGCCTGCATGGTCCACGATGCTATAGAAGCTGTCGGCGGTCACCACTACAAAGGTGGTTGGGCAGTAAACGACACTGAACTTTACAAATTCCATCTTTTTAGAATTTACGACATTTTTGTTCCCGAAGAAGACTATGTAAGATTGGATTTCAAACTCTCTGAAATGTATGCTGATATCGCCAAGGAACGTAAAGGTGAGAGTTTAGCTTCAGACGAGTTTACCTATGAATTGGGCAAACGGTTAACCGATGAAAACTCGATCTTACGTGCTGCCTATGAAGAGAACGTCCCAATTTTCCTTCCAGCTGTCCGCGACTCAGAATTCGGCTTTATCCATTGGCTCCATGCGTCGCAAAAAGACCAGAAAAATGTGCTTCACGTCGATGCCTTTAAAGATGTTCCTACAGTCTGTGGCATCTGTGCTAGATCACCCAAAAACGGGATGATAGTAATTGGCGGAGGCGTCCCACGTAACACCATCCAATCCTCAGCGCTCGCATCCAAAAAAGGCTTAGACTACGCGGTCGTTATTACTTTGGATCGTCCTGAAACAGGCGGTTTGTCGGGTTCAACACTCGAGGAGACTGTGAGTTGGGGAAAAATGAAAGGTTCAGCCGATCACGTGATGGTTATCGGAGAAGCATTGATGGTTTTTCCGTTTCTTGTGGCATCCGCTACTGAGCGGCTGGGCAAAGATTTTAAGAGAGACTCATTTTTGCAACGAGAAAAACGTGCAGGAAAAGGAAACTAATATGGAAAACAACAATGAAGAAAAATACTGTGGCAACTGCGACAGCCACAATTGCTACGAATACCCCTCCAAAGTTTTTTGCTCTACTCGCTACTGGCAAAATAAAAGCCCAATTGTGGATACGCTCTGGTACTGTGACGAATATAACAAGGTTAGCCAAGAATGCTACTGTGTACGAGAAGCTAAGAAGAAAGCAGCTGAGTCGGCGGAAAGTTAAAGTTAATAATTGGAACCCTGTTTAGTTTGGAAGTCTATAGCCCGGTGGTGTAGTGGTCAAGCATAGGGGCCTCTGGAGTCCTTGACGAGAGTTCGAATCTCTCCCGGGCTACTACTTGTTAGTGTTTGGCATAGTTTTGGGGTGGGTTAGGTCAGATGCAGCCGTTAACTGTAGAAGAAGAAGTGCAAATTTTCCAATTTTCTTCTTCTTTTAATCGTTACAAGAACAATAACACAATAATTTCAGCAACTTTTGTTGTTCTACTAATTAGTTTGTTGTAATAATATCTTAAAGTTGAATTGGATAGTTGGAGCTAGAACTTCAGGTCGTGGGCCATGCGTCTGCACTACTAATATGCCGAGTTGTGCAATGGAAAACTGGCTTTCGGGGTTCAATTTATATATCAATTTAACATAAATAAACAAAAACGGGGCTAATTGAATGGCGGACTTGAAAGGTTGTCCATTTGGACAGGATATAAAAGACGACTGTAAAAACTGTGATTACTCCAAAAGCAACCACTATGACCCTGCCTCGGGTAAATGCGTTAAAAGATAAACTGATTTTGCGCTATAATGAAAGTCTAAATGAAGAATCAGGCTTTTTGTAATTGTCTCTTTTGAGAATTGCCGTTTGAGCTTTTGGGTTTGCTTGCTAAAATCTGGTAACCAACTATTGCTGAATAGAAGGCATATGAAAGCAGCAGTATAGGGCGGTGAACAGCATATTTTAGGTCGCTGACCATGAATTCAATATGTTTTTGCAATGTCCATACTTCTTCAGGTCGAAAATGGATGCAGTAGGGTTCGTAGACGCCCAATACCTTGTAGCCTTTCTTCTCTATACAATCTTTAATGTAACCATCCTCGTAAGTATGTAACGAAAAGGGTATTTTGATGTCTTCAACCGTTGTCCGCCGAATAAGCGTATCGTGTGTTCCGCCCCGTTTTTCAAATATTTTTAGAGTAACTCTCTCGAAAAGACTTAGGACTTTCCATCCTCTCAAAACTGACCAAATTTCAATCCCCCAAACTGCGCCTACATCGTCTTTTATCAGTTTTTTTGCCTCAGAAAACCAGTTCTTCGACAAAATCACGTCGCTATCAACAAACACGAACCAGTCGCTTTTTACCATTTGAATAGCCGTTTGTCTGGCGCTGCCTCTGGTTCCTTTTTCTTGAACAAAATTAACGTTTCCGTATTTTTCTTGGAACTCCTTTATTATGTCTACTGTAGCGTCAGTTGAGAAGCCGTCAACAACGATCAAATTCTTAACTGGGATGTTCTGATAAACAGAATTTATGCATTCTCTTAGCATTCTTTCGCTGTTCATGGTGAGGATAGCAACGTCAACGGATTCAATTGTTGACGAGTTAGCCTGTTTTGTTTTCTTTTGGGCGTCTTTTTGCTGAATTCGCTGCTGCTCTATCAAATGTGTTCTACTCCTTTCAGAGAAAAGCCATTCTTAGTACCCCATTAAACCGCAGCATCGAGAGCAAATTGGAAAAACTCCGTTGTCACAGCTTTTCAGGGCGCGTCTGAATTGGCGATGTTTTTCGCCATTGTAGATTTCAAGGATACTTGTTTCCTTAATGTTTCCCGTAACAAAGTCCGGAAAATCTCTGCAAGTAACTGTGTCTCCGTTTGGCATAACATCTAATTGGAACCAAGGGGAAATACATTTTTTGTACCCAAAAAAGTTTTCAGGCTCAGCATAATATGTTTGGATCTCTTCAGGTTTGAGGTCAGGGACAAACAGGATGGGGGTTTTAAATTTTCCAGCTTTTATTCTCTTTACTTGTTCAGCGATATTTTCCACATTCAGCACTGAAGTATCTCGCACGTAACCTTTCCAGGCAAAAGGTGTTATGCCTAATTTTTCTTCAGCTAGTTTGGTGTGTTTTTGTCCTATGACTTCTTTGGTGAACCACGAATAATAAATTATCATTCCGTCAGGCTTTATTTTTTCTGCTTCTTGCACAGTTTCAAATAAAGTTGATTCGTTGTTCTGTGAGATTGTTGTTAAAACGTAAATGCCTGGTTTGTTTGTTTTTTTCTCTTTCTTGATTTTTTGGATTGCTCTTATTCCACGGGTCGCGGTTTCGAGAGCTCCCGGGGTGCCCCTACACTTGTCATGAACTTCTTTTGGTCCATCAAAAGAAACGCAAATCATATCCCAGCCATTATCGACTATAGTTTGAGCATTTTTTTCCAAGCCAACCCCGTTTGTAACTATCTGTACTGTTAATTTTTTTTCTTTCATGTAATTAACTAGGGGAACCAGTGGTTCATAGAGGAAAGGTTCTCCTCCTGTTATGTAAACGTGAACTTTCTTTTGGGCAACTTCATCTATAACTTTCATGTAGGTTTCAACGGGAACTTCACCTGTGACTTTTGGTGTATCTTCCCTTGCATTGTAACCGTTTTTTCCCCATTGTGCACAGATTGCGCATCTATGGTTGCATCGATGTGTGATTCTTAGACTTAGTAGCCAAAGAGACGAGCTCCTTCCATCGTCGTTTCGATAATCCATTTTGGTTTTTACAAATTGTCTATATCCACCTCGTGCAAAGCTCATTAAGAGCTGGGGGTTTTTACAAACTGGACCGAAGAGCTGCGTTGGAATCCGTCTCATAGATACTACCGTTTGTTATGTGCCTTATGAAGGAGTAGAATTTAAATTTGACCCAAGTAATCCAGTTTGTTTGGGTTAAAATAGGCGTTAACAATGGTGTTTTAATTGAAAAAGCAAATTGGTTCTTTGGGTACTTTACTTTTTCAACCTTAATTGCGATAACAATTAGTGCTCATATTAAACCGCGCCATATTTGGAAAAAGCTTTTTCCGCTACTGTTTTGCCAAGATTTCTGGACTTTTCAAGGTCTTCTTTCGTTGGATTTCCGAAGAAAGAAAGCGGGTTTCCTACCATCTCGAAACCCAAAGCAGTTAGCTCAACTGACAATTTTCGAGTGGCTTCCCCGCTCCAGCCGAAACTTCCAAAAACGCCGGTACATCTGTTTGAAAACTTCTTGGTTTTAAGCAGATTTATAAAATCAACGACCTTTGGAAATATCTCGTGCTCATATGTGGGGGAACCGACGATTAATGCTGGAGCTTCCACCAAGGCAGTTAATGCATCGACAGCGGTGTCTTCTGAAAGATTGAAACTTAAAACCCTCCCTCCTGATTCTTTAACGCCTTCAGTAATTTCATTTAAGCAATTTGCAGTCATTCCATACATGGTATCGTATGCTACTACCACAGTTTTTGTGTACTTACCTTTGCTCCATGAAGACCAGTTACTTATTGTCTGGTTAGGGCTCTTATTGAAGACTGGACCGTGGCTAGGAGCCAAAATGTCAATTTTAAGGTTCATAGTGTCAAATTTTTCTATGGCTTTAAGTATCCATTCACGCTGCCCATTGAAGACTGAGGCAAAGTACTTTTGTGAGCAAAGACAAACATTCTGCTTAATCAGGTCTATGTTGGATTCTAATATAGCGCCCGGTGGCAGCTTTTTAAAAGAGCCAAAAGTGTCGCAGCAAAACAAGATATTGTCTTCCACAAGGTATGTGCTCATGGTTTCTGGCCAATGAAGCCAGGGCGTTTGAATAAATCTCAACGTTTTGTTTCCTAAGGAAATTTCCGTAGAATCGTCTTTTACAATGACTGCGGCTGGATCGAAACCATAAAATTTTTTGAATATCATCTGGGCAATGGGTGTGAAAACCACTTTTGCGTTGGGTGCTTTCTTGAGAAGCGCAGGAATAGAACCCGTGTGGTCAGGCTCCATGTGGTTAATGACTATATAGTCAATTTTTGAGAGATCTGTTAGTTTGCTAATTTTGTTAAAGTGTTCAAGGGTGTTCTTTTCGTGGACGGAATCAATCAGGGCAGTTTTTTCTGAACCTACAACTAAGTAAGAGTTGTAGGAGACACCCTCTGGGATGCGCCAGAGCCCTTCAAAAAGTGGTGTTTCTGTGTCGTTGACTCCTACCCAGTTGACATTAGAGGATAGCGGAAGAGGTGGGTTATATGTCACGTCAGTTAATTTAAGCCACTCCTAAACTAATTGTAACTGTGAATCTATTTTTGATAAATTCGTGAATGGATATTGGCAAAAAAGCACCGGTAGTATCTTAACTTGAAAACGGCTATTAAGGCTATGTTGTAGCATAGCAAATGTAACAGCCGACTAAGGGCTAAAAACACTCATTACTTAGCAATATAAAAGTGAAAATTGAGCTTTTAAGTTGGTGGAGCGGTTTGATCTTTGCTTTCGAAATTTTGGGGTTTTTCAACGATAACAACAAGTCCGTTTAAGGTTTTAACCTTAACTCGTTCTCCTTTTACAATATTTCCTGAAGAGGATTCAGCTCGCCAGATTTCTCCTAAAACTCGAACTTCTCCTTTTGGATTGAGGTCCGTGACTGCTATACCTATTTTTCCTATCATAGTTTCTGAGCCCGTTAGTTTGCGGCGGCGTCTTAGAGGTCCAATTATCCATCGTATGTACAACCCTATGATGACGCCGAAAACGACAAGGACGCTTAGCTCTATTTCTACAAGCCCTGTTATGGGAGAAGGCGAGTATTGCAGACCAAACGACAAGTAATATATGCCGAATGCTCCCAGCACTACGCCTGCAATTAAGGCGAAACCATGACCTAGCTTCAATTCCACAATAATTAAAGCGGCTGCAAGCACCAAAATGACGAGCCCCAGCACTGATGCGTCAATCACTTCAGCGCCGATTAACCCAGCAACGATAGCTATTACACCTACAACTGTTAACACGATGGTCGGATGATAAATATCAAGTACAATGGCGATAACGCCCAACAAAATAAGGATACCGTCAAGAATGCTATTGCTTAGTGCGCTAATTATCTGTTCATAAATGCTCTCGCTCAGTTTTTCCTGAGGATTATTCGACAAACCAAACTGGGTCAGAGCTGCGGAAAAAGAATCTGCTGTTCCATCTGCCACGTGAACTTCAACCGCTTCATTCGCTGAGAACGCTTGATCATATTGAACCATCTCATAGATCGCTGTAGTGTTTCTTCCCCATTTTTCCGCGAGACTCGTCATGTAGTCAAGCATCGCGGCTTGCGTATGATTCTGTTCAAGTGCTGACCCTCCAACTACAATAGGCGTGCTTGGACCAATCTCACTGCCGGGCCCCATCAATATTTGGTTAGTTGCCATTGCAATGTAGCTGCCAGCAGACGCACCTAAACCGTTAGGCACGATGAATGTGTAGACTGGGATGCCTGATTGATTGGCTGTTGTAATTGAACCTACAATCGAAATCATGTCGCTTAACAATCCGCCGGGCGTATTCATTTCTATGACGATAGCTGATGCATGTTGGCTTTGCGCCGTGCTTACAACACGGGACATAAACGCTGAAGCCCCATGATCTACAGGAACGCTGAAATCCGCAACCACAACAAGTCCCCCTGTCGAACCAGATTGGGCTGTTGTCGTGACGTTGGAAATCGCAGAACTAGAAAGAAAACCTGATGCAACAATCAAGAATAGTGAAAAACAAATTATGATAATTAGACTTCGAGAACGAAAGAAGTTAACCTTTAAACGAGACAAGTTCCGTCATTATCTGGCTAGTCACAGGTGCCCTATAAGGGTTAGCATAAACGATTTTTGGAAAACGCGGGCTAATATTTTAGCAAAGCCAAAATGCCCATAACCCTAAAATCGTAGCGCCTCACCTAAACATAGACAATCAAGAAAACCCTGAAGAAGTTCAGTCCTAAAACTCTGGAACATCATCAAAGTTGTCGCTGGCAGTGTTTTTTGAGTCAGTGCGAAGAAACTCTTCACCGTTTACATTTATGAGATTTATTTGTTGTCCTTTGCGCCATTTGCCCATGGCAGTTCTAAAAACAGTTGCGTAGGTGCAGCCCTTCTTCATGTTTACAATAAGGTCGGTTCTTGAAAGGATGAGGTTCTCGCAAACTACACAGCCAAAGTCTGAATGGCATTCTATGAGATCGATGTGTTTCTGGTCGGGGTTAGTTTTTACGCCAGAGATTAGGTAATCAGCCCATTTATCCATCGTGACGCCTTCCGCTGTTTAATTTAGAAGTATTATTTAACGCTTCTTGAATGCAGCTGATTTTGCAAAGAAAACTCGAGGCTGTTTTTAACATGAATTAAAAAAGGAAAAAGCTGGTTTTAACCAGTATTCTCGATTTGAAATTGGCTATTTCTTACAGTTGCAACCAGAGAAGAATACCCATAATCAAGCCATAAATTGCTAGTGCTTCAGCCAACGCCACTATCAGGAAACTTCTAAAGAAAGTCTCGGGTTTCTCAGCTAATGCACTGATGGCTGCGCTACCTGCAGCAGAAATTGCTAATCCTGCACCTAAGCCAGGTAACCCGATTGCTAAAGCTGCAGCAAAAGCTATGCCGACTCTGTCGAATTGTCCATTTGTCGTTGCAGTCGTAGTCTGATTTTGAATTGTGTCGATTGTAAGCGCAGCTGCAACGCCCATTAGAGGCAGAAGCACGAGCGGAATTACTATGAGTAATAATAGTTTAGTTTTCAAGCTACGTCACTCCATTGACATTGGACACGACAAGCTTAGCTATTAACTTTTTTCTTAATTAGCTTTCTTTCTCTTCATTGGAAAAAGGGCTCAAGAGCTCTTCGCTCGGCTTATTGGCTTTTTCTTTTAGTGCATCGATTTCTTCGCGAATCCTATTCAATTCTTTTTCTGTTGCCAACTCAATATCCCGATTAAATTTTTTGAAGTCTTCATCTAACTTGTCTTTATTCGTCAATGGGTCGATACTCCAAACTCATTTGACAACTAGAACAGGACAATAAGCGTATTCAATTACGCGTTCAGCTACGCTGCCAATAAGAATTCTTTCCGCGCCTCTTCGTCCATAAGTCCCCAATACGATTAAATCCATTTCTAAACCATTAGAAAGATGCACAATCTGCTCAAATGGTCGTCCCTTAGCGATCAAAGAAGTTGCTTTAACCCCTTCTTTCTCAGCTAAACCTATAATATAATTGATGTATTTTTGACCGTCGGTTTTGAGTTCTCTTTCGATATCTTCGCGTTCGGTCATTTTTGAAAATCGGTCGATAACAACTTCATCTAACACATACAAAACCATTATTTGTGCATCATGCGTCTTCGCGATGCTTATGGCGTATTCTGCCGCATGAATGCTATATTCCGATCCATCGGTTGGAACCAGAATTTTTTTTATAGTTTGAGAACTAAATTTCATGCTATTTGCGCTCCTTAATTATACGTTTAATCATTTTAGTCCTAACAAATTCTTCTCGGTCTTTTTCTTCAAGCACCAATTCAATCCTTTTTGCGGTATCACGATATCTTGGAATAAGAACATAGTTTAAGGCGTTAACTCGCCGCTGGGTCCTGCGTACATCATTTGCAATCTGAAATGTTGCTCCTTCAGCTTTGGCTAAATCGGAGATTAAATTTAATACTTTTTGAAAATGTTTGAATGCTTTGTCCAGTTCTACGCTTGTGTTCGCGAAACCATAGTCTGGTTTTGCTTCAGCTTCGCCTTTAAATTCTACAGAAGGAATGGCAACACCCATGATGCTTTTGTAATCGATAAGGTAGTTAGCTTTTGTATTTGACCCCAAAACAACATTGGCAACGGTCTCTGAACCTTTAGCCAAATTTGCGTCCCTTAAACTTTGATAAGCCTTCGCAAGAGAATCCAGAAGTTCCTCGCGGGCTCTCTCAGCTTCGTAGATGCTGCTTCTTAATTCCCGCAGTAGTATGTCACGTTTGCGTTCAAGAACTTCGCGACCAGATTCTGCCAAGTTTAAAGTCTTTTTTGTTTGAATCAAGTTTATCCTTGTAGGACTAATGTTTTCAGCAGACAATTTTGTTACTTGACCTCGCTCGCAAATTTTGGATAATACTTTGTTATGTACTCAGGCTTTACGCTGGTTAATTCTTCGTCGGGTAACAAGGATAGCGCATCCCAAGCAATTGAAAGTGTCTGTTCAATAGTGCGGTTTTCTTCCCTGCCTTGGTTGACAAGTGTTTTCTCGAAGGCTTCGCCAAAACGCAAGTATTCTCTGTCTTTTTGACCTAAACCTTCCTCGCCGATGATAGTTACTAGTGATTTTACTGAGTTGTATTGGGCGTATGCGGAATAAAGTTGGCTTGCAACGTTGGCATGGTCTTCTCGGGTGCTGTCTTTGCCAATTCCGTCTTTCATTAGTCGAGATAGACTTGTGGACACGTAAATTGGGGGGTAAATGCCTTGTTTCTCGAGTGAGCGGGATAAAACTATTTGCCCTTCCGTAATGTATCCAGTAAGGTCGGGAATTGGGTGAGTGATATCGTCGTTTGGCATAGTTAAAATGGGCATCTGCGTAATAGAGCCTTTTTTGCCGTGAATTCTGCCTGCCCGCTCATATATGCTTGCTAAGTCACTGTACATATAACCCGGGTAACCTTTTCTGCTGGGCACTTCTTCCATTGAAGCACTAACTTCCCGTAGAGCCTCACAGTAGTTTGTCATGTCGGTTAAGAGAACTAGTACATGAGTATCTTGCTCATACGCCAAGTACTCGGCTAAAGTCAAGCCAGCCCTCGGAGTAATAATGCGTTCCACCGGGGGGTCTTCAGCTAAATTGAGGAACATAGCAACATTTTTTATGGCTCCTGTCTCCTCGAAGCTTTTGCGGAAAAAGGCAGCATCGTCATGTTCCAAACCCATAGCTATGAAAACTATAGAGAAATCTTCTCCGCCACTGCGAATTTGGGCTTGCCTAACAATTTGGGCTGCAAGCTCATTATGAGCTAGACCTGGACCACTGAAAACTGGAAGTTTCTGTCCACGGACAAGACTGGCTAATCCGTCTATAGCAGATATGCCTGTTTGGATGAATTCTTTGGGATACTCTCGGGCTACTGGGTTTAGAGGGAAGCCGTTGACATCACGTTTTTCTTCTGTAAAGAAACGTGGATGACCATCAATGGGTTCGCCGAAGCTGTTCATAACGCGTCCAAGCATTTCTGTGGATACTGGTACCTCCAAAGAATGCCCGAGAAAACGTGTGCGCGTTTCTGATGGCGATAAGCCAGTCGTGCCCTCGAATACCTGTACTGTGACGGCTTTCTGGGTGATTTGGATAACTTTGCCTAGGCGTATTTCGCCTTGTTTAGTTCTAACCGCGACCAATTCATCGTAGCCTACGTTCTGAACGTTTTCTACTACTATGATTGGTCCTGAAATTGAAGCAACGCCTTTGTATTCCAATCCTGAACCAGTTTTTGATGCCATTGTATTACCTCAAGGTTGCCTCTAATTTTCCGAAACTTTCATACATTCGCTTCTCTAAATCATCTAACATCTCGCTTTTATCGTTGGGTATCGAGGTTTTCATACGCATAATTTCCTCCGTTATCGGCAATTCTGTAACTTTGAAGATTGGTGCACCTTTGCTTACCACATTATCTGCTAATCGATGGTAGTCAACAATTATCTTTATCATCTTGAACTGTTTCTGTGGAGAACTGTAAGTGTCGATAGCATCTAACGCGTTCTGTTGCAGGAACGCAATACGGATGATTCTGGCGGTTTCTAATATTAAGCGTTGTTTAACGGGTAATGCTTCCGGACCGACGAGTTTTACGATGTTTTTTAGGTCATCTTCAGCCTGCAATATACGCATGGCTTCTTCTCGGTAGCTGTTCCAGTTTTTATCAACTTCTTTATGCCACCACTCAGTGAGGTCTTTGATGTAACCGCTATAGCTTGACATCCAGTTGATTGAAGGATAATGTCTTGCGGCTGCAAGTTCAGCGTCAAGTGCCCAGAAGACTCGAGTAAAACGTTTTGTGTGTTGAGTGACTGGCTCTGAAAAATCGCCACCTGGAGGGGAAACAGCTCCAATAGCGCAGATGGAACCAACGCGTTTGTCTGATCCTAAGGTTTCAACCACGCCTGTGCGTTCATAGAATTCTGCGAGACGTGAGGGCAAATAACTTGGAAAGCCTTCTTCCGCGGGCATTTCTTCAAGACGGCCGGAAACTTCTCGAAGTGCTTCTGCCCATCTGCTTGTGGAGTCCGCCATCAACGCGACTGCGTAACCCATGTCGCGGAAGTATTCGGCGAGGGTAATACCGGTGTAGATGCTGGCTTCGCGGGCAGAGACAGGCATGTTGCTCGTGTTAGCTACAAGGACTGTTCTCTCCATGAGTGGATGTCCAGATGTTGGGTCAATTAACTTGGGGAAACTATCAAGTACATCGACCATTTCGTTACCTCGTTCACCACAACCCACGTAAATAACAACATTGGCATCTGACCATTTTGCAAGTTGCTGCTGAGTTACGGTTTTTCCTGAGCCGAAGGGACCAGGAATAGAGGCGCTTCCGCCTTTAGCAACCGGGAAAAAAGTGTCAATTACACGTTGCCCGGTAATTAAAGGGGAACTCGCTGCTAGCCTTCTTTTGTGGGGGCGTGGTTCTCTGACGGGCCACCTCTGAAGCATAGGCAAGTCAATTTTGGCTCCGTTTGATTCAATGGTGGCGATTGTTTCTGTAATTGTATAGTCGCCTTTTAGTGCAATCTTTGTAAGTTTGCCTTGAACATTAACAGGAACTATTATTCGATGTTCAAAGAGCGCGGTTTCCTGTACAACCCCGAGTATGTCGCCCCCTACGAGTTTAGCTTCAACTTTCGCCGTCGGTACAAAAGTCCATTTCTTAGATCGGGAAAGACTTGTCACTCCCGCTACTTGCTTAATGAAGGCGCCTGTGAGCTCTCTTAGTTCTTCAAGAGGTCTTTGAATGCCATCAAAAACGTTGCCTACGATTCCTGGAGCAAGCTCCACTGAGAGAGGGCTTCCTGTGCCTAAAACAGGTTCATCGAGTTTGAGTCCAGATGTGTTCTGGTATACTTGAATTGTTGCCTGGTCGCCTTCTAAACGGATAATTTCTCCGATTAAGCAGTCGTTACCCACTTCGACCATTTCATGCATGACTGCCTGCGCCATGCCTTTAGCTTCGACTACTGGTCCAGCAACTCTGATTACGCTTCCTTTAACTGGCATTTCTAAACAGACTCTCCAAACAATGTTTTTGCTATTTCAACGCGTAAAACTGGTTTAAGTTCTTGCAAACGATTATCCAAAGTGACGTCACAGATTATTTTTCCATCGTCAGTTTGGATTATGCATCCACCCAGAAAATCTCCGGTTTTTTCGGACAGTTCCAATTCACAATGTAACTTCTTAGATAAACGTTTCAGGCTATCTTGGGTTAACCAATCTTTGTCTTTAGCGTTTACCTGTATGATTAGTTTTTTTTGACCTATCCTTTCAGCGGCATATTGGATGTTCTTAAACAAATAATCGTGGTATCCCTCAGATACCACAAAAGCCTTTAGTTTATCTATAGATTTCTCGAAAGCAATATCGACTAAATCTTCTTTTGTTTGAAGCAACCGATTCCTTATTTCAACTTCAGTTACAGAAGCAATTTTCCGCTTTTCAGCTTCTGCGTTAGCCTCAGCCTGGGTCATTATTGCTTTGTAGTTTTGATCTGCCTGGGTTTTAGCTTTCTTCAAAGTTGCTTTCGCTTCTTGTTCCGCAGCCAAAATCAAAGCTTCCGCTTCTTTCTGCACATCGCCCACGACATCTTTTGCAATCGCTGAAATGCCATCTTTAATGCTCATGCTAATTCATCACTATATTTTGATTCCTAAAATTTTGCTGACAATGTCAGATAGTTGCGTTTTGTTAGCGGAACCTTTGCTTCCAGGAAGCTGCACGATTAGAGGTGTTATTCGTTCCTGACGAATTCTATCAATCTCTTCCCGCATCAAGGGACCGTTTGAGAATGATTCACTAATAATTATTACACCGATGTCGCTTCGTGCAAGTCCTTTTTGCAGGGCTTGTGCCGCCTCTTCATCCGTGGAGACTTCGGTGCCTTCAACACCAACAAGTCTAAAACCAGTGATCATGTCAGTGTCTCCAATTACGTAGCCAATCATTTCATCGCCAAATATAACTTTAAATGTTTGGTGGTAAATCAAACATTCTGTTAAAAATGTTGCGACCAGAAAGAATGACCTCTACATCGATAATCTGCGTTAAGAAAGACGTGGAGCAAGTTTTGGAGGCACTCAGTACCTTCGGAGAATTCCATATTGAACAGACGGCTCAAGACAACTCAGATTTAAATGATTACAATCAAAGGATCCAAAGCGTCGAAGGTTCGCTTGCTGACCTCAACAATTTAACTAATCAGCTCATAAAAGAAAAATCAAGCCTTTTCAGCATTTTTAAACTACAACAGATGACTAAAACTCAGGTTACAGCTGAGAATTGGCAAACACTTTTGGAAGATACAAACCAAAAAATTTTAACTCTGAAAAAAGAAACGGACGACCTCAACAAAGAACTTTCTAGCCTGCAAGAAAAGACCGAACAATTAAATCACATCAAAAACATATTGGAAAGGCTCAAAATCATGGATGCAGACCTTGCTGCAATTGAAGATTTAAAACTAATTTATGTTGCAGTCGCAAGTGTACCAACAAAAAATTTTTCTGTATTAGAAACTGCCCTTGCAGGATACCCAGTTTTCATTAATCGTTGTTCTATAACTAAAGAAATTATATTCGTGTGTTTAGCTCTCCCAGCTAAATATCAAACAGAAACCGAGAAAATCCTAAGGGTCTATCATGCCGAAATCTTTCACATCCCTAAAGAATTACCGCACGATGTAACGTTAGCGCTTATAGAAGTTAACAAACAAATAAAGGAAAATATGGCAAAAGAAGAAGCTGTCAGCAATTCATTAAATAAACTAGGCGAAGAAAACAAAAACAATATTGTCTCACTAAAAGAAACTTCAGAAAACATCCTTACTCTTCTTCAAGCTGAAAGAAAAATACTCCAATCAGGTCACCTCGCAACAGTTCAAGGATTTGTCCCAAAAAAAAAATTCCAAGAACTCAACGAAAAAGTTACAGGAATGTTGGAAGGAAAAGTTTTAGTTTTGAAAAATGAAGTTCCCGAATCGGCTGATCCTCCGACAATGATAAACCACAATAGGTTTGTCAGACCCTTCGAAGAACTCACCAAACTCTACGGTTTACCCCATTATGACGAAGTAGATCCCACACCTATAATGGCGATAACTTTCCCGATTATTTTCGGGTTAATGTTCGGCGACCTTGGACACGGATTAGTTTTGCTGCTCGGCGGGTTAACAGTTGGGTTACTAATCAAGGGTAACAAAGCGATGAAAAATGTCTGCTATATTATGGCGGCTTGCGGTCTGGGCGCAAGTGTTGCAGGTTTAGTGTTCGGTGAAGCTTTCGGGCAGCCACTACCATGGGGACCACTGTGGATTAACCCAACTGAAAACCCCTCTGTAAACGTGTTTACCTTCATAATATTTACATTAGTCGTTGGCGTAATACAGATAATCAGTGGCATTGTTTTAGAAATGACTAACTTTGCCTTAAAACACCAATATGCTGATGCCCTCTTAACATCAGTCCCGAAAATTGCTTTCTATGTTGGTGGAGTCTATCTAATTGCAGTCTATCAATTAAATTTTGGCGCCTGGCTTAGCGGACCTATTCTTTGGCCTTTATTATCTTTTGTTGTTCTTGTAGTGGGAAAACCGATTTATTTGAAAGTTGCAAAACCCGCGGCGCCTCATGGTGGCGAACATGTCGAACAGGACACCTTATCCGGTAGACTCTTTGAAGGAGGAGACTTGGTAACTCGCTTACTCAGCAACACCATATCCTACAGCCGTATTCTTGCGTTGCTCATGGCTCACTGGGCACTGCTTCTGGTAACCTACACCGTCGCAGATCTGGTAAATCCTGCTGGAGCTACTTCATTATTAACTTTTGTTTTAGCTGGCTTTGTCATAGTGTTCGGAAATATTTTTGTGTTGGCACTCGAGGGCTTAATCGTTTTCATCCACACTTTAAGATTGCACTTCTACGAGTGGTTCAGCAAATTCTATGCTGGCACCGGCGTAGAATTTTATCCATTCAAACAAAACTTCCTGCATACAAAACTTAAACTAAAGAAAACAAAAATAGAGAATTAAAGTAAAAATAAACTGCGCATATCGTCTGGTTTCATACCAAAATCTAATCCAATGCTTATGTTTGCAAGGTTATGGACTTCCGCTTCTTTTTGAGTTAAAAATGCAAGCGGCGCCCCAATGTTGAAAATTTCGCTGATTGTACTTAATTTAGCATGTTGAAACACAGCTTTTTTAAAGATTTTTTCAGCGGCTGCAATCGTCTCAGCTGAAGTTTGCGCCTTAACAAAGAACTTGGCATAAGGGCCTTCAAGAACTATTTTAAGAGCTGACTCAAAATCTATCGAGGATACCAAAGCCTCTACCATTGATTCATTAAGGTTTATGAAATTCTGAGGAATCAACAACCGCAAGTAATTGGCTTCATAATTCAATGCTTTACCCCGCAACAACGTTAACAACGCGAAGCTGTCGTTTTCTATGCTTGCATAAAAATTCGCATGCACCTGATCTTTTTTGGCAAGGCTCATGTAGCCTTGGTATAGTTCCTCGTAAAAAGACCTGTCCATAAACACATCAAAAGAGGCGGTTGAGGCGTTTTCTTCATAGTTTTTCAGTCCCAAACTCATGGGTAAAAAGTATTCAGTGCCTTTCAAAGCATGAATCATTTGGGCTGGAGTAGAAGCTTTAATGGCTTCTTCAATTATTACACGTCTTTTAAAGTAATCCTCTACAGAAAAGTAAACTTTTGCGCCTTTTTGCTCAGGAGCCAACTTGGTGGTTGTAGCTTTCATAAGCGCTTTTAAATTCTCATTTTCGAAACGTAATAGATACAGCTTAAGATATTTTCCCGTTCTTTTAGGGGAATACTTGATTATTTTTATGTAGGTTTCAATTAGGTTTTGGTTGAATGCTCTTTCAAGTTTGCGGCTTGTTAGTGGCAGAGATAATTTGGCGATTTCTTCTTGGTAACTTGTATCTCGAAGTTGAGCGGCAAATTCAACCAGACTTTTGCTTTCTGCAAGCGCTTTAAGTTTGGCTTCATCGATAAGTTTACTTCTTTCAGCGCCGATTTTAGCTAAAACAGAAGCATACTTTGTGGTCTGAGTCAAGGTGCAGAATCCTCAAGGACAGCATTCACAACCACTACCACCGCTTTATCGATGCGTTTTTCAGCTTTTGACTTCAGGTTCGCCACGGTTTCTTCATTAGAATTTAACTGTTCATCACGGTTATGATTAGCTTCCTCTAAAGTCTTCGAGTGAAGCCTCTGTGACTCAGCCTCACCATACGCTTTACTGTTTTCTATCAGTTTTATGGCGTCCTGCTTTGCCAGAAGAGCCATCTGTTTTGCTCTATCATGAGCATCGTTCTTGATTTGCTCTGCGTGTGCTTCGATCTTTTTTAATTCATCCCAAACCTTTTCCATTTTTCCACAGGCTTTATAGGTTTTTAAAGGTCTTTAAAGTTTTTCACCATATCTAAAGTTTCTTGTTCAATATACCTACGTAGTATACTGGGCAAACTCTCATCGTGTTGAACTTCAATTTTGAGCAGAAATTGGGAAAAGGCATTTAAAAAGGGTAACAGAAGGATATAGGAAGTTGAGAGATCAAGCAATGGTGAAGAAAGAAGAAGAGGTCAAAAAGCTCAATCTTGAAAAATTGAAGCTGGAATTAAGCTTTGATTATCATTCTTCACGATTCTTTTCTCTTCTCTTTTTAGGAATTTACGTTGTAGCAATAACAATCTTCTGTGTGGAATACAATGTTATTCCTGGACCAGAATTCCTTGTTTTAGGAATCCTGTTTTATGCTTCTTACAATAAACGAACTTGGAGCGCCTTAAAAGATTGGCTGCCATTCGTTACAGTGTTTCTTTCTTACGAAATCATGTACAGCTTCGTAGGCACAATTTCTCTTTACAATCTTCATTCAGCCCCAAGCAACTTGGACATACAATTATTCGGTAAGCTTCCGAGTCTAATTCTGGAACAGACTTTTAGGTTTCCAGTTTTAGATTATATGGGAGCCGTTTTCTATGGAATATATTTCTTTGTCCCGACCATATTCGCGTTTATCATTTGGAAAAAAAGCCCTAAGAACTACTGGAAATACATTGTTGCCTTCGGCATACTAACCTACTCGGCATTGATCACTTTTCTCTTTTACCCTGTGGCTCCACCATGGTACCAGTTTAACTCAATATTCACTTCTTCATACGCTGGGCCCGTAGTCGAAAGAGTCCTGACTAGTTCAGTAGATGTAAATCTGGGACTTCCCGTTTACAAAACATTGTTTGACTTCTTAGGTGGAAACTTATTCGCTGCTTTCCCCAGCATGCATTCAGCTATGCCTTGGCTAGTTTTCCTCTTCGCTTTTAAAATTTGGAAATGGAAGGCACTTCCAGTGATAGTGATTCCTGTGGGAACCTGGTTTAGCGCAGTTTACCTTGGTGAGCACTATTTTGTGGATGTTTTAGGCGGAATAGCATACGCGACAATAGCTTTCATTGCGGTGGAGAAACTTTTGCCTATTCTTTCCATGAAAAGCAGTTTCCTAAGAAAGCATGTGCCTATCTAAAAAGAAAGTATCCTGATCGGCCACTGAGATTGCCAAAATCGACTTCGAACTCATGGGAACCGCCGTTGTGGCATCAGAACAAGTTCTCAAAGACCTGTTAGAATCACTGAAAACTACAACATAGCCATTAAGTTAAAGTTAATATTAGCCAGCCTAGAAATAAATTAGTTGAATTGAGGACTTTTATTTGAAGAACTTCAAAGGGATCTTGGTCCTTGGGGAAAGAAACATTTTCGGTGAATTATCCCAAATTCTCTTCATCGCTGCCCAAGCCAACACCATCCTAAAAGATATGTTCAACAACAGCGGAAACAAACAAGCATTAATTGAAAAATTACCTGCCGTCCGCGATTTAGAGAAGAAGTCAGATGAAGTTGCCTTCAAGCTAAGCGAAGACATCACTGCTGGAGCCATCAGCCCAAACTTAATTGATAACCTGATCGAAAGTGCGCATATAGCCGACAACATAGTTGACACAATATTCTATTTGAGCCGGGAACTTTCTCGCATGGCCAAAGCTAACAACTTTGATTCGTCGATGCATACAGAAGCAGAGTGGGCGCACGTTTACTTGCAAATGCTTCTCCTCGGAGACCAAACATTATCTAAACTGCAGCAAATGTTGTCCACCAGCAACGTGTCCCAGATTTTGCAGTTACGCAAAGAAATCGAAACCCTCGAAGAGCAGGGCGACGACATCAAGGATGCAGGCTTTGATAAGCTATACTCTGTAGCTTCTGATCTGCATTTTTTGCAGTTCTTTCACTACAGTGAAATGCTGCATAAATCCGACGACATCTTGGATGGTTGCGAAGACCTCTCCGACATAATCGTGTCAATAGTAACATCCATTCTCAAGTGATCACTGAATGCTTTTGTTGTCTGTTATCCTTGTGGTTTTAGTGTTTGTGGCGGTGATGCTGGTTGCAGGCAACAACTTGTCAGCATGTGTAGGTCCCGCGGTAGGGTCAAGAATAGTTACCAAACGGTTCGGGGTACTTGTAGGCGCAGCTGGTTTTTCCGCTGGTCTTTTGGTTCAAGGTTCAGGCATGATATATTCAGTTGGCACATTATTGCCTAACGCTTCGTCTACTCTTAGGGCTGAAGCGTTGCTGGTATCGATTCTTGTTTTCGTAATAGCCTTCAGGATTCGGGTACCTATGTCGCTAAGCATGGCGTTAGTAGGACTTTTGGCTGGTCTCTCATTTGCTGGAAAGTCACTTTATGACGGTTTGTATGTTGGTGAAGTGGTATTGACCTGGGTTCTTGTGCCGTTAATTGCGTTTGGTTTAGCTTTTGGGTTAATCCGTTTGTTAAACAGGACTTGGCCAGCAAACCTTTGGCATCGTTTACAAGTCTACAAACTGGCGCTAATTGTAACGTCATTCACCACAGCATATGTGACTGGAGCAAACACATTGGGAATGATAGTTGCAACAGGCGGATTTAATTTAGCATCAGAATTAGCTGCAGTAGCTGCGATTTTCGTCGGGTCATTTTTCCTCAGTGAGGGCGCAATAAGAAGGGTTTCGGAAGAATTCTTTTTAATGCGTTACGCAAACGCGGCTGTAACACTAATAACTTCAACGGTGTTGGTGGAAGTGGCCACAATCTTCAACATTCCCCTATCCATTACCCAAACAACTTCTACAGCAGTTTTCGGAACAGGATTATCTTACAAAACTAAACTTGTTTCGACAAAACCGTTTCTAAAAGTTGCTGCTGGATGGTTAATTGCGCCATTGCTGAGCTTTGTCATTGGTTTGCTCATTGGTTAGTCGTCGAGGGTTTCGTTCATGGGTTTGCTGCAGCACCAAGGTGCTTTCTCCAAATTCCGTTTAATGTCACCAGTGCAAGAAATCTCAAACTCCTCTCGCTTTTTGCGACCACATACTGAACATTCGAACATTGGCATCGGAAGTCCTCAACCCACAAAAGGAAACAAATTATAAAAATTTTTGTCTATTACGACTTTAGATGTGGAACACGTGATGATTAGCACTTATGCACATAAACGGTTAGGCGCGTAGGCACATATACTTATAAGTGCCAATGCACATAGTATATAATGTTAAAAACAAATTACACGCAAAAGTGAATAAACTTGGGCCGCATCAACGTTGACATCTCAGATGAGATTGAAAAAAAACTTAGATTAAAAACCGTAGAAAAATTCGGAGGCAAAAAAGGCGACTTATCCAAAGCGGTCCAAGAAGCAGTAAAAACATGGATCGACAAAAGCCAGTAAAAAATGAAGTCGACCCTCCTCAAATAAGATAACTAAATTATTAAGAATGCCCCGGAATAGGCGCAGGACTCAGTTAGCCTAGAATACCCTTGCATAGATTGATTATGGGCAATCTAACTGGCAGGTCCCTTCATAAAGGTCTTTAATCAGTTTTGGATAACAAGGTGGAAAAAATGGTCAATAGAAAAGTTGGGAAATTGGAAATTGTCTTCATCGATAAGGACGGCAAATGGTACCCCATCGATGAGGTCGATGAGAAAGATTTAGCAGAAGGTTTAGAAAAAGTTTCCAAAGAAGTCGCTAAACGACTGCAATTGCTAAAAGAACAAAGATAAGTAGCTTCAAGTTTTCAACGTTTTTTGAAGCTTAAAATATATCTTGACATTATAAAATAGTGGAGACTTTTTTATGGGAAGTTTATCTATTTCTTTGCCCGCAAAGTGGGAAGAGTTTTTGAAGGGTTTAGCTGAAGACCACGACATTGAAGTTAGCAACGTTATTGTTGGGTTGTTTGACTGGGCTTTTTCAAGCCCTGACTATAAAGTGCAATTTGAGGTTTGGTTGGATAAGGCTTATCCGCCGAAAGGCCAAGCCGAAGACCAAGCAAACGTTGAAGGCGAAGAAGCAAGCGAGGCTGAAGAAGAAAACCAAGATGAAACCGAAGAAGAAGCCCATGAGGACAGAGACTACAGTGAAGATAAAGATCTAAAACCCTGAGTGAACATTATCAAGCAACTTTTTTTCCTAAAAACCTAGCAGAGGTGAAAACAGAATGGGTGAAAAAAAGAACATCAGATCTAACGAGCAAGAAAATACGCTGGAAACATCTCACCTAAAAAAACAACAAGGACGATACACAACTGAGAAGAAAAAGGAATCTGAGAAACTTAACAAAACTGAGACAGGAATCAGACAATCTCGTGGAAAAAAACAGCGACGCCAATTCAAACTCGACCCAAACAGAGGTTAAGGCTAGCATCTAAGATAATCACAGCTTAGCCTACCCCGAAGGGAAACAACTGGGTCCTTCTTTTGTGGCGCGAAGTTAAATGTAAAAATCTGGAATATCATCGAATTCTTAAATCCTTTTTTCTTTCAATCAAGTTTGTGATTTCATCGAATTCGCTGGTATAATCTTTATGTTCTTTAACCAATCTTTTGAGTCTGTTTTGGTTAAGTAGCCTTCGTAGAATCCGAAAAACATAATTGCAAAAACCCGTACACTATGTAGTTGCCAAACGCTGCCGCTCCATCTGTTAATATTAAGAGAAAATCGGAAAAAGCACACCCAAGCGAACCAGTATACGCTGACATCGCACCGATTAACGCGTCCATAACACCAATTTTATTATCATTAATGCTTTTGACGAGACCTATTTTCGTTCCCAGAGAAAGTTGATGTATCGCTGAAGTTTACTACGCTGAAAAGGCTATCGAAGGTAATGGTGCTTTTTACTTTTTTTTAAAAAAAAATGAAATGATTGAATTGGAAAAAAATATTTGGCTTCTAAAAAATAAACCAGTTAATTTAGAAGGGTCGTATTCAAATCGCGTTATGCTCTTTTGGTTATCACCACAATTAGTCCAAGTAGTCCTCCCAGAACAACTAGTAGTCCGCCTAGTCCGCCGCCGATGATTCCAACTATTATGAGTACGATTGCCCAGACGAGAGTACTTGCGCTTCTCGCACCAATGATTGCGATAATACCACAAATTAGAGAAACAATCCCCGCATAAGCAAAAGCATAGAAACTAAAATGGACTATTGCCAATCCGGTGAAACCAATCAGATCCAATAATCCAAAGATTACTAGCAATATTCCTCCAAGAAGAGCTAAGATGTATGCAATTTGAGAAATTGACGTGTCTGCCATTTATGAATTCACCTCCCTCATCCAATAAATAAGGGATTTAGAACTGTTTGAAAGCAACATGATGCCTGTAGCTTGGTTTTCAGTTATTTAAACAAGAACTGAATTCTGTTTCTTCAGGCTTAGTTAATGCTGCAAACAGAAATTCTATAATTACACTTTGGTTTACCACTAATAAAAAGGTTAGCCCTAAGTTAAATTTATGAAAAGTTTTGGCATGTACATCTTATCCATCAATGACTTAAACTGATGTGCCAACTAATTTTTGAGATTCTGAAAATATTATTTTAATTGAAAATTATATTATTTAGATAATGTTACTATTTAGAAGGTTAAGTTATTGAATGCTCTCTCAACAGTTTTGGTTGGTTTATGTCTTTGGCTAATCATAGATGGAGTTTTGAGCATAATTAAATATTCAAAGCAGAGTTTTCCTGAGCAGCTAATTAGAACGATAAGGACAACAGTTGGGATCATAATAATTATTATTGGAATAATTCAAAATTAAATAAATCATTCCGCCAATGCTACTGTAATCATTACAGGATTTTGGGTTATAATTGGCCTGGAAAAGTGAGGTTCTGAGACTAATTACCTTTATATTCATAAAATTACCCGTATTAATTGATCAGTCAGAAGTCGACGGTTGTTCTCATGAATCTTTCTACTCACATAGTCTTTGGCATTATTGTTGGAGCCTTATTGTTTGGAAAACCAGAAATAGCGCTAATGGTTGGAATCGGCTCTGCAATTAATGATCTTGACCGAGAATACGGTTTTTTTAGCAAAGAGTCCTTTCGACGCCGACAAATACATCGCGCATTATTTCACAATTTCTTGTTTATCGGCATAGTGTATTTGATAAACCCGTTTTTTGGTATCGGAGCCTTTCTGCATTCATTTCTAGATTCATTCACAACAACAAGGGATCGAGGCGTCGAATGGCTATACCCCTTTTCAAGAATGGTAACCAAAGCAGTGTATGATTCAAACGGCAACAAATTACCTCTTGATCCAAAACATAAAATCTATTTTCTTTCAAATGACCTGCCCGGACTAACACGAAGAACTACAAAAGATATTAAACCAGGAGAAACACCCGTGCCCAATAGACGAACTTACGGTCCAGCTCTCTCAGGAAAGTTTCTGGACAGAACCATATTTTTCGGGTCCATTGCTCTTTTTTTCCTACTGCTTTCTTTTTCCGTCATTGGCTTGCGGCAGTTCATCGATTTAAGCTTACAAAACATAACCCTCTCACTTGTTCTTCCATTGCTGATAGCTTCAATAGGCATATTCTTGAATTTTCTTGTCGGCGAACTTGACAGAGAGAAACTAGTTAAGACCAAAACGGATAGACCCTACAAATTTTCGTTTATCTTGTCAATTGGAATTATTTTTTCAGCAATTGTTCTTGGGGGAATTATGAATCCGAAAGCTGTATCCACCACAATAGGCATATTGCCTTTCATTGCTGTCGGAGTAGTCGTTGTTGTTTTAGTCTCTTTGGGGGTTCTGATATTTTCTACGAAAGGTTTTTCTGTGGATAACAAGAAAGAGCCACTCATTGTGTAAAGAATGATTCAACAACAAACCACCATCTGCAATGGCATCAGCGAAAACGGCTCAATAGTAAACTAATATGGAGCGCTGATCATAGGCATATTACTGTTAAGCATTGGGTTCATAGTGGGCGTAATAATCGACTTTGTATTCAGGTAAACCCCATAACTCGATGAGCAGCATTTCGTGTAACCTACCGCTTTCAACAGGAATTCTTTGTTAAAAATAAGAACATAGAAAATTCAAAACTTTCCCAAAAGAAAAATATCGAGTGTTTGGAGTTGCAAGAAAGCATTAAGTTTAAAGGAATCGCAAGGGTAACATCACTAAAAAAACTATCTTGCGTTACTGCTTTCAAAACTTTATCGGGTTATTAATGATGAAACAAGTTTCCCAAAATTCCGTTTTAGAGAAAAAATCGTCGCATCTATCCGAAAACTTTCGTCTTGGGTTTAGAGTTTATAGTGGTTTGATCTCAAACCTGCTGGGTGCAAAAGTTCCTTTCTTCTGCGGCCACAAATTAACCTACAACTGCAACCTCCGTTGCAAAATGTGCCCCTTTTGGAAACGACCCAGCCCAGACCCAAGCCTAAAACAGGAGAAAGCGGTTCTAAAACAGATTTACAATTCGGGAGCCGTCGGAGTCGCGTTTGAGGGTGGAGAACCTCTGCTTAGGACGGATTTGGTTGAGATACTTGCTTTTTCTCGGTCTCTACCGCTACATACCAGCCTAATCACTAACGGTACCCTGCTTGAATCCCGAATCGACGAAATTGCCCCATTCATTAACGGGGTTGTTTACGTTTCGTTGGATGGCTTGGAGAAAACGCATGATTCGATTAGGGGAGTTGACGGATGCTTTAAAAAAGCGGTGCGCGGCATTCGTGCGGCTAAAGAAAAAGTTGCAGTAACCATCAACACAACGGTGATGGCTGAGAACATAGAGGAAATAGAAAACCTGGTGGAGCTGGCAAGGGAGTTGGGGACACGAATATCTGTGGCTGTTGCTCATGAGTACTGCAACGCCAATGCATCCTCTCCCGCTGCATCCAAAGTACCCAAAATAGCTAACCGGTTAATGAAAATGAAGCGGGAAGGCTACCCCATCGTCAATTCGATGGGTTATTTTAAAGTGATGGCTAAAGAAAAAACTTGGCGATGCAAACCCTGGACAATGATAAACATCGACCCCCATGGAAACGTAGTTTTGCCCTGCTATGTCCATAATGATTATGCTAGCAGTGTTTCAGTTTTTGAGGGAGGCATTAAAGGTGCTGTTTCTGAGTTTGACTGGAAAAAAATAGAAAACTGCCAAAAATGCAGCCTCCATTGTTATGTGGAACCATCTTTAGTGCTTTCACGAGACATTAGCGCTTATATGCATTGGGCATTTAAAGTTAACATCTAATTTTTTTTAAAAGACTAAAGGATTAGAAAAATATAGTTGATTATGGCTAAAACGGTGGCTAATCAAGCTATAAAACGATTGTAACTACGTTTTTATTTGATGTATCCAATAAATTTTATGGAATTTGAGAAGAGAGAGAAGGGCTAGCTTAAACGCAAGTGAATTCAGGAAGAGAGAGGGGGAAACATTTCACCTGCATTTAAGCTAACCTTTTCCTTGTCACTAATAGGACATTTGACCAATAAATAATGTTGTGACTGTACATATACAGTTACATTACGTTTCCCTGTTTTTTCCATAAGTTTTAATCTATTCGATCATTTGCCAAAACATGCTTTAGCTGTAGAAAAGAGAGTAAACGTTTATTTGAAATAATTCTAGGGGCAAAAAGTGTTTGTTAAGCCGATTTAGCCATGAGCTAACAATTGCAAGGCGTAAAAATTGTAGCGCTCGCCTTCTCCTTGTTAACTGCCAGACCCGCTTAACTTCGCTCTCAGTTAATTGTTCCTTACAATCCTTTACTCATCTAAATGATATAAGGTACTGTTGTCACAAGCTGAAACAACAACCGCTAAGTGCTGTAGACCAGTACCTGAGTTTTTCAGTAGTCATTAAGATGTCAAAATAAAATAGTAAGACTTTATTCTTTCTTAAACTCGGAATTCAGCGAAATCAGCATTTTCCGGTTAATTTATGAGAGCAGGTTATCATTGTTAGTTTGTACAAGAACATAGTTTTAGATTTGTTATGATCTTCTGTCTTTTGGTTTGGAGACGAATGATTTAATCTCGGAATATTCTTTTTGAAATGGAACAGAAGATGATCTCGGATTGCAATTTTCTGTGTGAAGCTGAAAATAGAGCTTTCAAAAGCGCGCGAAGAGCGTGTTATGCATTGTTCAAAGGCAAATTCTACTAGTAGAAACTATGGTGAGTGACCAAAAGAGAATAAAAAACCAATTTCGTACCCTATTTATAAAACTTCAAACAACATCTACAAAAACGATAAACTGCAACCAAAAGACCCCTAAAAGTAACAAAAAATCTTTAAAAAATGATAATTTGTGTTTTTAATACCTCACAAAACCCAAGTCATTCATACAATATTCTTTGGGGGAATGGAAAAGAAACGTTTATATCAGTTGACTAGACTTCTGTTAGAATTCAGCTATAATTGCTAGCCCCGCAATTTTCACATGGCGGCGGCTCAACCCCTACCGAAACGGCGATTACGCCTTGCAGGAATGACGGAGTTGGCCTCCAATTGCGGGGACAAAAAAATAATAGGAAATGTGGACCTGACTAATTGCTCAGTTAGGTCTGAATTGGGCTTTGACGTATAATTTGTGGAGAATGTTTCTCCCTCCAAATCCAGTTAGGCATAGATATGCGAAAAGTGCAGAACGTACCACACAAAAAACAAGATAGTAAAGATCCGCAGAAATTAATACGGAGTGTCACAACTCCGGTTGATCCTGCCGGACCCCACTGCTATCGGGATAGGACTAAGACATGCTAGTTGAGCGTTTCCAGCCAACACGGAGACGCAGCGCACAGCTCAGTAACACGTGGCTAATCTGCCCTTGGGACCGGAACACCCCCGGGAAACTGGGGCTAATTCTCGATAGGTGAAGAACTCTGGAATGAGTCTTCGCCCAAAAGATGCTAGAGTTATGCTCTTTGGCATCGCCCAAGGATGAGGCCGCGACCGATCAGGTTGTTGGTGAGGTAATGGCTCACCAAGCCTTTTACCGGTGCGGGCCGTGAGAGCGGGAGCCCGGAGATGGGCACTGAGACAAGGGCCCAGGCCCTACGGGGCGCAGCAGTCGCGAAAACTTTGCAATACACGAAAGTGTGACAGGGCTATCCCGAGTGCCATCCGCTGAGGAAGGCTTTTACCCAGTCTAGAACGCTGGGGGAATAAGGAGAGGGCAAGTCTGGTGTCAGCCGCCGCGGTAATACCAGCTCTCCGAGTGGTGTGGATGTTTATTGGGCCTAAAGCATCCGTAGCTGGCTAAGTTAGTCCCTTGTTAAATCCACCGAATTAATCGTTGGATTGCGGGGGATACTGCTTGGCTAGGGGACGAGAGAGGCAGACGGTATTTCCGGGGTAGGGGTGAAATCCTATAATCCCGGGAAGACCACCAGTGGCGAAGGCTGTCTGCTAGAACGCGCCCGACGGTGAGGGATGAAAGCTGGGGGAGCGAACCGGATTAGATACCCGGGTAGTCCCAGCTGTAAACGATGCAGGCTAGGTGTTTGGACGGCCACGTGCCGTTCTAGTGCCGCAGGGAAGCTGTTAAGCCTGCCGCCTGGGGAGTACGATCGCAAGATTGAAACTTAAAGGAATTGGCGGGGGAGCACCACAAGGGGTGAAGCTTGCGGTTTAATTGGAGTCAACGCCGGAAATCTCACCAGGAGCGACAGCAGTATGAAGGCCAGATTAAAGGTCTTGCTAGACGAGCTGAGAGGAGGTGCATGGCCGTCGCCAGTTCGTGCCGTGAGGTGTCCTGTTAAGTCAGGCAACGATCGAGACCCGCGTCCTCTGTTGCAACTAGCTTTGAGCTGGGCACACTGAGGAGACCGCCACTGATAAAGTGGAGGAAGGAGCGGGCCACGGCAGGTCAGTATGCCCCGAATCTCCTGGGCCACACGCGAGCTGCAATGGCAGGTACAATGGGTTCCGACCTCGAAAGGGGAAGGCAATCTCGAAAGCCTGCCGTAGTTGGGATCGAGGGCTGAAACCCGCCCTCGTGAACATGGAATCCCTAGTAATCGCGTGTCATTAGCGCGCGGTGAATACGTCCCTGCTCCTTGCACACACCGCCCGTCGTTCCACCCGAGCGACTCTTGGGTGAGGCGCCGTCCTTTGTGGCGGCGTCGAATCTAAGTTTCGTGAGGGGGGAAAAGTCGTAACAAGGTGGCCGTAGGGGAACCTGCGGCCGGATCACCTCCTAAGTAAAAAGCGCATAGAAGTGCTTGATTGGAGGAGCAAGGAGAACATTAGAGCAGGTCCCAAACTATACGTCAAAGCCCAGTAACATTAGCAATATAGCTCCAAAACAACGGGTTTCAAAAAACATCTTCTATTTTCGATTAATCAGGGTTTTCTCTGTTTTATTTAAAATAGACTTTCACTCAAAAATAGCGCTGAAGCTAGGAACTTTTTGAAAAATCCCTTAAATGTTAGGGTTAAGTTTTATCTAATTCGCTCACTATTTGATGGATGATAAGGTGTGTTTGTTTAATGGTTAGAGTTTTTGTTTTTTACGATTCTAAATATGGAAACACAAAGTTAGCGGCTGAGAAGATCGCCGAAGGCATGCGGGATGAGGGTGCCGAGGTTGATTTGGGCTATATCAAAGAAGTCACCGCAGAGCACGCCTTGGATTACGATTCGTTGGTTTTAGGTGCGCCAAACCACATGGGCAGACCCAGCCAAACCATGAAGAAATTTGTCAACAGGCTCTCTGAGCTTGGGTTAAAGGGCAAAAAAGTTGCTGTTTTCGGGACTTATTCAGGAAAAGCGCGTTCGCCTGATAGGTCGGTTAGTAAAATGGAGCGAATGGTGCAGGAGAAGCTGCCTAACCTGTCCCTGATTTCACTATCGCTTTCGGTAAGGGTGAAGGGAGTGTCAGGTCCAGTAGTAGATGGCGAACTGCCTAAATGCGTGGATTTCGGCAAAGCACTCGCTGCTCAATTTTAAATTTTCCCTGCATTTAGGGCAGGAAATTTATGCAAATGTTTTTATTAAAATATTGATTTTTTATAATAATTCAATTGATTGAATTTCGAAGGCTTCATTTATTGAAAAAAAGTGAGCGTCTGTGAAAGTTGCACTATGTTTGATAAGGTTCATGCGGAATTCGGTGAACTTTATTCTTTGAGGTTGGCTCGATGAAGATTAAAACTCAGTTCATAATATGCATCGCGGTCTTCAGTGTTATATTGATTATTATTGCTGCTTCAGTTGCAACAAGCACACAGCGAGAATCTCATCTTAAAGCCCAAGAAGGCATTGCTAACAATATCGAACGCGGCGCAGGTAACCTGAGCAGTATTGCTATAGATTACTTCCTCTACCAACAAGACACTTCACTTGTTCAATGGCAAGCCAACTTTTCCGTCCTCTCCAGTGATTTGTCAAGTATACAACTTGACAATGATCAGCAACAGCAGCTTGCTTCCAATATAAGCCGAGACCTTCAAGGGCTTAACACGACTTTTACAGAAGTAGTTGCATACCTGCAAAACGCTCCTCGAAATGTAAGCATCAGGGAGTTGAAGCCCTTTCAAGATATATGGGGTAATATGACAAACCAGAATCAGGCACTTAGCCTTGACGCTTCTCAGATATCTTTTTCGTTTGATGCTGAGGCTCATCAAGCAAACGATACTGACACTTATCTTATTGTTTCGCTTGTGGGCACATTCGGTGCTCTTTTAGCGACAATTTACTTACTAGTTTTCCGAAGAACCTTAAAATCGGTGACCAATCTCCAAAATGGAATCAACACTGTTAGCTCAGGAAACCTTGATTACGTTATTGAAACTAAGCGCCAGGACGAGGTAAGTGAGCTTTCCTATGCATTTAACCAGATGACCGCAAACCGTAAAGTTGCTGAGGAAAAACTTCTTGCTTTATCATCGTACGCAAGGAGTTTGCTGGAAGCCAGCTTAGATCCTCTAGTTACGATCAGCAAGGAAGGAAAAATCACAGATGTTAACAGAGCCACTGAAGATGTTACTGGGTACTCCCGAGAAGAACTCATTGGCAGCGATTTTTCTGACTATTTCACCGTTCCAGAGCAAGCAAGGGTCGGTTACCAGAAAGTTTTCACCGACGGCTTAGTCAAGGATTACCCTCTCGCAATTAGGAATAAATCTGGTAAAATAACAGACGTTTTGTACAATGCAAGCGTCTATCTAGATTCTCAAGGAAAAATAAAGGGGGTATTTGCTGCAGCAAGAGATATTACAGAACGTAAAAAAGCTGAAGAAGCTTTGCGCCAAAGCGAGGTAAAGCTGCGGACGGTTGCTGACTTCGCATACGACTTGGAATACTGGATTGCACCTGACGGCAAGATGCTTTACATGTCTCCTTCTTGTGTAAAGTTTACTGGTTACACTCCGGAAGAGTTTATCAATAATTCTAAGCTGTTTTCTAATATTATTCACCCCGACGACAAAGCGCTTGTTGGCTCTCATTTTGAATCGATAACTGAAGAGGAGCGGCATGAGGTTGATTTTCGAATAATTACCCGTGACGGTGAGACACGTTGGATTTCCCATGCCTGCCAACCCGTTTTTGATGGTGCTGGCAAATGGTTAGGTCGACGCTCCAGTAATCGAGATATTACGGAACGCAAATCAATGGAATACGAAATTGTGCAAGCATCAGAAAAACTAAAGCAATCTAACTCAGAGCTTGAACAGTTTGCTTATGTTGCATCGCATGATTTGCAGGAGCCTTTGCGTATGGTGGCAAGTTATGTGCAGCTAATAGAGCGGAGATATAAAGGAAAACTAGATGCAGATGCTGATGAGTTCATAGGTTATGCTGTGGACGGTGCCAACCGAATGAGAGGTTTAATTGATGACCTTCTCACTTACTCACGCGTGGGCAGACTTGGCAAGCCTTTTGAGCCAACAAACCTTGAATCCACCCTCGACATTGTACTTTTGAACCTGAAAGCATCCATTTCTGACAATGAAGCTGTTGTGACGCATGATAAGCTTCCAACGATCGTTGCTGATGGAGGTCAACTTGTTCAACTCTTCCAAAACTTGATAGGGAATGCGATAAAGTTTCACGGAGAAGAGGCGCCGCGGGTTCATGTTTCAGTTCAAATAAAGGAGACAGAGTATTTGTTTTCAGTGCGCGATAATGGTATCGGTATAGCTCCTGAATATAATGACCGTTTATTCAAAATATTCCAGCGCCTACACACCCGAGAGGAGTATCCTGGCTCCGGAATAGGCCTTGCAGTATGCAAAAAAATCGTGGAGCGCCATGGTGGACGTATCTGGATCGAGTCCCAATTGGGAAAAGGTTCAACTATTTACTTTACATTAAGTAAAAGGAAAAAGAGTGATTAAAGAAAATGAAGCGATACGTAGCCCAAAAAATAGAAACCCGCCCTGTAGACATTCTGTTGGTAGAAGACAATCCAGGAGACGTTCGCTTAACCAAAGAAGCCCTAAAAGACGCTAAAGTGCTGAATGAAATTTACGTTGCTAGAGATGGTGTTGAAGCAATGCAATTTGTTCATAAAGAAGGTTCTTTTGCAAACGCGCCAGTACCGGATCTAATTCTGCTTGACCTTAATCTGCCAAAAAAGGATGGGCGCGAAGTATTAGCTGAAATCAAAAAAGACCCCAAACTACGTCACATCCCCGTTGTTGTCTTGACAACCTCCAAAGCTGATGAAGATATAATCAAAACATACGATCTTCATGCAAATGCATACATCACAAAACCCGTGGATCTTAGCAGATTCGTCGAAATAATGCATGCGCTAGAACAGTTTTGGTTTACCATAGTGAAACTGCCGCCAAAGGAGTAATAAAAGTTAAAAATTCTCTTAATTGAAGACAACGCAGGCGACGCCCGACTTATCCAGGAGATGCTCAAAGAAGAGACTCTGGCAGGCCATATCGAGCGTGTTGACAGACTTTCAAAAGGAATAGATCGTTTGGCAACAGGAGATGTAGATGCAGTTTTACTTGATCTTGGATTACCCGACAGCCAAGGGTTAAACACTTTTGAAAAAATTCAGATTGTGGCAAAGAATGTTCCCATCTTGATATTGACTGCTTACACAAACGATGCTTTGGCTCTCGAAGCGGTGCGCAAAGGTGCCCAAGATTACCTTATTAAAGGAAAAATTGACGGTCCACTGCTAGTTCGAGCCATAAACTATGCGGTCGAACGAAAAAAACTACAGGAAATAGTAGAAAATCGCACATTCTCGCTAAAGATTAGCGAAGAGAAATATCGAACTTTATTTGATTCAATTGATGAGGGTTTTTCTATTATCGAAATGGTTTTTGACAAGAATTGTAAGCCTTTGGATTACAGTTTTTTGGAAGTCAATGCTTCATTTGAGCGGCAAACGGGGTTACGCGATGCAAAGGGAAAACTGATGCGTAGTCTTGTCCCAAACCATGAGCCTTATTGGTTTGAGATTTATGGTAATGTTGCCCTTACTGGTGAACCTATCCGTTTTACGAACGAGGCAAAGGCGTTGAATCGTTACTATGATGTTTTTGCGTTTCCAGTTGGCGAGGAAAAAATCCGAAAAGTCGCAATATTATTTAATGATGTGACCGAGCGCAAAAACTTAGAGCAACAACTGCGGGACTCTGAACGTTTAGCCGCGATAGGTGCTACAGCGGGCATGGTTGGCCATGACATCCGTAATCCGTTACAGGCTATCATTGGAGATTTGTTCCTCTCCAAGAAAGAAATTGATGAGTTGCCTGACAGCCCTATTAAGTTGTGCCTAAGAGATTGTCTGCAGGCTATCGAGGATAATACCTTTTACATTAACAAGATTGTTACAGACCTCCAAGACTTCGCTAAACCTTTGAAGCCTTGTCTTGAAGAAACTGACTTAACAAAGCTAGTTGAGGATATTTTTTCCGCCCTTAAAATTCCTGAAAATACAAAAACAGATTATTCTATTGAACCTTTTTTTAATAAGCTGATTACTGACCCTTCAGCCATGAAGAGAATACTAACCAACCTGTGTTCAAACGCAATTCAGGCAATGCCTGAAGGGGGAAGCTTGACATTAGCTGCGGTCCATAAGGATAATGTGGTAGTTATCAGTGTTGCGGACACAGGTTTAGGAATACCTGCCGAAATTAAAGATAAACTCTTCAAGCCCCTTTTTACGACTAAAGCTAAAGGTCAAGGATTTGGCTTGGCAGTTGTGAAGAAGTTGACTGAAGCTTTAAATGGCAACGTAAAGGTTGAAAGCGCGATAGGAAAAGGCACACGTTTCACGCTTGAATTTCCGCTCGCAAAACTTGATCCTGCAAATCACACTTGAAACCGAAAAATTAACAATTAGACATTAATAAGCATAGGTTATTCGGCTAGAGTTTTTATGTAGTCCCAGATTTTGTCACTTACATAATGTAGCGTTTTAACGACAGGTCCTTTCTTAGTCTGTTTGGCGGTTTCGTAATCAAGAAGACTTTCGCCAATCGCTAAGGATTTGCCATGCTTCATGTCCACGATGAGAACAAGGTCGTTTTTGCCGAATGCGCCTTCGATGCGCACGATGCCCGGAGCCATAACTGTTGCGCCTTTGCACACGTAGGGAATGGCGCCCATATCAACCACAATTTTTGGGGCTTTAGCCGTGAACTCCGTGAAAAGTAATGTTGGCAAGATTTTGTCGCCTGACTTGTAGAGGATTGGTTTTCCTTCGATAAGGTAAATTTCGCCGACGTCGGATTCCACGACTTCAACGTTAGCTTTAACTTCTAATTCAAGCTTTAGTTTTTTTGAGGCTTCCTCAACTATTTGTTTCGCTTCTTTGGCTTTAAGGGGGTATCTGCGTTGCGTGGGCATGTTTAACCTTCAGTACTTGGTTCTTGCTGGCTATTTAGTTTTTCTCGGTTTGCTTCTTTTGATCCTGTCTATTTTTGAGGTATTTCTCTGCAATCTTGCCAACATCGACTTTGAGCAGGATAACTGTTATGACGACGGTTAATACGATGGAGATTATAACCATTGCAATTGGGCTTAGGTAAGCTGAAAATACGTCACCTGCCAAATTCCCCAGAAGCGCGCCTGGAATGGTAATTGCGAGTTTTCCTAAAAAGTAAGCGGAAAAAAACTTGGCGGGGCTGTACTTCATGAGTCCAAGCGGAATAACCACAGGTTCATCAGGGATAGGTGTTGCCGCTGCAATGAAGAGTAGGGGGAATGCCCAGCGCTTAACTTTTGCTCCGTCAGCATCGAGCCGTGCTTGCCTTTTCTCGCTTAAGTGGCCGCTGACAAAGAATGTGATCATGTAGTGGATGCCTTTAGCTAACGCCGATGCAGTAGCGATTATCAAGCCTATGAAAAACAGTTCTCCAAGCCCAGGATTTACTAATGCGACGGCAGCTGAAGATGCGATAAGAAGATTTGAGGGTCCTGCGAACGGAATGAGGTTTAATCCGAAGGCAACCGCAAACAAAAGTACATAGGCGTTTTGGGAATTTAGAAAAATCAGTACAGCGGCAACTAGGGCAATAGCGATTATTGCAACGATTAGTATGGCGGCTCGGTTTTTTTTTAGCTTGTTCTGCACTGGTCCTTCCTCAATGAAGTGTTAAGGTTCCCGTTTACTTATCCAAAAATGAGTACCTCTCAACCTTATAAGTGCAAGCATCAATCCACCCCAAACCCCCTGAAGCTTGGACCAACTAGGTGACACACTTAATCAATATAGCACCTTAGATAGGTTTAAATGGGGAGAGTTCAAGTATAGAAGACATAAAGATACATGAGGATTCCAAAATGAGCGAAATGACAACCGAAATCCTTGAACAAAATCTCAGCAAAATCGTACTTGTACGCTTAAAAGGCGGCAAAAGCCTCAGAGGAAGACTGAAGGGTTTCGATCAGCACTTAAACTTAGTTTTAGAAGAAACAGAAGACACTACTGTAGTTGAAGATCAAAAGAAACTGGGACTCATTATTGTCCGCGGAGACAACGTAGTCCTTATTTCACCGCCACCAAGGTGAGTTGAATGGGAAAAGGAACTCCATCAATGGGCAAGCGCCAGGGCAAAACTGTCCACATTATGTGTAGACGTTGCGGCAGGCGTGCGTATCACGTACGACATAAACGTTGTGCGGCTTGCGGTTTTGGCGAACAAGCGACCATCAGACGATACAAGTGGCGAACTAAGACTCTTCAAAGACAAAGAATCTGCTAAACTCGCCCGTTATCTTTGTTTTTAAAATTTTTAACCTAAAATATATTCTCTATTTATTTAGTAACAAAGTTAGATTTTGCTGAAAAACATTTACTGAAAGCATTGCTGGTTAAGCAGAGTGCTACCTTTTAAGTGCTCAATTACGAATAAAATTGTGCAAGGTTTACTCAAATAAAAATTTACAAAAATAAGAAAGAAAAATTTAATGGTTTATTCGTTTAGTGCGTTATAGTAGCCTTTGTCGACTTTAACGAAGATTAATGGACCCTTGCTCTGCGCCATTTCTCGAGCTTTACGCAACGAATTGTTTAGTGTGGTGAAGAGTCTGTCTTTGTCGTTGACGTTTTGAAGGTTCTTTTCTCCAAGTTCCATTTTTAAGAGGTTTTCCGCTAAGATTTCGGTGCCGCAAACTTCGCCGTTCTTTATAAGTGTAGCAATTACAACTTCTTGGAGTTCTTGTTTATGCTCGATTTTTCGCCATAGTGGTTCGGCGTCTGTTAGCGTTTTTGACATTTTGTTCCATTTGTTAGCGTTCTGGTTGCCGATGAGCAGTTTAACGCGTTCTTTCCATTTCTTAAACCAAATGCCTGTCCAAACAGTTAGAAATGCCTCTAGTTCTGCTGTGTCTTCTTTGAAGAGCTTCTCCAGCCTCTCTACTAGTTCGCATTGGTTTGCTTCTTTTCCGATTAGGTTCCAATGGAACTTTAGGTAGTTGGTGAAGTCTTGACAAGCTACTTGCAAAACTTTACGGTCCGAGCCCATTATATCTAGAGCTGGATCTGCATCCTTCAATTTCTCCCCTAGCATAATCTCTACAAAGTTCATTATCATTCCCGCTGAAGCCTTCTCCATATTCACTTAGGATTGAGGTTTTAATTAAACCTTATTTTTTCTAAGGCATATAACTGACTAGGCGGATTATAGCAATATTATGAGTTCTGATATACCAAAAGAGGTTTATTCAATGAACTCTGGCAGTAAACTAACATTGGGCAATATCAAATCTGGGCATTCTTTCGCAAGTTCGTCACGTAGATAGAGCCCTGAAAGCAATGCAACAGTTCTTGCACCCGCCGATTTCCCCGCCCGCACGTCATTAACTGAGTCTCCGGCAATGATGCAGTCGCACATTTCAAGGTCTAATTTTTCGACGCATTGGATTAATGCTTCAGGTGATGGCTTAGGTTTAGCGGTGTCCATGGCGGTTACGATGTGGGTGAAGTATTTTGCAATTCCAAAATAATCCAATTCTTTGACGATAACTTGGTTTGGACAATGACGCATTGTTATCAAAGCCAGTTTAGCCTTTCCCGAAAGGGATTTTAGCGTTGCTGAAACGTTGGGCATAAGCGTAGTTTTTGCTTCAGTAACAGAATAGTATGCTTTCAAGTATACTTTCATGAACTCTTTTGTATCCCCATTGGTTAGGTCGTCGATTGGTATGTGTTGCTCTAGTCTTTTTGGAATTTCAAGGAGAATTTTGGTTTCAGGCATTTTTTTCCTTGTGACTTGGAAGGCAATTCTGGCAGCTTCGATGTAAGCTCCTGAGGAGTCTACTAAGGTGCCGTCTAAATCCAAAAAAATGCCTTTTGCTTTCCATCTTTTCTGGTTCATTGCTGTCTTAGGTTGAGTGTTTTCTTTGTTTCTTAAATGTTCTCGTACTTTTTAGTAGTTTTTATTGGTTGGTTCTATTTGTTATATATAGATTATAGTGGTCATCTCTATAGGTGACTTTGGGTATGTTAAGTCTTGAATAAAGTAGAGGTGAAAAGAAGAATGTTATCAAGAGATTGTGATGGCTGCTCCAAACTTAAAGAATGCAGCAAACGGTATCAAAAAGCCCATAAAGGTGACAAAGTCTACTGTCCTGATGGTACAGCACACCTAATTGACAGTGCGAGTATAAATCAAAGTCCTGAAGTTGTTTGCTTCATACAAGCGTTTCAATGATTTGGCACGTTTGCCTGTATGTTCCCTTAAAACTGAGAGTTTTTTTGTTTTCTATATTTATCATAAATTTGTAATTTAATTTTATTTTGATTCATTAATTTCACTTTTATATTTATTATATATTGAACTATTGTGAACTATATTGCTTTTGTAATCTATGTTGGGCGACTATATTACCCAGTTTTCTATAAACCCAAATGGGAAAAAATATGAAAGCAACATATTCAATCGCAATAGCAATAGTTGTAATCGCCATAATAATCGGCTCAGTAGCAGCATACGCTTACATGGGCTCAAATTCAACCGCGCCCACACCAACCCCAACGCCTACCGCTTCACCAATCGCTAGCCCAACTGCAGTACCAACAACATCGACTACTGCAAGCCCAACCGCTCACCCGACAACTTCACCGACCCCAACATCGTCACCCAGCCCAACGCCAACACCTGTACCCGCATCATTGACAGGTGCAGGAGCAACATTCCCCTACCCACTGCTTAATGCAATGATTATCAACTACACCCATACCAACCCCAACATACAAGTAAACTACCAATCAATCGGCAGCGGCGGCGGAATCACCGCATTAACTCAAAAAACGGTTGACTTCGGAGCCTCAGATGCACCCTTAAGCGCTTCAGATGCAGCTAACATACCTAATGCTCTACACATTCCAGAAACCATCGGCGCAGTAACCGTAGCCTACAACCTGCCTGGAGTAGCAACAGGCTTACACTTAACTGGCAAAATAATCGCAGACATCTACCAAGGAACTATAACAATGTGGAACGATCCCGCAATAACAGCCTTAAACCCAACTGTAACCCTTCCAGCAAAATCAATAATAACAGTACACCGCTCAGACAGCTCTGGAACAACCTTCGTCTTCACAGGGTACCTTACTGCCTCAAGCACCGCATGGAGCACAGCAATCGGACAAAGCAAATCAGTATCGTGGCCAGTAGGATATGCCTCTAACGGCAACACCGGCGTTGCAACGTTGGTTCAAGGTCAACCATACACCATCGGCTACGTCGAATTAGCTTACACAGTACAAAACAGCATGACAGTCGCAGCAGTTCAGAACCCAGCCGGAAACTGGATTATTCCATCACTCGCCACCACGACAGTAGCAGCCCAATCAGTCGCTTCAGCAGGGTTACCAGCAGGCAGCGCAAGCTGGACAAGCGTAAACATCCTCAACGCACCCGAAGCAAACGCGTACCCTATCGTAAGCTTCAGCTACATAATTGTCTACAAAGAACTAAACGTGATACCCGGCTTAAGTCAAAACGATGCAACCGCACTCGTTCAATGGCTCTGGTATGTGGTACACAATGGTCAAGATCAAGCACCCGCATTATCCTACGCCTCACTACCAGCAAACGTCATCAGCATCGATGAAACAACCATCAAGTCGATAACCTTCAACGGCGCTGTAGTCTACACGAGCTAAAATAATCTACCCCAACTTTTTATTTTTTTAGAATTATTAGCTTAAGTTCTTAACCATCCCAAGTTGTTTTGTCTGTTTGATCATTTGGATCCTGATAGCTGATCCATGCAGAAACTATAGAGGGGTAGGTGGGAAATGGCTTTTTCAACCCTTAAAATGTTGAAATAATAAATCAATCAAATCGTAGCTAAGAAAAGGAAAAAAGAAATTATTAACTCAGAACCGATTCAACATTTAGGTTAAGCACAACTTCAGAAATGTCCGTAGCATACTCCGCCGTTCGCCTAACACTCTCAATTATCAATCTCAAATTAACGATTTCTTCAATCTTGGCGTTGTGAGAGTACAGAACGGTTTCCTTCTCAAGTTTATGCACTTGACTTAGTTTTTCGATGACGGTCTCGGCCAGGTTAAAATCATGTTTAAACAACGCTTCCATGGAAGTTTCAAACATCGAAATAGCCAAATCACTAAGCTGACTTATTCTATCTAAAATCTCATCGTTTACAGGGTCTTTAAGCAGCAAAGTGTTTTCTGCAATTTTAGTCGCGTGGTCGGCTGTTCTCTCAACGGCTCTGGCGATAAGTCTATAGCCTAAGCATTCTTTTTGGCTGGTTAAGCCGATGTCTTTAACTATGCGCTGATTCGAAACAGCCAACTTCAACAACCTCACGATGTAGAGACTGAAGCGGTTTACTTCACGGTCAGTTTCTATCACGGCTTTGGCGCTGGCATAATCAAGTTTTTTTAATGCTGTAATGGCCTCCCGGTGCATAGAAGATCCAATAATTGACATGCGGCTTAACGCGTTTTGAACTGTGAGTTCTGGATAGTTGAGTAAAACCTGCAAGGTGAGTTCAATTGGGGTGTCGATGACGATTTCTGTTCCGACGAGGTAATGCCTGGCGAAGGTTTTGAGGTGGTTTCGTAGTTTTGAGGAAAGCACTTTTTGCCCTTGAGCTCTAATGTGTAGTACGTTGTAGCCGCTAAGATATGCGGAGATTGCGGTTCGCATGACGGCGTCGGGGTTGTCGTTTAATGAGGCTTTGATGTAGGCTTCGTCTTGTTTTTCTTTTTTCGGAAAATTAGCAGGTGCGATTGAGAGGGATCCATCTTCTTCTTCGCGGACCACCATGGAACTTCCACGTTTGAGCTCGTTCTTGGTAGCCCAGTCTTTGGGCAGAGAAAGTATGAAAGTTGATCCGCCAGTAACTTGGAGTTTGCGTTGTTCTCCACTTGGATTTTCTGTTTCTTTTGTGACGCTTGACATCAATTACTCTCTCTATGGGAAGTCATTATATTAGGTATGTCTATATAGACTATAAATATTATGTAGATTTACTATATAACAACACGCGCTTTTGTAATTATACAAACACGAGGAATGAAAATATGAACACTAAATATCTCGTTGTAACCGCAATAGTCGCAATCGCAATACTTCTCGGCTCAGTAGCAGCATATGTTTACCTCTCACAACCTGGAGCCGTCCAAACAATCAATCTGCAGGGCGCCGGCGCAACATTCCCCTATCCACTGCTTAATTCTATAATAAGCAATTACTCAACAAACGTTAAACCCAGCGTCCAAGTAAACTATCAACCCATCGGCAGCGGAGGAGGAATATCTGCTTACAAGCAATCGCAAGCAACCGTGGATTTTGCAGCCTCAGACGCACCTCTCACTGCATCTGACGCCGCCAACATACCCAACGCTCTGCACATTCCAGAAACCATAGGTGCAGTAACCGTCGCTTACAATCTACCCGGCGTTTCTTCTGGTCTACACTTAACTGGCAAAATAATCGCGGACATTTTCCAAGGAACCATAACCAAATGGAATGACCCATCCATCCAAAACCTCAACCAAAACGTCACCCTCCCAGCACAAACAATCAATACCGTTCACCGCTCTGACGGGTCAGGAACAACCTTCATCTTCACCAGTTATCTCAGCGTTTCAAGCCCCGCATGGAACAGCTCAATCGGATCCAGCAAATCAGTGGCGTGGCCAGTTGGCTCAGGCTCAAGTGGCAATACAGGCGTTGCGTCAACAGTACAAGGAAACCCCTACTCTATCGGTTACGTCGAATTAGCATATGTGCTTGAGAATAGCATGACAATAGCTGCCGTACAAAACCCCTCAGGAAACTGGATTTTGCCAAGTCTTGATTCAACTACTGTTGCAGTTCAATCGGGCGCTTCGAGTGGTTTGCCAGCAGGCAGCGAAGGTTGGACTAATGTCAGTCTTCTCAACACCCCCGACGCAAAGGCTTACCCAATCGTCAGCTTCACGTACCTCATCGTCTACAAAGAACTCAACGTGCTCTCAGATATGAACCAAAATAAAGCGGAAGCACTCGTTCAGTTCCTTTGGTATGTTGTGCATGATGGACAACAATTTGCCCCTGGACTATCATACGCAAAATTGCCCTCCAATGTTGTGCAAATTGATGAAACAACAATAAAATCCATTACTTTCAACGGACAGACCCTAGCAACAACTTAAGGTGGATAACGCTCTGAAACAGCCCCACCTCCAAATGTTTTTTACAAAAATAAAATCAAAGTTAACAGGCGACTTCATATTCAAGAATTTAGCCGCTATCGTGGCAGCTTCAGCTGTAGTTATTCTATTCATAACAACTTACGTTCTAGCAACAGGCTCTGGACCTGTAATACAAAAGTTTGGTGCAAACTTTTTCTTCGGCAGCGCATGGAACCCCGTTGAGGGCAGAGAAGTCTACGCTGCACTCCCATATGTGATGGGCACACTTGTCACTTCAGGCATTGCGCTTTTAATCGGGGTGCCTTTGAGTTTGGGCATCGCGGTTTTCCTTGTAGAGATGTCGCCGCGAACGCTTCGGGTGCCCATTGGTTACTTGGTTGAGTTGTTGGCGGCTGTACCAAGCGTAATCTACGGCCTATGGGGTTTGTTCGTCTTTCACTATTGGATCGCAGATTACATAGAAAAACCCCTGTCAACATACCTTGGCTGGATTCCTATTTTCAAAGGAACTCCAATCGGCTTGGATATTTTCACTGCAGGAATCATACTCGCTATCATGATTATTCCCACTGTGGCTTCGATTTCTAAAGAAGTTATAGGCGCAGTGCCCAACAGCATCCGAGAGGGCGCCTACAGCATCGGAGCAACCAAATGGGAAGTCATCCGCCATTGGGTAATCAATTACGGGCGGTCAGGAATCTTCGGAGCAGTAATACTGGGTTTGGGCAGGGCAGTAGGCGAAACCATGGCCGTTGCAATGCTCATCGGCAACCAGACGGGTCCAGCAGCCATGCCGGTATCGCTTTTTCAACCTGGCCAAACGATGGCTTCGCTCATCGCCAACGGTTTTCTAGAGGCGACAGGTTCTTTGCAGGTTTCAGCTTACATTGGTGTCGGTTTAATCCTGCTTATAGTTAGCTTGCTCATCAACATTGGTGCAGGAGTTCTGGTACATCGTGTGTTGAAGGTAAAGGGGGGCGCAATCGAATAATCTCCAATTATGCCTTTAGAAAATTTAAGAACCGCTTGTTCTTCGTTTTGTGCGCTGTCTGCGTTGTTTTGGCGGTTACTCCGCTCCTAAGTATTCTATGGGAGGTTATCGTAAGGGGTGCGCCTCAGCTTAGTATTGGATTTTTGGTCAACAGCAATTCTGAACGCGGTATTGGACCAGCCATTCAGGGTACGCTCATATTGATTGGTTTAACAAGTCTCTTCGGCATCCCGGTTGGAATACTATCGGGCATTTACTTGGCTGAGTTTGGTAACAACAAGTACGCTTCCGTAATGCGTTCAATCAACGACGTTTTAACAGAGTTTCCATCTATCGTGGTGGGAATCACTGCTTACGGCGTAATAGTCATTGCCCTCATCGGGCACTACTCGGCTATTGCCGGAGCTATAGCTCTCTCATTCATCCTAATCCCAATCGTAGCCCGAACAACCGAAGAATCGCTGAAACTCGTACCCAACAGCGTCCGCGAAGCATCTCTTGCTCTTGGAGCGCACAAGTGGCGAACCACCCTTAGCGTTGTTTTGCCCACAGCCAAAGCAGGATTATTAACAGGCACGCTCCTCGCTGTTGCGCGAATCGCAGGAGAAACCGCACCCTTAATCATGACCATATTGGGAAACCGATATTTCTTCCAAGGCTTAAACCAACCGATGGCAGCTTTGCCCCTTGAAATCTGGCGCGACTCCCTCCAACCACAAGCCAGTTTGGTGGCCCAGGGTTGGGGAGCAGCATTAGTCCTGATTTTGATGGTGCTGAGCCTAAACATCATAGTTAGATTAGCAACCAGAGGTAGAAACAAAAGATGACAACAACAAATAGTACTCAAACAAAAGCTGCTGACGCAGAAATGAAAATGCAGAGTATAGACTTGAACGCCTGGTTTGGCGCAAAACAAGCATTAAAAAACGTTAACATCAACATCAAAGCCAACGCTGTAACAGCCATAATTGGACCCTCCGGATGCGGCAAATCCACATTCATCCGCTGCCTAAACCGAATGCACGAACTTACACCAACCGCTAAAATGACAGGGCAAATACTGCTGGATGGCCAAAACATCTACGACAAACAAGTTGACCCCGTGCAGGTGCGCCGAAGAGTCGGCATGGTTTTCCAAAAACCCAACCCCTTCCCAACGATGTCCATCTACGACAACGTCGCCGCTGGCTTAAAGCTGACTGGTACTAAGAAAGGCAAGAACCTTGACGAAGTAGTCAGGAGAAGTTTGGAGCGGGCGACGCTTTGGGATGAAGTCAAAGATGACTTGAAGAAGCCTGGCACAAGCATTTCTGGTGGTCAACAGCAGCGGTTATGTATTGCGAGGGCTATCGCGTTGGAGCCTGAAGTTATATTGATGGATGAGCCATGCTCGGCTTTGGATCCGATTGCGACTGCTAAGATTGAGCGGTTAGTGGTTGAGCTTAAACGTGATTACACAGTTGTTATTGTAACTCATAACATGCAGCAAGCGTCCCGAGTGTCAGATTACACGGCTTTCATGTATCTTGGATCGTTAATCGAGTTTGCGCCAACCCGTGATATTTTTGAATCTCCCAAAAATCCATTAACGGAAAAATACATAACAGGAGAATTCGGATAGGAGAATACATTATGAGCAGAATAATTGACCGCGGATTAGAAGAACAATCAGTCCTAATCGTTAGGATGGGCGAGTTAACCTACGATACCCTTGCCCTTTCAATTCATGGTTACCTCGAAGGCAAAGGTGTTCAAGAACAAGTCAGAGAAATGTCTGACATTCTGGTTTCGATGGCTGACAAAGTTGAAGATGAAACCTTCCAGTTAATTGCTCGTTTCCAACCCGTCGCCACTGACCTTAGAACAATAAAGTCCTACATGAAAATAGGCAATGACTTTGCACGATACGGCAGATATGCCTTCGATATTTCATTCATCAACGACCAGCTAGTAGGTTTAAACCAATGCGAATCCTGGACAAAAGACTATGTCAACGAAATGAGTGAAAAAGTTCTCTCAATGGTCAGAACAAGTGTCAACTCACTCAAAAAACAAGATATAATCCTTGCCAAAACCATTTCTCAAACCGAACGCGAAGTTGACAAAATGTATTTCGACTATCTCCACAAACTAATCAATACAGAGCAAGCAAACAGTAAATGCTTAATTTCGAGCGCTTTGATGACTAGGTATTTAGAGCGTATTGCTGACCACGCAGTCTACATTTGTGAATCAATTATGTACATAGTGACAGGTGAAAAAGTAAACTTAGGCTAATCATCAAGACTTTCCACACTATAGAGTTGAGCCCTTTTTCCTAGCCACAGCTAATATTAATCGCCATAACTTAATCTCTTTGAGAAGGTTTTGAATGTCGATTAATGCGGAAAACTTCAAGGTTCCAGCCGGAAAAACGGTCAGTTTGAAATCTTATGATTCAAGCTGGGTTCCAAAATGGGCTAAGAAACAAGAAGAAAAAGAAGGAAAAAAAGGCGTCAAAGAACAAGCTCAGGCTACCCTTGAAACCAACAGAAAACAATTGGTTCAAATGCAGGAACTTTTTTGGGCAAGCAACACTTACTCAATGTTAATCATTCTTCAAGGGATGGATGCAGCAGGCAAAGACAGCACAATCAGCCATGTAATGTCAGGCATTAACCCGCAAGGCTGCCAAGTTATAGGCTTCAAAACACCGACTGAAGAGGAATTAAACCACGATTTCTTGTGGCGTCACGAAAAAGCTCTTCCAGAAAGGGGACACATAGGAATTTTTAATCGTTCCTATTACGAAGACGTGTTGATAGTTAAAGTTAGACCAGAAGTCCTTGAAAAACAGAAGTTGCCTCCTGGTGAGGAAGGGAAGCTTTTCTGGAATCAACGGTATGAGGATATAAACCTGTTTGAACGTCATCTGGTTCGGAATGGTACAGTAGTTCTGAAATTTTTCCTTAATGTCTCTAAAGAGGCACAAAAGCAGCGTTTGCTTAAGCGCCTCGAAAATTCAGATAAAGAATGGAAGTTTTCGCTTACTGACCTTTCGGAGCGGTCAAAATGGGCTGACTATATGGAAGCCTACGAAGAGATGCTTAACAAAACAAGCACTGAATGGGCACCATGGTATGTTATACCTGCAGACAAAAAATGGGTTACCCACGCATCAATTTCGGAAATCATACTCTCGCAAATTAAAAAGTTGGATCTGAAATATCCTGTGTTAAGTAAAGAGCAATCTGTGGCATTCAAAAAGGCGAAGGCTGAACTGCAAAAAGAATGACCTCTTTCGGATGCTATTGATTAAGTGCAGGCGTAACTATGCATTGGGCATCTAACTCTTTTCCGAAGGCTTCATAGAATGCTTGTCGGTTTTGAATGACGCTCCATTCTTCTAAGCTACAGTCTGAGTCTGAGTAAAATGAGAGTAACACTTGGTCTTTGTTGACTTTGCTGAACTCCGCTTTTTTCACAAGGCAAGAGTGGCTCCGGTCAAGTTTTTCAGCGAATCGAAGAAATGTAGAAAGAACTGCAATCGCATGATTGGTCCTTTCGTCCAACCCCAAGGGTTTCAAAGCTTTTTTAGTTGGCAACTTTTTTCTATGAAAACGCGCAATACTGGCCATTATTTGAATTTCCTTTTTATCAAAGCCAAGGAGTTCAGCGTTACTGATGATATAAGAAGAATGAAGTTGATGGTCATTAAATGAGAGAAAATCGCCCACATCATGCAAAGTGGAAGCATACTTTAGGAGTTCTTTTTCTGATTCGCCCAAGTTATGTAGCCCAACCAGCTTTGCGCTATCAAAAAGCTGCAATGCCAAAGAAGCCACTGTTTCCGAATGCTTTTCATCAAAGTTGCAAGACCTCCCTAAATGCAAAATGCTCCTGTTTCTCATAGGCGTTTTTTGCAATTCCCGAAAACCTTCAAAATTCGACAAGTACTCAACAAGCAGTCCATCCCGTAGTTCTCTGTGACTGACCTTGATTTCCTCCAAGCCTAGCTCTTCCATGATTGCTTCAATCGTTGCTGCTCCGGCAATTATAATGTCGGCTCGATCAGGGTTGGCGGCAGGTAGCTTTTTTCTTTCTTCAAGGGATAGAGAGCAAAGAATCGGTGCCAACTTTTTCAAGTTCTTCCTTGAAAGGGTGAGACCGGCTCCATTAACGTTTTTCTTGAAAAGTTTGTTTGAGATTTCTGCCAAGTTAATAATTGTGCCCGATGAACCCCATGCTCGTCTGGCGCCGGACTCTCGGATTTTCGCTTTTAACGGATGAACTTTGATGCACGCGTATTGTTTTATCTGCTTGTAAACATTGTTTTCAACTGGTCCAATCCATCCTTCGCCAATAAACTGAGCTGTTAATCTAATTGCTCCCAGTCTTAGACTGTCTACAGAGAAGCATTCATGCTGATTGCCGACGGCGATTTCGGTGCTGCCTCCACCAAAATCTATGAAAATAGCTTTTTCTTCTCCAATATCTATTCCACTTGACACGCCCACGCAAATCAGGCGCGCTTCCTCTTGACCTGTAATGACATTAACATTGAGCCCCGTTTTGTCATGGAGATTTTGAAGGAACTCGCATTGGTTTTGGGCCTCTCGAATTGCCGAGGTTCCGACTGCTATTATTTCAGAAGCACCATAGGTTTTGGCTAGGTTAGCAAATTTTCCACACACAAAAATAGCTCTTTCCATTGCTTGAGGTTTAAGTATATTATCCTTGAATTCATCTTCGCCGAGCCTAACAACCTCTTTTTCTTGGCTGATGATGGTGTAGGAGAAATTGGAGTTTATCCTTACCACTAGTAAACGTATTGCGTTTGTTCCAATGTCTACAAACCCAACTACATGTCCAGCGGTTTTGACGGTTGCTTCCATATCAGCACCATTTTCTTAGCGAAGACCTTTTCAAACAAATCCTTCTTCTTATTAAAAGCCTGCTCTTCCAACTTGGGGTTCGTTTTGGAAACACATTCAACAATAATTCTCTTAATATCTACCTTAACTTTTAATGATTCAACAATTGTCTGATGCGTATAATCTAGACTATCTGCTACTCGGAGAAGGCTTGCCAGAATTTTTAGTTTATTGAGTGTTTCTCGGTTTAGTGTTGCAAGGTTATGGTCGTTTTGTTTGGGGAAAGCCTTGCGGTGGTATCGGGCGATGTTTGCTATTATTCGTCTTTCTTGAGAAGTGAAAGGAAATTGATTATCGTTCAAGATAAGTTTGGCTGATTTTTTGTGGTGACCTTTTCTGGATTTTGACAAGCCAATATCATGCAAAATTGCGGCGCATTCGAGCCAGCATCGTTCACGCATACTCAAATGATGCCATTTGATTAACCCGTCGAAGAGCCCTAACGCCAATTTACGGACTTGAATAAAATGATCGGATTCAGGCCAATACTTTCCCGAAATCTCTTTCACTACCTTAGCTGTTTCCTTGCAGTTCTGAATCATTAGACTTTCTCTAGTTTTATCCTCTTTGAGGATTGTATCAAGAGATACCCCGCGAAGAAGCATCTGAGCAAAACTTTCAGGCAAACCCTTTTTCCTAATTGCGTCTGCGGCGCCTTTAACATCGTAATCTAAGCGAACTAACTCAACTTTGACTGGGTTAAAACTTAAAATTGCGTACGCCGCCTTGGGGGTTCCATCGCCTGGTCTTCCCACGCTTCCAGGGTTGATAAAGCAAGATTTGTTTACCTTTCGCCATAATTGTTCATGAGAGTGCCCAACAATTATCACGTCTGCCTTAGCGATGTAAGCAAGAGTTTTCAGTCGCTCAACTGGTGTGTCATTGTAAATATGTTCCTCAATAGATTCGGGACTGCCATGTGTCACAAGTACTTTTTTGCCCGCAACTTCAAGACGGAGTTCACGCGGTAAAGAATAGAGGTAGTTTTCACAAGATTTAGCCAACTCTTTTCTAGCAAAGTTCAAAGCAAGGTTTTTTTCGCCTTTAGCTTTGGCTTTTCCCTCAATAACCTCAAGGTCATAGTTTCCCAAAATGCTTAACGCGCTTTTCTCACTTAACAACTCCACAACTTCATTTGGGCAAGCGCCAAAACCAACTGAGTCGCCTGCATTGAGAAAGACGTCTACTTCCCGTTCTTCTGCATCTTGAATAACTTCTTCTAAAGCTTGCAGATTAGCGTGAACATCCGACAAAACAGCAATTTTTACATTGGGATTTGCAAGGACCCGTTTTATTAGTTCTTCATCTTTTGCCGCCAATTCTGCATTGACCGATTTTCTGAGTTTAACAAAAAAACCGTTGTTCTTGTTTTCATCCCAAAACCGGACAAATTGGCCATAATCTTCTTTTCTTTTTTCTTTAACAAAAGTGAGAAAGTTCAAAAGGGACTGTTCCACTAAAGTGATCGCTTTTCTTTTACCTTTTGGATTAATTTTGGCCTTGGTTTCTTTCATAAATTTTGGGATGTATTCCGACCATATGTCGCAGTCATGCATTTCGCCAAGGATATCTTGAAAAGTTTTGATGGTTTCTATTTCTTGAAAGAGTTTGTTTTGATATAGTGAGGCAAAGGATTCCATGGTATAGCGCAGTTTTTTTGCATATATTCTCATTTGGTGGTGTTTTAGAAATTCATTTTCTAAGTGAACATAGTTTTCTAGCGCTAAAAAATCGTCAATTCTAAAAGAAATATGCCAACGGGCTTTTTCCAGTACCTTTTTGGGATCAAACAACTCATTTGATTGTTCCTCAATTGATTGTTCACAAAATTTTTGCATATCTCCTAAAATATCGCTTTCCTTCAGCTGCTCCAATCCACTGACAATGGACGGTTGGATGCTTCTCCTTTGATCTTTATGACTCTTAACCAGACTCTCAATACCAGTTCTTTCAGCGTCTAACTCCAATTTTTGCATATACTTCTCAACAAAGACTATCTGCACATCCAAGTCTCTGGCATCGCCAAGCAAACGTGTGACTTTCTTTATTTCGCACAACCATCTTTCGAAATCTTTTTTACGGAAGCATTCCCTAAAAAGAGGCATGGTAGCTCTGAGTCTTCGAGAGGTGACGCGAGTTTTATGGACATATTCGATATCGTCGTTTTTTATTACTCCACCGATCTGGTCTTCGAAAACATTGAGAAGTTTTGTAAGCGCTTCGGACCCAAATTTGCAGTAACTCCAGTTGCTTTGGCATGTTTGAGCTTTAATGGGGCCGTTCATTCCAGATGCCTCTGTTCTCAATTAGCCAAGCTTGAGAATTGATGACTTCTTCTCCTTCTCTTACTTTGACTCTTTCATAGGTTCCATCTAGAAGTAGACGTCTTGCTTTGACGTTGTCTCTAAGATGAATTTTAAGCATGTCATCGAGGATAGTTTGTCGCAGGTAGGGGTCGGGTACGGATAAGAGGACTTCGATTCTTTCATTGAGGTTTCTAAACATCATATCTGAACTGCCAATTAGCACTTCATCTTCAGTATCATCACGGAAGTAGTAGATTCGGGCATGCTCAAGGAATCGTCCCACTATAGAAATAACTGAAATGTTTTCGCTTACTCCTTCAATTCCAGGTCTTAAACAACATAAGCCTCGAACATTGAGGTCGATCTTGATTCCTGCCATAGACGCTTTATAAAGGGCTTGAATGATTCCCTTCTCTTCCAAGTTGTTTAGTTTAAACGCTAAATAGCCTCGTCCTGTTTTCTGGTGAAAGCTTATTTCTTTATCTACTCGCCTAAGAATTTCGCTCTTCAACGTTTTTGGAGCTACTAGCAGATGTTTAGTTTCTTTTTCTTGAAGCCCATTTATTATTGCACTGAATAGGTCTTCAAGTTCCAACCCTACTTCAGGGTTTGCTGTAAGGTAGCCTATGTCGCCATAGATTTTCGCCGTAACTGCATTATAGTTTCCCGAGCCAATGTGAGAGTATCTGACTACAGCATTTTTTTCTTTTCTATTTATTAGACACAGTTTTGCATGTACCTTGAAATTTGGGAAGTTGTAAACGGTGTTTACGCCGCCGCTTTGAAGTTTAGAGACCAGAAGGATGTTGTTTTCTTCATCAAACTTAGCTTTTAATTCAACTATGGCAGTGACTTTTTTGCCATTCCGGGCAGCTTCAATCAATGCATCTACAATAGGTGATTTATGATCCATTCGGTACATTGTTATGCAGATTTCCGATACATCATCGTCAATAGCTCCTTCTCTTAATAGGTCAATTATTACGTCAAAGCCGTCATAGGGATGATAGAGGACAAAGTCCTGTTTAGCTATAGTCTCAAAAATGTTGTTTTTTGATATCATTAATGGGGAAATGCATGGAAAGAAGCTTTTGTCTTTGATGTCTGGGCGATCTATTTTGAGCAATTGCCAAAGGTCAACAAGCCCGAGGGGTCCATCAAACTCATAAATCAAATATTCAGGCAAACCAAGTTTTTTAGCTATCAATTCCCTAAATTGAATTGGCGTTTTTTTGTCAAATTCAAGTCTTGTCGGAAAACCGGCTTTTCGAGTCGAGAGACTTTTCTGTACAGTATTAAGAAAGTCCGCAGATTCATCCATCAGGATATCTATTTCTCCATTACGGGTTAACCTAAATGGATATGCGGTCAGGTTTTTTTCTGTTGGAAAAATCACTTTTAGATTATTTATGATTAAATCTTCCAATAGTACAAAATGGTGCGCTTTGCTTTCTTTGGTTTCCAAGATTTGCCTTTGTGGAATACTTATTAGTCTTCCAAATTTTTCGGTAGGAACATCTAGCAAGATGCAAAAGTTTGAGAACTGATTATGAAAACCTGAAATGTAGAGGGTTATGTGCAGGTTCTCAATTGAAACACTGTCAAAGCCCACTTTAGGAATCCTAATTGATGGAGCAATAGCTGTCTCGAAGAATTCTCTCAAGTTTTCCTTTTCTTTTTCTGATAACTGTTCAAAGCTGCTAACATAAATTTCTTCTTTGGACAGAGCAGGGATAATTTCGTCTTTCCAGCACTTTGAATGATTTTCAATAAGTGGAATTATTTCTTTACGTGTGGCTTGGATTTGTTCAATGAAACTCATTCCATCCATCGATTTGTCTTCTGATCCTGATTTGACTTTTTTAACAAGTCGAGCTACACGTGTCATAAAGAACTCGTCAAGGTTACTGCCGCAGATAGCAATGAATTTAACCCTCTCCAGCAGGGGATGCCACAGGTCACCTGCTTCCTCAAGGACGCGGGCGTTAAATCTTATCCAGCTAAGTTCTCTATTGATATAAAAGCTTGGATTATCTAGTATTTTTTTCTGGGTTAAGGCAGCGTTTGAATCTGAATCAAGATTTTTTGGAGCTAACAAAACTCTTTACCAACTGGTTTTATCGTAAGCATTGTGATTTTCTGTCTCAGTTAAGAAGTAATAACTATTGCATTTTATAAAGGAAACATAATAAGAAAATATTCGCCGATGAAGTCGTTTGTGAAATCAGCGTTCTTGCTTCCTTAACGAAGCGTGGGTTTCTGCGCATTTTGGTCGGCGAACTATAAATGTTTCATATTCGAAAAGCGGAGCTTTTTTGTTCATTCCAGGCACACCTGCCTTCAAAAAGTGGGAGGTTATCATTAAGGGCTCTGAAAATAGAATATATATCCATAAATAGTTTATATAGGAAAGGTTAAATCTCGCTCGCTCTCTACTAAAGAATATGAATTCTTTGTCTCTTAAAGAAAGCGGCTTCGCCGATTTTGTTCCACTTAAAGGAATTTCCTTTTCAACCCTGCCCAGCGAAAGCAGCGTTTTGATTTTAGCTGACTCAGCACTAACTGGCAAACCAAATTCTGGTATCCTCTACATTGGCAAATCAAAGAAGCCATCTAAAAGAGTATTTGGCGGATACCTTGCAGGATATGGAGGAAAAACAACCCGAAAAATAAATTCAATGCTCCTAAATGAAGGATATCTAGAAAAAGTAGTTATAAGTTGGATGTCCAGTGATAATCCGAAGGTATCCCAACAAGAACTTCTGGAGAGTTTCAAAAAAGAGCATGGCGAATACCCCCTTTGGAACATCTCAAAGAAAGCCTCAACAAGCCCTCAACTAAAGCCGAAAATAGCGCCAAAAGTCGTCAAGTCTCGTCCAGCCCGCAAATAACTTGCCAAACCCCTACTTCTTCTTGATAACGAAAATTTCTACTGGACAACTTTTCTGTTATCATAATGTTTGATTAGATCTGTTGTTGACCAGGGTAAGCAATCCTTTGCCTTAAAACCTAAAAGCTCAGCATATTTGTAGATCAATTCGGTGGTTTTGGCTTCTATTTCCAAAAACTCGGGAATAAATCCATGGTCTCCCGAGTAACAATCAAAATCAAAGCGTGCGACATCAAGAACGTAGCTAACTCTATGCTTATTTGTACTATCAATTGCTTTAAAACCCAAGTTTTCCAAAATTGTTTTCATCATTTCCAAGCTTGATAATTTCACAGTATATTCTTCTGCGGTTTTCGCCGTTTCTGTCACGTGGACTTTCTTGTATGTTAATTCGGTTTTATCTTGCTCTTTTCGCAAGCGCAGGACATCTCTCTTTTTAATTATTGCTCCATCTTCAGAGTCTAAAAATATTGTTTCAATTTCGCCATCAAAAACTTTTTTGGCACCAAGGTTTGTGAGGATTTTCTCAAGCGCTGGCCTGTTTACTTCTAAAATCTTTACTTCTATTTCTTCCATAAAGCAAAATACCTGCCTATGTAATTAAGATTTTTCTGGTACTCGGGTGGATAAAAGTCCTTTTTCTTTGATTGGTTTATCAAAGAATTAGGGATATTCGTTTTGATTTATGCGTACTGGATTGATTTCACTGTTGTGTGGTTTATTTTTTTGATAACTTGATGGTGTAATCCGCAGACTGGGCAGAATATTATTTCGTAGTTTCCAAAGATTTCTGGAAAGACGTCGAATTTTTTTTCGCATCCACTACATTTTACTTGCATCAGTTTTTCACCTCATTAAGGCTTGTGCCATGTTTTCGTTTTGGTTAACTTCAAATGATTCAAGCAGAAGGGTTTGTCCTTTTTTCACTGTTATGAATTCTATTCCGCACAAAGGACACGAGACTAATTGGTGTTCTCCAACTAAGTCAAATTCAAAACTTTTCAAACCCCCAGGGCAAGAAAAAATTATTGTCTCATTTGATATTTCCATGTTCCTCATCCCTGCTTTATGTTTTGACCATTGAATCAATTAAGAAATACGTGTGTATTCTTTAGTAACTATATAGAAACTGCAAAGCTTTCCAATTATTTAGCCAAACTTTGGTTGGTGAGAGTTTATCTAAATAGGGGAAAAAGTTTACACTTGATTGCTTGCTTTTTTTATTATTCAGTTTTATTTTCGTTTGGTTGATCTGGCTTTTTCTCTTGAGTCGGTACTTGCAAGAGGTTAACCCGATAAATTACACTAAAAAGCGCTTGCTTTTAAGCAATTCCACGCAAGAATTTTGAGTGCAAATTTGTCTGCACGTATGGTCGCAGATCAGGTGGATAAAAATGGCTATATCAATGTGGTGGCTTTACGGATTCCATGCTCTGCAACTCACCGAATTTAGAGAAGTTGCGTGCTTACGCAACTAACCCTTCCAAAAACAACCAATTAAGCTATTCCCCAAATAGATTATAGATAATATTATGGGGTATTGATACTACTAAGAAAGTCTTTTTGTACTTATTTTTGAATAAAAGCGGTTTGGAGAGCGTTTGCTTTCCTAAATTTATGTGGGTAAAACGAAATGAAACTACAAACAAAAAATACTAAAAAAATGTTATGTATTACACTGACTATATGCTTTTTTTTAGCATGATAGCGGTTGCATTGCCGTTTGCTACTGCAGCAACAACTCTGAATGTAAACTATCTGTCGCTGTCTCCTGGCTCGGATGCGACTCAGCTCAATTTTTCATGGCACACCACAGCCTCGGACAACCCTATTGTTCGTATATGGATACAAAATAATGTACCAATTGAGTTCACCGGTACATGTAGTGCCTTGCCATCAACCTTTAGCACAATATACTATAACAGAGTAACCGTAACGGGACTCGAACCCAATACCACCTACACTTATCAGCTAGGCGACGGGAACGGTGACTGGACTATAAACTACACTACTAAGATAACCAATCCTGAATCTTTCAGCTATCTAGTATTCGGCGACCCACAGGTTTCGTCTCAAGCATACGGCAACAGTTGGAACAACACTTTGAACTTAGCTCTTAAAGTAGAAACAGATTTAGCTTTCATGGCCAGCACTGGCGATAACATCAACAACAACTCCCCCACTAGTACAGCAAATGCGCAGTATAGTTACTTCTTCACGCCACAGCAAACCTTCTCGTCTTTGCCTCTAGCCACCTGCATGGGTAACCACGAAGGCTCAAGCATAGCAAACTTTGACTTCTTTAATCCCCCCAACGCCGACAGTCATCAGAATTATTGGTACAGATACGGCGACGCCCTGTTTATGGTATGGAACGTCAACTACGGTGGCCTCGTTGACCAAGCCGGCATGAGTAACTTTTTGCAAAATGCGATTAACGCCAATCCGGATGCAACTTGGAGGATTCTTACTTTCCACTTTGACGTATACGGCCAGGGTAGCGCACACGCCCTCTCAGACGGCAAAGCCTACAGGGATGCCTATGTTCCTGTCATTGATGAGTTCGGAATAGACGTCGTATTCAACGGACATGACCATTCCTACAGCCGTTCCTATCCTATGAAATATTCTGGTAGCCCCGCCACCTCCAACGACATGGGTATGCAGCCTGAGACTTTCAACGCTAACGGCGCTTCTGTTGACCCGACCGGTACTGTCTATTTCAGTTTGAACTCTGCGAGCGGACAGAAATACTACACCTTAGCCCAACAGCATGCATACACAGCGGTTATGCACCAAGAAAACCTCCCTGAGTTCAGCATTGTGGACATGACAGTTAACACCTTCACCTGCACTACCTATCAAGTCAACGCTGACAACAGTCTCAAAGTGATCGACTCTTATACAATCGACAAAACTATAGTTGCTACTCCATCGGCTCATGTGACACAGCTTAATGGCAATAAGAATGACCTCACGATCACCGTTACACAAAAGCTTGCAGATGGTTCAATACGACCCTTGACGGAGACTTTTAGCATTAACAACAATGCAGCAGGCACCTATACTGTTGGCTCCTACAGAGTTTACGTGGACACTAAAGGCAATACCCAAATTCGCGATTGCCGCATAGTGTAGTAGTGTAACAAGCCAATAACACCACCTCTCCTTTTTTCCACTTAAAGAATCAAAGAGCAGATTTATTTTGTACTTGAAGGGCTAATTCTTTGTTGTCTATTATCACTGACGACATGTGCTTTGTTTGTATTTTGCCGAAAACTCTTCCCACGACTTATTTGTGTCATAGTAAGCTTCCATTGAAAGTTCAAACGAAGATTTAAAATTGCAACTGCTACAGAAAACAATTATTATTTGCTCATATGTTTTTCTAAAAATAGATAAATTCTGGTTGCCACACTTTGGGCAAACAAAGAGTTTACTCGAAACCACCAATGCACAAATTCTCCGTTTGCCAATCTACCTGTAATTATAATTAACTTTGTCCTAAAAAATAGTGAACTATTCAAGATTTTCTGCTTTTAAAGGGTCTTTGTTTTGTCTGCGGTCTCTTTCTGTATCACAGACTGAACGTGGTTTTAGAGTATTATGTTTTATCATTTTATCATCTCCAGACTATGAATCTAATTGGTCACTGACAGGGCGTGGATGATTCATTGAAGGAGTTGATAGGAGTTTCCCTGCCAGTGACCCAAAAGGGACTTGCTTTGCAAGCTCAACATTGTAAAAGGACAAGATAAAGCGAATCGATATAGTCTATGAAGATTATCTATAATTTACAGAAAGAGACGAGTTTATACTCGCTTTAATTAATGGGTCTGGTTTCTAAGATAGTGGCTTCTTCTTCATTCCTCGGGTTAACCACCAGATAATTCCAATAATTGCTGGAATCCCAAATATAGCAACAATCCAAACTAGTATTGTAATCATTGATCCTACAACATAGTCTAAAGTGTAAGTTGAGATAGCCACATTCCAGTTTCCGTCAACGTATACCTTGAGTGCGAAGGCAATGAATAGCAAAGGAGAAACAGCTCCACCTGCATTTCTGGAGCGTGAGCGTTTTCCGGATAAATGATATTCTCTCTTTTCCACATCAGGAAGTCTTTTCCACCATTGCCAACCAACCACAGCTCCAATGACTGCTGGAATACCTATTATCACGAGTTCCCAAAAAATCAAATGCAAAACAAACGACACGACGTTCGCCATTGACCAAAGACCTAAAGTTGAAGGCACTATACCAGTGGTTTGAGCGTCGGCTGTGAACCACAAGAAAACATAGACAGCACCGATGAATACTAATATGCCCGCAACTGCAAACCCAGCAACAATTCTCCAGTGTTTTCTTATGAATCTCTGCCAGTCTGAACCGCTTTCTACTCCAGATTCCTCAGTCATAAATTCCAAACTCCCTTGTTAGCTCTTGTTTAGGCAATGTCGATAAAAGGTTTGTGATTAACTATTTTCACTTGTCTTTTTGAGAATCAGCCAAGTACCGACAAAAATAAACAAAAGAAAAATCAATGTTACTGGGAAATCTTATTGCAAACTACCAATGGCTGAAATAACAAAATCTTCGTCATTTTTCTTAGACATTTTACAGTTCTTATACGCGATGCAATCATCGCAAGAAATAACAACTGCGGTATTTTGGCAATCTAAAATTATGGTTTTGTACATTATCATATTCTCCGTTTTTTTGGGTTCTTAGAAAGCAACGCTGTTTTTAGAGCTATTCAGCATATTCTATATAGCCAAACTTAAGGCTTAATACACTATCAATGGCACATAGCGAAGGTTTGCCAAAAAAACCACATTTTCTTTTTCGATTAATCAACTAACAAATTCATATAGCTCCATGTTCCACTAATATTCAAGAAATGATTTATGACGCCTGCTTAACCGTAAGAAGTGCTGATCTCCTTGGTTATTGGAAGCTCTTGTTTTAGTTCCTTAAAGAATTTAATAACTCCAATGCCTCGCTGTGTAATCAAGTAAGCCACTCTTGTATTCCTTAGTTTTTGTTCATCAACCAATCCTTGCTTCAAAAGAAAGCCTAAGTATATTTTCAGTTCGTCGTTGCTTAGGTTGAGCCTATATTCAATATTGCCGGTTTTAACGGAATCATTTTGAGCTAAAATCTTGAGAACGCCAACGTACATTTCAAGCTTAGTTTTCAACATAACGAATCACTATCTAAATTATCAATTAATTACCGATAAGTTGCAAATAAAAGCTCTCAAAATAAAATATATAGAACTGATAGTCCATATCCTAGTCAAGGCTCTCCTCATCCAAAGGTTTTTTGTTCTATCTGTGATCCCTTTCTGTATCATACCGAACGCGGCTTTAGTTAATTAAATTTTGACATTTTTCAATTTCCCCCTATTCTTATGAGGAAGACAACTCTTAGGTACCCAGCATATTCTATATCTGCTATTGTCCAAAATATGGAAGCTGGTGAGCGACTTGTCTTTCAGAAGCCTCGAAGATAATTGCATCTTTCTGCAGAAGAAAATTTTTTACTTCTCCTTAAATTGAATTTAGTTAACCGAAAGAAGGATCCCTTTTGGAATTACCTTCTTTAAAGGAGGCAAAATTATTTTTAACAAAAATAAAGGCTGGAATTACTTTAATGCTTCAATCTTGAGACTCTCAAGAGCTAACCCGTTATACTGGGTCTTGCTTATTTCCTTGTCTTCAGAGATAACGTTTACCTTAAAACCTGCCAGCTCAATCTTTTTCAGATAATCTTCCTTCTGCAAAGCACCTGCAACACAACCCGAAAGCAAGTCTTCATCATTTAATTGCTCTTCAGTAAGCTTACCCAGAAGAACGATGTCGGAAACGTACATTTTGCCCCCGATTTTAAGGACACGATAAGCTTCTTTGAACACCTTTAACTTGTCGGGGGCTAAGTTAATGACACAATTGCTAATTATTACGTCAACTGAGTCATTATCAACGGGCATTTTTTCTATGTCACCAAGCTTGAATTCAACATTCAAGTATTGATGTTTTTTTGCAAGACTTCTTGCTTTAGTTACCATTTCTTCAGTCATATCTAATCCTATGACTTTACCTGTTTTGCCCACTTTCTTTGAGGCTAAGAAACAGTCAAATCCTGCGCCGCTTCCCAAATCCAACACTACATCGCCCTCTTTTATTTTTCCTAAGGCAGTTGGGTTTCCACAGCCTAATCCTAAGTTTGCTTCTGGAACAGCATTTATTTCGGCGTCTGAATAGCCAATTTCCTTTGATATTCTTTTTGCTGTTTGAGTATCGGAACCCGTACAGCCACAGGAACAACAAGAGTTGTTGCCACTAGCTATTTTCGAATATGCCTTTTTAACGACTCCTTTTACATTTTCGTTCTTATTTTTCACACATATCTCCTCATGTTTTCATTATTTTTCCTTATGTGCAAACTATTTGTTTTAGAATCTCAACTCTGAGAGCGTCTGCAAACTCAGGAGTTATATTGTCAATAATTGTGAATATTTTTTGGTCAACAATTGAATACATCCTTTTTGTTCCATCTTTTCGGCAACTAATTATCCCTGTTTCTTTCAGAATTTTTAGATGGCGTGAAACAAGTGGTTGAATTAAGTTTAGTTGGGGAACAATTTCGCAAACGCATTTTTCTCCATCTCGTAAAAATTCTATAATATCAAGTCTAATTGTGTCGGATAATGCGTAAAAGATTTTTGATTTAAATCTGTTTTTGTTCTCTTGTTGTAAAGGCATAATTAACAATTAATCACAACAATATTTAAATATTGTTATGTATAGTTTGCTTTTTATGCAAAAGGTTTTAGGAAACGACAAAAAAACAAGACCCCTTGATTACCCCACAATGGTGTTCAAAATCAATGCTAGAAAGCAAAAGGCACCCCTTCAACTTTGAAGTAACGAGCAAGAAAACTGGTAAACAATATGTGCGTACCTTCCACAGCCAACAAGCCTAAACCCCACCTTTCGTGGCTAAGCAAATTTCTCACAGTCTGGATATTCTTGGCAATGGCAATAGGCATCACAATAGGCTACATCTATCCAAGAATATCCACCGACATAGGCGCATTGAGTATTGGAACAACCTCAATCCCCATCGCCATAGGCTTGATTTTAATGATGTATCCTCCACTTGCAAGAGTTCGCTATGAAGACTTAGGAAAAGTGGTAACCTCCAAAGGCGCAAAGATTATGCTCACGGAGTCGCTCATTCTTAACTGGGTAATTGGACCATTACTGATGTTTGTACTGGCCTGGGTGTTCCTTGGGGGATATCCTGAACTCAGAGACGGCATCATCCTGATCGGCATCGCAAGATGTATCGCCATGGTTATAGTGTGGAATAATCTTGCAGAGGGCGACAACGAATGGACCGCCATACTAGTTGCAATTAACTCTATTTTCCAGATTGTAATGTATTCAGTTCTCGCGTACTTTTACATAACCATCGCCAGCTCCTGGATTTCGGGAGGCTCCGGACAAGTCGTAAATATTTCCCTAATTCAAGTCGCAGAATCAGTTGCAATTTACTTAGGCATCCCGTTCGTCGGCGGGGTTATTACCCGATACTACTTCCTAAGAAAGAAATGCAAAGAATGGTATGACCACAAATTTATGCACAGATTAAGCCACATGTCGCTCATTGCATTGCTATTCACAATCGTTGTTATGTTTTCACTCAAAGGCCAGTACATCGTAAATTTACCTTTGGATGTTGTCCGAGTTGCCATCCCACTCCTAGTATACTTTGTAGTAATGTTTGCTGTAGCATTTACAATAGGGTACTATTCAAAACTGGGTTACAAAAGAACAACTGCGCTTTCCTTCACTGCAGCAAGCAACAATTTTGAATTAGCCATTGCTGTTGCAGTCGCGGTTTTTGGATTAGCTTCACAAGTCGCTTTCGCAGCAGTTATCGGACCGCTAATAGAAGTACCTGTCATGATAAGCTTGGTAAACGTCGCATTTTGGATAAGAAAGAAGTATTTCAAAGGCAAGGAGAATGAATGATGAAAAAAATACTGTTCGTCTGTGTGGAGAACGCGGGTAGAAGCCAAATGGCAGAGGCTTTCGCCACCAAATACGGAAACGAAAAAGTAATCGCGTCCAGTGCCGGCAACAAGCCAGCAGAAAAAGTTAACCCTGTAGTAGCAGAAGTCTTGAAGGAAAAAGGCATCGACATCTCAATGAATAAACCAAAACTGATAACCGCAAAAATGGCAAACGAGGCAGACCTGGTTGTAACAATGGGCTGCAACGACCAAGAAGTCTGCCCTGGACCCTTCTTTAAACCAACAATCGAATGGCACCTTGAAGACCCAAAAGGAAAGCCAATAGAGAAAGTTCGAGAAATCAGAGACCAAATCGAGGCCCAAGTTCGAGCATTAATTACAGAACTCAAAGAGTAACAATCATGAAGCTGTACGTTGGATTAAAAGAAAAATTTAAACCTGCCATATTTGAGAGCGAAATAGAGCCCAGCAAAGAAACGCACCCTCAATACGAAATTATTTATGGCCCTTTCAAGAACAAGGAAGACGCTGAAAAATACGTGAACTCAATGGATTGCGGTGTTGCCTGTGGCGAGGGTTAAGTTTACTTTTGATGGCGAATCAGATGGATGAAGGTCATGTAAGAATAAGAGATTGGGAAGAATACAAACGACTAGTTAGGGAAAAGAAACCGCTGTCAATAACTTTTATTCTTGAGCAAAATGGCCTCTCTCCAAATCGAGAACTTTCAACTCTGAGAATTATGATGTTGCATGATAAGCGTTATTTTATGTTTTTTGATTTTCCAAAGGGTGAACCATTAAGAGAAACTGGTATACCTTTACGTAAAGACAAGAATGGAATTCTGAACTTGGACGAGGACGAGGTTAAGGCATTTCTGAAAAAGCAATTTGAAAAGAGAACTTGGAAGTATTTTCTTTTTGGACAACTTGAAGTTTGAAACAACTATGTAGAATATATTGATGATATTTTTATGGTTCAAAAAGAATTATGTTGGGATGAGTCTTAATGGTTAAAACTAAAGTTTTGTTTTTGTGCACTCACAATTCAGCTCGATCTCAGATTGCTGAGGGGCTACTTAGATTTCTTTACGGTGATGAGTATGAGGTTTTTGGTGCCGGAACTAATCCCACACAGGTAAATCCATTAGCAATTAAGGTTATGGATGAGATAGGAATAGATATTTCTGGTCAATATTCTAAGAACCTTGACATTTTCAAAGATGTCGACATCGACTTAGCTGTATCAGTTTGCCGCAGCGGCTCAAAAATAGACTGTGCCATTTGCGCTTCACCAATAGTTATGGGCAGACCAGAATTAATTCGCTCAAGACTGCCTAAAGCAAAAGATTATTTGGACCATCCTTTCGAAGACCCATCTGAAGTTCAAGGAACTGAAGAAGAAAAACTTCAGGCCTTCCGACGTGCAAGGGATGAAATGAAAAAGTGGATAGTTGAGAAGTTCAGTTATCTCAGCGAGCAGGCACCTCAAAAGACCAAGGTAGTTTTTCTATGCACAGGAAATTCGGCACGGAGCCAAATGGCAGAAGCCTTTCTAAGGAAATACGCGGGCGATTGTTTTGAGGTTTACAGTGCAGGTTTTGAGTCGCGACCCATTCACCCCTACACGTTCAAGGTTATGAGTGAGTTGGGATATGACTTAAGTGGTCAGCAGACAAAGCTCCTATCGCAATACCTTGGAAAGGTACACTTCGGAATCGTTATAACGGTTTGTGTAAAAGCAGAAGAGACGTGCCCCACTATACCCGGCGTGTCAACAAGGTTGTACTGGCCGTTTGAAGACCCAGCAGCCTTTCAAGGAACGGAAGAAGAAAAATTAGCCAAATTTCGAGAAATACGAGACAAAATCAACGAAAAAATAAAAGAATGGCTAAAAGAAAGAGGCATAACTGAAAGCTGAAAACCTGCATTTTTTACTTGACCTTTTCTTCGAACCCTCTGTTCTTTCAACAAATGCCAGATTAACACACTGAAAAAAATATATTTATTGTATATATTTTTCTTTTTAGTTTATAGATTATTTGTGAAACTTTTAAGGACCTTTACGTTCTTTGTATGGATTGCCGAGATAGCAAAGCCATGGAAAGCTCGGCGAATCAACGTTTGACAAGCCAAGAAAATTTTTCTCCTACTCTTGATCCCCGCATGTTTGCCCATGTTGGTTGAACGATAGATTCGCTGAGCAATCTCTTTAACTGTTCAGTATGGTTTTTTGAATTTGGTTAATAAAGCAATCGAAATAAACCCATACCTTCTCTCACTTAAAAATGACCTTAACAGTATTTACGACAACATACTTCATCTACCTCTGCCAGAAAACAAATCGCTCAAACCACAAACGTTAACTCCAACCATACATCCAACATGCCCCACACTACACCCACACAGCCCAACATACAATCCAGCTTAACAGTATAAACAACCCAACCCCTCTACCTGCAAACCTCAACTCCAAAACCCTCAAATGCCTATCTCTCTCACACTTGGTCTGCTTCAAACTCTTAACATACTTATCTATGCGCTTATACTCAGCCCAACGCTTAAGGTTAATGTGCTATTTTAAATCAAAAATTCTCCCAGACACGACAAAACCCATCCAAAACAGGGCAAAACACGCCAAAAAACGACAAAATATGGAACCGAAAAAACCCCAAACACAACCGCTTTACCAAAAACCGATCCAAACCAGCCATATCCCCCACACCAAAACCCCATTTACAACATACATATCCATCTTAAATTGGAACATTCCGCCATATTTCACCAAACAAAACATAACACTTCACACATCAAAACACAACTTTTTGTCGCACACAAAAACCCAAAAACCGCCCGCCCCAATCCCAACGCAAAAAAAAGCCTAAACCAAAAAACCAAACAAAACCAAACCCCAAAGTGTAATATGCAATTCTAAGCCAATACATCCACAAAAAGAAAGAAAAACACGATTAGAGCGAAAACAGGGTTGAAAGGAAACAGGTTAACTCGTTAAAATTGCACAAATTACCTACAACTAACCTAACGTCGTTTTAGCATTATCGATGAGTAACCTTCAAAAGCAACATTTCAACACTCCATTGATCAATGATACCTGTTCTGAATGTTAATTGGCAAAGCCCCGACGCCGACTACAGTCTTAGCGGACGCGACGCTGACGTGTTGGCGCTAATAGAAACCGAGGAATTAGCCACCTTCACATTCGATGGGCTCAAAAGAAGAACAGGATTGCACTCAGAAACCCTCTCACGCATCCTAAACCGACTAGAACAAGAAGGAATCGTGAAGAAAGTACATGAAGGCTACCAAGTAACCCCGAAAATAACCGAGCTAAAACTCCACCAACCACACAAAGAAACTCCCACGACAACCCTTATTCAGACATTCCTACCCTCAGACCTGATGACGCAACAGCTGATTTTGTTGCTTAAAGGCAAATGGTTCGGCATGCTCCGCTGGCTAGGCATATCAGAAAACAACCAAGGCATAACCCTAAAATGGATAACAGAAGACGGCGCAATCCAAATAGCCGCCAACATCCAAGGAACCGCCCTAAACATCGAAGCCAAATTCTTAACCAACAACAACCTAAACTTGGCATTGAAAGCTTCCTACCAGCTAATGTCGCATATCGGCAAACTCTGCATAACTTCACAATCCAGAAGACAAGTTATGACGAGAAACGTTGGTTACTATGGCGACTCAATGATGCCCTCATAACTTTGTGACTAACTTTGCCTATTCCTTAGTCAACAAATACCTTTTTGGCTATTAGTACTTCTGGGAAAAATATGACTCAATTAGTTAACCCATTAGAAGTCTTAAAATCGCTCTCAGAAGCAACAAGCACACTCATCAAAATAACTTCCGAGTCAGTTGTTAGCGTAAAAGCGCAAATGTCAAGGGGCACAGGCGTTGTCTTAACCAAAGACGGCTTCATAGTTACTTGTAACCACGTCCTTCAAGGGTGCAATGCAATCAAAATTGGGCAAGGAGAAAAAACCTTCAACGCAACAATAGTGGGCACCGACCCATACAACGACGTAGCCGTACTCAAAGCCGAGAAAGGCGAATTTACACCAATAGAGCTAGCCGATTCAGAAAAACTCAATGTAGGTCAATATGTTCTGGCTCTGGCTAATCCATTCAACCGAAATCAACCCACTGCAACCAGCGGCATGGTAACCAGCGTAAACAGCAGCATCCGCGGTTGGCGAGGATCAACTGCAATGGAAAACGTCATCGCCACCGACGCCCAACTAAACCCCGGCTTCAGCGGAGGACCACTCATAGACATCCAAGGCAGACTAATCGGAATAAACACCGCTTACGTATGGCAAAGAGGCATCGCAATTCCAGTAAACAAAATAAAAGCTATCACTGATCGCCTAATGACAGGCAAAGTCGCACAAAGAGGATACCTCGGCATAGTCGCAAACACAGTCGCAATCCCCGAAGAAATCGCTGAACAAGCAGGCCTAGAACAAGAAACAGGCGTTATGATTTTCAGTGTCGAAGCTGGCTCACCCGCACGCAAAGCAGGATTAGCTATGGGCGACGTACTTGTCAAATTCAACGGCAAACCCGTCACCGAATTCTACGACCTCCCAAGACTGCTCGCTGAAGATGTCATTAACAAGGAAACCACCTTAACAATCATACGCAGAGAGAGCCTAATCGAAACAAGCATTGTCCCAACCGTTCATGGAGGCGAAGAAGACTGATAAACAAAATGCCATTAGAAATCGATCCACCATCACCCATGCCAGCGCCGCCACTACGCAGACGACCATCCCCAATGCTCCAACTTAGTATCGTCCCAAGAGAAGACCCATCGCTCCGATTATTCATAAACGAGCGCTGGAACTAAAACAAACAATTTCTTCTTTTTTTAATATACCTTAAACCAAATTTTGTGTTCTTTATCATTTCTAACTGCAAATTGGTTTTTAAAACTTGGATGGTTGCTATCTGAAATACCTTATAAGCACATTCAACCTATCACAGTTTAAGGAATTTACATGCACGCTGGATTGGCTTTCATCACAGGCATCTTAGCAACCATAGCGGCGTTTCTATTTTACGCTGGAATTTCTGGTACAACCTATTATGGGTTAGCTGTTTCGGTTGAAGTGACTCTTGGAATAACTCTCATAATTGTTGCCTTGATTGTTGCAGTCATTTTCTACGTTGGAGTTAAAGCTCAGTTTAGGAGGGTAAAAACAGGTAAAGAAGCATTAATCGGTGCCAAAGGCGTAGCAACAACAGATCTTAAGCCCAAAGGTGAAATCCGCGTGATGGGGGAGTTTTGGGAAGCCACAACCAAAGAGGGCGAAATAGCCAGTGGTCAAGACGTCGAAGTTGTAGGCATGGATGGTATGTTTCTTTTGGTGAAACCGACCGAGCATAAAGCTTAATTCCCCAATCATAACATACCACTAGTCGAGGAATAAAGATTGGTTGATGTTTTAACTCCTATTATTGGTTTTATAGCTATAGTTGTTGCACTTTTCCTGTTAAGCGGCATTCGAGTGCTTAAAGAATGGGAACGAATGCCCGTTTTAAGGCTTGGACGCTACGTAGGTTTGAAGGGTCCAGGAATAATCTATCTAGTTCCATTAATTGATAGAGCGCCCTTAAAAATCTCCACCAGACTAGACACCATACAATTTCGAACAGAATCCACCTTAACCAAAGATAATGTTCCCGTAAATGTTGACTCAGTGTTATACATGAAACCGGTAGATTTGGAGAAGGCAGTACTGGCAGTAGAAAATTATTACCAAGCTACACAATTGGCATCGCAAACAACCCTCAGGGAAGTCATCGGCAAAGTTAGCTTAAACGAGTTGCTCGCAGAACGCGAGAAAGTCGGAGCTCGTCTACGAGAAATTATCGACGAAAAAACGGAGTCATGGGGAATAAAAGTCACCTCTGTCGAAGTCCGAGACGTAATTATTCCAGCCAACCTGCAAGACGCTATGAGCCGCCAAGCACAGGCTGAACGGGAACGCATAGCAAGGGTAACATTAGCCACCGCCGAGTTTGAAGCATCGACAAAAATGATTGAAGCAGCAAAAGCATATGAATCAAGCCCAGAAGGTCTAAGACTTAGGTGGATGAACATACTCTACGAGTTAGGTCAACAATCACAAACAAACACCATAATGCTTATTCCAGCATCTATGCCTGAAGCAGGTTGGCCTCCAATTGGAACCTACGGCTTCAAAGACCTAACTCAAGCGCAACAGGCTCTAGGCAAAGAAAAAACCGATGCCTCGACAAGAACCCATGCCGCCTTCACCATCCGAAGAAACTCCAGAATAGAAGATTTTTTCTTCTTTCCTTTTTGTTTGTGGCTAAAAAGAAATTAAAATTGAAGGTTTGATTTTACAGCTTTCACTGAGCGCTCCAGCAGCAATGCGGCTGATTCTTGATTGGGCCAACCGCCAAGTCCACAGTCAGGACCAGTAAAAGTCATCCGATCTCCATACTTCTCTTTGGCAATACGGTATCGTTTTGTTATCGCTTCTATCGTCTCAACTAAATGTTCATTGGATGGTTTGGTTATGCCTTTCTCGTAGAGTTCCGCCCAAATAGAGTCGATGTCTGTTCTTGAGATGCCCACTCGAATTTGCTTGTTAGCTTTTTCAAGTATACTTTTTGGGATTGCATCGATATTTTTTGGAGACCCCGCGTACTCAAACGACAAAACATCAAGACCTTTCACGGCGAGTAAATCATGTATTCCTGAGGCGAAGTGTAGGTGAATCTGTTTTATTGGTCCTTGAAAGTCGTATGCTTTCTCGAGCGTTTCACGAATTAAATCTGGGGTAGCTGAGAGGTTGGTGTGGCCTAGGCTCGGTTCATCGATGGAAATTACTTTGGTTTCAATGTATTTGTTGTTTAAAATAGAGTTTTTGGCAAACCGATTTATCGTTTGGGCAAACCCGTCTAATACGTCTGGAAACGCTGTTGTTCCGACTTCAGCCAAATATTGTTCGATGGGGCCAAAAATTGAAACGCGCAACTGGATTTTCTTGCCAAATTCTTCGCTCAGATGCTTGGCTTCTTGGTTGAGCACGTAGATTTCGGGGAGGAATGCTTTTTCTTTGTCGACAACAAAGGAGCCTTTCGCCATAGCTTCATGAACTGCGTCACCAACTTGTTTGATTCCACTATAATGTTGAGGGAAATTTATAACGTCTAAGCCTGTAGACAATTTTTTCCTAAAGGAGTTAACCACAACTTTGCAGAAATTTTCTTGCAAAAAATCGTCTTTGGTTATGTCCTTGCCTTCGAGGATTGCTTCTCTTGCAAGTTCATAGGACTTGCTAAAGGTTTCTCTTTTGATTCCTGTTGGTAACGGAAAACTGCCAATATCGTCAACTAAAGTTTCCATAAAGTATTATTGACTGACGAAATTCTATTAAAGCTATATGCTACCAACAAACAGCTGAAAGATATGACCACCATGTCTGATTGTATATTCTGCCAGATAATCCGCAAAGAAGCCCTTGCAAGCGTAGTCTACGAGGATGATCAGATTATTGCTTTTTTGAGTAACCGCCCAGTAAACGAAGGGCATACATTGGTAGTTCCCAAAAAACATTACAAAAACATCTATGAAATTTCTGAGGAAGAAGCAGCTTACCTCTTTAGAGTTGCTAAAAGAGTTGCTCATGCGGTAAGGGATGCCATGGAGGTAGAAGGCATTCGGATTGTTCAAAATAATGGTTGGGCAGCTGGGCAAGTGATCTTTCATTTACATGTACATGTTATCCCAATGAAGCCCCACGAAGGTTTCAGTCATGGCAAGGCTTATCGAGACCTCACAAATCCGCGTGATTCAGAAGCATTGGAACAAGATGCCCAAAAAATTAGGAATCAAATTGGGTTACAGAATCAAGAACAAATCAATTAAGCTTAAAGTAAACTATGTTCAACAAGCGCTTGAATTCATATATGGGCGAGGGTAGCTCTCTGAGAGGCTACAGTAAGACGGGTTCTTTTGCCAGAAAATTAGGCACACCTATAAAAGGGTGAAAAACAATCATTGCACTATTCAAAAAGCTGGATAATACATGACTCAACAACCCAATGAGCAAAACAACAATAATGAATCTCCCCCTCAAACTGAGAAACTTTTAATTGATGACCTCTCGAACTTTCAGTTCCATGCCGCGTACCTTGTTTATGAAGAAGCATTCGACAAGACAAGCGATGCTGAATCTAAAGAGGAATTAAACCAGAATCTTCAAGATTTGAAAGAGAACAAAATATCAGCTGAAACCTTTTATGGAAATGTCTCTCGTTTCAGAAAGTTAGATGTTCCCCGCCAAGAAAGATTCTCAATGCAGACTCAACGAAAGAAAGACTGGCGCAAAAAAACTCAACGGCAAGACAGAATCAAAAGACACAAAAAATAGAGTCCTTTTCTTTATTTCCCTATATTAGTCGTAGATTTTTCAGGGTTACAGTAGTTTTAGGGTTGTAAAGTCTGTTGAGGTAAGATTATGTTGATTTGTTTAAACATGTTTAAACAATTCAAAGGGAAGTTTTATCTATAAACGCCAACTCTCAACGGCGTTAACAATTAAACAACAAGGAAGCAAAAGTTAAGATGCTGAAACTTAGATCAATCGATGTTGCCGGTTTAGCGTTAAACATAGCATTGTATGTAGCAGTCGGCTACATTTTCTACAGCTTAATCCCAATATCGTATGGCGGAGTTAGATTCTGGCCTCCAGTCATTGTCCCCGCAGTCTTCGCCGTTGTGTTTGGTCCACTTGTTGGAGGAATCGGCGCAGCAGTCGGTATCTTCATAAGTGATGCCATCTTTGGAAACAACCTGTTGCTAAGTCTGTTGGCAGGGGTAACTAGCAACTTTGTCGCTTTCTTCTTAATCGGGTACATAGCCAAGAAGAAAATTCGGTGGGCAGCACCTGTTGTAGCTTATGGCATAGCTACGGCATTATTCATGTGGATTGGTTACGCCTATACTGGTTTGGATTTCTGGACTAAAATCGCTTTCATGAGTGTTGTTGCAGCAAGTTATGTAATATTTTTAGTTCCAGTAGTGATTTTAAGAAACTCGAGATGGCGCAGCTTTGAAGTTGGTTCAATAATTGGTATGTTGCTTGGCTCAGCCATAATAGGGGTAACTGTACCACTTTTCATTCAATACTTTACCAAAGCTGCCACACCGTTTACTGCCCCTATAGCGCTGATAACTTTTTTCTTTACCTTCTTCACCGAAATCCCGTTTATACTAATCCTTGGACCACCAATCATTGCAGCAGCCAACAAAGCGTTTCCAACATTAGCTAAAAAGAACCAAAGTGAAACTCAGTGAAAAAAACCGCCAAAGCTTTCGCTCCAGCGGCAATCTCTAGCTTTTTTGAAATCCACGACACCGAAGACGGCAAACCGATTACTGATTTGGAGAAAGTTGGTGCTATAGGTGGAGGTTTTGGGCTAGAAAAGAGGCGTCACAACAACAGCGACCGCTGAAGAAGCACAGACAAACAGCATTAACATTTTCATTAATTCTAAACCCGTCACCGAAGCAAAAACCACAAGGCAAGTAATAGCGACCCTTCTGACCAAAACAAACGCAAACTATGCTATCACAGTCGAACATCAAATTGAAGTCCCGATTGGCACCGGGTTTGGCACCAGTGCAGGAGGAGCGTTAACCGCAGGATTGGCGCTTAGAGAAGCTTTAGGGTTGCCCTTAACGTATAATCAGATTGGCAAAATAGCGCATGTTGCCGAGATTCAATGCCTAACAGGTTTGGGCACGGTAAGTTCTTTGACTTTTAGTGGTGGTTGCGTTCTCGTTGTGGAACCTGGCGCTCCAGGCATCTGCCAAATCGACCGCATACCCATTACGCCAGATTATATGGTTGTCGCGGGCTTTCTTAAAACTAACATCCGCAAAAAATCAGTCCTTTCCTCAGTAAAGAAAAAGCAGGAAATAAATCGCTACGGCAAAAAAGCCTTAGACGCTATCCTCGCGGAGCCGAGCTTGGAGAATTTTCTTGATTGCTGCTGGGACTTCTCGCAGAAAGCAGGGTTCGCAACCCAAAACATAAGGGATCTGGTGGCGGTGGCGAAGAAGGCTGGTGCGGTCGGTGCAGCCCAAAACATGATTGGGGAAGCAGTTCACGCTGTCGTACATGAAAATAACGCTTACTCGGTAGCAGAAGCTTTTAAGCAAACCTTGCCCTCAAAACAAGTGATAGTTAGCAAGATTGATTTTCAGGGCGTTAGGCTGGTAAAATGAAAAAATACAAGAAAGTTGCAGTCGGAGGAACTTTTGATGAACTCCATAGAGGCCACAAAGCGTTACTCAGCAGAGCTTTTGAAGTCGGAGACAAAGTTGTCATAGGCTTATCTTCTGATGAGTTCGTCAAGAAAATGGGCAAACCTCACATAACTGCGTCTTACGCTGAACGCCGAGATGAATTAGCCACTTATTTGACAGAAATGGGTTTAGCCGATAGAGCTGAAATTGTGCCGTTAACGGACTCGTATGGCTTGACAATTAAGGGCAGAGGGTTAGAGGCGTTAGTGGTGAGCAAAGAAACTGCCCGAACGGCAGGCGCTATTAATTCAACACGCGGAAAAGCTGGGTTGCCACCGCTCGAAATTGTCGCAGTGGACATGGTAGAGGCAGAAAATAAAACTCCTATCTCGACCACTCGGATTCGCAGTGGAGAAATCGACCGTAACGGGCACATGCTAAAGAGCATTCAAAAATAAATTTTTGTTTAGATTATTTCTCCAACAACATTAATTGGTTTAGGAATTAACGAAGTTAAATCTTCAAGCTTCTCTTTGTCAATTGTTGCAAGAACAACTGTTGCTGGACCCGCTGACTTACTCAAATCCAACCCTTGCACCTCGTAGAGTTTTAGTTGTCTCCCAACGCCATACGCCATCATTCTTGCTTCACTTGCAATCCCAAACCCCCCAACTGGTGCAATATCGTGTACATATTTTCTCTGGGATAGTTGTGTGACGTTTTTGAGGTCCGCAATTTCTCCGCGTGTTTCTGCGACTAGTACTTCGTCTCCAACTTTGGGTTTGCCAATTGCTACTATTAAGTCGCCCGGCATGGTTTTTCCAAGCCTGAGCTCTTCATCATTTGCAAAACCAACTACGGTTAATCCAACGCCGGTTTGTACTGTTTCAAAATTGTCTTCAGTGTTCTCCATAAGAGCTTGATTTGCGTCAAGACCTATGCTTCTAGCTTCACGTCGAATTCCCTCAATTATCGAGTTGCCACTGGGTTCTTTTTCTACGCCTAACGTTACAGACAAAAGAAGTGGAAACGCGCCCGTTGCGATCACATCCATTAAGGCAACTCTTGCCAAAAACTTTCCCAGCACCTGCCCCTCCACTTGAACCTTGTCCATTTTTTTGGGGCCAACAGCGCCACTTGAGGTTGAGCCTACCACTATGGCGTGTCCTGTGGGAACTTTTAGGATGGAGACATCGCCTCTGCGAGTGTAGGTTATTTGTGCTGGTTTTACTTGAAAAACTATTGGTCTTAGCATGGTGCCAACGTTTTCTGTAAGGTGCAGATAGATGGTTAATGCTTGACGCATGACTTCTGATCGGGTGAGGTTATGTTTTTTTGCTAGTTTGTCTATGTCTGCGGTTAATTTGTCGGGTAAACGGACATTTACGACTTCCATTAGTTGCCACTGTGCCACACTTGTAGAACGCTTGAATTCTCTTATCTTTTGTCCTTTCAAGCATGCAAAATTAGACAGAATTATTTAATTTAGAATTTTGGAAACTCACTTTTTTTTACATGTATGCTAAATTTTTTTGAAAGAAAAATACTCAATCTCTCGTGCTTGTACTTGTTGAGAGCGATGTGAACCTCTTTTTGCAAAGAAAAATTGTTGGTATCCACTTTTTATATTTCCTTTCACTATTTATTTTATAAGGGTATTGAGGAATTTTAATGGCTTTTTTTACTGACCGCGTTGACGCTGGCAAGCGTTTAGCTTCTTCTTTGAAGAATTTTTCCGGCAAAAAAGGGATTGTTTTGGCGATTCCGAGAGGCGGCGTAGTTGTAGGCTACGAGATTGCTAAAGTGCTCAACCTGCCGCTCGATGTAATAATTCCCCGAAAGATTGGAGCCCCTGATAACCCAGAGTTGGCTATAGGTGCCGTTGCCGAAGATGGAACAGCTATTCTTGATAATCGCTTAATCGCTTACTTGGGCGTCAGCAAAGAATATATCAAGGAAGAGACTGCACGACAAAAAAGGGAAATTGAGCGCAGGCTAAAATTGTACAGACATGATACATCTTACCCCAACTTGAAAGGGCTTGACGTTATCGTTGTGGATGATGGGATAGCAACTGGGTCAACCATGAAAGCTGCATTGGCTTCAGTGAAAAATAGGGGCGCCGTCAGCGTGACAGTTGCGATTCCAGTTGGTCCACCATCAACCATTGAAGAGTTAAATGAAATAGCTGACCGCGTGGTGTGTCTGTACACTCCTGAATATTTCCAAGCTATAGGCGAATTCTACTCTAATTTTTCCCAAACTGAAGATGAAGAAGTAATAAAACTGCTACACGAAAGTAAACAAACAGCGCGCAAGTCAACAAGGACGGTAGTGGTATGATTCATAACCAAACAGAAATGAAAATTCCAGTCGGCAACGTAATAGTGGAAGGCACATTAACTTTGCCATCTGGTGCTAAAGGAGTTGTTTTATTTGCCCATGGCAGCGGTAGCAGCAGGTTTAGCCCAAGAAACCAATATGTTGCAAAAGAATTTAACAAAGCCAAAATCGGAACCTTACTTTTTGATCTTCTTACTCCCGAAGAGGAAGAAGAAGATATCGTAACTGCTGAATATAGGTTCAACATTACCTTACTAGCTAAACGCCTTATCGGAGCAACAGAGTGGCTGAGAAATGATCTTCTGACAAAAAGTTTAGCTTTTGGGTACTTTGGGGCAAGCACAGGGGCGGCTGCGGCTTTGATTGCAGCTGCAAAACTTCCAGACGAGATTGTGGCGGTGGTTTCGCGTGGAGGGCGTCCTGATCTTGCAGGAGAATACCTTCCAAAAGTTGTAGCGCCAACTCTACTGTTAGTAGGCGGTTTGGACACTGAAGTTATTGAATTAAATCGACTTGCCATGGATCAAATGACTAATGAAAAGAAACTGGTCATTGTTCCTGGTGCTACGCATCTTTTTGAGGAGCCTGGCACGCTTGAAGAGGTAGCAAAGTATTCAGCTGATTGGTTTCTGCGTTATCTTCGTTAACGAAGATCCTTTATTCGGCTTTAGGCTGCTTAATCATCTTGAACAATGCATAGTTCTCTGCGATGTCTGCAGTGTAGAGTATACTGAACGCTAAAACCGCTTCCAAAGGCACGTTCATGTAAACCTTTTCATTCGAAACATTTAGAGCCTTAGGGTCTGAGGTTAAAATCACATTTAAAATGTCTCCAATCTCAAGTTCATCTCCAATTTTATGTCCATCTTCAGATTCTTTGTCAAGAGCGATAGCTGTTTTCCATGCATCAGCACCGCCGAAATCGACGGTCAGGTATGGGTGTCCTATTTGAATTATAGACGAAATAGAGATTGAGGGCATACATTTCTCGCATTTACCTACGAGTTCATTCATTTCTGTTTGGCTCAAGGGTACGACGAGAACCTTATGCTTAACGCTTGATTGGTCCGTTAAAGTGAAAAACTGCATAAAATCACTAATTAATTATCTTTTGGGTGACCTTTAAACTTTTTCTGTTATACCAAAACTTAAGTTAGGTAGAAAATTAGTCAACTAGAAATTCTTATATTTTCAGAAAACAATCCAATATGTAGCTGCTTTTTAGAAGGTGATTTTTTGGCAAAAAAGAAAGGTGAACAGTACAAGTGTGATGAATGCGGGCTTGTCGTTTTGATCGAGAATCCATGCGAATGTGACGAAACATGCGAACTAATTTGTTGCGAAGAACCCATGAAGCCAGTTAAAGCTCCAGCAAAAAGTGCTGCTTCAAAAGCTCCAGTGAAGCCTAAGAAGTAACCAAACATTCATCGCTTTTCATACTATTTTTCCTTTTTCTTTATCCAAACTAATTATTGTCTAAGCTCTTTTACTAGCTTCTCAACCTGCTTAATGATGTACTCGTTTATTTTTTGTCCCTTCTCTTGAGATGCTGCTGTTGGGTCTCCGTTGACTCCGCTTGGAAAATAAAGTTCAGGATGCGACACAACCTCAAAACGGGGCATACGCCAAACATCTGCTTTGCCTTTAGCTTTAACTAGTTCAGGCTTAATCGCCATAACCCGTGATGTTTCAAGCATACCTGCGTGCCCGTCGTTTACGCTGGTGTATTTGGGAGTTAATTCTTCCGCAAAATCAAAATCAGACAACACCATAATCCGCACTTTACCCACACCCTGTGACTCATCATTTTTTACGACTATGTCTTGGGCTGCAAGCCTCAACGCAACCATATGCGAGTTTCCGGCGTGACCGCTTAACACAATGATTCGGCAAAAGCCATTGCGGACAAGCTCCGACAAAACATCATGCGCTACCCTATAGAGCGTATCGAACTCTATGGTTAGGGTTCCAGGAAAATTGCGGGTGGCGTTGCAGATGCCGTACCTGAAGGGGGGCGCAACGATGCAGCCGGTTTTTTTGGCAACTTCTAATGCGATGTATTCTGGCTGGATGCTGTCGGTGCAAAGGGGCAAATGGTCGCCGTGTTCCTCGACGCTTCCTACAGGAAAAATCACGACTGAGCCATCTTTTGCGGCTTCTTCTGCTTCAACCGTGCTTAATTCGTCGAGCCATAGGCAACGGGACTTTGGGGCTTCATGGACTTGATTAGGTTTTGGCATAATTGTATGTCAGTGGATGCCTTTTTCTATCTTACGGATTATTAACAGAGTATTGTGTGCCTTTTTTGTGAATCTTGAATTCATAAGTCTTTTAGCATTAATCCGAGACATTCAAACAATATTAGTCGAGGTTGGCGGATGTACAAAAACCAGTCATATTCAGGTCATTTTGGTAATCCAGATGAAACGGTTACATTCACATCTCAAGAATTTAGAGCTATGCTGGGTTTGCAGTTGCCTAAAACAGCGATTAATTACCGGGTGTTTTGGGAAAATCCTAAGAATAAAAAACGCGTTCAAAGTCTTCTTGGGCTTTCCTCAAGTTACACTTGTAAGGTAAATTATAAAGAACGAGTAGTTATTTTTAAAAAGAAAAAATAATCTGCTATCCAGCGTTGCCGTTAGCGAAATTGTTGTCATCACTTGATCGTGTTACAATATCTTTTGAAAGCAAAGCGGCAAAGGGACTACTTTCATTATTCAATAACGTATTTTATCTAATATAATTAAGACTTAACCTTTAAATTGCTCCCTAAGAAAACCTACAGTAAGGAGTTGTTTTGTTTTGAATGATAAAAATAAGCTTACAACTACACGCACTGGCATGTCAAACTTAGACTGGTGGCCGAACCAGTTGAACCTGAAAATTCTTCGCCAGAACTTACCATTGTCCAATCCGATGGGCAAGAACTTTAACTATGCTGAGGAATTCAAGAAGCTCAACCTGGAAGCCGTGAAGAAGGACCTTTATGCGCTTATGACTGACTCAAAGGATTGGTGGCCGGCTGATTACGGTCACTACGGAGGGCTTTTCATCCGGATGGCGTGGCATAGCGCAGGCACCTACCGCAAAGGCGATGGTCGCGGAGGTGTATCCGGTGGGGCGCAGCGTTTCCCGCCTCTTAATAGTTGGCCAGACAACGTCAACCTCGACAAAGCGCGCCGCTTGCTTTGGCCTATCAAGCAGAGATACGGCAAAAAAATCTCCTGGGCCGACCTTATGATCCTCGCCGGAAACTGCGCTCTTGAATCGATGGGATTTAAGACCTTTGGTTTCGGCGGAGGACGCCAGGATATCTGGGAGTCACAAGAGGACGTTTACTGGGGTTCCGAAACCACCTGGCTAGGTGACAAACGCTATTCGGGGGAGAGGGACCTTGAAAATCCGCTTGCTGCTGTGCAGATGGGATTAATCTACGTCAATCCGGAAGGTCCGAGCGGAAATCCGGATCCGCTTTCTGCTGCCAAAGATATCCGAGAGGTCTTCGCGCGAATGTCGATGAACGACGAGGAGACAGTGGCTCTCATCGCGGGCGGACACGCCTTCGGCAAAACTCACGGCGCTGGCGCCGCATCCCTGGTGGGTCCCGAGCCTGAAGTTGCCCCCATCGAGGAACAGGGTCTAGGTTGGAAGAGCAAATTTGGCACAGGCAAAGGCGATGACACAATTACCAGCGGTCTGGAAGTCATTTGGACCAACACGCCAACTAAGTGGAGCAACAACTTCTTACGAATCCTGTTCAGCTACGAATGGGAACTGACCAAGAGCCCGGCAGGTGCCCACCAGTGGAAGCCGAAGGGTGACTCAGGCGCCGGTACCATTCCGGATGCGCACGACCCGTCAAAGCGTCACGCACCATCCATGCTGACCACTGACCTAGCCTTACGGTTTGACCCGGTTTACGAGAAAATTGCAAGACGCTTCTACGAAAATCCAAATCAGCTAGCAGATGCCTTTGCCCGAGCGTGGTTCAAACTTACCCACCGCGATATGGGTCCCCGCTCACGATATCTCGGTCCGGAAGTCCCAGCAGAGGAACTGATCTGGCAAGACCCAACACCGGCAGTCGATTATAAAGTAATTGATGAAGGGGATATCGCAGAACTCAAGAGCAAAATCCTTGCTTCGGATCTGTCAATCTCGGAACTGGTCTCAACTGCCTGGGCGTCGGCATCCACGTTCCGTGGCTCCGACAAGCGCGGAGGTGCAAACGGGGCTCGGATCCGTCTTGCGCCACAAAAGGATTGGGAAGTCAACCAGCCGATTCAACTAAAGAAGGTGCTGCTGACCCTTGAGGGGATCCAAAAGGAGTTCGACAATGCCCAGTTAGGCGGGAAGATGGTTTCGCTCGCCGACTTGATTGTCTTGGGTGGATGCGCGGGTGTCGAGCAAGCTGCAAAGAAAGCGGGTCACGATGTAACTGTACCTTTCAATCCGGGACGCACAGATGCATTACAGGAGCAAACTGATGTAGAGTCATTCGCTGTACTTGAACCGGTTGCAGACGGGTTCCGAAACTACCTCAAAACCAAATACGCCGTATCTGCAGAGGAACTGCTGGTTGATCGCGCACAACTGTTGACGCTGACGGTTCCTGAGATGACGGTTCTCGTTGGGGGCATGCGTGTCTTGAATGCCAACTTTGGGCGTTCCCTGCATGGTGTCTTCACCAAGCAGCCAGAGACTCTCACCAATGACTTCTTCATAAATCTGCTCGACATGAACACTAAGTGGAAGGCAACCTCAGAAGATAAAGACATGTTCGAGGGTCGTGATCGCGCAACTGATAAACTCAAGTGGACTGGCACTCGTGTCGACCTCATCTTCGGTTCTAACTCCCAACTTCGGGCCTTAGCGGAAGTCTACGCATGTGAAGACTCCCAAGAGAAGTTCCTTAACGACTTCGTAGCGGCATGGAATAAGGTAATGAACCTTGACCGCTTCGACCTCGCTTGGTCGTAGCATGAGCCAGCTGGCGATAACAGAATGGTAAGTCACCCGTTGAGCAGTCATAAGACCTAAATGCGAATTTCAAAATCTTAAGGGCTGCCCTAAAAGTTGTTTTTAAGCGCGTGAGCCATATCTGCTGCGCACCAAATTGGACGAGCTAACAAAAACACGAGTAACGAAATTTTGGCGGGTCCGACGGGAGTTGAACCCGCGACCCTCGGATTAAAAGTCCGATGCTCTAGCCTGACTGAGCTACGGACCCGCAAAGATTCGTTGCGGCTGATAGGAAAACACGAAGGGGTTTTTTAGTATTTCTATTGCTTTAGTGATAAAAAGAAACAGTTAATGGGTTATTTGGGCTGAGAGGATTGTTGACATGAAACCCTTGATTTTTTCCTGTGAGTTGAGGATGGTTGCGATTGTTTTTGCTCCTTTTTCTGTGAGTTTGTAGACTCTTTTACGCTCGATCCATATTCCCTCGACTAATCCATTGCGTTCAAGCGAGTAGAGTAGTGAATACACTGTTCCAGAGCTGGCGAGGAACCCAAATTTGTTGTGTATGAACGAAATGACGTCGTATCCGCTTATGGGTCCATTTCGTAATTCAGACAATATTATTGTGTCCATGAAGCTTTTGATTACGCGTTCATGCATTTTTTTGATTATTCTTGCTTCGGATTTTTCTCCGTTTACTGTAATTGTTAATGCTACCATTTTTTTCTCTCCATTATTGTTTATTCTTGTTTAGACATATAAGATTTATTCTGATTTAGAATAAAATGTTATAACAAACATAGAAAAGTAATGATAAACTAAACTACCCCAGAACCTCAACCCATCGAACCAAAAGAAAAACAATCATGAATATCCTCAAACGGGTTTTCATATATAGCTACATAACATCGCCCTGCACACATGATAGTTAACATAGAAGTGTTATCTTATTAGGCTTAATTTCAAGAAAAATTTCACTATTTATTTACATAAACCCATACAAACCCAACTCGTTTTAACGTTAAAATTTCCATTTTTCTGCTAACCCACCCGAAATTAATAGTTAGCGATATATGCGCATGTTAACAAACGTTAATTCTCAACTATCCTATGGATGCTACGGTGCCCTAAACGTGATTTCATGGAAATATACATTTAAACGATTAAATGAAGAATACGAAATAGCAAATAAAAAGAAGCAAGCCTTAGACAACCTTTTTACTTCAGGCAAAATCTCACAAGCAACACGCGACTCATTCACAGGCGACATAAGCTCAGCAATAATTGAAATCGAAAAACAAAGAAAAGACCTCGCAGAAAAAATGCAAACAAAAACCCTGGAACTAGAAGGCCAACTAAAAACCTTAGAAACCCTCCTCGCTAACTACGAAATCCAACACGTCGTAGGAGAAATCGACGAGGAAAGCTATGGTCGGGAAATAAATCTTCTCTCAAACACGCTCGAAACAACCAGAACAGAATTAGGCGTAATAAAACAAGCAATTGACCAAATTTTTCCCTGCGCACAACAAATTCAAGCTCCTGAACCAGCTCCAATAATGGAAGCTCCAGCAGCTCAACCGACGGCGGTAGAAGCGGTCCCTTTAGAGGTCCCCGTGGAAGCTACACCTGTTGAAACTGCGCCAGTTATTGAAACTTGTCCAGTTGAAGCAGCGCCAATTGAAACTGCCCCTGCAGAAGCTCCAGTAGCCGAAGCGGCCCCAGTTGAGTGTGCTCCAGCAGAGACTGCTCCAATCGTTGAAGCGGCTCCAGTGGAGACAGCGGTCCCTTTAGAGGCCCCAGTGGAAGCTCAAGTTGAGCAAGCCACCATCGAAGCCCCAGTTGAAACCGCTCCAGTAATCGAAAGCACACCAATTGTTGAAGAAGCTCCAGTAGTTGAATCTATAGCAATAGAAGCTCCTGTAGTCGAAGCAGTTCCAGTTATTGAAGAAGCAACTCCAGTGGTTGAAGAAGCCGCTCCAATCATCGAAGCACCAGTTGAAGTGCCAGCTGCAATCGTTGAGGAAGCTCAAGTAGCAGTTGTTGAAGCAGCTCCAATCGAGCAACCAACAATCGCAGTGGAAGAAGTTCCAGTTATTGAGGCTCCAGCAGTCGAAACTCCAATAATCGCAGAAGCTCCAGTTGTTGAAACAGCCCCAATAATTGAAACACCAGTCGAAGCCCCAGTAGCAATCGCAGAAGAAGCTCCAGTCGCTCTGGTTGAAGAAGCATCTCCAATCGAAACAGCGCCAATTGAAACTGCCCCTGCAGAAGCTCCAGTAGCCGAAGCGGCCCCAGTTGAGTGTGCTCCAGTAGGAACTGTTCCAGTTGAAGCTCCAATCGTTGAAGCGGCTCCAGTGGAGACAGCGGTCCCTTTAGAGGCCCCAGTGGAAGCTCAAGTTGAGCAAGCCACCATCGAAGCCCCAGTTGAAACCGCTCCAGTAGTTGAAAGCACTCCAGTTGTTGAAGTAGCCCCAGTTATTGAGGCTCCAGCAGTTGAAATCGTTGCAGAAGCAGTCCCAATTGTTGAGGAAGCTGCACCAGTTGAAGCAACTCCAGTTGTCGAAGAAGCCGCCCCAATAGAGACAGCTCCAATTGAAGTTATCCCAGTTGAGGAAGCCCCAATTGTTGAGGCTCAAGCAGTTGAAATTGCAGCAGAAGTTCCAGTAGTTGAAGCTCCTGTTGTTGAAGCAGCCCCAATAATTGAAACACCAATTGAAGCTCCAGTGGCAATTGTTGAAGGAGCTCCCGCAATAATCATAGAAGAAGCCGCTCCAATCGAGCAAGCCCCAGTTGAAACTGCCCCAACAGAAGCAGCTCCAATTGTTGAGGAAGCTGCACCAGTTGAGGCTCCAGCAGTTGAAACCATATTAGAAGCTCCAGTAATTGAAGCTCCAATCGTTGAAGAAACTCCAATTGTAGAAGCTGCCCCAATAGAAGAGGCTCAAGTAGTTGTAGCTGAGCCAGAAGCAGCAGTTGAAATAGTAAATGAATCAGTAATCGCAGAGCCAATAGTCGAAGAACAAGTAATCCAAGCTGCTCCAATCATCGAAGCACCAGTTGAAGTGCCAGCTGCAATCGTTGAGGAAGCTCAAGTAGCAGTTGTTGAAGCAGCTCCAATCGAGCAACCAACAATCGCAGTGGAAGAAGTTCCAGTTATTGAGGCTCCAGCAGTCGAAACTCCAATAATCGCAGAAGCTCCTGTTGTTGAAGCAGCCCCAATAATTGAAACACCAATTGAAGCTCCAGTGGCAATTGTTGAAGAAGCTCCCGCAATAATCATAGAAGAAGCCGCTCCAATCGAGCAAGCCCCAATTGAAACTGCCCCAACAGAAGCAGCTCCAATTGTTGAGGAAGCTGCACCAGTTGAGGCTCCAGCAGTTGAAACCATATTAGAAGCTCCAGTAATTGAAGCTCCAATCGTTGAAGAAACTCCAATTGTAGAAGCTGCCCCAATAGAAGAGGCTCAAGTAGTTGTAGCTGAGCCAGAAGCAGCAGTTGAAATAGTAAATGAATCAGTAATCGCAGAGCCAATAGTCGAAGAACAAGTAATCCAAGCTGCTCCAATCATCGAAGCACCAGTTGAAGTGCCAGCTGCAATCGTTGAGGAAGCTCAAGTAGCAGTTGTTGAAGCAGCTCCAATCGAGCAACCAACAATCGCAGTGGAAGAAGTTCCAGTTATTGAGGCTCCAGCAGTCGAAACTCCAATAATCGCAGAAGCTCCTGTTGTTGAAGCAGCCCCAATAATTGAAACACCAATTGAAGCTCCAGTGGCAATTGTTGAAGGAGCTCCCGCAATAATCATAGAAGAAGCCGCTCCAATCGAGCAAGCCCCAGTTGAAACTGCCCCAACAGAAGCAGCTCCAATTGTTGAGGAAGCTGCACCAGTTGAGGCTCCAGCAGTTGAAACCATATTAGAAGCTCCAGTAATTGAAGCTCCAATCGTTGAAGAAACTCCAATTGTAGAAGCTGCCCCAATAGAAGAGGCTCAAGTAGTTGTAGCTGAGCCAGAAGCAGCAGTTGAAATAGTAAATGAATCAGTAATCGCAGAGCCAATAGTCGAAGAACAAGTAATCCAAGCTGCTCCAATCATCGAAGCACCAGTTGAAGTGCCAGCTGCAATCGTTGAGGAAGCTCAAGTAGCAGTTGTTGAAGCAGCTCCAATCGAGCAACCAACAATCGCAGTGGAAGAAGTTCCAGTTATTGAGGCTCCAGCAGTCGAAACTCCAATAATCGCAGAAGCTCCTGTTGTTGAAGCAGCCCCAATAATTGAAACACCAATTGAAGCTCCAGTGGCAATTGTTGAAGGAGCTCCCGCAATAATCATAGAAGAAGCCGCTCCAATCGAGCAAGCCCCAGTTGAAACTGCCCCAACAGAAGCAGCTCCAATTGTTGAGGAAGCTGCACCAGTTGAGGCTCCAGCAGTTGAAACCATATTAGAAGCTCCAGTAATTGAAGCTCCAATCGTTGAAGAAACTCCAATTGTAGAAGCTGCCCCAATAGAAGAGGCTCAAGTAGTTGTAGCTGAGCCAGAAGCAGCAGTTGAAATAGTAAATGAATCAGTAATCGCAGAGCCAATAGTCGAAGAACAAGTAATCCAAGCTGCTCCAATCATCGAAGCACCAGTTGAAGTGCCAGCTGCAATCGTTGAGGAAGCTCAAGTAGCAGTTGTTGAAGCAGCTCCAATCGAGCAACCAACAATCGCAGTGGAAGAAGTTCCAGTTATTGAGGCTCCAGCAGTCGAAACTCCAATAATCGCAGAAGCTCCTGTTGTTGAAGCAGCCCCAATAATTGAAACACCAGTCGAAGCTCAAGCAGAGGCAATCATCGCAAACGAGCCAATTGCAGAAGCAGCTCACGAAGAACAACGCGTAATTGAAGCTCCGCTCCAAGCCTTCGAAGTAACAGAGCAAGCTCCAATCGAAACTACCCTTGAAAAAGTTCTTGAAGAACCAGCAATAGAAACTATTTCATTGGTGGAGGGAGGCCCACATTCCGTCCCACCCTTCAGAAGCGTCCCAGGCGGCGCATTCGGAACTGATAACGGAAGCGGACAACAACGACCAAACCCCCCAAGCAGACGCAGACGACGAAAACACAACTGAGCAAAATAAAACCGTATTCTTCTTTCTTTTCTTTTTGTTTATATGAATTTTGTTTTTGTTTTAGCTGTCAGTTTCTTTCTTTACGTTTATGCTTGTCTCATTTGAGATGGATGCGATTTTAATGGGGTATTGCTTTATTAAATCGCTTTACTAAATGTTCTGAGCTTTTGGTGTTGTTATTTTTCTAGTTGTGATTTTAGCAGGTTGATGGCTGACCATGCTGCGAGTGCGCTGGTGTGGGGGTTGTCTGGGTGGGGATCGTTGGCGAATTGCATTGTCATTTCGCCATAGCGCCATTTGACGTGAATTTGGTGGGTGTTGCGTGTGACACCTGGGTCAGAGATGACTCGCACTTTTACTTTGGCGGGTTTAACGGTTAACGCTAATGTTGCTGCAACGTTCATTTCTCTTGGGAACTGTCTTGCGGCTTCCTCTGCGTAGCCCTCGTAGACGGTTTCCTCTTGTCTGTTGGTTTTTCCCAATGCTTTGGGGGGTTTGCGGGATGTCAATGTGACCTCGCTAATTCCAGCTAAGGCTGCTGGCGAGAGCGCGTCGAGACCTCCGATGGCGCCTGAGGGAAAATGGAGTTTAGGGGAGTTTGTGTTTAAGTCTAAGAGTGCGCCTGTGCTCATGATGATGAAGTCTGTGTTTGTTGCTAAAATTTGATCATAGTATTCTCGCACAGCTTGCTGGGATGCTGCTTCAACAATTATAGTCGGTTTGGCTGCGAGCAGCTCGTCTATGTTTGGCATGATTTTCACCGGGAATTTTATTTGGTCTTTGAGTTTCTCTGCTTTGGTCGCATCCAAATCGAAAATTGCCAGTTCATCACAGACCACCAGTTTGCGCTCGATTGCTTCCGCAAGAACTGTTCCGATTGCGCCACAGCCAATTAACCCGACGCGTTTCATTTTTTATTTGCCACTCCGAAGACAGCGACAGGAATGACCCCTGGAAACTGCGATACTTCTTGCCCTTGACCCGCTTGGGGGACAACTTTGAAGTCACCTACAACTTTAAGGGTTCCTGCTATGTCGTTTTTGCTTTGGTTGATTAAGTCGGCGTTTGCTTGGTTTGTTGTGTATACTTCTAGGGACAGTATGGGAATGTTCAGCGGCAACTTTAGAGATGCTTTCTTTCTTCGCACATCCTCGATCAATGCCATCACTTTGTCGCCTTCCTCTTCAGCCGTCATATCAACGGGTGCGCTATCCATTTTTGGCCAGGGAGTGATTTGTAAACTAACAAAGCCCTTAGTTTGAGCGTACATGTTTTGGTAGATTTCCTCAGTCAAATGGGGTGTTATGGGTGCTAGCAACTGCAAGATCTTGTAGAAGACGTTGTAGAGGGTTTGTTGAGCAGCCGTTTTGGGCGATGAATTTTCTGTTTCTTGGCGGTAAAGTCGGTCTTTGACTGATTCGATGTAGTAGTCGCAGAAGACATGCCAGGTGAAGTTGCGGATTTCTTCGATGGCATTGTTGAATTGGCATTTTTCATAAGCTTCGGTGACTTTTTTAATTAGATTTTCGGTTTTGCTTAAAATCCATTTATCAAGCGGTTGTAGGTCAACTTGGGCGTTGGCTTTAGGGTCGTAGTCTGCCAAAAGGTTGCTTGCAAACCCAGCGACGTTCCAGAGCTTGGTTAGGAAGCGTCTGCCGTATTCGACGTCTTGGACGCGGAAGGGAATGTCTGAGCCTGTTGCTCCTCCGCCAGCAGCCCATTGGCGGGTTGCGTCGGCGCCGCTTTTGTTGAGGACTTCGGGGGCGGCTGCGTAGTTTTTGAGGGATTTGCTCATTTTTCTGCCGTCTGCGCCGAGGACCATGCCGTTTATGAGGACGCTGTTGAATGGGCGCTCGTCGAACAGGGCGAGGTGGCGAACCATGAGGTAGTATGCCCAGGTTCGGATGATGTCTGTGCCGCTAGGGTGCATACTTGCGGGGAACAGGTGTTTCCAGTCTGGTCGGTCGGGCCAGCCAGCGTGTACAGCGCAGGTGATTGAGCTATCCATCCACGTGTCGAGCACGTCGGTTTCACCCGTGAATTCAGTTCCGCCGCATCTGGGACACTTGTCAATTCTTGGTTTTTCCATTCGCGGGTCAATCGGCACCCAGCTTTCCTCTGCCACAATGACTTCGCCGCAGCTCTTGCAGTACCACACTGGAATGGGCGTCGCGAACAGGCGTTGGCGGCTGACAACCCAATCCCAATCTAGAGCGCGAGTCCAGTCGATTAGGCGGTTTTTCATGTAGTCGGGGTACCAAGGGATTTCGAGGGCGTTTTTCACTACGGCGTCGGATAATGGTAGAACTTTCATGAACCACTGTTTAACCTCGAGGATTTCAACTTGGGCTTTGCAGCGGTCGCAGACGCCGACTTCCTGCTGAATCTTCTCGGTTTTCTCGAGCAGTCCCGCAGCGGTTAAATCGGCAACTATGGCTGCGCGTGCTTGGTTAACGTACAAACCCGAGTATTTGCAGCCTGCTTCGCTGATTTGTCCGTTTGTGGTTAGGAGCCTGATGACTGGGAGTTTGTGTTTTATGACGGTTTTCACGTCTTCTTTGTCGCCGTACGTGCAGATTTGGACGACGCCCGTGCCAAAACAGGGGTCCACTGACTCCTCGGGGATGATAGTTACTTCGCGGTTCATGAGGGGCACAGCGATTTTTCTGCCAATGTATTTGTTGTAGCGTTCATCTTTAGGGTTAACTTCCACAGCAACGCATGCGGGAATGAATTCGGGGCGTGAAGTGGCGATTAAGAGGTATTCGCTGCTTCCTTCAAGGTTAAAACGAATGTAATGCAATGCGCCTTCTTTCTTTATGTGGTCAACTTCGGCGTCGGCGATTGCAGTTTCGTCTCTTGGACACCAATTAACTGGGTGCGTGCCCCGATACATGTAATCTTTCCTATGAAGCAAAATGAAGCTCAATTGCGTTCGGCGCCAATAGTCTGGATCCATCGTTTTGTATTCAGTGGTCCAGTCGATGCTTGCACCCATCTCAAGGATGCCTTCCTTCATCATCGCAATGTATTTCTCTACTAGTTCGATGCACCATGTTCGGAATTGGTCTGGGGGGACATCGCGTTTGCGTATGTTTCTTGCTTTTTCAACTTGGATTTCTATGCCCAGTCCGTGGCAGTCCCAGCCTTGGGGGAAGAGCACGTTGAAGCCTTGCATGCGTTTGTACCGTGCTACCATGTCAAAGTATGTCCAGTTAAGGACGTTGCCCATGTGCAATTCGCCTGAAGGGTAGGGCGGCGGTGTATCTATGCTGAAAGGAACCCGCTCCTTATCGTTCCAGTCATAATGGTAAATGCCCATTTCTTCCCATTTCTGCTGCCACTTACGCTCAATCTCTGCAAAATTGTATTCTTTAGGCAAAGGCTGCATGCTAATCAATATCCTGTAGTTACTGTTTGACTATCAGCAAACTATGCTAAAACCTAAAAACGTTACCCTAACAAGAAAAGAAAGAAAAATAGGATTTAAGCGAAAAAGAGAAGCAGCTTATCGGTTTCTTTTACCCTGCACAGCCAGCATTTTTCCAATCTTCCCAAAACAAAAACTGAAAGTTAGAAGTAGTCGTCTAGGAGATTTACTAGACTACTACTACCAGATACAGAAATGTAAGAACTGCGTGTGTAGGTCTACCACAGAGCTGTATGCTTCATGACCTGCTCGTTGTTATTTAACAGGGGTTTTTGACAGCAAATAGAAAAATCAGCTTTAGCAAACCTAATATGTTACAGAAACGCATATTTTCCGTAGTTCTTGGGGAGCTGGGAAAATGACTCGGCTGAGAGGACGCCTGTTTGGTGTCGACCCTTAGGAACCTGAACCAGGTAATACTGGCGGAGGGAAAAACAAATGCAAACAAACAATCCAGACTCCATAAAAAAATCAAAAAAATATCAAACATCCTTTAGAAACCCACGAGTTTTAGCTGAATTGGCGATTTTTACTGCCTTAGCCACCGCACTTAGCTTCATAATCATCTACACCTTGCCACAGGGCGGCTCCATCACCTTGGCGTCCATGGTCCCGATTATTTGGCTGGCGCTTCGACGCGGACCCAAAGTCGGCATAACCGCGGGCGTAATCTATGGCTTAATACAATTCGCGGCTCTACCCTATATCGCTCCAGTTCCGTATGCAATTATCCAAGTGCTGCTTGACTATCCGCTTGCGTTCGCTGTGTTAGGATTAGCTGGTTTCTTCCCTAAGCACCCGGTAGTGGGAGCCGCAGTCGGTATCAGCGCACGCTTCACCATGCATTTCGTTTCAGGCGTGTACTTCTGGGCGCCAGTCTACGCTCCAACCCTAAACCCATGGGTTTACTCAACAGTCTACAACGGCAGCTATCTGTTGCCCGAATTTCTAATAAGCGGATTCGTACTTTACTTATTGCAGAAAAGCAATGTGCTGAGAGCGTATATGTAATTGGGAAAACTTGCAGCTAAAGAACTCCAAAAAATGTTGGATTGCATCAAGAAGGATTTCCGAGTCATCGTTCCGCCCACGATTGGGTACGATGCAGGCGTTCATCTCCTACATGGCAAATATGTAGCGGTTGCAACTGACCCTTGTACCGGTGTGCCTGAGGAATGGTTTGGGTGGCTACTCATCAATTATGCCGCTTCAGATGTGGCTCTGTTTGGGGCAAAACCTGAATTCTGCACCATAAATCTCCTTGGACCATTAGGAACAAAATCTGAGAGATTCCAAAAAATAATGAGTCAAACCTGCAGTGCCGCCGACGAATTAGGCATAGCCATCGTTCGAGGACACACAGGAATGTACGGCAGCCTCAATGACATGCTTGGAGTCTGCACCGTTTATGGAACCGTAGAGCCCACGAAGTTGATTACTCCGGGAAACGCCAAGCCAGGCGACCTGATTTTGTGCACAAAACCCTTGGGGTTAGAAACAATCACCAACTTCTCACTCACCTATTCGGAGATGGCGCGGGAGCTCTTCGGCTTTGACAAACAAGAAGAACTCGCCAAACTGGTTTGCATGCAGAGCTGCGTTAAAGAAGCTATCCAACTTGCTGATGTTGTGGGTGTTCATGCGATGCATGATGCGACTGAAGGTGGGTTTGTGGCGGCGCTCAACGAGTTGGCTGTGGCTTCAAAGGTTGGGTTTAGGGTAGATTGGGAAAAAATTCCTGTGCCAAAGGAAGCAGGGTTGTTGAAAGAACATTTTAAACTAACAGATGATCAATTGCTCGCAATTTCTTCGACTGGGACGATTTTGGCGGCTGTAGCTCCTGAAGCGCAAAAGAAAGTCAAAACCGCATTAAATGAGCTCGGGCTCTCGGCCCACTTTTTGGGAGAATTTACCGAAAACAAAGAACGAACTTTAATTAGAAAAGGAAAAGAAACGCCTTTTCCGCAAGTCAGCGAAGACCCATATACCCGGATTCTTTCGGGAAAGTAGTTACTTTTTCAGTTCTTTTAAGACAAAGTTGACTATTTCTTCGGCTATGTTAACTCTTGCAACTACCTGCAGTCCTTTCCAGCCTGGTTGGCTATTCACGTCCACGATGCGTGGTCCATCTGGTCCTTCAAGGATGTCTACGCCCGCGATTTTGCAGCCAACTGCTTTAGCGGATTTCACAGCTATTTCTTCGAATTCTTTGCTGATTGTTGCTGGGGCTGGTTTGGCTCCTTGGCTGTAGTTCGTTTTCCATCCTGTTGCTACTCTGCGCATGCATGAAACTACTTGGTCTCCGATGACAAAGGCACGTATGTCTGAGGTTCCGTGGGGGACAAATTCTTGCATGTAGATTACGCCGTGGTGAAAGGTTATGGCTTTGAAGACGGTGTCGGCGATGTCTATGTCGTTGACGCGTGTGGCGCCTTGTCCGCGTGAGCCAAAGATTGGTTTGACGACGATGTCGCCGCCGAGTTCGTTAAAAGCCTTAAGCGCTTCGTTGACGCTTTCGGTGGCTAAGGTGCGTGGTACAGGAACGCCCACGTCTTCAAGGATGGCAAGTATGTCGTATTTGTCGACGCAGTGTTCAATTGCTGTGGGTGGATTCACCATGTAGAATCCTTTGCGTTCCAGCTTGTAGAGCATGTCCATTCGGAACACCAATTCCTCCAATGAACCACGTCCGATTGGGCGAATGATAAGCGCATCCAAGTCGTCGAGGATGCTGGTTCCATTAACTTTAAAGTATGGCCTATATGCTAATCGTGCTACAAGTCTTGGAAAAGTAAAGCATTCGTATGGGATGCCCCTCTTTGTTAGTGCTTCCCGAACTTGCGTGGAGCTCCATGCTTCCATGTTCCGCGTCATTATTCCAAATTTCAATGCTGGTCGATCCTCGCGTTGGTCTTTAGAACATGCTGATGGATTGTACTCTTAAAGTTTCTGGGGGGCGTGGAAAAAACTGGCTTTGTCATCTTTATTGACAAGGTAACTAATTATTTTCGGGGTTTTTCCAAAGACAACGCTTTGGCCGCTCTGTTTTTGCCTATCAAGTCACCGACTAATGCTCCTATACTTAAGCATATTATCAGGGTTGTTACGGCAAAGAAGCTGTCGCCAATTGAACTTACAACTCTTGTTATCAGCCCAGTTGCATTTAAGGCAAGCACTATTGCAGCCCAAATGCTGAAGCCAATTATGGATACTCCAGCAAAAATGAAGGTTGCTCGTTTATCGTAATTTGCAGTAGCTATGAGCGAGATATAGAACGCAAAGCCTATCACCGATAAATCACAGCCTAAAAGCAGCGTTTCTCTTTCTCCAGAAACTTGGTTTAAATATCCAAAGGCAACTGTGAAAACTAGAATAGTTAAAGTCAAAATTATCCAGTAGTATTTATTTTTGAATAGGCTTGGCGGTTGATTTTGATTCTTTGGCGGCGTCTTTTTCTGTTTCTTTGGATATTGTTTAGGTTGAGTCTTAGGCATGAAGGTTAAGTCGAGGTTTTGCGCTTATTAATATTTCATGTACCGTCAAGCATAATGCTCAACCAGAAGCATCGAAACGTATGTTAAGCTAAAATAATTAATTGCCAAATCTTATTTTATTCTTTCAAGGCGCAGCGTATTTAGCAGTAGCAACATGGTTACTCCGTCGTCGCCCGAAGCCACCGTAAACCAAAGCGGCGTCAACCCCATCAAGCCCAAAGCACCCAAAATCAACTTAACAACCAGCGACGCTGCAATGTTCTGTTTTGCAATCACCATTGTTTTGTCGCTTAACTTTAGCAAGTAAGGAATTTGTGCAAGCTCATCTTTCACTAACACGACATCTGCTGATTCCAAGGCAACGTCAACTCCGTGTGCGCCCATGGCAATTCCAACATCTGAAGCCGCCAGTGCAGGCGCATCATTAACGCCGTCGCCAACCATTGCTACAAGCGAGCCTTTGCCCTTCATATCTTCGATACATTGCAACTTGTCTTCGGGGAACAGTCCAGAGTGGACATCGTCAATACCTAGCGCATGCGCCGTATCATTGGCAATCTCAGCTCTATCGCCTGTTAACATGGCAGTCTTTATGTTCGACTGCTTCAACAAACGGATAGCTTTCAAGGCGTCTTCTCTAACTTCGTCAACCACGCAAACAGCAGCCAAACCCGTCTTCCCAACAGAAACACAAACCGCAGTATGGGCATCACCTGCAATAACTTCAAAGGCTTCAGTACAATCGCAGCCCAACTCACGCATTAACTCCAAGTTACCGATTGCTACGTGTTTACCGTTCACTAAACCCACGATGCCTTTGCCTGGAACCTCCAAAACATCAGTCACTTTGACTTTGCTAAGGTCAATGCCTCGCTCTAACGCTTTGCGTACGATAGCCTGCGCGATTGGATGGTTAGAAAACTGATCCAAAGCGGCAGCGTAAGTTAATGCTTCAATTTCACTTGTAGAGGTATCTGGGCGTTTAATTTCATGGACTGCTTGACGCCCAAGTGTCAATGTACCCGTCTTATCAAAAACCACTGTCTTGACGCGTGCAAGTTTTTCGATGAAAATTCCCCCCTTAATTATTACGCCTCTTTTGGCTGCGATTGTTATGGCTATGAAAACGGTGGCTGGAACAGAAATTATGAATGCGCTGGGGCATGAGACCACAAGCAGGATTAGCGAGCGGTAAAACCAGGTTCGAAAAGTCCCGCCAAAAAGGTATGGCAAGGCTCCAGCAGTAAAAATAGCAAGCGCAACTACTATAGGTACATAGACCTTCGCAAATCTGTCAACCAACCGCTCTATTGATGCTTTTCGCTTTTGAGATTCAACCACAAGTTGAACAATCCGCGAAACCAAAGTTTCAGTAGTTTTCTTGGTAACGATAATCTTAAGGACGCCAGTGGTGTTTAGGGTGCCTGCGAATACGCAATCATTAACGTTTTTGGGAACGGGCACCGATTCACCCGTGACCAACGCTTGGTCAACATGCGAGAATCCATCGGTCACATTACCATCTAAGGGGATTCTTTCTCCTGGCTTAACAAGTAGAACTGCTCCTATTTCCACTTCGTTGACCTTAACACTTTTTTCCGTGCCTTCACTTATTACGCGGGCATTTTCAGGAATAACTTTCGATATTTTCTCTACCGTTCGCTTTGCCCTGTCTTGGATGTAGCCTTCAAAATACTCAGCTACGCAGTAGAGAAATAGAACGGTAGCTGCTTCAAAGCGGTAGTCGAGAAAAAGAGCACCTAAACCCGCGACTGCCATCAAGAATTCGACGCTAAAACGTCGCTCCAAAATCAATTCTTTCAACCCGATTACGCCGATATAAATTACTGCAGTGAGGATTGCCACATAGTAAAGAATCATCGATACGGTGGCAGGAGCGTTTAGGACTGGCATGGTGAAACCAAGCAGCAGCCCTTTAGCAAACAAGTCCAATAAGCCGCTAACTAGGATAGTTACGCCAAGCCAAGAAGCAAACCTAACCAACACTACCCTATTGTGTTCCTCTTCACCGATTACGGCTTTTCCCGTCTCTGGTTTTTCTTCACACGCGCCCATTTTCTCATCCAAAATCTGCTGAAAAATTCCTTTATTACAAATAGTAAATTAAGCATTTAATAAAAAGAAATCTGTACCGCTCAGTCTTAACTATTAGAATTTTTTGGGCGATTGGGTCAATAGAAGCAGGGGATGTACTCTCTAACCTTTAAAGCCACCCCTAAACTGCTCGCAATAGCCTGCACCTTCTCCAAATCGACCTCAGGTACTCTCACAGCTGTAACCTCAACTTCGAGAACTAACTTGGCTTTGCCGATAAAATCCAGCATGGCTTCATGGGCGTTCGGAAAGGAGGGCTTGCAAATCTCCATGTAAGTTTCCTTATCTCCAACATTTAGGCTGACACTTACCTTGTCAAGGCCAGCTGGTTTCAATTCAGCCGCCACATTCCTATCAGAATTCAAAACGTAACCATGTCCATTCGTATCAAGGCGAATTTGTAGTGATCTCCCATAATGCTGCCTCACCCACCTTGTAACCGCCAGCAAAACATCCAGCCGCTCTGTTGGTTCGCCGAAACCGCAGAAAACTAATCCTTCCCAATTTCGCCTATACAAAACATAAGATAATTCAGTTATGATTTCTGAGACGCTGGGTTCTTGGGTCAGTTTGAGGTTGAAGCCGCCGACGCCGCGTTTGTAGCGTTTGAGGCAGAAATAGCAGCTATTTGAGCATTGGTTGGTTATGTTTAGGTAGAGGGTGTTATCCAGCCAGTAAACGGTTTTGGGTTTGTCGTTTTGACTCATTTTCTTCCTTTTACCATTAAAGTTTATTCTTTACCTATAGGCTTATTGGGCGATCCGAGGGTTATAGGAATTTTAATAAGGTTGGCACCAAACGATTTGTTGATGATACCTTTGCCCCAAAAAGTTTTAGTTACATCCGCTTGGCCTTACATCAATGTCACCCCACATCTGGGTAACCTTGTCGGCTCAGTCCTGTCCGCCGACGTTACAGCCCGTTACTACAGGCTAAAAGGGAGCGACGTGTTGATGGTGAGCGGTTCAGACACCCATGGCACACCCATAGAAGTGGAAGCCATAAAACAAGGCATCAAACCCAAAGAGTTAACCGACCGCAACCACGCGAAAGTCGCCGAACTCTTTCGACGATGGGACGCCTCCTTTGACAATTACACCAGCACCGAAAGCCCAATCCACAAGGAATTCGTCCAAGAAACTCTTCTCGAGATTCAAAAGAACGGCTACATATTCGCGCAAGATACTCAGATGCTCTACTGTGAGCACGACCTACGGTTCTTGCCCGACCGTTTTGTAGAAGGCAAATGTCCACATTGTGGGTGCGAGAAAGCTCGTGGCGACCAATGCGATGTCTGCGGCAAACTTCTGGAACCCACCGCCTTGATTGACCCTTACTGCGTTATCTGCAAAAACAAACCAGCGGTGAAGACCACGCGGCATTGGTACATTGACCTCTCAAAACTAGCCGAACCATTAACCGAATACCTAAAAGAAAACCAACAGCTGCCAGCGAACGTGAAAAACTTTAGTTTAAACTGGATAAAGGAAGGCTTAAAACCCAGAGCAGTCACCCGTGACATCGAATGGGGTATCCCCGCACCGTTTGAGGGAGCAGAAGGCAAAACCATCTACGTTTGGGTGGATGCTGTTTTAGGGTACGTTTCCGCTACCATCGAGCAGTGCCAGCGTTTGGGGCAGCCTGAAAAATGGCGCGAATTCTGGTTTGATAAACAAGCCCGAACTCTCTATTTTGTTGGCAAAGACAACATTCCCTTCCACACAATCATCTTACCCGCGCTGCTTTTGGCGTCGGGTCAAGGCTACAACTTGCCCTGGAACGTTTCCGCAACCGAGTTCCTTCAGTTCAAAGGTCAAAAAGCCTCTAAAAGCCAACGCGTCGGTATCTGGATAGATGAAGCCCTCGAAATGTTCCCGGTTGATTACTGGCGTTTCTTCCTTATAGCCACCCGACCTGAAAGCAAAGACACTAACTTCACATGGACCGCATTCATGGAGAAAATCAACGCCGACCTCAACGATACGTTTGGCAACTTCATCCACCGAACACTCTCATTCATCAATAGCAAATTCGATGGACAAATCCCAGCACCAACCAAACTCGACAAAGACGACGAAGCACTTTTGCAAACAGTAAAAGAGAAAGTGGAGCAGGCTGCGAAGGAAATTGAGGATTCATGGCTGCAATCCGCCGCAAACACACTAATCGGCATAAGCCGCATGGGTAACCAGTATCTGAATACCAAGGAACCATGGAACCTCATGAAAACCGATAAGGAGAAAGCGGGAACAATCTTTTACGTGGCAGCGCAAGTCGTTAAAGCAATTGCAGTAGTTTCTGAGCCTTTCATGCCGCAGACAGCACAGCAGCTTTGGCAAACCCTAAATCTTGAGGGAAGCGTAGAGAAAAACAACTGGAGCGACGCATTAGCGCCCATAGAGGCAGGGCACAAAATCGCGAAACCAACACCGCTATTCCACAAAATCGACTCCGACGAAACAAAACTCGAAGAGATGCTGACCCAGATAAGAGCAAAGACACCTCCAAAATAGAGGCTTTATAATGCAGATAAAAGCGGACCTCCACGTTCACACAACCTATTCAAAAGATTCACTAATAACTCCAAAAGACCTCATTTATTATGCCAAAAAACGCGGGTTGAACGCGGTAGCCGTTACTGACCACAATCAGTTAGAGGGTGCCTACAAAATTGCCCAAGAAACAGATTTCCTCGTCATACCTGGCATGGAAGTTTCCAGTCTCGACGGTCACATTGTTGCGTTAAATGTTAAAGAAATTATTCCCAGAGGATACAGCGCCCCCGAGACTGTCGCTCGGATTCATAAGGCAGGCGGAGTTGCAATCGCATGCCACCCCTACGTTTACTTTAAAGGTAGTCTCAAAGAAAACGTCTGCGAAACCTTTGATGCAATAGAAATCATAAACGCCCGAGCATTCCCATTTAAGCGAAGCGTAAAAAAAGCTACGGAAATGGCAGAACACCTCAACCTCTCAAGGGTGGCGGGAACCGATGCTCATTATGGTCCCCAAATTGGCTACGGCTACACTGTTATTGAAGCTGAAGAGGCTAGTGTGGAAGCCATTACAAGAGCTATTGTAGAAGGGCACTGTCAACCTTTCGGTCAACCTGTGCCTTTTACTCTGAACCTTATGCAGGAGTTAGAAAGAGTAAAACGGATGCTAACAAAAAGAAACAACTTTTAATCAATTTTCCATTTTGGATCGAATTATTTATTTGCAGAATTTAGCCTGAAAGCCAACAAGTCTAACCCCATCTTTTTAGCATCACGCACAGGGTTAACTTTGGAGGCGCCTTTATCGCGTTCAGACCATTGCACTGCCACTTCAGCAACGGGGAAACCAAGTTTTTTGCAGCGCACAATCATTTCCGTGTCAAAGAAGTAACCGTCTGATTTGGAAACGTTTAGAACGGCTTCAGCGACTTCGCGATTCATTGTTTTGAAACCGCATTGGTGGTCGTGGATGCCATCTAGAAAAAGCATCCTCACCGCCAAATTGTAGGTTAAACTAAACATTGTTCGGGTGACCCGTCGTTGAACACGTGATCCCGCGATGTGTCTCGAGCCGATAGCCATCCCCCCATGCTCTTGAACTACCTGAAGAAGCTGCTGTAGACATTCAAGGTTAGTTGCTAAATCAACATCCATGAACGTTATGATTTTGCCTTTCGATGTGCTGAGAGCTTTTTTTATGGCTTTTCCTTTCCCTAAACGGGCGGTTGAGTGGAGTAGGACAAGGTTTGGATTGGACTTAGCCATTTTTGAAACAATGACTTCTGTTCCATCTGTGCTTCCGTCTTCAGACACAATTATTTCGTAGGATTTAGAAAAAGACCTAACGGCGGCTTCAACTTCCTGCACGCATTTTTCAATCTGTGCCGCTTCGTTAAATGCTGGGAGCAGGATTGAAATTTCTTTGTTCGGTACCCACCCTTTCAATTCATTTTCGACCTTTCTAAACTGGGAAAACAAATGATTCTAAACATAAATGAATTGTGTATTTCCCCAAAAAATCTGGCAGCACAATTCTTTGGGTTATTGCAAACTCTTTTTAGATGCCACTACTAATTCTCCCTCTAAAAAGGGGTCACTAAACATCACCCAAATCGCCAATACCAGCGAAAAGCCACCGAGTGGTAAGCTAATGTTCGCAAAAAAACATCAGTACACATTGGCGCTGTTGGTTTTCTTAGTTATCTTCACCCTTGCTGCCCTCTACAATCTGGGCTACATGTCAGTGCAGTGGGACGAAATGCCTCACCTCAACGGCGCCTTAATGCTTATCCGCGGACAAACGTGGAACTACATGACTACTTACGGTTATTACCCGCCGGTTTTTGATTTCTCAACAGTTTTGTATATTCAAATTTTTGGGGCATCTCAGGTTGCTGGACGTCTGGTTGCAGTGACTTTTTCGGTGTTGGCAATTTGGGTTCTTTTCGAGTTCACCAAAAAAACATATGGCAAAAGAAATGCGCTAATCGCAAGTATTCTTTTGGGCACAATGCCTGGGTTCTTTTGGCTTTCCAGAGTAACCATGATAGAAACTATGCTCATATTTTTCTTCACGTTGGTAATGTTTGGGTTTTATTCGTGGATAATCAAAGATAGTTACAAGACGCTTATTTTCACGGGAGTAGCTTTAGGTATTGGTGTTTTAGCAAAGTACCAGCTCATCGTCGCAGCCATAGCTATGCTGTTAAGTATCCTGTTTTTGTGCCGAAAACGACTAAAGATCAATTTGGCAAAGTATCTGTTGATTATCGTTATTGTGGCTTTGGTTGTGGCACCATGGGTTTTAATGGTCTACCAATATGACGGCATAACAAAATTTCAAACCCTCCAATACGTAATGACTGAAGGTGGACAAGACCGCCCAGCTTACAGCAACCGATTCCAGCCTATACCCGTCTTTTACTTGGTAGAGATGACTTGGCCCTTCAATGACATTCCCGTGAACCCGATTTCGCTTCCAATTATGATTTTAGGTTTGTGTGGCTTGGGGTTATTTGCTTTCCGGAGAAAAAAACAAGACATCTTCTTCTTAACCTGGTTTTTGGTTATTTATGTTTTCTTCACCTTTATTCCCAATAGGCAATGGCGTTATGTGACTCCGCTTTTCCCGATTTTGGCAATCTCTGCTGCATGTTTCATAATGTTTCTCTATGGTAGAGTTCGCGAGTGGAAAGTTCCACGTGTGGGCATTAAAGCTGACCGCCTGAAAAAGCTGGCTGCAGTCGGTTTCATCGCGATAATCGGAGGTGCAGTTGCTTATGCAAGCTATAATTCTTATCAGATGACTGTCCGGGACCAAATTCACATTCCAATCCAAGAAGCCACCGCATACTTGGCGACCCATCTTGATCAAAACCAATCAGCTGTGTTAGTTTGCAGTTTCAACCTTCTCAGTCAAGATATGTTCCGCTTTTATACGCCTGCAAACATGTCGAGCGACCAAATTTGGCAATACCCCCCTTTGCCCGTTGACTCTTTCACACCTAACTTTAACATTACCCAATTTGTAAATCTCTGCCAAGAACGAAACGTCAAATACATTATACTATTTGACTACGGAATCCACACCCAATTCTTCAACACAACACTTGACTACACACAAGTTGAAAACATGATTTACCAAACTGGCCGTTTCGGCGATCCACAGGACCAGCCATTCTGGGGCGAATTCTATGGTAACATGGGATTCAGAATCTTCCTTGTCCGCTTTTTAGGGTAAGGACTATTTTGTTTCGAGTAATTCAAAACCAGTTGCTTTATCCTTTAATCGTTTAGCGGAATTCCCAGCTAATTCGAGAATAACCACTTCGCCTATTAACCAAATATTCACGCCTACCCTCACGCAACCCGAAACTGTGTTGTCGTTTCTTCCAAAACTCGCATGCATATGCAACTTTGGCACTCCCGCTTCATCAGTGAAGATTGTGCCTACACCATAGCCCTCATGCACACCCTTCAAAAGCGTAACCATTGGCTCAATAGTGACTGCCTCACCGTCTTTGGGGCCCACAACGACTTTGCTTTTATCTTGAGCGCCTCCGAGAAAGAAGCAGATGGCGCTTTGGATTTGTTTTTCAGCTGCGAATTTTTCTATTTCCACATGAAGGGTTTCGTTTGGTTGGAGTCTTAGTATGAAAATTCTTCCTATGTTTGCTTCGGTGTAATTCAAGGGTTTAGCCTCTGGACTAAAACGGAGAGTGTCAAATATAAAAGAATTAAACTTTGCAAAAGTGTTCTTTTAGGAAACTTTTGGGAATTTATATTCTGTTGAAGTATAGAATTTGTTTAGCGTCTTCTTTTTGCTTCTGTGAAGGCACGTTCGAACTGCTGATGTCAGCTACGCTAACCGTGGTTTCAACGGTTACTTGGCTTTTTGAGCAGTTCCTTACTTCACTTTTCTTTGGCATATTTTTTCAACCTCTTAAAGAGCCAACTGAATTATTAGATTATGCTTATAAATGTTGCCATGCTTTTAAAACTGTCCAATAGAGACTATATAATTATTATATCAAATAAAAAGATCCAGCGGTTGATTAAATCAAAACAGATCTCTCAAGTTAACGCCTGTAACGATCGTTTTTCCAAACATCCGCGCTGTCACTATACCCTCGTCGCTCCCAAAATCCTAGCTCCTTAGTCCGAGTAAACTGCAAACCTACAACCCACAAAGCGCTCTTATATGCATATTTTTTCGGCACGATAAGACGCACAGGAAAACCCAGCCCTTCGTCCAGCGCCTCACCATTAAGTTTGTAGGCTAACAGTACATCGTCATCAGCAAGCTCCTCTCTAAAAAGCGACGTCGTGTAGTTGTCTGCACAATCAAAAGTAACTGCACGTGCCACCTCTTTGGGTTTGACAATTTTTTCAATATCTTTTATTTTTACGCCCTCCCACTTACAATCCAACACACTCCAGCCCTCGACACAATGAAAATCACTAACAGAAACCGTTTTAGGTAGTTCCATAAAATCCCTCCAGCTGAGTTTTGTTGGATTTTCGATTTCGCCGGTAACGGTTAACGTGTAAGCTTCAAGCTTAAGCTGCGGGTTGGTTGAGGTTATTCCTGGGTGGTCAGTGCCCCAACGCAAAATTCTGTCTGTAGCCTGTTGCTCAGGCGGCAACCTTTGTTTGTTCGAAGACAAAATCATCACTAATTACTGAGAGTATTGGAGGAAGAAAAAGTTTCCTTTATCCTTAGGTTTGGAAAAAACTTGTTAGCTGTTTTTGTCTTAGTTCTTCTTTGCTAAAACTAGCGACTCTAACGCCGACTCTGCGCACTTCAAGCGGTGAGTCAGCCAAGAACTTCTCGAAGAGGATGCGGACATTACGTTTAATTGTTTCTTTGTCTTTGGCGGGTTGCTCAAGCGTTATTGAGCGGCTTTTACAGCTTAGATCCACATTAACAACGTATATCGATACCAGTTTGAAGCTCAAGCTTTTCTCAGCGGCCTCTTTTGCAACGTATTCGGTTAGTTCGTCTGTTTTTTGCAGGATGAATTCTAGGTCATGTGTGTCTTGTTTTAGGGTGCCGATGCGGCTGATTGATTCTGCTTCGCCCTGTTCTTGGACGGGTTCATTGTCAACTGCGTTCGCGGAGTTGTGGAAATAGATGCCTAAGACTTTGCCGAAAATTTCTATGAGTCTTTGGCAGTCATATTTGGCTAAGTCTCCTATAGTTTTTATGCCCAACTCCGCCATCCTGGTGGAGGTTTTCTTGCCCACCCCTAAAAGGCGGTCAACATCCAACGGTTCAAGGAAAGCTCGCGCTTCTTCGGGTTTGACGGTAGTTAAGCCATCGGGTTTTTGGCTGTCACACGCAATTTTTGCAATGAGCTTGTTTGGTCCAATGCCTATTGTGAAGGAGATTCCGACTTGGTTTTTGACATCACCTTTGATTTTCTGGGCATAATCCTTTGCCTTTTCAAAGCTTCCTTCAACTTGCTCGGTAACATCCAAATAAGCCTCATCAACGCTGACTTGTTCAAGGTTACTGGCGTAGCCGCGGAAAATCTGCATAATGCGGTCACTGATTTGATCGTAGTATTCATGGTCTACTTTAAAGAAAACGACTTCTGTGCCTTCCAGTTTGCGCTTCGCCAGAAAAAGCGGCATACCTGATTTGACGCCGTATTTGCGAGCGATGTAGTTGCTTGTGCTGACGGCTCCGCTCTCCTCAGTGCGTCCCGAATAAACGCCGACAACGACTGGTTTTTCTTTTATGGATGGGTTGCGGAGTTCCTCGCATTGGGCAAAGAAGTAGTCAAAGTCTGCTAGCATTATTACTCGGTTCTGCATCAGCCTAAACCTCCTTTAGGTTTGGGTATGAGCCATGAGCCGTCGCATGTTGCAGTGTTTAGTTGGGCTAAGCCTTCGCGGCATATCCCAAACTTCATTCCGTTGGCTTCAGCTAAATCTCGGATATGTTTGAGGATTTTGAATCTTAGCTCTTTTGGCAGAAGTGCGCTGCCGCTGATTTTTTCTCCCTGAACAAAGTAGAGCGGTTTAAGCTGTTCAGCTACCTTGGGCATTGCTTGCGAGAGTCGCATCCAATTGTCGGCTTTAGCCTTGTAAGTTGAGCAGGTCAAGTGTCTGATGCCGATGTTGGCGAGGGTTACGATGAGTTTTTGCGGCTGGTCATTAACTGAGGGAATTATCGGGTCTATTCGAACCGAAACTGGGATGCCTGCCCTGATTAAGTCCTGTGCAGCTCTTATACGCTGGGAAGGCGATGGCGCATATGGCTCAATAACTCTTGCCAAATTATCGTCATCAGTGGTTATTGTTAATGCGACCATTGAGGGAATCTTGTTGAGGAGGTCGTCGTCTCGGGTTACGAGGTTGCTTTTGGTGATGATTTGGATTTTGCAGTTGTTTTCCGCCAAGATTTCGAGACATCGTCGGGTCAACCCTTCAGTAGCTTCGATACGAGGGTAAGGGTCAGATGAGTTGGCGATTGAGATGATTTCTCCTTTAAGTTTGGCTGCTTCGCGTTTGAGCGTAGCGAGTGCGTCTTTTTTTGGGTGGCAGTTTTTGAAGTTGGGTATGTAACTGGATGCGTAACAGTAGATGCATTGGTGGTTGCATCCCGTGTAAGGGTTAAACGTCAGCTTAGGAGGGCATGTGCAGAGGCCTGAACGCCAAGGATCAAAGCTTGAAATCAATGGCACCAAATAGTCACTGACTATTAGATGCACAAGGGGCAAACAAAAAGTATTCGCATTAACCTGACTATTTTTAGATCCAATATCGGTTCTATGCACAAATTATAGATAGATAAGTTGCTATTGCCGAGTTATCATAAATCGAAAATTGTTTTGGCAAGCCTTAAATTTCCAAGGCGTAATACCCTCTAACTGAGGATTCACGGTGCCTTATTGTCGAAGATGCGGAACTAAACTTGACGAGGATGCACATTTCTGCCATAAATGCGGAACGCCAGTCGCGGTTTTTGCTCCTGTTCCTGTACCTCCAACAAAACCTGTTAAACCAATAAGAAAAGAGCCATTTGTGATAGCCGCAATCTCATTAATCGTTCTATTGGTAGCAGCAATTATTGTGAGTGCCATAATTTTTGCTCCTGCATCAACGTTGAATTTTAATCAAACCAATCAAGATAGCCACCCCAACGTTGACACGTTAAACTTGAATTTACAAGCTGATTCAGCCCAAGTCAACATCATAACCCAAAATGTAAATGGCCAAAACATCTTGATCACCACATCAGCAACAGGATCCAGAAGCATCTTCGGCTCAACCAACCTCGTAACTGTAACTTTTTCTAACGAAACAGAAAACAACGTGTTAACAGTCAACACAAAAGTAACCGACACAAATGCACCTTTCATTACCAAACGCAACGTAATCTGCACCGTCTATGTTAACCCCGCCTTAAACCTAAACCTTAACGTCACTACTCAAGCAGGAAAAATCACCTTAACCTCTCAGACACCTGCAACTTTTCAATCATTGAACCTTAATGCGAATGCCGGAAATGTTGAAGCAACCCTGCAAAACGCTACAATCTCAGGCAACCTTACCTTCCAAACTCAAGCTGGAACAGTGTACTTTGGGTCCAGCCAAGCGAATGTTTTAGGCAAACAGACGATTGATTTGCGTTCAAACGCTGGCTCCATAAACATGGACATAACTCAAACCAAGACGCTTCAAGGAAATCTTCAGATAACCTCTGTCACAGATTTGGGCTCCATCACCGTTGGTTTGAAACTCGATGGTGCTGTTGGAGCCAAAATCGTTTCACAAACCAACTTAGGAAGCATACATACGAATGTACACCATTTTTCAGGCAACCAATCACCTATACAATCTGACAATTACCCAGCAGCCAGCAACATCGCAATAAACTGCCGAACAAACCTTGGCAGCATCAACATAAACGCAATCTATGCGTCGTCAACTGGTCCCAGCTTAAGAAATTAGTTTATTTTAATCCCTAAACCTTTAAAACTATCCTTAAACTTTTAGACCTTAAAGAAAAGGTGAATTTTTTGTCAGAACCAAAAAAAGTTACACGTCAAGAACTACAGGAAAACAATGGAAAAAACGGTAAACCAGCTTACATTGCACATAAAGGCAAAGTCTACGAAGTTACAGATAGCAGTTTCTGGATGGAAGGCGACCACATGGGTATGCATGATGCAGGCAAAGATTTAACTGAAGAACTTGAAATGGCGCCGCATCGCGATGAAACGTTCGCTAGAGTTAAGCTTATAGGCGAACTCGTTTAAAAAATACATTGTAGCACGCTGTCAACTTTGCGTAAGCCATTCAACACATTTTTTATGTCAATTGAACTCAAAGATTGCCGCATTTCGTAAAGTTGACTGATTGTTCTGTATAGGCTGTCGAAGGCAGATATTACGTCTAAATCATTATTCATGTGATTTTCAAAATCAGAAACGATGATGCTGGTTAAGTTTTTTTGCAATTCAATTCGTCCATTTGATTTCGTATTTTGCAACTCTGCAACCATGTCCTTCAATGAATCAAGCTTTTGGATTCTCTGAGCCAACCTTTCGAATGTGAAATTCAGCTTTTTCCTATACGGTCCATAAATAAGAAAGAACCTCAACTGCTCACCACTAAAGCCTTTTGCTAACAAATCAGTTGGGTAATACACATTGCCCTTGCTTTTGGACATTTTTTTGCCATCCACAAACAGATGCCCGCCATGCAACCAATAGCGCGAGAACTGTTTACCCGAAACGGCCTCCGCAACCGCTAGCGTATAATCGTGGTGCCTAACTAAATTGTCGATTCCGCCGCAACCAACATCAACAGAGAAGCCCAGATGCTTAGTAACTATAGCCGCATCCTGAATGTTCCACGCAGGTCGCCCCTTTCCAATCGACGTTTCGAAGCATACGTCGTCTTGGTTGCAACCATGCCAAAGGACGAAATCACCGCGGTTCCACGGAGTGCCCGGATATGTGTCTTTGTGGAAGCGACGTTTCTTCTTGGGCCACTTGCTCATGTCTAAACGGGCAAGTTTACCGAATCCCCCGAATTTTAAAGGGTCAAAATAAACGTTTCTTGCACAATTGTAAGCGTAAAAGTATGCGGTGCCTTTTTCCACAAGTTTCGAAATCAAGTTTACCGCTTGATCCACCGCTGATGAAGCCCTAACAGCGTATTCGGGATTTTTGATTTTCAAAAGCTTAAAATCCCCAAAAAAAACTGTCTCGTTCTTGTGCGTTAACTCTTCAACGGTTAGTTTTTCTTTTTTAGCTTGTGAAATGGCTTTATCTTCTACGTCGGTTAGCGTCATTAGCCGGGTTACTTTGAATCCTGAATATTCGAGGTAGCGTTGAAGAATGTCTTCAAAGAGGAATGTTCGGTAGTTGCCGATGTGGGCTGGTTGGTATGTTGATGGGCCGCAAGTGTACATCTTAACCTCTTTGTCATCTGTAGGTTTGAACGGCTCAGTTTTCCGTGTTAGTGTATTGTAGATATTGAGCAAGGTTGCTTCTCCTCCTAAGCCGTGGCTTTCTCTTCTTGTTCTAGTTGTTTTAAAGTATTTTTTGCTTCTTCTACGTGTCGCTGGGCTTGGGTTTGGGAATTGAAAATATGGCGAACTACCCCTTTCTTGTCGATGATGAATGTGACACGTCCAGGAATTAATCCCATAGTTGAAGGCACATCATAAAGTTCTCTGACTTTGTGGCCTTGGTCGCTTAGAAGAATAAACTGCAACCCATAATGTGTGGCGAAGGATTTGTGGGATTCTACACTCTGCCCACTTATCCCAAGTACTTCAGCACCCAAATTTGTTAGTTCTTCATAGCTGTCCCTGAAGGTGCATGCTTCTTTTGTGCAGCCTGGGGATTCATCTTTAGGATAAAAGTATAATACTACATTCTTTTTGCCAAAAAACTCTGAGAGAGTGATGTTGTCGCCCATTTGGGATGGAAGTGTGAAATCTGGGGCTTTATCGCCGACTTTAACTGTCAAAAATTCACCGTAACATAGTGGCTTTTTAGGGCTATTATGTTTTTCGCAAACCGAATTAAATGTTATAAGAGGCTGTGTGCATAGCAAATCATGGAGCGATTGGCTTGGAGAAAACATTAAATGTGGCGGGCTACGAGTGCCCGGCTTTGTATTACACTTCTTCTGGTACTCCAATAGTTTTTCTTCACGGATTATCATACACCGCCGACATTTGGCAGAGAATAGGTGTAACAGATTTGTTAATGAAAAAACGTATTCCTTTTCTAGCTTTAGACATGCCTTACGGCTTGAAGAGTCAGTGCCAACCCAAAACCCGCGATCCAGAAAAAAACATTACATATGTAAATGATTCAGTCAAAACTGTTTTTGGTGCAACCGTTCCTTTACTCGTTGGTGCCAGTATAGGCGGCAACATGGTGTTGCGGTATGCGGCATGTTTTCCAGTTAAGGGTTTACTGTTAGTTTCGCCTGCAAGAGCCCTTGAACCAGACCTCGTGCAGAAATACAGCCAATTCAAGTTTTCAACAACAATAATTTGGGGCTCCCAAGATAACATAGTCACAAGCGAAGACATGCGAACCCTAGCCGATAAACTGCCCAATGCAAAACTCATAATCTACGACGGTTCAAACCACTCAGCCTACAAAGATGAACCTGAACGCTTTAAGCATGATTTGCTTGAACTCTATGCAAATGCGGAATAACCCTCTCTCAGGGTTTTGCAGTCAGAATGTAATGATACGGTCCAGCATCCTTTGTTTCTGTTACGGTGAAACCTGCCGAGCATATCAACTCGGAGGCTTTTTCTTCGCTGAACCTTATGGAGGTAGGTGGACCGAAAGGCATATCCATTTTTTTCCAATCCAAATCAATTAGCCACCCATTGGGTTTTATCATTTGTTTAGCGTTTTGCAGAACTTTTGAGGGGTCGTTGAAGTCATGAAGATCCATGCTGTAAAAAACGAAGTCGGCGCATTGCTTACAAAAAACAGTCTCTTCAGCTCTGCCCGCTTTGGCGGTAATGTTTGTCAAGCCTTCAGAAGCTGCTTTATTTTTCAATTTCTCAATTGATTGGGTATCTATGTCTACAGCGAAGACCTTGCCTTTTTCACCTATTTTTTTTGCGGCAAAAATGCTAAAGAAGCCATCCCCGCAGCCTATATCAATAAACACCATGCCTGAATGCAAGTTACTCAGTATGGCTTGGGGATTGTACCACGATCGTCGTGTGGCTTCGTCGAGGCTGAATCCGCCATGGCAACCCATAATTAAAAACCTGCGGGCTCGGGCTTTAGGAGTTCTCGAATTTGTTTTTCGTGTGTTTGTCGCGTAGTTAAGGGGTAAATTTCGCGTTCAGAATCGAAGAACATGGGGTCTTGTCCGATGATTTTGGAGAGTTTCTCGTCTGAGTCCACATTGACTACAAGCATACTGCCTTGTTGCCCAATTAGGTGATAGTAAACTTCTAGTGTTTTTTCTTTTTCCAGGTTTTCAAAATATATGAATTGCAGAGGAAGAAGTTTTGCCCATTTTTCTATGGGAACATCCCGCTTTATTTTTTGTATTATTAAAAACTTCATAATTATCCTTAATATTAGTGACTGTTTTAGGGTATAAAGTCTTTCTCTAATCAACAACATCTTTTTTGCTAGTGGTTTGTCCCGCGCAATATTTGAGATTTGGAAATAAATTTTTATTCAAGTAACGGTTGGGTGGGGCATCAAAAGTCGAGGTAAAGATGTGCCAAGTAAAGTTTCTAAGAAAAAAATCGGCGGCAAGAAAGGTCTGCCTGTAATTAAATGCTCTTGTGGAAAAAAGATTATGTTAGTTCCTGATGCCAAACTTATGGGCGAAGCAATCGAAGTCCACATTGCGACCCATATACAAGAAATAGAAGACTCAAAAGAAGCGGAAGTTGAAGCAGAACGAATCCACGACGGATTGATAATACAAATATTTAATAAAACGAGCAAATCATAGCTGTTTTTCTAAAAAAATAAAAAAAATATTAGAGAAAATTTGGTGAATGTTTTATTGTTTGTTTTCTCCGCCTCTCCTCATCATTTCAGGAATCTTTGTGGAAGCCTTAGACATTGCGTCTTTAACTACACTCATCAATTCCTCGTTAACTTCGAGTTCAACTGTTACTTTCAACTTTCCTTTCTTTTCTGGCATTTCAGTCATGGAACCACCTCCCGAATCTGCTTAATTGTTTAGGAAACAAGTTACTCAAAAGATGAACTGCCTGCATCCCAGTCAAATCTAAATCCATTACGATTCGGTAGTGGTACTTTCCTAAGCGTTTGGTATGGGCTTTGTATTCCCCGATTATGCCTGCCTGCTTATACCTGTGCAATTGCTGATTCATCAAAGCCGTGATAGCTGTTGGCGCTAGGGCTCAAAGACAAAAGCGACCCTCATTAGAACACGAATCGCACTGCTGATTAAGGACTCAGATACCGTTTCTTCGTTTGTCATTTTCTTTCCTCGTAAAATTAAGCCTTAAAACTACCAAGTCTGTTCCTGTTTTGTCAAACAAGAACTTGATTTACTAGTAGTTAGGAGTTATTTTTTAAGGTTGCGTGACTGTTAATAGCCAACAACAAGCTGATGCACATGTCAATGGACGAATTGAACGCGCAAATTTATGGATGCAGAAAATGTAGGCTCTGGCAAGACGCAAAACATGCAGTTCCAGGCGAAGGACCACTGAGCGCTACCGTAATGTTTGTCGGGCAGAATCCGGGAGCAGACGAGGACGAATTGGGCAGACCATTTGTCGGTCGCGCAGGAAAATACTTAACCAAAACTTTAAGCGAATTTGGTATAAAACGTGAAGACGTTTTCATAACAAATATTGTTAAGCATGTTTCTCCCAAAAACCGCAAACCATTCGACGACGAAGTTAAAGCATGCTTGCCTTACTTAATTACTCAAATTAGATTTATTAAGCCAGAAATAATCGTGCTTTTGGGGGCATCTGCAAAAGAAACCCCGCGAATAGATGGAATAGAATATATCCAGATCGTTCATCCTTCGGCCGCTATGCGCTTCACGAAAATGCGCGAAAAATTCAGGCAACAAATCCGTGAATTAGCGAAGCAAATCACTGCAATTGATGCTTAAGATCATTTCATCGGTTGCCTTAAGATGGTTTTCAGTTTTTCGGGCGCTGTTGTGGCTGGGTTGTTTAAGTAAATTTCGTGATGTTTGGCACTTAGAAAGTGTCCGCTGTTTTGGATGTATGTGTGTATTTTTTTTATCGTTGGTGCTTCGGCCGAAAAGGGCCCCATGTACATTATTTGTGCGGCAAGTCCTTCTTTGAAACTTTCAAACCGAACTTTGGAGAGAGCAACGGGGTTCTTTTTCTTCTTAACCTGTTCAACCGCCAAAATAACATTGTCCGTTGAAGCGTATTTGGGATGCATAATCATGGCTGTCCATTTCCACTCGTCTTTTCGGTCTGGACTAAACTTTGTCATGTCATCTACCCACCATAAACCTTCAAGGGGCATAACACCGTAGTCTATGCCCGTGCCTTTCTTAACCATGAACTTAAGAGTGTACGCGACACTAAATAACGCTTCAATAGCCTCGCTGAATTGTGGTGATGAAGGGGAGCCCTCCCCGTCAACCAACAGAAAATTCATAGCAGGAACATCCACGGTTGTGATTTCTTTTGCTGAAGGGTTGTACAGGGTTCTCAGTTCTTTTTTTAGGTCAATCTTATCCAACAAACCACCATTTTTATACTGAGCAATTGAAAATAAAAAACTAGTGCACTAGCAGATAGCAATCGTCTAAATGCTTGACCATCAAGAATGCTAACTTTAAAACTATAAAAGAAAGAGGCTACAATTTTGTTTAGATGAGTTGTATGGTTTTAGCACGAGTATCTTTTTGGCATTTTAAATCCGGAAAACGTGAAGAAGGCTTCGTTGAACTTGATCGTATCCTTAAAACGCTCGCGCAGGTAGCTGGGGGTCATCGTGGTTACATATCGTTATTGTCTTATGAAGACCCAAATGCATTAACTGTTCTAACCCTTTGGCAGGATATAGAGACTATGATGAATTCAGAAAAAGGAGAGTTTACACAAGCTATAAACAAAGTTAGAGGACTACTTGAGGAAACTCCCAAAATCGAAAACTACCGGGTGTTCTCAACAGAGCTTTTTCAATGCCCAAAATAACTCTTTTTCGAATTTCAAGCTCTAAGGGTAAGGTTCAAACGATTTAGCATAATTTAGAATCGACGCCGAAAAAAATCCATAGCTTGGGCTGATTTTAAAGTTTTAATTTTAGGTTGCTTTTTGGTTTATTGTGCCTTTCGTGTAGGGAACAAACTCTCGGACTTGTTCAATCGATGTTTTTCCTGCTTTTTCGCGTTGTTCCTTGGGCAACTTTAGCATGAGAGATTTGAGAATTTGCTTGAGTAGTTCTTTGCCGGCTAAATCTCCAGGCAAGATAACGAGGTAAGTTTTGGTTTTCGCCTTCACTGCGTCGACTGGACCGCCAACAAAGGTTGTTTCTTCACCGACGATTATCCCGATTGCCACTTTTAATGGTGTGTTCCTAAACCAGTTGCGTTTACCCACAACAAAAAACGCTCCATGAGGAACTGATTCTCCAGACGGACCACTTTTAGTTAGCTGGTCAACTTTTACCCAATAAACGTCTGCTGTTCCAAGGTTTTCCCGCCATGCCCGCGAAAAAGAAGCTGCAAACTCGCCGGCTTCCCGCAAGGCTTGTTCACTAATTGGTCTACCTTCCGATTTGATAACTACAAACGGTGACCCAGTGATTTCTGCGTGAAAAACTACATCCTCTTGTATAGTGTATTTTTTTATAAGCACTTCATTGCTGACAGTGTCTTTACCTGCAACCACTAAGAAGCCATCTGAGGAAATATACCAGCGGAATTTTTCGTACCACTCCTTGTTTTCCATTTCTACTTTACGTTTGGAGAGTGCTTCTATCATTTCGGCTGGTTTTAGGCTCTTGAGCGTTTCCGCTTCAGCCAGCTCGCGCTCGATTTTAGCTAGTTTCCTCTTAGAATCCTGAAGAGCAAAGAGAGCGCCTTGAGCTTTTTCTTTAGCGTGTTTACCATGTTCATAGTACCTGTTGGCGTTATCAAAGAGCGAATCTCGCAAGTTGAAACTGAAATGGAAATTATCTACGCCGAGGTTAAGTGCGAGGTTTTTGCCATCAAAACCTTCAACATAAGCCGCTGGCACTTTGCCTGTTTTCTTTGCAGCCATGACCGTTGTGATGATTATGTCCCAGTCGTGTCCTTGTTGGTTTGCTTTTATCAGTTGCTCTTGGAATGTTTGAAGCTCGTTAAAATGAGCGTAGATGGTGTCGCCGACGAGTTTGTCTCGTTCAGATTTGGCTTCATCTTCATGAATGGATTTTTCTTGTTCCGCAACCATTCGTCTGAGTCGTTCGGCTTCTTTTTTTAACTTGTCAACTTCAACGCTTGCAAACGCTTTCTCTGCGGTGATTACTCTCAGGTAAAATTCGTCTAAAGCCTGATTAAATGAGTTGTAAACCTGAAGTTTGCAGCTTTCATAACGTTTCAGCTTGATAGGCACAACATCCAGATAGTCTCCGTCATCACCCAGAACTATGCAAGCCTCCAAGTTGCCTCCTGAAACAGCGGCCAGTAAAGTTTGTAGGGCAGTAAAAATCCCCTTAACCTCCTCGCTTGTTACGGTATTACAATGCTTAGTTTTATCCACATTAGCTCGCAGCAGAATTTCTTCTGCATAAACTCCACCAACCCCCAAGAAACGCGCGATAGACCTTACAACTTCAGTTTCCCCTGCGTTTTTGAGAGCTTCTTCCAGCTCACTTTGGGTTACTTTGAAGGGGTTTTTGCCGCTTGAAGGGGGAAGCTGAAGGACTATGTTGTGCAGGATGTCGCGGTCACGCATTTTTTTAAAAGCTAACGCATGAATAATCACGTTTTGTTCATTTGTTAGTATCAAGTTGCCTTCGCCGAAAAGCTCCACAACCAATTTTAACAAACCTGTTTTGGTCCTAAAAGTAACTGTTACGATTCTTTCAAACTCATATTGGTCAATTCCAGTTACCCATGAGTTACGCAAGTATTTTCTCAATGCCATACAGAATGCTGGGGGTTCAGCGGGGTTTTCTTCTGCGTAACTAGTCACATGTAGTCTTCTGCCTGCCTCCATCACTAATCGAATAGGCGGTTGGTCTGTTTTGTGGAGTTTGAAGATTACGGTTTTCTCGTCAAGTTGATAGATGTTGTTCACTCTGGAATCGGCTAAAGTGATTTTTAGTTCTTTGATTGCTGCGGCAATGTCAAAGCTTGAGAAGTCTTTTTTGCGCAAGGTAGGCACCGCTATTGTAATGGAATCTATAGTCATTGACTATAAATTAACCGTTTTCACCAAAACTCGTCAAATTGCTGGAATCGAGCTTTTGGGTATCAGAAACGATTAATACTTAGGCATCTTTTTTAAGTAAGAACAATATACAAAATCAAGGATTCGATTTACATGACACCTGTTGTTCAACTTTACTGGTTGCGAGTTGCATTAGGCATAGTTGCAGGGGCAATAACTGCTGTTTTAGCAGGTTTATTCGGTAGCGCAAGTGACATAACAACCCTCGTAAACAGCATCACAGTAGCCCTACTCATCTACTTCATAACTTACTACATCATGAGAGGATACTACAAGGACAAAATCGAGAAACAATCCAAAATCCTCAGCACAGCAATAGGTATGTACTTCTTTGCTTGGCTATCTTTCTTTGTGCTGTTCTACACCGCAGTTAAATCTTTTTAATTCGAAAAAGAATTAAAATTCTTACTCTTCTTGTTTGTCTTCTGTTTTCTTCAGAAAATTCGCTATAGTTGCCTGACTTTTATCGCTTCTTAAGGTTTCGATTTTTTCTCCTTCGCCTGCAGATTTGCTGTTACCGTTCTGATTTTGAATATCCATGCGCGCAATTATACGCATGCAATCTGCCCATGCGGAAAAATATCCACGGTCAAAGTCTCCATGCAAACCGTTGCCCATGTGCTCAAGGAATTCTTTTCGGTAAGCATGCAAATTTACTTTGTCAGTTAAATCAACTTTTGAAAAAAAAGCGTAGTCGTCTGTGGCACTGTTTTTGCGTGAAAGATACATGCCGTAGAGTGCTCGGAAGTATCCCCTGTTCCATTCGGTTTTCTGCATTTTTTGTTTAACTCGTTCCAACTCACGTTCAGCTTCTGTGAATTGCCTGCTAACTATGAGCTGAAAGTACCTGGTAACTAAGGCTTGTGAAATCGGCATATTTAGCGTCCACGAGATGGTTTAGTTGCTTTCTCTTCTTCAGAGACATCTTCTATTCCGTTCTCGGTTACTTTAAGGATTTCCTCACCTTCAGGCAAATATGGGCTTGAAACTAATCTTGCGATGCGGATTGGTCCATGCGAAGCGCGTCTTAGATAGATTCGTGTGGCGCTTGTGTGGCCGACGATGTTTCCTCCTATTGGGTGGATTGCATCGCCGAAGAATTGGTCTGGTTTAGCCATGACTTGGTTGGTTACAACTGCTACTGCGTTAAATGCTCGAGCTAAGGCGATGAGTTTGTGCATGTGTTTGTTGAGCTTTTGTTGTCTTGACGCGAGCATTTCTCTTCCTATATATTCGCTTCGGAAGTGAGCAGTTAATGAATCAACTATTATCAGTTTGATGTTGTTTGCCTTGATTATTTCATCAGCGTTCTCAAGTAGGAACATCTGGTGGTCTGAAGTGTAGGCTTCAGCATAAATGATTTTTTTAACGGCTTCGGCTGGGTCTAATCCCGCACCCTTTGCCATCTGCACAATGCGTTCCAACCTGAAAGTGTTCTCGGTGTCAATGTACAAAGCTGCACCATCGAGTCCACCTTTTTCTGGGGGTAGCTGTACGTTGATGCATAGTTGGTGGCACATTTGGCTTTTGCCGCTGCCGTATTCACCGTAAAATTCTGTGATGGTTTGGGTTTCTAGGCCGCCATCGACGATTTTATCTAACGCTTTGCTGCCTGTAGTTACCCGCAGAACAGTTTGGCGCATTTTGAAGAGTTCGTCTGCTCGAATAAATGAGATGCCGATGGATGAGCGTGCGGCTTCGATGACTTGGAAGGCTTTTTTCTCGCTTACTCCGACTGGTTCGAGTTCACGGTAGGTTGCCATAGCTAAGGATTCTACGGTGTGGTAGCCGAGTTCTTTGAGTTTTGCCGCTGTTGCTGGGCCAACTCCTGGCAGGTCTTCTATGAACTCATATTTTTTCTTGTTTGCTTCAAGTATAGATTCTTCATGTTCTTCTTGAGGTTGAGCTTCGGAGTCTTCTGGCATTAATCTTCACACATTTAGTGTTGATGTATGGTTAGGTATATTTAAAACACACGAACAAAGGAGTATTTTTCGCAGTGGGGGGTTAAGTGAAAGTGAAAACTATAATGAAGCATTTTACCGCTTGTCGGGTCAGAAACAATTAAATCATAAGTGTCTTCTCTACTAATTCATGAAAAGTTTTCTCGGCTATTTATCTGCTGAAAACATCAGTTTATTTACCGATTACTACGAATTGACCATGTGCGCAAGTTACTTTGACAACAAAAACTTTGAGCCTGCAACATTCGACCTCTTCATCCGACGATTGCCCGAAAACCGCAGCTATTTCCTCTTCGCAGGCTTAGAAGAGGCGTTGCAGTATCTGCAGAGCACAAAGTTTACTGAGGAACATTTGGCGTATCTAAAAAAGCAGGGTTTTCGCAAGGGCTTCCTCAATTATCTCTCCAAGTTTAAGTTCACTGGTGAGGTTTGGGCTGTTCCCGAGGGAACTGTAGCGTTTCCCAACGAACCCTTAATTCGAGTAACCGCGCCCATAATCGAGGCACAGCTCATCGAGACTTTTTTGTTAAACACCGTCAACCTGCAAACTATGATAGCAACTAAAGCTTCACGTGTAGTTCATGCAGCAAACGGCAAATCAGTGATTGAATTTGGCTTAAGGCGAGAACCTGGAATTGATGCGGGTATGAAGGTGGCGCGATCAAGCTACATTGCGGGATGCCAAGGAACCAGCAACGTTTTAGCAGGCATGGCTTACGACATCCCCGTCTTCGGCACCATGGCGCACTCGTTCATCATGTCCTACCCTAAAGAAATCGACGCGTTCCGCGCGTTTACCAAAACTTTCCCAAACAAATCTACCCTCCTCATAGATACCTACGATGACATGGCGGGCGCAGAAAAAGCGATCATCGTCGCCAAGGAACTCGAAGCAAAAGGTTACAGTCTTGGCGGTGTCAGATTGGACAGTGGAGACCTAGCAGAGACAAGCAAAAAAGTTAGAAAAATCTTGGATGACAATGGTTTGAGGAACGTTAAAATTTTTGTTAGCGGCGACTTGGAAGAATTCAAAATTACACAACTCCTAAAAGAAGACACCAAGATTGACGCGTTTGGCGTCGGGACGAAAATGGGTACTTGTGCGGATCGCCCATACCTTGATGTCATCTACAAACTCTGCGAAACCATGACAGCTGACGGTAATTTCTCGCCAATTATGAAGCTAAGCAAGGACAAAATCACTCTTCCCGGGCGAAAGCAAGTTTACCGTTTCAAAGATGAAGAAGGCTGTTTCAGAAAAGATGTTATTGCCTTGGCTGATGAGAATGTTGCGGGTGAAGGTTTGCTTGTTAAAGTCATGGAAAAGGGCAAATTGTCCTACAGTTTACCGTCGCTTGAGCAAATTCGTTCTACAGCTTCAGAAAATCTATCAAAACTTCCAGACAAATTTAAGGCATTGACAGATGCTCCAATATATCCAGTGGAGTTGAGTCAAAACCTTCAGAATCTGGTAGAAACAACAAGGTTTCAGTTAACTAAAAATGAGATAACTAATGGAGTCCCATAGAGAGGAGTTAAGTTATTTTTTTATGGTTTGCTTTTGACCTTGTTATTCGAATTTTTCGTGGGGATATGGCAAACCCTTAATAGTCGTTTTGGAAAACCTTGTATGCTATCCAAAAAGGGGAAAATGTAATGCAAAACTGCCCAGCCATCGTTGCTGTTGGCCGCACTAAGTTTGGAGAACACTACGGCAAAGAACCAGAAAAACTAATTGAGGAATCTTGGCTTGCCGCTTCAAACGAATGTAACATCGAACGCAAAGACCTAGAAGCTTGTTACCTGTCAGATTGTTTTCTTCCTATCACCAACAAGCTAGGGCTTGAAGAGGGTTTTCTCTCCGAATTAACTGAACTTCACGTTCCCATGGAAGTTACCCGCTCCTTCAGCGCCGCCCTATTAACCGCTTGCCACGCGATTCAGGCTGGAGCCTACAACACGGTTCTAGTAGGTGGTATAGAGAAGATGACAGATCGCTGGGACAAAATTCGCGACGACCTCATGTTACTTGATGATCCATGGAGTTATTATGCAGGTGGCACACCTGAATCGAACCATGAACTTATGCTTCGAGCTTACATAAAGAAACACCATATTGCGGGCGCAAACCTCGACAAGTTAAACATGGCTTTGGCAGAGATTACTGTTAAGAACCATGCGAACGCAACTAAAAACAAATATGCGCAATTTCAAAGAAAAATCACCATCGACCAAGTTCTAAACGCAAGAAAAACCGCCCATAAACCCTTGGGACTCTATGATTTTGCCCCAATCTCGGATGGAGCCTCAGCTTTAATTCTAACAAGCGATTCAGTCGCCAAAAAAAAGACTAAACACCCCGTCTCGGTTTTAGCCATCGGTTCAGCAACTGACTACTTGAACTATCCAAAACGAGAAGACTTATCCCATTTTGTTGCTGCTGAGCTTGCAATGAAAAACGCTGTCCAAACCTCTAAGGTTAAACCTTCGGAGTTGCAAATTCTTGAAGTTTATGATCAATCTACTATGATGGAGATGGTTTCTCTTGAAGACTTGGGCTACTGCCAACCTGGTACTGCTTGGAAAAGTATTCATGGGTGCCAAAACTGTTATGACATAAGTGGAAAACCGCTTTATGTAAACACAGATGGCGGCTTAAAAGCAGATGGTAACCCGTTGGGTGCAACTGGAGGAGCACAGATTTATGAGATTTTCCGCCAACTTCGTGGTGAAGCAGGTGAAAGACAAGTTCACGTTGGTAATAGTTTACCTCATAATGGCGGTGTATTGGAGTTTGAGGGTTTTGGAACAAAAGCTTACGTATCCATTTTAGGAGTGCAGAAAAATGAGTAGTGAACCAATAGAGCGACGTGTTTCTTACTTAGGTGACCGTCTAAAGGCATGTCGTTGTCAAAGTTGCGGCAAAGAATACTTTGAAGTGCGCGACTACTGCAGCAACTGCGGCAGAAAAAGCTTCGGTAAAATGGATAGCATCGATTTGTTCTATGACAAGGGCAAATTGGAACTCTGCACTTACGTTAACGAGCCCACAAACAAATTCATGAAACTATCCAGTTATGTTTACGGCATTGTCTCTTTCCATGACGGCAAAATCCGAGTGCCTGCACGGCTAACAGACCAACTGATTTGTGATGGTGACGATGTGGATTTTGCGAGCCTTGAGGGACGAGAAGTAATTCCCCGGTTCCGCAGACGTTATTCAGTAGGAAAGAGCGAAGTTGTTCCCACGATCTCTCTAGCTTTTACCTTAGCGGACGAGTATTATCCACATCAGGAATACAAGGTGATTCAACCAAGAAAAGACTATGAGTTGCCTGGGATTGTGGGTTATGGCGCTTACTCCTCACGTTTCCGTATAAAAGACGGTGGATTAGAACGTGCCGTTCCTTTCATAGATGAAGATTCTGTGACAGCGGCGGTTGAAGCCGGGAAACTTGCCCTAATCCATTCAGGAATTGATAGTGCGTGGGTTGGAAAAGTTTACGTTGGCTCAGAATCTAACCCTTATGCCGTTAAACCAATCGCGTCAAAAGTAGCTCAGGTTCTACAGTTAGGTGAAGAAGATGGTGACGTTCAAAGCGTTGATGCAGTGGATACAGAGTTTGCTTGTAAAGCAGCCACAAGTATGTTCAAAGATGCATCTGCACTTGTTAGTTACCCCCAGTCAGGCATAAACTATGCAATGGTTATTGGTGCAGATAATTCTCAAGCCGCACCCCGAGGATGCCCTGGTGGTGAATTAGATTCTTTTGTAGGATACGGCGCCGCAGCATTCATCTATGGAAAACAGGATGTAATCGCTGAAGTTGAAGGGTGGTACTCCTGCACCTCTGATACTCCTGACTTTTGGCGTCGAGACGGTGAACCATACCCCATGCATGGCGGAAGATTCACAGGTGATCCAGCATACCATAAACATGTTCGCAAAGCTGCCACTAAACTGATGGAACGCTTCAACGTTAAAGCCGCTGATTTAAACTATTTCGTTCCTCATCAGCCTAACCCCACTTTCCCAGTGAGAGTTGCAAAAGAACTCGGATTCAAAGATGAGCAATATTTGCCTGCCCTTCAAATAACAAAGTTCGGCAATACTTACTCAGGTGCCTCGCTTGTAGGTTTAGCTGCAGTTCTCGACGTTGCTAAACCTGATGAACGCATTCTGGTTACAAGTTACGGCTCAGGCGCAGGCAGCGATTCATATCTGCTCAGAACAACAAGCCAGCTTCTTGACAAACGGAAACGACAGAAAATCACTGTAAAATTCCAAGCCGAAAATCCCTTCATAGAATATGTGGATTACACAACCTATCGACGACTAAAATCAGGAATGTAACCAAAAGTCAAAATATTTTTCAATTCTATTTTCCCTTTCTGTATTATACAGCGCAAACTTGTTATCATTGAATTAGCTTTTATAGGCCTGGCTATCATGCAGCTTATCGTCCGCTTTGTTGGAGATCTGAATAACCCTTAATAAATGCCGAGTAACTTCACATTGCAAAGGGAGAGAAAAGATTGATACTTAATGACCTACTAAAAGTCATTTATGCGCCGCATAAAGTTTTCAAAGACATTGTTGCAAACCCGAAATACCTTGGCGCAGTACTTGTTTTAGTTTTATTCATAGCCCTGTCTGTTGGCTTTGAATATTCACAGTTTTCTAAGACTTACACAGAGCAAACTAATCCATCAATCGACCAGTTGGGAACATTTACCAATGCTACGTTTACGGGCAGCGACAATATTACTGCAGTTTGGAGAAGTAGCCCCGATGTTGCATTAACCAACAACTTTAACGATTTCTTCAACTATAGTGTTTACGTCGCTGGTTTTGGTCTTCCTACAACGGACTCGAACGCTTACTATAAGCTCTTTGGAAACAGCAGTCTCGAAATGGCTGCTAACAACACAAACTCCTTAGCCGCGGGTTTAGATATCAAATCAGCTTTAAACAGCCTTAACGAAAGTTTGGTTAACCGAAAGCTTACTCCTCTTTCCAGCCTAACTGTTGACTGCAGTCCAAGTGCTTTCCAGAACCTCTCGATTACATTAAAACAAGACCAACCTCAAGCAGTACCACAAAGTGCAGCTTTAACGTTGTATTCACTAACTGACGCTGACTACTTCCAGTATGACTTAACTCCTTTAATGTCAAACGCGTCATTAATCGGTCAATGGAACAATCTGACCCTAACTCTTGGTCCCAATGCAACCGGGTGGACAAGTAGTGGTAACCCAACCTGGAGCAATATATCATCACTTACACTCACCTTCACTTACTCCTCAAACTCCAACATATCAATTCAGATTGGCGCATTATTTTTCCACGGTCAATATCTCTCACCGCTTCAATACAATAGCACTGGAGTCTTGCTTCAATTCCTTCAACTGTTCTCCTTACAGTTCATCTTTGGCTGGTTCATCTTTACTGGATTAATTTACCTGTTCTGTAGACTATTAAAAAGTCAAGTATTCTGGAAACCTCTCTTTACTGCATTAGGCTTCGCAATGATGATTATGGTTGTCCGAGCATTAGTTAATCTTGCTGCAAGCCTTACTTTGTCAAACGTCTATTACCCGTTCGACCTATCGTTAGGTGTACGCTTTGACCCATTCGCAGCGTTGTACTTCCCTCCAGACGCATTAGGAGTATTACCTGCCATGTCACAGGCTATCTTCCACAATATTGATGCTGCAACTACTGCTTTCAGAACTATAGTTTCAGGAATGGCCGTTGTGTCCTACGTGTGGCTGGGTGCGGTGGGCGCTATGGTTATTGGTGCACTTAAACCCGAGCTGTCAATGGTTAAACGCATTGCCATATCTGCAGTCAGCTTAGCAATAGTGATTCTGCTCTTGATCTTCTTGGTCGGATCAGTTTAAGAAACGCCTTTTGGCGTTTACCCAACAATTTTTCATTTCTTTTTTAGTTAGCAAGATTTATATGATTGCAGGTCACCTTTGCAATTGAAAACCGACTGTTAGTGAACAGTTTAAAAGAGGGAATTAAGATGGTTGCGATTAAAGATTTACAAGATGGCATGAAGCGGGTTAGCGTTGAAGCCAAGGTTGTCGACAAAGGCGACCCACGAGAAGTTAAATCACGATTCAAAGATGAAACTTATCGAATAGTTGATGCTGTAGTTGCTGATGAATCTGGCAGCGTAAAGCTAACACTTTGGAATGAGCAGATTGACCAAATCAATGTTGGCGACAACATAAAAATCGAAAACGGTTACGTTACGAGTTTTAAGAGTGAAATTCAGCTTAACGTTGGCAAATTTGGAAAACTAACCGTCGAATAAAGAAAGGTTAGTAATCTGCTCTGCTTTTTCTAATTTATAGAAGCGGATATTTTTATCGCTGACTAAATTAAATATTCAGCCCTAATAAAAACTGGCTAAGAAAACAATCTTTTTAGACAATACTTATTAATTTAAATCTTAATTGGAACTTTTCTCGTCATTTGTGGGGAAGTAATGTGCAATTCGAACTTATCGCACCGTTTCAAATCTCGCCTGGACAGCAAACCGCGGTCGAGCAGTTAGTGAAAAACTTCTCCACAAAACCCAAACAAACGCTTTTGGGAATTACGGGCAGTGGCAAAACGTTTGTTATGGCAAATGTAATTAACAAACTCCAAAAACCAACCCTCCTCATCGCTCATAACAAGACCCTGGCAGCTCAGCTGTATGCGGAGTTAAAGGAGCTTTTTCCTCATAACCGAGTGGAATACTTCATTAGTTTTTATGATTATTACCAGCCTGAATCGTATTTGCCTGCTCAAGACATGTATATTGAAAAAGACTCCACGGTAAATGAGCAGATAGAGAAGATGCGTATGCACGCAGTTTCTAGCATCGTTAGCCGAAATGATACCATAATCGTCGCTAGCATAAGCTGCATCTACAGCTTAGGCAACCCTGATGATTTCAAGACCATGGCTGCTGAACTTGAGGTTGGGAAGCAAATTTCGAGGCAACAGCTTATCCGTGAACTCGTGGACATGCAGTATGAACGTAACGATATGGTTCTTGAGGCTGGAAGGTTTCGTGTCCGGGGAGACACGGTGGACGTCGTTCCCTCGTATGAGAACGAAATTTTACGCGTCGAACTCGAAGGAAACACAATTAAGAAAATAAAAGAAGTAAATCTGCTAAACGGTGACGTAAAAACGGCGCTCGACAGATTTACACTTTATCCAGCTCGCCAATATGTGGTGCCTGAAGAGAAGCATGCCTTAGCCCTTGAGCTTATTAAAAAAGAGCTGGAAGCACAGTTACCCAATTTGCCTCCGCTTGAAGCTCAAAGGCTAAAACAACGCACGAACTACGATTTAGAAATGATTAAGGAGGTGGGTTTCTGTGCAGGAATGGAAAACTACAGTCGCCACTTCGACGGGCGCAAACCTGGCGAGCCGCCCTTCACTCTGATGGATTATTTCCCAAAAGACTACCTGTTAATCATCGATGAAAGCCATCAAACTATTCCCCAGTCTCGTGCTATGTACAATGGCGACTTTGCGCGCAAAAAGAACCTAGTTGACTTTGGATTCAGGCTTCCAAGTGCACTCGACAACCGTCCGCTCAAGTTTGATGAGTTCGAGAAGAAAATGGGCAAGGTTCTTTTTGTCTCTGCAACCCCAGCCGAATACGAGTTGGAAAAGAGCGGTCCACCAGTCGAATTGATCACCCGTCCCACGGGGCTTTTGGATCCTGAGGTGGAGATGCGTCCAATCGAAGGGCAGATGCAGGATTTGATGGTAGAAGCTAGGAAAACTATAACGCGGGGCGATCGGGTGTTGGTTACCACTTTGACGAAAAGAATGGCTGAAGATCTCGCCGACTACTTGTCTAAAGAAGGCTTTCGCGTCAGGTACATGCACTCGGAAATCGAAAGCCTCGATCGCATCGAACTCATACGGCAGCTGCGTATAGGCGACTTCGACGTTCTCGTCGGAATCAACCTGCTCCGCGAAGGATTAGACCTCCCCGAAGTCGCAACCATATTCATCTTGGACGCTGATAAAGAAGGGTTCCTGCGAGACGAACGAAGCCTTATCCAGACCATCGGGCGTGCCTCAAGAAACGTCAACGGCAAAGTAATCCTTTACGCCGACATAGAAACCCAATCGATTAAGCGCGCCGTGGAAACCACTTGGTACCGCCGCAGCTTCCAGAAACGCTTCAATCAGGAACACGGCATCACCCCTAAAACCATCGTTAAAAGTGTCTCCAAGAAGGAAGGCATAATCAGAGGCACCAAGCACCTGCCCAAATCTGACATAAAACGCCAGATGATAGAGTTGGATGCGGAGATGCGGGAAGCAGCGGAGAAATTGGACTTTGAACGCGCCATCGAATTGAGGGATGCAATTGCTGAGCTCAACAAAGCGCTGTCTCGGAAACTAGAAAATGACATAGTGCAGCCCGAAAATTAAGGATTTAACGCAAAAAGGTTCTAATCCCCCAGTCAAACACTACAAAATAATTAGAAGGAATTTGGTTTAAGTTATGAGAGATAACATTTCCGTTAAAGGTGCACGGGAACACAACCTAAAGAACATCGATTTAGAGTTGCCCCGAAACAAGTTCATAGTTATAACTGGGCTTTCAGGCTCAGGAAAATCCACGTTGGCTTTCGACACGATTTACGCGGAAGGACAAAGGCGCTATGTAGAGAGCTTAAGCGCTTATGCGCGGCAATTTCTGGGACTCATGGATAAACCCGATGTAGACTCCATCGAAGGACTATCGCCAGCAATCTCGATTGAGCAGAAAAGCACAAGCAAGAACCCCCGGTCAACAGTCGGAACAGTAACTGAAATCTACGATTACCTCAGGCTATTGTTCGCAAGAATAGGCGTTCACCACTGCCCCAAATGCGGCAGCAGCATCCACCCGCAGAGCGCCGAAAACATCACCAGCCTCGTTATGGCTGAAAAAACAAAAACCCTCACTTTCCTATCGCCCGTAATCCGCGGCATAAAAGGCACACACGAACAAGTCTTCGAAGACCTCAAAAAACAAGGCTACACCAAAATCCGCGCCGACCAAAAAATCTACGAGTCCGACTCCATCAAAGAAGAAGTTAAGCTAGTTCGGTACGAGAAACACTGGATTGAAGCAGTCATCGATACCGTAACAATAGAGGATGCAGAGCGCTCACGCATCTCAGAAGCTGTTGAGCAGGCGCTTCAAGTCGGCAAAGGAACAATGATAATAATCGACGCTAAAAAAGCTGAAGGCGAAAAGAAAAAGGAGCTTGAACGATTCGCAGACGAAACAATGTACAGCACGTTTGGCGCATGTCCAAACCACCCTGAAATCGTCTTTGAAAGCCTCGAGCCGCGGATGTTCAGCTTTAACTCTCCGTTTGGCGCATGCCCAACATGCCACGGCCTAGGAGAGATCACTGAGGTAACCGCAGACAAAGTGATCCCCGACACAAGCCTCTCCATCATGGACGGCGCCTTAGCAGTTTACAAGGGCACAATGGAGCTTAGTTGGCGAGCACAACAAATAGCCACGGTAGGCAAAAAATACGGCTTTGACGTCTTTACGCCAATCAAAGACTTTACTGAACAGCAACTTCAGGTTCTTCTATACGGAGATAAAGAACCAATCAATGGCAACTGGTCAAACGGCGCCAGCATGTGGATGCGTGACGGTTGGGAAGGCGTAATCCCCCAGACCATGCGGTTGTATCGGCAAACAGAAAGTGATTGGCGCAAAGAAGACATCGAAAAATACATGACTTCTCGTCCTTGTGCCACATGTAAGGGCAAAAAACTTCAACCCGTCGTGCTTGCTGTGAAAATTCTTGACAAAAGCATAATTGATGTGACAGACCTTTCCATCGATGAATCTGTGGATTTCTTCCATGACTTGCCGCCCAAGTTGAACGAAAAGGAACTTTTTATTGCCAAACAGGTGCTAAAAGAAGTTAACGAACGATTGGGTTTTCTTAAGAACGTTGGTTTAGGTTATCTTTCGTTGTCTCGCGCTGCCAAGACGCTATCAGGAGGAGAAGCACAGCGTATCCGCTTAGCCACTCAAATCGGCAGCAACCTCATGGGCGTCCTATATATCCTTGATGAACCCAGCATAGGCTTGCATCAGAGGGACAACGCCAAACTAATCGCTACCTTACAGCGCCTTCGAGATTTAGGCAACACATTAATCGTGGTTGAACACGACGAAGAAACCATGCGCCACGCCGACTACATCGTTGACATGGGACCTGGCGCAGGCATCCACGGCGGACACATCGTTGCAGAAGGCTCTCCGCAAGAAGTAATGAAAAACCCCCGAAGCCTCACAGGCAAATACCTATCAGGCGAACTCAAAATCGATGTTTCAGAAACAAGGCGACAACCCGTCGGCTTCATGACTGTTAAGGGCGCCAAAGAAAACAACCTCAAAAACCTCAGCTTACAGTTGCCGCTAGGCGTGTTATGCGGTGTCACAGGCGTTTCTGGCTCGGGCAAGAGTACATTGATGAATTTGACGGTTATTCCTGAATTGAGGAAAATGTTTGGTGAGCAAGTGGATAAAATAGGAAAGCATGAATCGCTTGATGTCCCAAGCGTGGTGCGCAACGTTATAGTCATCGACCAAGACCCTATCGGGAGAACCCCAAGAAGTAACCCCGCAACCTACACCAAACTCTTTGACGAAATCAGGCGGATTTTCGCTTCAACCAAAGAAGCCAAATCACGCGGCTACAAAGAAGGCCGATTCAGCTTCAACGTGAAAGGCGGCAGATGTGAAACATGCCAGGGTGACGGTGTACTGCGAATCGAAATGAACTTCCTTCCTGATGTTTACGTTCAGTGCAGCGAATGCAAAGGCAAACGCTACAACAAAGAAACTTTGAGCGTAGTCTACAAGGGCAAGAACATCGCTGAAGTGTTGGATATGACGGTTGAGGAAGCAGCCAAGTTCTTTGAGAATACGCCGCGTGTTTCCCGCAAACTCGAAACGCTGCTGGATGTGGGACTTGGATACATCAAGATGGGGCAGAGCTCAACCACATTGTCAGGCGGAGAGAGCCAACGCATCAAAATTACCCGCGAACTCAGCAAACACAAAACAGGACACACCGTTTACATGCTTGACGAACCAACCACAGGACTGCATTTCGACGATACTAAACGCCTCATAAAAGTCCTTAATCGACTAGTAGACAACGGCAACACCGTTTACATCATCGAACACAACCTCGACGTCATTAAAAGCTGCGATTACCTCATTGATTTGGGTCCCGAAGGTGGCGCTGCAGGCGGCGAACTGCTTGCAAAGGGCACACCTGAAGAAGTCTCAAAAAACAGCAACTCTTACACAGGACTGTTTTTACAAAAAATACTTAACCCTAAGCCTGAAGAACATGTTTTAGCCGTGAAACAGTCTGCATGATTCAAATAGCTTCGCCCTCAGACTTCAAAAGTAGCGATATCCCAACTGACCCTGGCGTCTACCTCTACCGCGACGAGCAAAGCGAAATCATTTATGTGGGCAAAGCCAAAAGCCTCCGCTCAAGGGTCAAAAGCTACTTTTCCAGCAAGGATCATCCAGCTAAGACGCGGCAGTTAGTGCTACATATTCGCCAAATAGACTGGGTTATCGTCAACACCGAAGTTGAAGCGTTGCTTTTAGAGAACAAACTTATCAAACAGCACACTCCCAAGTACAACGTTAACCTCAAAGACGCCAAAACCTTCGCTTACATCTCATTTACAAGGGAAGCTTTTCCGAGGATTCTAACTAGCCGAAAGGTTTCGCGGAAACTGGAATCGTTTGGTCCCTACACAGATGGCTTCACACGCCAAGACCTTCAACGTTTGGTCGTAAGGGTGTTTAAACTGCGCACCTGCAAAACAATGCCCAAACGTGCTTGCCTAAACTACCACATCCACCTCTGCACTGCCCCTTGCATCGGCAAAGCCACACCCGAACAATACGCCGACCAAGTACGACATGCACGCAGCTTCCTAAACGGAAACTACCAACAAACCATTGAGCAACTTAAAACCCAAATGCAAAGCGCCTCTGAAGCACTACAGTATGAGAATGCGCTTGAACTCCGCAACCAAATCCAATCAATACGACTCGTAACAGAGCACCAAATCGTCGATAAAGAGCGTCGCTTTGACCAAGATGTGCTGGTGTTTCGGCAGGTCGGCGAGAAGATGCTAGCGGTTCAGATGGGCATGAGAAAAGGCGTACTTTTGGGCAAGAAAGAATTCAGAGTGGACTTGCAGCCCCAAATTGAACAGGAATTCTTAAAGGCCTATTACACAACAAACCCGATTCCTCGGGAAATCTTGCTAAACAAGCCCTGCTGGCAAGGCTTTGAAGAGAAAAAGGCTTTAGAAGAGTTTCTCTCAACAAAGAGGGCTGCGCCGGTTTCATTGACGATTCCCAGGCGCGCCAATAAGTTGGGGCTCGTTCAATTGGCTGAGAAAAACCTGGAATCAGGCTTAGAAGTTGACAATGCACTGGTTGATTTGCAAAATAACCTTAACCTCCCAGTGCTGCCTCACATCATCGAGTGCTTTGACATATCAAACTTGGGTACCGAACACGTTGTCTCAGGTATGGTCAGTTTCAAGGACGCAAAACCCGACAAGAAAAACTACCGCAAATTCAAAATCAAAACTTTCAGAGGACAAGACGATTTTGCTTCTGTCAATGAGGTCGTTGCCAGAAGATACACGCGCCAAATCGAAGAGAAAAACCAATTGCCCGACCTCGTAGTCATTGACGGTGGACCAGGACAAGTTAATGCTGCAAAACATGCTTTGCAAACATTGGGGTTACAGCTTCCTCTAATTGGCTTAGCTAAAGAGCATGAAGAAATCTATCTGCCGGATGAATCTGCACCTAGAACCTTTGACAAAAACAACCGCATGATGCTTCTCCTCCGAAAAATCCGCGATGCCGCCCACGATTTTTCGCTGGGATACAACCGAAAGCGACGTCAGATGTCAATCCGAGAAGAATTCAAACATCCCAAGCCTAAATGAACACTTTTAGCGCTTCCTCAAGTTGGCTGAAGCTTTTTATTATTGCATCTGAGTGGAAAACTATCCATGGGCTCAGACACTTTACTTCCGATACAACTATTACTTTTTTGCCTTTGCGTTTGGCGTAGAACATTTCCATGCAGGCGCCAGCTGAAAGTATGGGCAAGTAAACGACCATGATGTCGCATCGATCGGCGTCATCGAGGTCTCTTTGGACAAAATCAAAGACTGGCACCTTATCCCACCAGCACTCCTCAGTTCCGTTGTAGATGACGCGTTCCCTTTTCCAAGGGTCAATCACATCAAAACCCGCATTGGTGCAGATGTCAGTTATGGTTTTGCGATAATCCTGCTCTTTCTCCATGCCAATGATGGGACCTGAAATGAACACTTGCTTTTTCATGCCGTTAACCGTGAAATCAACAATCGCAAAGACTAATATCTTTTTTCAGTCGGTTCTGACGCGGTAAAGTTTAACCGTTATCCCTGCATTTCTATTGTATCTTAACCTCTGGTTGATAGAAAATGTCACGAAGCAACACTATGCTTGAAAAAGCAACCGCATACGACAAAGTCAAAGTAACCCGCACAGAAGTCGATAGAGCGCTTGCATTACTCAAAGAGTTCAGGCAAAAGTATCCTTTCACCGAAAATCTCCGGTCAATAGAATACTTGGATGCCGACAAACTCTTCAAGATAAACCCTGATGAAGTCGGCGAATTCTTCCGCCTCCTAGAAAGCTCCCTCAAACCCCTTGGCCGCTCAACCCTAAACAGCTCCAACGTTTACCGCAACGCCCGCCTACAAATCGGAGAATTCAAAAACCTGCTCCGCGCGGCAGTGGATAGCCGAAAGTCCCTCGCCCAAAAAATCGACGCCCCATGGGAAAGAATTGGCGGGTTAGGTCAAGACAAACAGCTTGCTAAAGAAATCATATTTTGCTTCAACTACGAAGGTGGCAAAGTACTGCCTATTTTTAATAATCAACATTTGCGTCATTTCGTTAACCGGGTTGTTGATGTGCCAAGCGGGCAAACGAAGTATTCTTCGCTCGGACAAGAATACGAAAACTACAATGCTGAATTGCTAAACGCTAAAAACAGTTTATCATTGACCCGCGGCTGGGATGCTTTGTACTTTGCGGTTTTCTTGTTTAACACTTATCCCCCGCCAGACAGCGAAAAACCCACAACTAACCCCTCAGGAGAAGGAAAAACCATAAACATAGTAACCAATGAACAGCTGGAACTAAGAGCTTTCGTAAAGTTACTCAGCGAGCTGCAAACAAAAGGTAAAATCACGGGACAAGAATTCCGAGAATATCGTGAACAATGGACTCAACAGCAGCCCAATGACCGCGACGTACTATCCTTACGACTAAAACAACTCTTAACAGCAGAAACCAAACCGAACCCTGACCAACCAAAAAGTCAACCATTCCAGAAACCCCGCAGACTTTAGAAATCCTGCATTCATTTCCTTTCTTTTTTGTTAGAAGAAGAAGGACGCTGTTCCTACAGGAAGTGTTGTCCTTCTTCTTTCAGATAAACTCTGTTGCCTCAGTTTTTGTTTCGACGACAATTATCGATTAGAAGAAGAAAAAATTGACAATTTTTTGAATGATTTTTTCTTCTTTCAACTTGAATGGAAGAACAACAACACTGCACTACCATCAGTTGTTGTTCTGCCTATCAGTGGAAGCAGCCATTGAGCGAGTAGAAGAAGAGCAAAATTTCCAATCTTCTTCTTCTCTTAATTAGTTAGAAGAATAACAAACTAATTTCAGCAACTGTCGTTCTTCTTTCAATTGATTTAGTCCAGATCAACCAATCCAGACGTATTGTGGTTGTACCGTTGTAGTTGGGGTTGCCATGGCTTACTATATACGTTCCCTTGTGCTTATCTATTGAGAACGAAGCTGATTGGTAGCGGCTTAAATGATTGAGACTGAGAACCTAACACGGAAGTTCAGAGAGCTGACTGCGGTTGACAATTTAACTTTCAAAGTAAATCAGGGAGAAATTTTTGGTTTTCTTGGGCCTAACGGAGCAGGAAAAACCACCACTGTTAGAATGCTCTGTTGCCTGATATCTAAGACAAGCGGCACCGCTCGAATTGGTAACTATGAAATCGGCCAACCAGAGGATGCTCTGAGGATTAGGAAGATAATCGGGCTCGTCCCGGACAATGTGGGTCTTTACGAGTCCCTAACCGCCTACGAGAATTTAGAATACTACGGAACGCTGTACAGGCTGAGTGACTCTCAAAAGAAAGAGAGCATCGAATATTTCCTAAAGTTGCTTGGTCTTTGGGAAAAGAGAAATGTTCTATCGGGGGCGTTCTCGAAAGGGATGAAACAGAAACTCGCGATAGCTCGTGCCTTAATTCATAACCCAGAGATAATTTTCATGGACGAACCGACGGCAAATCTAGATCCGGAATCCGCAAAGACAGTAAGAGAATTCATCCTCGAACTGAAGAAAGAGAAGAAGACTATTTTTCTAAATACCCACAACCTGTATGAGGCGCAGAGGGTCTGCGATAGGATTGGCATCTTGAATACCAAGCTCATGGCGGTGGGTACTCCTCAAGAACTCGAACGATCTATCCACGGAAGGAAAACAGTGATTCAGTTGAGACAGGTGAATGAGGCGATTCTTGATTCGCTGAAGAAGCTACAGGTCAAGAACATGACCATAGAGGGCAACCAGCTGACGGTTGATGTCGAGAATCCCGAAGAGGAGAATCCTGAGATGATAAGCGCAATCGTTGCAGAAGGAGGACGCATAGAAACAGTGACAGTCACTAGCAGCTCGCTAGAAGACGCTTACCTGAAATTAGTGAAGGAGAACACGCAATGACTACTTGGATGCCGTGGAAGATAGCGCGTAAAGAGCTCAAGGTAATCAGCAGAAAGAGAAGCATCATCTTCTATACTGTTGGGCTTCCCCTTCTGATCGCAATCGTTTTCTCAATTGTCTTAAGAGACCAAATAGCGTATGGAATCCCCACGACAATATCATTAGGCGCCCAAACAATCATTTACATCTTTGTAGTTTTAGCAACTGTTCTTCCCAGTACGATTGCAGCATACAGTATAGTGGGCGAAAAAGTTGAAAAGACGTTGGAGCCGTTGCTTGCGACTCCGACGACTGATGGCGAGATTCTGCTTGGAAAAAGCTTCGCATCGTTCATACCGCCTATTCTATCTACGTGGCTTGGAGCATCAATCTTCATGGCGGCAGCGGACTACTTTTTGTACAATGGCGGGTTAGGCTACTATTATTTTCCCAATTGGAACGCTGGCGTTATGTTGTTACTCCTCGCGCCTCTTGCGGCTATTCTTAGCATTGAAGTAGCTGTGATGGCATCATCGCGAGTAAGCGACGTTCGAGGTGCAAACCAGATAGTTGGCCTTATGTTTATTCCGTTCGTTGCTGTCTTATTTGCAGGAGCAGAAGAATTTTTCCTTTCAATATCAGTAACCTTCTGATTTTATCATGTATTGTTTTGATCGCTGATGTAATATTATTCTTCTTAAGCCGATCAACTTTCAAAAGAGAAGAAATACTCACAAAGTGGAAATGAAGGAGACCATTGGCGGGTCCGACGGGAATTGAACCCGCGACCCTCGGATTAAGAGTCCGATGCTCTAGCCTGACTGAGCTACGGACCCGCACTTTTCGCTTTTGAAAAGGGTTTCATTGTGTAATATAGAGCTTGCGGTTTTGTTGCGGCAGCCTGATGCAGTGAAGACTAAATAGAAAGCATCGCTATAGTTTTTGTGGCGAGTTTTTATGGTTGGTTCTTTGGGCGAAGTTTTTGTTCTTAAAACAACCGACAGGGTAACAGGCGTTCCTGCGCTGCTAAAAAAGTTTGATTTAGCTGGTTTTTCTGGGAAGCAGGTCGCACTTAAAGCTAATTTTAACAGTGCTGACCCGTTCCCTGCCTCGACCCATCTTGATACTCTTCGAGCTTTAGTGGAAACCCTAACAGGTGCAGGTGCTGGAGAGGTAACGTTGGCTGAACGGAGCGGTATGGGTGAAACTGCAGAAGTGCTCGAAAAAATGGGTGTCTTAGCCCTATCACGTGAGCTGGGTTTAAAGAAGTAGTTTTAGATGAAGTCGGCAAAGACGGCTGGGTAAAGTTTGAGCGCGACGACACGCACTGGATAAGAGGTTTCTACATGCCTAAAGTTTTCCACGATGCCGACAAAATCGTGCAAACCTGTTGCCTCAAAACCCATCGGTTCGGCGGACACTTCACTTTGTCGCTCAAGAATTCGGTGGGTTTAGTTGCCAAGAAGGTTCCTGATGGTATGTACGATTATATGTGGGAGTTGCATGGTTCGCCGTTTCAGCGGCAGATGATTGCTGAAATTAACAGCCGCTACAACCTCGACTTTGTCTTGATGGATGGGATAAAAGCGTTCGTTACGGGTGGTCCTGATAAGGGCAAGGTGGTTGAGCCCAATCTTTTGCTTGCAGGCCAAGACCGCGTTGCAATTGATGCGGTTGGCGTTGCTATCCTGAAAATGTACGGCGCCAAAGGCAAAGTGGGGGAAGCCGACGTTTTTGCACAAGATCAAATCAAAAGGGCGGTTGAACTGGGTTTTGGGGTTAAGTCGCCTGATGAAATACGGTTGACTCCTTTGAACAGCGAAAGCCAAGCGGAAGTCGAGCAAATAGAACAGATTCTTAGATCACAGCGGTCGTACACTAACAAGTGATAAAAAAAGATAAGTGCTATTTTAGAGCCCTGTTTTGGCTGCATCACCGTTTGGTTTTGGCTTTAACCTTTCTTTTTGTTGGTCGATAGGTTTTTATGTTTGGCTATTGTGTCTATGGTTTGCAACATAACGGGATTTGACATCAAAGTATGGTCAGAAAAGCACGAATACGCCTTACAAGTACTGATTACAGTAAATTAGAAGAGGTATGTGGAGAACTAAAAAGCATCGCGTCAAAAACAGGCGTGAAAATGAATGGTCCAGTACCACTGCCAACAAAACGTTTACGCGTTCCAGTTCTTAAGGGTCCATCAGGCGAAGGCACAGCCACATGGGACCGTTGGGAAATGCGTATCCACAAACGTTTAATCGATATTGACTCTGAAGAACGCGTCATGCGTAGAATAATGCGTATACGGGTTCCAGAAGAAGTCCACGTCACAATCGAACTAATCTAAATTTTAAACATTTTTAATTTTTTGTGCTTTTATTTACCTTTAGCACACGCCTTAAATTTCCTTTTAGCCTAAGCGCCCAAGTTGACTTCTTAATTTGATAGACCATGGAAAGATTGTCAACCATTACTTGGTAATTAAAAGAGAAGAGTAGTCTATTAGACAAAAAGTATCCAAGCTATAACCCCTGTAAGGATAACACTTGGGATAAATGCGGCAATCCACACTTTTTTATTCAAACTAAATACTTTGTAACCGTCCAAGATCCCGAAGGGAATCAAGTTAAAGAGAGCCATAAATGCATTAATGTAAGCCGCAAACAAAAGCATGCCTGAATAATCGCTGACGGGTAAACCAAACGCTAAAGCCAGAAATGTTGCAGAGAATATCATATTGGTTATTACGCCAGCTATTGAGATTTTTAAGTAGTTCTTTGGAGATGGGGTTTGACCTCCAATCATCATGGCGCCTGGAGCTATCATTTTGAATGGCAAAAACACGGAAATGAGCGTTAATACGGCTCCCCATGTGGTGAGGCGAAATTCAGCCCACATACCTGCCTTCTGCGCCATAACTTTATGAGCTATCTCATGTGTCAGAAAAGACACTGTCATAAGGGTGGCGAAGACAGCCATAACCAGCCAGCCCCAGCTAAAACTGTACAAACCGATCGAAAAACCGATGCCAACTACGAGTGCCGCAGCAATACCTATATGTTGAACTTCTTTGTGGCTCCAACGAATTCGATGCTGCCGCTGAAACGGTTGCTGACCAAAAACATAGCTATAATTGTATGAATTGTACGCTTCAGGGTTTAATACTTGATCTTGTCTTTGGGCTCGGGCAGTATCGATTTTTGGGCAGGCATGGTTCTCAGGTAAACGGTGTGTATCGCAGAATTGTCCTCCGCAATGAGGGCAACGGAAAGGAAGAAAAGTCTCTTGAGAGCATGCTTGGCATTTCATTTAACTGACGCCTTTTACCCACTAAACTCTACGTAGTGGTTTATATTTTTCCCCTCAACAACCAAAAACTTCCTTATATCAGAACATGCAAAAACACTTAAAACATACAAACTAACTAACACAGCACAATGGTAAACATCAGGGAGACTTGCCCGCTTGAAGCCGTTTAGCTTTGTTCACGCTGCAGACTTGCATTTGGGGTATTCGCAGTATGGCTTAGAAGTAAGAAGGCAAGACTTTGATGATGCTTTTAAGGAGCTCGTAGATAGGACAATTGAGTTAAAGCCTGATTTCATGATTATTGCTGGAGATCTGTTTCATCAGGCAAGACCGTCCAACCATACGTTGGAGAATACTATTCGAAGTTTTAAGCGGCTTAAAGATGCCGCAATCCCCGTATTAACGGTGGATGGGTCACACGACTCTGCCCCAAACACAATAACGAGCACAATCCTCTACCCTCTTGACAGTGCAGGACTAATCATTCACTTGCCCAGACATCAGGGCGCATGTTGGAGCAAACAGGATTGTTGTTACGTTTATGGCATCCCTACCTACCATAATCGCCATAAAACCCAAGAGGCTCTCCCAAAATTCATGGAGGAAAACCAGCCAACCCCCAAAACCGGTATTGCAAACATATTTGTTTTTCACGGCGCATTAGATTTACCAAGCGTTAAGGGACCTTTTGAAGCGGAAATCTTGCCTGAGGAATTGCCAGGAGGTTTTTGTTATTATGCGGCTGGGCACGTTCATGAAAGATACCTTGGCAAATTTAAAGACGGTATTTTGGTTTACAGCGGATGCACAGAAACGGTGAGTTACGGCGAAGCCAAATACATCAAAGGCTTCTATCATGTGAAAGTAGACGAGAAAGGACAAGTCCAACCTGAACTAATCGAATTAACTTCACCACGCAGATTCGTCATAATAGAACAAGACTTCTCAGGAATGTCCTCGGCCAAAATAACCGACTTAGCTACTCAATTAGTAAAAGATGCTGAAGCTGAAGGGGCAGTAATAATTCCAGTGCTCAAAGGGACCTTACCTACAGAAGCCAGCCGAACAGAAATCAACATGGCAAAAATCCGAAGCGCAGCCCCAAAAGCCCTGCTTGTTCATCCGGTTGTTCTACTCAAGGAGACCGTAGTGTCAGATGAAATTGTGCGTTCAATCTTCGAAAGTGGCTTTAAGGATCTGAAAACCAAAGGGTTTGAGTATTTTGTGGAAATTTTTTCTGCACGGTATGGCAAAGAGGACGCGAACAGAATTGCCAAAGCCGCAATTAGCTTAATTGAGCCCTTAACTCGTAAACAAGACGACAAAGTCAAGCAAGCCATCGAGGAGCTCGCCAAATGAAAATAGAAATAGTTCAGCTTGAAAACATCCGCAGTCACACCAAATCCACAGTTCCCTTCACCAGCGGGTTCAACTGTTTAGTTGGTGGCGTAGGCAGGGGCAAATCCAGCGTCATGTACGCGGTTGACTTTGTTTTATTTGGCGATACTATAGGAAGTAGAAGCTTCGAGTATCTTATGCGGGAAGATGCTGACTGGTGCAGGGTTACAGTGCAGTTTAGTCATAACGGCAGCACCTACAAGTTAACGCGAGGCTTAAAACGCAAGGGCAAAAGCATCAGCCAAGACTTTGAGCAACTAAAGCTCTATGAAGATGAGAAGCTTGTTGCCAGCATGAAAACCGACGCAATCGCCGAACAACTAAAGGCAATAACGGGTTTGGATAAGGACCTGTACCGTGAAATCGTCTGGTTTAGGCAAGAACACCTCAAGGAATTGTTGGATGCTGCGCCGCGGGATAGGCAAAAGCGTTTGGATGAATTGTTTGGTTTATCTGATTATGAAATTGCATGGAGCAACATTGCACAATACCAACGAGATTATGACACTGAGAAACGGGTTTATGAAAAAGACCCAGATGTTAACGGCTTAGAAAAGCTCAGCAATGACTATAACCGAGCAAGCGAAGAATTCACCCTCTTAGAGATGGATTTGGAAAATTCAACTCAAAAACTCGTAGTTGCAAAGCGAGCTCTAGATGAAGCAAACGCAGAACTCAAACGGCTCGAAGAGAAAAAACTCGCCGTGGAAGAACTCAAACGTAAAGAAGCCAAATTAAATGCAAACATAACCAACATGACAAGCACTTTAGCTTCGTTTAACCAACGCATAGAAGGCAAAAGAACAATTGTTGATAACTTGAAGCAACGTCAAACCTCGCTTAACTCTCAAGTGAAAGCTTGTTTGAGCAAGCTTGAGCAAGCAGGATTACCAACCAACCAGCCCATTGAACAATTGAGTTCATGTTTGGCAGAATTTGATGACAAAATTAGCAGTTTGAAGGCGGACCAAGAAGCCACGGCGCGAAGTATGCAAACCGACAAGAAAAGATCTGGCGAATTGGCTGAGGAGAGTAAGTGTCCGCTTTGTATTCAACCATTAACTGGCGAATACAAAACGGGGTTGTTGCAAAGGATTCAGCAGGAGAATGTTGAACGGGAAAAAACAATCAACCTGCTTCGAATTGAAGTTGCAAATATCCAAAAAAATAAAGCTGTTGCTTCTGAAGCGTATTCTAATTTGCAAACATGCGTTACTCGCAATGTCGATTTGAAAGCAAGGATAACTGAGGAAGAAAGCAACCTTACAAACATCTCAAACGAACTTGAAGAGAAACAGAAGATAGATTCTGATTTACGCTCGCAAATGGAGTTGGTTCAGTTTGAAATCTGCAAATTCAACCTTTCAGACGTTGAAGAAGCAAGAATACACAGGGAACATGCGTTTAAGCAATATTATGTTGTAGAATCAGATTTGCGCACTAAGGAAAACCGCAAAAAAGACCTTGCCCAACGCTTAGACGATATCAAAGAACGCATCAACCTTGCGCAGGAAAAGTTGGAGCGCATGGAGAAAATTCGCAAAACAGTAGAAGTCTTGGGAGCTATCCGGGATGCATACCGCAGTATTCAACCTAAATTGAGAAGCGAATTTGTCAAGGTTCTACGCAATTTTGTGCAGCAAGTCCTTGATGGCTTGGTGGGCGGCGAAACACCCATGCTTAACGTGGTTATTGATGAGACTTACACGCCCTATGTGAAGAGCGAAACAGGTGTGGACCGTGAGGTCAGTAACCTTTCTGGTGGAGAACGAACTTTGTTGGCGTTTGCTTACCGTTTGGGATTGGGGCAGTTGATAATGCAATCGAGAACTGGTCATGGCTTGAGTATGCTAATGCTTGATGAACCCACAGAAAACTTAGGAAGCGAAGACGGCAGCATTGAACGTTTAGCTGAAGCGATAAGTCGATTCAAAGCCATCGAACAAATCATCGCTGTAACTCACAGTGAAGCGTTCGCAGCAAAAGCGGATCACGTGATTATTCTGGAGAAAGAAGCCGGAATCAGCAAAATATCAATAGAAAGGTAAACCTGCTCCTAAATTGCTTAAATTTTCTATTAATTGTTTCAGATATTGGAAAAACCTTATATGGCAATTAAATAACAAAAGGTAAACAAGCAATTGGTGAATTGAAAATGTCAAAATCTAAAAACTTTAAAGCTTTTGCTCTGATTTTTCTAACATCAGCGCTATTAATAGTTGCTACAAGTCCAAGTGTAAAAGCAGCAACACAGGACTCAGTTTACATCTACACTTCATTAGGCGGATCAATCTCAACGATGGGGGCAACTCTTCCTGGAGGAACCAGCTACAATTTTGAAAATGGCACAGTAGTTGATTTAAATGCAACTGCTGGCTCAGGCTTCCAATTCTTGTGCTGGGAAGTTGTCAGCGCATCGGGGGCTACTACTTCAACCGATAACCCATTGGCATACACTCCAGACGTTGCTAGCAGTGCAATACAGGCAATGTTCATCCCAACTAGCAACGCTACAGAATCTTCAACATCCAGTGGATCAGCCACTATCGATATCTTAGCCTCTATAGGCGGAGAAACGAATCCAAGCACAGGAACCTATACCAACTATACTACCGGCACAACAAATAACTTCCAAGCTGTTCCTGGTTCTGGCTTCCAGTTCCTCTATTGGATAGTTGTCTCTGCAAACGGAGCTAACACTTACACATCAGACACAGTTGCATTAGACGTTACAGCAAATAGCTGCGGTTTACAAGCAATGTTCGTTCCAACAAGCAGCACCGTATCACTTCCAACACCAACACCAGCAGTCCCTGAGTATTCATCTGCAGTTGCAGGCATTTTAGTTGTAATGTTAGTCGCTGTCGCATTTGGAACATTTGCAGTCACAAGAAGAAATAAAAAATAATATTCTTCTTTTCTTTTATTTTTTTTGTTTTAAAATTTTTGTGAATATTATTTTCTACCCCAAATAATTTGGGGTATCTAACCTCATGGATGATTTTACCCTGCGGTTTCCCTTTGATTTGATCCTTTTTTGTTTCTTTGGGTAATTTATTATGTTGTCAAAAGGTTTTTCGAGTGGGCAGTAACACTAAAATACGTAAAGTTCACACTATTTAAGAAATGCACATCCCCGATGGAATTCTCAATCCATATGCGTGTATAACCATGTACCTCGTAGCTTTCAGTTTTCTAGCGTGGGCGTGGCATGGAATAAAAAAGAATCACCCACGCCATATTATCCCGCTAATTGGCGTTGTTAGTTCACTCCTACTCGTTATTCAGTTAGTCGAATTTCCTGTCGCGGGCGGAGGCAGTACGTGGCATTTCTTAGGCGGAACTGCAATCTCCATGATTCTTGGACCATTCGCTTGTGTAATCAGTATGACTATAACCTTAGTTATTCAGGCTTTAGCGTTAGGTGATGGCGGAATAACAACTTTTGGCGTAAACCTCTTCAACATGGCAGTAATCGGCGCATTGTCATTCTTCATCGTAAAAGCGTTCCTTTCAAGAGGGTTTACGACAAAAAGGTTAGCGATTGGAATGTTTGTTGCTTCCTTCATCTCTAATGTATGTACAGCGTTGGCTGTAGGAATAGAAATTGGTCTTTTTCCAATGGTTGGCACTCTTGGAGGATTATTTGTGACTGTTCCCTCTATGCTTTTTTGGTATGTTCCAACAGGAATAATTGAGGGTGTTATTGCGTCTTCGCTGATTGTTTCGTTATCGCGGTTAGGAGGCGTAAAACTTTGGGGTTTAGAACTCTTCACACAGAAAAAACTACCAAACAACTGCGAAACCAGAAGATCGTAGAAAATCAGAGGCAGTTTAACAGTATTCAACGTTTGGTTTTGTAACGACTAAACCACAGCATAAACAATAATGACGATACCAAAAACGATACTGGCTGAACCAGTTAGAACTTTAATGACTTTATGCCCTTTCTCCAAATTCGCTGCAGTATAAGCCAAAACAGACCCGACTAAGCAAGCAATACCAACCATACCCAAGATGACGCCAACTCCGAAGATGAAAATGAAGACTGCACCTACCTCAACTGAATTCACAGTTGACACCGTTACCAACATTAAGGCAGCGCTGCCTCCCAGACCCTGCAGAGCACCTGTAATCGCTGACTTATGCAGATAAGCATGTTCTTGATGGTTTTCGATGGCGTGATCGTGTGAATGTGAATGAGGATGCGAGTGCGGGTGCGAATGGGTGTGATCATTGATAATTTGGTTGTCGTTGATTTTTTCAGCAATTAATGGTCTAAGCACAAATGCTCCCAAAGTTATTAGCAAAAATCCAGCGGCGCAATCGAATAGATTGAGCATAGATTGAGGAATTACAACGCTTAGGGTGAGGAAAAGTAATCCGATTACAAAAAGCACCGCTGAATGCCCAACGCCCCAGACAGTTGCTGAAGAGATGGATTTTCGTAGGCTTTTGTTATTGCATAATAAGGTGGATACTGCGACAACATGGTCAGGGTCAAGGGAATGCGCTAAGCCTAACCCTAATCTTGTAAAAAGGATAAAGATTATTGACAGATCCATAGTCATGCACACTATTTATTGAAATAGTAATACTTTTCTATTCTGCAAGGGCAAGATGACCCCAAACAGTCAGGGGATGTTTGATTGAGCCTCTTGGAAAATAGCTTTTAAAACACTTTTTGTAAAAGGACCTAGCTGGGCTTCTTCTTCGGGCTTTTCTTTATTGAAGTAAAATTCTGGAAAATCATTCAAGGAATATTTTGAAGCAGATTTAACAATTTCCTCAAACAAAGCCTGATCAACTGTGTTTGGAGTTTTTTTGGGGATTAAGCCTTTTGCTAAGTCTTCATCGAGTCTAAGAGCTGCTATAACAAGCGTTGCAATTTTTGGGTCAAACAGAGTCGATTCCAGTCGTTTTCGAATTTGCAGATACTGAGGTGTCTTTTTTGTTATTTTTCCCTCAGAAATCTGCGAAACGATAGTTTCGAGTGATAGACATCTATCTGCTAACCTTTCAACAAGTGATCTGTCTGGCGCAATATTTTCTTGCTTGCAAATGGCGGTCTTCACTCCCTCACGCACACATTTGCCAATTAATTCCCCAAGAATTGTAAATGTCCCAGCGTACCGTATTGTTTCCCCTTTTTTGGTGCAACCCACTACAACACTATCCGTCAATGTCCCAGTGGCTAAGTCGCCTGAAAAACGACTTCTAATATCTAACTCTCGTATTGCAACCGTTTTTGCTTCGGTGGCTGTTTTGATAACTTCAACCATGCAGCCGTCAGTTAGGTTTCCATCAACAAGTATTATGATATTGATTGTGCCGATTCGTTCAAGTAAAGTACTCTTTGAAGCTGCCGGTTCACCTGCCGTAACCGCTACTGTTGCCCCAGCGGTAACAAAAACTGTCAGAGTTGCTTCTCCACATTTCTCATTTAGGACCTGCAAATTCTTCATATTTGCCGCAGTCATCAATCCGAGTACTTTGTCGATCGGAAGTTGAAGTGATTGCACTTTCTTTTTCAAGAAAACTTCGGGACCGCTCCAGTGCATATCGTTCATATCGCTCCCACTGCCTACAGGAACCTGAACATTAATTATTCCATTTGCCTCAACCAAACCACCATTCAAAAGGGCAGAGCTGAGAATTCTAAGTGGATTTTTTGACCTAATGACAAGGGTTTGGTCTTTGACTTCAGCGTCAATATTCTCGATTCTCGTATTCAATGTCATCTATTAGCCTCACAATTGAATTTTGATTGAAGGTGAATTTTTGGTTATATAAGCATTAACTTATGAACTAATCTATTAAGAGCAAAGCGAAAGTTTCAGGATTCTTATTAAATGGCAAAGTAAATTTGATGCCTGCTTTTCCCGCGGTTGCTTTAACGTTGACTCCGACGCCTTCTTCTGAGTAACGTTTCATTGTAGGGTGGATGCAGACGCCTTTTTCTATGTTGCATTCTTCACACAAGTTACATGCTCCCGAGACCAACCCAATAGCAAGCAGATATCCTTCTTTAGCGGCCGCCTTTTCGAGGTCATGTACAACATCTAAGATTTTTTTCATCTCAATTTTCCAACCAGACCAGAACTCTTCAACTTTTAATTTCATCTCCGCAGGAACAGAGGGGTCATCACCTTTAGAAAGATACTTTATTAGTTCCGAATCTCCCTCAACTTGCGTTTTAAACTTCATGAACATGGCGTAATGGTAGTCGTTGACTATTTTTCGGAATTCCTCAGGTGTAGGAGCGTATGGAGGGCATGCTAGGGTTTTTCCGTATTTTTCGCAGCCGAGTTTACATTTGAAAACAACTCGATCTTCGATTACGATTTTTTTAACAGGAATTATTTTTGCGTCTTTAGCACCTAATTCGAGGGCTTGCTTTTTTAGGAAATCAAATGATTCGGTTTTGTCAGCTTTTACCATTTTCGTCCTCTTCTTAATTTTTGCCGAAAGCGGCTGGTCGGTAAACGCATGCTGGGTCTTGATTTAAGGTGTCCTTGCTAAAGATGTAAGCTCTTGCACGGCAGCCACCACAAATCATTTTGAATTCGCAAACACCGCACTTGCCTTTGAGGTTGTTGCGATCTGCTAGTTTCATGAGTTCTTTGGATTTTGGCATGCGATCCATGATTTGCTGAATACTGTCGGTTCGTATATCACCAAACTGCAAGTTTAGTGGGGCACAAGCGTAAGCTTTTCCATCTTCTAAAATTTCAAGCCACTCATATTTTTTGAGGTTGTCACACATGCTACATGTACTTCTAAGTTCGCGCCAAGGCTCTTTGGTTTTGAGTACACGGTTGTTGAACATTTCGTAGGGTACAATTAGGATTTTCTCTTGGACTTTTTTATTGAGTTCGTAAATTTCGTTGAGTTGGTCTTCTCTCTGCTGGGGGGTTGGCTCTAATGCGCCTAGAATCTTGAACTGGTTTTCCACGTCGATTGGCTGTGGAATCAACGATGCCAAATGGAAGCTTCGCGCTCCCAAATCAATCGCAAGATTAACTAAATCGGGAACTTGGTTGGCAACGTATTTTGAATTGATTACGCTCATGGCAAATGGGATATCATATTGTTTGCATAGTTTGACTGCATTAACACTGTCTTCGAAGGCGCCTTCTCCACGCAATTTAGCATCTACTTCCCGAAGCCCTGCGAAACAAATAATTGCCTTACAGTTTGCTTCAGCGAGTTCTTTCGCAACTTTAGCTGTAAAATGCCAACCTGTGACCTTTACGTAAGGCGACAACTTCAATTCGGCAACGTATTGTATTAGTTCTATGAAGTCTTTGCGCATTAGCGGTTCGCCAGTCCAGCCAGCGCCAGAAATGAAGATATTATCAACCCCAAAAACAGACACTTTTTTCAGCATGGCTTTTGCTTCAGACGTCGTCAATTCGTTGGGCAGAGGTTTTCCGTCGCCAAGTGAAAAAGCATGTTTTACTGGGTATGCTCTTGTGCAAGACCAGATGAAATGATCAAGTTTGTTGCCGCGTTTTTCCGCGCCAAAGGGTTGATTATTTTCTTTTGATGCCAATTAAGCGGTCTCCTTTTCGTCAATTGTTTGTGCGATTGGTTTGGGTTTATCTTTCATGTGACCTGGAATCTCAGGTTGACGCTTGAGCAACTCCATCTTTGCATGGGATGCATTAACAAGCGTGGGTAATTCAGAGGGGTGTTTGATGAAAATGGCGCCTGCTTTCTTCAGTTCCGCCATTAGGGCTGTAGCCTTGCCAGCGGTGAAGTCTCGGCTTTCAATAGGCACTTCATCGATCACATATGTTTTGATGCCTCGTTTAACCGCATCAAGTGCTGTCTCCAAGTTAGAGAGGTTGCCATAACCAAACGGAACTGACGTCACCACAATTATAGCAGATTTTTTTATCATTTCCAAGAGTGATCGCTTTGTCTGGTCAGTTATAGGTGAAAAAGGTGCCTCGCTGACCGTCGGAATCTTGAGAAGCTCCGCAGTCTCGTAATCTGTGTCAAGCATGTTGAGGACACCCGCTGTCACTTCATAGCCTTCATCTACCAAAGCTTTCATCACAACTGTTCCTGTTCCTGCCCCTGCAATAAGGTGGATGGCGCAGTTGCGTGGAGTAGATGGCTTCTGAGGGGTGAGCGGAATGATGAAAAGCGAATTTGTTATCAGACTTTTCTTTACAATTGCGTCAACGTTAAAGACAGCCTTTATGTTTTCACTCGTCAAAACATTCTCGACAGGTCCAGCTGCAAAGATTTTTGCTTCTTTGATAAGCAGGATTGAACTGCAATAACGTGCTGCAAGGTTTAAGTCGTGGATAACTTCTAAAACAATCAAACGTTCCTTGATACATAATTCTTTTACAAGGTCCATGATTTCAAGCTGATTAATCATGTCCAGATGTGTTAGTGGTTCATCAAGCAAGAGGACTTTGGGTTCTTGTGCTAGGGCGCGGGCGATGACGACGCGTTGTTTTTCTCCGCCGCTTAGCTCGTTTATGGGGCGGTCAGCTAGATGCCAAGTGTTGGTTCGATTCATCGCTTTGCGGACGATAGTTAAGTCGCTTTCTGATTCCATTTGGAATCTTTTCATATGGGGGTTGCGTCCCATTAACACGATGTCTAGTGCTGTAAAGCTGAACCCGATGTTGTTTTCTTGCGGAACTATAGCCATTTGTTTAGCTAATTCCACGCTTTTTAGGCTGTAAATGTCGGATTTATCGAGGATGATGGTTCCTTTGTAGGGTTTGAGGGTTCGACTGATGCTTTTTAGCAGGGTAGTTTTTCCTGAACCGTTAGGTCCTACAATCCCGACGAAATCACCTTCCTTGACAGTGAAGTTAACGTCTTCCAATATTTTCACTGAGCCGTAGCGACATTCGACTCCGTCCACGCTAAGTACTACCATGTTCATCAGCCATCCTATAGAGAGTAACTTGTTTTTCTTTTCCTAAGCAGATAGATAAAGAATGGGGTTCCAGCTAGAGCAGTTATGACCCCTACTGGCAGTTCTGATGCTCCTGTTGCAACACGTGCAAGAGAATCACAGAGTATGAGGAATATAGCACCAACGATTGCCGATGTGGGCAAAAGAATTCTATGGTCAGGTCCGATAACTAACCGCGTCATATGAGGAATGATAAGACCGACGAACCCGATGACACCACTGATTGATACCACGGCACCTGTAATCAAAGAGCTAATTAACAGAAGAATCTGCCGCACCCTCTCCGTGTTAACGCCTAAATGTTGAGCTGTGTCGTCACCCATGGAAAGCATGTTGAGATCTTTAGTAAAGAAATATGCAATTACTATTCCTATTAAGACAAATGGAAAAACAACATAAACATTGATCCAGGTGATGTTTGAGAATCCGCCTGCTATCCAAGCGACAATACCGATTAGGGCTTTACCCGAGCGTAACTCGAAGACCGTTTGAAGCGCCAGAATAAATATGTTCACAACAATGCCTGACAGCAAAAGGGTCGTTATTGGAACCTTGTTTCCAGTACGTGACATGAAGTAAACCAAAAAGACCGTTAAGACGGCGCCTAAGAAAGCAACAACTTGGAAAAATCCCAATCCGAAAAAGTTGAGTGCCAGTGAACCCGCATATATAACTGCTAAAGTATAGGCGAAAGATGCTCCTGCTGAAGCTCCAAGAAGGTAGGAGTCAGCCATTGGGTTCCTGAAGACGCCTTGGTACATGACGCCCGCGGCTGCTAAGCCAGCTCCAACTAAAGCCCCCGCAAGTATACGGGGTAGACGAATTTGAATTATGATTGCTTCGTTTATGGAGGAAACAGATGAAGATCCAATGTAATGATTTAGAAACGGAATTTGCTTACCTAAAATTGCAAGTATTTCAGAGAAACTGATAGGTGCAAAACCTATGTTTAAGCAGAGAATCACGGCGGCGACAAGCGCCACAATCAACAGTAAAACAATTAGCTTCCATCTTGAAGAACGATTGGAATATTTCTCTTTAACCTTGTCCGTTATCATAGATTAACACAAAAAAAAGGTTATGTGGAGTTAAAAAAGTGATGGGTAAAACGCTTGGACTGCTGCTTGGATTTGGTCGGCGATTCTTGGTCCTGCTTCAGCAAAGAGGTCACCATTAACAACAATTATGCGGTTGTTCTGTACTGCGTTAATCGAACTCCAGCCTGGTCTAGCTTTAACTTCGTTTACGCTCCCGTAGAAGGGTGTATCCCCTGGGTTTGCCATGTCAGTTGGAAGTAATATGACGTCTGGGTTCTTTTGGACTATTGTTTCTGAGCTTACGGTTGGGTACTGTTGGGTTTCGTTCTCGAAGATGTTGATTCCTCCAGCCTTTGAGATAACGTCATTGATGAAGGAGTTTTCGCCAGCGGACATTATTGGGGGAGTCCATACTTCATAGTACACTTTTGGTTTAGGTAAGTTAGCGGCGGCTATCTTTGCCTGTATAGCGTCGATTTGGCTTGTTAATGAATTTACTAAGGTTGAAGCGTTTTGTGTTGCGTCTGTTGCTTTGCCAACCATGTTGATGTCTGCCAATACGCCATTTACATCGTTAGGGTTGAGTACTAAGACTTTGTAGCCCAAGTTTCTCAACGTGACAACGTCTGGGTCGTTTATGGGAGTGGCAAGAATTAGGTCTGGGTTTAGTGATGCGATGGTTTCTTTGTTAGGTGTCGAGAATCCTCCAACGCTGGTCATGTTGCCTGCAGCTATCCAGGCAGTAAAGTTGTACGGGTAATGGTCGTAGTCAGTTACGCCGACGACTCTGTTCCCTACTCCGATGCCGAAAACGATTTGGGTGTTACTTGGAGCAAGGGATATGATTCTTTGAGGAACTGAAGTTAAGTTAGTCGTATAGCCTTCGTCGTCTATGACAGAGATTGCACTCTGATTGCTTGATCCTGAATTCGAAAGGCTGCCATTGTAAATGAAAGCGGCTGAAACAATAGACACAATTATTATCACAGCAATGATATAGAGACCATATTTTTTGTTCATAATTTCCTTAAACCCCTTTTATGTGGATGGATTATCCAACCTGTTATATAAAGTTTGACAAAAATCGACCAAGCCTCCAAAAAAACGAAAAACTGCGGCAAAACAAAATTGTTGTTGTGTTAGCACAGCCACTTACATTTAAGAATACAATCGTTAACCATAAAACAGGGTTAATTGACTATTTTGGTATTTAGGAGGTGCGTTTATGGAAAAAGCAGACAAGAGTGGAAAAGTGAAGTTTACTTTTGAAATGGAATTAAACCAGCCCGTAATGGAATTAGTTAGGCAAGACATTGATATGATGATGGATTTAGCAGCTCAGGGTGCGGACATAATGAGAAAGAATATGGGTGAAAGAAGGAAGGGCCACGGCATGGGCATGATGATGCATGGGCAAGAATAAACTCAATGCATTAAAGAAAATCCGAGCTAAACGGTGGTTCATCAGCCACCGACGCAATAATTTGCTCGGCAAACTCCTCTTGTTCTTCTTCCCCTGTGACAGAAATCCAACAAGCGCCTTCTGCACCACAAACGCCACCCGCAGCGATCAGCTCTACATTAGCCGCTGTTAAAGCTCTCAACGCATCCAATTCAGTGAACACTTCACCATTGACAGGCAACAAACGGTACCCACCTGCACTTGGCGCATTAAGCTTTTCGGCAAGTTCGTTTAAATCGCCATTTACACGTTTCTCTAAGCCAACAGGAATTATGAGTCTTACTCGGCGACCTACAACAGCAGGCAATGCTAAACCTATAGTTCCAGCTTTAGGGTGTCCAATCAAAATAGCCGCTTGTCTATGGGTTAAATCCAGAGCGTTTGCTCCCTTCAAGATGACGTCCCCTTCGTTGAGGTCGTCAATGACATCAGCAATTGTTTTCCCTTTTTGCCAGATGCCTTTAGTTATTATAACATCTCCGGGAAACTTGCTCTCGTCCGTTAACCTTCCTTCTGCGGTTACTGTTTTAGTGGGTGGCATGGTTATACCGCGGAAGAAATGCTTTCTTGAGAAGTCATTTGCTATTTTGTGAGTTTTTAGGATTTCTTCGGCAACGTATCCGTTTGTTGTTCCAGCTACGATTACTAAGGTTCCATTTTTTATTGCTTTAATTATGGCTGGGTGCTTTGCTATTGTTATAGCGATTAGTCGTTTTCCTACTTGAGGTGTTATGAGAAACTGTTTCATTTAAGCGTCCTCTCCTGCTTCATTAATTAGTTAGATACAATAAAAGTTTTAACGATTAACGAATCAACTGTCAACGAAACGGGTCGTATATGAACGTTGAATAGCACAGCTTTAAAAGCAAGCACACCTTAGAATGGAAGGCTTAACGGTGAGTATTTTGTCTCAAAAAGTTCATGGAAGAATAACTAATTACAGAACTGGACCCAAAGAACAAACATCAAACGAGTGCCTAATTGAATTTGAAAATGTTACTTCAGTAGGTTCTGCAAGCAAGCTAATTGGGCAAAAAGTTACATGGAAGAATGGAACAACCAAGCTTGTTGGAAAAATTCGAGGTGCACACGGTAAAAACGGCATGGTTAGAGTAAGATTCATTCGCGGAGTTCCAGGTCAAGCTATAGGTTCAATTGTTGAACTAACCAGCTAAAAATTTTATTTTATTAAATAATATTATTTTTTTTTAAAAAAGTTTAAATTTTGTTAAAAAATGGCTTATAATTCGCCTACGTCCGGACCTTCGTAGACGTATTCAATTATTTCGATTTTCCCATCTTTAACTAATACTTGGTAGTCAGCTTCGCAAATTGGACAAGCAACAATTTCCCCATCTTTTAGGCCGTCTCGTTTGAAGGTATTTCCGCAATCTGTGCATTTTAGAATAATGTTTGTGCCCTCCTACTCCATTTTGAGGTAATTGTGGCTTCGGAGCCAATCGGATTGGTTTTTGCGGTAACGCCAGAAAATATCTCCTCTTGTATCAGCTTGGAAATCCCATGGTGAAACCAAAACGATGTCGCCTTCTCTTATCCAAACACGCCTTTTTAGTTTGCCTCGCACTCTGCACATGCGTTCTTTGCCATCTTGGCATTTAACTGTTATTCTTTCTGCTCCAAGCATCTTGACAGCTATGCCTAATACGTCATTTGCGGAAGGTAAGACCATGCTGTCGAGGCTGCCCTCGTTTGTAATTTTTCGTTTACCCATTTTTTACACCTAGTTGGCTTTCGCCTATTAATAATCAGAATAGTTTTGAGAAAAAGCCAATAAGTGGTCTAACTCTTCCTCTAAAGAATTCTAACCTTACACCATTAAAGAAAGCAGCGGGTATATTAGCATGATTAACTTTTGGGAATTTTTTTCCATATATTTAGGAGATTTTCCGGTGATGGTTTTTTTAGTGACTGATTATTTAAAAAACGGCTTGAAATCTATTATATTTTTCAAAAATTTTTTTTTCATCAATTCCTTTATATGCAGGCATCTGCATTCAGCTTGAGAAGAGTTTCTTTTATCCTCTTGGATAAGCTAACTGTATAACGGATTCTTTTCAAAAAACAAATGAAGGTAAATAGAATTGTGTATGTTAAGAGCAGGTTTAGTTAAAAATTGCCGCAGATGTAAATCCTCTGTTAGGCTAAATTGCGTTCTAAGGAAGAAGTCTGGAAAGAAAAATTTCACTGACAACAAGAAGCGAACTGGATCAGAACAAAAATCCTAAACGCACTTTGAACGAATACGAGTTTTTTCTCGTTTATTAGTTTTTATCTTTTGATTTTTTGCTACTAAATTATAGATTTAATGATCTCCAGAGAATGGAGCGTGCAATTTTTTTAAAATAAATAAAAATAAAAAGAAAATTGTTAAAGATTGTAAAGATGCTTAGCAATATGCTTAGTATCTTCGTGGTGGTCTACGTTTTGAGTAGCACTCTCGGCAATAAACTGGCCTTGTTCCGTCTGGCTTGAAAGGAACTTCACATTCTTTTCCGCAGTCGGCGCAAGTTGCCTTGTGCATCTCTTTGTTATTATACATTCGATATTTCAACTCCTACTACTTTGGCTGTGCAAAAGAGTCTCTTCTGCACAGATAATTTATCTAATCATCGATGCTTATAAATTGAGTGCTTTAACAGTTCTCATTAGCCATCAAAAACAGTTGAGCACCTGTCTTAAGTAATGTTTCTGCCATTTGGAGCATAAACTGTGACTCAAAATCGATTTAAAACCGATAATTTGGGGAAACACTAATTTCCATCGTCAACCTAATATAGTTAACATTGTATTATTAGGTAAATATTCGGGGTAATTGAGAAAAAGTATGAAATGGCTTCCCTGTAGTTGCTTTTTCTCTTAACTTTGACGATATTTGAGAGGGGTAATTTGAGACAGAAAAAATCAACATTAGGTGAGCATCTTGCGCTTCTTTCGGTAAAATATAACATTTATCCTAACGAAGTTTTCCAAGCGTTAATTTCTGCACGAAGCAACGAAAAAGCAGTTTGCGGCAATCTTACAGTTGAATACCGTGGTAAAGTAAAGGGCGAAACAATTTTCCTAATAACAAAAGATAGCGCCGTTGTTGCTCAGTTCCGTGTTGGTGAAGAGTTCCTTTTAAGAAAAGACAATCCTTTTGAGAGTTGGATGAGTACAGATAAGATTCGCAAAAAAATTGCTAAACAAAACACCGAATCAATCTACACTTCAATCCATGATTTAAGGGCAGGTATGAAACGTGTCAACTTAAAGGCCGAAGTCATAGAAATACCCAAACCGGCTCAAGTACACACACAATTCGGCAACACGGTCATGGTCGTTAATGCTTTGGTTGGAGATGACACTGGAAAAACCAAACTCTGCCTTTGGGAAGGACAAATCGGATCAATCGCAGTTGGTAACAACATTGAGCTGAAAAATGCACAGGTTTGTGTTTTTAGGGGCGAGAGGCAACTAAGGCTTGGGAAGAACGGTGTTCTTAACGTACTTCCAAGCTCTGCTGAAAGTGTTAAACAACAATTAGCAACAGCAGCTGTCAGATAAAAAAATTTTTTAAAAAAAACTAAAAAATAATACTTTTGTTTTTGTTATTTCCAGTCGGTTCTTCGTCTGGACCATGCTTGGCTACTACTAGAATCAGCATTCGAACCTTTATGTTCGGTGCTTCCGTGAGTGGTATGTTTTGCTAAGCATTCTCTACAGTAAACAGGTTTACCTGCTGTTGGTTTGAAGGGAACAGTGGCGGATTTGCCGCAGTCACTGCATTTGATTTCGGTTACATTTGTTCTTTGAGACATTAAATTACTCCATGCGATGTGAAAATTCGGGAAAAGTTTCCTTATTTTTCGAGTATTTAAAGGTCGAAGTTTGACTTAAACGTTTCCATCAATCCACCAAAATCTCAAAATCTACGGCTAAAAAGGCAATAATAGAAGACAGGTTATCCGAAGAAACTTGGGGATAAAATCCGTTCAAAAGCCTAACATGTTGTTTTCCCCAGGTTTTGTTGACTTTTTGGGAAGACGGTTTTTATAGATGTATGGAGTATCTGGTTGGGAAGAAAGAGAGGGAATAGAGCTAATTGACCCTTATAGTTGATGACGCTGGCAGCGGAGATTTATTGTTCGGAGTTGTGGTTGGTGCCTACCATGAACCGACGGGCGAATTCAAATACGACCTAATCGACGTTAGATTCTACCAAGATATTTTCCGCGAAAAAGAGTACCTCCAAGAATCCAGCCGTGTCGTCTCCAAACTTGTCTCAAAATTCAACCTTGCAGCTGAAGAAGAAATTCACATTTGCCAAGGCTGCATTTTCGATGTTGCCGCGGAGGAGCTTCAAAAAGTCTACGGAGAAAACCGCGTCAAACGCATCCATGTGGTCGGTGAAACCCAAAGACTCGTGGAAATCGCTTACTTAGATGAAATCCGCAACCTAGGCTACGAACCATTGGTGGAGCGAGATGAAAAACGAGGCAAAAGCTTCTTCCATATGATGCGTTGGCTCAAAGATAACCCCGAAATGTTACAATACGCCAAAACAGGTTGGCCACGCCTAAAAAACTACCAGATGTTCAAACAGTTCCACACCCAACAAGCCTTCAACGCAGTATGCAGCGAATGCGGAACCGAATGCGAATTGCCCTTTAAACCAAAAGCAGACAAACCTGTCTATTGCCGCAAATGCTGGTCCGCTCATAAACCTCAAAGAAAAGGAAAAACTATAAAACACTAAAATCTTGGTATAAAACATGAATGTTATTTTCAATTTTAATTCCGATTGGTATGTGCTTCTATTTGGTTTCTTAGCCGCTTGGGCGATTTTATTTGTTTTAAGAGGCAAATGGGGCGCAAAACACGAAGTTAAACAGCAGGTTTTCCTCGCGTTCGGCGGCATGTTTTCGCTGGCGCTTATGGAGTACTTTGCAGTCTCAACTGGGCTTTGGAACTATACTCCTGGTAACTGGCCTGTGATTCTGTGGCCTACCTACTTTGTCGCCATACTCTTCGGCTACCAACTGCTTCGCTCAATCGAAAGCCTCTTCCCCCACAGACCAGTCATGTAGCTTAGCTTGAAGGTTTAAATATCAATTATCCTCTGTTTCTAGTGGTTATGTTTTAGTTGACTTCTAACAGCAAAGTTTCTCATAGCGACGTTGTCTGGTCGGGTAAGCCCTGGATTGTCCCAGCCGTCATCATCCGGACCGTCACCGTAATTGTAGTGGCGATTGTTTTTCTATGGCTAGAATTCTACGCTAAAGTCGCTGGGGATGCCTTGATTGGGTTGCCTGTTTGGTCATGGACTTTTTTTCTATTTGCTGCGATTTGGTTCATCAGCATAATTGAGCTACTGTTCCTTCGCGCCTCAAACACTTACATCCTTCGTCAGGATGGCTTAGAAGTCAAGCGGGGCATCGCACGGTTAAATTCGTTTGTCGTTACTCCTTCTGGGTTTGGAGATCTGCTATTTTACCAGTCCGTGGGAGGCAGGATTTTTGGTTATGGGGAGATAAAGGTTAACTCTCAGGGTGAACGGGAAACCAGACTGAGGCTTGTCCATCACCCTTCCACAGTAGCGGATAACATCAGAGATATTATGGGTAAACCTATCGTCCGCGTCGAAAGTCACGGTTAGGATATTTTTTTGTCCAATATTTAGGTTAATTCATGCTTGTTTACCGTAAATGCGTTGTTTTAGTTAAACGGATGCAGATGTTTTCATAAAATTTATGAACATTTCTCAAAATCCTTTAAATCTCAACATATGCACATACCTATCAGAGCAAAACAAAACATGTGGATAAGGCATGATGGATTTAGCGGCACAAGAAGAAAACTGTTCAGGCATGTTTCTTTTGCCTTTCATATTCACGTGTACCCCATCCCCGCGTTCAGTCCTAGCCAAGAGCACAAAACAAGGTGAAACAACATGAACAGCACAATAATCTTGGATTGCCAAACCAAAACAGCCACCCCATGCTCCCATGACTGCATCGCCTACAAAACTTGCATAGCCCGCACGAGAAAACATTAGCGTGCGTATATACGCCCATATTACATAGCCTTATAAGCAGATTTCACTGATGCAAGATGCCCTAATAGGAGGCGAAAAAAAGTGTTGAGTAGAGATTGCGACGGTTGCACCCTTCTGCATATGTGTAGTGAAAGGTACAGGCGTGTTAGCAAAGATGAGAAAGTTTACTGTCCAGACGGAACAGCACACCTAGTAGACCAAAATTAAACACCCTTTTCTTAATTTTTATTGTTGTTTGGGCAAACGCTGAAAAGCAAGCGCAACGCAATTAGTTGTTGCATGGTGATTGTGTGGACAAAGCTGACTTCTTGATGTGGAGCCGCAAATACGACAAAGCCTTTGGGTGGCAGGCGCAGCGGGAGCGGGAACTCGGGGCAAAATTTCGCAAAAATAAGTCTTTGACTTGTAAGGATTTGGCTTCGATTGTTGAATGGAAATTCAAAGATGTCGCTGAGAGGCAAGCACGCAGTTTAGCATTGGTGGCTCGAAACGACGAAACAACAGTTAACCGATTAACCAGCCAAGCACTGAGCATTCCAGGTTGCGAAGACAGCTACCGCATGAACTGTCTCACTCTTCTGGAAGGTATCAGCCCCATCTTAGCCAGCGTCATCTTGGCATTCTTCGATCCCAAACAATACTGCATTCTCGACCAACACACTTGGAAAGCACTCCTCGGCAACGTGCCCCCAAACATGCAAACCACCCAAAACTACCTCGTCCTGCTCGCCGTCATCAGAAAAACCGCAGCCAAACAAAACCTCGACGTAAGAGTAATAGATAAGGCGCTCTACAAAAAAGGCATAGATGAATCTAAATAACTACTTAAAATAGAAAGATTCCGAGGGGGCTTAGAGCAAACCCAGCCACACATCTAATATAGGATTTCAGAGTTTGAACAATTGATTTTCGACGCATTGCAGACTGAATTGTGCTATTTTTGTTCTCTAACTTTTCATGTGTATTCAAAGTTTGTTTTTGAAATAACAAGCCCGTGCCAAATGAAATTGGCTTTGTTCTAACTATCAAGTATAAGTTTTCAGGATAATTCAAGATTTTTAACAAGTTTTATTAGATTCTGTTCACCTTCATGTTTATTTCTAGGGAGCTAGAACCCAATGGACGAGTTTTCCCGTAGCCCTTCTCTGCAAGCAACATTTAACCATGATTACTTAAGTGCAGAAGAAAGACTTAGAGCAAGTGAAGAACGCTATAGCTCCCTCTTCTCGAATATGATGGATGGGTTTGCTTTCTGCAAGATGATTTTTGATGAAGAAAATAAGCCATTAGACTTTGTTTATTTAGAAATTAATGATGCCTTCACGAGAATAACAGGACTGAAAAGGGAGCTAGTTCTCGGAAGGAAAGTTACGGAAGCTATTCCAGGAATTAAAGAAGCTAATCCTGAATTGTTCGAAATTTATGGCCGAGTTGCCTTTTCCTGCAAGGAAGAAAGATTTGAAATTTATTTTAAGCCCTTGAGTTTATGGTTATCCGTTTCTGTGTATTGCCCTCAAAAAGGGTATTTTGCTGCCATATTTGAAGATATAACAAAGCGCAAACAGACACAGGAGGCATTAGAGGAAAACGAAAAACGCCTCAATCGAAGTCAAGAAATCGCCCATCTTGGCAGTTGGGAACTGGACATAATAAATAATAAGCTTAATTGGTCGGATGAGGTTTACCGAATCTTCGGGTTGAAGCCTCAGGAGTTCGGAGCAACCTACGAAGCATTCCTCAATGCAATACACCCCGACGATAGGGCTGCTGTGGACGCAGCATATTCTGGCTCGCTGCGTGAGGGAAGAGACACTTATGAGATTGAGCATAAGGTTGTAAGGAAGCATACGGGCGAAATACGGATAGTTTACGAAAAATGCGAGCATATCAGGAATGAATCGGGTAAGATTGTTCGCTCTGTGGGGATGGTTCAGGATATTACGAAACAGAAAATGGCTGAACAAGAGCTTTGGAAGGCAAAGAACGATTGGGAACGCACTTTTGATAGTGTTCCAGATTTTGTAGCGGTTCTTGATAATCAGTTTAGAATTGTGCGGGCAAACAAGGCTATGGCGCAGCAGTTGGGTGTATCTCCTGAAAAAGCAGTTGGATTATTCTGTTATCAATGTGTTCACGGCTTAGATAAGCCGCCTGATTTTTGTCCACACTCACAAACTGTTAATGATGGGAAAGAACATACGGCCGAAGTGCATGAACAGCGCCTTGGAGGAGACTTCTTAGTTAGCACGTCGCCCCTAAGAGATGATAAAGGGACCTTGATTGGTTCGGTACATGTTGCAAGGAACATTACTGAACGTAAAAAATCAGAGGATGCCCTCAGTAAACTTAATCGTCATCTAAGAGCAATCAGCAACAGCAGCCAAGCCCTCATGCATGCAACCGACGAAACCACATTAACCCAAGAAGTCTGCAACATAATTATCCACGACTGTGGCTACCCACTTGTTTGGGTGGGCAAAGCAGAACATGACAAAAACAAAACTGTAAGACCAGTAGTCTTTGCAGGTTTCGATAAAGAGTACATTGATCATTTAAACATAACTTGGGAAGATAAACCACGGGGACGAGGACCAACGGGAACTGTAATTCGAACAGGAAGACCATACGCCTGCAAAAACATGAATACAGATCCTAATTTTGAGCCATGGCGCGAACAAGCCACCAAAAGAAAATACACAGCATCACTTGTCTTGCCGCTATCATCATTTGATAACAAAACTTTTGGCGCCCTAAATATCTACAGCCAAGAACTAGACCCCTTCTCCAATGAAGAAATAAAGCTCCTAACAGAATTATCCAACGACTTCGCATACGGCATCGAGATATTGAGACTTCGCAAAGACAGAGAACAAGCAACTTGTCAACTGGAAGAATACGCTAATCAAATGGAAAAGCTTGCCAACGAAAGAGCAAAGCAATTGAGAGAAAACATGCGTTTAGTTGCTATTGGGCAAACTGCAGGCATGGTTGGGCATGATATTCGCAATCCATTGCAAGCCATCGTTGGAGAACTTTACCTTGCCAAAGATGAATTATCTTCTATGCCAAGTTGCGACGCAAAAAAGAACATAATGGAAAGTGTGACCAACATCGAGGAAAACTTGTTCTATATTGACAAGATAGTTGCAGATTTGCAAGATTACACAAAACCCCTAAAACCGAACAAAGAAAAAGTAAATATCGAAAAAGCCATCGAAGAAGCCTTACTTATCGTTGCCATTCCAAGCAATCTACAAGTAAACATGTTATTTGAGAAAGGTTTTCCAACGTTTATAGCTGACTTTTCAATGCTCAAACGGGCACTGATAAATTTAATCCAAAATGCGGTACAAGCCATGACAAACGGCGGAATCCTGAAAATTACCGCAAAATATACGGCAGATTATGCTTTCATTAATATTGAAGATACGGGCGAAGGTATTCCTGAGGAAGTAAAAAACAGACTTTTCACGCCTTTATTTACTACAAAATCAAAAGGACAAGGCTTTGGTTTGGCGGTGGTAAAGCGTCTAATAGAAGCGCAGGGCGGAAAAATAAGCTTTGAAAGCCAACTGGGCGAAGGAACAACCTTCACTATTCAACTCCCTTTAACCTAACTTTTTCACAAACGAAACTAAGTAGCGGTGGACCACTGCGGTTTGACGCCCAGAATCCGTCTGAAGCCTCCAAACCCTACACTCTTACCCGCACCCCCTTGAGCGCATAACGTCCAAACTTAGGTTGCTCTCTCCCGAGCCTAGCCAGGTTCGCCTGCTGAACGATGAAGTAACTTCCCTACGGAAGCCACCCATCGACCGCCAGCCCCAAAGGACGGATAGTCACTGGTTCGGAAATGGAAGTTCAAGCGGCCTTTGACGCCTCATCCGCAGATGTCAGCCCGTCATGTAGAGGATTTACGGTACAATGGACCCCTAACCCACCGCTTAAGATCCACCGCCGCACATAGATGGATTAATCCAACTATAAAACTTTCCCAGTGGTGGCGGAGCAGTTTCTGGTTATTTTATGATTTTTGTTGCTGTTTTGAGTGCTTCTGCAGTTGTTTGGAGATTTTTTAGCATTGTTGGTTTGTCTTTTTGGATGATGTTTATGAATGCGCTGCCAACGATTACCGCATCTGCTCCTGATGCAATGATGCGCTCCACATGTTCAGGTTTTGAGATACCAAACCCAACTGCTAAGGGAATTTTTCCAGCCGTGAATGGAAGGACACGTTTGATTAATTGGACGGTTGAGTCTTCGACAGTTGTTTTTGTTCCCGTGACGCCATAATGTGAAACCAAATAAAGGAAGCCGGAAGAGGCCTTGGCTATTTTGGTTAAACGTTCGTTTGATGTTGATGGTGCCGCAAGAAAAATCGTATCCAAGCCCTGCGCTTTGGCAGCTTTTTTGTAGTCTGATGCTTCTTCTACTGGCAAGTCAGGAATTATGAAACCGTCAACCATGTAGTCCTTAGCTGAACCCAAGAATTTGTCGAGTCCGATTCGGAATACAGGATTATAGTAAGTCATAATAACGATTGGTATGTCGTGTTTGCTTTTGATTTGTTTAGCAATTTTAAGCACCTGCATCGGCGTGGTTCCGGAATTCAAAGCTCGCAATCCTGCAGCTTGAATTGTGGGTCCATCAGCTATAGGGTCAGAAAAAGGCAACCCCAGCTCAAGGATGTCTACGCCGCCTTTGATGAGAGCATCTGCAATTTTGGGCGTATGCTCAGGGGTTGGGTCTCCAGCCATAATATAGCCAATTAATGCCCCATTTCCCTGCGTTTTTGCATTTTGGAATGCTTTGGTTAGGTTGTTCATATTTTGGCTCCAATGTAATCAGCTATGGTTTCAACGTCTTTGTCTCCGCGACCTGACAATGTAATCACGATTGATTGGTTTTTCTTCATTTTCGGTGCAAGTTTCATTGCGTGCGCTACGGCGTGTGAAGATTCCAACGCTGGCAAAATTCCTTCTTCCTTAGACAATTCCAGGAAGGCAGCCACTGCTTCTTTGTCTGTAATAGAGGCATATTCTGCGCGTTTAGAGATTTTTAGGAACGAGTGTTCTGGTCCGACGCCTGGGTAATCTAAGCCTGCTGAAACGCTGCTTGTGTTCTGGATTTGTCCGTTGCTGTCTTGGAGTACATAGGTTAGCATTCCGTGGAAGACGCCTTCGGTGCCAGCGTTAAGAGATGCGGCATGTTTGCCTGTTTCTATGCCTTTGCCTGCAGCCTCAACACCACAAAGTTTCACTGAGGAATCGTCCTCAAATGGGTAAAAAGTTCCAATAGCGTTACTTCCACCGCCCACACAAGCCACCAGCGCATCGGGCAATCCGCCTTCTTTTTGCTTGAATTGCTCTTTTATTTCGTTGCCAATTACGCTTTGGAAATCGCGGACAATCATCGGGTAAGGATGCGGACCCACAACTGAACCAATCAGATAATAGGTGGTTTCAAGGTTAGTTACCCAGTCTCTGAACGCTTCGTTTATTGAGTCTTTGAGGGTTTTGGAGCCTGTTTCCACAGGATGCACCTCTGCGTTTAAGAGTTTCATTCGAAAAACGTTGAGACGTTGGCGTTCGCAGTCTTCGGTACCCATATAAACCTCAGCTTTCAAACCTAAAGCAGCACAGGCAATCGCAGTTGCGACACCATGTTGTCCTGCTCCAGTTTCTGCGATTATACGTGTTTTGCCCATCCGCTTGGCAAGCAATGCTTGTCCAATGGTATTGTTTATTTTGTGAGCTCCACCATGGGCCAAGTCTTCGCGTTTGAGGTAGATTTTTGCTCCATCCAGCTTCCGCGTCAGGTTTTCAGCGAGATAGAGCGGTGTTGGTCTGCCCACAAATTCAGAAAGATAGTATTCCAATTGTTTCTGGAATTCAGGGTCTTTTCTGGCTTTATTGTAAGCTTGTTCAAGTTCACTGATGGCTTCCATTAAAACCTCGGGAACAAAACGCCCGCCATACCGTCCATATTTGCCGTCAATAGGGTAGTTGCTTAGTTTCATGCTTCAACAAACTCCTTAACTTTTTTCTCAATGTTATCATTTAACATTATTGCTGAACCAATCAGGAAAGCGCGTGTTCCACATTCACGTAGAAAACAAATGTCTGCAGGCGTGTTTATTCCGCTCTCACTTACGACTATTTTTCCGTTTGGATTATTTTTTGTAAGAATCTGTTTGGTTACATTGAGGTCTACCTTTAAAGTTGCAAGATTACGGTTATTTATCCCAATCAAGTCAGCATCCGTTTTTACGGCATTATTAAACTCGGTTTCGGTGTGAGTTTCAAGCAAAACCTCCAACCCCAAAACGTGAGCTCCAGTAATCATTTCAGTTAGATTTTTTTCACAATATTCACGGTCAAAAAGTGCTTGAATCAGTAGAACAGCGTTGGCTCCAAGTTTTGATGCGGCAAAGACTTGTATGGGGCTCAAAATGATGTCTTTCATTAAGATTGGAAGGTCTACAGCTTTTCTAGCTTGAGATAGAGCTTCTAAGGATCCGTTGAACTGTTTTGGTTCAGTTAAAACTGATAGGGCTGTAGCTCCGCCTTTTTTCATGGACTTAGCAATCAATGCCGGTTCAACCTTAGTCCTAATGACTCCTGCAGATGGCGAGGCAGATTTAATTTCAGTTATTATCGGATTTACTTTACTGTTCAAAATCGCCTTCTTCAAGCTAACCTGAAAACTCTCAGCATGAAGAGCTTTCTCATAGTATTCGCTCTCAATGGTTATTTGGGCTCCATGCGCCAGCAAATCAAGGTAATCACTCATATTTTGCTTCTAACTCCTCAAGCCTCTTCAAACTGCCACTCGATGCTTTAATTAAATCTTTTAGTTTAGCATATGCAGCTCCGCTCGCAATTGATTTTCTGGCGATTTCCATGGCTTCTGCAAAGTTTTCTGCTTTGCCACCAATGATGATTCCTGCGGCACTGTTAACGAGCACAATGTCAGTCTTTGCGTCGCTAGTAGTTTTGTCTTTTAGGATTTTGAAGATGATTTTAACGTTTTCCTCAATCGTTGATGTTTGCAAATCACTTATTTTTGATGTTTTTACTCCAAAATTGCTTGGAACAAACTCCAATTTCGCCACATTGCCCTTCTTTAAGTGTGCAACAACGGTTTTGCCTACTGTTGAAATCTCGTCCAACCCATCAAGCCCATGAACAACCATGGCTTCCTCGCAACCCAGCTTCTCCAATGCATAAGCCATCGGAACCACTAGTTTAGCGTCGTAAACTCCGAGCAATTGAGCATTGGCGCATGCTGGATTCGTTAAAGGCCCAAGGATGTTGAAGATTGTACGGATGCCGATTTCTCTTCGGGTTTCAGCAGCATATTTCATTGCCGGATGGAATGCTGGTGCAAACATGAAGCCTATTCCGACTTTTTCGATTATGCTTTGAATTGTTTTATTTTCAACATTGAGGTTTAAGCCAAGTTTTTCCAATACATCGGCGCTTCCGCTTTTGCTGGTGACAGCCCTGTTTCCATGCTTAGCTACAGAGACACCAGCGCCTGCGATGACAAATGCTGCTGCTGTGCTAATGTTGAAAGTTTTTATTTTGTCGCCGCCTGTTCCGCAAGTGTCTACCAAGCGCCCTTGCACTTGGGGTTGAATTTGACAGCAATTCTCTCGCATAACTGAAGCAAAAGCGATTAGTTCATCAACGGCTTCACCTTTCATTCTTAGAGCTGTTAGGAAAGCTGCTGTTTGAGCGTTTGTTGCTTGTCCAGAAATGACTTCCCGCATTATTTCTCCAGATTCCTTAAACGTTAGGTCTTTGCCTTCGATGAGTATTTGGATGCCTTCTCGAATCATTGTTTGTCCTCCAAGAAGTTCTTAATGATTAGTTTGCCATCTTCGCAAAGGATGGATTCTGGATGAAATTGGACCCCGTAAATCGGGTACTGCTTGTGGCGTATGCCCATGATTTCTCCATCCTCAACTGATTCAGCGGTAATTTCAAGGCAATCTGGAATGGATTTTCGTTCGCCAGCAAGCGAGTGGTATCTTGTTGCGTTGAAAGGGTTACGTACACCTTTGAGGATGCCTTTTTGATTGTGTTTTATCGTGCAGGTTTTTCCATGCATGAGTTTTTTGGCGTGGATGACTTTTCCGCCGAATACATGGATTATTCCTTGGTGACCAAGACAGACGCCCAACGTTGGGATTTTTGGGCTTAGGTTTCGAAGTATTGCTGTGCAGACGCCGAAGTATCTTTCATCTTCAGGTGTGCCTGGACCCGGCGAAATCACGATTCGATCAGGTTTCTGATTGATTATCTCTTCGAGGCTGGTTTGGTCGTTTCTGTAAACGATTACTTCTGCCCCAAGCTCACCTATGTATTGGACAAGGTTGTAAACAAACGAGTCATAATTATCTATGACTATGACTTTCATGGCTGTTTGCCTCCTGCGGCGTGCTCAAGGGCTTTAATCAGCGCCTTGGCTTTATGGTCGGTTTCAAACCACTCTTTTTCAGGTATCGAATCGGCAACGATGCCCGCGCCCGCCTGAATGTATGCTTGGTCGCCCTCAGAGAACAGGGTGCGTATGGTTATTGCAAAATCCGAGTTGCCGTTGCAGCTGAAGTAACCCACCGCCCCTGCATACGGTCCACGGCGTGATGGCTCAAGTTCTTCGATTATTTCCATGGCGCGAACTTTGGGTGCACCTGAAACTGTGCCTGCCGGAAAAACCGCTTTTAGTGCATCAAAGCTTTCTAAGCCATCTCTTAATTCGCCGCTCACCTGGGATACGATGTGCTGGACATGGCTAAACTGATGAACCTGCATAAATTCTGGAACCGTTACGCTTCCGTATTTGCTGATTTTGCCCACGTCATTTCTTGCTAAATCAACCAGCATTACGTGCTCGGCACATTCCTTTTGGTCTTTTAGTAGTTCATTGCCAAGGCGCACGTTTTCTTTTTGATCTGCCGTCATAGGTGTCGTACCTGCAATAGGGAAAGTTAGGATTTTTCGGTTGTCCACGCGAACTAGCATTTCTGGGCTAGCGCCGACGATTTGTCGTTTATCGGATTTGTAGTAGAACATGTAGGGTGAGGGGTTGATTTGGCGTAGGCTTCTGTAGAAGTTTAGAAGGCTGCCAGTGTATTGGAATTGGAAGCGTTTAGATAAGACAACTTGGAATATGTCTCCAGCAGTTATGTATTGTTTGGCTTTTTCTACTGCTTTTTCAAAATTTTCTTTTGAAATGTTAATTGTAGGTTGGGTATATGTGAACTTTTCCTCTGTAGGAGCTGGCTCTTTGAGGAGCTCAGTAATTTCTGCTAGTCGGTTTTCGCTTCTGAAATAATAGTAGGCTTGATTGATTGTGTGGTTGAAAACAATTCCATCTTCAAAAATCCCCATCTCTATATCAGGGAAATGGAGGTCATCTGGTTTTTGGCTGGGGAGTTTTTCGATGTATCTTATTGCGTCATAGGATATGTAGCCTAAGGCTCCGCCGATAAAACGAAAGTCCACCATGTGGTTTGCATATGGTTGGAGTTGCTCTGCGATGAGTTTGAAGGGGTCATTGGTTTGTTTGTTGAGAGTTTGGTTAGTTTGGAGGTTTGTTATGGTGACTGCGCCGTTTTTTGCGGTTATGTTGATTTTTGGGTCAAACCCTAAAAATGAGAATTGCGCGAGTTTTTGTGGTCCTTCAATTGATTCTAGTAGATAGGCGGTTTTGTATTTTTGGTGGAGTTTTGAGAATATTTCTAGGGGTTGGTTTGTGTAGTTGAATTTAACATAGTTTAGCGGTTTAGTTTGTGTTGGCGCTGAGCCAAAGGCGATTCCCCATTTATTATACTTCCTATAGTTCAGAAGCATACTGTAATGCTTTATTTAAGGCTTACCAGTACAAAAATGTACAAGTTACTTGAGGACTTCACCCATCCAAGCCAAATACTTCTCGGAACCTTCAACAATTGGAAGCGCCAAAACCTCAGGAACCTCATAACTATGCAAACCCTTCAACCGCTCCGCCAACTCTAAAAACAAATCCCGCCGAGACTTCATAACCACCAAACACTCCTCCGCCCGATCAATCTTACTTGACCAAAAAAAGAAAGAAGTAACTGGGTTTACGATGTTGGCGCAGGCAATTAGGCGTTCAGTAAGAAGTGCTTGAGAGATTTTTTCTGCTTCCGCCTTATTTGCTGTTGTAACAAAAACTATGATGTATTCGGTATTCATGAAGTATCCCAGATAACTGGTGGATTTAGAGAAATAAAAACTTGCCATTTAACAGCAAAGCGCATTAACACATTTAAATTTCCCATTTCCCTTATATCATACATATAACGAGGCGAAGTTTCTTGAAAGAAGAACAAATCAAAATTCTAAAAACCATGAACGAAGCAACCATCCGCATGGACCTAAACATGTTCGCACAAGCCGTCGACCTAACACCAAACCAAGCCATAACGGAAGTACAGGAACTTGCCAAAGAAGGATTTTTGCGCAAGGTCGGCGCCGGATTTGGTTTAACTGAAAAAGGCAAAAATATCGTAAAAGCATATCTGCCTGTCTCCACGGAGTGGGGGTTTAACTTTTATGTTGATGTAGATAAGCCGCTGGGGTTCTCAGCAAAGTCGCTTGATGAATTTTACAGGTTAATTAAGCAGGTGATTCCTGATTCGCTTGAGTTTCATCTATATCGAGGTGATTTTGAGAAGTGGCTAAAAGAAGTCTGTAAAGATGAAGACTTAGCTAGAGCGTTTGGAACCTCAAAGGAAGAGGAATTGAAGGGGGAAGAACTCCGAAAAGCGCTCCTAAAAGCCCTGGATGCCAAATACGGGATTGGGGAACTACTATAGTTTAACTTGTTTTTCCTCGTTAAGCTTTATCCACCATTCAGGAACCTTCGCGTTTTTCGCCATGTCCCAGAAATCATAAGTCTTTATGTCTAAGACTGGGGTTCCATCGTATGCATCTAAACCCTTGACCGTAATAATGTTTCCTTCCACTTTAACCAGTTCAACTAAAGTCAATCCAATGGGGTTGGGACGTAACATGGTTCTGGCCACAAAAACGCCTACTAAAGGCATGTCTTGTCTGCCTCTTGGATGAACTCTCAATGTTTTTCGCTGTACACTAGTTATTTGGTTCAAGTAAAATAACACAAACAAATGAGAATAATCGGTGATGCCACTTAAACCGTCAACTAAATCGTCACGGAGAACAATGTGTGACAATAAAGATTTGTCTTTAACTTCATCGCCTTTAGCGCTGGTTTTAACGTAGCCTATGGGGTTTAGAACAATTTTTTCTTGAAAAGACATTGTTACTCCTCTCTGTTTGAGTGGACCCTGAAAATATTTAAGCCTTCGATAATAATTGTAGCCAAGCAATTAACGGTGAATTGAATAAGCGCGAAAATAAGAATAGGGATCGAGGCTTTATCACTGGGTTAGAACTTTGTCCAATCCAAAGATGGGTTGTTGTTGCACCCATTGTGCGGAACGCAGTTGCAACAACAACAACTTCTCTGGCTTCTGTCGGCTCAACCGAAAAACTTTCAGTGAAAAAACGGTGTATTTGTGTTTAGTTTTGAAAGATGCAACAATCGATTTGCAAAATTCTATTATTGCAGCAGCATTAGCAGCAACTTCTCCATAAAGTTGTCGATTTGAGCTTTAGAAGGATTTTTTTTAGTCAAAAAACATTTACAAATTTGAGTTGGCTTTTAAAATAGACATATGTTACATCTCTGTTGAATCGCAAATTCTCTTTTTGATTTTTTCATATTGTTCTGGCGTGAACAGTTCTTCTTCGCATCCGGGACACCGGAGCGCCTTTACATCATGCAGTATTACACCGTCGATTTCCAAGTCAAACTCAACTTCAACATATTCAATGCAGCATGTAGGGCAAAGCAAAGCACCTGCCTTAGTGCCCTTTGACTTATTGGGTGAATTTCTTTCCAAGTTCTTCTGCCCAAACCTCAACCTTGACCAAATCTGTGTTATCTACCATGGTTTTTCTAAAATATCTTATGCGCCCGCCGAAGGCTTCTGTGCTGACGGCGTTTATTTTGGGGTATTTAGTTAATGTTTTTTCTACAAATTTGGCTTTTGCGTTATCATAGCTTCCAGGAGTACCAGCCCAAGTAGAGGAAACAAAAAAGGCGACATTTTTGCCGCTTAAATCGTTCTCAAGAAACTTTAATGTTTTACTGTAAACTCTTCCGCCTCTCACACCGCCGCCGACAATGACGTTTTGGTACAACGAAAGATCAACGGTTTTCTGCACTTTGAGGTCAACTAAATCAACCTCTAATTGAAACTTTGAGCGAAGGGTTTCTGCTATTTTTCTCGCTGAATCCGCGGTAGCTCCAAGCTTACTTTCATACGCAATAAGCGTCTTGCCTGTGCTCATTTTTTAGGTGCTTCCAGCAGATGCTACTTTTTCTCCGCAGTTATGGCAGAAAACCGCGCCAGAACTATTCTTTGTTCCGCAGCTAGTACATACAACATTTTCTTGGGTACTTGAGGTGGCGTTTTTTTGCTGCATGTTCTCGCTAACTTTCTTAAATGCTGATTGCGTTTCTCTTGCCGCCACGGTGAAGGCTTTTTCGAGTTCAAGTCCAACTTGGTAAAACGCGTCCCGTAACTCATCAGAAGGATACATAGCTTTTGCATTTTTTCCTACTTGAGTTTTTGTTCCGCATTTATAACAGAAATATGCTCCATCTTCTATTTTTGTTCCGCAGTTAGAACAGTAAACCATCTTTTCACCAGTAAGTATCCACACACGTGTACTTGGAATTTAAGCGTTTATAAAAACTAAAAGATAAAAAAAGCAAAAGAAAAGATTAGCTAAGGGCTAATCTACGAGTTTTTTTCTTGCGTCCTCAATCAATTTTATGGTTTGGAGGCGCCATGGCTCAAACCCTTCAGGCGAGGCTGGGTAGGTATTGTAGTGTGCTCTCAGACCCTTCATCATTGTAACCGTCAAGCGCAATCTGTTGAGGAACCCAACTCGGCGGAGGCCTCTAAAGACGCGTTTTGCTGTTTCGGTGATGTTTAGGTGGAAGTCGTCGCCCATGCCTGCTTTAAGTACGTCGTCTTCGGTCATGAGTTTCTCATTCATGCCATAGTTGAGGTCTTCATCACTGCATGATAAGAGGAACATTTTGAAGATGTCAAGCGTACCCTGTTTCTTGCCGTAGGTGTCGATGTATTTCTTGTTGTAGCCCCAGAGTGCTTCTTTTGTTGGTTCACCTTTGTTTAGTGCTTCAACGATTTGTTGCCCCGCAAAGTAGCCGCTTAGCATTGAGGGTCCTATGCCGCCGCCATGAATCGGGTTAACTAGCGAGGCAGCGTCGCCGACCAACATAACTCCGTTTGAAACCATGTTGTCTAAAGGTCTGCGGACAGGGTCAAACCATGAGCCACCAGTCAAAACTAAGGAGCCATCAAAGATTGGTTTTTTGAAGGCTGTGTTATAGAGTTGTTCTTTGGGATTGGGGTAGTTTTTGCGCATGCAGATGCCTAAGCCGACGTTTACGCGTGCGCCGCCTTTGGGGAAAATCCATATGTAACCGCCTGGGGATGCTTTTTGGTTTAGGTAGATTTCGCAGAAGTTTGTGTTTTCGTTTTCTTGTTTGAGTTGGCGGATTTCTCTGTAGCATGCTTCAACGTCTTCGTTTGCTATGTCGCGGTCGATTCCCATTTCTGGAGGTAATTGTTTGCGTACCATACCAAAATAGCCGCTTGCGTCAACTACAACTTTGCTGCGCATCTCTGTGACTTTGCCCGTTTTCATATTCTTTGCTGTAAGACCTACGACTGCGCCTTTTTCAATTATCGGGGCACGGAAGTTCATGTTGTCCTGTAAAAGGGCGCCTTTGTCTATGGCTTTGTTAAGAAGCCACTGACCAAAAAGACGTCTGTTAAGAAGGAAGCCAATAAAGTCTTTATCTGCGATAGTGAAGACGGTGTTTTCGTCTGGGGAGTAAATTTTTATGCCATCAATTTTACTTTCGAGTTCGCCGCCTGTTGGTTTTTCTAATCCGAGGAACTTTAGGTGGTGTTCACCTAGGGCGTCGCCGCAGATTTTTTCGCCGATTTCTTCGCGTTTTTTCTTTTCAACGATACAGACTTTTAAGCCTTTTTCAGCGATGGTTTTTGCTGCAAGGCAGCCTGCTGTTCCTGCGCCAACAACTATTGCGTCATATTTTTCCAAGTGATTGTTTCCTCCAGTTAACTTTACTTTGTATACCTTGTTGTATATGTAAAGCTTAATAAATTATGAAGTGAGCAAAACCACACCGAGTGTAGAGTGCATGAGTGCCCCACTAACTTTGAGCGCGGAATTCCGCAAGCTCGTTGAAGCCAGAATGAATCAAGTGTTAAAAGGCGTAGAAGTAACCTTCAATGAAATCATAGAAAAACAAAAAATTACGCCAACAGAACTCAAGGATGAACTCGAAAGTCTCGAGGAAAGTTTCAACTTTCTGTTCCAGAAATGGAGCTTGGAAATTCTCTATACATTGCTTATTAAAGACGCCATCGGTTTTGGAAGCATTAAGAAAATCTTAACCGTCAATTCTCGTACGCTCTCTGACAAACTTAAGATGCTGCAGAAACATGGATACATAACCAGAAACGTTACTGATGGTCCCCCCCTAAGGGTAGAATATGCTCTGACTGCTAAAGGAAAAAACACCGTTCTATTGGCATTGCCTTTGCTGTATTATTCAAGCTCAGCCTAACTATGGCTTCAGAAGGGTTTTTCTGAATGTTTGAGGCAGGCTCGTTGATTCTTTTACCGTTTCAAACACCATGCATGTCAAGGTCTTGTCTAAGCCTTTAATCAACCGCAACTTATCAACCACAAACTTGCCGATGGCTTCCACGTTCTCTGCACGCAACTTTACAAGCAAATCCCAATCACCAGTAATTATATGCACTTCTTGCACCTCAGGGAAGCGGGAAATCTCTTCTGCAACCTGCCTTTGGGATATTGGGGTTTGGTCATCGTTTTTTGCACTGTAGGACACAGCTGCTAAGATGAAAGCGGCGGTGCCGAGGTTAAGTTTTTCAGCTGAGAGGATAGCTCGATACTGTTTTATTATGCCCATTTCTTCCATGCGTTTGGTTTTGGCGAAGACAGTGGTGATTGGAATGTTAATTTTTTTGGCTATTTGGTTGGCTGTTAGTTTGCTGTTATCTTGGATGAGAGTTAGGATTGCGAGGTCTTTTTCGTCTAGTTTAATGCTCATATGTAAATATTACAGGTTCCAACTATAAAAAGTTGTATTTATTGTAAATTAATCATGTTTTATTGTAGAAAATTTATTACCTTCCCTGCACAATGTACACCAAAACAACTCCAAGTGATCTAAATTGCCAAAACAAGAATTAATCGAAATGCCCAAACCGTTAGACCAGCTAACTGCAACGGAAATAGAAAGAAAAGCCTGTATAGGCAAAGTCATGACTTATACCCTAAAAAGTCTCTCAACAACTTTTGTTAACAAAGGATTCCAATGGCTTCTACCCGTAGCGTTAAGCCAAAGTACTGACCCTCTGTCGCCGATCCAGGCGCATCCATCGAGAAACGAATCGAAGTCGACATATACGGCAAACCAGTCCGAACCACCGCCAGCATGATAATCCACAAACTCGTCGCCGCCTCAACCGCTTACCCTAGACTATTCATACTCTCACCCAACATACGTATTGAGAAAGCGGAGCGTGCAAAAACTGGCAAGCACATTTACGAGTTTACCCAATTAGATTTTGAAGCTCAAGGTGCATCCTCACAAGACGTTTTCGCTTTGGTTGAAGAAGCCATAGGCACCCTTGTCAAAGACTTAAAGAAAGATATGAAAGGTGAATTAACTACTCTGTGCCGCTGCGATACCCTCAAAGCACCCAAGACTCCCTTCAAAATCTACGACCGCGTAGACCTTGAAGCCAAATACGGTGCAGACTGGGAAGCAGGCATATCTCAAGAAACGAAAGAACCTGTCTGGGTAACCAACATTCCAAGAGAATTCTATGACTTTGAAGACTTCAAGACAGGCAAATGGGACAACTACGATTTGTTCCTGCCTCAATTCGGCGAAGTCCTCTCAGGTGCAAAACGCGAATATGAATACACTAAAATCCTAAAGAAGATTGAACGCGACCAAGTCAAAAAAGAAAACTACGCCCTAGTGCTGAAAATGGCCAAGGAAGGCAGACTCAAACCCACCGCTGGCGGAGGCATAGGCATGGAACGTTTAGTCGGCTGGCTTGCAGGCGTCAAACATATCGCTGAATGTCAACCATTCCCACGTATACCTGGAACAGTAAACGAACTCTAAGAGATTGATAAACACAATGAATCCATACCTTGAAGCATTACAACCCAAACTAAGCGTCGCAGACTTCAAAAAACTAAGTGCTATCGACAACCCAAACGTTCACGAGTTTATAGCTAAAGAAAGCGACTTATGTCACCCTGAAAAAATCTTTATCTGCAGCGACTCAGCCGAAGACATAGCTTACGTGCGTAAGCAATCAATCGCTACCGGCGAAGAACAAGCAATACTCACAATACCCGGGCACACTGTACATTTTGATGGCGAACAAGACCAAGGTCGAGACCGCCAAGCTACCAAATACCTAGTACCCAAGGGCGTCACACTCAGCAAAGCCCTCAATCAGATGGACCGCCAAGAAGGACTCCTAGAAGTTATGGGGTTACTCCGAGGTTCCATGGTTGACAAAACCATGATCGTCAGATTTATTGCTCTTGGACCCGCTGACTCGGTTTTTACGATTTTGGGTTTACAATGCACTGATTCCTGGTACGTCGCCCATTCTGAATCACTACTTTACCGATCTGGATACGAACAATTCGTGAAGGCAGGAACAAAAAGCGATTTCCTCCGCGTGTTGCATTCCGCTGGAAAACTTAACAGCGACATGGTCAGTGTAGATTACAACAAAAAACGAATTTACATCGACCACATGGATAACACAATCTATAGCGTCAACACCCAGTATGCCGGAAACTCCGTGGGATTCAAGAAACTTGCTTTCCGTTTAGCAATCCGCAAAGCTAGCAGCGAAGGCTGGTTAGCTGAACACATGTTGCTTATGGGCGTTTTCGGTCCAGGCGGACGTAAAACCTACTTTGCAGGCGCTTTCCCCAGCGCATGCGGCAAAACGTCAACAGCGATGCTTCCAGGCGAATCCATACTTGGCGACGACATCGCCTACATTCGAGACATAGACTCTGCGGCTCGTGCTGTGAACGTTGAATCCGGCATCTTCGGTATAATACAGGATGTCAAACCAAAAGATGATGCCTTGATTTGGAAAGTACTAACGGCTCCGGGAGAAATAGTGTTCTCCAACATTCTAGTGAAGGATGGCAAACCATACTGGCTTGGGATGGGACAAGAACTCCCCAAAGAAGGCTGTAACTACACTGGAACATGGTATGAAGGCAAAAAAGACGAAGCTGGTAACGATGTTCCAGCCGCCAACAAAAACGCACGATACGCAGTAGCCCTCAAAGCAATGGAAAACGTTGACCCTGAACTAGACAATCCTAACGGTGTCGAATTGGGCGGCATAATGTATGGTGGACGTGACACTAAAGCTTACGTACCTGTGCAGCAAAGCTTCAGCTGGGACCACGGCATAGTCGCATACGGCGCTTCACTAGAAACAGAAACCACATTCGCAACCATCGGCAAAGAAGGCGTCCCAGAAATCAACATGATGAGCATCCAAGACTTCATCTCGATTCCAATGGGCAAAAACGTTCACAACAACTTGGATTTCGGACGCAAACTCAAAAAACAACCCATAGTATTCGGGGTCAACTACTTCTTAAAAGAAGTCGGCAACGACAAATACCTAAACAGCCCACAAGACAAACATGTCTGGATAAAATGGATGGAACTTCGCGTCCACAACGAAGTCGGCGCTCTAAAAACACCAACGGGATACATACCAAAATATGAAGATCTACGCAAGCTCTTCAAACAAGTGCTCAGCAAAAACTACGTCAAAGAAGACTACATCAAACAATTCACCATACGTGTTCCAGAAAACTTGGCAAAAATCGAGCGGGTCTCACGTTTCTACCAAGAAAACGTCACAGATACACCTCTAGAAATGTTCGGAATCCTCTACATGCAGCGCGAACGTTTGCTCCAAGCAAAAGAGAAGTACGGCGACTATATTTCACCCGAAAATTTTGAAAAAGAAGCAGATGCCTGAGAAAAAATGGTGAATAAATCAGTAATTTTTCCCTTTTTTTGCGTCAACCTTTTAAATGGATTCCACATATGGAATAGAAATTCATAATCGTTAATTAATAAAAACGTTCAATGAAAATTTAAAGAAAAGAAGAGTGAAAATACATGATGATGAAAAAGCTGGAAAACAAAAAAGCTTCGGCATTCAAAATAGACTTGGCTAGTGTTGAAAGTGACGGCTCGTTCAAATGCCCAAAATGCGGATTGTCGATATCACCTGATGACGAATCGGAAGACAACTACCAAATCTTAGACACTAAAGTCGTCAACGACGAACTTGATGAATTAGTCATCAGCTGCGGTAAATGCGGAAGCACTATAAAGCTTACAGGTCTCCAGCAAATCTCGGATGTTTAATTTCTTTAGCTATTAAAAAAAATTTTTCATTTATTTCAAACACTAAAGGTTATACTGCCCAATTTGATATGTCCAAAGCAAATCCTTTATTTTATCTATAGCTTATTTGCATCTTGATTTGTATGCTTATTGAAACCTTCGCCGTGGGCATGTTATCAACCAACTGTTACCTGGCTATTTCTAAAGAAACAAAAGAAGCAATCCTAATTGACCCCGGACTGGAATTTGCAAGCGAAGCCAAACCAATATTCGACCAAATAACTAAAGGCAAATTAAAAGTAAAATTTATTGTCAACACTCATGGACACGACGACCACATCAAAGGAAACACAATTTTCCAACAAAAACTCAACGTTCCTATTTGCATCCACTCACTTGATGAACACTACATCGAAGCTGTAGGAACAAGCAAGTTACCAGCGAACGTTCTCTTGGAGGACGGTAGCTTAGTCCAATTTGGCAATGAAACCCTCAACGTTGTGCATACGCCAGGACACACACCAGGGAGCATATGTCTTGTAGGAGAAAAACTTGTTTTCACGGGCGACACATTGTTTGCGGGTAGCATAGGAAGAACCGACTTTCCAGGCGGCTCAATGAGCGATATGCGGGTTTCTCTAAAGAAACTTGTGCGTTTGCCCGATAGCTTGCTGGTTTATCCTGGGCATGGTGAAATCTCAATGATTCGCGAAGAAAAAAGGATGAACCCATTTTTGAATAATAGACGCGAGGGTATTATGTTTTAGTAGTTGCGTGGGTTTTCGTTGATTTCCTTCAATGCACGTAATCGTTTGATTATGTTTGGATGGGTGGAGAAAACTTCGGCAAATTTGTCAACTGATGAAGGTTGTTTTGCCAGAGTTTCCCTTAGCAGGTCTTCTTTGTTTGTTATTCGGTTTGCGTTCAGGTCTGCCGCGTCTGCTGTTGCACGTTCCGGGTCTGCAATGAAGAGGGCTTTGTAGGAACTATGGCTTTTCTGTTGGTCTTTTTGTTGTTTGGTTGGATTCTTACTTTCTTGTACGATTGTTACTAAGCCTGTAGAGAGTTTTGTTGCACCGTTTTCAACGATTGCGGCGCTGTGTCTGTCCGCGTAGTATTCCCTTAAGCGGCTTAGATAAAGGGTGAAGAGGGTTAGGACCCAGGAGAAAGCCATGAATGCAATGCCAAATATTGCGTTGTTTCCGCCGCTGTTTTTTCGGTCTCCTCCGCCGCCGAAGACACCTGATAGCATCATTGAGTACCCAATATAATAGAATAATGCAGGCAAGAATGAAACCACCATCATGACCTGTACGTCTCGGTGTTTTAAGTGTCCTAGTTCATGTCCCAAGACGGCTTCAACCTCTCCTTCGTCTAGGTGTGTTAAAAGACCCTGAGTTACGGCAACTCTACTGCCAGTTAGTGGGGATCCATAAGCGAATGCGTTGGGTAATGGAATTTGTGAGAGCATGAGTTTTGGTTTGGAGATGCCGCTTTTCATGCTAAGTTCCGCGATCATCTGGTGGACCTGCGGGTTTTCGTTCGCTGGCATTTCTTTAACCTTGTAAATCCAGCCAACGAGGTAGGGTGACAGGAGCCATTGCGCAACGTTGAGGATTACGACGAGTATTCCGACGCTTATTAAGTCAAAGTATCCGACGTAAAGTAATACAGCTGAGAAAACTAATGTGGTTAAACCAAAGATGGCAGCTAACGTTACAACCATTGAAAAACGAAGTTTCCAAGTGTTCATACTATGTCACTGTATTGTTCACACTTTCCTATAGGCGCTTATAACTTTTATGCGCAAATACAAAAAATCCATTCTTGAAATACAATAACATGATGTTCATTTTTTCCTAGCCAATAAGATGAGACGTGGCGAATTAGAACTAAATTTTTCCCCTTCATAACCGCCATAGGCTTCCTTAATTGCAAAACCTGATTTATACAGCAAACTCTTCAGCCCATCCAGCTTATACAAACGCACTGAGTGTTCAAAAAAACTAACTTGCTCATCTCCTTTATCCCTAATAGTCCACGAATCACAGAGCCAATCACCATTGTTGCTTATTGTTCTTTTTTGTTTTAAGAAAAAGCTAGGGTATTCTTTCCACTTGGAAAAATTGTTTTTTCCTTGGTATTTTAGGGTTAATTCTTCTCGGTTGAAGACATCAAGAATAAAAATCCCGATTGAACCAGCACCCTTTGCACTTCAAATAAACTTGAAATATCATTTGCCTCAGACGGCAAGTACCCAAAACTTGTATCCATGCTAATGGCGGCTTTGAACGTTTGGGGTTTGAAAGGCAAAAACCGCATATCGCCCCTGACTACATCAACCTTTTTATGCCGGTGTTTGGCTATTCGGAGCAGTTTAGTTGAAACATCAAAACCCACCAAGCCGGTATCCAGCTTCGCTTAGGGGAATTGAATTCTGCCCGTTCCGCAAGCAAGGTCCAAAATGTAGCCATCAGACTTAAGCTGGGTTTTTAGAAAATTAATCTGCTGTTCTGTTTGGTTTTTGTCCGCTATCTCTGCCCAGTAAATACCCATTTCATCAAAAACATTAATTGCTGATGGTACCGTGGCTTTTACTTTTTTTCTTCTTGCCTTCATATCTGCAAGTTCCTAATCTATTTTTTCAGTTTTTTTTAAGGCCAACGCAACTGAGCAAGCGATTGCAGCCACCAAGGCGGCTAACAAAATGAGTGCTTCCATACTGAACTCTGGTACAGCTGGGTGAGCCATCAGATACTACGAAGACCTCAAAGCTGTCCTCATTAGCTATGAATATTTCACCTTTGACAGAATCGTAAGCTACGCCCGAGGGGCTGCCTACCCCATCTACAGTGGAAATCACCTTATTAGTACTATCTGAAATAATGGACACTATGTTGGCGTCGTTATTGCCCACGAAAATCTCTCCAACACCGGAATCATATGCTAAGCCATAGGGAAGGTTTTGCACATTAACGGTTGCCACAACAGTATTGTTAACGTCTGATATGACTGAGACAGACTCAGAGAATAAATTAGCTACAAAAACTTCACCCTTATCCGAATCATAAACTACTCCATAAGGCAGATATCCGACGTCAATTGTTGCAACTATCGCATTTGTGCTGTCTGATATTACTGAGACTGTATTGTCGTTAGAATTTGCAACAAAAATCTCTCGCATTCCAGAATCATATGCTAAGCCTACAGGAGAGCCGCCCACGGCTATGGTATCTACTACGGTGTTTGAGGTGTCTGATATTACTGAAACATTACTGGAATTATTATTTGCAACAAAGATTTCGCCCTTGCCCGCATCGTAAGCTAAGCCTACAGGATTAACTCCTACGTTTATGTTAGCAATCACCGTGTAGTTACTATCCGATATAACTGAAACCGTGCCTGAATTAGTATTCGCAACAAAGATTTCGCCTTTACCTGAATCATAGACCACTCCAAAGGGCATAGCAGAATTTTCCACAGTTATGTTTGCAACTATTGCATTGCTGCTGTCTGATATTGCCAAGACGAACTAGAATCATCAACATGCAACGAAAAATTCGCCCGTTCCCGAATCATAAGCCATACCCTCAGGAGAATTTCCAACCGTTATTGTGGCCTTTATGGGTGTCGTCGTGTTTTCTCCAACGACGTAGAGTGCATGTGCCGATGAAAAAGAGAGGATTAAAGCAAATAGAATCAAAACAGAAGAGACCTTATCTAACTCTTTCATAAACACAAATTTCACCTACATAATCTTAAGCATTTGCTAAATTTTGGGACAAGGACAGCTTCTTGCTGTCATTTCTCATGCTGAATTTGTTTATATCTGAGCTTTTTGCACTATGAAAAAAAAGATTCATCTGATTCAAATTAAACCACCAGAGAAAATAAAAAATGAATTGATTTAGTGTTCGGGTTTCGAGCCGCTTAAATATTCAACCTTTTATTTTCTAATCCACTGGAGATTTGCGTTGACTGAGAAGCAGAAGTGGCAGCACCTCTACATGCTCCTAAAACTCGCAGAGATGGGTGCATACAGGCGAATCGCCAAAATATCCACTGAATACTTAGCAAAGAAACTCGGAATTTCCCAGCAAACAGCCTCAAGATACCTAATCGAGCTTGAACGCAAAAGCTGGATACAACGCAACATTACTCCTGACGGAAGCTTAATCAAAATTGAAGAGCAAGGCACAAAAGAGCTTCAGAAATTGTATTCGGGTCTTAAGGTTTTGATGGAGAAATCTTATCCCCCTTCGGTGACGTTAGAAGGGACTGTTTTTACGGGTTTAGGCGAAGGAGCTTACTACATCACAAAAGAGGAGTATCGGAAAGAAATTGTTGAGAAAATGGGTTTTGAACCTTATCCAGGTACACTCAATCTCAAATTGAATTCGGACTATGACGTTAAAACCCGCATGGAACTGGATGCGTACCCAGCGATTGAAGTTAAAGGCTTCAAGAATGAAGACCGGACCTTTGGCCTGGTAAAATGTTATCCAGTAATCATTGGAGGGACAGTTAAGGGCGCGTTAGTCACGGCTCTCCGTAGTCACTATGATGCTTCAGTTTTAGAAATAATTGCGCCCGTTTGTCTAAGAAAATCACTAAGCCTAAAAGACGGCAACAAAGTCAAAGTTGAAGTCTACACTCAGAGCAACTAAAACGGCATCGCAACTGAATATGGATTTCTCGCTTTTTCAACATGGTCGGGTTTGCGTCTTGTAGCAATTAAATAGCCTACAATTAAACCGAAACCTAACCCGCCTAAATGAGCCAAAATGTTGACGCCTGCGCCTGTATTAATGAAAAATAGAAAGAATGCGTAAACTAACGCTCCCAGAATTGATTGTCGCACTGAACGCCTACTGTAAATTACGCATGCACCGAACAGGGCAAAAATTGCTCCTGAGGCACCCACAGAAATAAAGTTGGGTCCAAAAGCTAAAGTGAGAACGTTGCCGACAAAACCGCCTGCGATGAAGATTCCGAGGTATTCAGTTAACGAAAACATTTCTTCTCCACGCAAACCGAATATGAAAAGGAAGAGCATGTTGCCGACGAGGTGAACTATTGAGGCATGGATGAACATTGAAGTGAAAAGTTGATAATATGCTCCGTTAAAAACAGAATAATTTACTTGTCCCCATTGATAGATGACGTTGTTGCCTGTGATTAATGCGTCTCCGCCGACGATCGCACTGTAAATGTAGATAGCAACCATTACCCCGATAAGAATGAACGTTGGCTTATACTTCTCGCACCCCATAAGCGTACAACCGTTACCTGGAGAGTTTATCGATTATTTTCTGCTTAATCTTGGACGAACTATCTAAAGCATTCTCCCCAAACTTGCTAATCTTGACAACTTCAACGGGTAATTTATGTAAAGCAATGTATTCTTTGACTTCGTTTTCCATTTCTGATTGGTCATATCCCAAGGCGATTATGTCTGGCTTAATTTTTTCAATAATCTCGCCGATCGCGAAGTTTTCGTAGCCTAAGACTGCTTCATCAACAACTTTCAATGACTCCACCAATGCGCAGCGCTGGTCTTCAGACATTATGGTATTTCTACCTTTAGTTTTCTCTACGGTGCTGTCTCTGGCGATAACAACCACAAGTTTAGCATTCTTGCCTCCTGCTTTCTTTGCATCCTCCAGAAATCGCACATGACCCAAATGCAGCAGGTCAAAAACGCCTGAGGCTAAAACAATTTTTTTTCCGGGTTTGTTGACCATTCGAAGTTCACAGCACCCAATAATCTTAAAGCGTCAAGTAGCCCTTCACAGTAAGCTACTGAGGTTAAGCTGGTTTCAAGGTTGCCCTGAGCCTTATAATACTTTGCATCCTCCAAGTAATCATTCGCGTAACTCAAAACAAAAGCTACCATCTCCTCAGTCAAGCTGACGGATGTTTGAGTTTTTTTGAGTTCGCTGAAGACTTTTTCAGCCATGGAAATGTATTTGGAAGTGAGTGTTTCTAAGCTTATTTTGCAAGCCTCCGAAACTCCGACGGCGCACCCGCAAAAGCAATCAAAGAATCAACCTCCATAAAATGCAAGTCTCCTGGAAAAATCAGGCTGTAGGGTGGCTCACCAAAATCAAAACTTGCTAAGTCTTTTAAGAAGTCGGCTTTAAGGGTTGGGCTGTTACCTCCTGCTCTTGCAATTCCGACCGCAATTGTTTCAGTCGTAATTACATTTTGTCTCTTTTTTTCTTCAACTTTCCGTAGCATCTTGATGGCTTGGTTTATGCTTAAAAAGAGGTTTTCTTTAGCCTTCAAATCTAAAAGGCAAAGCGTATGCAATCCCAACTTCTTATTTTGGGCGATAACGTTGTAGGGTGTTTCCGAAAAATTCTCGGGAAATGGTACTGTGACTGTTTTTCCAAACTTGTAATTATGTAAACCTGAGAGGCTCACGATTGCTGACATAATAGATATGCCGTGGATTATGCGGGTTTTAATCCCCTGTTTTTCAGCGTCAATCCGCAAAGAAATATGGGTTGTTGCTATGAAGGGGTCGCCGGGAACAAGAAACACAGCTTTTCCGACTTTCGCTGCATGGAGGATTTGGGTTCCGTTTTCTTCTTCAAGGTCACGTCTGGAAACTATTTGGATTTTTTTTCCACATAACGTCCTAAACCTTTGCAGGCTGAAGTCTGGCATGAGGCTTGTGTAGTTTTCCATGAAAACGGCGTCTGCCGTTTTGGTTTCTTCTAAACCCTTGACGGTGATGCCTTTCTCGTCATTTAATCCTAAACCTATGAAGACAAGTTCATTCAATGTGAGCCCTTGCAGAGTAATTGAGGGCTTAAAACTTTAAAGCTATTTTTCTTTAATATCGCCATTTTCAACCAAAACATTGTAGTAATATCTGCATGTTCCAGAGGAAAGTCCATGGCGCTCGCAAAATATTGTCAGGAGTTCCTCTACAGGTTGCTTTGGGTCTTTGTCTTTAACCATTTGTCTTAGTTCTTCGATTTTGTGTTTGTCTAATTTGTCGCTCATAAAAATGTCCTTGCGAACTACCTATAGCATTGTTTTGCTTATTCAAAAACCCTTTTGCTGATAAGTTGGTTTGGATGGAACATCCAACCAAACATTTATATGATTTACGTTAAAAAGAAACCATGGAATTTAGTGGCTTAGCTGAAGGAAAAAACATAATGAAGCCCATTGAGAGCCTAATTCGAGATAACGTTAAAAATCTTAAGCCATGCGTTCACGGCGCAGAGGTTTTAGGTGCCGCAGAGGAAAGTGGGCTTTTGCCCAGGACATTTTGGATTTCAGCTCAAGCGTAAACCCACTGGGTCCATCAAAAGAAGCGCTTGACGTTAAAAAAAGCCTTCAGCCAAATTAGTTTTTATCCAGATTCAAATTCAAATGAACTTCGACAGGTTATTGCAAGTCATTTTGGAATCACCAAGAGCAACGTTGTTGTCGGAAATGGCTCCACTGAACTCATGTATCTTTTTGCGGAAGTTTTTCTCAAAAAAGGTGAAAAGGCACTTATGCCAGCGCCAACCTTTGGTGAATATGAAAGTGCTGTTATTAAAACGGGGGAAACACCCAAATTCGCAAAATTAGGAAGAAACTTTGCGATTGACCCGGAAGTGTTTAAACGTGAAATGGTTGGGGCGAAACTTGTTTTCTTATGTAACCCAAACAACCCAACCAGCATGCTCATACCAAAAGAAACATTAACAGACATAATCGAGGTAGCTTTGGAACACGATCCTGTTGTTTTCCTCGACGAGGACTTCTTGGAGTTTGTAAACGACGAAAAAGCCCTCACTATGATCGGCAAAATCAACAAGTATCCTAACCTGTTCATTTTGAGGTCTTTTACCAAGATTTTTGGTTTGACAGGTTTGCGGGTTGGTTATGGCATAGCCAACGAAGAAATCATCAACGTGCTCTCTTGTGCCAAGATTCCTTGGAACGTTAACTGTTTAGCGCAGGCTGCTGCAGTGGCTGCCTTGAAAGATGAAGCCCATCTTAGTTTGACGCGTGAACTCATCAAAACAGAAAAAGCATGGCTCCAAGCCGAGTTAGGGAAATTTGGCTCGTTTAAGTTTTCTGCACCAGATGCCAACTTTTTCTTCATCAACATCCACAAGTCAGGCTTAACCGCTGCAGAAATAAAAAACAAAATGCTTAAGCAGGGAATTCTGATTCGCGATTGCACCTCATTCAAGGGAATAGACGAATACTACATTCGCGTTGCTGTCAAAACTCATGCGGAGAATGTGCGGTTGATTGACGCATTCAAGCGGATAGTAAAGGCAGTTTGAGTAGTGACCTATGTTTTCGCTTGACCTCTCATTGCTCGTTGATTCTGTTCTGATTTTTGCGTTAGCTTTCTTGATTGACATGGTTTTGGGGGAGTATCCGGACAGGATTCATCCAACAATAGGTATAGGCAAAATGATTTCGTACCTCAAACGCAAATCAAAAAACCCTAATCCAAAAGTTGAGAAAGTAAATGGTATCTTAATGGCGATAACCATTATGTTGGTTGTTGCGCTTCCAGTTTTTCTGCTCCTTTTCTGGCTCAGAACGTTACCATATGGCGAAATACTCTACATCATCGTGGGTGCCATCTTGTTCAAAGCCACCTTCGCTATCAGAGGCATGGGACAATATACCAAACCCATTGCAAAAGCCCTAAAACAGAACGATTTAGCTGGGGCACGAAAATGGTTGCCTTACATTGTTAGGCGTGACCCAAACAGCCTCAATGAGCGTCAGATTATTTCTGGAGCGGTCGAATCCATTGCGGAAAGCACTACTGATGGGATAACCGCCCCGTTCTTCTTTTTTGCATTATTTGGAGTTCCAGGAGCGTTTGCTTATCGTGTTGTAAACACTTTGGATTCCATGGTTGGCTACAAGAACGTTGAAAACCGAAATATCGGCTGGTTCTCAGCCAAATTGGATACTATAGCAAACTATATTCCAGCACGTTTAACAGCTTACTTGATGGTGGCTGCATCTTTTGTGTTGCGCGAAGATTGGCGGGAATCGTGGCGTATTCTGCAGCGTGACAAACACAAAACCGCAAGTCCCAATGCAGGCTTCACCATCTCTGCCATGGCGGGAGCACTAAATATACAACTAGAAAAACAGGGCTACTACATGTTGGGCGATGATCATGGAATCTCTGCGGAACATATTACGAAGGCTTTGCGAGTGATGACTGTAACGGCTGTTTTGTTTGGGTTGGTTGTGGTTGTTCCAGTTTTGGCTCTGCGAATTTATGTTGTTGGACTATAGTTCTCTTTTTTTAGCCCTTTATGTAAAGGCTTAACAGAAGTTCAGCCTTCACTTTCCTTGCTCCAAAGGCTCAAAGAACAAAAATATGGTGCCCACTGCTCGAAGAAAAATATAAAATCAGGGAATTAAATACATTTAAAAAAGTGGAGTTTTACGGTTTTTCCGTTTTAATTTTTCTTCCACTCAATTTGTAGTAGGTCAAGTCTGAGCCTTATTGTTGTATACGGCCCACCTAAGTGGTGTCTTAACCGCTGCAGATTCTTGCGCCGTTTGGAACCTGCTGCTTCACAGCTCAGATGCCACAACACTATGCATGTTCAGCCCATAGAGGCAAAGTCTTGAACGCGTACTAATTTTTCGCTGTTTCAATTAGCACGCTTCTGTGCCTCAATGCATTGCATCTAAAGCTTGCTCCCTGACCTACACAAACAAGATAGAATTAGCTTAATTATAAATTTAGCGACATCTATGGTACAAAAGCGAAAAAAAGTGTACCATTTGCAACAAAAGGAGGGATTAATTTTTAGAGCCATTTGTTCGATCCTTTCTCAGGATAATGTATTGCGTGTTTTTTACGCCTTTGCGCCAACGAAACTAACGTTAGCATAAATGGAATCTCGATGAGTGGACATGTAGAAATTCAAGGATTTCAAGTCGGTCGGGGTCTGAGAGTGCATGAAAGACTTGTGCTTTGAATCTTTGTTATTGCGCTGTTGGTGGGTTCATGATTTCAAATAGAATATATAACAATATTTAAATATTTACATTAATAGCTTGTTAATTAAACATACTCAAAACCACCAAGTGACAACATTGACTGAAGGACACATACAAATCCGAAGCTGGCAAGATTTTAAACACATAGTTACTGAAAAGAAGAACGCCTCAATAGTTTTCATCCTTGAACAAAACGGCTTCTCAAAAAACAAAGAATTCTCCACCATCAAAATAATAATGCTCCACGACAAACGCTACTACATCTTCAACGACTTCCCAAAAGGCGATGCACTAAGAGAAACAAAAATCCCCCTTCACAAAGACAAAAACGGCATCCCCAACTTAGACGAAATTGAGGTTAAGGCTTATCTGAAAAGCCTGTCTGAAAACTTGGAAATTTACCCGTTTTGGACAACACAAAAATAGGTGAATTGAATGTCTGAAGAAACATACGAAGGAATTCCCCGAAACAAAATTCCCTGGAACCCAAAAATCGACTATGAAAAATGTATATCTTGCGGAAAATGCGTCGACTTCTGTCACATGACCGCTTACAACTTGGAAGAGAAAGATGGAAAAAAAAGAACCATAGTAAACCCAAACAAGTGCGTAGTTTTCTGCAGAGGTTGTGAAGATATCTGCCCCGCTGGCGCCATTTCCCATCCTTCGGAAGAGGAAACCCGAAAGACTATTGAAAAACTTCAAGAAGCCGCATTAGACTAGAGAAGATTGATCGTGAAGAAGATTTTGTTTGTCTGTGTCGAAAAAGCTGGCAGAAGCCAAATGGCTGAAGCGTTCGGAAAAAAATATGGCGCCGATACATTAATCGCTTCTAGTGCTGGCAACAAACCTGCTGAACACGTGAACCCTATGGTGGTTGAGGTTTTGAAGGAAAAGGGTATCGGCTTATCAATGAACCAGCCAAAACTGATAACAGCAAATATGGCTATAGACGCAGACTTGATTGTTACAATGGGTTGCAATGACCACGGTATATGCTATGGGCCATTCTTCAAACCTACAATCGGATGGAAATCTTGAAGACCCAAAAGGCAAACCTATAGAAAAAGTAAGAGAAATCCGAGATGAAATTGAGCAGAAGGTAAAACAACTAATAGCCCAACAGACAACTGCTGAGACATAGTTTTTTTCACACTATTTTTAATCTTTGGGCAATTGAGTCTAAACCCCCAACCGTGGTAATGTATTTATCATTAAAGGCAATTTGACTAACGAGAAGCCACTTTGTGCAGAGGTCGCCGAGCATGGTCAAAGGCGTAGGCTTCAGGAGCCTATCCTCCAGAGGTTCGTGGGTTCAAATCCCACCCTCTGCACTTTGATGTACACCTACTGCACCAATTTCTTTTGGGTCATATCCGTGAGGTTACAGCAGATAGTTATTTGATGAGGTTGCAGGTTTTAGGTAAACTTGGAAATTTAGATAAACCCGAACAAATCAAGAATCTTTATCTGTAGTTATCCAGTTAGTGAAGCAAGAAAAGAACTGTTAGCTAATGCTTATGATTATTATATTCAATTTCATAAGCTATCATGGGATAAGCCACATTTCACCCGTGAAGATAAACCAATATTTGTAGCCCATGAATATGAGTTAGATAATTTGATATCAAAAGCCTACCCTAAACTCTCAATATTTCTTGAGTTATTAAAAGAGACAGGAGCAGATTCAGGTGAAGCATGGAAATTACGCTGGATAGATATCAACGTAGAAAATAATTCTGTATCTATTACACCAACCAAGAACCACAATGCCTAGAACTTTACCTCCTAGTAATCATCTGTTAGCACGATTGCTTTCTCTTCCACATAATAATGATAGAGTGTTCGGGGCATCTGATTTTAATGATTGGAGCAGAAGCTACTATGGAATGCGTAAGAAACTTAGCAAGAAATTGGGTAATCCACGTTTACTTATGATTAGCTTTCAGGTCTTTTCGCCATTGGAAGGCAACTATGGAATACCAGCGAACCAAAGATATATTGCATGTTAAGTGGTTTCTTGGTCATAAGCGTATAGAAAATACTTTAGTGTATACTCATCTTGTGCCTTTCGCTAAAGAAGAATATACATGTAAAGTAGCCCATAATCTTGATGAAGCAACCGCACTTATCGAACCTAGATTTGAATATGTAACCGAAATGGATGGCGTTAAACTATTCAAAAAGAGGAAGTGATTGGATGATTGATTTTTTATCTTTCATTTTTGATTTTTTCGCTGTCTGCATTTTGCTATTGATTGTGTTTGTTGGCGTGACGCTCACTTATAGAGCATTTAAAGCCATGTTTTTTAATTCCAAGAAAAACAGCCAAGAACCAAAAGAAGACAAACAAATCAGAGAGAATATAATGGATGACTCCAACGGTGACGGTTTAGTTCTATTCGATGACCCGTTATTCCCTGAAGACTTAGATGAAGACCAAGAATAACTAACTACCTTTTCCTATGAGAGAGGGTATACACCCTATTCTTAAGTGAAAAAAGGAATAGGTATAACGAAATTAAAGTTCATTCAAATTATCTCTGATTATATCCTTAATTCTTAACTTAAATGTGTACGTCATGTTCTTAACGTCATGTTCTATCCTTATTTCATCATCATAGGGTAAACTTTTGAAGTAATCTTCCCATTGTTCCTCATCATGCTCTAATTCTTCATCATTTATTGGAGGCGCATTTGTATCAGCTCTTTCGTTTATGCGTTTTATTTCACTTAGGATATCTTTAGCAACTTTTTCAGGAATATAACTTCCTAAATGACTATTGAAAAAATCTCTAATAGCCCATTGAAAGTCATTATAGTTTTTATATTCTTGAAAAATAATTTGGTATAATTCGCTTAAGGCTTTGTTTTTGTCTTCATGGAGCAATTGTATTTTTAGATTCCTTTCTTGTTGTTCCATCTGAACTTTTAAGTTTTTTTGTGCGCTTCTATTTTGAATCCATCCAGTAAGCAAAGTTATAAAAACACCAGAAACTAAACCCGAAAATAGACCTACCAAGATATCGGTTATGTCTGCCATCTTAAATCATTCAAGAATAGAGATTTCTAATTATTAATAAGTTTAGAAAAGTTACTACCGAGTTATCAATGAATCAATATCCTAACCGTGACAAGGGGACTATACACCCAAGCCCGTGAAAAGGTCAAACAATACTCTCAACACATCATCGTTGGCGTGGTTGGGGTTTTGGGTTGGGTTTGGTATGGATGTTTGCAAATATTTTTATCAAATTCATTTACCAGTTTAGACTTGTGTAGATGTTTTTGGGTATTCTGCAAGCTAACTCCCGTCAATTAGCAATTATAATCCCCTGCCTAGTCAAGCACCACTTCGAAAAATTTCGGGCAGCCCATGGCTAAAATGTTGGTCGATGATTTATGGATGTTAAGGAGGGTAGGTACACCCAACCGTGGGAAAAGGTCATTCATTCAAATTAGAAATCTTTCGATGCCTAAGTTTGAAAATCAAAAGTAGTGCAACAACCAGCTTTGATGCAAAACACTTAGCCGTTCCATAAGGGGAGTTATCTTAGTCTAAGCTGGTTTTTGACTTCGATGCCTTTTGATAAGAAATAAAACAATACTAATTCCGACCACCAATACAATGGCAGAAGCAACTGCTATTGCGATTGGAAAGGGTGTGACTGTAAAAGTAACTGCTTGAATACCAACATTACCAAAACTGTCAATGGCATAAACAGTGACCGTATGGCTACCATCTGTCAAGCCTACTATTGTAGTGTTTGAAGTTAAAGTGACATTGCTTTGATTATCTATGCTATATTGAAGTTGAGAGGTTTTATCGTCTACCATAAAACTTAGGGGAAGATCAGCCGAATAGTAAGTTTTGTTTTCGATTGAAATTGATGAGATAACAGGAGCAATCGTGTCTACAGTGAAATTCAGTGTTGATGCACCTATAATACTAAAACCATAGTCAAGATTGAAAGTGTAATTAACACTTGAGATATATTTTGGGCTTCTATAATAGCCAGTTTCGTTGGCATAAAGGGTTATTTTGTGAGGTCCTTCAGGGACATCGGTTAGGTTAATTGTCGCTGATAATTGAGTTATTGTGGGGTTAGGTGGTTTATAATTTGAGCTATTGTAAATTGATACAATAAACTTGTAAATAGTAGTATTACTTGATAGCCAATCCGTTTGATAGTATATTTCTTCAAGTATTCTGAATTGGGTGGTGCTTGAATCGCCAACGCTTATGGTACTTGGTATTGAAAGGTAGTTAGTGTGACTCTTTGAGTTGTTTTCACTATAGAATTGAATTGTTGGTGGTTTTGTCTGGTTGTCTGGAGCTACCACTCCACCATTCACAGGGTAATCCCATATGTAGGTTGGATTTCCACTTGCCATTTGAAGATTAGCGACTGTCAGTAAGGGTAGTAAGGCAATTATAAGAATAATTGAAGCAATAGCCCCTTTTCTCATACCATCTGTTATTAAACTATAACGGTTAAAGGTTTTTTGTATAGGTTTCTTGACTAAGTGGCACTTGTTTAGTCAACGTTTCTTGACAAAAAGAAGGTGGGTACATCCTGTCACGGAAAAAGGTATTACTTTCTTCTACTATGTTTTTCATTAAACTCTCTCACATGGTCATCGTTGTCTTCTCTAAGAATATGAGGAAGCATTCCATAGTCATAGTTCTCAAAAGCCTCTTGAATGTGTTTATTCAGGTACTCTTTTTTCCATTCATCAATTTCTTGGTTCTTAAATTTAAACGGCAACTCCGCAAAAAAGTCTTTAGAACCAAAGCATTCCAAGACCCCGAATATTCCTTCTCCTTGCTGCAAAAACCATAGTTTGTATATCTCATCGGTTGAATAACCGATTTCTAAAAGTTCTTGCTCAATTGATTGTATGAGTTTTTTAGCCTTTTCGTTATGCCTAATACCTCTAAATTCAAAATCAATCGGTATTACTTCATCCATACTCTTCATATCATATCCTGATTCTTGTTCCCTAAACCATTTCCCAACAACTCTAATTTTTGTATGAAGAATATAGTCGTTCAAGACTGAAGGCGATAGAAGCCTTAAACCATTTATTAGAACCTGTTTTTTTGCTTCTTGCATACCTTTTGTTGTTAAGCCATATGGGGGTCTAGTACTTCCATATTTTGCAGACTTTTTGGTATAATCAATAAATTTTTTTTCGTCCCTAAGATGTTTCAGGTTTACATTAACGGTCTGTTTGGCATAGAATCTCTCTGGTTTACTTGGTTTCTGTTTGCCGTCATCTTCTGCTTTACCTTGAGCACGAATAAAATAGTCCTCAACCAAATGTGACAAAATTTCGCCAAATCTCAATTGTTTAGCATATAATAGCACCAGAATATCATTGCGACATATTTCATCCGTTGGTGATACTTGCACTAATCTGCTTTTCCGCATGGTTAAACCTATTTTTTAGTCTTAGTCTATTCTATAGACCACATATGCTTGGTTGCATATATATTATTTCGATAAAATATGTCAGAACCTTTAAACCAACAACCAAAAGATAGGGAGTTAATCGCTGAAGCAATTGTTTCAGTTTCTTCCGAAGCACTCCCTCAACAACCAATTGAAGATTTAGCACTTCCCGAAAAGGGAAATAATGCTATGAAAACAGAAGGAGACGCAAAAAGCCAAGAAGAGAAAAACCTCATACAACGCATACGGAATAAAGAGTTAGCCTATCCCGACCTGATTAAAGTCCTATCCAAAACGGTTTACAAAGATGATGATGTTAAAGTAATTCTATTTCTTGTCAACCTGCTAGCATCGACAGAAGAAGAACAACAAAACGTTATACTCACTGGACCTTCAAGTGTAGGAAAAACACTCAACATAAAAGAGAGCCTATGGTTTGTCACTGACCCTCAACATCCTGAGAAAATCATAATTATTAGTTCAGCAAGCCCTAGAAGCTTCATCCATCAAGCGAATGCTGTACTAGTGGATGAACGAAACCTCAAACCCATAGACCTAACCCAAGCTCCCCAAAAAGGAGACTCCAAGGAAGCATTTGATGAATGGTACGACCTCATGCGACACAGTGCATATTTGCTAGATTTCTCCAACAAGATTGTAGTCTTCCTTGATACACCAGACTTTAAACTACTTGAAAGCCTACGAAGCGTCCTGAGTCATGATGAGAAAGTATCAAAATATTGGATAACCGACAAGAACAACAAAGGCATGAATAAAACTAAAACTGTACTTATCCAAGGTTACCTAACAGCATTAATCGCATCTACCAATTTCAGCCTTGACGAACAAGAATCAAGTCGAAACTTTTTGGTAAGTCCAAACGATGACGCAGAAAAGATTCAAGAAGGCATCAAGATGAAGGCACGCAAAATCACCGACCCTGACTATCCCAAATGGCATGAAACAGAACTTACAAGAGTAGCCCTCAGAGACCGTGTTTACGAAGTCCAAAAATCAGGAATTACGAAATTCCAATTTAAAGAAGAAGACTCAAAGAGCTTAGTTGATTGGTTCCTAAAACAAACCGAGAATCTTGGTCCAAAGGCAAACAGAGATTTCACAAGGCTTTATGGTTTGGCTGAAGCTTGGGCATTACTGAATTTCAAATTTAGGGAAAGAACTAGCGATGGCACATGCATCTTTGTGAATGCTAATGACATTGAGGTTGCCAAACAAATCTACGAACCCATACTCAAGTGCAATGAACTAGGCTTGACACCTGAAGAATATGCGGTCTGGAAAATGATTGAACCAGAATGCAAAGAAGTAATGGGTTTGAGAATAGCTGAAATTCATAACGTATACTACTACGCCAAGAAACGCCATTGCTCTGATAAACGGCTACGTGAAATGCTCAAGAATTTCGTCTGTGCTGGATTGCTCAAGGAAGAAAAGGAAGGCGTGATAATCAAATACTATCCAATAACCCACAAAGAAACCAAACAGTCAGGACTGGCACTATCCACCCAACTGACGGAAAAGGTCAATACTAATCCCTTTTCCAGCAATGGAAACATTCTCTCGGAATAAAGGTGTTAACGTATGATTTATCAACGAATAATCGGAACAGTATTTAGACTAGACACAGACGAAAAGCTGGTTCTAATTGATGGCGAAGACTATAACTATGCTTCAGACGCTGAGAGTACCCTCATGACAGCTATAGAAAATGACCTGTTAGTGAGTGCTCTACTGTACTGTGGACAAAGCGTAGGCGATTGCAGAATACTTAGAGCACAAATACTAGAAGAAGACCAAGATGACGATGACGAACAAACAAACCCCATTGTTGGATAAGGCTTAACCACCTTTTCCAGCGATAGGTGACCCCACCACACCTTAACTTTCTTCTCCACTACCCATATATTTAACTTATTTTGTAGAATATTATGTTACAATTTTTGATTTCACTGTTAAGTTTGACAAAAATATTTAAATATATAGAAAGTGGTGAAAAATGCCAGATAAGGTGTATTAAATATGAAGAAAAAATATATGAGAAGTGAACAGAACCATCTTTATAGTTCTGATAGATTGAATTTTGCTCTCCAAGTCATTAAGCAAAAATGCTATTTGCCTTCATGCCGTTTTGCCATGGAGCAGATTGCAGTTCCCCTAAGCGAAATTTTAGCTACCAAAGGCGATAATGCTTCTTTCAGTGTTTATCCAAATGGTGATACCATAATAATTCAGGTATATGGTTCTCCAATATTAGCTCAGGGCAAGCTAAGTTAGAGGTTTTTTAACATGTCAAAAAATAGAGAAACATTGAAAGATATACAACTTAAGACCCCTAAAAACTCTGGTAACATAGTAAATACTGTTGATGATACACCCCGTGATTTTGCGACACTTGATAAGGTTTGTGACGAGTTAGCCGATAAATTTGTAATGCCAACCAAAAAAACTAGGCTGGAAAAGGAATAAATAAAAATGTCTAATCCCGAACAAACCCCAAATAAAAATGCAACCCTCAAAATCGTTCTGGATAAAAGTCCTGAGCTAGAGGAAATGAGGAAAATCCTGAGTGAAAGAGACCAAAAAATAGGCGAACAGCAAGAGACAATCAAGGCGTTACTAAAGTCTGAAAAAGAGAAATTTGAAAGTTCAACCAACCATATAGGGCAAAAGATTCCCGAATATAATAGGAATGGCGAAAACCCACCACTTGAAGCACCAAAGCCTAAAGAAATTTGGACTTTGAAAAATGTTGATTTCGCTGATAGCGCAATTTTGGATATGAACCCCAAATTTCCTTCACAAGAGGAAGCTATGAATTATATTAAAAAAATTGCAGAAAACCCTCAAGCTGTAGATTACAAACTTGCCAATGAACTATATGGAAAATTAGTTACTAAGGCTCTCAAACAAGGCGGCACTTTTGAATTTCAAGGTAATATGTGCAAATATGAAAGATGTGGAAACAGCGTAGTAAAAGCAAATCGACCAAAAAGTTTCAAGAAGGTTGAAAATTAATGAGTGAACAAATAAAATATGATGAAGAAACAGAGGAATATTTCATAGAAAGAAGCACTATGAAGGGTCACCAAGAAACATTTGAACGGCTATCTTTAGGTGCGTGGAATTTCGAGAAGCAGATTACAGTATATATTCACGTGAAACGTGAAATCCAATCAACTGACTTTGAAAACCCCGTTCAAGTAATAAACTATAGTCTTCCGTTAACATACACTATATTAAATACCGAACAAGGAAAACACACTTTTATTAAACTAGTAACCAAAAGTTTTGATGTTCCAAGACGAGACAATATAAAATCTAATTGGGTTACGGTGTATTTAAGAAACTTAGATAATGGAACAACGATGGAAGCACCTCTTCCGAATAGCTTTTTCAATAGTGCCGATTGGGATTACCTTAAAATTGATAAAGGGAAGGCGCAAGAACTAACTAAACAGGAACTTATTCAGCTATTTAAAAGTGGAAAATGCATCGGAAGTTGGGATTATTCTCTGCAAAATAGATTGGTGTAAGCATATGGAAAAATCCCCTAATCTTCTTTCCAAAATTTCCCATATGGAACGTGAAATTTCTTCTCTTAAAGAAGAGGTTGAACGGTTAAAACTGAGTCTTTGAGAAGTTAAAATGCAAAACATAGACAAATGCCCTAAATGCGGAGAAACTTCCTACGCTGTTGAAATATTCAATGATACAGCTTTCTTAGTTTGCCCATGTGGAACAATCCGTTCCAAAACAAGCATATGAGAATAAGCCTTTTATCTCCTACTATTTCTTAATAGTGAACATGGGCAGTACACGCAAGGCATTCTCTTTGCTTCTTGTTGTAATCTTGGCAGTGTCAAGCCTAATAATGGTTGAATCTGCATTTGCTCAATCAATACCTAAACCATCTGTACCAGAATTTACTATGAAGTATATCGATAATTCATATGATGTACCGCCCACTTATGAAAAAGACCAATACACTGGACAGCAAGTCATAACGCATAATGGTTACCATGTGGATGACAGAAGCCTTGTATTCACCATTAAGAGTCAACCCTTCACCACTTACAATGATTCAGTGGGGAACGTTATCAATCTTTACTATAATTTTAGGTTCAAAGGCGTTTTTGGAGACCAATGGAACTATTACCCCTTTGAAGAGGGACACAGCACACGTACATTTGGAGGGTTGGGTAATATGGGCGATTATTTTCCAAATTTCTCCGCTTCAAAGTCTGGGGAAACTATCCTGCCGATTGCTTTGAAGTCGTTCTCTGCGGGAATTCCTAATGGCTACCCAGTGGAGTTTCAAGTTCAGGCACAAATTGGGTATATTACAGGGCAAGGAGTTTCAATGGCAATGGGGTCTTCCTATGAATTCACTGGTCAATCAAGCGATTGGAGTAGCACACAAACAATAACCATAGGAGAAACTTCTGCCACAAGTTCACCAAATCCCACACAATCACCAACTAATACTCCTTCACCAACGCCAACTCCTTCCATTCCAGAGTTTTCTTGGTTAGCTATTTTGCCTTTGATGATTGCAATACTCTCTGCCGCTGTAATTCTTAGGCATCGAAAAACCGCTAACTTGAATAAATAGACCTTTTCCTAAGCCTAGACTACCCCACCCCTCTGAGATTCTCCTAAACTAAAAAAGTCTCATAAAAAACAATTCTTTGTCTCACAATCTGTTAACTAAGATTCTTTATTTAGTATATTTAAAATTATTTTACTTTTTCTTATTTCTCTAAACTCTGGTTACAATTATTAGTTATAGGTGGGTGTACACCTACCTAAAGGAAAAGGTAGCTAACGATAAATAATAAATTCTGAAAAAATAAGCAAGAAAAAGTCTCTATATGTAAACGATTAAAAAATCGAGCCTAAAATCAGCTTTTTTGGTCGAAAAGCTTCGAAGATTAGCCTTAAAAAGCCAAAAAACGCCTATAATATGAGGTAAATTAGGTGAACCAAAAAAGTTTCAATGATATTCCGTCAATAATAGACGAGCAAAACCTGCATTATATATTGAAGAGGTTAGTTAGGGAAGAGTTTAGTTTTGTTAGCTGTTTAACACCTGACTGCTTAGAGAAATTTAGAGGAATCTTGCGTGATTTCTTCAATAATCAAATAGACCTAAACAATGCAAACATTCTTTGCAGTCAAGTAGTGATTCCACCTGAAACATATAAGCAAACAAAAAATTGGCAGTTAAGAGCGTTAAGAACAGAAATCAATAAAATCTTCACGCTTGGATACGGTGACTATCTTCTTTCTATTGGTGAAAAAGAATGCTTTGTTCCACATACCGATTTAGAACATAATGACGATTGCTTAAGATTGATAGCTGGAAAAAACCACTCAATCAAAAATATACAGGACAACATATACAAGAACTATGGGTTAAAAGCTAAGGAATTTCCGACTGTTCCACTTCACGCCAATTGTCAGCATATAATCACTCAAGCTCCTGAGTTGGAGTTTTGATAAAAATGGAAAACCAAGACAACCAAAGTAAAGCCCTTTCTTTAACTGGAGTTTCTTTCGGGAAAGAAAATCCATGCGGTTCAAATCCCATCCCCAGCTCCATTTCCGAACCTTATGCTTTTACGGGATTATTTCCGTTTCTGAACATTTTTGCATTGTCAATTGAACAGATATATTCAAATCCTCTTTCGATTAGTTGGCTGACTTCTTAAGCAGTTTTTTGCCACCTTTCACACAAATTCGTCATCTTCAGGGAACTCTATTTGGACTCCTATAGCGTGCCAAATGCAATCAAAAAAAATCGATAGCCCGCCCAAAATCAAAGAGCCTGAGAGCAACAATACCGGAAGGAATAGCTGAATGCCTCCAACTCCAGCCATGCGAAACGCTGGAATGGCGCATGGAAACCTTTGTGAATAAACGCGTGGCAACAATCAGAAAGGCAGAATAAATCCAAAGAAAAAACGCGCGAGTTATATACTTCCAAATTATTCACAATTACATGATTTTTATGGATCCAAATACAAAAGAAATCAGTTTTATCATTTCTGAAGGCTATACAAGAGCAAGACTACATAACCGCCAGAAGTTACGTGACGGATAATGTGTCTTTCTACGCGCCTGATGGATCGCCCCTTGAGGGCGCTGATGCTTATTTCAAAGGACTTGAGCCTCTCCGCTTAAAATACGACCCAAGAAGGTGTTTTCTGAAAGAAACGACGTTTGCATTATCTATGATATAAACTTCAGCGCGCGACAGGTGGTTGTGTTCGCATGCGGATTGTATCAAATGCAAAATGGTAAAATAAGCTCAATCAGAGTGTTGTTCGACCCGCGACCGTTGTTTCAACCTCAAAAATAATGTTCGATCTAACCATCAATGTTTTATCGCCTTGCCCAACGGAATGGGGAGCTTGAAGGCTTAAGAACGATCTTGACACCTTAGAATGGCAAATGACCGACACCCCCGATAATCGAGCGCACATGTCAAAAAGATCTAAAATCCGTTCATTGAAAATCCACTTAGGCAGAAATGTTAAATGCGGGAACCGCTTGGCTCGTTTGTATAGGCGCATCCGAAAATTTCCTAGAAAAATTTCGGGTTAAACCAATACACTGTACATTGCAAGGGCTAAGGTTGTCTTGTTCTCGCTCGATGAGGTTGCGATATTGGTGCGGAATGCTTATACTATGGGACCCACTTTTTGGAAGACC
>CAWFFH010000002.1:0-11024 GCA_963815095.1 Candidatus Bathyarchaeota archaeon | reverse complement strand
AATGCTCATCTTGCAATATCCCATACGGACCATCCATGCCATTAGCGTAGTTAAAAACCACCACATACTTAGCACCGCACTCATATGATGTAAGCATTTGGTCATACATCTCATCGCCACTTGTCAAATAAGGTGGCTGTGTGTATTTCCAAGTGATGATTGTTCCCCAACTCTTATTCTGCAAATTCGCTGCTCCTCTCACAAGACCGATTTCTTGGGATACTGTGTTGTTCCAACCTAGTTCAGCAAAAACTGTGTCATAGCCTATTTGGTAATCCCACCAATGAAGTACATAATCAGAAGTGAAAAGTTTAACGTTGCTTTGATTAGTTATCCAGTTCGTCGTTTCTTGTTGGGTACTTACATACGATTTAGCTACTGTTGATAAATCATCTATTGTTTGGAATGGTCTTGAATTCCACAGTTGCAGGTATGGTTCAAATTGGGAGAAGTTACCTTTATCCTCTACAATTGAATAGGTTAGTGTTGGCCAGGGGATATGTGTTGTTTGTTGGAGAATAGTTGTTCCATTTTGGTCAACTATGTAATTATTGTTTGCAGGTGGAGAGCTTTCTTGTTTTAGTGTTGTTCCGTTTGGTAGGTAAATTAAGAATTCATTTCTGGCATTATCATCGGCATAGCTTTTTGATAATGTAACTGTTCCATTTGGATAGTAAGTTGTCATGTTGCTATTTGGCGGGTCATAACAATTTATATCAATTTCACCTGAATAACTAAAATATTTGTTATTCCAGCTAGATCCGACAGTCTGGCTAATCTCAATCCCTAATTGGTCTTTGGTTACATTCCCTAAGTTAGGGACATTTTGTAAATTCAAACGGTTTTCTAGTGCTTTCCCGCTTGGTTCATCTCCATAGTAAATTCCTAAGAAGTGGTTACCCCATCGTTCCTTTGCAGTATCACTGAAGTCTATGGTGGTATTTCTCTGCGATTCATAAGAACCGAAGTAAACGATGATGTCTAATCCTGATTTAACTGCGTAGTCACAAGTACGCTCTAGTTCGGCAATATTATACTGTAAAGGACCTGATGCTATAACAAACAAGTTTGTGTAGTCTTTCACTCTATCGATTAGGTGTTTCGCATCGGTACTATTTTCTCCGCCAAAGGTTACGCCTACATAGAATGGCTTGTTCGTGTTACCGTTTGATGAAGCGGTTTTGTTTGATTCTACGAATAGCGCTGAAACTAAAACAACAATGATTAGCATCGTAACTGCAATCAATGTCACTAATTTTTTCAAGACGGGTGCCCACTTAGCTTCTATTTCTGCTTATGATGTTTTTATTAATCTGGTGTTTAGGCTATATTTGTTTACTGTGATTTTTCCTGCTTTGCGATAAATTATAATCATTGGAATTGTGTATTTTCTTCTTTGAAGCCTCTTTTTGAGAAAGAGATCGTGTCCGCAGAAATTTAGGAGAGTAATCGCTCAAGCGCCTTCTCTTGTTCACTACATCATCCAAAAGTTGCATAGCCCATCGAACTGAACCTTCATGAATGGTTCATACCTCTTAGTTAGCGGTTGTGGCTTCACGTAAGCAACAACACATCTTAATTATGCTGTTTCAAGATAGACTCAAAACAGCGAGGTTAAAGATATGATTTCTGCAGTTGTTCTATTAAATACGGATTCAGGTACCCAAGACAAAATACTAGAAAGCCTAAAGCTTGTAGACGGGGTAGAAGAAGCACACGCACTTTACGGGGTCTACGATCTATTAATCAAAATCAAAGGCAACTCCGTTGATAAACTAAAAGAAATAACCAAACAACGAATAAAACCAATCGCAGGCGTAAACAGTTCACTAACACTTATGATAGTTCAGGACAACTAATTTTTATTGTTGTTTCAGTTTGTGACAGCATTATTTTATATTATTTTCAATCGGTAATACTGGTCAGACATAGTCCGACAAGCCCCTATAGTTGGGCTGGTTTGGCTGCTAATAAGAGATAAGCATGTATGTGCCCCTCTTTTGCCTTATCGACGTTAGCACACGGCTAAACTAGCTTAACACCTTCTTTTCCCCTCCACTAAAACCTGTTTCAACAGTCTAACTGTTTCAGTTTCTTTGTTGTCAGCTTTTGCCATGTTAGCGATTTCCATGCAACGAAATTAAGAATTATGTCAGAAAAACACTGGTTAATTATGCTTTAAGATAGTCAAGAAATCTTGACTTGGCTTAGTCAATAGATGTGGACAAAAAAGCTCTTATTGCTATAGTGGTAAGCTGAGAGTATGAATAAGATTAGACTATCTATAGTTATTTCAATTGCAGTTGTCTTAGTCTTCGTCTTAATTCTATCATCACTCTTTAACAATCCTCAAACAAGTAATATACAGACTCCTACACCTTCAATGAAACCTATTTCTAATGTCCATATTACAAATTTTCACTTTACTGGTTTCTTTCCTGCAGAAGGGCTAAGTTGGCATGCTGGGTTTATTATTGAAGTTACAAACAATGAAACACAAAGAGTAGATAACTTGACTTTGACTTTTGTCAGTGAAAGCCCCTATAATATGACTAGAACAATTAGATTCTTTAATAATGCTAATCCCGCTGACCAAGGATTCATTGAGATGGGGCAACCATGGTTCCTAAGTCCTTTACAACAAGGGGAAGTAAAAGAATTGCATGGTGCTGCTCTAAATAACATGGATGACTCCTATAAAATACGTGGATATGCTCTTAATGTTACATTAAGAATTGGTGATACTGTATTAGACCAAGCAACAATAATGATTCCATGACTACAAAGAAAGTAAAAGCTTCTCTATCTTAGTTAGCCCAGAGTCCTTTCGCTCGGTTAAGCCAGCGTTAAATCATAAGGTCTATGAAAAAAATTGGCCTTAAACTGGCTTTTTAACTCTATAAGCGGACTTTTATATGCACTGAAGAGGCCTTGCAATTGAGGAGTTCTTCAGTTCATGTCCCTTATTAAGAAGTTCTAGCGCTTCATCATTTGTTATTCCAAATGGGAGAAAATCTTTGTGAAAACTATCTACATGTCTCCGTACTACAGATATGGCTTCACATATATCGCCTAAGATTTCAAAACTATAACCGCACGGACATCGACCTTTTAACTTTCTCCTCATACCCAATATCTCCTCAAACGACTCAAATATATCATGCTGAGATATATACCTCTGTGAGTGTGCAGGCGCAATTACAAAACTATCATTTGAAGATGTTAGTCTTGCTAACAAGTCCTTTTATAATTCAGAAAAAAACAACTTTTTCTGAAGACAAGTTCAACAAAAATGCAAAGGCCGCTTTGCTTCTAACCTTGATCAATTACTTTTCTTCTTTTGAGTTTAGAGCAGCTCAATCTAAAAAACACAAAAAGGAAGAATAAGAAATTACTAAGCTCTATGGCGGGGTGGAGGCGGAATGCTTGGCGGGATAGTGTTATTCAGGTAATTGTTTTTTCTTTCTCTTCTCCAGTCTTGAATCCAGAACAAACCATAAACTAGTATATAGCAAAGGAAGTAAGCGACCAGTATTATGGTGTATTGGTTTAGGTATTCAATTTCATTTATTGTTTTATTGATCACTAAATTATAGTCTAAGTAAAGGAGCCCTAAACTGACAGCAAAAATAGGTATTACAAATGGTGTTGTCTTGCGAACAAGGTACGCTCTTTTTTTATCTCGTGAAAATGGCTCTAAAAATATTAGAGTAAAATAGGTAATATAAGTGACATTATTGATGAAATTAGCAGTGTCATTCTCAATTAAGTGGTTAATTTCCTGAAGATACACCCAAAAAGTTATCGCAATAAATGTTGAAAAAATTATCGAGTAGTATACTATTCGCTTCCAATTCCTACGGGAAAAGCCTTGTTTCTCAACAGCCATGACTAACTCTATATTCGTGTTTGCTTTTAAAACTAATCCAACCTTTTTTTCCAATACCTGGCAAGTTATTTTTTGGGCGGCGTCCAAACGGGGATGCCCTCAACAGTCTCCCTCTAGGTGGCAAGGGGCAGGGCAAAGCCACAGCGTCGAACACTACTTGCTCAGTTTCTCTAGCCACAGGTATACGATCTTTGATTAGTCCTTCGATATATTTGAGCCGCATTCCTTTTGAAAAAGCGCTGTTTTAGTAATCTGAGGGTTTTTTTTGGTTTTGTCCTGCAATTGTCTCATTAACTGATATAATCGCAATTGTCTTGATAGCATTTTTAGGGCTTATTTCAATGCTTCTTTACAGACGGCATCGAAATACCTCAAAGTCGAAATGACCTTTTCCAGCGATTTGGTGTAGCCATCCTCTATTTCTTAGTTAAGAAACCTTGACTGGGTTTAGTCAAGAAAGTTGTACGAGAACACTTTTAACTTAACGCAGATAAAATAACCATGGTGCGGTATGAACAAGAAAGTAATAGCAATAACTCTAATTTCGGTAATCCTGATCACAGCGACAACTGCAACATCCTTTGAATATTACGTTCAAGCCGCCTTTGCTTCTGGTGACTGGCCTATGTTCCATGCGGACCCATCCCATAGTGGTGTTGCAACTAACAATGCGGTGCTTACCTCAACGCTAATCTGGAAATACACCGCTGGCAACTCTATTGTTTCATCGCCTGCCGTTAGCAATGGCGTGGTGTACATAGGCTCAGATGACAAAAACCTCTATGCCCTAAACGCCACTAACGGAGATAAACTCTGGAATTTCAACATTGGGGGTATTTTCCAAGGCGGTGTAATCCCACCCACGGTTGCTTCATCCCCCGCTGTTGCCAACGGCGTGGTCTATATAGGCTCACTCGATTACAACGTTTACGCTGTGAACGCCACCACTGGGGAAAAGCTCTGGAACCACACAACTGGAGACTTAGTTATTTCCTCTCCAACCGTTGTAAACGGGGTCGTCTACGTAGGCTCCCAAGACTCCAACGTGTATGCCCTAAATGCCACAAACGGCGCTAAACTTTGGAACTATACAACGCCTTTCTACGTTGGCTCATCACCTGCTGTTGTTGATAATGTGGTCTATGTAGGCTCATGGTTTGGCGACGTTTACGCATTGAATGCCGCTAATGGCGCTAAGCTTTGGAATTATACCACTGGCGGTTCAGGCAAGGAACTTGTTTCTTCGCCAGCCGTTGTCGATGGCGTGGTATACATTGGGGGCGGCGGTAACACAATTTTTGCTTTGAACGCTGAAAATGGAGCTCAACTCTGGAATTACAGCACAGGTGGCTATATTGAGTCATCGCCTGCAGTTAACGAAGGCATAATGTACATAAGCTCTCATGACGGCAACGTTTACGCTTTGAACTCTGCAAGCGGCGATAAGCTGTGGAATTATACCATAGGCAACTCAATTACATCATCGCCTGCAGTTAACGACGACACTGTCTACATAGGCGGCGAAAAAGCTGTTTACGCATTAAGCGCTACTAACGGCACAAAACTCTGGAGCTACACAACTGGTAATTATGTTGGGGCGTCTGCTGCCATTGTCAACGGTGTTCTATACATTGCAGGCGGCAACAATATCTATGCCATGGGTGCTTCTCCATCAACATCGCTTAACAGCCAATATATAATAATCCCAGTTGTTGCTGCAGTTGTAATTGTTGCCCTAATAATTCTCTTAGTCCTTCGGCGGAAATCAGTAAAAACAAAGTCGGGCATTTTTGGATCATTTTCTTAGGCCTTGCGGTTATATCGAATTTTGTTTTTCCTGAACTGCAGCTTCGCCCTCTATCAATCTTTATTGGCAAAACTATTTTTGGGGAACCATCCAAACAGGTTGACCTTCAGCAGTCTATCTCTGAGAAGGTAATGGTAGGTATCTTGGAAATGCTCGATCTTATGGAAAAGTCTTACTGCTTCAAATAGCAACTCATTAAAGCTTATATGGAAAGTGAACAGATAATCAGTGCGTGCCAAGAATAAACGTGCCACTTTACCGTCAGCCACACCCCGATTACTGTGTGCCTGCCTGCATGAAGATGATTATAGACTATTTGCGGCAAGTTTATGGCGAAAAAGAAATACCTAATGTTCCTATAAACAAGATAGCCAAGCAAATAAGAACTGACACAAAAAGCGGCGGCCAAACAACCATCGACAACATTTCTTTAATTAATGACTCTCTGGTTACCTCAAACTTTTGCATTCGGTTTATCGCTAAATATCCTTCTGACTGGAAAACTGTTCTGAAAGAAAATGAAAAAGGAAACCCCGTCATAGCTTGGATTTGGATAACCGACAAACGCAACAGCAACATTGGATGTGGACATTCAGTGGTAATCATCGATATTGACCGAGAAAAAGGCGTTGTTACAGTTAATGACCCCGCACGTGGGCAAAGAAATGAGAATGTAGTAACGTTTATTTCTCAATGGGAGAATGAAAATGTGGATAAAACCTTAATATTGCTTGAGGTAGAAAAGAGAAAGCAAACTAAATTACAGGAATTTACTCGGGAGGATAGTTAGATTGAGCGCGCAAAGAACAATCAAAAGTTATGTTCTGCACAAGTATGGGCTTCATATCAGCGCAGAGAATCCCGAGTTTGATAAAGAAGCCCGGAAATGGGTCGCGAACATAAAGAGTGACTATCCAATATATTTGCAAGATGATCGTTGCCCCGAGGATGTGTTGCTACATTTTATTCCTATCAAGCAGATAGGTCAAGTGAGTTTTGATGAAAATCTGGGTCTGCTAAGTGGTGAATCAACCCCCCGAGAAAAATGCCTCGAGAATATACAATGCTTATTGAAAACTTATTATGATCGTACAGAACGGATAGTTGTTCAAGCCTCAGCTGATTGTCTGGTGCAAATTCCAGAGTTTCGTCACTTCTTTACGCCTATAGACCAAATCCTAAGTGCTTTTCTGGAAAACGAATCCGTGCCAATAGACGATTTACTAAGGCATCGCTCAGCAAAAAGTCAAGCAAAAATCAAGCAATACCTACAGCTTCTCGAAGCTATGAACATCATCCACCAAAATGGGGAAATCGCTGAAACCTGTGAAACATATTGGCTATTGCATCAAAAATATGAAGACGAAAAGTTTCAGGAAGAAGGTTTTAGAAAAGCCATAATCTCAGAACTGCTAAGGAAAAACTACACTGCCCTACGACAGGTTTTCGAAATTAGCCGTTTCCAGCCTTCAATCCACATTGATAGCTGCATCTATAGACCAGCTATCGAGGCAGAGGAACAAATCTGCTTATCCACAGAATCAATCATGCAATACTACCGAACAACATACGGAAGAATCAACGACTCCGTTCTTGTTAACTACCTAAGACGACTACATGTCGCTGGTGCCATTGAAAGAGAAGGAAAATACTGGTGCGGAACAGAAAACCTCCTTTCGGACATGATGACTCTCAAAAACGACATGCCCGAACTTGCTCCACCCCTAATGCATTAGCATGACCCAAGAACGCCCTCTCTCCCAAAACAGGTAAACTTTTCTTTGAAATAGCATCCAACGGTTTTAGCGAGGATAGTTATTTTTGTTGTTTCAGTTTGTGACAGCATTATTTTATATTATTTTCAATCGGTAATACTGGTCAGACATAGTCCGACAAGCCCCTATAGTTGGGCTGGTTTGGCTGCTAATAAGAGATAAGCATGTATGTGCCCCTCTTTTGCCTTATCGACGTTAGCACACGGCTAAACTAGCTTAACACCTTCTTTTCCACTCGACTAAAACCTGTTTCAACAGTCTAACTGTTTCAGTTTCTTTGTTGTCAGCTTTTGCCATGTTAGCTATTTCCATGCAACGAAATTGAGAATTTCTTTTTTCATTTAATATCCCAAGATACTCTTTTGGTTTTGTCCTGAGATTGTTTCATAGACCGATTGAGTTGTGTAGCCTGCGAAGCTAAGCAAATTGGCTGCCGAGGCATAGAGTAAAGACAGGTACTTTTTGTTGTCTGGGTTAGTATCTTCTACAATAAGTTGCGCTGCTTTTACCCTGCGCTCATGTCGTTTATCTTCTGAATGGGTGAAAACAAACTTTACACTGTTGCCCGCATGGACTTCGCCGCCTTCCTTGATTAATTGCTCAGCGGCGATTACTTGGCTGACGTGCTGTTTGTAATGCATGGGGTTTTTCGATAGATGCTTAGAAATGATCAAATCGCCGATGGGCACATCACCATCAAGTAGCTTCTGTCGATAAGCCCTTACAACGTCGAATGCTTGAGGAATCTTTTGCATAAACTCCGTTGAGTTGTTAGCTGTGGAAAACACGTTTATCATATCCATTTGGGCGTTGTAAACAAACTTTGGAGTGTCGTGTTTGCGTACTTCTAAGCCTCTGACTTTTAATTTTCCGCTTTCCATAACCCCATAGTAACGGTTTAAGACGCCAATGTTAGGATGCATCTTGGAGGGCAAGAAGACAATCCATTTGTATCGTCCCTCAAAATTCAGCGGAACCTCAATAATCTTGCTTACATAATTGCACAATTCATGATATTCGTCCAAGGTAGCATCGTCTTTTTTCAGCCACAAAGAATCAACAATTCCATGGAGCACCTCAAAGCCTAAACCTTCAGAAATCCGAGCAGTCCTAAGAAACGCTTCTCTCCCAAAGGCACATACCCCAATGTGCCCATCCACCGTTCCAAACTTCGCGTTTCTATAACCCAAATAACCGAAACATGTAACCAAAATCCATTTCAAAGCAGTCTGCCGATTATCGTACATCTCCTTGAGTTTTGGGTCCGTGGTTTTATCTCTTAATCGCTTGTAATCTAATCGTTTGCGGACAACAAGCCTCAATGCCTTAGGAACAACTCCCTCACGTTTCTCGCATATATTGTAGTTGAGCTCGGGGATGCGTAAGTGTGAGTCTGGGCAACACTTACAAAGGACCGTTTCCGCTGAGATGTTGTTGTTAACCATTAGGCTTGGATACATCGAGGAAAAATCCACTTCCCCCGTATTGTCGTGAATGCCTACTTTTGGTTCATAAACAAAACCGCCGCGGTCTGCAACAAGAAGCTCATAGGCTGATTTGAAGGCTTCAGGGATGCTTTTGTTTCTTGGAATCAGAATTTCTTGTTTAAAGGCTTGGTAGAACTGTAACGAAGACATGCTTGATCCAATTGACGATCGAGAAGAAGTATGCAAGGGTGCTCTGCAAGTCCTTGCAATTTCATATAGGCCTTGAAAGCTGGCTTCATTCAAAATGAAGGTGTTTCCTGCATCGATGTGAACTCTTCCATACAATCGAATGGTTGCTGCTCTGTAAAATGTACGTCCATAGGAAAAGAAGGTCTTCCCCTGCGCTGCTTTAGGAACAAAAGGCACCTCATCCCGGCTTAAAATAAACTTATCAGACACTTCGCTGATGATTGCCCGTTGGAGCATGTAAGAGAAAAGGTAGGAATCTCCGCCATTGGTTACTATAATGTCTGGGTCAAATTCCTTCACCATCTTGCTTAACTGCAGAAGTTTTTCTCCCTCATCACCCGAATCAATGATTATTTGTTCATTTAGAATAATACTTGCTATGGGATCTTGAGGACTTGCGATTTTCCCCGATTTAGCGATTTCAACCCTTAACTGCATTATTCTCAGCGGCGGAATCGAATAATCAATACTCTCAACAGAATCTAGTAGAGTGTATTTTAGGCCTGTTTTTAGGACTTCGACTTCTAAGAAAGCAAGCGGAAACAAATCATGCTCAAAAAAGTAGGTTCTATCTCCCTTCAGATCGCAGTTGTGAACTTCATAAGTCAAGTAGTCACCTAATTTGAGGATTTGATTGGTTAAGGATGAAACCTTTCTGCAATCCTTGAGCGTTATCTCTAGAACTCTTGATTTTTCTGCATCCATCGGGTTCGCATACTTGTAAACAAAACACCAATTGGCAATATTTTCGTTGGAATAGATGCGCCCTACGAGTTTTTCGACATCTTCTTTTTTGCCTGAAACGTAGATTTTTGGCTGAAACTTGTCTGTTAATCTGATTCTTTGGCCATTTTCGCTAATTATCCAGACTGCCATTTCGCCAATGTTGTCCGGGTAAACGTCAAATATCCAGCCGCGGATTTTAGGGCTGCTTGATAGCATTCAATGCCTTCTCTAATCGGCTGATCTTTACTTGCTGTGAGAGTAAAATGGACATGATCATGGGTTCGAAAAGAATAGGATTTGTAGCATTGCTTCCAGCTGATGCATAGCTTCGGCAAGCATCCATTAACGCATCGAATGCTGCCTTATCTTCGATTCGCAAGGCTTTTCCAAAACCGCTCCACCGGGATATTTCATCCTCAATGGCCATCCGGTAAGATTCAACAGTTTTCCCCATTATGCATTACCCTCCGCAAAATCCACCAACGTTAAATCTTCTGAAGGCAGTTCAGCAACTTTTGAGGATAGGTAAGGATGTTTTTCTAAAACAAATTGCCTGGAATAACTGGTTCTTCTCAAAGAAAGAACAACATTTGCTTTGGCATTTGTTAGGGTTTGCAGAGAGCTGTTTCGTGTGGTGTTTGGGTGTTGGGGATAGGTTGCAATTATTATTGTTTGGGTTTCTCTTGCAAAGTTTGAAAGATAAGTCGTAATTTGGCTGAATATGTGTTGGGCTTCATCTTCAGGAATGTCTTTGTCTAAGAAGAATCCGGCAATATCTGAGATTATGACCAGTTTAGCGTTGTATTTTTTGATTGATTCCTTTAGATGATGCATAATTAGCGAGGTTGCTTGGTAGGCTGTGAAGGCTCTTGAAATGTAGATGTTGTCTAAAACCTGTTTGGGGTTAAGATGGCAAAGTTGCGCAAGTCTGGCGATTTGGTAGAGTCCAAATGTGTTGCCGCCATCAATGAAGATAACATTGCTTTGTAATCCGCCTAGTTGGGTTGGAAGTTGGGATTTTACGCACAATAAGGAAGTTAAAGACGAAACAGACGAACCTTGTAGAACTGCAAAATCGCCTAATGCGAATCCTGGAAAAATCTCATTCACGTTTCTTAGGTTCAGTGGAAAAATCGGTTGAGATAGCGCAG
>CAWFFH010000001.1:0-181758 GCA_963815095.1 Candidatus Bathyarchaeota archaeon | reverse complement strand
AATTTTTTTCTTGACACTCCGTTCTTATTCTTCAAAAGTTGTAAAGGCAAAAATTTTGCGCCTGAAACAATTTTATGAAAAACCTTTTGAGTAATCTTTGAATATTAATAACAACATATTGGAACTAATCTAACTGTCCTAAATAGGTGTAACGAGCTGCAGTCTAATATCTTAAATGAACCAATTTTTGTTGGCAGAAACCATGAGTTAGATGAGTTAAGCCAATTTTTAGAATGTGCGATAGCTGGTAGAGGAACCACCGTTTTCATTTCTGGAGAAGCAGGAAGTGGAAAAACCAGATTAATTAGGGAGTTTTCAGAGCTTGCTCAAAAGAAAAATATTCAAGTCCTAACTGGTTGGTGTCTCAGCAACTCCGCCGAGCCCTATTTTCCATTCACTGAAGCTTTCGAATCATTTCTCTCATCAGAAACTTCAAGCTTAGCCAAACAAGAAACACTAAAAACATCCCTGATTGAACTAAACCGAACTGAAAGACAAGAAATAACACCTCAAACCTGGAAAGACAAAACCTTTGCAGCAATCACAAAAGAACTCCTAACCCTCTCCACCAACAAACCAATGATGTTTTTCATTGATGACCTCCATTGGGCTGATTCAGCATCCCTTTCACTTCTGCACTATATCTCACGAGCCATTGAAGCAGAAAGAATACTTATCATAGCGACTTTTAGAGATGAAGAACTCAACACCCAAACAAACGATTTACCAAATCCTTCCCCTCTGGTGCAAACGATTCGACTAATGGGACGCGAAGGGTTGTATCACAAATTAAAATTAAGTCAATTCGACTCAAAAGAAATCCGTTTGATCGCTGAAAGCATGCTGGGCGGAAAAATAGATGCAACATTCGAAAAGAAATTACAATTGGAAAGCCATGGAAATCCACTTTTCATCGTTGAATCCTTGCGGCTGCTAAGTAAACAGGGAAGCATTATTCAAGAAAAAAATCAGTGGATACACACCGTAGAGAAATTTGAAATCCCAGCAAAAGTTAAGGACGTTTTACTAAGAAGACTTGATTCCCTTACACCCATTCAAAGAAAAGCGCTAAATGCAGCTTCAGTTATAGGAAACAAATTTGACCCAGAACTTCTTTCAGCTGTAATAGCCAAGGACAGCCTAGACATTCTAGAAGAATTGAATGCTATCGCAAAGGCAACTCTACTAATTCACAATGAAGGAAAACTTTACCGATTTGATCATGCCAAATACCAAGAAATGCTCTACGAAGAAATCCCGGAACCGCTAAAAACAAAATATCACTTAAGAATCGCTCAAAAACTAGAAGACACCAATCAAAATTCAGATGACCTCCAACTAGGAGAGTTAGCTTATCATTATGTTCAATCCCAAAACACTGAAAAAGCAATAAAATACTCACTTCTTGCAGGAAAAAACGCGTTGGCCCGTTACAGCAATGCTGAGGCAATAAAACACTTCAACTTTGTTATGCAAACTGTCGAAGAAAAACAAAAATTTGTTCCTGAAAAGATTGAAGCAATAGAAGGCTTAGGTGACGCTTTCTATGCCAACAGCATGTTCACAGATGCTTTGAAAGCCTACGAACAACTAAGCAGTAAGGCATCGGGCGCAGTAAAACTACGGGCACTAAGAAAAGCCATGGACGCAGCGTTTTTTGAAGGCGATACCGTTCATCTTTTGGACCTAACTAAGCAAGCAGAGCCATTAGCCACTGAAGACCGCTTGGAAACCGCACGAATCCGCTACAGAAAAGGAAGAGCTCTAATATACAAAGGAAACTTTGCACAGGCTCTTGAAGATTACGAGGCAGCCTTGAAGATTTCTGAAGAAGAATATTCTATCAGCGATGTTGCCTCAGAATTAATAGGAGTAGGGGTCGCTAACATTTATGCAGGCAAACTTGAAAAAGGAATTGCGGCAGTTCTCAGATCAATCGCAATGTTAGGAGAGCTTGGTGATTTACGTCAGACAGATGGAAGGTTACTGGGCTGCAGGAGTACAATTTGCAGACATTGGATTTGGTCAAGAATCCTCGGACATGCTAAAGAACGCGATTGAAATTGGCGAGAGGCTAGCAGACTACAAAACAATAGCTGAATCGAATGCACTCTTAGCCAGCATAATTTCGGGTACCGGCGACGTCAAAGGAGCATTATCAAAAGGGTTAACGTGCACTTGAATATTGCAACAAAACAGAATCGAAATTCACTCAAGCCTTAGTCTACAACAACCTTGTAAGGTGCTACATTTTTGCGGGTGATTTGGAGCAAGCAAAACGATTTTATGAAAAGCTTATTGAGTTGCCCAACGAGGTAATTGCAAATCCAGCTTTGTTTGGTTCCTTTACGAAAGCTGTTTTTTATGCTGGAAACAAGAATTATAATGAATCAAACCAGTATTTCGAGGAGAGCATAGAGGTAGCTAAGAAGCATTGGTCCAGGTATAGAAGCTTGGCAAAAAAGTGTTTACTCCTTAATTCTAACAAGGCAAGGACAGATTAACTCAGCAACAAAGCAACTAGAGGAATCACAAAAGATTTTCCAAGGAATTAAGGGATAGATTTGAACATGTCAATATTCAAACAAATCTAATGGCACCCAAAAACGTCTCTGTTAGGCAAAACATTCGAAACAAGGATTGATTTAGTCAACATTTCAAGAGCCCATGGAACATTGATTAAAATAGAAAATGCCTTTCCTGAATTTGAAATTTTAAGCATTTCTGAAAACTGCACCATCAAAGAATGGCTCAATTAAATGGAAGTCAAAAGACATTAAACCATTTGAAGTTTTTACAATAAAAACTATTGTTAAACCAAAGAAAGCAGGGCGTTTTTAATTTAAACCCAATAGTTCATACTTCGATGACTTAGGAAAACAAAAAACATGCCGAATTAACAGCATTTTGATATCTGTTCAACCTGCTGCCGAACTGACCTAAATCAGATCTCGGCACTGAATTTGAACAACCACCCACTTTCACTTTCGACTCTAAAGTCTGCTGAGCAAGCCTTTAATTTTCTAGTTAAAGCCTTCAAAGAAGATTATGTCCAACATAAGAATCCTCAAGAGAAGTCAGGATGGCGAACGCTAATGGAAGTTGTGAAACAAGGAAAAGTATCAAAACACAGCATGTATGGAAGGTCAGGCAACGGTGGTCAAGCAAAACGTGAACTAACAAAACTTGGTTTGATTGAGACGCGATTTTTTTCAGGAGAAAGAGGTCGAGGAGGACGCATCCAAAAAGTCAGAGTTTGCTTGGAAGATAAAAAAGTAAAGCAAATCATGAAAACATAATAACTCCTCAAATCGTATAAACTTCAATTTTATGTTTTTGCGGAAAAATGCAGAAAAAACGCTACATAATTTTCCGCACCTTATTAAAGCTCATAGGATGAAATTGGAGGTGAAAAATGAATGAAAAAAAATAGCAATATTAGTTATCGCAATTGTGGCGATTTTTGCCGTTTCAGCAGTTGCACCAGCCTTTGCCAAGAACTATAACTTGGACGCAGGAGTTACAAGGTCATATTTGAGTGGGGGTAGTGCAGTTATTGCAACACCAGCTGGATGGCCGTCTGGTGGAATACCTGCAAATAATCTACGAATTGAAGTTCACAACATAGAAATCGGATCAGTACTATCTGGAGATCTTTTAAGTGTTCAAATACTTTACCCGCAGCCCGATGGGTCTTTTGTTTGGGTTCCAATTGCTGACTTCACGACTAATCCTGACGCCTTACCTTTCCTGAAGACTCTTATGAGTGGATTGCCAGCAGCATTGTTCCCTTTGAACCTAAAATTTGTCTCGGATAGCGTGCTTTCAGTAGAAAGGCATGGAAATAGTATATCCGCTGAATTGACTGCTCCGCAGACGATCCTATGGCTCAAACCTACTGGAGGAGTTACACTTGTCACTATACCTGCTTTCACAATATCGTTAGACAAAGTAGGTGGCTCAGTCCACCAAGACATAACCACTACGTTTACTGGCTACCCAGGCGCTTCTGGCTACACAAAATATGCAGATGAAATGGGATTCAACGCAGACGGAGCTTTCACATGTCTTTCATGGGGATATGTTTCGCACCCAATGACCGATGGCGACATAATAATGCATGGAATCACAACATTCGTTCCACCATCGTAAAGTATCATAGCAAAAAACTCTCCTCCCTTTTTCTTATTCTTAAAAAAGACAATGCTGTGTGCAATGGTTGTTGTCTTCTTCTTTTAGTTGCGTGAGTTTTCTGGACTTGATGGAAGAAGAAAAACACGCCGTAAAAAATCACATGTCCTTATTTTATTTAAGAAGTTAGGTTTATTCATATAAGAAAAAGAAGTCTAATTCTGTTGGAAACAGTTTTTTCTTTATCCAACTTTACTGGGTAGCAAAATCAACCGCCTAACCTCAGATGGAGGTCTTTGTGGGTAGTAGTAGAACAGTGAAATATTTTCTGGTCTACTTCTACGTAGGTTACTGTCTTTTCTACATGGACAAATTTTCTGAGCCCATTGGGAAGAAGAAGAAAAACATGCCGTAGAAAATCACCCATCCTTCTTCTTCTCTTTACAATTCATCTAAAAGAATATGACTGCCCTTTTGTTCCCAATCTGAAAATGGTGAAAATGCCTTTTAAGGTTGTGAAATTTTAGAACTCGGGAACAGATCTTAAGCGGAGGAAAAAAAAAAAAAAAAAAAAAAAATTTTTTTTTTTTTTTTTTTTTTAAAAAAAAAAAAAAAAAAAAAAAAAAAAAAAAAAAAAAAAAAAAAAAAAAAAAAAAAAAAAAAAAAAAAAAAAAAAAAAAAAAAAAAAAAAAAAAAAAAAAAAAAAAAAAAAAAAAAAAAAAAAAAAAAAAAAAAAAAAAAAAAAAAAAAAAAAAAAAAAAAAAAAAAAAAAAAAAAAAAAAAAAAAAAAAAAAAAAAAAAAAAAAAAAAAAAAAAAAAAAAAAAAAAAAAAAAAAAAAAAAAAAAAATTCTCTATTTTCTTTTTTTAATTTGAGCAAAAACGATGACGCATTCCGCGATCATACGTTTCTGGATAATGGTAAGTGGTTCCCTAATTTGTTGTTCAAAAACCTGTGCATCTTTTCCTTCAAGGTCTGGAAATGGATAAGGCTTCACATTTTGCACCATTTCATCTCTATGACTTTTCATTTGTTTAAAGATTTTTATGGAGGAGAACTTAAGATCCTCTGGCGCAGGCATTTGCGGGTTCAAGTCTCACCTCAGAGCACCGCTTTCGTTTAGACTTCTGGGAAAAATTGTCTCATGTATGAAATTATCGCTTTACTTTCTTTAGGGTCGAGTGCTACTTGCAATCCATAACTTGTAGGTTTGGGGATAATCCATCCTTGACGGATAAGATTTTTGGCGTTTGTTTCTGTTCTCTTTTTTCCTTGCTTTCCCAGGTCCTCTTGTTTGAAACCTTTTTGCAAGTTGTCGAAGGCTGTATGACTCGCCCCCCAGTTGCCTCTTTTATGAAGCTTGAAGAGGATTGTGGCTTTTATTTCATCGTCGGAAAGCATGAGTTCACTTTTGATACTTTAAACGGTTATTCTTATATACTTTGTCTTTATTTTGATAAAGCAGGTCTTAACATGGAAACGGTATACCACGCAGATGAAACGCTTCTGCTCAAATACCTTGGAAACAGCCCAACACTAAGGATTATAGATTTCTTTTTAGACAACCCACTTTCTGATTACTCCAAGAACGAAATTGCCAGCAACCTTGCTATGAGTAGAGTAACTTTCTTCAAGTATTGGAAAGAACTTGAAAAATCAGGAGCGCTCATCGTAACCCGTAAAATTGGAAGAGCCACCATGTACAAGCTTGACAGAACTAACGAAATTGTAAAACAATTAATCACGCTGGACATGACTATATCAAAAAAAGCAATGGAAAAACAAATCGAAGAAAACAAGAAACCAATCACGATCCAAACATAATTAACTTACGAGGGCCCATTCAATCCCGAACAAATATTGCATAAGTCAACTCTTGGCTTTTTGACTTTAAGAAAATTCCTATCGCCTGCGAACCGATTTGTCAAAATGCAAAACTTTAATATTAAGACAACGGAAATATTATTTAAGAAATAAAATTTTTCGGTGAATTATATTGTCTGGAAGAACAGATAAGCCTTTAAGAATTAATGAAAAAATTAAACCAATTTCCCCAACGTTTCAAGTTTTTATTAAAGACCTTCTCTTAAATGATGATGCATACTTAGTTTTTCTCCAAAATCTTAAAGCATCACTCTGCAGCCCATGGAATAGATCCATCACCGGACCTATCTCCGCAAGTACTAATTGACTTTCGTTTTGCACTGGAAAACGCTAGCAGAAATTAAATAGCGACAAGAAACTGCGCTTTGAAGACATTTTTAGGCTCCCAGTTCTCACAATTGAAGATGCCCATCTAAAGTTCAAACCTAAAACGGTAGGCATTGCCACAAGTGTCTAAGTCCATCATTCTGAAAAAGCTCAGAATCAAACCGCGGATCCAATACAGATTGGGGCGGAAGTGGCACAGTGTCAGAAAAGGGAACAGACCATTATAGCACTACAAAGTTTGAAACAACCTCTATCTTCAAAGAGGAGATAGTTAGGGAACGCTTTTTCAGAGCACCCATGTTATCAAACGACACGATAGTACAACTAACGAAAGCTATTGAAACAAAAAGCCGCTAAGAACACAAAAACCTAAAACCCAACGACAGAGCTACATCAGAAGGGCAAGTCTTGTTAAAGAAGCTAATTCTTCTCTGTAACTTATGACTGCCCCATTAGTTGTAAGTATTGTGTAACGCGTTCTGGACCACATAATGGTCCTTTTCTTGACGCCAAATTCATGAAAGAAGCTATTTCTGTTGTTAACAATCAGGTGGGTCTTAGATCGGTAATATTTACTGGAGGAGAACCGCTCTACAGATCAGAAGAAGTTGAAGAGACCATCCGCTTTGCTCATTCATTGGGTCTTTGGACTCGCGTTGTAACAAATGCGTTTTGGGGCGAGAAATCCTTCAGCTGCTGAAGAAGTAATAAAACGACTCAAAAAAGCTGGATTGTCAGAGATAAACTTTAGTTGCGACGACTTGCATCAGGAGCATATTCCTTTAGAAAATATATACAATGCATTTTGGGTAACAAAAAAAGCGGCAATACCGGTTCTTTTAGCGCACAAACGGGTCGTAAATATGAGAATTACTCCAGAATACCTTAGCAAATTTTTAGGTGTAGAACTAAAAGAGTTTAAAGAAGAAAAAGACCAGCAAGATGGTGAAAACCTTTACTCATCTTCATTTACTGTCCCAATAGGTCAAGGGGCCGATAAATTCGATGAGTCCAAATACATCATTTACCCAACCAACCCTTATGGCTGGACCAGCCCCTGCTCCGGAGTGTTGGATGGATTGATAATATCACCTGAAAAAGAACTAAAATTGTGCTGCGGCATGATGGAGCAAACTGTGCCAGAGCTTACATTTGGGAAATGGAACAATGATGATCTTTGCAAGATGTTGATAAACGTCAACTCTGACTTAATAGCCAATTGGCTATCGCTTGAAGGACCTTACGGGATAATGAAGTTCATTCAGGAAAAAGATTCCTCAGATCAAGTTCAAAAGCAACTATGTAAATCACTGCCATTTATGCAATGAAATATTTACGCGCTCAGAAACTCGCGCGATCTTGTATAAATTTGCGGCGGAAAAAGCCACTCAACTTGAATTGCGCCGAGGACTCTTAGAAGCACTCAGATACGAAGATAAACAACAAAACAAGACCTCAAAATTAGGAAAACGTAACTAAGGTTATTGAGCTTCTTTTTCGATTTCAATGGCTTAGAAGTAGTAGTCTATACAAATTATTGTTCAACTACTTCTAACTTGATTTGATCCCAATTTTGGCTAGTTAATTGTACTGTGATCGCCCTTTAAAGAAGAATCCGCATTTCTTTTCTGAGATATTTCCTAATGTTACCAGAAGTTGTTAACTGAAAAATGCGCCCAGCTGCGACTGCTTAACTCTGCTTTTTTCTTTTGCCTTCTTTTGTTCCTTCGAAAGCAGCCCTAGCCGTTCCATAAGTTGCAGGCAATTCTCCGGGGCATATCCGTGGTAGTGGTTGTTGAAGTATCCGTAGACTTTCTTGACTTTGCCTGCCGCTTCCTCAATTTTGGGTACCCATGGCTCAGTTCGTCTTTGCTGTAGCGGTAGTCAAACCAAATGTTTTCTCCGTGGCCATGCCAACGGAAATATGCAAAATCAGTGGTTAAGTGCATTTCAGGCGGCAGCAACGGCTCATCAACGTTGGTGTAAGCTACCCCGTACTGTTCAAGAAGTTTGAAAGTTCGAGTTTCAGGCATCAACCAAGTTACGTTGCGAAACTCAACTGCGTACCTAAACGTGGGATCCAGCATTTGGAAGAACGCTTCGAGGTTCTCGGGGTTGTAGGTGTACTTTGGGGGCAACTGAATCAGTAAACAACCAAGTTTTCCTCCAAGCTGCAAGAGGCCTCATTAAATCCAAAAACTCAACCAAGTCAGCTTTAACGTCCCGTCTTAAGCCCAAAGCTTTGTCATGCGTAATGAGCTTGGGCAGTTTGGCGGTGAAGATGAAATCGCTTGGAGAATACTTCAACCAACCCATAACTGTACCCTTAGATGGGTTACGGTAAAAAGTCGAGTCTATTTCAGCGGTCTTAAAAATCCTTGAGTATGCACGGAGTTTGCTTTGGCCAGCTGCGTTTCTCATAGAAGTTGCCTTCCCATTCTTTGTAGCTCCAGCCACAAGTGCCTAACAAGATGTTGCTGCTTCAAATAACCGCCTTCAACTCATCTACAACTTCGGTTAGCCGCAGATATTTTCTTTCTGGAATTTTGCCAAGCACATCCGCTAAGTGGATTTTCTTCTCGGCGGTTAAGTCGATGACTTTCCAGCCCTGGTCCTCCACCAACTCAGCTTTAGTCGAAGGAAATACGGCGTCTTCAGCTAAAACCGCCTTCGCCGACTCAACCCCAAAATAGGCTGTTACAGGCAAAAACTTGCCCGTCTGCAAGTGCCTTTGAAACCTTGCGGCATCAGTATTCATTCTTAGTCCATGGTAGGATAGGACGACGGTTTTGGCTTGGGTTTCCTCTGCTCTTTGCTCTATTTCGAGGAGTTCTTCGTCGGTGAATTGGTAGATGTTGTGTTTGCCCTTGCCAAAGAGCCGCGAGTAAGCTACATTTGAGGGTACGGTTGGTTTTTTGAGGGATAGGTCGACGCTTTGCACTATGCCAAAGTCCTGCATTAGGCTGCCGACCTGCTCGGTGAAGGGTGCCCGATACTCCCAGACAAACTGAATTTTGCCAGGTGAGATTGAGGAAAAGAAGTCGCGAGCCTCCGAAACGCCCTTAGCATCCAAAACTTGGCTAACCGGAGTTTCCAACACTAAATAGGGCGCCTCCAAGGCGTCGCAGTAAGCCTTCATCTTATAGAATACTTCAAACGCTGGATCTATGGCTTAAGACCGATCCTATGCGTGAGGTCCTGATGGCAACGCACCGAAAACACGAAATCAGCAGGAACCGTTCGCCTCCAGCTTTCAACAAGCCGCGGATTGGGGTACTCATAGAAGGTGCTGTTAACCTCTACAAAATTGAACACTTCAGAGTAAGCCTTCAACGGCGCCTTGCCTGGCACTTGGAAATAAGCCCAACCGCCAGTACCAACGAGAAACTCCGGCACCAAATCTCACTTAAATAATAAGTTCCTCACAACGCAATTAAATTTTTCAGTTACACCCCCTCAAAACTCAAAAGTTAGTAACTCAGGAAGAAATCGCCAACCCTAACCAAAAATCAATTGGAAGAAAAACAAAAACAAACAAGCAAATTTTTCCAAGTGTTGTTGTTCTTTTAAGAAGTAAATTTGTAGAAAAATTACTTTGCCGCAGGAAATCAGGTTTTTTTAACTTCGGCAAACATTAGAAGTAGTAGTCTATAGAATTAGCTTACTACATTCTACCAATCTAAGACAGCGAATCTTTTACTTGACAATCCGTTCTTCTTCTGTAATTTGTTCTCAAGTTTTGACTGAACGGACTTTCTACGTGTAAGCCTGCAGCCCTAAGGGTGCTAATGCAAGTAGGCGAGACGCTTCAAAACAAAAATAACTTAGCGCTCAACCCAGATTAATTTACCCATGCATCGAGAAAAGCTTCGGTCATATAGCCATAAAATATTAAAAGAAAAAAAGAAATGGTCTATTGTTCAGTTGTCTCACCGCTCGATGGGGGTCCATAATGATTCGCACGTATTTCATACTGATCGTTTTCTAATGCCTTCATTACAGGTTTGATGTATTCAGCGGTTGTTATGCCCAAATAGGTCTCGCCTCTAGCTTTTCTCGCTCCTTTATCTAGATTCAGTGTCGACTATAGTGGGTATAGCTTCGAACACCTTAACAGAAGTGTCTTCAAGCTGCAATCTTAGCACCTGACTGAAGAGATGCAGACCGGCTTTTGTGGCACAGTAGACCGGAAGCTCCCGTTTTGGGTAAAAAGCTAGTCCCGATGAGACGTTAATTATGGCGGCCTCTTTCTGCTTCATCAGGTGCGGGGTGAACAAGGCTGTTAAATAGATCGGCGCACTCAAATTAACTTCAATCTCGTCTGCTCCATCCTTAATCTTGTGCTCAAGCAAATCCGTCAAGTCCTTTTCTTAAAGTCAATCATTCTCTGGATCCCTGCGTTGTTCACAAGGATATTCAAATTCTTAAAGTTAGAAATTGTCCATTCGTAAAGTGTTTCACGCTCTGCTTCCTTTGAGATATCACATTTTGTAATATGCAGCTTTGGCAGCTCGTCCTTTGCCTGCTTAAGGTTCTCCTCGGTTCTGGCACAAACGATAACCTCGCTGCCCGCCTCGATAAAGGATCTGGCGAGCTCAAGTCCAATACCCGTAGCTCCACCTGTTATAAGTACAGTATTTCCACCCTTTTTCATTTTAAACACTTCTTTTGGCTATATTTTCGTCATAGAGGCGGTTCTATTTTACTTTATTTTGGTAGTGGTTATGGTGTGTAAAGTCTTCGATGTCTCGGCGTACTCTTAGTTATGGGAATTCAGTGGTTTGGTAGCCCAAGCGGATTGTGTAGATGATCTTTAACGGGTCAGGGATACCAAGTAGCTGCTTTAGTTCATTTTCGACGGATAGCATTGCTGAAAGGCTTAGGATTTGCATACTAATTCCCAGAGCCTGTGAAGACAGCCAGATGTTTTCCATAAGGCAACCTAAACCTATGAAGCCATAAATATCCTCTGTAAGGGCAGGTGCTTTCTTTCTTGGATCATACAAAACCATCAGAAGGGTTGGGCTCCCTCTAATAGAAATACTCAGTGGCAATGGTGGAGTATCGTGCAAGTTGGCTGAATTTAGCCGGGTTAACCCAATCAGGCGGAAAACCAGTTGACAAAACACCAGTCTTCTTACGCTTGAACTCCTCCTCTGAGAAGGACAACTGTTCATAGTTGTCGCGTAGAAATTTCTCCAAAAGTCGTGATTTTATGTTGCCGATTCTTTCAAGCATCAGCTCTGTCATCTATAACTACTATCTCGTAGTTCTGCATGTTATGCCCTGTCGGTGCCCATCGTGCAGCTTCAAGTATTTGCTCAAGATTCTCTTTTGAAACTGGTTTGTTTGGGTCATACGGTCCCCGGCTTGATTGACGTTCTTTGATATTTTTCAACATTTCTGACATAATAAAACCTTCTTAGAGTTTGTAACTGGTATATTTACAGACTAACATAAATCTGTAACTGTAATGGTTACAAATATTTTTAAGCCTGAATAGCGAAGTTAAATCCTATGCGGGCCAGTACACGTTTCCCTTTAGCTGTACATACATTGATGATTATCTCAGCATTTAGTAATCAAAGAAAAATAAACAGCGATATTGTATCAGAAAGTACAGGTGTAAATGCAGTTATTATCCGAAAAATCTTTGCACAACTTAAAAAAGCTGGCCTAATATCCGTATCGCCCGGTCCTGGCGGCGCAACACTTGCAAAAAAACCAGCGCAAATTACTTTGTTGGATATATTCAATGCAGTTGAAGCTGAAAAGACAGAAGACATCTTTAGATTCCACGGAAACCCATCGCCACACTGTCCTATCGGCAGCAATATCTATGAACTACTGTATTCGCATCTGGATAACGCTGTGTCAGCTTTAAGAAAAGAACTTAATAGCGTCACAATAGCCGATCTGATTAGTGAATTGTATCAAAGCGTACCTGATTTGCAGCCTCCATCGAAATGCTAAATTACCGTAATTACAGATTTAGCACTGGAATAATTATCACAGGGAGTTCTCAACATTTCTAATTATCCTTGTAAAAATTCTTTTGAAAGAAATTTGCTCAATATCCTTGAGTGCAATTAATTAAAGCGAGCTGCTTATTAGTGTAATTTATCGGGTTAACCTCTTACAAGCAAGCGTTTAGTTTCCTCGCCTCCTTAGTTGGAGCGTGAACGGTTTGCCTTGGTTTGTTTGTCATCATTGCGGTTTTAAAATGCAGGTGGATCCAATAGTAAATTAGCTTAAAGTTGAAAGAAAAAGACAGTGCTATGTGCAGGGTTAATGTCTTCTTTTATCCCAGCCATATTTTCTAAGCTTATGGGTAGTAGAAGAACAGTGAAAAATTTTCTGGTCTACTTCTACTTAGGTTAGGCGTACGCCGAGTACACACAACAACACTATCCGCAGGAAATCATGCTTCTTTAATGTCGACAAAACATTAGAAGTAGTAGTCTATAGCAATTGGTGGACTACTACTATCAATCTAAGATGGGGAATTTTTTTCTTGAAACTCCGTTTTTCTCGTCTATTAATGGACTATCGCACCTGCAATCCTGTCTTTCGAGGAAAAAAAAGTAATGCAAAGAAAGCTAATTTTAATGCTAACCACATACTTTTTATAAAACTATGTGATTAACACTTTTGAAAACAAGATGAATATCGAAGAGCTTAAAGCCATAATCACAGCACAAAAAGAAGACGTAGAAGGCCTTTTTGAAAGAGAACCAATCATAAACCGAGACATAGACACTACACGAGTTAAAAATTATCTAGCACAACCCAACGTGTTAGCAATCCTGGGCATTAGGCGATGCGGCAAATCCATATTTTCCTGGCTACTGCTCAACAAAGAGAAATTCGGCTACATAAACTTCTTCGATGAAAGACTAATTGACCTAAAAGCCGAAGAATTAAACCAAGCTATACAAGCATTTTACGAATTATACGGCAACGACGTAACATACTTTGTATTTGATGAAATACAGAAAGTGCCAAATTGGGAAAGATTCGTTAGCAGACTTAGAACAACAAATAAAATAATAATAACTGGCAGCAACTCAGACCTCCTGAGAGGAAACCTCGCGACTTTCCTAACAGGCAGACACATCGATGTAACGCTTCTACCATTCAGCTTCAAAGAATACCTACGAACAAAAAACATAGCCTTAACCGAAAACTGGACCTACTCCACAAGTAGCATTGCCATGGTAAAAAAAGCCCTCTCGGAATTTATAGAGAAAGGAGGTTTCCCAGAAGTAGGCAAGTTCGGCAGTATAATGCTAAATGAAATCTACAGAGACATAATTGAAAACGACATAATAAGACACCACAAAATAAGAAAAACCCAAAACCTAAGAGAACTCGCAAAATACCTAATCTCAAACAGCGCGAAAGAAATCACATTCAACAAACTAAAAACAACTCTAGAAATAAAAGATCCACATACAATAGCAAAATACGCTGCATACATCTCAGACGCCTACCTCATATTTCTGCTTGAAAGATTCTCCTATAAACTCAAAGACCAATTCAAAGCCCCAAAGAAAGTTTACTGCATCGACACCGGCTTAGCCAACAATGTAGCGTTTAAACTAAGCAAAGACCCGGGCAGATTGATGGAAAACGTGGTGTTCATTGAGCTTTTAAGAAGAAAACTATACTTCCATCCAGAATGCGAACTCTATTACTGGAAAGATCACACAGGAAAAGAAATTGATTTTATAGTTAAAACTGCGGAGTCAATACAACAGCTTATACAAGTAACCTATGCCTCAGCAAAAAACGAAATAGACCAAAGAGAGCTTGAATCCTTTAAGGTTGCTGCCGAAGAAATGAAATGTGACAATATGCTCGTTATTACGTGGGATTATGAATCAAGCACGTTAGTAAATGACAAAACAGTCGTTTTCACTCCACTCTGGAAATGGCTACTTAAACCCTCAGAATGAGCAAAAAAATTTAGCCTCTCCAATGTCAGATGATTCTGGACTTATAGGAAGAAGAAGAAAAATAAAAAATTTCGTCTTTCCTTCTTCTATTTAGTGAAAAGGCTTAAAGTTCCGAGATAACATATTTTGAAGTATGAGAGATGTTGAGAGCATTAAACGTCTACTTTTGCAGAATAAAGATGAGCTTAGTCAAAAGTTCGAAGTGAAAACTATAGGCGTTTTCGGCTCATATGTTCGAGGGGAACAAAAACTCAGCAGCGATGTGGATATTCTAGTTGAGTTTCAAGAGCCTGTTGGCTTATTCGAATTCATGAAACTAGAAAATTACCTCTCCGACTTGTTGGGAGTCAAGGTCGATTTAGTCTCCAAGAAGGCACTAAAACCTCACATCGGCGAAAACATCATGCAGGAAGTTATCATGATTTGAAGCGCCGCGATATACGGGATTACTTACAAGACATTCTGGAAGCAATAACTGACATTGAAGAATTCGTTGCCAACATGACATATGAAGAGTTCGTCAAAGAAAGAAAAACACTTAACGCAACAGTTCGCAGCATCGAAATCATTGGAGAAGCATCCAAACAACTTCCCGACTCCCTCAAATCAAAATACCCCGACCTGCCATGGAAAGAAATCACAGGCATGCGAGACAAACTCATCCACGCATACTTCGGCATGGATACAGAAACCATCTGGCAAACAATCAAACATAACATCCCAACTCTTAAACAAACAATCCAAAAAATCAAAAAAGAACAAGAAAAGCAGTACCGGAACGACAGTTAATCTGCAGTCTAGATGCTTAAGAAAACATTACTGCCATGTTTCCTCACAATTTTAAATCCTAATTTGGATAACGCTTCCATTACTTTTTGAAGAGGTTAAGGCTTCACACTCATTCAGGCTTGAACCTCAACGACTAGAACTCCGACCAATACACCGCCTTAAGCCTCAAAAGTCAGTAACTCAGGAAGAAATCGCCAACCCTAACCAAAAATCGATTGGAAGAAAAACAACAACAAACAAGCAAATTTTTCCAAGTGTTGTTGTTCTATCGACTTTAACCTATTACGTCAAAAAAATAATCTAGCAAATGCTCTCTTTGTTGTTCTTAACTTGGCTAAGCTAATTTGGGCTAAATAATGATCTAATTAACCGTATAATGCCTTTAAGAGAAGACCTTTAAACAGACAAAGGCTACAAAGAAGAGTAACCCTGCAATTATGAAGGCAGGCAAATAGCCGATAATCTCAGCTAAATAATAGGAGGAGGGTATTGTGAAGACAACTGAAAGAGCCATGATTATGCCTAAATCCAGTAGGCTCCCACCTAAACCGCCTGAAGTTGCCGAAGTGGCAATGTATAGGGGGATGAATACCGATAGCAAGCCATAAGCCATCTTATGGAAGAAAGTCCCTAAACGCCACATAGAACCGAATCGATATCACGGCGAAATTAAAACTTGTCTGCAAAAATAGAGAATTAGCGATTAACAGGTATCGGTTTTACTTTGGCTGCTTTAAAGGCTCTATTATTACGTTCATCTCTATAATCTCTTCAAATTCTTTTATCGTTCGGTCCTCTATTTGAGAGGCAATAGAATACGCTTTTTCCACAGTCATGTCATTACTAAGTACAACATGCATGTCACCGATTAAGTAAGAACCGAGCTTTCGCATTCGAATACTGTGAACTTGCTTAACCTCTGTTATGCTCTTAGCTATTTTCTCTATTGCTTGCATGGTTTCGGGGGAATGGTAAGAATCAAGCAAAACAAGTGACGCCTCCTTGAGTATGGGATAAACCATTGTGAACACAAACAAAGAAATGATTATTCCAGCAATGGCGTCGGTTTGAGGGATGTTAAAGTAACTGCTTAACGCTATGCCAACGAAAGCTGTTATCGACGTAAGTACATCTTTTATTGAGTTGGAGGCATCTGTTTTAAGCGCTAAAGAACCATATTTCTTGGCAGCCTTACGCTTATAGATTAAAAGGCATGAAGAAACTAAAGTTGCAGCCGACGCAACCACTAATGCTAATAATGGGTCAACAACTGCTGTTGGGCTAAGGAGTTCTCTGTATGATTCATAGAGGGTTATTGCGCCTATCGTTGCCATAAAGAGGGCTGCAACTATACTGCTGAGGGTTTCGACACGGTGATAGCCAAAGTGGAATCTTTTGTCAGGTTTTTTTCTTGAGAGTCGCAGACCAATCCAAACGATAAGAGATACGCCTGCATCTGCAAAAGATTGGATGCCGTCAGCGATCAAAGCAATGCTTAAGGTAAATACACCCATAATTAGTTCCGAAAAACCCACAATTAACTGGACCAAAAAAGACCGCTTTGCTACTTTTCCGCCCGAAACTAAATCAGCCATTTCTGAATAATGTCCTCTAATGATTGCATTTACCTTTGGCTGGTAAGCTAAAAACATTGCCCATTATTTAACAAAAAATAGATTAGTAAGCGCCAAATGCTAACCATGTTTTTCCACAACAGCGCGCTAAATCCTTTTGGAAGGAACATCTCTAAGATAATTATCCCAATATTTCCAAACATAATTCTTAATTACGTTAGAAAATTTAGTGACACTTATGGCATAAGCAAGAATCTTTTGGCGATGACTTGTTGTTTCATTTTGTAGCCACACATGCTCTTATTCGCTAGTTGGTTGATAATTGTTGGGAGATGAAAATAAATGACTGTTGTGAAAATAATTGAGTTAATTGGAACTTCACCAAATAATTGGGAAGATGCTGTTAAGAATGCTTTAGCACAAGCGGCAAAGACAGTTAAAAACATTAAATCTATCTATGTTAAAAGCTGCAAAGCAAAAGTGGAAAACAACAAAATTGCAGAATACAGAGCAGTAGTCAAAATAGCCTTCGTTGTTGAAGGAAGCTAAGGCAATTACATTATTCTCCGCTTTTTTTCTGTTAAACGTTGGGTTAGTTTTGAGAAATGGCTTTTTAATGTCTTCTAAAAAACAAGAATCGTCTTTGTAAAATAGATAGGCGTTATTTTCCTGTCATAATTTTAAATAATCACTCTAGAGATTGCCACTTTCTACTGCTGACTGTTGGCTTAAAACTTTGGCATAATTATCGCAGTAAATCCTAACATAATTCTTAATTAGGCTAGAAAATGGAGGGATAATTATTGGTCTATAACTCATCTTGTCTAAGCGGTTTTGGCTTTACGTTTGTGGTAGACTGCCAAACCAGCAGCCGCCATAGTTATTGCAAGCAGAAAAGAAATTATCCATGAGGAAAACTCTGGGATTGAGGGTGAAGGAGTTAAAGTTTTAGAAAGTGTCGGTGAGGGTGAAGGAGTTAAAGTTTTAGAAAGTGTCGGTGAGGGTGAAGGAGATGGGGTGACATTCCCGATAGGTTTGTTACTAAACGGTTTCAAGAGAGGGAAATTGTCTGAGTTATTACCGTTGATAATGTATTGTGTGTTTCCAATTCCTGAACTATCAATCTCTTTTGCATTAGAGTATTTTGTATGATAATCACTCCAATAGTTTCCTCCTGAAGGATAGCCATTATCCCAACTGTTTATTGATGCTACTTGAGGATAAACCCCTAAGCCTGAATCCACTACTGCCTTTGTATCAGCAATAAAATTGTTGTGATAAATAACGTTAAATGAACTATCGTAAAAAAGCAGAGCTAAAGAGCAACCAGAAAAAGTGTTTCCAATAATTAGATTATAAGAACAGATAAGTGTGGGTAGACCACCGATGAAATTGATGCCGATAAGGTCGTTTGCTAGGTTATTTCCGCTTATGACGTTTGATGTGCCGGCTAATGTAATTGCACCAGTTGGTTGGTCAATTGCATAAATGTCGTTATTTACTGATGATATTGAATTGTTGGCGATTACATTATGGGTTCCATAGATGTTTATACCGTATTGACCGCCTGCGATTGTAAAATTAGATACCGTGCAATTTGAAACATTGTTAAGAGTTATTCCACTACTAAAAATGGAAGGAACTGTAATAGTATATTTGTTTCCTTGAAGAGTTATGTTGTTTCTTTCTACCGTTATGCTTCCATTAATGTTGCTTGTCAGATAATAGGAATTGTTTGATTGCAGAATGGGTGCTGATGAAGGAGTTACGCCACCGTTAGCGTTTATAGTTATATCACCTTGATATTGAGCCTTACCGGGTCCAATGAAAATTAAACCTGAAGCAATCAGAATTAGAAAGAAGAGAACAACCGCAAGCGTCGCATTCTTAATCATTCTCTATTCTTCTTTCGCAGTTTTTTGAATATTCTATCTACTTTTTCAACGACTTCTAAAGAATACAAGCAATCACTTGGAATATCTACTATCGAAGTTTTTTACTTTTACTGTCTTTTCAGTTTCTGAGGCTTTTAGGCTTTCTATGAACTCCGGTCTTAGCTCAGGCTCCATAACGCATTCCTCAAACTGTTTTGCCATCAAGTTTAATGCTTGACTTTTGTCTTTAAGACCGTACTTAGCTTTAACTACGTTGAGAATTCGGTTCGTCCGTTCATCAATAGTTACTATTGCCTTAACCAAACATTAACACCATATTAATAAGACATATACTTGGCATATATATGCAGATTGCATTTTAAAAAAAAACCAAAGTAACTGTTTTTCAGCGCTCAACAAAACATTAGAAGTAGTCGTCTATAGAGTTTGCCCGACGACTACTACCAATCTAAGACGGCGAATTTTTTTCTTAACACTCCGTTTCTAATCATTAAAACCAAATGTGCTATCCCTATACGATAAAATCATCGCAGGAAATATCAACATAATTCTTAATTACTGAAAAATCGATTGTGTCTTCTTTCATGAAAGAAGATGTCCTATAGAATTAGGCCGTTATTTTTAAGCGCGTTTTTAGAATTGACCTCGAAGGGTATCCATAAACTTATATTTTCTCACCTCAAACTATGAGATTGGTTAGTTGTAATAAATATTCTCTACGAAGGCAAAACTGCTTGAAAAGACTCAAAATAAATGGAATAATAATTATAATTTTCTTAGTTTTTGCTTTCTACGCCGGATTAATGATTAATCCTGCACATGCAGCCGTTAAATTCCAGTTTGTGGAGAATCAAATAACATCAAATAGTGCAAATCAAGAATATCCTGACATATACGAGTATGGACTCAATAATTACGCAATAGTATTGGCAGGATAATAGGAATGGAAACTGGGACATTTATATGTACTACCAAAAAGATCTTGGTAATGGCACTTGGGATGTCCGCCCGGAAATTCCTGTAACAACCAGCCAGGGTAACAACGAAAACCCAAAAATTTACAACGACACAATAGTCTACCAAAGTGACAGGAATCACAACTGGGACATATACAGGTACAACATAACATCGGGAGCAACAGCCCAAATCACAAATAATTCCTATGCGCAGATGTCACCTAATATTGACGGCAACAACATTATCTGGGAAGATAATCGGAACGGTAGATGGGACGTTTATACGTATAACTTGGCGACACAAACAGAGCAACGAATTACAACAGCCGCCGCTGACAGTATTGACCCATCGATTAGTGGAAACGGAATAATATATGTTAGAAACGAAGGCCCCGGGGGTTACGGTACAGCGACATTCCCATATGTGTATTATTTTAACCTTTCAACGGGCATAGAAGGCAGACTGGCAAGTAACTCGAACTCTTTTAGGTATTCACACGCTGTCATTGACCAAAACTATGTTGCTTGGACCAAAGCATTCATCGAGTTATATGGCAAAGTTGACTACGAGAATTTATGAGAGATGTAACAACAGGTAAAAATGGCCAACAGCTTAGCAGATCAAGATAACGCAGACATAAGCATAAGCCAATCCTAAACGTACTTACTTGGGACGATAATAGAAACGGTAACGGCGATATTTACCTGTATGAAATTACCACTGGCGTCGAGGCCCAAGTGACTAATAACTCTGCGAGTCAAACTAATTCCCAAATAGCTACTGGAGACGCAAACTTCATAGTTTATATGGATAATAGAAACGGCAACTGGGACATATACCAGGCTTCCTTTTGGCAACCTGTCAGTGTAGGTGGAGTAGGTCCCAATCAGTTGTCGAGTCCTTCACCAACCTCGACCTCCCTGGTAAATAACACTGTTAATTCTGACAATCAAGTATTGATGATAACCATTATTGTAGTCGTTGTCGCAGTAGCTGGCGCGGCAGCTTTTGTATTGAAGCGACGAAAACCCAGCAACAATCAGTTAACTAGAACCTAATATTTCATTTTCCAGGTGGGTACATATCGGCATTATAACACCGTTGCAGTTCAGCGCCTAATTATTGCAGGATTTCCTAACATAATTCTTAACTACTGCTCCAAATTATCGCAAGCTAATGGCAAGGAAATTGACTCAATAATTATCTTGGGAATTCTTAACATAATTCTTAATTTGCACTGAAAATCCCCTGATAATTATTAACCCAAAAGTAATACTTATGAAGTGAATACACTCATACTTTAATTGGGATTCTTCATGCAAGTAATTACTATAGTCGAGGGAAAGGTGCCAAATTTGAATCAAAGGAATTTGAAGCGATTTTGCGTCAGCTAAAAGAGAGCCAGTTCCGCCAGGCTTAGTATCATCCTTACTTCTAAGGAACAGCAAGACCCCTGAAAGTTACAGGATTCAAAAAACTTGGAAGAAAACAGAGTCCGCACTAGATAAAATGAGAAGTAGCACAAAGACCCCCAAAGCAATTGAACTATTCCAAAGAAACGGAGTTCAGCCAACTCTGAAAATATTTGAAATCCTCGATAGCGTTCCCTAAGTTTTCCGAGCTTGTGCTAACGATTGCGCTAACAAGCGTAACTAACAACATAATCCTTAATTAGATTGGAAAAAGATGGGATAATTATTACTTAGGTGCCGTTGCTTCAAGAGGAAGCTATGAAGCTGAGAGGATAAACCGCAATAAGTTACAAAATAACTACTCTTGTCCAGAGTTAAATTTTGCTCCAAACCACTTATTAAACCATTTAAAGCTTCCACATTCATCTCTCGAAGCGCATGTTAAGCAAGGAAATTCCTTACCAGCGACATCGATTACACTTGATATTCTTTCGACAGTGGCTTTTTCATTTACGATTTCTTCGAGTTGTTTTTCTATTTCACCTGACATCTCAAATCACCTTAATATTGAACCTAAAATAGACAACAAAAAGAAAAAAGTGTTTGAGATGTTTTGTAAAATGTTTGCATCTATGCTAGTTTTTTGCTACCTTGACCTGGCGAAGCAGAGAAGACTTCAGTGACTTTTATTATTCCAACACTATTTATTTTTATTTTCATGGCTTCCATACTCTTCTTTGCGAAGTCATCGAAAATTGGTCCACTTGTTTGGAAACCACTGAATGTTCCCTTTAGCTGGTAGCCTGTCATGGGTCCTTTGAACACTGCAAGAGCAACTTGCTTGTTCTTTTCAAGGTTTTCTTTTGTTCTCTTGATGAAAACTTCTGCGAACGCAATAGTTTCGGAGTCTACTACTACAAACCATAATGGAACTACGTTTGGAATGCCTTTATCGTCGATAGTTGCTATCATTTTCGCTGAATCACTTGCATTTAAAACATCTATTACTTCTTGAGGTATACTTACCAAAATTCACACATCCAATAATGTAAGCATAACTACAAAACTCTAATATACTTTTAGGGAAGTAAAATATACTCAGCAAATGAAAGGGAAGTACAATATATTGGCTAACAAAGGCAAAGACTCATCACCCATTTACTTAATTGGTGCAATCGCTGAGTTGAAGATGGAGATTAAAGGTTTAAGAGCCGATATGAACAGGATGGAAGAAACTGTTTTGAAGGAACGTCTTCGTGCGGTTGAAGACAGCCTTTCGCAAAATCACCTATTGGTCTATGCTGGTCAGAGGTCTCAATCTTTAAATCAAGACATTGCAATGTTGCTCAAAGAAGATTGCCAAAACAGAGACAAATGTCTTGATCATTACAAAAACGCAATAGAAGAAAACACACGAGTTATCAAACAATCTGGAACAAAAGAAGCTCTTTCAGACTTAGATGATAAAATAGCTGAAAACGAGTTAATGGTTGAAAAGACCAAAGGTCAGCAATGCGGAAACTGTTTCTCCAACTTTGATAAGAAGCTAAAGCGTGAAAAAAGAGCCTACCATGAAATTGTTCTAGTTGAAGACATTAACAAAACCAATAACCCTGAAGTCATTGACACTCAATTTCTTGTTGATTCACTGCTAGAACCACTGGCAAACCAATCAAGGCTCAAGATTCTCTTTTCAGTCAGCAAAGGAAAAAGAAGCTTCTCAGAATTATCCAAAATAGTAGATCTCAAGGCAGGCCACTTAGCATTTCATCTAAAGAAACTTGTTGATGCAAATCTGATGGCACAAGAAGCATCCAAAGGAGACTACGTTATAACTCAAAGAGGACTAAAACTGATTAAAACCGTCGGTGCTCTTTCAACAGAAGCGCACTCCTCACCAATGCAAACAGAAGAAGAAAAAAACCAGACAGTCCATAGGCGATTTAATGAAAATAAAAATTAGAATATTTTCAGATTACATTTGCCCCTTTTGTTACCTTGGCAAAGCTATTATTGATAAACTCAAAAATCAATTTGATATCGAACTTGAACACGTTGGAATTGAAATTCATCCAGAAACACCCATCAGCGGCGCCGATTTAAGAAAATACATTTCTCAAACAAATGAAATGTATGAACATTTGAGAAATAGAGGCAGAGAGTACGGTTTGAACTTTTGTGATGTTAGGGTGTTGCCTAATTCAAGACGATCCCTTATAGTTGGTGAATACTCACGGATTAGGGGCAAAAATGAAGAATTTACAGATAAAATATTCAAAGCCTACTTTGAAGACTGCCTTGACATTGGAAAAAACGAGGTCATCATAGATTTAGCAAAGAAAATTGGCTTGACAAAAAAGGATATTGAAAATGCGTTGGAAGACCCGTTGCTCCAAAAAACATATGCAAATAACTGTGCTGAAGCAAAAAAACGCAACATCACCGGTGTTCCTACGTTTATTATAAATGATGAATATACAATTGTAGGTGCTCAGCCGGAACAGACTTTTGTAGAACTATTTGAAAAGATAGAGAAAAAAATCACAAAATAGATAGTTCTTCAACAGAAACAAAATCCAGATCAACTTCCTAACCCCAGAGGGGGTCTTTGTGGGTAGTAGAAGAACAGTGAAAAATTTTCTGGTCTACTTCTACTTAGGTTAGGCGAGAAGTGTTTGTCTTTTTTTAAAATAATTGAAGCGTGGGAGAGGTGGTTGTGCTGAAGTCTTAAAGGTATGCTTCATCGTGATGGGTATACTTTATTATTTGTACGGTAGCGGGGTTTTCTATCACTCGGTAAATGAGCACAAAGGATCCAATGTGGACACGGCTTAGGCCTTCTAAGGGGGATCTTAAGGGTTTGAATTGATATGGATCGGATAAGATCTGAATGATTTTTTTATTATAGCCTCTAACTGCACCTTATCTTTCTTGAGCAGTTTGTGGAAAGTTTTAGAAACCTCTTCCTCGATTTCAAGACTATACAAGCAATCACTTTAGTCCGTACTCTTCCGCGAAATTTTTAACCTTGACAAATTTACCCCTCTTAGCGGTGTTCTCTATTTCTTTCACAAACTCGGGTCTAAGCTGGGGTTCAAGCTCACATTCTTCATAACGCTGGATAATTACGCTCAAAGCTTGGCTTTTATCTTTAAGCCCATACTTTGCCTTAACTATGTTGATTACTCGGCTGTCCCGTTCGTTTAAATCGATAACATTTTTCACCATCAAAGCAGCCCTCCAATTACTTCACATAACACAAAGTAACATAAGATTATTTAATGTATTTCCAACAATCCGAGTGATCTTCTTTAGTCACGTGAGCATTCTGGGCTTGTTGAAAGAAGAAGAAGGACATGCCGTAGAAAATCACCCGTCCTTCTTCTACTATTTGATGTCCCGTATACCCCTGATAATCTGCAAATGATTAGATACCCCTTTACCCAAGCCTTATCCAGTTCCGCCAAACGACGTTCAACCTGCACCACATACAGATGGCTTCCTTCTTTACGAACCCCAACAATAACAGACAAAGGATCGGCACCATTTTTAGAACAAAAAGCCCCAAAAAAAGCCCCATTGCCTTGGGAATTTATATTCGTACCAACCTGTACCGCATTATACACAGATTTGTAATCAAAAAACCGAGAAAAAGATGAGGCGAATAGTTTTGGAACGTTAACTTTTGGTTGAAATTATTTAACAATTTTATAGTAACAAATAAAGCCAGTATTTAATAGGATTAAACAGAGGATTTGAATGTGACGCGAGAAACCAACAAAGACACGACTGAAGAAACGCTAGATCCTAATGATTGGGAATCTACTCGAAAGCTTGGTCACAAGATGATTGACGACATGATAGATTACCTGAAAACTGTTCGAGAGCGTCCTGTCTGGCAAAATATTCCCGATCAAGTCAAATCCCAGTTTACCGCACCCGTGCCGCTCAATCCTGAACAACCTGAAGAAGTCTACCGGGAATTTGTGGAAAAAGTGTTGCCGTATCCAATGGGAAATATCCACCCACGCTTCTGGGGTTGGATACTGGGAACGGGAACTGTAACAGGTGCCTTTGCCGAACTGTTGGCAGCCTCTATGAACACAAACAATGGAGGGGGCAACCATATCGCTAACCACGTTGAAAAACAGGTCCTCGACTGGATTAAGGAAATGCTAGAATTCCCAGCTTCAGCAAGCGGAATATTAACCAGCGGTTGCTCAGCCTCTAACCTGATCGGTTTAGCAGTCGCACGCAACATGAAAGCAAGCTTTGATCTACGCAGTAAAGGACTGCAACTTTCACCTGAAAAGATGGTCCTTTACGCCAGCGAAGAAGCCCACAGTTCAATTCAGAAAGCGGTTGAACTTCTTGGACTTGGAAATGAAGCCCTGCGATTATTGCCGGTTAACGATCATTTCCAAATTGACATTGCAAAGCTCAATTTAGCCATCATACAAGACCGCAAAGAGGGCTTCGCGCCTTTCTGCGTAGTTGGAGCTGCAGGCACAACAAACACCGGAAGCGTTGATGACCTATATTCCTTAGCTACCTTATGCAGAAGAGAAAAACTTTGGTTCCATGTTGACGGAGCGTTCGGTGCATGGGCTCGCCTGTCGCCTAAAGCAAAAAAATTGGTAATGGGAATCGAGTTAGCTGACTCATTGGCTTTGGATCTGCATAAGTGGATGTATATGCCCTACGAAATAGGATGTGTTCTAGTGCAGCAAGAAAAGTATCATCGTAAGGCTTTCTCTTTAACGCCTGATTACCTTGCTCACGGGAAAGGAGAACGCGGTGTTGCTGGAGGCGATTTACCTTGGTTTAGCGATTACAGCTATGAGCTTTCACGAGGATTTCGCGCGCTTAAGGCGTGGATGTCGATTAAAGAGCATGGCTCAAAGAAATACGCTAGGATAATTCAGCAGAACATCGATCAAGCTTTTTATTTGGGCGAACTAATCGAAGCTTCGTCTGATCTGGTGCTTTCAGCACCGATTAGCCTTAATATTGTCTGCTTCCGTTTTGTCTCAACTGAGGTAGATGACTTTGTGCTTGATGAAGTTAACAAGCAGATTGCCATTGAGTTACAGGAAAGTGGCATTGCCGTTTTAACCGGGACAGTAATCAATGGCAGATATGTTCTTCGTGTGGCTAACACCAATCATCGGAGTCGCCGGGAAGACTTTGAGATTATGGTAAAAGAAGTGTTGAAAATTGGGAAAAAACTCATAAGCTCACGCTGAAAATTAGCTTCTAACCTAAAAAGGTTGTTGGGCTAATAAAAAAGTGAATATTTTCTAGACGCCCCAAACTATCCATCTGATTAACAATATGGGTATTAATATTAAGGTAAGAATAATTCCGGCACCTGCAATGCCAATACCGATCTTAAGCAATAGAGTGTTGTTGCCTACAAAACCAGTTACTTTTCCTGCAATTCCATTTATCTTGTTGAGTATCCCTTGCGATTCCACCAAGTTTCCATTTACTGAGTCCATTATCTTCTCGATTCTTGGTTGCTCTTCCGTATTGACTCTGGCAACAATATTCTCAATATTTGCTAAAGTTCTCGGAATTACGCCTGGTTCGTCAACGTATGCATACTTAATCTTGTCGATTTCTCCATGTAGCTTGTCGATTTCTCCCCAATGGAATATCTGGTATCCCTTGAAAGATTCATATCTGGAGTTTAATGCAAAGTATTTGTCTATTGTTGGAGTAAGTTCCTTTGTTAAACTAAGCACTGGTGGAGGCATGTATGATAGTGTTTCTTTTTCAGCATTGCCCAGAGATTTCTTCGTTATATCATCAAACTAACTTTTAGAGAAAATGCCCAATTTTATCGAATCAATCTCGTTCTGAATTTGTAAATCAGTCGGCTGAAAACCCGCCTTTATCTCTCTATAATGAGATAACAACGTCAAATCCCTTTTCACTGAGCTCTCAAGGCTATTTACCTCATCCAATAGAAACTGAAGCTTCAATTTGGTGAAATCAGGCAGTTGGTCTATTTCCGTTACTCCAAGCGGTATTTTCTTCTTTGTCACAAATAGTTTGTCCACTTGTTCGAGAACTTCTTTTGATTCCTCAAGGTTGCCTTCAACTGAATCCATAATAGCCTCAATTTTCGGCTGTTCAACCGATTTAAACCGTTCAAGAACAGCACTAGCATTAGTAAAAAAGTCAATTAACCCTCCAGAAAAAGTCTTTGCGCTATCCCCAATAGCATTACCTACCTCTCCTGCTTTATCTTTGACCCAATTCCATGCATCAGATGCCCAGCTCATTTCATTTCAGCTCCTTCTGTTTCCAATTTAACACTAGGAAGCTCTGTGAATAAAAACAATTACATCGCAAACAATAAAGACTGGTAGCTTACCCATGTTTAGAACCGGCACCATTATGTGCAGTAGTTAACATGCTCAGCTTTTCGAATTCTAGCTTTTGACACTTCTTTGTGTCCCACAATTTTAAGAAAAATCGCCTTCAACCGCTGCATTTAAAAGGAGAAAGCTGAAAAAAGCATACTCTTAGAAGTAGTTGTTCTAGGTAAAATTTCAGGGGGAACAACAGCTTTCCTTTTTCTTAATCTTCCTAACGTAGTAGTGTTAAAAAACAAGAATTAACATTTAGCTTATGGGAATTCTTTTGAAACTTCTGCCATTAACTAAACTAGGAGCTCGTGAAGGACCATTAGGCACCGTTAATTTTGGAATCTTTTTACCATGGATATCAGCCGTTGACGGCAACAAGCTTTTCGTCAAAATCATCCACGAGAAAGACCAATTTCTCCAAAATATCCAGCCTCTCAAATTTGAATTGGAACACTCCACAGATCCAGACTATGGTGATTACTGGTCAATGAGTCTGAACATACTGTCAATTGCTAAACCTACACCAGATTCAGCCTGGGGAACCAATGGACAATATGTCTACCGATACTATTTAGAAAACCCAAACCTAACCGAAACCAAGTACCCCCAAAAACTGCTAGATTGGATTATTGACCCTTGCGCCAGCGAATTTGGCATAGGCAAACTCTCAGCTATAACCTTAGGCTACAAACCATACCAATGGAGTTCAAGCGAAGCCACCTGGAAAACGCCCGATTTAGAAGACCTGATAATTTATGAGTTAATGATTAACGAATTTGGCGGAAGCATCGATCAAACCATAGCCAGATTAGATTATTTAGCGGACTTGGGGATAAACTGCATAGAGCTTATGCCCTTATCCAATGTTGCAGCAACAATAGATTGGGGGTATTTACCCATTGGCTACTTTGGCGTGGACGAACGCTTTGGAAACAGAAAAGACATACAAAAACTAATCGATGCAGCGCACCAACATGGAATAGCAGTAATCGTTGACTCAGTATACGCTCACACAGCCGCCGACTTTGCCTACTTCTACATTTACAATGCCCTACAGTACCAAGACAACCCAGTCATGAAAGGCACCGATGAATACGGAAAAACTCCCAATTACGACAAAACAATCACACAAGATTTCTTCTACACAGTCAATTACCAATGGCTCAAACAATTCCACGTTGACGGATTCCGCTACGATAATGTACCAAATTTCTGGGACGGCCCCACCGGCAACAAATACGCCGCACTATCATATCAAACGTATCAACTAATAAAATCAAAAAAAGACGACCCAGATTGGCAACGATTCCACAATAACGGAAAAATCAACCTTATCCAATGTGCCGAACAACTAAACGATCCAAAAGGAATTCTAACAGAAAGCTACTCAAACGCTACCTGGCAAGACAAAACCCTTAACGCCGGCGAAAAAATCGCCAAAGGAAACCTAGACGAACTTACAAATTTGGGCTTCATGTTCTGCCTTGACCAATTCCCAAGAGAACAAACCACCAACGGAGACACTATAAAAAAGACTGCACTCCAATACTTTGAGAATCATGACCACTCACGATTCGTCTGCAACTTCAGCAACGTAGAAGGAGATCCGTTAATTTGGCAGGGAAACAGAAGCTTATTCTATAAACTGCAACCATACCTAATCGGGATGCTCATGGCTAAAGGAATTCCACTGCTTTGGCAAGGCCAAGAATTCGCAGAAAACTATTATCTGCCAAACCCCTCAGACACCGCATCAATGGGGCGTGTGCTACTGTTTCGACCAGTACGCTGGGACTACTTCTATGATCAGATTGGCAAATCAACAATCAGCCTCGTCAGAAACCTCATTAAAATCCGCAAAAAAAGACCTCAAATAAGACAAGGAGAAGGCTACTTCTACAACGACCAAACCCTACAAGAAAAAGGAATCATTATTTTCCACCGCGCCGATAGCCAAAACTTTAGCCTGATAGCATTAAACTTTAGCGACCAAGAACAAAACGTGCCATTCACCTTCAACTTTGCAGGCAACTACATCGATGAACTCCCAGGATACCAAGACATAGGCAACATAACTCAAGGCGAAACCCGACCCATCAATATTCACAGCAACTACGGACGCATCCTCACAATCAAACAATTATAAACACAAGCACAAGGATAAACTGATAGAAAAAAATTAGCAGCCAGTTTTCAACTGTTCATTAATTATAACTCTTTAACCGCATCGAAAGCAGGGTTAAACCTGGATCCATGTTTATTGCATTTCTTTTTCTTCTGCCTAAATTTTTTTGCTATACATTTGAATGTTCGTTTTGGCGAAAATTTATCTGAGCCTTATTTGATAACATAGACATGGAAAATATCGAATACAGAGAATGGGTTCCTACAGGCGCCCTTGTTAAGGGTTTATTTGCTATGGTTAGTATTATTGTTGTTATAGTTACTTTTGCGGTTTTCATTTTCAACGAAGGATTATTAGTTGAGGATATTCTGGGGGTTTTGGTAGCTTGGGTGGTTTTAGCTATCCTGCTGTTGGTATTATGGAATTACCGAGGCCTTCAAATAAAAATTACCGATGAGAGCCTCTTTGTAGATTATGGACGATTCGACAAAAAATCTTTCTTGCTCAAAGATATTACTTCATGCAAAAAAACCAAAGCATTTGGCAGATACATAGGGATAGGGGTTAGATTTGGACTTGACGGTTCAATGGCTTATACTACTTCGCTTGCCACCGCCGTCGAGGTTACTCCCAAGGAGGGAAGAGTGTTTGTCTTTTCTTCTAAAAACCCCGATAGAGTCTGCGAAATGTTAACTGGTGGATTCAATAATAAATTAGCTTAAAGTTGAAAGAAGAATACAGCGTTGTGTGCAGGGTTACTGTCTTCTTTTACCCAGCTAAATTTTCTAAGCTTATGGTTAGTAGAAGAACAGTGAAATATTTTCTGGCCTACTTCTACTTAGGTTAGGCGAGGTTATTAAATTGTTTGAGAAAATTCCGATGAAAACTGGAATATCAGTTCCAGCATGAAACAAAGCAGAACCCAACATGCTATCTGTACGTTGCATGATGTACCCCCAAGCAAGCCCAAGAGAAAATGTGAAGATAACCAAACCCCAAATGTAAGGCGTATATGCACTGAGTCCTACCCCTGCTACAGAGTGACTTAGCGAGAAAATTATTGCTTGCAGAAGATTGGATGTTTTTGATCCGAGTTTTGGCTGAAACTTCTTGAGAAACAGACCTCTGTATAACTATTCTTCTCTTACGCCATTTAGCAATACTATAGGGATTAACCAAGGTAGCCACGCAACCACTCTCTCTAAGCTAAGGTTTTGGCCTTGAAACAAGTACTGAGCAGCCGGAATAGACGTCAAAGCAAAGAAGAAAAAGCCTGCGAGCCCAATTATCAGCCCTAACTTAAAGTTTCCTTTCTTTAGATAAATCGAGCCCACGGAACTAACGGAAACAACAGTCAAAAGAACTATGGTACCTACAATTATCAAGTGCTCACCAACATATCTAAAGCAATACCGTCATGGTATCTGAGGGCAGGTTGACGATGAAGTCAAGAAGCAATGCTAAGGAAGCGATGAAGAACGCGAAGAAGACTTTCCAATAGCACCTGATTGATTTTTGTCTGCGTAAAAAGATTACAATCGACAAGAATAGGATAGAAAGTATCAATGTATACGGGATTGTTAGTTCAATCGGCAACGCTGAAAAAATAAGCAACCCTGAAAGAGAGGGCAAACCTATACCGCAAACAAGAAAGACCAAGAATACGAGTATACGATTACTCATTTTCAGTACCTGTTTACGAGTTATGCCCTGTTTTCTTTAAAAGGGTTTAAGTAGCTTGCTATGGCTCGGCTGACATTAACATTTCTTATTTCGTTTTTTCTTCTTCTTTCAGTTAACTGTTGCTTCTGATTTGATGGGTAGATCAACAAATGGCAGTTACCAGAGGTTTTTAACTGAAAAATGCTCCCAACTGCGCCTGCTTAACTTTGCTTTTTTCTTTTGCCATCTTTCGTTCCCGCGAACTAAACGACTCTGTTCATTACTTCGTTGTTCTTGTTTTATAGAGCGCAAATCCAATTGCAACAACTATTATTGCAATAACTATGGAGATAATTATGGTTGTGATTGTTTCTGTTGATGTTTCTTGGAAGTTACGCTCGACTTGTAGAAACGATGTTTCACCTAAAGAGTCATAGGCCACTGCTTTTATGGCGTGAGAGCCTGGTGAATAGTTGCTTGTATCAAACTGCCAACTAAACGGCGTTGAAGTGTCATTGAGTTGGAGTTGACCATCGAGATAGAACTCGACATACGCTACATCTGAGGAAACATGTGCACTAACTTCCAAAGACCACCAATGTTATCTCCCATACATATCCGTTGTTCTTTTCAAAGCCTAAATCTATAGAAGGTTTAGCTCCGCTAAAGGAAAGAGCAACATAGTAGTTGTACAATTCCGGATTAAGCACGCATGTACTTTTGATTGCATGTTAGCCCACCTTGCAAACTAAAGCTAAAACGCTAAATATAAACAGAGATGTCGCATGCCACTTATACATTAATGGTTATTTTTCCGTTTTTCTATGTTTTGGCCCAACTTTACAACGTTTATGGTTTAATGATTTTAAATCAGAAACCTTGCTAAAATGCTGTTTGCTGGTATTTGGTCTTCTAGTTTTGTGAAAAGGCTTAAAGTTCCGAGATAACACATTTTGAAATTTAATGTGGTTTGGGTTGTTGAATTAAAATTATATTTGAGCCACACCTAAAACCATTTGAAGGTTAAAGTTGTTCATTAAACAAGGACTAAATCATGATAGACAAAGCTAAAATTATTGACGAAAGGTGCACCTGTGAGCACCTCAAAAGTGAGCATTCACGTTTTTTGGATAGAGTATGTGTTAAACCGAAATGTGAATGTTACAAGTTCGTTTTGAAGGTTGAAAAAATAAAAGCCTAATTTTTTCGGATTAAATTTTAATGCTTGAGCCTACATTAATATAACAAGGTATGGGAAACAATTTTGGAACCGAACAATGAAGAGAAGAAGATTATTGACGAAGTAAATGAACATATCAAAAAAAGGTATTTCAAACATAGCCAAGTTAAATTCGAGATTTTTGAACCTCTAACCCCTGAATGGAAAAGTGAATTCAAGTATCCAACTGGAGGATACGCTTGGGGAGACAACTGGTCAAACCAGATCATCCACTTGACAAGATGCCAAGACAAAAAAGCATTCTACGAACTTGTTTTCCACGAAGTATACCGATTGAACACACCAGAAGGACATGAAGAAATCTTTCCCAAAGAAAGACGCTACATTGAAGAAAAATTCGCAATCAAACTGGATAAGTGGTTGCCTTTGCAAGATGAAATAATTAGAACCCTCTACCCCGTAGATAAAGAAATGCTAGAGAACAGTTTAAAGAATTGTGGGGAACAAGCAAGAACGATTCAAGAAATAGAGCAACGAGCAAAAGAGCTCGGGCTTTAATTTTTAACCTTTCTTTATGGTTCTTCTTTTTCAGAATTTATTCGTTTGAAAGACTGCTTGAATTTTTCCCCCTCCAGCGACCCAAGCTCAATCAGTTTTGCATAGGGATTGGCGATATTGTTTTCTGCGGGGAATTGTATGCTGCAAGGTGGCTGCCGTTTTAGAGCTGCTTTTTGTTCTTTTGTCAGTTTTAGGCCGAATTTGTGCACTTCGTCGTGGCAGGGTTGCCTGCAGAGCCATATGAAAGGTGGCTTATGTTCGCCTGTGAGGGAGTGTTTGGTCATAGCGTCGCCTACTCTGCCGCATTTGGCGCATTGGTTTAGTTTCTTTGGGGGTCTTCGGGTTTTGATTTTTGACTTATTTTTGGCGACGCTTAATTTGCCGTAGTCTTTGTAAATTCCCTCTTTGGACATTTTACTCTCCTCATTTCAAGGCAGCACAAGCAATCTATTCTTAACCATCGAAACCGACCGCCAGTTACTTGACATAACACAAGATAACATAAGATCATTTAAGGTATACCAACAATCCAGGTGGATAAATTGAATGAATAAGTATTGTTCGTTTCGAGCGCGCGGAGCAAGCGATTTTTTTTTCTCCGCGGTTTCTAAGAGATTTCGGTTCTTAACTACCAAAAAAGCAAACTTTATAACTAAACCGCAACTAACCACACACACAGGGATTCGCTTGAAAATTAACAAAATTTCAGCAATCTTTCTGGCAACTCTAATAGTTGCTGCAATACCCTTCACTTTAAACCTCGGTTACAGTTCTGCACAATCTAATCCAACATTATACACGGTTTCAGGGTTTGTTTATGATCCAACTGGAAATCCTGTTTCGGGTGCTTTAGTCTACAATATTAACAGTACTGGTTTTACATATGGGCAGGGAGTCTACTCAAATACTTCAGGATACTACTCCATGATGGTTCCCTCCGGAACTTATAGAATTGTTGCACGATCCGGAAGCATGAGTTACTCAGAAGTCAACATTTCAGTTAATGGTAATATCATTAAAAACATCAACTTAGTGGCTTGCTTTACGGTTTCAGGTTATGTTTTGGATCAATTAGGAAGAGGAATTAGTGGCGTATCAACAAACGTTTACAACTCAATTTGGTCGGTTCCAGTTGCTAACACGGACTATTCGGGGCACTACAGCATTATTCTTCCTGCAGGGACTTACAGCTTTGGTTTGTGGCCGCCTCAAGACTCGAATTATATCTCCTATAGTGAGGCAGCTTTTGTTGTAAGCGGAGATATGATCAAGAACATTACGATGAGCGCATCTTACAAGCTTTCAGGCTACCTATCTAACCCCTCGGGCGCAGTTATGTCAAGCGCCGCAGTGTGGCTAACAAACAGCACAGGAGTCACCTTTTCTTCAGGAACCACTTCAAATAACTATGGCTATTATTACGTCAGTGCTCCAGCTGGAACCTACACATTGTATGTTCGACATTCAACAAGCCAATCGCCAACCTACAGCGAAAACAACCTCATCCTTTCCGCTGATACCGTCAAGAACATAACCGTGCCTCTTGCAGCTACTCCTACACCTACACCCCAAACCAGCAGCACAAACTCACCAAACCCAACCCCAAAACCCATAACTCCAACTCCAACAACCCAACCAGCATCAACCCTAACACTATACTGCGCAGTTGCAGCCACTAACGACGTCTTTAGCGTTCAAATCAGCGGAAACCTGGCAACCAACAGAGCAAGTCTACAAGGAAAAACAATCACCATCACCTACAGCACCAACAACGATAACTCTTGGCAAAACATAACCACCGCAACCACTAATTCAGACGGAAGCTACACAGCACAATGGCTACCTATATCCAGCGGCAACTATGCCATAAAAGCGACCTTTGCAGGCGACTCAAACTATACAAGTGCCATCACTCAAATCAACTTGGCAGTTCTAATCCCACAAACAACCGAAGCCAACATCGAAAATGCCTTTTCAGTCTCATCCAACGTCACAGTATCCCAACTAGCGTTCAATACGGAACCCAAGGAGCTTAGCTTTCAGATTTCAGGTCCAAGCGGCATAGGCTACGTCGAAGTTTCCATCGCAAAATCCTTAATTGCAGACATAAACGACGTACAATTATTGATAGACGGCAACCAAACAAGCTACTCAAGCAGCTCAACAGCGTATTCTTGGCAACTCCACTTTACAAGCCACCTGAGCACCCACGCAGTAACCTTAAACTTGCAAGAAACTCAACCCCAAAAAGAAACACAATTGTCCGCTCAAGAAGTAATCATAATTGGTGTTTTAGCTGCCATAATTGTTGTTGCAGCGGCAGTTCTCATTGTTAAGAAAAAATACCATTCCTAACCCCTCTTTCGATGTGGTTGCTTAAACACAATCACAATAGTATATGTGACTATACCGTACCAATAAGTTAGGTGTAAGTTTTGTCAAAAGCTCAACCTCATCCGGGTCATGAAAAGCACCTCTGCAAAATGGTAGAGGACAAAGTATCTATAGAACAGATTAAGCCACTTGTGAAAGATGCGAAATACATCTGCAAAGGATGCATGCGAACAGCTGCTAAAGGAGAAAATCTCTGCGCCCCAGAAAAACTCTAAAAAAGATAGCCAAGCGCATCATAACACTCCCAACAAATTTCTTTTTTTTCTTAAAAAAAATCTAAAAGTCAAACTTTGAGAACCGTCGACTCGATCGCCTCTCAACCAAACAGACAAATAGCATTAGGTCACCTAACAAAATCTATTTTAGTTTGAAAATGAAACTTCTATTTGAGTGCTATTTTTATGTTTAAAAAAATCGCAGTTCTTGCAGTTGTACTTGTTACTATTTTGCTAACACCTCTATCTGAATGCAACATTTTGATAGGTGTCAAAAAGGGTGATTGGATGGAATATTCCGTTAGCACAACAGGTAATCCTCCAGAGGCACATAAGGTAACTTGGGCTAGAATGGAGATTTTGGACGTTGAAGGTGAAGTGCTCCATGTTAACATAACTGTTAGAAGCTCTGATGGAACATTGTCAAGTTCAGTTAGGACTTTTAACTTCACCGCAGGACAAGTTCAAGCATGGATAATCATCCCCTCAAATCTTAGCCCAGGTGACACATTCTACGACGCATCCATACCCGGAGACGTAACAATTCAAGGCGAAACACAAAAAACAGTAGCGGGAGCAACCCGAACAATCACTCATTCAAGCGACCCCGGAAAATACAAAGAATGGGACAAAGCAACAGGCATGTATACTGAAACAGTAGATAATTTAGAAAACTACACTATCAATGCTCTTGCAACTTCTACGAACATGTGGACACCTCAAATTACAGGATTGAACCAAACCGTATTTTATGCACTTATCATAGTGATACTTACGGTAATCGTGGTGACTATTTTAATTGTAGTTGTTTTCCGAAAAAAACGAAAATGACTAACCACCAAAAAGCTCTCTCAATTCCCCTTCAAGACACAACCAAATACCCTGGAAGGAATGAAAAGAATATTCAAAAATAGATACTTTCTTAGTTTCTTAATCGCAATCTTAGTTAGCCTTCCAACTGCAAGCCTCGTAGAGGGAGAAATTTCCATCGGCGTGAACAAAGGCGATTGGATAGAATATACCGTAACAACTACGGGAAACCCTCCAGAACAATTTAATGTAACATGGGCAAGAATGCAGATCATAAACGTCGAGGGCGCAATAATAAAAACCAATATCACCACAAAAGCTTCTAACGGAACTCTCTCAAGTCTAACGATGACTTTGAACTTAGAAAAAGGCGAAGTTGGAGCCTGGTTTATTATTCCAGCAAACCTTGAAACAGGCGATTCTTTCCTTGATTCAAATGGTCAACAGGTAACAATTCAAGGTGAACAAAAACTAACATGGGCAGGAGATACACGGTCGATAACAAACGCTACAACTCCCCAAAGAATTAAACATTGGGATAAATTAACAGGCGTTTTTGTCCAATGCATCGATGTATTCGACAGTTATTCCATTAACGTAACTGCAATTAAGACAAATATGTGGGGAAATCAGAACAATACTGGTTTTCTCCTCATAAACCTAGAAGGGTTACTAATTATTTTGGTAATAAGCACAGTGGGAGTGGTAATTGGCATTCTATGGTGGAGAGCAAAAAAGACACAGGAGATAAACTAACCTGTTTGGCATCGAATTGAACCAAAGTTTAACCAACCGCCCAACCACACCAAAACGCAGAACCTCGGTGACATCAAATGATTGAAACAAAGAACCTTACAAGGAAGTTCGGTGAACTGACAGCGGTTGAAGACGTAACTTTCAAAGTAAATCAGGGCGAAATCTTTGGCTTTCTCGGACCCAACGGAGCCGGCAAAACTACAACAGTAAGGATGCTTTGTTGCCTAATTTCCAAGACAAGCGGCTATGCCAGAGTTGACGGTTACGAGATTGGTCAACCACAAAATGCTTTAAAGATCAGAAAAATAATTGGGCTCGTTCCCGACAATGTGGGCCTCTACGAATCACTCACCGCCTATGAGAACCTGGACTATTACGGAACGCTGTACAGGCGGACTGACGCCCAACGAAAAGAGAGCAACGAATACTTTCTCAAGTTACTTGGACTATGGGAAAAAAGAGACGTTCTGGCAGGGGCATTCTCGAAGGGTATGAAACAAAAGCTCGCCATAGCGCGAGCCTTGATTCACGACCCCGAAATAATTTTCATGGACGAGCCGACAGCAAATCTAGACCCTGAATCCGCAAAGACTGTAAGAGAATTCATCTTAGAACTGAAGAAACAGAAGAAGACTATTTTTCTAAACACTCACAACCTCTATGAGGCCCAACGGGTCTGCGACAGAATTGGCATCTTAAACACTAAGCTCATGGCAGTGGGCACCCCTCAAGAACTCGAACGCTCTGTCCACGGAAGAAAAACAGTAATCCAACTAAGACAAGTAAACGAAGCAATCTTGGATTCGCTCAAAAGAATAGATGTGAAGAACATGGTCAGGGAGGGCAACAAGTTAACATTCGATGTTGTGAATCCTGAGGAGGAGAATTCTGACATGGTTAATGCAATTGTCTCGGCGGGAGGACGCATAGAGACAGTTATGGTGACCAGCAGCTCGCTAGAGGACGCTTACCTGAAACTATTGAGGGAAAACGTACAATGACTACTTGGATGCCATGGAAAATAGCCCGCAAGGAGCTTAAGGTAATCAGCCGAAAGAAAAGCATAATTTCCTATACTGTTGGGCTTCCCCTTCTCATTTCGATTGTTTTCTCAATCGTTATTAGGGACCAAATTGCCTCTGGAATCCCCACGACGCTATCAATAGGCGCCCAGACAATCATTTACATCTTTGTCATTTTAGCAACAGTTCTTCCCAGCACGATAGCAGCGTACAGTATAGTGGGTGAAAAAATTGAAAAGACATTGGAACCGTTGCTTGCAACTCCAACGACTGATAGCGAGATTCTTCTTGGAAAAAGCATCGCTTCATTCATACCGCCTATTCTATCTGTATGGGCAGGAGCATCAATCTTTATGGCAACAACGGATTATATATTGTACAATGGGGGGTTAGGATACTATTATTTTCCCAACTGGAACGCGGGTGTTATGCTGTTGCTCCTAGCGCCTTTGGCAGCAATTCTCAGTATTGAAGTAGCAGTAATTGCTTCATCACGAGTAAGCGACGTTCGCGGTGCAAACCAAATCGCAGGCCTGATGTTTATTCCATTTGTCGCTGTACTCTTTGCAGGAGCCGAAGGAATTATTACTTTCAGCATAATTAACCTCCTAATTTTATCAGGCATTGTACTGATAGCCGATGTTGTTCTATTCTTCTTGAGCAAATCTACTTTCAAACGAGAAGAGATACTAACGAAGTGGAAATAGGATTATCAACGATGGATAACTGTCTCAAGTTTAACAAAAAATGGTATGAAAAAGACGGACCTCAGAACTTAGATTATCAAGAGAAACCGTTCAAGCCCAACCTTCGCCTCGAGCTCTTAAAGATAATGATGATGCAAACCAATTCGCACAACAGTGTCATCTTTCAAAATAAACTCAATTCACAGAAAGAAAAAAAAGATTCCCTATAACAAAGCAGGGAAAACAAAAAAATAAAGCCGGAAATTATTAGAGGCCTGGTATGTTTGTATCTACCAGGCTAATGTCCATGTTGTAAGATTAACCTTCAACTGTAGGAGAGGTCATTACCATTTTGATTGGCCATTGGACGCTATTATCAACGTAGTATGCTGCGCTAATTCCTTCGCTGCTATATTCATAAACTGTGCAGGTTCTGGTTCCAAGGTTCGGCAGGGTTATTTGGGTGGTATAGGTGTTGCTTAAGGGTAGGTCTTCTGGCTGGAAATTCATGTCTTCTCTGCTCATCCAAGTTGTGGTTGAATTGTCTGTTGAACCGAAAGGTGTGGACATGTTGTAGTCGGTTGATAGTTGAATATGTGTTTGGTTTACATCAACTATTTCCATTCTTGCACTGAAAGTGATGCTCATGGATAGAATTTCGGCTTGACCTGAGTAGGTTGCACAGGCGCCTTTTTTGATCCAAGATTGCGGAGTGGTCTGATCATTTGTTGATCCATTCTGATCGTTATTTTGGTCGTTGGGTGATGGATTGCTTGCGGTTAAGAGTGCCGCAGCAGAGGCGACTGCAGCAACTGCTACAACAGCTATTACAATTATTGCGATTAGTTTTTTGTTAAAAATGGATTTTTTTGCAACTTGTTGATTGCTTTCCAATTTGGACACCAGTTAATTGCAAGAATATTAAGATACAATATATACCTTATGGAGAAAAAATCAAAACCAGAACACAACACCCCATCGCCATCTTTTGTTCTTTGTTAATTCATGCTAAACATTGAAAGAAGAAGAAACTTGAAAAATTTCGCTTTTCCTTCTTCTTTCAGTCAATCGATTACTTCTTTCCAGAAGACTATTTTGAATCAGACTTAATGGCTTTAAACCTCTAGGTGAATCGTTGGGTTATGATAGAAATAAAGCAGGCGCTCGATGGCAATGTTGTGGTGAAATCATCGGTTTCTGATTTCTGCGCCTGCATGGGCTACTGCGAAATACGCATAAAACACTATTTGAAAGGAATTAAACCGCCTGAAACACAAATCACAATCGACGGCATCAAATCACATGAAAAAGAAGAAATTTACGAAAAAGAACACTTCAAATTTGAACCCGTCACCCCCGAAGCACTTGGAGATTTAAACAAGGACATCGAGTTTGCCCGCGAAGGCCTCTTTACACGTTTTCTACGAGAACTTTTGTTTGGGGATGAGAGGGTTTCACTCTTACTCTATGGTCGAGCAGACAAGGTCATGCGCAACAACCGCACACTTATCGTAGAAGACTCCAAATTTCCAGCCTCAAAAAATAAAATCCACAACCAATTTGAGCCATTTGATAACCAGAAACTCCAAACTCTACTCTATTTGAATTCAAACTTTAGTGAGACAGGATCTTTAGAGGAAAAAGAATGTTTTGATATTTCTTGCGAGAAGAAGGCATGGATAATTAACATAAAAGATAAGGCGACTTTGGAGAGTATCAAGATCTTTCAAGGCTACCAAACCAAAGAAGCCGAAGACTTCCTCAACCAAAAACTCCAAAGATTTGCCTTGTTAGCTTTGGGGAAACTTGAGCCACAACACCATAATAATTCAAAAAAATGCCAAAGCTGCAGATTTGAAGAATGCGAATACTTCATGTAAGCCTATTAGACCATTGGCTAAAGTTGTTTTCTTTTATGCCTAAAGGACAGATATGCTGCTGAAAGAGAGATTGCGCAAATAATCCCTATCACGAATAGAATAGTTTGCAAGTTTAAACTTCCATTTGATGCTGGAAGATTTGCTGCTAGCTGATTGGGTTGAGTCACATTTGTTGGAGTTACCGCTTGGACACCGGGAGAGTTTTCTGGCGTTGATGGTTGAGGTTGAACAGATGCCTGTTGCTGGGTGAGTGAAGGCTGGGCAGTAGGACTTTGTGTTGGCGCCGAATTATTTGCTTTAACAGCGCCTATGGGTGAAACGCTTTGGGCTGAAGGGTAATCAGCTCCTGAAGTACTTACCGTTATGGAAACAATTTCTGCAATCCAAGAAGCGCCGTTAGCACCCGGAATAATCAATCGGAGCCCTTCCACGAGTGATTGCCCGTCCATTTCATATGCAACAATTATTTCGGGATCCATTGCTAACTTGATGGGTATTGTAACTTGGTATCCATCTGAAGCTGCAAATCGAATTGAACCAACTTCAGAAGCATTCGCACCTGCTTGAATAAGAAGATAACTAACAAGAACTCCGCCCCAATTGCCATAAGTCACAAGAGCACCATCGCAATATAGTTCAGCGTTCACTATGGTTTTAGGCATAGCCAAAAGTTGAGAAGAAGTAAAAACATGACTAGCGCCTGATAAAGTGGTAATTTCCAAGTCTGGCACATTATCCGCTACGACAGCTGATCCAATTGGAGTTACCAATAATATTCCAAATATAGTTGCAATAAGGGCAAGTACGAAGTATTTCTTTTTCATGGGCGCTCTTCTTCAACAATATATATGACATATGTCATGTTTTTAAACCTTCCCAATACACCTGCTTAATCTTGAGGACCCAATCGATAGGCAATAGAAACTTTAACACATAATTCTTTTTGTCTTGATGTGCATAACGTCACTCGAAGAAGGCATATACGATTTACGTCTCCCTCAAACCCTTTCTTTAACTAAATTTAATCCCACATACCAAATAAAGTCGCTACCAAACACACATCTCTTTTCAATTTTTGAGGGCTATTTTCCATAATGCTTTTTCAAATGGTTTTTATGTAAGACTGCCCTAGTTTAGATTGGTGTTTTTAATGGTTGAAGATTTTGAACAAGACGATTTCGACATGATTGACCCGTCAGCCAAAAGAGTTCTTGTAATTCTTTCCCAATTTGAGAAAGGTCTTTTGGTAACGGTAGACCTCTTACACAAAAAAACAGGTTTAATGCCTGAGGCCCTAAACGACGCAGTACGACACCTGACAAAAGCAAAACTCATCGACAATCCCGAGCCGGCAAAAAGACATGGCCCCTACGAATTCGAAGCCGTCGAAATAACCGACTTCGGAAGGCAAGTGCTAGCGAAATTCGGATAAAACTTTACGATAAGAAAAGTGAGTTTTTGGTTTGGATTAAATTTAATCCATCACCAATCGCTCTGCGAAATATACGAAACCGAAAACTGCTTATACGCTACCACTCATATGAGGATTAAGGGAACAATGTTTCCAAGCCTGATAAAAAATCGAATTCTTCGAATCAAAAATTTTTAGAGGTAGAAAAGAAATGACATCAAAAAAATCTAAAACAAATAGCATAACACATTCAACAGATTCCAAATATAGAATCAAAGAGGCTCAAAAGAAAAATCGAACCCCTAATAAAAGAATTGAGACATTTTTGCCAATTTCAAATGAAGAGAAACCCAAAAAATAACATACCAAAATGAATAGTTGATGCGTCCTCTCTCTGAATTTACTGTTAGAACGCCATCGACTTAACTTTAACGCCTAGACCTAATAGTCTCTTTCCCTTTTCCAGATATTAAGAGAGCATTGTCCCCAGCAGTAACTACCTCCTTTATAGATGCAGCCCCCACAATTTGGTGAATCAAAAAATCTACGATTACTCACAAGAATTACTCATGTATAATAAGCTTAGAGTTAGATTAGTGTCTTTCCTTATCCACTTACTTTAATTCACATTATTTCTCCTCTTCAGTCATCCCATAAATTGGACTAAATTGCAGCTGTGACTGTGACCACCCTTCAACTTTCACAATCAACAAATACCACTTTCCCATAGTATTTATTGTGAACATAAAATGAGCCAACCATCCGCATCTGAAGAGTATATCAAATTTGCAAATGAAAATCCAATTAGCTTCTTAGCTACACTTGAAGGTAACCAAGCACGTGTAAGAGGATTTCAACTTTGGTACGCTGACAAAACGGGTCTATACTACAGCTCTGCCGCCAACAAAGACGTCATTAAGCAGTTAAAAACTAACCCTAAAGTTGAAGCCTGCTTCTTTAACTCTAAGAGCAAAGAAATACAGCAAATGAGAGTAACCGGAACAGTTGAATTCATTAATGATTTAGAAATGAAAAAGAAGCTGCTTGACGCCCGACCCTTTTTAAAGCAAGCAGGACTAACACCAGAAAACCCAGGGCTGATCTTACTAAAAATCATCAAATGCACAGCACACTTCTGGACCTTTGCAACAAGCAATCAATCCAAAAAATGTGTTAGCTTCGCATAGAAACAAAACTTTTCTTTTATTTACTTTTTCGTTGGACTTATCTTATTAATTTTGTGAGGGTCATACGAAGCCTTAAAAAATCAAAGCCGCCGGCGAAATCGAGTTTACAAATTGTACACAGGATTCAGAAATCTTATATTGGCTAATATATAGCTGAAACTAATGTTGAAACAATCTAGACTAATTTTTGAAATCATTGCAGCTTTGAGAGTTGCCATACTATCATTTGTGCTCACGGCTGTATATTTGGCTCGTACTTTGTTAGCTTAAATATTGACAATTAAAGCTCTAATACCTAGCGCAATTTTGGGAAAATTTGGGTGCTCTTTAAAGCTTTGGAACAATTTTTTTTTATCGTTGGAATATTGGGCATTGAAAGGCTTTCAGTAATCGGTACTAATCTGCTCATTCTCTCACTCAATGCAAAACCATTCTACATGGCTGACATATGGTTTGACTATGCACACGTCAAAGACTGCAATCAAGCCACCGTAGCGTCAATTATAGGTGAAATGATTGAGGTTCAAAAGCCAAACAGTACGCCGTATTTGACATTTCAATTTGCAGCTCAATTCCCCGCATCAGAAAAGATACTAACTTAAAATTTCAACACTACTCTGCCTTCCGGAGAGTACAGTGTATGGCTTCACAGTTACAGACAAAATATCTTAACGACTCTTGATTTCAGCATACCTTAACTCCAAACTCAATAAGATATACTCATTTTAAAGAAGAAGAAGTGAAATATTTTCAATCTTCTTCTACCAGGTAACTCGTATGACGATTGGGTTGTGCTTAAGATTTTTGGTTTGCTTCTCTCTCTCTCTCTCTGAAACAAGAAGAAGCAGAAAAAAGATCATATGTGGGAGAGATTTCCTCCAAGAAGAGAGTTCAATTCACATCCAAACTTTATTGAACATTATTAAGTTGGTTTATTTTAAGAAAAGGAGACATCAGAGAATACTGGTTTGCTGGAACTCTGGCTCTAAATGGAGAAAAAGAGCGAATGCAGACGCTCTTCGACACTATGGCTATTGTCGTAAATATACTTAGCCAGAGTCCTCTCAGCCCATGTTATATCTCCGATGCATTTTAAATGACTAAAAAAGGGGAAGGATTTTGGTTTGATTTTTATTTATGGGTGCTTTCTTAGCATCAATAGTGCCAGTACGATGGCTACTACGATAACCAAGACGAATAAGCCTGCGATTGCGGGTATGAAGTATATGTCTGCTGCTGATTGGATTGGCACTGCTGTCGGGGCAGGTGTTGATGCTGCTGGGTCCACTGCAAAGGAGGTTACTGCGTGGGAAGGCCAATATGATGCAGAGCCTGCGAATGATGCATAAACTGTGTATTGCCCTGTGATGTCTGGTTTCCAGTTTAGGCTGAAGAATCCATCTGCGTCGCTTGTAGTTGTTCCGATTTCTCTGTAGTTACCATTCGAATCGACAACGCTTATTGTCACTGGAACACCTGTTACAGTGGTTGGTCTTGGCTTTTGCATATAGACGTACTCCATCCATTGTTTTTGGCTTGCATCAGAGACTGCGGCTACGCCATTGGGGAATCTCGCTGCTTGTACGGATTGTTTTGTGCCTGCAGAAATATCCGTGACTGTGCCTTTGATAGAGATAGATGAACCTGAAGCTATTGATACGTCAGGTGCTGAGACTGTCATTTGGCTTGGTCCTTTGCCCACAGAGTATATTTGCATGTCATAGCAGTTGAGATAGACAAAGTATCCGTCGGCAACAATGTCGTTAGCGCCAACGTACATGCCTGTACCCCAACCTGTCAATGTCCAGATTTCTGTTCCGTCTGTAGCGTTAACGGCTCTATATCGTACGTCCTTGTAGAATGGTGAGTTAGGCGAGTGCTCTGTTGTTCCTAAGTAGACTTTGCCATCAGCGATTACGTCAACGAACATTGGCATATGACCGTATGCTGTTCCGAGGCCTTCATAGGAGCTGTTTCCTGCGCCTCCGTTACCATATGTCCATAGCAAATCCCCTGTTTTGTCGTCATAGCAGTATAGTATTCCGTCATAGCCCGAGGCGTAGAGTCTGCCATATGCGCTTAAAGTGTCTCTTCTTAGAGTATCCCACTCCGTTACAACTGGTCCAGTTGTCCATAGGTGACTACCGTCTGTTAAGCTGAAACCATTAATTTCTAATGTCTCTTTGTCTTCAGTGACAAATGTTCCAGCTATTGTATCGACTGCTACCAATGCTCTTGTGACGTTGTTTGGTGCTGGTGCATAGTTTTTGGTCCACAGTACCTGTCCTCTTGTTGCGGGGTTTAGACTTATTGCTGTAACGTTAGCTCCTTCGCCATCGGTTCTTGGACCTGTTCCGAAGCTGCCTTGAATCAACAGTAGCAAGTTGTTATATGAAACATCTCGGAAGATGCTCCATTGTCCTTTAAGCGAAGGAATTGACATGTTCCAGTCGTATGCTGATGTTGCACTTGCATTTGCATTTCCAGAGTACCACGTTCCTACACCGTTACCTGAGTTTGTTCCGATTACGTTAGAAGAGTTCCATTGAGATAGGTAATAGTTGATGTTGGTGGTTGTTCCAAGATTAGTCAATGAGTAAATGAGGTATTCGCCTGATGGACCACCAGTTGAAGCTGTCGATCCTGATGATGGAGACAAGTTACCTGCAGCTGAGCCTGATGGCACGTTAGTGATGTTCATTGAGGTCAATACGCCAGTTCTTGGGTCATATGCTCGCCAAACAGTTCCCTGACCAAATACATTAACTGGTGCAATGAGCAAACCGTTTGGTAAGACACCGTGCTGGTTTCCTGTTTCAAAGGAATAAAGATAGCCTAATGTCGGAACTATGGAGGTACCTGTTGCCGTTGAATTTACACGCCAAAGTTCTTGCCCAGTTGTTAAGTCGACTGAAACAATATCCCCGCCTGCGCCAGAGTTGCCGTAAGGTTCTTGATAGAACAGTGTTCCTTGCATGACGATGGCATTGCTAAATCTTACGTTGTATGAGCCTCCCATATAGAAGGTTTCACCGGGGATAGCTGTACTATTGCCGCCTACAACTCCACCATATTGGATTGGTTTTGTCCACATAACGTGAGCACTCTCAGGTCCAACACCGTCAGCTTGGTATCTACCCCAGCCTGCGCCCCCCGTGGAAGTTGCGCCAGTGCGAATGTAAGGGGCATTTAGCCAGTTTGATGCAATAGTGTACCAGATAGTGTTTTGTCCCTCAATTGGATATGCCCAGTATTCTGTTGGCAGTGGATAGGTCTGAATGGGTAAGGGTAATAGCTCTTGTTGTACTGTTAAGGTTGTTGTTGCGTTAGCTGCAGCAAAAAAGTCATCTTTGTAGGTGCCACTCCAAGTGTAGTTTTGACCAGCATAGTTGAACTTTATAGCATAGGTACCGATTTGATCTGGGGTGTAAGAATAAAATTGAACGCCAGTTGTGTCAGTGATTAAATCCCAATTTTGGGTAACAGTGTTTCCATCGGGTTTGGTGATTGTTAATGTATAACCGTGGCGTCTAATGTCGTTAGTTATAGCTGCGCTTGGCAGGGGCGTATCAACCCACATGTAAACCTGAACAGTTTGACCAACGCCTACTGGTGTTGGAGCAACGCTAACGTATGCAAAAGACGGTATAGTCCATCCAGGTGTATGAGCGTTAGCAGAGGGTAATAGAAGCATTTGTGAACTGATAGTCAGCAGTAGAATAGAGGTGATTATAAAAGTAACAGTTTTTTTGTTTGTATTAAGTTTCATTTTTCTTTTCTCCTAAATTTTATACAACTTACTCATTGGAAATGACTAATAAGACACACTCACGTATAGTGAGCGTAAAATATTAGGGACAACCATTAAAGATTGTTAAAAAACACTAAAACATGGTGAATTTTCATCGTAGACCCTTATGCTTTTCAAACATTCCGCGTTGTCTATGAAACTATTTCAGCCATTCTTTGCCTAATTCTTCTAAGATTCATGATTAAACCATTCCAGATCACTAAACAGAATCGATACCTTGGATTACCTCTTGGATTCGGATTTCTTGGAGCAGCCTATGCGCTATCTGCTTTTGTATATTTCCAACCATATTTTTTTGGAACTGGAACAATTTATCTTCAAACCATTGTGAGAACCTTCGCATTTGTCTTTCTGTGTTTAACGTACTATTTTTCAAGGAAAAGCAAAGAAAATAACCGATGGCTCTGGAATACAAGTCTAATTTTATTAATTACCCTATTTGTAACTTCGGTTATTCTGCTCAGTATTCCTCAGGTCGATCTACCTAGCTATCAATTTACAAGCGGCGTTTTGAGAATATTTAATCTAATTTGTATTGTCTATCTCTGTGCTCACACACTTAGAAGTCATTTAGAAACACCAGATATTGATACAATATGGAGTCCATTTGGTTACATACTTCTTGGGATAAGCCAATATTCGCTTATAATTTATGCTAGCGACAATAGCATAGCTGCATGGTGGGGGGCACTGGCAATTCGCTGGGCAGGGTTTGCAATATTTCTAATCATTGCCTATAGGTCATTTTGGACCGCCAAAAAAATGTTCTAATAGCACTTAAAAAAGGATTAAAAAAAATCATGTGTAAGCTAGCAATAAAATTTATTGCGATTTCTTGGCAATCTCTGCTTTGAAAATAAAAAAGAAAAAATTATGTTTATTCAAGTTCAATATAAGAAATATAATTCTGAAAGATTAAATCCATATTTCAGACCTTGATGCCTTAGGATTAGTACAAAATAAGACTTCATTTAGACTATGTAGCAAATGGTAAACAATACATTATTGAGTATGGGTATATTCTTGGATCTTATATAGACTAACATTTGCACTTATAGATATTTTAGAAATATATAGATAAATAAATTACACTTTTTTATTTAGAGATCCCAGTTTAATTATAGGTCTTTCTTCGGTTTCATCTGATTTTGTCCTGGAAGCAATCGTAGAAAAGACATAAAAAGAAAAACAGAACTCAATATAATATTATTATGTATGATCCAACTATTCGGACAGTAGTTGAAGTAGCTTCAGCAATTCTGTGTTTTATTCTTTTACGGTTTATGATTAAACCTTACAAACTCACTGGGGAAGGGCGATATCTGGGACTACCTCTCGGATTTGGATTTCTTGGAGTTTCATACATTATCGGGGCCATAGCGTTCTCGCAAACATTTCCCTTCAAGGAAATAGCATACGTTCAACTTTTATCTCGAACTTTTGCTTATTCCTTCTTAGTACTAACATATTATTTTTCAAAAAAACCTTCAAAAAATTCCCGAGTCAAATGGAATATAGCACTTAGTTTGCTAATTGTTTCCCTTGCAGCTTCAATTTTAGTAGCATTTGTCCTTCCTAAATTTGCAATTGAAAGTTATCAAGCTACTCAAGTATACGTTCGGATTTTTAACATTATTTGTCTCATTTACATTTCAATCCATACACTTAGAAGTCACGTAAGTAAACCAGATCCAACGACTATCTGGATTCCGTTTGGTTTTATTTTACTCGGAATTAGCCAATATTCGTTGCTAATTTGGTCGATTGACGGCAGCATATTCGCATTTAATGGAGCTTTAGCACTTCGTTTAGCAGCTTTGACAATTTTCCTTTTTGTCTCAAATTTAACCTTTAATTATTCAAATAGAAGGTCTCCCGAATGAAGAAAATCTCGCGGAGAGACAAACTGAAAATTTACGGCGACCTTTTGATAATACTAAATGAACAATCAAAAACTGAAAAGACAATATTAACACAAGTTCAAGTAAGAATGGGTGTGCCTTTTGACCGGTTGAAAAACTACATAAATGAACTTCTAGAGCTAGGGCTAATTGAAGAAGAGAATACGCATAAGCTAACTGAAAAAGGTAAACAATATCTTAGAGAATATGCGAAAGTTCTTGATTTTATGAAGCGCATGGGCCTTGACTATCAATAACGTGAAGTAATACTTTGCAGCACTATTTTAGAAAAGCGGCATTACTCAATTATTTGAAATGAAGGGAAAAATTGATATTCCAAAGTTCAGAATGATGACGACAGGATAAAAGGGATTTATTTATTCCTAAATATCAGTTCACCGTTTTTTTCATCCACAATAATCGTTGTTTCTTTGTTGACTTTTTCAGAGATCAACATTTTTGAAAGTTCATTCAAGATTTCTTTTTGGATCACACGTTTTATTGGTCTGGCGCCGAATTGTGGATCAAATCCAATATTGGCAATGTAGTCTATGGCTTTTTTTGTGGCTGTGAGTTTTATGTTAGTTTTTTCCAACATTTGTTGAACTTTTTGAAGTTGCAGCTCCACTATTTTTCTAATTTCCTCTTGAGTGAGGGGTTGGAACATTATTATTTCGTCAATACGGTTGAGGAATTCGGGTTTGATGCTTTTCTTAAGTAACTCAAAGACTTGCTCTTTGGTTTGATTTAGAATATGCTCGCGATTTTCAGAAGTAATTTTTTCCAGGTTTTCTTGAATTAGGTGAGAGCCTATGTTTGAAGTCATAATAATGATGGTATTCTTGAAATCGACTGTTCGACCTTTATTGTCAGTCAATCTACCATCATCGAGCACCTGAAGCAGAATATTGAAAACATCCAGATGGGCCTTCTCGATTTCATCAAGCAAAACAACAGAGTAAGGCTTTCTTCGCACCGCTTCAGTTAACTGTCCACTTTCTTCATAGCCAACATAACCTGGCGGAGCACCCACAAGCCGAGAAACTGTATGCCGCTCCTGATACTCCGACATATCAATCCGAACCATACTGTTCTCGTTGCTGAAGAGAAACTCTGCTAAAGCCTTCACCAATTCAGTCTTTCCGACTCCAGTTGTTCCCAAGAAAATAAACGACCCAATTGGACGCTTAGGATCCTGCAGACCCGCACGACTCCGGCGCAAAGCATCAGAAACCGCTTGGATTGCCTCATCCTGACCAATAACCCTCATGTGAAGCTCAGCTTCAATATTAAGCAGCTTTTCCTTCTCAGTCTGCATCATGCGACTAACAGGAATCCCCGTCCAATTAGAAACGACCTCAGCAATTTCCTCCGAGCCCACCTCTTCATTCACCAACGCCGAATCTTTCTGCAACCCCGTTAATTTCTTCTTCAAATCCTCAATTGCTTTAGTTGCATTAGGAATTCTACCATACCGAATCTCAGCGACCCTTCCAAGATCGCCCCGACGGTTAGCATTTTCCTCATCAAACTTTAGCTCTTCAATCTCATTTTTCTTCACCTGAATCTGATCTACAATTGCCTTCTCAGAATGCCACTTAGCCCGTAAACTATTACGTTGCTCCGTCAAATTTGCAATTTCCGAATTAAGCGACTTGAGCTTAACCTCATTTTTTTCCTGTTTGATAGCTTCACGTTCAATCTCTAACTGCCGTATCTTACGATCAACATCCTCAAGTTCCTGAGGCTCAGAATTAATTTCAAGCTCCAACTTTGAAGCCGCTTCATCAATCAAATCAATTGCCTTATCGGGCAGAAAACGCTCAGTAATATACCTTTGAGACAACTCAGCAGCTGCAATTATAGCATCATCTCTAATTCGAACATGATGATACACTTCGTAACGCTCTTTTAAACCTCGAAGAATAGAGATAGTGTCTAAAACATTAGGCTCGTTAACCATTACTGGCTGAAAACGTCTCTCTAAAGCCTTGTCTTTCTCAAAAAACTTTTGATATTCCTTCAAAGTCGTCGCGCCAATAGCACGCAACTCACCTCGCGCCAACGCTGGCTTGAGAATATTTGCCGCATCCATGGCGCCCTCGCCACCGCCCGCCCCAACAAGAGTATGAATCTCGTCGATAAAAAGTAAAATATCGCCCTCAGCTCCAACGACCTCTTTAATAACACTCTTCAAACGCTCCTCAAACTCACCTTTATACTTGGCACCGGCAATCAAAGCACCCATATCAAGAGAAAAAACCTGCTTTGACTTCAAATGCTCAGGCACATCGCCGTTAATTATGCGCTGCGCAAGTCCCTCAACGATAGCTGTTTTACCTACACCAGGCTCACCGATCAAAATAGGATTGTTCTTTGTCCGCCTAGATAGAATCTGAAGAACCCGTCGAATTTCGCTGTCGCGACCTATAACAGGATCTAATTTACCCGCCCGAGCCAAACTATTTAGGTCAACGGCATACTTTTTGAGAGCATTATAGGTTTCTTCTGCAGTCGCCGAATTAACAGAAGATCCCTTACGCAACTGACTAATTGCAGACTTGAGATCTTTTTCATTAACCCCGCAGCCTTTGAGCAAACGCGAAGCAGAATCATCCAACAATAATATCGCCAACAACAATTGCTCTATGGAAACAAACTCATCCTTAGACGCAGAGGCCAACTCTTGAGCCTTATGAAGCACCTTATTAGAATTTGAGGAAAGATACTGCTCTCCACCGCTCACTTTAGGTAAAGAATCAATTTCCTTATCAAGCAAACCAGAGAAAGCATCAAAGTTGACTCCAAGTTTTCTAAGCAAGAAAGGAACCACATTTTCGTCAACGAGCAATATGCCTTTCAGCAAATGAAGCGGCTCAACTGCTTGATTGCGTCCGCCAGATGAAATTTCTACCGCCTTCTGAACGGCTTCCTGTGATTTAACAGTAAAATTATTCAGACTCATAGGCTAACCACCAAAATTATCGATAAGTCGACTACTCGACAAAAAAATGAACAGCTTTCTCAGAATTAAAGCTTTAGGCAAAAACTACAAAAAACTCGATATTAAAAAAACTCGTATACTTTTTCTGAAAAACAACTTACTAAATGATCGCTTCTTCACTGTTACCTAAACGTTCCCTTTTGGAAATTGACCAAGTTGAAAGAAGAAAAAATAATGAATTAAAAAAAACAATTTTTTTTCTTCTTCTACGTCAAATTTGCTCCACAATTAATACATTTGGAAGTGCCCGGTTGATTTTTGGCCCCACAGTATGAACAGATTATCATTGTAGGAGTTGTTTCTTGAATAAGGGCCTGTGTTTGAGCTTTGTAAATGTTGTTTCTTATTGTTCTGTATGCTTTTTCTGCGTCATCTTTGGGTACATCAATCAGTATAAGAGGGGGTGCACCCGATTTGAAGGTGCATTTAATTGTTGATCGAAGTATGCCTTTGTCTATGGTCACATTTTCAAAGTCTAGATAGTTGTAGTCGGTGTAGTCTTTTTTTAATCCGAGGGCGTGGGGATGACGCAAAATTACTCTCTGACTAGTTATGACAACTGAGTCTATGTCGATCGCGAGGTGGTAAAATTTTTGTTTTATATAAAGTTCAATGGTTTCGTTTGGATCAAGAATATCTTTTAAATCATCTGGAGTCGCCATAATCATCAACCAACGTTAAAAATATTTGATAATTATTAATTTCATGAATAGACACTGGAATATAAACGATTTTACCTTGACCTATAATCGTTAGAGATTGAGCTATAAGGATTCTCATTCTCTCTTTTCTCAGCAGTCTCTTTCATTTCTTGAACGACTTTACCTACGCTCATCTCGTGCAACAAGTCCACCAAAACGATAGAACGCGATAATAACTCAATTTTTTCCTTGACCGCGCTGACCTTAATCTCAGATATCGTCATCTCTTTATCGGTTACATAAAGTTCTATAATACAGTCTTTAGGATGCTCTTCAGGGATTCCTCGAACAAGGATTGCATAATAATCGTGTTTTCCTCTAGAAAAGAGGCTTCCATCTGAGTCAACGATTGTCCAATTTAACATTCAGATCAACTATCTATTGCAGTGGGTCCTTTTATTTTTAATTAACCAGAAATCAGCCTTATAGGTTCCTCAACACGGGATTTCTTAGGTTTGTCAAGAAGATAATTTTATGGCTTTCCTACGTTGAATAAATCACTAAGAAATTTCTAATCTCGTCCACTTAAAATGGTTCTTAAGAAAAGTTCCAATTTTGTGAAGGTTAAGCTCCTTCTATTTTCAGCTGATTATACTTATTTATCGGACTCTAGATGCTGATGTTAGATCTATTTTTTCAAGTTTTCAGTTTAGTTGCTTCATCCGGCTTAGGAAGGGAACCAATCCATTCCGCCAGTTCTTTGAACATATTGGCAAAATCTATATCCTCACTTATCAGCAACTGTGAATACTGCGATAGAGAGTTGTCGTCGAGTTCTTCTGTAAGCTTTGGCAAATTAAAGTCGTATTTTTCAATTATTCTCGGTCCAACATCAAACGCTGGATCAGAAAACAATGATTCAAACTCCTGCCTCTTTTCCCTCATTTGGACGTAAATGTCTTTTCTTATGTCCGAAATCATCGCTTTAATTTTTTCGTTAACTTCCGGAACCTCTTGTTTGATTTCTTGGCTAACTTTTTCTTCGACAACTTTTCCACCCATCGCTTCTGCCATTCCTGAAGCCATCGCGCTTGTTGCATCTACCATTAAATTTGTAAATGCCCCCATCATTGTACGCATCAAAAGAACGCTCGTGTTTGCCATGGCATTTAGGATTTTAGTTTCTCGTTCTAACGTGTTTGGCAGAAGGCCACCTTCAGCTTTTGAGGTTTGATTTTTTTTGCTGAGTTTTTTTCTTGCCATAAAGCCACCACTACAAGGATAAGTGTTTTAGATTACTAATAACCTTACTATCAACAAATCAAACCCGCATTAGGAATATTAATAACCCCATCTGCGTTTATCCATAATGGAGTCTTTTAGTTGTCAAGTCCTATGGATGTAGTTCTGTGTTTTCATAATGCATTCCGCCGAGATATTTTCGAAATCGATTCTTCAGTCTTAGACATTACACGTAGCAACGGGAACCTATTACCTGTTTTGGATCGGCTACATTCCATGAATGAAATCCTGGATTACCATGCAAGGGGCGAGGAAGCAGCAGTTTTTCCCGCAGTCGACGACGTCGCACCACTCGTAGCTCGAGCGTACCTGATGGATCATCGAGAACTCGACAAAATGGTCGAATCACTGGAAACGATGAGGCAGCAAAAATCACCTGACCAACTAATGGCAACCAGAGCCACGGCGGTTCTAAATTCGCATTTAAAGATTCATTTAGACAAAGAAGACGCCCACCTCTACCCGATTCTAAGAGAGAAAACAACCGTGAACCAACAAGTCACTATCGGTGGAATTATGTCTAGTAAAATTCCGCCTAACCGTTTTCCTGCGGCAATTGCGTGGTTATTTCCCCTGCTTAACCTCAACGACCAAGTGACGGTTACAAGGGGTTGGAAGATGTTTATGCCCCCGCAAGTGTTCGCGGGCGTCAGGCCACTCATAAAATCTGCTGTTGCAGAAGGCTGGGATATGCTTATGCAACAAATTCCAGAACTAGACGACAAATAATCAGCGTGCCAGATCTTGTCTGAAACAAGAAAAAATAGATACTTTTCTTGGGGTTATTCGAATCACGGCTAAAAGCAGAGGGATTTTATTATTCCTGTCTCGATTGCTGTCTTTCAAGCCTGCCTAGTTTCTTCTGCTTGCGAGCAACGTCTCGATCTTTCTTTTTTCGAGGTTGAGGTTTTCCCCGATCTTGTTCTCCTGTTTCTCCTTTCTTACTCACCCAATCATCTCCTACGAATTCGTTAGTTTACTCGTGTCCTTTTGATTCATGATGTGAAGCGTCCATATGCCGATCCATTTCATGACGAGTTTTAAATGGTTTAGAGCAGAATGGACAAAGAATCTGATTAGGCTCTATTCCCCTCAAAGGAACCTCCCGAGTGATTGGCATTGGTGCCGTGGCTTTTTCAACGGTGCGCACAATCTCAACAGGCGGATTTGGCTCAGACATTTTCTTTGCCATATGAATCACTTTGGTATGATTATTCAAAGCTTCCATTGTCATAAAGCCCATCCCACACACCATGCAAGTTAGCGCCATATCTGGCATAAGAACTCTATCTAAAACATGAATTACCCCGTTGTCGGATAGGATGTCAGTGTTTGTTATGTTTGCGTCGTTGATTTTTGGGGGAACGTGAAGATGCCATTTGCGAGCGTTAATTTTGATTTCTTGACCTTGAAGTGTTTTGGCTGAATCTAATTTGCTTATTTTGTCAATTGTAAGTTTTCCTGCTACCATATGATACATTAACACTGCCGTCAACTTTGGCGTATCTTTTAGAAGACCTTCAATCGTGCCTTCTGGAAGGTTCGCGAAAGCTTGATCATCGGGTGCAAAAACCGTGAAAAAGCCATCTCTGAGCGTATCAACTAGGTCTGCTGCTTGAACTGCTGAAACAAACCTTTTGAAGGTTCCAGCCGAATTAAATGTATCAATTATATCAACCATAATTTTTCCTTCTAAGAAATAATTGAGCAACTGTTATGCCGATTGCTTGGTAATAGGTGAGAAGGAACAAGACTACATATACTATTGTGACTGTACTTAATCAACAACAAAACAGTAAATCTAAATTTCATTAAAAAATGGTGCTTTCGACGAACATTGCTCAATGTACCGCGATCGTGATTAATTTTTGCTTATTCTTTACTTGGCGCCGAGAAACAATTACGGCCGCCCCAATAGCCACGGATGCAACTGAAATGGCGACCGCTGGAAGGATGAGTTGAGCACTGCCTATGGGTTGTGCGGAGCCAAGAACTGTTGCGTTGTTTGGGTAACCTCGACTTTCCCAGAATCCAAGATAGTTTGAATCGCTGGATACATTGATTTCTGTTAGCCACTCTATCCATTTGTATCCATATTGGTTTTTAGCTACCAAAAAGAATGGAAATCCGGTTTGGGGTGTAAGGGTAACGTTGTTCATTTTGTAGGCTATCATAATGTTATTCTCGTTCACGTAGCTCAAGGGTAGCGAAGTTGTGTAGCCGTCGGCTGCCAAGAAAATAAGTGTGTTTGCATTTGGACCCACACCCTGTTGCTGGAGAAGGTCACTTATCGGGATGCCTTGCCAGAGCAAGGTTGCACTCCATCCTTCGACACACGGTAACGTAGCCACTTGCAAGGTTGAATTGAAGTTGTTGACGACTTCATTGTAGGTATAATTTATTGGATTATTTACCATACCAGTAATTGCTAAGTGGTATGTTGCTTGATCTACATGCTGTATTCCAGCGATGGCAACATCCGGATGTGCAATAATTAAGTCGATGTAAGCACTAACCGTAGTTAGGGTTTGGTTCTGATAATTAGTTACTTCGCTTGGGAATAGATAAGGAGCTCGTGTGGGTTGTGGAGTGGCTGTAGAACTGGACTTTGGAGTTGATGTTGGATTGGTTGTGGGGGTTGGATGAGAAGAAGGAACAGGTGTCGAGGAAGCATGTGGACCAGTCGTAGGCTTCGGATAATATTGAATAATGAACACTACTGAAATAATCAATATGACTGTGATTAATAGCGCAATCAACGACATTATTTTACTTCGTTTAAGAACTAGCATCTATTACTCATTATTATAAAAGTTGTATTTATCAGTGATGCAACGCGCCAATTTTATTAATGAAATCTGTAAAGAGAAGTAATCTAAGAGAATGCCATTTCAAATAGGTTAAAACAACAAAGATAGCGTTAACTTCATTCATTCTTACACTTTTTACTTCGGAGACACAACGAATTTGGTAGATAAAGCATTAAATTGAAATTATGCGAGTTCGGTAATCGAGACCTAGACGTGCAGTTCAAAGCTTCGGTTACCATAAGTCACAACAACACGGTGCTAAAACTATGTTGAGTCGGAAATTTGCTTGAAGCGAATTATTCTCCAACTTGGATTGTCTTTGAAAGCATGCGGAAAAGCGAGTTTAATCTCACGGAGTATTTGACAGTCAAAGCTACCAAGCACTAAGCAACAGGGCATTTTTAAATTGCCTTCTGCAGGAACATATTTTATAGCCGAATTGACTTCTACACCCAATAGTCTCGCAACTCCGATAACACGACTACCTAAGTAAATCATACAAATAGGCTGTTTTCCTTCCCGTATAATCTGAAGTGGGCCATCACCGCAAAGAAGAGCGCCACCTATTTTTTCTTCGATCGAATGAGATAAATCTAAAATCCATTGCGGTGAACGCCAAACAGAAAAAAGAAGCCCAAAACATCTTTGACCGAAATAGGGGGCATTAGGGTCTTCTGAGAAATCATTGCTCATCATTACTCACACCATTGGTTTCCTTTCAAAGGTAGTAGTTAAAAGGTTTGTTGAGGAATCCGTATAGCGAAAACACAGTTTCGCAGTGGTCAAACTTTGCTTCTAGATAGCAAGTCCACAAGGAAAGCCGCTACTACGAAAAGGCATTTTTTTTAGAAGATTAACGAGACTAATGTTTCGTGATGCTTTTTTTTCCGTTTCAAGAACCGCAAGACCCTTGCGCCAGACAGAAAAGTGAAACCATAACTTCGCAATTGATGTAGTGAAAAAGCAGTGGTTAAAATATTACTACGGAAAAAATTATGTTCTTTACTTATAGACGAAAGCCCGCAGACCGTAATTCTCGCATGACGGTGTCAGTTACAGCTTCGCCCCTGCTAAAATATGCGCGCTTTTCAGCATGTCCTTAAGCAATTGTTTAATTTCTTAGATACAAAGACCTCGAGGCGTTTCATACCTGAATTCCAAGATTTCTTTTTGGTTGTGCATTGGCTGCTTTCTTGTAACTTATAACGATTATCTGAAAGAAGAATAAGATGAGGAATTGAATTGGAAGATTGGTGCGGTAACCGGGATTTGAACCCGGGTCCTAGACTTGGCAAGCCTATGTACTGACCAAGCTGTACTATTACCGCCTTTGAGCGTAACGCATTATTCTAAAAACTTCCTAATAAACTATAGTTATTACTCTATGAGACTTTTCTATAAGAGTTCGACTTTAAATCTTAAGGCATTTACTATCGGGGCTAAATAATTGTAACGGAGGACAATGATAGCCATCAATAATCCACAAGAAGCAAGTTAGATCAGGGACAACAATCGGACTCGAAGCACAGATCGGAGCACAGGTTTTGGATTATTCCTTTCTAAGAAAATGATAGATGTCTATGAAGGACCATAACTGAAGATGGCGGAAACAAGTAAAGGAATAAAATTCATTATCAAAATGCCTTTAACTTCTTTTTTAAGAGAAGATCACTAAAGGCATTTTAGGAATATTTTAACTTCTGATTGGCAGGATCCATAGCTCTTCTTTATCTATTTTAAGTCATTATTTGTTGTTTGGCCGATTAGGATGACCAACTACATTAAGACAAATTGCGCTCTCTTCCGTTCCATCTATCCCTACTAATGAATTAATTTCATCATCAAAGAAAGCCCCAATTTCACAGGACCCACAACCAATACTGGTTGACGCTAACGCCAAATTTTGTGCAATGTGCCCTGCATCTAAATAGATGTATCTGTAGGCTCTCTGCGAGTATTTCCACTTTGACCTCCCGAAAACAGCTGTCCAGATGAAGACAACTGATGAGTCTGCACACATCTCTTGGTCCAAGGCTGCATGAGCTAATCTGGCTCCAAAATTTCCAATTTTTATTTCTTCTAATGAATGATTCTTTATGTTATAGTGATAGATACCTTGTTCCACATCTTGCACATCGTTAATAGTTATGTAAGTCTCGATTGGATACAATGCTCCAGCCGAGGGAGTTGTGCGAAACTCATAATTGTGTTCAGTTCTTTGAATACCGGTGGATGCCCAAAGAAGAAAAGCCAAATCAACCTTGCTCAACGGCTCACTCGAGAAAGAACGGATACTCTTACGTTTTTGAAGAATATTGTTAAAACTAATCATTGATTCTTGAAACTGGTTTGGTAATTGAATAGTTTTGCTGGATGGATAGTCTTTGTAAATTTCTGGTTTGTTTACCCAATCCAAGTTGCCGCCCATTCTTTTGTTACGATTGTACTTTGATTCAGATTGAAAATCGTCCCCAACTTTTTTTTCCATTACCTGCACCATCCAAAAGTAGCTCTAACTTAAATCCAGTACTAAACATTATTTATTGTTTGCTTTCTTAGCCTTCAAAAATGTAATTATTTTTTAAAAGCAGAAAGGAACAGTGAAAATTTATGTTCTATACCTCATAAAAGCAACGTTAACAGATTAGTTTTTCTCTTAGTTTTACCTAAATAATCATGAGTAAGAAAATCTTTAAGAAGAAATTTTCCGAGTCAGTTTCAGGTATAGTTTATGCTCTTAAGGTTTCTTTCTTAGAAGGCTGCGGAATCAAAATCCAATCTTAGAAACCTATGTCGGCATTTGCTGTCCTTGCAACCATATAGCAGGAGGTTGGGGTTGTTGTAATTTGCGGTTAAGACTTCTGTTCTTGATTTACAGTTTTCGCACCGCTCCGCACGAACCTGATCGTTAGAAACGTATCCTTTCAGGAGCATAACACTCCACGATTTCTCTTTAAAAGAGTTAAACACTAAAAAAAACCTTCAAAAAAGATACAATTGAATTTCTGATCTAACACTTTTCATATTTAAAAAAGACAAATGCTGCTTAAATTTGTTTGTGATTGTAAACAAACAACAACTACTTAATAAAAATTCACATAAACAGACAGCGATTGCTGTATCAAACAAAAACACATAAATCATATTCATTTTCGAAAAATTAGAATTGACAATAACGAGACGAAATATTGCTCTTTAATCTAAATCCACCCCCTATGGGTTATATAAAAATTATTATAACTGCCGCACCTTTAAATTTTAACAATCAACGAAATTCCACCCAGAAACTGTAAACCGTTTCGCCAATGAACCACAAAAAAGTGACAACGGAAAGAAACAGGTCAAGGCAAGCACGATTAAATATCTCCAGGACGAAGTTTGATTTCGATTATCGATTATCGATTCATATGTTGCATTCATAAGTGAGTTATATACCTTCAACTATCTCATTGTCATCAGAAATTGGAGCAAATTGTATGAAGCTAATGGCGGATAAAGATAGAAAAGAATTAGAAGCAAAATTAGCCAATGCCTTCGATGAGAAAATCAACGGATTGTCGACAGAATTGCGTGAAATACTACTAGATGACTTGGTTACAGCCTTCGAAAATAGATTAAATGTGTTAAACAATGTTGCTAGGAAAACAGCCAATTAACCGCTGATATGGACAAATACACTGATTATTAATACATAAATGTTTTATAATAAAACGGAGCATTGAATAAAAAAAAGAGGAATATGAAAGTGCGTAGATCAAAACTTGAAATGTACGTCGACATCTTGACAGTGCTTGCCCACCGAGGACCCCTAAAGCTAACACATGTCATGTACAAAGCAAACGTTAACTGTAGTGTCCTCAAAGAATACTTAGACTTCCTCATAAAGCAGGGTCTAGTTGAAGAGCGTACCGTGGGTAAAGCTCGCGTAGTTTTCGTTGTTACACAACGAGGAATAACAGTACTGAAATACTTCAAGGAATTAAAACAAGTCTTACCTATAGTAGAGGAAGCAAGAAGTCAAACTCCTATTCCCTACTAAATTCCCAGTTTTAATCCCTTTAAACCCCCTCAAATAGTCTTCAATTAATTTTTTCTTTTTTAGTAATGCCAGCAATGTTTTATCGCTTTTTTTTATGTAGTTCAAATAAGTACTCAAGTTTCGCAAGACTTAATAAACTCCACTTCCTTAAATTATCAAACTGTACAGATGAAAAATAACTCGGGGATAACGTGTGATTAGAAACGAACTATCAAATAAAAAACCCTTAAACATCTTAGAAAAGATAGAAGAAAGCCTCGAGAAACTAAACGACAAAATAGAAATCATGATTGAAATCCAAAAGAACAGCAACGGCAACCCCAATAACCAAAAAACATCATTAGCATTACCCGATGCATCTTTGGATGTTATGACTCTTCTATCGATGCCTGATCACCTAAGAAAGACAGCTATGACAATTTGCAGGCTAACAAAAGCTACAGCTGAAGAAATTTCAGATCAAACTAAACGTGCCCGAGCAGTAGAAAGCGCTTACCTCAACCAACTAGTCATTATGGGCTACCTAAAGAAAGAACGTAATGGCCGCAAAGCCTATTTCTTCATAGAAAGAGAGACACAGAGTTGAAAGACATGAGCAAAATAATCGCAGTACACTCATACAAAGGCGGAACAGGAAAAACCCTGCTTTCAGTCAATTTAGCAGCAACCTTCGCCAAAAATGGAAAGAAAGTCGCCATTTTTGACCTTGACTTTCGAGCCCCAAGCTTGTTTGCCATCCTCAAAACTCCTAATGCAGATTTCTGGCTCAACGATTACCTAAACAACACATGCGAAATCAACAAAACCCTCATAGATTTAAGCAGCAGAATACCAGGAAGCGGCAAGTTCTACGCTTGCTTAGCAAACCCAGCTACAGAAGCAATCCGCGACGTATCCTCAAAAGACCGCAAGTGGGAAATGCGTGCCTTAGGTCGACTTCTGGCACTCAAGGACACATTGCTTAAAGACCAGAAATTTGACTATTTAATTTTTGACACAAGTCCAGGATTACAATACTCCTCAATTAACGCAATCGTAGCTGCTGATTTTGTGGTTGTCGCAACAACGGGCGACCGATCAGACGTAGACGGAACAAAACGAATGCTCCAAGAACTCTACAACCTTTTCGAGAAGAAAACAGGTTTAGTGCTAAACAAGGTGCTAGATGCGGGAGCTACTGCTAAAAAAACTGAGATGCAAAATAAAATCAAAGCTGACTATCAAGTTCCAATGCTGGGTATGGTGCCATGTTTCTGCGAAATCCTCAGAGCCGAAGGAAACCTGATTTTCGTTCAGGATAAACCCGACCACCCCTTCACCAAGATACTCGCTGAGATGGCAAGAAAGATAGAGACCAACGAAGTGAACTAGCCTATTTTCTTTTATTTTCTTAACGAAAAAGCTTAAACAATACTGCACGTGCTAGAATTTCCTAATTGGAGATGCAATTGTTGAATAAGTCAGCGATTATTCTGGCAGACAGTTCCTCAAACAAGTTCAATTGCGATAAAGGCATTGTAGAACTGGAAGGTAAATCATTAATTAGCCGTGCAGTTGATACCGTGAAAGGTCTTGTAGACGAAATTATCGTAGTAACGACCTCTCAAGAGAGCGCAGACAAATATTCAAAACTGCTTGCGCCAACAGTCAGGTTTGTTGTTGAAGATCGTGAATCTAAATGGCCTTTGGTTGGAGCTTTAACTGGTTTTGAGGCAGCTAGTGGAGAATATTCCGCACTTTTACCGTTTGATAGCCCGTTTGTTTCCCAAGAAGTTTTGTCTTTGCTCTTTGACTGCGGTCTTGGTAAAGCAGCTACTGTTCCACGATATACAAACCAAGATATTGAACCCATACACGCTGTTTACAACACAAAACAAGCCTTGAAAGCTGCAAAAGAAACGTTAGAGGAAAACCAACTCGACATGCAGACAATGGTTGAGAAGATGCGTGGAGTACGTTACATGTCTATGCTGGTCATTGAACAGTTAGATCCCGACTTAAAGTCGTTCTTCAGGGTAATCACACCTCTAGACTTAAAGAAAGCCGCGGTAATGTTTAAACCCAGGAAAACAAGTAAAGAAAAACAAAAACCCTCAAAAAAACGTTGAAAATCAGATAAGTTGTTGTTGTAACGCTACACCCACATTAATTTTTATTATCCAAATACCATTGAATATTAAACGGCGTAGGACGAGATAATCCGAAGCGTCGAAGAATCACCGGTTAACATAACGCCAGCGACAAAGTTATGTTCCCCTCTCTCTTCCAAAACTTCGCGTTTGCGCCAAGTTAACCGGGGATTCATCAAAAACCCAAAACAGTTTTATGCGGTCATTAGAAAAAACGAGCAATAATTTAGACCTTCTGATAAGCTTCGGATGTTGGCATTAATTTTAGATGTTTTTAAGTAACTTTTTTCTTTCACAGCACTAATTATGACTTGAGCAAATATGAACCATGAGGGCCATAGCATGCAGGGGATGAAACCCCAATTTCCAAACCATAGTATGCATTCAGAACCCTTAAGAACCCGATTTTTTGTTTGCCTTATTCTCACAATTCCAGTTTTGATTTTTTCACAAGCCATTCAAACATGGTTTCACTACAATCTAACGTTTCCATATCAAACGTACGTTCTTTTAGTTCTATCGTTAATCATATATGCATACGGCGGTTGGCCGTTCCTCAAGGGATCGATTCAGGAACTTAGAGCACGACAACCGGGAATGATGACACTCATAGGATCCGCAATCTCGGTTGCCTTTTTCTTTTCTGCTGCAACAGTTTTTTTCCCAGTGGGTAACGACTTTTTCTGGGAACTCGCTACCTTAATCGATGTTATGTTGCTTGGACATTGGCTTGAAGCAAGAAGCGTTCTAGGCGCCTCACGTGCACTTGAAGAGCTTGTGAGAGTAATGCCAACCACCGCCCATATGGTGGAAGATGGAATGATCATGGATATGCCGGCTTCTGAACTAAAAGTCGGCGATGTCATTTTGATTCGTCCGGGCGAGAAAGCACCATCGGACAGCGTTGTAATTGAAGGAGAATCTTTTGTTAACGAAGCACTTTTGACGGGTGAATCACGTCCTGTGCTTAAACAGCCTTTAGATACTGTAATCGGCGGGGCAATAAACGGCGATGGTGCCTTAACAGTTAAAATTGAGCGCACTGGCGAAGAAACTTATCTATCTCAAGTGGTCAAGCTTGTTAGGCAAGCTCAAGAAAGCAAATCCCGAACCCAAGATCTCGCCAACCGGGCAGCCGCACTGCTCTTCTACGTTGCCGTAATCGTTGGAGCAGTAACTTTCCTGGTTTGGGGATCGTTTGGAAACATTCAGTTTGCCTTAACTCGAACTGTCACCGTGCTTGTGATTGCCTGTCCCCATGCGTTGGGCTTGGCGATACCGCTTGTCGTAGCGCTTTCTACTGCTATGACCGCCAAAAGCGGGATTCTAGTCAGGGATAGAAAAGCTTTCGAAAATGCAAAAGACGTAAACGCAGTTGTATTCGACAAAACAGGCACCTTAACAACTGGTCAATTCGGAGTAAGCAACATGATTTCCTTCATTTCAGAGAATGACCTCTTAACTTTAACTGCAGCAGTAGAGCAGAATTCGGAACACACCATTGCAAAAGCTATAATTAAATACGTAGAAGAAAAAGGCATAACTATACCCAAAAGCCAAAATTTTGAAGCCATCCCAGGAAAGGGCGCTAAAGCAAAAGTCAACAGTAAAACGGTTTATGTCGGAAGCCAAAGTCTCCTTGAAGAACTAAACATTCAAAGCGACGACGTTAAAAAGATTGATCTTCAAAAAGCAGGCAAGACAACCGTTTTCACGGTAGTTGATGGTAAACTTGTCGGAGTTTTTGGGCTTGCGGATCAAATCCGGGAAGAATCAAAAGCAGCAGTGCAAGATTTGAAAACTCAAGGAATCAAAGTTTACATGTTAACTGGCGATTCACAGGAAGTTGCAAAGAGTGCCGCGGAAATAGTAGGGATTGATGCGTTTTTTGCTGGGGTGTTGCCTGACCAGAAAGCAAAGAAAATAAAAGAGTTGCAGAATCAGGGTTTTAGGGTAGCGATGGTTGGTGACGGCATCAATGATGCGCCAGCGTTGGCTACTGCAGATGTTGGTATCGCTATCGGAGCCGGAACTGATGTTGCAATTGAGAGCGCCGACATAATCCTTGTAAAAAATGATCCTCGGGACGTTCCCAAAACTATTGCTTTTTCGAAGAGGACTTATTCGAAGATGATTCAAAACCTTTGGTGGGCGGCAGGCTACAATATTTTTGCTATTCCTTTGGCTGCAGGAGTTTTTGCCGGCTTAGGAATTGTTATTGATCCCGCGGTCGGAGCGATATTGATGTCTCTTAGCACGGTTCTAGTGGCAGTCAACAGTCAAACTCTTCGAAGAAACAAAAAATAAAGCGGCACTTAAGGCGCCTTTTTGCATTGTTTGGGCTCTTCGGTTGGTTTTTGCCTCTTCGCAACAGTGTACATTGTACAAACAGAAACAACAGTGAGTCCAGACAAAATTACAGCTGTATAATCCAAACCAATGCTATTTGACAAAACCTCATAAACACCAACCAACCCAAACAAGACAAAGATAATTGCTGATAACCATTTGAGTTTGTGCTGAGGAATCCTCCTGCAAAAGACAGCACCAATTATTATTCCGATTCCATCAGCAAGGAGAATCGCTAATGTTGCTCCGAATAGAACGCTTAGGGGACTTTGGTATTGCGCAGCTAAACTCAGTGTTGCAAGTTGCGTCTTGTCCCCAAACTCAGCGACAAAAAATGCGATACCGACAGCAGCAACAATGCCGAAACGTGAAGCCTTAATGTTTGCTTCTTCAGACTTTTCTTCTCGCCACATCCAAATCCCAAATCCGATGAAAGCGATTGATGATGCTAATGAAATTGCATCTTCGGCACAATTGTCGTTATTAGTTGACCTATAACTATTACAATGGCAAAGTTGGCTAAGGTTGCCAAGAAGATTGCGAAGATGACTTTGTAGAGGTTGTATTTGTGGCTAATGTCATGGCTAAAACTTGGTTTTATCACCCATCTCTGCCAAGAAAACGAGTGCTAAGGAAGCCACGAAGGCGGCGAAGCTTAATTCAAACATCAAGGTTAGTTTTTGTTTGCTTATTTATTTCGCTTTCCCCTAATCTGATGGTTAGATTGGGGGTTTAACGATTTTTTTGTCGTTTAATGTTTTCATCCATTGCTTGAATTCTTCAGAGGGGGGCTGATCGTGGTAGAGTTGTTTTCGTTTCGCTTCTAAAAATAGATTTTCTTTTCCTGCAAACTCTGCAGCCGTTAAAATGCTGTGTCCTGACTGAGAAGCCTTTTGAAAAACCGATTCCATTTTCGACTTCCACGATTCATCCCTCAAAGCATGATGTTCCAAAATCACTGTGGGCACCACTTCAACAATGTGCTCGAGATTCCTCAAACCTTGCTCCAGATGCTTCAATTCAACGCGGAATCCGCCTAGATACAACGGGGGGCCACCTAACATAATCACATTGGGTTTTGAATCTAAAATCAAGTCCAAAGAATGAGTTGACATTGGTCCCTGAATGTCGGGAGCAAACATAAATCTCTCGTCGCTATATTCCACGACCACCATTATGACCCAGCCCAACATCGAATCATCAGAACCGTGAACTACAGCCTCCGAAAAACGCAAAGTGGTTTTTCCAAAAGCAAATGTTTTGCCATCCGCAGCTTCGAAGGCTTTGGCATATTTTCCAGCAGTCTTCTGAAACATCCATGCACGCTGTCGTTGGCTATCATTGATATTTTCTTCAGGATTCTTTGCCAAGATAGTTTTATTTTGGTAGATCTGGCGAGCGGTTTCGCCATCTTCGGTCCAATTAACAACCCAGTCCTCAAAGGAAGGAGTGTGGTGGTCGAAGTGGTAATGGCTAATGGTGGCAACAGTCGCCCTGTCGGCGGCTTCAGCTAAGGTTTTGCGTAGTTGAGCGATGGTTTGGAATTCGAGGGGGTGCGGCGGCAGGTTAAAACGGTAAGGTGCCAAAGAGATGCCCCCATCCAAAAGCACAGCAACATCAGAAGTTTCGACAAGAGTGCACATTGAGCGGACGCCAAAGCTTTCTGCCGCTAACGGAGTCACATTAATCTTGTTCAATGAATTATAGCTTTTAGCTTTTTCCATAACCGCAGTCTCATGGGAATTCGTGCTAGTTGACTAAGTTTCAGGAGGTAAAATGGATTGTGCTGGTTCTTACAAGTCTTGAAAAATCATTTTAGATAGAAGGTTAGTCAATATGTTTAAATATTTACTTTAACCAGCTTTTTTAGGTATATTTATGATAGGTAAATCTGTTTTTGACGTGCCACAAAATGACCCATATAAAGTCCGTAAGGATATTGCGGTCGAATTTTTGAATTTAGTAGGTTCAGGTAAACCAAAGGATGGATTGCTTTTCTTTGATCCTGAATGTGAAACCCATAATCCATACATTGCTGGAGGCATAGCCGAATTAATTGATGGCATGATTGCAGTGCAGAAACAAGGCTCAGAAGGAATATTCAAGGGGTCGAAAGCTGACTTTAAGCTCATAATCAGGCAAGTCATTGCTGACGGAGATGTGGTTGCGGTTCATACTCAACTGGCAAGTTCTAAACCAAGTGATGGAGGTTTGAGGCAAGTTCATCTTTTCCGTTTCAGAGGAGACAAGATTGTTGAGTATTGGGATGTCACTCAAATGGTGCCTGAGAACGCGCCTAATGCGGCTGGAGCATTCTCCTAAGCCGTTTAGTGACAGCGTCCTGACAGTCACAACTCTTTAAGTTGTAAAAGCTTCCTATGATAATATGAATAAGGCTGTTTTTATGAGTCAATCCAACGAAAACAAAAACTTGGAGGTAGCAACTCTTGCCGGCGGCTGCTTCTGGTGCACCGAAGCCGCGTTTAACATCATGAAAGGCGTCGAACGCATTGAGCCAGGCTACACCGGCGGCACAGTGCCTAACCCAACATACGAAGAGGTTTCGGCAGGAACAACCGGGCATGCTGAGGCTGCGCAGATCTTCTTTGACCCCAAAGTCATTAGCTATAAAGAAATCCTGGAAATTTTCTTCACCATGCATGACCCAACCTCACTCAACCGCCAAGGCGCAGATGTAGGAACCCAATACCGCTCTGCTATTTTTTACCACAACCAAGAACAAAAAGACACTGCAGAACAACTAATCGATGAACTAACCAAGGAAGGCATCTGGAACAAACCCATGGTAACCGAAATTGTGCCGCTTAAAGTATTTTATAACGCTGAAACCTACCATAAAGACTACTTCAAAAAACACCCAAAAGAACCCTACTGCCAAGCAGTCATCGCCCCAAAAATCGCCAAGCTACAACATCGATTTATAGATAAAATCAAGGTACCCCTATGAGCTCCCAAACAACTATGAGCAATGCGGATGAGGTTTTGCAGCTAATTGAAAAAGCCTCCGAGAAAAATTTTCTACCAATCATTGGACCTCACAAAGGAAAGCTTCTTGTGGAGGAAGTGCGAAAGGCAAAGCCGCGACATGTTTTGGAGGTTGGAACATTGATTGGTTACTCAGCGATCCTAATGGGCAAAGAACTCGATGACAAAGCCGAAATAGTGACCATAGAAATCCATCGCGATGAAGCGGAGTTAGCAGGAAAAAACATCGTAAAAGCAAATATTCCTGCAAATGTCAAAATCATAACTGGTGATGCTTTGCAAGTAATTCCCACATTGAAAGACATTTTTGATTTTGCCTTCATTGATGCCGAGAAAAGTGAGTACTTCCATTACCTCAAGTTGGCTGAAGGCAAGTTACGGAAGGGTGCAGTTGTCTTTGCGGATAACGCAGGATTCTTCGCTGAACAGATGGGCGACTACTTGGAGTACGTTCGCAACTCAGGCAAATTCAAGAGTCGCTACATCAAAGTTGGCGAAGACGGCGTAGAAATCAGCGTTAAACTTTAACGTTCCCCATTATTCTTGTTCAGGAACTGTTTTTAATGTTGGTGGAAAGCTGTTTGGTTTGGTAAAAGATTATTTTCTAGAAATTAGGTGATTAGAATCTACGATATTTTTGATGCTTGTTGGGTTTCGGTTTTCTTAGCATTTCACCACATTTGAGACATAACGCTTTTCCATTTGATACAGGGAGGGCTTTACCGGCTGACCAAAAATGCCCGTTTGGACAGTTTAAATCAAAACCGAAAGTTTGCGTCTCGTAATCTTGAGGATTGGCGGCCAGGTCTTCTTTGAGGGATACTTTACTTTTTATGATTTCATGTTCAGGGTAAATCTTAGCTGGAGTAAAAGGTTTAGCCGCGATAATTGGTTTAGCTATGGAAATAGATTTAGCTGGAACAAGAGTCTTAACTGATTTAGTTGATGTAACTGATTTAAGTGAATTTTTCGGGATCTTTTTGGAAAAAGAAATGATTTCAACGGGGACAATAGCCTTAGCTACCCTCTCTGGAGCACCAGTCTTGTCCATGTAGGCGGTTGGTGCTTTCTTTATTTTGATCAATGGAGCGGTGGTAGATGTTCCACAGTCCGAGCAACGTTCTGAATACTCAACGAGTCTACGTCCACATTTTCGGCAAAACGGCATATGTTCACTTTAGCTTTTTATGGAAGAGATTACTTTGCACCCTTTAACTTTAACGCCTCATTAACAATAATTGTTGCGAAGTTACCTGAATGTTTAAAGGCTGTTGAAACCGTTTTGTGGTTGGGTGGGCGATGACGAGTCTGGCCCCGAAGACGTAAGGATGATAGGGATCTTGAGTGCGAACGACGGTAACAATGACAACTTTCAGGCTTGACTTGAATGTTTAGTTAACGTCTAAGAGCTCACCTAACTCAACATTTTTGGCTTTACTTAAAATAATCTTTACATTTTCCTTTAACTCTACCACCTATTCCCCCGCGTTTACCGCAAAGAAACAAGCTAACATTATAGCAGGTATCTAGGTTGGCATTAAAAAATGGTGTGGTAGTGTCTGAACCAAAAACCATTCCTACGAAACCTTAGCTGTTCCAGGATAAAATACGATTGCATTAAACGCAACAAGAACCTCGACCATTGGGACAAATGCCGCTTTTAGTTTTCCCTTATTGTAGAAGCCAAAGAGGGGAAACGCCAAACCGCGAACCTTGGTCAAATGCGCCCAATGCAAAAACGACACCGGACAAACCTGCTTTACCCTTATACCCCAGATAGAATGAAAGCAGCAGAAGAAAAGAGAGAAATATTTTGGCTTAACCTTCAGCCCAACTCATAAAATAACTAACTGACAAACCTCTGCCCTCCATTGGATATGGCAACAACAGCACAGCCACCAAAACCACCAAAGCATAGTGGATGCTCTTTTTCAAAAACAGTATAGAGCAAAAACGCCATAATCGGTAAAAGAATGAATTGCAAGATATCAAAAATCCAGAATGCCTGATAATAATTGAAAGTGAGTAGAGGCGAAATCAGGACCAGAAAAGGTATAGATATTTTAATAAGACGATGATGATGACGGCTATAAAAAAGAGAACTTTTTTGGATTTAGATGCTTGAAACATACTCAGCTGAAATATGCTTAGCTAACAGTACTTAGTATTTACAGCAAAAAAGAGGTTAAAAAAAATGTTTTTTTATTCTGGCTTCTTTTCCCACAGTTCAAGCTTCTGCTTCTTGAGCTCTGTGCGTTTCTTCTGCAGGTAACTATAGACGGTATGGTGTTGGCAACCTTCAACAATCATTTGTACTGCATTGCGTGCCGCATCAGCCTCTTCGAAGCTGCCGATAATCCCTATAGTATGACCATAAACAACCACGTCAGCTTCTGTAAGTTCCTCAATTAGTTTGCGGGTTTTACCGTCGGCACCGATGATTCTACTTTTCACGCGTGTTATGTCGGATTCGGATCGACCAAAAATCAGGCGGAGATCTATCATATCGAATATGTCGTCTTCGTTGCGTAGGAGACGGAAAGCCGTTTCAGGGTTGAAACCTCTTCCGATGGCTGTGACTATGTCTTTGGCTCTTAGAAAAACGGATGGGTCAGGTATGTTTTCTGGAAGCTTTATGGTGACGCTACCTTCTTTGTCAATGTCCAATTTGACGTTTAGTTTGGTTTCTATTTCCTTTTTCACTTTGCCGTCGGGACCAATCAGTATGCCGACGCGTTCTTTAGGAATCTTTACAAAAGTATCTGGACCAGGCATTATTTACCAACAACCTTTTTGTATAATTCTTCAACTGGGATAATATCTACGTCTAACCGCTTAAAGAACCTATTCACATTTTCCAAATCGCGGCGCAGCATAAAGTCAGCCATCGGATGCTGAATTGAAACAGATTGCGACACATCAAAAACCACCGGTTTGCCCTTCCACATCATAATATTGTATTCGCTAAGGTCGCCGTGGACAATTTTAGCTTTTTTGTAGAGATTCTTGATATATGTTACGATTATTTTGTAGACTTTTTCGGGGTTATCTGGCGGCTGCTCCTTTAATGAGGGCGCACTAACTCCTTTCGCGCCTATAAACTCCATAACTACAATATTGCTTTTGACGGCGATGGGTTTTGGAACACGTACGTTTGCTGCATCAGCTTCCCCCAAATTGCGAAACTCTTTCTGAGCCCAAACGGCCATCAATGAGCGAGTATCATGTTTCACATCTTTGAAACGAGGGTCGCCTTCGATGTATTTGTGCATACCCTTCTTGAACTCAGCAGAAGACGTCAAATAAATTTTTACGGCCAAATCGACGCCTTCCTTGGTTGTACCCCAGTACACTTTCGCTTCTTTGCCTGAACTCACAGCACCGTTTAGCTCATAGAGAATACCGCTGTTGAGCATATCAAAAACTACCATACGGGTGGTCTGATCGAAAACTTCTTCAACGGTGGCGCGTTCTTTGGATTTATCGTGGTTTAGCATTTTATCTCGGCGTTCTATTCTGCGTTCAGTATGGGCTATACGTTCCTGAGCTTTTCCAGACATTAATATCAAGCATGTAACGGCTTGAGGGTATTAAAACCAGTCGAGTAAAAAAATTAGTTCGCGACCAGATCCTAATAATTGTTCCATGCAGAACCCTAAACGGCAGGTTATATTGACGATTTCAACAGCCCTTAGCAAGTTATAAATCAATAGAAAACAAAATAAACTGAAAATTAAAGGGTTAAAATGCCCTTGCGCCTAAGCGTGTCAGACTGGGAATGTGTATAACGCCAAACAACGTCGCCGCGTTTATCTGTCTGGAACTCCCAAGGAGAAACAATAACGATATCGCCTTCACGAATCCATACGCGCCGCTTCATTTTCCCCCGAATTCGGCATAAACGTTCCGCACCATCTTGACACTTAACAAGTATGCGGTCGAAGCCAAGCAGTTTCGTTACTACTCCCAGGACTTCGCCTTGTCCAGGATAGACTAATTCGCCGATTGCGCCTTCGCTTAACACTTTTTTCTTTCCCAAGCACTAAACCTCATTGGACTTGAAAAAAATATGTTTAGCTTGCTTAAAAGTGTAACTTCTACCATAAGATGATTTATTCTATTTTTTGCGTATTCTTTTTGGTATTTTTCGGTTCTTATAACTAGTTTAAATTTTTTCGTCATTTTTTGTAATTAGAATGGATCTCTTTTTAGCGCTTTTGGTTGTAACTATAGTTTTTGGGGTATCGCCTATCAAAATATAATGTTAAGTATATATGAAAGAAACACTAAATTGTTTTAGGTGAATTTTTTGGTCCTAGCCAGAATGACTGTATGGCATTTCAAGGAAGGTAATAGAGAAAAAGGTTTCTCAGAACTCGATATCATTCTCAATACTTTAGCGCATCAAACCGAAGGTTTCCGAGGTGCCATTTCACTGCTCGACAATGACGACCCGAACACTGTAACAATCCTAACACTTTGGATAGATAAAGAGGCGTTGGAAAGGTCTGAAAAAGACGTATTTTCTCAAGCCCTCAAAAGAGTCCAAGATTCAATTGACACCCCCCCAAAAATAAAAAACTACCAAGTATTCTCAACAGAACTCTTTCAGAGATCACAATGGCCATTCCGTTGGGCTTAGCCGCTATAACAGGATAAGTTTAGCTTATCACTGTACCAACATTCTCTCCTTTAATTGCTGCCAATAAATTTTCAGGTTTAAACCCATTTACAACAACCAACTTAAGCCGGTTGCGTTTTAGCACTTTGATAGCTTCAGGATCAATAATCTGGTGAATCCCCGCTTTATGCTCATTATGCTCAAAAATTTCAGCTAAATCCTCAACCGACAACCTATCAAGCTTAACTGCGTCAGGATATTTTCTTGGATCTTTATCGTAAACTCCGTTTTGGTCAGTCCCTTTAACCAGCAAATCCGCATTTACTCTTTCAGCAACCAAAGTGGCAACGGCGTCGGTGGTAAGTCCAGGTTTTAGACCACCCATTACAACTATTTTGCCTTCTTCCAAACATTGCGCGGCTTCATCAACCGTCACCGCAACTTTGTTGCATGCGAAATTGCCTATTTTTTTAAGGAACAACTGAGCGAACAAACGTGAACAAGAAATCGCAATCTCATCCTGCCCGTTCATATCTAACCCTAGGTTTTTGGCGATTCCAATGAATTCACGTGCTAAAGCACCACCGCCCAGAACAACAACTACCTCATTTCCCTGCTGTTTTATGGTTCTGATTATTTCAGAGTATTTACTCATGAGTTCAGTGTTAACCGGTGATGCAACAACTGAACCACCTATTCGAATGACTAAACGCATGTTTGCCCACTTCTTGTTGACTTACAATACTACTTTAAAGTTAAAAATCTTTAATACCTCTAAAACAGCCGTAAGGATCCGAGGAAAACGAGATGGTTTTCGCTGAAACTTTTACCGTTAAAGCGTGGCGTCCTTTAGCCTATAAAGATGGCGGAGGCTCGCGAAATCTTCAAAGTTTGGGGCAGATGGAAAGGCTTAGCAGCTTACTACCTCATTATTGCAGAAGCTAAAGGCATAACGGTTTAGTTCGTTAAGCGTTTTTTCATTAGGTTGATGCTAAGAATGAAGAAGAATATTGTAACTGCAATTACCCAAATTGAACTTATCAGTATCAAAATAGATTGGTTCAAGCCGAGGATTGGTTCTGGGTTACCTGAAACAACTCCTCTAGTTATGTTAACAATGTGTGTTAGCGGCAGAATTGCCATTGCAATGCCTTGTATGCTTGAAGGCAAAGAGGGTGAAGTTAAAGGGAAGAAAGTGCCTGCTAGAAAAAGCATCGGTGTTAAGAAGAGGAATGAAGGGTAGTTAAAGAAATCGATGTTTGGAGCGATCGCAGTGAAACACATGGCGATTGACGCAAACATCAATCCGCCAAAAAACGCAATTATCGGTAATAAGAAAAATAGTGGACTAGTGACTAATCCGAAGACTGCAATCACTGCCAAAACGATTGTTGCATTAATCGTCGATCTTGTTGCGCCCCAAAGAAGCTCACCGGCAATGACCTCCTCAACACTTACGGGTGTGGCTACGATTGCGTCAAAGGTTTTTTGGAAATACATGCGCACGAACGAAGCGAAAGTGCATTCAAAAAAAGAGCCGTTCATAATGGCAATTGCTACTAGAGCTGGTCCAAGAAAATAGATGTATGGTTGACCGTTAATGCTTGGGATAAATCCACCTAGTCCAAAGCCGAAAGCAATCAGATAGATAATTGGCTCTATTAGGGATGGGAGAAAGTTGACTTTTATGGTTTTAGTGAAAACATCTAAGTTGCGGCGCCAAACATACCAAACCCGGGAGCTAAGTTTAGGTATGCTAAAGCGTGCGGGCGATTTGCGCAGGTTAACTTCACTCATTCTTCCCTTAACCCTCTTCCTGTCAGTTTAAGGAAAACATCTTCAAGGTTAGCTGAGCGTATGGCTACGTTTTGCATTGGGTGCTCTTTTAAGTAGCCTTCAAAAACACCATGGGGTTTTTCAGTGAAGATTTGCAGTCGGTCACCTAAATGCTCAAAATCTGCGTCTGGAAACGCTTCTTTCAAACTTGGCAGCAGCTTCTCATCGTAGTCAACTTCTAAAACCTCTTCGCCAACATGCTTCTTGACCAGTTCAGAGGGTTTGCCTTCCTCGATGATTTTTCCCTTATCAACGATAAGGATGCGGTCACATAAGACAGCGGCTTCATCCATGTAATGTGTATTTAAAATAATCGTCACTTGTTTTTTCTTTAAGCTGCGTACTTCATCCCACGCCAAATGCCTTGCCTGCGGATCCAACCCTGTGGTCGGCTCATCTAAAAGAAGAATTTGAGGCTGATTTATTAGCGCCCTAGCAAAAATTAAGCGACGCTTCATTCCTCCTGATAGGGCAGCTATGGGAGCATCTTTTTTTTCCTCAAGTTGGAAAAACTTTAGCTGGTAGTTTGCGCGTTTGAGGGCTTCATCTTTTGGGGTTCCAAAGTAGCGGCAATACACGGTCAAGTTTTTTATAACTGTGAAATCTGGGTCTAAATTGTCCTCTTGGGGCGCCACACCAACGAGAGCTTTTATTTCTCGGCATTGTGTGTGGACGCTCAAGCCCGAAACGATGAGTTCTCCCTCAGTTGGTGGTAGAAAACAGTACATCATACGAACTGTGGTTGTTTTTCCTGCACCGTTGGGTCCCAAAAAGCCAACGCATTCGCCCTTGTAGACTTTGAAGTCTATGTGGTCAACTGCCATGAAATTGTCGAATTTCTTTGTTAAGCCTTTAGCTTCGATAACAATTTCACGGGAATCCATAGTAATCAAAGATAGATTTGCGACGGCAAACTTAAAACTAACGATTAGGGTTTGCCCGAAATGTATTGGCAGTAACCATAACTGATGGGTCCTTGCTTGGTGGTTTCGCATGGAAACTCTTTGCATTCAAAGCAAAGTCTGACTCCTTTGGTATAGGCGCAGTTACAGATTTTGCAGAACTTGTTTTCCTTTGCCACACAACCTAATGTTCCATTTGGGCAAGTACCGCTTTGCATTCTTGGGCATTTCTCGCACGCGATTCCACAAACACCAATCCGCATCTTTGACAACCTATCCTGCTGTGCCGTAACCGCTAATTGCCACAATGGCATCTGTGGAGCTTGAGCTACTTTTCGCGTCAAACCAAATAGCCCAAACTATATCTTGAGATGGGAATAGCTGCATCATATCCTCATCTGATAGCCAAAGTGAGCTGCTGTTGGTGAAGGTTTTCGTGATTGAATCTGAGATAACGTTGTCAATGTATTCTAGGCGGATTCTTACCGTTACAGTTTCGTTATCAAAGAAACTGCCACTCACCGCTATGTTAGGTTTAAAAGACAAAATCGTTAGAGGTCTAACCTGAATGCTCTCGTTTAGCCCAAAAGCATTGGTGGTTCCGACGGGAACGTTGATGTTTTCTTTTTTAAAGAGAGTGTCATCGCCGGAAAGCCATATGCCTTGGGAATCATGGATTTTAGCGGTCCAATTGCCCAAAAAGCTGACGCCGCCATTAAGAATAGGTGCAGGGTTGCAGTTATTGCCAATATCTATACCGAACAAATAGTTAGGTAGAGAAGTAAACGACTCAAACACTACCCCAAACAACAATGTCTGATCCATTGCGCCATCAACGTAAATTCCTGTTTGGTTGGTGTATTCGTTTTCGCCCATCCAGAAGCGGACATCTTGAATTTGGCTGTCGGAAAACTCCGCTGATTGCTCAACCTTGATGCCTACCGAATAATCCCTCAGGTTAAAGGAGCATCGGTCTATTTGTGTGCTAGCATAAGAGCCTGTGCCGTTGAGGACTGGACTGCGAAAAGCGATGCCTTCGGTGAAGTTGATGAATTGGCAGTTTTCAACTTTGTTGTATTCACTCCAGGTATTGGTGTTGACAAATTCGATGCCTGTTGAGGTATTTTCGAAGGCGATGTTTTGTATGGTTGTTCCAAAGGAGTTCTCTACCCTGACGGTAGCATTGATTAGAGTTAAGCCTGAAATGAGGGTGTTTTTTGAGGTTGTATAGTTTTCACCGTAAACAATTATTTTGTGGCCGTTGCCGATAATGGTTGCATCGTTGTTACCAACGATTTTAGCATTCACTTTATTCGAAACGACTATGTCGCTGGTTAAAAGGTATGTTCCTTTGTTGAGAAAAACAGAGTTTCCTGACGACAAAGCCGAATTTAGCATCGACGAGGCACTTGCTGTTTTCTCCGTCACATAACCCGTTAGCATATTCTTCAACTTGTAATTATTGCCATCTCGTGAAAGGACATAATCGTAATTCACCGCATTGGTGCTCATGGAAGATTGGGTTCCAACAAAAATCAAGTACGTGTTGAACGCTGAAAGAACAAGCAAAGCTACAAGAACAATAATGATGGCACGTTTAAAAACGATTTTTTTTAGGGCATCTTTCATCATGAAGGCTCAGTAGTTTTGAATTACCATTTAAGAGGCAACGTTAATTAAATTTATTGATAAAGCCGAAAAAATGAGCGAGATGCTGAACGCGAACAAAATCAAATCGCCATTTAAATATCGCCAAATGCAATTGTTCTCAGGGAAAGCACCGAGTTTTTGAGGAACCAACAATGAAAAACAAGATTTGTGTTTTTTTGATAACTATTCTTTTAACTTCAATGTTTTCAAGCATTATTATTCAAGGCGTTTTCTCGCAAACTCAAACTCTTTTGGATCCCCAAACAATTCCAAAGTGGACAAACCAGCTTTCCATAGCTCCCCCAATCTATGTTCCAAACAACATTACAGATAGCTCGGGCAAATTAATCCAGCAAGAATACACTGTTAGTGTAAGTCAATTTGAGCAACAATTGTTGCCTACTGTCGATTCGAACGGAAATCCAACTGGTTTTGGAGCAACTACTGTTTGGGGTTTTGAAGGACAAGCAAAAAATGCGGTTACAGGTGAAACCTTGGGTTTAGTTCATAGCACCCCTGGATGCACTTTTGAAGCTATTCGAGGAGTTCCAGTTCAAGTGAAATGGGTAAATGATCTCGTAGATTCTTCTGGGAATCCGCTGCCGAATTTGTTTGCTGTTGACCCAACGTTTAACTGGGCTAACCCCAATGGCATCCAGACGCCTAACCCAGATTCTGCTCCGCCAAACGGTTATCCACAAGCACAAAGCCCCGTTCCTATTTCAATACATCTCCACGGAGGGGAAACTCCGTCGACTTCTGATGGAAACCCAGATGCTTGGTGGACCCCAAACGGCTTACATGGAACTTCCTACAACACCGAGGTCCCCACCGATAGCAATTCAGCAGTTTTTATTTACCCAAACGAACAACAAGCCACAACACTCTGGTACCACGACCATGCAATGGGAATTACCCGCCTAAACGTAATGGCAGGGCTCGCTGGTTTCTACATCCTAAGGACACCCAGTGACCAAGTTGCCCAGTCGCTGCCCAAGAGCGAATTTGAAATTCCACTCGCTATTCAAGACAGGGATTTTCTCTCGGACGGCGCGCTTTACTATCCAAGCAACGGCATTAATCCTACGGTGCATCCATACTGGAACCCGACCTTTTTGGGAAACACTCTGATGGTTAACGGCTTGGTATGGCCAAACATGGATGTTAAACAAGGACAGTACCGCCTTAGAATCTTGGATGGCTCAAACGACCGCTCCTACACGTTGCATTTCTCGAACGGCATGTCGTTTACCCAGATAGGAAGCGACGGAGGATACCTAAAAGCTCCTATAACTTTGACCTCTCTTGTTATCTCGCCCGCAGAGCGAGTTGACCTGCTTGTAGATTTCTCTAATGTAGCGACTGGCGAGAAAATTGTTCTTCAGAATTTAGATCCTGCGTTGACTTCCGATGAAAAGCAGAACGTTGGGCAAATCATTCAGTTTACCATTGGCAACACAAAAGGGGATTCGCCGAAGTCTTTGCCTTCAGAATTGAATCCAACTTTGAAAGGGAACTTCCCCAACTTGCCGTCTCCTATAAGAAGCAGAACTTTAACATTGGTTGAAGAGGGCACTTCACCAAATACAGTGGCGATGTTGCTGGATGGGCAATCATACGATGCCCCAGCTACAGAGAAGCCTACGGTGGGAACCACTGAAGACTGGATAATTGTGAATCCCACGATGACTGTGCACCCAATCCATTTACATCTAGTTCAATTCCAACTTGTCGAGCGCCAAACCCTGAACTCACCGATATACATGTACGATTGGGAAACTCTTAACGGAAACTTACCCCTAAACCAAACTACGAAAAACTTGGATTTGAATCGGTATCTGGAAGGGCAACCGGTTAAGCCAGCGCCAAATGAGCAATCCTGGAAAGACACTATTCAAGCCGCAGCTGGGTCGATAACGGTGATTAGGATACGATTTACCCCGCAAGATGGCTCCAACTACAAATTTGACCCAACAGCGGGTCCTGGGTATGTTTGGCACTGCCATATTCTAGACCATGAAGACAACCAAATGATGCGTCCTCTCGTTTTAGTGACTTCTAACAACCAATTATCTCTTCCGCTAGTTTTGGTTTTGACTGCATCCGTAATTCTTATTGTGATTGCAGGCTTCATTATCTTCAAACGTTTCCGAAACATCAAGCATGGAAAATAGTGTCGAAACAAATCTGCAAAAAACTTCAATGGTTGTGGGTGCTGTGCCTCAGTCACATACTCTTAAAGGGCAGAAAATTTTCATAGTTAGCGGTGAAAATTTTGAAGTTTTTAATTATAGGTCGAGGAATTGATTATGGTGGTCCAATTGACCCCGCAAATTTTGTCATGGTATCTGAAAACATTGTTCTGCCCAGCATCGAAATGATGAAGGATTGGGAGGATAAAAACAAAGTTGCAGGCGGATTATTTGCAGCTCAACGGGCTGGAGTGATATTAGTTGAGGCGCCATCTGCCGAAAAACTCAGCGTTTTGCTTCAAAGTTTACCATTTTGGGCCCAGAATTCTTGGGAAGTAATTCCACTCCAATCATTTGAATCAGGCGTGGAAGATGTGAAACGACAAATTGCAAAGGTAAAGAAAATGGCGGAAATGACTTCGTCAACCAAGCCAAAATATGAGTCTGCACCAATTTAACCAAAGAAAACTAAAAAGCCCTATTTTTTGGGCTAAAATTTTCTATTTTATAACTTCATTATTTGGGCATGCGGAATGCCTTCAATTTTTATAACTGCGTCTGGATGAACATACCCTTGAGCGATAGCGGTTTCAACACAGCACTTGCCTACAAGGTTCACAATTGTCGAATTATTAATCAAACCAACCGCTTCATCCACTGTTGCTTTTCGCCCATTGTAGAATTCGTCTTTTATTTTAAAGACAATTTTGCCTTCCCGAAGCGTCTTTCCAAGCAAGTCACAGTCGCAGACTGCTAAGAGAACGTTTTGACCGATCTTTTTTATGTTTAGGTAAACTTCCAAGTTATCTCTCTCATAGTTGCTTGATGGATGATTTTGCTCCGCAGGCGTTACATACCAGAAAAGACAAGCGTTTTTCTTTGACTATTCTGGTGTCTGGGCGTTTGCATACTGGGCAACTAACATAACCCTCAAGATACCTTTGCAGTAGTCGCTCGAAGCTATCTCGCTGGAATTTTCCTTGGAAGATAGCGCGAGTATCAGCGAAAGTGGCTGCTGTTGCCATTTCTCGGGTTAAGAACTTTAGGATGTGTTGGGGGTCGCGATCTAATGCAGTCGGCTACTTCTTTAAAGTTAGAAATTATTGTGCGCATACCTACGGTGTTAACAAAAAGTCGGGGTAATTCTAAGCGTTCGCGTTTTTCGGAGACTTGGGGCATTTGAGCGCATGCTCGTCTTAAGTAGTTCATCGTAGTTGAAGGTCATGTTTCCATCTCAACCAATCATGGTGTCAGCACATATTTAAAATTATAACATGTAAAAACAGGGTTTCAATGGGGTAGCCATAGTTTCTAAAGTAAATCAATATAAATTCCGATAACAAAGCTATGGTATAACTTTCATCTTACAGAGGCTAAGGCGTGTCAGAACAAAAAACTAGCTCAGAAGGAAACATCAATCTGCAGATCGATAAACTAAAAAAGCAAATTGGTGAAGCAAACGCTCAAATCAAAAAATACGTTGAGAAAAGAAACCAGATTACACGACCAAGTGACGAAAGTCCCGAGAAGAAATTAACAAAATAAAAACTGAAAGGGACGCCCTCAATGAGAAGGTAAAGTTGCTAAAAGAGCAAAGAGATCTTGTAAGAGTTAAAGCTACACCAATTATGGATGAAATTAATGCGATTAGATGAAAAAATCGCTGAACTCAAAAAGAATTTACCTCGCGTAAGCCAACGTGAATTGCAAGAAGAGCTTGACGCTATTGAATGGAAAATTTCAACCACCTCAGCTAGATATGCAAGAGGAAAAACGGCTTGTGGGCGAAGTAAAAGAGCTTGAAATTCAGCTTAAAGAATTACAAAAAAATCGATAAAAGACATGAAAAAATCAAAGCGTTACTTGTTCAACGCAAAGTAATTGATGCCGAGGCAGACGTTTTTCACAATGAATTAACCGAGTTAGCCAAAAAAAGCCAAGAACTGCATTCAACGATGATGGAAAAACTAAACGCCCTTAAAAGGGATAGAGCCGAAGCGGATAGTCTCCATCAAGCATTTGTTAATGCTAAAGACCAAAATATCCTCTGGTATGCACAAATTAGTGAGTTGATTGGTCAATCGACAAGCATCAGGACTGCCAATAGGGAGCAATCGCTATGCAGAAGAGCAGAGGATGAAGCAAGAAGAAACGAGGAACAAGTTAGGCGCAGAGAAGAGCAAGCTAAGAGAAAAGAGGAACAGATGCAGCGCGCAGTTAAAGAAAAGGAGATTAAAGAGAAAATAGGTGCAGAAGCCAAAGAAAAACTGCAACGCGGAGAAAAAGTAAACTGGGAAGAGTTTCAATTCATGCTCGGCGATGAAGAAGAGGATGATAAAGAAACACAAGCTTAAAGCTAAGTGGCAATATTAATGAGATAGAGATTCGATGGCTAAAAAGGAAACGCACCCCCAGACGCAAAAACGCATCTTAATTTTATGTGTAGATAGAGATGGCGATATTGAAGTTAAAGCAGGCATAAAAACGCCTCTTCTGGGAAGAATCGCCAACCTCGATGGTGCAGTTGCTTTAGCACTTAAGGATCCTGAAGAACCCGACGCTAACGCCATGTTCGAAGCGGTTAGGCTCTATGATAGATTGCGTGATGAAAAGCAACCTGAAGAAATATTTGAAGTTGCAACCATTTCGGGCAATGAGTTGGGGGGCGTGGGTGCTGATAGAAAACTTGTTGCCGAATTAAACAACTTGCTAAATTCTTTCAGTGCCAACGAAGTTATTTTGGTTACTGATGGTTTTTCAGACGAAGCAGTTTTACCTTTGGTGGAATCTAGAGTGCCCGTTTCATCAGTGCGACGCATAGTCATAAAACACAGCGAATCCATCGAAGAAACCGCGGCAGTCTTCGGAAAATACGTTCGCTTACTAGTAGATAATCCAAGATATGCCCGAATGGCATTGGGATTACCAGGCATTTTGGTTTTAATTTTCGGTATCCTTTGGGCAATTAACAACTACGTCTACCCCGGCGCCATCTACTTCTACGGCATAGCAATCGTAATTGTTGTAGGCGGTTTCTTGCTCCTAAAAGGCTTCGGTGTTGACAAAGCTACTAAAGATCTCTACAAATGGGCAAGAGATTACTCGCCGCCCTCACTTCCCATGCAAATTTCAAACTACACCGTAATTGCAGGAATACTTTGCATTGCCGTGAGTGTTTACTTGGGTGTAGCAAACGTTAACATCAACGTTGCGCCTGCCGCCAACTTGGCTGGGTGGCTAAGCATGACTCCAAGAGTAGCGTATTACTTCATTACAGGAATTATTGATCTTTTAGTAGCGGGCATAATCATTGTTCTGTTAGGACGAATTGTAAGATTGTATGTTGAGAGAGATTCAAAATTACTGAGAAACATTGCTTTAATCGTTTCCGTGGCTTGGTCACGGTGGGTTTTGGTTGGAACAGCGAACGTTATAATCCACTATTATAACAAATACGTCTGCGGTGGTTGGGTTAAATGACTCAATCTTTTCAAGTTTCCTCTTCACTATAATCGTGGGCATTCTTAATCGGCGTTGCCTCAGTACTGTTGATTTATATAGTTAATCGGTCGGCCAAAGATTTCTTCAAGAGACGAGACGAAAAAGCTGAAGAACTCTAAATTTATTTCCGGTTTGTTTCTTTTCATTTTAGAGGAAGCTTTAATTTAACCCATAAAGGCTTAAGCTATAGTGCACAGTAAAAAATGTAAGTGCAAAATCCTTCATACATGAGAGGTTCAATTGGTGCTTCAGAGGTTTCTTTCAGTCATCGGCGCCTACAAGGCTTACGAGAAATGGCTGTGGCAACAGGTCAAAAACGGCAACAAACCCGAACACATAGCTATAATTCTGGATGGAAACAGACGTTGGGCGAATGCAAATGAAACTCACCCCATGCTTACGAGGGACAAATGGGGACACGGAGGAGGCGCCGACACAGTTGAGCAACTTTTAGATTGGTGCCATATGATAGGCGTGAAATACGTTACTCTTTATACTTTCTCCACTGAAAACTTTACCAGGCATTCAGATGAAGTTGCGCTAGATTATGCAGATTGCTGAAGAGCGTTTCCGTAAACTCTTAAAAGATGAACGTCTTCACAGGGACAAAATACATGTGAAAGTTATCGGTAGAACAAATATGTTGCCTGATAGCTTGCAACAAACCATCGCAGAACTTGAAAAAGCCACTGAGAACTATGATTGTTACTTCTGGAACTTTGCCTTCGCATATGGTGGAAGAGCAGAAATTGTCGATGCAGCCAAAATCATCGCTAAGAAAGTGCAGAACAACGAACTTAAAATCGATGACATAACTGAGGAAACCTTTGAAAAGTACCTCTATACGTCACACATGACTAAACAGGACCCAGACATGATTATCCGCACCTCAGGCGAGGAACGCCTCAGCGGGTTTCTGCTTTGGCAAGCCGCCTACAGCGAACTGCTATTCCTTGATGTTTACTGGCCTGACTTCCGACTCATTGACCTTTTAAGGGCAATTAGGGTGTTTCAGCACCGCAAGCGGCGTTTCGGATCATAAAAAAAGATTAGGCGCGTTTTTTTGCGCTGACAATTGATATAACGTCGCGGTCTTTGAGGATGGCGTCTTCACCGATTCTTCTTTTATCCCGGGCATCGATAGCATACAAGAAGTTTTCGCCAAGTTCACTATGGATTATGTACGCGAATAGGTGTGCGGTGGTTCCTTTAGGTACGAGGTATGCGTCAGGTAGAACGCGCCCGTTGTGGTCGGTTAAGTGTTCTAAGTCTTCAACTGGATAGACCGTTATCATATCAAGCAGTTTGAAGTAAGCGGTGTTTATTGCTTCCTGTACGCCGGTGGCGCCGTTGGGTTTGAGGATTTTTTCTTTCACCTGTTCCAGCGCCCTAATTTGGCCAGTCGACAGCTTCTCAGGATGCGTAATTGTGAAGTCTTTATCGCCTGACTTATAATCAATCAGCTGCTTCTCCGCCGCACGCCTCAGCACCAACTCTGCTTCTGCCGAGCAGGGAATAACGACGTAGTCAAGTTTTTTCATTCGTTCAATGTTTGCTTGGGCAGTTGGCAAATCAACTTTGTTAGCAATAATCAAAAGCGGCTTAGAAATGCGGCGAAGGTTGTCTACGAAACGGTAAAAGTCATCATCAGTCCAAGAGACGGGTCTTTCAATGTTTAGATTTGATCTTCTGGCAGCTTCAGCCACACATTGACGCTTGATGCTTAAGCCTGCTAAGCGGTCTTCCAGGTGGTGGGCAAGTCCTTTTTTGTCGGTTTCCACGGTTCTGGAGATTTTTGACCAGTCTTTTTTGAGGATATTTTGCATCCACATGTTGATTTCTTTTTCCAGAAACTGGATGTCTTCGATTGGGTCGTGTTCGCCTGGTTTGCAGCTTTTGCCTTCGCAGTCGGTTCCGCCTGAAGCGTCAACGACATGGACGAGGGCGTCTGCTCGGCGGATTTCGTCTAGGAACTGATTGCCTAAGCCTTTTCCTTCCCAGGCGCCTGGCACGATGCCTGCGATGTCGATTAATTCGACTGGAACCATCCTGTCGCCGCCAAGACACATCGAGTTTCGCGGGTTGTCTTGGACTTTGAAGTCTTCGTGGACGCATTTTGTTCGCACGTAACCGACTCCTCGGTTTGGTTTGATGGTGGTGAAGGGGTAATTGGCTATTTCAGCCGCTACCAATGTTGCAGCGCTAAAAAACGTGGATTTTCCAGTGTTTGGTTTTCCAACTACTCCAAGTAAACGTGAATACGACTTTTGCATTGACATTTAATTCACTTACTGTATTGTGCATTGCATAGGGCTATATTATTTGCGCTTGCAAAAATCAAAACAGTGGAGTACAAGTTAATAAACCATAAAAGACTGGCACTCACATAAGTAGTTGTTAATTGCTATGCAGTGTCCGTGAATAAAAAAAAGGGAACCTGGAAAAAGTGAATCGATGCCAAGCAACCCAAATTTTGGTCTTCACTACATGTTCAATGTTTATTTTCGCTTTCTTCGTCCCATTCGTTGCCAACACGAATGCACATCCCGAGGACGATTGGATGGCACAGCCAATGTATATTTCCCCCTTTGTCGGTTCTTCCACCCCGATAGGTTATAGCCCCGACCAAATAAGAACAGCCTATGGTTTGCCCTCTTCCGGCGGCGCAGGGACCACAATCGCAATAGTTGATGCTTATGATATTGAAAACATTCTGAATTACTTCAATACGTTTTCAACCCAATATAATCTTCAAACAAACAACACTGGCAACTTTAATGTCTTCAAGATGCCTGGAACGGCTCCGCCTCCTCCTTCTAACATAGATTGGCAACTGGAAGCTTGTTTAGATGTTGAGTGGGCTCATGCAATCGCGCCAAACGCAAAAATCCTGTTGGTTGAAGCAACGTCTGCATCGGATTCTGACCTTCTTTCTGCCGTTGATTATGCAACTAGCCAGCCAGGAGTGGTGGCGGTTTCAATGAGTTGGGGCAACAATGAGTTCTCAAGTGAAACAAGCAGTAGTTTTGAAAACCATTTTAATAAGCCAGGGATAACTTTTTTCGCATCTTCAGGGGATGACGGTACATACGTAAACTGGCCTGCCGCCTCAGCAAAAGTTGTTAGTGTTGGGGGAACTACCTTAAACCTTAACTCGGCTGGAAAGGTAATTTCTGAGACAGCTTGGAGCAACAGTAGCGGCGGAGTAAGCAATTACGTAGCTAAACCTATCTTCCAAACAAACTATGGACTTACTTACTCTAATCGGGCGGTTCCCGATGTATCGTACGTTGGAGATGCTAACACAGGAGTTGCAGTGTATAATGGTACATGGTGGAAAGTAGGCGGCACAAGCGCTGGCGCACCTCAATGGGCAGCTATCCACGCCCTTGGACTTTCAGCGACAAACAATAATCTGTATGCAAGAGCAACATCAGTCTACTCCACTTACTTTCGTGACATGACAGAGGGCTCCAACTACATTAATTCTGCAACAACAAGTTACGATTTAGTGACGGGGTTAGGGAGCCCTTTAACTTTTAATTTCGGCGCCCTAACGGTAACGCCAAATTCTGGACCACCCGGCGGCTCTATAACACTGAGCGGAATAGGCATCACCACAGGCAGCACAGTAAATATAACTTATCTAAATCCAACGAATCTCTCTTGGATCCCATTAACAGATAACTATGAAACCACAGCGGGAACTTTCAGTTATTCATTCAATGCCCCAGACCTACTTCGGAACAATTCAGCAGGAGACAATCAGCCTCAATCCGACAACATTATTTTTCGAGCGCAAGATAACAGCAATGGACGCTACTACAAAACAACCGTACCTTATACGGAGTGGAGACGGGGCTTAACGCAACTATCAGACACTTCAGCCACCGGATTATTCGGTAGCAACACAAACTTAGCCGCATCGACTTTTGTTCAAAATCACCAATCCATAATTATTGTGGGCCAATGGTTTAACCCCATAAACGGCACCGCATCTTTAAAGTGGGATGACAAAGTGAGTTTAGGTACAGCAACGATTGACGGAACAGGATTTTTGAATGCAACCGTGCAGGTGCCAATCACTGATGCGGGACAGCATATTCTTACAATAAATGATGGAAACAGCAATTTCTGCGTCAATTTAACCCGTTTACCAACTGTAGCTAACGATTACACAGTTGGATGGCATACATCTAACGTAACCATAAACTTAACACCTGACTATCCAGTAAATGAAACATTCTATACCATAAACGATGGACCAGTTTTCAACGTTACTGCTAACGGACAGCCAACGATAACAACCGAAGGCGACAACAACACGCTTGATTATTGGAGTTCATGGAATATTTATGGGACAGGCCTAACTTACCTTCCACATGTCACCCTCAAAGGAATTCAATTAGACAAAACCGCCCCAGCAGGCACAATAACGACAGCTGCAACCACCACTTCACCCACCATTACACTGACTTTATCTACAGCTGAAGATCTCTCAGGAATATCGCAAATGAGCTTCTCAAACGATAACAACACTTGGTCTAACTGGGAGCCTTATGCATCATCGACTACATGGACTCTTCAAAGCGGCGATGGCCAAAAAACAGTTTATGCCCAATACAGAGATAATGCAGGGTTAACGTCTCCAATATATAGTTACACATTAAATGTTAAAACTCCGAAGTCCACAGTAGCCCCAACACATATTCCTTCACCCACGCCAACACCAAGTCAAACTTCATCGCCCACCCCTACGCCCACGCCGTCGACTACCCCAACATCTACACCCTTCACTTCCCCTGAAGTTGTAGTTCTTGAAATTCCCGCGATAACGGGGATTTTGACTGTATTGGCAGTATCTATTTTAGTAGTTGTTTTGATAAAAAGACGAAAGTAAGTTATGTCTGCTTTCAGCTAAAAAAGGTGGTCATAATTGTAAAAAATTTCTTATAAGAAAAAGTTGATTGCCTGACTACGCTTCCATAGGAGGCTCAATTTCTGCTTTAGCTTCAACGTGACTTGTCTCTACGCAAGCTGTTTTTTTGCCTCTCAAGACTGAAAACCCTGCGGCTAATAAACACAAGACTGCAGCAAATATGAAGGCTGTTGTTAGTGCGGTCATGAATGGCCTGGAAATTGCGTTAGGGAAGAATGTTTGACTTGTCAGAGTATTTAAGGTGCTTTGAGGTAGCCCTGCGGCTATTGGGCCCATGCCTTTTAGCATTGTTCCTATGGGGTTGTAGCCTAGAAAGGCGCCGAATAACGCTCCTGCGGCGGGTGTATGACTAAAGGCTGATGCAACTTGTGGTGAGGCGCCTGTGTTGGTTACGGCCGTTGTTAAGGCTGCAGGCAATGTAGTGTTTAATGAGATAATGATTATGGCGAAGAAGATTGCTTGACTGATAGTTTGTCCACAATTCTGCAAAGTTGAACGCATACCGGAAGCCGCACCTCGATGTTCTGGTGGACAAGAATTCATAACTGACGCCATGTTTGGGGACATGAAAATGCCGTTGCCAATGCCAAGGACTAAGAGTATTAACGCAAAGGGTAAATATTCAAAGTTTGAAGGCAAAAGAGTGAAAACTAAAAACCCTACACCAGTGATTATCATGCCTGTAGTCGCGAGCACTCTTGAACCATGTTTATCAGATAACCAGCCACTTAACGGGCCAGTTAGTGCTATGCCTATGGACATTGGAAGCATGAAGATGCCTGCCCAAAAAGGTGTTGAGTCATAGCTGTAACCATGAAGTGGCAACCATATGCCTTGTAAGAGCACCACAAGCATAACCATTACTCCGCCTCTGGAGATGGAGCTAAGGAAAGTGGCAATATTTGCAGTTGCGAACTCTCTGTTTTTGAAGAGGTCCAAGTTGAATAATGGCTGAGCTACACGTTTTTCGATAAATGGAAACGCAAATAGCAGGGCGACCCCCGAAAAGAGTGAAGCTATTACCCAAGGGTTAGTCCAACCCATTGGAGATGAACCGTAAGGTGTTAATCCGTAGGTTATGCCTATCAAAATCAGCGTTAAGCCTCCGCCAAAGCTTATGTTGCCCCAATAATCCATTTTTTGCTTTTTCCTTACTATGTTTTGTTCTTTGAGTTTCCAGTAAGACCAAATTGTGCCTATGATTCCAACTGGAACGCTTACCAAAAAGACCAGACGCCAATCATAAACTGCTAAGACTCCGCCTAAAACTAGGCCGATTAGTGAACCTGCAAGGAAAGCTAATTGGTTGATTCCTAAAGCTTTGCCGCGTTCGTTTGCTGGGAACGCATCGGTTATGATTGCTCCGCTGTTAGAGAAGAGAAACGCTGCGCCGACTCCTTGGACGATTCGGAAAGCTATTAGTTCTATGGCTCCAGCGTCGCCTGTGTTAGGGGTTAGAAACAGCAAGATTGAGCCGACAGTAAATATTGCAAAGCCTAAATTGTACAGTCGAACTCGTCCGTACATGTCCGATAACCTACCGAAAGTGACCAACAAGGTTGCGGTTACGATGCTGTAACCAAACATGATCCAGAGTAAATACTGAAAAGAAGTGAAGGGATCAATGTTTATACCTCTAAAAATTGAAGGCATCGCAATTAAAACAATCGTCATGTCGATTGAAGCCATCAACATGCCAATAGTTGTGTTCGATAATGCAACCCATTTATACTGTACCATAAATCAACATCAGATTACTCTTTTTTTCAGCAAAGGGTCACGTGGCGTATAAAAAGTTTACTTGGAGGCCTTAAAGTTTCCCCACTTATTTAGCCAGATTTTTTATGTTTTGATAATTCATGCAGATCCTTGTGACATTTGCTGCATTCAAACATCGCGTTACCACAGGATGGACAGAATATTTCTTGATTTACCAAACGCTCCAAAAGTGCAAGCAACTCCGCTCTATTTTGGACTTCGCGAGGCGATTCCTTCCCCCCAAGGACACCATGCATATCTTCAGGTTTAGGTTGAGGGTTTTCGCTTGTCACGATTTCTTGGTAAACTTTGGAAATACTGGTTTTTCCATCCCGAAGCTTCTGTTTATCATCCTCACTGGCTTTCTCCATTATTTTTTTGCCGCGTTCAAACGTTCGGGTTGAAACTCCTACTTTTTTGGCTACTACATCAGTTGCTTTCGCTTTAGGCTCAATCTCAGCGTCGTCTGACGCTAACCCTAACTGCATGTCTCGCCCGTTTTTTCCTCCTTTCGATTGTCGTTTCTTAGCAAGCGCTTTCTCAATCTCAAGTAGCGGCACAGCTAACTCGACAAGTTGAAAGTTGTTTAAGTGGCGGCGTCTTAGATTGGCTTCTATGACGAATTTTTTCTCTAAGAGTTTGTCGTCAAATTTGCGAACCTCGAAATCTGGTTCAAGTTCAAGTTCGGTGCAGGCACGGAAACGATGGTGCCCATCTAAAACCTCGAGGTCTTCGTTTACGATTATGGGGTAGTGTTGGCCTTCGGTTTCAATTGAAGTTTTGAGTTGAGTAAATTCTTCTTCGCTCATTTTTGGTAGCAGTTTGTCGTATTCAGGGTTTAAGTGTAAACTCATTGATACCACCTTCTTCTTTGTTGGATTTATTATTTAAGTTGAAGGGTTCGAAGCGCTTTAAAAGGTATTTTATTTTGTTCCCAATCTTGAAGTTTGGGCTTCATTGTGAAGTCACATATTCTTCCAATTTTACTGTAGACTTTTTCGGCATGCGTATAAAACCCATATAGAACGTTTGGAGGCGCAATGTTAACCAAAATACTGCTGGATCGCGTTCTCTTCCAAAAATTTTTTTTCCGCATCAAGTTAAAAACGGTTACTAAGTCAATCTACATTTTCGAGCCATTTACTATCCAATTTTTTCAAAGCCTCAGTTAAGAAAATTTAAGGTCAAAAAGGAACCAAATTTTGCATTCTCAGGTTCATGAATCAGAAAACCACAAGTATTATATGAAGGCACACCAATAAATTCTAAATTAGTAACAAATTAAAATCTCATCATTGCGAGAACAACTCGCATAGTGCGATTAACTTAATCAAATAAAATATAACTTACAATTGGAGTTGCATACTTACGGGAACATCCCAAACATTTACGATAAAGTACGTTGTACACGCTAGATTTGAAATTGAAGGTGTAGTTGAAAAACCCGACGTTATTGGAGCAGTTTTTGGTCAAACAGAAGGACTTTTCGGTCCAGAACTTGACTTGCGAGAACTCCAAAAAACTGGACGTATCGGCAGAATCGAAATCGATTTACATTCTAAAAACGACCGAACCACAGGTTCAATAACCATACCGACCAGCTTAGACCGCGTTTCTACAGCCCTCATCGCAGCAAGCGTTGAGAGCATAAACCGCGTCGGACCCTGCTCAGCCAAAGTAACCCTTGACAAAATCGAAGACATCCGTGAAGCACGCCGAAAAATAATCATTGACCGCGCCAAAGAAATCCTTCACAAATGGAATATCGAATCTATGCCAAGCGTCGACGAAGTTTACAAAGAAATCTCTGACACCATGAAAGTTGGCAAAGTAGAAAAGTACGGACCAGAAGACCTACCAGCTGGACCAGGATTAGACGGCGCTAAAGAAATCATCGTTGTCGAAGGCCGCGCGGACGTAATTAACTTGATGCGATGCGGAATCTTTAACACCGTTGCCCTCGAAGGCGCAAAAGTCCCTGACTCGATAAAGAAGATAACAAAAGAAAGACCCGCCACTGCGCTGCTTGACGGCGATAGAGGCGGCGATTTAATCTTGAAAGAACTAATGCAGGTAACAAACGTAAAGTTTGTTGGTCGCGCTCCAAGAGGCAAAGAAATCGAGGAATGCAACTGCAAAGAAATAGCTGAAGCTATAGACAACAAGTTGCCTATTGCAGAAGCTGCAGGCGCTAGTGTTCCTAAACCAGCTCCAGCACCCAAAAAAGTTGTTGTTCCTGAACGCCTCAAAATTGAAGTTCCAGAAACCATAAGCCAAGCAGCAAAAGCATTAGTTGGGACACTGGAAGCAGTTCTGCTCAACGAGAAACTCGAATTAATCGAACGCCTACCAGTAAGTCAACTTAGCCGAAAAACTTTCACAGGTAACTGGCGTTGACACAATAGTTTTCGACGGCATCATCACTCAAAGAATCGTTGACATCTCAGCAGACAAAAACATCAAACGCATTGTTGCCTCACGCATCTCCGAAGCCGTTAAACCAGCATTAAACGTTGATTTGATAACGTTCCAAAATGCTATCCCACCAGCCTAAACATAATCCATTAGGCTTCTAATCTCATTTGTTTCTTTACTTTCTTTTAGCAGTTCTTCTTCAGTTACGTCAAAGAAGGCTAGTATCCTTGTGTGCTGCTGGCAAAACTTGATTAGTTATGTAGTATTCAACGTCTATTTCTTCGGTTTTGGCGAAAACGTATGGTTTAACGCGATTGTAAAGCCGCCCTTTTCCTTCAAGAATTACATAGCCGACTTTGTCGCCGCTCGTTAGTCGCCAGCCTTTCTCTTTGAGCATTTTGGCTGCTTCTACATGGGGCGCTTTAATGGCGTAGTCTTCAGGAGGTTTTGTAAGGGTTTTCCAAATGATGAGGTCATGCAGGGGAAATTTTTCTATGTTTTAAGTCAGCAATCACCAAACGCGCATAATCGCTTGCTTTCTTGGCTGACTGTTCCTTCAGAATTATTTCTAAAACGTGCTCCTGCACTTTTTTGGCAACCTCAGCCCAATCTCCTCGAATAACTTCCAAACCAACGATGTCAAGGCTGCCGTCCTGCCGTAAACCTGCATACCGTTTTTTGGCTTCGGTAAAGAAAATACGGGTGTAAACCTCGCCGACTTCAACATCCAATTTTAGTTCCTTCTTGATTTCTTCTTCCAATTTTTTGACTTTACTTTCATCATAATTAAGGAACAAGCTGTCAGTGTCCCCGTAAACAACCTGAATTCCGGCTTTTTCAGCCATCTGAGATGCCGACAAAATCGCGTGTCTCCCCCAAGCCGAGGCGGCTTCAGCAACAGGCTTAACGTACCATCGAGCGCCCACCCAGCCAGCATAACCGTAAGCAGCGTTTGTTATGATTTTTACGGCTTTTTGGCGAGCATCCAAAACCTGATATTCGACGGTTTTGGGGTTGAGGGTTTTCATTTTTTGTCGAACGGTGCCTCTTACATTGATTAGATATGTTAATGCCTCTTTGTAGAATCCAGGCGGTGCTTTACGGAATTTGTGTCCGACTTCGGGTGCCGTGTAGACGCCGCTTGCTGGTTCAGGTTTGTCTGGGGAGATGTAGGTGTCTGGTGAGAGGTTGTAGTTTATCATTATGTTGGGGTACATCGATTTGAAGTCTAAAACGGCGATGTTCTCATGCAAGCCTGGTTTGGGCGAAAGAACAAGTCCCCCAGCATAAGGTAGGTAGGGCTGCTCGATACGCCTAGGGATAAGTTCGCCGATTTTCTGTCCCTGTTTGATTAGGAACCACTCCACACGGAAACCCACAGCCGCCGTCATCACATGATCCAGTGGGAGACTAGTTAGGTTAGCAAGTTGCATGGCAAAATCCAAAAGTAACACTACGGTGCCCTGAACCTTGCAGGCACTATCCAACCCAAAACGCTTCAACTCTTCACGTTTCTGTTTGTCATCCCAAAATTCCGCAAACTCCACATCTTCAATGATTGTCTGCTTGTCTTTCATTACGCCTAAATGGTCCGCGAAATTCCAAAGCTTTTTCACTTTAACTTCGGGGAACACATCCATGAAGTCCGCCAAATCAATGTTCACAGTGCCTGTGGTTGAAACGTGTCCGTAAACGCTGGTGTGCGGTTCCAAGTAGGCTCGGTCAAAGTTCAGTTTCATTTTTAACTTGTGACTTCTACGTCGCAGATAAGTCCAATCGACTGTGTTGGCTCCGTAGCTTGATATGATGTCGGGGTCAAACTGGCAAACGTAGGCTATGAAGTCCTCGATGACGGGTTTATCGTTTTTGTCGTCGTTTGCTATGAACTGTTTGTTTTCGCCGTTGCTAGTTGAGGTAGAGATTATCAGGACGGGGTTGCGGTCGGGTTTGGGGGAGCCTTCGCGGCTGTAGCAAATCATGGAGAAACCCAGAACCCTCAAATGCGGTACCGAGACGTTGTCTAGCTGTTTGGGCGGAGAGGTTGCAACATAAACCTTGGCGACTCGTACGCCCTCTGTGTTCTCTTCTTCTACGGCTTCTACTTCATGCCATGCGCAGGGTGCCAATTCGTTGTCGATTAGGTACCGCATAGAGGCGCGAATGTCGTCTTCGAGGCAATCAGATACACCTTCGACGCTTCGAAGTTGCTTAGCAAGAACTCCAGTTTCTGTTGCCACCTTGCAACAGACCTTTATTGCCGTCACGAGTTTGCCAAAGAAACGTCGCTGGGCAACTTTCGCAGTCACAATTGATTTGCCATAAGCGTTCATGATTGCCTCAGCAACCTTCGATGCATCAGACCCATCAGCCACAACAGCATAAAAGTAAGCAACAAAATTGCGGTCAATAATAAGCACACGATTGCCAGCACAGTCAACTCCCCAAAGCCACAACTCAAGCGTGCCCTCGTCCCCATCAATTTTAGGGTTAATATCCAAAAGCCAAAAAGAAACTTTCACAAGCAATCCCACAACATTATAGCGCAAAAAAGCCTTTAAACTTTAAGAAAGATTTTTGTCTTCAGATTTGCATCGCTCCCTTTGCCTTGGTTTTTTTTATATATTGAAGGGTTAATGCAAATGTCACAGCACACAACAAAGCTTATACAAAATGTTCGCTACACACCACAACAACAAACAAATATAACCACAAAACCCAAAAGCTTCTAGTAGAGAGCTAAGCGTTTAACCGTTAACCGACATCAAGCCGATGTCAGCCCGGACCCTTTTTGAATCCTAAAGTCGCTCGAGCCTTAAAGGGTACCGGACACGTTTACGCCGAGCATAGCTCCCTTTTTTTAACACACACCAAACGGTATGCATTGCTTATTGCTCATTTAGCAGGTTCTTGCGGCTGAAAATCTTTTCCAGTTCTGCAGGTTTTAACAAGCCTTTTTCCTTGGCAACCTCTTTTACGGTACGGTTTTCCACTTGGGCTTGCTTGGCGATTTTGGCAGCTTCCAAATAGCCGATTTTGGGCGCAAGTAATGTTGCAAGTGAGGGGTTTTTTTCTAGGTATTGTTCGCAGCGTTTCTGGTCAACGGTTATGCCTTGGACGCATTTTTTGGTGAAGACTGGTAGATAGTTGCTGAGAATTTGGATGCTGAAGAGCATATTGTAGGCTATGGCTGGCATCATGACGTTGAGTTCCAGTTGCCCTGCCTGCACTGCCATGGATGTTGCTAAATCGTTGCCGACCACTTGGAAAGCCACCATGTCAAGGCACTCCGCCATAACAGGATTCACTTTTCCAGGCATTATGGATGAGCCAGGTTGCACAGCAGGCAAGGTAATCTCGTTGAGCCCCGTTGTGGGACCGGAAGATAGAAGACGCAAATCGTTCGCTATGCGGATAAGCTCCAGCGCCAACTCTTTGAGTCCACTGGAAACCGACTGAGCAGCACGGTGGCTCTGTAAGGCTTCAAAATTGTCTTTAGCAGGTTTAAGTGGGAAACCAGTCAGTTTAGCTAACTCCGCAATGGCTATGCGTTTGTAGTTTGGGTGTGTATTGGCGCCTGTACCTGTAGCGGTGCCGCCTAAAGCAACCGCATAGAGATTCTCCTGCCTTTTCCGCAACTCAGCAGCCGCGTTAGCAATTGCTGAACCATAAGCGCTAAATTCCTGCCCCATCGTCACTGGAACTGCATCCTGTAAATGCGTTCTGCCTGACTTGAGAACATGACCGTTCGTCTTTCCTAATTCCTCAAAAGCTGCTGAGAGTTCATCAAGCGCAACAAGCAGGGGGTGAAGTGCCATCAAAACTGAAACATGCAAAGCTGTTGGGAATGTGTCGTTGGTTGATTGCCCCATATTTACATGGTCGTTGGGGCCAACAAGTTTGTATTCGCCTTTTTGATTTCCCAGAAGTTCAAGTGCCCGGTTAGCTAAAACTTCGTTAACATTCATGTTAAATGATGTTCCTGCGCCTGCCTGGAAAACGTCCACGACGAATTGGTCAAGCAGTTTGCCGTCGAGGATTTCGTCACAGGCTTGCATTATTGTCTTGGCTTTTTTTTCTTCAAGGCAGCCGACTTGAAAATTGGCTAATGCGGCTGCTTTTTTGATAAGAACATAAGCCTTGATGAATGGCAAGGAAGCTTTAATTCCGCTGACTGGAAAATTCTCGGTTGCCCTCAATGTTTGAATTCCAAAGTACACGTTTTTGGGGATTGCACGTTCGCCTAATGGGTCAATTTCTTTTCTGGTTTCCATAGCTTTTCCTGCCTATTCATTCTTGGGTTGTTGTTCTTCTATAATCTTCTTTTTAGTTTTTAAGATTGCCTCAGTGACCTTAATTTTTTTTGGACAAACCACTGTGCACATGTAGTAGCTTTTGCAGCCCCAAATGCTATGAGGCTTTTTTAGAATTTCTAAACGTTCTGGATTGTTGGAGGTTCTGGAGTCGAAAATGTATCGCTCCTCTCTTAGAATGGCGGCTGGTCCGAGGAATTCAAGGTCTTGCTCTGTCATGACTGGGCAAGCGCCGTAGCAGCAACCGCAGAGGATACATTTTAGGGCGTCGTCGAATCGATTGCGTTCTTGTGGGCTTTGGATTCTTTCCTTTTCCAAGTCAGCAATCGTTATGGTTTGAGGAGTTTGTGGGTTAATCGATTTGATTCTTTCAAAAAACGGTGCTAAATCAACAATCAAATCCTTTAAAACGCTAAAATATTTTAGGGGTTCAATGAGAATTTCCTTGGTATAATCGTAGTCTTTGACAAGTTTTTGGCAGGCCAAGGCGGTTTGGCTGTTGATTGTTAAGCCGTCGGAACCGCAGATTCCATGGGCGCAGGACATTCGAAAAGAGAGCGTGGTGTCTTGTTGCCAGCGGATTTTGTTTAGGCAGTCGAGAATTCGTTCATTAGGTTCTGCATCTACCTTGAAAGTATCATAATGAAATTCCTTGTCGATTTCAGGGTTGAAACGATAAACCTTCAAGGTAATCTTCACGGTTAATACCTCCGTTTTTTGGGCGCAAACCTGCCAGCTACAAGAGGTTTGAAGCTTTCTTTTAGCCCTGTTGGCATTTCGTTAACAAACGTGTGTTTGAGCCATTCTTCATCATTCCGCTCCAAGAAGTCGCTGCGGAAATGAGCCCCACGACTTTCCCTACGCATAAACGCAGAATAAACAATAACTTCTGCAACCCTAAGCATATTGTTTAGTTCTAAGGCTTCCTGCAACTCATAATTAAAAAATCTGGATCTATTCGTTAAACCGACGTTTGTAATTCGTTTTTTGAGTTGGTGAATCTGACTCAATGTTTGTTTGAGAGTTTGACCGTTTCTGAAAACGCTGCATTGTTCAGTCATTAAGCACTGCAATGTTTCCCTTAAGACGGAGACGCGTTCGGTACCTTTGGATTCAAGTAAACTATTAATTTTATCCACTACAATGTTTTCAGCTTGGATTGGCAATGGCTGACAAAGTCTTGCTTTAATCTCTCTAAGAACACTCAAACCTGCTCTGCGACCAAAAACAACCAAGTCAATGAGCGAGTTGCAACCTAAACGGTTAGCACCATGCACACTTACACAAGCGCATTCCCCAGCAGCATACAACCCCGGCAGAATTGTACCTGCTTTATCGGCTAAAACGTGTCCATCAGTATCTGTGGGGATTCCACCCATTATGTAGTGGCATGTTGGAGCAACAGGAATCTGCGTTTCGCTAGGGTCGATTCCCAAGTAGGTTTTGACGAATGAAGTTATCTCGGGAAGTTTTTGGTTTAACCGTTCTTTTCCAATTTTTCGCAGGTCAAGGTAAACATAATCCTTGCCGTCGATTCCTTTTCCCTCGTTTATCTCTTTGAGGATTGCCCGTGAAACGATGTCTCGGGGGGCTAATTCCTTCAATGTTGGCGCATAACGTTCCATGAAACGTTCGCCTAAACCGTTGCGCAAAATGCCGCCTTCTGCTCTTGCAGCTTCACTTATGAGGATTCCGAAGTCCGTAGATTCCTGTGGGGTGAAACTGGACAAACTCCATATCTTCCAAAGGCAAGAGTGCGTCCAAAGCAAGAGCAAAGCCGTCTCCTGTTGAAGCGAAGCCGTTGCTGGTGGTTTTGTAGATTTTGCCACATCCTCCAGTTGCTAAAACTACTGCTTTGGCATGGAAAACATGTGGAGTTGAGGTGGCGATGTCGTATCCTGCGGCGCCGCAACAATTGTTTAATGAGAAGAGCAAGTTCTGGATGAATACTTCGTTGTGAAATGTTACGCCTTTTTGGAGGCATCGGTCGAAAAGAGTATCCATTATTGCTCGTCCTGTGTGGTCTGAGGCGTAGCATGCGCGTTTAATGGGGGCTTCGCCAAAGTTTTTGGTGTGTCCTCCAAATCGGCGCTGGTCAATTTTTCCCTCTGTGTTTCGGCTAAAGGGAACGCCCATGTGTTCGAGTGTGTAGATGGCGTTTGGGGCTTCTTTAGTCAGAATCTCTACAGCGTTTTGGTCGGCGAGATAGTCGCTGCCTTTTATGGTGTCGTACATGTGCCATTCCCAATGGTCCTCTTCCTCGTTGCCAAGGCTTGCTGCGATGCCGCCTTGCGCCGCAACTGAATGAGAACGGGTAACGTGCACTTTGCTTATGACGGCGACTTTGGCGTTTTCGGATGCGGTGAGGGCAGTGTATAATCCTGCGATTCCGCCTCCAATAACCACAACGTCGTATTCATGAATCATGGTGTCGCCTCCAAGAGTTAGATTTCGAATTTATCTATTATCTTGGTTTCTTTTTCACCTGTAATTTCCGCGATAACATGGAAAAACTGTTCCAGCCCAGAATTGACGATTCGGGGTTTTAAAAGTTCATCGATTTGGAAGACGCCAGCGGAATTGGACATTTTAATTTTTATGTTGATGGGCTTTACTCCGTTTTCTGCAACTTCAATGTCCACTTTTTCTATGGATAAAGCTGAAACGGCGTGGATATCTACTTTTCCCGATTGAAAGGGAATTCGGGCTCTTCCTGCTTCCATATCCAAAGCGTCAGCGATTCCCACTATACCTGCTTCTTTGGTTAAAATTTTGCAGGTTGATTCGTTGGTGGGAGGTTCTTCGTGGGTTACGATGGCATGGAGGACTTCGGAGGTGATTATAGCTTTTTCTTCTTCGCTGTAGGTTGGAGTTAAGAATTTGTCAAAGAACTCCAAGGCTAAAAAAGCGCTGTATTTTTCGTGGTCTCTGCGCTGCACAATCATGCCTAAATCGTGGAATATGGAGCCTAAAACAACAACTACTTCTGCGTCGTCATTTGTCAAGTCATAGTTTTCAACTATACTTGGGGTGATCAGTTTTTTTTCAACCAGAATCCTTAGGAGCTTAAGGGAGAGGTTGGCTACGATTTTAACGTGGGTAGGTCCATGATCAGTGTATCCCATGCGTTCAATAGCCATAACGTTGGCGCATCTCCAATAAGTTTTGAGTTTTTTGTCGTCCTTCACTTTTTCCATGACAGCTTTGAGTTTTTTGTTATCACGATATGGGATGTTGAAGACGTAGGACATTTGGTAATGCTCCGTTATTGACTATTATTTAGGGTAGGAATTTAAACTTACATTACGCGAAAGCCATCTTGCAATTTAGCTATCATTTATAAGACGGACTCATTTCCAAGATAAATCAATAGTTGAGAAAGAGGCGAAATAAAATGTCAAAAACAATTCCAGTGGTTGAAGCAATCGAAGTAACAAAAACTTACATGCTTGGCAAAGTGCCAGTGGAAGCACTTCGAGGTGTAAATCTCAAAGTTGAAACTGGCGATTTCGTAGCCATTCTGGGTCCATCCGGAAGCGGCAAATCTACGATGCTGAACCTGATTGGAGCATTAGACAAACCTAGTACAGGCACTCTATTAATTGATGGTATAGATATCTCCAAGCTTAACGATAATCAACTTGCAGACTTGAGACTCAAAATAGGCTTTGTGTTCCAATTCTTTAACCTGATTCCACGTTTAACGGCTCGAGACAACGTTGAATTATCCATGTCAATAGCCAACCTGAGTAAAGAAGGCCGAAAGAAACGTGCAATCGAGCTTTTGGAAACAGTTGGTTTGAAAGACAGGATTAACCATAAACCTGCTGAACTCAGTGGTGGACAACAACAACGTGTTGCCATTGCACGTGCCCTGGCAAACAATCCCAAGTTTCTTTTGTTAGATGAACCGACAGGAAACGTGGATTCCAAAACAGCAAACGAAGTGTTAACTTTAATCAAGAAACTTAACGTTGAAAACAGTGTTAGCATAATCATGGTTACTCATGACCAGCATTTGGCTCGAGAAGCAAAAAGAACCGTGCAAATGTTTGATGGTGAAATAACAGCTGAAACGGTGAATGAACAATGAAGACAATAGATATTTTCGGTTATTCTTTTAGCGCAATTAAACTCCGCAAACTCCGGGCAGCATTAACAACCCTTGGCGTTATCATAGGCATCGCAGCCATAGTGGCTTTGCTATCAATTACTCAGGGCTTGCAAGCAACACTCACCCACCAACTTAACCAAGGCTTATCTGCTAACACATTGATTGTAACTCCGGGAAGTGGGGGCTTTTTAAGTGGCCCAGGAGCTGGAGGTGGTGTAGGCGATGGCGCAGGTCCAGGCGGCGGTTCTGGAGGCGGCTTTGGCGGGGGAGTAGGAACCAGCAACTCAGGCTTCAACCTTTATGTCAATTACACTAGTGAAATTAACGCCTTATCTCCTGACATCGACACGTCAATCGCCGTGATAAGTCGAACAGGATACATCCAATCAGGCAACCTGAACAGAACGGTCACAATTTATGGTGTGGATTTCACCAAATATGCTCAAATTTACGATACTACCTTTGTAGCTGCAAGCGGAACTATACCTACAAACCCAGCTGAAACCGACGTGGTTGTGGGCACTCGCGTAAACCAGCCAGGACAGAACGGAACACTTTACTTTGGTACAGGCTACAGCATCTATATTATATGGACAAACGCAACATTTGTCCCTGTTTTCCCACCAATCAACGAAACCTACACCGCAAATGTTACAGGAGTACTCGGCAAAATCGGTGGCTTCGGAATCGGCGGACCATCAGATACAGGCGTCTACATCCCTATTGATAAGGCGCAGAACTTTTTAGGGACTGACCAAGCTGACATGATAATCGTCAAGCTCAAGAGTAGTGACAACGCAACTATTACAACCGTATCAAAACTGATAACAGACCACTTTAGCAATCAAGTATCCGTCATATCCGCAACTGCAGTTCTAGGGTTACTCACCAGAATCTTTAGCTTACTACAATTGTTCCTCGGGGGCATCGCAGCAATTTCATTATTAGTCGCAGGTATCGGAATTATGAACATCATGATAGTTTCGCTAATTGAGCGCACACGTGAAATCGGCATCCTCAAAGCCTTAGGAATGAAAAGCAGAACAGTATTAACCATTTTCCTTGGCGAATCAGTGATAATCGGTTTGATGGGCGCAATCATAGGCATCGTACTCGGCTGGATATTAGCGAACATCACCGCTGGGATTCTGGGTTCAGGAATATTTGGAAGTGGGGGAGGATTTACAATAACGCCTTTGCTAACTCCGGAAGTACTAGTAGGCGCTTTAGGGTTCGGCTTAGGTGTCAGCGTGATATTCGCACTGTACCCTGCGTGGCGCGCATCTAAACTCAAACCTGTAGAAGCCCTTCGATACGAGTAAGGCTTCCTACCCAACCATTTTTTCTTTTATTTTTTTTATTTCAAACTCAAACCCACATCAGTTTTAAAGTACAACTAACATATCGTATCTGAGGCTTATTCGTGAAACGCTTATACCCTGACCAACCCGTTGTGGGCATCGGTGTTGTAATAGTAAAAGACGACAAAATAGCACTCATAAAGCGGGGAAACGAACCCAGCAAAGGCAAATGGACGATTCCGGGAGGCTTGGTTGAGCTCGGCGAAAACATCGAAGTTGCAGTTATCCGCGAAACTAAAGAGGAAACCTGCTTAGACGTTGAAAAACCAGAACTCATCGATGTCGTGGATAATGTTGATTTGGACGAGCAAGGGAAAGTAAAATACCACTATGTCATTATCGATTACCTCGTACACGTCAAAGCAGGAATCATACAAGCAGCGAGTGATGCCGCAGAGCTACGTTGGGTTCCCTTTGACGAAGTGGAAAAATATAACTTAACTGCATCTTTTCGACGATTCTTTGTTCAAAACAGGGAAAAATTAGAGAAAGCTAATTCTTATCGCTAAAGAACAGGCGTGTTTCTCCCAATGTTTTGATGTCTAAGGCTCTGACACGTGCTACTATTGGAAAATCTCTTACCACTTTGCCCAGGGTTAGGCAGTGATGCGGTGGCAAATCGCGAGCAATTGAACGCACCGTTTCAGAATCAACACGAGCTGCCCTTGAAACCACATCCAAATCATGTTCGTTGGTGAAGTTGAAGAGGAAGATATTATCGGCCTGTCGGTAGATGGTTTCTTGGATTGTGTCCGGTTGGTTGGTTATGAAGGTGGTAAATATGCCGTAATGGCGCATGCGGGTGACGATGTCGTCCCAGTAGGTTTCGCGTAGGTACAGATGAGCTTCTTCGGCGAATAGGAAGACGGCTTTGAGTTTCCACTTGGAGAGGGAATCAACCAGTTTCCCCAGAACGTATTCAACGACTATTTGGCGGTCGATATTAGAGGTATTTTTTAGGTTTACTATGATAGCACCGCCAACATCTTTAGCTTTGAAAATGCTCTCATCAAGCAAAGAAGCCTCACCTAAGCAGTCAGTGAAGAAACCCGAGTTAGCAAACGAATGAAACCTTGACGCCAACGCATCTCGCACGTGCTGATTACAGTTCAAGTCTCGGATTGCTTCACCCAAATTTTGCATATTCAGCTTGCCCTGTTCCTTGAGCATTTTCCATAGTCTTCTGAACTCACGGGCTGAAGTTCCGGGCAGATGAAGCGCATTCACGAGTATTCCCATCACGGTATTCAGAGGCAGCTGCTCAAGTGCCACCTTGAAATTCTGAGAAGGCGTGAGCGTGTGGATTTTGTCGTAGTACATGTTTCTTTTGCCGTCATTGGTCATGCCGAGGCTACTGTATTCACCGTTAAGGTCAAAGATAACTACGGTTGCTTTGTAACCGACGAGGTTGACCATGAGGAGTTTTGAGAGGTGAGATTTGCCGCAGCCCTTCTTTCCTGTGATGATGTTTAGGGTACCGTCGATATCCGAGGCGTCAATGGTGAGGAGCGAGGAATCTTTAGTTCCGCCCATAGTTATAGGCAATTTACCATCGACCTTCGCCATTTTCATAAGCATGGGGATAGAAAGTTTCTTGATAGTAGATTGCGAACGAGAAGGTAACCAACTGCTACTTGGACTGAACATTTCGTTTTCCAAGGTTGCCCTTATCTTACAAATCAGAAGGCTTGCATCTTGGATGTAAGTGATGTGGGGTGCAATTTCCATAGGGTCAATGTCTTCGCCCTGCAAGGGTTCGCCTCCATCGGGCAACGTCCGCAATAATTCTTCCAAAACACCGGGGACAGCCGCGAATTGAACATCAATAACCTGTGCAATCAAAGCCTTCGCTGCATCACCATCTTCGACTAGCAAATAATCTCCTTTTTCTGCGTTCTCAGTGGGGAAGCTGATGATTTGGAGAATGTTGCCTTCTTTTTTGTATAGTTTCATGGTTAGTTTTCTCCCTTGAACCCGTAGGAGCCGAAGAGGACTTTGTGCATGTCCGGTCTGTTGACGATTTGGATGCCGTGTTTGCGGATAATGAAGTGTTTGATTGCTAAGACTTCGTTTGCCGTAAAGGTGCAAAGAATATGCGATAAACGCAGGGTTTCGGGGTAGCTTTGAGTGTAGAGATCATTGCCCAAGAGCTTTTGAAGTGCGTCGATTCGTTGTGCAAAGGGCGTCTCTTTGTCAATATCCATTCTGAATGCAAAGTTTGCCTTGTTGAGCCGAGCCACATAGACATCGCCCAGCAGCATCATCGGCGGTTTTGAGTGTAACCCTGAGGTCTCGAGCAAGTAAGGTGGATCACGATTAGGAAGCTGCTCTGTTATCAGCAACCCATTGGCTCTCAATGTGGTCGCTTTTGAAAACCCCAAAACCGTGGTCTGATTCCTGCGGGCAAAGTTCAAGATTTCCCTAAGGCGCTGAGTGGGGGTTTCGGGGGTACCAGCAGTTAATGAGCCGTCAAAGAGGAGAACCCCTTGATTCACGGTTTTGGCAAGCATTGTTTGTAGCCATCTCTCCAGAAGGCTGGCGAGGCGTGTAGGCATTTGCATGATGTTTGGGGCAGCTTGGTGACAATTGCCATATGTCGTGCTAAAATAAGCGTGTTCGAGTGTGTTGAATAGCTGGTTTTTGTTATCTTCGGTTATATGGAAAATGAATGGACCGAGTCGCGAGTATTTGTAGCAGCCGCTTTGTTTCCAAGTTGTCGCCCCACGGATTGCAACAATGATCCCTGTTGAAGTTTCACCTATTTTTATCGTCGAAGTGTCGATACCTGCAATAATCGTTTCTTGGTGGTCGGGTTTTAGGTTGATTGGGACAGGGTTAAGTTGTAGGTTGGTGGTTTGTTGGGATATATTGAACTGCTGTACAACTTGCTGATTTAGGTGCATGGGGATTTGTTGGACTTCTTTGAGAGTGCGGATTGATTGCTCGAAGAATCGATGGGGGAGTAGTGAGTCGATACTGGGTTGTGGAAAGTTATATTTGTTAGTAATTGTATATTGTTCAATCACGTTGATTCACCAATATTCAATATCTTTATTGGTGAAATATTTAAGTATTGTGCATGTGCATCTTGCACAATTCAATATACAATAGGTGAAGAGTTGACACAACCACAGCAAAACCCACCCATCAAAGTAAAAATGAAAATCGGAGACATAGAATTCGAAATCGAAGCCCAAAGCGACCAAATCCAAACCGCCGTAAACCAAATTCTCTCCACCGTAACCGAACACTCCAAAAACATCAACCTAACCCAAATCGCCGAACGCCCAGCCTCCCTACCCCGCGCCGAAACCTGCCGAGGAGTAATCCAAAAACTCTGGGAAGAAAACTGGTTTTCAGAGCCACGAGGCTTAGACGACGTCCACACCGAACTCGCACGCAAAGGCTTCCACTACGACCGCACCGCCGTAGCCCACGCCCTCGTCGACCTCGTCAAAGACAACATCCTAACACGTATAGGCAAACCACGCAGATACCAATACGCACAAAAACGCCCTCCAACATAATCCTATATCATGAGCCGTCTACCCATAAAACCAGGCGTATTTGTACAAAACGTCAGAATTCAGCCTCAATCAATCGAGGGTGTAAGCACCAGCAACGCTGCTTTTTTAGGTGAAACCCAAACTGGCCCAGCTGCCCCAACCATTGTCACTAGTTTCATTGAATATCAAAGGCTTTTCGGAGGTTACTTTGGGGCGAACAAATATCTGCCATATTCAGTTGAAGGGTTCTTTGGGAACGGTGGCAAACGTTGTTACGTATGCAACGTAAACGATGGGCACTTTGCAGGGGCCCTTGCTAAACTTGAGGCGGTGGATGCTTCAATCATTTACTCTCCCAACGCACAAGCCACATCAGGTTTAGCAAACGCGTTGATTGGCCACTGTGAACGGTTACGGAACCGCTTTGTCATTTTTGATTCTTTCAAAGGCCAGGATCCATCCTGTGTAACTAAACCGGGTGATTCTTCATTTGCCGCGTTGTATTATCCATGGATTTACGTAAAGGAGACAGAGACTGGTCCTGTGCGTTTGGTTCCGCCAGGCGGACATATGGCAGGAATCTACGCGCGCACCGATATTGAGTTTGGCGTTCATAAGGCCCCTGCAAATCAGTTGGTCAAAGGCGCAGTGGACCTTGAGTTAACGATGAAATCGTACCAACAAGACAATCTTACACCACAGGGAATAAACAGTATTCGGAACTTTTCGGGTAGAGGCATACTTGTTTGGGGCGCCCGAACGCTCTCAAACGACTCAGAATGGAAGTACGTGACTGTCCGCAGGTTAATGATTTACTTTGAGCAATCAATCAAGAAAGGAACCGCATGGGTAACATTCGAACCGAACAATGCGGCAACGTGGGCTAAAGTGAAATCTCAAACAGAGAATTTTCTGACACAAACTTGGAAGAACGGTATGTTGATGGGTGCCTCCCAGCAAGAAGCCTTCTTTGTACATTGCGACCAAACCACGATGAACCAAAACGACGTCGACAACGGACGAATAAACCTTCTCATCGGTGTAGCCGTCAAGAAGCCAGCTGAGTTTATCATACTAAGAATTACTCAAACGATTTCTTCTTAATTTTTAAATATCAAATTTACCTAACACATTTTCATGGAAACCGCCGATTTAGGTCGTTACAACCACGTTGTTCGTGGGCTCTATTTTGACGCTATGGCGAAGTTGCCTTGGGGGCAGGTGGTTGAGCCTCGGGGTTTAAGTTATGGTTCTATGCGGGATGTGTTCTTGCATTTGATGCTAGTTGAAGACAGGTGGATAAGCTACACCATCCCGGAACGCTTCAGCGATTGGGTTGACCCAGATTTTGATGACTTCAAAGAAATTGATGAATTGAGGAAGTACATGCAAAAAACTAAGGTCAACACTGAAAAATATCTGGAGAAGCTTTCTTTGGAAGATTTGAAGCGCCAAATCGTTGTTCCTTGGGGAGACAAGCCCGCGGGCATATCCATTGAGAAGGCGTTAACCCACATGGTTTTGGAAAACATGATTCACTACGGCGAATTGTCTGCGGCGTTCTGGCAGATGGATTTGGCGGCGCCCTACATGGGATTTTGGCGTTACAAACTCTAAAACGCTCGGTTTTGAAACATGGTTTAAACAAACCAAAGTTGATTTAGCGTTGCCCTTTTTTTGTAGTTTGGGTTTTGATGTGTATTACTTCTTTTTGGGAGGAACTATATTTTTTGAACTACTTGTGGGGCTGCTTGCACAACCAATATGCAACCCAAATCCAGCACTGAAACCAAAACACAACCTGCAGCCTAGCCTATTGGTAGAAGATGTGTTAGGGACTTTTCGATATCAACTAACTAAAGAAAAAACAAGAAATTAGAAACAGACACCTTAAGCGTGGATTAGTAAGGTTTATAGTTTAATCTATCCATTGTATCCTTAGCGATTTTTGAACTCAATTGCAGTGGAGGTGAAATTTTTGCCGGATATTGTTGACGCCGCAATGGCATCAGGAATGAACAAACTAGCCGAAGCAGTAAAAGCCGCAGGACTCGTAGACACCCTAAAAGGTCCAGGCCCATTCACAGTTTTTGCACCCACAGACGAAGCATTCAATAAAATCCCCAAAGCCGATTGGGACATGCTTCTAAAAGACCCTATGAAACTCAAAGAAGTTTTGACTTTCCATGTGGTGGAAGGAAAAATGATGACCGCAGATTTGAAAGAGCACGAGTATTTGCAAGCACTTAATGGCGGAGAACTTATAATAGATGCGAAAAGTTGGCATCTGCACAGGAACATAAAGGTTAACGGAGCAAACATAATCAAACCCGATTTAGTGGTCGATAACGGAGTTTGCCATGCAATAGATAAAGTGTTGATGCCAAAGATGGCTAACATGGAAAAATCAATGTAATAAACCTGAAAACTTCAGGTTCCTTATTTTTTTAAGAATTTATCCTAAACGATTTAGTTTAGATATACTGTTTTATTTTCTTTGCCAACGCATCCAATTTGGTTCTCTCGACTTCTTTGAGTTCACTGAAAGGAGGCAATTTTTGTCCATCAAATCGCGGCACTACATGGACGTGGATGTGGAAGATGTCTTGACCTGCGGCTTTGCCATTCTGTTGGATGATGCTAATGCCGTCGGCGACAGTGGATTTTTTGATTGCAAACGCTACCAACTTAGCGGCTTTGTGGACTTGGCTTAATTCTTTTTCAGGGATGTCAAATATATCAACGTAGTGAGCCTTTGGAATTACAAGGGTATGTCCCATGTTTAATGGTCGAATGTCGAGGAAAGCCATGATTGTATCGTCTTCGTAAACGATGCTTGAGGGTGCTTGTTTACGGACAATTTTGCAGAATATACAGAATTCGTTAAACGCCAAATCAGCTCACCGTCAAACCAGAGTTAGATTTTTGTTTTATCAATCGGTTTATATTCCATTTCCACTTCATATATTTTCACGTAATTGAGAGGTTTAAATTATGACTGAACTTGAAGATAAAGTCCGCTTAGAAGTAGGCAAAGTGCAGGACCCCGAAACAGGTCAATCCTTCGAGGAAATGCAGATGATTCAAAGCGTAAAAGAAACCGAGCCCGGCACAGTCACCGTTGAATTTGTTCCAACAAGCCCATTCTGCCCAATCGCCTTCAAGCTATCAGCAGACTTAAGGGATGCAGCAAAGTCGGTTCCAGGAGTAAAGAAAGCAATAGTTTTCTGTCGTGGTCACGCGATGGAGCAGCAAATCAACGAAATGACTAACAAGTAAACTTCTTTATTATCCAGCTTCTTTTCCTCTAATCAACAAAAAATTTTTGGGCTGCAGATTACTTCATTCTTGAGAAAGCCCACGTACCAATAACAATCATGATGCCGTCAAAGAGAGCAATGACGCCAAGGTCAATTCCTAAAGATTGAACCTGAAAAGGTGCCCACGCCGAACCTAAAGTGACATTTCTTAACGCATCTACACCATAAGTTAACGGATTCCATGCCGCAATATCAACTAACCAACCCGGGAGGCTACCTCCTTTGAGAGGAAACAGGGCGCCACTCAGAAAGAATAGCGGTAAATTAACAAATGTTTGGATAGCGCCGAAACCTTCAAGGTTACCCATGAAACTTGCAATTACTAACCCGATACTGACTAAGCCAAACGTGATGAGCAGCATGACGGGTAGAGCGTAAAGGAAAGTAATTGGATTAATGGGGATACCTAATGCTAAACCTATGGTGAAAACTATAATCCCCTGTAGAAGAGCGTCTGTACTGTCACCGACCATTTTGCCTAAGAAAATTGTAAACCGCGAAATTGGGGAAACCAAAATCTCTTTCATAAAGCCGAATTCCTTATCCCAGATGACGTTTATGCCCATGAACATGCCCGTGAAAAGTAGAGTTTGACCAATTATGCCTGGCAATATTACTTGTTGATAGTTCAGGTTCGAGGGCAACACAAAGCGTGTTGCAAAGGCCGCGGCGAAGATGACAAGCCAAAGCAAGGGTTGAATGAAACTGGTTATAAGTCGTGTTCTGTCACGATAGAACCGTTTGATTTCACGAAGCCAAAGAGAATAGAACCCCCGGGTTTCACTCATTTAATTGCCCTCCTTCGAGCAGCAGATACTCCATGCAGTTCTTTGGATGTATCTTCGCGAATTGTCCTCCCAGTATAATGTAGGAAAACGTCTTCGAGGTTTGGTTCCCTTAGAAGCAAAGACTCGACATAAATTTTGTTTTGAGCCGCTAACTCCATGATACGGGGCATTACTGTTTTGCCGTTGCGCACCGTAATTTCTAGGGCACCATCAACTATGTTTGTTTGATTTAGCCCCAACGAATTGTTAACCTGCTCCGTTAAAGCTTGAAGACCATTGGATCTAACAATTATTACATCGCCTTCAAGGGTTTCTTTAAGTTTAGAGGGGGAATCTAAAATAACAATTTTACCGTGATCCATGATAGCAATGCGGTCGGATAATCTATCAGCTTCATCCATGTAATGAGTAGTTAAGACAACTGTGATGTCATGCGTTTTTTTTAGTTCTTTTATATATTTCCAGATATGGTCCCGAGTTTGCGGATCCAACCCAACAGTTGGCTCATCTAAGAATAGCACTTTTGGGTAATGAATCAAGCCACGTCCCAATTCGAGCCTGCGACGCATACCACCCGAATAAGTACGCAGCAAATCATCCGCCCTATCCTCCAACTCCACCAAATTTAGGATACGAGCGATTCGTTCCTTCTGCTCCGAAGCTGGAACTCCATAGAGGTTAGCGTGCATGAATAGATTTTCTCTTCCCGTTAAGCGGTCGTCGATGCTGGGGTCTTGGAAAACTATGCCTATGGATTTTCGCACCTTGTTAGCTTCTCGGACAATATCATAGCCGTTAACTGTTGCGGAGCCAAAGGTTGGTTTTAGAATTGTGCAAAGCATTGAGACAACAGTGGTTTTTCCTGCGCCGTTAGGTCCTAGCAGACCAAAAATTTCTCCTGACTCCACTGCGATGTCAAGTGAATCGACTGCTTTGAGTGAACCATAAGCTTTTGTTAATTGGTTAGTTTGGATGGCGTAGACCATATTTACCGTTTTCTCTTTCAGCAATGAAACTTTGGAAAGATTTAAGAATATTTGCTTAGCAAAAAAAAGACGCCTTGGAAATCAACCTTAGAAGCACCCCTATTGAACCAGAGTTTCCGTAACCTTAAATTTCCACCAACACAATAAAGTTATGGAGATTTTTATGCCAGAAATGAATTTTGAAGGAACTGCAACATGGAAAGGCGCAACCGAATGCGAACTGTCAATCAAAGGCAAAAAACTTGTAACCGTCAGTCCTCCCCCATCGTTTGGTGGAAAAGAAGGCTACTGCGTACCAGAAGACATCTTCGCCGCAGCTTTAGCGTCATGCATCAACACACTATTTTTATTGATTGCTAAGAACAGTCAGTTGGGACTTAAAAGCTTGGAAACCGCTGCAAACGTTAAGATGAATGTAGAAGGCATGGAAAAACTGATTTTCACAAACGTCCACTTCAACATGAACGTAGCCTTAGAAAACGATAATGAACGCGAACGCAAAAAAGCCACCACAGTTTATGGGATGGCACAGAAAATTTGTCCAATTCGTCAATCTTGGGGCGAAGCGGTTCCTATAAGCTTTGAACTCAACTTTAAGTAAGTCTGAGTAATTTCTTCTTTTCTTATTTTTTTGTGCAACCTTTTTTGTTTACGTTTCCAACAAATGTAAGACCTCTGGAAATACGCATTACCCTTAAATACCGAGGCTTTTCTATTTGCATTTGAGCACTGGTAAGCATGAGCACTCCATATGCAGTAGAACTTCAGGGCGTAACGAAACGCTACAACGAAATCGTAGCCGTAAACAACATGAACCTAACCATTAACACAGGCGAAATCTTTGCACTTTTGGGACCGAACGGTTCAGGAAAATCCACAACCCTTAAAATGCTAATGAGTTTGGTTGAGCCCACTGCAGGCGCAATCAACGTTTTAGGGATAGATGTAAAAAAAGACCCAGTTTCAGTCAAGCAGCAAGTCGGTTACGTTCCCGAGTCACCCAACATCTACGAGTTCTTAACAGGAATCGAATACCTCGATTTCATCGCAGACATATACGGTGTTCCCACTGCTGAGAAGAAGCAGCGCATAACTGAATACCTCAAAGCCCTTCAACTCGAAGGCAGAGAAGGCGACATGATTAACAGTTACTCTGACGGCATGAAGAAGAAAATCAGCCTAATCTCAGCATTCCTTCACAAACCAAAGCTCTTGATTCTGGACGAACCCCTCAACACCTTAGACCCTAGAAGCGCAAAAATAGTAAAGGATTTGCTACATGAACTAAAAAGGCAGGGTGTCACAACTATTCTTTCTACTCATGTTTTAGAGATTGCTGAGGCTTTGTGCGACCGAATTGCCATAATGTATCAGGGCAACATTTTAGCGTTAGGCACTATGGAGGAACTTAGGGGTAGAGCAAGTTTACCGAACAGCGGCCTAGAAGATATCTTCCTCAAGTTGACTGGAACTGGAGATTTAAGAGCTGTCGTTGAGGAACTGCTACGATGAACTGGAAGAACGTCCTCTATCTGCTTAGGGTTGAACGCAAATCTGGCCGATTAATACGAGGGATAAAGGCAACAAGGTACCGGGAAAACCTCGTACTTGCCTACTGGCCCTATTGGATAGCAGTAATAATTGGTGTAATAAGCGGCTTAATAGCTAATTTCGCAGTATCTTCAATTTATTCAAATGCAAACTCCATTCCAAACCTGCCGCCTCTTGCAAGCGGTTCCTTAAGCGTCTTCGTTACATTGCCAACAATAGTCCTAGTCTTCGCCTTCGTATTTACACTTCTCCAGCAAATCCAAGTTTCAGGAATCAAAGCCGCGGGACAAGTAATGTATTGGCTACCTATAACCTGGCAAGAACAAACGATGGCATCCATATTATCCAACCTCCTTGGTTTGCCTATCGCACTAGTTTTAGGCATTGGAACAGGAGCCATCGTTTATGGAGCATTCAACGGTTTAATTCTACAGGCAATCTTGACCACATTCGCGTTGCTTGCAACTGCTTTCATGGCAAGTGCCCTCACAGAAGTCCTAAGGTTACTGCAGATGCGTTTCACCGGCGCAGTCTACAAATCCAGCGGCAAAGCAGCCATATGGGTGAGATTAATCACCACACTATTTCTCTTCATTGCTTTCTATACCGTTTATTTCTACGTAATTAACGGAACAGGCGCCCTAACATTCTTCAGAAGTATACAGCAGATTCAAAGTGTGGCTTGGTTTGTCCCCTTCATTTGGCTCGCATTAACAATAGGCAACAGTTTCAGTGGAATGTATTTACAAAGCTTAGTTTACACTACATCAGCTGCACTTTTCATTGCGGCACTCTACTTTTTAGCAGTAAAGCTAAACCAACTATTCGGACTCTACGAGCCCCCCGCAATTAACCTTCAAAAAAGCGGTGTTTATGCACCTAAAACAGGCTTTTTGGGTAAACTTGGGTTATCCAGCGCTGAAGCTGCAATAATTCGTAAAGATGGTAGAGCTTTCACTAGGCGCCGTGAAATGATAAGCATTTTCATCGTGCCTATTATCATGATTATTCTCCCAGTCATGCAATCGTTCGGGACAATTGGAACAACGGGAGGAGGTCAAGGTACTGGAGAACTCATTTTTGAAGTCATTATTTTCTTTTTACCGGCAGGTTTTACCGCTTTGCTGCTTGGCGAAGTAATGATTGGCGAAGAAGGGCAATCTGTCTGGAGGATTTACGCCTCGCCGATTTCACCTAAAATCCTCGTTAAAGCCAAGATGTTCTTTTTAACGCTCTTTTCAACAATCATTCTGATTGTAAGCGGAACTATAGGCGTAATATTCTATCATGCAAACTGGTACGTTTCAATCGCTTCTTTTCTTGGAGGATTCTTTATGTTGTTAGCTGTGGGAACTGTTTCGTTGACAATCGGGTTTAAGGGTCCAGATTTCTCTCAGACTCGCCGAGCAAGGATGGTGCGTCAAGAATGGTCGTTGATTGGATTAGTTGTTGGTGCTGTAGTTGGAATAGCCGTTTTGGCTCCATTAATCGTGACGATTGGGTTATCGCTGTTCACTGGTAGCGCCATCAGCACGACAAGTCTTGCCATTGGAGCCGCTATTAGCGCAGCCATTTCGTTGGGCATAACCATAGCCTTTTACAGGATAAATTTGAGGATTGCAGCGGATTTTCTAAGAAAAGCTCAAGTTTAAAACTGTCTACACCATCAATACTTATTTTTAATTGGTTTCTTATAGCCAGGTTTAAAGGCTTCCTGAGAAGACATCGCTAACTTGTTTGTAATGATTTATAGGTAATGAGGAAAATGGAACTATCATTAGGCGAAAAGACAATAGATACTTGCTCAATTATCCCGTTCGCATTGTAGAGGACCGTATGTTTCCGCTAAAATGCGACGATTCAATACCTCTTAAGGTCCATTTCAGCCCAAATGAAGGAAGTTGATCATGGAAAAATGGAAAGAATAAAAAACATCAAATGAATAGCGTTTTTTTTCATCAACTTTATCTAACCCGCAAAACATTGTTCCAAGAGGATTTTAATGAAGGAACTCACAATCAAAAGCCCATCGTTTACTCACAACAGCCCAATCCCTAAAAAACACACCTGTGACGGGGAAGACACCAATCCAGCAGTAACAATCGAAGGAGTATCCAAAGAAGCAAAGAGCATAGCACTAGTTATTGATGATCCCGACGCTCCACATGGAACATTTGACCATTGGGTAGTATGGAACATTCCGTCATCGACAACCAAAATAGCTGAGAACTCGGTTCCCGGAACAGAGGGGTTGAATAGCGCACGGCAGAAAGGGTTTATGGGTCCATGTCCACCTTCGGGTACACATAGATATTTCTTTAAGGTTTATGCTCTTGACACAGAGCTAAGTTTAGGAGCCAAAACCACCAAAAGAGACCTTGAAAAAGCCATACAAGGACATATTCTTGCTAAAGGCGAGTTGATAGGTCTCTATCACAGGTAAAAGATGAATTAATTTTTCTTCTTTCTTTTTGGTCTACCGGCAACTGTTCAAACATTAAATACTTTTGTCTTTGATTATTCTACTCATTGGTTGAGCAAATTTGAACCGTAAATTTATCGCTTTAACCGCCTCCGTGCTCATCGTGCTAATTGTTTTATCGCTTTTTTTGGCACTCAAACCCTTTAGCAACCAAACCCCAAGTAGGCAATTCTACGTGGGCGTGGAGTATGCTTACGGTAAAAACCAAACCGCTCAAGTTCAAATAACCCAAATTCAGGCTTTAGTAGACAAAGTGAAGGATTACACGAATTTTTTTGTCATGGGTTCAGTAGGCTTAACATTTAATGAAACTGCTTTGACTCAGGCATGTGACTATATTTTCCAAGCTAAACTAAACTTTATCGTACTGTTTACTGGCTTAGAAATGTACAATTATAATATTTCACATTGGTTGACTGAGGCCAAGGTTCGGTACGGGGATAGTTTCTTGGGAATAGACAGGTACGATGAACCTGGAGGAAACCAGCTTGACAGCGGCGCTTTCCAGCTCTTCAACCGCACCATGCTCCAAGCTAACACAACCTATACAGATGTAGCTGAGAATTTCACCGATACCTTAGCGTTTTTCTCAAAGTATTACCTACAGTATAGCCCCAAGATTTTCACCTCAGATTATGGTCTCTACTGGTTTAATTACAAAGCAAACTATAGTGCGATCTTCGCCGAGTTCGTAGGTAACGAAAGCAGAGAACGCCACATCGCCCGCTGCAGGGGGGCGTCAGATGCGTTTGGCAGAGAATGGGGTGTCATTATTAACTGGAAGTATAACCAGCCGCCGTATCTTGAATCAGGAAAAGACCTCTATAGTGACCTCTCGTTGGCTTACAGTGTAGGTGCCAAATACGCGGTAGTTTTCAGTTACCCAAATATAACAAGCTATGGAATCCTAACTGATGACCATTTTGCTGCATTGCAGAAATTCTGGAGCACCATTCAAAGTAACCCAGGAAGTTTAGACTCAAACAAGCCTGAAGTCGCCTATGTTGTGCCTGCAGATTACGGGTTTGGCTTCCGCAGCCCCGAAGACACTATTTGGGGATTGTTCCCAGCAGATGCGTTATCTTCAAAAATCTACTCCGACGTAGCGACCTTGACGGCAATTTATGGCTCACGGGTTGACGTACTTTATGATGAACCGGATCTGATTGTGCCTTTGCTTGGAAATTACAATCAAGTTTTCTATTGGAATCAAACAGTAACCTAAAACGCTACATTTCAAACAAAAAATCGCTCAGGAACTTATTTGGATCCATAGGAAATTCATGGTACAAACTTTAGAAGCTTTTTTACCAACTATAAACGTGTTAAAAAAAATAGAAATAAATAGGACTTTAAAAAAAAGAAAAAGTTATTGGAGATTTACTACTGCGATTTGCGAGAGGTCGGTTAGGCTGCTGAGTTTTACTTCGCTGTTGGATATGGTAAAGAGTGTGTTTCCGATGTAGAGGGAGCGCGTTATCCAATCATTTTGTGTGGAATAGTAGTCGTTTTGGTTGCTTAGTTGTCCTTGGCTGTTGAATAATGTGGCGTTTAGGTGTGTTATTGTTCCTTTAAGCGTAAAGCCACCCTCTGTGGACAGGCTAAAGACATATGCGCCTTGCCAGACTTGTTGCCCGTAAGCAGGAAAATCTGATGGGTATTGCTGCGCTAAAGTTTGATTTACAATTGCCAAATCAACTGGAATGACAAGCAGATTCTTGCCTTTATCGAATAGGAGCGCTTTAGGGTCATTTAGAACCTCTGAATTTGTGCCCCTGTCACCAATACTGTAGTTTGCCATCAACACAGGGTTGTTAACGTCGCTTACATCAAATAGGGCCAGCTTTAAACCTTGATACCATGCAAAATTGCCTTGAGCTGAACCAACTGCGTCTTTGCCTACGCCAATTAGGTGGTTAGAGTCGTAGGGATGCAAATAGTCGCTGTAACCCGGCATAGTGAGCTCACCAAGTATTCGGGGGTTTTTTGGCTGACTTAGGTCGATTACGAATAAGGGGTCTGTTTTGATGAAGGTTACCATGTAGCCTCTATCGCCCATGAAGCGGACTGCGTGAAGGTTTTCTCCTTGTCCAATTCCTTCCAATTTCCCGACCACGGTTAAGTTTTGGTTAAGGACGTAGAGGTTGTTGGTTTGGATTGACTGTTGCGATGAAAATAGGTCAAATGTGTATTGATACAGGTGGGTTGCAACTCTCAGGTTACTGCCATATTCATCCATAGAGTATTGATCCATTGCGTAGCCAGGAATGTTGCCTTGGGCTTCAAAACTAAGTTGTAAACCGTCAATTTTTATTCGGTAAATTGAAGTCAAATCGGTTCCGTTTGCCCAGTTTGGGTAAGCCACGTATATGTTGCTTGGGGACACGTACATTGTGCTTGCGCCGCTCATCAACACTGTCATGTTAGTGGGTTGTTGCTGGTCATTTGCGATGTCGATGCCGTAGAAGCTTGTGAAAGAGTAATAGTTTGATTGGTTCATATCGGCATAGTAGATGCTTGTTGGCGACGCTGCGTAGGCAACTCCGCCATTGTAAACTGCAGGAACCGTTACCAAATCATTGTATACCATGGCGCTTTGGCTTGTTATAGCATAAAGGTAGTTACCTATCATTCGAGAGTTGAAGTAGCTGCCACTTACTGTAAAGTTACGAGTTAAAACTGGAGTGGCTTTGTTGGTGATATCGTAGATGTTTATAGCTGTTGCTTGATAGCTGTAGAATGGCATGATCGAGATGCTGCTTGGGCTTGTTGTTGCACCATAATTGTATGTGTATTTATTCGATAAAACAGCGAGCTTTGTGCTGTCTGGGCTTAAAAACAAGCCAATTGGCGTTAAACTGCTATCCAAGGAAATTTTTGAGACGACTTGGGCATTTTGTGGGTCAGCATTTAAAATGGAGACGATACTTGAGGGTTGCAAAGAGGAATCGTAAGGATAATAGTAGTATGATTGAGGAGTAGATATGGTATAGATGTATTGCCCATCAGTTTTTACGGTGTCAGCTTCGTCAACACCTGCAACTTGGATGTTAGTGGTGGAATAATCAGTAGTAACCCCCGAAGTTGCCGTTGCCATCACGTGTGCTGGTGCTGGAACCGGAGCAGCGTTTTTTGTGCTTCCAAACGATTGCTCAATCCCGTAGTATCCAGCTGTTGAAGCGTTTGCGAGGTAACTTTTTAGTTCTTGAAGGGAAGAGAAAGTTTTCATACCTATTGCTGAAGGAGAATTAGAAATCGGAGTTATTGTAGAACCGGGTGAAGGATTAGAAATGGGGTTTTGACCTGAAGGATTTGAAGGCGAATTTGGCGAGAGAGAACCAAAGGTGTAAACCATAGAAATTAAAATTGTCGCCATCAGGATTGCTGCTGTAGCGTAGATTACTGTTTTTTTCTTAACTTCTTTTTGAACCATACATTCTTTTCTCCTAAGATGGATATGTTATCTTTTTATTTGATGCTAAGCATGCGAACGGGCTGTTCTAACAATTAGAATGGTCTCATTTCCCAAACACGATAGGCTTCATACCAAAATATCGCGCACACGATTGCTCCAAACGAAATTATGAACAGGTTATCACGGGTTAAACTGTTAACTATAATCAACAGATAAGCTGCATAGAACACGGTTGAGAATAGGGCGTAGAAGAAGAACCGTGGAAACAAAAGTTTCCCAAGCTTCACGTAATGTCGAAGGACACCTATTTTTACTTGACCCACCAACAAATAGTGGCCGCCGATTTCCTGTTTTTCAACCAAACCCAAATCGCGTAGCTGTTCTAAATGGTGAAAGGCGATGCTGGGGCTGCTAAAATGCAGGGCGCGTTGGACCTCTCGGACACCAACGGGGTTGCCGGTTTTTAGGAGGAACCAGTAGACTTTCCATGCTTTGCCTCGAAGTGCATACTCAAGGTCTGTTTCATTCTTCCCATTCAAGCAGTCAACCCCCTCAACCCATAAAGACTACACGGTAGATATAAGTCCAGTCATTAGAACAGCATGATCAAAAAGTCTAACAGTATTGCAAAATTGATTTTTGAGTCAGTCAACAAATTTGAACTCAGGATTGTGTAAACTTCAATAGGGTTTTTCTGAGGTCTGATACATATTTACCGCTGTCGCCATAACTACTTCGTAACTGCCAAAGTCCACCCCAAAAGCGTCGCTGTAATACAAAAAATCTTTAATCACCATTGTTCTGAGCGATAACAAGAAATCTGAATATTGGGGAAACAACTCAAACTTTTAACTTAAAATATTTTTAAAAGTTGAAAAGAAAAAGAAAGGTAAAGAGAAGAATGCTTAATTGAGTTTAAGCTTTCGATTTATTTGATGCACCAGGCATTCCAGGTGGCAGGTCTGGGAAGTTTGCGCTGACTCTTTGTTCTGCAACGGTCGCTGCTTCAGATAGGATTTTTGAGGCGTCTTCGTTTACTGAGTCAAAGTTTAGTGACATTCCACTGCTTGAACCTGCATCAAACATTAAGCCGCTTAGCATGTTGCCGATGTTGCCTAGTTCGCCTTCTGCTTCTGGCAAAACACCGCCTAATCCTGTGCTAACGCTACGCAGTACGCCAACGCATGGACCTAATGCTGCAACGACATCTCCAAGTTCAGATACAGTGCGTATTCTTAGAGCTACTTGGTCTAGTGCAAGTCTTGCATTCATGATTAGTTTTGACATTTTGCGGATTTCGGCTAGTTCGGTTGAGTAAATGTTTGCGTGAGCAGAATCATGTTTGGTGTATGCGTCAACTATTTTGGAGAATAGTGCTTTGTCTTTTTGTTGGAAGCGTTCGTTTGCTTGGTCTAGTTTGCTGATTTGCAGCTCGAGGTGTTTGCAGGCAGAATCTAACCGTGGCCTCAATGCTGGGGGTGGCTGGACTGTTTCTCGTATTGCTCTACCAAATGATTGCCCTTCGTCTCTTTTTTGTTCCCATTTTTTTGCGAAATGTTCAGACATGTAAGTATCCTCTTGAACAGTGATTCAGTATCAGGTGGTACTTAATGGTTGTTAACATGCAGATATATACATAGAACAGAAGAACACACGACACTCAAAAAAAATAGGCGCTAAAGATTGATAACCGCTTGCATGGGTTGTTTGTTAATTGTTGATAGAGAGAATAGTTTGCAATAAGCATTTTAATATAAACGGTTCTAAATAATCAAACATGAAACGTTTCAGCGAAGGTTTAACTGTACTTATTGTCATTACAGTTATCTGTTCTGTCTCAAGTTTAATGTTGTTGGAGGCATCATGCGCTGACCCTCAGGCACCTACAGTTAAACCTAACATTCCTAAACCGTCAGTTCCTCAATTCACCCTGACGTTTGCTGACCACTAGTATGACGTTCCAGCAAAAACAACTTCCTCAACTGATCCCTTCACTGGTAAAGTTACAATAACAACAATTCCAGGATATAATGTCAAAAATTACACGGTGGATGTATCTATAAGAAACCAACCTTACCCGTCCACAATTAACAATGGAAACGTCGCAGTTTTTAGATATTTTATTGAAGATAAAGGTCATTTTCAACCTGAAGATTATTTTCGGGTTGAAGGAGAAGACGGGCTTATCGGAGCGGACGTTGTAGCGTCAAATTCTGAGTACACTGTAGTTTCTATCCCCATTGGAGCTGTTCCCGCTGGAGGAGCAATGGATTTCAGGGTTCAGGCATCTTTAGGCTACGACTATACTTACTATTATGGACTGTTGCCTTTCCATGGTTGGGCTAGTGTTGATAGCGACTGGAGCAATGTACAAACCTTTACCATCCCTGGAACTTCACCCTCAGCGAATCCAACTCAACCAATTATTCAGCCAACAATACCTGCCTCTCCAAGTGTTCCAGAGTTTAGTCCTTTGGCAATTCTGCTTTTGTTTGTGATTATTCCATTGATCATGTCACTGCTTCTTCGAAAGAGCATCCGTCTAAAGACTTATAATTAGAACCACAAGGAAAGGATAAGGAAAGCTTGAATGCCTACAGGAAAAGCGAAGACAATACACCCGCCCTTCGAACCTGACAAAGCTTAAGAATATAGCAGGTACAATCTGTATTGGCTTAAACCATGCCGGATTCTGAACGCCAACTTGGAGTCCTCAAGGACATTCTAATACCGCTTGACGTACCCACCCGATACGATGTTTATTTTACTGACAAACGAATTGCCATTGTTTGCATGGGACACAGCAAACGTTTCGATAATGGCGTTTCACCGAAGCGTTCTTTCCTTTTTGGAATTGCACCTGAGGCACCAATAAATAGTGATGATCAAAGAAAAAACAAGCAGACAATAGAAGAAGAAATCAACAGTTTACCTCTTGACGAAAAAATAAAACTTAGCAAAAAAAGCTGCTTTTACACTTACGAAGAGATTGAGGAAATTAAGTTAATTCTAGGGAAAAAACCCAAGTTTGTTATTTTAAGCAAAGAGTGTATTTCAAAATTCTCGCCCAACCAAGAACAGTTTATGCAACTTGCTAGTTTACTGCCAACTATCGAAAAGTTGAAAGGTAAAACCTCAATTATCGGCAATTTGACTTTGACGGCTCCGCATACGGAATTGACTCCTTTCGCGTGCAAATATTGCGGTTCAGAAAATGATGCTGACGCCATATTCTATGAGAGTTGTGGTATTAAAATAAAAGATGAAAACGATAATTCTGCAGGGTTAACTTGCAGTTCTTGCGGAGCCAAGAATAAAGTGCAGGCTTCATTTTGCAAAAAATGCGGCACACGTATGTCTGCGTAATTTTCTGTTTTTATTTAATAACCCCAAAGATATACGCCAGAAGCCCTACTAAGAACAGGTATAACACTACTTTTTTTATTCTTCGAGCTTTTTCTCGTGAATGGTCCATCAGCAAAACCGCTGAACAAATCAGTAGTCCCACATCTGTGACTAAAACAAATGGAATAAACCAGAATCCTACAAGCCCTAAAAACCAGGTGACAGGGGTTAATGCCACCGCAAAAATGAAAAATGCCACCGCCACAACTGCTGCAATTTTTTCTCCAAAGCGCACTGCCAAAGTTTTTACTCCTTCAGCGCTATCGCCTTTAACGTCCACTATACCTTTTGTGATTTCTCTGCCCGTGTTTGAGAGGAAAGCCATGGATGCAAATAATAGCACATTCAACCCGACGGTTCCTATAGCGGTTATGCTGCCGTAGATGAATGGGATAGCAACGCAGATGCTGACTAAAAAGTTTCCAGGCAACCCACTTCTCTTACCAACAGTAATGTACGTTGCGGTTATAGCTAGAGATGCTCCTGCCACAACAAAACATAAAGAGCTCACTAAACCAGCGAAGACAAAACCCACCACAGCGAGTACTCCAACGAACATTAAGGCTTCATTGGGTTTGACTATGCCACTTGGGATAGGCCTCTGTGGTTCGTTGATGGCGTCAATTTTGCGATCGTAATAGTCGTTTATGACCATTGCGACGGCGCAGAATGTAAAACCTGTTAGGAAGCCAAAGAGTATGTTAAACCAGTTGAGGCTGCCAAGTTGGGAAGCGGCTAAAACTGCGCCCACGAAAACGGCGAAACCCATCATTATACAGTTGACTGGTCTCATTAAGTGGATGAAACCGTTAAGTTTGTTCATTCTGTTAACCTATTAGTTAGTTTAGTCTGTCGAGGGTAGTTATAAAAATTCCATATGTTAAAAAGAATGCGCATGATTTTTATTAAACGATGAAATCTTAAACAATTCGAAAACCATGGAAAATACCGCCCAACAGAGCCCAACTCCCAAAAGCAGCAAACAAAAGATAGTCAGGTGGCTGTTAATTGTAGCAGGAACTTTTTCCCTTGCGTTAGGCGCCATTGGAGTTTTCTTGCCCATTTTGCCCACAACACCTTTTCTTCTGCTCTCCGCCGCCTGCTACATGAGGAGTTCTCAACGTATGCATAAGTGGCTGTTAGAGAATAGGTGGTTTGGGGAATACATCAGAAACTACCAGGAAGGCAGAGGGATTCCTTTCAAAACAAAAATCATAGTGTTGACTTTATTGTGGGCTGGCATAATTTATTCAGCGTTTATCGCATTAGACGAGATTCTTATTGCCCAAGTTGCTCTGTTACTAATCGCAGTTGGGGTAAGCATACATCTGATAAGGTTGCCAACCCTTAAGAATTAAACAATAAAAAAAGAAGGAATTTGTTTGCTATTTAGTGAGGCTATCTTTTTCTTTGCATCAAAATTATTGCTGCGCCGACAATGATTACCACAATTATGATGGCAATTGCGGAGCCTAATATGTACATGTCAGTGTTTGACGTTGGTGCAGATATTGGTGACGTTGGGGTAGCGGCTGCTTGCATTACGTTAAATGTTGTTTCTGTGTATGATTGCCAGTAGCCATTGGTTCCGTGGAAAGTAGCAACGACATTGTATGTTCCTGGGATGTCGGGTGCCCATACAAGGCTGTATTCGCCGCTTGCATCGGTGGTGGCAGTTCCAATGTTTCGGTAGTTGCCGTTAGAATCTACGACATCTATGGTTACTGGAACCCCTGTAAAGTTGGTGGGCAATGGTTTTTGCTGGTAAACATAGCCCATCCAGTCTTTCATGCTGGCGTCAGAAGCGCATGGAACCCCATTAGCGAATCGTGAGGCTTGCTCATCTTGTTTTGTACCTGCAGAAACATCCGTTAATCGACCAGTAATGACGACGCTGCCTCCGATGGTCTGAAGCTTTGAGGCATCAACTGAAATGCCTGTTGGTCCTCTGCCGACGCTATAGATTTGGTTGTCATAGCCATTGAAGAAAGTTGCATATCCATCGGCAATTGCGTAGCTTGTGGGTGAGGAACCTGGACCTGCTAGTGTTGAAGTATAATCTGATAGGGTCCATATTTCTGTTCCATCTGTAGCGTTGATTGCACGTGCCAAGGCGCCTTTGTAAATCGGAGAGGTGGCTGTGTGTTCAGTACTAATCAGGTAGATCACTCCGTCGCCAATTGCTGTTATGAAGGTTGGGTAGTCGCCGTAAGCTGTGTAAAAGCCGCTGTTAGTGCTGTTGCCTGGTCCGCCATTGCCATATGTGAAGCGTAGTTGACCATTTGTTAAATCATAGCAGTAGGTTATTCCGCCAAATCCACTACTGTAGAGGTTGCCGTAGGCAGCTGCTCCTTGGGCGATGGAGACGCCTGTATTGCCATAGTAGTCCCATGGTGATTGCCCTGCTGTTGGACCCCAAAGTTTTGCTCCTGTAGTCATACTGTATCCAACCCATTGTGTTGTCTCGCGGTATCCTTCAACGAAAACACCTGCGATTGGATCTGAGTCTCCTACGTTGATGCTGACGTTGTTTGATGATGGATTAACTGTGTTTGTCCATAGTAAATCACCTATTTTGTATCCTGGTCGAGAGGCGTTAAGGTTGACCGCGAAGTATGTGTATGGAGTTAGTGTAAGGGCGTTAAACACATTTGGCAAAGAGCCGTTATAGCAAAGTAACATGTTGTTGTAGAAACCGTTGAAGACTGTTGTTGCTGTCATGCTTGCGCGCCAAGGTATTGAGACATTCCAGTCATATCGAGTGCTGGGATTGTTTAAATCTGAAATGCTTCCGTCAATTGGACCTGTATAATTAAGTCCAGGATTTGTACTTGCAAATGACCAGATTTTTGTCGAATTCCACTCAGCTAGCGTCCAATTTGGGTTCGCTGTGGTGCCTATATTTGATATTACATACCTTAATTGTTCTCCTTGTGGACCCTTTGCTAATGTGCCTGTTGGAACACCTGTCACATTAAACAATGCGGTTCCTGTATCTGCGTCGAAAGCACGTGCAAAGTTGCTTGTGAAAAGAATTGCGGGGTAAACTCCGTGTTGGTTAGGGTCTTCGAGGTCATATATGTAGCCGAATGAAAGCGGAGGAACATCACTGCGAGACCAAAGAATTTGTCCCGTGCGTAAATCAATACAGTCAGTTGGACCGATCGGACCTGCACTTCCAAAGCCGTTATTGGGGGTACCGGTGAAAGACACAGTTTCAGTATAGTACAGTTTTCCGTTCAGAATTATGGGGTTGGCAAATCTTTGGTTGTAGGCGGATCCTTCAAAGTATGTGTTTCCTTGTATTGCGAAGTTGTTTCCTCCAACGACTCCTCCAGTTTGGAGTGGTTTAGTCCACATGATATGAGCGGTTTGTGGTCCTACGGCATCGCCTGGAAAGCTTTGTTGTCTTGCTCCTGGTCTGTTGACGCCAGCGTAGCCAGGTGCTCCTTGACCTAACCAATTGGATGAAATCGTCCACCAGAAGTTGTTTTCACCGTAGATTGGTCTTGTCCAATATTCTTGAGGAAGCGGATAGCTACCGATTGGGTCTGGCAGAGGTTCTTGTTTAACTATAAGTGTAGTGGATGCTGAGCTTGGCAGGTAGGTGTCATTTACGAATGCATCGTTCGCGTGGCTGTAGTCATTAATGTTGTTTCCTGGGAAAGTGAAGTTAAAAATGTATGTTCCAATTTGGTCAGGAGTCACTATGAAGTATTGGGAAGATGTCGTATCTTGGATATTAGCATATGAAGTTGTCGTTGTTATACCATTAGGCGCTGTAATGTTTAGTAGGTAATTATGAAATCTGTAATCGTTTGTTACTGCTGCACCGTCATGAGGAACGTTGAGCCAAATAAAAACATGCACTGGCTGACCGACACCCACCGGGTTGGGTGCCACCTGAACATACGCAAAGGTTGGAATTTGCCAAGGTGGTGTATGTGCGTTTGCAGTTGGAAGGGGCACTATTGCAAATGCCATTGAAATAGCTAAAATCGTAGACAGTATTAAAGCAAGATTTTTGTGCTTTACAATTTGCATTTTCTTCTTTTCTTCCTTAAATTTGTGGAATAAATTGCCCAAAAATAGAAATGTAGGGTAACTTACCCCCTTTAAAGTTAACAATAGATGTGCTAATAAAAGTAGCGTTTTTCAATATTCTACCTAAATTTTGCCTATTTAGTATAAAAGATCTGAAAAATAGCTTATTCTGCTAATATTTTTATGAGAAACATTAAAAGACTTAGCGTGCAACCTAAGAGCATAACCGGTGAATTACTTGAGTGACCATTACGCCCCCCTTGTCGGAGACAACTATGCTCCAGAAAAAATCCGAGTAATCATACCCGTCGGCGGCAAAGCCACCCGCCTTCTACCCTTAACAGCGGAAACCAGCAAAGCATGCCTACGCTTATTAAACAGGCCACTCGTGGAGTTTTCACTTCTGTCTCTGGCAAGCCAGGGAATTCGCAACTTCATATTCGGCGTCAAAGGCTACACCAACTACCGAGACCTCTACGACTACTTTGAATCCGGCGTTGGATTCTCCGCCAGGTACAACATCAAACCCCGCGTCCACATAAAATACCAGCCCAACGTCCCCGACCTCGGCAGCGCTGACTCCGCACGAATAAATATGGAGTACTACGAACTAACGAACCCCATCTTCGCAGTGCAAGGCGACAATATCTTTGACATAAAAGTCAAAAACCTAATTGACTTCCACAAAGAAAAATGCTCAGCCTTAACCATTGTACTTCGTGAAGTTGACAACGTTGAGGGTTTAGGCATAGCGGATATCGACAAAGACTGCCGCATAAAACGTTTCGTTGAAAAACCCTTACCTAAAGATGCCCCAAGCAACCTTGCCAACACAGGCTTGTATGTGCTCTCGCCTGAAATGCGGAAGATTTTCAAAGAAAAAGGCGTCCAACAAATAATCAAAGAAAAAAATCGTTTGGACTTCGGTTACGACTTCATTCCTTACGTTATTTCAACTGGGCGTCCGGTGTTTGGTTACACTCTCAAAGGCAGCTGGTTTGACGTGGGTACCCCAAAGAGTTACTTGGAAGCCATGAAGAACCTGTTGGGAGGCGGATTTTCAACTCTTCGAGACTTTGGCGGCAGATTAAACAAAGAAACGCCTATTTGGGTACAGGGTGAGAGTGCCGATTCAGAGAAACGCCGCCAAGAGATTATCCAGAAAATTAAGCAAAAAAAAATCCAAATTGAAGGAGCTGTGTTAATTGGGCGACACTGCCAAATCGAGGATGGCGCACGAATCGTTAATTCATGCATAGATGACTTCACGAGAATAGGCAAAAATGTCGTTGTCGCAAACTCAGCGGTTATGGACCGAGTTATAATCGGCGAAAATGCTGAAATCTATGACAGCATTATCGGCAGACACGTTGCTATTAACTCAAGTTGCCTTAAACCCACAAAAATATCTGCGGTCAGCGTAATTGCCGACGATGTTGTACTTGAAGAAGGCTGCTCGTTGACGGCAACCAAAATTTATCCCCACCAAACCATCCGGGGAGAATTCCAAAACCAAACAATTAGCGCAAACTAAAAGCAGCTTCCCATTTTATCCTCTTAACAGAAAACCATAGAAAAATATGATAAAGGGAAGAAAATCCATGGATATCAATGGGTTAAAAAATTTGTCGAAAAACGAGATACCTGACCTTGCAAAAAAGCTGTCAGAATGCGACGTAGATTTTCTTGTGGCAACCTTAACTGAAAAAGACGACGCCGTCAGGTACAACACTTTTCTTTTATTGCAGGCGAATTCCCGTCTGTTTTCCCTTGTCTATTCCCATTGGGATGAGCTTGAGAAAAAACTGGACAGCTCCAACTCTTACCAGCGAAGTTTAGGGCTTATGCTTATCGCTGAAAACATAAAATGGGACAACGATGGCAAATTCAGCAAAACCATTGACAAATATCTAGGCTGCTGTGTGGATGAAAAATTCATAACTGCACGGCAAGCAATCCAAGGATTAGCCAACGTGCTAAAGGAAACAAGCAAATACGACAACAAGATAAATCAAGCCCTTACCGTTTTGACGATCGATAAATACAAGGAAAACCAGCAAAGACTCCTAAAGAAAGATATAACAAACATAAAGAAAATGATTGAACAAAGATAAGTTGATTTTTCGTTAAGCTTTAAACCATTTAAAAATCAAATACTGAATTTCCTTAGAAGCCAAATCTGGCACTGCAATAATGAAACGTTTACGAACGGTCGTCGCTAACCTGCCGTTTTTGACGATTTCTGTGGCAGAGATTTCGCTACCTGCTTTTTTAACGGTGACCATGTAGGGTGCATGTTCCACACCTGGACCGTATTTGTAAACGGCGAAATCACATCCAAATTTTATGCCCGGAGTCACGATTAAGCCGCTGTCTCGGAGGTCATGGTAAACAGCGTATTTTTCCTCGAAACCGTCGTAGAGTTGCTTGGCTTTATGCCGCAGCTTTTTTAGACTGACCAAGTTTTGGTTGGAGTTCTCGTAGACTTCAATGCGTTCAACCTCGACAAGATAGAGACCCTCCATTAAATCCAAAATTAGGGGCACATCAAAATCGGGAACTTTTGGTTTGGGGATGCCGACGGGTTTGCCGTAGTAGGCGGTTTTGTAGAGTTCAGAGCCTTCTTTTGGGTTCCATACAACAAGGAAGTTCTCGATGAGTTCAACCTGTGTTTTTGGCATCTCACTCGCTCTTGTTACATGATGAAGGAGATTGTGCGGGCGGCGTCGGCTGCATCTTCGGCTTTGTCAGCCGAGTTCTCCAAAAGCTGTAGAACATCTCTTAGAAGCAGAAGTACGGGTACTTCGAATTTGCTGCCTAGAACCTTAATTGTTAGGATGCGGTATTGGTCGTCAACGATGCGTTCGGCGATTTCTACGTCTTTGGCGCGTTCTAGGGTTTTTTGTGGACCATAGTTTAGCACCATCATGGTTTCACGGAGTTTAAGTACAGAGTCCAATACGGCAAGGGAGAGTTTTAGGATGTCTTTTTTGACTTCTGGCGATATGACCCAATTATGCTCCATGATTTCGACAAGGTAATATGCGATTCCTTCGGAGAAATCAGCTATTTCGCTTGATAAGTTAGTAAATCTTAAAAAGTCTTCTCGAGCAATCAAAATGGCGCCTATTTCAGCTAGTTCTTGTGACACCATGCGTCTTGCTTTGATAACTTCTTCTTCGCCTGTTTTGATTTCACTGAACAGTTTGCGGGCGTTTTCTTTGTCGCCGCTTGCAAAGTACTCGACTAGTTGAGGGATTTTTCTTGAAACATCTACAACCTTACGTAAGTTATCTTGACAAGCATTCAAAGCTCGCCGTTTCACTCGCTCTTCTGTTTCTGCTGGAAGTACCAAACATTTTCCCTCTTTTATAACAACCTAATATTCACTTTTACTATTTGCGTGTGCATTAAAAAAGTTAGCTACTTAACCTTTGATAATGCTGCCAAGTTGTTCAAAGTTTAGTTTACCTTCAAAGTATTTATGCAATTGCTCAGGCAAATCTTTGATTGCGATTCGGATTTGTTGCCAGCTGTCGCGATCGCGTATAGTTACTGTGCTGTCGTTTAAAGTGTCATAGTCAATGGTTATTCCAAATTGTACGCCTGCTTCGTCCGCTCTCGCGTATCGCCTGCCAATCGATCCTGTCTCATCATATTCAGTCATAAAACCCTCACCTGTCAACAGCTTCTGCACTTCTTTGGCTTTGGTGTCTAAGCCGTCTTTGCCCATAAGTGGATAAACGCCAACTTGGATAGGCACGATGCTGCGTGGAAAACTGAGAACGACACGGTCATCTTTTACGGTGTAAGCATACTCTAAAGCTACATAGAATAGTCTGTCTGAGCCAAAGCTGGGTTCAACCACGTGGGGTACGAAGCGTGTGCCGCGGACTATGGTTTTCTGCTTGCCGATGTCAACTTGTTCGGGGAAAAATTGGTAGCCTTCAATCATGAAGCTGCCGTCTTTTGCCATTTCATCTGCCACTTGCTGAGCAGGCACCTTAGCTAACGCAGTTGCAACTTTGCCTGCTTCGCCTTTATAGACTGGTCCAAGCTTAGCCATAATCGGCTTTACTGTAAGCTCTTCTTTCTCAATTGGGGTAGCGTATTCTTTGTAAACGGTCATATCGACGCCGCTTGCTTTCATGTGGCAGTTCAAATCGTAGTCGGTGCGGTAAGCATGCCCAGAAACCTCCACCCAACCCCAACGATCCACGAGCACTTCTTGGTCGAAGCTTTGGCTGCTGTAGTGTGCTTTTTCCCAAGTGAGTTTTTCGATAAACCGTTGTTTGTTTGCGGGAACACCAAGTTCAGAAAGCAAACGTTTGGCCATAGCCATAAAGAACGCTTGCCACTCACTGCGGATAACTTTTTTGTCCAAGGCCTCGCGAACTGTGAAGTTTGTTATGTCTTCGCATTCTTTAAGCCGCGTTTCACAGAGCAGGATTGGCAAAACCTCGTTTTCAACTTCGGTTATCCTATCGCAGCGGGGTTCTTCGGGATCAAAGAAGAATTCTAAGTCAGCAATCGTGAATTCTCGGAGGCGGATTAGGCCTTGGCGAGGAGAAATTTCGTTGCGTAACGCATGCCCAATCTGGATACACCCAAATGGCAGTCGTTCGCGTGCAGTTGTAAATAGCCTATTAAACTCAACGAAGATGTTCTGTGCAGCTTCGGGTCTGCCGTAACCAACTGCACCAGAGTAAGGACCAATGGTTGTTTGGAACATTGTCAAGTACCGTTGGGGTTCACCGAACTTGCCCTTGCAATCAGGACAAACAACACCGTGCCGCTCGATTTCCTGCGCGACATCTTCAAGCGTCATTTTCTCTGCTTCTGCAGAACTGATTCCTTTTTCCTCAAGTAAGTGGTCAGCTCGGAAGCGTTGGTGGCAGTTTTGGCACTCCACCATAGGCTCCTTGAAGTGATCTACATGGCCAGAAGCCTCGAAAACTTTTCCCGGCGCTATAACCGAGGATTCCATCTCGTAAATCCCAATTTTCTTGACAAATAATTCTCTCAGTTTCGCCTCGATATTCTGTTTTAGGCGTGTGCCCAATGGACCATAAGTGACAAAGCCGCCGCTACCCCCATAAATCTCAAAGCTGGACCAGAAAAACCCTCTACGCTTAGCTAACTCATTAACTGCAACAAACTTGTCGCACTGCGGTTTGGAACATTTAGCTTCACTGCTCAATTCTAAGACCTGATTACTGGTAAAAAGCCACTAACAATTAAAATGTTGTCATGACATACACAAACTTGTATGACCAAAAAAACACTCGGTCATTAATCTAAAAAATCCAATATTGATCGTGTCTTTAAGATTTGGAAAGATTAGAAACACCCTGTTTAGCAAAGAAATGGTTGATGAGATTTGGGTAAAGTATATAATTGCTGATTTATTCCTCTCCGTTATACACGGTGCAAAATTGTTTGGAACCACCTACTAAGCCAAAGCTAACTTGGAAGACAGCTGTTTTTCCGCTGTTAGGTTTAGCGGGTTTTTTCCTCTACATTTACCTGTTTAAAGTAGACATTTTAGGCATCTTTGAAACAGCTAAAACGGCAGACCCTCTAATCTATGCAATAGCGATAGGATTCGGTTTGTTAGAAGTCTTCTTCTTCACGTTATCATGGCGAGTTCTAACCAATTACTTAAAAATCAAAATAAGCGTTGTAAGAGCCTACCTCTACGTTTGGTATGGAATATACGTTGACACCATTGTTCCAGCCCAAGCCATAAGCGGAGAAGTAACCCGAACCTACCTATGTACCAGAGACAAATGCGGTCCCTTCGGAAAAGTGGTAGCTTCACTTTTTACACACAGGCTCTTAGGCATGGTTCTAAACGTTGTTGCTTTAATTGCCGGAATAATTTTGCTAACTCGTGGTGGAAACGTTAACCCGTTGGTTTTCAACGCAATTATTTTAGTTGGAGCAGTAATTGTAGGAATAATCGCTTTAATGTTAGTTTTGTCGTTCAAGCAGCAATGGACACTCAAACTCGTAGATTTTGCAACCAACGCTGCCCACAAAATAACCTTCGGAAGAGTAAACCTAACTAAACTAACTGGACAAGCTGTAGAAGTTACCACTCACTTCCATGATGCAATGAAAGAGTTCCGACATAACCCTAAAGCTATAGCTGGCTCAATGGTCTACCTAGTTGCTTCATGGTTCTTCAGCTTAAGCATACCCTATCTCGTGTTCCAATCGCTTGGTCACCCAGTTACCTGGAGCATAATCATAGTCACTTCGGCAATATTTTTAGCCGTTAAAGCAATTCCAGTCGGTGTGCCATTTGAAGTTGGGCTTCCAGAAGCAGTAATGACTACCCTATACATATCTATGGGAATATATGGACCTCTAGCTGCTACCGCAACCATCTTGGTGCGAATCATAACTTTGTGGTTCCGATTCTTCATAGGTTTTGGGGCTCAACAATATCTTGAACTAAGACCCCTGGCAGGTAAAGTCGAAAACACGGAAAAAACTAAAATCTCCCCTCAACCCTAATATGGTTTAGAGCCGCAAATGGAAGTAAAAATCGAAACAGCAAACCTCAAGCTTCTCGATAAACTCTACCAAATCGAAGAGGAATGCTTTGACCAAGAAGCCTTCAGCAAACGACAAATAGCCTACTTACTAACCGACTACAACACCATTGCCTTCGTCGCTAAAGCAAACAACGACATAGCAGGATTCATAATCACTCAGATTGAAGTTGAGGAAAATACGGAGTTTGGACATATTATAACAATCAACGTTGCCCCAAAATGCCGACGAAACGGAATCGCCAAAAAACTTCTCCAAGAAATCGAAAGTATCCTAAAACAAAAAGGCGTAGGTGAATGTCGCTTAGAGGTGTGCGAAGATAACCACCCTGCAATTAAACTCTATCAAGCCATCGGTTACCAAACTATTGGCAAATTAGAAAACTATTACGGCAAAAAACATGGCAAGTACCTCAAAAAAACACTCTAAAAAACCTTTCGCCCAAAAAACAGATCTTATTCCATCATGGAACAAACGTTTAAATGAAATGATGCGTTAAAAACCGAAGGTGGGAAAGATGGGAGAATCCCGTGGAAGAAAAACAAGCGAGCAGACCCTTGTCCAGACCATCGTTATTCTAATACGCAATACTACATGGCGATGCGGCAAACTCGAAAAATCTATAGTTAAGCACCTCTACAAGCGGCACGAAAACTTTGGCAAGCCAGGCGTTTCGGTGAAAGACATTATGCTCAACTTAAACATTACCGGCGAGAAAAAGGATGAATGTCTCGATGCACTTCGAAGGCTCGAGAAAAGAAATATTGTAAAAATATCGCCACTCTAATCTTCTCTTTATTTTTGCAAGCTATTTTTCGTTATGATCTTTGAGGAAGAAATAGACGCTACTTTAACAGTTCTGCTTCACTTGGTGGCTGCTTAATTAAACCATGTTTCATCAGCAACTCTGTGGATTCCCTAGCATTCTTGATTATAGCAGATGCCCGCTCATACAGTTCCTGCTTGCTGAGTTTAACACGCGCTACGCCCTGCTCAATGGATTTTAACGCGCAAGCAACGGCTTCTCTGGGAAAAACCTCCCACTCATCCATCCGCGGCAAAATGTCTTTTTCGCTCATTCCCCTTTCTTCGGCAAAATTTGCAAGCTCCGTCGCCGCTGCAATACACATGTCATCAGTTATGGTTTTTGCTTTAACATCTAAGACCCCGCGGAAAATCCCCGGAAACCCAAGGCTGTTGTTTACTTGGTTTGGAAAGTCACTTCGTCCAGTTGCAACTATTCGTGCGCCTGCATCTTCGGCGTCCCAAGGCCAAATCTCTGGAATGGGGTTAGCACACGCAAAAATTATTGCGTCGTTCGCCATGGTTTTTACCCATTCTTTTTTGATTGTGTTTGGACCTGGCCTTGAAGCGGCAACAACTGCATCCACGCCCTTGAAAGCATCTGCGATGTCGCCTGTTCTGCCTTCTCCGTTGGTTTTTTGGGTGACGTCGTATTTCCATGGGTCTTCTTGTTGGTTGATGTCGGCTCTACCTTTGTAGATTACGCCTTTGCTGTCTGCAAAAATTATGTTTCCGGGTTTAACACCCCATTTCATAAGCACATAAGCGGTTCTAATGTTGGCAGCTCCCGAACCAACCAGAGTGATTAGACTTTCTTTAGGTTTTTTTCCAACGATTTTAAATGCGTTAATCAATCCGGCAAGGATTACTGTGGCAGTTCCTTGCTGATCGTCATGCCAAACTGGCACATGCATCTGCTCGCGTGCTTTCTCCAAAACATGAAAACATTTTGGCTTCTCAATATCTTCTAGATTAATACCGCCAAAAGAAGGCTCCAATGCTTTGCAAATCCGTACAATCTCATCGGGATCCTTGGTTCGAAGGCAAATTGGAAAGGCATCAACCCCACCTAAATATTTGAAAAGAAGAGCTTTGCCCTCCATTACTGGTAACGCTGCTTCAGGACCAATATCGCCTAAACCCAAAACGCGAGTCCCATCTGTAACAATCGCAACGTAATTCCAGCGGTTCGTTAACTCGAATGATTTGTCGGGGTCAGCTTGAATTTCTCTGCAGGGTGAAGCTACGCCGGGAGTGTACCAGATTGCAAAATCATCTGTATTCCTGATGGCGCATTTGGGGATAACCTGCATTTTTCCTTCGTAGAACCTATGCATAGCTGAAGATAACTGCGCAGGTTTTTTGGCTTTCGCAAGCAACTCATCCACGGTTGGCTTTGCTGAAGTTTTTTCGGCGACCATACAAAACACTCTATTCAACGGTGAAAAACACCGCAGAGAATTTAAGTTTTTATTAAAAAACTCAAAGAAAACGTTTACAAGTATTTTGGGGATTTAGGTAATAAGATAATGGAGTAATTAAAGATATAAAAAATCAAAAAAAGAAAATATTTCTAAACTCAACACATATGATGGGCTTAGTATCTTGGTCTGTAGCCGCCGCTTCCGCCGCCACCGCGTCGATCGCCGCCGCCTCTGCTGTCGCGTCCGCCGCCGTAGCCACCGCCGCCTCCGCCGTAGCCACCGCCGCCGCGTCTATCGCGTCCGCCGCCGTAGCCACCGCCGCCACCGCCGAATCCTCGTCCGCCGCCTCTGCCGCCGCTTCTAAATGGTCTGCGTTCTTGCTCGTATGTTTTGCTTGAAACGTTGTTTTCTGTGTTAACTTCTACTGTAAGTGGCTCTTTTGCAGCTTCGAGTTTGCCGTATTTGCCGATGTTCAGGCGTATGTTGCCTTTGAAGAGAGTTACATAGCCGTTTTCTATGCGTACTGTGTCTGCTTCGTTTACTTTCTCTATGTTGTCATCCCATAGGGTGAGGTATACTACGCCAGTTTCGTCGCCAATGAGTGCATCAGATACTTTGTGTGCAGAGCCGTCTCTGCCCATTGGAATTTCTCTGATTTCTGTTTTGGATACTACTTTGGCCGTAACGTTAACCGCTTTAGATTGAGGGGTTAAGTCGCCTACTTTTGCTTCTACGGGTTCCTTTTTGTTTTCGAAAAAACCTTCAACAGCCAATTGATTTCACCTATTTTAAGTCTGAGACACAACTTAGATTTCTCAGCACTTAAGTGTTTCGCTAAAATGTTTTTTGAGGATTATGCGTTGTGCATATTAGGCGGGGCTGTGCTTTTGTGTTTTTATGGAAAAAAGGTATGTTGCCGCTCTTGCAGTTGTAATGGCAATGCTTGTTGCAGGCGGAGTTTTGGCGGTAACGCTAATTAATAGTCAAGCACCTAATGCTCCAGTTCCGCCCAAGCAATACACCTACCAAATCGTCAAAACTTACCCCCATGACAACACAGCCTTCACCGAAGGCTTAGCGTTCAGTGATGGATCTCTATACGAGAGCACTGGCGAGTATGGGTCTTCTTCTCTGCGCCGAGTCAACCTTGAAACCGGTTCGGTGAACGCAAAATACTTTGTTGCCTACAAAGTATTTTGGGGAAGGCTTAGCCATTGTCAATGACTCGCTTGTTCAGTTAACGTGGCAAAATAACATGGGTTTTGTCTACAATAAAGAAACCTTTGGTTTGTTGGGTAATTTTAGTTATTCAACTGAGGGGTGGGGCTTGACATATAATGGCAGAGAATTAATCATGAGTGACGGTTCCTCAAACTTAACCTTCCTTGACCCGGTGACTTACCAGAAAGTTGGGCAAGTAAGTGTTCATGATGGAAACGCTAATGTAACAAACATAAACGAGTTAGAATTCATAAATGGAGATGTTTACGCTAACATATGGCTACAACAAAAAATCGCAATCATAAATCCCCAAACAGGATCTGTGAAAGGTTGGATAGACTTAACAGGAATTTACCAATCAAATAATCCCGACGATGTTCTAAACGGCATAGCCTACGACGCTCATTCCAACAGCCTCTTCGTCACAGGCAAAAACTGGCCAAACCTCTACCAAATAACAATAATTCCCACTAACATTTTTTAGAAAAATAAAGGCTACGTTTCAAAATCACCGCCACCAGATAAATAACAGGTGAACATCGAACTCTGGATAAAACAGTTCAACAATCAACTGAACCCTCACGGTCAAAATTAGCGGAAACACATTCACATTCGCGCTCACTGCACCAGGCATGCATTCAACCCCTTCAAAGTTACCGACGATACAAGCAACGTGGTAATCAAAGCAGAAATAGCAGCAGTAATACACTCCTACTGAGCAATGCCAGGCTGGTGCAACTATCACTCCAGAATGGATTTTGCAGGTCACTACAAAATGGACATAGCTAACCTATCAACAGTCGCAGCAAATCTTTAAAAAATAAATTCCCAAATTTTCTTTCTTTCTAATTTAGTAGCCTTAGGGGTTAAAGTTATTACTTTATTTCGCCTTATGAAATAGTTGGCTGAAACAATGGCTGAACCAAAGAAAACCTCTGAACCAGCGGATGCTTTAAAAGAACTAAAGTTACCTTGCGGATGCATTTACCAAGAAAATAATTGGATGCTAACACGAGTCAACGAATGCGAGTATCATAAACGCAAAAGAACAACTAAACGCCCATATAGACCTAAAGCTGAATGCGTAAGACCATAAAAAAGAGTGGTTGTTTAGATTAGAAAAATCAACACAGCCATTATAATTACCATTACTGGAAGGAACTTTATTGCTTTACTTTTAATCTTCAATGCATCTTCAGGTTTCTTAGCATCAACTAGTCGCATGATGAATACGGATGAAGCAAGATTGAATAGGAACAGCCCATAAACTCCAATCATAACCTTTTCTGCAAGAGTCAAATAACCCGTTGGTGAAATACCGCTAAGCATCGACAAGATGGAAAGTTGTTGCTGCAAAAGCGTGGTAACAGCTAAGGTGATTCGCATGGTGAAATTCTGGGGCGCTATGAATAGAGCTAACAAAGAAATTGCCGTGATAACGGATATTGGCAGAACGCTTTTGATGAAGGCTGAAACCAGTGGTTTAGATATGGTGACGCTGAAAGTGAAACGTGAGAACGTTTGATCTGGGTAAGCGTGTTTAACAACTTCAGTTTGAAGACTACCAAGGTTCCATCCTGCAACATTTGCAGATTTTTCCGTGCCTGATTCTGGGTCAGTAACATAAACTAACTGGGTAATGTCAAGATTGTTATGCTCTATTGCAACAGGTAAAGTATGGCTTTCAAAGGGATACTGTGAAAAATCAAATGAAGTGATATAGTATCCTTTGATGCGGTATTCAAGGTATGAAAAGTTTGAATCAATCTCTGTTTTTGTCGGTGAACCATTGATGAACTCAAATTGTCGAACATCATTTAAGCTGATTTGTGAAGGATCAAAGCTGAACCATAAGTAGAAATCTAATCGGTAAGAATTACCTGCAAGGTCAACTTTTTCTATGTTGTTGAGCCAAACCCCAACTGTAACGTGAATAGGCTCTGAGGCACTTGCGTTGTCATATCAGTGGTTTGTGCCTCGGCTGGTTTGGCGAATAAGGCGAAGACCGAGAGGAATAGCAAGGCAAAAACTGCGATTGTCAAGATTAAGTGCTTGCGCTTTTGTTTTACCATCTTTATTTTCTCCGATATTATTGGCAGTGTATTCAGTGTTGATATTTAAGATTAACTAAGGAAAGCAACATAGCCATGAAACGCAAGCAAATGACGCCGTCAAAAGTCAGCTAACTATTGACAAAATACCTAAAACTCGTAGAGAATTGATTAAACAGATTTATGGGGTTTTTCCACAATCCATTTAACCCCCAAAGCCAATTCCTAAACATCATGACAACTACCCAAGAATCCTCTGCACCTAACACGCATACCTCATCAAAAAGATTCCTAAAAATCTTCATTCAAGTAGTTGTAATGGTCGCTATTTTCGCAGCGTTGCTATGGTACATTGGAGTTGGTTCCTTGTATAACGCCTTACTCACCATTAAAGTAGAGTATTTGGCTCTAGCTTTTCTAATGTATTTTGGAATAAATGTATTCTTCGCAATACGTCTAAGAAGAGTTCTTGGCAAAGGAGGAGTTAAAACAACTTTTGGCAAAACCCTTCTTGCCCAATATGCAGGGATGTTAACTAGCGATGTAACCCCTGGACGCTCCGGCTACATTTTAACACCTGTTTATCTTCGAGACCAAAACGTGCCCGCATCAAAAGGACTCTCAAGCATCTTAGGTATACAGACAATAGAGTTTTTAGTCAAAGTAATAGGTGGCATTGGCGCAGCCATATTTCTGATTAAGATGGTTCCAACGGGCAATTGGCCTTCAGCAACTATTTTGGGAATCAATGTAACCTTTTTCGTGATAGCTCTAGGTATTGCTCTTATGCTAACTGGCGCTCTTTTGCTGGCCGCTTTCTCCTGGTCCGAGAGAGCTATAGCAGTTTTTGACCGCTTAGCCAATTCCAGATTTTTAAAAAGATTCACTGGGGGCATAATGGGCAAACTTGAAGAATACAAAGATAGCTCTAAGAAAACACGCTCAGCAATCCCTGAAATTTTCGGGTTAACAATGATATGCTGGGTTCTAAAAGGCTTCGAATGGTACTTCTTAGGAGCAGCATTAGGAATAACGCTCAACAGCAACTTCGCAATAGCATGGCTTGGCTTCTTCCTAATCCACCCATTAGTAACTGCATTAGCGTTTGTTCCGATCACTCCAGCAGGAGCAGGAGTCCAAGAATTCGGAATTGTTGGAATAATGAGTCTGCTCTTCCTTAACCCAAGCACCACTTTTGTTGCTCCAGGAATAACAGTTCTGGCTGCCATCGGAGCATTTGCAATCTTGGCACGTGGCTTATTAATTGTGGAAGACCTTGCAGGAGTACCCCAAATCGTAAAATCAACAAGTTTAGTCTTCTCACGCAAAAAACCAAAGGAAACGAAATTACCGCCCCCTTCACCACCACTTTAAGTTCACCTGAAAAGACTTCAATTCTTTTTAGCACCTATTACCTATGGAGCCGCCAAATTGGAAAGCTCATTATCCATAAGACAAGCAACATCAAACGATTGCGTAAAACTAAGAGAAATAATCGATTTATCTTTTCCATTCTATCGCCTCTTTGCCATTCACAGCGTAGAGTCAGAGAAAGGAAAAGTTCTCGTAGCGGAAACCCAAGGAGATGCTATTGGCTTTGCTAAGTTGATAGAGTTCTATATTGGCGGAATTAAGTATGGCTGCATTTTGTGGATTGCGGTTCATCCTGCTTTTAGGCGTAAAGGGATAGCTTTTGCATTAACGAGGGGTGGTGTCGCTGCCTTGAAAAAGGATGGTGTTAAGGCGGTTTTTGCTTCTACTCAGAGAAGGAATGGTACAGCTAAGACAACTTTGGTCAGAGCAGGTTTTCGGATAATGGGTTTTTTGGATTTGTGGCGGTTTTTTGGTTGGAGGGTTTTAGGGTTTTATCGACAGATTTGGTTTGCTCCAGGCGAGGTTGTTCTTCTGTATAGATAGGTTTGTTGATTTTGGGTCTTAAATAGCAATTAGTTTATAGAACTTTGACACCAGGAGGTTCCAAAAAACATTTTCCAAAAGTTATTGGTCGGGAGAGCAGGATTTGAACCTGCGACAGCTCGGTATCTGTGGCCTAGACAGGCTAGAATGAAGCCCACCGTTGGTAGACCTCTACAGCTTCTCCACCAGCTAAACTAATTAGCCAGCTCGAGAGCTCTGCCAGGCTGAGCTACCTCCCGATACAGAGTCCATAAAGACAGAAGATTGGAATTTATGTGTTTTGGAATTCCCTACACGTTCTATGACGTACTAAACGTTTTAATCTTTTAGCATTAGTGATTCTAAATGAAAGAGGCACAGTAAATTGACTAAAACCATTGGCATAGTAACTTCAGGAGGAGACGCACCTGGCATGAACGCAGCCATCAGAGCGATAACTCGTGTGGGTCATTCGATGGGTTTTCAAATAATTGGGTTTGAACGCGGTTGGGATGGGTTGTTAACTAACTGTTTCAAAAAATTGACACCTCGTAGCGTTGGAGGCATAATACAGTCGGGCGGCACTATGCTTCATACTTTGAGGTGCCCAGCGTTTGAGCAGCCTGGCGGAGTTGAAACTGGCGCGGAGACCCTGCGGGCAAACAACGTTGATGGCTTGGTGGTTATTGGGGGGGATGGTTCGTTCCGCGGCGCCTTGGAACTAGGTAAGAAATCTGACGCGATAATGGTTGGGATTCCAGCAACCATCGACAATGACGTTTACGGCACAGACGAAACTATCGGTTTTGATACAGCCGTTAACACAGCTATAGAAATAATCGACAAAATCAGGGATACCGCGATTTCTCATGAACGAATATTTCTTGTCGAAGTTATGGGTAGAAAAAGAGGTTTCCTAGCACTTGAAGTAGGCATTTGTGTTGGAGCCGAAGTAATTTTGATTCCTGAAAACCCCTTGCGAGTAGAAGATGTATGCCGCATCATGGATGCTAACGCCAAAAAAGGCAAAAGAGCAGGAATAATCGTAACCGCCGAAGGCTTTGGCGACACGAGAAAATTAGCCGTGGAAATTCAGCAGCAAACCGACGCCGAAGTCAGATTATCCACCATCGGTTACGCTCAACGCGGAGGCGCACCCACAGCCCGAAGCAGACTGCTAGCCAGTTTGTTTGCGGAGCGAGCAGTTGAATTGATTCGTGATGGAAAAGGCAACCTGGCAGTCGGCTTACAGAAAGGCGCAGTCACCAGTTTTGAACTGGAGAAGTCAGCCAAGAACAAGAAGCCGCTGGATATGCGGATGCTGAAGGTAGCGGAAATGCTCGCGATTTAAAATAACCCTTTTTAGGTTATTTACATTTCCGCGTTTATAGTAGAGAGTCGTAGATTTTGATGGTTTGGTCAGCAACTTTTTGCCAAGTAAAATATTCAAGCACTCTTCTTCGGCCATTTTCGCCCCAGTTCTTGGCTTTTTCAGGGTCCCTTAACGTTTCCTTGATGCCCCAAGCTATGTCTGCTGGGTCTTCAGCGTTAATGTGAACGCCAGTTTGATCCGTGCCTCCATTTACTACTTGTTCCTTAAAGCCAACAACGCCGCGGGCGCCTACCACAACGGGTTTCTCCAATGCCATCGCTTCTAAACTGACAATTCCAAAAGGCTCGTAGAGTGAGGGAAAAACACAGACATCTGAAGCAGCGTAATGAATGATCCTTTCTTTTTCAGAAACAAAATCGAAGCGGTAAACAACATTGTCTTTAATGTTTAGCCTTTCAGCTGTTTCCACGATATCGTTTTGTTCTCCTCCTTTGCCTAAGATGACTAGTTTTGTGTTGGGGTATTCTTTGAGGACAAGAGGCATTGCTTGAAGCAAGTTACGTACACCTTTTACCCATGCAAGCCTTCCTACAAAAAGCAACATGTTCCAATTGTTTGGAATCCCATACTTCTGCCTAATCGCCATGACCTCTTGTTTTTGAACATTAACTGGGTTATAACGTTCTGGATCCACACCGTTCCAAACGACACTAATTTTGCTGGATTGCCAACCATGTTTTTCAAGGTCTTGTTTCATCGCGTAGCTTACAGTTATTATTTTGTCTGAGTTTTGAGCCATGGCGTTTTCAAAGTGGGTAACGACTTCGGATCCGGGTCCATCGCTTCTACCCCACTCGGTGCTGTGTACGTGAAAAACAACCGGGATTTTTGTTTCATTCTTAATAACCAATCCTGCGATGCTGCTTAACCAATCGTGGCAGCAGACTAAATCAAATTTGTAGCCTTCTTTTTTTATTAGTCCGTTGATGAATTTGGTTGCACTCAAAATGTTGTAGATGAAGATGTCGTTGAAGAATTTGATGTTGGTTCCCCACTTTTTGAGGTCGTCAGCCACAAAGAACGGCCAGATGTTGCTTGCATCTGCAATTAGAGGTCTGTGAACTTCAACGCCCCTCATTATTTCCCTTGTTTTTAATCCATTATTATTTAATGTAAAAACTGAAACGTCATGCCCAAGGTCAACGTATTGTTGAGTAATGTATTCGGCGTATGTTCCTAAGCCCCCAACAACTTGAGGAGGATATTCGTAAACAAAAAACCCTATTCTCAAAAAAGTCACCCGTAACCTGGTTTTATTTATTGCTCACAATATATTTATATCTTCAGAAAGCGACGAAGCCAGAAAAATTTTGAGGAAATAAATTGAGCATTTTGGCTAAATGAACTTGGCAAATGACATGTTCCAAGAGAGAACCTCGACACACTAATGGCTTACTGAGTGACGTTCGCGTAGACAAAGAGCAAATGAGTTGGCGAAAATTAAAAAGGATGCCAGCAAATAACTATGAGATTGTAGCAAGAAGTGTTTGGTATGACTAAGACTGTTGATTTGCCCTTGCGGGTTCATGAGGATTTAGTTAAAGTCTCTGAGGAGCTGTCGTTAATGGCGAAAAAGCCCATTTCGACTTCGATGGCAATTGATTTGCTGATGGAGATTTACCGTGCACACCTCAACAACCCTTGCGCCCTGGACACGTTTAGCCAACAACTCAAAAGCCTCAACATAATGTCACCCGAAGAATTTGACAAATACTGGGATGAACCCACAAAAATTCCACAGACAAAACCCAAAACAAAAAAATAAGCTAATTTTATGCGTTCAATTAGATAGTTTTTAACATAGTAATAGCCACTCAAATCGTAATGCGACGAACCCCTACAGGTTTCTGCAATGACCCCCATTAGGATTCATGCGGGTGTATCTAGAAAGTATAATTTTAGCAACTATCCTATAGCGTCAAACTCAATAAGTCTTATCAAGAGATGGATCAAAGCCCACAAGCTCTAAAATAGTTCAAAAAATAAAAAAATAAACTATTCAGAATCATTTGAAGATGAATTATCTTCGGTTGCATCTTTAATTTTTTGTTTACGTCGCATAGATCGCTTTGGTAAGGATGGAAATAGCATGGATGCTCGGGCTTGAATAATCTTTCTTGTTTCAAGTGTCACATGAGATTTCGTCAGTAATTTTTCTAGTTCACTTTTGCTTTTGTGTAATCTTTCATCCAATTCTCTTTCAGAAATCTTGTTCTCCGATCTTAATTTGTGCGCGTCTTGCACATCTAAGGATATCTTTGTGAATTCTTCGTCAAAATCAGTTTCCTTAAAGGCTTCAGTTTCAGGCTGGGGCAATTTTCTCTTTACGTATCTAAATAAAATAGGCACTTGAATCATAATTGAAATGAATGCTACACCGAAAACCATCGTGTTTATTGTGCTCAAATCAGTTTGAGAAATGACGGCTGAAGTTGCAATTGTTGCTGCAAGCGCTATGGAAAGAGCGCCTCTAACGCCTCCAAGCATAGCGATATTAGCCCAGACCTTTGACATTTTCCCACCTACTTTTCTGAAAATGGCAAAAATTGGGTAAACCGTAGCTGCCCTCGCTGCTGTAACAGCAATGAAAGCAGCGACCATTAGGAAAATTGATTGGGGAAAAGCAGTAATGATGTTTGCTTGGAAGCCTATTAGAAGAAATGCGACTGAGTTACCCAAAAAGGCGGCTATTTGCCAGAAGATGGTTACTGCCTCTCTTGTTGCGGGCTCCATTGCAGTTCGAATTGTATAGTTGCCAAAGTATAATCCTGCAACAGTCACTGCAATCAATCCTGAGGCGCCAACTCCAGATGCAAAAGCGTAAGACCCATAAACGACCACAATTGTCAGAATAGTTTCAGCGACTTTATCCTCAAGTAAGCTTGACAAGATTTCTCCAACGAAAGCAACGCCCAAACCGATTAAAACCCCGATCCCAAGCGTGTAACCAAAATTCAGAAATGAACTCACTACACTGATTTGTTGTAGTCCTACTGACGCGAGTATGATTGTGAAAATTACGATTGCTGTGGCATCGTTAAAGGCAGCTTCTGTATCCAGAAGTGTTGATAGTTTGGAGGGAACTTTCACGCGCCGAAATACTTCTAGTACAGTGACTACATCTGTGGGAGCAATAAGTGCTGCGAATAAGAAAGAAACATAAGGGGAAAGACCTATGACTTTCCACAAAATCACCCCTCCAACTGCGGTCGCTATCAACACTCCAACAGTTGCTAGAGCTAATGAAGGTTTGATTACTTCTTTGAGATCACTTCCTCGAATGTGAATCATAGCCTCAAAAATCAGAGGGGGAACTACAAGACCTACGAAAAGACCTCCGCCACCCCCTTGAATTAACAAAGAGTAAATTGAGCGAATTTGACCAATTAGATTCTGCATAGGCACTTGAAGAAAACTTGGTTCTAGAGACAATAGAATTGCAACTACGGTGATTGAGACACCGGTGGAAACCAAAATTAACGTATATGGAATTTTAAGACGGGTCGAAATGAGCGCAGCTACAAACGACACTAGCAGAAATGCTGATACCACGAGTTCAATACTAACCATCGAATAGCTAGCCCTCAGTTGTTATATCTACGCATTTTTTATTGCGGTGTACTTAATCAATCTCTCGCAACCAATTTGAAATCATTGATATTTAACCAAGATAATTGTACGTAATGATAGTCGTGCAAGAATATGACTGCTGGAGCCTACAGGACGAATTGAAAGCAAGCACTATGAATTAAGTATTTTTTTTAAATCCAATAGCGAGAGGTTCAACGTAATAATTACACCTACGTCGTTAACTAACGAAGTTGGAATCTTAAGGTTAGAGCTTTTAAGTGTTTTTTTAAGACAAAATTCTTTTGCTGCCTTATTAGATAATTTAATTTGCAGATGAGTAATCTGCCAAGTTTCAGCGTCGATATCAATGTTAATCACTTCGCCAATATAGTTACCTGCTGCACCAATTACAGTTTTTCCCAAGACACCGTCAATATTTATCATCACAAACATCAGGAAATCCATCTTACATTATCGTAAATAATACTTTTGCATAAAAAAATCAACAAAACCTACTTCTAATGTTATAGAAATAAAAAGTTAATTATCTTTAAAGACATCGATAACACGAAAGAAGGCGCAATTGTTTCGCAAATCTTAATAATATTAAGATTAAAATAAGGAGCTGATACGCTTGTTTGACGCCGTTTCAATAGCTCTAATCATAAGTGCTCTAATAATTCTAATTGGTTTCTTAGCTAACTACCTTTTCAAAAAAACCGGTTTGCCTGACATGCTTATACTAATATTTCTAGGTGTCATTTTTGGCCCAATTTTAGGGGTATTCAATCCAACAGCGGTTAAGAGTTTTGCACCGTATATTGCAGCTTTGGCTTTGGCATACATCCTGTTTGATGGCGGCATAGGTTTGAATATTCGAAAAGTCGTTTTTAACAGTCCCAGAGCTGTTTTGCTTGCAGTTACTGGTTTCATATTTAGTGTCCTTGGTGTTGGACTTTTCATGGTTGTTGTATTTAATGTGCCCCTTGTTTACGGATTACTGTTTGGCAGTATATACGGCGGTAGTAGCTCAGTGGTTGTTATCTCACTTGCATCTAAAATAAATATAAGTGAAAAAGCATCAATTACTCTGATTTTAGAATCTGCACTCACAGACATTCTCTGTGTGGTCATAAGCTTATCGATTCTTGGAGTTATTGTTACAGGGCAGACAAATGTTGGTTCAATAGGGTTAGGGATTGCAGGCAAATTCTTGATTGGAGCGGGAATTGGCGTAGCCTTAGGATTTGCTTGGCTATTTGCCTTAAAAAAAGTTGCAACCCTACCTTTTTCTTATATGCTAACTTTAGGAATTGTATTGTTGGGTTATGCTGTTTCGGAAAGTGTAGGTGGAAGTGGGGCTCTAAGTGCGCTGCTTTTTGGATTAATATTGGGAAACGAAGGAGAAATTCTAAGGATTTTTAAGCAAGTAATTAACCAAAATTCAATTGTTCCTACTGATGGAACTAACGAAAAAATTTTCTTATCCGTGAGCAAAGGCCTCAAACGTTTTGAAGCTGAAGTAGCTTTTTTAATTAGGACTTTCTTTTTCGTTTTTTTGGGTATAATCGTTTCAATATCGAGCTTAAGCATCGTGCTTTTCGGGCTTATGCTTTCCATCATTCTTCTTGCCACTCGGTACGGGGCAGTTTGGATAACGACCTTGAAGAGTTCCCTGCAAAAGGAACGCCAAATAATGACTTTTGTGTTAACTAGGGGGTTAGCTGCTGCAGTTTTGGCTACTTTGCCAGCCCAATACGGGCTTCCTTATTCCAATTTGTTCGTCGATCTCGCGGTAATAGTAATTGTCACAACAGCTATAATCGCCACGATTGGTTCATTAGCTACATCTAGAAAGAAAACACTTCCACTTGAAACTGCTAAGATAAATTGAAAACAACGCTTTTTTCAACATTGCTTCTACGGTTTTAGGTAACTAATAACAGCGATGAAGATTCTGTAGCGGCAATGAAATATTTTTTTCTTCTAAAATTTTCCATTGAAATTATCAAATATATTTTTATAAAATCCTAACTCTAAAAGTTTGACTTAAAGGAATTGAAACTTTGCCCTATCTGACAACTTTGCAAGAAAGCATTGCGTCATGGCGCAGTGGATTTAGCCGGCTTTCTTTTTTTATCGAACATCAAAAATCTGATAGTTTTTAATTGTAGCATTAAATGAAATAAAAATACCTATACCGATTTTCGAACATAATAGAATAGATTTGTAGTTGTGTTGTTCAATACTTTTTTTCCATTGCTCACTGCAAAAGCATATAAACATTCGCTGATGAAATTAGAGTTGGAAGCTTTCAATTTGGATTTAGTTCAAATTTTGTTTTCGGCTTTCTCAGTTGCGTTGCAAGTCGATCCTCTTCTAATTACCTTGGGAGAAATCATTTTTGTAGGTGCCTTGGGAGTTGGAATAATAGCTATCATGATTGCTCCATTTATTAGATTGCTCAAGGATTCTGAGAGGACCAAACAGCCTCAATGGAAAAGAAACCGAAGTTTAGAAGGGACCGCTGTTGAAGATACGAAAGAGGAAAATTTTGAACAGCAGAAGGATTCTGCTTTTTCTTCAGATTTTATTTATGAAGATACCTCTTAGATTGAGCCTTAACCGCATGGTGCTAATATGAAGGAAAACATCGTGTCATACGAATATTTGTATGGCAAAATTGACGATTTTTTTCAAAAACGTTCAAAATAAAAGTGTTTATTAGCCTTAATCCACGAACTTAAATGAAACATTATCGCGGTCATTACTATGATTCAGATCAAAAATCAAGATGATCTAATTGAAAACGGAGAGACTCCAAGTATCCGCAAGTGTCGGGCCCTAACTCTTCAGTGCTTTGAACAAACTGTTAACGCAGTTGAACCCAAGCATCTTATGAAGTCTAAAATAAAAGTGGAAAACGATCAACTTCAGGTTGAAGGCTACACGTTTGACTTGAAGAATTTCAAGCATATTTATGTTGTTGGCGGTGGCAAAGCAGGCGGTAAAATGGCGCAAGCCATAGAAGAAATACTTGGTAATCACATAACCGCTGGAATTGTGAACATTCCTTATGGTACAAGACAACGAACACAATGGATAGAACTTAACGAGGCCAGCCACCCAGTCCCAGATGAAGCAGGAGTAAAGGGCACTTTACGCATTATGACAGTAGCTGAACAGGCGCAAGAAGAGGATTTAGTGATTTGCCTGATTTCAGGCGGTGGCTCAAGTCTCATGATCCTTCCTCGAGAGGGCATACCTCTTACGGATCAAAAGGCATTAACAAATATTCTCCTCAAAAGCGGAGCTGCAATAACTGAGATAAACTCTGTTCGAAAACATCTTTCTGCGTTCAAAGGCGGATGGCTAGCAAAAAAAGCTTATCCTGCTACGGTTCTGAACATTGTTCTCTCCGATGTCATGGGTGATTCACTAGATGCTGTAGCCTCTGGACCTACGGTTCCTGACACCTCAACATTCAGTGATGCAAAAAAAGTTCTTGAAAAGTATGGATTATGGGTTAATGCTCCTGTTAGTGTCCGCAACATCCTTTCGGAAGGCGCAAAAGGGCTGATTCAGGAAACATTTAAGCCGGGAGATATAGTGTTTGAAAATGTTCACAGCGTAATAATCGGAAACAACAAAATTGCCAGCTCGGCCGCCATTGAGTACCTACGTTCTGAAGGATTAAACACAGTGCTTTTAACTGATATATTGGAAGGCGAAGCTATCGAAGCTGGAAAAGCATTGGTCCAATTTGTCAATCGAGATTTTACTTGTAATCCGTCTAGCCTTAAACCTTTGGGCGTTGTTGCCGGCGGAGAAACCACGGTAACTGTAATTGGAAAAGGGAAAGGTGGAAGGAACCAAGAACTGGTATTGTCCGCTGCCTTAAACCTTGAAGAATCGGATGAATGCGTGATTGCTTCTTTTAGCACCGACGGTGTGGATGGACCAACAGATGCGGCAGGAGCTATCGCGGACAACTACACGCTGAAGCGAGCCAAGCAGTTAGGTTTGGATCCGAAAAAATATCTAGAGAACAATGATTCCTACAATTTCTTCTTAAAGCTTGGTGACCTTATTCGTACAGGAGCGACTGGAACCAACGTTAACGACATATGTGTGATTTTGAAGTTGAAATGTAAAATTTAAGTGAGAAGACTGTCGCTGCTTAAAACAACACTCAAGTAACAAAAGATGGATTTTGAGCGAATGATTTTTTAGAAAGAATGAGTAATTGGCAAAGAACAAAAATGAATAGAAATGACTCTGCGCTATCGTTGGATGCCCACGTTTATCTGCATGACATAGAGAAAGCAGACATCTTAGTTGGAATCCCATCCTTCAATAATGTTCTCACAGCAAGCTATGTTATCTCTCAAGTAACCAAAGGTTTAGACACTTATTTCCCCGATAAGAGATCCGTAATCTTTGTTTCAGACGGAAATTCAAAAGACGACACATTGAACTCAGTGAAGAAGATTTACTTACCATCCGAAGTGAAGCTGATTCCAGCCATTTACATGGGGATATCAGGCAAAGGAAGAGCGGTCAGAGCTATTTTTGAAGCAGCAAGTCATCTCAAAGTAAAAAGTGTAGCGTTGGTGGATTCAGACCTGCGTAGTATAACTCCTGAGTGGATGGAGCTTTTAATTTCTCCAACATTAACGGGAACAGGTTTTGTTGCGCCGTATTACAACCGACGCAAATACGATGGAACAATAACCAATTTCCTATGTTATCCAGTGACAACCAGTCTTTTTGGCAAAGATATCAGGCAACCCATTGGCGGCGACTTCGGACTTTCTATAGAATTAGTAGAAGATCTCTTAGACTCTCACATGTGGGAGCAACCTGACGTTTGCCGCTTCGGTATTGACATTTTTGAAACCCAGACGGCCCTCGCTAAAGGCTACAAAGTTAAGGAAGCTCTTTTAGGAGTTAAAAGCCATGATGCAAAGGACCCGTCCAGTCAACTGGCGGGTATGTTCCGCCAAGTCATGAACATCATGTTTACCGGTATAGAAGAGTATGAACCTATATGGAAAGGAATAGTTGGTGTTTCCAAGGTAGAAACGGTTGGCGAAGATAAATTCTGTGAAACACCTGAAGGCATTCAGGTTTCCCTACCTGAAACCATAGAAGCCTTCAAAAACAACTACGACCAGTACCAAGCAATCTACAAAACATTTCTAGAACCAAAAATCCAAAAAAAATTCGAACAAATAAAACAAATAGAAACGTCAGACTTAGATTTTTCTTCGGAAATCTGGGCGAAAACAGTCTACTCTTTCATCGCTGAATTCCACAAAAACCCAGTATATGGCAGAGGAAAATTGATAGATGCACTACGAATACTTTGGATTGGTCGAGTAGCCGTTTTCCTAAAAGAAACGTGGGAACAATCGCGAGAAGAGGCTGAAACTAAAATAATTGAAGAAGCAAAAATCTTCGAAAACCTCAAACATTATTTGATTGAGAAATACTAATACGGGCTATTGTAGCCTCGGATAATGTCCTTCCTACGCGTATTAAAACATATTCAGAGTTGGAACAAAACTTACTTGACCGCCTCAGATGAATTGGCAGGTTGCACATTTAATTTATTTTTTAACGCTTTTTAAGTATATATTTTGTTGGGCGGTGGATATTGTCGTTGAGCAACATGAAACGGCGATAATATCTCTATGTTCGCTCCCTTGAATTCACAAGAATATTAACTATAAGATCGATTTTCATGCAAACAAGAGTGAAAAAGCAAAATGAGAAAGTTTTTACTATTAGATCTTAATTGGCTTTATTGATTTCGAGCAATCAACTCAATCTTTTTCCAGACGGTTTTTCTTCCTTCTGGTTTAATGACATAAAATGGTTTATCAACAATTTTTAACATAGCCAAGTCATTAGCGCTATCTCCAACGCCAATGCTGATGATTCTTTTGAACTGTTGCAAGTACAAGTTTTTTAAAATGATTGTTGCCTTTCCTTTATCACAGTTTCCAAGGGCGTGTAAATATTTTCCGCCCATTGTATAGCACAGTCCTTCATTACTGATCGCTTGCAAGGCGTTTTTCTCAGAGCCATTCAGTATTTTGAATGGTTCACTATATTCCCTTTGTTTGGCTAGTTTTGCGAGATACAAAGGCAATCCGGTATCTTTTGCTATTTCCCCAACAGTCATGTCTCCAAACCCGACAATTTTGGCTCTCGATCGTTCCATCGCAACTGATAGTTTTTCGCAGATTATCTGATAAGTTGTCCCGAGTTCTATTATATTGTAGCCTTGAGCCTGCTTTGTAAATCCATAGTTCATCATGAAATAATTTTCAGGGATTATTATGGATGAACCATTTTCAGAGATGAATGGATCACTTATCTGTAATTTCTTTCTATAATAATCAATTTCACTGCGTGTTTTACTACTGGCAAAAACAATCGAGGCATCTAAGGATAGAAGGTTTTTAACAATTGGTTCGATTTCATCGTATTCATACTTTTCATTGAGGAAACTGCCGTCAAGGTCAGCGAAAACAACGATCTTTATACCTTTATTGTTCAATAGCTTCTTCCCTGAGCCTTTCCCTAATATTTGGCATGGCAGACATAGTTCGTAACCAGTCTGGCAATTGAGTTCTCACAGGATTAGCTAAATATTTTCTTCCACCTGTAATTATAACTGAGCATAACGAATCGACATTGACTTCTTCTTCGTGCCTATCAAAATCAAGATTGTTACAGGTAGCATCAGCATGATACTGCCTTATTTTATCTTGAGCCAGCCGCCTGATATGCTACTTGAAGACTCGTCAGGAAAGGTTCAGAAACATCTATGTTTTCTGTTTCAGTTAAAGTTCTTAACAAAGTAATAAAACTGTCTTCAGCAGTTTTCAGTAGACTGTCTGCCTCAATCTTTTTGTGTCGATGATCATAGAATCCAAGGTCAATTTGGCAGACGCGACCGTAAGATGCGTTCCTGTAAACCTCAGAAAGTAATCCCAATTCAAGGCCCCAATCGCAGGGTACTCTAAGATGCGTAGCTAAGTCGCTATAAACTGAAATTTCTCCTGCTAATGGATAACTAAAGGACTGCAAATATGTTAGAAATCTCGAATAACGAAGTTTTTCCTGAAGAACCTCTAGCAACGGATTTATGAATAATCTATGTATCCGCCCATACAACTTTTTGTTATCAGCATTAATTCGTGCATAATAGCCTTTACAGAAAAAGAAGTCGAGTTTAGGTTCAATAATTGGATATAACATTTTGGTGGGTAACATTTTGGTGTAGGAAACAATATCAGCATCGTGCACAGCAAAAGCAAAAAGCTCGAGGGAGGCAATACCAATTGTCATCCATACGTCTTTGCCTTTTCCAGACATCTGGGTAACATCGAGACCTTTTCTTTTAAGCTCTTCCAAAACAGTAATCACTTCGGGTTTATTACACCAAACTACTTCGCAGGGAACCTTGAAAGATCTACTTAACCGCAGAGCTTCTTCATAATCTGAGGCGGTTTTGGCTGAGAGAGCAATAAAAACCTTACTTAGATAATCGCACTGATTTATTTCGTGAACAATCTTGATTAATCCTGGACTTCTTATGTCATTTTCAAAAATTGGGATAATTAAGCCGGAAGGCATTTTGGATTTGAGACTTGACAGTTGGTTTGACATTATTTCAAAGTCTAAGTAGAAATCATGTATGTTTGCAATCTTCCGCTGATCAACATTCATTATTATCTGGATCTACAATGTGATTGATATTATAAATTATTTTTCTTTAAGCCAATTTTCTTGCGGAATAGTGTGGATAAACACAACTATGCATTAAGTATAAAGTGTTCATTGTTCTTCTTTTAAAGCTGACACGTGTTGATAAAAATGGTTGGAACAAACTTGGCATTTAAGGTTGAGGATCCCCATTTCACAATTAGGTTAAACAATAATCTATTAAAAATTGATTTAAAAGGAAACTTAAAAAATGAAATTGAAGAAGCACTAGAAAATAAACCGATTCTCAAAGAGACAATTGGTAGGGTTCTCGGCATATTTGTTCCTTTGCACATACCCATAAGCGAAATAAGTTCAGTGCATATGGACGAGATCGGAAAAATCAATGTAGAACTCTCTTATCAACGCAGCATTATAATTCCGCTTGAACGAAAAGAAGATTCTGAGAAACTCGTTGAAAAATTGAAACAATTGATTTCAAAAGCTGAAATGGAGAAAATTCAAGAAATTAAAGTAAAGCGGAGAGTTGAAAAGGAAAAAACTCAAGTGAAAGAATTGAGGAATAGAGCTAAAAGAAAACGGTATCGCAAGCGGTCGGATGCGGAACGAAGGGTCTAAAACCAGTCCCTTGATTCGATTGACTCTTTTTCTATTTATGGATGAACCCGATTTTTTGCCAATGTGGTTCTTCCAATGACGTGTTACTAAAACTTTTTTAATATCTGAAGGGAATATTTTTTGGGGAATACTTTTGCTCTTTAAACACGATAAACCTCAAGTGGATCTCCAAGTTGACTTAGGCGATTTGCAAAACGAAAAAGAAAACCTGGCAAACTTTCTTCAATTACATCTTAAAGTCTCCATTTCCCAAAAGGGGAACAAGTTGAGAGTGAATTCGGAAAAAGTATCACTACCTGAACTGCGACATATCGTAAACAAGTTTGTTTACCATCGAGACCTAAACGTCACTCACTGGGTCTCCGTTGAAGGGTCAACCGTAAAGATAAACAGGTTCAAGGATACCAATAAGAAAAAAGAGAAAACTGAAAAAGAACCGCCACATCAAACCGCCGCACAAAGCTGGGGACTATAACAAAACAGCATTAAATTCTTTAGTTCCTTTTAGTTCTTGATCAATATGAAGGTCCGTAACCAAACTCGCATTGTTGTGTAAGCTGTTATGTATTTTGGAAACCTTTTTTGTTCACTTAGTTTATTATAAAGACTATGCGAACAGTTAAAGAATTAATGAAATCTGTCGTCAATATATGCCCGAATCAGACAGTCTTGGAAGCAGCAAACCTCATGAAATCCTCGGACAGAGGCAGTTTACTGATTGTTGACGGTAAAATTACTATTGGAATAATAACTGAGAGGGACCTAGTTATAAGAGTCATTGCAAATAACTTACCTCACACTGTTCCAGTCTCAGAAGTTATGTCATCACCTCTCATAACAATTGATGCAGATGTTACTTTGAAAAAAGCTGCCAGAATTATGGTCGAACAGAGAATAAGACGACTTCCAGTCACTGAGAATGGCGGCGTGGCAGGGATTTTAATTGCATCTGACGTTTTTCGCCAATTGTCTAATAAAACTTTAGCCGAGGATATCTGGGAAGCCCTTGTAGAGCGTCAGTAAATAGTTTAGTCTTACAATCCTACCGTAATTATCTTTTCAATAAACGCGGCGATTTTTCTGAGCCGAATCGACTAACATTGGTTGGAGTGACGACTTTTCATCTCAGTAGGTTTTTAGGACAACTTACTCTTATCCTTACTTAAGATACTCTTCGAAAATTTTCCTTTGTTCGTTTTTATGTGTTCAGCCAACAATATCAAATCAGCAAAAAACAACACCACTAATAATATTACTACTACACCTAAGATTTCGAAGCGTCCGTTACCTGTTGATACACGAATGCCCAATTCTATGCCATAAACTCCAATAATGGCTGTTACAATTAAAGCTGCTATCAACAGTATTTTTACGTTCAAAAGAGATCTTCTCATATTGCATACTTTGTTGGTTCTTATTTGTTTTTCTGCGTTGGAATTTTTGCTATTCATGGTGCTGGCAAGAAATCGGCATTCAGAAATTGTTCTATCGAAAATTTTTGCGATCAAACGAACAGTCATAAGGTAGACAACTACTATTCCAATGATTAAGTCTCATCAAGAGTTCCTTGAGCAGCTTTAATTCCCCCAATATCGCCACCTCGTCCCCGTAGAATATAGGCGAACCCAACTGCAATTAATCCGCCAATAATAGGTCCCAAAACATACAACCAGAAATGATCAAAATTCAGCAATACTAATGGGGGACCAAAAGACCGTGCTGGATTCATCGACGCACCACTTATAGGACTCGCCCAAAGCCCTGCGAGTATTATGTAACCGCCAACGGCAATAGCTGAGAGCGGACCCACATTCTGAGCTTTTGATGCAGTGCCCAAAATCGTGCTTACCAAACCAACAGTGAGTATAATCTCAATTAACAATGCCTGAAAATCATTTATTCCAGTTCCGGGCAGAGTTGCTCCAAATGTACCTATTTTACCAAACGTAGAAAATAAAAATAAACATGCAATAACCGATCCAATCAATTGCGCGATTATGTACCCTGGAACTCTACGCCACGGGAAGTCACCTCGAACGGCAAAAGCTATACTTACAACCGGATTCAAATGCGCTCCAGAAACATTTCCCATGAACAGAATAATCACCATTACCATCAGACCTGGCCCTATGACACCAGTAATGGGGCTAATTGATCCAGGATTCATAAGATAAACTACATTTCCGCCGACAGCGACCAAGACAAGAAAAAATGTTCCCAGAGTCTCTGAGAATAGTCGTCTAAATTCAAGCTTAGGATCGTCAAAATCCTTTTTCCAGGGGACCTCAAATTCCGCGATCGTTTTTAACGATTCCAATAACCGTTTCTTTTGTTTTTCCTCGGATTCAGAATGGGACATTTTTTCTATCACTTTTATCTTGATTACAGTATATCAATCGAATTTTGAATAATCATGCTTAACCTAAACACCTGAGTCTTGAGGCAAAGATCCATCTAGCTCAAGACTTAACATGTCTTGAATGGGGCATTTGCGCGGCGCTTCCCTTCGAATTGGCGATCTTGTGTAACTGACCGACGCGCTTGTTGAGTATCGAACTCACCTTTTCCTTTAGCTTATCAGAAGAGATGTCCTTGCCGCGTAGCGCGGCGACCTGACCCGCTAGTGATTTGTCTCTCAGCATCGTGAACCAGTTTTCAAAGTCTCCCTCTTCAACGTGAAATTTTACTGAAGATGATTCGATAGTCTTAATGCTAGCGGCAAGTTCGTCCAAGCTTTTTGAGGCGATACCGAGAGGTTGCCCGTAACCCCTGTAGAAAGTGAAGGCCTTGTCGGGTGTTACCGTTCTGAGGGCGTTTACGGCCTCGTTTCTTTCAACTTTTTTGCCCTCGCGATCTAGTATCTTGTAAAGTCGTACTTTGGCAAAGTCCGTCATGACAAATAGCAACAACGCATAACTCCACACGAGTGCGGCTAGCCACCAGCCCATGGCGGGAAGCAAAATACCGTACACAGTAATTATTGTGGCTACAAGTTGAGTAGCTATTACCGCAAATAGAAGAGGCTTTGCCGGTTTAACTGACCAAAAGTGACCCTTAGTTCTCGCAACAAACACAGTTAGGTGCCCTGCAACTGAAAGCTTGAGATATATGAAAGACTGTAGAATAAGTGGGTTTAACTTCAGAACAATTAATCCGATATAGAGAATTCCGAAAGTTGAGAAAACCCCGATTACCCCAAGAAACGTCGCAATTCCCAACAAAGATCGCATATCCCATTTCTCAGGTTTATCTGAATATTTCACGTTGTCATATGCTATGGTCATTATCGGCAGGTCATTTAAAAGCGCCAACAAAACAAGCATCAGAGCAGTAACCGGGTAAAACTGGAAAATTACTATTGCTGAAGTCATGAAAAGCAGAATCCTTATAGTTTCTGCGATTCGGTAGGTGCAATAATTCGTCATTCGCTGGAAAATTTTGCGGCTCTCTTTTATCGCATCGATTATAACAGAAAGCCCCGGCTTGGTCAGAACTATGTCGGCTGCCGATTTCGCGGCGTCGGTGGCGCCTTCAACCGCAATACCAGCATTAGCTTTCTTCAACGCAGGTGCATCATTAACCCCATCTCCAGTCATCCCAACAACATGGTCTTCTTCCTGGAGAAGCTCAACAATGCGGTACTTATGCTCAGGAAAGACCTCTGCAAAGCCTTCAGCTTCTTCAACTACTCGTTGAGCTTCGCTGTCAGACTTATTTAAAAAAGCCTCAGGCAACACAATATCGTTTCCAAGGTTTACTTGACTTGAAATTTCTTTGGCAATAGCGATGTGGTCACCCGTAACCATTTTCACGTTGACACCCATCGATTGAGCGGTTTTTATTGTTTGAGCCGAATCTTCTCTTGGTGGATCAAATAAAGCAATTAGACCCACAAATTGCCACTTGTTTTCATTGCCAGTCCGAGCCACACCCAGCGCACGGTACCCTTTCTGCGCAAATTCGTTAACGTCCTCTGTTAATTTTTTGTTGATTGATTTCTTGTCTTCGAACAAAGCCAAAATAGCCTGAGGCGCTCCTTTAGTCACCTTAAACTGGTTTCCGTCTTCACCTTGAACTGTCGCCTCAGATCTTTTAATAACGGGATCGAACGGCTTGAAACCGGCAACTTTTATGCGACCAATCCTTTCAGAGATGGAAGGCGTACTCTTGGTTTTGATTAAGATTGCTTCGTCGATAGGATCTTTATCTTCTTCTCTGGAAGCGAGCGCACTGAACAATAGTACATCATTCTCTGTGAATTTATCATAAGGTTTGGTTCCTCCCAATGTGAGCTCATTTTTGGTAATAGTGCCCGTTTTGTCTGAACATAGCACATCCATGCTTGCCATTTCCTCAATTGCAACTAATTTACTAACTATTGCCTCCTTTCTGGCGAGGGCTATAGCGCCTATTGCCATCGTAACTGAGAGAACAGCGGGAAGGGCCGCAGGTATTCCCGCAACAGTTAAGATCAATGCAAATTGAATGATGTCTAAGATGTTTTGGCCCCGAAAAATCGAAACTAAAACAATCACTATTACGAGTCCTATCGCCAAGAAAATCAGGTAATCGCCTATTTTGCCGATGGCTTTTTGAAAGTGACTTGGAGTTTGGGCTTGCTCCACTAGTTTAGCGGTTTTGCCAAAAAAAGTTTTGGCGGCAGTGTTTACTACAAGTGCATTCATTTCGCCTTGTTTAACAATCGAGCTTGCGTACCCGACATCGGAGAGATGTTTCTCAACAGGAAGCGACTCTCCCGTAAGCGCAGATTCGTCGGTTAAAAGATAATCCCCATCTATTAGTTTTACATCGGCGGGAATGATATCTCCCAAACGGAGTCGAACAATGTCTCCTGGAACGAGTTTTTCAGCCGGTATTCCCTGCCATTTTCCATCGCGAAGGACTCGTGCTTTTAATGCCAGTCTTTTCTTTAACAGTTCAATGGCATTGCCTGCTTTACGTTCCTGCCATGACCCTACGATGGCATTTACCATTAGTAATGTCAAGATTATTGCAAAATCAGGCCATCGTTGGATAACTGCGGACATTATTACTGCTGCTTCAATCATCCAAGGAATTGGACCCCAAAAATAGCGAAGAAACTTCAATAGCGGGTTAACTTTTTTCTCCTGAATTTCATTAGGACCATACTGTGCAAGTCGTTTTTCTGCTTCTGGCGAAGAAAGACCTTCCTTGCCCGCAGAAAGTTTGCTTAATAACTCATCAATATTGGCTTTTTTTGCTTCTTCCGTGGTTAAAAGACCTTCACTCATGCAATGACACTCTGTATCAGTTTTGTCATTTCCTGTTTGAGTTCGTCAAGTCTTTTTTGTTCTTTTGCCTCTATCGATAAACGAAGTATAGGTGACGTGTTTGATGCTCTGATTAGAGCCCACGAATCTGGAAAAATTATTTTGACACCATCAATGGTGTCTACGTTTTGATATGTTTCCATTGCCTTTTCGGTTATTTTGCCGACAACTTGAAACTTTGTTTCGTCTGAGCACTTTATTTCGATTCTTTCGAAAAGCCTCGAGGGTAACTCTTTAATGACGTCTGAAAGTTTCTGGTCCATTTTGGAAACTATTTCTACCATGTACGCACTATTTATTATTGCGTCGTCAAACCAGAAGAACTTTGGAACGCAAATGTGACCCGATTTTTCAACACCGAAAACAGCGTTGTGCTTCTTGGTCTCCTGAACCAAAAACGTATGCCCAACTGGTACTCGAAACACTTTTTCCCCGTATTTTTTAACCTCATCTTCTATTATGTCTGAACATTCTATGTTTGCGACGACAGGGCCCTTTTGAGTTTTCATTATGTCCCTGATGAATAGGATTGCACTTTGCTCGGTCATGATAATTTTGCTTGCATCATCAACGAAAATGGCTCTGTCGCCATCGCCGTCAAATGCTATTCCGAGATCTGCTTTCTCTGACACAACCTTCTTGCAAAGAGCGGTCAACGCTTCTGGTTTCGGTTCAGGGTCTCTGTTCGAAAATTTTGGGTCGGGCCAATCAAACAGAAAAGTGGCTTTAACACCGATTTTCTTGAATATTTTCGGAACTAAGAAACAGGCGGCCCCGTTTCCGAAGTCAGCGACCACACTTATTTTCTCTGGTTTTATTTTTTCAGATACGAAATTAGCGTATTCTATGTCCATTCCTTCAAGCTTTTTTGTTGTTCCCGTGCCTGTTTTGAATTTTTCTGAGTTGCTTATCTCTCCGAGTTTTTTGTTTTCGTCTTCGAAGAAGCCGACGCCGTCTTGATGGAAGAATTTGATGCCGTTCCATTCTGCTGGCAGATGGGACGCGGTTATGTATGCGGTTGCATTGTTGTTCATTTTCCAGTTGGCAAAAACACATAAACTTGCAGGACAGGTTCCGATCTGATTAGCGTTTGAACCCGTTTTTTTAAGTCCCGAAACGAACGCCTCTTCAAGTTCGGCACCATGTTCTCTGAAGTCCCGTCCAACCGTGAAGGTGCCCGGACACAAGGTTCCGGCTGCTTGACCTATTTTAGTCATAATTTCTTCTGTCAAGTCTTTACCGTAAATTCCTCTTATGTCGTAAGCTCTAAAAATACCCATTTTTGTGTCACTTACCTTTTTTCTGTTTGACCAAAATGTTGACCTATAGGTAGGCGTCGGTAGCGTATCTGCGCATCATTCGATGCGTATTAAAGTAATAGGCGACTTTGCCTATAGAGTTTCTCATCAGGCCTATCCAACCGTCGCGTTCCTGATAGAATTTTGGAATAATTATGTATTCCAGCTTGTTGTAGAGATCATTGATTTCTCTTTTTCTTCTTTGTTCATCGCTTATAGGCTGATCAGGCGACGGCCCAATCGCCCACCCTGTGAGACCTTCAACGCAACCTTCTATCCACCATCCATCTAAAACGCTAAAGTTGATAACACCATTATGGGCTGCCTTCATTCCACTTGTTCCAGAAGCCTCCATCGGCGGCATAGGCGTGTTAAGCCAAATGTCAACACCTGAAGTCAATTTTCCAGCCATTTCCATGTTGTAATTTTCGAGATAGACTATTTCGATTTCGCCCTTCAGTTGGTCCTTAAACTCGTAAATTTCTTTGATGAGATTTTTCCCCAGAACATCCTTAGGATGCGCTTTTCCAGCGAAAATCACTTGAATTTTGCCCTGACTGTTGACTTCTTTGAGCTTTTCAATATCTGAAAAAATCATTGCTGCTCGCTTGTACTCTGTGGCTCTCCTGGCAAATCCTAACGTTAAGGCGTTGATATCCATCTGTATCCCAGAACTGGTCTGAACAAAATCAAGTAAATCCTGCTTTGCTTTCAAATGAGCTTCCCACAAATCCTCATCAGAAACAGTGTCAGCTCTTACCAAAAGTTCGGGTTCATTAGCCCATCTGGGAATACATTTGTCGAATAATTTTCTAAAGTGTGGGGATGTCCATGTGTAGGAGTGTACGCCGTTAGTTATTTCCTGAATGTGATACCCCGGAAACAATTTCCTTGAGTATTCCATATGTGCTTCTGTTACGCCATTGGTGTATTTGCTTAGGTTTAAGGCAAGAAGAGTCATATTCAATTTGTCAGAGCCGCCGTATTCTTTCAATCTTTCGTTGGGCACTTCTGTTTCAAGAACTTCCGAAAGAAGGTCATATGAGAATTTGTCAAATGCGGCTGCCACTGGAGTATGGGTTGTGAAAACACACCGGTTTTTTACTTTATTAGCGTTCAAATCATTGTTCTTTAACAGTTCAAGTGTAAGTAGACTACTGTGGCCTTCATTCATGTGGTATTTCTTGACATTAATTTTCAGCGCCTCAAGGATACGTAACCCGCCTATTCCCAAAACGATTTCTTGCTTTAACCTGTATTTTTCGTCTCCTCCGTAAAGAGAATCTGTAATTTCTCTATCTTCTTGACTGTTCCCTTCAACATCGGTTGTGAGGAATAACACAGGAATGGTTCCGCCCGTTAGGCTTTCTTGCTCATAAACCCAAACGCCGATTCTAACTTCTCGTCCAGAAATTTTTACAGTGGCAGTTTCGGGTAATAGTTTCATAAACTTTGAGGGATCCCATTCTTCAGGAAATTCCATTTGCCAACCGTCAGACGTTAATTTCTGTTTAAGATAGCCCTTTTTACTTAGCAAGGTTAATGCAACTAATGGAATTCTCAAATCTGCACTTGATCTAATTACATCACCAGCAAGAACGCCTAGTCCTCCACTATAGGTGGGCATAGCGGAGTTTATGCCGATTTCCATGGAAAAGTAAGCAATTTTGGTGCCCTCAATGAAGTTGCTCATGCAATATTCGCTGTCAAAATAATATTGTTTAGATAAAAAATTCGCCGTAAACTGTGTTGTGGATGGGTCTAAAGGCATTCCACAAACAGGATCCTTGATAAACATATAAACAAAAACCTCGCTATAGGGAGTTGCCGTCTTCAACAATAATTAGTTTTCGTTCAGCCAAAAAACGCATTTTTTGAACGATTTATTGTTTGAGTTCAGATGAGCGCGCGCATGCACCTTTTGGTTTTTGAGCAGCTTTGCCATCTGCAGTGACTTGGGTAGACGAGAACGGTCCAGCATTAATTTTTTCTCTTATTCCTTCTCCGGTTACCAGGTGGTCCTATAAGAAAATAACCTATCAACATAAGAGCAATCGTTACAACGATAATTATCACAATTGTTAATTCAGCCGTTACTCTCACCTCCATTTTTAGTATCTAAGTCTAAACACTTCCACTTAGCGCAGCGCAATTTTTTTCGGCTGTAAGGTTGCCGAATTTCTTGGTCAGGTTTTCTGTATCGATCACCAAGAACCGCCAGCTATAAGCTCCCAATCAGGGACTTGGTATTTAAAATAAGCGCTCAAACCACCGGGCGAAAAGACAAAGCATTGTCAACGACTAATTTCACAACTTAATATGGGGATAAGGCAACGTGCTCAGATGCTTATACTAAGTAACTTTTATATTCTGTTATCCAAGAGTTAAGGCAGAGGATTTTAGTGAACTTCAAAGACTCCGAGTTCTTGCTGGCACTATTAATTGTCATAGTAGCAGGTTCGTTTATGGTAGCTGCCTATCTGCATTGGATTAATTTAAGTTTCTTTGTTGGTCCTCTACGTTTTAGCCATTGGCTTTCCATAATTGGCACAAGCTACATCGCAATCGATACCCCAGCATTCGTGGTCTTAAAGCGTTATTATCCTGAAAAGTTTAAAGGACTTCTAAGGTACCACATATTTGGTAACCTTCTATTCTTTTCGTTAATCTCGATTCATTTTGCAACTCAACTGGGCAGACCAATAGCATTCTACCCAGCGTTGGGAACAGGCTTAATCCTATACATTGCATTAACTTTAGAAGTGACAACAGGTTTCGCAGAAAGATTCCCCCTATTAAAGCAAATAGACCATAAAACTAACCAGTTTATCCACGCCGCCTTAGTCATGGTCTTTTTTTTGGTGATAATTTTTCATGTTCTTACCGCATTAGGCATCCTTTAAAATCGGTCTCAAAGATTTTTGGATAAACCAGGTTTTGGATATAATGTCTGATTGAAAGAAACAGAATTTTCTTTTAAGATGCAATTCTTCCAATAGTTATGTCGCGTTGGGCTAAACAACATTTTGTGGTTTCCCGGAAACGAACTCAACTACATTTTCCACTGTTGTTTCAAGTATTCTTTCTAGAGCTTCTTTGCTATAGAAAGCTATGTGAGGAGTAAAAACGACGTTGTCTTTGCTTAGCAGAATGTGATCCTTAACTAGGCTTTTCAAGACTTCGAGGTTTTTAGGGTCATATAAAAGTTGTTTTTCCTCTTTTATAACTTCTTCACCTTCAAAAACGTCCAGACCCGCACCAGCTAGTATTTTGTTGTCAAGAGCCTCGATTAATGCTTCAGTGTCCACGATGCTGCCTCTTGCAGTGTTTATCAGAATGGCGCCTTTCTTTACAAGTTTGAATGTATCTTTGTTCATGAGATGATGTGTGGCTTTCATGTAGGGTACATGAAGTGTAATTACGTCTGATCTAGCTAAAAGGTCCTCCAGCGTAACATATTCAAACCCTAAGACCTCCGATAAGAGTTTGTTTTGACGGACATCATAGGCTACAACGTTCATGCCAAAGCCCTTTGCAATCCTTATGACATGCAAGCCGATTTGACCCGTTCCGATTACGCCTATAGTTTTTCCTTTTAAATCAAACCCCTCTAACCCGTCTATCGAAAAATCTTGTTCAAAACGTCTAATGCATGCCTTACACATGTTTCTTGACAACGAAAGGATCAAAGCAAAAGTGTGCTCGGCAACAGTGTTCTCTCCATAAGACGGAACGTTACAAATGGTAATCCCTTGTTTTTTGCATGCTTCTAAATCGATATGGTCAAAGCCGGTGGACCTCGTTGTTATTAATTTCAAATTTGGAATTTCCCGTATAACTTGCTCGTCTATTTTAGAATAGATGAAAACTGAAACCGCATCAAAATCTTTTATTTGCCGGGCGTTTTCCAAACTTAGTTTTCCATTTAAGAACTGTAGTACGTGATTGTTCAGTTTCTTTTTAAGATATTCTTCTTCCCAGTCTTCCACTTCAAAAAAGGCTATTTTCATTTTCTCCACTTACCTGTTAGAATATATTTTGTTGAAGAAACTACATCTTTACTTTTTTCAAATTTCGAGTAAAGTGCACTTTATCGTTTTATTCAGTACTGAAGGGATATTAGGGGATCATTCTAATTCGGCTATGCGATAATGAACCGTTTTGAATAGATTTTTCCGTAAGTATTCGTCTGAGGGCTGCGTCATAATTTGGTCTATTCTCATTGATAGTTCTTCGTCGCCAATAGTGTTTTTGACCCATTTTTGAAAGTCTTTACGCTGAAAATGGAAAGTTACAGATTGAATGGGTATTGTTTGGAGTTTTTCGGCGAGTTCAACTGTGCTACGTGCTGTTATCCCGGTGTATTTTCCGATTTCTGTGAAAAAATGAAAACCATTTTCAAGAGGAACTGTTCTGAGTAGGTTTTGGTTGTTAGGTTTTTCTATAGGCTGCTTCTTGGTTATGACTATTTTGGACAAATAAACAGCACGACCTGAAATAAAGAGCAATTAAGGATGAGCCTTATAACAACTTGTGGTTGTGATGACGCAACTACATTTACAAACTGAATCATAAAATAAGTAAATAATTCCTATTGATCGCCTCTCCAAAAAAGTTCATACCTAAATTTTCAATGTTAATTATAATTAATCGCCGTCAACCTTAACTTAGAAAGTGTAGTTTTCTAGTTGCAACGAGAAATGTTTTTTGAAGAAAGCAAAGATTTTATGCACTTTGGATCCCGCCTGTTCTTCAAAGCAAGTGATTGAAGAAATGTTCCAAGAGGCATGAAAAACGTTAGGATAAAAACCGCTTAGGGTAATATCCTCGATACAAATCGTTATAGAAACAGTGCGTGAAGTTGGGGGTATCCCAGTTATAATTGATGTTAAGGGATGAGAAATTAGAGCCAGGACGTCCAAACGAAAAACTTCATCAAAGGGTACATTTTAGAGGTGGGCTTGAGTGACGAAGATATCTGTTTAACCATGATATTTACGACGAAATGGATGTTGACGAAGTCGAAGAATACAACCAGAAACTGATTGGTATAACCTCATAGTTCCGTCGTCTGTAAAGTTGGCGACAGACCCCAGAAACCCATTAAAGCAGTGTTATTAAGTTTAATCAAACTTTTTTAAAATATATTATTTTTTTGGGGGTTATCAATAAAGCTAGTTTTCTGCAAATTTTCTTTATCGCAACTTAATCTAAACTAAACACTCCAATAGTGTAACTATGTGAGGACAAATTTTGGGTAGAGTTGTAGTTTACATTATGAGTTCGTTATTGAGGTTTTGAATTTGGCCAAATATGGCACAGTGTCCTTCATCTGGAAAAAGCATCACTCGCGTGCCTTTGACAGCTTGAGCTATTTTTTGTGCGTTACCAGCTGGACACGTTTTATCTTGTGCTCCCTGCCACACGGTCAGTTTCCCGGTGGGAATCAGCCCTATATTCTCACTCCAAGGTTTTAGGAACAACTGGTGCTCTTGAAAAATCGTTTTCACACTGCTCTCCTGCCTAAAGCCCTCCGCCATCGCTGCATACATCCGTTTTAACCAGGCTGCATCTGCAAAGAATTTTCTGTCAGGTTTAGGCCACTCGGCAACCATGTTTTTTCCACTGCGAGATTTTAGGTAGTCATCTACATCTTGGTTTGCTTTGAGTATTGATTCTCGGAAGAACTTCAGTCCCCACATCGCAAGCCAGCGATTTTTCATAGCCACTTTTGCAAGTGGATTACCGTTATGTGCCTTCGAGGCATCGAAAGGCAAGGCGGGTGAGCCGACGGCTACGACACGAGTTACCTGCTCTGGGAACAGCGCGGTGAAGGCCAATGCGAATGGACCGCCTCCTGACCAGCTTAAAACTGCGAAACTGCTGAGCTTCAAGTAATCAGTTAGCGTGTTAACGTCTTTGGCAAAGTTGCGCAGCCCGATTCTGTTTGAGAAAGTTGATAAGCCGTATCCAGGTCTATCAATTCCAATCAGCTTGAACTGGTTTCTATGGGCGAATTCTTTTAGGAGCAGAATTTCCAATCGGCAACTTGCTGTGCCGTGGAAGTAGATAACGGGTTTACCTTCTCCTTCTATCGCATATCCAAGCTGGCGCTTATCGGGCAATGTGATTGTTTGACTGCTCATTATTCCTTAACCTTTTGCTGTTTGGCTACAATTAATTTTTCGAATCATAGTTTAAATTAATCGCATTCAGTATGTGACTTAAACGTATATCATCTATGTTATAATTTATTTCTTACTTTAGCAGATGCGAGACGCTTGTACGATATGTAAAAAAAGTTCACAAAGAAGATGCGGAGAAACTCGTGGAAAAACTCATTAAACTAACTTAAAGTATTAGATGCTAAAATCAAAAAAACAAATAGCAAAAAAAGAGACGAACTGAAGAATACTGAAAAGAAATCTAATTATGCCTATCCAAGTTCCTAAAATACCGTTCCATATTACTTTCGCACCAAACAAGTTGACATAGTTGTTGGCAAGTTCAATCGGAAGAGAAAGAAACAGAAAAAGTAGAATTATTCTTTGAGACTACTTTTCAATCCGGATGAAAAACCGATTCGCAGTTTCTTTAGCCCCATCTATTTCAGACTTAGAAAACATTCCAATGATTCTTAGTTAACTTATTTGAGATTCGTTCGTTCTTAAGAGGAGAAAAAAGTATTTGTTTAATGTAGATCGGTATGTCTTTCTGCTCAGTAATGCTTCGATGACTGAGTGTATGTAAAATAAACGCTTTAGTTGTTCAGGCAAAGCAGATGCCCCTTTTTTCAAAATAGTTAAATATTGCTCAAAATATAAAATTATTAAGACACAAGTAAGCGTTCAAACTTTAGTCAACGCATTACTCGGCGTATCAATGTTGAGAAAATTTTTTCGCTGAGATTTGGGATAATCTGTCTTTCGTTGCTTGAAAACGATGTAAGTAGTTTGAGAAGATCTATACTTATGAGTTTTAGGACGGTTTAGTAACAATGGTTAAGGATAACTATTCAGATACAGAGCGCACAGGTTTGGTAGATGTTGTTAATTGTGTTAAACAACATTTGGAAAGAGCAGGATTCAACGTTACAACCTCGCACCGAAACAGTATTGGTACAGCCATAACTGCTAAAAAGGATATAGAAACCTACATAGTTGAAGCAATTGGGGAAAAAGAAAAAGATTCTATCCCCGCCCAAGAACAAGAACTCTTATGCGCCGTCGGTGAGATTGTGCGAAGGATGAAAAAGCAGGAAATGAGAACGGTATATGGAATTGCCATGCCGGAGAGTTACTTCAAACTTCTCAAAGACTTTGAAGTTGGTGGGATTCAATTACTGGATCTTCAACTTTTTTTCGTTGAAAATTTTTGGTCTTTATATCATCTTGATTCAAAAACAACAATTGAGCTCATTCAAGATCTAAAAACGGGGATACCTAAAAGACTAATCGATTTAGATATCGATTTCAAGAGGTACGATTACAATATTTGATAAAGGAAATCATCGAAGATTTCAAGTTTTGATTAGAAGTGAGATAATACTTAAACAAGGTGTATTTTTGCTTGGCACCTAATGAAAAAGAAATTTCTAACGACGAAATACCATTCGATGTTTATGTTAAGACCGGTCTGTCTTCAGAAGAAGTAACTAGAAAACTTGAAGAATACGGATTAAATGAAATTCCAGAAAAGAAAGTTAGTTCCTTTCGCAAGTTTTTGGGCTATTTCTGGGGACCCATTCCCTGGATGATAGAAATTGCGTCACTATTATCTATAGTAATACAGCACTATGACGATTTTGCAATAATCTTCACCTTGTTAATTGTGAACGCTGTTGTCGGATTTTGGCAAGAACGCAAAGCGGACAATGCCATTGAACTTTTGAAAAAACGACTTGCACCCAAAGCCCGAGTTTTGCGAGAAGGTAAATGGAGTGAGATACCCTCAAAAGAACTTGTCCCCGGCGATATTGTCCGTGTCCGCTTGGGCGACATTGTTCCTGCCGATGTTAAACTAATGAAAGGCACGTATTTGCTTGCTGATGAATCCGCATTAACTGGCGAATCTCTGCCAGTAGAAAAAAACATTTCTGACATAGCTTATGCAGGAGCTATTATTAGGCAAGGCGAAATGGACGCTTATGTTGTGGCAACAGGAATAAGTAGCTTTTTTGGCAAAACCGCCAAGTTGGTGGCAGAAGCCAGAACTGTAAGTCACTTCCAAAAAGCAGTTATTAGAATAGGAAACTACTTGATCATTCTTGCTGCAATAATGGTTTCGGCGGTTGTCATTGCAGCTCTTTTTCGACATGCTGATCCATTAGCTATTTTGCAGTTTGCACTGGTTTTAGTTGTTGCGTCAATACCTGTAGCGTTGCCCGCCGTTTTGACTGTCACGATGGCAATTGGAGCAATCTCCCTCGCCAAGAAAGAAGCGATCGTAAGCAAGCTGGTTTCAATTGAAGAAATGGCTGGAGTTGACATATTGTGTTCGGATAAAACGGGTACGATCACGAAGAATGAACTAACAGTTGCTGAAGCTCAGGCATTTGGCACCTTCGAAATTGATGATGCTCTCTTGTATGGAGCTTTAGCTTCCAGAGAAGAAAATCACGATCCGATCGATGACGCGGTTATCGCCAAGGCAAGATCGATTCACGTTGTTGCTGATATTATTGGTCGATACAGCGTAGTTGATTTTAAGCCGTTTGACCCTGTTTCAAAACGGACAGAAGCCACCGTGGAGTCCCGTGATGGTGGATGCTTCAAAGTGTCCAAGGGTGCGCCTCAAGTTGTTTTGTCGCTAGTTTCAAACAAGTCAGAAATCGAAGGTCGAGTAAATGAAATTGTAAACACTTTCGCAAGCAAAGGACATCGTTCGTTAGGAGTTATTAAGGGAGATGAAAATAACAGCTGGCAATATGTTGGTCTTCTAGCTATTTACGATCCTCCCCGCGAAGATTCTGCTGAGACAATAAAGACAGCTCAAAAAATGGGTTTGCAGGTGAAAATGGTTACCGGTGACCATATTGCTATCGCTAAGCAGATTGCTCAAGAAGTCAATCTTGGGACAAACATAATCCCTGCATCTTCTTTTATTAATAAGCCTGACAGTGAAGCAAAAGACATTATTGAAAACGCGGATGGTTTTGCGCAAGTTTTTCCTGAGCACAAGTATCGAATTGTTGAGTTGCTCCAGGAAAAAGGTCACATTGTTGGGATGACTGGAGATGGGGTTAACGATGCACCTGCATTAAAGAAAGCGGATGCAGGAGTCGCCGTTGCAGGAGCAACCGATGCGGCTAAATCTGCCGCAGATGTAGTGCTTACGAAACCTGGTCTTTCCGTTATTATCGACTCGATAAAGGAAAGCCGCAAAATTTTTGAACGAATGACCAATTACGCTGTCTACCGGATAGCCGAAACCTCTCGAGTATTAATTTTCCTGTCGCTTTCAATTCTCGCCTTCAATTTCTATCCATTAACGGCGGTTATGATAGTGATTCTTGCATTGCTTAATGACATGCCCATTATGACAATTGCATATGACAACGTGAGAATACAAGAGAAACCTGTTCGCTGGAACATGCGTGGAGTACTGATTGTGGCTTCTCTGCTTGGGGGAATAGGTGTCGTTTCGAGCTTCGGGCTCTTTTTGATTGGTTTAAATGTATTCCACTTAAGCTCAGGCTCATTGCAAACGATGATCTTCTTAAAGATGGCTGTTGCAGGGCATTTGACTATTTATTTAGCGCGAACTGGAGTGAATCACTTCTGGAAACGCCCACTTCCTGCCAGCATACTCTTCTTAACCACTGAGGTGACACAAGTCATAGGAACATTATTCGCCGTCTATGGTGTATTCATGGCTCCGATTGGTTGGGGATTTGCCGCATTTGTCTGGGGCTACGCGCTGCTTGCCTTCCTTGTAACTGACCAGCTAAAGATTCACTTCTTCAGATTAATGGGACATGAAGAAGCTGTAAGAAATCATAATCATCATATCCATTAAACCTCAGCTATGAGATGGAAAAAACTACGATTTTTATAAGGGCATCTTTAAAGTGCTTTAGCTTCTTTTTCGACTTTTTGAAGTTTTTCAGTGTCTCCTAAAACGATTAATGTGTCGTTTTCTTTTATTGTAAAGGCGGGATCAAAAATATTGGTTACTACCTTTTCATCACGTACCACACCAATGACTGCTGCGAATTTTGCGACCTCCTGAAGTCCTTTCCCGATAAGCTCGGACGACTTGAAAATGGAGAATTCGGCAATTTCCTTGGTTCCAATTTTTTCAGAGAAAACAACACCGACCAGATCCTTGGTAACCGCTGAAAGCGCCAACAAATGACCAACTGTAACGGAAGCGGGTATAACCATATTGGCGCCGGCAGTCTTGGCTGTTTCAGTCAAACTCTGGTCGTGAACTACGGTTATTATTCTTATGTTGGGGCGCATTCTTCTTGCACTAAGAATTATCAGCATATTATCTGCATCTTTTTCATGAGCAACAATAATCATTGATGCGCTTTCGATTCCGGCTGCCTTCAATGCAACAATTGGTTGAGTTTCATACTCGAGCACTGCAAAAACATCTTTCTTAAGCAACTCATTATAGATAACAGGATCTTTAGTTATTATGACGTAATCAAAACCTAAATCCTCTAATTTTTCGCTAACATATCTTCCGAGATGACTATATCCAAAAACGATCGCGTGTTTTTTCAGCCTCTTAATCATGTGCTTTTCAGCTTCTTCCTTGGCTAAATTACCATTAACTATAGTAGTTACACTGCTCTGCACTATCGACGCGCCTGCACCTACGGATATTATTATTAGGATAATTAAGAGTACTGATTCCGTTTGATTAATTGTGAAGAAATTGCCTCCATTGGGAACAAATAGACCTATAGTTGTGATAGTTGAGACCGAAGCGAGGAGAGCATTGACAAATGGAAGATGATCATAATGGGAGAAAATTGCTGCTCCACCGACAAACATTATTGACAGCAGGATAACTTGCCGGTAAATTGCTTTAATTAAAGCTATTGGACCATAAAACGCTTGATAAAATGTGAAGCTAAACTTGCGGCTTTGTTTTCTGATTCTTCGTTTTATAGGTTTGTTGGCAAGAATAGCGTCAGTATTGCTCATCAAGAACTGCTCTCCTTGTTGTAAACTTCCTTCTGAGATAAAAGTGTGCCGACGTATATTTTCAGATAATAATTTAGCTTTTAACTATTCAACTTCTATTAAATGAAACTGCAACTTCAGGGCTTTTTCCATATAACACTATTCATTATCGAAATTCAAAAGAAAAGACATTCTATTGTCTCTTCATCTAAACTAAAAATCATTTGCATAGTTAACTTTTTAATAATTCAGTTCAATAGTTTTGTCAATAGAATAGCTATGTAAAAATAATTAACGTTAAGTATCGTAAAGTTTTATGAGTTATCTTTCATTACCAGAAATTGTTTTTAAGGCAGAAAATACTTAATTTAGAAAGGAGATGTTTTGTATTGTCAAGGCGTTCTATTTCTAAAACCGAAAAAGCTGAGAATGGGAAATTCCGATGCGAATTAGATGACCAGACTTTTAATACAAAAGCAGATCTCGATAGGCATATCCGGATGGTCCATGGAGCGGAAACGGGTTTAATTTAGACTAAAGGTTGAATACGAAGTGGGATAGTATGCCGAAAGTAAAGGATATTATGACGAAAAAGGTTGTTTCAATCGGCATTGACAGCAATATTCTTGAGGCGGCTGACCTCATGAGTGAAAACCATGTTAGTTGTTTAGTGATTTTGGATGGAGAACTTCCAGCTGGAATAATAACTGAAAGGGATTTTGTCAGAAAGGTCGTGGCGAAGAAATTGCCTCTGAACACCAAGGTCTCGGAGATTATGTCTAAGGCGCTTATTACGACGGGTCCTAATGCTTCACTTAAGGAAGCAGCTAGGCTAATGTCGAGTAACAAAATTAGAAGACTTCCAGTAGTAGAGCAGAACAAATTAGTTGGAATAGTTGTTGCAGCAGACTTTGTTAGAAATGCGGGGAAGAAATCGCTATCTGAAGAAATGATAGAAGCGTATGGCCGATATCCTGCAAACTTCTAAATATCAAAAGCAATGTCTTGATTTTTTATATAACATTCAAAAATAGGCGTCGGAGGATAAAAAAACAAACAAATATCAAAAGAAAACAGATTATGAAATGCGAAAGGTTATGATTATAATTTAAAGGTCATTTGGTCGTATCATTATTCGAGTTTTTTTAGCTTTTGACCTTATAAAATAATTCTTCTCCGAAAGTTTTTTTGATCGATCTTATTTCAATGGCTTCTTCTTCCTCCAAGTTTTCTAAAGTACGACGAAATCGCGATTCAGGAGCATCCCCATAATCTAGCATAACAACCTGAATGGAATAACCTGTTCCCTCTATTATTTCCTTAATGTTAAATGCTTTATCAGGATTTTTTTTAAGAAAAATCAATATTTTTTCTTTAAGCGAATATACTATTTTTCCCAAATTCCACTCAGCTGAATCTATTGGCATTTTCTCAAACTCCAAAATAACAATTTAGCCCGTAACCATTTTTGTGAGTACGAGGAATACTAGCTGTTAATCCCTTTTTAGTTTTATAGCTATGTGACTGCACAAACACTACAACAGGCTCGTGTTGAAGATATAGCTACGACCTCGCCTTTTCTACTTCGAAAAAGTCCCATAATCAAGAAAGATCTAAAGAATAAACATATTGAGAAAAGCTCACAGCAAGAGCAGAAGTGTTAGATGTACCAAGTATAACGAATTCTCCATTATCCGATTGAAATATAGGGTCAGTTGAGTTGCTGGATACAACAAAGGCAGTTTTCCCGTTTCCAAGGGTAAATATTCCTACGTTAAAATGATCATAGTTTGTTCCATGTTGCTTTAACAATGTCAAGTTTTCAGAGCCAATCTGCCCAATGTAAGCAGAGATAACCTGAGTAGATGTAATTTCCAGGTTTCCAGCACCTCCAATGCTTGGGGATTGTATATTCACATAACCAGACCCTACCGTAATTGTTGAAGGGGTATTAGTTGAAAAAAACAGCCAAATCCCTCCTGCGATAATCAGTACTGATATGATAATCAACGCAACAAAAGTGCTTCTAATTGTCTTTGCTCGTCTTCCAGTTACGATAGCCAATACTAAAAGAGCTAAACCGGTTCCGACTATGGCGACCAGCGCAATTAAGCCCAAGCTCGACGAAGGCTGAACAGTGAATTGCTCGACAGACATTTTATTTTATCTCGTTTAATTTTCTATTTTTACTCACCAGCAATAAAATCCCTGCTGTTACGAGAATAATTAAAGGTCCGAGAAGCAACCCCAGTACTTTGCCGCCAATGGATGTTTCAGAGTTGTCGCCATGAGTCGGTAGCGATGAATCTGCCCCAAAATGAGATCTCCTGAAGTTATGAAGTTCTTTGCAGTTTGGACATTTGAATATTCTTACTGGACCAAGACGTATAGAGGTAATGAAGCTCCAGGAATAAACTCATAATTGAACCTATAATGGCAGTGGGGACATTCAACAATTGATGTAGTCATTCAGTTGTCACTCCGTCAAAATAGGTCATTATGAGTAAACATCAGACAGTGATTTAGCAATATACGCATATGCCGTTTCGAGAATAACTTTGTACAATCATCGTTGTCCACTTTTATTCGATGCTTCCTGATAACTTCACGTCATCCAGTTTTGACCTTATTTCTATGTTGTAAACTCGCCACACATCTTCTCGCGTAATTATGCCCATGAGCTTTGAGTTGCTGCTTTTCTCGACAATGGGTAGGCGCCCAATCTGGTTATTTGTCATCTTATCAAATGCGGTGTAAAGAGTATCATCAGGATTCGCTGTTATGATTTCTTTAGTCATTATAGAATCCACCTTAGTCTTAGTTCTCTGGTCTGGGTGAAGTTGAAGAACATCCGTAAGAGTGACCAAACCTATGAGTCGCCTCGTTGTTATCCAAAACGGGCATTCCTTTTATTCCGTTCTTTGACAAGATCTCAGCAACCTCTGAAACTTTAGAATTTGGGGAAATTGTAATGACTTTTTTGGTCATTGCATCCTTGACGAAGAGTTTCTGCAGAAGAGTAGTGGAATATTCACTTCTATGAGCTGGCGATTCAGCCCTTGATTGAACCTGACTTTTGTAGATTGTAATCTTTCCTGTAATTATATAGGCTATTGTTGTGGCTATCATTGAAGGAACCAATAGAGTGAATCCCCCAGTCATTTCACTAACCATAAGTATGACTGCAACGGGCACTTTGCCTACGCCTCCGAAAAACGCCATCATCCCCACAATAATAAATGCGGCAATGACTGGAACAAAATTTGGAAAAATTCCATTCAACAATATCCAAAGGGATGCGCCTAAAAATCCTCCTATCACTAAGGCAGGAGCGAAAACTCCTCCGCTTCCACCGGAACCAACTGTCAAAGACGTCGCAACAATTTTGACTACGACTATAACTGGAATCAAAATTATAGGAAGTAAGACAAAGTTACCAGTCATTGCTATCTGAAGCCAACCATATCCCATGCCTAGCACTTGTGGAAGAAACATCCCAATAATTCCAACCAACAATCCTCCTAAAGCGGGCTTTAGGAACCGTGGCATTCTTAGACGTTGAAACAGATCCCGTATGCCATAAAATCCTTTGACGTAGACAATGCCTACTAAACCGCAAAGTATGCCTAAGACCGCATAGAAGGGTAAATCAAGTGGGTCAGCAAAAGCACCGAGATTCATGTTACCGAAAACGGGCGTCCAACCCGTAAAGGAGGCGAATATGCTGTATCCTACTGTTGAAGCTATGAAAGCAGGCAACAGTGTTTCCACTTCAAAATCGCCTAAGTAAAGAATTTCAGCACTGAGAATGGCTCCTCCAAAAGGTGCCTTGAATATGGATCCGATTCCTGCGCCTATTCCCACTGCAACTGCAATTCTACGATCTTTCAAACTTAGATGAAGTTTCCTGCCAAGAAAAGAACCAAAGCCTGCACCTATCTGAGCTGTTGGACCCTCTCTGCCTGCACTTCCTCCGGAACCAAGTGTAATTGCTGACGCCACAAGTTTAACTAAAGGTATTCTTAGACCGAATTTCGCCTTTTCTATTATGAAAAGCATCAATTGCTGCATCTGTTCCATGACCCTCAGCTTCTGGGGCTAAGCCAAATACAATTATGCCACTCAAAAGTCCTCCAATCGTAGTTATCACTGGGATTAAGTAAATATGTGATGAGAGTATGCCTAAGCTTCCGCCTTCTCCAATCGGGGATGGAGGAAAGAACCCACCGACGTTACCTAGAAGATATGTGCTTGAGAGATTGATGGCGTCATAGAACATGATACTTCCAATGCCGCTAATGGTACCTATCAAAAGAGCGATTGGAACCCATTTTCTAAAATAACTAACTTCGCGAGAAGCTCTGGGAGATTTCAACTTGTTGTTATCCTTCTCAAATATTCAGTTCACAATTAAGTCAGATATAAACGGCATGTAGAGAAATTTCTAAATTAAATAACTAAACATGAAAGTCGAGACCTCTTCATCTGTGAACACATATGTAATATTTCACTCATTTCTTTGGTGAATCCAACTTTCTAAATGTATTTTAACTAAATACTTCCAGAAAAAGTAATAAATGTTAAGTTACCTACGCAAAAATAAGAGATTATAAACCTTTGATAGATTCGTTTATTTTCTTAATTTCATCAATCTTCGCATCTGCCAATTCTTCCTTTCGCTTTTTTTCCGCAAGTTCTTTGGCTTTCTTGGCGATACAGGCAGCGTTGGCTTGCTCCAAGTATTTATCCATCAATTTAATATCATTTTTAAGCTCGCCCATTGTTGACTCAAAATCAAACGAATCAGCGGACGTAAATCGGGCATTTGACGGATGTGATTTGCTGGCTTGGGAACTAATAGGGTCTCTAAAACACTGTAACCACTCTAAATTTGGAGCTGCCACTTAGCTTAATGTGAACCCATAAATCTTCGCCGTTTTTGCTCACTACCTCTGCTGAACCTACCCTTTTTATGATTGAAGTTTCAGACATTGCTTGTCCTCGTTTTGAATAATGATTATTGTATTGAATTAAAATTTTTGCTTGAAAAACTGTGAAGACTTATGGATGAATAAATTGAATTTCTGTTTTTCTACTGTAACTTCTCTATTGGGTTGAATTTCCGGTTTGGAATTATGCGGTTAGGGTTGTGCTTTTTATTTGGGCTTTTTCGAATTTTTTTTAGGGGATAGTTTGCGTTTTCCTTCGTCAAGTTTGCCTGGTTTATGTTCCACGATTATTAGGCGGATGTTGGTTAGCCATCCGTAACTGTTTGTGTGTTTGAATTCTAAAAATAGGGTTTCTTTGGGTGAATACTAGATTTCCATAGTTGTTTTGTTGTTTAAGTAGTATATTTTATTTTTCACTTTTACATTCTTCTCTTATTCAATAGAAAGGCATTTGAAGGCTTCGCATGAGCACTAAGGAGACTGAAAGGCTTAGTGCAAAATAAGTTTTTGGCGGGGATTTAAGCCTACTCTCGTGTTGTAGCTGACTAATTATAATCTTTTCTGCAATTTTGGCATAAGTTTATACCCACGCAAAAGTCAGTGATACATTACCGCATGTGAGAAGATGAAAAGGCAAGAAGCAGTTTCACTCTTAAGGAAAATTCTTATTTGTTGCAATCCAACTGATGTCACATTTGTTTCTCTGGAACAGCCTAATCCAAAAACAAACGTTGATGCAGACGGTTATGAACTACATATAAAATGGAATATTGATGACTACGCATTCAACGTCTTAAAAGGAATTGTTACCAAATCCAATATAAGCTTCAAAGAGTACGATGGACTTTTGGTAATATATACTGCAAAGCAAACTTTGAATAACCTAACCATAATTATTTGAGCCACTTTGATTGCCTTTTAGTTTTTTCTTTTGCTAAAGGCGGCAGCTAATTTGCTTAGCTTCGCAGGCTACTCAACTCAATCGGTCTATGAAACAATCTCAGGACAAACCCAAAAGAACCTCATGAATTACTAAAACAGAAGGCCCATGATAAACTTTGGAAAGCGAACAAACGTTGTTCCTTGTTGCAGAAAGAGTTAGGGAGAAGATTCTTTTAAGAAATCTAAAATAACTTGAGTTACTTTCTCTGGCATCTCCGTTTGCGGATAATGCCCAGCGCCTTCTACTACCAGCAGTTTAGCCGACAGCTTATCAGCGATGAACTTGGCCTCAGCTTCAGGATCGGGCCAATCAGAATCTTTCGTTCCTACTATTACAAGTGTCGGCTTTTTCACGAGGTTTAAACTATTTTCTATTTGTTCCTTCGTTGATGAACCCAAAGCCATGGCTGCTTCAAATCTTCCCTTCTCTCTCAAATTGGCTTTTAATTTGGCTAAATATTCGTCAAAGTCGCTTGGTTTTCGGTTTGGATATAGCGATTTGTAATAGGTAATCCAAGCGGAAACCTTCCATGGACCGTGCAACAGAATATCCATCGACAGTTGCTTAGCTAAACTAATTTTTGTGTTACGTAAAAAAGCACTTATCAAAACCAAAGACTTAATCGCTAAAGGACGTTGAATTGCTGTCCATACTGCTGGCGCAGGCGAAAAAGAAGTAGCAACAATGTGCACTGGACTTATGTTCAAATTATCAACTAAGGCGAGTATATCCTGCCCAACGGTTGGAACGCTATACTCAGCCCAAGGAACACTTGATTCTCCCTGTCCACGCAAATCCATTGTGATTACCCTGTAGCCTTTTTCTATAAGCTTTGGCGCTAGGTAACGATACTCACCTCGGAGGTCACCCATTCCTGGAAGCATAAGCACTGATTCTCCCGAACCACCGCTGTCATCATAAGCAAGAGTACCTTCTGGTCTTGTAAAAAAAAGCGTCATAAAACATCAACATTCTATATTGACGTTAAGCAATTAAACTTTGCTTGTCTTTTCTTGATTTAGCTGGACAGGAAATATATCTGTTTTCAGATACTTGGCTTCACGGGCTTCACATAACCAACTCGGCTTTCCGACAATAAATGGTTTTTATTTTATGCCTGTGAGTCATTGAAGTGACAACAAAGTGGTAATATTATTGCTAAAGGGCTGTCTTTTCTGCATTTTTGTTGAACTTGTCTTCAAAAAAGGATTTTTTCAGTTAATCTTTTATTGCTTACTTGCTTGCTTCAAATTCTATGGGGTGCCAGGGAACAACTGTTGCTGTAGCTTTGGCAACGCTTGTGGTTGCTTGCGTTTTATTATTCGACCCGCTGGATCTGGGAATTAGTGATTGTTTAGGTAATTTTGGAGATTCCACACCTGCAGTTGAAGCAGTGATTGTGGGTGTTTCTAATTTTTTCTTAGGATATGCGAAGTTACCCGCTGATAGACAATTTCTTTCTAACAAACGAAACAAACCAACTTCTACGGGAAAAAATAAGGTTGCAGAGCTTGAGGTGTTCAAAGGAGTAGAAGCCAAACTGAACCTAGCCATATTTTTAGTGCTCAGCTACAAAGAGCCGCAAACGACAAGGGAAATATGCAAAAAAGTAAACCAAGCCAACACTATGAAGAAGTTCAGTTATTCGACAGTCAATAGAAGAGTCAGAAACTTGGAAGAACAACTTTTCATCAAGAAAACAGAAGTCAAACAAAGACCTGGCGGAATAACTAACTATTATGAGCTGCGTCCAAAAGCGCATCTCGCCAAATTCCTCAACTCAACAAATATGAATAATGTGATTTAACAAGTCAACGATAAAACAGCTCTAATACTTCTCGGAGACTTCGGCATTGTTAAGGAATCCAGTATAGAAATAGAATAAGCTTGTAATCTCAAACAAAATCAGTTAAAAATTGTTCCAAATAGAGACAACATACCTGTATATAGTATCCTGCTTAATCGTTCAGGAGAAGCTGGTAATATTAACGGTTCTATGTCCAAACTGTAATGAGAATGTAAATTTTCCTGAAAAGAAATTGGCCAATTCGTGTTTCACTTTGTGCTCGTATAGCTGCCAAAAATGTGGCAAACACTTCAATGTAAATCATTAAACCAATTTATGCTTTGAAAATAATTAAACTATCTTGGGCGACCTCATATGAGAACCCTCTCTCTTTAAGAAAATGCTCTAATTGTTGAGCGTCATAAGAGCCTTTGATTTTCAGTTGGTATTTATCGTTTGGTCTGTTTTCAATAATAACCATAAGTGGTTGAACTAATTTATTATCGCTTAATTCCTTGAGCAGTGCTACCGCTTCTTTTCTATCCAATAGATAACCGCGAACACCCTTGGGACGTACAAGATTAATAAGACTATGCTAAATTCTTTTGAACAAGCGTCTAAGGGCATTCTAAGCAAGGAAAAATTATTATTTAAAGGACAAATCTTGAGTTGATATGTCCGTTTTAGATACCGTGCGTACTGAGGGTCTGTTGTGCACACGTACGTTGTGAAGGCTTGTGTGGAACAGTGTGCATTGGCGGCGACAGAATTTTCTTAAATTTTTAAACTCCAGGTAGTGGGAAGGCGGCAAATGTTGAAGAAAACTATCTTGGGGAAAAAGAGTTTGCAGGTACCCAGAAAAAGAAAAACCATCTTCACTTATGGAGAATACCAGTACGCAGAAAAAGGATTCTGAAGAATGCGTCAACGAGCTATCGCAAAGTCAGGTAACCAAGAACTTCGCAAAATACACTTCTATACCTGCCGATACTGGCGAGCAACTTGCGAAAGACACACCAAAGGCAACTCTGACAGCGTTCAATACCTGCTAGGCCACAGGTCACTAAACTATGTAGGACTATACGCTAGACTAAGCGTCGAATACTTCGGTAACAATCAAGAATATGACGTGCAAGAAGCAGACGACAACGACAAGCCCAGAATAAGAATGCTGCTGGCAAAAGGCTACAACCCAGTGCTAAACAGTCAAGATGGAGGCGTCCACTATTTCAGAAAAGCTAAATAAACAACGGTCACAATCTCAATGCGGTCGCAACCTGGGCACAACTCTGAAAAAAACAGGGGTGTCGTCTAGGGAAAAACTATGGACAAGGGGCCGTCGTCTAGCATGGTCTAGCAATAGATGGCGATGGAACTCCATTTCTGAATTGGCGATGTGTCTTCTTCACTTCTCTGCGTTCTCTTCCCCTTTTTCTTTTTGGGAGAGTCTCATAGGAAAATATTTGGCAGAAGGTGAAAATTATGAAAAGCGACAACATTGTCAAATGCCCCTATTGTGGAAGCACAAAGAATTGGAAAGATGGAGTACGCTATCTCCCTTCTGGAGAAATTCAGCGATATTTATGCAGAGAATGCGCCAGGAGATTTTCCTACTTTTAGGCGCACAAACTTTTTTCTTTTTTGTCTGTAGCCTTCAGGAGGTTTTTGGTTGAATCAGAAGCAGATTGAAGCTGCCGCTGTTATGATGAGGATTTTCCTTGCTGGCTTGGCTCTTAATTTTGATGCTAACTACCACGAGCTTGAAGAAATTACCAAAAGAGCTTTGCTTCAAGTCGAAATGGAGGCACCATAGATGGAATGGGTTGTTTGTGGTTATCCAACCAACGCCATGGCAACACTCCAAGTTTTCTTTTGCAGTGATTGCGTCTTTTGGTGTGGACGATGCATTGAACCTACAATAGTGGGAAAGAAATCGCTTAACCAACTTGCTTCTTCACCTGCTTGCGATAAGTTCTCAAGAACGAGAAGGTGCTAATTTTTTGAGTAAGGAACCTGTGGATAGAAGTCAAAATATTTCGCTTTCAAAGTCCAAAGTCAAATTTGACTTCTCTACTGTTCGCTCCCGTGTTCTTCCGATCCTTAAGGGCATTGAGGTTAAGATGTATCCTGCTAAGATTGGGCGTGTCCGTGGATGGAGCAAACAACACGTTGATTACTATGTAAAGAAGCTGGAGAAGGCAGGCTTAATCCGCAGGTTAAAGCGCAGCAACTTTGTAGATTACGAGCTAACGGAGCGAGGTCAAAACTTTCTCATATCATGTGAGGGAGTACTTTTCAGCAGCGGCGTATTTCGCCTTCATCGATGTTTTTTCAAATTCCCAGTTTTACGCGAGGGTGTTTATCCATCGGCAGATTTCAAGCGGATTGAGATGCAGAATTGGACGGCTCTTTTGGGGTTAGAGCAAGGCGTAAAAGTTAGGCATACGACGACGTCTTGGATTGTCCACGTGGAAACGTTGTATGGTCGCAGTCCGGGGGAGTTAGTGACGACTGCTAAAACCTTGGCTGACCGAGTCGCTAAAGGATTGATGAGCAAGTACGGCTGCGTTTTAGGTGATGGCAAAATAAACAAACGCCACGAGTTAGGGGTCGATGATCCTGTTGCTAATCTGCTCAACCGCTACTTTGCAGTGAGCACTCCTAAACGAGTTATAGATGATAGTCCAGGTGAAGATGAGGGTGAGCTTGATCACCTTGGGCGCGATGCTGCAGTCGAATACTTGCTAATGCCAGAGCGAGTCAAAAAACTTGAAGGCCAATTCGACAATGTGCTCTGTGATTTAGAGAAGATTTCAGGAAGCCTTTCTCGGCTGGAGAAGATGGGCTGTGATTTAGGAAGAGTAGCGGATATTTTGGGTAAGCTTGTGGATCCTGAAGGCACCCAAGACGTCGCTAAAGGTTCAGCAGATGGAGGAAATAGATATGTGTCTTAGGCTGATATCAGAAAATCCAAAGTTTAGAATCTCATTAATGGCAGTAAAAACTTGTTCAAAAGCCATTTTAGCACTATGCGGTAGGCATGGGAAAAGTCCATGCTTTTCACAAGTCACTTTTCTGCAATTAGTTAGTCCTGATTACCCACTGCTAATTTTGCCCAGTGTTAATGGAGAAGAATTCTTGGAGTGTGCATTCTGACATGGAAGAAACGGAAAAACCTGTTCAAAATCAGAAAAAGAAGCGAAGCCAAAACGATAAGATAGGTCGATTGAAGTATAACCAGCAGCTCCTCAAACAGACCTTAGCCGAAGTAGAAGAAGTCAAGCTTATGCTGCGGACAATTTTTGCTGGCTTGAAGGGCTCTTTCAATTTCGAGCAATCACTAATCGAACGTGTTATCTGTGAAGATGAAGTTGACCGGGAAATTTTGCGTTTGCTTTTTGAAATAGGTAGTTCAGGCTTATTGCCCGAGGACTTGGCCGCAAAGCTTGAGAGGTTTAATGTGCAGCGTTTTCAAATTAGCCGTAGAATTTTGCGGATGAACAAAAAGTTAGAGAATGAATTTGGAGAACATGTTGCTGAGCAGAGAGGATGGCACTGGGCTCTAACAAGTTTCGCGGGTGAAGTATGGGGAAAGAGCAAAAGAGAGGTTGAAGAAGATCTAACTTAATCTCAGAAAAAATAATTCAGACAATTCTTTGTGCTAATGTTCGGCTCTGTTTTTCTTTCCCAAAGATCAGTAAGTTGTCATGAATTAAATATTGTAAGTCTTAAATAGGCATGAATACGAATTTGTTTAGAATTGTCAGTATAATTTTT